>NZ_JAIVCC010000015.1 GCF_020866905.1 Salinimicrobium sediminilitoris | reverse complement strand
AAAGGAATTAGTAATTTTACAATGAATAGATTAATAACCAACTTCTAAAAATGGTCAACTCTATTTAGGACTCCACACTATTAAAACCTTAAACCATGAACCTCAAACTTTGAACCTTAAACTAGTGACGCTTCAAAAAGGGCGGAAAAGTGCTTCTTTATTTTTTGTTTCACCTCGTCCACAGGAACTTCTTTGACTCCAAGCTCCACATTTAATGAAGTAACCGCTTTACCTTTTATTCCGCAGGGAACGATATTGTCGAAATAGCCAAGATCTGCATTCACATTAAATGCAAAACCGTGCATGGTTACCCATCGGCTGGCGCGAACGCCCATCGCACATATTTTCCTTGCAAAAGGAGTTTCGGAATCCAACCACACTCCTGTTTCCCCTTTACTGCGGCCGGCTTTTACTCCGTATTCCTCAAGCGTGAGAATTATAGTTTCTTCTAAAAGTCTGAGATATTTGTGAATATCTGAAAAGAAATTTTCAAGGTCAAGAATAGGGTATCCCACTATTTGTCCGGGGCCATGATAAGTAATATCCCCTCCCCTGTTGATCTTGTAAAAAGTGGCATTTTTTTGTTTTAATTGCTCCTCATTGATCAAAAGATGGGAGATATCTCCGCTTTTTCCAAGGGTATAAACATGGGGATGCTCTACAAAGAGAAGGTGGTTTTTTGTAGCTTCTACAGTTCCTTCTCTGCGATTGGAAATTTTTTGATCCAGAATCTCCTTAAAAAGTTGTTCCTGGTACTTCCAAATTTCTTTGTAATCCCGCAGTCCTAATTCCTGAAAATTTATGTTTTTATTCAAATCGTATATTTAGAATTGAAATATGAGCTCGAGAAGTGAGATTGGTATTACCTCTTGTTATTTAAAATGATCAAAGCTGCGATCACACCGGGAATCCATCCCAGAAGGGTAAGGATCAAAACAATTAAAATAGACCCACAGCCTCTGTCCATTACAGCCAGCGGTGGGAAAAGAATCGATAATATTACTCTCCAAAGACTCATAAGTATTGCAAAGATATCAAAATTTACCGCAACCTTCTAAACGGCCTCCTCCTCAAAAAACAATTGATTGGTAGTCCATTAGTCTGTATCTTTGCCAGTCGAAATTTGAAATTAAAAACATGCATTTATCTGAACAGGAAATCATTCGTCGTGAGAAACTTGACTCTCTGCGAAAATTAAATATTGATCCTTATCCCGCAGCTCTTTATCCCGTTGACCATACTACTTCGGAAATTAAAGCTGAATTTGAAGAAAACAAGAAGGTGGTAATCGCCGGTAGGTTAATGTCAAGAAGGATCCAGGGAAAAGCTTCATTTGCTGAAATTCAGGACTCCACCGGAAGGATTCAGGTGTATTTCAACCGTGATGAGATCTGTACCGGGGATGATAAAAGCAAGTACAACGATATTTACAAAAAACTCCTCGACATAGGAGATTTTATAGGAATTGAAGGAGAGCTTTTCAAGACGCAAGTAGGAGAAAAGACGGTAATGGTTAAAAATTTTACCCTTTTAAGCAAGTCTTTAAAACCTCTTCCGCTTCCAAAGACCGATAAGGAAGGTCACATTTTTGATGAATTCAATGATCCCGAATTACGTTACCGTCAGCGTTATGCCGATTTGGCTGTAAACCCAAAGGTAAAAGAGATCTTTATCAAAAGGACAAAGCTGTTCAATGCGATGCGTAACTTTTTTAACGACAAAGGTTACTTTGAAGTTGAAACGCCCATTTTGCAATCCATTCCGGGGGGAGCAGCTGCAAGGCCGTTTATCACGCATCACAATGCGCTGGATATTCCACTCTACCTAAGGATCGCGAACGAACTTTACTTAAAGCGTCTTATTGTAGGTGGTTTCGACGGAGTATATGAATTCTCAAAGAACTTCCGCAATGAAGGTATGGATCGTACGCATAATCCCGAGTTCACTGCCATGGAGATCTATGTAGCTTACAAAGACTACAACTGGATGATGGAGTTTACAGAGAATTTGCTGGAGCATTGTGCAATAGCCGTAAATGGCACTACAGAGGCTACCTTCGGAAAGCATCAGGTGGACTTTAAAGCTCCGTATGCCCGAATCACGATGACCGATGCCATCAAGAAATTCACCGATTTCGATATTACCGGAAAGTCTGAAAAAGAACTTTTTGAGGCTGCAAAAGGCATGGGTATAGAAGTAGATGAAACCATGGGTAAAGGAAAGCTTATCGATGAGATCTTTGGTGAGAAATGTGAAGGCAACTTTATTCAGCCAACATTTATTACAGATTATCCTAAAGAAATGAGCCCGCTTTGTAAAGAACACCGCGAAAACCCCGAATTGACCGAAAGATTTGAACTCATGGTTTGCGGTAAAGAGATCGCTAACGCCTATTCTGAGCTAAACGATCCTATCGACCAGCGAAACCGTTTTGAGGAGCAACTAACACTGTCTGAAAAAGGTGATGATGAGGCAATGTTTATTGACAATGATTTTTTACGTGCCCTGGAGTACGGAATGCCACCATCATCGGGCCTTGGTATTGGGATGGACAGGTTGATCATGTTCCTTACCAACAAGCAGTCCATTCAGGAAGTACTTTTCTTCCCGCAAATGAAGCCGGAGAAAAGAGCTGCCACTCCAAAACCTGAAGATTTTATAAAAATTGGGGTTCCTCAGGAATGGGTAGATACCGTTATGCACGAGTTTGGAACGGTTGCCAAGCTTCAGGAAAATAAGGCCACCCAGGTCCACCAGAAGCTGAATGGTCTTCGTAAAAAGAATAAACTACCCGTTGCTGCGCTGCAGCTTGACGAAGTAGAAAAGTGGTTTTAAAATACCCTTTTTGACACTATAACAGAAACGGTCTTAAAAGCCTTGATTGCGTCAACCTGATCTTGTTTCAGGTTCTGGTTTGTTTTCAACCAAAATAAGATTCTGAAATAAATTCAGAATGACGTAAGATGTACTTTTAAGACCGTTTCTTAATTTATGGCAGGGCAGCCGCAATGGTAGCGTTTACGTGCGGCACCAAAATTATAACCCAAAGTGATCTGATGAAAACCGCTGTTGCTTAATACCACATCATTAAACTGCTGTGAATAGGTGTATCCAATAAGAAAACTGCGATACTCCACGCCGGCAAAAGGAGTGACATATCTCAAATTTTCATTATTCTCTTCTACTTTGTCAAGTCCCTGCCGGTAAGATAAACCTGCCCAAACCTGGCCAAAATCAAAATTCCTGTAGCCTTTGAGGTTTGCGTCAATTGCTTTTTCACCTGTATCTTCAGCCAGTTGTAGCATAGTAGAAGGTTCCAAAAACCAGTCGTAAGAAGGAGAAAAAATATAACCGGCCGTCAAAAAGTACTTCCTTTGATTCACAGCGATATTTTCAGAATTAAATAGTTCTCTGTTAACCGGCAACAGATTTTTAGCGGCAAAATGAACATAAAGTTCCTTTTTAAAGTAGGACATTCCCACGTCCATATTGGCGTAAGCCACAGAAATCTTTTCCTGCCCCAGTACAGGATCTGGCTGAGTGAAGCCACTTTGATCGAGCCGGTGCTGGATCACACCTGCGCTTATCCCAAAACTCAACCTGTGTAACTCAAGGTCTCGGGAAGGCAGCCTCAAATGATAAGCAAAAGTTCCGTAGGCTCCCGATTTTGAAAAATTGCCATTACGGTCATTAAATATTATAGCTCCTATCCCTTCTTTGTTTCCTAGTCTCCCATTGATTGTAAGAGTTTGCATTCCAGGTGCGTCGTCTGCATCAAACCATTGCTGCCTTGCAGTGATCCGCAATTGATTTCTTCCCGCTGCTCCAGCAAGTGAAGGATGAAGAAGAAATAAATTATCTGTGAGGTAATCTGAATAGGTCGGAATAATTTCCTGGGCAGTTACAACACTTACTTCCAATAAAAATATGAGGATCATTATCCAAAAAGGGGATTCTTTGAGTATATTTTTTTTGTTTTGGCGCATCCTAACGTTTTAAAGTAAAATGTCCCTTAACAGGTTCAAAACCTTCTATTGAAAGGTGAAACCAGTAATCATCTGAGGGCAGATCTTTTCCACTAAAGGTTCCATCCCAGTAAAATCCTTCTCCTTTTCCGGAAGCCAGTATTTTTCCATAGCGGTTAAAAATTCTTATCTCTGAACTGCTGAAATATTCGATCCCTTTCAATTCAAACCTGTCATTGATTCCGTCATTATTGGGAGTGATAAATTGAGGCATCACAATATGAGGGAATTCTTCAGAAACTGTGTTGCAGCCTTCATTATCCCGTATATAAGCAGTGTAAACTCCGCCGGAAATATTTTGGAAAATATTAGATTCCTGGAAATTGTTACCGTCCAGGGAATACTGGAACTCTCCTGCATTTGCCGGTTCAATAATAACAGAAGTACCTTCGGAAGTTATATTACCAATACCTGCAATATCTACTGCATTTACTTCAAATCGCTTTGTTGAACTACAACCATTGGAATTGGTAATTATGACTGAATAATTCTGGGGTTGACCCACTGATATTTTTTGGGTGGTGGCACCGGTATTCCATAGATATGTGAAATTACCCACCCCGGCGTCAAGTTTAATTTGATTTTCTAAACAAAGTTGCCTCTCTTCATCGACAACCTCGGGTTTTGAAAAGATTTGTAGTTTCACCGGAGTTCTCGGGCCGGGATTACAATCAAACCCCGTCTTTTTAGCTTCGGCATAATACGTTCCTTCAGCAGGAGGAACAAAAGCGCTTCCCGATGCCACTTCCACCCCGCCTGTAGCACTATCATACCACCTAACCGATTCGTCACTCTCCACTACGACCTCAAGCGATGGGACCGGATCCCCTTCACAAGCATCCTGATCACCCAGACTCACCGGAGCTTCAGGAGTTTCCACTATAATTACTGCAAAAGATTCAGAAACCGAACTGCAGAGATTAGTAACCAGATTCACTGCATCTTCAGCCACTTTCACCCTGTAATATCGGGTCGAACTAATGGGAGAAGCAGAAAAATTCATTCCTGTTTCCCCCGCAATATCCTGCCAGTTCACCTCATCTACACTTTCCTGCCACTGGAAAGCGTGACTGGTATATACTGTATTATCCGGAGTTGCGGTAAGTTCAACTGTGACAGGAGCGTCAGGTTCGCAAACTTCAAGAAAGGTTTCAGAAAGATTCGGAGAACTTACTTCAGTCAGGTCGCCACAGGATCTAAAAATAATATCATCAATTGCCAGATCATTTCCGCAGCCACCAACTCCGTTATTAAACATTTTTAATATCACCTTATTCTGACCTGCCTGAGATCTGAAGGTAAGGGCTTTTTGAGTCCAGACGGGATTAACTGAGGAATAAATATCTCCGGTACTCCCTTCAGCCAGAACAATATTGCCTGTTTGATCAAGGATCTGGAATTTTACATTAATAGGAATTTCCCCATTAGGACAAATACTTCTTGAAGCATTGAAAATATTTATCAGGAAAGCAGAAAATTCATAAGTTGTGGCCTCACAAAGACCAGAAATTTCTCTTTGAAAGAACAGTCCGGCATTATTGTCATCTGCATTGACAATGAGCGCATTTCCATTGGACATGGTGGTATTAGGCAAATATGAATGCCAGCCGCCAATTTGCTGCCCAATAGTGCTCGAAATGGTATAAAAGCCATCGTAAGGATCCCCCGACACAGGAATATAGGTTGTGGTTCCTGCAGGCAAGGAGCCAGAGGAAAAATCCTCATGAAAAATTGGAACTCCTTTACTTCCCTCACAAAAACCCAGCTGGGAAAAAACATTCCCAGAAATGGCGAAAAAGATAAGGAATAAGAGGTTTTTCATCTTCCTTCAAAGGTACGGGAATGAAGATAGACTTTAACAAAACCTTAGCAGCTTCTTTTTATGATCTTTATCATGATTTTCATTCCTCTCTATTTCATTTTAAACCTTTTACTCCCTCTTCTGTCCAAGTATTAGCAAAATGCACCTCACTTTATTTTAACAGGTTTGGGTTAGGCAACCGAAATCGGTTTTTATAAATTGGGCAATTCTTAACTAATTAATTCTAATTAATGAACAACCGATTAATGTTCCGGCTGGTTATTGTTTTTTTCTCTTTCTCAATAACCAGTTGTGCTGTATTTCAACCTGAAAAGGACAAGAAAACGGCAGCCGCTAAAGACTCTTCAGAAAAAGATAAAAACGGGATCAAAGCCTACGATAAGGTGATCACCAAAAAAGCAAAATCCGACACCGGACTTTTCACAGTACATCAAATTGATGACGATTACTACTACGAGATCCCAGACAGTCTTTTTAACCGTGAAATGCTTATGGTTACCAGGATCGCCCAAACAGCATCGGGCATTGGTTTTGGTGGCGGAAAACAAAATGAGCAGGTGCTTCGCTGGGAAAAGAAGAACAAGAACGTCCTTTTGCGTGTGGTATCACACGATGTATATGCTGCCGATTCTTTACCGGTTCATGAAGCTGTAAGGAATTCCAACTTTGAACCTATCCTTTTCTCCTTTGACATTGAGGCTTTTCATAAAGACTCAGTGAACAATTCAACAGTGATCAAGGTTACCGACCTTTTTAAAAAGGATGTACAGGCTTTAGGTTTTCCTGAAGGACGCCGCAAAAGCTACAAAATAAGCCGCCTGGATGATAGTCGTTCTTATATCGACACCATCCGCAGCTATCCTAAGAACATCGAAGTTCGCCACGTAAAGACTTACAATGCAGGGGAACCACCTTCTAATTCAAGCACGGGATCAATTTCAGTAAAAATGAGTAATTCCATGATCCTGCTCCCAGAAGTTCCTATGGAAAGAAGGTATTATGATGAGCGGGTAGGTTGGTTTACTACAGGCCAAACTGATTATGGACTGGACGCTCAAAAAAGTGAAACTGTACGCTATCTTGACCGCTGGAGACTAGAGGTGAAGGAAGAAGATATGGAGAAATTCAAGCGAGGAGAACTGGTTGAACCCAGGGAACAGATCGTTTACTACGTAGATCGTGCGACTCCAAAAAAATGGATCCCATACATCAAACAGGGAATTGAGGACTGGCAGGTTGCGTTTGAAGCTGCAGGCTTCAAAAATGCGATTATTGCAAAGGATCCTCCATCAAAAGAAGAAGATCCTGACTGGAGCCCGGAAGATGTTCGCTACTCTGTAGTGCGCTACCTGGCTTCTCCAATCCCAAATGCCAATGGTCCTCACGTAAGTGATCCACGTTCGGGAGAGATCCTGGAATCAGACATTAACTGGTACCACAATGTAATGACCCTCTTAAGAAACTGGTTCTTTGTACAAACTGCAGCTATTAATGAAGATGCCCGCGGAGTTGAATTTAAAGATGAGATCATGGGTCGTCTAATAAGATTTGTCTCTGCTCACGAAGTAGGACATACCCTTGGACTACCACACAACATGGGAAGCAGTGTGGCTTATCCCGTAGAATCTCTTAGAGATCCTGAATTCACTAAAAAGTATGGAACTGCTCCATCTATAATGGACTACGCTCGTTTCAATTATGTAGCTCAGCCGGAAGATGGTGATGTAGCGCTAATGCCAAACATAGGACCATATGATAAATATTCTATCATGTGGGGTTATAAACCAATTCCTGAAAAAGAAGGACAAGAGGAGAAAGAAATTCTTGATTCATGGATCCTGGAAAAAGCAGGAGACCCTGTTTACAGATTTGGAGCTCAGCAAAGCGGGGTGATCGACCCTACTTCACAAACTGAGGATCTTGGAGATGACGCTGTTCTTGCCAGCCAGTATGGGATCAAAAACCTTAAAAGGATCATCCCAAACCTCATCGAGTGGACTGCCGAAAAAGGTAAAGATTATGATGATCTTGAAACCATGTATGAGCAGGTGCTTGGACAGTACAACCGCTACATGGGCCATGTTGCTGCAAATGTGGGTGGTGTGATCAAGGAAACCAAAACCTACGACCAGGAAGGTGCAGTGTATTTCCACGTTTCCCCCGAAAAGCAGAAGAAGGCAATGAACTTCCTTCAGGATGAGTTATTTTCTACCCCGGAATGGCTACTGGACCAGGAGATCTTTAACAGGATCGAATTTGACGGTAGTGTGGAAAGGATCAGAAATACTCAGGAAAGAACGCTTAACAACCTGCTTGACTTCGGAAGAATGGCAAGATTGATCGAGAACCGTGAAATGAACGGAAGCAGCGCTTACGGACTTCTAGACATGATGCAGGACCTTAGAACTGGTGTTTGGAGTGAATTGAGAAAAGGTCAAAATATCGACACTTATCGAAGAAATCTTCAAAGAGCATACATCGATCGCATGGAATATCTAATGACCGAAGAACAGTCTGAAATTCCAGCCCGCTACCGTTCATGGGTTACAAGATCAAATGTTGATGTTGCACAAAGTGATATTCGCCCTGTTGTTCGAGGAGAACTGAAAAAGCTTCAGCGTGATCTTCGCAACAGCATTGGTCGAAGCAGAGACACACTTACCCGTTACCATTTAGAAGACGCTTTGGAAAGAGTAAGTCTTATTCTGGATCCAAATAGCTAAATCCTATTTCTGAATAAATGAAAGAGCCGGATGTTTCGTCCGGCTCTTTTCTTTTTTTATATCACCCATAATCTTACAATCCAGCCCCCTAAAAGCCATACATAAGAAATTAAGGCAAGGTACTTCATGATATTTTCCATCACCTGACTCTTCGGAGCCATTTCTTTCATATGGTCAACATCTTTCCTTTTAAAAAAGCCGATGTAGATAAGAATTCCGGAAAGGATAAGAAATATAAGGTTAAGGAAAAAAGTGTAGTCGATCTGGAAATGTTCAGATTCAAGGATCTTCACGTTTTTCGGATCGGGTAGCAGACTTAACAGGTCAAAAGAATAATGCAAAACCAGGGAAGTTCCAATAAGTGCAGTAAACAGCAAAAAGAGGATAAAAAGTGACATCTTCCAGCCATAATATTTTGCATTGATCCGCAACACCGGAAATACTACCAGGTCACTGAAAATAAAAGCCATTACTCCTGCAAAACTCACTCCCTTTCCGAAGAGCAGCGCCGCCAGCGGAATATTCCCCATAGAACCAATAAAAGTCAAAAACGCAGCAACAGGCCCGACAATAATATGCTCTAAAATGGTAAAGAAGCTATAGCTTTCAACCTCCGGGCCGCTGTTGATGAAGAGGGTTCTAAAAAAAGAATCGGGCACAAAGGCAGCTACTATTCCGGCAATGGTGAAGCCAATGGTTACATCCTTCCACACCATCTTCCATTCCATGGCATATTGCTTTGCCACCTTGGCCCAGGCAGTTTCAGACTTCATCTTCTCCTTCCAGGCTTTATCTGATCCTTCATCATCATCCTCTTCTCCTTTAAGCCGCTCCCGTGTCTTTTTGATCAGTTTCTTTGGATTAATCAGCCTTACAATGAGCCAGCTGATGAGGATAAGCAGGATTCCTCCCACATACTCCCCTACCACAAATTGCCAACCCAGGAAAATGGCAATGATGATCCCCAGCTCTATTACTAGATTTGTGGAGGCAAGAAGAAAAGCTATAGAAGGAACAAAACCTGCTCCTTTTTTAAAAAGACTTTTAGTAGAAGCAAGGGCAGAAAAGCTACAGGAACTGCTAATAAAGCCGAAGAAGGTACCAAGGAGCACACCTTTCGCGTCTTTTCCTCCCATGGTTTTTTCCATCTTCTTTTCGGTAACAAAGATCTGGATCCCACTGCTAATGATATACCCGAGAATGAAAGCCCAGAGAGCCATCCAAAAAAATCCCGTACTTGTGTAAGCAGCTTCTGCCCAGTCTTTCCAAAAGTCCTGCATTCAATCCTGGTTTTAAAATTATATACTAAAATGCCATTTTTGACTAGTCAATTTTGGCAGTTCTTAATCTTAACGCATTTGCGATCACCGACACCGAACTAAAGCTCATCGCTAAAGCCGCGATCATCGGGGAAAGTAAAAGTCCGAAGAACGGGTAAAGCACTCCGGCCGCGATAGGCACTCCCAATGTATTATAGATCAACGCAAAGAACAGGTTTTGTTTGATGTTGGTCATCACTTTTGAGCTCAGCTTTTTGGCTTTTACTACCCCGTGTAAATCCCCTTTTACGAGGGTGATCTCAGCGCTCTCAATGGCAACATCGGTCCCTGTACCCATAGCGATCCCGATATCGGCTTTGGCAAGTGCGGGTGCGTCATTAATTCCATCTCCGGCCATAGCCACTTTTTTTCCTTGTGCCTGAAGTTTTTCAACCTCTTCCAGTTTGTTCTGCGGAAGCATTCCGGCTTTAAAGCCAGTGAGATGCAGTTCGGAAGCCACAGCCGCGGCCGTAGTTTGATTATCACCGGTAAGCATGATCACCTCCACTCCATCATCCATAAGTTCTTGGATGGCCTGGCGGCTTGTTTTTTTAATAGGATCGGTAATGGTGACATAACCTGAAATTTCATTGTCAATAGCGATGTATGAAACGGTTTTGCCCTGCTCCTGCTCTTGTTTTACTTTTTTCTGAAGCTCCTCTGAAACTTCAGCATTAAGCTGACTCATGAGTTTCTCGTTTCCGATTGCAACTTCTTTTCCTGAAGCTGAACCGGTCACGCCTTTCCCTGTAACCGCATTAAAGTCTGATGCTTCAGAAATAGCTATTTTTCGTTCCTTCGCATAATTCACCGTTGCTGAAGCTAAAGGGTGCTCACTCTGGGCATTTACCGATGCCATTAATTGGATCACCTCTTCTTCGGAATAACTTCCATAGGCCACCACTTTTTCAACAGAAGGCTTGCCTTCAGTTATGGTACCAGTCTTATCGATGATCAAAACATCAATTTTGTTCATTTGCTCCAGGGACTGTGCGTTCTTGATCAACACCCCGTTCTGGGCACCTTTTCCCACTCCTACCATGACAGACATTGGCGTCGCAAGGCCCAGGGCACAGGGACAGGCAATGATCAACACAGCAATGGCGTTGATGAGTGCATATACATACTGGGGTTCAGGTCCATAGATCGCCCAAATAACGAAGGTTATGATGGAAATGAACACCACTACCGGTACAAAGTAGCCTGAAATCCTGTCCGCCAACTTCTGAATAGGTGCCTGTGAGCGGCTTGCGTCGTTTACCATTTTAATGATCTGGGCGAGCAGGGTTTCATTTCCTACTTTTTCAGCCTTCATGGTGAAACTGCGGTTTCCGTTAATGGTTCCAGAAGTCACCTTATCGCCTTCAACTTTTTCCACCGGTATAGGTTCTCCCGTGATCATGGATTCGTCGATATTGGTTTCCCCTCTTTGGATACTTCCATCCACAGGGATTTTCTCCCCCGGCTTCACCCGAAGAATGTCGCCGACTTCTATCTTGTCTGTATCAATAACTTTTTCTTCTCCATCAACTACAATAGTCGCTTTGTTAGGAGCCAGTTTTAGCAATTCCTTGATTGCAGAATTCGTACGACTGTGCGCACGGGCTTCCAGCACCTGTCCCATTAATACCAAAGTGAGAATTACTGTGGCGGCTTCAAAATAGACATGCACAGTGCCCGCATGCGTCTTAAATTGCGCCGGAAAGAAGTCAGGAAATACCATCCCGAAAACACTAAATAGCCAGGCAACTCCCGCACCAATCCCAATCAAGGTGAACATGTTAAGGTTCCAGGATCTTACCGATCTATAGGCTCTTTCAAAGAACATCCAGGTTGCGTAGAAAACTACCGGCAGGGAAAGCACAAACTGTATCCAGTTCCAGGCTTCCATGCTCATCCATTCATAAATTGGGTTGCCGGGGATCATTTCTCCCATGGCAATAAGAAAGATGGGCAGTGTAAAAGCAACGGCAATTTTAAACTTTTTGACCAGCTTGTTATAGGTTTTCTGCTCCCCGGTAAGGTCAGGCTCTATTCGTACGAGATCCATTCCGCAGATGGGGCAGCTTCCAGGCTCATCCTCAACTACTTCAGGGTGCATGGGGCAGGTATATTGATCTGGTTGCACGGTCAAACTCACTTCTTCCACCAGGTCCATTCCGCAGACAGGGCAGTCTCCCGGTTTGTCATAGGTTTTATCGCCTTCACAGTGCATGGGACAGTAATAAGTTCCCGTGCCTTTCCCCTGTGGTTTTTTGGGTTTAGGTGGCGCAGAGGAATCCTGTCCGGCCAGGAAGATATTATAAGAACCCGCCTCTTCCAACAAGGCTTCCTGTAAGGCAGTTACAGGCACAGGTTTATTCATGAAAACAAAGGCCTCTGCCTTTTCCAGGTCAACTTTTGCTTTCCCGACTCCATCCACCTTCTGCAGCACATCCTGCACGTGTTCTCTACAGCCGCTACAGGTCATACCTACGATCTCAAAACGCTGCTCAAGTTGTCCATTTTTTGGAGCATCCAATATGTGATAATTCCCGCCGTCTTTTTGAAGGGCGTCTTCGAAAACCCCAACCGGAATATGCTTTTCCATGTCAATGACAGCTTCGGCTTTCTCCAGATCCACCGCTGCATTTTTTACTCCTTGAACATTGTTGAGAGTTTCTTCCACATGAGCACGACAGCCGTTGCAGGTCATACCTATGATCTTGTAGGTGTGGCTCATGCTTGCCTCAACTTTGCCAAAGTTTTCATCATCAGCGGCAGTATTATCATCAGAAACCGAACTATTTTTTTGTGGAACTTTGGCAAAGTTTGAGTTTGCTTCAGCAGTACCAGGAGCGAGGATGTGATAATTTCCACCTCCTTTTTGAAGGGCTGTTTCCAAGATGTCCCAGGGAATATGCTCATCCATTTCGATCACCGCTTCAGCCTTTTCAAGATCTACAGAAGCAGATTTCACTCCGTCAACTTTCCGTAGAGCTTCCTCCACATGAGCACGGCAGCCATTACAGGTCATGCCGGTCACCTGATAGGTATGGGTCATGCTTGTCTCAACTTTGGCAAAGTTTGAGTTTGCTTCAGCAGTACCGGGAGCGAAGATGTGATAATTTCCACCGCCTTTTTGCAGGGCTGTTTCCAAGATGTCCCAGGGAATATGCTGGTCCATTTCGATCACCGCTTCCCCTTTTTCAAGATCAACAGTGGCATTTTTCACCCCGTCAACTTCCTGAAGCGTCTTCTCAATATGAGCACGACAGCCGTTGCAGGTCATGCCGGTTATTTTATATGTATGTACCATTTTCTTTCACTTTAGACTCCAAAGTTCGCAGGAAAGAAGCCGAATGTGTTATACAATTCGGGAAAATTATGGTAAGATTCTCCTATTCCTCCTCATTCTCCAGGCGGTAAATTATCTTTTTCATTTGCGCGATCTCCCTTTTCTGAGCTTCTATAATTTCTTCAGCCAGTTTTTTAGTTTCGGGGTCATCAATATCTGCGCGTTTACTGGTCAAAATTGCGATCGAGTGGTGAGGGATCATCGCTTTCATGTACAAAACATCCCCAATAACAGGCCGCTGCGCTCTAACTAAACCTAATGCCGATACAAATAAGACAAGGCTACCCAGATAAATGGCAATATTCTTTTTTTTGTTTTTATACATTTTGAGCATAAGAGAAAGCATGATCACCGCCATAGCCGAAATACCTAGGCAAGTCATATAAAACCGGGTCATACTAAAATAAACATGATCCCATTCATAGGTGTTCATATACATCGTGATATACATAGCCACAAAGGACAAACCGAGCATTAACAAGAACCTGCCGTAATTGCTGCCACTCATTTTATGCTGTTTTTTATCTTCTGAATTCATCTTATTTTGGTTTTTGATTGGTTAAGCTTTTTTATTTTTTAATCGTCTTTTCTACCGAACCACAATCTGGCATCTTATCGCCGAAATATGGATTGTTTATTTCTTCAATATCGGCATACCAGTAAGCTCCTTTATTATCAAATGCCATTGGGCAGAACTTTTTATAAATTGTACCACCAGATAATGCATCTTCAAACATAGGTCCCGCTTTTTCTGTAAATGCCGCGAACAATTCCCTTTGCTCCTCGAGGTCCTCGGTTTCAGACATTTGCTGGGCTATAGCTTTCATCTCGGCACGCTCTGCCGAAAAGGAGGCGATCATACTTTGAGCCACATCCTGTACCTCGTCTGCATCTGCATTGGTTAAAGCCATTTTAATCTCCAGATAGTTATGCCATATTTTCCCTGTCATACCATCAATAAAATGCTGGTCGGCAATATCCGGGGTTTCTTTTGCTGCTTCTTTAATTTCTTCGGAAGTATTGATTTCCACGCTTTGTTGTTTTTCCTTGTCCTGACAGGAGTGCAGCAGGATAAAACTGAAACAAAGCATCATTAATTTAAAATAAGCTTTCATGAGTTTATGATTTAAATTTAATCTTATACTAAGTTCGGAAAAAGCCAAGGCAAAGACTCATAAAAAATTCGTAAAACCCAATATTTATCGGGTTTTTCAAGGACAGTCTTAACCACTAAAAAGGAAAGAACAAAAACCTATAGTTCGTCAAGCGGTGTGCGCTTATTTTCCTTTACCTGCTTAAAATGGGTGGGAGTCAAGCCCGTGACCTTTTTGAACTGTTTGCTCAAATGGGAAACGCTGGAATAATGCAGTTGATGGGCGATTTGGCTTAGAGAAAGCTCATCATAGACCAAAAGTTCTTTGACTTTTTCGATCTTTTGAGTGATAACGTATTGTTCAATGGTCACCCCCTGCACTTCAGAAAATAGTTTGCTGAGGGCCGAATAATCCTGATGGAACTTTTCAGAAAGAAATTCCGAAAATGTCATTTTTGGGAGATCATCAGAATTATGGATCAACTCCACAACTGTAGTTTTTATGCTCTCAATGAGCCGGGTCTTTTTATCGTCAATAAGTTCGAACCCCAATCTACTAAATCGCTCATTAAGAAGCTTCTTCTCTCCGGGAGTTAATTCCTTTTCTATCTCGGCCATACCCAACTTGACTGTAACAGGATGAAGCCCGAACTTTTCCAGTTCAGACTTCACCATCATATTACAGCGGTTACAAACCATATTTTTGATAAAAAGCTTCACCTGCTACTATTTGATAGTATCGCGAACGCTTCCACACTTCAGCATCTTGTCACCGTAGTACGGGTTACGGATCTCTTCTGAAGATGACAACCAGTAAGCTCCTTTTCCGTCAAAAGCCATAGGACAATACTGCTTGTAAACTTCTCCTGAAGATAATTCTCCCGTTAACATATTTTCCATGGCATCAGAAAGGTCCTGGAAAGTGGTTCTCTGTACATTGATATCATCTGTCTGGGCGATAGTTTGAGCCGCATTCAAAGCTTCCTCGTTACCACCGGCATTTTGTAGTGCTTCAGTCATCATTTGGGCTCCGCTCTTTGCTTCTTCAGCATTGGTATTCACCAAAGCGGTCTTGACGTGCATATAGTGGTTGTAGACAGCCTCCATGTTCTGGTTGTTGAAGGCAAGATCACCCTGGGCACCGTCATCAAGGTTCACGTTCATATTGTCCATATTGTGATCATCGGTCTCTTCCATATGCATCTCGTTTTGCATTGGCATTGCACCGTCTTCAATTTCATTTTCTTTTTTTGTCTCTCCGCATGAAGCAAGTAAAAATGCTCCAGCAAGGGCCATAATTGACATTTTTGTTCTTTTCATTTTTCTGTTGTTTATAATTATTGATTATTGAATTTGTTCTACAATTTCGCCACAAGTGAGCATGGCATCCCCGTAGTAAGGATTTCTTATTTCGGCCACGTCACTCAGCCAGTACGCACCTTTATCTGAATTCGCCATAGGACAATAGTCCACATATATAGTTTTATCACCTGTTCCAAAGGCAGCTACGGTTTTGATGAGCGCTTCAGAAAGATAAACAAAATTCTCCCTTTGCTTTTTAAGATCAGTTGTGTTGAGCCCTTCTTCAGAATGTTGCAAAAGGAACTTCTTCTTCTCCTGCCAAAAAGCTTCTGCTTCTCCCGCCATTCCTGTTGCTGTTATTTGCTGAAGGCTATTGGCAAACTGTTTTGTAAACTTCAGACTTTCCTCTGCCTGTCCCTCCACAAGGGCATCTTTTAGCTGAAGATAATCTCTCACGAGCAAATCCAGTTGCTGCTGAAATTCTCCTGAAGCCTGCGCCCTGTAGTCATACCCGCTATCCTGCAGATACTGCCTTACATCGACCTGCGCTGCGGCTGAAGTTGCGGTGGCCGGATTCATCATACTGGGTTTTCCTGCAAGTTGAGCAGCAGCATCCACAGTGAAAGTTCCATTTACCACGATCTCTTCTCCCGCAGCCAGTCCTTCCTGAACCACGTAAGCCGATCCCAGGAGTTGCCCCAGCACCACCTCTCTCATCACAAAAAGAGGATTATTTGCAGTGCCTTCGTTCACATAGACGATGCTGCGCTTCCCGGTCCACAGCACTGCCGACCTCGGAATAGTCAATCCTGAAGCTGCTTCATCGTCACCACCTCCCGTCACTACCCCCGAGACAAACATCTCCGGCTTCAGCCTTTGATCAATATTTGAAACTTCTACCCTCGCAGTAGCCACTCTGGTTTGACGGTCAATTATGGGATCTATGAAATTAATAGTCCCGGTAAAGGTTTCTCCCGGGATAGAAGCTACAGTAAATTCTACTGTGTCTCCTACATTAACCATTCCTAAGGTCCTCTCATAAAGGTCAAAAAGAACCCACATTTTTGAAAGGTCGGCAATCTGGTACAGTGGCATTCCTCTTTCCACATAATCTCCTACCTCCACTAATTTTTCTGTCACCACCCCGTTCACATCGGCGGTGATGGTAAAACGGTCTGTAGCCTTTCCGCTCTCGAGGATCCGGTTGATCTGGTTTTCCCCGATCCGCCAGTTTCTCAGTTTTTGTTTTGCAGCTTCAAAAAGTTCAGGTTGCGACTCACGAATAGCATAGGCCTGTAAAAGTTCCTCCTGTGCCGTAACCAATTCGGGTGAATAAACTACTGCCAGCGCCTGTCCCCTGCGGACTTCCTCTCCCGTAAAATTGACCATCAGCCTTTCGATCCTTCCCGGCACGTGAGTACTCTGAGTATAGGAGATCCTTTCGTCTACCACTACTTTTCCATTAAGCTCTATCTCCCTTTCTGCAGAAGTGCTACCGACTTCCTGCGTCTGGATATTGGCTAGTTTCATAGCGTATTCTGTCATTTGCACAGCATCGGGATTTTCCATGGCGTCTGAGCTTTCCAGCGGAATAAGATCCATTCCGCAGATAGGACATTTCCCCGGTTCTGTCGCCCTTATTTGTGGGTGCATGGAACAGGTCCAAACAGTTTCCTGCGCGACTTCTGAGCTGTGGTCATGAATTTCGGCATCATCGCTGCCGCCAAAAAAGAGCCAGCCAAGCAGGATCCCTGCCACCAGTGTACCGGCTATGATGAGTATATTTTTATTTCTGCCTGTCATAATCTAAAGTTTTACCCGATAAATAATCGATTCTTGCCAGTGCGGTGAGATAATTGGCCTCTGCCCCTGCCACCGCCAGCTGATATTTTAAAAGTTCCTGCCTCACCCGTAGCACCTCCTCAAAATCTGAAGCTGCATTTCGGTAAGAGGAAAGCAATAAGTTGAGTACCTGGTCTGAACTTTCTACCTGTCGCTTGTAAAGTTGCAGCATGGCTTGCGCCTCCCGGACTTCAAAAAGGGCTGCCTCCAGTTCTGCTGAAAGTTGATTTTTCAAACCTTCTTTTCGCTGCTCATAACTCTCGGCCAAAAAAGCCGCCTGTTTGCGCGCAGCTTTATACTTCCCGCGGAAGATGGGCAGACTCACCGAAAGCATCGGCATAATCGCGTCACGACCGTTATCTTCTACCGCCATGTCCATTCTCTCCCCGACGATTACATAATCCAGTCCAATTCCGACATTTGGCATTCCCTCTTTCTTCGCCAGTTCTTCACGTGCACGCGCCGATGCTGCCATATTCTCCAGTTCTTCCAGCTGAGGATTGTCTTCCACTAAGGTGTCAAAAATGGCATTTTCGGGAACTATTTCCACCTCATCCGGCACCACTACTACTTCAGATTTTTCACGGTCCAGTAAGGCATTGAACTGAGCGACCAGCACATCCTCTCTGAGCCGGATCACGTCCAAACCTGTAATGGATTCATTTCGCATGATGTCTGCCTGTAAAACATCAGACAATGCTCCGCTTCCTGCACTCACGCGGGAAAGCGCTAGGTCCTTATAGTTCTGAAGTATGTCCAGGTTCTCCTGTTGATACTGCAGCTGTTGCTCGAGCTCGTAAAGTTCATAGTATTTACTGCTCACCTGCAACAGGATCTCATTGCGGGTTTCCAGGAAAGCCTGGAATTTAGCTTCGGCCATTAAAGTTGCCACATTCTCCCGTGCCTCAAGAGTTCCAAACCAGGGGAACATCTGCATGATAGAAAACCGGGCTTCCTGCGGACCAAGCCGAGTTTCCACCATTTGGCCAAAGGCCGAAACGGTGAGGGTGGGATCGGGCAGGCTCTTCACCTGCGGTGCTTCCTGCAGGGCCGCCTCAAATTCGGAATATGCAGCCTTCACCTGCGGATTATTTTCCGCAGCGATCAACAGATAGTCCTCCAGCGTCTGAGCTTCTATGCTTCCGAAGAGAAGAAAAAACAGACCTGTCAAAAATGATATTTTTAGAGAATCTTTCATTCTGCTGTTATTTTGTTTGAGTTTCTTGTAACTACGGTTTCCCTCCATATAGCCTGTAAAACAGGTACTACGAAGATGGTCATGATCTGTATCACCATTCCGCCCACAATAGGTATTGCCATAGGAACCATAATATCTGCACCCTTTCCTGTGGAAGTAAGTACCGGGAAGAGGGCGATTATTGTTACCGCTGTCGTCATCATTGCCGGCCTTACCCGCTTTTTACCTGCTTCGAGCACTGCAGCTCTTACAGCCGGAACTGTTTGTGGATCCCGCTTCTCAAAGACCTGATGGATGTATGTTCCCATAAGCACCCCGTCATCTGTTGCGATCCCAAAAAGGGCGATAAATCCTACCCAAACCGCAACACTTAAATTGATCGTGCCCATTTGGAACAGGTCTCGCATGTTCATTCCCGAAATGCTGAAGTCCATAAACCAGGGCTGCCCGTAAAGCCAGATCATGATGAATCCGCCGGCAAAAGCCACAAATACTCCCGAAAAGTGAATGGTAGATGCAATTACAGTTTTAAACTGGAAATAAAGAAGCAGGAAGATAATGACCAGCGAAATAGGAATTACAATAGCGAGCCTCTTGACTGCCCGTACCTGATTCTCATAATTCCCCGAAAACTCAAAGCTCACCCCGGGCGGAACTACCAGTTCTCCTGTAGCAATTCTTTCAGCTATTAGATCCTGTGCGTCATTCACCACATTTACTTCGGCAAAATCCTCTTTTTTATCGAAAAGCACATAACCTACTAAAAAGGTATCCTCACTTTTAATCATTTGAGGCCCTTTTACGTACCGCACCTCTACCAGCTGTCCCAACGGAATTTGCGCTCCAGTAGGTGTTGGCACCAGGATCTGCTCAATCTCCTCCGGCGAATTTCTTAGCTCCCGTGGATACCGCACCCGGACAGGATAACGCTCCCGGCCTTCAACGGTAGTGGTGATCTCCATCCCGCCGATTGCAGTTTCAATAGTTTGCTGTACTTTTTCGATACTGAGGCCGTAACGGGCGATATTCTGTCTGTTGATGTCGAGTTCGAGATATGGCTTACCGACAATTCGATCTGCAAAGACCGCTTCCTCTTTCACCGAAGGAACCTGTTTTAGGATCTCCTCCAGTTTAAATCCAAAATTCTGGATCGTCTCCAGGTCAGGCCCGTAAACCTTGATCCCCATTGGAGCTCTCATTCCGGTTTGAAGCATCACAAGCCTGGTTTCAATAGGCTGCAGCTTGGGAGCCGAAGTAATTCCCGGAAAGCGGGTGGCACTGACGATTTCATCCCATATATCATCGGGGCTGTTGATATGCTCCCTCCAGTTTCTAAAATATTCCCCGTCTTCATCGGCTATCAGATCTTTAGCTGTGATATTCTTAAGGACCACTTCTTCATGAGGAAAGGCTTCCCCTGACTTCAGAATGAAATTTCCGTCATCATCTACCCTGAAGCGCTGCATTTCTCCATCTTCGTTCAGCATATATTCGGGTTTGTAATTGATGACATTCTCGTACATGGAAATTGGAGCCGGATCTATTGCAGTCTCCGCCCTTCCCAGTTTCCCTACAGCAACCTCAACTTCCGGAATATTAGTGACCGCCATGTCCAGCTTTTGAAGTACTTCCTTGCTGCCTTCAATTCCCAGGTGCGGCATTGCAGTAGGCATCAGTAAAAAGCTTCCTTCATTCAGCGTTGGCATAAATTCTTTACCTACGCCGGGAAATGCCTCGGAAGCACCTTCCCAGGCTGCAGTTTCCCTTAATTCCCAGCCAATTTCTTCTGCGCCGTCACCAATGAATCCGAAAATTTTTGGGAATCCCTGCCAGATCAAAAGTCCGATCAAAATGGTGATTACCGGAAGCATTAAAAAAGTTTTCTTGTTCTCCAGACACCAGGTCAATATGTTCTCATAGAACCTTACGACTGCCAAAAGCGCGACCAGAGTAAGTGCTAAAAGCACAATTACGAACAGGTAATTTTCTATAATGTGGTTACGCACTCCCAATGGCATCCAATGCCTGGTGAGGAAAAATATCGTTACGGCCAGGATAATGAAAAGTGAGATTTCTTTTGAATATTTCCCAAGGAACCCACGGCTTTTAGGTTCAAGTAGTCTCAAGACTCCAATTACCGTTAGCGCCAGGGGCAGCCACATCCCGAAGAGGAGAGCAAGGACAATTCCGCCGGCAATAAGGCTGTAGTTCCAGATGCGGTTCACTTTCTCCTTTTTCAGCTTTAAAGAGAAGAAATAGTAAGACAACATTGGCAGCACGATGATTCCGAGCAAAAAGGCTGCTACTAAAGCGAATGTTTTGGTAAAAGCCAGCGGAATGAAGAGTTTACCTTCGGCATTTTCCATGAAAAAAACCGGAAGGAAACTCACTACTGTTGTAGCCAGTGCAGTCGTGACAGCAGGACCTACTTCTATGGTAGCGTTTCGAATTACTTTTAAAAGCTTGGACCCCTGAACATCTTTATTCTCAGGGAGTTCGAGATGTCGCAGCGTATTTTCGACGAAGACAATTCCCACATCGACCATAACCCCAATGGCAATCGCAATACCAGAAAGCGCAACTACATTCGCATCCACTCCAAAGTACCTCATGGCAATGAAGGTCATGAGCACCGCGATGGGCAGCAGACTTGAAATTAAGATAGAAGCGCGAAGATTCAAGACCAGAATAATAACAACTATGATGCTGATAAGAATCTCGTCTGAAAGGGCATTTTCAAGGGTTCCTAAAGTTTCATGTATCAACTGCGTACGATCATAAAACGGAACTACGGTCAATTTACTCACCGTTCCATCCTGCAAAATCTTTGTAGGCATACCCGGAGCGATTTCCTCAATCTTATCTTTGACATTGTTGATCACCGCCAGCGGATTAGATCCGTAACGGGCAACTACCACTCCCCCGGCGACCTCAGCACCGGCCTTGTCTAAAATCCCGCGTCTTTCGGCAGGCCCCAGTGTTACAACACCAATATCAGAAATAAGGATCGGCTTGTTCTCATTGACCGCGACCACAGTGTTTTCTATATCTTCAAGAGATTCAATGTAACCCAGCCCACGGACCAGGTATTCCACTTTGTTGACTTCAATGGTCTTGGCACCAATGTCGCGGTTGGAGTTCTTCACCGCCATCATCACATCGTCAATGCCTACATTAAATGCCTTTAAAGCATCGGGATCTACATCGACCTGATATTCACGAACAAATCCTCCAACAGAAGCTACTTCTGAGACTCCTTCTACTCCGCTCAAACCGAGCTTTACATAGTAATCCTGCACCGATCTTATTTCGTGCAGGTCCCAGCCGCCGGTAACATTACCCGCTGTATCCCTTCCTTCGAGCGTGTACCAGAAAACCTGGCCCAGAGCAGTAGCATCGGGTCCCAAAGTAGGTTGGGCATCTTCGGGTAAAAGTCCGGGTGAAAGAGAGTTGAGCTTTTCAAGAATCCTGGTGCGGGACCAGTAGAATTCTACATCTTCATCAAAGATGATGTTGATGCTGGAAAACCCGAACATGGACGTACTACGAATAGACTCCACCCCCGGAATTCCGAGTAAGGCGGTGGTGAGCGGATAGGTGATCTGGTCCTCAATGTCCTGTGGCGATCGGCCGGGCCATTCGGTAAAGACGATCTGCTGATTCTCGCCCAGATCGGGAATCGCATCTACCGGCACAGGATCCCGAGGTAGGAGATCAAAATCCCAGTCGAAGGGAGAAGTGACCACACCCCAACCAATCATTAAGATTAGCAAAAGGCTTGTCACCAGCCGGTTATAAAGGAAATAACTTATTATTTTAGAAAACATTCTTTGATATTAAATTGATTAAATGTGAACAAACACAGCAACCCCGGCGTGCAGGGTCAAAAAATCAGGTTAAATATCAAATAAGGAAAGTCTCGTCAAGCAACTGTATGTCATAGACGAGCAAGGGAGGTTTGTAATGGAAAAAAGGAGTTTCAGCCTGAGGCTCTCCTTCAAAAAGATTAGCATAAGACCAGGTGAAAGAAGACAGGAAAACCTGTTTGTCAAGGTCAAGATCATCGAAAGAGATCTTTAATTCCTTTTGGCCTTCAACTACAACTTTCTCTTCATCGCAGCATTCATCTTCAGCCGAAGTAGTAATATCGCCATGCATTCCGCAGGTCTTAGCTTCAGAAAAAACAGCCTGGTCCACAAGAATTTCTCCACAGAAATGCTTGTCCACCGTAAAAGACACGGTGGAGAACAGCACCAAAAATGCCATTATTAAAGATCCGGATTTTTGAAAAAGTCTTTTCACAGAAGACAAAGGTATATATTTTTTAATTATCTGCAGCTAAGTACAAAAGTCTTCCATAATTATACAAAATCTGCTCCTCCCTAAAGACGCCAAAGGAGAATCTAATAAATATTTTGAAGACAGCGGGGTTCCCTATACCTTATTCCGCACTTCTTTTTATTGGGATAATTTCATCAACTTCTGAATGGTTCCTCAAAAAGGCGCAGATGGGGAACTATATTTTACTTTTCCTATGGCCGATAAGAAATTGCCTGGTATTGCAGCAGAAGATATTGGTAAGATTGCCTATAGAATTTTCAAGGCAGGAGATAAACACAAGAAAAAAAGCGTGGGCATTGCCGGGGAACATCTTACCGGAGATCAAATGGCCACCACTTTTTAGGAAGTCTACGGAAAGAAGGTCCGGTATAATGCTGTGGAACCTGCTGTCTATAGAAGCTTTAATTTTCCCGGAGCCGACGATCTGGGAAATGTGTTTCAATTTAAAGCAGATTTTGAAGGAGAATATTGCAAAGCAAGAGACGTGGAAAATACAAGGAAGTTAGATCCTGAATTATTAAACTTCATCCTGGCTACGTAAGAATAAGGACAGGATGCAGATTAGCCATTTTTAGGTTTAATCTGCAACAGATCTCTGCAACCTGTAATAATAAAAAGCCGGTAGCAAAATCAAAATGAGCAGTGGATGGGCCAAAAACCGCCGCACGTAAAAAGCGGCAAGGTAATCCTGTGGCTGCACGTGATGCATTAAGTAAACAAAAAACGGAAAAAGCACTATAAAAAAAGTAAGATAAATAACTCCAGAGAATTTGATGATCCCCCAACTTTGAAAGGCTACCCACAAGATCAAGAGGGAAACAAGAGTATTAAGGGAAAATCGCAAAAAGACGTTAAAAAACATTTCAAAAGAGAAATCTATCGTTTCCCCGCTTTGATAAGCCTGTTCGAAAAAATACATAAAGGGATCGTAGAAAAATTTGTATTCATAAACCCTTATAAGCGCCAGTACGCCAACAAGTCCCAGGATGATAATGATCTTAACGACTCCTTTCATATTTAATTTGTTTACTGTAAATAATAATCCAGAGCACCCAAAGAAGGAAAACAACTCCATAGATCACCAACGGGAAAGCTATGGAATGCAGAAAATGGGCATATTCAGGAAGTTCATAAATCCCAATGGCCATAAAGGCAATTCTTAAGATGTTTATCACATAAATTATTACGACTCCCGCCAGGGTGAAGAAAAACGTAGTCTTTAATTTTCCCGAGAAAGCCAACATAAAAGATACGAAGAGGATAATAATACTGGCGGCATTACAACCTTCGATAATCCGAGCCACAAATTTGCCGTTGACCATCAAATGCATGTTGGTCTCGGGGTATCCCGGTGTTACTTCCGAATTATAGTTAAGAGCCGATACCACGGCTTCACTTTGAACCGCCACAAGGTGCGTAAGAAAATCGGGGTAGTAATCTCCCCAGTCAAAATTTTGCAGGTACAAATTGTACAGCAATGCTAACAGGAGATAGGCACCTAAAAAGGTGAAAATAAACCGTATTACCGGGGCGTATTTCTGAATGAGGCGGCGCAAATTTAGCTTATGCTTTCATCAAAAGTATTTATTTAAAATCAAAGGCTAAGCTGAATTTTTAAATACTTTTGCTCAAAAAAGTAAACAATGTCATTTGATAAATTAAGAAAAGAGTCCGCTGATATTCTTGCCAATGAAAAAGCTTCTGTGGAAGCACGTCTCACCCAACTTTGTGAGTTGCTTAAAGCTGAAGTTGATTACTATACCTGGGTGGGTTTCTACTTTAAGAACGGCGATAAAAATGAACTGAAACTAGGACCTTTTGCAGGTGAACCTACAGATCATACCATCATTCCCTTCGGAAAAGGCATTTGCGGACAGGTAGCTGTGTCCAACCAAAATTTTGTGGTACCCGATGTGAAAGCTCAGGATAACTATATTGCCTGCAGCATTCATGTAAAAGCTGAAATAGTAGTGCCTTTGTTCAAAAATGGCGAAAACATTGGTCAAATAGATATTGATTCCAATGTCGCCGATCCATTTACTGAAGAAGATGAGCGCTTCCTGGAATATGTGAACGAAAAAGTAGCGGAGATACTATAATTAAGATCCTGAAACAAGTTCAGGATGACGGAAATAAAATAAGGGGTGCCAAAAAAGTCATTTTTGGCACCCCTTATTTTTTAGATTCTTTACCGCCCTATTCTTCGCGGGTCAATTCATAAGTACCACCGCCCTGCATCAATATCATTTTATCGGCTTCTGGTTCGAATTCCAATTTTAATCCGGCGCGGGTGAACTGGAACTTATTTTCATCATAAGCTTCAAGAGGAAAAGATGGCTGCCCGGTTCCCTGCCCCATCAAAGTTCCATCTTCTACAAAGATCTCCAGCTTTAGCGGGAAGGTTTCATTGCCATAAGTACCAGTATATTCCTGAAGTTTTTCTTCGGGCACTTCCATGGAAGGCTCAAAAGAAGGGAGTGTGAAGTCCAATCCCCAATAGATACTCATAGCTCCAATCACTATTTCATTAGGTGAAAAATCGGTACCGTTGGAAATATAAGATACGGCCAGGTCTTCTTCGGGATAGTAAGAACTCATGGAATTGAATCCATCTATTCCCCCGGTGTGACCGTACAGGGTTTTATCGTTAAAGGGAAAATTAAAAAGCCCCATTCCGTAACCATTTTTGAAAGTTTTCATCTGCTCAAAAGTTTCCTGTTGCAGCACTTTCCCTTCAAAGAGAGCTGTGTAGAAGGAATTAAGATCTGAAGGGGTGGAAACAATTGCTCCTGCGCCCATGGGGATGCTCATATCGGTTTCGGTAGCAGGTTTCCAATCCTTTTTCTTTTGGTAAGAAAAGGCTTCAGCATTATCTGAATTTATTTTTCCGCCGTAATATGTATCTTTCAGCCCAAGCGGTTCTATGATTCGCTTTTTAAGCACCCCGGCATAGCTGTCATTCTCTACGTCCTGCAGGATGAAAGAAAGCAGCACATAATTAGTATTGGAGTATTCGTTCTTTTCCCCCGGCTGGAAGGAAGGTTTATGGGCTTTAAATATTGCCAAAAGCTCCTCTTTGGATTTAGGCTCCTCCATGTAATCAAGGTAAGCGTCTTCATTAGTGAAATTAAAAAGCCCGCTTTGGTGCCTTAGCATATCTTCAATGGAAATTTTTTCTGCATTAGGAAGAGTAGGATAAAATTCTGAAAGTTTGGTGTCAAGCGACAATTTTCCCTCTTCTACCATTTGCAGGATCATAGCGGCAGTAATTGTCTTGGAGATAGATCCAATGCGGTATTTGGTTCGCGCGTCGGCCTTAATATCTTTTGACACATCGGCATATCCAATACTTTTTGTGTAAACAGGTTTGCCGTTCTTATGAACAGCAAAGCTACCCATCCCCTTGTTATTCTCTTCAACAGCTTCAAAAAGACCGTCCATTTTCTGAACATCGAATTCCTGTGCCCCGACTATCGAAACACAAATGAAAGCCAGAATTGTGAATAATTTTTTCATGTTAGGTTGATTAAAAGATTGACTGACAAATTAATCTACATACGGTAATTTGATGTTATACAAAGTGATGTGAAGTTTTACATTCCGGTTCTAATAGCTTCAACAGGATCCAGTTTCGATGCTGAAATTGCCGGTACTATCCCCGAGATTAACCCAATGACTGCCGATACTGCTGTACCTATAAACATATTCGAGGAAGAAAGAATGAACTGAAAACTTCCTGTGAACTGGGAGACCACAATAGAACCGACCCACACGAGGAGTAGACCTATAAGACCACCTATAACAGAAAGTATTATTGCCTCAAATAAAAACTGAAACAAGATGAACTTGTTCTTGGCTCCGAGAGATTTTTGAATACCAATAAGGTTCGTACGTTCTTTCACACTCACAAACATGATGTTAGCAATTCCAAAACCACCGACAAGGAGAGAGAAACCACTGATTATAAGTCCAAAGAAATTCAGCTGACCTGTCATGTTATCAATGAGATCGGTAAAACCTTCCAGTTGATTCACAAAAAAGTTGTTGACATCATCGCGTCGTAACCCCCTGAAGTTTCGGAGCTGTTGTGAGATATAGGCTATTAATTCATTGCTGTCAACATCTGGATCAGGCTTGATAACCACCTGCGGAAAGGTACCGCGATTGCTTCCGCCGTAGATCCTTCTTACAACATTAACAGGTACAAACACATTAGTATCGTGACTACCACCAAAAAGACTCGCTCCCTTCTTTTCCAGTACGCCAATTACGGTAAATTTCCTTCCGTATAGCCTTACCTCCTGCCCCAGGGCATTACGGTTTCCAAAGAGGTTCTCGTAAACATCATGCCCCAGCACAATGACGGGTGTACCACTAACAGATTCAGCCTTATTAAAGAAGCGGCCTTCTTCAATCTCAAGAGCTTCAATATCATAATATTCTGAAGAAACAGCAGCAATACCTACATTTGATGCTGTTTTATCGCTGTACTTAATATTTTCGGGGGGCACATTGAGCACGTAAGACATAGCCGAAACATCGGGTACAGAGCGGCTTAGATATTCATATTCCTCATAACTAACATCGGGGAATTGTTCCCTTTTCCATTGTGGCACCTCTGTGGGGCCAAAAGAAAAACGGGTGAGGATCATGGTGCGGTTATCCAGCGAGCTCAGGCTTCCCTTAATTTCCTTCTCCAGTGAATCTACTGCGGCAAGTACAGCAATAATCGAGAAAATCCCAATGGTGACTCCCAGAAGAGACAACATGGTTCGCAGTTTATTGTTTTTGAGAGCGCTTATTGCGAAAAAAAAACTCTCTTTAAGAACCCTTAAATATATTAACATCGTAGTTTTTATGAGTTATTAGATACCTGCACTCCATAAGACGCCGGGTTTGAAAATTCGTTACAAAATAATTATATAATTAAAGGTAGCAGCCCCTTAATTTTATATCGAAATAATTACTTTTGCAACCTCAACAAAACCAACATAATGAGCGACTTCAAATCGGCTAAATCTGCACTTATTTCAGTCTTTGATAAAGACGGGCTTGAACCTGTAGTAAAAAAACTTAATGAGCTGGGAATCACCATCTATTCTACGGGAGGAACCGAAAAGTTTATTAAGGACCTGGGGATAGATGTAGTTCCGGTTGAGGATATCACCTCTTATCCTTCCATTCTTGGGGGACGGGTTAAGACCCTGCACCCAAAGGTTTTTGGAGGCATTTTAAACCGAAGTAAAAATGCGCAGGATAAGGCTGAACTTGAACAATATGAGATCCCACAGATCGACATAGTGATCGTGGACCTTTATCCTTTTGAAAAGACAGTAGCTTCGGGTGCTTCCGAAGAAGATATCATTGAAAAAATTGACATCGGCGGGATTTCCCTCATAAGGGCAGCCGCCAAGAATTATAATGATGTGACCTGTGTATCATCTGTAGATGATTATGCCGAATTTTTACAGATCATATCAGACAGCAACGGAAAAACCAGCCTTGAGGATCGTAAAAGATTTGCTGCAAAGGCTTTTAATATTTCCTCACATTACGATACGGCAATTTTTAATTATCTCAATGAAGATGAATTGACCTTCAAACAAAGTTTCAATGGGGGACAGGAATTAAGATACGGTGAGAATCCCCATCAAAAAGGGCGTTTTTACGGAGACTTTTCTGCCATGTTTGACAAGCTGCATGGGAAGGAACTTTCATATAACAATCTGCTGGACGTTGATGCTGCAGTGAACCTTATGAACGAATTTCAAAATGACGCACCTACTTTTGCTATTTTAAAGCACAACAATGCCTGCGGACTGGCACAGAGGGAATCTTTGCTTGAGGCTTATAAAGATGCTTTGGCAGGGGATCCTGTTTCAGCCTTCGGTGGAATATTGATCAGCAACACCGAGATTGATGAAGCTACTGCCGGGGAGATCCATGAATTGTTCTGCGAAGTTGTTATAGCTCCGGGTTATTCCGAAGCAGCTTTGGATATTTTAAAAGGAAAAAAGAACAGGGTATTACTGGTTCAGAAGAAAACAAATCTTCCGGAGAAGCTGGTACGCACCTGCCTTAATGGAATTTTGGTTCAGGACAGGGATTCAAAAACAGATTCCAAAGAAGATTTAACTTACGCGACAAACAATAAACCTTCACAACAGGAGTTAAATGACCTGTTGTTTGCCTCCAGAATTTGCAAACACACAAAGTCAAATACTATCGTCCTGGTAAAAAACAAACAATTACTTGCGAGCGGTACCGGTCAAACCTCCAGGGTAGATGCCCTTCGACAGAGTATCGACAAAGCAAACTCCTTTGAATTTGATCTTAAAGGAGCGGTAATGGCAAGTGATGCTTTTTTCCCGTTCCCTGATTGTGTAGAAATTGCTGACAAAGCCGGGATCACTGCTGTAATTCAGCCGGGTGGATCTATTAAGGATCAACTAAGTATAGACTATTGCAACGAGAACAATCTTGCTATGGTAATGACCGGCACAAGACATTTTAAACATTAATTTTATTACATTTACCAAACCTCAACTAATCGACTAAAAATGGGATTTTTCGACTTTCTCACTGAAGAAATAGCTATAGATTTAGGAACTGCCAATACACTTATTATCCATAACGATAAGGTTGTGGTTGACAGTCCTTCTATCGTGGCCCGCCACCGTACTACCGGTAAGATCATTGCCGTTGGGAAGGAAGCTGCGATGATGCAGGGAAAAACCCATGAGAATATCAAAACTATTCGTCCATTAAAGGACGGGGTAATTGCCGATTTCGATGCATCTGAAAAAATGCTTACCATGTTCATTAGGGAGATTCCTGCACTTAAAAAGAAGATGTTCACCCCCGCTTTGAGAATGGTGATCTGTATCCCTTCAGGAATTACTGAAGTGGAGATGCGTGCGGTAAAGGAAAGTGCCGAAAGAGTTAACGGGAAAGAGGTTTATTTAATACATGAACCAATGGCTGCTGCCATTGGGATTGGAGTAGATATTATGCAACCAAAAGGGAACATGATCGTGGATATAGGTGGTGGTACTACCGAAATCGCAGTGATAGCCCTTGGAGGAATTGTGTGTGATAAATCGGTTAAGATCGCAGGAGACGTTTTTACAAATGACATCGTTTATTACATGCGTACGCAACACAACCTTTATGTTGGAGAGCGTACTGCTGAAAAAATAAAAATCCAGATTGGTGCTGCTACCGAAGATCTTGAGGTACCACCAGATGAAATGAACGTTCAGGGAAGGGATCTTCTAACAGGAAAGCCCAAGCAGGTGAATATTTCCTACCGGGAGATTGCCAAAGCCCTTGATAAATCGATTTTAAGGATCGAGGATGCCGTGATGGAAACCCTTTCACAGACTCCGCCGGAACTTGCAGCCGACATTTACAACACCGGGATATATTTAGCCGGTGGAGGATCGATGTTGCGTGGACTGGACAAGAGATTATCACAAAAGACCGATCTTCCGGTTTATATTGCCGAAGATCCTTTACGGGCAGTGGTTCGCGGAACGGGTATTTGCCTGAAAACCCTTCATCGTTACAAGGGGATCTTGATAAAGTAGGACTAGCTTATGCAGCAAATAATTAATTTTCTTATTCGCAATAAGAACAATATTCTATTCTTATTGCTGCTAACCTTTTCCCTGTTTTTGACCATCCAGTCACACTCCTATCAAAAAAGTAAATTTATTAGCTCTGCCAATTTCATGAGCGGCGGCATCTACAGCTGGACCAGCAACATCAACAGCTATTTTCATCTTGAACAATATAATTTACGTTTACTTGAAGAGAATAAAAGACTCCGCACCCGCCTTGCCGGGTATGAAGATTCTTTGGAGATCGAGACCTATAAAGACACCAGTAGCTTTGATGCCGATTACATTTTTAGAGCATCTGAAGTCATTAATAACAATTACGCCAAAATAGACAATTACCTCACAATTAAAAGTGGGGCCCGTGATGGAATTGAGAGAGATATGGGCGTAGTTACAAGTAAGGGAATCGTGGGAATCGTGGAGAACGTTTCCCCAAATTATTCCACAGTAATTTCGATCCTCAATTCTAATTCGAGAATAAACGCGCAGTTGAAACGCTCCAATCACTTTGGAACTTTGGTGTGGAATGGAGATGATCCCGCCGTTGTGCAATTAACCGATGTTCCATCGGTTGCACCTTTAGCCGAAGGAGACACCATTATTACCGGAGGACGCTCTCTTATCTTTCCCAAAGGCATACCTATAGGGGCCGTGAAGAATTTTTCACTGGACCAGAGCGAGAGCTACTATAATATTGATATTCAATTGTTCAATGACATGACCAACATTGGATATGTTTACATTATTGAAAACACTAGTCAAAGTGAAATAAGAGCCCTTCAAAATCTTTCTAAAGATGAATAGTGTAATTTTCACCAACACCCTTCGATTCGTATTGCTGTTATTAGTACAGGTGCTGTTGTTGAATAATATTAATTTTTTGGGTTACATCAATCCTTACCTATACGTTCTCTTTATTCTTCTGTACCCTTTCAATGCTAATCAAACTCTTTTCATATTTCTAAGTTTTCTCCTGGGGTGGGGAGTAGATATTTTTGAGGACAGCGGCGGCATAAATGCAGCAGCATGCGTCGTTGCTGCCTACATTCGGCCGGCAATCCTTCGGTTTTCTTTTGGAGTGAGCTATGACTATCAAACCATTAAATTCTCAAGTACCCAACCGGGATCACGATTAAGTTACGTATTGATCCTTGTGCTTGTTCATCATTTTGTATTGTTTTTGTTGGAATTTTTCAATTTTGCACATTTATTGTTACTTCTTAAAAAAACATTTTTTTCGGCAGTGTTTACAATAATTCTTGTTTTTCTAACGCTTGCATTATTCAACAAACGATCCAGATGAGAAAAGTCTTACTCTACATCATAGTCATCACCTCCGGAATTATTTTCCTGGCCAGGCTATTCTACCTGCAAGTGATGGATGATTCTTTTGTGGGCCTCTCAGAGAATAATGCTATAAAAGTTGTTTATGATTACCCCCAGAGAGGTTTCATATTTGATCGTGATGGAGAGCTTCTTGTTTCCAATCAACCGTCTTATGACGTTATGGTCATTCCCCGTAACCTGAAACCTTTTGACACCACGGAGTTATGTAATATTCTTAGCATAACTACAGAACAGTTAGTAGAGCGACTGGATAAAGCAAAAATTTATTCCCCCCGCCTGCCATCGGTAGTAATACCACAGCTTACGAAAGGCGAATACGCTTACCTTGCCGAAAAAATGCGGAAATATGAAGGTTTTTATATTCAGAAACGATCATTGCGCGATTACTATACAGAACATGGAGCTAATGTCCTGGGATACATAACCGAAGTCAACCAGCGTATCGTAAACGAAAATCCTTATTACCTTTCCGGAGACCTCATTGGGCGTCAGGGAATTGAGGGTTATTATGAAGAATTATTACGAGGTGTAAAAGGAGTAAAATATATCCAAAAAGACAGGTTTAACCGCGATATCGGACCTTACAAAGAAGGTATTTATGACACCCTTCCAAAAAAAGGAAAAGACATAAAAATTACCATAGATTCCGAACTTCAGAAATATGGCGAACTTCTCATGGAAAACAAGAGAGGTGGTATTGTTGCTATTGAACCGGCAACAGGAGAGATCCTGGCCATGGTGACAGCCCCGACCTATGATCCTGCCGACCTGGTAGGCCGTAAAAGATCTGAGAATTTCACTAAGCTATGGCTGGACTCTATTAATAATCCTCTTTATGATCGGGGGCTTTTGGCAGAATATCCACCAGGATCGCCTTTTAAGACCATAAATGCCCTTATCGCCTTACAGGAAGGCGTGGTGAATACAGGCGACCGTTTCTCCTGTAATGGGGGCTATTTCTATGGGAGAGGCCGCAAAATGGGATGTCATGCCCACGCCAGTCCCTTGGATATGGTTCCCGGAATAGCCCAATCCTGTAATGCCTACTTCGCCAACGTCTACAGAAGAATAATTGAAAAATATCCTACTCCACAGGGAGGAGTAGATGCCTGGGCAGGACATTTAAAAAGCTTTGGGCTGGGAGATTATCTTGGCTCCGATCTTTCCACAGGCCGTCCAGGGAAGATCCCTACTTCAGAATATTATAATAAGATTTACGATTACCCTACCTACAAATGGTTCTCAACAGCCACCCTTTCTAATGCCATTGGACAGGGAGAAGTTCTAATGACTCCAATACAATTGGCAAACATGACGGCTGCGATTGCAAACAGGGGTTGGTTCTATACTCCGCATATCCTTAAGGAAATTGAGGGTTCCCCGCTAAAGAAGGAAGAATTTACCGAGAAGAAGTATACCACAATTGATCCCGAGCATTTTGGGCCTGTTGTGGAAGGAATGCACCAGGTTTACAAGGCAGGTACTGCCGCTGCACTTCAAATCCCCGGAATAGAAATCGCCGGAAAAACCGGTACTGCCGAAAACTTTACTAAAGTGAACGGCACAAGAATGCAGCTCACAGACCATTCTATTTTTATCGCATTTGCCCCTGTTGATGACCCTAAAATAGCCATTGCCGTTTTCGTAGAAAATGGGTACTGGGGAGGTAGGTACGCAGGTCGAATTGCAGGTCTAATGATTGAAAAATATATCAAAGGGGAAATCACCCGGAAAGATATGGAGGACTGGATCCTTAAAAACAGTCTTGAAGACGAATACACGAAACCATATAGCGGAGAACCGTTCTTAATCAATGACGGCAAAAAATATGGCTGGGTTGAAAAGAAGCCCAAAAGAATTAATTAACAGCTATGCCCAAGACAATTTCCCAGTTCGACTGGCTTACTATTCTTATTTATTTCTTACTGGTAGCAATTGGGTGGGTTAATATTTATTCGGCATCACTTGATGATACTGTCACTTCTGCGTTCGAATTCGGACAGATCTATGGGAGACAATTGTTATGGATCCTTCTAAGCGTACTTTTAATAGTGATTCTACTCTCCCTGGAAGCGAAATTCTATGAACGTTTTGCAAGTGTCATCTATACAATTTCCCTGATTTCTATTCTGGGCCTCTTTTTCTTCGGAAAAACAATTAATGGCGCTACTTCCTGGTATGCCTTCGGAAGCTTTTCCTTACAGCCGGCAGAATTTGCCAAGGTGGCAACTGCTCTGGCCCTTTCAAAGTTTATTAGTGATATTCAAACGAACATTCGTGACCTGTCTGACCAATTCAAGGCCTTTGTAATAATTGCCCTCCCTGCTTTGATCATTCTACCACAACCCGATGCAGGGAGTGCCATGGTTTATGCTGCATTTTTCTTTCCGCTTTACAGGGAAGGACTTTCCGGGGTCTATTTGATCGCAGGTACGATAGGAGTGCTGGTCTTTGTTCTTACGCTGCTATTCAGTCCTATTTGGGTTTCTATTGGTGCAACTGCAGTGGTCATATTCGTGTATTTCTTCAGAAAGAGAAAGAAACCGGGGATCATTGTTTATTTGAGCATCCTCATCATGGCTATAGCTCTTTCCTTCTCGGTAGATTATATCTTTCAAAACATTTTTGAACAGCGTCACCGCGATCGTTTCAACATTGTTCTTGGGAAAGAAGTGGATAACCGCGGAATAGGCTACAATACTAACCAGAGCGAAATCGCGATTGGCAGTGGAAGCTGGTTTGGCAAGGGATGGACTGAAGGCACCCAGACAAAAGGAAATTTCGTTCCTGAACAACATACAGATTATATCTTTAGTACGGTAGGCGAGGAATGGGGTTTTGTGGGAAGTTCAGTGGTCATCTTCCTGTTTATCTTCTTAATGCTGAGGATCATCCACATGGCCGAAAGGCAGAAATCCCAATTTAACCGGGTATACGGCTACAGCGTTGCAGGGATCCTTTTTGTACACTTTTTTGTGAATATTGGAATGGTTATAGGCATATTCCCAACGGTGGGAATACCATTACCATTCTTTAGTTACGGAGGTTCGGGACTGTGGGCGTTCACAATACTTCTCTTCATTTTCATCAAGCTGGATTCCGATAGAATGTCCTTCTGGTAGGCACCCTGAGTAGGGAAATATAATTTCAAACATATAACTGAGGATCTTTAAAAACTTCTTCCGATTGCAGGAGAGTTAATGATGTCCCCTTTCCGAAGCGAAGCAGATATTTCCTGAATATAATTAGTGGCTAATGTAATCCCACTTATCTCTCTATTTATCCTCCCCGTTGGCTCTAATGCTTTTCTTTATCAGGCCGCTGAAGATCCATATTCCTATCAATTCTAAATTCTATAGTGATTAATTCTAATACCAATAAGGCATAAAAAAAGGGCTTTAAAAAAAGCCCTTTTTGGAATCTAAATTTTTCTTCTTCTTATTTTTTAATATCGGCAAGACCTGACTTCTTGATGTTATTCATCTTCATGTCCTCAAGAACATGAACAGCCTCTTCCATATAAATATCACTCCTTAAGTTCTTGTGCCATCTTTCTCTCTTTTGAGCAAGCACGGTATCTACATCGAATAATTCTTTTTCATAAGGAAGAGATTCAAAGCTAAGATCAGACTCATATTCAGAAATTTTATCAAATTTCTTAGCCTGCTCTTCATTGAGCTCCATTTCCCTGCTGTATTCAGCATAATTAAGTGGGAAGGAAGTACTGTTACGCTGATCTCTTATCCATTCGGCGTTCTGCTTTATTAGCTCAATATTTTTATTCTCTTCCATTCTCTTTTGGCTGTTGGACATTGTCTCCTCAAAATCAATATATCCATCCCACGGCTCAAAAGATGCCGCTTCAATTTGATCCCATGGCAGCGGATTCTTCTGGTCCTTCTCCCCTATGTCAATGAAAGAATAACGATCTGGCACCACAACATCACTTTTAACACCTTCTAATTGAGTAGAACCTCCGTTCACTCTGTAGAACTTCTGGGTGGTCATTTTCAAAGCTCCAAGATCTCCGAGATCATTATTTCTCACCCATCGGTTAAGGTCAAGCACATTTTGCACTGTTCCCTTTCCATAGGTTTGTTTACTCCCAATGATCACTGCTCTCTTGTAATCCTGCATTGCGGCTGCAAGAATTTCTGAAGCCGAGGCCGAAAGTTCATTCACAAGTATTACCAATGGACCATCCCAAAGGATTGAGGAATCATTATCCTTTAATATCTCCTGACCCTCCAGTTTGGATTTAACCTGTACAATAGGACCTTCTTTAATAAATAAACCGGCGATATCCACAACAGTTTTTAAGGATCCTCCTCCATTGTTCCTAAGGTCAAGCACAAGCCCGTCCATTCCTTCTTTTTTAAGTCTTATGATCTCCTTCTTAACATCGGAAGCTGCGTTTCTTTCGGAATAATCTTCCATATCAAAATAGAACTTCGGTAGGTTGATCACTCCATATACACGGCCATTTTTTTCCACTTTAGCCGCCTTGGCATAAGTTTCTTCTATTTCTACCACATCCCGAATAATATCTACTTCCTGGATTGTCCCATCAACTTTTTTAAGGGTAAGGGTCACTTTAGATCCTTTTGGGCCTTTGATCAAATTAACTGCATCGTCAAGCCGCATTCCTACAACACTTACAGCCTCTTTCTCGTCTTCCTGCTTCACTTTGATGATCTCATCCCCAACTTCTACTTCTTCGCCTCTCCAGGCCGGACCTCCGGAGATCACTTCGACGATCTTTACATTATCATTTTTCTTTTGAAGACGGGCACCAATACCTTCAAGCTTTCCACTCATGGCCATATCGAAACGATCTTTGTCCTGAGGTGCAAAATAGAAAGTGTGTGGATCAAACTCCTCTACAATAGCATTGACATAGACAGAAAACCAATCTTTTCTCTCAAGGTCATCACTAAAATCAAAATATTCATTTAGAGAATTTTTGGTTAATTCCCGGGCTTCCTCTTCAAGTTGTGCGTCTGTCTTTACAGCATAATCTGGATCCTTCTCCAATTCACGCTCCTGCTCTTTCTTTTTATCGTAAAAATTTGAAATGGCCGAAAACTTAAGCTGCTTTCTCCATCTTTCCTTCATTTCTTCTTTAGAGGTAACATAGCCTCTTTTACTGTAATCTGTATCCAGCGCCTCATTCTTATTGAAATTGAAAGGCTTTTCAAGGACTTCTTCGTAGATCCTTTCAGCTTCGGCCATACGTTCTAGCAAACGGGTATGAGTAAGGTCGAAAAAGTTGATCTCACTGTTTTTTATCTGGTCATCGATAAGGGTTTCATACTGCTGAAATTCTTCAATATCACTCGCATAGAAATATCTTTTTAAAGGATCAAGAGCCTCGAGATAATCTTTATAAACTTCAGAAGAAAAGGAATCATCAATTTCCTTGGCATCATAATGTCCATTTTTAAGAACGTATGATATCAATTCAATTAAGGTTTTATCTTTATTGGGGTCGTTGAATGTCTTTGTGGTAAAACTGCAAGAGGCCGCAGCAAACAGCAAAACCAGCACCAGTAGTTTATAGTTCCTTTTCATCATGGATTGTATTTTCGTCATTAGTATACCTGTAATACAGTAAAAACTATGCCAACTTCTATAGTCTTCTCCTTTTTTGTTAATTTACGAATATAAGCCTTTCCTCAGGAAATTAATTTATTTTAGCAGCCATAAATTTTTCATAAATGTCTCAGGAAAAACCGCTGATCTTAGTAACCAATGATGACGGAATTACGGCTCCCGGAATAAGAGCCTTAATAGATGTAATGAAGCAGCTGGGAGATGTAATCGTGGTAGCACCCGATAGTCCGCAGAGTGGAATGGGACACGCCATTACCATTAGCGATACCCTCTTTTGTGACCAGATAACTGTCAAGGAAACATACAAGCACAAGGAATACAGTTGCTCGGGTACTCCGGCCGATTGTGTGAAGATCGCAACCCAGGAAATCCTGCACCGCAAACCCGATCTTTGTGTGAGTGGTGTAAACCATGGTTCCAACTCTTCCATTAACGTAATTTATTCTGGCACCATGAGTGCCGCGGTGGAAGCAGGAATTGAAGGGATCCCCGCAATAGGCTTTTCTCTTTTGGATTATTCCTTAAATGCCGATTTCGAACCCTGTAAGAAGTTTATAAAACGAATTACCCGGCAGGTCCTAAAACACGGACTCCCAAAAGGGGTGGTTCTAAACGTAAACCTTCCGAAGTTAAAGGAATCGGAGATCAAGGGAATCAAAGTCTGCCGGCAGGCTAATGCCCGGTGGGAAGAAGAATTTGATAAAAGAACAAATCCGCAGGGGCGGGATTATTACTGGCTCTCAGGGAAATTCATCAATGAAGACGAGGGAGAAGACAGCGATGAATATGCCCTTTCACAGGGTTATGTTTCTGTCGTACCTGTTCAATTTGACCTTACGGCACATCAATTCCTTAGGGATCTAAATACCTGGGACCTGAATGATTAAGAAAGAGATCCTTATCGGTTTTTTGGTAGGCATAGCGGCAAACCTAATTGGGATGCTCATTTACATCCTGCTTTTTTCAGATTTATCTGTGTTGGAAACACTTCAGGAATCAATGCGCGGTGGATTTATCGGCACCCTTATAACCGCAGGAGCAATCCTGAATTTCCTCCCATTTTTCTACTTTCTGAAAAAAGAAAAGATCTATCGTGCCCGGGGAGTTTTAATGGCCTCGATTCTTGCTGCAGTAGTCATTGCCATAATTAAGCTCACTTAATATGAAGTATTATATTATCGCAGGAGAAGCTTCGGGAGACCTACATGCGGCAAACCTCATGAAGGCTCTCAAGAAGACCGACCCTGAAGCCGAATTCAGGTTTTGGGGAGGGGATTTAATGCAGGCCGAAGGCGGCACTCCCGTGAGGCACTATCGCGACCTTGCATTCATGGGTTTTGCCGAAGTCATTATGAACCTGCGTACAATTCTGCGCAATATTTCCTTCTGTAAAAAAGACATTAAAGATTGGGATCCACACGTCATCATTTTTGTGGACTATCCCGGCTTTAATTTACGAATTGCAAAATGGGCCCGTAATGAAGGCTACAAAACCCATTTTTATATCTCTCCACAAATCTGGGCCTGGAAAGAGAACAGGATAAAGGACATTCAGCGGGATATCGATGAAATGTATGTTATCCTGCCTTTTGAGAAAGACTTTTATGAGAACAAACATGACTACAAAGTAAATTTTGTTGGTCACCCCCTCATTGATGCCATTGCCGATCGCGCTCCCGCAGATATCAAAAAAATAAGAGAAGAACATGGCCTAGACGACAGGCCTGTGATCGCCCTTCTCCCCGGAAGCCGAAAACAAGAGATCTCCAAAATGCTGGAGATCATGCTGAGTGTCACCGACGATTTTAAGGATTACCAATTCGTCATCGCAGGAGCACCCAGCCAGGAAGAGGAGTTTTACCGGCCGTTCATTAAAAAGAAAAATGTACACCTGGTAATGAACCGCACTTATGATGTTCTTGAAATATCCACTGCTGCCCTTGTAACCTCGGGTACAGCTACCCTGGAAACTGCCCTTCTCAAGGTGCCGGAAGTTGTTTGCTACAAAGGCAATTTTATCTCCTATCAAATCGCAAAACGGGTCATCAATTTGGAATACATCTCCCTGGTAAATCTTATCATGGAGCGGGAAGTGGTTAAAGAACTTATTCAAAATGACTTTAAACGTCCTAATCTTAAAAAGGAACTTTTCAAAATTCTGGACGGGGAACATAGAAAAAAGGTCTTTGCAGATTATTATGAACTGGAGCAAAAATTAGGAGGCAAAGGCGCAAGTGAAAAAACTGCACGTCTTATTTTTGAAAAAATTTCAGCTTCATGAAGATCTGGAAGTTCTCACTCTTGCTACTCGTTATTACTTTAACTTCCTGTGGTGCCCAAAAAAATACTGCAGCACATCAGCAGCAAATAGCTCCCGAAAGACAACAGTCTTATGCGGCGCTTCCCGATTTTTACGATCCCGATGAAGAGACGATAGAAGAGCTTGCGGAAGAAACATTCAATATCGTAGATTATGCGTATCAATTTTTGGGGACCAGTTATAAATACGGGGGCACCACTACCCAGGGCATGGACTGCTCCGGCCTGGTTTACACCTGTTTTTTAGAAAATAATATTGAACTGCCACGCTCCTCCCGGGATATGGCACTATTGGGCGAGCAACTCGATCTTCCGCAGGTAAGAACCGGAGATCTGTTGTTTTTTAAAACCGACAGGCGAAAAAAGAACATCAATCATGTAGGACTTGTAGTACAACTGGATGACGACAAGATCCTTTTCATTCATTCCAGCACCTCCCGCGGGGTGATCATTTCGGCTCTTGAGGAGACTTATTGGCGCGAACATTTTGTGATGGCCCGCCGCATACTTTAAATTATTATCTTCGGGTAAACACCTGATAAATAATAGTTTGAACACGGCAATAATCCGACTCACCCTTTTGCTGCTTCTGGGAATTTGGAGCGGCTTTTTCCTGGAATTACCCCTTAAAATGGCCTTTTTGACACTGCTGCCGGGGCTAACCCTGTTTTTCATCGCCTACTTTAGGGCAAGAAAGCTGCTTTTCCCCGATCTATTCTTCGGAAGCAGTGTGCTTCTCCTCTTTTTTCTCCTCGGAATTTTTGTCACCAGCCTTCACCTGCCGCAGAATCAGCCAAATCACTATCTCAACAAAATCTCTTCGGAAGAAATCCCCCTCCTGAAGCTTAGCATCAAAGAAAGCCTGAAGCCCGATCTCTACAGCATGAAATTCATAGCCGAAGTTGAAGCGGTCAATCGAGAAACCTCCTATGGGAAACTCCTTCTTCTCACTCCAAAAGACAGCCTTAAAAAGCCATTTTTGGAAGGTGAGAAGATCATGCTTTCCGCGCCTCTGGATCCTATCGCCGCTCCTCTCAATCCACATCAATTTGATTACTCCGCTTTTATGTCCCGAAAGGACGTATGGCGACAATCTGATTCCCGGAAAGGAACCTATATCAAATTATCAGACCACAATTCTGGAGTTAGGATTGCAGCGGCAAACTTTCGAAAGAAAATAACTCACGCCTTAGAAGAAAATAATTTTGGGAAAGACGAGCTTTCGCTGGTCCAGGCACTGCTGCTGGGCCAAAAGCAGGACATTTCTGCTGAAACCTATAATAATTTTGCGGCAGCGGGCGCTATTCATATTCTGGCAGTTTCGGGGCTGCACGTGGGGATCATATTACTCCTGCTGCACCAGATCTTTAAACCCCTGGAAAGGTTCAAAAAGGGCAAATTGATAAAAACTCTGATTGTCATTTTATGTCTCTGGGGTTTCGCCATTCTTGCAGGGCTTTCCCCTTCGGTAGTGAGAGCGGTTACCATGTTCAGTTTTTTGGCGGTAGGAATGGAAATCAACAGGCGAACCAGTGCCCTTAATTCGATTTTCCTATCCCTCATGCTCCTCCTGCTCATCAAGCCCCAGTGGATTTTTGAAGTGGGTTTTCAACTTAGTTACCTCGCGGTACTTTCTATTATTCTTTTTCAACCTCTTTTGCACCGCCTCTACTCTCCCTCTAACCGAATTGGCAAGTATTTCTGGGATCTCTTAACGGTTACCATTGCTGCGCAGGTAGGTGTCCTACCTCTAAGTTTATACTATTTTCATCAATTTCCCGGTCTTTTCTTTCTGTCAAACCTACTCATCCTTCCTTTTCTGGGCCTCATCCTCATTTTGGGCGTGCTGGTGATCTTTCTGGCACTTTTAGATATTCTCCCCTCCTTTCTTGCTGAAGCTTATGAGAGGATCATTGAAACGCTTATTGAGACCGTGAACTGGATTGCAGGTCACGAACAATTTCTATTCAGGGATATTTCTTTTAACCTTTCTGAAGTCCTATCCTGGTATTTCTTTTTCTTCCTCGTGTTCCTGCTGTGGAGATCCTTTAACTACAGAAGGATCATTGCTGTTCTTTTTAGTGTATTAGTTCTTCAGTCAGTTTATATCACTTCTGAATTTCAAAAGGGTGACCGCCTAATCATCTTTCATAAAAGCCGCAGCAGCGTAATTGGGTTAAAGGAGAAGAGTAAACTTGAAGTATACCATGATCTAAAGGTACCGGCCGAAGATTTAAAACTGCTTCAGAATTATATGGTAGGAGAAGATCTCTCCGGTATAGAAGAAAGACCTATGAAAAACATTTACCTTCAAAAAGGGCATTTTCTGATGGTCATTGACAGCAGCGGAATCCTTCCGCAGGAAACTCCATCTAACGTTAAGCTGCTCCTTACAGGCTCCCCCCGCTTAAACCTCGAGCGGGTTTTGAGTACTTACACGCCGATGGTGATCATTGCCGATGGTAGTAATTATCCTTCCTTCATCAAAAAATGGAAAGAAACGGCAATTGAAAACCACATCCCCTTTTATTATACCGGGCGGGACGGTGCTTATATTATTGAATAAAAAAACCTCACAGGATTAAAAATCTGTAAGGTTTTTTTATTCAATAATTATTTCACTTCTAATTCGAAACTGCGAATTCATTATTAAATCCTTCAGAATAAGATTGAAAAGCTTCAGGACTGGTAATATCCTTATAATCCTCTCCCACGAACATCTTCAGAAATAGTTCCAGCTGATGCGGAGTCCGGTAACCCGGAATTGGGCCAATTAAATCCCCCTTTTCATCAAAAAAGACCAGACTGGGATAACCTGTGATCTTCATCGCCCGGGCGAAATCATGCTGACTGTTGCGCCCTCTCCTGTTAGGATCATAATTGGGATTTTTAAATGTCATTCCGCGGTAATTTACTTCCTCTGTTCCTTCGGCATTAAACTTTACAGGATAATAATTTTTATTCACATACTCTATAACATCCTCATTAGAAAAAGTGTTTTTATCCAGCATTTTACAGGGGCCACACCAGGTGGTATAGGCATCCAGAAATATTTTTTTGGGCTTTTTCTTTTGAGCTTCAAGTGCTTCATTCATAGTCATCCACTTGATCTCTTGCGCTACCAGAGCAGGTGTCGCAAGTAGCAATATTATAAGACTTAGAATAATTTTTTTCATGCTTTTTCCTTCTCCTTTAGCAATAGTCATACCTAATTTTAAAAAAATACGCCCTCATAAAGAGGGCGTAAAAATACATTTTTTAGAAAGAAATTATTTTACTCCGTGCATCAATTTCTTTAACAAAGGATTTAAGAGCGCCACCAATACTCCGGCTGCAATTGGCACAATTGTAAATATGAGGAAGAAAGCAGACAAACTATACTGTTCGGTGATCTCATCAATCATTCCTCCAAAGGAACCTGCCAGTTTATTTCCTATTGCAATTGCCAAATACCACATCCCAAACATGAAAGCGATCATTCGCGCCGGTACAAGTTTACTTACATAAGAAAGTCCCAGCGGAGATAAACATAATTCCCCCAGGGTATGAAAAAGGTAGGCCAGGATAAGCCATATCATACTCACCTTTGCACCTTCGGCTACACCACTTGAGCCAAAGGCCAGTAAGCCAAAACCTATTCCCAGAAGAATTAATCCAAAGCTGTACTTCCATGCGGCAGAAGGATTATACTTGCTCTCCCACCATTTTGAAAAGAAAGAAGCAAAAACAATGATAAAGAATGAGTTAAGTATACTAAACCACGAAACGGTGATCTCTGTCGCATCCCCCTGAAATTCCCTTACCAGCATCCAGATCACAATTGCCCAAATTATTCCAAAGCAAATAACCAGCACGATGTTAGAACCTAAAACCCGCTTATAGGTCTGTCCCCATAACAGGAAGAGCACCCAGGTGATAATCATAAGAGGTATTACCGTGAGAAGAGTGTTAAAAATATTGAAAACTGTCGCCCCTGTACCTGTCAGCAATCGGTCTACAGAATCACGTGCAAAAATAATTAGAGAGGTAGCTCCCTGTTCAAATGACATCCAGAAGAAAACAGTAAAAAAGGCAAAGATGATCACTGCAATCATTCGGTCACGAACAACTTTTGCATAACGGGCAATTCGGGAAATAACCAGAACGAGGAACAGGCCAAGCCCAATTAAAGCCAATGCTATAGGCCCCGAAAAAGGCTCTCCTCTAAAATCGAACGGCATTACAGCCGGAAGAAGATTGAGATCTGCAATCCTGGAAACCGGATCATTGATCAAATACAACAAACCAATAACAGAGGTTGCAAGAACAAGAATCTTATCAAAAAGGGTAAATGGGTTGTGAGTATGATCTTTTACTCCCGATGCTTCTTCTTTAGCCTTTTCTTCGGCAAGTTTAGCTTTATCTGGCACCCCACCTATGTTACCAAAAAGGGGTTTTGCCAGCCAAAACTGAAGGGTTCCCAGGAACATAAAAATACCGGCAAGACCAAAGCCCCAGCTCCATCCTACTCTTTCGGCGAGGTAACCGCACAGCATCATTCCAAAGAACGCTCCGGCATTAACTCCCATGTAAAATATGGTATAAGCCCCATCTTTCTTGTCGGGTTTACCATCATACATTTCCGAAATAATGGAGGTGATATTAGGTTTAAAGAAACCCGTACCTATTACCAGCAAGGCCAGACCAAAATAGAGGGAGAATTCTGTCTCCAATGCCATTGAGGCGTGACCTGCGGTCATAATAGCTGCTCCAATGACTACAGCCCAGCGATAGCCGGTGATCTTATCGGCAATGATACCACCTGCAATAGGTGTAAGGTAAAGTAACCCGGCATAGGTTCCAAAAAGGGCACCTGCATTTTCTGCACTCCATCCCCAACCCGGGTTATCCACTCCTACAATTGCCATTGTAAGGAAGTTGATAAGGAGTACTCTCATACCGTAGAAAGAGAAGCGCTCCCACATTTCGGTAAAGAAAAGAACAAAAAGGCCTGCGGGGTGACCTAAAACTTTTGATTTAAAGAAATCGTTCTCTGCCGCTGGAACCGTAGCTGCCATTATCTTCTTCTTTTATTTTCTTCTTTTTCTACGAGATCTTCATCTCCAAGTTCAAAATTTTCCTGCTGTGGTAACTCTCTCTCTTCATCTTCCACACCATGAGTAAGACGTTTAAGAGGTTTGAGCATTAATAACACCAGTACGGCAAAGGCGACGGTGAAGATCGTAATACCCATGAAAATAGTTCCATCCCCGGCTTCGGAAGAGTATTCTCCCACGATCCCTGCAAGCTTGTTTCCAAGACCTGTCGCTGCAAAGTAAACCCCCATCATTAAAGAGGCGTATTTCACGGGAGCTAACTTAGTAATAAAGGAAAGTGCCACCGGCGAAGAACTCAGTTCCCCTATTGTGTGGAAAAGATAAGCTAATACCAACCAGTACATGGCTGAAGCTCCATCGTTCTGAAATTCCATTGAGGCAAAAACCATAAAAACGAATCCAAGTCCCATTATAATAACCCCTATCGCCATTTTGAAAATAGAAGAAGCTTCTTTACTCTTCAATTTTCTCTTAGCCCAGAAGTTGGCTACGATCACCCCGAAAATGATAATGAAAAGTGCATTTAAGGACTGAAACCACGAAGCAGGCACTTCGCTACCTATCAATGGCAGACTAAAAGGCAAGGACCTGTCGGTTTTTTCAAGAGCATAGATGTTCATAAGCCCTCCTGCCTGTTCAAAGGCTCCCCAGAATACGATTACAAGGATAAAAGAGAGTAACATCACCACGTAGCGGTCTTTCATCACCTGAGTTGTAAGATCCTTGTATACCATCAACATCATAGCAGTTACGAAAGTCAGGAATATGAAAAGAAAACCGTATGCTATATCTATGGCAAGAAGATAATAGATTGACCCTGCCAGTAATACAGCAGTGACTGTTAACTGTACCGGAGATTTAAAAAGATCTGTAAACATTCCTCCAAAGGAAGCACCGGAATCTCTTTCAGCTTTTGAGAGCAGGTTACCCACCTCTACAAGATATTTTTGCCCCCACAGGTAAACGAGAAGTCCGAGTGCCATGGCTATTCCTGCAAGACCGAAGCCCCAATGCCATCCAATATTCTCACCAACATACCCTACAATTAAACTTGAAAGAAAAGCTCCAAGGTTGATCCCAATGTAGAAAATAGTAAATCCTTTATCACGACGAATGTCTCCTTCTTTATAAAGACCTCCCACCATAGTAGAAATGTTTGGTTTAAGCATTCCAACACCGGCAATGATCAACCCAAGCCCTGTATAGAAGGCCCACATTTCTTCAACTGCCAGGATTCCGTGTCCTGCCACTAAAATTATTCCTCCCCACAACACCGCCTTTTTCTGACCAAGAACTTTATCGGCTATAATACCCCCGGGGATGGAAGCAACATATACTAACATGGTGTACCAGCCGTAAAGAGCCAAAGCTTCGGCATTGGTCCAGCCCAATCCGGCATTACCGCCCTGGGTAGCACTTACAAGATAAAGCACCAGGATGGCGCGCATTCCATAATAGGAAAAACGCTCCCACATTTCGGTGAAAAACAGAATGTAAAGACCTACCGGGTGACCAAATAATTCGCGCCTATGCGCTGCTGTTGTTGCCTGTGCCATTATAGGGAAGATTTGATATTAGGGTTAATTTGTAAGTTTTCTTCAATAAAATTTGTCATGAGCGTGTAAAGGTGCAAACGGGTATTCCCCCCGTAAATGCCATGATTTTTGTCGGGATAGATTGCCCAGTCAAACTGCTTATTTGCCTGCACCAATGCCTCGATCATTCTCATGGTATTCTGTACATGTACATTGTCATCTCCTGTACCATGAATAAGCAGGTAATCTCCTTTTAATTTTTCTACATGGTTGATGGGAGAATTCTCATCATATCCCGAGGGGTTCTCCTGCGGAGTAGTCATGTATCTTTCGGTATAAATACTATCATAGAACCTCCAGCTGGTTACGGGAGCAACCGCAATTGCCATTGCGTAAACGTCATTACCTTTTAGCAATGCATTGGAAGACATAAAGCCTCCATAACTCCAGCCCCATATTCCCATATTCTCCTCATCAATGTACTCGCGATTTCCAAGGATCCTGGCTGCTTCAATGACATCTTCAACCTCAAACTTCCCAAGTTCCTTCTGAGTCACTTTTTTAAAAGCAGCACCTTTAAAACCGGTACCGCGGGGATCGATACCAACAACAACATAACCTTTACCGGCCAGCATTTGATACCAGTAGTCATTTGTGCTGTTAAAGCGGTTTCCTACTTCCTGTGAACCGGGTCCTGAATATTGTGCTACAAACAACGGATACTCCATTGAAGGATCAAAATTTGGTGGTTTGATCATCCACATGTTAAGATCGGAACCATTCACTGCAATAGTAGAAAATTCCTTGGGAACGATCTTGTATTCTGCCATTTTCTTAAGCAGCTTCTCATTGTTAAGTACCTCCCTTACAAGCTTTCCATTCTTAGCAAGGTGCAGTGTAAATTCATAAGGCGTAGTTGCGCTGTTATAGCTGTTGATGAAGTAGGTATAATCTGCACTAAAATCAGCACTGTTTTGGCCTACCTTATCTGTAAGTTGCTTTTTATTCTTTCCGTTGGTTTTTACCGAGAAAACATTACGGTTGATACTTCCATTCTCGGTACTTTGATAGAAAATCGTATTTGTTTTAGGATCAAGCCCGTAATAATTGGTCACTTCCCAGTTTCCTCTGGTCACCTGGTTCTTCAGCTTTCCTGTCTTATCGTAAAGGTAGATATGGTTCCAGCCATCTTTTTCACTGGTCCAGATAAAGCTGTTGTCTTGCAAAAATGTCAAATTATCGGTCACATCCACATAAGCCTCATCGGTTTCAGTAAGTACAACTTCAGCTTCATTTTTTTCAGCATTCACAAAAATAAGGTCCAGCACATTCTGATGGCGGTTTAGAACCTGTGCACTTAAAACATCTGGATCATTTGTCCATTTGATCCTCGGAATATAAAAATCTTCATAATCCCCCAGATTAACATCTAAGATCTGTTCCTGCTGAAGATCATAAATATGCAGGCTGACATCTGAATTTTTCTCTCCGGCCTTAGGGTACTTAAAAGTAGATTGTGAAGGATAAAGCTCCTGCCCGTAGACATCCATTGAGAATTCGGGCACTTCAGTTTCTTCAAATTTTAAAAAGGCGATCTTTTCGCCGGTCTTGTTCCACTGGAAAGCCCGTACAAAGGAAAATTCCTCTTCATACACCCAGTCGGCAACCCCGTTGATGATCTTGTTCATCTCCCCGTCATTGGTAACCTGCGTCACTTTGCCTGAAGAAAGATCCTTTACAAAAATGTCATTTTTGAACACATAAGCAACCTTCTCACCATTTGGTGACAGGGTAGGTTCTTTGATTTTTTCATCGGAAATCTTTTTTAGTTCGCCGCTTTGCAGCTCGTACACGTAGAAAATTCCGCGGGTGGAATGCCTGTAGATAGATTCTATCTCTGTACCAAGTACTAACTTGTTCTCGTTTTCACTGAATTCATAGCCAGAAAAAGCCCCGATCTCCTCAAGATCTTTACTATTTAAAATTGTACGGGTCTTCTCCCCGGTTTTATAGGAGTAAACATCTATGGAAGATGTACCGGCGCTACGGTCAAAATTCAAAACCACATATTCGTTTCCATTATTGAGGGATTGCAAGGCTTCCATCCTTTCCTGCCGGAAAGTTCCTCCCCAAATATCTTCAAGTGTAATGTCTTTTTTCTGTGCAGTAAGAACTGTTGTGGCCGAAAGAAAAAGGGCAAAAAGCCCGTGGGTCAACTTCATTATTTGCGATTAAAATTTTTGCTTGCCAAGTTTAGTAAAAATTCGGCTAAAAAACAGGTTTTCTCTTGTTAAATCATAAGAAGATGTTAATGAAATAAAGGGTTCAAATGGCAAGATGAGCAGATTTTCTTTTTCGGCCACTTCCATACTTTCATACCCTGTCGCGTTTCTTCCAGTAATTGTATCTTTGCACCTCCAAATTTTACATAATGAACGAACCAATTTCGGGATTTTCCAAGCTATCAAAAAAGGAGAAAATTGAGTGGCTTAGCAGCACTTACCTCGCCTCCAACACAAAAGCTAAAGAGATATTAACTCAATACTGGAATTCCAACTCCAGCCTGCAACAACTTCACGAGGAATTCACCGAGAATACCCTTACCAATTACTACCTCCCATTTGGGCTTGCACCAAATTTTCTTATAAATGACCGGCTTTATGCCATCCCTATGGCTATCGAAGAAAGCTCGGTAATCGCTGCGGCCAGCAAAGCCGCAAAATTTTGGGGCAGCCGCGGAGGCTTTAAAGCTGAAGTCCTGGGAACCCAAAAAATTGGGCAGGTGCATTTCATGTATTCGGGTGACCGGGAGAAGCTTCAGGCTTTTTTCAGCAATGTGAAACCACGCCTGCTGGAGGCTGTTGCTCCCCTTACAAAAAACATGGAAAAAAGAGGCGGCGGAGTGATCAATGTAGAACTGCGGAATAAAACCGATCTTTTGGGCGGTTACTATCAGCTGCACTGCACTTTCGAAACCAAAGATAGTATGGGTGCGAATTTCATCAATTCCTGTTTAGAACGCTTTGCTGAAACCTTCCAGTCCGAAGCCAAAACTCATGAAGCTTTTGATGCTTCAGAAAGGGAGATAGAGATCGTGATGAGCATTCTTTCCAACTATGTACCCGATTGTATAGTAAGGGCCGAAGTCTCCTGTCCCGTAAACGAACTGGCCGATCATGGCCTAACAGGTGAAGATTTCGCAGCAAAATTTGTCAGGGCCTTAAAAATAGCTGAAGCAGAACCTTATCGTGCAGTAACGCACAACAAAGGCATCATGAACGGCATTGATGCCGTAGTTCTTGCAACCGGCAACGATTTTAGAGCGGTGGAAGCCGGGATCCACGCTTACGCCTCAAAAGAGGGAAAATACAGCAGCCTTTCTCACGCCGATGTGAGGGACGGGAAATTTAGATTTTGGATGAAAATTCCGCTGGCTTTGGGAACAGTAGGAGGTCTAACGGGACTACATCCGCTTTCGAGGATCGCACTTGAGATCCTGCAAAAACCTTCAGCCGAAGACCTGATGAAGATAGTGGCAGTAACCGGACTCGCACAAAATTTTGCGGCAGTAAAATCCCTAATTACCACCGGAATTCAGCAGGGCCATATGAAAATGCACCTTATGAACATCCTTAACCAGTTGCAGGCAACTCCCCAGGAAAAAGAGGTATTGGTAGCACATTTTAAGTCCCATAACGTTTCCCACAGTGCAGTCGAAGAGCAAATTGAAAAATTGAGACAGTAATGCAGAAATTCCACAGCCATGGAAAATTATTGATAAGCGGTGAATACGTCGTGCTCGATGGGGCCACTGCCCTCGCTTTACCTACAAAATTTGGACAGGATCTCGAGGTAAAAAAGATGGGAACCCCCATCGTACGATGGCAAAGCCTTGATCACAAGGAAGAGCTATGGTTTAAGGATGAATTTGCAATTGCAGATTTAGGAACTCAGGAAGTTCCCTTAATGCATCAAAATGATGAGGTGTCAAAAAGGTTGTTTTTGATCCTGTCTTCCGCAGCCGAAATGGCTCCCAATGTCTTCAAAAACAGCAACGGCTTTGAAATTACTACAAAAGCCGATTTTCCTAGAGTCTGGGGTCTTGGAACCTCCTCCACGCTGGTCGCGAACCTTTCAAAATGGCTGGAAATAGATCCATACAAGCTCCTGGAGCGCACTTTTGGAGGCAGCGGATACGATGTAGCCGTGGCCATGAATGGTGCAGCCATAACCTTTGAAAAACATGCTATGGAAAATAGCATTTTGAAGACCTCGTTTGATCTCCCTTTTAAGGACCAACTCTTTTTTGTACACCTTAATCAAAAGCAGAATAGCAGGAAGTCGATCGAACACTACAGGCAACAGGACAAAAAGACCTTAGACACGGCCATTGAAAAGATATCGGCGCTTACACATAGCCTTATCAGCTGCAGGGACCTTTTAGAATTTGAGCTGTTACTGGAGCTGCATGAGAATGTTATTTCACAGCTCCTGGGACTTCAAAAGGTAAAAAGCCGATTGTTTCCTGATTATCCCGGGGCAGTAAAAAGTCTTGGGGGTTGGGGCGGTGATTTCGTGCTGGCAACGGGCAAAGAAGACAATATGAAATACTTCAGAGAAAAAGGCTACTCTACAATTCTTTCTTTTGAAGAAATGATCCTTCAATAGATACTAAGGACAGCTTGAATTAAACGAGTCTTTCTTAAACTTCCTCCCTCGAAAAAATTTACGACTACCAAAATACGACTACCAAAACCTGACTCAAATAAAACAAAAGAGGTCGTCTAAAAAGTAATTTTTAGGCGGCTTTTTTTATTGTCAATATGTGAAGCAATACTTTTTCCTCTTT
>NZ_JAIVCC010000007.1 GCF_020866905.1 Salinimicrobium sediminilitoris | reverse complement strand
TTCTGCTCATATACTAAAAATAAGCAGCTCCTCCTATTTATACAAAAAAAAGGCTGCCTTTTCAGACAGCCTCTTTTAAAAATCATTTGACCATTATTATTTTCTTCTAAAAATTTCGGGAACTCTGTTTATATACATTCGTTGGTAGGTAGGTTCAAACATTTCCCCGTCTCCTATGATCTTCAGGTTGCTTTCAGGTCTTTTTTGTTGCCCTGCATCCGCCCCAATTTGGGGAATCCCTTTGATATGATTGACGGCTGCCTGTAAAAAAGGCTCATTAAGATCTCCTAAAACACCTAGGTTGTTAATGTTTTCTACCAGTTCAACATCAGGATCCAGTCCGTTGAAATAGTCGGATTTTCCGTTGGCATTAGCCGACTTCAGAACAAGAGGTTGTAGGGCATAGGTATGGTCCTTATTAATATCGGAATCTTTGGAAAAATCTTCGCTGTCATATAAAGTTACTGAAGCCTGGAATTTACCCGTGGTAGTTTCGCCTATCTGTATTACATTAATGTACGGTTCAAGACCATTAATGATAAGTTCACTGGCCGAAGCGGTACTTGCAGTGGACAACACATAAACTTTCGAAAGATTAAGGCTGTTGATGCTCTCTCCTGTTCTAATTTTACTGTCAAATAAATTTAATAATCGTTCAGGTGCATTCTCTTCAAAGTAGGCCTGATAAGTTTCATTCCACATTTCCTGCATAAAAACTTCTCCTTCGAATTGACCCGTGATCATACTCGCAAGATCTACGGCCGAATCTACATCTCCACCTCCATTATATCTAAGATCCAGAACGAGCTCCTCAACTCCTTCAGACTTAAGTTCTCCAAATGCCTGATTAAGTTCATCATCAAAATTTCCTATAAAGCTGTTATACATGAGGTAACCTACTCTGGTTCCATCTACATCAAAGGTTTTTACCAAATGGACAGGATTTGCAGTATAGGACGCGTAGTTTAGAGTAACGGTCTCGTCTGTAAGCACAATAGTGCCACCTTCAACTTTTCCGATATTAATTGTAAAAGAATCGGAATCCAGCAGCGACTCGAGGTTATTAAGAGTGATCTTTTGTCCGTTGATTTCTGTAAAAACAGTTCCGCGGGTAAGGCCGGCATCGGCTGCAGGTGTATTGGGAATGACGTATTGCAGGAAGCCAAATAAATTATTGGTACCGCTAATTTGACCAAGGCCAAAATTCATTCCTGCAGTACTACTGCTCACGCCGTTAAAACTTTCTTCCAGGGCTTCGTAATCATCTGTTATAAAACTGAAGCGATCGCTGGAAGATTTAAGGTTCTTGAAAAGTGATTCAGGTGAACTAAACCCTGCCAGATAATCCAGTTTATCGTCCTCTGTATCAAAATAAGTATCGGCAAGAACAGGAACATCGGCTTTATACAGGTAGATTTCGTTCATTCCTGCATAAATAAACTCTTCGATCTCAAGCTCACTTTCCTGGGTAGTTTCCTCCGGATTATTAGTGCTGTTATTCTCTTCCAAAGCCTCGTCGTCTTTAGAGCAGGAAGTAAAAATAAAAGTGAATAAAACTAATATCAGGGGGAAGTTCTTCATTTTCATAAGCAGATTTTTTTAAGCCGGAAAGGAAGTGTCTATAAGGTTTTTCCGTAATTTTTTCAGTTATGTATCTGCAGCAACTGTGCCATAATCAGCAGGTTATTAGTTAATTGGGAATTTTAATATAGGTTGTGATTGGGAAGTGAGAGATGATTTTTAGCCAATTTTGTTAATTGCTAATGATGATGGTCTTTCTTCTCTTTTTCCTTCCTTTCGGCTTCTCCTGCCTGTTTTTTAAGTTTAATAATCGTGTAGATAATCACGGCTATGAGTACGGCACCCATTATTAATGCGTAGCCCAGGGCAGTATTTGACATCAAAAATTTCATCCCTTCTAAAATAGGGATTTTTCTTTAAATTTCCTGCTTGATGTAGAGATATACCAATCCGGTAATAATTGCCATTACGAAGCTAAGGAGCGTGCCTATCAGGACGTATTCGGTGAGTTTCCTGTCTTTCGCCCGGGAGAGATCACTAAACCTCAAAATCGATTTTGCAGCTATGAGCCACCCTATGGCTTGCCATTGCTGGAGCACAATGAAACCAAACACCAGGAATCGCTCGAGCATTCCAATGTATTTTCCTGCCTGGGGTAACGAATCTTCTTCGCTGTCTTCGGGTAATTCCCAGCGGTTCATTAATAGTCTCATAATAATTGCTGAAACCGGTCCTAAAAACACGAGGCAAATGATGAAAAGCACAACAGCAGAGTCAAAAAATCCTGTCCATTCAATTTGGAATGGATAATAACTATAGACTACCCCAGTGATGACCAGTAGATGTGCTAATTGATCTATAACAAATAATCTACCTCTGTTAGCATCGGTTTCAAGCGTTAATTTTAAGAGGTCTATTAAATAATGTGTTACTAATATAACCACTATTCCTATCCAGAAGCTTAGATTAAAATTCAGCAATAATAACATTGCAACAGCATGAACAGTGATGTGCAGGTAGAGCAGGGGAGATCGATATTTTTTTTGCCTTTTCTGGGCCACCCATCCATCTGGTTGCAACAGGAAATCTCCTAACATGTGGGCCAGCAACAATTTAAGGGCAAGTGCTGTCATAAGTTATGTATTTGGTTGCGGTAGAAAGCTTCAAGTTGCATTATCTCATCAAAACCACCTCTTTTTAAGGCTTCACTTAAACTGCTTTGGGATTTGTTCAACTGTTTTGCCAGCTGCGTCTGACTTTTTTCAGGATTTTGCAGAAAAACACTTATAGTCCCGGCTACGGTTGAACTCCAATTATTCATGGTAAGCAAGGCTAAATTAAAGAGCAGGTTTAAAACTTCATCTTTTTGCGGATCTCCGGTGATAATTCCTAAATTTTGTTTCTTGAGATTTTCAAAACATTCCCCTGAACGCACAAATGCTAAACCGTTAGATTCACTTACTTTTTCTGCCTTGTGGTCCTGTTCCCCAATTCCTATTGCCATTCTTACATCAAGATCCCGAAGTTGTTTGATTTCGGCTTTTACTTGAAGAGCAGCATAAAATGCCATTTTTGGAGAAAGCAAAAGCTGAAAACTATCCCCCCGCGTAATTTCCCAGTTCACGGGATTTTCCCCATACTGTTCAAGCGTATTTTTGAGCACAGGCAGCCATTGCCCGGCTGGTTCTGTCCTGGAATTAATTATATCTCCTGTAATAACTGCTATCATGTTGGAAATATCGCACATTAAGCCGATATATCCAAATATCGCATTATAACCCGATAATGCAAATTATCGGTATTTAATCCGATAATTTATTATTCAGAAGATAGATGCCAAAATTTATTACCAGAACCTTGGAAAATTCTTTCTTGAAATTCCCATGGTTCTATTGAAACCAAACCTTCTACTGGAAGAAAATACTCTAATATTTTCTCTTTTCTGGTAGTCCTGTAGAAGATGAGTTATAAAGATATTCATAGTTTGTGTTCTTTGTTGTTGTTATCATTAGAAAACGAAACTATATTAGCATTTAAAACAATCAATTATGGCAAAGACGAAAATAACAGTAAATAACAATGGCTCTCTTATCATTGATGGAGACTTTCAAATTGTAGATAAGAACGGCAATACCTATGATTTGGGTGGCAGGGACAAAGTGAGTCTTTGTCGCTGCGGAAAATCGGCAAATAAGCCATTTTGTGATGGTTCCCATCGTGGACATTTCGAACACGAGGCCGAAGCTTTTGATCTTCCGCCAAAGCCATAAAGCGAACAGAGGAACAAAAAAGAAGAAGAAAATACTCCAGTTATTAAAAGGACCCGGCTCTCTCCGGGTCCTTTTTTTTGTCCACAATTTATTTCTGCTGCCTCATGTTAATGGAGGGATATGACAAATATCATTCTTTGGATCATAAGTAGTTTCTACCTTTAATGTGCTGGTTAATAAAGGATTTTTGAGAAAGATCAGGAAGAACCAACGCTTCTCTCTTTTGTATGAAGCGGGATCAAAAGCTATCCCGGGCTTGGAAATATCGATGGATTAAGAGAGCTTACAAATAGACTTTTTGAGGAGAGACCCTCCCAATATAATGGTGTAGTTACTAATTTCTTAATCTACTGTTATGCAAGTCAAAAAAAATCCGAAGGCAGATCTGGGTAGAAATAGTATGATCTTTTTCCAGGTGGGCCTGGTGGTAATGCTTGGTCTTACCTACTTTGGCCTGGAATGGAAATTTTACGGGAATGAGGAAATGGATCATCAAGAGGTGCAGGTATCAGATTTTGAGCAGGAAGACATTCCCATCACACAACTAAATACACCTCCACCGCCTCCGCCGCCTCCACCACCTCCAATGCCCGAAGTTATTGAGGTCGTGGAAGACCAAATAGAAGTTGAGGAAACTAAAATCCGGTCCACTGAAAGTAGTCAGGATGATAAAATTGAGAAAATAGTTGAGGTAGAAGAAATTGCCTATGAAGAGGAGGAGGAGGAAATTGAAAAAGTTCCTTTTATGGTAGTTCAACAAATTCCCACCTTTCCCGGGTGTGAAAATATTAAGAACAAAGCCGATCAAAAGAAATGCATGTCTCAGAAAATTGATGACCATGTAAAAAAGCATTTTGACGTTAGAATTAGTGAAGAACTGGGGCTCACCGGGATGAACAGGATCTATGTGGTCTTCAAGATCAATGAACATGGTGATGTTGCCGATATACGAGCAAGAGGACCTAATAAGAGACTTGAAGAGGAAGCAATGCGGGTAGTTAATCTCTTACCTAAAATGATTCCCGGCAGGCAAAGGGACAAACCTGTTGCAGTTGAGTATTCCCTGCCAATCATGTACGAGATAAGGGATCGAATCTAAAATTGTCCATACAATTGATAGCGTGAGGCTGTCTAAAGAGCTGTTATAACGTCTTTCTGAATTTATATCAGAATCTTCAGGTGGACGAATTGAAGGCTTTTAAGACAGCCTCATTTATTTTTTGAAATGGATTTTTCAGAATAAATCATCTGATTTTTACAATTACCTGATTCCCAATCCGGTTCAAGGGTACAGAGAAAATTGTGGATATCTAATTCAAAATTTCTTCTCTATGACCTTTCTAAAATGATATTTTTGGCTCCCTAAAAAGACTGAGATATGAGCGTAACCTGGTATGAATGTAAGGTGAAATACAGAAAAACACACGAAACGGGAGAACAGAAAGTTAGCACAGACACTTATTTACTGGATGCGGTGTCGTATACCGAAGCAGAATCACGAATCACTGAGGAAATGAAGGCGTATACCAGTGAAGAATTCCGGATCACGAATTTAAAGGTGGCAAATTTTTCGGAAGTTCATCCTTTTGAAAATTCCGATCGCTGGTTCAAGTCAAAGGTTTCCCTGGTAGCACTTGATGAGGAGAGCGGGAAAGAAAGAAAAACCAATATTTACTTACTGGTGCAGGCCAATGACATAAAAGAGGCTTTTGAGAACACTACAAAAGTAATGGCAGATACTATGGGGGATTACACTATTCCTTCAATAACCGAATCTCCAATTTTAGATGTGTTCCCATATTTTACCGGAGAAGAAGAGCAACTGGAGAAATTCAATGTTGTGGATAATTCTGAAAAATCAGAAGAGGAAAAAACAGAAACGACAGAAGCTGTCTAATCCCAAAAAATTAAAATTTTTGAAACACCTTCTTTTCTTAAGGAGGTGTTTTTTTTGTCTTCATTTTTACTCGATCAAGCTTTAAGGATCCTGCTCAGGCTATAAAATACCCCCCTTTCTTTTTTGACTTCTTTATTAATAGTAGGAAATTATCCAATGTTGTGGATTTTTTCCTACTTCTTAAAAATTATTCTTACTTTTACCTTTTTGAAAACCTTTCATGAAAGATCAGTTATTTGCGGTTATTGATGTAGAGACCACAGGGGGAGGAATAAACGGTAATCGTCTTACCGAGATTTGTATCGTCTTATTGCGCGGCGAAAAAGTCGTAGATAAATTCACAAGTCTTATAAATCCCGAAAAGGAAATTCCGCGGCAGATCACCGGGTTAACAGGGATCGATAATTCCATGGTTGCCGATGCTCCAAAGTTTTATGAAGTAGCAAAAAAGGTGGAAGAGCTTACCAGAGATGCAATTTTTGTAGCTCATAATGTCAATTTCGATTACAATGTACTGCGGAATGAATTCAGGGAGCTGGGTTTTGAGTATAACCGCAGGAAGCTTTGCACCGTGCGTCTTTCAAGAAAACTTATTCCCGGATTGTTTTCATACAGCCTGGGAAGGTTGTGTGATTCTATAAATATACCTCTTAATAACCGGCACCGCGCCGAAGGGGATACAGATGCAACTGTGATCCTTTTTCAACGCTTGTTGTCCCTGGATGATGATTACAGGGTGATCAATTCTTTCCTGCATGCCAGGTCCAGACAAGCCACCTTACCGCCACATATTGATGCCGAACAGGTTCATAGTCTTCCGGAAAGTCCAGGTATTTACCTGTTCAAGGACAGGCAGCATAAAGTTATATATGCGGGGAAAGCCATTGATATTAAGAAGCGGGTAGTTTCTCATTTTTACGATCGTATGAGCAAAGAATATGAGCTGGGGCAGGAGACTTTCCACATAGATCATGAAACTACGGGCAGTGAACTTGTAGCGCTTCTTCTCGAAGCAGAATGTATAAGGAAATATTATCCGAAATTCAACAGAGCCCAGAAACGGCCGGGGCCGGTGTACCAGATCATTAGTTACACCAATCAACGTGGCATCCTGCAACTGGCACTGGAAAGGACCAATAAGCTTAGAGAATCTGTGAGTACCTTTTACAGCCGGGCTTTGGCACAGGAAAAACTGGAGTACTTATGTCGGGAATACAAGCTGTGCCCAAAATATTGCAGTTTGCAGAGCAATGTGGAGGAATGTTCACATTATGAAATTATTAGTTGTGAAGGCATTTGTTCCGGAACAGAAAATGCTGAAAATTATAATGAAAAAGTGGTGGCAGCCAGTTTATCTCTTTCCGAAGAATCTTCAACTTTTGTTATTAGGGAGAAAGGCAGGCACTTTGAAGAAGAGGCTTTTGTCCTGGTCCAGGATGGGAAATACCGTGGCTTCGGCTTTATTGATAAGGAAGTCCAGGTGAGTAGCCCTGAAGATTACGAACCTTTTTTAAAGCCGCAGACGGCCACTTACCACACTTATAAGATCTTAAGTAATTACCTGCGGAAACAAGGAGCACCCAAAGTGATCTTTTTTGAAAATTCAGAAGAGGCTAAGATGGTTCGCCCGGCAGCAAGGGCTAATAAGAATGCCATGGTAATGGCTTCACACCAAACGCTGTCATTATTTAGTTAACCAGAAATTTTTAACCATAATTGTAACAACAACTTCAGTTTAATTCTCCTGTTCTTCACTCATTAAGAAACTTAAGAAGAACTGTGCTGAATTTGTAGCTATGCACTACTGCAAAAAAAAAAGTTACCGAACTGCCCCGGTAACTTTCTATTTCAGAAGGCATCCAAAAAGGATAGATTTTCTGCTTATTTTTTTACAGGTAATTCCCGGGTCAACCAACCTCTTCTACTTGCTGTGGCCATAGCGTAAGGGGTGATCCAGAACAGGCCGAAAGTATAAAATATGCTGTATGAATAAGCCCAAAAAGCTTCAGCTATATTATACTTCTTAGCGTAAAAGAACGCAGGCAGACTTGAGAATATCAAAATACTTAAAAGGGTAGAGCTAATAAACATCACAGGATATAAGACCAGTAATACGAGCATGATGAAGACCAGGGGATATGCGGTTAACATATGCATCCATTGGTTTAGTAGCAAAAGACGGGTGCCCGATCTTGAGCCAGCTCTAAAGGGTTTAAAAGCGAACTTTGACATCATGAGATTTTCCCGCACATTACTTCTTTCCCATCGGGTGAACATCTTGTGCAAACTGCTGAATTTTTCAGGAATATTAGTAAGTACGTAGGCATTACGCTGGAAAAGAACGTGGTAACCCTGTTTCAGGATCATATTGGTCATGGCGCGATCTTCACCAATATCCGACGGTTGTCCCATAAAGGTTTGGTTGATCCATTCTGGCAGGCAGGTCATAACGGCCTTACTTCGATAAGCCGCCAAGGCACCGGGAGTACATAGTACAGAACCCAACACACTTTGAGCAGATCGTATAAACTCAAAACTGAATACAAAACTCACATTCAGCATACGGGGGATGATCGCTTTTTCATTATTCAAAACCCGAACATTTCCTGCCACTGCGCCACAGTCTTTATTGACTACAAAGGGAGAAACAAGATTGCGCAATGTATCTTTTTCCACAATAGAATCGCTGTCCACTGTTACAAAAACTTCCCCTGTACCCATGTTGAAGCCACGATAAAGCGCATGCCTTTTTCCCTGGTTATGTGGTTGTTGAAAAATCGAAACACGGTCTCCCAGTTTCTCTTTAGCTTTTTTCATCCAATCCCATGTGTCATCTTTACTTCCATCATCAATTGCTATTACCTGAAGCTTTTCCTCGGGATAAAGGCTGTTAGTGAGGCTTATTAAAGTATCATAAACCTGTCTGCCTTCATTATATGCGGGTACGATAACGGTACAGGATGGCAATTCCTCATTTTGAACCGAATCGACCGGCTTATAACGAAAGAACAGCCTGGAAATGTATGCCAGAAAACTTAGTCGAAATATTAACAGGAAGCTGGTTAGGAATAACAGGATCATACCTCCCACGGTATCCATTCTGCTCATATTCATTTCCTCAAACTGAGGTTGCAACAGGTAAACGGAAAGAGCTCCACCCAGCAGGAGCAAAAATGTGCCCGCAAGAGTAAAAAGGTGCCTTTTAGTGAAAGATGCTTTCTTGTAGTTTGCTGAAACCTCGTTTCCCGTTTCCTCTGTTATGCTATCCTGTTGTTTTGTTTTATTTTCTATTTTAAATTTTTCAGTCGAAGCCGAAGGGGGTAATTTAAATGCTTTTGTTATCATAGTCTGTTTTAATCTTTTTAGGTGGACCTGAGCTTCAGTTCGCGATAAGAAACTTTGAACAGCCCCGGTTAAGATCCATATGGTTTATACCAAATTGTATACCTCAAATAGCCAACCCTGGAAATCAGGAGGTTTATCAAAAGTGGCGGGAGGGAAGTTGTGGTGCAGCAGAAAAAGTTGTGGAATTTTTCTACATAAATCTGGGAATAGTGAACAATGGTTTAACAGAATTGCAATAAAAAATAAGATCCAGCCAGGTAGATTGCCGGTTTGTTATAAAATCCTTATTTTTAATTACCTACTACTGTAGCCAGTAGTTTTTACATTAATAAAAACCAATGATTATGAAAAAACAAAATTTAACCCCTCTAGCATTCATTCTCGGAATAATGGTCTCTGCACTCTTCGCTTCCTGCGAGGAACGGGAACAGGAAATTAACCTTGCGGAAAATGAAGCTCAACGGCAGGAGGTTTACGAACAGATCCTGAGTGATGATGAACTTTTTAATGAGTTCATGGAAGAGATGACCGAAGACAGAAATATGATGCGGAACATGTACACCCGGGAACAGGTGGAGGCATCAATGATGGCCGATCCTGAAGTTATGGATTCCGTTTTGGTAGGTGTTTACGCTGTGATGGAAAAAGACAGTATGTTGATGCGCAATCCTGAAAGACGGGAACGTATGATGCAGAACATGACGAGAATGATGGAGCGCGACACTGCCATGTACATGGAGATGCAGGAAAGAATGGAAGAAGGGCGAATGAATGAATAAATAAGCATTAGCCAGCTAAGCGGCCACCAATTGAAATAAAGATATTATGGATTGAAAATTTGATCTGTGACGACTCATCCTGCCATAGAACTTAGGTGTGATCATGATTGAAATATTTTCAAAAGATCAGTTGCAACTCTATACTTTCTTTTGGGGTAGGCGATATACGTGATAAGAGACTAAACCCAGCCAGATAACAATCAGGGAAGATACCGCGCGCTCATAAGCACCCTCTATAGTCGTTGGGATCAATGGCATTAGAGGTGCCAGCACAAGCCATATTCCGGCGAACCATCGGGAAAGATTTTTCAGGTAAGGCTTGAGATGTTTTAGATCAAAGCTCATAAGTACAAGAAGTGCAGGGAATAGAAGCGCCAAAGCATAGACCAGTTTACGATGTATGGTATTTCCCGGCCTACCTGCATATTGATTGTGTTCTGCTATAAAGATGATATCTACAGCTAAAAGCACAAGGATCAAAAGGCCAAAAAACCATTTTGTGCCAGAGCTTTTCCAGACGAAAAGTCCTAAGGCAAGGCCAAGAAAACCAATTGCCAGTAGATCAAGCCCCAAGTCCTGGATCCAGCCGTATTTACCTATGGCCAGCATGCTAATGGTATTACCAATGGGGTTATGGGCTTCATGAACCATGATCCCAATAATATCACCTGCCACCACCCCCAAACAACCCAGGATTCCGGTTACTCCGCTAATCTTGTAAATCAATTCTTTACTCACAAATTTGGTTTTTCCAGATAGTCTCATCTTTTTAGAATTGAAAACCTAGGTTGGGCCGCAAAGAAACAAAATCTCGTGAGTCTTATATAGTTTCTTTGCTGCTTAAATGTTTTTTTAGAATCCGCCGTTAGTTTGAGTGGCGCCGTATGTTCGAGAAATTTTTTCTGAGTTGTAAGCCAAGAAAAAATTATATCGGGAACAAAGGCATGTACTAAAAACCACTTGGTTCTCAATTTTAATTCGTTCCTGCTATCGCAGGTCCCAATTCACTCGGACTTAATGAGTCGAGAGTAGAGGCGTTTACCAGCATCTGGATTGGCAGGCATTCATATAAACCAGAGAGATTAAAAAAAAGGCATTTCTATTTTTCATTACCTTTTACCTGGGCATGGTTGAGCACAGCAACCAGGATCACTCCCCCAAGTATGTTGCCTATAAGCGATGGTACCAGATAACCTCCCAATACTTCTCCCCAGCTTGCCGCTCCGGAAAAAGCCAGCGTGAAAGTTTCGGAAGAACCCGCGATGACATGGCTTAGTTCGGCAATTCCAACGATCCAGGTGATGATGATGATTACCCATACCCGTGCCGTTTCAGCAAAAGGTAGAAGCCAAACCATCAGCGCAATAAGCCATCCTGCAAAAATCCCTCGCAGCAGAATCGTGGAAAAGTCGGGGGCCAGGGCTTTTGAACCCAGGGCTATAAAAGCCTCCTGAACTTCCGGTTCAAAGGCAGATGTCTTTGCCGCGATCCAGGAGATTAGAAATACACCTAATAAATTTGCCACCAATACTACCCCCCATAACCTGAGTACATTTTTAAAGGTTTTTATATCCTTGCGGTGGAGTAGCGGCAAAACTGGAGTGAGAGTGTTTTCTGTAAACAGTTGTTGCCGGGCCAGGATAATGGCTAAGAAGCCTATGCTGTAGCCAAAGTTGGCAACAAGCGGTCTCCAGTCGGCCTCAGGCAGGTAGGTGTGCAAAATACCTTCGGTGATCATGGAGAGGCTCATGGTAAGGCCTGCAGCAAAGCCTGACCAGAAAAGCGCACTAGTAGAACGCTCTAATTCCGACTCTGCTTCCTTAAAAATGGTTTCATGAACAACAGCGGCAGAAGGGGATTGTCTTCTTTCGGTTTCAATAAAATAATCTTCCTTTTCTAACATGATTTTGAGCTTAAATTTTAAGGTAGTGCAGTAAGCCAAACCGGGAAAAATTTTAACAAAACTATTGCTATTGGTGATCTGGAAAAAAGCCGTAAATACAAATGATTTGTATTGAGCTGCAAGGGAAGAAAGAATAAATCTGGAAAAGGTGAATTCTAAAAAATATTTCTTTGTGGAAAACTGCTTTTCCCTGCCAGTATTTCATTTTACAATACGCAGACCGGAAATTCTCCAGGAATTGTAAGAGTAGAAGGGAGCAAGCAATAAGTTTCAAGTTGTTGGTAGTTTTCTTTCTATTCTGCAATGTCAATCACCACATTTCCTTTTTTTCGTCCCCTGTCAACATATTCATGAGCTTTTACTATTTCATCAAGTTTGAAATATCTGTCGATAAAGGGTTTTAAAATTCCTTTTTCAGCCATTTCTTTTATCAACTTAAGATGTTCATCCTTTTCTTTAGTCATCGTTTTAATTGAAACGAAAATACCTCCGTTTTTAAATACCTTTTTTGCTTTTGATTTTGTTGTTTTTCCAACAGCATCAAAAATTATATCGAATTTTTCATTGCCTTCAGAATAGTCCTCTTTTTTATAATCTATGAGATTTTCAGCGCCTAATGATCTTACCATTTCAAAATTAGAAGTGCTGCACACCCCAGTTACTCTTGAGCCTTTTTGGGTTGCGATTTGAACTGCATAGCTGCCAACACTTCCCGAAGCACCGTAGATCAAAACGTTCTGGCCATTTTTCAATTTCGCCTTTTCTAAGAAATAGATTGCAGTCATTGCTCCAACCGGTAATGCTGCAGCCTCATGAAAACTTAAATTCTGTGGTTTTAAATTAAGAACCCCACCTTTCCATTTTTCAGGTAAGCAAATGTATTCAGCATAGGAGCCGGTTTTCAGCATTGTGGTGGTTCCAAATACCTCGTCCCCAACATTAAACCCAGAAACATTTTTCCCTGTCTCTTCAACGACGCCGGCAAATTCATGTCCCAAAATTTTCTTTTTGGGTTTAAAAAGACCAAAAATTAATCGGGCAGGAAGCCAGAACAAAGGTGGAAAATCAGAACTGCGGAGTCTTACATCTCCCGAAGTGACAGTTGCTGCATGTATTTTTACCAGGATCTCATTTTCCTTAGGTTGTGGCTTTTCTATTTGCTTTAGCTTAAGAACTTCTGGTGGGCCATATTCCTCATAAATTACTGCTTTCATTTTCATCTTTTTACTTTAGGTCATTAAGCGCTTTTCTCGAGGAGAAAATTGAATTCAACAATGGTTCCCTGATCAACTCTTTCTCTCATCTTTCCATTTAGTTGCCGGGTTAATAATTGTACCAGCTGGGAGCCAAAACCGGTACCTTTGGGAGCCAGACCTGCTGTTTTTCCGATCCCATTATCTCTCACCTCCAGTTTTAAATTTTGATCTCCGTCCTTTTCCAGACTTATATTGATAACGCCCTGTTGCTCTTGTGGGAATGCATATTTTAGAGCGTTGGTAAGCAGCTCGTTTACAATAAGACCAATGGGAACGGCAGTATCCACATCCAGTTCCAGATTATCCATAGCACATTCTATTGTCACCCGCTCTTCTGCATTGAAGCTGTCGAGAATCCCCTCACTCAGATTTATGAAGTAATCTTTCATTTCAATACTACCAAGGTTTTTCCCCTGATATAACTTCTGATGAATAATCCCCATCGATTGCACCCGATTCTGACTCGCGATCATGGCCTCTTTAGTAACAGGATCTTCTATTTGCGCCGATTGTAAAGCAATAAGGCTTTTCACCATTTCCAAATTGTTCTTTACCCGGTGGTGTATCTCCTTCAGCAGCAACTCTTTTTCCGCATTTTTGGCACGTATGATCTTAGTGGCTTTTTTGTTCCTGTAGAAGAAATAAAATAAGGATACCAGGAAAATCAGCAACAGCGAGGCAATCACAATAATGAGCTTTTGCATCTTGTTTTTTTGCTCAATCAAAGCCGCCTGTGATGCCAGGGCCTCATCCTTTTTTTCAGTTTCATATTTTATGGCCATTTCAGATTCTATACTACTAATCCTGTCTTCCAGCATCTTTTCAGAATTTGCGTGCGCTTTCTCTTTATAGACCAGGGCATTCCTGAAGTCGCCTAATTGCCTGTAAGCTTCTGCAAGATCTAAATAGGGCTGGATGAGACCCACTTGCCCTTTATCTTCATAAGCATTTACGCCTGCCAAAAGATGACCCAAAGCCTGTTTATAATTCTCCTGCAACAGGTAAATATGTCCAATTTCAGTGCGATAGGTGGCGCAGCGTTCTTCCCCTATGTGCTTCTTGCACAATTCCCATGCGGTCATATAATCTTTTAAAGCATTGTCATAATCCTTTGCTTTAATATAGACATCCCCGCGATAGGAGTATGCTCTCACCGGGACAAAGATTTCTTCAGGTGCTTTGGTTCTAACAATTTCCAGGCAGGCTTCTGTTGCTTCGTAGGCCTTTTCAAATTCTCCCAGTTCTCCATAACCAATGATCAAATTAAATTGAGCAATGGCCAGCGCACTATAATCTTCGGTTTTTTCCAGTAACGGGATCGCCTGATTTGTATATGCAATGGATTTTTCGAAATCTCCCGTTACGCGATATTTTACCCCTAAGGTGCGATAGGCACTTCCCAGGCCGGCGGTGTCATTGAGATCTTCGTACAGTTCTATGGACTTGAACAACACTTCCTGTGCTTTTTCTAACTCTCCTGCGTTTAGGTAGTCTATGGCAAGGGACCGGTAAGCATCTGCAACTTTCTGTTTATTATTTGCCTTTAAGTGGTATTTCAGCGCCTTTTCTGCATGATCCACTACAGAGTCCGGTGAAAACACTCCATTATAAGAATGCCAGCTCGCTAATGATTCATGAATCTGGGCAATTGTGCTATCTGGTGCTGTTTCCAAACTACGGTTTAAAGTTCTAAGGCCTATGGCGTGAAAATCCTCCAGATTCTCTGCGGAAGTTTCGTTAGTGCGCATCCAGGTAAGTATAGAATCAATTGGCTGATTCGCGCCCGGAACCTGAGACTGCGAAAAGCAGAAACCGGAACAAATCCAAACCAGTGTTATGGCCGAAATTATTTTGTACATACCGCTAAATAAGCCGGGGGAAGAATTAATATTCTTGTAACCTGAAATATACGACAATCCCATATAAGAATTGGTATTACGTTTTTATAAGTATCTGGGATACAGTCAATTTATAATTTTTGAATATTTTTTTCTTCGGAAGAAATCGGGAAAGGATTTTCGGGTTAGGTTAAAAAAAATTATAATCTTATCAATGCTTTTTCCATCCGCTTTGCCGTCAATTCAAATGATTTTCAAAACCTGTTCTCAATACATGACGGTTTTGAAAAATGTATTGCAAAGCTTCAGTCTCCAATTCAATTAACCTAACCTTTAGCTATTAAAGTCCTTTTTCTTATTCCTGACTCTTTCTCCCAATCCCCAATCCCCAATCCCAATTAACCATTCCCCAAAACAATCTTCCTATCTTTATCTTTCTAAAAAAAGAACTCTCAGCCTTTATGCGCATCTTCAATGCCCACCAGAATAACCTCAAAAACATTTCTCTTAATATTCCTGAAGATCAACTTATCGTGGTGACCGGTTTATCGGGTTCGGGGAAATCTTCGCTGGCGATGGATGTGATTGCCAATGAAGGATACCGCTATTTCCTGGAAAGCCTGCCGGCCTACAAGCAGCAGAATGCGCAGTTGATCCCCACTGCCGAGGTCGATGAGATACAGGGGTTGCCGCCGGTGATCAAGGTGGAGCAGTCGAAAAGATTTCGGTCTGTAAATGCCACTTTTGGCACTCTATCTGAGCTTGCCGCGATCTTCCGGATCCTTTTTGCGCGCTATGCCGACACAGTGACGATGAGCAAGTCGCTCTTTTCCTTCAACCATCCAAAAGGCGCCTGCGAATGCTGTAACGGACTGGGGCAGGCGGAGTATATAGATCTTGGAAAGCTGGTGGGGGATGAGAACAAGACGCTGAGGGAAGGCGCCATTACCACAACTTTGCCCGGCGGCTACATTGTATATTCGCAGATTACGGTGGAGGAACTGGATAAGGTGTGCCGGGCTCACGATTTTAGCGTGGATATACCCTGGAAGGAGCTCACAGCTGAACAACGAGATGTGGTCCTGAATGGAAGTGACCGCATCAAGGTGTTCTACGGAAAACATACCTTGGAATCCCGGTTAAGATGGGAAGGCCTTAAGGCAAAGCCCCGCGAAGAAGGATACTACAAAGGCATGCTGCCCATTATGAATGATATCCTAAAAAGGGATCGCAATAAGAACATTTTAAAATTTGTCAGTTCCCGGGTTTGTCCCGATTGTAAAGGCGCACGAATAAAAGCAGAACATCTCAAATACAAATGGCAGGGGCTGAACTTCCGGGAATGGATGGATCTGCCTTTAAGCGATCTTTATGACCGACTGAAAAGTCTGCATCTTTCAGCCGGGGAACAACTTTTAGTGGAAAAGATCTACGGACAGTTGTACGACCTGCGCCGCCTTGGGATGCAGGAGTACAGCCTAAGCACTCCCAGCAGTGAAATTTCTTCCGGGGATGCCCAGCGTATTAAATTGATCAGGCAGGTGAACAGTAGCCTGCAGGGGATTTTGTATGTATTTGATGAGCCTTCCATCGGTTTAGCTGAAGATTATCAACACTATTTGCGACATATCCTCAAGCGCCTTATAAGCCGCGGAAATACTGTCATGGTGGTAGAGCACGATCTGAATTTTATCAGGGCTGCCGACTGGATCATCGAATTAGGTCCGGAAGCCGGAGTGCACGGGGGTGAAGTGGTTTTTAACGGACCTATCCAGGAATTTTTATCTGCGGAAGGGCTGGCGACTCCGACTTTAGCCGAATTACAAAGAGAAAACTCCAAACCAGACAAGCAGCCTACACACGTATCAGCCGACTCCTTTCAGCCTCAACCGGGAGAACTGACGGTGGTGAGCAGGAAAACACCAAAAATTCTGCAAAGGCTTTCCGCAGCCTGCGAAAAAAAAGAGTGGAACCTCCAGACGGTATCCGATCAGCCTATCGGGAAAACGCCCAGGAGCAATCCCGCTACCTATACTGGTCTGGCCGATAAGATCCGCGATCTGCTGGCAAAATCCCCTGAAGCCAAATCTTTGAAAATGGCAAAGAACGCCTTTTCTTTTAATAACAAGAGCGGAAGGTGTGAAACCTGTGAAGGTGCAGGGGTTATCACCCTTTCTATGAATGTGATGGGGTCAATTAATCAGGTCTGTCCGGAATGTAATGGCAAACGCTTTAAACCTGAAGTGCTGCAGGTGCATTGGAACAACAAAAATATTGCAGACATCTATGAACTGAGCATAGAAGAAGCTGCGGACTTTTTTTCCGAAGAAAAGCAGCTCAGTAAAATCCTGACTTTGATGCTGCAACTGGGACTGGGTTATATCAAGTTGGGGCAACCCTCGAATACATTATCTGGTGGGGAAGCGCAGCGGATAAAACTCACAAAGCATTTTGCGAAACAATTCAAAAAGACGCTGTTGGTACTGGAAGAAACGGGTATAGGCTTACACCGGCAAAATGTGAGGCAGCTGTTAAAGGCTTTACATGAGCTAAAAAATCAAACCGCAGGAATTATTTGCTTTGAACAGCATCCGCTATTTAAAGATTCCTGTGATACCCTGGTGGATAATGCTCTGAAAGCTGAGGCGGCAGATCTGAAAGAACCGGCAGTGCAGCCCCGGGATAAGATATCTGTTAAGGGCGCCCGCACGCACCACCTTAAAGACCTTAACCTGGACCTGCCTAGAAACAAGTTATCTGTGATCACAGGTATTTCGGGTTCGGGGAAATCCTCGCTTGGGATCGACACACTGCATGGTTTTGGACTGCAGGAAATGACCAAACAGTTTTCGGCTTATCAGCAGTCCAGGACAGGCGTGAATTTTCAGCTGGAAGTTGACAGCATTGAAGGACTTACGCCCACGATCTGCATCACCCGTAAGGAAAAGAGGTTTACGGAGCGATCCGAACTTGCCAAACAAACCGGGATAGACAGGATCCTGCGGTTTGCCTTCTCCCGGAAGGCGCAGTACGAAGGCAGCGAATTATCTGCCAGTCATTTTTCCAACAATCACGAACTGGGAAAATGCGCCGTTTGTGATGGAATGGGCCAGGAGTTCCTGCCCGATCCCGATAAAATAGTGTTGGATCAAAACAAAAGCATCACCGACGGACTCTTTGAACACAACAAAGCTTTGGCTTATTATGGGCACTCGGGCAGTCAGTTTATGGCCATTGTTAGGGAGCTGGGGAAGACGTATGGATTTGACTTGGAAACGCGATTTAAGGAGCTGACAGAAGGGCAAAGAGAAATCCTGTTTTACGGGACCGGCGAAAGAGTCTGGAAGGCGCAATGGGTTTTTAAAACCAAAACCCGGGAAGGTACGCAGGAGGTAAGCATGCGGTGGGAAGGGCTTTTCCATTACTTAAAGGAAGAATATTACAAAACCCGGAAAAACAAAAATATTGATAAGCTCAGGGCACTTTTTTCTCCTGCGGAATGCAGCCACTGCGAGGGTAGCGGATTAAAGCCCGAGCGACTGCGCTTTCAAATTGGAGGAAAACCCATTCACGATATTAAGGCTATGGATTTTAATGCCCTCGAAAAATGGCTTTTTTTGAAGGATATTCAGGAAGAGGTGGATCAAAAACTGGTCTCCGGTATTCGCCCTCATTTGATCAATACCATCCAAAGGGCAAAGCAACTACATCTTGATCACCTGCAGCTCAACCGGAAATCGTCTACACTTTCGGGAGGGGAAAACCAAAGGGTGGCATTGATTACTCAATTAAACTCTCCGCTCAAAGGGATCACCTATCTTTTAGATGAACCTTCGGCAGGATTGTCTAATGACAATATCCCCGATTTGCTAAATATTCTGCAAGAATTGCTTGAAAAAGGTAATACGGTGATCGTGATCGAGCACAACAAGGAGATCATCCTTGCGGCAGACCGACTAGTGCAGCTGGGACCGAAGGCGGGAAAGTTCGGAGGTGCTATTACATTCGAAGGCACTCCCCGGGAATTTTTAAAACAGCCCGATTGTCATCCTTTCTTAAAAACTCCTTTTAAAGCGTTGGCATTAAAGGCAGGGCAGGAGGTAATTGCAATCCGGCACCTGTCAAGGCACACTTTAGTCAGGGAAGCGCTGGAAGTGCCGGTGGGTGGGATCACCGCCATTAGTGGAAAATCAGGGATAGGTAAAACAACGCTGGTAAAGGACATTCTGATCCCAAGTATTCAAACAAATAGACCGGTGTATTGTGAAAGTATAAAGTTTCCGAAGCAGTATACAGCAGCGCATTATTTTGAAACTAAAAAACTTCGTTCCCATGCGAGTACTCTATTAGTTTCTTATCTGGAGCTATTGCCGGAGATCAGCAGGATCTTTGCGGGGGAAACGGGCCTAAAGCCAAAAGATTTTTCTTATAAAACAAAAACCAGTCAGTGCACCAACTGCAAGGGCAAAGGCTTTATTGAAATCTCTTTGGATGTAACTGCCAATGCGATTGAGATCTGCGAGGTCTGTAAGGGAAAACGCTATCAGCCGCAAATTCTGGGGCACTTGGTAAACTCAAAAAATATAGCGGAGGTACTCGCTCTGAACATTTCGGAAGTAAAAGCGTGGCTGGAGGAGGTGAAGGCTTCTGCTAAAAATCTTGAGTTCTTAGAGCAGCTGGAGGTGATCGGCCTGGCGCATCTTAATCTGGAGCAGCCGGTACAGTCCCTTTCTTCGGGTGAGAAGCAACGTTTATTGTTATTGAACTGGCTGCAGGACCAGGCTACCGGCGCTCTTTACATTTTGGATGAACCCAGCACCGGATTGCATTATGCAGATATTGACCTGTTATTTGCGATCCTCAAAAAGCTGAGCAAAAAAAATGATATTCTTGTCATTGATCACAATCCATATTTGTTAGGAAAGATAGGAGTAGGACTGGTTTTATAGTGAGATTTTTGATTAGATGCTGAAAAGAGAATTTTTGCAACGGCAGGTTCAGCATGACGGGGTGGAGCGATTGTCAGCGTCATCCTGAATTGATTTCAGGATTTAGTGGGGTGAGAACAGAGGCGTGCACTAAATCCCGTCGTTCTCGATACTAATTTGTTCCTGCTCCTTCCCAATTAATTAGTCACCATTTAACCGATCAACGTTTCCCGTTCCCTTTTTACATAACTCCGAAAAAATAAAAAATCCTTATTTTCAGGGCTAAATCCGATTTCCGCGTGAAAAAAGCGAAAAAGAAATACATCAAATATTTACCTATTCTGGGTTGCATTTCCACCGGCCTCATCTATACGGCCATTGGTTTAATCGCCATTCTTTCCTTACTAAGGCTTAAAGATGGGGGCGCTTCAAAGAACAGCCTTCTTGCCTATCTGCAGGACTGGCCGGGAGGCGCAATTATCATCTGGGCCATCCTGCTGGGCATGCTCTGTTATATCATTTGGCGTGTCTATGAATCCTTTCGCGATCCCTATCATTACGGGAATGGCTGGAAAGGACTTGCCCGTCGTACCGGGATCGGCCTCAGCTCTCTTGCCGATGCGCTTATTGCTTACTCTGCGCTGGTAGTATTACTGGGTTCAGCGAATTATTCCGAAGACGGCAGTGCTGAGCAGAAGAGGGAAATGACGGCCAATATGCTGGATTACGGCTGGGGCAAATGGATGGTGGTGGGCCTGGGCGTGCTAATCGCTGTAACTGCCGCAGTGCAATTGTTCTACGGAATCACCCGCGGATACCGGGAGCGTCTTGATATCGTGCAGTTCAGCGGAAAGAAAAAGGCGACCATCTTTTTCCTGGGTTTTACCGGCTATGTGGCCCGTGGAGTCATTTTGGGCATCATTGGCTTCTTCTTCATCAAATCGGGCATTCTTAATGATTCGGAATATGTCGTCAATACCGATAAAGCTTTCAATTTTATTGGCGATCATATCGGAAAGATTCCCTTCGCGGTAGTCGCCTTCGGAATTCTATGCTATGGCTTATTCATGTTTGCCCTGGGGATCACCTATGATCTTGATAATGATCCTTCAGACCCCAATTTTCATCCGCAGAAAGGTTAAAGTTAGCAACAAAGCTCTGTAAGGCGTATTACCACAACACATCCCGTAAAGCGGGATGAACAAAAGAAGGCAGGGAGGACTGCTTAGCCCTGAAGGGGCTTAATATACAAATCCAAATCCCGTAAAGCGGGATAAAGTAAAAGCGGGATGAAGGAGATAATAGCCCTGAAGGGGCTTAATATACCAACATCCCGTAAAGCGGGATAAAGTAAAAGCGGGATGAATAAAAGAAGACAGGGACTGCTTAGCCCTGAAGGGGCGGAATATACCAACATTCCGTAAAGCGGGATGAATAAAAGAAGACAGGGACTGCTTAGCCCTGAAGGGGCGTAATATAGAAATCCCGTAAAGCGGGATAAATTAAAGAAGACAGGGACTGCTTAGCCCTGAAGGGGCGTAATATAGAAACATCCCGTAAAGCGGGATAAATTAAAGAAGGCAGGGACTGCTTAGCCCTGAAGGGGCGTAATATACCAACATCCCGTAAAGCGGGATAAATTAAAGAAGTCAAGGACTGCTTAGCCCTGAAGGGGCTTAATATACCAACATCCCGTAAAGCGGGATAAAGTAAAAGCGGGATGAATTAAAGAAGTCAAGGACTGCTTAGCTGAAGGGGTGTAATATACCAACATCCTGTAAAGCGGGATAAATTAAAGAAGACAGGGACTGCTTAGCCCTGAAGGGGCTTAATATACTAACATCCCGTAAAGCGGGATAAAGTAAAAGCGGGATGAAGGAGATAATAGCCCTGAAGGGGCGTAATATATAGGCGTCTTACACATTAGTCCCACACATACTTCTCCTCATACGGGACATTAAATTTAGTCAAAACAGCCCTGTATTCTTCCTGGAAGGTTTTCTTACGATGATGCTCATGTTGATTAGCAATGTAACCAATGACTCTATCAATTTCTGAAGGCTTTACCGAAAATGCACCATATCCATCCTGCCAGTAGAAGTTTGAATATTCCACTCCTTTGGTTTTTATCCATTTAGAGGAGTGAGATTTTAATTCTTCCATCAGTTTCATTAAAGCAATCTTTTTTGACAGCATGCAGAGGATATGAACATGGTCGGTATAGCCACCAACCTTAAGCACCTGGCAATCTAAATTGTTGCAAATCCCCCCCAGATAGCTGTGAAGTTCGTTTTCCACGGAAGGTTTAATTAAAGGAGCTCTGTATTTAGTGCTAAAAATAAGATGAACATAATTTTTCACAAGAGATTGTCCCATAGCAGTTCGTTTATGGCGCCCTTTCAGGGCTATGCTCAAGTTACACTTTTTTCCGATGGGCTACCCCCATCTTTGAGTATGGCGCCCTTTCAGGGCTATGCTCAAGTTACACTTTTTTCCGATGGGCTACCCCCATCTTTTGAGTATGGCGCCCTTTCAGGGCTATGCTCAAGTTACACTTTTTTCCGATGGCTACACCCATCTTTTGAGTATGGCGCCCCTTTGGGGCTTTTCCTATGGGTATCCAGATACGCCATTGTTCCCATGGCTGCATTCATAGTAAGGGTATGACGCCCCTTCACGGGCTCTACCTTAGTTATCATCAGTAGAAAGGCCAAAAACAGCCGGTTTATATCTGTAGCACCGGCAAACTCGCAGGTATACTTTGCGAAAATGATTAACTTCCCCAAAAAAAATTACATTACAACTTTTTCCGTTTTCCTTCTGCAGCTATTCATAAGCGGTTGCTATGGTATGGTAGAAATTTATTCAGAAGAGCCGGAGGTTCAGATGAGGAATTCAGCCTTTTCGGGTAAAGACTTCAGAAGAAAAAGAGTCGGGACAAGCAGAAATGTGAAGATTAAAAATTGAATTGCTATGCAGCATAAGAAACTAAATTTCAAAGATATTTCCCAGCAGAATATTCTCTATTATGATGAGGAGTTAGAAGAGGCTTGTTTGAGTATATGTAAGTCTCTTAGGATACATAATATGCCGGCCTATGATTCGCAGCATTATTATGAACTGCGGGACGGGAATTTTTCCAAAAAAGAAATTGAAGAGACTGACAAGCTTTTGACAGAAAATCCCATTTTCGATGAAGGGCTTCTAAAGAAATTCAAGAGTCACAGGGACAGTGTGCTATTTGTATTTAAAGGAGAAGTACTTAGCGGGATCGTGCATTTTGCTGATTATAACCAGACCAAGGTGTTACAGGCGATCCAGGATGATGTGCTCACCTTTGAACGCCGAATGAGGCAGTACCTTTTCCTGAAGAGTTACCGCAATGAGGATATGATCAATTTTTTCCATTATCGGGCGGAAAAATATGATAACACTAAAGAGTTTTATTCCGAAAAGATCGGGATCCTTGAAAAAAGGGCAGATGAAATGAATCAATTGGGGGAATTTCAGGTGTTTGATCTAAGGGATCTCCTGGAGTTCGGAAACAGTAGCTATACCGATAAACTTTTTCCGTCGGAAACTATAGAAGTGAACGGAAGGAAGATTGACCAGATTAGACTGGTAACCAGCCTTAGGAACATGGCAATGCACGGGAAAAACCCTGTGGAAAAAGATGAGGAGACTTCTGTATATTCCATAGAGAGCCTTCGCTACTTATTCACCGCTTTGAGAACCCTGGAAGATTTCACTTACCACATTGAAAAGCTAATAAGCAGCCAGGAGGATTATCGCAAGTCTTTGGTCATGGATAACCGCAGTAAGCTGGAGATCATTCACGAGCATCATCCACAGGCGCTTAATTACTTTATTGGAGATTAAGCCGGAGGTAAGTAAATAAGATGCTCCTGTGTGCTTTGCGATAAAGTCGATAAGATCCAATTTGTGATAGTCTTTGGCATTATTTGCTGTAAATTAACATGTTTGTCCCGGGCATCATCTACGATGTGGATAATGATCCTTTAGACTTTAGTTCTCATCTGAAGAAAGGCTTAAGAGAACCGGTATGGTAGTAATACAAAAAGAGCTGAATGTTTAAGTTCAGCTCTTTCTATTTTTATTAATAATCCTGTTATATCCAGAAAATTATTAAAAGATTACAGTATCAAATTTGATCAAATTAAGATCTCACTGCTTTCTCAATTTCAGTATCTCCAGAAAGGATTTCGAAAACCTCGTTGTGACGAACGTTATCATCCAGTACTTCTACTAAAGTTTTAGCTACGTCTGCTCGTGGAATTTCTCCGAAATCATCAAATTTTTTCTCCAGTTTAATTTTACCTGAACCATCATTGTTGTTCAATGATCCCGGTCTAACAATACTGTAGGCTATACCACTGGACTTTAAATGCTCATCAGCATTTTGCTTCGCTTGTAGATAATCCTGCATTTCTTCATTTACTGAAGGATTATCGGCGCCCATAGAACTTAACATCACAAATTTCGAGGCTCCCGACTTTTTCGCGGCATCCGTTAGTTTTTTAGCACCTTCCTGGTCTACACCTTTTACATTCTTTCCTTTAGAACCGGCAGCAAAGATCACTTTCTGTACATTTTCTGTAGTACTGCTAAGATCTTCTTCCAGGTCGGCAAGGATAGCAGATACATTATTGCTTTCAAAATCTTCCTTCTGTTCCTTTTTGCGAACCAGCGCGACAGGTTTATATTTATTTGATTCTTTTAAAAGATCAACAATGATTCTTCCCGTGGTACCGTTGGCACCTGCTACTAATACATTTTCCTTTTTCATAATTTTTCTTTTTTAAATTGATAATTAAACTAATTATTGACTGCCAAAGGTTTTAGCCCGGCAAACAATTACTTTTCCCAGAGCTCTTCCGGTAGCTGAATATTCCTGTGCTTTTACGGCATTTTTAAAAGTATAAACAAGATCCTTTACTGGTCTTCACTTACGATCCAACCTTGATCTCCTTCAATTGCTTGCATAGGGTATGCCTTTATTCAGCTGATCTTTCTCTTAAAACCTGCTCAGGTTTCTATATTTTGTGATTGGTAATGCGCTCATATTTATTTCTTTTATTTATCAGCAGGGCTTTCTGGATCCTCAGCCAGGATATTGATCCAGGAGTCAAGAGTTTTTTTGAGTAGAATAACATCCGAAGGTTCCACGTCCTCATTAAGTAATGTATTCAACAATTCTTGCGGTATAGAGGCAGCCTTTTCTTTTAAGTTTATACCCTTTTCTGTCAAATCCACTAGCACTGTTCGCTCATCGTCCTTAGATCTGGTTCGCGTTAGCAGTTCATTTTTCTCCATTCTTTTTATAAGTGGAGAAAGTGTATTTGTATTCAGTAGTAACTTTCTGCCAATCTTATTTACAGAAAGCCCGTTCTCTTCCCATAATACCAGTAAAACCAAATACTGCGGATACGTAAGTCCCAGTTTATCCAGGTGCGGTTTATAGGCCCTGGTGATCAATCTGGAAACCGAATAGATGGGAAAACAAATTTGGTTTTCTAGCTTAAGCTGTTCCTCCTTTTTCATGTACTATTTATTTGAAATTCTCCAGGCTTTCCAGGCACCGCTGGACCACAGGGCCCATGCTATGAGTACAGGCTGAAAAAATAACCTGATGAGTCTAGCCCGGTCTGTATCCAATACGCCAAAGCCATCTTTACCTTCTAAATACTGGGCTACATTACCCGGGAAGATAAGCACGAAAAACAGGGCGAGTAGCCATCCAATATTTACACGCTGTTTTTTCCAGAATAGCAACGTAAGCCCAAGGATCATTTCTACAATACCCGAAAGTATAACCACAAGGTCTTTGCTTAATGGAACCCAGTCTGGCACCTGAGTTTGAAATTCAATACGGTTAAAGGTTAAGTGGCTAAAACCCGCATAGATCATAAAAACTGCCAGTAGGATTCTAAAAACTTTTTGTATGGTAGAGGTCTCAATATAATTTTTCACTGCTCAGTTTCTTATTAAACACGATTAAATCGTGTGCGATGCAAATATAGGGAGAGTATTAGGTTCCGCGCTAAGGTTTAGAAAAGGTTTAACGTTTAAATTTTTAGAAGGATATGATCAATTTTTTTCGTTACCGGGCTAAGAAATAGATCACATTAAAGATTTTTATTGACTTAGGCAGTTAATAAATAATAATTATGCGAGCTGCAGCCGGTGAATTGACCTAAAGTCCTTGTTGCTTTTTTAAAAATATAACGGGCAGAAGCCTCTGTCTATCCATGGATATAGATATGGAAATTAGGATAAATGTGTTGCTCCTCTGGAGCTTTGTGCTAATATATAATTCCTTCTACTATAAACATGTCGTCTCTCTGAGGCTCAAAATATAAACCTTAAAAGAAGTATTAGTAGAAGTAGAACCGTGAATTGCCTACAACTTTAGCCGAGGAATAGAAAAATTTTTACTTTGTTTAGACGAGCTCCAGAGGAGCGAAATATCTATAGAAACAACAGGTGATGCGATAAAATGAGCTCTGGAGGAGCGGCATAAAAGGCGGTTATTAACCGAAACAAAAAGCTGTTCCCTAAATTGGCCTAAAGCCCATATCTTATTGCTTTGCAAAACTTATCAAAATTATTTTCCTATAGCCCCAGGCTTTAGCTTTAGCCGGGAGGTCTTGAACAGGTTGAAATGGCTTTAGCCCAATCCTTTCCAGTGAGGAATCACATTAAAGAAGGCATCTCCATTTAATATTTATAGGCCTAGGTCAGGAATTTTATTCTGAAATGATCGCATTGCCTCCAAAAAGGGCAGATAATTGGAACCTTTTGGGGATCTTCAGGTGTTTGATCTAAGGGATCTTTTTGACTTCGGAAACAGTAGCTATACAGATAAACTTTTTCCGTGGGAAACAAAAGAAGTTAACGGGAAGAAAATTGATATTCCGGAGATCCATGGAAAAAAGTATCTAGCTGAAACTTTCCTATTAAAAAACAGAAATTCCCACATTAACAATCTATAATACAGTACTTTAACAGATTTACAGGGCGTTGATCTAAAAATTTTCTCCTCTATCTTCTTCTTATGTAATTTAATAGTACCATCACCTAAGTAGGTTAAGTTCATGATAGATTTGGAGCAAAAAAGGGTGGACGTATGTCCGCCTTTTTTTTCTGAAAAAATAGGATTTGTTAAGTCTTATCTTAAAATCTAAACAACAATAGACAGGGAAACTTCAAACTCTGTTTTCTATATCAATCCCCCATAAGTAATTTTTAGGCACTTTGTTAACAGGACCTTAGTGGTTTTATGAGATAAGCACCTTAAATCTATATTATCCCGCTCTTCTTTTTGTAGATAAAAGGGACAGATACAGCAGCTGGATTTTTAGGCCTTACAGCAATATTCACCTCTTGAATAAAAGCGTGCATATTTTTCAGGATTAAAGCAAAAAACAACCTATCTGAATATTAATCTAAAATCAAAATTATGAGAACTTTTAAAAGTTACTTTCTTTATTTGCCCGCAATCATGATCTTTTTTCTTTCATGTAGTGGAGATGAATCCGCAGATCCTGTAGTTCCCCAACAGGTAGCTGTATTATCTCTGCAGCCTGTTTTCAACAATATGATGAACAAATCTGCTAATAAACAGGGGGTGACAGATCCTCCTGAATGTTCTGATGCAGTTCCTGCCTACGCTCAACTCTCCCTAACCTATGGAGAGTCTGAAATTCCCGTGAATGTGACTGTGGATATCCTTGGAAATGAAAACGGCTACTTTACGGCCTTTAGTGATGACCTTGAAATACCAGTTCCTGCAGGATCTGCGACAGTCTCTGTAACAATCACAGATTTTGTTGTGTGGAGTGAAGGTTCTCCGGGAGATATTATCTGGGCCGCTCCAAAGACGGGGAGTATGTTTGCCGAATTTGTTAGTATGGCCCTGCCAATTTCCCAAAATCTTCAGGCAGGATCAAAAACCTATCTGGAAGTTCCTGTAATTTGCTTTGATGAACGGCAGGTCAATCTTTATGGATATTACCTCTTTGACCTGAATACTGTCGAAGTTTCCAGCCTTTGCTTCTTTGCCAATTACTGTGCAGATGATGGCAGGCATTATACAGCTAATTACAGTCTTGATCTTTATCTGGGAACTTCAAATGCCGGTACTCCCCTGTATATGGACCAAACCCCTGTTATAGGACTGGGGGAACATTATTATGCAAATCCTATTTGCCTGGCCGTTCCTACTCCTGGAGAAGGTATAGGTAACGGGGAAGCTTACCTGTATTATGAAATAAGCATTAAAGACTGGGAAGGTAACTATGGAACTGCAGGAGATTATAAGGAAAGCGGTACTTTAAGCTATAATGAGGTACAGGCTTTGTTGAACGATGATGGAACTACTGCAGAATATGAACACCTCTTTATTAATTGTGGGGAAGGTGATACTCCAAGAGATACTAATATTTTACTCACGGTAGATACCGAGAACATTAATGAAGATAATCTGGACACCAAAATTATTTTTACAGACGACAGGAGCAATCCCGTCGGATATCCCGGGGATCCGGAAAATTTCACATCACTGGTAGACAGAGGTATGAAGGTCTATTGGCGTGGGCAAACTAAAGACGGAAATAATTCTGTTATTATTGATATTTTAGAAGTTGAACGCAAACCAGACGGAGGTTCAATGATCCTGGAAAGTATATCCAAAGATGACAGGCTAATAGTTGGCCAGGTAAGGAATGAGTATGTGAGCGGACTGGAAAGCTACAACATTACAATTAGGATCATTAATGCAGAAAACACCAAAACCTTTACGATTGATCCAAAGCTTCAAATGACAGGTGCTAACTAGGCCCCTCTTGATCCAATTTGAAAACTGAAGAAAAACATTGTCACCTGTGTGGCAATGTTTTTTCTTTTAACCAACTCAGAAAAAAGGTGTTCTGAAGGGTTTGACCTTTTTCACCTTGAATTAATGTTTAAACAAAAATGGTAAGATGTTGGAAATAAACACCTATCCGCACGAACGCGCAATATTCTTCAGAATGATTTTATAAAGCAACGCGGGCCTTTATGCTCAGTAAAAGGAACAGGGATAGATTTGAAGAAGTACTTCTGTTTAAAAGAACTTTCAGAAGCTTTTTCAGAAAATAATTGCAAAGGATATTCATGCCCTCATAATTGCCGGTTATTTAAAAGAAGATATTTAAGGCGGAAAGTACTAGGGCGCCCAGCGGAAATGTTTTTCACCGGGATCTTTTTAAAAGCAGATTAGATGAAAATAAAGGCCGGGGTTTGTTGTGAAAAAACTTCCCATCTGTAAGAAAATAGTAGCTTTTTCATAGCTCCATTGCTATATTATCTTAGAAATATTACTATTTTTAAGACCTCTTTAACAGAGGACCGGTAAAAGTTTTCCCTACAGGCTTTTGCAGTTTCAGCTAAACCCCATTTCTGCATGCAGACAGAACAGTCTTTAACTACAGGGAACTTACATATACTTAAGCCGCGTAAGGCACTCAATAAAGCTTTTTTAAAGGTCAAGCCGAACCGTTCGCAGATCGAGCAGTTCAAGCAGAATCTCATTCAGCTGCTGGACAGAACGAATGATACTGAAAGTGAGGAGTTCCACAAGAACCTGGTGACCGATTTTTTGAAAAAAACGTATTACGATCCTCACCACTTTATCAATACCAAAGGCCGCACAGATCTTGTTATTCATAACGGGAACAAGGCCAAATCCAGCGTGGGGGTTATCATTGAAGCCAAGAAACCCACCAACCGGGCCGAGATGCTTAGCCGGGAGAAGATCAACTGCAAGGCATTTCACGAGCTGGTATTGTATTATCTTCGGGAGCGCCTCTCGCATAAGAACCTGGAGGTGAAATATGTGGTGGCGACAAACATCAACGAATGGTTCATCTTTGACGCCAACTTCTTTGAAAAGGCCTTTGCACAAAACAAAAAACTCGTCGCTCAGTTTACCGATTTTGAAGCCGGAAGGCTGGCCGGGAAAACGACCGACTTCTTCTACCGCGAAATAGCCGAACCTTTTATTGCTGAAATACAGCAGGAAGTGGAGTTCACGTACTTCGATATCCGGAATTACGAAAAACCGCTGCGGAATAACAATCCGAAGGATGACAATAAGCTCATCGCGCTGTTCAAATTACTCTCTCCGGAACACCTGCTGAAATTGCCATTTTTGAATGACAGTAACAGCCTGGACAAACGTTTTTATGGCGAACTGCTGCACATCATCGGTTTAACCGAAACCAAACAGGGCGGCAAGAAGATCATCGAACGCCAGAAGGAAGGTCAGCGGAATACCGGTTCTTTTCTGGAGAACGCGATCATTCAGCTGGACAGCATGGATAAGATCGGGAGGCTGGAGCAGCCGTCGCAGTTTGGGGAAACACATGAAGAAAGGCTTTTTTCCGTAGGACTGGAACTCAGCATCACGTGGCTCAACAGGATATTGTTTCTGAAGCTTTTGGAAGCCCAGTTACTTACCTATCAAAAAGGGGATAAATCCTATGAATTTTTAAGCCTCGACAGGATCCATAATTACGACGATCTCAACTCGTTGTTCTTTCAGGTGCTGGCGCGGCAAGCTTCAGAAAGAAATGAAGACGTAAAAGCCCTTTTTGAGAAGGTACCTTATCTCAACTCTTCGCTGTTTGAGCCCACAGATATTGAGCACGCCACGCTGTTCATCAGCAACCTGCGCGATGACAAGACGCTGCCCATTTACAGCGCCACCGTGCTGAAGGATAAAAAAGGCAAGAAACGCAGCGGCGAACTCAACGCGCTCGAGTACCTGTTCGAGTTTCTCAACGCCTACGACTTTAGCAGTGAAGGCGGCGAGACCATACAGGAAGACAACAAGACGCTCATCAACGCCAGTGTGCTGGGGCTTATTTTTGAAAAGATCAACGGCTATAAGGACGGCTCTTTCTTTACGCCCGGCTTTATCACCATGTACATGTGCCGCGAGACCATTAGGAAAGCCGTGGTGCAAAAATTCAATGAGACCAAAGGCTGGAACTGTAAGGACCTGGATGCGCTTTATGATAAAATAGAAGATCGGCAGGAGGCGAATGATCTCATCAACAGCCTCAAGATCTGTGACCCCGCGGTGGGCTCGGGGCATTTCCTGGTTTCGGCGCTCAATGAGATGATCGCGATCAAGAATGACCTGAATATCCTGCAGGATCGCCACGGAAGAAGACTGAAGGAATACCAGGTGGAAGTGGTCAACGACGAACTCATCGTGACCGATGACGACGGGGAGCTTTTTGAATACAATCCCTCCGGAAAGGAAAGTCAACGGGTGCAGGAAGCGCTTTTCCACGAGAAACAGAACATCATTGAAAACTGCCTTTTTGGAGTAGACATCAACCCGAACTCTGTCAAGATCTGCCGCCTGAGATTGTGGATCGAACTGCTGAAAAACGCGTATTATAAGAATGAGACAGAACTGGAAACGCTGCCGAACATCGACATCAACATCAAATGCGGCAACTCCCTCATCTCCCGGTTTGACCTGGATGCCGACTTAAGCAAGGCGCTCAAAGACAGCAAATGGAATATCGACAGCTACCGGGTGGCCGTGGACACCTATCGCAACGCCCATAACAAGGAGCAGAAGCGGGAGATGGAAAAGATCATCCACGACATCAAGAACGACTTTAGGAGCGAGATCTCCACAAATGATCCCAAGGTAAAAAGGCTGGAGAAAGTAAAAGGCGAGATCTTTTTAATGGCCAACCAAACTCAGCTGTTTGAGCAGTCAAAAAGGGAAAAAGCCGCCTGGAACAAAAAGCTGGAGAAACTCTCCAAAGAGAGTAGAAAACTGGAAACCCAGATACAGGAGATCAAAGACAACAAGATCTATGAAAACGCCTTTGAGTGGCGCTTTGAATTTCCCGAAGTGCTGGATGAAAACGGGGATTATGTGGGCTTTGATGTGGTGATTGGGAATCCGCCGTATGTTCAACAGCGAAAATCACAAGGTGCAACCGTGATTTTTAGAGAATGGTATTCAGTTTATTCTGGGACAGCTGATTTGAGCGTCTTCTTTTTCGAACGAGCTTTTAAAATTTTACAGGAAAAAGGCAATTTTTCCTTCATTTCGACAAATAAATTTTTCAATACAGAATACGGCAAACCATTACGAAGTTTTTTAAAATCTTTCGATGTCAACGAAATTATAAATTTTGAATTAGTTCCAATTTTTGACGAAGCTCTAGTCTCAAGTGTTATAATAAACATAGATAAAAACACTCCATCAAAAACTTTTAAATATTTGGAGTTTAAAGAGGAGAGTATAGACCAGGAAAAATTTAATTTGAGGTATAAAGAAGAAATGTTAGTTCTTGACGCCAAATTACTTTCGAACAATTCGTGGCTATTTTCTAAAATTGATGAGCAAAATTTAGTTGCAAAGCTTAAGCAATTGGGTAAGCCACTGAGTGCCGATAAGACTGTTGAAATAAGAAGAGGAATTACTACAGGATTTGACAATGCCTTTATCGTATCGGAAAAATCATCTATTTATGATTCAAATATAGCAAAGCCATTTCTTAGAGGGAAAGACATCAACAGATATAAAATTTCTAATAACAATTTAAAACTTCTCTTTGTCCCATGGCATTTTCCACTTCAAAATGATGATAATATTAAAGGAGCAAGTGAAGTTGCAGAAAAGGAATTTCAACATTCCCATGCCGAAGAGTATAATCATTTATTATCGTTCAAACCTAAACTCGAAAGCAGAAATAAATCAGAAACTGGAATACGATATGAATGGTATGCATTACAAAGATGTGCAGCTAGTTACGTTGAGTTGTTTGATAGGGAAAAAATAGTTTGGGGGTTAATTTCAGGCGGTTGGGATTTTTCCCTCGATCAAGACCGGAAACTTTTAACGAGTGCATCATTTTTCCTCACTTCTGATACCATACCTATAAAGTTTATTCTCGCTCTGTTTAATTCTAAATTATACCAATTTTACTTTTCAATAATAGGAGAAAAAACGGCGGGTGGTGCATTTGTATTTAAGAAGACTACTATTGAAAAATTTCTAATACCAAAAAAACAGGATCATAATAAAGTAATAATCACACTTGTGGATAATATTCTTCAATTAAAAAATGAAAATCCCGCAGCCGACACTTCTTCTTTAGAAGCAGAAATCGACCGGCTTGTTTATGAGCTTTATGGGTTGACGGAGGAGGAGATTGAGATTGTTGAAGATTCAATTAAGTAATAATAATGAAAACTTTTATATCTGATATAGTACCGAAAATTCAAAAATTCAGTAAAAAACTGGATGACTTGACTTTGATAACAAATCAACAATGGGTCCTGATTAATGATCTACAAGATTTAAAAACCACATACATCTTTCGTGATGGAGGTATTCTATTAATTGCAGAAAATGGTTTAGTGAGCAAAGCAAATTGGGAATATCTTAATACAGACTCACTCTTAATTGAAAACGGAACCCAGACTTTTTTAATGAAGCAATCCTTCAAAAATGAAGATGTTTTAGTTATGAACTTAGATGGCGATAAGAGTTATGCCTTTTTTGTAAATGAGAGCAAATACAAAGGTTCTATAAATAGTTTTGAAGACCTGGTCAGATATTTGGAAGTAAAATATTTGAAAAGGACTTTTTTAGAACCGCAGAATAAATTCTTCTATATGCAATTTTATCAAGAACACGGACCTTTTAATTCAGACCAACTCATTAGTAAAATAAAAAGAAACCAGCTCAATCCATCTTGCTTAATTAGATCAACTAATGAACCTAATTACCAAAGTGGAATGAGAATAAGGGATCTACTGGAAATTAAGAACATGTAATGAAAATGATTCCAGATTGGAATAATCGATAAAAACTAAAACTAGAAAAAAGAAATATTTTGAAAAATCAATTACTTCAAAAAATTTGGGACCGAATTGAGTTGGAAAAGAAGGATTCACAAATATCATACTTTAATAGTTTGATGTATTTGGGTGAGGTTATAACCAAGTCAACTTGCTTGTTCATGCTTTCTGGACTTGGTGAATCTCAAAAAAATTACAAATATACCCAGTACTATAAATTAGTCCGTGCAAATGGCATAGGTGATTGGAGCAGTAGCTTAGATGAGTTACTCACTGGCCCTTCATCTCAAGAAATGAAAATTGAATACAATAAGTATTCGAAGGAGCTTAATGATAAAACTTCGAAAGATAGCTGGCAGAATATTGCAGTAACTGCCATAATAGATTGTCTAAAAATAATTGGTCAAGATCCCTCGGTTAGAACTAATAAGCTACAATTAAAAACTTGGTTTGGATATTTTGCCAATCTCAGAAATAAGACTAGGGGTCATGGAGCTATAACAATTGAAATCGCCACAGAATTAAATAAAAAATTGGGTCCTTCACTTAGAATTATTTGCGAACGGTTCTCACCTTTTAAATTACAATGGGCTTTCCTAAGTCAAAACCTTTCTGGGAAATACAGAGTTTCAGCAATATCAGAACATACCGATAATTTCGCCTACTTGACTAGTGCTGCAGGAATTAGAGCTAGTTTAGAAACAGGAATTTATACATTTATAAATGAGCCCATAAAAATAGATTTGATTTTCACTGATAGTGAATTAAATGAATTTTTCTTTCCTAATGGATCTTTTAGAAAGGAAAATTTTGAAACATTGTCCTATTCAACAGGAACAAAAATTATTAAAAGTGGTAGAAAGTATTTAACACCACCTGGTACGTTACCCAAGAGCGAAACAAAAGGCTTAGAGGAATTAAAAATAGTTGAAAACTGCTTTACCAATATACCAGAAAATCAAACAGTCTATATTAACCGGGCATCACTGGAAACTGAGCTTAACGAAATCTTAAATAATGAAAGGCATCCAATTATAACTTTAATCGGTAGAGGAGGTATTGGAAAAACCACTTTGGCTATTAAAGTTTTAAGAGATTTTTGTTCCAAAGATCGTTTTGAAAATATTTTTTGGTTTAGTTCACGTGATATTGATTTAATGTCTTTAGGTGCCAAACAAGTACAGCCTGATATATTAGATATAAAAGATGTTGTTAACGTATTTAACAAATTAATAGGTCCTCAAGACCCTAAATTAAAAGAAGACGAAAAAGTTGAGTTGTTTAAGCAAAGTTTACAAGATAAATCTACAAGCTCACTTTTTGTCTTTGACAATTTCGAAACTGTTGTTGACCAATTGAGTATGTTTAATTGGCTGGATACTCATATTCGGTTACCCAACAAGGTTTTAATTACCTCAAGAATGAATGAATTTAAAGCTGATTACCCCATAAACGTCGGCGGAATGGAATATGAAGAATTCCAAGAACTAATTACTACTGTTAGTAAAGAGTTGGGAATTTTTGATATTGTTACTTCTAGATATATAGACCAACTCTTCGAAGAATCTTCTGGACATCCCTATGTAGCTAAAATTCTTCTTGGTCAAGTTGCTAATGAACAGAAACTTGGTGACATAAAAAGAATAATGGCAGATCAAGAAAATTTACTTCAAGCATTGTTCGAACGAACCTATAATCAGCTTTCCGCAGCAGCTAAAAGAGTCTTTCTAACTCTAGGATCATGGAGAAGTTCAATTCCAAAAATAGCGCTTGAAGCAGTTTTAAAATCTACAATTGAGGAAAGAATAAATGTTGAAGGTGCAATAGATGAGCTCTATAAATTTTCACTTGTTGACAAAACAGTTACTCAAAAGAATGAAGTTCTCTTAGGTTTACCAATTAGTGCTCAATTATTCGCAGAAAAAAAGCTCAAAACAGACATTCACCAATTCGCAATAAAAAAGGATGCGGGAATTTTAATGAAATTTGGTGTTGGAAGAAATACAGAATTGGAAAGCGGTATTGAGCAAAGAATCTCGAAATTTTTCCAAGAAGTCGCTAAAGATATTTCCTCCGAGGTAGAACAAATAGACAAATTTATCCCAATAATGGAATATCTTTCCCTTAAACGGCCAAAAACATATTTATTGTACTCAACTTTATTAGAGGAATTTAATTTCATTGATGAAGCAATAGAAGCTTGTAATAAATATATCGCTGCAGTAGAAGAGAACCAATCATTAGTTGCTTGGAAAAGACTAATCAAATTATATAAACAAAAGAAAGATTATGAAGCTGAAATAAATTCTATAATTAATCTTTGCAATGTCGAACAATCTTCCAAAATTGAATTAAGTAATTTATTAAAAAGATATTCCCATTTACTTCGATTAAAGGTTCTCAGAAGTACTGAGCACAAAAAAATTCTTTCTAATACAATTATAGAATTGGCTACAAAACCTTCTAATTTTGAAGAGATAAGTAATGAGGATAAAACGAATTTAGGTTGGATTTATTTGCACAATACCCAGAAGGAATATGCTGCTAAATTAGCAAGAGATATTTTAGAAGAGGTTCCTGAACACTTCGAAGCGCAAAAAATACTAGCCAAACTCAATTTATCAGTTATTGTTTAGCTCAAGCCGCACTACATCTTTTTCCGCTCTGTGAAAGTAGTGAACTCACGGCTGCTGCATTTTTGATAGAAGCACAAGGCATTTTAAAGTATCTGACTTCGTCTCACCGTCAATATTGAATATTATAAATCATACTTCAAAATGAACAAAATAATCTTCACTTTATTACTGCTAACCAGCTGTTATTCCTACTCACAGGTCACTAATCCTGAAGAGGATCAAATAAACCCTGAACTTAAGGAGGAACTTGAAAGAATATACCTGATGGACCAGGGAATAAGAGAAATTACAGACGGTAATCCATCCGGGGAGAGAAAAGCCGAGTTACTAAGGAAGATGGACCTGGATGAAAAGGATATTGAGGGAAATAAGTTGTACTCACTAATGCGGGAAATTGATAGTATAAATTTGATAAAGGTTGAAAGAATCATTCAGGAGTATGGTTACCCCGGGAAATCCCTCGTGGGAGAGCCTGCTAATAAAGCAGTTTTTTTGGTTATCCAGCATTCAGATAAAATAGATCGATACCTGCCTTTGGTGAGAAAAGCAGCTAAAGAAGGTGAGTTGTCTAAAACCTACCTGGCCATGATGGAAGATAGAAATTTAATGTTTCAGGGCCTGGAACAGATCTACGGCACACAAATAAAAGGACAGGCTAATAAAGAAGGGGAATGGATCTTCTTTTTATGGCCGGTAAAAGACCCCGAAAAAGTAAATATTCTTAGGAAGAATATGGGAATTAAAAGTACCGTTGAAGAATATTTAAAAAGAATGGATATGGAGGTGAAATTTTACACCCTTGATGAAATTGATGATCTTTAAAACCGGCAGCGGGAGTTGCCGGATAACCAGAAAAAGTAAAGCTAAAGGACGGGCTAAGAAAGACCTAACAGGTTTTCAAAACCTGTTAGGTCTGCAGGCAAAACCACAAGTACCTCTCAGAAAATGACATTTTTGACACCTATTAAAAAACCTATTTTACAGAAAGAATATTCAGGTTGATGTCCCCCAAATTCATGAAAAAACTATTACTACTTCCCTTGCTCCTGCTTATGTTTTCCTGTTCTTCCGAAGAAGCTCCAAAAGATCCCATAGTAGGTCACTGGCAACTTTGGGGCACCATGGCATTCCCTGAGACCGGTGAGCCGAAAGAACATGAGGCAAATGAATGTTTTAAGAAGGAAACAATGATCTCTAAAAACAACGGAGAACTTTATTCGGTTCATTACTATATGAACGAGATCATGGAGTGGAAATTGAATGAAAACGCCACCATGACTTATGAATGGACAAAAGTATCTGAAGACATCTATAATCTAAAGAGCGTGTCGCCCGGGGGAAGGGACTTCAGGTTTAGCTTTCCGGACAGCAACACCATGTGGATGCACAATGGCGAACCTTATGAGGTGGATGGTGTAAAGTATGAAAGTGATGTACGGGTTTTTAAGAGAAAATAGATTCCGGCTGTTAGTCTTTTAGAAATAAGCTTCAGAAATTAGATCCTAAAAAGGCCATTTTAGAAAATCACAAAAATCAATAATAATGAAAGAAAGTCTACTCCCCCACTACTGGAAAATAAGTGCTCCAGGAATATTTTTGGTTTTGATAACTACTTTAAGTTGCTCACCTAAGATCGGGACGACTGAGATCGAAAACCAGGAAACTCAATTCTGGACATTAGAGAAAGCTAAAAAACAAGCGGCTGATTTTAATTCCTCCGAAACCTGGGACACTGAAACCCTAAATATGGAGATTGAATATATTGATGCTTTGACTTCACAAGACCTTCCTCTTTTCCCTTCACCTTTCCCAACCCCGATGTATGATTCGCCGGGAAATGGGAACGGACCTATCAAAACAGAAATTGCCGGAAAATCTTTTAGAGGGCATTACGCCATCATTGGAAAAGGGGAACATAGTAAACATTTATTTAAAAGTCCGGAGGATGAATCTATAGTTTACTTCTCCATTTTAAGTATTGCAGACGGTAAAGAAAATGAAAATCCGGTTTCAGCAATATCAAGAAATCATCCTCATTATTTATCACAAGGGAGCATAAACACGTCTACCAGGAGCAGGGTGGACTGGGTTGCAGTACAATTAGCCGATCAAAACGCATATGCAATAGTTAATTCACGGCTCTTCGACCTCAGGGCAGGGAGACTTATTTTGGTGGCACCGCAAAAAGACGGATCAATCCGCTTTTATCAGACCGATGCACCTCCAATGAATTTGGAGGAACAGGAAGAATATATCCGGAATTTACCCCACCAACAAAAGCTGATCGACTTCCTGAACAATGAAAATAATATTTAAAAATAGTATTTAGTCTCAGTTTTAAGCCACAGCCTTTGGAGGAGTCGGATGAAATTGAGCAGCAGGATTTCAGGATAAGGTATATTTTGACTAAAGAGGCTTCAGGAAAAACAGTGCTGGATTTAAAAAAATGAATAATGACTATTGTATAATGTATAATTTTTATCTCTCCACTATCCTCAGTCCACTGTCCACAATTAATACCCCTCAAAAATTGTATTTTTGAAGAGCTTTAACCACCATACCTAGACTCATGAAAAGATTTTTTACATTTTTCCTGTTTATCAGCTGCACTTTTGTCGGCTACTCTCAAAATTTTGGTCCGCCGCAGGGCGTGGCGGAAATCAAGACCATGAGCAGCGGGATCCTCGATACCGAAAGAAGTTACCCCATTTACCTGCCCAAAAGCTATAGCACCGATACAGATAGAAAATATCCCGTTCTCTACCTCTTGCACGGCTTGTACGGCAGCAACAAAGACTGGGTAGAACGAGGACATGTAAAAGATGTAGCCAACCGGCTGATCAATGCGGAAGAAGCGGTAGAAATGATAATAGTAATCCCAGATGCAGGAACAGACTGGTATGGTTACTTCAACATGAATGGATGGGCCTATGAGGATTACTTCTTTAAGGAGTTGATCCCACATATCGAAAAAACCTACAGAACAATTCCCGATAAAAAGCACCGCGCGATTGCCGGACTCTCCATGGGCGGCGGCGGAGCTGTTGTCTATGCACAGAAACACCCGGATATGTTCTCCTCGGTCTATGCCATGAGTGCCTGGCTCGGAATAGAACCCGGCGGCGGAATCCAGAATGCGGATGAAAAAGGCAAAGAATTGAACAGGACTGTCCTCGAAAACCATGCGGTGAAATTTGTCGCCAATGCTGATGAAGATAAACAGGAAGAATTAAAGGATATCAGGTGGTTTGTAGACTGTGGGGACGACGACTTCTTACTTCCGGTAAACCTCGAGTTTTACCGCGCTATGCAGGAGGCGAAGATCCCTTCAGAACTAAGAGTGAGAGATGGCGGCCATGACTGGGAATACTGGCATTCTGCCCTTTATTTGGCGCTGCCTTTCGTTTCAAATGGATTTCTAAGATAGTTCGAGGTTTAAAGAATGAAAAGCAAGAATAGGTAAATATTAAACTTATAAATCAATAAAGGCCTGACAGAGTGAATTTAAAATTTAAAATTCAGGGTTCAAAATTCAAAATTGCCAACTAACTGGGCTCACGGAAAAAAATACAAAAATGAATAAAGTTCAAATTACAGGCTTAGTAATCCTTCTTTTTGGCCTAACAGCAAATTTTATAATGGATTTTAACGGGTTTTGGGTTGGAGCAGGTATAGGTATTGGGATTGGACTTTTAGTGGTAGGAAAAATTAAGAAAGTTTGGTGATTTAATTGGAATTTGAAAGTGGTTAACTTGTCTATCATTAAAAGACTCAATATCAATGAATAAAATTTTTAAACCAACAGGAATTTAGTTCCTGATCTTAATAATGGTTCTGGTCATTTCATTCTTCATATTAGGTAACATTTTTTCAGATTGGGAGCATTTCAAGAATGGTCTCTTCTGATTCTTATGAAATGAGGTTTATCAGGAAAGAGTTCTATACCAGATACACCTGCGAAGGAAAGTTATTATGGACAGAACTGAGGAAGTTAACAATTGAAATTAGCATCTTGCCTGCAATATTTAAAATAAAAAAACGTGAAAAAATTTATTTATTTATTAGTCATCGGTTTAACTATGTCAAGTTGTTCCAGAAGTGATGATCCAGGTGATTTAGAACCATTTCCCGGGGAGTGGAGATTACTCAGGATAACAAGTGATGGTTCTTATGATCCCACATTGATGGATCTTTCAGATAAAAATGTCATTTACAACTTCACTTCCAATAAAAGATACGATGCTCCCGAAAGCGGCAATGAATTAATAATTACAGGAGCAGAAACCATTGGGTATTCAAATGGAAAATATGAGTATCATTTTAGAAAAGCTTATTTATATCCCGGACCCTGGGGAGAAAATGACCAAACAGAACCTGCAGTTTCAATCAATGGTGCCATTTATAGCTATACGCTCACAGACGGAATTATGATATTAGGGAGGTCGCATCAAAAAGGAGGTAATGATTACCATTTTGAGAGAGTAAAGAATTAAGACCATATACACTAATAGCATGAAAAAACTATTACTACTAACATTTCTCATCATTTTATTTTCCTGTTCTTCCGAAGAAGCTCCAAAAGATCCCATAGTAGGTCACTGGCAACTTTGGGGCACCATGGCATTCCCTGAGACCGGTGAGCCGAAAGAACATGAGGCAAATGAATGTTTTAAGAAGGAAACAATGACCTTTAAAAACAACGGAGAACTTTATTCGGTTCATTACTATATGAACGAGATCATGGAGTGCAAATTGAATGAAAACGCCACCATGACTTATGAATGGACAAAAGTATCTGAAGACATCTATAATCTAAAGAGGGTGTCGCCCGAGGGAAGGGACTTTAGGTTTAGCTTTCCGGACAGCAACACCATGTGGATGCACAATGGCGGACCTTATGAAGTGGATGGTGTAAAGTATGAAAGTGATGTACGGATTTTTAAGAGAAAATAGATTCCGGCTGTTAGTCTTTTAGAAATAAGCTTCAGAAATTAGATTTTAAAAGGTCATTTTATACACTCACAAGAATCAATAATAATGAAAGAAAATCTACTTCCCCATTACTGGAAAATGATTGCCTTAGCACTTTTTGTGCTCGCCATAGGCATCTGGTTTGTCAACGCAGCAAATCCTGAGCTTATAAATTTAGATCCCTATAAATTCAGCTGGATCCTGAAGATCATAATTCTCATCTCCCTGCTGCTCTTTGTTTCTACAAAAGAAAAAGTGGAAAACGAAAGAACAGCCACCTTAAGATCTAGCTGCATTAAGACCGCATTCAATTTTGGAGCGTTCTTCCTTGTTTACGAATTTTTTGCAGAAATAATTTTTCAGGGAGAAAACGCAGAAGTAATCAGCGGGTATGAACTCATGATGCTTATGCTCGTTTTTTATTATTTAAACTTTTATTTCAAAAAAAATATCAGGACCGTAAAGAGAGACTAATTGAATTCAGGATTCAGGATCAAAAACTGCCTTTTGCCTTTGTATTTTTTTTGTTTCGGTCCTGGCGAAACTATTCCATAATAAGAGAAGAGATAAAGATGAGAATTTTGAAATAACTCGAATAATAGATCTTAAAATGATCTTATAAACCTACAGAAATCACAAGAAAATATATGGAAAGAAATTATAAAGAATTATCTAACGAAAAATTACTCAAGCGAAGAAATTCCCTTAAAGCCGCTTTATTTGGTTTAGGATTAGTTGCTTTTATCGCAATTTCATTTTCAACCTATTTTTTTATCTCCTACGGGTTTAAAGATATTAATGCAATAGCATTCCTTCCGCTTTTTATCTTACCAATAACCTTTCTACCTATGCTGATAATTTTGGGTCAAACCAATAAGGGAATCAAAGCCCGGAATATAAAATAAGATCTCTAAATCTTAGTTAACCAGGTGTAAAGGGTCACAGTTAACACTTAATTTCTTATTTAACACCAGTTTACTGAATAAAATTCAGGTAAAAAAGTTGAGCCCCGAGAAACCGATAATTCCGGGTTTCCGTCGGCACCTTATAGTTCCAGAACTTACAGTGAGTAATAAAAAATAGTATTGAGGAAACAGTTGTTAAAATGATTTCTTTACCATTCCTTCTTTATGAGGTTCAGAAGTGTTTTTGATCTCAAAATCCACAACCCCAAGTACCAGTTCCTCTTCTGTAATTACATCAACTCTCCATTGGCCTTCCCTAAGGTTATTTTTATGAGTATATCCACGGAAACCACGATCACGCCCACCGGTAACTTTAAAGTTAATTTTATCAGTTACTTCCCATTTCCCGGTTTCGGGATTGTACCATTTCCATCTATGAAAAACGGACTTCTTTAAATCTGTAGGTGCAAAAACAGAAGTGAATACATAAACTCTTTCACTTGCCTGACGATGAAAATTGGTGTCATATTTACGCCAGAATACATACCATGGACTCTTCTCGTAAATCACGATGTATTCGTTATTCATTTTTCGCACATCATGAGCCACCAACCCTGTATCCATAGCCAGCGGCACCGGTGGAATAAGATTTAAAGTGTAAAAAACATTAATTGTTATATAGATAGAAAGGATAAGACCGATCAGTTTTTTCAGACTTATCTCAGCTCTTGTACCCGGGCTTGACCTGTAAATAAACCTGATGAGTGCCAGCGTACTCACCAAACTTACAAGTCCGGAAATGATAAAAATAAAGGTATTCATTTCCTTGATCAGCGTGGGAATCATAAAGGCGAAAAAGGTGAAACTTATAAAAAAATAGACACTGAACTGAAGGTATTTATTGGAGATCTTCTTTTTAAGAAATTCGTTTGCAAATAGGAGCAGGACCAGCAGTATGAAAAAAAACATAGTTTTTGACATGGACACACTTCTGAAAAAATAGATGACGAAAGCACTTGAAAGTGCGCCAAAGAAGAACTGTATGACCAGCGGAAAATATTCGAAATAACGTCTTATAAAAGTACCTTCCCATCTGGCTTCATCTACTGTATTATATAAGTAAAGCGTTATGGATAATAAGGTCATATGCGAGCAAAGTACCACCGTGTCATAAACACGGTCAATTCGCCCTAAGGTCAACGTGTCAAAAATAAAACCACCCATAAAAAAAAGAATGGGAGCGTACTTTTGATTGCGAAAAACAAACCTTCCAAAAACACTGTTTCTATATCTTACTAAAGCTTTTTTCATAATGTATTGAGTGGTGCCAAATGTAGGTAAAAACTTCATCCGGATATTTGCTTTGACTATAATGCCAGAGAGCTTATGAAAAAAGCAGAATCAGGATATTCCCGAATATTTCTGCGGAAGGGAATTAATTATTTATTGTTCATCCTTATTCGGGAAAATGCTTTTTCTGTAACAAAAAAGGGGAAATTCCTACTAAATAATAAGTGTTTTACTCAAATAGGAATTTTTAAAAACAAATACCGTGTTCAAAAAACATTACCTGTCTCTGCTCCTTTTAGCTACGGTACTTTTATCTTCCTGCGAAAAAGAAGACAATGTTCCACCAATCGATTACGCTATAGGATCTACTTCCCATTTCGAGCTGCTAGATCAACACCAGAATGGCTGGATAAAGCAGGGCCGATATCAACTTTCGGGAGACCCAATGGAGGAGTTTGAATATTATGAGAACGGTTATATTAAATCGGCTAAGGTATACGCGAGTTATCCGCAACAGCACCTGTATATGGAAGTGAGCCGGAGTGAAGATAATAAGCCCCTCTGGTCAAAATACTATAATCCCGACGGAGCCTTGTGGTTTGAAACAGAGTATAAGAACGGGCTTCCCTCGATCAAGAAAGTGTATAGCGAGGCAGGTACGACTATCTACACCTATACCAATGGAGAATTGAGTTTGGTAGAATTTACAGCGGCTGATGGTAACAGCACCGCCACCACCACTTACGACATAGCCGGGGAAAACCGGAATGTAATCATTACAAGTAACGGAGAAACTGTTCTCGATGAAAACTATGCATACCGGGAGCAGGTTGGTGCGGGAATTTACGCAGATAGTCATGTTCCGGTCGCCAATCCTTTTGGTGCGACTGAAACCTCTTACTATAAGCTTAATCAGGCATTTTCCCAAAGTCCTTCCTGGCAGCACGATGCCGATCCAATATCATTCATGTTCCCTTACCGGCTTTTCGATGAGTTTTACAATCCCGGAAATTATTTTGCCACCAGGTTTGCTGTAAGCACAGAACTTTACCAGTCGGTCATCGAACAGTATCCGGTAACCGAGAGAGGCGTATTGATTGGCGGGGGGAAATATGAGGATGGTTACGAATATTTTCAGGACAATTGGGAGGTAAGGGACTCCCTGGCCAAAGTTCTTGATGAAAATCCCGGGCTATACAAGCTGAAGTATGGAGGCGAGTATATTGAAAAAGCAGGGTATGGAAAGATCTTTTTTGTGATAGGTGCGATACGTAACCTTCCAACTGACAGCAATGTAGCCGATGATATTAAAAATATTGCCCGCAAACATATGGACGCATTGATTAGCGGCAGAACCGGCATTACTCCCAGGGAGCAGGAAAAACTTGACAGAGTATGGTTTGAAGTAAAGTTTTTTTCCACCCTTAAGGAACACCGGGATGGCGTAGTGATCAATTCTGCAGGGGATTATAAAAATGCCATTGAAAAAGTAAACGCCGGAGAACTTTCGGTAATTCAGCTGAAATACAAGTCGGTTGAAAATTTATAAAGGGAATTTTGCACAGTTCAAAGTCATGAAACCCAGAATTCGACACAGCCATATTTTGAGCAGCGAAGGAGAAGAAAATTCGTATTCAGCTTTAAGTAAGAGTGGCTTCAGAAGTACTTTTAAAAGACCTGCCGGGTTTCGAGGGAAAATAATTAGATAATACATGAAAAAACAAGCCGGAATAGAAAGTGTACCGGGCCTCTTATGGATTGGCTTTGGATTGATGGGTGGCTTCAGTTTTTATTTAAAAGAAAACTACCTGCTTTGCGGCTTATCTCTATTAGTGGCAATTCTTCACGGGTATAAACTCTTTAAGACACAACGGGAAAAAGCACGGGATCGTGACAGGTAAAAGTTCATGAGATCAAATAAAAATTCAAAACAAAACTTAAGAAAAGCCGTCATCCTTATAAGCGGGATTTTGTTGATCATCAATTTCTGGCTCCTGGATTACGACAACTTGTTCTCCCGGGAAAATTTAGGGAAAGCTCTGGGAGGCCTTTCCAATATCCTTCTCATGGCGGCCATGCTGGTTTCAATTAGACACACAAAAAAGGAACGGGAAAATGCTGATTCGTGAATTAATCAAACAATTGCTATGAAATATATTTTATTCCTAATCCTGTTGATCTGTTCAGGTCTCAGCTTTGGACAATCCCTTTCTCAAAATGAAATAAATCGTAAGGTCGGACTCGTTTGGGGCCTTATCAAATATCATCATCCCGATGTGAGCCGTGGACAATATGACTGGGACAGGGAATTGCTGGCAATGCTGGAAAAATCCCGGGACTTAAGAGACCAGCAGGAACTCAATGCGCTCCTGCTTGGGCTTGTCAACAAAGTAACTACTAATAAGACCAGGTTTAAAATAGAAGAAGAATCGGGCACAGAGGGTCTTTTCAGAAAGAATGAAGACTATGGTTGGATAGAAGAGTACGCTTTTGGAGAGGAACTTACCGCAACACTTCTTAAGCTAAGGAACAACAGGAGAATTGGCGACCACTACGCTTCTTCGGAATGGCTCAACAATTTTCTCAACTTCGAAAACAATAAGGCAGTGGCAGGTTTTGATGCCTCTATTGAGAGCCATCGCCTGTTACTGCTCTACAATTTCTGGAACACCATACAGTACTGGTATGTCAACAAGTATCTTATGGATGAAGACTGGAGGGAGATCTTGCCGGCCCTTACCAAAGAGTTTTCCGAAGCAACCACCACTAAAAAGTTCGAACTGGCAAAGCTGAAGATGATCGCCAAACTAAACGACTCTCATTCCTATCGCATTTCCCGGTATCTCTGGGATTCCCTGTATACCCATTCTCCTGGCCTTAACGGAAAACTGGTGAACGACTCGCTGGTAGTGACCCGCGTATTAAAATTCTCTTCGGCACCCGAAGCCACCATACATCCCGGAGATGTAATTACAGAAATTGAGGGCCTCCCGGTAAGAGATTATATCGAAAGGAACTTTGAACCTATTATTTCTGCTTCCAATAAGAATTATTTAGATCACCGCATTCAGAAGTGGTTCCTGCTGTCTGTTAGAAACAAGGATTCCGTCAGGGTCAAAGTGCTTTCTCCTGCGTCTGGTATTTCCGGGCAGCAAACCATCCAGCTTTATAGCAGCTTCGGAAAAATTGAAAAAGATCAGCAGCTTTACAATCCGCGAAAGGAGCAGTGGTATGATCTCACGCCGCAGGTAACATATATCAACCTGGACAGTATTACCTCCAAAGAACTTAAAACTGCCTTTAACCACGGAAAAGAAAAAAAGGCGATAGTGCTTGATCTTCGAAACTATCCCAAAAATATTTCAGACACACATCTAAGCCGCTTTCTTTATCCGCAGAAAAAGAAATATTTGAAGGTGCTTTTTCCCCTGGCTTCCCAACCCTCACTGGGAGATCCCGATGGACAATCCCCGCTCGGGTTTATTTTGGATCCTTTTAAAACCGGAAGAAGGAACAGGGATTTTTACAAGGGACGGGTGATCCTGCTGGTAGATCGTTCTACGATGAGCAAAGCAGAATGGCTCGCCATGGCCATACAGGGAGCGCCCAACGTGACCACTATCGGGGAGCAAACAGCGGGAGCCCCTTTAAATATCTGGACATACACTTTAGCCGATGGGCAGACTGCCTCTTTCACCGGCCTGGGAGGCTTCTATCCCGATGGTCGTGGCGTGCAACGGGAAGGCGTGGCTTTGGACCATGTGATTACTGAAAGTGCTTTAAACTACGATCCTGAATTATACCTGAAGCAAGCTCTCAAAATTATTGAAGAGGAGGCAAAAATGGAAAGTATCCCATAATCAACTTATAAACTGCTGCCACTAAATATCAAAATTTATAACCATACAAAACTGAAAAACCTAAATTTGAAATGAAACAGATCAGCATTTTATCATTAGCAATAATCTTCAGCCTTTCTATTAATTCTTACGCCCAAAATTCAAAGTTGGAATTCGGCATAAAAGCAGGAGGAAATTATTCGAAATTTACCCCAAATTTTGAGGTAGATGGAAGGGAATACGGCGTATATCAAAGAAAAGCCGGATTTTACCTGGGAGGTTTTTTAAGCAAACGCATCTCAGAAAAATTTTATTTCCAACCCGAATTGCACTTCGTTCACCGGCAAACTGATTTTCTTATACAGGGAGTGGAAATAACCGGTCACGAAGTAGGAGGTATTGTTCTCGATCTTGAAACGAATATTACGGAATCGGTTATAGCGGTTCCTTTGATGTTAAGATACCATTTCACCCGATCTTTCTTTGTGGATGCCGGCCCACAGGCAGGTTTTATTATCGACAGAAATGAAAAGCTGCAAAATGATCCTTTGGAACAACCCGGTAATCCAGAGGTGATTACAGAATACGATTATGACAAGTTCGATGTTGGTCTTAACCTTGGTACCGGCTATGATCTAACTGAAGATCTCACCATTAATGGACGTTACTTTTTCGGAATAGTGGAAAGAGATAATAGCATCAAGTCTTCTGTATTTAGTCTTGGGCTGGAGTACAAATTATAAAATGAAGTTGGTATAACTGAATTCTGTTTTTAATAATCTTTTGCTTCTGAAAAATTACCTTCCAAAAATGCCATTTTTGGCAGTCAATATTTAAACTTATCTATGTTTAGAAAATCCACTTTTTTCCTTCTTTTCTTATTGATTGTGACCGGTTGCGGAAACACCCAATTCACCACACACTTTGAAAAAGGGAGGATAATCGACTTTACCCGGGGGAAATGGCTGTTAAACCTTCCCTTCACCAATTATAAAAGTGAATACGTAGAAAAAATGGCCGCCAAACATTTTAAAAAGATCCTGGGGGATTCCCTTACCCGGATGTCCCAGATGCCAAACGGCAGGGTAGTGGCTGCACATCTTCCCTTTGAGCCCTCACCGGAACAACTGGAGCTGGCAGGAAAAACCACCGGCCATGATTTTCTAATTAATGTAGAGGCTAACATGGGAAAAAATGAGATGGGGTCTTTCGCTCATGCCCCTGCAATGGGCAGTACCATAAATACCAATGATGCCCGTAGCAAAATAAGGATCTATGATCTTAATACGGGAGAATTGATCTCCCAAAGCTCCACTTCCGGGGTTGCAGAGGTCCTTAAGTCTGAAGGGGATAAGAACTGGGATTACGTCAATAGCGCCCAAACCATCACGCTGAAAAGTATAAAGAAACTCATTAGACAATACAGACAAAACGGGATCACGAATTAGAGCAGTGGTTTATGGTTTGTAGTTTTTTGTTTGTAGTTCATCATCCAACCCGTAACCCGCAATCCGTAACAGGAAACAGATAATCCCATCCCGTCATGCTGAACTTGTTTCAGCATCTAACTCGCAACTCGCAACCTAAGGCACAATTACAATTTTTCCTGTGGTATGCAGGGTCTCGATCTGCTCCAGGGCTTTGGCAGTTTCATCTAAAGAAAAAGTCTGGCCCACATTCACCTTTACCTTGCCTTGATCGACCAACTCACTAAGGTGATCCAACTGCAGGGCATTAGGTTCAACAAACACAAATTCATGATCGATCTTTGGGTCAAGGTCATCTCCCTGGTTAAGGATAGACACCAGTTTCCCGTCAGCTTTTAAACATTTAAGGCTTTGCTGCAGGCTTTCCCCACTGGTACAGTCGAAAATGAGATCTACGCCTTCAGGAAATATTTGTTTTACGGCTTCCCCAATGTCCTGGCCCTTATAATCTATGGTATGATCGGCTCCCAGGGAACGCATGTAGTCATGATTTTTACTACTGGCTACCCCAATTACTTCTGCGCCTTTGGTCTTGGCGAGCTGGATAGCAAAACTTCCAACACCCCCCGAAGCTCCTAAAATGAGAAGTTTTTGTCCTTTAGCAAGTTTTCCTGCTTTAAAGAGGGACTGGTAGGCGGTGAGTCCTGCCAGGGGAATTCCGGCTGCTTCTTCCATAGAAACATTTTTTGGTCGTTTTGAAAGATAGCTGTCGGGTATAATAATGTATTCAGCAAAGGTCCCCCATTTTACTTCTGGTCTTCTCGCATAAGCATAAACTTCATCTCCCACTTCAAACCTGCGCGCAGCATGTCCACGTGCTTCTATGACCCCGGCCATGTCCCAGCCCGGGATGATGGGGAAGGAATGGGGCATCATGTTTTTATAATATCCTTTGGTAATTACGGTATCTACGGGATTTACCCCGGCTGCCTTTATCTTTATTAATACTTCCCCTTCCTTTAATTCGGGCAGTTCAATTGTGCCCGATTTTACCTTTGAAGGCCCATCAAATTGATCGTATAGAGCAGCTTTCATTTCTTTTTTCATGTCTTTCTTTTTTTAAAAGGTCAGGATTAAACCCTGGTTCCGCAAACAAATTCTACTAAAGAATTATTAAAAAGTATCAGGGTATTTTTAGAAGGAATTTGAAAAAAGGGGGCAGGCTATAGTGTCCAATCACCCATTAGGAAAGAAATTTAATTTTACTGCTCAAAAATCCCGATGGGGAGATCTGCGTCCCCGGGTTTGACTGTATATCTTTAAATGCCATTTTTGACTATCTTTAAAAAACGTTATCCTGCACAGGTTGTTTTCCCTACTCCCGCAACTTGTTCATAACTGAAACCGTGGTACAGGATTTTTAAAATTTTGGGATGAAATTTATATTTCCATTTTTTTGTTTGTTCATTTTAGGTAGCTGTACGATAAAGGAGGAGGAGGATTTTTCATATTTAGAACGGGACCTGGAACATTTTGAGTTGGGTTTTGAATTAGATGAGCCCAACAGCATTTTAAACAATTTGGCAAAGGGTAATCTTGACCGGAATATCAAGGCTGTTCTTAGGCAGCATCATGATGAGTTCCCAGAGCCCGCAGAGAAGTACTGGGAGTTCCATTATTTGCCAAACAGTGATAGGGTGTCAGAAATGGTCTTTTATTCAGGCAATTATAGACGATGTGAACAAACAAATTTTAATTTTTTCTATAACCGGGAAAACCTTTTAGATTCCATTGTTTCCAATCGTATTAATGTTTGCAATGAATTTGAGGTAAACAGGCTTTATACCTTCAACTATACCGGCGAAGGTCTATTGAAAAGCATCTTTATGGATAATGAAACTTCTGTCGAGGAAAATTATTTTAGTTATTATCCCAATGGCAGGATCAAAGAAATATTTAACGATTTTCACCACAAGGGGGATTGGGAACCGGGTTTCGGAGTTCAAAAGTTCTATTATGACAAATCATTTTCTAATGTGATCAAACATGAAAAGATAGGCCTTAATTCCCATTACACCTATTATTATTTCTATGATGATAAACCAAACCCGTTTAAAGGTCTCTTCATTGCTGCATCTGTCTTTATGCCAAACATTGGACCTGCATATCTTTCTGAAAATAATGTCATTAAGATGATAGAGAAAAACGAGAATAACATACATGGCAACTCGTTCTCCTACGAATTTGATTTCAACTTTGTAGGTGACAGACTGGATACCTATGCAGATAAAAACGAAGATAAAATGCTTTATATATTTTACCGGGTGAATCCTTAGAACCGCACACTAATCCTCAAACTGAAAAATAGCTTCTATAGGCTGTTTGAAAAGCTTCGAGATCCTGAAAGCTGTGGGTAAACTGGGATCAAATTTTTCTTTTTCAATGGCGTTAATTGTTTGGCGGGATACTCCTATGATATCTGCCAGATCTTCCTGGGTATAACCATTTTCGGCCCGTAGTACTTTTAACCTGTTTTTCATGAATATCTACGGGTATTTATTGTAACACAAACTAAATAGGTGATCCCGATAAACATGACCAGGTTGCTTATTTCTGCGTCGAAACCAATAAGATTTGTTACGTCCAGCAAAGAAAATGTTAATCCCACTACCACGGCTAATCCAAGGGTCAAGGCCAGAGACTCCAGATGTATCTTCCGCTCCAGTTCATCAAAACTATTGAACAAATTTCTGTTTGCAATGATCATAAAGATCCCATTGGCAAAGTTGACGGTAACTGCCAGCACAGTTAAGGTAGTGTGGTCATCCCAAATATATTTGGGGCCGAGGGAAGCGATTGCCATTGTTGCAACCCAGCTCCACGTCCATCCAGCAAGTCTGTAAAGGTTTTTCTTCCGTGTCTGTTTCATGATAATGTAATTAAAGTTAGACTTTTAGTAAAGTGTACTTTACAAATGTAGATTAAATTTTTTAATGTAAAGTCTTATTTACAAATTTTGTTGCCGAAAGGAAGAACGGCAGGATTGGAATTGCTGAGGCTCATCTATATTGAACGAAAGAAATGCCTTTTCCCTCCGGAAAAAACACGGAGTAGAAGACATTTTTGGAAATCTTTTTTTGTCACCTACTTCCGCAGCTCCTCCATATCGGATATCATTTCCTCCAGTTTTTGAATGAATCTGCCATAAATAAGCTTCAGGCTTAGCCGGTAAGCCATCACCCCAAGAGCAGAGAGAAGAAGCGCAAGACCTACAAGGATCGCTAAAATATAGATCGTCCCCAACTGAAGAAATTCGTGGAGCAGGGGAGTGTTCCAAAAAAAGAGAAAATAGCCTGCTAGCCCCGCAACTGGGAGCCCGAAACCTAACAACCGGGTATAAAATTTCTTTAAGTTCAGGAACATCTTTCTGTATTCCAGCAAGTATTCATAGCTGCTGGTTTCAATGCTGATTCTTTCAAGTGTCGCCAGTTGTTTTCGGTTCAGGAAGAACATGCCGGTCATTAGCGCCATAACATACAGCCCTGTTAGTAAATGACCCGCTATCCCAAATCCCACTACAGCGAGAATGGCCAAAGGAATGATGCTTTTATTATCGGTTCTATAGGTGCTTTTAAGTTTTTCAATAAGCAGGCTGGATTTCTTGTGGTAAAGGTTATTTATTTTGGGAGCTACCAGGGCTTCCTCTTTCAAAAATCCTTTGGTCCAGATTGTTTCAATCGAATTTTCCATCTAATAATTTTTTAAGTCGTTTTTTAATTCTCGTAATTCTTACGCCAATATTATTGGGGCTGGTGCCTATGATCTCAGATATTTCCTGATAGGATTTTTCCTCGAGGTACAGCAGGATAACAGCCCGGTCTACTTCAGAAAGTTTTTTTATAGCTTCATAAAGTAATAACAGCGATCTGTCTGAGAAATAATGCGGCTCCTCCGGTTCTGCTGCTATTTTTTCTTCGGAAGCTAATTGCTGATTTCTATCCTTCTTTTTTAAAAGAGTAAGGCAAACATTTAAAGAGATTCTGTAGATCCAGGTAGACCATTTGGAATTTCCTTTAAAAATATCCCTGCTTTTCCATATTTGCAGGCATACTTCCTGATAATAATCCTCATAATCTTCCTGCGAATCTGTATATGCCCTACATATTTTTATGATAATTGGGGCATAAGGCAGAATGGAGGAGGTGTAAAAATCGTTGCTCAAAATGTTCTTTTCCTGTTTAGTGCCGCAAGTTCGAATTTATTACACATCTGGACTGGAAAAATTTAATTTCCCTGCTACACATGATCTTTCAAAGAAAAATGTTTTTTAGTACAGCAAATGGAACTAACCTGCTCTAAAGAATTTTTCTATGAAAAAACTACTGCTCCTCCTGGTATTACCTGCACTTCTGCTTTCATGTTCTGCAGAAGAGACTTCCAACGACCCCATTGTTGGTGACTGGAGACATGTGCAATACATGGAATTTCCGGAAAATGCTGAGCCTATCGAGAAAGAGGCAGATGAGTGTGGTAAAAAGGAAAGAATGCATTTTAAAGCTAACGGGGAACTATACTCGGTTCATTACTACATAAATGAAATCATGGAGTGTAAACTAAATGAAAGTGCCACCAGGAACTACGTTTGGACAAAGGTCTCTGAAGGCCTATACAACCTCAAAAACGTAAATACCGACGGCCGCAACTTCAAGTTTGCCTTTCCTGATAGTAATACCTTGTGGATGTACCATGGAGAGCCGTATGAATTGGAAGGTATAAAGTACGGCAGCGAGGTCCGCGTCTATAAAAGGCGCTGAGGCCGCGAATGATTCTGTAACAGCGTTTACCTTCGGGCTACAGTAAAAAAAAAGAAACTGTCTTCGCAAAAAGACAGTTTCTACAGGAAAATATACTTTAAATTATTCGGACACTGGGACCAGTACTTCGTCGATCACATGGATCACCCCGTTACTTGCTGAAATGTCAAACAATCCTGCTTCTACAAGGATGGAAGCATTGGCCTGCTTGTCCTCATCATTGGTATCAATGCCGGCTGAGCTGTTTACATAAATGGAAGGTCCCAGTAGTGTCTCAATGTTACGTGGAGAGTTTTTAGGAACAACGCTATTGCTAAATCTTCTTCCGTCTGTAACATGGTAAGAGAGTACTGCTGCAACCTGCTCCTTTGTAAAAGAATCTAAAGCATTACCATCTAAGAATCTCTCAAATGCTGCATCGGTAGGAGCAAACACGGTGTATTGATCAGATTCTGTAAACATGAAAGTAATTCCTGCGTACTCCAGGGCCGCCAGTAATAAAGTGAACTGTCGGTCTTCTACTGCTTCGGCGGTAGCATAGGATACTACTATTTCGGCAATAGTTTTGTCTCCTTTAATTGCTGCAGGCGAAGCCTTTGCATTCGCGGCTGCAGTAGCTTCTTCAGTTACATTAAGTGCACTTACCTCCCCAAGAGCAGGTTCTTTTTCACAAGATGTCATTACAAATAAGCCGGCTACTAAGAACGACTTCAGAAGATTCGAATAATTTAATACATTTTTCATATCTGTTATAGTTTGATTATGAGGTAAATATATATCTACATTTCCTTATGTTTAAATTAATTAACTAAAATTTAAACAAAATTATATTATCCTGTTTTTTTCATTCGAATCATTTAATCCAGGCGGCATTATTTTGAACCCTCCAGAGGATGACCTGGAAGTTAATTACAGATTTCTTTATTTGGCTCCAAAATCCTGGACCCGCGTCGTTTGAATCATTCATAATTCATTAATATTTTGAATACATTTTGTTTATATTGCAAATCGGCAATAAATAATACTTTCCTACTACCAGGTACAATATTGGTGTCACTTCTTCCGGCTCAGGATCATTTCTTCCGGATACACCTGCTCACAGGTACACGATTGATTCAAAATGCCTTTTAATTTTTGAGAAGATTTTAATGACAGAAAAGGAAAAAAACCCACACAAATCCAAGGAGGAAGACTTGACGAAAAACTTTGATTTTCTTCAAAAAGTAGCTGATCTTAGTCCTAATATTTTATTTGTAATTGACCTTAGGGCAAAACGGGTTGAATATATAAGTCAAAGGGTAAAGGCTTTAACAGGTTATGATCCCGATCACATTCTTAAAAGTGGAGCCGATATTTTCAAGGTCATTATCCACCCTGAAGATTACGAAAGTCGCATAGAGAATCTTGAAAAGTGCCACTTGCTTTCCGGCGAAGAAGAGTGCGAGGTAAAGGTGCGTGTGTTTGCGGGAGAAAACCGGTGGGAATGGTACAGGATAAGGGAAAAAGCATTCCAACGCAACAAAAAAGGGGAAGTTACCCAGGTGTTAGGGACGGCAGAAAATATCCATGAACAAAAAATAGGGGAAGAAAGACTCAGGGAAGAGCACAGGCGCCTTGAAAACGCTCAGAGGATAGGAAATCTCGGTAGTTTTGAGAGAAAACTTCCCGGCGACATTATACAATGTTCCGAAGAATTTTATCGCATTTTTGGGATCGAACCCCGCCCTAACGGCCTCACTATTGAAGAATTTTATTCTTTTGTACATCCCGAAGATTTAGAACCACTTCTCACTGCTGTAGATAAGACCCATTCCACCGGTGAGCCGGTTGACACCATTACCAGGATCGTGCGTCCAGACAATACAATAAGGCATGTTCACCGCAGGGCAGCGATAGTGAAAGACGAAAGTGGAACCCCGCAGAGTGTCTATGGCACTTTTCAGGATATAAGCTCCAGGATAAGATCAACCGAGGAAAAGAAGCGGATGGAAAATTTGATTCGCTCTACCGAAGCTTTAGCCGACACGGGGAGTTATGAGGTGGATCTCGCTTCTAATAAAGTCTATTTTTCCGATGGACTTTTTCGCCTTTTTGGAGAGGAACCGGGATCCTTTGTTCCTTCTTTAGAATGGATTGATCAACGATCCCACCCCGATGATGTTCCTGTAATACAGGAAACCATAAGTCAGGCAATCTTAGAAAAAACGGCTTACACCTATATGCGCAGGATCTTTCGAAAGGAGGGAGAACTTAGAACCGTGGAAGCGCATGGAAAATTCGTTTTAGATCCTGTCAAAGGAACCAGCAGGATCATTGGAATTGTTCAGGATATCACTAAACGCAAGCAGGCCGAAGCAGAATTGAAGAGAAGCGAGGAGCGCAGCCGGCACCTGGTAGAAGTGCTGCAGAATGCTCCTGACTCGTATCTTGTTCTCTCTCCCGATCTATATATTCAAATGGCAAGTGATGCGTATCTTAAGGCCACAGATACTGAACGTGACACAATAATAGGAAAATACGTTTTTGAAGTCTTTCCCGATAATCCTGCCATACCTGAAGCTACAGGAGTTAAAAATCTCCAGGCCTCTTTGAAAAAAGTATTATCGACCAAAAAGACGCACCGCATGGCGATCCAGCATTATGATGTTCGCCGCCGGGACGGCAGTTTTATAGAAAAGCATTGGAGCCTTACCAATACCCCGGTAATAAATTCTGAAGGGGAAGTAGACTATATCATCCACAGGGTTCTGGATATTACAGAGGTAATGGTAGAGAAAGCGGCTATAAAAGGATTGGTTTCTGAAACTGAAATGCTTAAAACTTCTTTGGAGGAAGTAAAACTTCAGGCTAATGAATTGAAGGAGAACAGAGCATTACTACAATCCATATTTGATGCCTCTCCAAATTCTATCATTCTTTATAAGACGTTGTTTGATGCTGATGGTAAACCAGAAGATTTCGAATTCTTTAAAGTGAACGCCTTCAACTATGAATCCCTGGGATTGCCGAGGGATCTTATAGGAAAAAGATATAGCAATTTATTTCCGGGAGTTTATCGTACAGGGATCCTGGAGAAATTTAAAAGAACGGCAGAGACTGGCGAGCCGGCAGATTTTGAAGTATGGTATGAGGGACAGGGATTTAAGAACTGGTTTCATTTCAGGGCTACCAAACTTGGCGGTCTCCTGCTCGCTACCGCCGAAGATATCACCGAACGAAAGAAGACAGAAGAGACTATTCAACAAATGTTAAATGGCTCAATTGCAGCTATTTCCATTTTGCAATCGGTGAGAGATGAGGATGGAAAGATCATTGATTTTAAGTTCAAAGGATCAAACAAAGCGGCCGACTCTCTTAACAGGATGCCGAATCAAACCCTCATAGGGAAAAACTTAATTGAACTCTTCCCGGGAGTAAAGGAGGTTTTTTTTGATACTTATGTAAAGGTGGTGGAAACGGGAGAACCTCTTCGGGTGCAGCGTCATTATTCAAAAGAACATTTTAACAATTGGTTTGACGTATCTGCAGTGAAAAATGGAGATGGTTTCATTCTTACTTACCATGACATTACAGAGCAAAAAAAGGCAGAAAAAGAACTTGTTCAACTAAAGGAAAAGCTTACTCAAAAGGTAACAGATAAATACAGGAAGATCATTAATTCAATGGACGAAGGTTTCTGTATTCTTAAAATCATACGGGACTCTTCTGGAGCTTGTGTGGATTATCGTTATCTGGAAACTAACCCAATATTTGAAGCTCAGACGGGTTTAAAAGATGTAGAGGGAAAGACTGTTAATGAATTAGTTCCAAATCTTGAGAATTATTGGAAAGAAATTTATGGAAATGTTGCCTCAACAGGAGAGCCTGTTCGTTTCGAAGATTACGCTGAACCTCTGGAAAAATGGTTTGACGTCAATGCTTTTCGTATAGATGCTCCCAATGAGCAGCACGTAGCCCTGATATTTAAAGACATAACCGAACGCAAGGAAGCAGAAGAACGAAAGACCTTCCTGCTCAAGATGAATGACGCCATTCGTCCCCTGGAAGACGCAGCAAAAATCCAGGAGACTGCAATGCATATTCTGGGAACTCACCTGGAAGTGAACAGAGCCTACTATTCAGAGATACTGGAGGATGAAGATACGCTGGCGGGAAGGCTGGGGTACGTGAAGGATAATAAACCCTTAACCGGAAGAGTTAAAATATCTGATTTTAGTGCAGAGGTTCACAAACAACTCCTGGAGGGGAAGACACTGGTACAGACAGATATTTCAACAACCCATCAGCTAAATGAATATGCCAAAGATCGTATAAATGCGAGTCAGGTGAGGGGCCTTATTACTGTACCTCTGGTAAAGAAGGGTAAGTTAGTCGCCCTTGTAGCCATTCAGCAACAAAATCCACGGCGTTGGACTTCACAGGAAGTGGCTTTGGTGGAAGAATTATGTGAGCAAACCTGGGCGGCAATTGAAAAAGCGCAGGCGGAAAAAGCACTGAGAGAGAGTGAGCAGCGGTTTAGAAACCTTGTAGAGGCTTCTGCTTTAGCGGTCTGGGAAACCGAACCCGACGGAACAGTTTTTAAAGAAAGTTCTTCATGGCTTGATTTTACCGGACAGATTTATGAAGAGGCATTGGGGAAAGGCTGGATAAATGCCGTGCATGAAGAAGACCGATCCTGGGTAGAAACTGAATGGAAAAAGGCAGTGTCTACAAATACAAAGTTCGATATTGAATTCAGGCTCATGGGGGCTTCCGGAGAAGCAAGGTGGGTTAACGCAAAGGCCATTCCTATTTTCAACATGGAGGGCGAGGTAACCAAGTGGTCTGGGATGCATATCGATATCCACGACCGGAAGCAGGCCGAAGAAGAATTGATAAGGGCCAAAGAAGAGGCCGAGGCAGCGTCCAGGGCCAAAGAAGACTTTCTTTCCACAATGAGCCACGAGATTCGCACCCCTCTTAATGCAGTCATAGGATTAACAAATTTGCTGCTCGAAAAGAACCCCAGGGAAGACCAGAAAGAAGATCTTGGATCCCTTAGTTTTTCGGCTAAAAACCTTCTTGCCCTTATTAATGACATCCTCGACTTTAGTAAACTGGAGGCAGGAAAAGCCGAACTAACAATAACAGATTTTGATCTTCACGATCTTTTACTGAATTTAAAGCAGGCTCATCAACCCATTGCAGATGAAAAGCAAACCGCTCTGATTCTGCAGATAGGAGAAGAAGTTCCAGCAAGAATTGCAGCAGACCAGTTGAAGTTATCTCAGGTACTTCACAACCTGGTAAGTAATGCAGTAAAATTTACTAGTGGAGGAGAGGTACAGATCTCGGTGGATCTGGAAAAACGGGAAAAGAAAGATTTCTGGCTCAATTTTACAATAAAGGATACAGGTATTGGAATTTCCGAAGAAAAAGTGGAGCATATCTTTGAGAAATTCACTCAGGCAGAAAGCTCTACGGTAAGACAGTATGGAGGAACTGGCCTTGGCCTTAGTATTACCAGGCTTCTACTAGGTTTAATGAATAGTGAGATCAAACTGGACAGCAAACCGGGGGAAGGTTCTGTCTTTCACTTCAGCTTACCTGTCAAAAAGGCCAAAAAAGAGACAGGATCTCCAGCTCGGGATATAAAAAGAGATGTCATTCGGGGTGTGAAGAAGCTTAAGGTCCTGCTTGTAGAAGATGTTGAGATCAATCGCAAGATCATACTTCAGTTCTTTCAAAGCTGGTGGCAGATAAGACCCGATGAGGCAAGGACCGGAAAGGAAGGAGTAGAAATGGCCAGTCAAAACAGCTATGACCTCATCCTTATGGATATTCGTATGCCGGTCATGGACGGCTACCAAGCTACGCAGCTAATAAGGGAACTGCCGGGATATGAAAACGTTCCTATCCTGGCCCTAACTGCCGACAAAAATCAGGAGGTGCAACAGGTAGATCATAAGACTAAGTTTAGCGGACTTTTAACTAAACCATTTGAACCAATGGATCTTAAGGAGAAAATACTTCTCCATCTGCCCCATTATACTAATGGCAGTGAAGGCGAAGGTGGGAAAGATAAAAACCCGACTTCCGGCAGTAAACCAATTCCGGAAGCTCAACAAGAGGGAGAACTCATGCTTATCCTGAACCAGTTAGAAGAGTATAGGAAAAACATCATCAGCGGTACAGGAGAAAAAGACTCTCAGGATATTATCGACCTGCACCACAAGTCCCAAAATTTTTATGACATGCTAAAGCTGGAGGATCTTTCGGGACAACTGAAGAATTCACTGCTGTTGATCTCTGAAGGTACAGAAAAGGAAAGACCTGAAAGTATTGAGGCTGTGAAAATTCGGCTTGATAAAATAATAGAGCGAATCAGGGAAGAGGTGAAGGAGCCTTCATTTGAAGTTTCCAGGTACAGGAATTTAGCAGGAAAGAACAAAAAAGTTTTTGAAAAGCTCATTAAAAATTCTATTAAAACAATGGAAATTTACCGGGAAGAATTTGAGGCTGCCGCCATGGGACAGGATCCAGATGCACTTTCAGATCTTGTGCATAAAAATACCACTTCTATATATTATTTGCAGGCCAACCGCCTCGAGTTTGTAATAAACGAATTCAGGGAGTGGTCGAAAGTGGAGCAATATAGAGAAGAAGCGCTACGGGAAAAACTCAAGGAGGTGCTTCTGGAATTTGGGATTCTTATAGCGGGATTAAATACCATGTTGTAATTTTTAATTGTACTGCGAAGTATTTTCTCAAGACTATAGATTTGACGGTTTCTACAGTAAAATCACGAATCAACTGCTAAAAAGAGGTGTCAAAAATGTCATTTTTGAAAGGTGATCCAGTTATACTTCAATTAAATCTTACAAAGGATCTCACAGGTTTTCAAAATCTGTGAGGGCTTTTTCATAACAAACAAGTTATTAATTATTCATCTCAATATCACCCTCTCCGGTTCCATCCATTCAAAAAAAGATCCATCACTTTTCACTTATCTGAATGTACAACAGGTTCCATCGAATTTTTAAATCTTGAACGGGCGCTTAACTTTGATCTTATTTTGCTTCGTTTGAAATAAAATGAGTAATTTATTCTTTAACCTCAAACCTTGAGCCTCCAAAATGCCATTCTGACAAATATCATTGCAAACCAGTTAGTAATGGTTTAAGTTTATGCTAGAGACCAACTGGTGAAGAAAGTTTTTAAAAGCTGGAAGGTTCTTTAGTAGTGTACTTCCCCCACCTGAATCACGATTTTATACTTAAAACAATAACAAAATGGAAAGGTTAAAAGACAAAGTGGTGGTCGTCACCGGCGGGGCCCTGGGAATTGGAAAGGAAACCTGCCTCTTACTGGCTAAAGAAGGGGCTAAAGTTGCCGTAACCGATATTCTGGATGAGGAAGGAAAGAAATTGATCGAGGAGATCAGGAAGGCCGACGGGGAGGCGAAGTACTGGCATCTCAACGTAGCTGCCGAAAGCGAAGTGGAAAAGGTTTATGCTGAGGTGGTCCGGGAATTTGGTAAATTGGATTCTACTGTAAATAATGCTGGTATAGCAGGGGTAAACAAACCAACCCATGAACTGACCGAAGCCGAATGGGACCAGGTCATGGATATCAATGTCAAGGGCGTTTTCTTCTGTACCAAGCACGCCATTCCTCACATGAAAAAAGCGGGAGGGGGAAGTATAGTAAACCTTTCTTCCATCTATGGGATCATCGGTGCCGGGGATATCCCGCACTACCATGCTTCCAAGGGAGCCGTAAGGCTTATGACCAAAAATGACGCACTAATCTATGCCCCGGATAAAATAAGAGTGAACTCCGTCCACCCTGGTTTCATCTGGACCCCGCTGGTAGAAGATTTTGGTAAAGATGTGCCTAATTTTAGGGAAAACCTCAATAGCCTACATCCCATAGGTCACGTAGGCGCACCTCTTGATATCGCGTACGGGATCGTATACCTGGTATCTGATGAGTCCAAATTTGTAACCGGCAGTGAGCTGGTCATTGATGGGGGATATACCGCTAAATAGAAAAGAAAGAAAGGTGAACAGTTTCAGTTGCCGGTTGCCAGTTGCCAGTAGGCTGAAAACTTGAACCTTAAACCAAGTGTACAATTTTAGAATATGAAGGTTTTGAGAATTTGAATATGGGTCCACCAGAAGACGCCCTTCCTAAGATGTTAATTTTGAATTCTGAATCTGAAATTTTAAATATCAAGTATTCCCGGGTCTTAAATATATTTAACTTTAACCTTTATTAAAAGAAGCAAAGAATGGAACCGGAAAACCTGAAGGCACATCTTGACGAGATCATTCATAACTATAACCGTAAAGCTTCACCGGATTTTGAGGGGCTTTCTCCTGAGCAAATGTATTGTTTAGTTAACGATCCTTTTTCTGTTGAAAGTCCTCTTAAACTCCGCACTTTAGATCCGGAAGATTTTGCCCGTATCCCTATTCTAAATCAGATCAAATACCTTATCGCCCATCTTAAAGAAAATGACGAACTCAAACTGACCAAAAAAGGCTTTTTACCTGTTAAACTGGTGGCCGATCTTTACAATCAGGGCTACATTAAAGATGTACATATAGAGGAAGGGATCTCCAAACTTTATAAAGAAACCGATGCAGGAGTCATTCACCTAAGCCGACTCCTCCTTGAACTCTCAGGCATGACCAAAAAGCGCAATGGGAAACTTAGCCTTACCAAAGCAGGTGGGAAGATTGCGGCTAATGACCAGGAACTTCTGGAACTCATTTTCAAAACCATGTGTCTTAAGTTCAACTGGAGCTACTTTGACGGCTATGAAGACGAGAATGTGGGGCAGCTTGGATTTGGTTTTAGCTTACTGCTGCTTTCCAAATACGGGCAGCAATCACGACCTGCAGCATTCTATCTGGAGAAATACCTGCAGGCTTTTCCGCAACTGCTGGAGAGGATAGAACCAGGGTACAGAAGCCCTCAGGAATATGCCCTGGCCATGTATTCCATCCGCAGCTTCGATCGTTTCCTGCTCTACTTTAACTTTATTTCCAAATCGGGTGGGGAGTTCGATCCGGCTAAACATCTGGAGATAAAAACCACCGGTTTATATGAGAAGTTTGTAGGGTTTTAGCTCTTGCTTGGTCCTCACATTCTGGAATTTAAGAGAAATTTTTGAAAGGTGGATAAGAATTACTTCCCCTCTTATAAATAATTTTTCCTTCCCCAGTAGATGCGGTGTGACAACCGACGGTATAAGAAGGTACAAAAAACTGACAGAAGAATATATCTTCTATTTCAATAAAAAAACAGGAGGTTCACCTGTTTCCTTTTTATGATTTCAACTTTTCTTTCATAATTAGTCTCATCTCACCAGATGAACATCAAAATATAAAAGAGCTTACTTATCCTTATTTATAGGGAAATAAACCGAAAAGGTCGAACCTTTCCCAAGTTGGCTTGCCACCTCAATACTTCCGCCGTTATGTTTAAGCATACGTTTAATAATATAAAGTCCCATTCCTGTGCCTTCAATTTTGTGGGAAACTCTGGTAGATTTTTTAAAAATATCCGCCTGATGCTCACCTGCAATTCCAATTCCGTTATCCTTTACCTGTAACAAGATGTGATCATTTCTTTTAATTGTAGAAACAACGATCATTAATGGTTTCCCTTCTTTTTTATACTTAATGGAATTCCGCAGCAGGTTATATAAAATACTCCGAAGATTATTCCTTGAGAAGATAATTTCTGAAGTTTGAAAATCTGTAGAAATATTTATACCCTTTTCAAAAATTTCAGCTTTTAAAGAGAGTATAACATCCTGGGCTATGTTTTCGATATTCACTCTTACAGGTTCGCCCTCAAGTTCAGGTTGATCATCATTTACAGCTATAAAATCTTTTACCAGATCTCTCATGGCGTTGGAGCTGGCTTTGAGAGTTTCAATATATTTTATGAACTGGGGAGTATTTTGTTTGTTGTATGCATTTAATAAAGCATCAGAAAGCAACACTATAGCCGAAAGCGGCTGCCGTATATCGTGCGAAAGAGCGTCTATTAGGGTATGATATTCAGAATTTAACTTCTCAAGTTCTCCCATAGCCCTAATTCTTTTAGTAATTTCTACAAAAGTTACAATTACCCCATCGTTCCTGTTCTCCTCAAAAACTCTGTAGGGAAGAATATTCATCTGGTACCATTTCCCGTCTGTTGTTTGAACCTCCTTCTCAAGGATTTCCCCGGTTTGGATCACTTCTTCAATATTTTCGATAAGGGTGGGAAAACGAAAATTTTCTTTCACGTCATGAATGTCCCTGTTCACATCCGCATCTGTAAGAGAGAACTGCTTCATCGCAGGAGGAGTGAATTTCTTCAAGATAAGATTTCCATCGATGAAAAGCTGCGGAATTATAGTATTGGCAAAATAATTTTCAAGATCCTGGTCTTTCTTTGCATTCGCATGAGTATCTTTCTTTTCAACTTGTTTAGACATAAGGGGAAATATCATAATGGAATTTGTTAAAGGTAGACAATAAAATAGGATATAAATATTTTATTTCTTAAGCAAGGGATCCCCACGGTTGATGTGACCAGATGACTATTTTTAAAATGACGTCTTAAACAGAGGCAATTTTCTCCTTGGCGACCTTTTTTTCCATGGCAGTAATTTTCTTTAGGATGGAAGAAAGGATCAAACTGAAAAGCACGAATCCAATGAAAATAATAAATCCGGGCTGTAATGAGGTCTTGTTTGTTGAAATGCTCACCAGGGAATCAGTTTCCATGTTGAGATTGGAGAGTTGGTTGTCCAGTATTCCCTGAAAGCCTATATAAGCCATGAAAATCGCAATCACGTAAACATCGGCCATACTCCATTTTCCCGATTTAAAAGTGAAGAATTTGAGAATTCTGTTCTTCCTGGTTTTTTCATTTCCGGCCAAATAGATTTGTGTGGCCAGTAATTTGGCCACAGGAAAAATAATGCTGAAAGCAAGAATAAGAATACCAACCAGGTAAGAGTCTAGCTTTCCAGTGTTGAAGAGAATACCTATTACCTCCAGAATACTCTTGCTTTGAAAGAAGATTACCTGATCATTGAAGGTGATACTTTCCCCAATAAGTAGGAAGTTGATCTCTTGAAAACGGGCATCGATTTCAATCATTGGCGCCGTAAGGCCTGAAAAAAGGACAACCAGAGATACCAGGACCGAAATAATAAAAAGTGGTGTGTGTTGCGCTTTCTGATTTCTAAACAGCCACCACAGGAGAAGAAATATTCCAATAATTCCTAACAAAATATAGGTGTGGAAATAGGTTTGAGCCTCCAGGACATATATCTTCTTCGGAATTTGCTCATTAAATTCGGTAAGACTTTGGACTTTATATTTGTCTAACAGAGCTCTTATTTTTAACGTTGCCACCTGGGAATCATCATATGTAAGATCGCTGTATTCCTGCAATTTGCTCTTAATGACATATTTTAATGCCTCTTTGTTTTCCGGTTTTTGAATTTCATTGACGATGGTCTGGGCAAACATGGGGACAAGAGCTCTTATTTTATCTTCTGGCACCAAAGTCTTTACCGCAAATTTTTGAAGTTTAGCCTTTATTCCTTTCTGCTTTTGATCCAGAATATCTGCTCCCTTGTCAATGCCCGCCGTTAGTATATTTTCAACCTGGTGAACCAGGGTGTCCTCCTGGGCCTCTGTGAACTCAAATTCATCAATCCTGTTTAGAACCATGGTAGTAAGATGGTCCCGCCAGATGTTAACTGACATTATGCCGTGAGTGATACTGTTGAGCTCACTGTAATCCCTTTTAATATCTGCTACTTCTGAAGAATACTTGTATACCGAATAGCTGTTCCATCCCGCGATTAGTAATAAAGCACCAGCGAGAAGAATCAAAATAAATTGTTGTAAGGTCCTGGACATGTAGGTTGAAATTTATTAAAGGTAGTCTTTAGGATTGATTAGCTCACTTTTGCAACTCACCTATTGTAACAAACAAAATGAAATGGAGTCTAAGGGATTTCTAAAGTCTATTATTCTTCCTACCATTTAATAGAAATTCCGGATAAAAATTTTTTGATCTAGGTTTGCTGATCCGGGAGAGAATGGTTAAAAGACTATTAACCACTAATTAACCAATTATATTTTCTTTGTTAATACATCATTTAACTTTTACCAATACATGCGGTGTGACAAACGAAGGTACATGAAGGTACATTAAATTGACAGGAGAATTCGTCCTATCTTTTGAAAAAAAATCCCTGATAAGATTTCTCCTATGTTCTCCCATACTAATGGCAATATTTCTTCATTCTAATAATCCTCCACCGACTGCATTTGGAAAGTTTTCAGAACTAAACAATTATGATCTTATAAGGAACAGAAAGCCTCAAATTAGGCTTTGATCCACTGGAAAAAGATCAAAATAGAGAGAAATCCATTAAAAACTTTATATTGATGACCAAACAAACATGATATATGAAGTTCATTCCATTTATTAAGAAACATACAGAAGAGATTACCGACGAATGGGTGAAATTTGCCCAGGATAATATTAGTGGGGTCAATAAAATGCAACTTGAGGAGGTGCGGGACCATATCAAACAAATGCTTGAAAGGATTGTAGAAAGCATGGAAACCTCGGAAACTGATGCCCAGCAGGAAAAAAAATCTAAAGGGAATAAGAATATGTCATCTGGCGAAAGCAAGGCTGCTAATCAACATGGTGAACAGCGGGCAGATAAAGGTTTTGACGCTATGGAATTAAGCTCGGAATTTAGAGCTCTAAGGGCAAGTGTATTGCGACTGTGGGAAATAAATAGCAAGACAGAGGAGTGGGAAACTGATTTCCATGACATGATACGATTTAATGAAGCCGTTGACGAATTGTGGTTAATTTCCCTGGACCGTTTCCAGGATAAGGTAGATGAAAGAAAGAATTGGGTTATGGGTATTGTGGGACATGATTTGCGCAATCCTCTTGCTGCCATTTCGGGCGTGCAGTCTATTCTCAAGTTATCTAAAAATTTGTCAGAAAAAGAAAGATCTTTACTTGGACGAGCGGGTTCCAGTGTAAAACGTATGACAGAATTAATAGATAATCTTTTGGAATTAACAGATTTGCGGTTGGGAAGCGGAATGAAGATCCATAAAGCCCCGGTTGATCTTTCGGAACAAAGTGAGAAGATTGTTCAGGAAGTGCAATTAGCTTACCCTGAAGCCGAATTAATTATTCAGTCTCCGGGTCCCGTACAGGGGGAGTGGGATGTCGTGAAGCTGGATCAATTAATGACCAATCTAATTACTAATGCTCTGCGTCACGGAAAACCGGGAGGCCCTGTTACAGTAAATATCTCTGCTAAAGGCAATGAAGCATTTTTTAAAGTTCATAATGAAGGTTCGCCAGTACCGGAGGAAATAAAAGATATGATTTCAAAAGGAATGGTAACTAAGACTAATGGAGATCACAGGAAAAAGGAGAGTTATGGTCTTGGTTTGTACATCGTAAAACAAATAGTAGACGGGCATAAAGGACAGATAAATTTAATAAGCACTGAAGAAAAAGGCACCACTTTTAAAATAACTCTTCCAAGACGATAATTTTATTTATTTTCCATGCGGAACCTACAATTGGTAGACAAGGGCAGTTGTTAAAGCGTCCAGAATTTGATGTATGACAGTTTTATCTTTTAAGGCCATTAAAAGCCTTATTTAACAGGAAGGTAAAGATTGTCTAAGAGTGCCAATTCTGACCTCGCAAATTCAAGGCTGCCTGTATTATTTCGCTCTCGCTTATCTGCCCCACCAATTTACCCCTTTCTGTTACTGGAAATAGGCGGAAATGATTTTCAACAAATCTTTTGGCTGCATCCAAAAGACTCATTTCTACATCAATTGTCTGGGGGTTGGAGGTCATACGTTTCTCAACAGATATATCATCTATTGGCATATTAAAATATTTAGAATCAGAAATATGTTTTAAGCAATCTCCCTTTGAAATAATTCCTAACAGATTATTTTTTTCATCCACAACGCATCCACCGGAAATATTATTTTTTATTAAGAGTTCCATTACTTCATAAATTGTCTGGTCAGTTCGGAAGGTGATAATATCTCTAACCATATGATCTGCTACTCTTACCGCTTTACTCTCGATTTTTTCCTTTTCTACCTTTCTGCCTTGAAAACTTTTTATACCCATGGTTTCCTATTTTAAGAATGAGTATTTAAAATAGGCAAATTTTATTGTTTCATAAATTATTCAAGCGGTATTGGGAAATATTTTCTACTATTTGTTAAAAAATATGTAATCTTTATATTACTTTACGACTAAATAGTACAAACCACCTCTTTCAAATGGATATCCCCCTCTCTTTTTGTCTGCCGGAAGTAATAACTATCCATATGAAAAAGAAGTACATTTATTCCTTTTGTTTTAAGCATTCCAATAAATTTTTTATAGTCCTTATATTCTTAGGCTTTATTACAGCCTTGCTTTGGTTCTTTTGATTCAGGTACTTAGGTGAAATTTAAGAGTGATTGAAGAAAAGTAGAAGATATCAGCCGTTAATTATTCTAACTCATCAGATGTAGGCGCACCACGGAAATCATGTTGAAATAGGCCCAGGTTTTTAATCCTTTTTTGAGCCACCAGCACCAGCAGTTACACAATCAATCCACAACAAAACTGAATTTAATGGTGTTCGGACTATCACCCAGAAGATACTTCAGGATTTTTTGTATATTATATGTTATTATGTATGAGTAATTAAAAAGGTTTGTTTAGGCTAAATTTGAGAAGAATGTTTTCCATTTAGATCCTTTTTACATCTTGTAGATATGTATTTAAAATTCTTAGGATCATGAATAATTCACTTATCAAATCGTTTTTTCAAAGAATCTGCCCATGTGAATCGTCCCGGATTTTCCAAAAATTAGTTTTTTGGTTTGCTCTGAGCTTCTTGTTGGTACCATCAAATGGATTTGCTCAGGCGGAATGTCCTGCCATTAATGTAAAAATTCAAAACATTGATAACAATACCGGAGTTATCGCTTGTGCGATTTTTGATTCCCCTGAAGGCTTCCCCAAAAAATTCCTGAGATTCGCATCCAAAGTCATGATAACACAAATAAAAGGAAAAGATGCGAGTTTTGAGTTCTCAGATATCAAACCGGGAAGATACGCCATTGTCGTAATCCATGATGAAAATTACGACGGCGAACTGGAAACCAATTGGTTGGGTATACCTAAAGAAGGCTATGGCTTTTCCAGTGGTGCCGAAGTTTCATTAAGTGCTCCTTCCTTTTCTGACGCTGAATTCACATATGATGGAGGAGATCTGCAAATGATTATAGACCTGAACTATTAAAATTTGGCTTCAAAAATAGTTCTCCTGCTAATTGCGAAGATTGTTGGTAAAGTTTGAGTAAAAGGAAATAAAAAACCTGTTGCCTTAAAAGGTAAGGGGGGCAATATTTTCAGGCAAAAGAATGGGATAATAAAATTTCGCAGCACGATATAGGTCGTCCGCTTTTTACCAATGTTATGAACATCAGCATCCTCCTTATTTATATTTGCGTAAAATTTTGATTATCAATATTTAGGCTTCCTAAAAACTTGTAATTTTGATATTTTTATTCTATTTTAATATACCTGTTATTAGCATGAAGTTCTCTCTCTGAATTTAAACAAGTTCTATACTCTACTTCAAAAATCATGTGACAAATAGAAAATGTAGAATTCCATAAATCTATATGATATGAAAAATCTTAATACTATAAGATTTTCCCGAACCGATAAAACAAAATTTTTCAGGACTCTCAACAAGCGCGTAAATTCGTATTTTAAGGATAATAATATCCCGAAAACGGGAAACTGGAAGTTATATCTTAAGACTGCGGCAATGTTCAGTCTGTTCCTGGCTCCTTATTTTCTTCTACTCACTCTTGACATTTCCCAATGGTGGATGCTGGTATTAACTGTGGTTATGGGAGTCGGCATGGCTGGCGTTGGAATGAACGTGATGCATGATGGAAACCACGGATCTTACTCCTCTAAAAACTGGATTAATAAATTTATGGGGGGCACGATTTATATCTTAGCCGGAAATGTATATAACTGGCAGGTTCAACATAATGTCTTACACCATACCTATACAAATATTCATGGCCACGATGAAGACCTTGATGCTGGGAGAATTATTCGTTTTTCCCGGCATGCCAAATGGTCGAGATTTCACCGGTTTCAGCATTACTATGCCGTTTTCCTGTATGGGCTGATGACTTTCAACTGGGCACTTACCACTGATTTTAAACAAACCAGAAGATATCTTGCGAAAAAACTTTCTTATGGTAAATTACCAAGTGCAAGGAGGCAATGGAGTATTATTGCGATAACAAAATTGATTTATTTTGCGATCTGGATCGCGATTCCGATGTTTTTTATCTCTGTCGCCTGGTGGAAAGTTTTGATTGGATTTTTCGTGATGCATTACACCGCGGGACTTATTTTGAGCATAGTTTTTCAGCTTGCTCATGTTGTAAAGGAAACCGAAATGCCTTTACCGGATGAAACGGGATCTATGAAAAATACCTGGGCCATTCATCAGCTTTATACCACTGTTAATTTCGCCACCAATAACAAACTTGTGAACTGGTTCACAGGAGGGCTCAACCATCAGGTAGAGCATCATATTTTTCCAAACATCAGCCATATCCATTACAATAAAATAGCAGAAATAGTAAAAAAAACTGCCAGGGATTGTAATTTGCCGTATAATGAATATGAAACTATGAGAGCCGCTATAAAAGCGCATTTTCAGCACTTGAAAGCTATAGGGGCCAAACCCGCACTTTCAGTTTAAATCTGAATTCTTTTCCGTAAGCTTAGACGGGACATCTGTTATTACTGTTATAAGATCATATTGGCCTACTGGCCTTCTAAGTTGGCATTGTTAGGAAAATCTGTAAAATATATTGAACGATCACTGTCGAGCCTGGTATTAACTTATATTTTTTGTGTTTACTGCCTTTTCTTTTTTCCGTTATTTTCTCCGGCAACATGATCAGCATGATAGCCCCCACGCTGTCCCATGGGTTTATTTTCACCGGTTATAATATCCCGGCTCGTTTGGTGTTCCATTTCAGAATTAATTTCTGAACCGAGGAGGATAATAAATGCCGTAAGAAAGAACCACAGCATAAGGATAATTACTGCTGCAAAGCTGCCATAGGTCTCATCGAAACTGCCAAAATTCTTTACATAAAGTGTAAAAAGCAGCGATCCTCCAAGCCAGAGCACTGTAGCTATAATTGCTCCCCAGCTAATCCATTTGAATGGAGGAATTTCACGATGGGGTGCAACTTTATATACCGCGGCCAGCGCAAACATGACTATCACTCCAAGTATGGGCCAGCGTAATAATTGAATAATGGTTTCTAATGTTGAAGATAAACCAATCTTACCGATAAATGCTGGAAAAGCCACAACCATTGCAATAGCAATAAAACCGATAATAATGCCCCCTATGGTAAAAAGAAGGGTAATAGCATTTTTTTTAAAAAAGCCACGTTCATCTATTTCATTATATGTAATATTTACTCCTTCAAAAACGGACTTTATACCTTTATTGGCACTCAAGATACTGATCAATATACCCAAAACTAAACTCCAGCCCAGGGATGATCCCGGCTTTTCGGATTGCTGTTTTAAAATATTGCTTATCATTTGGTGCGCCTGCTCAGGAAGGACATTTGCTATTTGACTCATCTGCTGCTCTACCTGTACCGGTTCCATTAGCAGTCCATATATGGATAAAGCAGCTGCAATAGCGGGAAAAATTGCAAGGAAAAAATAAAATGCAATTCCAGCTGAAACTATGGTTACATGATCCTTTGTCAGCCGGTCTTTTACTCGTAAGGCAATATCTTTCCATCCTTTTTTTAGTATTTGTGTCGGTTTTTCGGCGTTATGACCTCTTTCGCCTGTTGATGTAATACCCATAATGCTAAGATTAAAAGTTAATAACCATAAAAGATAAAAAATTAAATCTTGTTATATATCCTTAAATTATCGTCCTTTAAAACCTATTTATCTAGAGGTTTGGATAACGGCATTATATTAAAAAAAGCGGGATAACTCCAAAGTGGTCAATAACCATTTACGTGAAATCATTTGCCAATACAAAAATTAGCAAAAATGTTCCCCAGTAGATCGTCATTAGTGATCTCGCCGGTGATCTCGCCAAAGTAGTGGAGCGCTTCCCGGATGTCGATCGCCAGCAGGTCTCCCGAGAGGTCATTGTTCAAACCGTCCTGCACCTTGTTGATCTCTTCCAGGGCGCTGAGCAGCGCGTTGTAGTGTCGGCTGTTGGTAACGATGGTGTTGTTGTTGCGCAACTCGCCGGTATTCACGAATTGCAGCAGTTTTTGTTGAAGTTCTTCGACACCTTCTCCGCTCTTGGCGGAGATAGTAGTGAGATCTGAGATTTGAGATCTGAGATTTTCTCTCTGCTTCCCATTCAACTCATCGATCTTGTTGGCCAGGATCACCAATGGTTTCTGCGGAAACTGGTTCCTGATCTTTTCAATTTCAATTTTGATCTGCTCTACGGTAGGGGCAGGGGGTTGCTGAGATCCTGAAACAAGTTCAGGATGACGTTCGGGTTTGTATCCTGTATCAGGTTTAGGACCATAGAGACGGGAGGCGTCAAAGAGGTACAGTACAACCTGCGCCTGACTTATCTTCTCAAACGTTCGTTTGATCCCGATGCTTTCCACCACATCTTTGGTCTCCCTGATCCCTGCGGTATCTATAAACCTGAAGCCCACTCCGCCAATAGAGATCTCGTCTTCAATGGTGTCCCGGGTAGTGCCGGCGATCTCGGAAACGATCGCGCGTTCCTCGTTTAAAAGAGCATTAAGCAAGGTGGATTTTCCCACATTGGGCTCCCCCACAATGGCAACGGGTATTCCGTTTTTCAATACATTACCCACGGCAAAGGAATCGATAAGCCGTTTCAACACCTGCTGTATCTTACTTACCAGGTTCTTGAATTCATCCCGGTTGGCAAATTCCACATCTTCTTCTGCAAAATCCAATTCCAGTTCTATGAGGGAAGCGAAATTCAGCAGTTCCTGCCGCAGCTTCTGGATCTCATTTGAGAATCCGCCGCGCATTTGCTGCATGGCCATCTGGTGGCTCGCCTGGTTTTCAGAAGAAATAAGATCGGCCACCGCCTCTGCCTGACTCAGATCCATCTTTCCGTTAAGGAAGGCACGCAGGGTGAATTCCCCGGCTTCGGCAGCACGACAACCTCGGCGTATCATCAGCTGAATTATCTCTTGCTGAATATATGGGCTCCCGTGACAGGAGATCTCAATGGTGTTTTCACCCGTATAAGATTTCGGACCGTGGAAAACCGAGACCAGTACTTCATCAATAATACGCTCGCCGTCCACAATATTTCCCAGGTGTAGTGTGTGAGAAAGTTGTTCCTGCAGATCTTTTTTGCTTTTAGCTTCAAATACAGGTGCTACCAGCTTCACCGCTTCGGGCCCGGAAACCCGTATAACCGCTATAGCACCCGCTCCCGAAGGTGTTGCAAGAGCTACGATGTTGTCGTTTAATTTCATGCTGCAAAAGTAATAAATTAGATGTTAGACAGGAGATGTGAGAATTGAGACTTGAGACTTTGGAGTGGTGCCCGCAACCCGCAACCCGCAACAAGAAAAAAACACTAAACTTTGAGTTTTCGTAGATCAGTCTTGTCTCTTGTCTCTTGACTCTTGATTCTTTTTCTACCCGCAACCCGTAAAAGGAAAAATATTTTTACGTATCTTTTATAACATAGTACTATATTAAAGCGTATATTTGTTAGACAATCATCAATCAAATCAAAAAATGGAATATTCAAACGCAACTATTATGAGAGAAGACAGACAGTTATTAATGCTTACGCACCTTAGTCAATTACTGGATCTGGTGACCGGGATTGGTGGATTTATTGTTCCGCTGGTGATTTGGCTTACCCAAAAGGACAAGGTCTTAGGGATGGACGCCCATGGAAAAATGATCCTGAACTTCCAGATCTCTATTTTTATCTATTCGATTATCTCCATACCGCTAATCCTGTTATTCGGAATTGGGATCTTGTTGCTAATAGGAATCGGAATTATTGCTATAGTTTTCCCTATCCTTAACGCGATCAAGGTCAATAACGGTGAGATACCTTCTTATCCTTTGTCGATAGAGATTATTAAATAGTGGACAGTGGACGGTGGTCAGTTAAAATTAAACCTACAAGGTCTTTTTCCTGATCTTGTAGGTTTTTCTTTATAACTACATAACCCGGGGAAAATGATTATAGAAGATCTTTAAGAAAAAAAGACAGTCCCTGTAGGGGCGAAAAAAAAGATTAGAAGACTAAAAAAATACCCTCTGAAAAATGACATTTTCAGAGGGTGTTTTTTTAGTCTAACAGCTGCCAAAGGCAGCGATCTAATATCTAACAGCAAATCGATCTAACAGCGCAGCGGTCTATAACTAAAGCGCAGCTTTAGTTATTCAGCATTACCGGCATTACCAGCATCGTCACTTTCTCTCCTTCATCCAGACCATCAACGGGAGTAAGTATTCCGGCGCGATTTGGCAGGCTCATTTCCAGTTGTACTTCATTTGCGTTCAGGTTGGAAAGCATTTCAGTAAGGAAACGGGAGTTAAAACCAATTTGCATATCGTCTCCCTGATATGAACAGGTAAGACGCTCCTCGGCTTTGTTGCTGTAATCAACATCTTCCGCAGAAATATTCAATTCTGCTCCGGCGATCTTCAAACGTACCTGGTGCGTTGTTTTGTTGGAGAAGATAGAAACCCTTTTTACAGAGCTAAGGAATTGTCCGCGGTCAATAACCAGCTTGTTTGGATTCTCCTTAGGGATCACAGCTTCATAATTTGGATACTTTCCGTCGATAAGACGACAAACCAAAGTAGTATCTTCAAAAGTAAAACGTGCATTCGATTCGTTGTATTCAATAAGCACTTCAGAATCTGATCCTGAAAGAATTCCCTTTAAAAGGTTCAAAGGTTTCTTAGGCATGATAAATTCAGCATTTTGCGAAGCTGCAATATCATTTCTGGAGTATTTTACAAGTTTGTGAGCATCTGTAGCTACAAACGTAAGATGGTCCTGGGTAAACTGAAAGAAGACCCCGCTCATGACAGGCCTTAGATCATCATTTCCCGAAGCAAAAATGGTTTTACTAATTGCTGTTGCCAGTACATCTCCCTCAATGGTAGTGCTACTGGGTTCTTCCAGACTTACCGCTTTGGGGAATTCCTCGCCACCGGCATATGCCAGGGCATATTTTCCATGGTTGGAACTAAGCTCAATAGTGTTGTTGTCTTCTACCACAAAAGTTAGAGGCTGTTCCGGAAAAGTCTTTAAAGTTTCGAGCAAAAGACGCGCAGGGACTGCGATCTTCCCTTCAGAGTCAGATTCCACGGTAAGTTTCGTAGACATAGTAGTCTCCAGGTCGGACGCAGAAACTGTGAGTTCATCTTGATTTAGTTCGAAAAGAAAGTTATCCAGGATGGGCAGGGTGTTGTTGTTGTTGATCACTCCCCCGAGTATTTGTAGCTGTTTCAGCAAATATGTGCTCGATACAATAAATTTCATTGGCTTGGTAATAAGTTAATCTTGATACAAATATATCCTAATCCTTTAAAAAGCAGGAAAGCAGCGGGTATTTTTTATTAACAGTAAATCGTTGAAAATACCTCCTAAAAATGCCATTTTCAGCACTTTATCTTTTTAATAGCTCCGGAATTGTTAATAAACCACCCTTTTTGGGGAAGCATTTTACTTCCTGGTGTATTTTCTCTTCCTTACCAGCCCGAAAAGTCCTGCAAACAAAGCCAGCAGACCAAGCGGAAGCAATATGTTCATCACCTGCCAAAAGCCTTTTGATTCTTCCACTTTTTCGGGATCCAAAAATGCTATTTTCACCTCTTTGCTTCTAATGTTTAAAAGGCCCCTGTCGTCCAGGAGGTAATTTACGGCGTTGAGTAAAAATTCCCTGTTGCCATAGGTAGTTCCTGTAAATCGATCAAACCCAAGCGCAAGAGGCTGCCCTTGCTGTAACTGGTTTTTTACCATATCACCATCACTTATCACCAGCATTTTTGTCTCTTTACTTTTACTTCGGAAGTTATCCAACTCAAAAGGCAGCACCCGGTTCTCATAAACCGACTTAAATTCTCCTTCCAGCATTACTGCCAAAGGTTGCTCTCCTGAAGCAAATTCAGAAAGATCGGGTTCAGCGGTAATTTCCTCCAGGCTTATCTCCCGCGGAAGTCCAACCACGGCAGTACGGGGGGAAGTAGAGAGCAAAACCGTTTTCTGAATGCTGTTTTCCAGGATGTCTATAGGACTGGCATATTCAAATTTCACCGCTTCCAGATTATTGACGATTGGATGAGCTGAAGGCGAGGAGGAAAGCGGATAATAGAACCAGGGATAAGGGTTGAACTGTGCTTCACTTCCACTGCCGGTGGCCAGAATGATTGGCGCTGAATAAAGATCTTTTACCAGAGTGGGATTAATACGCAGCCCATATTTGAAAAAGTAATCTCCAAGATTGAGGTCGCGCGGCAGGGCAAAAGCAGTGCCTGCGGGAGAGAAAAGACTATCGGTTTCCATGGCTGCATGTTCAACCAGCCACAGTTGTTTCCCGCCGTTCATTAAGTACTGGTCCAGCACCAGCTTTTCGGCTTCGGTATAAGGTTCTGTAGGTTTGGCGTCTATTACAAGATCGTACTCCTTTAGCTGCGCCAATGTTCCCTGCGGATTTGCAGCCACAGAATCAAGTGTAAAAGGAGCTATGTAATAATATTCCTGAATGCTCTTTACAAAATCGGCTATATAACGGTCCTGTAATTCCCCGTTGCCCCGCATCACAGCAATTTTTTTGCGTTTTGGCTCCAGAAGCTTTGAAAAAGCATCGGCAAAAGCATATTCCAGTTGCTGCACAGAGGCTGCAACGCGGTCTTCGGTAGTTGCCCCCAGCTGATTCTTTAGTAAGGGAATAGCAACAGAATTTTTTCCGAAATTGGCCATAGCCCAAGGGAATACAATGGCTTCACTGGTTCGGCCGTTCTCAACCACATTAATACGTGCCGGGGTCATCCCCATATCGTAGAATTGGGTTGCGATCTCATTGGCATTTCCTCCTTCTTCCAACGGATTTGTAAACCGGAATGTGATCTGCGGATTCACTGCAGCAAATTCTTCCAGCAGTTGTCTTGTCTCTGCCTGTAGCCTTCTAAACTCTGGTGGAAATTCTCCTTCTAAAAAGACGTCAACGATTATAGGAGCTTCAGCTTTGGAAATGATCTCTTTTGAGGCTTCAGAAAGGGTATAACGTTGATCGGCAGTGAGGTCAAATCTTCCGTAGAAATTATAGGAGATTACATTGATCACTACAATTATAAGCAGCAACAAAAAAGCCTTTGAAAAATGTGATTTTTGAAACTTCACTTCAGGATAGTTTTTTGTTGTTGAGACTCAGGTTTGTGAGGGCCAGGAAAAAGAAGATCAAACTTAGGAAGTAAATTAAATCCCTGGTGTCAATGATCCCGCGGCTTATGCTTTCATAATGTGCACTAAGCCCTAGGTCTTCAACACTAAAATATCTACTGCTAAACAAGTTAAGATTTGCAATGCCTTCAAAAGCAAAATAGGCAATAAAGCAAAGGAAAATTGCCAGGATGAACGACACAATTTGATTTGGAGAAAGTATAGATGCAAAAATTCCTATAGCTGTATAACAGGCTCCAAGAAATAAAAGTCCAAAGTAGGATCCTATGAGTACTCCCCAGTCCAGATGGTTCTCTGCCCGGCCAAGGGAGTAAATCGCCGCAATATATAATAAGGTTGGTAAAAGAGCCAGGATCACCAGGGAAAGTGCACCAAAATATTTGCCCAAAACGAGCTCTAAAGTGTTTAATGGTTTTGTGAGTAGTAATTCTAGGGTCCCTTGCTTTATTTCTTCGGAAAAGCTTTTCATTGTAATGGCGGGAATGAGGAAAAGAAAGATCCATGGGGCCAGGGTGAAAAAAGGTTCAAGATTGGCAAAACCGCTGTCAACAATGTTGTAATCCCCTTTAAAAACCCAGAGAAATAGCCCGTTGACCACAAGGAAAAGTCCAATAACCAGGTAGCCTATGGGAGAGGCGAAAAATGAGTTTATTTCTTTCTTTAAAATTGCAAACAACTTGTAAATGTTTAATGTTAAAGGATTAAAGTATAATAAAAAATTCCGGGCATTAAGTTCTAAATTTTATTGCAATGTCACCTCGAGCCGAGTCGGGAGGTCTCTTCTTTGGCATCAACCCATATCGCATTCCAATTCCAACCAACAAACACTAATCCTAAAAGTCTTGTCTCTTGACTCTTGACTCTTGACTCCTGATTTTCTTAAGTGACCTACTGCCAACTTATTCCTGCGAACTGTCTACTGGACCGGAGGTCCAAACCTTATCCACGCTCCAGGCTTCAGGTTTAGCCGAGAACATCTTCTTTGTTTCACTCCATACCTCTTTAAAAAGTGAAGATACACGGTAATTTTCCAGCGCCTCTTCATCTTTCCAGTAACTGTACGTGAAAAATATGTTTTTATTGTTCTTATCGCGATAAAGCTCCAGGAACTCATTGCCCTCAAAACCTCTTATCTTATTTCTATTCCTTTCAAACAACTTCTGAAAAGCTTCGGTTTCTGAAGGTTCAAAAGTCATTTTTACTATTCGTACTAACATTCTTTAATTTACAATTAGCAATTAACAAGCTCAAAAAAGCCAGGCAAAATTTTCGGATCCCTTTAGGGAAGGGATAAAACGAAAATTTTGCAATCAAGCCCTAAATTCTAAATTCCAAGCACCAATTTCCAAGCACCAATTCCAACTCATCTAAGTCTTGGCTCCTGGTTCTTGTTTCTTGGCTCTTTTTCCAAACCGGCTTCGACTTTCCTCCCTGCGGTCGGGCTCAGCCTGACAATTTGGAAAAGCATCAATTTCCAAGCACCAATTCCAACTCATCTAAGTCTTGGCTCCTGGTTCTTGTTTCTTGGCTCTTTTTCCAAGCCGGCTTCGACTTTCCTCCCTGCGGTCGGGCTCAGCCTGACAAGTTACGGGTAACCTTTCAAATCTAATTCAAAATTTTCGGCTCCCTTTAGGGAAGGGGCAAAACGAAAATTTTGTAACCCGCAACCCGCAACTCGCAACTCACATCTACTCAAAATTCACCGTCACCGTATCTCTGTATTCCAATCCAAATAGGGTTGAGGCACTACCTACCGTACTCGGGTTACTCTTATAGATCGCAAGTTCAATATATCCGCCGGAGTTAAAGATGGCCAGTTTCTTGCCATCTTCCCGGTTGATCATATCGGTATCAAAATTTATGGCCTCACTGTAGGTGCTATAGATCTCGTTAAAAGTAGCCGTTCTGGCTCTCATACTAAATCTACGGCCTTTCCCCACCTTTTCAAACAGCTTTTTCGGAATATTGGTGACCACATTTCCATAATTGTCAATGTAGATCACGTTACCTTTGATCTGGTTTTGTTCGGGGTTGATCAGGGGTTCCATTTCCTTCAGTTGTCTGATTTCGGGAATGGGTTTTCCAATAACTTCCAGGGTGCCACCGCGGGCAAGATGTCCTGCTACCTTTACAAAAACATCAAGCACGGGAAAATTGCTCTGCACTTTGTCATGTATGTTTATCTCCACGATCTTTTCTGCCACAAATTCCGAAGCAATTAAAGAAAGGATTCCATTGTTGGCACAAATGAAATAATGCCCGTCAAGTTTTAGGGCAATGTGCTTATTTTCAGGTGTTAATTCTGAATCCACCCCGATTATATGGATACTGCCTTCAGGAAAACTTTTGTAGGCGTTTTTTATGATGTAGGAAGCTTCTGTAATATGGAAGGGAGCGATAGAGTGGGAAATGTCCACAATTCTTGCCGAAGGTAATTCGGTATAAATTGCTCCTTTAACTGCCCCTGCAAAATGATCTTTTTCCCCAAAATCTGTCGTTAAGGTAATTATGGCCATGGGCAATTTCTAATAATATTTTTCCTAACTTAAACCTTTATTTATTTAAGTTTGTAATGCAAATCTAAAGATAATTAACTCATTTTTTAAATTAAATCCGGTCGCTTTTGAACGAACTTATCATTGAACTTTCTGAAATAAGTCCGAGGGATTTTTTCGGAGAACAAAACTCTCATATTGAACTGCTGAAGAAATATTTTCCGAAGCTAAAAATTGTGGCAAGAGGCAATAAACTTCGCATCTACGGAGACGAGGAAATGCTCGAAGAATTCGACAGGAGGTTCAATATGTTGATCGACCACTACGGAAAGTTCAACCGATTAGATGAAAATGCGATTGAGCGGGTCCTCACCAGCCAAAGCAGGGAAGAGTACGACACTTCCAATGAAAGCGGTGAAGTCCTTGTTCATGGAGTGAGCGGCAGGATGATCAAGCCGCAGACGGCCAATCAACGTCGCCTGGTGGAGCTCATGAGGAAAAATGACATGGTTTTTGCCATTGGTCCTGCAGGGACAGGAAAAACTTATACAGGAGTAGCCCTGGCTGTCAAAGCCCTTAAGGAGAAACAGGTAAAGAGGATCATCCTTACCAGACCTGCCGTGGAAGCAGGGGAGAATCTTGGATTTTTACCCGGGGACCTAAAAGAAAAACTGGATCCTTATATGCAACCGCTATATGACGCGCTGCGTGATATGATCCCTCATGAAAAACTGGAGAGTTATATCGAAAAAGGAGTCATACAGATCGCACCACTGGCTTTTATGCGTGGTAGAACTTTGGATCATGCTTTCGTGATCCTGGATGAAGCTCAGAATACTACTCACGCCCAAATGAAGATGTTCCTTACCCGGATGGGGAAAAGCGCCAAATTCATGGTCACCGGAGATCCCGGGCAAATCGACCTTCCAAAAAGAGTAGTTTCGGGCCTTAAAGAAGCGATCCTGGTACTTCAGGATGTAGATGGGGTAGGGATAATTCATCTTGATGATAAAGATGTGATTCGCCATAAGCTGGTGAAGAAGATTATCGCTGCATACAAACGCATAGAAAACGCTGAATAAAAATGACATTTTTGAGACCTCACACCTGTGGGGTCTTTATAAATAAAAACATATTTGATGAATACCATTACCTCTACAAATTTTAATTTTCCCGGTCAAAAGGCTGTTTACAAAGGAAAAGTGCGGGATGTTTATACGCTTGAAGATGACCGGCTGGTCATGATAGTGACCGACAGACTTTCGGCTTTCGATGTAGTAATGCCAAAAGGAATTCCTTACAAAGGGCAAATTCTCAACCAACTTGCTACAAAAATGATGAAGGCCACAGAAGATCTTGTGCCAAACTGGTTACAGGCTACCCCAGATCCTAATGTTGCAGTTGGGCAAAAATGTGAACCTTTCAAGGTAGAGATGGTCATTCGTGGTTATCTCACCGGCCATGCGGCTCGTGAATATGCAAGTGGCAAACGCAGTCTTTGCGGGGTACATATGCCCGAAGGGATGAAGGAAAATGAAGCTTTTGCCGCACCCATCATTACTCCAACCACAAAAGCCGAATCGGGAGAACATGACATGGACATTTCACGGGAAGAGATCCTTAAAAAAGGCATTGTTTCTGAAGCAGATTACAACACTCTTGAATTGTATACGCGACAACTATTCCTTCGCGGCAGCCAACTGGCCAAAGATAATGGTCTTATCCTGGTGGATACCAAGTACGAATTCGGAAAAACTTCTGAAGGTGAAATAGTGCTAATTGACGAGATCCACACTCCCGATTCTTCCCGTTACTTTTACGCTGAAGGATATCTTGATCGACTGGCTTCGGGAGAACCTCAAAAACAACTTTCAAAGGAATTTGTAAGGCAGTGGCTAATTCAGAATGGTTTCCAGGGAAAAGAAGGACAGCAAATCCCTGAGATGAGTGATGAATACATCAACTCAGTTTCGGAAAGGTATATCGAGCTCTACGAACAAATAACAGGAGACCAATTTATGAAGGCAGATATTTCCAATATTGAAGAGAGGATTGAGAAGAATGTGGTCGAATATCTGCGCTAATTAAGAGTCTTGGCGTTAGGAGTTCTAAAAAGGCACCTAATTACTCTTGCCTGACATGATCAAGCATTGTCATTTCGACAGAGCATCTTCTTTCGGTAGAAAGGAGATGCGACGAGAAATCTTTTAGTGTTTTAGGGGTATTGTACAGGATTTCAAATTTTCCTGACCACTGACCACTGACCACTGACCACTTTTAAAAGGTAGTACTTCTAACTTCGTAGGTCTAACTCCGCACTTTATTTCACTTCCAGTACTAAAAGATATTCCGGTCCACCATCTACCGGATAACCTTCAATTTTTTCGGCCACAATAGTGACTTTTACTTCTAAATAATCATTGAGATCTACTGCCTCACTTTTTAGGGCATAATACTCATCCCCGGTAGTAGTAATGGTATGCGTACCGTACTGGTAAGAAGTTATTCCCTGTTCCTGGATGGTGCCTGTGATCTCCATAGTTGTTTCATTAATAGCTGAAGCCGGTTTGTCTTCCTCTTTTGAAATATTACTGCAGGTAGCTGTGAAAATAACGAGTAAACTTCCAAAGAAAATTGATGTGAGGGTTTTCATGATAGTAGGTACGTTTTTAAATTTCCTGTAAAAGTAATTAAAAAGTGACGCCTTTTATCTGTAAAATCTAAAACAATTACTATGTTAAATTTATGTTTAGTGTTAAGGATTAGATAATTATGTTATATTCACAAGACTAATCTTATTAATTATCAGGTATGAAACCATTATTTTTCATTTTCTTCATTTTTGGTTTTTTCACTTCCCTGGCCCAGACAACCGTCTCTGGAAAGGTAGTGGACAGCAACAATTCTCCTGTTCCGGGGGTAAACATTATTGTCTTTGGAACTACCCAGGGTACGGCCACAGACCTTGATGGGAAATTTTCCTTTGTGGTCACTCAGGACCCTCCTTTTTCTTTGGCCGTGTCCAGTATGGGATACGAAGAGAAGAGAATCCAGGTGACCGAGAACAATGCCAACCTTGAAATTGTTCTTAATCAGGGTACTTCTTTGGATGAAATCGTAGTTTCAGCTTCGCGTACACCAGAGCGGATCTTTGAATCCCCGGTAACCATTGAGCATTATGGGTTAAAAGAGATCCAGAATACTCCTTCTGCATCTTTTTACGGCGGACTGGAGAACCTGAAAGGTGTGGATATTAATACCAACAGCCTAACTTTCCAGTCGGTAAATACCAGAGGTTTTGCAACCTTTAATAATCCGAGGTTCGTACAGCTAGTGGATGGTATGGATAATTCGTCGCCGGCTTTGAACTTTGTTCTGGGGAATTTACTGGGCATGACCGAGCTTGATGTCTACAGCGTGGAACTTCTCCCAGGAGCTTCTTCAGCCCTTTATGGAGCTAATGCTTTTAACGGAATTCTCTTTATGAAGAGTAAGAATCCGTTCGATTTTCCGGGAATTAGTGCCTACTACAAACAGGGATTCACCTCTCAGGATGCCGCCGGCACCAACCCGGTTTATGATTTTGGTGTTAGACTGGCTCACAAGTTTTCAGATAAGTGGGCGGCAAAAGTAAATTTTTCATACTTAGAAGGGACAGACTGGTTTGCAACAAGCCAGGAGGATGTCCTAAACCCCGGTAGAACGAGAATGCATCCCAACTATGATGGATTAAACATCTACGGTGATGAAGTGAGTACAAACATTCGGGTAGTGGGAGAGGGACTTGCTGCTGCCGGATTAATACCCGAAGAGGCCGTGGCATTATTACCAGATGAAGCTGTAAGTCGAACAGGATATGCAGAACAGGATCTCACAGATTATGAAGCAAAAAGCGTGAAATTTGATGCTGCCATACATTTTCGTCCTTTTGCCGATGATTTCGAGATTAGCTATCTTGGAAAAGCCGGTTTTGGAAGTACTATCTACCAGGGAGGAAACAGGTATGCTTTAAAAGATTTCTTTCTACAACAGCATAAACTGGAGGTGCAAAACAATAATTTCTTTGTTAGAGGTTATATTACCGATGAAGATGCGGGTGATTCCTATGACATCCGGTTCACCGGGATCAATGTCAACAGACGTTGGAAAACAGATCAACAGTGGTTTGGCCAGTATGCCGGGGCTTTTGTACAGGCAAGAAGCCAGGGTGCTCCAGAGGATCAGGCGCATATGGTAGCCAGACAGGTGGCCGAAACTGGTAGATTTGAACCCGGTACTGCCGAATTTCAACAGGCTTTTGATGAAGTTACTACAGATTCTGATCTCCTTACAGGTTCACAATTTACAGATGCTTCTCAAATTCGACATGTTGATGCAAATTACAATTTTACACACCTCACAAGTGACATCGCCGAGGTACAGGTGGGAGGCTCCTTCAGGGAATACCGTTTAAATTCCTCCGGAACTATTTTTACAGATTATGATGGTCCTATCAGCTATTCTGAATACGGTATTTACACACAGGTTCAGAAGAAATTTATAGATGAGCGCCTAAAGTTAACCGGAAGCATTAGATATGATGATTCCGAACTGTTTGAAGGCAATTTTTCCCCAAGACTTTCAGTTGGTTATACAGCAGGGGATTCAAGAGAACATAACTTTAGGGCATCGGTTCAAACTGGTTTCAGGTACCCAACTACTCAGGATCTTTTTATAGGTCTTGATGTAGGTAGGGCAATTCTTGTAGGTTCAGCAGAAGATAACCTTGACAGGTATGTGAGGACCTTCGAATTAAGTGCAACAGGAGCTGCTGTAACCGGAAGCCCTACAGCCGAAATTTCAGGAAGAAACGCCTACGAAAATTCTTTCTCTGTAGCTTCTGTACAAGCCGGGGCCCCGGCGGCGGCAGAAAATGAGCTTGTAAAACCGGAGCAAGTAACGGCCTATGAACTTGGGTATCGAGGAAAGCTGGGACAGGTAGTCCTGGATATCAATGCGTATTATAATATTTACGAAGATTTTATTTCTACAGAGAATGTGCTGGTACCATTTTATGGACAGGTTGGCGATAGTCAATTGTCATTGCTTGCGCTTCAACAAGGAGACTACCGGGTTTTCCAGACTTACACAAATTCTCCCGCAGATGTTAAGTCATATGGAACTTCTTTAGGACTTACTACCAAAATATTCGGCGATTATGACTTTGGTGCTAATTACACCTACGCCCAGGAAGACTTCGACCAATCTTCTGCACCCGATTTCCAGACCAATTTCAATACACCCGAACACAAAGTGAAATTATTTTTTGGTAACACAGACTTATTTGACAATTTTGGATTTGGGATTAACTATAGATGGAGTGATGCTTTCATGTGGCAGGCAAGTTTTGCCAATGGCAAGGTTCCTGCCTATTCGGTTGTTGATGCCCAGGTGAACTATGCATTGCCGGCTGTTAATTCGGTTATCAAGGCTGGGGCTACCAATATTGGAGGTGATGAATATTATACCGCTTACGGTACAGGCTATATAGGCCAGCAGTATTATCTTTCGCTTACCTTCCAGGGGTTTTAAATGATGGCTACGATAAAAACTGAAGGGAGCTAAGGCTCCCTTTTTTTACATCATTTTTTACCTTTTTTGAATGGCAAGAGCTTTACTCTTCGAATCTTCTTAATTTATTCTGAAGGATTCTCACTTCTTGCTGAAGTTGCGAAACCCGGTCAAGTAAATGGTTAATGGCGTCTATTCCCTCCAGGTTTATTTCCAGGTCATAATGTAAGCGCATGATTCGCTCCAGGTCCTGCAACTTTTCCTGCTCAATATATTCATCTTCTTCAATTACTACGGTTTGAATAAGGTCATGTTCCCTAAGAGTATGAATAAAGGATACTTCGAGCTGGTGCCAGTTACAGAACTCTATAATTGAAATATATCGGTCATCCATTTTTTCGCAGTTTTTTTAGTTCCTGTAAAAGTTCTTTCTCCCTGCCGCTCAAATTGGTTGGGATCTTTAGTTTATATGTGATAAAGAGATCGCCAAACTGACCTTCTTTTTTGTACACCGGGAATCCTTTTCCTTTTAATTTAACGGTAGTGCCATTCTGAGTTTCGGGTTTTACATTTAATTTTACTTTTCCGTCAAAGGCGTCCACTGTGAGATCACCACCTAAAGTTGCAGTATAAATGTCGAGATCCACATCCTTGTAGAGATTTTTCCCTTCCCGCTTAAAAGATGTATTGTTTTTTATGGCAAAAGTGATCAACAGGTCTCCGTTAGGTCCACCGTTCATTCCTTCGCCACCATAGCCTTTAATCCTTATGGTTTGTCCGTTTTCCACCCCGGCGGGAATTGTAAGCCTTATATTTTTACCGTTTACGGTAACTGTTTGTTTATGGGTTCGGTAAACATCAGTAAGATTAATATGTAGTTCGGCATTAAAATCCTGCCCTCTAAAACGGGTTGTCCTTTGTCTGCCGCCCTGTGCCCCTCCGAACATGGATTCAAAAAAGTCTGAAAAATCCCCGCCTTCGAATCCGCCACCGCTAAAGCTTTCTGCGCCTCCAAAGCCACCGGGTCTTCCACCCGAATACTGCCGCTGATATTGTTGCTGCTGAGCTTTTTGTCTTTCAAATTCTTCGGCGTGTTCCCAATCTTTGCCGTACTGGTCGTATTTCTTACGTTTTTCAGGATCGATCAGCACCTCGTGGGCCTCATTAATCTGTTGAAATTTCTTTTGCGCTGCAGTATCGTTCGGGTTGAGATCGGGATGGTACTTTCGGGCCAGTTTCCGGTAGGCCTTTTTGATATCACTTTTAGTAGCATTTTTATCCAGCTCTAAAACCTTGTAATAATCGATGAATTCCATAGGTTTTTATGAAGTTTTTTAATCTTCTGCTCCTTTAAAGATACATAATTCGAAAAAATAAACAGGCTGTTCCCTGGATTTATTACTTCAGAATAATTCCTCTCAAAAATGTCATTTTTAGATACTTTCCTGGAAATCAATTAATTTTAAATATTTGTTTTTGAAGCTGCTTTTCCTAAATTTAGATTATGGAAAATCTACAACTGCGCAGCTTCGCCGATTATAAGAAAGCTTATAAAAAAAGTATTACAGATCCCGAAGCATTTTGGGATGAGATAGCCACAACTTTTAAATGGCAAAAGAAATGGGACAGCACCCTGGAATGGGATTTTGAAAAACCCGAAGTGAAATGGTTTAAGGGAGGGAAACTTAACATTACCGAAAATTGCCTGGACCGGCACCTTGAGACCCTGGGAAACAAAACCGCAATTATTTGGGAACCAAATGATCCCGATGAAGAATCGCGCTATATCACCTATAGGCAGCTTTTTGTAAAAGTGTCTCACTTTGCCAATGTGCTGAAGAATAATGGAATTAAAAAAGGGGATAAGGTATGTCTATATATGCCCATGATCCCCGAACTGGCTATTGCAATGCTGGCTTGTGCCCGTATTGGAGCTGTTCACTCCATTGTTTTTGCAGGATTTTCCAGTTCGGCTATTGCACGCCGCATCAATGATTCAAATTGCAAGATGCTCATCACAGCAAATGAGGTTTACAGAGGTGCCAAAAAAGTGAATTTAAAGGAGATGTGCGATAAGGCTCTGGAGGAAACACCTGGCATAGAAACAGTTATTGTTTACCGGCGAACGGTGGAGCCTACTCCAATGAAAGAGGGCAGGGACAAGTTCTGGTTCGATGAGCTTCAAAAAGCCGAAAAAGAATGTCCCGCAGAAGTTATGGATGCTGAAGATTTGTTGTTTATCCTTTATACTTCAGGCTCAACCGGGAAACCCAAGGGTATGGTTCATACTGTGGCAGGTTATATGGTTGGCACCACGTATTCATTTCAGAATGTATTTCAGCTTGAAAAAAATGACATTTATTGGTGTACGGCCGATATTGGCTGGATCACCGGTCACTCCTATATCATCTACGGTCCACTGGCATCTGGTGCGACCACTGTGATGTTTGAGGGGATTCCCAGCTATCCCGACTACGGTAGGTTTTGGGATATTGTAGATAAGTTAAAAGTTACCCACTTTTATACTGCACCAACCGCAATAAGATCCCTGGCTAAACAACCTTTGAATTTTGTAGAAAGCCATGATCTCTCTTCTCTAAAAGTTCTGGGAAGTGTGGGAGAACCGATAAATGAAGAAGCCTGGCACTGGTATAATGATAATATCGGAAAGGGGAATTGCCCTGTGGTAGATACCTGGTGGCAAACCGAAACCGGGGCAATAATGATCTCACCTATGGCAGGGATCACGCCTACAAGACCTACGTTTGCAACTCTACCTTTACCCGGGGTGCAACCGGCACTCATGGATGAACAGGGAGAGGAAATCCCCAGTACAGGTGAGCCGGTGGAAGGAAGGCTGGCCATTAAATTTCCATGGCCGTCTATTGCCCGTACAATTTATGGCGATCATCAACGCTATAAAGAGGTGTATTTTTCCACTTTTAATAACAAGTACTTTACCGGGGACGGGGCCTATCGTGATGCTACCGGGAATTATCGTATTACAGGAAGAGTAGATGATATAGTAATAGTTTCGGGGCACAACCTGGGAACTGCTGCAATCGAAAATGCTATTGATGAACATGAACACGTGGTAGAGAGTGCTGTAGTCGGTTTTCCCCATGAGGTTAAAGGAAATGCCCTTTATGCGTATGTGATTCTTTATAATAAAGTGGAACCTTCAGAAGAACTGGAGAAGGAAATCAAGGACATTGTTTCCCAAAGCCTGGGGCCAATCGCAAAACCTGAAAAAATCCAATTTGTGAGCGGACTTCCAAAAACCAGGAGTGGTAAGATTATGAGGCGGATCCTTAGGAAGATCGCATCCAATGATACAGAAAACCTGGGAGATACTTCTACCTTGCTTAACCCTGAAATTGTTGATGAAATAATGGCCGAAGCAAAAATTTAATCAAATTAAGAATTGCAGGATCAGTTCTATACTTAAATGGCCATTATGAATTCATTGGAAAAGATGACCCCAGAGCTTAAAAGTTCTGGGGTCATCTAATTATTAGGAAAGTTTGGGAGCAGTAATAGCCTTTAAGAGGCTTTTTCTTTTTCTTCCAGTTCTATTTCAAAATCTTTTAAAAGCTCCAGCAAGACTTCCTCTGTTTGGGAAAGGTTTGGTTTGGAGGTGCGCTTTCTTTCCACCTTTTTGAAATAGGGGACAATTCCTCCTGTTTCATATAATTGAACTACATGCGGGTGCACATAATAGCTTCGGCATACACTTCGGGTGTTGTTCAATGCTTCGGCTGCAGTGTCGTAAGCCTCTAATATGTTCTTTTTGTTCTGCTTTTCTTCTTCATTAAACCCAGTTTCCCTCAGTTTTTCAAAAAAGATCTTGGTAGCACTCCAGGTTCTAAAATCTTTAGCCGAAAAAAGCTCTCCACTCAACTCCTGTATATATTGATTCACCATTCCGCTATCAATACTGTGTTTCTTTCCGTCTTCACCTATATATTTGAAAACCTCCCAACCCGGAATCTCCTCGCATTTATTGACCAGTTTTATTAATTTTTTATCGCGTAAAGAAACCGTATTCTCAATTCCGCGTTTGCCCACAAAATTGAAAGTAAGTTCGCCTCTTGAGATCTGTACGTGTCGGCTTCTTAATGTTGAAAGACCGTATGATTTATTTTGTTTGGCATAAGATTCATTTCCTATTCGAATGTGGGTCTCTTCCATGAGTCTAATGACCAATGCCAATACTTTCTCTTGTGGCATTCCTTTTTTATCCAGGTCCTTATCTACCTGTGCTCTAATTTTTGGCAATACCTTGCCGAAGGCGGTCATCTTAAAAAACTTGGTGAGATTACGAAGCTTGGTCCAGTCGGGATGATAAATGTATTGCTTCCGCTTTTTCGCATCTAGACCAACAACCTGCAAATGTCCGTTTGAAAAAGGGCAAATTTTCACCTTTTCCCAGGCGGGCGGGATGACAAGTTTTTTAATTCTATCGAGGGCTTTATCATCTTTAAGTGGTTCCCCTTCCTGCAAGTATTGGTAACCCTTTCCTCTTTTGCGCCGAACAATGCACAGATCATCTTCAGAAATATACTGAAGATTTGCTTTTTCGGCAGTCATATCGGGGTTAGAGAGAAGAACTTCTACTTCTTCTGAAGAAAGGACCATGAAATTTTTTTCTAAATATAGCTTTCATCATTAATTCAGCCTTGTAAAGAAATGTGAAAACTTCAGAAAATAAAAAACCTCCTTATATAGGAGGTTTAAAATGTCTTTATTGAATGCTATTCGAAATAGCTGAAGGTATCCCCATCTTTAAGTTGTAATAAACTTTCATAGATCAACCTTATTACATTTTCCACATCATTACGGTGCACCATTTCTACAGTTGTATGCATGTAACGCAGGGGAAGAGAGATCAAAGCCGAAGCTACTCCGCCATTACTGTAGGCAAAAGCATCTGTATCTGTACCGGTCATTCTGGAAGATGCCATACGTTGAAATGGGATCTTTTTGTCTTCGGCAGTCTGGATGAGAAGATTTCTCAACTTATTTTGTACCGCCGGCGCATAGGAAATAACCGGACCGTCTCCGATCCTGGTAAGGCCGTTGGTCTTTTTCTCGATCATTGGGGTAGTGGTGTCGTGCGTAACATCAGTCACAATTGCTACATTAGGCTTTATGCGCTGAGTGATCATTTCGGCCCCTCTTAAACCAATCTCCTCCTGTACCGAATTTGTAATGTATAGGCCAAATGGTAATTTCTTTTTGTTTTCCTTTAGCAGGCGTGCAACTTCAGCAATCATGAATCCGCCGATTCGATTATCGAGAGCTCTGCTAACGAACTTGTCCTTATTAAGTATAAAAAATTCATCGGGATAAGTGATGACGCAACCAACATGTACCCCAAGAGCTTCCACTTCTTCTTTTGAGGAGCAACCCACATCAATAGATATGTTGTCCAGCTTTGGAGCTTGTTCTTTTTCCTTGTCACGGGTATGAATTGCAGGCCATCCAAAAACTCCTTTTACAATCCCATTTTTGGTGTGGATATTTACTCTTTTTGAAGCCGCGATCTGGTGGTCACTTCCTCCATTGCGAATAACATAAATTAATCCGTCGTCGGTAATATAATTTACATACCAGGAAATCTCATCGGCATGACCTTCTATTACTACTTTGTATTTTGCTTTGGGGTTGATCACTCCTACAGCGGTCCCGTAGGTGTCCGTTATGAATTCATCCACATAAGGTTCTATGTAATTCATCCACAACTTTTGACCTTCCCACTCATAGCCGGTAGGCGCGGCATTATTTAAATACTGTTCGAGAAAACTTACAGATTCCTCGGTGAGAATTTCTTTCTGACCCATTTCTTTTACTTTTTGACGAATTTAATAAGATTTAAAGAGCTGACAATTTATAGATAACGTAATTTTGGAATGATTTTAGCTCAAGTATTGAAAACGAATATTTTGAAAAACTTTTTATTCTTTTTTCTCTTGTTCGCACCATTGTCTGTTCTCGCACAGGTTGAAGAACCTGTGGAGGATACTGTGGACTATGAGTATTATATAATAGAAGGAGATACGGTCGCGCGTAAACAAATTGACCTTGATGAAGTGCTTATCCTGGGAAGATTGAAGTTCGACAATGACCTTGAGCGTCGAAAATATCTTATTCTTCGCAGAAAAACCATAAAAGTTTACCCTTACGCAAAACTTGCTTCGGAAAGATTGGTGGAGCTCAACAGCAGGCTGGACCAGATAAAGTCCAGGCGTGACAGGAAACGTTACACGAAAATTGTTCAGGATTATATTGAAAACGAATTTTCGGCAGAATTAAAGAAATTAACTAGAACCGAAGGTCAAATCCTTGTGAAGTTAGTTCATCGTCAAACCGGGATCACCACCTTTGATTTGGTAAAAGATCTCAAAAGTGGATGGAGAGCTTTTTGGTATAACACTTCTGCCAGTTTCTTTGATATTTCACTAAAGGAAGAATACAATCCTGCCGGGAACCAGGAGGACTATTATATTGAAGACATTTTACAGAGAGCTTTCCAGGGAAAACAGCTCGAGAAACAACCCTCGGCCCTGGATTATAATTTCCTCGAACTTACAGATAAATGGTCTTCCCCTAAGAAAGGGGACAGGAAGTCCTAATTTTTTTTGGGCGTTTCCCCGCCTTCGCTGCCGCTTGGATGGGGCCGGGCTATTCGCTTCAATCTTTTTGTCCATGCTTCCCAAAAAGGATTTTCGCTGCTATCCCTAACGCGGGTTTACGGAACTCTTCCAAAGTTTCAAACTTTGGAAGAGTTTTAACGGAAAAAAATCACCTCTCAAAAATGTCATTTTCAGCACCTTAGTTTTGGGGTTTTCAAAAATGTCAAAAAAACCTTAAAAAAGTTTAGCTGAAGACTTGCGGGAATGGAATTCGGTTGTATATTTGCAGCCGCTTTGAGAGGGAGTGACGAGATGGGGGAGGCAGTAGCTTAGCCCAGTTGTAGTAAAGGATTGAAGCAAATAAGTTCTCTGAAAATTTTTTGAATTTTATCTTGGATTGTAAAGGAAATTGGTTTTATCTTTGCATCCGCTTTGAGAGACATAATTATGTGTTCTTTTAAAGTCGAAAAAAGTTCTTAAAAAAAGTTTTTGAAGTTAAGCAGGAAAGGTTGTAAGTTTGCATCCGCTTTTGCGACAAAATAACTTCCGAAGCATTTGAAAAAAAATATTTTTTTTCTTGCAGGGTTTAAAAAAGGTTGTACATTTGCAGCCGCTTTGAGACAGAGCAAAAGTTCACAAGATATACTGAAAAGAAATCCCGGTGTAGGGCAGTAGCAGAAAAGGTTCAACTCCTTTTATTTCAACAAGAAACGCCTCCTGTTTTCAGGAAAAGTTTCTCCCCTTATTAAGGGGAGATGTCCGGAAGGACAGAGGGGTGGAGTTCATTGACATATTGAATTGACAGCGCGTATGTTGTTTTCATTAACAACAAATGCAATAATAAGAATTAAGACTAGAAGAACGTTTTGAGCTTTGATTCTCACTTCGGTGAGATGAAGAAGAGGAATTCCTTTAGTAGTTGTTAAAGTATATAAGATTTAACGATGAAGAGTTTGATCCTGGCTCAGG
>NZ_JAIVCC010000016.1 GCF_020866905.1 Salinimicrobium sediminilitoris | reverse complement strand
GCTCATATACTAAAAATAAGCAGCTCCTCCTATTTATACAAAAAAAAGGCTGCCTTTTCAGACAGCCTCTTTTTATGATTTTTCGGCAGATCTCTAGTAGAACCTTGCACGATTATCTTCTATGTCTGCAGCTTCTTTAAGAGCTTCAAAAACTTCGGTGTTCACAGTTACCCTGCGTGCAGAAGCTTCTCTCGCAGCATATGGTCTGTAAGATTCCATTTGAGGCGCATCGGTCTTTTGAACTACCTTCACAACAAAAACTCCTTTTTCACCTGCTACCGGGCTGCTTGTTTCACCGCTGTCAAGTCCAAAGGCAGTTCCCACTACTTTTGGCTCACTTCCCACTCCCGGAAGAGTTGGACTGTTACGGTTCACTGCATTTGCTGTGTTTACCTGTACCCCTTGATTTTGCGCAATTGCTTCAAGGTTATCTCCAGATATTTTCGATTTAATTATTTCAGCTTTCTTTTGTTTCTGAAGGATTGGAATAACAGTTGAAGAAGCCGCTTCTGCAGACTTTAATCCTCCTTTATTAACAGCAGTTACCTGTGCAACCACATAACCTGAAGGAACTTCAAATCTTTTAACATCACCTACTTCCACATCATCTTCGAATGCCCACTGCACAACTCTTCTCTGCGCACCAATACCAGGGATATTTTCTTCCAGCTCCTGGATTTCCTTTACCGGCCTTACTTCTTTTCCACTCTCTTTAGCCAGTTCGCTAAAGTCACCATCTTTTGCTGCAAGTTCAAACTTGGTTACTTCAGCATATAAATTATTTGAGGTATTTTCTGAAGGCTGGATAGCTCGTGAAACAGTTGCAAGTTTAACAGCTTTTTCCTTTTCGGTTTGCTCCTGAATGTGGATCACATGATAACCAAACTGAGTTTCAACTACTCCAATTGTACCTTCGTTATTGGTAAATACAAAATCGTTAAATGGAGGAACCATTGCTCCCGGTGTAAACCAATCCAATTCACCGGCGTCTTCCTTATTTGAAGCGTCAGCTGAGAATTGAGAAGCCATTTCGGCAAATTTTTCTCTGTCGGCTTTTACAACATTAGCAAGACTATCGGCCAATTGCTTTGCCTGGTCTTTACTTCTGGTTACCTGTCCACCTACCGGAGAACCCTGCCATGAAACAAGAATATGTCTCGCCTTTGCAGAGTCGGGCATTTGCGCAGTTTCCACTACTCTGGCCAGTCTCCATGATCCATTGTATTTAAAAGGACCGTAAACTTCTCCATCATTAAGATTGAAAAGAGAATCGGCATGCTCTGCAGGCAACTGGTTCTTAAATACAAACCTGTCCTGGAATTTTTCATCAGATCTTTCATTGATCAAAGTTTCATAATCTGCTGTAGTTGCAAATCCTTCTACCGTATCATTGGCGTTGGTTGCAGCATTGAATTCCACCTTGTCATTAAGAAGTCCAAGAAGTTCTGTTTTTACTTCGTTCTCATCTTCAACAGAAGGAGTTTCTTCGTAAAGAACATACTGGATGTCACGTGTAGCTTCGGTTTTGAATTGACCCGGATGAGACTTTACATAATCACGAATTTCAGCTTTAGAAACTTCTACTTCCGAATCATCAACCGTAGAGTATGGAATTTGAACAAATTCCATATCAAGATTATCACTGGTGAACTTGTATGCCTGCTCTCCTTCAAGAAGCGTAGCGCCTACTCCTGCTTTAACAAGATTTAAGTAGATCTGCTCTCTGGCAGCTTCTGCAAGATTATTTTCGTAATCTAACCACTGCTGGTATGCCTGCGGAGAAGTTGACTGTATAGTCGCCACATACTCTCTTAATTTAGCTTCATCAAATACTCCTGCTTCGTTAGTGAAATTAGGATTGTTTGCAAGTTCTCTCCTCATCATTTCTTTCACCTGCGCTTCCTCAACACGAATACCAAGCTCCTCAAACTGCTCCTGCATTAGTGCTCTTCGCACGTTCATTTCCCAAACCTGGGCTACCGCCTGAGAGGTTGTGGCGTTTTGCCCCATGTTCCTCTGAAAAGATTCTACCTGCCTTGCGAATTGCTCCCTTTCAATATCCTCACCGTTAATGGTGGCAATGGTATTTTGGGATTTTTGGGAAACCATCCCTCCGTTCCTAATTACATCGGCTAATACGAACGAGAAAAGTGCTAAAGCAATGATCACGATTAGGAAGACCGAACGTTTCCTTATTGAATTTAATACTGCCATTGTCTAATTGTTAATTCTAAAATATAGGGGGCGAAAATAACGTTTTTAGGTTTATTAAAAAAACTATAAATCTTCTAAATGTGGGGAAAAGCTAAAAATTAATCCTGGGGGTTCACCATGACCTCCACAAGTTCGATTCTTGTGTTGGAAACTTCCTTGATATGGAAGGTAAAATTATCTATTTCAACGACTCCGTCCTTTGGCGGAATTTCTTCGGTGTGGTCAAGAATATATCCTCCCAAAGTTTCATAATTTTCTCCAATGGGAATTTCCAGCTTGTAATTCTCATTGAGATAATCTACTTCCAGGCGGGCTGCAAAAAGGTATTTATTCTCGTCCAGTTTTTCTTCAATGAGAATTACAGGGTCATGCTCATCTTCGATCTCCCCAAACAGCTCCTCCACAATATCCTCTACTGTCATCATCCCACTTGTACCCCCATATTCATCGATGACCACCGCTATACTCTTTCTTTTTTTAATAAGAATATTGAGCACATCTTTTACCAGCATGGTTTCGGGCACAAAGACTACAGGCAGCAGAATCGATTTTATTGTAGGCGGCTTTTTGAAAAGTTCAAAAGAGTGGATATACCCTATAATATCATCAATATTCTCCCTATACACCAGGATTTTTGAAAGACCCGTGGCAGTAAAAGTCTCTACCAGCTCCCGTGGATCTGTAGTGATATCGACAGCCACGATCTCTGTTCTTGGGATCATTACTTCCCGGGATTTTACTTCAGAAAATTCCAGTGCATTCTGAAATATCTGGATTTCGGAATCAACCTCCTGGTCATGTTCCACCTTATCCATTTGTTCAGAAATATAATTTCCCAGCTCAACTTTTGTAAATGCCAGTTGCACCTCATCTCCCTGTGTTTTAAAAAAATTCTTCAGCACAAGATCTGATATCCAGATCACAAAGGATGAAATAAAACTGAAGAGAATATAAAACAGGTATGCTGGCACAGCAAAGAACTTCAGAAGAAAGTTGGCGTATATCTGAAAAAATACTTTGGGAAGAAATTCCGCAGTAAGCAGGATGATAAGCGTGGAAATAATTGTTTGGGTAATAAGGCTAAGATCTGTAAGCAGGTACACCACGATCTCATTTGTAAAATTCCCGGGTGCCAACCACTTCATCAACAAATCGCCCATAAAAAATCCGTATATCACCAAGGCAATGTTATTCCCTACCAGCATGGTGGCAATAAACTTGGAAGGTTTACGGGTGAGCCTGGTAAGGATCCGGGCTAAAAAGTCATTCTGTTTCTTTTCAATCTCCACATGTATCTTGTTGGCCGATACGTAGGCGATCTCCATCCCCGAAAAAAATGCGGAAAGAACAAGAGAACACAAAATGATAATAATTTCAAAGGCCATAGAACCTATTTCTTCCTGTTACCGTATTTGTGCCTGAAGTGCCTTCTAAAGAAGAACATAAAAATTCCTATCGCAACAAAAACAAGGAAAAGGTAAGCCTGATTGCGCTGCTCATCCCAAATCATAATAGCTTCGTAAAGAAAAAACGCAGCCGCTGCCAGATAGGCAAATTCAAAAAACTTCGAAAATTTCATCATTGTTTGTCTTCTTCTAAAATTTGCACTCCCACATTAGACCTTGACCGGAAATTACTGAATTCCTGATTACTATCAAAGCCCTGACCTTCATTGAGTGCCCCGTTTTTAAACCTTATTGTGTTAGGATGATCTGTAAAGACCCAGTTTCTGGCCTGGTCCCAGTAAAGTTGATCGGCCATGAGCTGTGTGCTGTCACTGGTAACAACCACAACATCTCCCTGCAAATCTATAAGTCCTGTTTCGTTATAAACGATTCCATAGTTGGCGGTAACTGTGTTTTTCTTTTGATTCTCATCGAAGAATTCCACCACAAGACCATCGGGAAACTCTCTGTAAGGAAACAACTTATTGGAATAATCCCTCATGGTTTCACTTTTTAAAGTAGCCACTACCTTACCGGAATCTATATATTTCAAATTAATACCTGTACCAATGGATTGAGGTGCATCTTCGGGGATCTCCATTTGCTGCACCCCTTTCAAATTGCCCTCACAAGAAAAAAGCATTGTCACAACAAGGGTTGTGACAATGCCTTTAAAAATATTCCTGTATGTGAAATTCATATTACAAGTTAGGTACCCGTACGCTTTCACCAATCCAGCAACCAATATTGATGGTTTTACCCTGCATATCGTTCTGGAAGATATCGCTTCGCTGCGGAGCTCTACCTCTGTAAGCATTCGCAGTTTCATTCGCAGTTCCACTTATTGATGGATCTACTCTCGCAGCTCTATCTGCATACTCGGCAGCTTTCCAGTAAACAGCTCTCTTTTCAAATGCTGTATCTCCACAATTGTTCGCGCTCTGCGCTATCATATTGGCAATTTGCAAATAAGCTCTACCAAGTGATGGCTTTGCACTAATTGCTTTTCTATACATATTTCTTGCCTGTCCAAATTGACCTTTAGACTTCAGGTTATTTGCAATTCTGTAATAGATATTCGCTCTTACCGAAGGATCTTTTTGTAACTCGGCAGCCTGGTTATAGTATTCCATTGCTTTAGCTGTGTTTCCTTTAGATTCAGCTAACTGCCCTAAAGAATATGCAGAACTTGCAGATGGCTCCAATTCGTGTAAAGCTTCAGACACTTTTACAAATAGTGGATCTTCTGTACAATCTTTGGCAGATAACCTGCTGTTCACACGCTTCAACCATTCGGTATCACCTTTCTTAGCCTCAAAATCCTTGCTGTAAAGCGGGATAAGGTTATCACAGTCTGCACGCTGACCTAATTTTGCATTGATACTTCCTTTAACAGCACTATAAGCCACCAGGTTTTTTTCATATGCATTAAGTCTGGTTTTTTCTTTTGCACTAAGCTCCTCTCCGGCCTCCTGCTTTTCTATAAGCTCTGCCAAAGACTGGGCTGTTTCATTCTCCTGCTCTTCAAGTTTTGCAATAACAACATCATATTTGTCAAATACATCCTGAAGATCCTTTTTACCGGCATCCTGAAGCTCTACCAACAGGTAGAAGTAAGTATATAAAGATTTTGCGTTTAGGCTGTTAGGATTCTGCTTAAAAGCTTCATCAAAAGCCTCGAATTGATCTTCAGAAGTACCTAATTTCACATCAAAAGACAGCTGTGCAATATCGGCTTTAACCTCACCGGCATCTGTTTTTGAAGGGAAATGCTGCAAACGCTCATTATATATATTAATAAGGTCCTGTGCGATTTCTTTTTTTTCAGCATCGGACGCCGCCTTATCCAGACGGTCTTTTAATATTCTCTCTCCATACTGATAAGTAGCTATATGGTATGCGGGGCATTCCTCTCTAAGGGTTTGGATCCTGGTCCAGGCAGCATCATAGTTTTTTGCTTTTGCGTCGCTATACGCAAGAGCTGCAGTTGTCGCACACTCCTGGTTAGCCTGTGCCTGCAAGGCTCCTGTACTTAGGAGAACCCCCGAAAGAAATAGTATAACCTTGGTTTTCATAGTATAAGTTTTATTCCTGATTAATAGTTTGTGATTATTCAAATCTTCTTTTGATAAACCATTTGTCGTTTAACGAGAAGCTTATCATAGCATTAAAGTAGTTTTCCTGGATTAACCCCGAACTTGTGGTACCGCGCTGTCCATACTCAAGCCCCAGGTTTATATTGGTTAACATCCTTCCTGCTGGTAGTCCTAAACCAAAAGCTATGCCAAACTCATTGATGGATTCCCCGTTAAGATGAAGCCCGGTCTCCTCCATACGAAGTCCACCACGATAAACAATACGGTTGAAATAGTTTGTCAGGGAATTATAATTGGGAATATAATACCCCCCAATTTTATATTTTGCTGCCTGCTCAAAAGAAGCTCCTTCAATCGTAAAAGCCCTATTGCTATAGTCTCCTGCAGCTGTCGTCACATACTCTGCTCCTACAAACCATTTTTTGGGTTGTCCTATACCAGCACCTACGCCAAGACTGGAGGGTATCACAAAATCGGAATCAGGAATATCTATATCCCGTGTATCTATGGTGATCTCCTGGCCTTCAGCCCCTAAGAACAAAGTAGCAATCTCTCCCATATTTTCTGCCTCTAAAGTAGTTTCGGGGGTGTAATGAGCACCCATTTTAAACTGTAACTTTTCAGAAAGCATTCTCTCATAATCAAGTCCAATCTTATAAGTAAAACCGTAAAGATCACTACGGTTAATTTCACGAGATCCAAGCTGCACATCCTCCTGTATGAAAATGCTCTTATTTTGAATATTCCCAAAGTTATAGCTGGCTTCTGCACCAAGATTAATATTAGGCGTGATTGCATAACCTGCGGCGAGAAAAACCTGGTTGATACCTCCTTTTCCTGAGTACCTGTTGGCTACTCCGCCTTCCCGGTCCATATCAAAAATATTATATCCCACAGCAGAATAAGGCACCAGCCCAAAGGCGAAACCTAATTTTCCCGCAGGTATTCCTACGGCAAGATAATCCAGGGAGGTGGTATTATTACTTTCACTTTGGTCCTGGGTCTTCATTTCAACCGAAGTATTACTCAATCCAACCGTATATGTAGTCAATCCAAGCCTTCCCAAAGCTGCGGGATTTTGAAGGTTGACATGAATACTGTCTGATAAAATGCTAAGACCACCCATTGATCTGTTTTCTACGGTTCCTTTAAAGGTATTCAGACCCAGACCGTAGAAAGAATAAGGTGAGGAAGTTCGCTCCTGAGCGGTCGTAATCACTGAAAATAAAATGAATACGATTACTAACAATCGTTTTGTCATTGATCGATATTAAATTCGAGAATATAATTTAAACCCTCCAACAAGAAATTGGAGTTCGCAAATATGCCATTTTTTAAGTTTCCAGACAAGAAAGTTGCATCTCCTCCTGTAATTATGCATATTAAATTTGTATAATTTTTTCTATACTTATTAATAATGCCTTCAATTTCCATAATAGTACCATTCACTACGCCCGAAATTATTGAGGAAGCCGTCGAATTTCCAATGAGCTCATGTCCTTCTCCTGCCTCTACTAACGGAAGATTTGCGGTAAAATTATTTAGAGCCAAAAATCGCATTTTTAACCCGGGAGAAATTCCACCTCCCAAATATTCATCTCCAGCCGTCTTAAAATCATAAGTAATGCAGGTTCCAGCATCGATAACCAGGACATTTTGCTGTGGATAATGCTTTACCGCTGCCGCAATTAGTGCTTTTCGATCATTACCAAGGGTTTTAGGAGTGCCGTAATTATTTTTAAAAGGAAGGGAGGTTTCTGCGCAAAGCTCGATCACTTGCACCTCATTCTTTAAATTCGGCGGGAGCTCCCATTTAGCTGAAGACACGTTAGAGACCACAACTTTTAAAATTTCGGGGTATTGGTGAAAGATTTCAGAAATATTTTTATTCAGCGAGAGTTTGTCGGCCGAAGTTTTCTTAAGGATTTCATCCTGCTGGAATACAGCTAGTTTTGCGATGCTATTACCAATATCTACAATGAGGTTCATGAGAGAGTTCTTGAAAAAGCTAAAATACAAAAGCATTTTTTTTCATTTTCCTTTGTGAGATATTAAATTTGAATATATATTTGCACCCGCTTACTACAAGGTAAGCCGCTTTAAGCACTGGTGCCTTAGCTCAGTTGGTAGAGCAAAGGACTGAAAATCCTTGTGTCCCTGGTTCGATTCCTGGAGGCACCACAAGCAAAGCAGAAGCCCCTTCTTGAAAAAGAGGGGGCTTTTCTTATAGGTTTAATATGCATTTTCTTTACGTTGTATACAGTCCAAAAGCCGATAAATATTACACCGGAGAGTCAATTAATGTTCCGGCGAGATTGAAGCTTCATAATAGTCATAAATACTTAAAAGCTTTTGCTAAAGCTGCCTCAGACTGGGAAATCAGACTCATATTCAAGTGTGAAACTAAAAAGGATGCAGTTTACCTGGAACGCTACATCAAAAGAATGAAAAGCAGAAAATTTATAAAAAAAATAATTGATCGTCCCGAAATATTAAATGAGATTCTCTCCACCAGATAGTGTCCCTGGTTCCCCCGACGCTTCGGGGCTGGAGGCACCACAAGCAAAGCAGAAGCCCCTTCTTGAAAAAGAGGGGGCTTTTCTTATAGGTTTAATATGCATTTTCTTTACGTTGTATACAGTCCAAAAGCCGATAAATATTACACCGGAGAGTCAATTAATGTGCCGGCGAGATTGGAGCTTCATAATAGTCATAAATACTTAAAAGCTTTTACTAAAGCTGCCTCAGACTGGGAAATCAGACTCATATTCAAGTGTGAAACAAAAAAGGATGCAGTTTACCTGGAACGCTACATCAAAAGAATGAAAAGCAGAAAATTTATAAAAAAAATAATTGATCGTCCTGAAATATTAAATGAGATTCTCTCCACCAAATAGTGTCCCTGGCTCCCCGACGCTTCGGGGCTGGAGGCACCACAAGCAAAGTAGAAGCCCCTTCTTTTTCAGGAAGGGGCTTTTTTTATTATCATAAGGAAAGAAAAAAACAGGTTCCACCAGTTCTTTTGAAGCGTCGAAGCGATGAAATTCTTTAAATCCCCTTCAAATCCACCTATTCCTGTTCCTGAAAATTCAAAAAGAACCAGCTTTTTAGATCAGGAGTGATGGCCTTAATTAGCTATAAAAACACTGCTCACAAAATTATTTGCACTCCTTCGGTTAGATTTTTTTCTTAACTTTTACTCATGCACTTTCTTTATATAATGTTCAGTCCAAAATCGAATAAATATTTTGCCGGGGAAACAAATAATGTTCCGGCCAGGCTTGAATTGCACAATAGCTATCAAACAATTAAAGCTTTCACTAAAGCTGCCTATGACTGGGAAGTTAAATTAATATTCCAGTGCGATTCCAGGGAAGAAGCCATTTACCTGAAAAGAAATATTAAAAGTAGAAGAAGTAGAACTTTTATTGAAAAAGTGATCATTCATCCTGAAATCCTAACCGATCTGCTCCGGGAAAGAAAAATAAACGATCATTGAGTTAAAAAAATGAATTTTTAGAACTAGAACACAAATAGTTTTTCCTACATTTAAAAACTAGTTAACGAGTAAGGGCAGGAACAATTCCCTACAGGTTTCTGTCTGTCATAAAGCGATCTGCAGATCTAAAGCAAATTGATTAACAGTTCTAAGCAAAGGCCTTCTACCACTTTTATAAAAAAGATTAATTGAAAGATCTTAAGTTTTATTACAATTTATTGCACCGCCATATTACCTCCTATTTTTCTGAATCCCTCTCCGGAAAGCAATTCATGATGAGCCATACCGGAAATAAATTTTAACGACATGAAAAAACTCACCTTTTTGCTATTGCTTTTACCCTTCATCTTCAGCTCCTGTACCGGTCAGAATCCACAGAATTATAATAAACTTATAGCAGAAGCTCGTGATCTATACAATACAGGAGAATATGAAGATTCCGGAGAAAAATATTCTGAAGCCTTTGAATCCATAGCAGACAACGACAGCATTTTACATCGTTACGAGGCGGCACAAACCTGGGCCATGGCAAACAATAAAGATGCAGCCTTTGATCAGCTTTTTGAAATCTCTGAGAAAGGGCGTTATAAGGATCTTGGAAAAATTTCTTCAGATAAAGATTTTCATTCCTTAAGCACCGATGAACGCTGGATGAAAGTTCTCTCCAGAGTAAGTGAAAATAAAAAAGAAGCTGAGGCTTTTGTACCTGATGTTGTTTCCATTCTTGATACCGTCTATAGAGAAGACCAATATTACCGGCAGCAGGCTGATGGAATTCGGGAAAAATACGGCCACGATTCCGAAGAAGTCCGGACACACTGGGAACTAATTAATAAACAGGATTCAGTCAACCTCATAAAGGTGAAGAAGATCCTGGACGAACATGGCTGGCTAAGTTCAAATCTTATCGGTCGAAAAGGAAACAGCGCCCTTTTCCTCGTTATCCAGCATTCGGATATTGATACACAGGAAAAGTATTTACCAATGTTACGCGAAGCTGTTGAAAAAGGCAATGCTTCTCCACGTGATTTGGCTCTATTGGAAGACAGGGTTGCATTAAAACAGGGCAAAAATCAGATCTATGGTAGCCAAATAGGAATAAATCAGGAAACAGGCGAATATTATGTGTCTCCCCTTGAAGATCCCGATAATGTAAATGAACGCCGGGCAGAGGTGGGATTAGGCCCCATTGAGGATTATGTAGCGAACTGGAATATCATTTGGGATGTTGAGTCTTACAAGAAGAAGTTGCCGAAACTTGAAGCAATGGAGTGATTGCTTATTTATTGACGAATGTTCAAATGTGAGGGCTCAAGCAATAAAGATTAAGACTCAAAGAGCCGAAAGATTCCAAAGAATTCAGAAACGATATCAATAGACAAAAATATTTTTTTTGCCCCGGTTTGAAATCTGGAATTAACTTGTTACAAAAAAGTAATAACGCTACTTAAATAATGAAAAAGCTTTACAAAGACATTTATGCCTGGATAAAAAATCCAGATGATAACGAATTGAACCTTTCATCAAAAAGAAAATTCCTACTCACTTTTCAAATTTTATTACTGGAATTGTTATTAGCTTTTCCATTCATAGGTTTTATCTATTTTATTCATTCACATGTTGTAAAGCTTGAAAACCCTCTTATTGATTGGGGGCCATATTTAACAATTTTCCTGGTAATATTGGTAATCCCGTTCATTGAAGAAATTATTTTCCGCTTCCCATTAAAGTACCAAAGAAATTATCTCGCAAGATTGCTGAACTACCTTTCAAAAGGACGGCTCAAAAAAAGATGGAATTCGATCTTCAAATATTTATTATATCTCCTGGCTGTTCTGTTTGGCCTGATTCACCTAACCAACTACAACAACACCGAGACGATTTTCTATATTCTGTCGCCAGTTATTATTGGAAGTCAATTAATTGGCGGATTCCTTTTAAGCTATGTTAGGATCAAACTGGGTTTTTTATGGTCCGTTTTTCAACATGGAGCTTTTAATTTTACTCTTATAATTCTTTCAATCATTTTCCTTCACAATAATGAGATAGTAAGAATATCGAATAAAACGCTTTCAATAAATATTAAAGAACTTGTGTTCGTAAATAAATATGATTCCTATTTCCGAACGAAATTTGGCGAAGACGAAATATATTTAATTGAGGCAAATGATATTAGTCTTTACGATTTTATCGATTCTCTAAATTTGGAAGGACCCAGACCCTACGATGATAAATGGATAGATGTGAACATCTACGGTGAAGATGGGATCACAAAAACCGAATTAGAGAAATTTTTAAAAAGAGAAATAAAATTTGACAAATGAATTCTTTTTGCACCTCTGCTGCGGAAGGTCTAAATGTTTGCCGGCAGTCAATTGAATTTCTCCTTTTTTATGAATTTTATTTTTCCATCTTTATTTACTTCTGAAGGTGAATAAAAAACCGGAAGATTGAAAAATAGCGGAAATATTAACTCCCTTCTCATTCACCTACCTCTATGTTTTTAATTTTACATTTTAGCAAATACACTTATCTTGCCCTCTGAAACAAATTCAACTATGGCCTCAGGAATATTTGCCCTTCTCGATGATATCGCAACTTTAATGGATGATGTAGCAATGATGTCAAAAGTTGCAGGAAAAAAAACAGCGGGAATTTTAGGTGACGATCTTGCCGTAAACGCAGAAAAAGCATCGGGATTTATGTCTTCCAGGGAACTGCCGGTGATTTGGGAGATTACAAAAGGTTCTTTTTTAAACAAAGTAATTATTCTTCCTCTGGCGTTTTTGCTAAGCGCATTTTTGCCTTCGGCCGTTACTGTTATCTTGATTATCGGTGGACTTTATCTGGCCTACGAAGGTGCAGAAAAAATATACGAATTCATTTTCCCGCATGCTCATCATAAGGACACTCCTAAACTTGAAAAACTTTCAAAAGAAGAGGTCTTGAGCCTGGAAAAAGAAAAAATAAAGTCGGCGATCCTCACAGACTTTATACTTTCTGTAGAGATCATAATTATTGCCCTGGGCACTGTTGGAGATCAACCGCTTCTCACAAAAATCCTAGTGGTTACCATAATAGCCCTTGTTGCTACTGTGGGAGTATATGGAATAGTAGCGCTAATCATAAGAATGGACGAGTTTGGAGCTAAACTTATAGATATGAACGATAAGGAAAATAGCATCTCAGATAAAATTGGCGGATTCCTGGTAAGTGCTCTACCCAAGGTGATCAAAAGTCTGTCGGTCATTGGGACCATTGCCCTGCTTTTGGTTTCGGGCGGTATTTTTGCTCACAACCTTCATTTCTTCCACGACCTCTTTCCAAATCTACCCGGAATACTTGTTGAATTTCTGATTGGTTTGGTAGTAGGTTTCCTGGTGTTGTTCACCATAAAATTAGGTACCACCCTTTGGAAAAAATTCACTCCTTAATAAAACATTCAGGCCTTTCCCAAAACCTTCTTCAGCAATATCTTTCAAAAGAGGGGATTTTGGCTTCTTTCTAATAACTACCTCATTTTTTCTTTCCCCTACACATAAAACTATGTGAAAGGCCCTACCCGGATGCTTCAATATTTTTATATTGAAAGCTGCGGAATATGGGAGAGAGCACAGTTACGACATCAAAAACCAGGATTGACACTATAGATGTATTAAGAGGATTTGCACTGGCAGGGATCCTTTACGCTCATATGGTGATTTGGTATACAGGTGCTGCCTTACCGCCGGAAACATACACAAAATATGATAGTACTGTCGATGGAATTACCCTTGGCATCTTTGGAGCTTTAGTGTTTGGAAAATTCTTTTCTGTTTTTTCCTTCCTGTTTGGGTTAAGCTTTTATCTGAACTTCCGGAAAAAAAGATCTCAACCTGGTTATTTGCGTACTTACATTTGGCGCCTTTTTCTACTTTTTCTTATAGGTTTCCTCCACCACATCCTGTGGCGAGGGGATATACTTGCTCTATATGCTGTACTGGGGGTGGTTTTAATCTTTTTCAGATCCCTTTCCCCAAAGCTAATTCTGGTAATCGGCCTTCTGCTGATTACAAATTTACCCACTCATCTATACGAAGCCTTTCAAACTGAAGTGCCTAATGCGCAAGTGGAATTTCCTATGGCCGATGAAGCGGCAAGGTACTACCGCCTGGTGCAAAAAGAAGACTTTTCTACTGTCTTACTCGATAACTGGAGATCTTGGCCGGCAAAGATTGAGTATCAAATAAAAAGCGGCCGATTGTTAATGACTTTTGGATATTTTCTTTTAGGGCTTTATGCGGGCCGCACAAAACTTTTCACTTCTCTTAAGAAGCAACTTTCTAAAGTGAAAAGCTGGAACAAATTCTCAGAGAGGGCTGTTCTTTTCCTGCTTTTCCTGGGGCTCCTTATGTACCTTTTCGACCTGGTCACCATCCCCGGAATTAAAGTTGTTCCCCAACTGCAATGGTCGGCAAGCTTCCTTTTTAGTATCTATAATGCCTGTCTAACAATCTTCTATATCACCGGGATTTCTCTCCTCTTTCAAAAAAGGTTTTTCCGGAAAATTCTGAAACCACTCGCAGCCATGGGAAGAATGGCTCTTACCATCTATTTATCGCAAACAATAATCGGCCTGCTGTTATTCTATCAATTTGGTCTTGGACTTTTTGACCGGACCTCGCCTGCCATAAATGTGCTGATGGGAGTTGCAATATTTTATCTGCAACTTAAGTTCTGCCAATGGTGGCTAAGTCATTTTAAACAAGGTCCCGTGGAGTGGCTCTGGAAAGGCCTTACATACTTCCATTTTTCCTCTTTAAAAAAGTAAAAACAGGAAAGATGCTGACTTAATTTATGATACCCAGTAAGAGCTCAAGTTAACCTTGGCATCATTTCCAGCCTCGCCCCCTCCAGGGTCCATATTTCACCCATCATCACCGCAGTTGCACAGGCATGCACCGGAAGTATCCCCAGGACATCTCCTATTTTTATCCCGTCTATTATCTTTGAGGGTAGATTGATTACCCCGTGTTCCTGAGATAGCTTATTTACTTTCGCATTTGAAATGGGAGCGGTCCATTTCTCTCCTTCCAGGTTTACCACAAGGCCATAATAGTTTTTCCCATCTACACCACGCAATGAATCTTTCCCCTGGTGTACCCAGCCACTGTGCACAACTACCTCCTGTCTTTCGGGATGTACGGCAACCACAGGAACAGCCAGACAAATGGCTATCTCCCCAATGGTATTGGCACCAATACCATGCTGGACAAGATCGTAATACACGAAATTACCGGGATGAATGCTGTCAATATCTCCAAAATCTTCAATTATACTGCAAGAAGGCGTATCACCAAGTGCAAGCTTAAGATTTGGAAATGCCTTTCTAAAATGCCTTTTTAGAGAACTGAGTTTTTTGAGCACTTCTTCAAAAATCTCTTCAACTTCCTGTGGAGATACAGCATTATAAGTATGGCCGGCATGTGTATAAAAACCACAAAATTCCAGTTCAGAATCATTGGTTACCTCCAGGATCTTTGCAATTGCTGAAAAGTCTCCAGCATTTACTCCAGATCGTCCATCCCCGACATCTGTTTCTATATAAAATTTTACCGGTGATCTTAACTGCTGCTTCAGGATAGCGGCGGTCTCTTTGCTGTTCACAAAGATCTTTAGATCAACCATTTTAGCGAGTTCGTTGATCTTATCAATTTCCAGGACATTTGCCGGGAAGGCTATAGTAATGTCATTCCATCCATGCTGTGCGAAATATTTCGCCATCTTTACAGAGGTCACCGTGATCGCTCCTGCACCCACCTCCTTAAACCATTCCCCAACCTGTGCAGATTGGTGGGTTTTGAAATGAGGGATCAATTCCACCTTGTGCTTAAGGGCCTTTTCGGCCATTTTACTAATGTTGGCTACACAAATATTTTGGTCAAGAAGTAAAGTAGGTTGGGTTATTTTAATCATAAGTTAAGCTTGTCCAGGTTAAAATACGAAGATAGGTCACATGAATTAAGAAAATTTCAGCTAAAAAAGAACCTGCCAGAGTTTCTTCAGCTAGAACGAGTCAATTTCATGAAATACCACAAATAAAAAAAGGGCTGCCAGAAATGGCAGCCCTTTTTGATCTTATTTTAATCTATAACTATTCAGTAATAGTGATAGGGGTAACAACAATTCCGTCGTCATCCATAAGAGGTAAGTCAAGACCATTCACTCCGTCAAATTCATATACCATTTCTACTCCGGTATCATCATGTAACATTACCCAAACTGTATCTCCTACTTCGACATTTGCATCTTCTGTAAAAGTTATTTCTACACTTGGGTTATCACCGGCTTCAACATAAACAGGTACAGAAATGATCTCAGGCACCATTGGTCCCGATCCGTCAGCATTTGAAGCGTGAACTACCACATACCCATCCATATCAACGAAGATATTATCTACGGTGATGGTGTTGTCAACAAGAGCCTGATCCTCTACATCAATCGTACCACTCATTGCGGCTGTAGTTACATCAGTAATAGTAACAGAGGTCATTACGATATTCTCACCATCCATAACAGGAAGGTCTAAATCATTAACTCCATCAAATTCATACACTTGTTCTTCCCCGGTATCATTGTGAAGCATGATCCATAAAACATCACCAGCTTCAACATTAGCATCGTCTGTTAGTGGTACACCTACATTTTCATATTCTCCTGCTTCCAAATAAACTGGTTGAGAAATAATTTGCGGTACCATCGGCCCGTCACCGGCTTCATTGGATGCATGAATCACAACATATCCATCTTGCTCAAGCTTAATAGACTCAACATTAACTACTCCGTTTACAAGATCCTGTTCATTTGCAGTTACTGCATTAGCTAATGACACCATAAAAGATTCAGTTACGATGTCTCCGGCCTCATTTGTAATAGGAGCATCTAATCCATTGGTTCCGTTAAATTCATATTCTCCAATTACTCCATCATCTGTATGAAGCATTACCCAAAGGGTTTCACCATCTTCTACCTCTTCTCCATCTTTAAGTTCGATAACAACATCGGAGGTAGTATTTTCCTCTACCATTTTAGGTACAGAAATAATTTCGGGTACCATAGGAGCACCATTATTATCACGGTGGATCACTACCCATCCAGGATTACTCATGCTAACGGCATTGATAGTCAACATTCCATCCTCTACCACTTCCTCACTATCTACTACAATACTACCTGTAGGAAGGAGAACAGGGTTATCATCATCATCGTCACTACATGATACTAGGGCAAGACTCAGAATCATCGGCATCATTAAAAGGTAAACTTTCTTTAATCTGATCATAGTTTTTATTTTTTTAATTCGGCACAAATTAGGCAGTTAAGCATGGAATCTCCGTTAAGGCTTTACTAAATACCCTCATCAAAAGCCTAATTAATATTTCTTTAGTAGTCTGCTCCCGTATTCTAACTGCTTCTTCTACTTGTTGTTAAAGGTTTTTTGTAAGTTTCCTTTAAAATAAATATTCTCTTGTTGTAATGAAGAAAGGGAATAAAGCCAAGAGCCCCCTGCAGAGAATTATTTTTTATTAAAATTCTCTGTTAAAACTGTTTTTTCCGCTGATGAAGTTGTAGCAGAAAGAAGATTATCAAACTCTCCCGGTTTGAGATTTCCAGGCAATTCTGGCCTTTTGCCCGCGGCATTAAAAATGAAAAAGCATCTGCAAATGCAGATGCTTCGACTAATTCACGTTAGAAGCGAAATTATATTTTTCTAAAATAGCATTTTTTATCTCTTTTTATCCCTGGTAAGAAACAGCAGGACTCCTGCAAGCGCAGCTGCAGTAACTGCCGATTTAAGTACAAAATTCTTCCTGTTATACTTCCATTCAGATTTTAACCCGTGTTCGGCAAAAAGATTTGGCACATGACCTTTTTTAAGGTCTTCAAAAATACCTTCTACTTCTCCAATCCTGTCGGCTATTACGAGTGGTAGCCATCTTCCATAACTGGATTCGCTGTACTTAAAGGCGAAACGTCTTATAGCGCCACTAAGACCTGATGGAGGTTGCGCCGTCCCAAAAACTGCCGGAATATTAGGCCGTTCTACCGAATGTAGCACCTCAATATCTACAGGTTGTTGTTCTGGCCGCTCCCAGGTATAACCCTCTATTTCTTCATCTGTTCTATGTTTCATGGGGTAAGTTGGATCATTCTTTGAATCCCTGTCAATTCCCCATCCTTTTATATGGCTGTGGTCGCCCCCTCTTTCATTTCTGAAATCTTCGGGTTTGGTTTGATCTCCGATCATAAACTTCTTCTTTTAATTTTTTATTACTGTTCTTATGCCGTTGGCGGGATAAGAACAGTTTTAATACAATTATCAAGCTTTTTACTAAAGATGTGATAACCCTCGGCTACTTCCTCTAAAGGTATCCGGTGAGTGATTATTTCCTTAGGATTGATATTTCCCGTCTTAACATGTTCGATCATTTTAGGCAATAATCTTTTCACCGAACATTGTCCCGCTCTAATTGTTATCCCTTTATTCACCACATTACCTATGGGCACCAGGGCATCAATAGGGCCATATACTCCTACTATTGAAACAATCCCACCTTTTTTAACCGAGTTTATTGCCCAGTGCAAGGCGGTTGTTGAACCTCCCTGCATTAGCAGTTTTCTACCCATCATGGTGTTCATAGTATCGCCTGCAGCTTCGGCTCCTACTGCATCAATACATACATCGGCTCCCAGGGAATCAGTTATTTTTTTGATAAAAACTACCGGATCTTCCAGGGCAGAAAAATTGTAGACTTCACATTGTGCAAATTCCTTGACAAATTCCAGGCGGTAATCGAGCTTATCAATTACAATAACTCTTCCCGCTCCAAAGAGCCATGCACTTTTAGCAGCCATTATTCCTATGGGACCGGCACCAAATACCACTACAGTATCTCCTTCCTGGATGCCCCCCATTTCGGCGGCCTGGTATCCTGTGGGCACCACATCGGTGAGCAATACTGCATCATCGGGATCCATCCAGTCGGGAATAACAGTAGGACCAACATTGGCATAAGGAACCCGTACGTATTCTGCCTGCCCGCCGTGGTAGCCACCTGTAGTATGGGAATATCCAAATATTCCCCCGGCAGCTGTAGACTGTGGGTTGGCCTCATGGCACATCCCGTACATTTCCTGCTTGCAAAAAGCACATTTTCCGCAGGCAATGTTAAAAGGCACCATTACCTGGTCCCCTACTTTTACTTTATTTACAGACGATCCTACCTCAACTACTTCTCCTATAAATTCATGCCCAAAAGTTGTTCCCACGCGGGTATCGGGCACAAGACCATGATACAGGTGGAGATCAGAGCCGCAAATACAGCTTCTGGTTACTTTTACAATGGCATCTTCAGGATGCTCAATTTCCGGAAAGGGACTGTCACGATCTACACGTATCCTAAAAGGACCGCGGTAATTCATTGCTAACATACTGGTAAGTTTTTCTTTTTTAAAGCGTAAACAAATCGGGTAAAATTTTCATTAACCTGATTTTCTGCATCTTAAAATTAAAGAAAGTGGCTTTCCAATAAAAGTATTTAACGATACTTTATAGACACAGGTGTGATTTTTGGGATGCTGCTAACATACCTCACATTTTCTAAGGCATAAAAAAAGCGGCATCACTGCCGCTTTTTAAAATTCTTGGGAATAGTTTATCCCTGTATCATTTGCTGAATTCTCTGTTGAAGTTGAGTATCAGACTGAAGTCTCATGGCAATTTGCTCATATCTTTCAAGCGAAAGCCCCTGATCTTTAATTAAACTCTCTAATTGTTCCTGAATTCCCGCCTGCATAGTTTCAAGTTCTCCTATGATCTTTTTGTGAGTTGCTTTCTCTTCGGAAGTGGCTTCTACCTCAACTTTAGGATCTACTGAAGCCTGATGGATTTCATTGAACCTTGGAATTTCCATTCCTTCTTCCTGCACCATTTGCATCATTTTCTGTTGTGCCTGCTGGGTCACCATTTGTACACCTTTAAGAGCCTCTACGAACTTAGTAAGTTCGGCATCGGTCACTTCCGTTTGTTGCTGCTCTTGTTGCGGCATTTGTGGTGTCTGGGCAAATACGGCAGTACTACCTAACATCATAAAAAACATTATCATCCCTGCCATTTTGTTTGATCTAATCATAATTTAATTTTTTGTTGTTCAGTTTAATTCAAGTATCATGCCAGCGTAGCAACAGCAATTGAGATTGCCAGTAAAAGGCCAGAATCTTCTTTTATTAAATTTAATTAACTTCAGACTTTAAAATAATTGAAACATGAAAATATTACAGGTCAGCGCCCCAAAATCAGGTAGTTTCTGGCTCAATACCATTCTAAAGAAAACTCTTGAAAAAGCCGGAGAAGATATTTCCTATTTCATAAAAACCCGACCCGAATATCAATTCCTGAAGCAGGAAAAACTCAGCTTTAAAGATCAGGCGGGGATAGATATGCTGGATATTGAGGGCGACGGAGTATTTTTTAGAGTGAGTTCCTTGCTCAAGGAACCGGTTCCCGACTTGGAAAATTATTCTAAGAAGGCTACCCTGGCCTGGACGCATTCCACCTGGTGCCAAAAAACGCCCGAGGTTTTTACCTTTTTTGACAGGAAAGTGTGTATTGTGAGAGATCCACGAGATACAGCACTTTCGGCTGCTAAATTTGCCTTCACGCCATATATGCAGGAGCATTACACCTCACCTTATAAGTCGGTTGAAGAATTTTTTTCTGCGGAATATGAAAACCTGCTGGAACAGTGGGTCTGGTTCTACGGAAATTACCTGCTTCACTCCAAAGATCTGAAGCTGCATTTTGTTTTTTATGAAAACCTGCTGAAGTCTTTTCCAAAGGAATACGATTCTTTACTGAAATATCTGGAATTGGAACTTCCAGCTCAGGAAAAGCAAAAAATTGAAAAAGAAGTCAGCTTTTCAAGCATGAAAGAAGAGAGTCCCCGGCATTTACGCAAGGGTGAAAGCCGCAAGTGGGTTGATCAACTTTCAATTGAAGAGATAGAGAAGGCATCGGTCAAGGCCGGGGCTTTGATGCGTATTTTTGGATACCCACTCACGCCGGGGGAAGGAGATAAACTTCCTGCCATTCCACGTGAGATACCAAAAAAGGAATTGCAGTCCATCCTCGAAAAAATTGATTGGAAAAAGCTTTATTAAGGTAGTAACTTCTAAAATTTTCACAATTGTGCTTCTCTGGTTTTTGAGAAAATTCAAGGTCTAGGTGCATTTTTGTACCTTAAAGTTTTAAAACCTTTTATCATGGAAACCAACGATCGTACAGAAAACAAAAAATCTACTCCCGTAGAAAATAAAAAGACAGATAAAAAGTATCATGTCAATCAGTCAACCGAAGAAAAAAGTGGCGGAAATCTGGGAATGATCGCGATCATTGTGATCATTGCCATAATAGTACTGGGCCTGCTGTTCTTTTCGGACCTCTTCGCGTAACAATCTTTCAAAAATGACATTTTTGACAGGTTTTATTTTTTGAAGTCTCTTTGTTCTGCAGGCACTTCTTATCTTAGAGCCTCAAAAAAATTATTATGTCAAAAACATATTACGATCCCGCCGATCTTAAGAAGTTTGGGAAAATTTCGGAATGGGATGAGGAACTTGGCAGCAAGTTCTTTGATTATTACAACAGCGTATTCGAGGAAGGAGCACTAACAGCCCGTGAAAAATCCCTTATCGCCCTTGCAGTTTCCCACGTGGTGCAGTGTCCTTATTGTATAGACGCATACACTAAAGACGGCCTGGAGCGGGGAATAGAAAAAGAAGAAATGATGGAAGCCATCCACGTAGGCGCAGCTATAAAAGGCGGTGCCACGCTGGTACATGGAGTCCAAATGATGAACAAGTACAATAAGTTGTCAATGTGAGCAGATCCGTCAGCTGGCACAGCTGACATAGGAGCCGCTCATCCCGACAAAGGAGGGATCTTAAGTAAAGCCGTTGCATGCAACGGCTCCGAAGTCAGGTCTCTACGGCCTCCACAGGCCCCACCAAAGGTAAAGCCGTTGCATGCAACGGCTCCGGGGTCAGGCCTCCGCCGCCCCATCATAAATACAATATCAAAACATGCCAACAAAATCCCTACAAACCCGAAAAAACAACCTCTCCAATCCTGCCGAACAGCTTAAATACCTTAGTAACGGCATTTTTGGGGCAGGGGAATTACCGCTGTTCAAAGATAAGGCAGAGAAGACGGGAGCATTTCCTTTAAAGCCTAAAAAGCTGGAGATCCTACAGATCAACCTGGGGTATATGTGTAACCAGGTGTGTTCCCATTGCCATGTGGATGCAGGACCTGACCGAAAGGAGATCATGACCCGGGAAACAATGCAGCTCTGCCTGGATGTGATAAAAAAATCTGAGGCACATACTCTGGACCTTACGGGCGGTGCACCCGAAATGAATCCCGATTTCCGGTGGTTCGTAGAAGAAGCCTCCAAAGCGGGGATCAGAGATTTTATAGTTCGCTCTAACCTTACCATTATTGTGGCAAATAAGAAATATTACGACCTGCCACAATTCTTTAAAAAGCATGATATTCACATCGTATCTTCTCTGCCTTTCTATAAACGGGAGAAAACCGATCGTCAACGCGGTAGCGGAGTTTTTGATAAGTCCATTGAAGCTCTGAAGATGCTGAATGCAGCAGGATATGGCAAAAAGGACAGCGGACTAAAGTTAGACCTGGTCTACAATCCCGCGGGAGCCTTCCTGCCAACTAACCAACAGACCATGGAACGCGATTTTAAAAAGGCTTTAAAAGCAGACTTTGATATTGACTTCAACGAACTCTTCTGTATCACCAATTTACCTATTAGCAGATTCCTGGAGTACCTTATAGCGTCCGAAAATTATGAAGACTATATGACAGCTTTGGTAGAGGCTTTTAACCCTGCTGCCCTGCACAACGTAATGTGCACCAATACAATATCTGTAAGCTGGGACGGCTGGCTGTACGACTGTGATTTCAACCAGATGCTGAGTTTAAAGGTAGCTTCAAAAAGTCAGCACTTAAAAGATTTTGAACCTCAACTGCTGCAAAAGAGGGAAATACGCACCTCACAACACTGCTATGGCTGTACGGCCGGTGCGGGTAGTAGTTGCCAGGGAAGCGTGATTTAATATGAGAAAAGAATCTTCTACAAGTGGGGAATTGCTCCTCATCTTTACCCGAAATCCGGAATTAGGAAAAGTTAAAAAACGACTGGCTGCAGGCATTGGAGATATGGCAGCTTTAAAGATCTATAAACATCTACTACAGCACACGGTTGAGATCACTAAAAACCTTCAGGTAGAGAAATGGGTGTATTATTCAGATGAAATTCCGGAGAAGGATATCTGGGAGAAAAAATCCTTCAGTAAAAAACTTCAGCAGGGAAAAGATTTAGGAGAGCGAATGGAGAATGCTTTCCGCAGTGGTTTTGACGCCGGCTTCAGCAGTATCATCATAATTGGCAGCGATCTATACGACCTTTCAGAAGAAGATCTGAAAAAGGCATTTTTGGCACTTAAAGATTCTGAAGCTGTCATAGGGCCTGCCACAGATGGCGGATACTATTTATTAGGGATGAAATCCTTAACTTCACAGGTGTTCAAAAACAAGACCTGGGGCGGCAATCTAGTACTTGAAGCCACTCTAAAAGACCTCAAAGGTTATAAAATAACACAGCTGGAGGCGCGGAATGATATTGACCGGCTTGAAGATATGAGGCCCCACCGGGAGCTAATGAGAATAATTGAAAAAACAGAGGAATTATGAAGAAGATGCAATTTTTATCAATATTAGTGATTACAGCTTTTATTTTTGGCTGTAAGGAGGAGCAGAAGGAAATAAATGGTAGCGCTGTAATGACCCAGGCGGCAGAAGTAGTCGTTCAAACCCGGGAAGTGCAGGATCCTGTCCAGGCTGATACCATTGAGGTGGGGAATGTAACCAGGACAGAAGAGGAATGGAAGAAAATACTTGGTCCCGAAGAATATCACATTTTGAGGGAAGCTGGCACAGAACCGGCTTTTAGAAATGCATATTACGATAATAAAAAAGAGGGCATTTATTACTGTGGCGGTTGTAGTTTACCGCTGTACAGTTCGAATACCAAATTTGATTCTGGTACAGGCTGGCCTAGCTTTTATGCTCCCATCGACCCTAAACTTGTAGAACGCAAAATGGACCGCCGCTATGGAATGGAGCGGGTGGAAGTCGTCTGCGCACAATGCGATTCCCACCTTGGACATATTTTTCCTTACGAAGGAGTACCTACAGAGGAGCGGCATTGCCTGAATTCATTGGCGCTCGATTTTAAACAAACAGATATTTAAAAAATAATCAATGCTTAAAGATTTAGAACACACTACAGAATTTCTTGAGGCCAGAGGCTTTGACAAACCCGAAATAGGGATCATCCTGGGCACCGGCCTGGGAAAACTTATTGATGAACTTGAAATTATTGCTGAAGTTAGCTATAATCATATTCCAGGTTTTCCAACTGCGACCGTGGAGTTCCATAAAGGAAAACTCATATTCGGTAAACTGGAAGGAAAAAAAGTAGTGGTAATGCAAGGTCGTTTTCATATTTATGAAGGCTACTCCCTGTGGGATGTGACCTTCCCTGTGCGGGTGATGAAGAGGCTGGGAATCAAAAAACTCCTCATTTCCAACGCTGCAGGCTCCTTAAATCCTGAATTTAAAAAAGGAGAGATCATGCTTATCGACGACCATATAAACTTACAGGGTGGATCTCCTTTGGCTTTTAGAGGAGTAGAGCAACTGGGAACAAGGTTCACAGATATGAGCGCTCCCTACGATCAACAAAGTGGCCGTATCCTGCAGGAGATTGCTAAAGAAAATGGCTTTCCGCTGCATAAAGGAGTCTATGTATCGGTTGTTGGACCACAGCTGGAAACCCGGGCAGAATACAGGTATCTTAGAACCATTGGAGGAGATGCGGTTGGAATGAGCACGGTGCCGGAAGTCATTGTGGCAAACCATTTAAAGATTCCCATTGCGGCGGTCTCTGTATTGACCGATGAAGGAAATCCCGATGACCTTAAGCCTGTAAATATTCAGGACATCATTGAAACTGCCGGGAAGGCGGAGCCTCAAATGATCACCCTTTTTAGAGAACTAATCAAACGCATAGAGCTTAAACCGGCAGAATAATGTCATCAATAGAACATGTGGTTATCATAGGAAACGGCGTGGCCGGTATCACTGCCGCACGTCACATTCGCCGCATTTCCAATAAAAAGATCACGGTGATCTCTGCGGAAAGTGACTACTTCTTTTCCCGCACCGCCTTAATGTACGTGTACATGGGCCACATGAAATGGGAGCACCTCAAGCCTTACGAAGACTGGTTTTGGGAGGAGAATCGAATTGAGCTAAAGAAGGCATATGTCGAAAAAATAGAACCCGCCTCAAAAATGCTTTTTTTGAAAGGTGAAGAGAAAATGTCTTATGACAAGCTCATCCTAGCGACCGGCTCTGTCCCAAGATTTCTGGGCTGGGATGGGCAAGAACTCAAAGGAGTACAGGGACTGGTCTCCAAACAGGATCTGGAACTTTTAGAGGAAAATACCCGCAATTGCAAAGGTGCAGTGATCGTTGGCGGCGGACTCATAGGCGTGGAACTGGCCGAAATGCTGCACACCCGTAAAATTCCGGTTACCATGTTGATCAGAGAAAAAGCTTTCTGGCAGAACGTGTTGCCTTTAAAAGATGCGCAATTGATCTCCCGGCACATCGAAAGCCACGGAATTGTTTTAAAACACGAAAACGAACTTAAGAAGATCAATGGCACAAAAGGAAGAGTAAGTTCTGTAAACACCTCTTCGGGAGAGGAGATCGACTGCAATCTTCTGGGTGTCTCGGTAGGTGTGAAGCCAAATATCACTTTTTTGAAAGGAACAGAAATAGAAACCGATATGGGAATTCTGGTGGATCCCCATCTGCAAACCAATGTTCCGGATGTATATGCCATTGGAGACTGTGCGCAGCATCGACAGCCACAAAAAGGCAGAAAAGATATTGAAGCAATATGGTACACAGCCCGAATGATGGGAGAAACCGTGGCGCAGACCATCTGCGGAACAACCTTTAAGTATAACCCTGGTCACTGGTTTAACAGCGCTAAATTTTTTGAGATCGAATTTCAGACCTACGGCAACGTAAGCGCAAATCCAGGAGAAGATGAAGATCATTTTCATTGGGAGCATAGTGCCGGAGACAAGGCAATCACTCTTGCCTTTGATCCTGCAACATTTAAATTTCTTGGAATCAATACTTTTGGAATTAGAATGCGGCATGAAGTATTCGACCGCTGGCTTACCGAAGAAAGGAACCTGGAGTTCATTTTAAGAAACTTTAGGGAAGCCAACTTTGATCCCGAGTTCTACGACCGCCACGAGAAGGAGATTTTTAGTAGTTTTAAACAGTCCGTATAGACAGAAGCCACTAGACCTCACAGGTTTTCAAAACCTGTGAGGTCTGCAAACTGGAACAAGATGCAGTATCAACCCTTACTTCCCGATCAGTATTTCCACATTTACAATAGAGGAAATAATGGGGAAGATATTTTTATAGAAGAAAAGAATTATAATTACTTTCTTCATCTTATCCATAGACACCTTCTCCCTATTTGCGATGTTCTTGCATACTGCCTTCTTAGAAACCACTTTCATCTTTTGATTAGAACTAAAGAGGAAGATGGAAAAAATATATCAAAAGCCTTTTCAAATTTCTTCAATGCTTATGCTAAGGCAATAAACAAATCCTATAATCGAACCGGAAGTCTCTTTCAGGACCGTTTTAAAAGAATTCTAATAACAGAGGAGAATTATCTGACCAACTTGATTTTATACATCCATCTTAATCCTGAGAGTCACGGACTGATTAACGATTTTAAAGATTATAAATATTCTTCTTATTTCGAGTATCTTGGAGCAAAGACTTCTTTAATAGAAAAAGAAACCGTTTTTTCGTTATTCGATTCTTTAGAAAATTTTACTGCAGTTCATGAAGCAAAAAGGTTAAAAGGAGTAGATTTAAATTTAGATATTGAAAACTAAAAGAGACCTCACAGGTCTTTGAGACCTGTGAGGTCTGCACATAAATTATGTCCACAGCACAAAATAACATGTCTCTCTCCGGAGAAACATCCGCAAAGCTCTCCACTACTCAAAAGGTAGCCACGGGGCTTGGCTGGACAGGGCTTTTTATTCTTTTTCTTGCGCTGTTCAACATTGAATTACCCTCAGTTTTTCTCTGGTCGGCTCTTGCACTCATTGCTCTGGGAGTGATCATTTTTGCCAATGACCAGTATTTGGGAAAGTCGGCCGGAGTAAAAAACGACGGCATCTGGTTCAGGTCGATGACTGCCCGCGGCATCCTCGCCTGGGGCACGGGAATAATACTCACCTTGTTCTATATTGTATTATACTGGTTCCCGCAGTACCTGGGATATAATCCCGAAGGCTCCAATACCGGTCTTATAGCACTTTTCGACCCGCTTAGCAGATTCATCAGCGGTCATGCAGCAAGTCAATGGTTTGTTTACGGAACCTTATATACCCTTGCCATTCTCGCTTTTGGCTACAAGTTCCTGCTCAAATACAGGCATAACAAATATGAGGTGCTTCGTACTTATTCGGTAATGTTCTTCCAGCTGGGTTTTGCATTTCTAATTCCGGAGATCCTCATGCGCCTTAATCAGCCGTATTTCAATCCGGTGAATATCTGGCCCCTTAATTATGATCTTTTCGCCGGGTATAAGCTTTCGGAATTCTTTACTGCCGGAAATGTGGGGCTCATAATGCTCTTCTTCGGAATAGCCTCCATTTTTGTCATCACTCCTATCCTCACCTATTTCTACGGAAAGAGATGGTACTGCTCCTGGGTATGCGGCTGCGGCGGCCTGGCTGAAACTGCCGGAGATCCTTACAGGCATTTGTCTGACCAAAGCAGGGCTTCCTGGAAATTTGAGCGTTACATCATCCACACGGTTTTGGTATTGGTAGTGGTCATGACCATTGCGGTGGTATATTCCTTTCTAAACGAAAATCCGGAGCAGTTCTGGCTGGACAAGAATGTTTTTCTTATGGGATCGGCAGCTTTTCTGGTTCTGCTTTTTGGGCTTATCTGGATCTTCAAAAGGCACAGGCTGGCAAGAGATGCCAAAAAGGGGGCAATTATCTCCCTCAGCGTTGTTCTGGCCATCATCGCTGTATTTTACTTCAGCGGAATGACGTATGGATATGTGCTACGACAGTGGTATGGCTTTTTAATTGGCGCGGCTTTTTCAGGAGTTATAGGTGTTGGCTTTTATCCCATTTTCGGGAACCGCGTTTGGTGCCGTTTTGGTTGCCCTATGGCAGCAGTGCTGGGCATGCAACAGCGGTTGTTTTCAAAGTTCAGGATCACTACAAATGGTGGACAATGTATCTCCTGCGGAAACTGTTCCACCTATTGCGAAATGGGAATAGACGTACGGGCATATGCTCAAAAAGGGGAAAACATCGTTCGTTCCAGTTGCGTTGGCTGCGGAATATGTAGTGCGGTTTGCCCACGTGGAGTTCTAAAGTTAGAAAACGGACCTCTGGATGGCAGGATCAACGGCGATTCAGTTTTGTTAGGAAATGATGTGGATCTTCTTGACCTTATTCAGCAACAGAAAAAAGCTACGAGAAAAAATTAGACAAGCACCAAATTCCAGGCTCCAATTACAAAAATTCGATGCCATTCAAAAATTTATTGAAATTTTGAATCCTGAATTTTACACCCAAATCTTCCCAGAATGATTTTCTTTGCATCATGCCCATCTTAAAAGTCATAATTCCCGCATATAACGAGGCCGATTCCATTGGTCCTGTGATAAAGGATATTCCTGAAATTGTGGATGAGGTGATCGTGGTGAATAATAATTCCACCGATGCCACGGAAGCAAATGCTAAAAAAGCTGGAGCCACCGTTTTACAGGAGCCTCGAAAGGGTTACGGTTACGCCTGCCTTAAGGGAATGGATTACATCGCACAACTTCCTGAAAAGCCGGAAATTATCGTATTTTTAGATGGGGACTACAGCGACTATCCCCGGGAACTTGAAAAGATCGTGGAGCCAATCATTCAGCGGGATACGGATCTTGTAATTGGTGCAAGAGTCAAACGCTGGCGGGAGAAAGGGGCTATGACTTTTCCGCAGATCTTTGGGAACTGGCTTGCAACTAACCTAATGAAATTGTTCTTCAAGGCCCGGTTTACAGATCTGGGACCCTTCAGGGCCATTAAGTATGAAAAGCTACTGGCGCTCAATATGGAAGATAAAACCTATGGCTGGACCGTGGAAATGCAGCTGAAGGCTTTAAAAAAGAACTATAGCTATGAAGAAGTGCCGGTGCATTATCGCAATCGCATTGGGGTGTCAAAAGTTTCAGGTACCGTAAAAGGAGCTTTCATGGCCGGGGTTAAGATCCTTACATGGATCTTTAAATACAGCTTTAAGTAATGGAAACTGCAATCTTGATCATCTTCGCGCTGTTAATGTTTGTAGTTTTTCTCTACAGTCTTTCCCTGTTACACCTGCTTCTTAACTTCCGCAAAAGCCGAAACCAAAAAGATACCTCTCAAAAATGGCACTTTTCAGACCCTTATCAGATCCCTTTGGTCACTATTCAGCTGCCACTTTATAACGATAAACCAGTTGTAGAGCGTTTGCTTCGGAATATTGCTCTTATCGATTATCCTCACGACAAGCTGGAAGTACAGGTGCTGGACGATTCCACAGATGATTCCGCAGCTCTTACTGCCGAAATTATTTCGGAATTGAGAGCTGAAGGTTTTCCAATCCAACACATCACCCGAAGTCATCGCGAAGGCTTTAAAGCCGGAGCATTAAAAGCCGGACTTGAAATTGCAAAAGGAGAATTCATTGCTATTTTCGATTCAGATTTCGTACCGCAGTCAGACTGGCTTAAAAAGACCCTCCCCTACTTCAAAAATGAAAATCTGGGAGTGGTGCAGACCCGCTGGGGACATCTAAATAAAGATTATTCATTGCTCACTAAATTACAGGCATTCCTACTCGATTACCATTTTATCCTGGAGCAAACCGGGCGCAACTTTGGAAAACATTTTATCAACTTCAACGGTACCGCGGGAGTCTGGAGAAAAAGCTGCATTCTCGATGCAGGGAATTGGGAAGGTGACACCCTTACCGAAGATCTTGACCTAAGTTACCGGGCCCAGTTAAAAGGCTGGGAGTTCAAATATCTCAGAGAAGTTGAGACGCCGGCAGAACTGCCAATCACCATTGCTGCTGCACGTTCCCAACAGTTCAGGTGGAATAAAGGGGCGGCAGAGAATTTTCAGAAGAATTACAGGAAAGTTCTTAAAAGTAAAGAGGTAAGCTTCGGAACCCGCTTTCACAGCTTTTTTCACCTCCTTAACAGCAGCTTCTTTTTTGTGGTACTTCTCATGGGAATTCTAAGTATTCCTGTACTTTTTTTACTGGACGACCCAACCTACTCCACCATTTTTACAGGAATGACCATATGTGTCCTGAGTCCTGTGATCTTTTTCATCACCTATTATGCAGCTTATAAAGAACTGCATCAAAAGGAACGTTTTTCCCTTTTTAAATTCATCGGAATCTTTTTCACCTTCTTTTCGATCGCAATGGGGCTTTCGCTGCACAATTCCGTTGCAATTCTGGAAGGGCACTTCGGAAAGAAGAGTGAGTTCATAAGAACCCCGAAGTTCAACCTGAAAAATAGACCTGATGTTAAATTTAAATCTCCGGTGAAGATCAACTTCCAGCTGCTTCTGGAGATCCTGTTGATGCTGCTATTCGCTTTTGGAATCTTTTCAGCTTTTAGAATTGAAAGTTACAGCCTGCTCCCGTTCCATTTAATGATGTTTTTCGGGTTTTCATATGTTGTTTTAGCTTCGTTTAATGTGGAAATATATCCCGGAAAAAATCAGACCTCACAGGTTTCTAAAACCTGTCAGATCTTGTGAGACACGGAATTGAAATTCAGGAAAAAGTAATAACTTTGTACTTACAAACTTAAATTATGGAAACTCCCATTATCAAGATCGGAAATTCAAAAGGTCTAAGGTTGAGCAAAACGATCCTGGATAAATATCAGATCAAAGAAAAAGTAGAATTAATCTTAGAAGAAGATCAAATTGTTCTACGACCTATCGATTTGCCAAGAAAAAACTGGGAAGAGAAGTTCAGGGACATGGCAGAAAATAAGGACGATGAGCTTCTTATTGACGAGGTGTTTGAGGATGAAAATTTCGATGAATGGAACTGAAACAATATTCAATTATTCTCGTAAACCTTGATCCAACGGTGGGAAGTGAGATTAAAAAAACACGACCTTGTGTAATTGTCTCCCCTAACGAAATGAATAAGTTTTTGAGGACTATTGTGGTCGTGCCGATGACAACAAATCTCAAGAGGTATCCAACCAGAATTCCCCTTAAAACGAATGATAAAAAAGGAATGATTGCAATTGACCAGATCAGGACCATTGACAGAATGAGAATAATTAAAGTTTTTGATTCTCTGAGCAAATCTGAAATACAGAAATGCAAAGAGGTGATGAAAGAAACATTTGTAGATTAATGTTACAAAGAGGAAGTAGTGGTGTAAATAAGACCTCACAGATTTCCAATCCCATTGGATATCGGGATTGTGAGGTCTTATGAAGTGAAGCATGAAAAAGTTCCTACTCCTCTACAAGATCCCCTTTCTCATATTCCTTAGCTGCTGCGCCTTTTATTTTGCCTTCGCGTACGACCTGGAGAGGACCGAATTTCTCAAGCTTTTGACCCTGTGGTTCGCTCTCTTTTTCCTGAGCTGGAAGTTCTTCCAAATGCAGAGGTACAATTTGAAAATACTTTTAGCTGCAGCAGTTATTTTTAGGTTGCTGTTTCTGTTTGCCGTTCCCAATTTGTCCAAGGACTTCTACAGGTTCATTTGGGACGGCAGATTATTGCTGGAAGGGATCAATCCCTATTTGATGACACCGGCTGAATATTTCGCAGCCGGGAATTTACCATTTTTGGGAGCACAAGAACTTTATGATGGAATGGGCAGTCTTAGCGCCGGGAATCCAACTAATTATCCACCCCTCAACCAGCTTTTCTTTGCTCTTGCTGCCTTTCTCGGCGGAAAAAGTATCCTCGCATCTGTGGTCTGGCTGCGAGTCTTCATCATTGCGGCCGATATCGGGATCTTCTACTTTGGAAGAAAATTACTTAAAAATCTCAACCTCCCTAAAAGCAATATCTTCTTTTACCTGCTCAATCCGCTGATCATCATTGAACTCACCGGAAATTTACATTTCGAAGGGGTAATTCTGTTTTTTCTCCTGGCAGGATTGTATTTACTGCAGCGTCAAAAATGGCTTTTTAGCGCGCTCTTATTTTCCTGCTCTATTGCAGTAAAATTAATACCGCTAATGTTCCTTCCATTACTTTTTAAAAGGCTGGGGTGGAAAAAAGCAATCTTATATTACTCAATCACCGGAGCTTTACTCTTGTTGTTTTTCCTACCGTTCCTTTCCGGAGCATTTTCGGAGAATTTCTTCAGCAGCATTAATCTCTGGTTTCAAAAGTTTGAGTTTAATGCGAGCTTCTATTACCTCATCAGGTGGATAGGTTACCAGGTTGAAGGCTATAACATTATTGCTTATGCAGGTCCGGCAATAGCGATTGTTGTATTTGTTTTAATTCTGGCTTTGTCAACTCTTAAGCAAAATCTCAGGATAAACGGGCTAATCCTAAGCATGATGTTTGGCAGTGTTGTTTATTTGATGCTTTCCACTACTGTGCATCCCTGGTATTTGGCAACGCCCTTGCTACTTTCGATTTTTACCAGATATAAATTTGTACAGGTTTGGAGTTTAATGGTTGTGCTGAGCTATTTTGCATATTCGCAACACGATTACAAGGAGAATTTGTGGTTTATTGCACTTGAATACGTCGTTGTATTCGGAGTAGTATCCTACGAACTTTTCAGACATCAAAAAGGCAAGTTTCCCGCTGATCTCACAGATTCCCGCAGATGAAGACGAGATAATTTCACACTAAGCTCACAATGACTTAAAAAGAAGGTAACGAAGAAAATCAGTGAAAATCTGCGCAATCTGCGGACAAAAAAAACCGGAAACATTGCTGCTTCCGGAGTTCTTTATTTTTCTTTAATCTTGAGTTTACCAACCAAGCAGATAAGCAAACACAAGCGGTGCCACAATAGTAGCATCACTTTCTATTACGAACTTCGGAGTATCTTTATCCAATTTCCCCCAGGTAATCTTTTCATTAGGCACAGCACCCGAATAACTTCCGTAGCTGGTTGTAGAATCTGATATCTGGCAGAAATAGCTCCAGAAAGGAATATCATGCATTTCCATATCCTGATATAACATTGGTACAACACAAATAGGGAAATCACCGGCTATACCACCTCCAATCTGGAAGAATCCAACACCTTTATCAGTGTTTTTGGTATACCAATCGGCGATAAAGCCCATATATTCTATTCCAGATTTCATGGTGCTTGCCTTCAATTCACCTTTCATAACGTAAGAAGCGAAAATGTTCCCCATGGTGCTGTCTTCCCAGCCCGGAACTACCATTGGCAGGTTCTTTTCGGCTGCGGCATACATCCAGGAATCTTTTAGATCGATCTCATAGTATTCTTCCATCACTCCACTAAGCAACAGCTTATACATGTATTCATGAGGGAAATATCTCTCCCCTGCAGCTTCAGCATCTTTCCAGATCTTTACAATATGCTTCTGAATTCTTCGGAATGCTTCTTCTTCAGGAATACAGGTATCGGTTACCCTGTTTAAACCACGCTCCAGCAGGTCCCACTCGTCCTGGGCAGTAAGATCCCGATAGTGAGGCACGCGTTCATAATGTGAATGTGCCACAAGGTTCATCACATCCTCTTCCAGGTTTGCACCTGTACAGGAAATGAACTGCACCTTATCCTGACGGATCATTTCAGCAAAACTTTTTCCGATCTCGGCAGTACTCATCGCACCTGCCAGGGTAACAAGCATTTTGTTGCCCTTGTCAAGCTGATCCTGATATCCTTTTGCGGCATCTACAAGAGCCGCTGAGTTAAAATGTTTAAAATGTTTTTCTATAAATTCCGTAACCGGTCCTTTACTCATCGTCTTCGTCTTCGTTATGATTTAAATATTTGAATTTGTAGCTCAACATCTTATAGTAAAGTTTAGCCGCAAGAAAATCTGATGATCTTTCATTCTCGTTTGGATTAAGCTCTACAATGTCAAACCCTACCACGTTCTTCTTTTTGAACATCAGTTTTAAAAATTCCAGTGTCTCATACCAGAACATTCCGCCGGGCTCGGGCGTACCTGTAGATGGAAGGATCGAAGGATCGAAAGCATCAAGATCGATGGTAATGAAAACGTTAGGTGTCATTTGGCCAATCGCATCATCCATCCAGTCTTCATAAAGATCATGTGCCCAGTACACCTGATTCTCGTCCATATGATCCAGTTCGGAAACATCCATAGAACGGATCCCTACCTGGAGAAGGTTAGTCTTCTTACTCGCTTCATGTACCGCGCAGGCATGGTTACAGGTCGAACCTTCATACTCGGGACGAAGATCTGCATGCGCATCAATTTGAACAACAGTAAGATCTTCAAAGCTTTCATTAAAAGCACGAATAGTCCCAATAGAAACTGAATGTTCACCGCCAAAAATGGTAACAAATTTGTCCTGCTTGATATAGTTTTTCACGGTCTTATGAACCGCTTCCACCATTTTTTCCGGAGAGGAATCCTCGGTCACCGGTGGTGCGAGATAGACTCCTTTTTTATAGACTTCTGTACGGGTTTCGATATCAAAAAGCTCCATATTTTCTGAAGCTTCAAGAAAAGCGTCGGGACCTTTATCGGCGCCCTTACCCCAGGTACTTGTCCCATCATAGGGAACCGGGATCAAAACTACTTTTGCGTCATCTAAACGTGCATACTTGTCCGGAATGCCGGCGTAATTCTTTTTGTTCATTTTATTAGCGATTGGTGTGTTCTAATTGCTTCAACTATAGATTAAAAATATAAAAATATTATTTCTCGTAACCGAGTATTTTTAGAAAGTCCTGAGGCTCCTGTTGCTCGCTGAATAAGGTAGTTTCAAGGTTTCCGTCTTTATCTCTGTTAATTAAAATTTGTTTTGGCTGCGGAATTAAGCAATGCTGTAACCCACCAAAACCGCCAATGGTATCCTGATAAGCTCCCGTGTTAAAAAACCCAATGTACAGGGGCTTGTCTCGTTTGTATTTAGGTAAATAAATGGCGTTAGTATTCTGCTCGGAGTTGTAATAGTCATCACTGTCACAAGTGAGGCCGCCAAGTAATACCCGCTCATACTCATCATTCCATCGGTTCACCGCCAGCATGACAAATTTCTTGCTTATTGCCCAGGTATCGGGCAGGGTTGTAATGAAAGATGAATTGATCATATTCCATTTCTCCCGGTCATTCTGCTGTTTCTGATATAGAATTTCATAAATAGCACCACCGCTTTCCCCTACAGTAAAGGATCCGAATTCTGTAAATATGTTCGGCACATCCACTTCGGCTTCATCACAGGCGATCTTGATCTGGTTTACGATCTCCTCCACCATATACTTATAATCATATTCGAAATGAAGAGAGTTTTTTACGGGAAAACCTCCACCAATATTAAGACTGTCAAGGGAAGGGCAAATCTTCTTCAAATTAATATAAACCCGGAGACATTTTAGCAATTCATTCCAGTAATAGGCAGTATCACGAATTCCGGTATTAATGAAAAAGTGTAGCATCTTCAGCTCCACCTGGTCATTGTCCTTGATCTGTTTATTAAAGAAAGGAACAATATTTTTATAACCTATTCCCAACCGGGAGGTGTAAAATTCAAACTTTGGCTCCTCTTCAGAAGCAATTCTAATCCCAATCTTGTATTTCCCATCAATAGCTTCGGAAAGCAGATCGATCTCTTCATAATTATCAATTATGGGAATACAATTCTTGTGACCACCGTTAATAAGGTTTGCAATATTGGCAATATAGCCGTTCCTTTTAAAACCGTTACAAATGACATAAGTGTCATTGGTAATCTTCCCTTTCTTTTTAAGGTTCTCCACAATATTGATATCTACTGAAGCTGATGTTTCTATATGGATATCATTCTTCAAAGCTTCATTAAGAACATGTTGAAAATGCGAGCTTTTTGTACAATAGCAATAATTGTAACTACCCTTATAATCATGCTTTCTTAAAGCTTCGGCAAACCAATCTTTTGCTCTGTTGATATTTTGCGAGATCTTAGGCAGGTAGGTAAACTTTAAAGGCGCACCGTACTCTTTTACAAGTTCCATAAGATCAATGCCATGAAATTGCAGTTCGCCTTCTTCAACATTAAATTCTTCCTGGGGGAAATAATATGTCTGGTCGATTAAATCGCTGTACTTCGTATTCAATTTTTACGTAATAATGTTTAAAGTTAAAAAGTAGAAATTATAAGCCAATGCTGAAAAAATAAGGTGATAAAAGTTTGTTAAGGCGAAAATAGCCAGGGAGGGAAAATGCTATAAACCAACCGGGTAGCGCCCGTGGTGTTTCTTTCATCATATTTGCTAAGCTAAAGCAAATGTATCAAAAAGCCGGAAAGTTGAAGGATTTTTTTCATATCTCCTTTCAGAACTTTCCGGCCTTAATTTTATGCTTTATTACAGAGTGAAATTAAATATTCGAAAGGTTGATCACCTCCTGTTTACTTAATACTCTCCAGTGGCCGCGTGTGAGATCTTTTTTTGTAAGCCCTCCATAAACTACACGATCAAGTTTCATAATTTCGTATCCAAGACTTTTGAAAATCCTCTGAACAATGTGGGGTTTGGTACTTTTTATCTCAAGACCTATCTCCCTCTTCGGTTTGTTCTCTACATAACTTACCTCTGTAACTTTAGCAATACCATCTTCAAGCTTAACACCTTCTTTTATCTTTTGTAGATCATCATAGGCAAGATCCTTATCAAGCTCTATGTGGTAGATCTGTCTAATTCCGTTTTTAGGATTGGCAAGATTCTTTGCCATAGTTCCATCATTGGTAAACAGCAGTAAACCTGTCGATTGTGTCTCAAGTTTACCAACAGGATCAAGTTTTGATTTTGAAGCCCCGGCAATAAGGTCCATAACAGTTCTATTCTTGTTATCAAGACTTCCTGTCACGAAAAACCCTTTTGGCTTGTTGAGAAGGATATACTCCGGTTTCTCGGGATAGATACGCCTGCCGTCAAATTTCACTTCGTCCTTTAGTTGCACCTTATGGCCCATTTCTGTAACCACCTGCCCGTTCACTGTCACGCTTCCTGCTGCAATATAGATATCGGCATCTCTCCTGGAGCATACTCCAGAGTTTGCTACAAACTTATTTAGTCTTATTCCTTCACTCTTGGCTGCACCCTGCTTCTTTTTTACAGGAGCATTGCCACGGGACATATTTTTAGGATCCTTTTCATCTCGGCTAACCGGAGCATTCCCACGGGAATGGGATTTGGAACGGCCAGCACCGCCCCGTCTTCCGCTACTCGTTTTGTTGGAAGAGCGGTCTCCCCTGCTTCCGGATGACCTGTCATTTCTACTCATATTAAAATAATTTTGTACAAAGATAGTGGTTTGTTTAACAATACGATTGCAAGCACCAAAATCCAATACAAGATTTGAAGATGTGGGGATTTGAAAATTTGAAGATGAATGAAAAATGAAATTCCAAGTTCCAAGTTCCAAATTCCAAAAAGGTTAATTGGAGATTAGTGATTAGGGATTTTAAATTCAATTAAAGAATCTGCGAAGATCAGCGTGATCTGCGGGAAAAAATGAAAAAAATCCCAAGCACCAAATTCCATTTGAGACAAAATTCTTCGTGCTCTTCATTTTTTTGGCTTAGTGGTCTTTGTGTAAAACATCGAACCCTCTAAGCAGGCCCCATTTTTTTTATTAATATTAGAGTAATAATGATGAGATTTCTCAGTCGCGAAAAAGCTCCATCGAAATGACAATGTCACTTCATTATAGCTCCTAATATACCACTCAGGAGAAATAAAAAATTATCTGTGCATCTGTGGCCTTTATTTCAGATTTTCTGGTTCTATACTCGAAAACCTTCTAAAATATTCAATTAAAACACTCTGCTAAGCAATGCATCCACATCAATTAGGAGGATACTAAAAACACCTGCGACAATGATAAATTTCAACAGGTTGTGCAACAATACATACTGCCATTTTGCTTTGCTGAAATAGAGCACCAGCAGGAAAATTACCTGCACAACCAAAGCCCCGTAAAAAAAGTAATACATCTTCCCGATCTCAAAATGAAAAATGAGAAAATGAACCGGGATCATAGATAGAAAAGTAAGTGCGGTAATTAAGCTCTTACTGGCATTCTCGCCATAAACAATAGGAATGGTCCTGTAGCCCTGCGCTATGTCGCCCTTCATATTCTCAAGGTCCTTTACAGGTTCGCGCATGAGGATGATAAGGTACAAAAAGGCCGCGTGTACCAGGATCACGGTATCAAAATTCTTGTAATACAGGAAAACCGCAAAGAATGGGGTAATAGTAATTACAGAGGCCACCAAATTATTGAAAAAGAGTATTTTTTTGAGACGGTGGGAATAAAACCAGATCACAAAAATATATATAGCAAAGAAAGATACTGCCCTAAAAGAGAGGTAGCTGGCAAAAAATATACCGGCAAGGTTAAGAATAAAATATACAGAAAGCTTGGTACGCTGACTTACAAATCTGTCGAGCATCGTCTTTTGCGGCCGATTGATCAGGTCTTTCTCGCTGTCGTAAAAATTATTGATGATATATCCTGCAGCCACAATAGAAGCCGTAGCCAGCACCATAAAAAATAAATTGGGATCAAAAAGCACCTCCCCCATGGGATGATCGGGTGCCAGGATGAATATAGAAGTGAGATACTGGGCAATGACAAGCACCAGGATATTGTAGCCCCTAATGACCGAAATAAAGCTGAGAATCTTAAGCAGAAGCCGCTTTTTGGAAATAGAAGCCATGGATCGCTTTAGAAGTTGTAGACTACTTCCAGGCGGTAATCCTTTAATGCTTTTCTGGCTTTTTCAATATCTTCAGTAAATCCGAGAATGTATCCACCCCCACCGGAACCACACAGCTTAAGATAATAGTCGTTGGTCTCAATCCCGTTTTTCCAAAGTTTATGAAATTGAGCAGGGATCATAGGTTTAAAATTATCAAGCACAACATGAGACAACTTCTTCATATTCCCAAAAAGGGATTTTACATCACCTTTTAAGAAATCATCGACACAGGCATCGGTATGTTTTACAAACTGGTCTTTCAGCATTTTTCTGAAAGGCTCCTGCTTCATATTCTCCATGAAAATATTCACCATGGGAGCAGTCTCTCCAACAGACCCACTGTCGAGAAGAAACACCGCGCCTTTCCCGTTCTGCGTTTGTGACGGAATGCCGGCAGGTTCTATGTTGTCTTTTGAATTTATAAGAATTGGAATGCTTAAATAAGAGTTCAAGGGATCCAGTCCAGAGGACTTTCCGTGGAAGAAAGACTCCATCTCCCCAAAGATCTTTTTCAATTTTAAAAGTTTCTCTCTGGTAAGGTTTTCCAGCACCGTGATCTTTTCTACCGCATACTCATCATAGATCGCAGCCACTAAAGCACCACTGCTCCCAACGCCATATCCTTGTGGAATACTGGAATCGAAATACATACCTTTTTCAATATCTGCCTTAAGTTCTTTCAAATTGAACTGGACAAGCTCCGGCATTTTCTCCTGCAGCTCCTCAAGATAATCTGCAAATCTTTTGAGACTTTGATTAGATTTTTGTGCTTCTTCAGATGGATTTTCATCAACCTTTAAAGCCCCATTATAGAAATTATAGGGAATAGATAAACCTTTGGAATCTTTAATGATCCCATATTCTCCGAAGAGTAAGATTTTTGAATAAAATAAAGGTCCTTTCATACCATTTCTGTTTGGGGCGAGGTCTTTCTAAGCTGAAAAACTCCTTTTTAAGTCTAACCAAAGTTAGCAAAACTAATTAACATTTGGCCTCCAACCTTCTTTAAGTCATATGATTATGATCAGTTTATGATAAAATCCTGTTAAAGAAAGAAGCAACACCTATTAAACCGCAAATATAGCACCCATTATAAATCTGTGCAATAGTCTTGATTTTCAGGAGGTAAACAATCAAATTTTAAGCCAGTTTTTTCGCTCCACTGCCCACCTTGTCATTGATATACTGCCCGTTCTGGCAGTACTGCTTAAGCTCGTTTTCTATAAATTCCAGGGTTTGCTCTGCCTCGTTATCTGGATAGAGCAAATGTACATTCGCACCCGCATCAAGAGTAAAACATGCGTGCAGGCCGGTTTCCTCCCTAAACCTGAAAATTTTGTTGATGATCGCCAGCGTATTAGGTTTCATTAGGAGAAAGTACGGCTGACTCGTCATCATCATCGCATGCAGCGTTAATGCTTCACTTTCCACCACTTTTATAAATTCCTCCAGATCGCCACTGCGGAAGATCTTTTTGAGTTTATCCAAATTGTCATGTGCCTGGCGAAAACGGGTTTCGGCGTAAGGATGGTCGTTCATTAGATCATGACCAACGGTACTGCTCACCTGTTTCTCTCCCTTATCGACCAGCAAAATTGTGTCGCGGTAATTCCTGAAATTCTCGTGAACTTCATCTCTAAAAGGCACTCCGTAAAGGTCACTACTCTCATAAATAGTGTTGTGCATTCCCCAAACAACGAGCTCTCCTTCAATACTGCGGCAGGCACTGCCCGACCCCAGCCTCGCCAAAAATGAGCTTTTTCGGGTGAAATATTCCTCATCCATTTTGGGATCCAACTGCTTTTCAAGGCTCATCAAGCAAAGCGCCAAAGCACTCATTCCGCTGGCAGAAGATGCTATTCCGCTGCTGTGAGGAAAGGAGTTGGATGTTTCTATGCTGAATTTATAATCTTTCAAAAAAAGTAAATATGGCTCCACCCTTTCTAAAAACTTCTCGATCTTGGGACGAAAAGACTCTTTTTTCTCTCCTTCGAAAAGCAATTCAAAATCAAAATCGGAAGCAGGGTTTTCTTTCTTCTGAAAATTCAGTGTAGTGGTGGTCCGGCAATGATCCAATGTAAAACTGATTGAAGGATTTGCCGGAATTTGATTTTCCAGTTTCCCCCAATACTTTACAAGAGCGATATTACTCGGACTTTCCCATGTCACTTCTCCTTGCTGTACAGAAGACTCGTATGGCTTCGGAATGAAATCTTTTTTGGTCATGCTTGCAGTTTACGCAAAGATAGATTTTCCTGAAAAAGCTAAAGCCGTTTAAAAATGCTATTTTAGAGAGGCAATAAAAATAAAACTATGAGCAAGACCATATTGATCACCGGTGCCTCCAGCGGAATTGGCAGGGCAACAGCAAAACTTTTTACTGAAAAAGGCTGGAATGTTGCAGCAACCATGCGTTCTCCCGAAGAAGAAAAAGAGCTGAAAGAGCTTCCAAATCTTAAGCTTTATACGCTGGATGTCACTAAAAAAGAGCATTTGAAAAATATAATTTCTGAAGTGGAAAAGGATTTCTCATCCATTGATGTACTTTTTAATAATGCGGGTTACGGTGCCGTAGGTGCTTTTGAAAAATCTTCAGAGGAACAGGTTTTGCACCAGTTTCAGGTTAATGTCTTTGGAGTTATGGATCTCACCCGGGAATTTATTCCCTACTTCAAAAAAAGAGGGGAAGGCATGATCATCAATACCTCCTCTGTGGTAGGCCGGTTCACCATTCCGCTTTACAGTTTGTACTGCTCCAGTAAATGGGCACTCGAAGGTTTTACTGAAGCTTTGCAGTATGAACTAAAGCAGTTCAACATCAAAGTGAAAATGATTGAACCTGCCGCTATTAAAACCGATTTCCATGGCAGGTCTCTCAAAGTTTTTGAAAATGATGCCGTCAAAGGTTACAATAAAATGGAGAAAAATATTCTAAGCGGAATGAGGAAAAGAAATGAAAAAGCACCCGGACCCGAAGTAGTTGCAAAAACAGTTTTTAAAGCCGCTACAGATGGATCTCAGAAATTAAGATATCCTGCCGGAAAAGGTGCCGGGGCGGTGCTCTTTGCCCGGAAGATCCTTCCCACTTCCTGGTTCAATAAAATGGTTTTTAAGCAACAGAGTCGGTAGTCATAGCCTTTGCAGCAAGAAATCCGCCGGTCCAGGCATTCTGGAAGTTGAAGCCGCCGGTAATGGCATCGATGTTCAAAACTTCACCTGCCAAAAAGAGGTTTTTACAGACCTTGCTTTCAAAGGTTTTAAAATTAACTTCCTTTAATTCAACTCCGCCGGCGGTAACAAATTCTTCTTTAAAGGTGCTTTTTCCGTGCACCTGAAAAGTGCCACAACTAAGTTGGTTTGTTAATTCCTCCAGCTGTTGCTTATTAAGGTCGGCCCAGCGAACCTCAACACCAATTCCTGAGGCATTCACCAAACTTTGCCACAGTCGTTTTGGTAAACCGAATTGTGCATAATTCTGCGGATGCTGTTTTGCGTTTTCTTTTTTGAGGCGTTGCAGTTCTTTAGTAATTTCTTCAGGAGAAACTTCGGGCAGCCAGTTGACTTCGATCTCAAAATTCTTTTTATCGCTGAGTTCCCTGGCGCCCCAGGCAGAAAGTTTAAGAATGGCAGGGCCGCTCATGCCCCAATGGGTGATCAACAGCGGTCCTGAAGTTTCAAGTTTTTCTCTTTTTACTCGAACCACGGCATCTGTCGCCACTCCGGGGAGATCTTTAATTCGGGCATCTGTGATCTTGAAGGTGAATAAAGAAGGTACTCCGGGCACAACCGTGTGACCCAGATCCTTCAGCATTTCCCACATTTTTGGATTGCTGCCTGTGGCTACAAGAACTTTTTCTGTAGTAAAATTTTCCTGCGAAGTCGTGACTTCCCATCGTCCATCCTTCTGCTTAAGGCCCTGCACCGCCCTTTTTGTAAGCACTTCAATATTTAACCTTTTTGACTCCTCTAGAAAAAGATCTATGATGGTTTCTGAAGAATTGGACTCAGGGAACATCCTGCCGTCTTCTTCGATCTTTAGCGGAACTCCTCTTTTCTCAAACCATTCTATGGTATCTCCCGTCATAAAGCTGTGGAAAGGTCCACGTAATTCTTTTTCTCCCCGGGGATAATTGCGTGTGAGCTCCTTCGGAAGAAATTCGGCGTGGGTGACATTACAGCGGCCACCGCCGGAGATCCGGACCTTCGTAAGCAGCTCCTTTCCCCTTTCGAGGATACAAATGCGGGCTTCAGGCGCCATTTCGGCAGCATTTATTGCGGTGAAAAACCCGGCAGCACCGCCACCAATAATTATTATGTCGTAAGAAAGAGGTTCCAAAAATGTCATTTTTCAGCCTCAAAGGTAGAGATTTCTGCAAGACGTTATTCTTTGTTAAAGACAGCGCTAAATCTTTCTTAAACCTTCCGCAGCCTTGAGAGCGCTTCTATAACTTTAAATTTCAAAAGTTGAATTATGAGCAAACCAAAAGACCTTCCGAAGCAGGAGCAGAAAAAACAACCCGGGAAACAGCAAAAAATGCAGCCCGAGCCCGAGGTGATTAGGAAAGATTATAAGGGCAGCGATAAATTAAAGGGAAAAGTGGCTCTTATTACCGGCGGCGACAGCGGGATTGGGCAAAGTGTTGCCGTGCATTATGCCAAAGAAGGCGCAAAAGTGGCTATAGTCTATCTTTCTGAAGACAAAGACGCAGAAGAAACTAAAAATCTGGTTGAAAAAGCAGGTTCTGAATGCCTGGCCATAAAAGGCGACCTTAAAGAAGAAGCTTTTTGTAAGGAAGTGGTACAGAAGACCGTTGAAAAATTCGGCGGACTTAACATCTTGGTGAATAATGCAGCCATGCAATTCCCACAGGAGGATCCTGAAGATGTTTCTTCAAACCAGGTGAGAAAAACATTTGAAACTAATATTTATCCTTATTTCTTTACCGTAACAGAAGCTTTAAAGCACCTTAAAGATGGGGACTGTATCATCAATACCACTTCGGTAACTGCTTACAGGGGTAGTGAACACCTGCTGGATTATTCCAGTACTAAAGGCGCAATTACGGCTTATACCCGCTCCCTTTCCAAGATGCTCGCAGAAAAGAACATTCGGGTGAACGGTGTGGCGCCGGGCCCTATCTGGACTCCGCTCATCCCCGCAAGTTTCGATGCAGAACACGTAACAGAATTCGGGAAAAAAGTCCCCATGGGAAGAGCAGGACAGCCCAGCGAAGTAGGGCCCGCTTATGTCTTTTTGGCCAGCAAGGACGGCAGCTATATCACAGGGCAGGTGATCCATGTTAATGGTGGGGAAGTTGTTGGAGCTTAATGTTAGGCTGGACAGAAATATTAGGTCTCACCGCCGGAGTCTTTACAACAGCCGCAGTTACCCCGCAGATCTGGAAGGCCTGGAAGACGAAAGAGGTGGATGACGTTTCCCTGGGAATGTTCTTTGTACTTATAACAGGACTGGCGCTTTGGGTGGCTTATGGGATCATTACCAAAGACATACCTATTATTGCCACAAATGGGGTTGCATTCACACTTAATAGTTTTATGCTGTTTCTCATTTACCGCTATCGGGAGAAAAAATAACCCATTTCGCATTTAGCTGTTAATCTTACTTAAAACTCAATTAAGAGATTCTTAAACCTGCTGATAAAAAGCACTTCAGGCTTTATTTTTACAGAAATCCTATTTATGTCACGTGTACAAACCCCAGAAGTTGATAATAATTCATCTTCTTCCAAAACAGAATTCGAAGATTTTATCATAGCTAAGGACCATCCATGTTTAATGGCCCAAACGGTCTTTAGTATGGATAAGGTTGACTTTCATGAATATGATAACTTCGGAAGCAGGGAAACTGCAAAAGCAATTCTGGCAGACCTGAAGAAGTACATCGCAGCTTATGATTTCGAGAGCAATGAATTTTTGACTTTTTTAGTGGCCTTTAAAGGGAAGCAGGATTATACCGAAGAAGAATTTGAAAAAACACTGTGGGAACAATTACAACATTTGCACGAGGTAGACGATACCGAATGGGATGAAGCAGTAAGTCCCGATCCCGAAAATAAGAATTTTAGCTTTAGCCTGGGCGGAAAAGCCTTTTACATTGTGGGTTTACACCCCAACAGTTCCCGCAAAGCCAGGCAGGCACCTTATCCTGCTATTGCTTTTAATCTACACTGGCAGTTCGAGAAATTAAGGGAAATGAACACGTATCATACCGTAAGGGATAAGATACGGGAAAGAGATACTGCCCTGCAGGGAGACATTAATCCCATGCTCGAAGATTTTGGAGAAAACAGTGAGGCACGGCAGTATAGTGGCCGAAAAGTTGGAGAAGAATGGAAATGTCCTTTTCTTCACGGAAAGAAATAAAATATGTTTCGGCAGAAGAAATACCTTAAACAAGATCCCCAATACATTTTTGATTTTATTCAGCATCACCCATTCGCAACTTTTGTCCTGAATGGGGAAGACCTGCTGGCTACTCACATCCCGGTCCTGCTGAAAGGTACTCCGGAAAAATTCCTTTTGTACGGTCATATTGCGGAAGCCAATGAGCAGTACAAATTTCTAAAAGACGGCCTTGAAGCCCTGCTTATCTTTCACGGAGCACAAGGTTATGTCTCTTCCTCCTGGTATAAGGATATCAATATAAGTACATGGGATTATTCAGCCGTACACGTGAACGTAAAGCTTAAATTACAGACTACTGAAGAGCTGGAGGACAGCCTGGATAATCTTATTGAGAGATTCGAGAACGACAAACAAGATCCAATCTACTACAAAGACCTTCCCAGGGACATGATAGAAGACCATCTGCCGCTCATTACAGGTTTTTGGTGTGAACCGGTAAAGGTGCAGGCGATCGCAAAATTACACCAGGGATTTGATAAAGATGATGTAAAGTCGGTGTGTAGTCATTTGGAAAAGAGACAAGACATAGCATTAAGTAAGAATTTGAAAAAAGAACATGGTACAGATCATTGAAAAACAAACCGGCGCAGCCTTCAAGCTTCAAAAAGGGCAAAAATTAAAGGTGATCGATCCGCAGGGGGAACAGGTAAGCGACATGGTTTTATTTAATGCTGAAGATACACGTGAAAAGATCTCTTCGGGGAAAACTCTTGATTTTGAGGAAAGTATTTTAATTTCAAAAGGCGACTGGTTGTGGAGTAACCGAAGCCATAAAATGATGAAGATCCTGGAGGACACCAATGGTCGCAATGACTTTCTACTGGCTCCATGCAGCCCGGAAACTTTTAAGATCATGTACAACAATCCCGACTATCATCCCAGTTGCTTTGAAAACCTGTACACCAATCTCGCTCCCTTCGGAATAGAACCCGATGATGTTCCTACGGCGTTCAATATTTTTATGAATGTGCAATTTGATGAGAAGGGAAATTTAAGTGTGGACCCTCCTATGAGTAAAGCTGGAGATTTTGTTCTCTTTGAAGCCGAAATGGATCTGATAGTTGCCCTCACTGCCTGCTCTGCCGAGGACAGCAACAACGGCAGCTTCAAGCCTATTCACTTCGAAATTCTGGATTAATTTTAGAGTATAGAGTAAACAACTAAACCGGAGTTTCCTCCGGTTTAATTTATTTTGCAAATTATTTCTCACGACCCATTTTAAATGAGTGAAAATAAGTAACTCATATAAAAAGCTGCCACTATTCCAAACACCGATACAGCAAGAACAACCGCTTTATTAATTTTAAACTTCATTAAAATTCAATTTTTGTTTAAATGTAAAAAATACATTTTTTTGAGGAAGATCATTAACAAAGGTTTAGTTTAATTTCGATCCATATTCGACGAACTCTTCATTTTTAACGTTAAACGGTTAGGTTGTAGCAGATTTCTTTTGCTTGCTCCTTATTCTTATGTTTAGCATTTCAATACAAAGGGAGAAGAATAATGCGAAATAGATTTAACCTTTGATAAGATAATATTGCAGTGCTTCCATGACGATTATAAGCCCCAAATCTTTCTCAGAAAAGTTTAAGATTCTAATATTAAGAGTGGCTTCCCGTTTTTTGTTTCATCTTTCCACTAATCTTCTCAGGGACTTGTAAAACGACAAAAACATAATTTTTCTTAGCTTTAAAGAATGAGAGAGAGCGTTTTCAAAGAATCACAAAAATTCTCCCAATGGTGGTTATGGCTATTATTGCTGTCTCTTGGCGCCTTACTTTTCTATATGGGTCCTGCCAACCTGGGAGCCTTAATACTTCTTGTGGTAAGCCTCCTCTTCCTGGTTATGCGTTTAGTTATACAAGTTGACAAAGAAGGGATAAGGTACCGGTTTTTCCCATTTATCAAAAGGCATTATCCCTGGCACGAAATAGCATCTGCCAGGGTGGTAGATTACGGCTTCGTGGGTGGTTGGGGGATACGGCTTTTCACCTCTTATGGGACAATCTATAATGTAAAAGGGAGTAAGGGTTTGGCGGTGGAACTAAAAGACGGTAAGAAATTTTGTCTTGGGACCCAAAAGCCTGAAGAACTTGAAAATTTACTTTCATCAATACCTTCTAAAAAGGCCAAATAAAGCATTTTTTTTCCTTCTCGCATTTTTCATTACTCTGCCGGTTCTGTCCCAGGAAGCGAGAGATTCTGAACTTTTCCAAATCCTAAAAAAGAACGACAGCCTTTTATTCGATGCAGGGTTTAACCATTGCGACATCGCAGCATTTGAGCACCTCATAGGTGAGGATCTGGAATTTTATCACGAAGAGGGAGGCCTTACTACGAACAAGCAGGATTTTTTGAACAATGTTCGAAACAACATTTGTTCCTCCCCAGATAAAAAGCCGATTAGAAAGTTAGATGCACCAAGCTTGCAGGTCTATCCATTGTACCAGAACGGCAAATTATATGGCGCAATTCAAAAGGGGCGGCATGATTTCTTTATTAAGGAGCCGGGGAAGGAACTGTACCAAACCAGTACTGCTCTTTTTACTCATGTATGGCTCCTGGAAGATGAAAAATGGATCCTAAAACGGGTACTGAGCTATGATCACAAAGGCTAGGGTTTCAAAAAAAGCATTTTCTGCTGTCAATTAATTTTCACTTCTATTCTTCTCTTTTAAATGAACTGAATCCTTTTCGGGATCAAATAAAAAGGCCGCAGAATTTCTGCGGCCTTTTAAACTTACATTAAGTTCCAGATTAGCCATCGCTATTGTCATCGTCATCATCCTCATCATCATCGTCGTCATCTCCATTGTGATCATCAACGCTCACGAAGGCCCCTTGGGAATCAAATTTTAGCTCCATGCCATTGTTCAAAGTAACTTCAAAAGAATTGTCATCCTCTTTTTCGGCTTCAATGATGCTGTTGTCCGGATAATTTTCTGTTATATAATCTCTTATCACCTGCGGCAAATCTGATACTGCGATGTCATCATCATCCTTGTCATCGTTATCATCATCGTCTGCACGACCCAGAAATTCCCCGTCGGCATCAAAGATCAATTCCACATCATTGGAAAGTTCGATCTCATAATTTCCATTGTTTTCGATTTCAGCTTCTTCAATGGTGGTACCGGGGAAATATGTGGTGACGAAATCCCGGATGTTTTCAGGAAGATTTGCGGGTGCAATATGCTCATCTCCAAAATCATCGTCATCATCGTCATCAATTCCCAGGAAATTCCCCTGCTGATCAAAAATAAGTTCTGTTTCGTCGTTGAGCTCTACCTCGTAATTATTGTTATCCTCAATTTCTGCCTCGTAAATGGTGTTCTCGGGATAATTGGTACTTATGTAATCAAGGATCACCTGTGGTAGCGCAGCTGTGTTCACATGATTATCAGCTCGTGGCGCTGTGAGGTTAAGATCCACATCTGTTCCATTATCGCCGCCATCATCGTCACTGGAACAGGAATTAAAAGTGAGCATGGCCACGATTGCCAGGCTAAAAAGCTTCAGTTCTTTCATAATACATTTATTTATAGTGGTTTGCGCCTGTAAAACGCGGGAACCGGCTTCAAATTTTAAACTTCTTCAGTTTTAGCACAATTTTAGCATTAACCGGGTTTTGTTAACTTTTGCTTATTCGGAAAAAAATTGCTCCAGGCCTGCCTGCCTCACGCCGTCATCCCTGAAAATCTAATTGCGTAGCGTTCTGAATTACGAATCATTCAGAAAAAGAGTCTACAGCTTTTATTACTTCGCGCAGAAATGTATTAATATTAAAATCGGGGTGCTCCACCAGTCCCAGTCGAACCACTACCAGGTCTTTAGAAGGGATAATGAAAACATGTTGGCCCTGGAAACCGTTGGCTGAAAACAGATCGCGCGGCACATCGGGATATAATCCGCCGGCATTGAGCCAGAAATGTGCGCCATATTCCCCATTGGAGCCCTCCACAGGTTTTACCGTGTAATCTATCCAATCTTTGTTGATGATCTGTTCTCCATTCCAGTTGCCCTCACTGAGATACAGCAACCCAAATTTGGCCCAGTCGCGGGCAGTGGCCCAGGAATAGGAAGATCCTACATAATTCCCTGCAAGATCTGTCTCCAGGGTCATGGAATGCATTCCTATCTTATCTATAAGTTCTTTATACCAAAAGTCGAGGTATTCCTGATAGGAATTAAATTGATCCCGAATAAAACCTGATAAAAGATTAGAAATACCCGAAGAATAGTTCCAGATGCTGCCGGGCTCGCCAACCAGGGGTTTGTAAAGCTGAACTTCACTCATATCTTCGGCCAGAAAAAGCATGTTTGTAACATCTGAAATTTTAGTGTAATCTTCCTCCCAGGCGAGTCCGCTGTTCATGTGCAGGAGATCATTGATCGTGATCTGAGCTCTTTCATCTTCCTCCCATTCGGGAAACAGGTGGTCCTGCTCCAGGTCAATTTCCCCCTGTTTTTCCAACACCCCCAGTACGGCACTGGTAATACTTTTTGTCATTGACCACCCCAATAATTTAGTTTCTTCAGAAAAACCCGGGGCATATCTTTCGGCTATTAGGTGATCTTTGTAAAGAACTACAACAGCTCTTGTTTTATGCTCCTCTAAAAAGGCATTTTCAAGCGCTATTTCCAGCTGAGCGGTATCAACTTCAGCAAAAACTGTATCCTGCGGACTCTCATGTCCATAAGGATAAGGCGCTGCAACAGGAGTTTGCACCCGTTCAGGACTTGCTTCCGGCAGGTCATTTTTGTCACTTCCTTCCGGAAGAAGAGTGCAACCGAGTCCGGGATTAAACTGTGCAGTACGCTTTTTAAGCCCAAAGACAGTGGCTGAAGCTGAACGTTTTTCATAATCTATTTCATACTCTGCGAGATCCACAGGATCAAAGCCATTGTCCTGAGAAGCTACGGTCCCGGGATCACGATTGGCTTCAAAGACGCAGGAACACTGGTTCTTCGCTGCAAAACCGGTGATGAGATTGAGACGGGGATAGTAGATGTAAGCGACAATTCCAAGCCCGAGGAGAATGAAGATAAGAACGGCAGTAAAGATCTTTTTCATGGAGAAATATTGGGAATTTAAATATAAACGTAAATCCCAATACCCTCCAAAAATGAGGGAATAATACCGGATTTTTGAAGAATTAAATACAGGGAGCAGTGGTTTGGAAATTTTTAAACCTTCCTAACTAGAGAAACTTTGTCAGTTTTTCTATAAAATATAACTGAGAACCTGGGTAAAAATGATAATGGCAACCAGTGCAAAAGGATAAACAGTCGCATAAGCTACCTGTGGGCCTTCGCTACTTGTCATTGAATCAACAGCACTTAACCCCGGGGTACTGGTCATCCCACCTGTCAAAGCTCCCAGCACTGACAGAAAATTCATTTGAAGAATAAGTCTGGCTACGAGGACTACAAAGATCATGGGGATTAAAGTTATCGCTGCCCCTATTGCAAAAAGACTCAGCCCATACTCCTGTATCGTAGGACCTAACTGGCTTCCGGCAGCCAGGCCTACAGGAATTAAAAAGAGTAAAAGACCAAATTGCCGGAGGATGTGATTTCCGGTTCCCGGAAGATTCCATAAAATTGGTCCTGTTTTTCCAATTCTGCTCAAAACAAGGGCAGCTAACAAAACCCCTCCTGTAAGACCCAGTGAAAACGAGCTTCCCCCGGGAAGAGGTACTTCAATACCTCCCAGGATCAAGCCGATTACAATACCCAGTGCTACCGGTAAAAAACTGGTAGTTTCCACTTCCTTCATGCTATCCCCAAAAAGCAGGCTGAGACCATTGACATTTCCCCTGGTTGAGGAAATAAAAAGTCGGTCGCCGAATTTCAGTTTTACAGATGGTCTTGCAGGCAGATCAATACCAGCCCTTCGAATCCTGGTAACGGTAGCCTTATAATTTTCTCTTAAGTTTAATTCCCCTAATGTTTTGTTTACCACATTTCGTTTTGAAACTACATACCATCTTACTTCGAACATACCGCTCTCGGGGATATCAACCTCTGTTGGCTTTCCTAAAAGCAATTCTACTCTTTTAAGCGCTTCATTCGTCCCTACAGCACGTACGAGATCACCCTTTCGGAGAACGAGGTCTGCTGCCGGCGGAATGGAAGTTTCATTTGCCCTCATGACCCTGGAAATATTCGCTTTGGTCATTAACCTAATATCTAATTCCCTAATGGTTTTCCCGTCGGCATTCTCATTGGTTATAATGAAATTCTTATGGGTAACTTCAGGGATCTGGGTTTGAGTTTCTTCGGCATATTTTTGTTCTTCCTTAGCCATATTGGTGGCAAAAATTTTCGGAATCAGCCTTACAAAAAGGATCACCCCTACTACCCCGAAAGGATAAGCGATCCCATATCCAATGGATGCCAAAGAGGAGCCGGTAGCTTCAATAGCTGCTGCTAAACCCGGAGTGCTGGTTAGCGCTCCCGAAAACAGTCCTACAGAGAGCCTGTAGTCAATGTCGAAAACAATGGCTAAGACAAATGTTGTAATAGCACCCACCACAACGGTCAAAAAAGCCATACTTATAAGCTTCATTCCTTGCGACTTATAAACTTCAAAAAAAGTGGGCCCGGCCTGCATTCCAATAGTAAAGATGAAAAGCAATAACCCTATTTGCTGAATGATTCCCGGGAAGGCAAACTCGATGCCCTGGGAAAACATTACATAGCCATAGAACATGGCAACAAAAATCACGGCCGAAGAATCCAGGGAGAGACCCCTAAAGGATACCTTACCCAGAATAATACCTATACCAATGATTATGAACAGAGCAACATAGTCAACGCTAAGAAAGTCAAGGAGTGAAGACATTTAAGATCTGATTTTAATTATTTTCAACCGTCGATAAACCACTCAAAAATGGCTTTTCGAAAAACAATTTTACCGCTGCAAAGATTCAACTATTTGAATGAATAATGTATGCGGGGCTTGTAAAAAAAACATCTCTTTAAGAACGGTCATTTAGACACAGAAAGCTAATGTGTTCACCCATAACCGATTTGATATTTAGGTTATCCTTCCTTACCGGCCGGGCTGGTGAAGCGGTCTAATAGATTTCCCTAATTCACCCGCACATCCTGAAAGTAATTCCTAAAAATGGCAGCGGTTTTTTCCAGGTTTTGAGTGTCGGGTGGATCTACATCTTTAAGCTTATATTCCATTCCCAAAGCTTCCCACTTGTGAACGCCTAATTGGTGATAAGGCAGGATCTCTACCCGCTCTATTGTTTTGTAGTTCCTAAAATGTTGTCCAAGTTCGTGCAGATGCTCCTCCTGGTCACTCCAGCCGGGAACCAGTACATATCTTAGCCACATAGGTTTTCCCGTGGACTCCCTGTATTCGGCTACTTTAAAAGTGCTGGTATTAGAAACGCGGGTGAGTTTTTTATGCCATTCGTTGTTGAAATGCTTCACGTCCAGCATTAGCAAATCGGTTACATCCAGGAGGTCCTTTGCGGCTTGATCAATGAGTCGGCCATTGGAATCAAGTACTGTATTAATATTTTCTTCGTGCAGCCTGTCGAAAAGCTTTTTAATGATGCTGCGCTGCAGTAGCGGTTCTCCACCAGAAACGGTCACCCCGCCTTTTTTTCTAAAATAAGGTTTCTGCTTTATTGCCCTGCTTACAAGCTCTTCGATCTCCAACAAATTTCCGCCCTTTATATCCATAGTATCGGGATTAGCACAGTAAAGACAGCGAAACTGGCAACCCTGTACAAATACTACCATTCTAATGCCGGGACCATCGTGGGTTCCAAAAGATTCAATGGAATGCACTCTAAGCTGTTGAGATGATCCCAGATTCAATTGTTCTACTTCCTGTGCAACCAGCAAACCATCTTTTATCATAATCCTCGATTTTGTATAAAGTAATAAAAAAAACATCAGGAGATCGCTTTAGGGGGGAAGGCTGAAATCTCCTGATGTCAATTAAAAACTCAATCCTAAACTTAAATTTACATTCTTTCGTGGAAGGTCCTTGCGATCACCTCCAGTTGATGTGCTTTTGAAAGCCTGATGAAATTCACGGCATATCCCGAAACCCTTATTGTTAATTGTGGGTAATTTTCGGGGTGCTCATAAGCATCCATCAAGGTCTCCCTGTTGAGCACGTTGACATTAAGATGGAAACCATTCAATCCAAAATAAGCATCCAGCAACCCTGTTAGGTTATCGATCTGTGCTTCCCTGTCGCTGCCAAGAGATTTGGGTATTATCGAGAAGGTGTTTGAAATTCCATCCTGTGCGTCACGGTAATCCAGTTTGGCAACAGAGTTCAAAGAAGCTATAGCTCCATGTTCATCGCGACCGTGCATAGGGTTTGCACCGGGAGCAAATGCTTCTCCTGCTTTTCTGCCATCGGGAGTAGACCCGGTCTTTTTACCATACATCACATTTGAGGTAATGGTAAGCAGGGAAAGCGTGGAAAATGCATTTTTATAACATTTATGTTTTGCCAGTTCCTGAGAAAAGAATTTGGTGATCTCACGAGCAATGTTATCCACCCTTTCGTCGTCATTTCCAAATTTTGGATATTCCCCTTCTACTTTAAAATCTACAGTAAGCCCATCTTCATTACGTACAGGTTTTACTTTACCGTATTTAATTGCCGAAAGAGAATCTGCAATGATCGATATTCCGGCTATTCCATAAGCCATATCAATGCCGGGATCTGAATCTACAAAAGCTAATTGTGCTTTCTCGTAGTAATATTTATCGTGCATGTAATGGATGATGTTCATGGTCTTGGAATACACCCTTGCCACTTCCACCATAGACTTTTTAAAATTGGCCATTACTGCCTCGTACTCCAAATATTCATCCTGCAGGGCAGGTATTCCTTCCAGTAAGGACTGACCCGAATTTTCTTCGCGACCTTCATTAAGAGCCATTAATAAAGTTTTTGGAAGGTTTACACGCGCTCCAAAGAACTGTATTCTTTTCCCGAGTTCCTGGTAGGAAACGCAACATGCGATCCCATAATCATCAGAACCTCTTACCTCTCTCATTAGGTCATCATTCTCATACTGTATTGAGGAAGTATCAATAGATACCTGTGCACAAAATTCTTTAAATCCTTCAGGAAGATCCTGTGACCAAAGTACAGTAAGGTTTGGTTCGGGAGAAGCTCCAAGGTTGTAAAGAGTCTGTAAAAACCTGAAAGAAGTTTTTGTAACCTTTGTTCTTCCGTCATTGAACTGGCCGCCGATAGCTTCGGTCACCCAGGTAGGGTCTCCACCAAAGATCTCATCATAAGCTTCCGGACGCAGGTGTCGGACCATACGCAACTTCATTACGAACTGGTCAATAAATTCCTGTGCCTCTTCTTCAGTAATAATACCTTCAGCAAGATCATTTTCAATAAAAATATCAAGGAAAGAAGAAACGTTACCCAAAGACATAGCCGCACCGTCCTGTTCTTTTACAGCGGCCAGATAGGCCATATATACCCACTGTACCGCTTCCCGGGCATTCTGTGCAGGTCTTGCAAGATCGAGACCATACATTTCCCCCATTTTCTTAATGTCTTTAAGAGCAATGATTTGATCTGTGATCTCTTCTCTTAACCTAATCTTATGTTCGGTCATTTCACCATCCACAAGTCTCTTGTCCTCTTCTTTTGCTTCAATAAGACGGTCAATTCCATAAAGGGCTAAACGGCGGTAATCTCCTATGATCCTTCCGCGAGCGTAGTTGTCGGGTAATCCAGTAAGAATTCCCTGAGAACGATAATTTCTTATCTCCTCATCGTATGCAGCAAACACAGCGTTGTTATGGTCTTTAGTATAATTAAAGACATCTTTAACACGCTGCGTTACCTGCTGACCTTTTTCGGCCACAGCTCCTTCCACCACACGAATTCCGCCAAAAGGCTTCATGGCTCGTTTTAAAAGCTCATCTGTTTGCAGACCTACTATTACTTCAAGATCTTTATTGATATAACCGGGTCCATGACTTGTAATACTGGAGATATTTTCTGTATCAATTGCCCTGCAGCCATTCCTTTCCCTCTCCTCCTTCATTGCGATAAGGCAGGTTTCCCACAGTTCTTTTGTTCTTTCGGTGGCACCGGCCAGGAAAGAAGCATCCCCATAATATGGACTCACATTTAATGTCACAAAATCCCTGACATCGATCTTCCTGTTCCAGGCTCCTTCGCGGAGCGCGAGTACTTCTTGAGATAGGCTAAGCATAATTTTTGTTTTAGCTGAAGAAGGTATTTTCCCTTTTTTGATAAGTACCTCTTCCTTTAATTTCAAAGCAAATTTCCGTCAGAAATCACAGCTCTAATATGACAATTATCAGGATTTGGCATTCCTGACAGCCCGCGTAAATTTTCAATCGTTTTAGTTAATAAAAAACTTTATAAAGTTTGAATTAACAGCATGGCAATTAAAAAAACCTTCCCTACATCTTAGAAAAGATCAAAAAAAAAGATGAAGCAAAATGCTTCATCTTTTTCTATGAATTAAAAGGATTAATTAGGATTCCAAAACTTCCAATACCGGGGTTACAGGCTCTGCCTTTATCTCGGTTTTAAGATTTTTTGCCTTTAGCTTCTTAATATCTCTTTGAATAAGGAAAGAGAAGATCAATGCTACTACAAGAAGTCCTGCGAAGAAGTACAATGTAACATTATAGTTATCTGATACCGTTCTGGTCCAGGCTGCGAACAAAGGACCTGCCATGCCCGCTGCTGCCCAGGCCGTTAAAATATAGCCATGGATAGCTCCCAGTTGTTTTGTGCCAAAAACGTCTCCAATATATGCGGGAATAGTGGCAAAACCGCCTCCGTAACAGGAAAGGATCAAAAATATGATACCTTGAAAAACAATTGGATTTGTTGCTGTTGGAAGGATAAAGAAAGCTACTACCTGAATCGCAAAGAAGATCGTGTACATTGCCGGCCTACCTATGTAATCTGAGAAACTTGCCCATCCTATTCGACCGGCACCATTAAACAGTCCCATAATTCCTACCATGGTAGCCGCTGCGACCACAGTCATGCCCGCATATTCCTGTGCCATTGGCGAGGCAACCGAAATAATTGCAATTCCGCAGGAAATATTGATGAAAAGCATGAGCCATAAATACCAGAAACGTTTGGTCTTTACAGCTTCATTAGCTGTTAACTGAGAGAGGTCCTGTTGTACCCTTTTCTTTCCCGAAGCTTCTGTAGCATGAAAACCTTTGGGCACCCAGTCTTTAGGAGGAGGCGCAAGATAAAGGGATGAGAAAAAGATGATAATGAAATAAAGACCTCCCATAATAAAGAAAGTACTGGCTATCCCTACTGCAGAAATAAGATAAACTATTACCGGACTACTTATAAGTGCGGCAAAACCAAAACCCATAATGGCGAGACCTGTGGCAAGACCACGTTTATCGGGGAACCACTTTACCAGGGTAGATACCGGGGTGATATACCCAAGACCAAGACCTATTCCTCCAAATACCCCGTAGAAAAGGTAGAGCAGGTAAATAGATTCAAGATAAATTGCGAGACCCGAACCCGCTATTCCAATTCCGAAGAAAATTGCGGCCAGCAGTCCCGATTTTCGAGGGCCTTTCTTTTCCAGATAATGCCCCAGGAATGCAGCTGAGATCCCTAAAAAGAATATTGCCAGACTAAAAGTAAATTGGGTATCGGCGAGTTCCCACCCAAATTTTTGAATAAGGGGTTTGGTAAAAACGCTCCATGCATAAACAGAACCAATAGAAATGTGGATACCCACGGCAGATGCGGCTATAAGCCATCTATTTTTAATTTTTCCCATGAGAGAAAGTTTTATAAGAAATTTAATAATTCAACAAAATAATGACAGTCACCGGTAAAAAAATATGACTGCGGTCAGCCCGGTACAAATGCTAAAGAATATCTGCTGAAATCAATTCCGTTCTCCTCTTTTCAAGGAAAAACCTGTAAATTTACGCCCGCTAACCAAAAACATTAAAATGATAGAACAGGAAGAGTACAGGGAAGAAAAATTACCCGAATTATATTCAAAAATGCTCATCCTCATCTTTGCTATTCTTTTCTCCACGATCTTTGCAGCTGCCCTGTTTATCGTCAACCTAAGAATTTTGGGAAAGACAAAAGAAGCCTTTTGGGTATTGATCTTCGCTATTGTTTATCTTATCGCTACCGGCCTTGTCATGCAGGTATTTGGCCTTGCTCCAAGTATGACCATCATAGCCAATGTTATTGGAGCCGCTATTCTAAACGAGTTCTTCTGGAACAAATTCATTGGCAGTGAATTTTCTTATAAAAAGAAAAGCTGGATCAAACCTACTTTAATTTCCGTGGGGATTGCCTTGTTATTCTTCCTGTTGGTGATGGGAAGCATGTAAAAAAGTGGGCAGTGGGCAGTTAGTAGGCAGAAAAAAATAAACAGCCAACTCTTCGAGAAATCTGGTAAATAAATTCCAGGATCCCCGGTGAAAATGATAACAGGTTAACCATCATGAGATTTCTCAGTCGCGAAAAAGATCCTTCGAAATGACATTTTCTCAATCTTTTCTTCGTGCTCTTATTTCTTAGATTATTGGAATTAGGGAGAAACATTTTCAGAAAAAAACAAGATTGGCTCCAAATTTAAAATTTGAATGGGAGGCAAAAAGAAAAACCTCCCAAGGGAAGGTTTTTCTTGTTTAAAATCAACTTATCTATACTGCCAGCAGGTTTTTCTGTTCCTGCTTCGACATTCTTTTATAACGCACGATTGCTATAAAAGTAATAGCCAGCAATATCCCGGTCATCCAATAGATCCATCCCGGAATTGGAACAGGATCTCCCGAAGCATAAGAATGCAATCCAGACAAATAATAATTCACGCCGAATGAGGTCATAAGAATAGATGAAAATGCCCACAAACTGGCAATGTTGAGAACAAGAGAGTTTTTGAGTTTAGGAATAAGCCTCAGGTGGAGCACAAAGGCATAGACCATAATTGAAATTAAGGCCCAGGTTTCCTTTGGGTCCCATGCCCAGTAACGGCCCCAGCTTTCATTGGCCCATACCCCGCCTAAAAAGGTACCTACAGCCAGAAGAAATAGACCAATTGTGATAGACATCTCGTTAACCATGCTAAGCTCCTGCATGCTCTTCCACCATTTTGCTGAAGGTTTTAAGGGTTTAAATATCAGCAGTATTAAACTCAGCAGAGCCAGCAGGGCAGCAAGGGCAAGCGGTGCATATCCACTTACAATAACTGCTACATGTATTTTAAGCCAGTAAGAATGAAGTACCGGCATAAGATTAGTGATCTCGGGATTTAGCCAGTCAAGAAAGGCAACGAAAAGTAAGGTTCCGGAAAAGAGGATCCCCAGAGGTACTGTAAAATGTGATTTTTTCTCAAATACTAATCCGAAGAGGAGAATACACCAGGCCACAAAAACCAGCATTTCGAAACCATCACTCCAGGGAGCGCGTCCCGCGATATACCATCGCAATCCAAGGTGGATTGTAAAGAGTGCCAATCCTGCCCATGCAACTGCAAGACCTGCAATCCAGGAATAGCGTAACCATTTTGGTTGTGAAAACAACTTAATAATTGCCAGCACCAGCATTACTGCCCCCAAGATCCAAAAGATCCCAAACAGCCTGTTTCCAAGATTAAGTTTATTATAAATAATTTCTGTCTGCAGCCTTTCTTCTCCGGGATGCACCTCTGCCCCGGCTTTTTCCTGAAACAGTTCTATATAAGACAGCACTTCGTTAGCCTCTGCATAGTTACCTGTTGCAATACCTTTATTAAGTGCCGATAAATAAAGAGGGGTGATGCTTTTCACGAAGAGTGCATCCTCTTCATCAAATCCCATGTTATGCTGGTTAGCAGTAAACCAGGTATTATTCTCATCCAACCGGTTTGGAAAGAGCTTTAAAAAGTCACCTCTTAAGATCGCATAGAAGATATTGAACCGCTCATCTACTTTCAAAAGTTCTTTATGCGCTTCGTTTCTTTCTGAAGGTTTGAGTCTGTTGGCTTCCTCTACCAAACCCTGCAGAAGATAATTTCCATCTGGGTCGATCAATTCCTGAAAACTCACACTGCTTACCGGCGCATGTCCTATAGCTTCAAATATGGCGGTTCCTTTCTTTTCATCAACCTTGATCAATGGCAAAGCACTGAATCTTCCCGGGTCAAGCTGCACGGCAAGTAAAAATTGTTCGGCGGTAAGTTCAATCTCTCCTCCGGGTTGATCAATGCTAATGGTGGAGCGACCGCTTAATTTCCTGGTGATCTCGTTAGCGAGGGTATTGAGAGGTTTCATACGCCCATCAAGATCCTGAACAACAAGATTGCCATACGCCTGTGCCTGGGAAAGCGGAACTACAGCCTCCCGTATATTCGGCACTTCATTATGCCCATACATCTTCATCCCAATAAACAGGGAAAGCAGAAGGGCTAGAAAAGTGAGAGCGGTAGCCTTTGGAAATACAAATTTAGGCAAGGTCTCTCTACCCTCTTCCTTTAGAGATCCTTTTTCTGAAACTTTGATCCCGCCGGGCATTTTTGGACCCTTTTCATTTATAGTTTTGATCCTGCGGTTAAGAATACTGAACCTGCTGCCCTTCACAAAAAAGGTGAAGAACATTCCAATGGTAAGCAGCGTATAGGACAAATAGGTAATGTAAGTACCGGGCCGATCCTGACTCACCGAAAGAACGGTCCCCATTTCATCGGTATCATAGGAAGCCTGGTAAAAACGATAGCCTTTATGGTCGAGAACATTATTCATAAAAACCCTGTATGGGAAACTGGCTTCCTCATCTATTACCTGGAGTTCACTGGCATAGCTGGAAGGACTCTGACTACCGGGGTAGCGTTCCAATTGAAATTCCCGGAGCTGTAAAGCAAAAGGTAAAGTTTCCTGGCGGGGACCATATGAAAGGGAATATTTTTTACCATCTGCAAAGAATACGTGTTTCTGGGGATCCCTTGTAACTATGGGAGTGTAGGTGCTTAATAATTCCTCTCCCTCTGCATTGGTTACCTTTAGCCTTAGCATGGTAGGCAGTTCTTTGGCAATTTCTTCGTCTTCTTCAGCAAAATAAACTAGTTGCTTACCTTCATAAACCCCTTTTACAAGAAAAGCAGAGCTATCGGCCTGGTAAAGATTTCTTACCTGTAACGGAGAAATCTCCCCGGCTTTTAACACACCCATTGCCTGGGTTGTCATCTCGACCACATGCATATTCCTGTCACTTGAGATCATCCATTTTCCATCTTCCTTATACACCTTAATATTTCCTGTTCCCTCTTTGGTTGTGGACAGTTTCATTTTACCAAACGGGAGATCTTCCCCCATTGGCAGGAGATGATCTTCACGATCTGCCCCAAAGGCCATCGCAATATCCACAAGAGTATCTTTTCCCGGCAGGTATTCTCCCCGGGCTCCTTGAACATACCTGTCAAGGGAGACGGTGAAAATCTTCTCATTTAAATTAACGACCACTTCCTGGGGCTCAAATTCATAAGAGCTTATCTCAAGCGGCTTTTCAAACCGTAAGTTTCCTTCTCCTACCCAGTCATCACTAAGCTGCAAAAATTTATCTGCCGAATAGTAAGTGTTCTTTGTTTCTCCTTCCCTAATATGAATAATCCCTTCATTGCTAAAGTACCTGGTAACTCCGGCTCCCAGGATCATAAGCACAAACGCAATATGAAAAAGACCCAGGGGCCAGCGCTTTTTTGAGAACAATTTGTACTTCCCAATATGGGCTAAAAAATTTACTGCCAGCCACACCATTATCACTTCAAACCACCATGCCTCGTAAATCAACTCCCTGGCAACGGCTGTACCGTGATCATTTTCAATAAAAGTGGCAACTGCCATAGCTCCTGCAAATGCAATTATGAGTAAAAAAGACACTTTAGTGGACAATAAGATTCTACCTAATTTCATTTTGATCAATTTTAACCTTGACACCTCTGGCAGCAGTACTGCCCTCAATTTTTTATATAAAAAAGGCCAGCCTGAAAATTCCGGTAACTGTTATTTTCAGGCCGGCCGGCAACTACAAACTTTCTAATTATCTACTGCTCACTTTTTTAACTGAAAGGGTTCTTGCTTCCCTTTCTTTACCTTCTTTTATCCAGTGAGGAATTACCTCCTCAAGAAACTTTTCTTTTGTTTCCAGTTCTTCTGGCATATCAAGTCCAATATATTTTTGCAGCACGTCCTTATCATTCAAGTTGGGCATTTCCACTGGTTCAATTTGCCCTAATTCAGCCAAAAGACGGGTAAGTGCGATACGGGCTTCCTGAATTTTTCCGGTAGCAGAAGTTACTATCCTGCTGGTTTCAAGCGGCGCATGGAAAGCTGCTCCATGAGAGGCTACAGAAAAGTCCCAGCGCCATTGGGCATGTCTTATTTTAAGCAGAATATCTTCCATTTGAGCTTCTGTAGCTCCCAGCTCCCAGGCTTTTTTTGCTTCGATATGCGCCTGTGCAAGCTGCTTTTGTAAATATCCGGTGCCTTCTTTGATCTTACGTTGCCGCTCATAAACGTCGTTCACCAAATCTTCTTTTTTCTCCCTGTGACATACAAAGCAGGAATTTTCAACATTTGAGAGAGGAGAACCTATATGGTGATCGGTAAATTTTTGTCCGCCTTCGGTTTTGTATGGCATGTGACAATCTGCACATGATACTCCCCTTTTGGCATGCACGCCCATGGAGAAGATCTCATAATCGGGGTGCTGCGCCTTTATCATAGGTGTTTTGCTCAAGGGATGCACCCAGTCTGCAAAATCGATATTATCATAATATTCTTCCATGGCTTCCACGGTTAAACCGCCTTCCCATGGGAATTTGAGGTAAGCCGCCCCTTCCTTACCGGGTAAGTCTTTAGCAAAATAATACTCCACATGGCATTGGGCACAAACCAGGGAACGCATTTCCTGGTGGGAGACATCACTTATATTCTTGTTCATGGCCTCAAAAGCCTCAACAAGAGCCGGGCGGGTGATAGTGAGGTTCATAGTCTGGCTGTCATGGCAGTCTGCACACCCAATAGGATTGATCATTTCACTTCCAAAATCAGATAATTTATGGCTGTAAAACTCAGTCACTCCTATTTCATCCATAAGTCTTGGCACATCTGTACTTTTACAGGTCCAACAGGTGCTGGGCATGGGGCCTTCTCCTTTTTCCCATGGGGAGCCAATCCTTGCAGTAGCTCTAATATCAGTCAGGGCATGCGCGTGACCTCTTGGCTGGTTGTAATCCTTACTAAAACCATATCCTGCCCATAAGATCACCAATTCGGGTTGGGCATCGAGAACATCGGCAAAACCGCTGGTACTGTAAAGTCCTTTAAAAGTGGTGTCGGCAGTTTTTTTATAGGATTGGTATTGTCTCGGGTAGTTAAGACCCCAAACAGAATCCCTTGGCTCTATACCTTCTATCTCTACCTTGGGCTGATAGGCAAAGCGGGCTTCGGCTCTCCGGTCCATGATCGTATAGGCCAGCAGCGCCAGCAGAAATACAGCTATTACGGTTACTATAAAAATGATCCAGTTTTTCATAATTCTATGGTTAGTATCAGGTTGTGCAGACGTTTATTGTTTTTATGGATTTGTTGGTTGAACTGTCGAAACAGTATCTTTTTCTTTGTCTTCGGCTATATAATCCTTTAACCAGGAAGGAATGACATCGCGGTCTTCGGGCACATGCATTTCAACAGGTTCTATTTGATATCCCACTGCCGATAGACTTTTCACCCTTCCGTGAGGTACTTCCCGGTGGCATTCCCAGCAAGTGCGGTCTGTTCTATGTACCTCATGATCTACAACGGTAGCCGTGAGTTTAGGATCTGTGATACGGGCATCATGGCAGCGAATACAGTTGTTCTGTATTACTTCTACAGATGGCTCCCGCGCCTTAATCACTTCAGGTTCTGCCCGTAATGTAAAAATGGTGGAATGATAAAGACCATCCATTGCTTTAAAGTAATACGAATTGAAAACATTATCCTGAGGCACATGACAATCGTTACAACTTGCTACCTCTCTATGAGAACTTTTGTTCCAGGTTAGATATTGAGGTGTCATGACGTGACAATTGATACAGGCTTTAGGATCATCGGAGAGATAAGAAGTAGCGTTACTGAGTTTTAAAACGTAAAATCCGAGACCCAGAAATGCCCCCATGGATATCGCCGCAGCAAGCCCCCATTTTTTGGGAGGCAGAAGACGACGGAAAAAGGGCTTCTTTTTGGAAGGCTTTGTCATAACCTACTATTTGTGGTGTAAAAATACCCTCCCGATGCTTTTTAAAATATGATAATTATCAGATTAGAACTGAAAATCCTGACAAACTGGAAATTATTTTTAGAAAATCCCATAGACTGAAGTTCGCTTAATTTCTTTGGAGTGGCTTATTTTCTCAGGACTCTGTGCCCTCTCCCCGTTGAATTGGAAATAAAATGATGACAGCGAGAAGTAAAAGATAGAAAAGACATAAATAAGCAAACCATTCCATAGTCACAGGAAAAAGAGAGGCCGGTTCAAAATAGGCTGCAGTTATAGCATATAGCAGTAGCCCGGCAAGTCCCAGAAAGATTAGCAGGTAAAAACTTCTTCTCCATGGCTGCTGCGGAGAAAGGGGCGCAAAATGCCTTTTTTGGGACCTGTTTGGGAACCGGAATTCTTTTCAGTAAAAACTTAAATAAAGGCTTTATTGCTTAACTTAGAACCGGTTGCCTCTTTACATCATGAGCTATGGAAATGGATAAAAAGCTCCTGGCGATAAAACTCCTGCACACCTTGGTGTGGGCATTTTTTGTGACCATCATTTTCTATATCGTTTATTCGGGTCTTGCAAATAAGCTCACCACTTTTACCTGGATCTCCATTGGTTTGATCATTGTTGAAGGGCTGGTGCTGCTCCTGTTCAAAATGTTTTGTCCGCTAACGGTTATAGCCAGGAGATATTCAGATTCAGAAAAGGCAAATTTCGACATCTTTTTACCCGAGTGGCTGGCAAAGTACAACAAGGAAATTTTTACTTCTATTTATTTATTGGGAGTAGCTTTGGTTCTGCTGAGGCATTTTGAAGTTTTCTAAACCTTGGGACCGGCCGATCTTTTATTTCTTTGTCATTTCGAAGGAGCCTTTTCGCGACCGGGAAATCTCATGATGTACTATAAAAATTTCCCGCAAAGGCCGTAAATAGATCCTGTTCATTGTTTATTGGTAGATATTAACAGAAAAAGGCCACAGACCCGCCTGACGGACGGGCAGGTGCACAGATAACTCTTTATTTACTCATACTCCTGTCCTTTTCATTTTCAAATCTTCAAATCACCACATCTTCAAATGATTTCTGTTCATAGTTAATTGCTAATAGTTAATTGAAAATTTCCCAATCCACTGGATATTAAAAATTTAAACTAACTTAGAACTTCCCTCCCAGATCGGTTTCTCAAATAACCAATTATTCATTATAGTTATGAAGCAAGTAATTCAAACCCTTCAGAAAAACGGCCTTCTGGCAGCTGTTTTCTTCCTGAGCACCGGAATCTTTTTTGCGCAGGACAAAGCTCAGCAGATCGAAAACCTGCTAAGCAAATACCATGAATATGATCAATTCAACGGCTCTGCTCTGGTAGCAGATGACGGGGAGATCATTTTTTCCGATGGTTATGGAATGGCCAACATGGAACACGACATTCCTAACACCCCAAAAACAAAACACCGTATAGGTTCCATAACCAAACAATTCACTGCAGTCCTGATCCTGCAGTTGGCAGAACAGGGAAAACTAGAATTGGATAAGCCCATTTCAACTTACCTCCCCGATTATGAAGGACCTGCAGCCGATGTTGTGACCATTCATCACCTGCTCACCCATAGCTCGGGCATTCCCAGTTACACTTCTTTTCCGAACTTCTTTGAGGAAGAAAGCCGGGATCCCCGCACTCCGAAGGAATTTGTAAAAGTATTTTCCGATTCTACATTGCAATTCACTCCGGGGGAGCGGTTTGTTTACAATAATTCGGGATATTTCCTGCTGGGCCATATTATTGAGGAAGTGACAGGCAAATCTTATGAGCAGGTGCTGCAGGAAAATATACTGGATCCACTCAACATGAACGACACCGGCTATGACCACCATAGTACGATCATTAAGAACAGGGCTACGGGATATGAAAAAAATGGCGATGGTTACGTTAATGCACCTTATTTGGATATGTCCCTCCCCTATGCCGCAGGTTCCCTTTATTCTACCGTGGAAGACCTCTACAAGTGGGACAGGGCGCTGTATGAAAATGAGATACTTTCCGAAGAATCCAAAAAACTCATGTTCACTCCTCAAATGCCCGATGGGGATTCAAAATACGGCTACGGCTGGAGCATTGGAGCCTTGCCTTTAGGTAATTCGAATGACAGTATACCAATTGTTGCCCACGGGGGCGGCATCAATGGTTTTAATACCCTCATCGTTCGTTTCCCCGAAGAAGATGATCTGGTCGTACTACTCAACAATACCGGCGGCACCAGGTTAAGGGACATGGCTGTTGGCATAAACAATATCCTGCACGGGGAGGAGGCAGAAATGCCGAAAAAATCTGTAGCGATGGAGGTACTTCCAGTGTTTATGGACGAAGGGGTGAATGCCGGCCTGGCTAAATACCAGGAGCTGAAAGCTAATGACACTTATGCCCTGCGGGAAGGTGAAATGAACCAGGTTGGATACCGACTCCTGCAAAACGGAAAAACCAAAGAAGCTATTGAAGTCTTTAAGATCAATGTAGCTGAATTTCCTGATTCCTGGAATACCTATGACAGCCTTGGGGAAGGATATATGATGGACGGGCAGAAAGAGAAAGCTATTGAGAACTATGAGAAATCCATAGAAATGAATCCCAACAATGACAATGGGAAAGAAATGCTGGCGAAAATAAGGTCCCAGCCTTAGACGCATGGAAGCTAAGGTCAACAAAGAATGGCATGCCTCACATAAGATGCCCAAAAATCCCAGTATGGATCAAAGGATCGCCTGGCATCTGGAACATGCGCAAAACTGTAGCTGCCGCAAGATCGAAGGCAAACTTGCAGAGGAAATGAATAAAAGGGGAATTAAATTCTGAAGCCAAATGTTTTTTCAGGCATTCAAACAAAAGAACCTTCCCGCTGCGGAAGGTTTTTCTATGCCTTTTTTCCTCCGGAAGGTTTTTGCAGCCTAACAAAAACAGGTGAAAACTTTATTCAGGAGCTAAAAGGGTGTAAATTAGAGAGGAGCGTAATTACTGGTGTAGAATTAAGTTATTTCTGTTAGTAAGGAAAGGGAAAAGAGCTGTTCTCTGCTCCTCAATTACACCGGAATTTCATCTAAAGTATGGATAATGGAAACTCCGTTTACAATAGAACAATTTTTTGAGGTATTCGAGAGATACAATACTTCGGTATTTCCGGCCCAGCTCATCTTCCTTTGTTTAGGCATTATCGCTTTGCTGTTAATTACTTCCCGAAGAAAAAACAGCAATTACTTCATCACGGGTTTTCTGGGACTTCTCTGGCTCTGGATAGGTATTGTCTACCATTTAAGCTTTTTCACTTCAATAAACAAAGCCGCCTATGGTTTTGGGATCCTGTTTATACTTCAGGGGTTGTTCTTCATGAGGGAGATTTTCAGAACTCATCTAAATTTTGATTCTGAAAAGAACGGGAGAACCTTCCTGGGATATTTCTTTATACTCTTTGGCCTTATTTTTTATCCAATTATAGGTTACCTGTTAGGCGCGAAATTAAATGTCACAATTTCGCTGGGATTACCATGTCCCACGACTATCCTTACTTTTGGATTTTTGATGCTCTCCAAAAAGGGGTTTCCGAAGTACCTTTTAATTGTTCCCAGTATCTGGGCGGTCATAGGAACTTTTGCTGCTGTAAACTTTGGGGTATATCAGGATTTTCTCATGTTGATCGCTGCAGTAATTGCTAATTTTTATTTGCTGAAAAAAGAGAAGGTGCCGGCTATTGCTTAAACTCCCAAAATTTCTAAGATGCAAAAAAGCACATCTTTGAATGGATTTCTTGGCAGTCTTCAGGCAATTAACGGTCTAAGAGCTTTGCTGGGCGGATACATGCTCATCACAGATCCCAGCGGAAAAAGCCTGGACCTAAATGTGGAATGGCTGCAAACAACTCCATTCCCCAATTATCTGATCCCGGGCATCGTTCTTTTTTTGCTGATGGGAGTAACCAATGGCTGGGGAATGTGGCTCATCTTTAACCGGAAAGAAAACCGCGCAGCCTTTGGGACTTTAGTTGGCCTTTTTCTCTTGGCATGGATCATAGCACAGGTGATCTGGATAGGTTATAAAGATTTCCTGCAACCGCTCTACTTCGCAACCGGCCTGCTACAAACTTTTTTCGGACTCGCCCTTACCACCCGGCGAAAAAAAATTTAAGTCTTCATCTAAATGATTATGAATACTCCAGAATAGCCACCTCGAGAAATCTCAGGCAGTAGTAAATTTTCACACAAAGCCCACAGAGTCAAAGCGAATCTTAGCTACAGGTCCCATTCGTTAACCGGAAAGCTCGTAAACAACACCTTCTGAAAAAATTTCTCTTCAAAGAAAAAGTAATAGATTTTTTATTTAATTTCCCTTTCGAATTAAGAGATAACTTCTTACAGATCCTGGAATTACTTCCTTGAAAATTATAATATTGAGAATTGGATATTATCAAATTCCAGAATACTAAATGTTCAAAAAAGAGGATAAAATTGATTAAGATGTTATTGAATTTTAGATCTATTAATTTTATCCCGTATGAATACAAATTCAGGTCTTATTAAACCAATATTGCTTTTTATATTCAGCTTCCTCCTTTTATCGTGCAGTACCGACGAAAATGAAGATGACCTATTACCTTTCTCTACTGATCCATGTGAATTGGTCACACCAACACCAGAAGGCTTAAGATTCGAAGGGATTTATGATCCTCCAATAATCACCTTAGAAGAAGATCATATTTTTTATTCTAATGAAAGAATGGATATTGAATGGAGTTTGCCCGGAGATCTATGGAATACAGAAATCCAGTTTATAGAAACAAGCCAACCCTTTAGTTGCGATGACTATTATAAATTTCATGAGCTTAAAAATGATGGATTTGGTTATGGTTATCAATATGTTCATTATTATAGCAGTCCACAAAGTTTATCATATCAGGACACGATTTTTGTTAGCTATAGAGCACGATCGACCGATGTTAACATGGTAAAAAATTATAGTTTATGGACTAATATAAAATCATTTATCATAGTACCTGCCGGGGATCTAAATAAAAAAACTGTTTCAGAAATTTATAATTTGAGCTTCATTACAGAAGAACAAGATCATCATTATTATTCCGGGGTTACTTCCTTTCCAAATTACAGACTGTCGGATATAGCAGATGCTAATGAAATTCCTTTTGAAAAAATTAAAGTCGTGAACCTCGTTGGATTTCAGGTTACATTCAAAACTTTTAGAGAGGACGGATCGAATCCCTTTTCCAGCATAATCATAGGCTACGATGATAAAATAAACCCCCAAAGTACCTTTTATCCTTTTGATGTTTTGGGCGTTGCATATCCCGGTTCCTTTGAAGAAAGCCCTATGCCGGGAAACATTCAGAAATTGGGAAACTTAGAGCAGAATATAATTTCAGATGTGATGAATTACGACTTAAAAGTCGCATATCACCTTGAAGAAATAGCCGGATCTCAACAGGAAATCGAGTTAAATTTAATTTTCGATATTTATTACGAGGATTAAAAATGATTCGTCTTTATAATTTCGATGTATTTGCTCCGGTTTACAACCGCGGTTCATCGCCAATGGGCGGCAACCTTAGAAAAACAAATTAAGTGATCAACAAACTAATACCAGATCGAAAAATTTGAATTCCTATTCCCACCACTTGTCCATAACCGTAAACCTTGGACAATTCATCCTACACCCAACACTATGAAAAAAATCTTCCTATCAATATTTATAATTCTATTAGCGCTTATTTCATGTAGCAAGGACGTGGAACCGGATAAAACGGACGAGGAATTATTAAATGGGACCTGGACGATCAAAAAAGCTGTAACCTACAAGTATCTAAATGGAGAAGTCGATGCCATTGAAGAATCCATCAGCGAAGAACCTTATTCCCAGTTGAAATTCAATCTGGATAAGGAAGTTATTTATTCAGATCCAGGTATAACGCAACCAATAAAAGGGAAATGGCTTTTAAATGAAAAAAATTTAAAAACCGATTTGAAATTAGAGCCGGGTTCCTCAACCGGGTACGGGACCATTTATTTTTTCCCGGAAAATACCATCCTTGAATTAAATCAAACAGAACTAATCTTAAGATCTCCCATGAGTCAGGAAGTCACTCACGAAAACGGGAATAAAACAAAGGCCTACACAGAAACCTATTTAGAAAGGTAAAGACCATTTACAACAACGGTTGACCGGCAAATAGGAAATGACCATTTAAAAATGCCATTTTTACTACCTTTAAAAAAACTTTTAAAGGAACAATTGGCTTTCTACACTCCGGGAACCCGGGAAAGGCGAAACCTTTAATTCAATTAGTATTGAATCCCGGAAAAAACCTTTTTATAATGGCAATCCAACCCCTGGTAACTATAATCATGGCAGTCAAAGATACTGCCCCTTATCTGCGGGATTGTCTGGATTCGGTGATGGCACAAACCTATGAGAACTGGGAACTTATTGCTGTTAATGATCATTCCTCAGATGATAGCCCTAAGATCTTAAAGGAATATGCTGCAAAAGACTCCCGAATCCGGTTTTTCAACTCTAATCAACCAAGACTGATCCCGACGCTGCAAAGAGGATATCGGGAAGTAAAAGGCAGCTTGATCAACAGAATGGATTCCGATGATAAGATGCCGGACTATAAGCTACAGGTACTCGTGGAAGAATGGCTTAAATATGGAAAAGGAACTGTGATCGCGGGTGGTACCGAACATTTTGTAGATAAAGGAGAGGTAGGTGAGGGATTTATCAAATATGAAAACTGGCTTAACGAAGTTGCCAGGACCAGTACCCATTACCGGGAGATCTACAGGGAGTGCGTGATCCCGTCACATTGCTGGCTCCTTCACAAAGAGGATCTCGATGCTGCGGGAGCCTTTGATCCCATTGTATATCCCGAAGATTATGACCTGTGCTTCAGGTTCTATGAACGGGGACTGAATGTCATTGGAATAGACCGCATCCTGCATTACTGGCGGGATCGGTCGGAAAGGATCTCCCGTACCTGGGAAGAATATGAAGACAACCGCTATTTTGACCTCAAACTGCGTTTTTTCTATGAATTGGACAGGGATAATTCCCGGCCTCTGGTATTGTGGGGCGCAGGCAGGAATGGTAAGGACATGGCCAAACTTTTACAGTCATACGATGATAAGTTTCACTGGGTATGTGATAACCGCAGAAAAATAGGCAAGGATATCTACGGGGTTCGTTTGGAACATTATAAGGAGATCATGACGATGGAAGATCCTCAGATAATGGTTGTAGTGGCCTCTCCGGAAGGGAAAAAGGAGATAGAACAAAAACTGGCTGCATGGGATAAAAACCCTGTTATTGATTTCTGGTTTTTTGCGTAATTCTGTAAGACTGAAATTTAATCTCTAAAAAATTAAGAACTCCCTGTCCTTACAGGAGATTCCTGACTCTTTTATAATCGGCAACTATGAAAAGGGACACTCTTTTATTAATAGCAGGTTTCGTTTTATTATGGAATTCCGGGTTTATTGGAGCTGAATATGGATTGCCCTATACGGGGCCTTTTACCCTGATCTTCCTGAGATACGTTGCAGTAACTGTATTGTTGCTGGAATACCTTTTGCTAAGAAATAGATTAAAATGGGTTGGGCTAAAGACAGCGTCCATAAATATGTTCCTGGGTTTTCTTGCGCACGGCGTGTGGCTAACCTGTGTTTTACTGGCTCTGGATAACGGAGTTCCGGCAGGAATTGTAGCCCTTATTGTTGCCCTTCAACCTCTGGCGACCGGTGCTTTTTCTGGTTTTGTTACAGGAGAGAAAACCGGCTCCTTACAGTGGCTGGGTCTTATATTAGGCTTTATTGGAGTAGTGATAACAGTGGCTTTTCGAATAGATTTCAGCAGTTCGGGTTCAGTTTTCGGTTATCTTATTCCCCTTGGGTCTGTTATAGGAATTACTATTGCTACTTTAGTTCAGCGAAAAATAGAGATCAATGATAAAGCAGAAAAATTACCACTTGATCAAACCCTGTTCTATCAAAGTCTGGCCACCATGCTTGCCCTGGCACTACCTGCTGTTTTTGTGGAAGGCCTGGCAGTTGAATGGGTTCCCAAGTTTACTTATGCAATGTTGTGGCTGGTCTTCGCCGTTTCCCTCGGGGCATACTTCCTTATGTGGCGCTTAATTGAGAGACTGGACGCTACCCGTGTTGCAAGTCTGTTTTACCTCGGTCCGCCGGTGACCATGTTCATGGCCTGGCTGGCCTTTGACGATAAGGTTAAGCTTGTTGATTATTTAGGAATGGCCATAGTACTTGCAGGAATTGTAATGGCCTCCAGAACCAAGTCAAAAGAAAAAACCCATAGCCAATCATAAAAGATCCTTCACATCGCGATAACAGCAACGGAAAAATAATGCTGATCGCCCCTGCGGAAGCTCATGTTGTACGGGGTCTGAAAAATGTCATCTCGAAAGAGCTTTTTCGCGACTGAGAAAGCGCAGCTTCGACAAAGTCAAATCTCATGAGGTTGAAAATTTTCTCGAAAAGTCCAACCGCAAAGGGCCCAAAGAGATTCGGTTCATTGGTTGATGATCATTGCTAATTGAAAAGAAGCTACGTACCCGCCTTACGGACGGGCAGGTGCATAGATAATTTTTTAATCTCTCCCTAATCCTGAAAGAGTTTGGAGGCTGTGTTCTTTTTCTGTTTTCCTCGTTTCTGACCACCGACCACTGACCACTTTTTCCCTTCATCATCAAATTTTCAAATCACCACAACTTCAAATTGGATTAACATTATCTTTATCTCCTTATGATCAACGAGCAATATTTTCAGGAATTTCCCCAGCTAAAGACCCAAAGGCTGTTTCTTCGGAAGCAGGAGCTGAAGGATGCGGCTTCGCTGCAGCAATTGCGTTCCAACGATGCAGTGATGAAATTCATGGATTCAGATAAGCATCTTGATACTAAAACTTCGGAAGCTTTTATAGGAAGGAACCTCGAAACCTATGAAAAGAAAAGCGGATTTTTCTGGGTGATCACGGAGAGGGAGTCCGGAAATTTTATGGGAGATATCATTTTACACAAGATCGACAGGACCAATGCCCGCGCCGAGATTGGCTACACCCTTCATCCCGATTACTGGGGCCACGGTTATATGAAAGAAGCCATGCGTGCAGTGATCTCTTTTGGATTTAATGACCTCGCTCTCCATAGCATCGAAGCCAATATCAATCCCGCTAATGACACCTCCCGCGCCCTCCTCCTAAAAATGGGTTTTATAAAGGAGGCTTACTTCAGGGAGAATTATTACTACAATGGAAAGTTCCTGGACAGCGAGATCTATTCTTTGCTGGAGAAGGATTTTTTGAGGAAGTAAAAAATCTCACACCTGAAAAAAAAAGAGGCCACGGAAAATTTCATGTTTGGCTTCAAATGTTTTACGCAAAGCCGCAAAGAAGATCAGCAAAGGCCGCGAAGATTTTTGTCTCAAATTGGAATTTGGCGCTTGTTATTTGGAATTTTTAAAAATATCATTTCGAACCCGCCTGTCGGACGGGCAGGGGAGCTTTTTGCGACTGAGAAATCTCATCATGTGCTATGAAAATTTCTTACAAAGAAATCCTGTTCATTGCTAATTGATCATTGTTAATTGAAAAATGCCACAGAATTTTTCCGGAAAACAATAAATTCAGCTAAATCTCTACGAAAGATCCATCTGCACACGCGGCATTTGGCCAAAAATGGGTAAATTAGGATTTTCAGGAAAAACCTGATCAAAAAGCCTTACCAACTATAAACTTTCTAACACGATGAACATCTACAAAGCAATTAAGGAAGACCACGATATACAAAGAGATCTTTGTGACAAATTATTAAAAACTTCGGGGGAGTCTAAAGAGCGTAAAGAGCTTTGGCCTGAGCTTAGAAAAGAATTGGAAGTCCATGAAGTAGCCGAAGAACGCTACTTTTATTCACCCCTCATTGACACCGACAGCATGCAGGAAGATGCACGTCATGGGATGGCAGAGCACCATGAGATCGATGAACTTATTCAGGAACTGGAGGCCACTAAAATGGATTCTCCTCACTGGCTGGCAACCATGAAGAAATTGAGCGATAAGGTGCACCACCATTTGGAGGACGAGGAGGAGGAATTCTTTGGAAAGGCAAAAAAGGTCTACACCCAAAAAGAGAGCGAAGAGCTTGCCGAAAACTATAAGAAGTCCAGGGAAGACTACAAGAAAGGTTGGCCGGAATCGATTCCCGGTTCAGGCGAGGAGGTAGAATAGGACAAACAGCTTATCAAAATGTCATTTCGAAGGAGCTATTTTTAGCGACTGAGAAATCTTATTTCTGACTGATGATTATTGTCTAAATCAACTGACTACTAACTATTTTCACGCAAAGGCCCCAAAGAAAATCTGCAAAGTCCATTAAGAAAATTCTGTTCATTATTAGTTGATCATTGCTAATTGAAAATCTTTCCCGAAGATCACGCATATCTTCGCAGAACGACTAATCTCCATTAACTATTTGACCAATCCCCAATTAACTAATTTGAAATTTGGTGCTTGTAATTTGGGATTTTTTTAAAAATGTCATTTCGAACCCGCCTGCCGGACGGGCAGGGGAGCATTTTTGCGACTGAGAAATCTTTATCTCCTGTTCTTTTTCCATTGATGAAAAAGAACCAAAAAATCTAGGCTTACGAAAATGGATCTAAATTTTTCGTTCAATGCCTAAATTTTCTGAACTCGCGGGAAAAATTTTTAGGACGATAAAGGTGCGTTTCGCTCAAACAGCAGAAAATTTAAACGTCATCTCACTTCGAATTTGACGATCAATTTTCGATAGGCCGCTTAAAATCTCGAAAATATACAGGTTGAATTGAGAATTATTCCCCGTCAGTTCGAGCCTGCCTGCCGCTAGGAAGGTGAATCCGGACCTGCGGGAGCAGGGGCGGATTTGTATCGAGAACAGAACATTTTGGCCCTCCTCCGCTAAAAAGCTCCGGCGGGTAAAAATTTGGTGCTTGAATTTGAAATTTTTTCTAAAAATGTCATTTCGAACCCGCCTGCCGGACGGGCAGGGGAGCATTTCTGCGACTGAGAAATCTCATGCTTTAACAACGGTCTCTGTTCTTTTTACTCATAGCTTTCTATTTCTTCCGGAATTCGTGAATCTCCAATTTCCATTGATGAACCGGTCTTCCACTATTGAGGAATGTTTAAACATTTCCACTTAGTGACCTAGTGTACATCAACGCCGTGTGGCGGTCCTGCCTCGATTGCCTTATAAAGGGTATGGATATAAGTAATATATTTAACATAGTTGTTTACCCAAACTCTTCCTGCAGCAACACTGTCATCCTTATTTTCTGCTTTAGCCCTGGTCTCCTCGAACCACTTTAGTGCTTCCTTTTCTAATTTTTCACACAGCAAAACTTTGACCGGCTCAAAGTCTCCGGTTTCCAATGCACTCTCCGCACTTTCTATATCAGGTGGATTAGGACTGGCCGGTTTAAGGCCTTCAAAGGGCATTCCTTCTGCCGCACGGTGTAATCTAACCGCGGTTTCCATGAAGTACTTCTCCGCCAATTGAGCTGACTTTCCTCCATTTTGGAAAACTTCAAGACTCTGCTGAAATTTCTCCCGCAACTCCTGCTCCTGATCTTCACCTACCCAAATCAGGATCTTTTTAAAATCTCCGGTCTTTAAAGCATCTTTTGCAGCAACTGCCACAGGCCCATTCTCTCTGTCACAATGAGCATAAACATCCTGCGAGCCCGCAAACCAGAACATAACGATCAGCAATAAAACGAAAAAACCTTTTCCGTTGCGCTGATGTAGATTTGTACAATTAAAATTTCTCATTGCTATTGTTTTTTAATTAACCCCTAAAAGGTTTTATGGACAAATCAAATTAAGAACTATCAAAACCAGGAACAATGAGATTTGTCATGAAGAAGAACGAATTAGGGGTTGGTTTCACCTTAAGTCCCGGAATATTAAATTGTCAAAAGTTTTTCCGCCACTGAAAAATCTCCAGGCCCCGAAGAAATCCTGTCCATTGGTTATTGATCAATGCAAATTGAAAATCTTTCCCGAAGATCACGCATATCTTCGGGAAACTTTTTTTTGACAATCTAATCCGATTAACTAATCACTAATTAACCAATCCCCAATTTCCACTTTTGGAATTTGGAATTTGGAATTTGGTGCTTGAACCTAGTTTTTGGATCTTTTTGAAGATCAATTTTCTCTCTCCAGAGATTTAGTATCAATAACGAATCTGTATTTCACATCGCTCTTTAGCATTCTCTCATATGCAGTATTGATGTCCTGCATAGGAATGATTTCAACATCGCAGACAATATTGTGTTCTCCACAAAAGTCCAGCATTTCCTGGGTCTCTTTGATCCCGCCAATCAACGAACCTGCAATACTTTTTCTCTGGAAGATCAATTGTCCACCGTGAACGGGGTCAACCGGTTCTACTGCTCCCACTATCACCATGGTAGCGTCGCGTTTTAAAAGGCTCACATAAGGATTCACATCATGACCTACCGGAATGGTATTCAGCAAGAACTCAAAGGTATTGGCGTGACTTGCCATTTGTCCTTCATCTGTTGAGATGAGCACATGGTCTGCACCCAATTCTTCGGCATCTTTTGTCTTTGAAGGAGAGGAAGTGATCATCACCACCTCGGCTCCCATGGCACTGGCAAATTTGACTCCCATGTGCCCAAGTCCACCGAGGCCGATAACTCCTACTTTATCCCCTTTCTTCACATTCCAGTACTTAAGAGGAGAGTATGTGGTGATCCCCGCACAGAGCAGAGGTGCAGCAGCTTTGCTGTCCAGATGTTCAGGAACATGAAGAACAAAATCCTTATCGACCACAATTTTTTGTGAATATCCGCCAAAGGTCATTCCGCCTAAATATTTGTCGGGCCCGTTGTAAGTAAAAGTCGAACCTCTTTCGCAATACTGCTCCAGCCCTTCATCACAGGCGCTACATTCCCTGCAGGAATCGACCATGCAGCCCACTCCTACCTTTTCACCGACTTTAAAGTCTTTCACTTTTTCACCCACCTGGACTACCCTTCCAATAATTTCATGCCCGGGTACAAGAGGATATTCAGACATTCCCCAGTCATTCCTTACGAAATGAAGATCTGAATGACATACGCCGCAGTATTCAATGTCAATAAGGACATCATTTTCATGTACCGCTCTTCTCTCAATTTCAAAGGGTTTGAGCGGTGCTCCCACTTCCCGGGCCGCAAACGATTTTACTTTACTCATAATCAATAAGTTAAATTTATCTAAGTTAAATAAAAGAAAGGACATCTGGACCCGGCATAGGAGCGTAGTTCTGAAAAAAAATTTTGTAGCCCGTTATGCCTTAAACAAATAACATGTAATGCTGAAGCCCAGTGCTGCGACGCGAGAGTGGATTTATATTGAGGGCTAAAAATGTCATTTTGAACCCACCTGCCGGACGGGCAGAGGAGCTTTTTTGGGACTTAAAAATCTCAACTACGACTACCTCCTACCGTCTCTCGTCTATTTAAAAAGCCACGGATGCACAGATATTTTTTTTAATCATACTCCTCTTCCTCTCATTTTCAAATTTTCAAACCCTCACATTTTCAAATCAATTTTGGTATTTGGTACTTGTAATTTGGGATTTGCTCAAAATGTCATTTCGAAGGAGCTTTTTTGCGACTGAGAAAGCGCAGCTTCGACGTAGTCAAATCTCAACTACTGACTACCGTCTAAAGTCTCCCGACTACTTTCACACTAAGCTCACAAAGAAAAGGTGCCAAAAATGTCATTTTCAATAAGGTTTTGGGCGACAGAAAAATCTCCCGGCCAAGAAGAATTTCTGTTCACTGTTCATTGATAATTGGTCGTTGATTTTACGGTTTCCCGTAACTTCCTTTAACAGAATTTTAATAGATTTACGGAAGAACCACAAATCCTGCTGTTATCCCGCCGCTGAATTCGATAATAACTGAGGATTTAAGTGATATAGGACGTTTGCTGTAAGCCGTAAAATCATCTAGGAATATTTAAAATCATGAAAATAAAAAAATTAGAAGTTGAGAATTTCAGGTTACTAAAAAGATTTTCTATGGATTTGGAAAAAGAACTTTCCTTAGTTATTGGAAAAAATAATACAGGAAAAACATCAATTCTTTCGGTTCTAGATAAATTCTTAAACGAAAAAGCCAAGTTCACTTATGATGATTTTAATATTGACTTTAAAAAAGAGTTGGAAGACTTAATAAAATTATCTGATCCTCCTGAAGATTTTTCTGCTAAAGGACTCAAATTAAAAATTTTTATAGAATATGATGATGAAGATGATTTATCTAATGTTAGTCGAGTTTTGATGGATTTAGATCCTGATAATAATAATATTGTATTGGGTTTTGAATATGTTCTTACATATTCAAAGTATTTAGAATTAAGAACAGACTACAATAGTTTTGCAGTAGAAGAGAAAAAAAAGGTAGAGGGCGGAACTAAAACTATAGCAAGAGATATTAAAAATTTTTTAAAGCAAAGATTGAATAGATATTTTACTATTCGGAAATTGTCTTTTGATTATGTTTTGGCCAGAAATGAAGTCAATGAAGAAAAATACATAGATTTAGTTGAGCAGAAAATTAGTATCTCTGATATAATCTCATTTAAACATATTCCCGCGAGAAGGGACGTGACAAATAAGGATAGAGACAATACTCTTTCTAGACAAACTTCTAGTTTATACAATAAGAATGAAGATAGTGAAGAAAAAGTCCAGGCGACAGAAGATTTTATAGACCAGCTATCAGAAACTGATTTAAAATTGAGTAGCATTTATTCTGACTTGTTTAAAGATGTTGTAAAAAACGTGAGCACTTTTGGAGGTGTAAAACTTAATGAAACAACTATAGATATAATCTCTACACTTCAACATCGAGATCTACTAGAAGGCAACACCACTGTAGTTTATAATCACGATATTGATAAACTGCCCGAACAATACAATGGTCTTGGGTATATGAATTTGATAAGTATGATTTTTGAAATTGAAATACTTAGACAAGAATTTAAAAGAAAAAAAGATGAGAAACCATCGGATATTAATTTACTTGTGATTGAGGAGCCAGAAGCCCATACCCATCCTCAAATGCAATATGTTTTTATAAAAAATATCAAAACTTTGCTTGCAGAAGGTGTTGAACGAGAAGATGGAATAAATAGACCTCTGCAGTATATAATAACTACACATTCATCTCACATAGTTGCCGATAGTGATTTCAATGATATTAAGTACTTAAAAAGTGAAGATAAAAATAATGTTGTATCAAAAAATCTTATCGATTTAAAAAAAGAATATGATACCGACCCAAATCAATACCAATTCCTTAAACAATATTTAACCATAAGCAGGGCAAAAATATTCTTTGCAGACAAAGCGGTTCTTATCGAAGGAGATACAGAAAGAATTTTGATACCGACTTTTATGCGAAAAGTTGATATTGAGGAAGAAGAACGATTAAAAGCAGAAGGGAAAGCTGATGACTTTCTTCCATTATTGTCACAGAATATATCTACCATTGAAGTTGGGGCTTATTCACAAATCTTTGAGAAGTTTATCGAGTTTTTGGGAATTAAATCTTTGGTTCTAACGGATATTGATGCTATCAAGGTAATAAAACAAAACGAGAAAGGACAAGACGTTTGGGGTGCTTGTCCTGTTAATGAGGGTACAAAAACAAGTAATTCGGCAATTAATCATTTTCTAAAAGAAATTACTTGGAATAATTTAAAAGCCCTGCCAGTTCCTGATAGAACAATCCTTGTTGGGTCATCTAACGTTTGTATATGCTATCAACAAGAAGAAGATAATTATCATGCAAGGAGCTTTGAAGATGCTTTTATTCATATAAATCGAGCGTTTATAGACGGCAAAAAAGATGAATTTAGAGGCTTACAAAATAGAAAGTTATTTGATGATGGTGCAAATGCCTATGTGTTAGCTGATTCATGTATTAAAAAGAAAACTCATTTTGCATTAGATATTTTATATCATAGCAATGAGAGTTTTAGTAATTGGAATATTCCAGAGTACATCAAAAATGGCTTACTATGGTTGAAGGAAGATTAGAGTTAGAGCCTGAAGTGCGGGAAATTTTTAAATTAATTGATGATGGGAAAAACTTTCTTCTAAGTGGAGGTGCAGGAAGTGGTAAGACTTACTCTTTGGTAAGTGTTATTCGTCAGGTAATAGCTGAAAATCCAACTATTAAAGTTGCCTGTATGACATACACTAATGCCGCAGTAAAGGAAATCGAAGAAAGAGTAAATCACAAAAACCTTAATGTATCAACCATCCACGACTTCCTATGGGATAACATTAAGCACTTTCAAAAAGAGCTTAAAGAGGCTATTATAACACTGGCAAACGATGAAAATATTACTAGAATAAAAATTAATGATTTAAATCCTGTACCAGATAATTTTTTTGATGACCTAGAAGAAAAAATAAAATACAAAGAATTTGTAAGGATAAGAGAAGGTATAATCTCTCATGATGAGTTAATTATTGTTGCAAATTATCTCTTTCAGAAATACCCTAAACTTAATAGTGTCGTAAAAGATAAATACAAATTCATTTTTTTAGATGAGTATCAAGATACTAGTGGGATGGTTGTGGAAACATTCCTAACTCATTTTAAAAAAAGTAAAAGGAAAAATATAATAGGTTTTTTTGGGGATGCTATGCAAAACATTTATCCAGATACTGTCGGGAATTTAGATGCATATGATGATGATGTAATTAAGAAAATTGCAAAGAAACAAAATAGAAGAAATCCCCAACTCATTATTGATTTGGCAAATAAACTTCGGACTGACGGGATTACTCAAGAACCTTCTACCGATCCCAATGCACCCAATATGGAAGAAGGTGTAGTAAAGCCGGGTACTCTATTGTTTTTGCATTCTAATGATAATGATATTAGTAAAGTTGAAAAATTTCTGGAAGTAAATTATGGTTGGGATTTTAAAAATTCAAAAGATACAAAGGAACTGAATCTTACCCACAATTTAATAGCTGGAAAAGCGGGTTTTAAATCATTAATGCTTATTTACGACAAAGATCATATTTTAAGTTTTAAAGACAGAATTAAAAATTACATAAAAGACAAAGGAATTTCAACAGATTTTTCTGAAAATAGTTTTGGGGAAGTAATTAATACTTTACAGCAAGGAAAAACAGGGCCGGATTTGAAAAAAGTAAGTCCTACTAATACTATGCAAGCCTTTATTGATGATAATGAAGAATTGTTCAATTATGCCAAAACTTTAAATTACTCTAAATTTTCAAAAATCTACGTTGATAAGGACCAACTGCTTGATGATAAAAAACAAGATGAGGATGATGAGAATAAGAAAGACTCAAAAAGAGATAGTTTGATTAAACACTTATTCAAAATTCAAAATAATATTTCCTTATATCAAAATAAGAGATATAACGAGTTTTTGAGAGCAACAGATTTTCGTTATAAAATTACTAGCATAGCCAGCAAAAGAACTTTAAAAGAAAATATTGAAAGCCTCATTGCAGTAGGCGATAAGACAATTGAGGAAGTAATTACTGATGCTAATGAGAAGGGTATTTGTATTATTGATGATAAGCTAAATGATTTTAAAGAGAAAAAGGAGTATTTGTATAATCGTGTGAAAGATGTCAAATTTAGCGAATTTCAAAAGTTATATGAATATTTAGAAGGGCAAACACCCTTTTCAACACAACATAAAACTAAAGGAGCAGAATTGGACAATATCCTAGTGCTTCTCGATAATGGTGGTTGGAATAATTACAATTTTGAAAAAATGTTTTTAGGCACAGCCTCTGAATCTGTAATGGATAGAACACAAAAGATATTTTACGTTTGCTGTACGAGAGCCAAAGAAAATTTAGCAGTTTTCTTTCATAGTCCAAGTGATGAAGTTATAGTAAAAGCTAAAGACTGGTTTGGAGTTGAAAATGTAATTAGTATTGAGTAATGAGTAATGAGTAATGGCCTACAGCTAACAACTATTCATCGCAAATAGACGGCACCGCTAGTAAGAAAATAATTAAATTCACCAACAAACCAAGTCTAAGTCGGCAAAGCCTCCTCCCCAAATCCGCCAACTTGCGATAATTGAAACCGTTGACAAATACTAGAAATCTCACCTAATCAGGCCCGAAATCTCCTTCCCAATATCCCCACGCCAAAAAACCCATTTTTGACACCCCTTCTATAACTAATCCCACACCGGCAGTTAACCATTCTTACTGCCCACCACCTTCTCTAAGATTACTTTAGCTTCAAAGTGCAGCCGCAATTCTACTCCGGCATGCTGACATATGTCATTCTTTTTCTTCAAAAAAGTCCAGACCTTTAAAGGAGCTTTAAAAGGAGGCCTATGAAATATCACAGCTTCTAAGTCACCGTCTTCCCCCCTCGATCCTCCTCTCCTATTAAAATAAACTTCCGGGAGAGTTTTAACACTTGGTAACAATGGTTACTGACCACGCCCAATTCTGAGAGTACTTTTGTACCATAAAATTTAAGAAATGAAGAAACAGCAACTTATCTTTCTACTTCCGGCAATACTTTTTTCCTGGATGCTTTCGGCACAGGAGACAGTTACCATTGGGAAAGAAGAAGTCCAGGAACGGGTACAGGAGAATAACAGCCAGCTAAAGATCTCCCAACAGGAATTCCTGGCAGCCCGTGCCCAATACCGGCAGACCAATGCGGTCTTTTTACCTAACATAAGCGCATCCCACACCGGGATGACCACCAATAATCCATTAATGGCTTTCGGGTCAAAGCTAAACCAGGAGATCGTCACCCAAAGCGATTTTGATCCGGCAAGGCTCAATGATCCCGATCGTATCGACAATTTCGCTACCAAAGTGGAAGTTCAGCAACCTCTGGTAAACCTTGACGGGATCTACCAAAGAGGCGCTGCAAAGAGCAAAATGCAGGCTACAGAACTGCAAGGCGTGCGAACCGGGGACCATATGAAACTGGAAACCAACAAAGCTTATATGCAGCTGCAATTGGCCCATAAAGCGGTAGCAGTACTGGAGCAGGCTTTGGAAACAGCACAGGCCAACTTGAGGCTGGCAGAAAACAATTTTAAGCAGGGATACCTGCAACAGAGTGACGTGCTCGCGGTGGAAGTCCGCGTGACCGAGGTGGATAATCAGCTGCAGTACGCCAGGAGCAATGTCAAAAACGCCGGTGATTACCTCATGTTCCTAATGGGAGATTCCCTTGATGTGGTATTGGTCCCAAAGGATTCCCTAAGCGTACAAATAAATTCCGTTTCCACACCAGCCCTTCCCGGCGACCGTGCAGATATACGGGCGATGGAACTGGCTACCGAGGCCCGCAGGAAAATGTACAGGGCCGATAAAATGTCATTTTTGCCCCGACTTAATGCCTTCGGAAGTTATGAGCTTTATGATGATGAGATCTTCCAGGGAGATGCCACCGGTTATCTCGCAGGAGTCGCTTTGACCTGGGATCTTTTTGACGGAAGCAAGCGCTTCGGAAAAACACAGGAGTCCAAAGCTGAATTTGAAAAGTCACAACTAGAACTCCAACAACACGTACAACAGAGTCAGCTGGAATTAAACCGCGCCACCCGTGCCCTTAGGGATGCAGAGAACAAACTGAACCTTACCAGGCTGGCACTGGAACAATCCAAAGAAGCCCTGCGAATTCGCAACAACCGATACGAGCAAGGCCTCGAAAAAACCACGGACCTGCTAGGCGCCGAAACACAATTTTCTGAAAAACGACTGGAGTATTACCAGACGGTGTATGAATATAATTACGCATTAGCGTATGTGGAGTTTTTAACGAGTAGTATTGAATAAAGAGTGGACAGTGGACAGTGGACAGGAAAAATTCCAGGCACCAAACACCAAATTCCAAGCTCCAACGTGTCACCTCAAGCGGAGTCGAGAGGTAAATAGGAAACGAAAATAAAATTAGAATAACAATGCCCTTCTCCCCCTTTAGTCCCGATAGCTATCGGGCGGGGGGAAAAAGGGAGTGAAGAGTACAAAACTCCGAACAACAAACAAGAAACAACGAACAACAAACCATAGAAAATGAAAAAAACAATATACACAATAGCATTAGCTTCCCTGGGATTATTCGCGACGAGCTGCGGCAGCGATGATAAAAAGCAGGCAGTGAATGAGGGGCCGGTAGTGCCCGTGCAGGTGGAAACACCATCGGGGACGGGAGACCGTTTTCTCACTGCCAGCGGACAAATTGAAGCGGTAAACAGCGCCACCCTGAGTACCCGTATGATGGGCTTTGTCGATGATATTCACGTAAATGTGGGAGATAAGGTGGAAAAAGGCCAGTTACTGGTTTCCATCAACAACTCTGACCTGCAGGCCAAACGTGCCCAGGTAAACGCCGGAATCACCGAAGCTGAAGCCGCCTACAATAATGCTAAAAAAGATTACGAGCGTTTTAAGGCCCTTTTCGAAGAGCAGTCGGCTTCCCAAAAAGAGATGGATGACCAGACCGCCCGTTTTGAAATGGCTCAGGCCAGACTTGAAGCAGCCAAACAAATGAGAAATGAGGTGAACTCCCAGTTCGCCTATGTGAACATACGTGCTCCCTTTAGCGGAGTCATCACTAACAAATTTGCCGAGGAAGGTACTATGGCCAATCCGGGTCAGCCGCTTTTAGCCGTAGAAGCTCCGGGGAATTTTGAAGTAACCGCAAGAGTTGCGGAGTCCAATATCTCAAGGATAGAAACAGGAACCAAAGTGGACGTCATTGTAAAGTCTGTTGAGCAGACTGTTCCCGGCACCGTGGCGGAAGTTAGTACTTCGGCCAGTAACACCGGCGGACAATACCTGGTGAAAGTAGCTCTTGAAGATACTGAAGCAGATTTGAAATCGGGGATGTATGCTACAGTGAGATTTCCGGTAGAGAAGCAGGAAAACACTGCTGAAGCGGTAATGATCCCCACAGAAGCAATTGTGACCCGAGGCGACCTGAAAGGAGTTTATACCGTGAGTCAACAGAATACCGCGATGCTGAGATGGCTAAGACTTGGAAGAACATACGGAGACCGTGTAGAAGTTCTTAGCGGGCTCAATCCCGATGAGGCCTATATAGTTTCGGCAGACGGAAAATTGTTCAACGGAGCAAAAATTAGTGTAAAGGAGTAAAGATGCGTTAAGGATTGAGGCAGTTATCCTCCCGACCGGAGGAAGGGAGATAGCGCCGAAAGCCTGACCCCACCGAAGCTTTAGCGAAGGTGGGGAAACGCCCAAAGAACCATAGAAAATATGAAAGAAGGATTAGCAGGCAAGATTGCCAAAGGCTTTATAAATTCGAAATTGACGGTGTTGCTCATGATCGTGTTCATGATCGTGGGTGTGTACGCGTCATTTTTAATTCCACGCGAGGAAGAGCCGCAGATCGATGTGCCCATGGCCGACATTTTTGTTGGCTACCCGGGTGCCAGCCCTACCGAGGTGGAACAGCGTATTATCAAACCCCTGGAAAAGATGGTTTCCAACATTCCGGGTGTGGAGTATGTCTACTCTACCTCCATGGAGGAACAGGGAATGTTGATCGTGCAGTTCTACGTGGGCGAGGATATTGAACGTTCGTATGTGAAACTCTACAACGAGCTCATGAAGAACATGGACCAGTTCCCGCCCAATGTGAGTCAGCCGCTGGTGAAGACCCGGGCTATTGACGATGTTCCGGTACTGGGGCTCACCCTGTGGAGCGAAAATTATGATGATTACCAGCTTCGGCAAATGGCCAACGAGCTGCGGCATGAGATCGAAAAGGTCGAGGATGTTTCTATTGTGAACACTATTGGGGGGCGTGACAGGCAACTGCGCGTGGTGCTCGACAAGGACAGGATGGCTGCCAGTGGAGTGGATTTTCTCGGAGTTTCTGAAAAGATAAAGGCTTCCAATCAACAGCTTTCCTCCGGAAGTTTTGACCGTAACGACAGTGAAGTTTTGGTTAGCTCCGGAAGCTTTTTGGAATCCCCACAGGATGTGGAGAACCTCATCGTGGGAGTGAATGACGGGCAACCGGTGTACCTGAAGCAAATTGCCACGGTACAGGATGGGCCTGAGATCTCTAAATCTTACGTGAATTTTGGATTTGGACAGGCAATAGGTGCTTCGGAATATCCCGGGGAATATCCTGCGGTGACATTATCTGTAGCAAAACGCAAAGGAGCCGATGCGATGAAGATCGCCGATGTGATCCTTGAAAAAGTGGAACACCTGCAAACGAACCTAATTCCTGAAGATGTGCACGTGGAAGTAACCCGTAACTACGGGGAAACTGCTTCGCACAAAGTAGGGGAACTATTGCTGCACCTTATAGGTGCGATCATAGCAGTAACGCTTGTGGTAATGCTGGCAATGGGCTGGCGCGGCGGACTGGTAGTATTCCTTTCGGTACCTATCACCTTTGCCCTTACCCTGCTGAGTTATTATATGCTGGATTACACCCTGAACAGGATCACCTTGTTCGCACTAGTATTCGTTACCGGTATTGTGGTGGATGACTCGATCATTATTGCCGAGAATATGCACCGGCACTTCAAGATGAAACGCCTGCCGTTTAAACAGGCTGCGCTCTATGCCATCAACGAAGTGGGGAACCCAACTATCCTTGCAACTTTTACGGTAATTGCTTCGGTACTGCCGATGGCTTTCGTAAGCGGACTGATGGGGCCTTATATGAGTCCGATGCCGATTGGAGCTTCTATCGCGATGATCCTGTCACTATTCGTGGCACTTACCATCACGCCATACCTTGGATTTATTTTTCTTAGGGAAAAGACCAAAAAAGGAGCACCTGAAAAGCCTGAAGAGAAGATTGAAGATTCCATGATCTACCGTATCTATAAGCGCTTTGAAGAACCACTTATCGATAATAAAAAGATCCGCTGGTCCTTCCTCGGAATTACAATTGTCCTTCTATTGGGATCTGTTGCCTTGTTCTTTACGGAAGATGTGGCCGTGAAAATGCTGCCTTTCGATAACAAGAATGAATTCCAGGTGGTCATAGACATGCCTGAAGGAACAACTCTAGAGAGAACAGCGGTAGTGACTAAAGAGATAGGTCAATACCTGAGCGGAAGCGAGCAGGTAGTGAATTACCAGACTTACATTGGAACCTCTGCCCCTATCACCTTCAACGGACTCGTACGTCACTATGACCTGCGCGGAGCGAGCAACACTGCCGATATTCAGGTGAACCTGCTTCCTAAAGGCGACCGAAGCCTGCAGAGTCACGACATCGCGAAACTGCTGCGTCCGGATATCCAGGCGATAGGAGATAAATATGGTGCCAACATCAAGCTGGTGGAAGTTCCTCCGGGACCTCCGGTATTGTCTACCATAGTCGCGGAAGTCTACGGACCCGATTATGAGACACAGATCGCACTTGCTGACAGTATCCAGACTATCCTTCATAACACAGCGGACGTGGTGGACATAGACTGGATGGTCGAAGCCGATCAAAAAGAGTACGAATTCGAAATAGATAAGGAAAAAGCCATGCTCAATGGCATTGCTCCCCAGCAGATCGTTTATACCCTGAACTCTGCGATGGGGGAAAGAGCCATTACGCAGCTTTATGATGAAGAAGCTACCCAAAGAGTGGGTATCGTGCTGACCCTGGATGAAGAGGAAAAATCTTCGGTTGAGGATATCATGAATATCCAGATCGCTTCCCAAAGTGGTCAAATGATCCCAATAGCCGATCTGGTAACGCCGACGGAAGTTATAAGGGACAAGAGCATCTATCGTAAGAATCAGAAACGAGTGGTTTATGTGCTGGCCGATATGGCCGGAGAACTGGAGAGTCCGGTGTATGCTATCCTCGGAATGGAAGATAAGCTGAAGGAAATTGATATGCCGGCAGGTTATGAGATCAGTGACCTGTATATGGGTCAGCCACAATACGAAGATGACTATACCGTGAAATGGGACGGAGAGTGGCAGATCACTTTAGAAGTATTCCGTGACCTTGGGATCGCATTTTTGGGAGTGATCGTGATCATTTACATCCTCATCGTAGGCTGGTTCCAGAACTTTAGAGCTCCTATTGTGATGATGGTAGCTATTCCGCTATCGCTGATAGGGATCGTGCTGGGCCACTGGATCATGGGCGCCTTCTTTACCGCCACCTCCTTTATCGGGATGATCGCGCTGGCCGGGATCATGGTGCGGAACTCGGTGCTGCTCATCGACTTTGTAAATCTGAGATTGGAAGATGGAATTCCGTTGAAGCAGGCGGTGATCGAAGCCGGAGCTGTACGGACCACTCCTATCCTCTTGACTGCAGGTACGGTAGTGATAGGAGCCTTCGTGATCCTCTTCGACCCAATTTTCCAGGGACTCGCAATATCTCTGATGGGAGGAACCATAGTCTCCACCTTCCTTACGTTGCTGGTAGTGCCGTTGGTGTACTACATGATCGAGAGAAAGAAGTATGAGGACAGGGAGGAGAAACCGGAGGTTTTGGAAGAAAGAGAAACTGAGAAAGTTGAGTAAATAACGGTTGCAGGTTGCAGGTTGCAGGTTGCAAGTTGCGGGTTGCGGGTTGCGGGTTGTGACTTGAAGACTCTAAAATTTGCACGATGTCATCTCGACAGAGCATCTTCTTTCGGCAGAAAGGAGATGCGACGAGAGATCTGCCCCGGTTGCAACAGTTGTCTTTAAAAAGTTAAAAAAATCCCCTCCTCCCCCTTTTGGGGGCCGGGGATTAAACGAAGTACGTGTTTAAAAGTACGCAGGAATGAAAAAATAAAAACTTTTTATCAAAATACTTTTTTCGGCTCCCTTTAGGACGGGGCAAAACGAAAAAAGAGATTTAGGACAAATCCTTAACCAAAAACTGAGAACCGAAAACTGAGAACTGAGAACCGAAAACTTTGAACCTTAAACCAATAATGATGAAACTATTATTAGTCACTACAGTTTCCGAATACCAGAAGGATGTTCTGAAACTATTCAAAAAAGCTAAAATCGAAGCCTTCAGTTCTTCGGAAATTGACGGCTACAAAAACACGAATTCCCTAATCGCTACTCAAAGCTGGTTCCCCGGGGAAAAAGGAGGAAACGAGTCCTCCATGTTTTTCTCTTTTACAGATGAGGAGAAGATCACCGAGTTCTTTAATCATGTACGGGAATTCAATAATAAACTGGAGACCAATAACCCCGTTCGCGCGGTGGTAGTACCTATAGAACAATCGATCTAACAATGAACAATGATCAATTAACAATTAACACTAAAATTTAAAGATTATGCTAAACAGAGTCATACGCGGCATCGCCGGAACATTTATTTTGATAAGCCTTTTACTGGCAGTATATGTAAACATCAACTGGCTTTGGTTTACAGCCTTTGTGGGGGTGAACTTATTGCAATCTTCAATGACCCGCTGGTGTTTGATGGAGGACATTCTGAAGAAATTCGGGATAAAGGATGAGAAACAGACATCTTTGAAAGATTCCCGTTCAAAAGCATAGGGTTTTAAAAGGTACAGCTGAAATTTCCCGGACATGACAAATAGCATGTTAAGGGAACAGGCAGATTCATACATTTATCTGATTAATCATTTCTTATGAAAAATCTCCTCCTTCCTGTTTTTGCTCTTTTTTTCCTCGCCGGCTGCCAGGAAAAGAAGACAGACTACACTACACCTGCAAAAGCTGAAATGCAAATTGCAACCGCACAGCAGGAGCATCCTGGTAAAAAGCTAATGGAGACCTACTGTTATACCTGTCATAGTCCAAGTGCTCCTATGAATGAAGGCAGGATTGGCCCACCTATGGCTGCGGTAAAAGCGCATTATTTAATGAGTGAACCGTCCCGGGAGGAATTTGTACAACAAATCGTCTCCTTTGTGGATGAACCATCTGCAGAAAAATCCCAAATGCGGGGAGCAATTAACCGCTTCGGACTTATGCCGTACCAGGAATTTCCAGATGGGGCCGTTGAACAGATCGCTGAATATCTATATGAATATCAGATCGAAGAACCCGAATGGTTCGCCGAACATTGGAAACAGGGCCCCGGGAAAGGCCAGTATCGCCAGCAGGGCCAACAAATGGGAAAAGGAATGGGACAGGGAAAAGGTCCGGGCAAGATGGGCAGAGGAATGGGTATGCAGCGGCAGAATCCGGCAGATAAAGGGCTGGAGATCGCGCTGGAAACCAAACAGCTGCTGGGTAAGAACCTTATGCAGGCAATTCAGAAAGAAGGGACTCTGCATGCTCTGGAATTCTGCAATGTCGAAGCACTCCCGCTCACCGCTTCCATGGCAGAAAAGTACAACGCCTCTGTGCAAAGGGTTTCAGACAAGTACCGGAATCCGCAGAATCAAGCCACTCCCGAAGAAGCAGAAATCATTGATCTTTTCACAGCACAGTTAAACGCAGGTAAAGATCCGCAGCCGGTCTTGATTCCTGAAAATGGTACTACCCGCTTCTATTATCCTATAGTCACCAACAGCATGTGCCTGCAATGCCACGGAAAGCCAGGGGACATTGAGTCGCAGGTAAAAGAAAAGATCCTGAAACTTTATCCGCAGGACAAGGCGATAGGTTATTCCGAAAATGAGGTGCGCGGGATCTGGATGATTGAATTTGAGAACAGGAGGTAGATGAAAAAATTCTTCCTTTGAGCCTCTTCAAAAATGTCATTTTTGGAGGGGCTTTTTTTATTATATCATTTCCTTGCCTGGTAAATTCCTGCTGGTTGCCTCTTCTTAATTGTTTTTTACTGAATAAATAATATCAATCCCAGTTGTAACAAGTAAAGATTTGATAAATTTATACAGCAAAAGGTAGCAGCCAATCGGCTTATGATTGGCAGAAAAAATCACTCCATGAGAATTGCCTTTTTAGTACTTATAATTTTACACGGTCTAATCCATTTTTTGGGATTTTTAAAAGGCTTCGGCATTGCTGACATAAAAGAACTCAGTCTTACAATTTCTAAACCTGTAGGCCTAATTTGGCTGGCGACAGGGCTCCTCTTCCTGGTATACGGAATTTCCTGGTGGACCGGTTATAAATTCAGCTGGCTTCTCGCTTTTATAGCTGTGGTTGTTTCCCAGGTGCTTGTAATTCTCTACTGGAAAGATGCCAAAGCAGCCACCCTTCCTAATCTTATTATTCTTGTTGTGGCAATCGTTTCCCTTGGCTCCTACAATTTTAATAAGATGGTGCAGACAGATACTAACCGAATCCTTTACGGGAATAAAGTAGTTAATGAAAAAGTAGTTTCTAAAAAGGATCTTGAAGGCTTACCTCAACCCGTACAAAAATGGCTCCGCCATTCCGGGATCATCGGGAAACCTTTTATAAGTAATGGCAAAATTCTGCAAGATCTTAAAATGAAAATGAAGCCCGGCCAGGAGAAATGGCTACAGGCAACTGCAGTTCAATATTCCACGGTAGATGTCCCTGCATTTATCTGGAGTGTAGATGCAAGGATGAACAGTCTTATCGGTTTCAAAGGCAGGGATAAATTCGAAGGAGGAAAAGGGGAAATGTTGATCAAATTGGAGGGACTGGTGAATGTGGTGGATGAAAAAGGAGAGAAACTTGACGAGGGAAGCCTGCAGCGATATCTGGGGGAAATGGTGTGGCTCCCAACTCTAGCCCTTAGTCCGCACGTAAGTTGGGAAGAAGTGAATGACTGTACAGCAATTGCTACACTGGATTATATGGGCACCAAAGGCAGCGGTACTTTTACTTTCAATAGCGACGGAGACTTCACCATATTTTCAGCAATGCGATTTAAGGGTAACGAAGCCGATGCCAAACGTTACCCGTGGGTCTTAAAAGTGCAGGAACATAAAAGTTTTGAAGACATAAGGGTTCCGTCGAAAATGACTGCCACCTGGAAGCTGGAAAACCAAGACTGGACCTGGTTGAAACTGGACATTAAAAACATTGACTACAATGTCAAAGCTCCGGTCAAAAACTCTAAAAAAATTTAATAACAATCTTATTAAAATTATTTGCAACAATTATCTGGCAGTAACTTCCAGATGGGCTGAAAAAAACCAGAAAATTTCTTCTCCAAAATGTCATTTTCAGCACCTTACATGTTTTATTTCCCTGATATGCAGTTAATTTACTGTAAGATTTTTATAGATTTATAAAAACATTCTTTAGTTGTGCTGGTTAAAAAACATTTTGCTTCTGGTCGACTGGGGGTAACAGTGACAAACAATGATCTTTAATAATAAAATGTGTTTATGAAACGTCTTTTTATAGCTCTGTTCTCCTTTTTAGTTTTCACAGGATGTTCTAAAGAGGATAACCTGGAGGAAAAATTTGTTGGCAATAAGTACGCTAATTTACTCTTTGATACCCGTGAAGAATGTGAAGCTTCCTGGGAGAAATATTTCATGAATTGTGCCCAGACCTTAGAGATCATCAGTGATTCTGAAGTTGAGATTATGGTCACAGATATTCTCTACACCACTACCTTCTATATAAAAAACGGACAATTAATCGTAGAATCCTCACCTGAAACATACGAGTTTTCCAGGGATTTGATTTTTCAGATTTCAGCAAATGGAGATTTGATATTGGGTGACACCCCCTGGATGATATACCAGAAATCTTTTTACGAATTGTACGATAGGCCCAAATAGAGATTCCTTTACCGTTGCTTTATATTATTTTCCAACGGCAGAATACCCACTGAAATTAATAGATTTACATAAATTGAACATTATTCTACATCACCTCAGAGAAACTATAGAAGAAATTTAGCAAATGATGAAAAATTACTTGAGGAAGGTACTTGTTCTTTTAATTTTGATCACCTGGTGCAATACGGCACATCCACAATCTGAATCAAATCATGCCATATATATTGGTAATGACATTAACGCTGGAAACTACCTTGGCCTGGATTTCAATGTGAATTATGCCTATCTGGAAAAATACTCCCTTAGATTAGGATATAGCTGGAACGTTAGAAAAGCTGAGACCCAACCATATGATTATTCTGCTGGATTTTTTAAAACTATGCTCCTGGGACTGGGCAGTCCCGCTGACCAATTGGGGAATTTACAACTGGCTGCAGGCAGAATCTATAAACTGAATAATAAGGGAACGATTCGAGCCAATCTATCTTTAGGACTCGGCTACACCACAATCAAGGAACCGGGAAACTGGCAAAGAACCGGCAGCCACCTGCTAAAGGAGAACTATACCTGGGACTATGACAAATATCACACGATAAGCTTAATTATAAATCCTAAAATTGAATTTCCGCTCACCAGATTTTACGGTTTGTCTGTTTCCCCAATGGTTCAACTCAATAAAGACAAGGTTTACGTGGGGATAGGAATAGGGCATATTTTTGGTCTCTTAAGAGACAGATTTGTACCAGCCCTAAGTGCTAATAACTAAAGCTCTTTCTCTGCTAACAACAGCATTTACTACCGAAAGTCTGCTTCTGTTTAAGGAAGTGATTCAAAAATAACATTTTTGCCCCTCCTCCGGAACTTTGATTTTGTTAAACTCAAAATCCAAACCCGCAACCAATAAAAGCAGGCGAATGCCAACCTGATTAATAAAAGGAAGATTTTTATTTACTGTTCCTGTTGATAAAGATCCAGTAAAGGGCGACAACTAGAATGGTCAAAATTCCTCCCGCTATATAGATCTTATATTCCATGACATAAATATAAAAGTGTTCTAAGATGGAAGTGAGAAATGTATCAAAAATATAGTTCTTAGGCTATGAGATATATCAGGTTTCTGTTATATCTCATCCATTTCAGGTAGATATTTTTCCCAAAATATCCCGGTTGTTATACAAAGAATTAATTTTAAGATCACACCCCAAATGCCCGAATAAAGAAATTTCAGCTATACAATTCCCCAATTTCAGCTTTTTCACCCAAGAGAAGGGTATTGCTGCCATAGACATCTTCTTTCTTCCGGAATTTTATTCCCAGACGCTCATATTTAAGTAGGAAATCTATTTCCTCTTCGTTTGCTGAATTGATGCCGGCATTGAAAAGCAACTTACCTTCAGCAGACAGCAGAGCTGAAATATCCTCCCAAAAATCAACAGTAAAGAACTGGACCGGCACGTCCAGGTCCAGGAAAAGATCAATAATTATAAGCCCAAATTCTTCAGATGAGTTCTTTACGAACTCGAGCGCATCGATACAAATGATCTCCAGAGGTTCATGCTCCCCCAGTTCAAACTCCCTGTATGCCACATCAATGACAGCAGGATCGATCTCTACAGCTGTGATCTTTCCGTAGTAATGGTATTTCTTCCGAAGCAAATGAATAGCACTTCCCCCGCCGAGGCCCAGGAGGAGAACAGGTGCACCGCGATCTGCACGCACTTCTGCGATTCCAAGGTCGAGCACTTCCTGCAGGGCACCAAAGGAGTAATTTGCATTGGAGCTGTCCAGTACCTTGCGGCCGTTGACCCACGTAACTTCAAGGCTTCCGCTGTATTTTGATTCTAATTTTTTAGTAAGTGGCCACAGGTAACTGAGTGATTTTTTCATAGCAATGCAAAAATACAATTTTAGAAAAAGGAAGCAGATTAGGTATGGTAAATTCAGAAATAATTAAAGACTTAGAGGAGGCATTAAAATGATCTGGATCATACAATTAGGCATAAAAAACTAAGTATCTTTGCAAAAACAAATCAGGCATTGAATACCGTACTAAAATATGGTCTGCTCTTTACCTTCTTAATCGCAACCTTATTCTACAATTTAAGGTTTACCTACCTGGTTAGTTTTTACACTTTCAACAACAAAAGTTTTACAGAACTGTTTTGTGAAAATCAGGATAAGCCTGAAATGGAGTGTAATGGTAAATGCGCCATTACCAAAGCAAGTAAAGACATAAATCAGGAAAAAAATGATCTAACCCTCAATTTTTTTCAAAAGGAAATTACCTTTTACGTAGATTTCTCCATGCCGGTAGAGAGTTTTTCTGGTAAGACAAACCACTTTCCAACCTATCGGTATTTAAATGATTATTCTTTTCTTTTCACAAGGCAAATCGCCCATCCTCCAATGAGGATTTCCTAATTTCAAAAAAAAACATTCTCAAGGATTCCATTCAGTTTTAATACTGAATGCAGAGAAGTATTGCCTTAATTCTAAATAACAAAAAATGAAATTATTTAAATATATCAGCCTCCTTTTAGTGGCTGCAGTCACCTCTTGTTCAACAGATTCTGAAGATCTAAAACCGGTAAATGAAACTGAAGGTCTTATAAAAATACAGACCATAGAAAATGAGACCCACGAGGCAGAATTATATTCTGAAAGTGGCGGTTTACAAACAGGATACAATAAAATGGTGTTACGTCTTATGGATAAAAGCACTAAGGAATTTGTTCAGGATGCCGATATCGAGTGGAACCCGATGATGCATATGGAAACAAAGCAACATTCTGCACCAAAATCTGAAGTCTTAAAAATCCCCGGCACAAACACCCTTTTTGAAGGATATATCGTCTTCCAGATGCCGGAGAATGAAATAGAATTCTGGCGCCTTACTCTCAATTACTCCCTTGACGGAAATGATTACAGTATGGGAGATAAAATAAGTGTTCCTGCTTCCGAAAAAAGAAGAGTAGCAGTATTCCTGGGCACCGATGATGTCAAGTATATTTTGGCCCTGGTCGAACCCACTACCCCGAAGATCGCCACCAATGATATTAGCGCTGCTCTTTTTCGAATGGAAAATATGCAAAGCTTTCCTGTTGTTAATAACTACAGAATCTTAATTGATCCAAGAATGCCCGGAATGGACAACCACAGCTCCCCAAATAATGTACCTCTAACACAAAGTGGGGCAGGTGAATTGTATGAGGGAAAACTTAACCTCACCATGTCGGGCTACTGGAAGATCAACCTGCAGGTGGAAAATCCGGAAGGAGAAGTAATGAAAGGTGAAAAGGTAGAGGGCACGAATGAAGCCAGCAGTATCTTCTTTGAACTGGAATTTTAAAACATTCAAAAGCTGCCTGAGAACCTGGAGAACATCTGTGCTTAGGCAGCTTTTTAATACTACAACTCAATGAAAAAATTAGCATTTATTCTTTTACTGTGCCCTTTCCTCGGAAATGAACTTATTGCTCAGCAAAAAGAAATTGATACCACGAATTATATTCCAATGAAGGAGATCATTGTAATAGGAGATAAAAGAGCAGTCTCACAAAAAGCAGTAAAGTCTCTGGCAACTGTAGATGAATACCTAGAAAGATCGTCAAAAATCTCCATGATCAAGAGAGGAGCTTACGCCTGGGAACCTATGATTAACGGAATGGCTACAGAACGTACGGTGATAACCATTGACGGGATGAGGATCTTTAGTGCATGTACAGATAAAATGGATCCTGTAACTTCATATGTTGAGATCTCCAACTTATCTGAAGCTTCGATCTCAAGCGGACAGGAAGGCGCCGAATATGGTGCTACAATAGGCGGAGCCGTTAACATGGAGCTCCATAAAACAGGATTTACAGAATCGGGCTGGAATATAGGTTTAAGCTCGGGGCTGGAGTCCAATGGGGAACAAAAAATAGCAGGAGCCAAATTGGATTATGCAGAAGACTCTTTCTTCTTGAATACCGACTTTATGTACCGGGACGCCGAAAATTATTACGCAGGCGGAAATCAAGAAGTACAGTACTCCCAGTTCACAAAATATAATTTTTCTGCCGTCTCGGGGGTCCGGCTTTCAGAACATCAAACTCTGCAGGGATCGCTCATTTTTGATAAAGCTACAGATGTGGGTTATCCTGCCCTTCCTATGGATGTATCCTCGGCAGAGGCAGTGATCACCTCCTTAAAGTATGAGCACCATAAACCAATAAACTACATAGATCACTGGGAAACAAAGATCTATTTCAACAGCATTGAACATATAATGGATGATTCAAAAAGACCTGATGTTCCTATTCGTATGGATATGCCCGGCTGGAGTGACACCTATGGCTTTTATTCGAAAATAAGTACTTCCCTTCAACGGCATGAGATAAAAGTGAACCTCAGCAGCTTTTACAATAAATCCCTGGCAGAGATGACCATGTACCCTAACGATCCTAATGAAAAGGAGATGTTCATGTATACCTGGCCAGATGTTCGCACATTCTACACCGGAATATTCCTGGAAGATCGGATAAGGCTAACCGACTACCTTCATCTAAACCTTTCAGGAAGTCTTGGCTCCCACACCAATTCGGTAGAAAGTAAATCCGGGCTTCAAAGCCTAAGGATCTTTTATCCTGAAATGGCTGAAGAAAAACAGCGAATTCTTACGGGGTTGTCTTCAAAGCTACAGTTGCACCATAAGGATTTTGTTTATGCAATGGGATTAGGTTATGGAGAACGTGCACCTTCGGTTTCTGAAGGTTATGGTTTTTATCTTTTTAATAGTTTTGATGGTTTTGATTACATAGGGAAACCCGATTTACTCAATGAAAGATCTGTAGAACTTAATACTTCTGCAGGTATCAATAAAGAACGATGGAGCATAATAGCATCGGGTTCTTATTTTCATATTAGCAACTACATCCTTGGGAAACCCGATCCCACCTTAAGTCCAATGACAATAGGAGCAAATGGGGTCAAGGTATATGAACAATTGGAATATGCCAGTCTTTTTAATACCGATTTATCCCTGGATTTTTTGATAGACCAGAACTGGAATTTTAATGGAAAGGTTATTTACAATTATGGTAAGGATTACAATAAAGAAAACCTTCCTTTGGTACAGCCTTTTACCTATTATTCGGCTTTGCAATTTCAGAAAGGCTTCTTCTCTGCCGAAGCTTCGGTTGAAGGGGCTTTAAAACAATCGGAATTTAGTCGGGAATTTGGCGAAAACGAAACTCCCGCTTATGCCATGGTTAATTTATCGGCTTCTCAAATCCTTTATCTTAATCAGCAAAAAATGACCATTAAGGTAGGTGCGGAAAATTTATTTGATACCTATTATTCAACTTTTTCGGACTGGAACAACATCCCAAGAAGGGGACGCAACCTTTTTGTAAACCTTAATTATGTAGTTTTTTAACATAAGCCCGGCGAAAAGCACTCCCGGGATGCTCCTTCTCCTACTGCTGCGTCGGGACACTAACAAGTAACCCGGTTTTCTACTACATAATTCCTGAAGAAGAAAACTTTTAATTTTCTTAAAAAAAGTCTGTAGATTGAATAAAACAGCCCCTTCATTTTGTGAAGGGGCTGTTTCAAAGTTACCTATTTCACTTACTCTAGAACTGGAAAGCGTACTGAATTTTGAGACCTAACGCAAGGGTTTTTACTTCATCCACATAGGATGTATCGTTAGAATTACTTGCCGAAGTGAGCAGACTATTCCTAATGAAGTTTCCTGGGTCTTCATTGTTATAGTTGATTAAGTTTTGCTGACTTTCTTCCGGTTGTATATTTTTCAAACCATAGTCTGCAAACAAGCCCATGTAAAATGCCTGCTCATTTTTCAGCTTAAACTTAACGCCTGTTTCCAGGTTGAGCACAAAGTTCGTTTGAAGCCCAAGTTTAGATTTAGAGGTCTTGATATTACCGTAATCTCCAAAGCCGGCAAACTTTGGATCGCTAAGCTCTACATCATACTGCTCGTAATATCCACTGGTTGTCAAAGAAGAAGCCTCCAGATCATATTCGGACTCCACTACAAAACCAACTTTTGCGCCAGCAGCGGCATAAAATCGGATAATGCCCCCGGTTTCATACTGAATTTTTAAAGGTATATTTAAGAAATAGGCAGACTGTTTTTCCCGCAAATTTTCCAGGTTGTATCTAAATTCAAACTCTTCTCCCTCCATGTCGGCTGTTTGATACGCATCTCCAAAAAAGGAAAGATAAGCTGAACCCTCTGTGTACTGCATTTCGGCACCTGTACCTATACTCCAGTTGTGGGAAAGATAATAGGAATATCCCGCTCCAATACTAAAGCCGTTTTCCATATCGCTTTTCTCCTGCAGGACTTCATAATCGAGCTTGGAAAAGGCTCCCGTTAGGTATACAGAAACTTCATTTTTGGATTGTCCATAAGAACTGCTTATCGCACCGCAAATTAGTAAGACTAGTAAAATTTGCCAGTTATATGGAGGCCTGGAACTATTATTATTAATTTTCATTATTCTTTGTTTGATAATTTAATTTTATGCCATCATTCATTAGTGAACAATAAACTTTAAAGATTTACTGTGCGTTTTTGTTCTGCAATTGAGAATATATACTCCCGACTGAATGTTGAATGGCAATTCAATTCTAGTGGTTTTGCTGTTTGACCTGATCGTTTTAATTAGTATACCATTTAGATCATGAATAGAAAGCTGCATTGTTTCCAGTTCTTCCTGAGGGAAATCAGCAAGAAGTTCTAATCGCTCTCCTAATCTTATAGGGTTACGAGCCAATTTTACAGTAGAAGACTCTTGAAGCTGAATAACTGTAGAACAGGTTTTCAGTACTTCTCCGTCTTCAGTAACCACTTCAATGTAGTAACTGCTTTCGGTATCCAGTTGATCGCTGGCATGATCACCTTCAGAGAAATATTGTCCGGTGCCAATTACCGAGCCGTTTTTGTACCACTTATAGCTAGTGAATTTATAGCCTCCATTAGTTTGGGGGTTATTGTTTACCAGCAACACATTATTAAATTTCTGGACCACGATGTCATCAAAATTGAAAGTTTTCTCAACTGTGATATGGTACACTTTCTTAGTGGTCTGGTCTCCTGAAGTTACGGTTATGGTTTCGCGATAAATTCCGGGAGCAGGTGCTGCGATTGTGAACATTTCTGCATGGTCTACAGAAGAACCTCTGTTTGGCTCCAATTGTATTTGCACCTCATTCTCATCACTACCACAACCAATAAGGTAGTAAATCTCTTCAGATGGATTTGAGTAGGAGGTACCGTTGATAACCACCTCGTTCAACCTTGCCTTACTACTTTTTATGTTCAGGGTCCTGGTCACAGGAGCTGCAGCTTCATAATTCTGGTTTCCTTGCTGTTTAGCTGTAATACTAATTTCCCCTGCTGCAAGCAGGTTTACAAATCCAGACGTACTAACTGTAGCTGCGGGTTCTGCATCTTCATAAGAATATGAATAGGTCACAGCTAAGCCTGAAGTTGTAGCAGCATCGAGCAGGAAATTCTCATCTGTCTCAAGGATCCTATCCTCAGGCGCATCAAAAGTGATGTTTTGCGCAGCCTTATCGATCACAAGAATTGCTGTGAGTACCTTGTCATCATAGTTCTCCCGGCTAACGGTCGCAGTTACTGTATAAGTTCCTGCATTGGTTTTCCCATTGTTCTCATAGGTTACTGTCGCACCTTCAGGCAGACTGGTTACAAAAATACTGTGTTCAGTTCCGTCATAGGTGAAAGTATAAGTATCTTCTTCAAAAGCAACTCCAGTAATTTCCGCATTTTCGATCACTAAAGACACCTCTTTGAAAGCCGATAAGTAGTTATCAGTTTCTTCGGAAGCCACAGTCACCTTATAAGTTCCTGCATCGGTGTAGCCTTGTGCCGGAGCGTACATCAATTCAGTTTCTGAATGATTCAGAGTAGCTTCAACGTTCTTTACAGAACCATCGTAAGTAGTAGTCTGAATAGCTTCCGCAGTGATTAGGGCTTCTGCTTTGTTGATGACAAGATCAGCAGTCAGGACTTTATCATTATAGTTTTCCTGACTTACGGTTGCAGTCACTTTATAAGTTCCGGCATTGGTTTGCCCATTGTTCTCATAGGTTACTGTCGCACCTTCAGGCAATCCGGTTACAAAAATACTGTGCTCGCTTCCGTCATAGGTGAAAGAATAAGTATCTTCTTCAAAATCAACTCCGGTAATTTCAGCATTTTCGATCACTAAAGACACCTCTTTGGAAGCGGACAAATAATTGTCAGTTTCTTCGGAAGCCACAGTCACAGCATAAGTTCCTGCATTAGTATAACCTTGCGCCGGAGCGTACGTCAATTCAGTTTCTGAATGATTCAGAGTAGCTTCAACGTTCTTTACAGAACCATCGTAAGTAGAAGTCTGAACAGCTTCCGCAGTGATTATGCCTTCCGCTTTGTTGATGATGAGATCTGCAGTCAGCACTTTATCATTGAAATTGTCCTGACTTACGGTTGCAGTCACGGTATAGATCTCTGCATTAATTTGGCCATTATCAGCATACTTTACGGTCGCTCCTTCCGCAAGTCCTGTTACAAAAATGCTGTGCGCATTTCCGTCGTAAATGAAAGTGTCGCCAGCAAAAGCCACTCCTGTGATTTCTGCATTTTCAATAACCAGAGACACTTCTTTTGAAGCTGACAAATAATTGCCGGTTTCGGATGAAGCAACAGTAACAGAATAATTACCTGCATTGGTATAGCCTTGTTGTGGAGCAAACGTCAATGTAGTTTCTTCATGATTCAGGCTCGCCGCCACATTCTTCACAGTACCATCGTAAGTAAAAGTCTGAACAGGGTCTGCAGTGATTACGGCTTCAGCTTTCTCGATAACAAGATTGGCAGTCAGAACTTGATCATTATAGTTTTCCTGGCTGATAGTTGCAGTCACTGCATAAGCACCTGCATTAATTTGTCCGTTATTGGCATACTCTACGGTCGCTCCTTCCGGAAGACCCGTTACAAAAATACTGTGCTGAGTTCCATCATATATGAAGGTATCACCTTCAAAAGCCACTCCTGTGATTTCTGCATTTTCGATCACTAAAGACACCTCTTTGGAAGCCGACAGATAGTTATCAGTTTCCTCGGAGGCCACAGTCACCTTATAAGTTCCTGCATTAGTATAACCTTGCGCCGGAGCGTACGTCAATTCAGTTTCTGAATGATTCAGAGCAGCTTCAACGTTCTTTAAAGTTCCATCATAAGTAGCATTCTGAATAGCTTCCGCAATGATGATGGTTTCTGCTTTCTCAATAATAAGATCTGCAGTCAGCACCTGATCATTATAGTTATCCTGGCTTACGGTTGCAGTCACGGTATAAGTTCCTGCATTGGTTTGCCCATTATCGGTATACTTTACTGTAGCTCCTTCAGAAAGGCCGGTAACGGAGATGCTGTGCGAAGTGCCATCATAAGTGAAAGTAGCTCCTTCAAAAGCCACTCCTGTGATTTCTGCATTTTCAATGACCAACGACACTTCTTTTGAAGCGGACAAATAATTGTCAGTTTCTTCGGAAGAAATCGTTACTTCATATGTTCCTGCAGGGGTATAACTTTGTTGAGGAGCGTAAGTCAATGCTATTTCTGAATGGTTCAGGCTAGCTACAACATGCTTCACAGTACCATCATAAGTAAAAATCTGAAGAGCTTCAGCAGTAATTATGGCTTCAGCCTTTTTAATCACAAGATCAGCAGTCAGTACTTTATCATTATAGTTTTCCTGGCTTACCGTGGCGGTTACTGTATAAGTCCCTGCATTAATTTGCCCATTATCGACATATTTTACGGTGGCGCCTTCCGGAAGTCCGGTAACGGCAATGCTGTGTGCAGTTCCATCATAAGTGAAAGTATCACCTTCAAAGGTTACTCCTGTGATTTCTGCATTTTCGATGACCAGAGAAAATTCTTTTGAAGCTGATAAGTAGTTGTCGGTTGCTTCCGAAGAAATTGTTACTGGATGAGTTCCTGCATTGGTAAATCCTTGTGCAGGAGCATACTTCAACGTAGTTTCCTCATGGTTCAGACTTGCATCAACATTCTTAACAGTTCCATCATAAGTGAATGTCTGGGTGGCATCTGCAGTGATTATTGCTTCGGCTTTTTTGATCACAAGATCAGCAGTCAGGATTTTATCATTGTAGTTTTCCTGGCTTACGGTTGCGGTCACTGTATAAGTCCCTGCGCTAATTTGCCCATTATCGGCATACGTTACTGTCGCTCCCTCAGAAAGTCCTGTTATAAAAATGCTGTGCGGAGTTCCGTCGTAAATGAAAGTGTCGCCAGCAAAAGCCAATCCTGTGATTTCTGCATTTTCAATGACCAACGACACTTCTTTTGAAGCGGACAAATAATTGTCAGTTTCTGCTGAAGCCACAGTCACTTTATAAGTTCCTGCATCGGTGTAGCCTTGCGCCGGAGCGTACATCAATCCAGTTTCTGAATGATTCAGCGTAGCTTCAACGTTCTTTACAGAACCATCGTAAGTAGAAGTCTGAATAGCTTCCGCAGTGATTATGCCTTCCGCTTTGTTGATAGTAAGATCTGCACTGTTATAAGTAAGATTATAGTTGCTGTTTAAGGCAAGAGTTCCCTGTTCAATAAGGTAGGCACCTGCATCCTCACCTGTAAATCGAGTCAGTGCTCCTGAAAAAGAATCTTCTCCTACTAAAGCACCCGAAGTAATCTCGTAAGTAAGCTCGGGATCTTCTTCTCCATATACTTTGGATTTCGCATCTACCACAACAGTGATCGCTGCTTTATTTACTGTTAAAGTTTGTATTACCGGTGTAGCTGCAAAATGAGTGTCATCTCCTGCCTGTGTTGCCGTAATTTTTGTAGTTCCGGCTCTTAAAATTGTAGCCGTGTTACCCGAAATTGATACTATATCAGGATCCTGAGCAGTATAAGTAACAACCAGATCCTTATTAGTTTTTTCATCTCCAAGGATAAATTCATCATCTCCGTAGGTTTTTGCAGAAATTTCTGGGAAAGTAATGGTTTGATCCAGCTTAGTTGTAGTGAACGTCCATGAATTGCTACTTGCATCTAATGCCTCATTACCGTTACCAGATTCATCTTTTACAAAACTGTTACTGATTCCCACAGAAAGAGTGGTATTTGCAGGAAGGTTCTCATCAATATTAAGTGATAAGGTCAACTTATCTTCAGAAAAGAGAAATTTTTCCCGGTCATCCTGAACCGAAAGATCATAGGTTTGTTCCACTCCAGTAGCATCTTTCAGGGTAAAGGTGCCACTTGAATTCAGCTCTACCGCTTCGTCAAAAGTGACCGATAAAGTAGGTTGCAGTGGCACACCTGTAGCTTGATGAGCTGGAGAAAAAGTCTGCGCAACCGGTCCAGTTTCATCTACCACAGGGGGTATGGTTGTAATACTTGTATTTCTGTACAGCATTGATACGGGACCTTCGCTAGTGTTACCTGTAATAAGCACATCCTGGTCATTATCTCCATCAATATCGGCAAAAGCGAGGGAACCATATTGCACTCCCGAGAAAGGGAGGCCTAAAACTTCAGCGTAATTACCGACACCATCATTCTTATAAAGTTTGGCGATAGCTTCATTGGAGTTGTAACTATAGCCTGCAATCAATACATCCTGATCTCTATCTCCATCTACATCAGCAAAAGCCACCGAACTATTTTGCACTCCCTCAAAAGGTGCTTCTGTGGATTCTATGTAATTGCCGGCACCATCATTTTTATAGAGTTTGGCGGTAGGTCTATGGGAAGTGTTACTATAGCCGGTGATTAAAAGATCCTGGTCATTATCTCCATCTACATCAGAAAAAGCAATAGAACCATCATATACTCCTAAGAAAGGAGTGTCTGCTACTTCCAAATAGTTACCGGCACCATCATTTTTATAAAGATTGGCAATGGGTATTCTGTAGGTGTAACTATAGCCGGTGATCAACACATCCTGGTCACCATCTTTATCTACATCTGCAAAAGCTATGGAACTTTGCTGCACTCCTGTAAAGGATGTCCCTGTAACTTCTGAATAATTGCCGGAACCGTCATTTTTATAAATTTTAGCGCTGACATTGGAGGACGAGTTACCCCACCTACCAACGATCATTACATCCTGATCACCATCTTTATCTACATCAGCAAAAGCTATGGAACTATCCTCCACTCCTGTGAAAGTTGTTCCCGTGACTTCGGAATAATGGCCGGAGCCGTCATTTTTATAAAGTTTTGCAATGCGATTATAATTTTTATCCCGGCCTGTGATCAACACATCCTGGTCACCATCGTCATCTATGTCGGCGAGAGCTATGGAACCATCAGACACTCCTGGGAAAGGCGTTCCTGTAATTTCGGAATAATTCCCCGAGCCGTCATTTTCGTAAATTTTAGCAAAACTATTATAGTTTTTGTCCTGGCCTGTGATCAAAACATCCCGGTCACCATCTCCATCAATATCGGCAAAAGCTATAGAACTATTCTGCACTCCTGTGAAAAACGTTCCTGTGGGTTCTACACAATTACCGGTACCATCATTAACGTATAGGTTGGCCATAGAGTTATGGGAGTCACCCCCACCCGTAATAAATAAATCCTGATCATTATCTCCATCTATATCGGCAAAAGCAATGGAACCATTTTGCACTCCTGCGAAGGAATTATTTACTTCTTCCAAGTAATTTCCAGAACCATCATTTTTATAAAGTTTAGCGATACTATTATAAGAATGATCCCTACCTGTGATGAAAACGTCCTGATCGCCATCTCCATCTATATCAGCAAAAGCCACGGAACCATTTTGCACTCCTTCGAAAAAAGTTTCTGTGGATTCTGAATAATTACCCGCACCGTCATTTTTATAAAATTTGGCGATAGAATTGTAATTATTATCCCTGCCTGTGATCAATACATCCTGATCATTATCTCCATCTATATCGGCAAAAGCAATAGAACTATTTCCTACACCCGGGAAAGGAGTATTTATATTTTCCAAAAAATTTCCGAAACCGTCGTTAATATAAAGCTTGGAGCCGGGAACTCCCTGCCACTCACTACCGGCTATTCCGGTAATAAGCACATCCTGGTCGCCATCTCTATCTACATCGGCAAAAGCTATGGAGCCATACTGCACTCCATCAAAGAAATTACTGTTGTCTTTAATATAGTTACCAAAACCATCATTCAGATAGAGGTTAGAAATGGCAACCCCGTTCCAGGGATCACCTGAAAATCCTGTTATCAACACATCCTGGTCATTATCCCCATCAACATCGGCAAAGGCAATGGAACTATTTTGCACTGGTTCGAAAGGGGTGTCTAAAAGTTCGGTGAATTTGCCAAATCCATCATTGACATAGAGCTTTGCAATAGGCTCACCTCCACCCATTGTCGAATCCATTCCACCACCAGTACCACCTGTGATCAACACATCCTGGTCTCCATCTCCATCTACATCGGCAAAAGCTATGGAACCATTTTGTACTCCCTCAAATGGAGTTCCTGTGTCCTCAATGTAATTTCCGGTGCCGTCATTGAGATAGAGAATAGCTTTAGCTCCTTCGCCATCCATCGTACCCCCGTTCATATCACCAGAACCGCCGGTTATCAAAACATCCTGGTCGCCATCTCGATCTACATCGGCAAAAGCAATGGAACTGTTCTGCACTCCTTCAAAGGTAGGAAGGATCTGTGGGGCAGGTGGGGGAGGCAGTATCTGTTCAAAAGTCTGCGCAAAGGCCATTTTACTTCCCAGGCATAAACTGAATAAAATTAGAATCTTTGTAACGTAGTTTTGTTTCATGTAAAAATAGGTTGGTAGATTAAGAGCGATAAATTCATATTATTCCCTCTTTCTCGTCGAGAGAAAAACCTGTTAAAGGGAATGTAATTTTCCTGCAAAAAAACGTTAAAAGGAATAAAAAACAGGATGAAATACAGGTATAATCGTATCCATATGCGATTTGGACACGCACTTAACAGTTTGAATTTAAGGAAGGAAGTGAATAAGTATGATTTGATGGCGCAATGTTCAACAGGTTTGAACTGGAAATTCAGATGCATTCCATTTTGGGGGTTCTGAGAGCTATGAATCTTTCAGGCTCCCACTCATAAAAATCTTCAGCAGTACATTCTTTCCGGAAATCTATCAGGAAGACCTAAGAAAGACTATTATCTCCAATTAACAGTTTCAGGATCTCAAGCTCTTTTCTTAATTGTATGTCAATTAAAACGACCAATCCAAAGAAAACAACCCACGATAAATAAATGATGTAGGAATGGGACTCCCCCAATAGCTCCTGTTCGAAAATAGAGAGCAGCATAGAGAATCCGTAGATATAGGAAATCAACAACAAAGGAGCCATAATGAAATGCAGATATTTCCTCGTCTCATAATAACTAATCAACTGCTGCCTGTAATTCGTTAGAGCTTCATTTATTGGAAACCTTCTCTTTTTGATCATCGCAAACTCCATACAAATATTCAGCACCAAGGCGCCCGCCATGATCCCCAACCCTCTAAAAGCTTTACTATTTATATAGGTGGAAATGTAAAAAAAGAAGATCCCCAGTATTATTACTGCAGCACCTAACACCAGCAGCCCAATCCATCTTTTATCATAAATGTTCCAGGATTTCCTGATAATCTCGTGATGGCCTTTTTCCAATTGGGCAGGAATTTCTCCCCACTTCTCTATTTTCATGTCACTAATATTCATCCCTGCCACATTTTTATAATTGAGCTTTTATCCCACGATTTTAAAACTTTGCCTGTATTTTATGAATAATTCTTCACAGGCTACAAAAGAAGGTTAAAACGAATAAAAATCAGGATAGAACGAAGGCCTTATGGTGTCCAAATTGTATTTGGATACGAACTCAACAGCCCAAATTTGAAGAAGAAAGGGATTAAGAATAGGTTTTTAGGGAGTAACAGTGCCTATCTTGTTTCCAGAGCGTATTGACTGGGACTTACATCTGATGCATTTTTAAAGGCTTTACTAAAAGAGGTCCTGCTGGCGAATCCACATTCCCCGGCCAAAGCTTCAATAGTATTATTTTGGAGGTAGCCATCTTCTATTAATTTTTTTGCATGATCCATTCGCAAGTTATTCTTAAAGGAAGAAAAACTCAGCCCATAATAGCTTTTAAGGAAATAGGAAATATGATGTGAGGGCATTCCAAGTTCCTGAGCACATTCAGTGAGAGTGAAACTTTGATTTAGGTAAGATTTACTTTTTTTAAGACCTTCAAGTTTTAATTTTACCTCCTGCTCGTCCAGTCCAAACTTCAGGTCATCAGTTTGTTCTTTTGCAACGGGGTTTGAAGAAGGTTTTACCTGCTGCGGATATCCATATAAAATACTGGGAAAATAAATAGGGATGATTCCAATAAGGAATAACGCGATATAGAGAAAGAAAGTAATAATACCTCCACCTTTGCCTATGACCAACAAAGAGTGAAACAAGTTCTCCTGGAACATTTTTTCAAAAGCATAAAGTATAGCCAAGATTGCCATAACTGTTAATATGCTCCAGAAAGTGATGAGCCATTTATTAAGTATAGATTTTAGTTCATCATTCTTCCCTTTTTTGATAAAGCTCCAGACTTGAGGTAGTAGTACTACTAAAATACCTAATTGCCAAACATGTCGTATAAGCAGGTGTTGATCAAGATCTAAAAGCCAGTAATGAACATTCAATCTTTTCTCGGGATTGGAAATCGTTTGGGAAATAATATTATTATAGAAAGCTTCCGGCTGGAGATAGACGTAAATAATGTCTATCAAACCTAAAAAGAAAGGAATGAAAAGAATGATTTCAGCATTATGCCATTTCAGCTGATCTGTAAGTATGACTTTAAAATAATAATAGATTGGAATAAAAATCAGGTGATAAGGGAGCAATGGCCAAAGGAAAAACCAGGTAAAGTGTTCTAAATAACCCCCGTCAATAATAAAAGCCTGTAATGCATATATAGATAAAAGGAAATAAAAACTTCCTAAAATTTTAGTTGCAACAGTATTAGTTGACCTTTTAAAAAATAATGTAGTAGATAAGACCAGGCCAAAGATGGCGGCTATCAGTAGGATAAGGATCAAATTATTTCTTTTTCAGCATTAGAAGGGTTATGTCATTCTTATGAATCCTCTCGAAAATTAACATTTTAGAATAAGTCTCTCCCGAGATAAGTTGCCAAAAATAAAGAAGGGATAGTTTTCTTACAAGACAATTCACATTTATCATCTAATATTTTCAAATGAAAATTTTAGTTCAGTATTTCATCCCTAAACACATAGAGTCACCCTCACGGGGTTTCGAAATTTCCCTGGTCAGGTCAATGAAAATATAATTTACTGCAGAATATTTGGAAATTGGAATTGCAAAGTTCCCCACTGTTCGCAGGACAACCTTCCCGTCCTTTGGACCCACTTTTTTACAATTTATCGGAAATAAAAAAGCCTCTCATTTCTGAGAGGCTTTCTGTGCGGGCGAAAGGACTCGAACCTTCACACCGTGAGGCACTAGATCCTAAGTCTAGCGTGTCTACCAATTCCACCACGCCCGCGTTGGTAATTTCAATATGTTTGCTTGTTGTAAGCGGATGCAAATATAAGTATAAGTTTGAATCTGCAAATAGGAAAACGAATTTTTTTTCTGTCAACAGCAAAAAAAATTCGTTTCAGATGTGAGCTCCGAGATTAGAGGATTGAGAGCTTCTCTCCGGTCTCACCCTCCATATCTGAAATCTATTTTTTACCTTTACTTTTAACCAAAAGACACAACATGCAAGAAATAAAAGAATACGTTGAAAACAATAAAGAGCGCTTTATTGATGAGTTGATACAATTACTGAAAATACCTTCTATAAGTGCCGATTCCAAGTATAAAAAGGACCTTTTAAATACTGCCGAAGCTGTTAAGCAAAGCTTACTCGATGCCGGTTGCGATGTGGCAGAGCTTCATGAAACTCCCGGTCACCCTGTAGTTTATGGGGAAAAGATCATCGACAAAAACCTTCCTACTGTCCTGGTCTATGGGCATTACGATGTGCAACCCCCAGATCCAGTGGAGCTCTGGGAGAGTCCGCCTTTTGAGCCGGTAATAAAGGAAACTAAAATTCATCCCGAAGGTGCCATATTTGCCCGGGGAGCCTGTGACGACAAAGGCCAGATGTACATGCACGTCAAAGCCCTGGAGTATATGACAAAAAACGATAAGCTTCCGTGCAACGTGAAGTTCATGATCGAAGGGGAAGAAGAAGTGGGCAGTGAAAACCTGGGCTGGTTCATAGAAAAGAACAGGAAAAAGCTGCAGAATGATGTAATTCTCATTAGCGATACCGGGATGATCGCCAAAGACACTCCTTCTATTACTACAGGATTACGAGGATTAAGTTATATGGAAGTGGCAGTTACCGGACCTAACCGGGATCTTCATAGCGGACTTTACGGAGGAGCCGTTGCCAATCCTATAAACGTGCTTGCGAAGATGATCGCCTCCCTGCAGGATGAGAACAACCGCATCACCATTCCCGGGTTTTATGATAAAGTACGGGAGTATAGTGAAGAGGAGCGCAACAAAATGGCCGAAGCACCTTTTGACCTTAAGGAATATAAAGAAAAACTGAATATTGATGATGTTCATGGCGAGGCCGGCTACTCCACTCTGGAACGTGCTTCTATTCGTCCAACTCTTGATGTAAACGGGATCTGGGGCGGCTATACCGGCGAAGGAGCCAAAACAGTGTTACCTTCAAAAGCTTATGCAAAAATTTCCATGAGACTGGTTTCAGATCAGGACTGGAAAGAGATCAGCGCTCTGTTTAAAGCACATTTTGAAAATATCGCTCCAAAAAGTGTAAAAGTCGAGGTGAATACACACCATGGCGGTCAGGCTTATGTAACTCCTATTGACACCCTGGAATATCAGGCTGCAAATGACGCTTATGCTGAAGCCTTTGGGAAAGATCCAATTCCGCAGCACAGTGGCGGAAGCATTCCCATAGTTGCCCTTTTTGAAAAGGAATTAAAGAGCAAGACCATTCTAATGGGCTTCGGACTGGATACAGATGCCATTCACTCTCCAAATGAGCACTTCGGAATATGGAATTATTTAAGGGGAATTGAGACCATTCCACTTTTCTACAAGCATTTTACAAAGCTAAAACAAGCTGAAAAATAGTAATCAGTTTTATAAAAACTAAATTCAAACCTAACAGGTCTGGGAGACCTGTTAGGTTTTTTTATTGATTAAAATAACCCTGTCAGGGCATAAAGCCGCTGACAGGGTTTCTATTTTTTTTCATTCCTCACCTGCAAGATCTTATTTAAGCCTTCAGGGCTTTGTGTTACAGCCTGATAAACATTAGACCAGGAAAATATCGCAGATCATTCTTCGAAAATTTCACCTTCTATGTTTGTAGAATTAAATATTTATTCTACATTTGTAGATATCCATCTAAAGTTGTAGAACAAATGCAGTTATCAAAGGCCGAAGAACAACTCATGCAGATCCTCTGGAAGAAGGATAAAGCATTTATGAAAGATCTCATCGACGCATATCCCGATCCAAAACCTGCCCAAACCACTGTTGCAACACTGCTGAAGCGGATGCAGGATAAAAACTTTGTCGATTACAAACAATACGGCAGGTCACGGGAATATTTTCCGCTTGTGAAAAAGAAAGATTACTTCTCAAAGCAAGTAAATGGCATGATCAAGAATTTTTTCAACGATTCTGCTTCGCAATTCGCCTCTTTCTTTACCAGGGAAACAAACCTGAGTAAGGAGGAACTGGAGGAATTGCGAAGTCTTATAGACCGTGAAATAGAAAATAAATAATTATGGAAATGTACCTGTTGAAATCGGCCGCCTGTATGTCATTTTTACTGCTCTTTTATAAGCTGCTGCTGGAGAAAGAGAATATGCATGTGCTAAAAAGATTCTATCTGCTCGCCGTACCGATGATTTCTTTCGGAATTCCGGTCATTAGTTTTCCTGAATATATTACAGTTACTTCTGAAGGCACAGCCACCTTCAATTCGATTTCAGTCTCTGAAACAGCAGATGAATTTCCCCTTTTTGAAACCCTGGTGAGCAGCATTTACATTTTTGGAATTCTTTTTTTCGGAAGCAGGTTTGTAATTAACCTGAGATCTCTATTGAAGCGGGCCAGAAATAATCCTAAAGTAGAAGCTACCGGGGCAACTCATGTACTTTTAAAAGAGCAAGTCATTCCTCATACCTTCTGGAGCTACATATACCTCAACAAGAAGAAGTTTGTGGAAAAACAAATTCCACAGGAAGTTATGGACCACGAACTGGCCCACGTAAGGCAAAAACATACCGCCGATATTCTGTTTATGGAGATACTGCAGGTCCTATTTTGGTTCCTCCCTTTAATATACCTGCTAAAAAAGGCTGTTAAACTAAATCATGAATTTTTAGCCGATAGCGCAGCATTGCGTAAAACAGAAAATATCGGCCTTTATCAACAGATCCTGCTTTCATTCTCATCGCAGGAGCAGAATGAACTTGTCAATTCAATTAATTATCAATCAATCAAAAAACGATTTACAGTTATGAAAAAACAACCCTCTCAAAAAGCCATTTTGGTGCGGACATTTATTTTCCTGCCCCTTCTGGCCGTGCTTCTCTACAGCTTTAGTAGCCGCGAAACAGTAGTGTTAGAAGATAATAAGCCGAACGAGGAATTATTTCAGGAAAAAGCGACCCCCAAAATGTTAGCCGAATACAATAAATGGGCAAAGCATTATAGCAATAATGAAGATGCTCTGATTCAAAAAAAGGTCTGGGATAGAATGAAATATATCTATAGAATCATGACTCCTGACCAAAGAAAAGGAGCTGAAGAATTTCCTTCTTTAAATCCACAACAAATTCTAACTGTTGTGGAAAATAAAGACAGTGATAAAAATCGGGCTGCAGTAAGACAGGAAAGGGAGGTCATTCGCAAAGAAAGAAAAGAACAAAGAGAAGAACGGGAAGTTGAAAAGACTGAACGCCGTGAAATGCAGGTCGAAAGAAGAGAAAGACAAAGGCAGGTACCTCCACCCCCGGCACCACCTGCTCCCCCTACTCCAAAGGAGATCGAAACACCTCTTCCTCCGTCCCCACCTTCGGTTCCACAAAATATTGATGTGCCTATGCCGCCGCCACCTCCGCCTTCTCCCATAGAGTCTATGAAAACCTGGATGGAAGAGGGAGCTGAATTTTACCTCAACGGAAAGAAAGTCACCGGCGAAACGGCACTTGAGGTAGTAAAAGAAAGTAATGGTAAAAATCTGAGCGTACAGGTGGAAGAAAATGCTTCAGGAAAAATAGTAAGATTATCAGATAAAAAAAGATAAAAAAGACAGACCTCACAGATGTCGGAGACATGTGAGGTCCTGTTAGTAGTAAAGGCGCGGATATTCCGCGCCTCTGTTTTTATATCTTCTTCACAATTAGAGCTGCGGAATCCCGCATTGCTACATTATACCTTTTTGACGTACTTCGTAAGGATAACGATCTGTTGACCCTCAACTTTCCCTTCTATCTGCTCCGGATTGTCGTGCACCAGAGAAACCCTTCTCACCGAAGTTCCTCTTTTGGCTACAAGGCTGGAACCCCGCACCGGAAGATCTTTTATCAAAACAACAGTATCCCCTGCTTCAATTGTAACACCATTGCTATCTTTGTGCTCCACTCCCCCGGATGTTTCTCCGGTTGCCTGTCCCGCTTTGGCCCATGTCAATTGATCCTCTCCAATATACATCATGTTCAGCAGGTCCTGCGGCCATCCTTCGGCTTTTAACCTGTTGAGCATTCTCCACGCCATCACCTGTACTGCCGGCACAGGGCTCCACATACTATCATTAAGGCAACGCCAGTGATTGGGGTTTGTTTTTTCAGGATCTTCTATCTGTTCTTTGCAGATACCGCAAATAAGGATGTGATTTTCTACACCATCGGGAGAATCCGGAACTGCGTATACTTGTAGATCATCTTTTGAACCGCAAAGTTCACACTGGGATCCGCTTCTTTGAAATAAATCCTGCTCCAAGCTCATTTTAAGAAAATTTTAAGCCAAAGGTACTGTTTTCCCTGCGTAATAAGGCAGCTTCAGGTTTATTGAAACTTCCTTTTTGTTCTGCTGAAAAATTCAGGAAAAAAGATTGTTGAAAAATTAAATAGACCCCAGGCTTCCGAAGTAAAAACTATTTAGAAACCTCCATACCTCCACCTATTCAGAAGCTCTTACTCTTCTTTTTGTCTAAAACCTCGCAAATTCATCTGGATTACGGCTATGAGGATCAAGACAATACCTGCCCATTGAAAAACATCCACTCTTTCACTTAAAAGGAAATAGGCCATGAGTACCGCTGCAGGCAATTCAATGGAGGAAACAATGGCTCCCAGCCCCACCCCTGTGATGGGCATTCCCCGGGTGTAGAGAATGGGGGGGAGAATGGTTCCAAAAAGGGCAAGGATCAATCCCCATTTCTGAAATATCGTCAAATCAAACTGTTCTATTAGGAAAGGGAAGGAAATGATCCCGACAATTAGAGTACCCCCAACCATCATCCACAGACTCCTCCTTAAAGGATGCAGGTGCAATGAAACAGTATTGGAAGTGTAAATAGTCACAGTATAGGACATGGCAGCAAGCAGTCCCCACCCCATTCCTCTCCAGTCCAGCTGGAAAGAATCGGCCATAAGATTGGTAGCCAGCACGGTTCCAGCAAGAATGGCAACTACTGCAAATATTTTTTTAGCCCCAGGAGTTTTCTTGTCGAGAATTGCCTCCAGTACTACCCCCATCCAAACGCTTTGCATTAACAGCACAATACCAATGGAAACCGGGATGTATTTGGCGGCCAGATAGTAAAAAGTACTGGTAAGCCCCAGCGAAGTGCCTGCGGCCATAAGCTTTAAGATGCTTTTTGACTTATTTTGAACAGGAGCCGCATCTTTGTTTTTGCCGATAAAAAAGTTTATGATAACTAATCCCACAAGGCCCAGTGCCATTTGTGAAAAAGTGATCTCATGAGAGGTATATCCTTCGGCATAGGCCAGTTTAACGAAAGTGGTAAGCATTCCATAGCTAATCGCCCCAAGTGCAACAAAAAGGCTGCCTTTAAGTAAAGAGTTATTCATAAATAGAGATTGCAGTAGGTCTGCAAGTGATTTTAAGGATTGGAAGTATCTGGAAAAACCAGTGTATAGCAATTTTTTTTTGCGGGTGCAAAAGTAGGCTATTTTAGCAAAGTGGAAAAAGATTTTTATAAATGTTATTTGCCTGTAAAATTTTGGATAGCATAACCGTCACGGATCACAGATCTGCGCCAACCCATTCTCAAATTACGATAGCGCGGATTTGTAATCCGTGCTGAGTTAACTCAATTAAAATCACGTCACGGATCACAGATCTGCGCCAACTCTGTTTCCAAATTTCGATAGCGCGGATTTGCAATCCGTGCTGAGTTAACTCAATTGAAATCACGTCACGGATCGCAGATCCGCGCCAGCTCTGTTTCCAAATTTTGATAGCGCAGATTTGCAATCCGTGCTGAGTACAAAAAAAGAATAAAACTCGTCACGGATCACAGATCCGCGCCAGCTCTGTTTCCAAATTTTGATAGCGTGAATTTTTAGTCTTGGTTCTTGATTCTAGCAGCGCAGCGATCTCCTGTCTTAACTATTTTAAACTTCTCTCAATATAAGCCTCAACCCTTTCTTCCATAATAGGTAAAGTAACAGTTCCCTGCTCCAGGATCACTTCATGAAATTCCCTGATATTGAAGTCAGGTCCCAAAGCTGCTTCAGCCCTTTTTCTCAGCTCCCTTATTTTCATTTCACCAATCTTATAAGAAACTGCCTGTCCCGGCCAGGAGATATAACGGTCCACTTCTGTATTGATGTTGTGCATGGAAAGGGCTGTGTTTGAGCGAAGGAATTCCACCGCTTGCTCCCTGGTCCAGCCTAAAGCATGAATTCCGGTGTCCACTACTAGTCGGCCGGCGCGCCATTGTTCGTAAGTGAGTTTGCCAAAACGTTCATACGGAGTTCTATAAATACCCATTTCCTCGGCTAAAGCTTCAGAATATAAACCCCAACCTTCTCCAAAAGCCGATAAATAGAAGTTCCTTCTGAATTTTGGAATACTATCCCCCAGTTCCTTGTTGAGTGATATTTGAAGATGGTGACCGGGTACTGCTTCATGCGCTGTCAATGCCGGAAGCACGTATAGCGGCCGGTTCTGGAGGTTATAAGTATTCACCCAATAATACCCGGGTTGTGTATCATCTCCCCCGCCAATATAACGCCCGGTAGTATATTTTGGTGCAATAGCATCGGGCACCGGCGCCACTCCGTAAGGTCTTCTGGGGAGCGTGTTAAAGAAAGCGGGGAGCTGGGCGTCAATTCGTTTTGAAATGTCTCTGGCTTCCTTAAGCAGCTCTTCTCCTGTCTCTGCATAGAACTGTTCATCTGTCCGTAGATAGTGGATAAAATCCTCAAAACTGCCTTCAAAACTAACTTCGGCAATGATCTTCTTCATTTCGGCATTGATCCTGGTCACTTCTTCAAGACCCATCTGGTGGATCTCTTCTGCGGAAAGATCCAGGGTAGTATAATAGTTCAGGCGATTTTGATAATATTCCCTGCCGCGAGGAGCTTCTGAAACACCTATACTCTTTCTTCCTGCCGGAAGATATTCAGTCTCAAAAAAGGTCTTTATGCGCCTGAATTGTGGGATCACATTCGTTGCAACTGCTTTTTCAGCCGCAGCTAAAACTGAATCCTTTTGTTTCTGCGTAAGAATTGACGGAAGGTTTAGAAATGGTGAATAATAATAGCTTTCTTTGGGATCATCAACGAGCTGGTCGTTGTAAGTTGATTCATAACCCTTAAATATTACAGCTGGCTGCAAAATACCTTTTTTGATCCCTTTTCTAAGCAACACAAGATGTTGATCTACGTAAGCAGGAATTGCATTTAGCTTATCCAGGTATTCTTTCACCTGCTTATAATTACTGAAATCCCTCACATGATAAGGTAAGCTCACATGAAACCCGGCATCTGATAAAAGTGGATTTAAATACGCCTCATACTCATAAAAATCCACAGTTTCCTGAAGCTTGTACCTCAAGAGTTCAGCAGAGATATTTTCGGTTTCAGATAATTCCTCTCTATTGATCTTCTCCAGCTCTTTTAGCCTCTCCTGCGCAAATTCTGCTTCATTCTTATAATATTCTTCAGTATACAGGCCCAAGGGATAAGCTTTTTGATCATAACCCTCGTGTCCATCCACCTTTTCGATCACCTGGTCAAGGGCTTTGGAAAAATTCTGACTAAAGACCTGAAAATTTAAAAAGACAAAAAGTATGAGGCTCCAAAAAGGGTATTTCATAATCAAATTTTTTAGAAGATTAAATACAGCCTATTGCATTTGCAGTTACTTAAATTTAATTACCCTTGATCCTTTCCCAAAGATCAAGAAGGATCTGTTTTCCATCGCCAGGACTTTTCGGCTCTTCTTCAGCCCTTATGGTCCCTCCCTCCGGAATTAGCTTATAGCTAAAGGCGAAGTTCGAATCTTCGTCTGAAGGATTCAGCTTTCCGAAACGCAGGTCATTAAAATATAAAAATCCGTCCTTTTCTGAAATGGTGTACCAGCCTTTTGAGATTTCAATTAAACGTTGCACATTTTTATCCTTTTTGAGACTCCCAAGATAATGCCAGTTCTTTGGCACCGCCTCAAACCTTATCATCTCCTCATCAAAAAAAGAATAATAGCCAATGAGAAAATCGTTCTCTGCTTCGGCATTGGCCGCCCATAAAATGGTATTAAGAGGCGTGGGACGTGTATCAAGCCGGGAATAAAACATTCCCTGCTGCTCCAGGCTTTCTTTAAACTGTTGATGAGCCGTGAATTTTAAAACCAGGGTAAGCATTAAATAACCCGTACTTACTATTAAACCAAAACGATTGAATTTTGCCCTTTTTGGATCCTCTTTTTTCCTGCGCATGGCCAGAATGAGAAAAGTAAGAAAGGGAAGGGTATATAAAGGGTCAATTACAAAGATGCTTTTAAATGCAAGCCTTATGTCCAGCGGCCAGAATAGCTGCGTTCCCCAGGTCGTGAATGAATCGAGAATAGGGTGTGTGAACAGTCCCCAGAACATAAGCCATGACCAGTCTTTCCAGCCTAAGCCGCTCTTCCTTTCGATCCTGGAGATAAGGTAACCAAAAACAGGTGCTGCCAGTACTGCAAAAACTATGGAATGTGAAAATCCTCTATGGACCTCGATCGCAGTAATAGTGTCTGTAAAATTTCCTGCAAGTGCATCGAGATCGGGGATGGTACCGGCAATGGCTCCATACAACATCGCTTTATTCCCCACTTTACGTCCAAGAACTGCTTCGCCTACTGCCGCACCGAGTACTATTTGAGTTAAACTATCCATCTTTTAATTCAAGATTCAAAATTCAAGGTTCAAAATTATTCCAGAGGTCTCGACTTCGCTCGACCTGACAAAATTAGGCGGCACGGATTTCAAGTCCACACCATTGTATTCTCCGCTATTCAATCAAACCTCACAGGTTTTGGAAACCTGTGAGGTTTATATAAATTTCCCTTCTAAAATCGTACTTCTAAAGTCTAACTTCAGTCCACAATTTCCATCTTTTTCAGCAGGAAAGAAGCATTCATATTTTGGCAAACGCCTTCCTTAAAGCGGTAGTCGAAATTTAATTCGTCGTTGATGATCTCGGCATCAAAATAGTAGTTTTTTACCTGCGGCAGCTCTTCTGTCACTTCACAAAGGCTAAGATCATGAGTAGCGATAATTCCGGTGGAATTGGAGCGAACGAGCTTTTCAATGAATTTTCTCGAGCCGATTGCCTTATCCGTGCTGTTAGTTCCCTTCAGGATCTCATCGAGAATAATGAAATATTTATCGGTTTTGATCTCGTCCACTACAAACTTCAGTCGCTTTAATTCAGAAAAGAAATAGGATTCATCATCTGTAAGCGAGTCTGTTGTACGCATACTGGTGATAAGCTTTATAGGTGTGTAATGACAGGAAGTGGCACAAACCGGAAGGCCAACATTCCCCATGAGGATCTGCAGGCTTACGGTTCTTAAAAAGGTGCTTTTCCCGGCCATGTTCGCACCCGTGATGATGAAAAATTGTTCTTTTTCTATAGAAAAGTTATTGGCAATCCGCTTTTGGGGATCTAAAAGAGGATGTGCGAGTTGAGTGGCATCAGAAATATGGGAGTCGTGATGCAGTTCGGGAAAAACATAAGCGGGATGATTGAAGGCAAAATTCCCAAGGGAATTATAGGCATCCAGAAATTCTATCGCGCGGAACCATTTTTGGACCACCTGTCCATGTTCCTGGATCCACTTTTCCAGTTTCCAGGAATAACACAGGTCCCACAGCAAAAAACCATTCCCAAGAACTCCAAAGATCATGTTGTTGCGTTGGTCCAAAGAATCTATAGCTTTGGAAAATTTCTTAAGGATGGCAGAAGCCTTCTGTTTTTCGGAAGCTATCTCATCCTTGTTCTTCCGTAGCAATTCAGATTCAAAAGTGGTGTTCTCAATAAGGCCGAGCAATTGGTAATACTGGTGAAAAGTATCCTGCACCTTGCTTACACTGGAAGAGAGCAGGTTAATGCGCTTTAGGAAAAATCCTGTGATGAGCAGGCCTGCAAAAAACCATAACGCCAGTTCAATTCCCCCAATCAAATCAAGAAAATAAGCAGCTATGACAATCCCCGAAATGGTAGAGAAAAGTAAAGGAAGCCACTTCATAAGGCCGGGAACAAAACCTTTGTAGTTGTTAAGCCAGCCCGTTATTACAGCTGTTCTTGATTCAGTTTTTACAAGCGTGGCCAGGGCAGAGAAATTCTGTCGCCAGTCGGCTTTTTCAGCCAGCTCTTTTACAGCATCCTGCTTCAGGTTGATATTATCAATATCATTTGAAATCAGCAGTTGCGCAAGTTTATCCTTTCCTTCCAAAAGCGTGGTACGATTCAAATACTGAAAAAAGGAACCTTTTCCGAAGAGATCAATATCCTGACTGTATGGATGTAATGGATCGGCGAACTCAGTTCCTGTGGGTAATTGATGAAAATTCCTCTTAAGGACCTCCAGCTCGGTCTCATTGATCCTTATTAACTCCCGGAACTTATCCCGCTCGTACCGCAGATCGGAATGCCGGGAAACAAGAAGTATGAAGATTGCGATCCCAACAAGAATGGAAGCAATAACAGCAGTAGAATTTCCCCAAAAGGCGTAAACAGCATAGGCCACCGCCAAAAATATAAGGAGTCGCAATAAACTGGATAAACCTAGTTTGCGGGAAGCAGCATGAAGCTGACTACGATATTTCTCTATCTGGGTATTATAAAAAATGGCGGGATCCTGCATCTAAATCTATAAATTTTGTAATTCCTGCTGAAGTTTATTTGAAAGACCGGAGACCACCAGCGAATATGAATGATCAATAAGTTCTTTGACTAATTTTGGCGGAAGGCTCTCTGTTTGTAGGCTATTCCAATGCTTTTTACTCATGTGATAGGCGCCTTCAATATGATCTGGATATTCATCCCTAAGTGAGAGCGCTTTTTCGGGATCACATTTAAGACTTACCCGAAAAGGAATCGTCTCCAGGGCTGCCAGTGCAAACATTTTCCCCGCCACTTTGAATACAAGAACATCGGGACCAAAAGGCAATTCTTCGGTCACGCCCCTTTTAGCTAAACAATAAGTTCTAACGGCCTCAATATCCATAGCCCAAAGATAAGAACTTCAGGACAGTTGAGGACCCTGTTCCTTCTTTGTCATTTTCTCTTTTCCAATTTCCCCCAGGTGTGTATATTTAAAGCCTTTTTTGTACTTAAGTCCGTAGCCCAGCATTCTGTCAAAAGCAGCGTGGGAGAACAAAATGACACCAGCCAACTGCAACACCGGAATAAGAAAAAAGGCACCCGCGAGGTAGATCATAATAGCCAATCCTCTGTGATGAAAAAGATTGTATAAAACGGCTCCGGCTTTATTCCCAAAGGCATAACCAATCATCCCGAGATCTGGCCCCAGGAACAATACCAAAAACCACCACCATTCGTAATGCAGAAATCCGAAGGCATAGATTCCCAGAAGGAGCATTGCAAGCTCCTCAAGTTTTATAGTTGCTTTCATATTAATTCAGGTTTATAAAGTACTGGTTTGGAAGGTGCAGCATCATTTTCAAAAGATGCGGGTTGGAGGTTGAGGAAATAGAATCCGTCCTCAATTCTTGAAGGAGCGTAAACAAGCTCTGTTATAGTCGCATTAAGTCGGACATTTTTTGGATAATTCCAAAAGGCTTTATGCGCCAGCAGCTTTCCGCCGTCTTCTTCCCTGTCAACAGAAGGCAGATCGATCAATAAATGCTCCACGCCGCATTCCCGGATGTAAATTGCCGCTTCTTCCTGCAAGTAAGGCCAGTTGGTATGGGAATAGTGTTTACTGCGCTTGGCAATGCTGTTAGGGAGCGTACGAATGATAAGCGCCTGGGCTTCCCCTTTACTAAAATGTGCTTTTATTTGCTCTTTAGTTATCACCTCATCCCCGTTAATCTTAACAGGCTCCACTGAGACCAGTTTAGCAGCAAAAAAGAAGGTTTTGAGACTTTCGTTGATGCTGTGGAATTCGGGGGTGATATGCCCCACGCATTCGGTGTGGGTAGTATGCCCGTGGGGATTGAAATAAATATTATTGAAGTTGACAGATCCACCTTTGCTCACTTTCCCAATCCAGTTTCCTTCCTGTACAGGTGCAATTTTTGGTGCTTTTAGATACCAGACAACGGGATTTTTGTCGTCTCCCCGTAAACTCAGGGAGATATCCAGGGGTTTGGAGAGGTTGACTTGGTAGTTTTGATTGTTGTACTGAATGCTTGCCTGCATTGAAAATGTTACTTTGGGATGTTGTAAAAATAGAACGTTTTTCTGATTATCAATATTTACTATTCCAAAGAACAATCTTTCCTAGGGATAGAAGTCTCAATCAATAGTATTTAAAGTTTAAACCTTTAATAATTATTATCTTTACTAGGCGGAATTAATTAGAGAAGGCAATGGATACAATTCAAAAAATAAAAAGTAGACTGATCGATCGGATTATGGTAAGCGAAAATGAACAGCTATTAAATGCCATTGAAGTTCTTTTTAGCGCTACTCAGGAGAAGGAAGAGATAAATTTAACTTCTGAACAAATTGAGATGCTTCAAATGAGTGAAGTGGACATCAAAGAGGATAGACTTATTTCTGAAAAAGATTTGATGAAACAGGACGACGAATGGATGAAATAGAAATCCTCTGGACTTTTACGGCTAAAGCACAGAGAGATGAAGTCTTTCAGTACTGGAACGAGAGAAATGAAAATACCAACTATTCCCGAAAATTAAACCTCGCAATAAGGGAAAGGCTTGAAATTCTTAGATCAAATCCGGAGGTAGGTAAGCCAACTAGTTTTCCCTATTCCCGCGTCTTAATTTTGAGGCATTACAGTATCATTTACAAAATTAATCTGCCTAAAATTTTTATTACCGGTTTTTGGGATAACAGAAAGGATCCTGCAAAATTACTCCGGTTTTTAAAGAAGATTTAGTTCTCCTCCACCCAAAATAGCTCCGAGGCAATACCATCACTCAAAAATTTCCCTTTTTTGGAAACCTGCAGCCTTTCCTGATCCCACTCCAGCATTCCGCTATCAACTAAAGCGGCAGCTTCCCGAAGCAGGTAATCTTTATATTTTTTCCCAAAGCTCCTTTCCACCTCATCTACTAAAATCCCCCACCTGGTTCGCAGGCGGGTCATAACAAGTTCGTTGTACCGGTCTGAAACAGAAAGTTTCTCAACCTCTGCCGGAATTTCCCCTTTTTGAAGCGCCTTGATGTAGAGTGTGTTATTACTAACATTCCATTTTCTGTGAAATCCATCAAAAGAGTGTGCCGAAGGCCCTATCCCCAGATAAGGTTTCCCAAACCAGTATGCGGTATTGTTCCGGGAAAAGTAGCCGGGTTTTCCGAAGTTGGAGAATTCATAATTGTCGAAGCCGGCAGCAGATAAGATGTCGATCATGATCTCGTACTGCTCTTTTGCAGCCTCTTCCTCTACCGGAGCGACCTTCCCTTTTTCGATCATGCTTTTCAATGCCGTTCGCGGTTCAACGGTGAGGGCATAACTGGAAATATGTGGAACTCCAAGCTCAAGGGCAATATTGAGATTTTCCCTCCAGCGATCGTTGCTCATCCCGGGGATACCGTAAATGAGATCAATGGAGATATTCTCAAAATACCTTTTTGCCATCTTAATCGACTCCAAAGCTTCAGCTGAATTACGTGCCCGGTTCATCAGTTTCAGGTCTGCTTCAAAAAATGACTGCACTCCAATACTCAGCCGGTTCACAGGAGAAGCTGCCAGCATCTTTAATTTTTCTTCTGAGAGATCATCGGGGTTAGCTTCCAAAGTGATTTCCGGATCTTTAGTGACCTTAAACTGGTCATGAATAACAGTGAAGATCTGCTGCAATTCTTCAGCAGAAAGTAACGACGGAGTTCCCCCTCCAAAATAGATCGTCTCCACCTCGTCCGAAATTTCACTTTTTCGCAGCTGAAGTTCTTTGCAAATGGCCTCCACCATTTCCGGTTTCTTTTTTACGGAAGTCGAGAAATGAAAATCACAGTAGTGACAGGCTTGTTTACAAAATGGAATGTGTATATACATCAATTAACAATTAACAATTAACAATAACCAATTATCAGGAGCCAATTAGCAATTAACAACAACCAGTTGAAGTATTTCAGTTATCATTTAATAACTTACTTGTTCATTCTGGTCTATTTCAAAATACTGTACATTATCCTGGAGAGTTCATCAGCTTTTCCCGAACATTTCCTCAAATTCTGTACGTTCAATGTAATCTGTAGCTTCGAACAACCTTAGCCAGAATTTGGTCTCCAGACTTTCTTTGTAAGCTATGGATACTTTTGAAGAAAAATCTGCAGTTAATATTGCTCCATTCGCTTCGGCTACATTTGCACCAATTGATGTCCCCGATCTCAGAAATTGCTTAGGCAGAACGTATTCTTTTTCTTCCTTAATGATCTTCTTATAGAGCTTCACGGTTTTAACCGCAAATTCAAAGGATTTCTCATCCAGAACATTTTCTTTTCTTTCCATTGCAAAACTTTCTGATTATTGCTAATTGATCATTGTTTATTGAGTTTATCCGGATTCTGCTTTACAAAAGCCGCCCAACCCGAATAATTTTTTCCGATCTCCACTTTTCCGGAGTTATAGAAGTGGCAGACCGCAGCTGCGAGTCCGTCGGTGGCATCGAGGTTCTTGGGGAGGGATTTAAGTGAAAGAAGGCTCTGCAGCATTCCGGCGACTTGTTCCTTGCTGGCATTTCCGTTTCCGGTGATGGCCATTTTTATCTTTTTCGGAGAATATTCGGTTACCGGCACTTCCCTACTCAATCCCGCTGCCATGGCGACTCCCTGTGCCCGCCCCAGCTTGAGCATGGATTGTACATTTTTTCCGAAGAAAGGGGCTTCAATAGCAATTTCATCGGGATGCCAGGTGTCAATAAGTTCTACTGTTCGCTCAAAGATGAGCTTCAGCTTGATATAAGGATCATCATACTTTTGCAGGTGCAGTTCGTTAAGTTGCAGGAAAGACATTTTGCGGTTCACAACCTTAATTAGCCCAAAGCCCATGATCGTGGTTCCGGGATCAATGCCTAAAATGATTTTTTCGGTATTCAAAAGCTTCGTAATATTGCAAGATCAAACCTGCCGGTGATGAAATGCCGGGAAATTCAACCGGTTCTTAAATAAATCCATGCGAATAACCTCGCACAAAGCTAATCAATTCTTCTCACTAGTAATCAAGATCCTGGTGGTCCTGGCAGCAGTATCGTTCATCTGGTATAAAGTGACCAATGATGAGGCCATGGATTTTGACAGTTTTGTTGATATACTCAATGATTACAGGATATTTTCCTTTACCAATATAATGGTTTTGATAATTCTCACCGTACTTAACTGGTACTTCGAGATCCTGAAATGGCAAAATTTAAGCTCCCATGTGCGGGAGAATTCATTTAAAGCTGCCACACGCGAAAGTCTGGCTTCTTTCACTGCTGCTATTTTTACCCCCAGCCGCATAGGGGAGTACGGGGCTAAGTGTCTTTACTATACCCGCTCGTCCTGGAGGAAGATCATATTTCTCAACTTTCTTGGGAATACCGCTCAACTTTTCGCTACTTATTTCTTTGGAATTGCAGGACTTCTGTTTCTCATCACTTCGCTGGATCATCTTGCCCTTCCCGTGTTCAATATCATCCTGGTAACGGGTTTGTTGTTTGCGCCATTTATTCTATATGTGGTTATGAAGAAATTCAGGATTCGGATCAAAGGCTATTCCATTCAAAGACTGGAAGAATCTTTTCACAATGTTTCTGAAAAAATTCGGTGGAACACCCTCATTTTTGCCAGCATAAGATTCCTGATATTTACCCACCAGTTCTATTTCCTGCTGCTGCAATTTAAGGTTGATGTCTCTTATCCATTACTAATTTCGGCTGTATTCAGCACCTATATTCTGGCTTCCATCATTCCCACCATGATCATTTTTGATGCCTTTATAAAAGGTGGATTTGCGGTGTGGATCTTCGGATTATTGCAAGTGCCACAAATCATTGTGTTTACGATAGTTCTTACCGTGTGGATCCTCAATTTTGGCCTGCCCGGTCTTGCCGGAAGTTACTACATCCTTAGGTACAAAAAGTCCAAGCACGCCATAGCATGATCGCGGGAGTTGTAGTTATCACGCTACTCTACGTCCTAACCATGTTGTTTCTCCTGTACGGTTTCACTCATGTGCCAAATTTCTCCGGAAAAGATTCAGCTCCAGAAACCACTTTTTCAATTGTCATAGTTTACCGCAATGAATCTGAAAATCTTCCGCTGTTATTTAAATCTCTTCTGAAGCTGAATTATCCCCCGGAACTGTTTGAGATCATCGCAGTCAATGATGCTTCCGAAGATAATTCAGCAGAATTATGGCAGGAATTCCTGAAGGAGCACCCTCAACTCAACATCGGGTTATTGGAGAATATCCGGAAATCTGGCAGTCCCAAAAAAGATGGGATTGAGCTGGCGATTTCGACTTCAGGAAATGAATACATCTTAACCACAGATGCCGATTGTGAGGTGCCGCAGGAATGGCTTAAGGAATACAATTCCCTGATCATAGAGTCCAGTGCAGCTGCCATTGCCGCCCCGGTCGCTTTAAAGACTGAAGGGTCAAAAATGACATTTTTGGACCACTTTCAGGAGTTGGATATTTTTAGTTTGCAGGCTGCCACCATTGGAGGATTTGGCGTAGACCTCCCATTTATGTGCAACGGCGCTAACTTTTGCTACTCAAAAGAGGCATTCTTGAAGGTGAATGGTTTCGAAGGAAATAGAGAGGTGGCGAGTGGCGATGATGTTTTCCTGCTGGAGAAATTTCAAGAATCAGGTTTAAAAACCGCATTTTTAAGATCCCGGGAAGCAGTGGTATTGACGACCTCAACCGGCTCCTGGACAGAACTATTCTTCCAACGGGTAAGATGGGCTTCAAAAACTACTGCCTATAAAAGTTTTTTCTCCAGGGGCCTGGGTATGCTTGTGTTCCTAATGAATCTATTAATTGTCACCTTTAGCATTCTTGTGCTTTTGGGCCTTATACAACCTATATTGCTGCTCATTTGTTTCCTGCTCAAGTTTAATGTTGATTTTTATCTCATTTACAGCAGCGCAAAGTTCTTTAACCGGGAAAGAGCCATGAAAACCTATGTGTTAAGCAGCTTACTTTATCCCTTCTTTAGCAGTGCTGTGGCAATATTTTCTTTATTCTCCGGTTATAAATGGAAAGGCCGCAACTTTTAAAAATAAGGCACACCCGATTTTTTCTTATCTTTAATTTTATTGTTTTCCCTTAAAATGCAACAAATAAAAGCCTTCTTATTCGGTTTATTCTTTTGTCTCGCACTCCCCATGGCTGCGCAGGAAACCTATATTATTAATAATGATACGCTGCAACTTAACCGGGAAGTTAAAGGACCTCTTAGCCTCTTTTGGTCAGAAGAAGATCATAACTACAGGTACTTTATGCAAAAGGGCAATCGCATGGTAGAATTGCTCAACCCTAATGGGAACGGGAAATATAAAGAACAGCTTCTTCAATTAACTACAGATGCGAAAATAAGGACGCAAGATGTTCTATTTGTACTTTACAGCCTGCGGCATTTTACTAACACCTATAATTCCCTGGTCCAGGAGGATTATGTAAAGAATGAATCCACCAAAAACATCAAACAGAGAATTGCCTTTTTTGCGGGATTTTCCAATAATATTTACACCGATAATCCTGAAAATATTCTTGTGCCGGTGGCAGGCCTGGAATATGAATTTTATGATCCTAATCTGGCGCCGCGTCACTCTGCATTTCTCCAGTTGCGGCATAGCTTCAAAGGGAATGATTACCGCTACACCTCTACTCAGTTGTCCATTAATTACCGATTCAAGGCGCTTTATTTAAAATATTTTGACATCCATGTGGACGCCCGGCTGGCAAGTTTGTTCTATTCCGAAGAGACCATTACAATCACCAATGATACAGGGGAAGTAGTCGCCGTAAAAGATGACAGCGGCTTCACCTTTACTGCACCCTTAAGTTTTGGAATAGGCAGCGACATTAAGGTCACCCCTAACAGTTTTATCACTGTTGGGTATAATGACATTTTTGCCATTGTTCTTGACAGTAACGGCAGGTTTCCTGTTGATTTTACCGTGGGATATAAGTACAATCTTTAATTGGACTGGCTGGAATCCGGCGGCGTACTGCATCCATTTTTCTCACCGATCACTGACCACTACTCCGCCTTAATAACCACCGGCATTCTAAAGGTAGTTTTCACCGGAATACCGCGTTTAGTGGCCGGATAGATCTTTGGCAGGGAATCCACACTTTGGGAAAGCCAGTTCTTTATCCCGGGCAGCTGGTCCAGCACCAGGGAGTCTATTTCCATGGAGTCTATGGCCGGTTTTCCTTTTTCAGAAATTTTTAAGTAGAGGTAAAGGGTATCATTCAAAGCTTCGGTCACAACAGGTTGTTTGGCTTCGAGCCTGGAATAGAAGTATTGTGCGACTTTATTGCCAAAACAGGCTTTTGCAGCTTCAACTTCCATAATATTCCGGCATTCCTCAAAGGCCGGATATTGATCTACCTCATGCCAGTTAAAATCGCGGGTCTCTTCTGAAAGTATTTCTTCCGAAGATATCTTTCGCGTCTGAAACTCCTCACAGGAGACAAACAGAAAAGGCAACAGCAGTAAGAGTAGAATTTTCTTCATTCGGGACAGAAACTTTTCAAAAATAGTGAATTTAAGGAGTTTGAGGAAAAGTTTTCTCCCGTGGATATGACATAATTAAGTCATTACGATCTTAACCTAATTTAGGACAGCCCTAATCAAATTAAAAAGGAAAGATCTGTCATGGGCTTTCAAAAAATTCATTTTCTCCCTCTCGTTTTATTTCTCTTTCACTCAAAGCATAAATTTTGATGTTTCGGACTGTTGAAATACTATCAATGGCTTCGGAAAAATTTACTCCAGAATAGATAAAGCCGAAGGCTGAGCTTCGGCTTTAGTGGCTGAAAATAATATTAAATAAAATGAATTTTTTGTTTAAATTTTAATTCTGATCTTCTTCCTTCCCTTCTTCTGTAGGTTCAGGCTCGGCAACCTGAAATGTTATAGGAAGAGAATAAAGTACTGCTACCTCTTTTCCACCATGAATGGCCGGTTCCATATCTGGTAAATCGTTTACTACTCTTTCGGCCTCTGCACCCAGCTCGGGATGTGGTGCTCTCGATCTTACCTCGGTAACTTCTCCTTTTTTCGAAACCTTAAATTGAACGTAAACCCTGTTGATACCTGTTAATCCTAATTCTTTCCCTAAACCTACATTGAAATTTCTATTGACATGCATGTTTATATTCCTGGCCATACATTCTTTTTGTTCCTCCATTGTTTCCAATCCTTCGCACCCCGGAAAAACGGGAACCTGTTCAACCACCGCAAATGGAATGGCCAGGCCTGGATCATTGTCCTTTTGTTTTTCTGTAACCACTGCTGAAGGAGGAGTTGATGGCGGTTGCGGAGTTTCCGGGGCTGCAACTTCTCTATTCGGAGATTGTGTCGAACTACAGGAAACATAAGTCAGCATTACTGCCATAAGCGGCAGAATGATTAAAAATTTAAACTTTGAAATTGATCTTGATCTGTTTTTTTGTAACATAACTATTCGTTTTTTGATGATTGAATGATTAAAAAATTGATTGACAAATGAAATATCCTCGGTATTAAAAGCTGAATTGAGGAGCTGCTGGAAATAATCCTGTTTTTTGACATTTTTTACTACCCCGGCATCAGCGATATATTCATGTATGGCTGAAATTTTTGATTGATAGATGTAGATAAGCGGATTGAACCAGAAAATGATCTTCAAAAATTCAAACAGTAAAAGATCCAGCGTATGTTTTTGTTTCACATGAACCAGTTCGTGAGAAAGGATCTGTTCCCGCTCTTTTTCTGAAAGTTCGGCTCCCAGAAATATAGTTTTATAAAAAGTACAGGCAATTTTTGATTGGGGCACCTCCACGATCTTCATCCCGTGGTTTTGGCGAACTGGTTTATGAGTAAAAAGCTGTTTTAAAACTCTGAACTTATTGAAGAAAATCCCGAGGCTAAAAATAAATCCGCCGCTGTAAGCCAGAAGCCACCAATTGATGGTTTGAACAGCTTCAGGAGTTTCAGAATTTAAAGTTACAGGTGATTCACTGCTTGCACCTATTAATACTTCCGGCAGCATCACAAAGTCTTCCGTAGGAATTGCAGCCTGAAGGAAGGGTATCTTTAGCAATGGTAAAAGCATTGCCAGTACCGGAGTTATCAAAAGATAAGCACGATTATAATTGAAAAAGGTCTCTTTCTTTAAAAACAGCTCGAAACCTATTAAAAATAAGAGCTGAAAAGCGACAACCTGTATAATGTAGTGGAACATAACTATTGCTTTTTGTTGATCTCTTTAAGGATCGATTCCAATTCTTTGGTGTCCATTTTATTCTCTTTCATAAAGAAGGAAACCATACTTTTAAAGGAGCCGTTAAAGTATCCATCAATGAGTTTATTCATACTTTGATTAGTATAGGTCTCCTTATCTACCAGCGGAAAATAGATATATCCTTTTCCCTTTTTTCGATGGTCTACGAACTTTTTGCTTTCCAGGATGCGAACAATAGTGGAAACTGTATTATAAGCCGGTTTCGGCTCCTTCATCTCCTCTATTATTAGGGCGACGTTGGCTTCCTTTAAATTCCAAAGGATCTGCATGATCTCTTCTTCGGCTTTGGTCAATTGCTTCATAATTCTTTCTTTGTTATCGCTAATATATAACTAATTATTTAGTTTAAACTAATCTTTTAGTTGTTTTTTATGTCTGCTCTTTCTCTATCTTAGCCAAAAATTAGTTTTATGGATCTTATTTTTATAGTACTTGCAGGCATTCTTATGTTGGTAGGAATTCTTGGAAGTTTTCTCCCGATGTTACCCGGTATCCCGGTTAGCTGGGCGGGTTTACTATTATTGCATCTAACATCTGCCATACCCATGGATTACGCTTACCTGGGGATTACTTTAATCATAACCATCATTATTTTTGCACTTCAATATGCCATACCGGCTTTGGGCACAAAATACCTTGGAGGCAGTAAACAGGGAATGATGGGAGCGACAATAGGTCTATTTGCGGGAATTTTTATCCCCATCCCCTTTGCTATTCTTATTGCTCCATTCGCTGGCGCCTATATTGGAGAGATCCTGAACAAGGCCGATTCAAAAACCGCCCTCAAGGCAGCATCGGGTTCATTTATAGGGTTACTGGCATCTACATTTATGGAGTTTGTGGTAACTGCAATTTTTCTTCTGCTTTATATTTATAAAGTATGGGAGTTCAGGACAGTGCTCCTTTAAATTGTGAATCAAGGGATAACTTATTTTCATATCTTTGCCCCTGTTTAAAGAATTCATTTCCTATTAAAATTCCCGGTTGCTCCGCTACTTTGATTTACTTATTATATGAACTTAGACCTTGTTGTTATTGATGACGATGCAGTCGTCCTATTCCTGCACAAGGTGCTTATCAAAAAAAGTAAGTTACCATCCAATGTTTTGGATTTTCTCCATGCCCGGGAAGCACTGGAATTTTTAAGCAATCATCCCCCTACCAAGCCACTATTAATATTGCTGGATATTAATATGCCACAATGCACCGGCTGGGAATTCCTTGAGCAAGTGGCGCGTTTACCAAAAGCAGATAAAATTTATGTAGTAATGGTCACCTCCTCAATTAATGAAAGTGACCGAAAAAGAGCTGCAGGATTTCCCCAGGTTATTGGTTTTCGTGAGAAACCCCTTTCAAAACAGGACTGTGAGGATATCTATATTAAACTTCTTCCTTTGCTGAATTCTTAATTATTTTATCATTTCCATACGGTTCCCGTTCTAAACACTAAGTTCTCCTTAAAAGAACCCGGATTTAAGATTAATTTAAAAAAATACCCTTCTTAAAACTTTAATTTAGGTGTATAACCAATTAAAAATCAACTATGAAGAGGTATACTTTATTATTATGTGCATTATTCCCTTTGAATTTATTTGCTCAGGAAGGAATGGGAGCAGCCGTTCTGCTTGAGGAGACAAATTTCTTCATTGCAGTAGTTGCAGGGGTACTACTCGCTTTGGGATTTCAGCTATTATTAACGTCAATTTCTGTTGCCGGAGGAATTACTGCAGTAGGTAACATTCGAAAGAAAGGCCACAGTGATTCCACCAAAGACAGGCAAAAAGCAAATGAAGACCATGATGACGATGACGATGGTATGAATGTGGGTCAAAAAGTTTCTACAGGTCTTGGTGCATGGACAATGATCACCACTTCCATCGCCCTGTTCTTTGCAAGTCTTCTGGCCGTAAAATTAGGATTTATAGGTGCAAACTTTATCGGAGCCACTCTTGGACTGGTAATTTGGGCAGCTTTTTTTATGGTGGTTACATACCTTGAGATCAATATGGTAACCTCACTCGTAGGTGGACTGGCATCTACAGTTAAAAATAGTCTTTCATCTGCAGGTTCTGTCTTTCAGAAATCAGATGCAGGCGTGGCCAAAGATGTCGCAAAAACAAAGGCGAAATTTGAAGCAAAAGATATGCGTAAGCAGTTTGAAAAACTTTTCTCTACACACGATGTAGATAAGAAAGTAGATGACTACGTTAAACAGCTTAAGCCACAGCGCGTAGATATTCAAAACCTGAAAAAACAGATCAAGGATCTTATCACCGACTTACAGGTAACAGAAAAAGCCGATTTTGATTATCCAAATTCAGTAAAAAAATTGATTCTGGAAGAAGCCGACAAAAGCACTCTTTCCAAAGAAGATAAAGAGGCTGTTAAAAACCATGTGAACAGCATTAAAAATATTGCTCAAAGCGATGCCTCTCCCGAGGATAAAGCTAAGGCCGGAATTGAAGATCTAACTCCTGCCGACAGAGAGCAGATCAATAAATATCAGGATCAAATTAAAGGTGCTCTTCAAAACACCAACAAGAAAGAATTACAACCAGACCAACTGGAGCAAGACCTTAAGAAGATTCTCAATGAACCAAAACAAGCGACCAATATTGCTAAAGCAAAAGCAAGTGCAATAGACAGAGAGACCCTTGTAAAACTTCTTGCGTCTCAGGACATGGATGAAAGAGAAGCAGATAAAAGGATCTCCCAGGCAGAAAAGGTCCTGAATAAGGTGCAGGCTTACTTTAGTGACGGACAGGATAATGCACAGGCGAAAAAAGGTGAATTACAACAGAAAAAAGGTGACCTGCAGGCAAAAGTAAAAGCCATGTTCTCCGGCGGGACAAATGACCTTAACAGGATTTATTCAGATTTCACTGCTATTTTTCAGGATTCAGGAGCCGGTCCCGATCTTAAATATAAACTTGAACATTATAACAAGGAAGAAATGATCATAATGATCACCGACCGAACCTCCCTTAGCCGAAGCGAAGCAGAACCTATCGCTGATAAAATTGTAAGCGCAAGAGATTCCGTTCTGGAAAAGGCTTATGAAGTACAGATCAAGGTGAATGAGAAAATAGCCGAAGCCAGGGAGAAGGCTCTTATTGCAGCCGAAGAATCCAGAAAAGCAGCCGCAACCGCTGCATGGTGGCTGGTTGCTACCGGAATAGTTTCCGCCGTTGCATCGGCAGTTGGTGGTATGCTTGCACTTGAAGGAATTCTATAGTAGCTTAAAGATACCTGCATAAGGAAAATCCTTCCGCAGCTTTTAAACAAATCGAATTAAAATTTGATATTATGAAACGATTAATTTTAGTATTCACTTTTTTATTTACAGTGAGCACCTCCTTTATGGCTTGTAAAGATGCCGAAAGGGAAGCAGATGAAATAGAGGTGATAGAAGAAGAACTTGAAACTGAGGTTTACGAAGAGGATGAAGTAATGGACGAAGGTTTTGGAGCTTATGACGCCGATGATAATTCAATGCTTGATGAGAATGAATTTGGAGAGGCAAACAACACCGTTTTTTCTGAATGGGATGAAGACGACAGTTCTACTTTTGATGATGAAGAGTTCTACGAATCAACATTTGGAGTGGCAGATGTCAACGATGATGACATGATTGACGAGAACGAATGGAATGAAGGTAGAAACAACTGGTATACAGATTATGCCGGTGAAGAAGACTGGGACCTGTTTGACACAGATAAAGACGGTTTTTTAAGTAGTGACGAATGGAATGAAGGCTTTGCGAATTCCAACTGGTTTAATGACTTTGACGAGAATGATGACCGTTTTGTAGATAACAATGAATGGAATTCGGGGTTGTTTGACGATTGGGACGCCAATGACGATGGTTTTCTTGACGAAAATGAATATAACAACTTTACCGGTACAACCAGGGAAATGTAATCCCTGAGTTCGGTCAGATTAATTAAAGCCATCCTTTTCGGATGGCTTTGATATTTAAAATAAGTTCTAAAAATGATGTTTTACAGCATCATTTTTAGAACTATTTTTAAACATTATATTAAATTATTGAAAAATTGTGACAATGACGTGAACGGGTTTTATACATTGGCTCCTTCAAACATTAAATATTGAATTATGAAGATTAAAAGTTTTTTCGCAATAATGGCTATGGGAACTATTTTGTTCACTTCCTGCCGTGATACTGTTACAGAAAGAGAAGTTGTTCGTGAAACAGAGGTGGAAGTAGAAAGAGAAGAAGTCGAGGTGGAAGAGGACAATGAAGGAATCATTGAAAGAACCGGTAAAAAAGTTGACCAGGAAGTTAATGAAGAGATTAACGAGGAAATCGACAAAATAGGAGATGATAACTAGAAATATGCACTAAAATACGGCTTTTAAGGCTGTTTTAAGAAAAGTTTAGCAAGCAAAATGCTTATTATGAGCAGGTTTCTATAAATTTGTTAGAACTAATCTTAAAAACACAACCATGAAAAAGTTTATTTTAATCTTTTCCCTACTCTTCACGGTAAGCTCATCTTTCATATCGTGTCGTGATGAGCCGGACAGAGGAGATAGAATCGAAGAAGCTACTGACGAACTTGAAGAAAGAGGTGATGAAGTAGAGGAAGCATATGATGAGATGGACGATGATGTCTAATCTTGTATTAAGAAATATAATTTAATACAACTAACCAACAACCACAGGATCTTTAGATCCTGGAAAACGGCCTGAAGTTCTCAGGCCGTTTTTTAATGTTTAAGGGTTTTAAACTCACTTTTTAGATCCTCCATAGACTGCTGGAGTTGCTTTAGCAAACCGCTTTCTGAAGGTGCGTCGAGATTAAAAGTAAGCTTGGAATTCACCTGCCATAACTCCTGGATATCGTTTACCCTCACTTCAATAGGTAAATACTCTTCATTAAGAGAGATGAGAAGAAGTTTGGAAGGATCGGGTAACTTCTGAAGTTTTTTTACAAGGACTGAATCATATAACACTACCACGTAAATCCTGTTATTGCTGGCTTCCTCAATGGTGGGAACTGCTTTTCCCAGAACCCATTCGCCCGGCCTGAAGTTTGGTAACATACTGTCTCCTTCTACCTGGAAGCCCCGGTGGGTCGCATTGCGATATTCGGGCAAAGGAATATCAAAAGCCGGAAGCTGCTGGTACCATTCCACATCCTGCACGTTTTGTGGATATCCCGCCGCTGCCTTTACATTTACCAGTACAATGTTTTCTTCCTCTGCACTATTAAGACTTACTACTTTAGGACTTATATCTCCCTTAGTCAACTGCAGGTATTTTTGATTGCTTTCCCCAAACAACCACAAAGGATTGATCGCGAATTGCCGAAGCAGTTCGGCCACTACCTTACCAGAAAGTTTTGTGCGGCCTCTTTCAATATCGGCTGTAGAATTCTTAATGCCCAGCAGCTGGGCAAATTCGGTTTGGGTAAAGTTATTTTCATCCCTTACCTCTTTGAACCGTTTGATTTCTTGTGATACATCTGTTCCCATACTAACAAATTTAATCCTTTTTGGAAAATATCCTACTTGTGCATTGGATAAAATCCTAAAAAACTACGTTTTTTGGTATGGTTATAAAGAAGTAACATTCTTTTATGAAGGGAAAGAAAGAATAAATCCTATTTTCCCGTAATGGAAGAACATTACCTGATCCTTGCCGGCCTTGGATTTGCTACCATAATAATGGCGTGGCTGCCCGCTTTTTCCAAAAAGCTAAAAATAAGCTCTCCAATCGTACTTTTATTAATTGGTTTTGGGCTTTTTGCTGTGGGACTGCCTTTAAACTGGCCAGATCCTCTATGGAAGGACCAACATCTTATGTACTTTTCCGAAGCCCTTGTTATCATTTCCCTCATGGGCGCCGGTCTTAAAATAGGTGCAAATTACAGTCTCCGTGCCTGGCGAAAGCCTCTCCTTTTGGTTTTTGTCACCATGCCCATTTGTATGATCTCGGCTTTTTTATTGGGACAATACTTCCTGTTACTCAGTTTACCGTCCAGCCTTTTACTGGCCGCAGTACTGGCTCCTACAGATCCTGTTCTCGCAGCCGAGGTGCAACTGGATGACCCTATGGAGGAAGAAGAACTCGCAAATGATATTAGATTCACCCTCACTGCCGAAGCAGGTCTTAATGATGGTATTGCATATCCCTTCTCATACCTGGCAGTCCTGGTAGCACAGGCGGGAAGCTGGGCCGCATTTAATTTTACAGACTGGCTTTGGGATAAATTACTTCTCAAGGTGGTCATTGGAGTAATTTGCGGATTATTCCTTGGGTGGTTAATAGGACACTTAATGGATAGGATCCATAAATATGCCGGGGTAAAAACTTTTGTTGGTTTCCTTGCCCTCTCGCTTACCTTTATGACTTACGGTGTTACAGAACTACTGCATGGGTATGGCTTTCTGGCGGTTTTCTTTGCCGGTTTCAGCCTTAGATATTATGAAAAAGTCGATCAGAAATACAAGAAAAAACTTCACGATTTCGTCCAGGAAATGGAGCACCTGTTCATGGTGATCTATATTTTGTTATTCGGTGGATCCATCATGAACGGAATGCTCACTTTGACCGATTGGAAAGGAGTAGTATTCGCTTTTCTCTTTGTGCTAATAATTAGGCCAGTTGCAGGTTTAATTGGGTTACTTGGAGTGAAAGGAAGTTTCAAGAGCAAACTGGCGGTGAGCTTCTTTGGGATACGGGGGATAGGGTCTATCTTCTATTTATCCTGGGCTTTTGTCACCTTTGATTATTTTGACCACAAAAATGAATTATATGCAATTACCGCCTACATTATTTTGATCTCCATAATCATACATGGTTTTACAGCTCCTTCTGTGATTGGGCATTTTAAAAAAAGAGACAGGGTGAAGCAAAAAAGCTGAGCATCCCGCAGGATTAACAAATGTTTATAGCTGTAGTCTTAAGCTCTGCTTTATGAATTTCTTATTTTAAGAAAGATAACTCAAAAATAAAAGTAATGAGCAAAGGTTACAATCCTCCACGAAAAATGGAAAAACCATCAAAGATCCCTTTTTCAGGATGGAAATCTATAGGACTTGGTGTCAAAGATGAAATTGGTGAAAATAATGTTTCCATCATTTCTGCCGGAGTTGCGTTCTATGCATTTCTTGCAGTTTTTCCTGCCATTGGGGCCTTAGTTTCCATTTACGGCCTGGCGATGGACCCGCAGAGCCTTCAGGATCAACTACAAACTATCTCTCAAGTAATGCCACAACAGGCTTTCAATATCATAGAATCCCAGCTTGAGGATGTAGTTTCCACATCGGGAAGCGCCTTAAGCTGGAGTTTAATTATTGGGATCCTATTTAGTCTTTGGAGTGCCAACAAAGGGACGAAATCAATGTTCACAGGATTGGATGTCGCTTACGACACCAATAATGACCGGGGCTTCATAAAGCAAAATGCCCTTACCCTGCTCTTTACACTTGGTACCATCATCCTGGTCATCATTAGTCTCGGTCTTATTGTAGTCTGGCCTGCCATTGTTAATTTTATTTCCCTTCCTTCCAGTCTGGAAATCTTGATCACCTGGCTAAGATGGGTACTCCTGGCCGCCATAGTAGTATTTTTCCTGGCTGCGATGTATCGTTATGCTCCCGATAGAAGAACACCGGCCTACAAATGGGTATTTCCCGGAGCGCTCCTGGCCACGCTTTTGTGGTTAATCGCTTCCTGGGGCTTTTCCTTTTATGTTCAAAACTTCGGAAGTTATGGGGAAGTATACGGCTCTATTTCGGCAGTAGTTGTTATGCTGTTATGGTTATTCCTTACTAGTTTTATCATTCTTATTGGCGCCGAATTAAATTCTGAAATTGAAAAATACTCAGGTGTCGGGCGAGAAAAGCCTTAATTCCCATTTTCTATGGTAGAAGAGTTCCAAAAATGTCATTTTTGAAAAGCATTTCGAGAATATGACCTACGTCATATTTTCCAATCCGCTCATTTTCAACCTTTGTACCCGGTACGAAACGAGCAATTTTTATGGAGGAACTTTCTTGTTATCACTGTGGTGATACGATTAAGTCATGTGTTAGCTTTGATGATAAGTCTTTTTGCTGCAATGGCTGTAAGACCGTTTATGAAATATTTTCAGAAAACGGGCTTTCTTCCTATTACGACATGGAAGCCACACCCGGTGCGGCACCGGCACAGTTTGAAGGGAAATATGATTTCCTTAGCAATGAAAAAATTGCAGATAAGCTGCTGGAGTTCAATGACGGGAACATACAGGTTATCTCCCTGTACATTCCTCATATCCATTGCAGTTCCTGCATTTGGATCCTCGAGAACCTCAACAAGCTGAAACCGGAGATCACCGCATCACAGGTGGATTTCCCGAAGAAAAGTCTTCGCATTACCTATAATTCAGAAAAATTAAGTTTAAAAGATCTGATCCTGTTTATCAGCAGTATTGGGTACGAGCCTTACATAAGTCTTGATGACAGTGAAACCGGAAAAAAGGAGATCAACCGCAGCATCATTTATAAGCTGGGGGTTGCAGGTTTTGCCTTTGGAAATGTAATGTTCCTCTCCTTTCCTGAATATTTTGATGTCAATGAATACTGGCTGGAACAGTATAAAGGCCTTTTTAGATGGCTAATGTTTGCCTTTTCGCTCCCGGTAGTTTTTTATGTCGCACAGGATTACTTTATCTCTGCCTACAAAGGGTTGCGTGCAAAAATTTTAAACATTGATGTGCCGCTCGCTCTGGGGGTACTGGTTCTCTTTGTACGCAGCACATTAGAAATAATTTTTGACTGGGGCTCGGGCTTCTTTGACAGTCTTACAGGTCTTGTATTTTTCCTTACTCTGGGGAAATTTTTTCAGCAAAAGACTTACAATTTCCTCTCTTTTGAGAGGGATTACAAATCATATTTCCCCATTGGTATCACCCGTATAAATCCCGACGGGAAAGAGGAGAGTATACATGTGCACGATATTGTAAAGGGCGACAGGATCTTAATAAGGAACGAAGAACTTATACCAGTGGATGGTATTCTTATCAATGGCAATGCGCGTATTGATTACAGTTTTGTAACAGGAGAATCTGAAGCTGTGCAGAAGGAATCCGGAGATAAATTATATGCAGGAGGGCGGCAGGTTTCGGGCATGATCGAGATGGAAGCTCTTAAATCGGTCTCTCAAAGCTATCTTACAAAACTATGGAGCAATGATGTTTTTCAGGTTAAAAAGGAAGACTCCTTCACCTCTTTCATCAACCATATAAGCAAGTATTTCACTATTGTTTTGCTTTTAATCGCTTTTACGGCAACGGCCTGGTGGGCATTTTTGGATTTTGCCACCGCGATCAATGTCTTTACAGCAGTATTAATTATTGCCTGTCCCTGTGCGCTTGCAATGTCCACCCCGTTCACCCTCGGAAATCTCCTGAGGATCTTTGGCAACAAAAAGTTTTATCTGAAAAATGCCGGTGTGATCGAGCAACTAGCAAAAGCCGACACTTTGATCTTTGACAAAACAGGAACCATCACTTCAAATAAAAAAAGCAGCATTAGTTATGAAGGGATCACCCTTACTGCTGAAGAAGAATCTCTCCTGAAGAATACGCTTCGCGCCTCAAATCATCCTTTGAGCCGTAAATTATATGATATGCTGGCCGAATATGATATTACTGCGCCCGAAGAATTTCGGGAAGTCACAGGGAAAGGAATTGAAGCCGTACACCAAAAGCAGGCGATGAAAGTGGGATCGGCTGAATTTGTGGGGAGTACTGTGGTAGCACCAACCCTTAACACTTCGGTACATATTAGCTCGAACAATGAATACAAAGGCAGGTACGTCTTTTTCAATGAATACCGCGAAGGGGTAAGAGATCTCTTTTCTGAACTGGCCCCACATTACCACCTTTCAATTCTATCGGGCGATAATGAAGGAGAAAAGGAGAGACTTGAAAATCTGTTACCGGAAAATACTGAAATGTTCTTCAACCAAAAACCTGAGAATAAACTTGACTACATCGCCTCTCTTCAACAAAAGGGAAGAAAAACCATCATGGTGGGCGATGGTCTTAATGATGCCGGTGCCCTGGCAAAAAGTGAGGTGGGAATAGCAATTTCAGAAAATGTAAATGTCTTCTCCCCCGCCTGTGATGCTATTCTTGATGCAAGCAGGTTTGACAGTCTCTTTAAGTTCATTAAAGCTTCAAAGTCGGCAATGAAGGTGATCAAGATAAGCATGCTTCTGTCCTTCCTCTATAATGTTGTGGGTCTTTATTTTGCGGTTACTGGGCAATTATCCCCAATTATCGCGGCTATTCTTATGCCTTTAAGTTCAATAAGTATCATTGCTTTCACTACAGTATGCACTAATTTCATTGGCCGCAGGATTTAGAATATTCCCGTCAAAATTCTTATCCCTTTTCACTCTGAAAAAATTCTTATAAAAAAGTTGGAGATAAAAAGGAAAATCGGGTAAATTGGGACTGTGATTAAATTATTTGTTTCCCTGCTTTTGCAGGGAGAGCCAACGAGTAAGCAACCCCTACTTGCTTCTTGTTGTTTCACCTCCAAACGTTTCCTCCCGCCATGCTTTTTAGAAAGAATCTTTTATTGAAACTAACCGGTCTTTTATTTATAATTGGCGGAATAGTCTTACGGTTTTCTAATTTTGAATCTGCTTTCTCTCCCTTCATCTTAGGCGGACTTATTGGCGGCGGATTTGTTCTGCTTTTTGGAATAGGAAGAAAAGAAAACAGGTTTTAAAACAAGAGGTTCCAAAAATGACATTTTTGACGACCCATGAAAAAACCTCCTTACCCCGAGTATCCAAAAATAGCTTCTGAAGAGATCCTTCGCAGAAGGATTAAGCCTGAAGAACTTTCGGAAATTCTCATTATCTCCTTCTACGACGGAAAACACGCCCAAAATGGAACCGAAGCTGCAGCGATGCTTCACAGGATTGAAAATGATTGTCTCAATGGGGAAAGCATTCACTGGGGGTTACCTCTCGGAAAAATTTCAGGATGATCACTTCACTGGAGCGTTTAAACTTCAGGAAAACTAATAAAGTGGGTGAAGAAGTGCATTCAGAAATCCTGCGGAAGGGATTTATTCAGCATTAAGAAGACCAAAGAACAGGATAGGGAACAGGTACTTAATCTCTCACGGTAAATTTACAGCCTTCCGAAGTAAAGTACGTTGAGGAGCATTTGGAAAATGGAGCACAGCATCTAATGTTGAAGAAGGACCGGGCTGCATTCTTGCTTCCGGAGGACAGAAGTTTGGATTCGATTCGGGAAATTTGACAGGAGCTCACCCTGCGTTTCAAAGACTGGAAATTCAAAAGGAGCTTACGTTTTTTAGGATCTAAGAAATTCACAAAGAACCCGTTGCGAAAAAGATCGTAGTGAGGACAACCCGCCAAGCAGAAAAATTTTATAAACGGGCTTTCAAAAAAGGCATTTTACGAAAGATTTTCTTGGCGCCGGGTTTTGACCTTTGCCAGATGAAGTTGCACCTATTACCAACTAATCCTAAATTTATCAAAGGTGCTAAATATCATTATTTTACACGCACCGATTTTCTAAATTTAATTAGATCTGGCACCACGTTAGAGCAAAGGGAAATTTTGCATCATGATTTCTTAGGCAGCCTTTTAAAAAATCAGGAAAAATGGAAATGAATTCCTGGTACCAAATGAATTCCGAGGAGGTAATGAAGAAACTTGACACCTCCCCCAATGGCTTGTCAACTACCCAACACGGTAGCAGGCAACAGGAATATGGGAAAAACCTACTGCCAAAAAAAAAGAAAATAACCCTCATCAAACTGTTTTTCGCCCAGTTCCTCAACGCCCTTATATATGTTTTAATGGCAGCAGCTTTTGTTGCTCTGGTACTGGGAGAATTTTCAGATGCTATCTTTATTTTTTTGGTCCTGCTGGTTAATGCGGGCATAGGAACTTTCCAGGAGTGGAAGGCAGAAGAAAAAGCATCTGCCCTGGAAAACCTTATCAAGCTGCGCGTCAAAATAAAGAGGAACAACCAAATTAGTGTGATTGACAGTGAAGATCTAGTGCCCGGTGATGTTGTTTTGATGGAATCGGGGAACAAGGTACCGGCAGACATCAGGGTGATCGATTACAACAATTTAACTGTAGAAGAAGCTATTCTCACCGGGGAGTCAAAAGCCATAGAGAAGGACAGCAGCGCTATCAAAAAAGAAGATGTTGGAGTGCCCGATCAAACCAACATGCTGTTTGCAGGCACCACCATAACAACCGGAAGAGGTACCGGAATAGTTGTCTCTACAGGAACTGGAACCGAAATCGGGAAGATTGCATCTTCGCTTCAGGAACTTGAGACAGGCAAAGCGCCACTGGTAAAGAGAATGGAGATCTTTACGCGTAAAATAACCTATATCGTTCTTGCTGCCAGTATAGTTCTGGGAATTATGGGATATTACTTTGGCATTCCTGTAAAAGAGATCTTCTTTTTTGTAGTGGCCGTGGCAGTATCGGCCATTCCGGAAGGTTTACCTATTGCCATGACAGTTGCGCTTTCCATAGGTGGATCAAGGATGGCAAAAAGAAATGTGATCATTCGAAAACTCACTGCCGTGGAGGGCCTTGGCAGCTGCACCTTCATTGCTACAGATAAAACAGGAACACTTACTGTTGACCAGCAAACAGCAAGAATATTAATATTGCCAGGGCCAACAGCACTCAAGGTCACAGGTGAAGGTTATAATGGCGAAGGGAAAATTGTTTCACGGGGTGGTGACGAAGTAATTTTAGATCAATCGATCGATCTTCAAAACCTACTTCAGGCCGTATCCATATGTAATGAAGGCAACCTGAATTATATTGATGACAACTGGTCATTTTCCGGAGATCCCATAGATGTGGCTTTATTAGGTCTTCCTTTCAAAGCCGGAACATCCCCGGGAAAATTTCAGGCTCAAATTAAAAAGGTGAAAGAGGTACCATTTGAATCGGCCCGACAATTTGCTGCAGTGTATTATGAACAGGAGGGAACTAAGGAGCTCCAAATTGCAGTCAAAGGAGCTGTTGAGAAAATTAAAGAGCATATTGACGGTGAAAAATATGCACCTCTTTTGGAAGAGGCCGCCAAACATGCTGAAACTGGCTATCGTATAATCGCAGTTGCGGGAGGAACTGCAGATAAAGTATTACCTGCAGGAGAGCTCCCTCACCTGGAACTGTTAGGGTTTATTGCCCTTTTAGATCCATTACGTCCCGAAGCAGCACCTGCAGTGAAACAATGCCATGCCGCAGGAGTGCAGGTCGCAATGGTTACGGGAGATCATCCTGCAACTTCCCTTGCCATAGCTAAAGAAGTAGGCATTGCAAACATGCAGGAGCAAGTCATTACCGGAGCTGAATTAAGTAATATCGAGAAAACTCCCGAAAAGTTAACCGATATCCTCCGGACAAAGCGGGTTTTCGCAAGGGTCACACCGCAACAGAAACAAATGATAGTGGAATCCATAAGAGATTCCGGACATCTGATTGCGGTAACCGGAGACGGAGTAAATGATGCCCCGGCACTAAAAACGGCAAATATAGGAGTCGCAATGGGCTATGGAACAGATGTGGCAAAAGACACCGCATCTATAATTATTAGCGATAACAACTTTGCATCTATCGCTGCAGGTATTGAGGAAGGGCGTTATACCTATAGTAATTTAAGGAAAATCATTTATCTGCTCATCTCAACAGGGGCGGCCGAATTATTGACTATTGGTCTTTCCCTGGCTTTCCTGTTACCTTTGCCTTTCCTCCCCGTACAGTTATTGTGGCTTAATCTGGTCACTAACGGGATACAGGATGTTGCCCTGGCCTTTGAAGCAGGAGAGAAGAGAGTTATGCTTCAACCTCCCAGAAAACCAGATGAGCCCATTTTTGACCCCCTCATGATAAAACAAACCCTGCTCTCTGCTGCAGTGATAGCATTGCTGGCTTTTGGCTTGTGGTATCACTTGCTTAACCAACTTCATTGGGAGGAACAACCTGCAAGAAATGCGGTGCTAATGCTAATGGTTTTACTTCAGAACTTCCACACCTTTAATTGCCGGTCGGAGACCAGATCTGCATTTAGAATTCCGGTTAAAAAGAACCTGTTTTTACTTTTTGGAGTATTAGGAGCTCAAAGTCTTCATATCTTGGCTTTGCAGGTCCCTTTTATGCAAACATTATTAAGCCTCAATCCCCTGCCATCAAGGCACTGGCTGTACCTTTTTCTCTCTGCTTCTTTGATACTGGTGGCGATGGAATTATTTAAATTGTTAGTTGCTAAAAAAGAAGTTGAAAAGCAGCGAACCTTCAATGGCCGGGGCACAATAGTATAGAAACAAGAAAGGCTGCTAAACAGCAGCCTTTTTCTATCTGACATGAAATCTTCTTAATTCGAAACTTCGGTTTTAATGGCTTCAACTGTTTCCGTATTATCTACACCAAGGCCTTCCTGCTGGTGGACCAGTACTCCATCTTCATCAAATACGCTAATGATGTTGGAGTGGGAAAAATCAATGGGAGAGATCTGCTTATAACTCACTGCGAGTACGGTTGCAAATTCCCTGGTATCTTCGGGCGTACCGCGAAGGAACATCCAATGATCATCTTCCATCACATTTTCTTTAGCAAAGGAATTAAGACGTTGGGGTGTATCGGTTTCAGGATCTATGCTCACCATGATAAACTTTGTTTTGTCGAGATACTCCTCCGGCACCTGCTTTTCAATATTCCGCATATCTGCGATAAGTCGGGGACAGGCGGCTTTACAGGAAGTGTAGATCATTACCATGACCAGAACATTCCCCCGAAGGTCTTCCAGCTGAATATTCTCATTATCCTGGGTGGTCCAGGTGGAGGGCAGATTGTAGATTGAAAGTTCCGGAATTTCTCCCTTGATTTCCTCTGTATTCACTGCGACTTCTTCTTTAGCATCAGTTTCTTTCTTTCCGGCATCGTTGCACGCTGCAAAAAGTAAAACTGAAAGCATTATAAAAACAACTTTTTTCATGATCATAGTTCTGATTTTTCAATATCCTGTACACATCTAAACCCAAGGTTCTTGATTGAGTACTTTGCTTTCATACTTCCGCGGAAGGCATAGCGCATAAAAGCTGCATAGTTCATAAGATCTGTGGCGCCAACTGCGGCCCCTCCGCAAAAGAGGTTATTATCTCCCGTACTATCCTGTCGGGATTCCCCACCAATCATCACAGAGTTAAAATCTGATGTCCACTCCCATACCAACCCGTGAAGGTCGGACACTCCCCAATAGTTCCTAAAGGTATTACCTATAGTGTTTTTATATGTGTTGGGGGTTTCATACCAGCTTAAGATAAATTGATTATAAGATTTTTCTTCGCGTGCATCGGGACTGGTTTCATTTGCCATGGCTACATACTCCCACTCATCTACTGTAGGCAATCTCTTGCCCTGGCATTCGCAGTAATTCTTTGCTGCAAACCAGGAGACATTAGTCACCGGGGAATTGGGCAGCATGTCATCACCAAAGCTTAAATCATTCTTCCAGTTACGCAGGTAATTATCATCGGCAAACAGCTTTTTCACCTGTGATCTTCTCCAGCGTGGATTTTCTTCCACAAATTTTAAAAACTCCGCATTAGTGACCGGATAAACATCCATGAGAAAATCATCTACAGGAACCTCAGTTTTGGTTCCGTAGAGGGGAATAAACTCCCCTCCCTTCACCTCTACCATTGAACCAGACTGGCTGTAAGCCTGGCTCGTGATCATTATCGCGATGCAAATTGCCAATCTGGTTAACTTTTTCATACTCTAAAGATAATTATTTTACTTCTTTTACCATTTTCTGAGTAACTTCAGTCTTGTTGTTGCCCCAGTTGTTGTACACATAAGTAAGCACCGCAGCAACATCTTCATCTGAGATATTTTGTTTCGGCATGGCACTATTATAAACGTTGCCATTAACTTCAATCTCTCCGGTCAATCCAAATTTCACCACCTCAATTGCCCGGTGAACATCGGCATTCAGGTAATCTGACTCTGCAAGTGGAGGGAAAGCATTAGGAATACCTGCACCGGTAGCCTGGTGACAGGCAAGACAGCTTTGGGTATAGACCTGCTTACCTCTTTCCATCTTTTCGGCCATCGACATTTCGGCTACCTGCTCTTCGTCATTTGTTTCTTCAGCAACTTCGCTAACAGAGGTGCCGGGATTGTAAATTTTCTCTTCGATTTTACCACCAAAGACTTTTTCATTTTCTTCTCCTTCAACCTTAAGGATACCTAAAGCTCCTTTATTAAAAGCTCTAAAGATCGAGTGGTCAACCAATACCAGGTTACCTGGAACTTCAACCTTAAATTCAACAATGGCAGCGCCACCGGCAGGGATGAGTGTAGTTTGCACATTCTCATTAATCATAGCTCCACCTTCAACATATACTTTGTCAAAGATCTCCCCAATAACATGAAAGGAAGAGACCAGGTTTGGTCCACCATTACCTACAAAAAGACGTACAGTTTCTCCTACTTTTGCAGTTAAGGCATTATCTCCTGTCAATCCACCAACTTTTCCATTGAAAACTACATAATCTGCATCTTCATCAATTGCTTTGTCCATACTGAATGCCTGAAGTCCTCTTTCTCCATTCTCACCTTCGGTATAGAAATCACCCTGCATTACATAATATTCTTTATCCACCGGCTCAAGACCACCTTCGGGCTCAACAAGGATAAGACCGTACATTCCATTTGCGATGTGCATTCCAACAGGAGCGGTAGCACAGTGGTATACATAAAGACCGGGGTTCATGGTCTTAAAGGTAAATACAGCTTCGTGTCCCGGAGCTACGAAAGAAGATTCTGCACCACCTCCGGGTCCGGTCACTGCGTGAAGGTCAATATTGTGAGGTAGTTTTGAGTCGGGGTGGTTTTTTAGGTGAAATTCGATCTCATCCCCTACCCTTGTACGAATAAAGCTTCCGGGAACGGTACCATCAAAGGTCCAGTAAACATAGGTTACTCCATCGCTCATTTCCATTTCTTTTTCCACTACCTCCATATTAACTACAAGCTTGGTAGCAGCTCTTTTTCCAACCGGTCTTGGCACCAATGGAGGAGCAGTCATTTCGGCTTCACTCTCTCCATACACCTTCATTAGTTCGGGATTTTCTTTTGCAGCCACTGCCTTTTCGCAGGAGGTAAACAGACCCGCTACAAGTGCCGCCAGGAAGAAAACGTATACAATACTTCTTTTTGAATTTTTGAAATTTTTCATGATCAGATGTGTTAAATATTAATTTCAGATACAAATGTCCGAATTAAGAACACTCCTGAATATGAGCGTAATCATATATGGCTTAATTTTTTACAAATGCCTTTCTGGCAAAAACCTGATCGAAATCATATTTCCCAAAAACCAATGCCTGTAGCTTTGCCGGATAATAAATAGGTATGAGCGTCATCTATTTACTCCTTACAATAAGCATTATTGTAGCGGTATTGTTTTTCGTTGTTTTTATCCTGGCTGTACGTAGTGGCCAATTCGACGATGACTATACCCCTTCTGTGCGTATTCTTTTTGAGGATGAGCTTGTCAAAGAGAAATCAACAAAATCGAGTAAAATTAATCAAGACAATTAAAAAATGGAATTGCAACAGTTCTACTACGACAACAAAATCGTTAAAAAGTTCCTTTATGCTACCCTTTTTTGGGGAGTTATCGGAATGTCAGTCGGGCTTCTTTTGGCCTTCTTATTCCTGTTCCCTAACCTAACCGACGGAATTTCCTGGTTAAGTTTTGGACGCCTGCGCCCACTGCATACCAATGCGGTGATTTTTGCTTTCGTAGGAAATGCCATTTTTGCGGGGGTTTATTACTCCACCCAACGCCTGCTCAAAGCCAGGATGTACAGTGACATCCTTAGCAGCATCAACTTTTGGGGCTGGCAATTGATCATTATTGGAGCGGCAATTACACTCCCCCTTGGTTTTACCAGTTCAAAGGAATACGCCGAGCTGGAATGGCCTTTTGACATTGCTATTGCAGTAGTTTGGGTAGTTTTTGGTTGGAACCTTATTGCCACAATTTTCAAGAGAAGACAAAGACATTTATATGTAGCCATCTGGTTCTACATTGCAACTTTTGTCACTGTTGCAGTACTGCACATCTTCAACAGCCTTGCAATACCTGTAGGTTTATTTAAGAGTTACTCTGTATACGCCGGAGTGCAGGATGCATTGGTACAGTGGTGGTACGGGCATAATGCAGTTGCATTTTTCCTAACCACGCCTTTCCTGGGACTTATGTATTACTTTGTCCCCAAGGCTGCCAACAGGCCGGTTTACTCCTATAAATTATCTATTATCCACTTTTGGTCCCTTATCTTTATTTATATCTGGGCGGGACCACACCACTTGTTATATTCTTCCCTGCCAGACTGGGCTCAAAACCTTGGAGTTGCTTTTTCGGTGATGCTGTTGATGCCATCCTGGGGTGGTATGATCAACGGACTTCTAACTCTTCGTGGAGCATGGGATAAAGTTAAGACAGACCCTGTTTTAAAGTTCATGGTGGTAGCGATCACCGGTTACGGTATGGCAACTTTTGAAGGCCCGATGCTATCCCTAAAAAATATTAATGCTATCGCCCACTTTACCGACTGGATCATAGCACACGTACACGTAGGCGCCCTTGCCTGGAACGGGTTCCTAACCTTTGGAATGGTGTACTGGCTGGTACCAAGAATGTTCAAAACAAAACTATATTCCATTAAGCTTGCAAATGCACATTTTTGGACAGGTACTTTAGGTATCATCCTATATACTTTACCAATGTATGTTGCAGGTTTTGTTCAGGCTTCCATGTGGAAACAATTCAACCCTGATGGTACATTAGTCTACGGAAACTTCCTTGAGACCGTTACCGAGATCATTCCTATGTACTGGTTTAGAGCTATTGGAGGTAGTATGTATATAGCCGGTATGTTCATTCTTTTATGGAACGTATATAAGACCATTAAAAGTGGTAGCGAAGTTACAGACGAACTGGCCGAAGCTGCACCACTACAAAAAATTAGCAATAGAAGGCTTGCGGGAGAAGGATTCCATACCTGGTTAGAGCGCAAACCTGTTCAGCTTACCATATTAGCTACTATTGCCATCTTGATTGGAGGTATTATACAAATTGTTCCTACTATCCTGGTGAAATCTAATATTCCTACCATTACCAGCGTAAAACCATATACTCCACTGGAACTGGAAGGACGGGATATTTACATAAGAGAAGGGTGTGTTTCCTGTCACTCACAAATGATACGCCCTTTTAGAAGTGAAGTTGAACGATATGGGGAGTATTCAAAAGCAGGAGAATATGTATACGATCACCCATTCCTGTGGGGTAGTAAACGTACCGGCCCCGACCTTATGAGGGTGGGCGGTAAGTACTCAGACAACTGGCACTTTAACCACATGTATGATCCACAAAGTACCTCATCGGGTTCAATTATGCCGGGTTATAAATGGCTTATTACAGATAAGCACGACCGTTCCAATATAGAGGACAAAATGGAAGCCATGGTAGAACTTGGTGTACCTTATACAGAAGCCGAAATTGCAAATGCACAGGCTCATATGGAGGAGCAGGCAACGCAAATCCAGGAGAACCTTTATAGCGATCCAGATTTCGTAGCCACCTATGAAGCCGACAAGAAATATGCAGAAGAGCAAGGTCTTGATTTTGTGGAGATGAAAGAACGGGAGATCGTTGCCCTTATCGCATACATACAGCGTTTGGGAACAGATATTAAAGTGGTGAATTCAACAACCTCAAATTAATTATCATGCTAAAATTTGTAAAAGGACATATGGAAAGCATTGCAGGGATAGAGGTCTATCCAATACTTTCCCTGCTCATTTTTTTCATCTTTTTTGTAGCACTTTTCTGGTGGGTATTTACTGCCAAGAAAGACTACATAAGTACTGTAGAAAACATACCATTAGAAACCGATAACGACCAGACCTCATGAGACATGCCATCCCAGCCTGGATAAGAATTCCAATTTTCTTCCTCATCATTGCGGGAGCTTTAGAATACTTTATAGACTCAGGTGACAATTTTGCCTTTATTGAATTCCCAATGTTATCGCTGGTACTGACGATGATCCTGCTGTTTCTTATCGCTGCGGAATTTATTCTTGACGCAGTAGAGAACATCATGTTTCAATCCCTTTCGCCAGAAGCTAAGGAGCGCTATATGGCTGCCCAGCAGAAGCGAATGGAGAAATACGATCTTAAAAAGATCTACCGGAAACTTGCAGGTACCCGCCCCATTTCAGAAGAAAGCGATCTGGAGCTGGACCACAACTACGACGGGATCAAGGAACTTGACAATAAACTTCCACCATGGTGGCTTTATTCCTTCTATGCATCCATAATTTTCGCTTTTGGATATCTTGCTTATTACCACATTTTGGGAGGAGAAAGCCAGCATATGGAATTTGAAGAGGAAATGGTAGCAGCAAAACTGGCAGTGGAAGAGTATAAAAAAACTGCACCAGATCTTGTAGACGCAGAAAGTGTCGAGCTGCTTACCGATGCTGCAGACCTGGACAAAGGGGCCGCCATATACCAGGCTAATTGCATGGCTTGTCACGCTGCCGATGGAGGTGGTGGAATTGGGCCAAACCTTACAGACGAGCACTGGATCCTGGGAGGCGGGATCAAGAACGTATTTAATACAGTTAGTGAAGGTGGACGTGCAGGTAAAGGAATGATTGCATGGAAATCTACCCTTAGACCAACAGAGATCCAACAAGTATCGAGCTATATTTTAAGTCTACAAGGCACCACTCCGGCCAGTCCAAAAGAGGCCGAAGGAGAGATCTGGACAGAATAAATTACATTATTCAGGAGTAAAAGCAGAAGGAAGTGGAGAAACCAGGAAATAATTTTAGAGATAGAATAGGCACCATGAATGACGAAGGCAAGCGCGCCTGGGTCTATCCTAAAAAGCCAGATGGCCGGTTCTATAAATATCGTACCCGGTTAACCTGGTTCCTGTTAATTTTCCTTATTGCGTCCCCTTTTATCCATATTAATGGAAACCAGTTCATGATGTTCAATGTGCTGGGACGGGAATTTTACATTTTTGGACAACCATTCTGGCCTCAGGACTTTTACCTGGGGGTGATGGCAATGATCATTGGAGTACTCTTTGTGACCCTTTTCACCTCTGCCTTTGGAAGGATCTTCTGTGGCTGGATCTGTCCCCAGACCATCTTCATGGAAATGGTCTTCAGAAAGATTGAGTATGGTATAGAAGGCGACCGAGGAGCGCAAATGAGGCTTGATAAACAGGAATGGAACAGTGAAAAGATCAGGAAAAAAGGATTAAAATGGTTTCTGTTCTTTTTGATCTCCTTCGGAATCGCTAATGTCTTCCTGGCTTATTTAGTGGGAAGCAAAAGACTTTTACAATATGTTACTGAAGGTCCACTGGAAAACCTGAGCACCTTTATCGCTCTATTAATCTTTACAGGCGTATTCTATTTCATCTTCTCATGGTTTAGAGAACAGGTTTGCACCATAGCATGTCCTTATGGAAGATTACAAGGCGTGTTACTTGATAAAAAATCTGTAGTTGTCGCCTACGATCACAAACGAGGGGAACGCACCCAGGGAAGGTCAAAATTTAAAAAGAATGAAGACCGGGCAGCACTTGGAAAAGGGGATTGTATTGACTGCTTACAATGTGTAAACGTTTGCCCTACCGGGATTGACATCAGGAATGGAACTCAGCTGGAATGTATCAACTGTACTGCCTGTATTGACGCCTGTGACATTATAATGGAGAAGGTAGACCTGCCAAAAGGGCTCATTGGTTTCTATTCTGAAGAGAATATCGAAAAGGAGGAGAAGGTTAGGTTCAATCCCAGGATGAAAGGATTTGCTGCCATTTTGTTTGTATTGGTGGGGATCCTTTCAGGAATGTTGTTTATAAGGACAGATGTCGAAGCGACAGTTCTAAGACTTCCGGGACAGCTTTATGAGACCCAGGATGATAATGTAATTAGCAACGTATATACCTTTAAACTAATAAACAAAACGATGAGCACATTTGACGATGTGCATTTCGAATTACTCTCGCACGACGGAAAAATTGAATCTGTAACTCATGATAAAATCTTGGTGCCCGAAAAAGGGCTTGCAGAGGGAACTTTATTTATTAAGATCCCCAAGGCTTTGCTGAAGGATGAGAAGAACAGTGTGGAGATTGGGATTTATAATGGAGAGAAGCTTTTAGAAACTACTAATACAAATTTTATGGGACCAAGAAGTTTTAGGTAACTTCCCATAAGAGCCGAAAAAAGAAAAAGATGCTGGTAAAAGAAATATTGTCTGAATTACCCACCGCTACAAAAATTGTGGTGAGAAGATTTGATCAGGAAGCAGGCTCTCATGTTTTGGCTATTGGTCTAAACAAAAATGTGATACTGCATGAGCATAAAAGTGATATTCCTGCCAGGATTTTGGTTATCATGGGAAGCATCACCTATATAGCAGAAGGAAAAAGAACTTCTCTTGGCCTTTATGACGAACATGTAATCCCAATTGGCGAGTATCATTCTGTAGAACCACAGGAAGACAGCATTTTCCTGGTAATAAAAAAATAAGATTATGAAAATATCCTGGGGTACAGCCATTGTTATGGCTATGATTAGCTTTATCGCTTTTATCATGTTCTTTGTTATAACAATGAGCACAGATGATAAATACAGCCATGACCTTGTTGTGGAAGAATATTATAAGACTGAGCTTACTTTTGAGGACCAACTGGATAAGACCAGGAACGCCACAAAATTGTCAGAAAACATCAATCTAAAAAAAACTCCTGAAGGACTGTTGGTGACTTTCCCCCAGGAATTAACAGCATCAAATATATCGGGAAATGTGTTCCTTTACCGGCCGTCAAACAAGCAGTTGGACTCTGAGATTCCTCTCTCATTGTCTTCACATCAATTGCTCGTACCTGAAAGAAGCTTGATTGGCGGCCGCTGGAACATTATTATAGACTGGAAGTACCAGGGTGAAAAATTCTACTTTAAAGAAGAAATCATTTATTAATGCTTTATTCTGCCTTCATATTAGGTATCCTTGGAAGTTTTCACTGTATTGGCATGTGTGGACCTATAGCTTTTATGCTACCGGTCTCACGTGATAATAAAGTACATAAATTCTTCCAGATCTTTCTTTACCACATAGGAAGGCTTTTATCATACAGTATAATTGGACTTGCCTTTGGATTGATAGGAAAAAGCCTGAACCTCTTTGGCATTCAGCAGCAGTTGTCAATAGGAATTGGAATCCTTATGATCCTGGTGATCCTCCTGCCTTCCAAAAAACTACAGAAATACAATTTTTCACAACCTTTATATCGCCTTGTGGGGAAAGTCAAATCCTCCCTGGGAGCAGCCCTGAAGAAAAAAACCCCCGATACCTTTTTAACAATAGGATTTCTCAATGGTTTTCTACCCTGCGGCCTAGTGTATATGGCGGTGTTTGGTGCCATCGCAGCCGGTGGTATTACAGAAGGTAGTCTTTATATGTTGCTGTTTGGTATGGGAACTATTCCCCTAATGACCACAGCCGTATACTTTAGCAGCTTGTTGGGTGGCAAACTGAGAAATAAGGTGCAGCGGTTGATCCCTGCTTTTGTAGTCCTAATGGGGCTGCTCTTTATAATGAGAGGAATGGGTCTGGACATACCCTATCTATCTCCAGCCCCTGCAACGGCTATGGTGGAAGCCTCCGCCAGTTGCCACTAATTCTCGAGTCTTTGTATAATCTGCTCTTTTGAAGTAGAAATCTTTCTGCCTTCCGGACATATTTATCCGGTTTTTCATTTAAGCGCAGCCCACAATTGTTAAAATTCATTAAAACTATGTATCAAAAATCCTACTTTTTGGACCTTTGCGGCAAAATAGGATGGAAGAAATATGAGCATTATCAGCTTTTTGGAGGAGCTACAGGGAAAAATAACCGCCAATGCTCTCATTTTGCTGCTATTATAAGAAAAGTTAAAATGAACTTAAATTTATCTAAGACAGGCACAAGAATTTCGTCGAAACCTGACCCGCGTCATACTACATCCTTCATTTCTACCCCATCTTTGTACCATAATTAAAAACAAAAATCATGAAAACAACAAAGAAATTTTCCTTAGGACTTGTAAGCTTCCTTCTAATGGTTTTTTCAGTTCAAACCTCAATAGGACAGAACTTCAATATCAATAAAGGAGCATCAAATCTAAAAGTACTGGGAACATCAAACATCCACGATTGGGAAATAGATGCAAAAGATTTCCAGGGAAACCTTAAAGCTCAATTAGAAGACGGACAATTGGTAAAGATTGATGAGTTAAACTTTGCTGTTGTTGCCGAAAGCCTTAAGAGTGGTAAAGGAGGAATGGATAAGAACACTTACAAAGCCCTTGATACCGATAAGCACCAGAGGATCACATTCCAACTTCAAAATGTAAAGAACATCGATTGTACCTCCAAAACAAATTGTAAAGTAACCACTTCCGGATACCTTACTATCGCAGGAACAAAAAAATCGGTAGACCTAACTTTTGACGCAAAAGTAACCGGGGATAAAATAACATTGTCTGGAAACCACAAACTAAAAATGACAGATTTTAAAGTGGACCCTCCAACAGCAATGTTTGGTACAATCACCACCGGCGATGAAGTAAACATCAAGTTTCAAACTGTATTCACTAAATAATTCAAATCAAACACAAATTTTAAAATTCAACTATCAACTTTTTAATTTATCAAAATGAAAAACTTAATTAAATATTCCGGTATTGCTCTCTTGATGGCCATAGGTTATCAGGCTCAGGCACAAGATGTAGATGTATTGGTTGTGGAAGATGAAAACACCACTTTCTGGGACAGAAGCCTTCCTAACTATAGATATCCAGATCAACGCGGCATCAGCACGTTCGAACCAAACAAAGACATCGTTTATGGTGATTTTGAAGGAGTACAGGTGAGACTGGGTGGAGCATTCGCACTACAATTCCAGGGACTTGACCAGGAAAACACTGCCAATACAGTACATGAACTAGGTAAGGATTTCAACCTTGCTACTGCAAACATGACTTTTGACATTTTGCTTGCAAAAGGAGTTAGAGTGCACCTAAACACCTATCTTTCTTCTCAACACCACCCGGAAGCTTATGTAAAAGGTGGATACCTTCAGGTAGACAATCTTGACTTCATCAGCGAAGGTCTGGCTTCGGGTCTAATGGAGCACTTGAGAATAAAGTTTGGTCACATGGAAAATAACTATGGTGATGCTCACTTTAGAAGATCTGATAACGCAATGGCTCTTTACAACCCATTCGTTGGTAACTACCTAATGGACAGCTTTACTACCGAGGTAGGTGGGGAGATTTATTACTTCAATGAAGGATTCCTGCTTATGGGAGGTTTCACTAACGGAAAATTGAACCAAAGTACAGTTGGAGAAGGTCACACCAGCCCATCTTGGATAGCTAAAGTTGGATATGACAAGCAAATCTCTGAAGATTTCAGATTTAGATTGACAGGATCTCTATTCCACGCTCCACATAACAATGGAAGAGGTATTTACCTTTACAGTGGAGACCGCGCAGGTTCAAGATACTACAATGTTATGTCTGGTCCTGACGGTGGAGACGGCTTTAGAGCTGGTAGAATCAACCCAGACCTTAAGAACGAAATGACTGCTTTCATGATCAACCCTTTCATCAAAGTAGGTGGACTTGAATTCTTCGGAATCTACGAATCTGCATCTGGAAAAAAAGTATCTGAAACAGATGACAGAACTTTCAACCAATATGCCGGTGAACTTATCTACAGATTTGGTGCAACTGAAGACTTCTACGTAGGTGCACGTTACAACACTGTAAACGGTGAACTGGAAACTGGTGATGATGTTACTATCAACCGCTTCAACGTAGGTGGTGGATGGTTTATGACCAAGAATATCCTTACAAAAGTTGAATATGTAAACCAGGAGTATAACGACTACCCAACAGGAGACATCCACCAAGGAGGAAAATTCAACGGATTCAACATTGAAGCAGTAATTAGCTTCTAAACATAAGATTCGTTTGAACTAGCCGAAAATGGGGGAATTTAATTCCCCCATTTTTTTTATCTTTAAAAAAATGAAAAAAATTGCGTTTGTATTATTGGTGCTTTTTTGTGGTGCGGTAACACACGCACAGGACTTCCAAAAAAGAGAAATTACGGTTCTGCCTTCCAGCGACCTTACAATCATTGGAGATTCAAACATTGCAGCTTTTCAATGCGAGTTTAACAATTCCTATCTTCAAGACTCTCAGAATATTTCCTATAGCCAAACGGGGAATAAGATCGAATTTCAAGGAGCTGTTCTTATTCTTAATAACAAAGGTTTCGACTGTGGAAGCAAAGGCATCAACCGGGACTTTCACGATCTCCTGGAGTCCGATGTCCATCCACAAATACTCTTAACCCTCAACAAAGTTGTTCTGTCTTCGCCTCAAAAAGGAATGGCAACTGTTGGCATCACCATAGCAGGAAAAGAAAAATTTTATGAGGTGCCTGTAACCATCAAGAATGCTGCAATAGCACAATTTAAAGGAAAACTCCTGTTAAACATTAAAGACTATGGATTGGAGCCTCCAAAAAAGCTCTTCGGAATGATCGTCGTAAAAGATGTAATTGAAATTAAATTTGATCTTCTTGTAAAAAAATAAGCACTATGGAATTATTATCTGCTGCCGAAGCTGTATCACATGTAAAAACGGGGGATAGGGTCTTCTTCCAGGGAGCGGCTATGACCCCAAATATTCTTATTGAAGCCCTTGTTGACCGCTACAAAGAAATTAAAGATGTAGAGATCTTCCACATCCATACCGAAGGACCTGCCCGTTACACCCAAATTCCATACAGGGAATCCTTCAGGCTTAACAGCTGTTTTGCAGCCGGAAATGTAAGGGATTCAATAAACTCCGAATATGGAGCTTATATCCCAATTTTCCTGAGTGAGATCCATTTGCTATTCAGAAGAAATATTTTACCGCTGGACGTAGCCTTTATACAGGTTTCCCCTCCAGATAAACACGGCTTTTGTTCCCTTGGAGTATCGGTCGATATTACGCTGCCTGCTATACAGACTGCAAAAAAAGTCATTGCACAAATTAATCCGCAAGTGCCAAGAACCCACGGCGACGGAATCATACATATAAGCAGGATCACGGCCGCAGTAGAGACAGATGTGCCATTACATGCGCATGAACCTACAGAAGCTTCTGAAATTGAGAAGCAAATTGGAAAAAATGTAGCCGAACTTATTGAAGATGGTGCTACCCTGCAAATGGGAATTGGCGGAATCCCAAATGTAGTCCTCCATAACCTCATGAACCATAAACGTCTGGGAATACATACAGAAATGTTTTCTGACGGAGTTTTACCCCTTATTGAAAAAGGTATTATTACAGGAGAAGAAAAAGAAGTAAAAACCGGTAAAATTGTTACTTGCTTCGCTCTGGGATCGCCAAAGTTATACGATTTCATCGATGATAATCCCATAGTTCATTTCAAGGAGGCCGCATATACCAATGACACTGCAATAATTAGAAAAAACCCAAAGGTTACCGCCATTAACAGCGCAATTGAAATTGATCTTACCGGTCAGGTTTGTGCAGACACGATTGGCACCTACCAGTACTCCGGCGTTGGGGGGCAAATGGATTTTATTCGCGGTGCTTCACTTTCTGAAGGTGGCAAGGCTATTATCGCGCTGCCATCCATTACGGCAAAGGGAATTTCAAAGATCGTCCCCAACCTTAGAGAGGGAGCGGGTGTTACCACCACCAGGGCTCACGTACACTATATCGCTACTGAATACGGAGTGGTGAATCTCTACGGAAAAAACCTCAAACAGCGGGCTAAAGCTCTTATTTCCATAGCTCACCCCGATCACAGGGAAGCTTTGGAAGAGGAAGCTTATTATAGGATCAACAAAACTCGGTAGCCAAAAAAGCTTTCTTAAACAGGCATTTTTGAGTACCTTTATTATGCTTAAAAAAGGAAAATATGAAAAGTAACTTTAGCGAAATCATTAAGGACGACAAACCCGTACTTGTAGATTTCTTTGCCGACTGGTGTGGCCCGTGTAAAACGCTCGCTCCTATTCTAAAAGAAGCCAAAGCCGATTTGGGTGAAAAGGTTAAGATCGTAAAGATCGATGTGGATAAAAATCAAGCCCTGGCCGCAAAATATCAAGTGCGGGGGGTGCCTACATTGATCCTTTTTAAGAATGGAGAACAATTATGGAGACAATCGGGCGTAGTTCCAAAAGGAGATCTGGTTCAGCTTATCAACTCCCACCAGTAGGTCTATGATAGATGAAAACCTGTTGCTTAATCACGGGGCAAAAAGAGTGACCTTTTCCAAGGGGGACCAGTTGTTTCGGGAAGGAGAGAGCGCCCTTAATTTCTACCAGATAGCTTCAGGAGAAATAAAAATGAATAACTACAATGAAGACGGAAAGGAGTTCATTCAGGGTATTTTTTCAATAGGTCAAAGTTTTGGAGAACCACCACTGCTGGCAAATGTAAAGTATCCTGCAAATGCCGAAGCTATTTCAGATTCCGAAGTTTTTCAGCTTACAAAAGAGCAATTCCTTGAACTACTTTCCTCAAATCCCCGGGTACATCTAAAAATTACCGAAACCCTGGCAAAACGACTTTACTACAAAGCCATTATGGTTTCAGAAATTTCAAGTCAGGAACCGGAACATCGTATCTTAAGGATAATTGATTATTTAAAACACGTGGATAAGGTGGAAGGCCAGTTTGCATACCGGCTGGATCTTACCCGGCAGCAACTTGCCGATCTTACAGGCCTAAGGGTTGAGACTGTTATCAGGGCCACAAAGTCCCTGGAGAAGAAGGGAGAACTACAGATAAAGAAAAGAAAAGTTTACCGGTAAAATCTCATAATCAACTTTTTATGATTATTATCAGGGACAACAATGTCCGCTTTTATGATCCTAATCATATGATCTCCTCACCTATCGCTTTAATTTTACCTCATAATTAAAATGATAATGGTATGAGACTTTATAACGATCTTTACAAGGATTTTGAGGAACTTTATGTAGGATATTCTGCGGTAGCTGTAATTCTTTCAAGTTGTTTAGGTGCAGCTGCGGCTATGGTAATATTGATGAATGGGCACGATTTTCTGCAAATGTTCCAGTTATTCCTGGTAGTTGCAGTATGTATGGTCTATCTTGTGACAGTGCTGGCACAGTTGAAGCCTAAATTTGTATTCAATACTTTGATTGTGAGTTTACTGGTAAGCGCCATCCTGCTTTTGATCAATGTGGCAATGCGCTACTAAGAGAAAGAACTTTTTATGAAAAATGATATACAAAACCGGGAGGATGTTTTCCTCCTGGTTTCTACTTTTTATACCAGAGTAAGAGCCAACCAAAAAATTGGGCACTTCTTTAATGAGATCATTGAAGACTGGCCGACGCACCTGGAAAAGCTTACTGACTTTTGGGAAACCAATCTCTTCATGGTAAGTAAATTCAGAGGAAATCCTATGAGGGCTCACAAAATGGTAGATCGGGAATTCAACAACAGTATTGAGCAGGAACATTTTGGGGAATGGCTTAACATGTGGTACCAAACCATTGATGAACTATTTGAGGGAGACAGGGCAAACATTGCTAAAAACAGAGCAAGAAATATGGCGCACAATCTCTTTATGAACATTTATATGAGTCGGGAGCAATAGCTGTTAATTCCAGCCACCAATTTCAAAGTTTCAATATACTGGTTAGCGCGAGGAGTCTTCTTCTACCAATCCCGGCATAATCAAATGCATTCAGTGAGGCAAATCCTCTCACTAATCCTATACCTTTTTTTATCCGGTTAACCTGAGCAAATTTTTAATTATGGAAATTAAACGTTGACCGGGTTATTTAGCTTTTAGAAGTTAAATTACTGTTATTGATCGGTAAAGCCTTCCACACAAATCTTATCTTTTAAAGAAATAAAAATTTAAATTATGGAATTACAAGATAAGGTGGCGGTAGTTACCGGCGCCAGCAGTGGAATAGGTAGAGCAATAGCAAAAGCGCTTTCGGAAGCCGGTTGCAAGGTGGCTTTAGCCAGCCGCAGTGTAGATAAGCTAAGAGATCTACAGGAGGAGTTAAAACACAAAAGCCTTGTAGTACGCATGGATGTCAAAGATTCAGAAAGTGTTCAGGGTGCTTTTAAAGATATCTGGGACGAATTTGGAGAAGTGCATATTTTGGTGAATTGCGCAGGAGTAATGCCCCTCACCTATTTAAAGAACCAGCATTTGGAGGAGTGGCTGGAGACAATTGAAGTCAATGTAAAAGGAACACTAAGGTGCATCAACGCCGTCCTGCCTGCAATGAAAAACCAACTGGATGGTCACATCGTGAACATAGCATCTGTTGATGGAATAGAAGTCTTCAAAGGCGGTGCGGTCTATGGAGCTTCCAAAGCGGCGGTCATCGCTCTTTCCCGGGCTATGAGAATGGAACTCTCTCCCGAATTCAACATACGGGTTACTTCCATTGAACCGGGAACAGTGGCCACACATCTAAGGGATGATATCACCGACAAAGAACTGCTGGATGAAAAAAATTATTCTGAAGATGAGCCTAAACTAGATCCAAAGAATATTGCCGATGCAGTTCTATATGCAGTCACCCAACCAGATTCGGTTAATGTTAATGAACTATTGATAAAACCCACAGGCAAGGCTTAAAGGGTTAAAAAAGTGTTATTTGGAAAGCCTTTAACGCAGGATAATTCAATTCTTCCCGATCTTGCTATTGAATCTTAAAAACCAACAAAAATGGACTTGAAGAAAAATGCAACAGATGCAGGTGAAAAAGTAGTAAAATTATGGGCTGCTAAAAAAGGACTTCAGTGGACAGGAAGTCTCCTTAAGTGGGGTGCCATTGCTGGAGCCGGATATTTCGCCTATACTCTTGTAAGAGACAATAAAGACGAGATCAAAGCAAAATTATCTTAAGATAGACAACTGTTGATAGTTGAAGGCTGCGGGAAAAATTTTAATCAGTTATTATGACTGTATTAAAGATTTTCCCGACGGCCTTTTTCGTTTTTAAATTTCCTGGTTTCTGGTCTCTGTGCTTAATCGGAAGAGGAAAAAAATTTGCGGAATGAAGAAGCGAAATGAATTTTAAAATCATCTTTTTGGAATATTCTTCAGGTCATTTTTATAAGTCGAACTCGGCCCACAATTTCATTCTTTGAGAAATTTTTCAGGAATCAATCCTAAACCAACCCTCCTAAAGTAAAAGAGCCTCTACATCTAGAAGCTCATTCAGCCATCCATTGCCAATGTTGAATTTACGGTTGTCTACTTCCTCCTCAATAATTCTACCCCAGCTGCTTCTGTATCCTTTTTAATAACTCATCCACATCAAAAGGTTTGGCAATAAAATCATCTGCACCTTCGGTTCTGCTAATATCGGCATGAGCGGACATTAGAACTACAGGAATTTTGCTGGTTTTTTCTCCTTCTTTTAATTCCCTGCAAAGATCCACCCCATTTCCATCGGGCAACATTATATCCAGCAGGAAAAGATCTGGTACTTTTCCAGGTATAGCCTTGTGAAAAGCTCTTGCCGTAGGGAATGTCTTTACAGAGTACTGTTGACTTACTAACAAAAATTCTATTAATTCTCTAATCCCGTCGTCATCTTCTACAATAAATATCTCTTTCATATCAACTTTTTTTCAGGAATTAATCAAATGTATTTCCTAAATAGCTTTTTCTATATTTTTTTTTTGTAATGCCAATGGAAGGGTAAAGGAAAATTCAGAACCCTCTCCATATTCACTGCTCACCTCAATAATTCCTCCATGACGATCAATGATCTGTTTGGTGAGATAGAGTCCCAGACCAAGGCCACTTATTCCTTTTGTATCCTCTGCCCTGTAAAACCTGGTAAATAGTTGTTGCTGTTGTTCCCCGGTTAATCCTATCCCCTTATCCCTAACCCTTAAAGTCATTTTTTCATCAACCACCTCCAGGTTTATGAAAATCTCTTCGGCTTTTGGAGAGTATTTAATGGCATTGGTAATAAGGTTTAGTATGGCCTGCTCAATACGTTGCCTGTCCCCTCTAATGATAACCGGATTATTTCCAAGATCTTCAATTACCCGGTGAGACTGTGAAGAATAAGAAAAGGTTTCAATAATTTCCCTCAACATTTCCTTTATGTCAAAAACCTCAAGTCTAAAATTGAGCTGTCCTGATTCTATTCTTGACATATTTAATAGATCTTCCACCAGGGTCTGTAGTTTTTCAACCTGATAAAGGGATTTGTCCACGAACAACTGGGACATTTTATCGGCTTCCTTTTTTGCAAGTACCTGCAAATATCCTTTAATAGTAGTGAGCGGGGTTTTGAGTTCATGACTTGCAAGAGCAATAAACTCATCTTTTTTCTCACTCAAAGATTTCACCTGTTCAAAAAGTTTTGAATTATCCAGGGATACCGCTGCCTGGGCAGCAATATTCACAACAAGCAATTCATGTTCCGCCGTGAACTTCCCGGCTTCGGGATGCCCGTACAACAATCCTCCAATCACACTTCCCGATTTTGAAACTACCGGAATGGCCAGGTAACTCGCTACCGAGAAATGGCCTTTTGGCATACCATTAAAAGGCGCATTTTTGCCAAAATCAGCATGTTTGGTAATATCATCTATCCTCATCACCTTTTTGTCTCTAAAGGTGGGTAAAAATATATCTGTATGCCGCGGCATCGCCATGTTATCAAAGATCTTACGTGGTGCACCCGAAAGAGTAAACAATCTGAATGAATTGCCTTTTTCATCTGAATTGTTATAGAAAAAAGCTCCAAATCCTGCACCGGTGAGGAGAGTGGTAGCATCGGTAACCCGTTGAAGTATCCCCTGCACATCAAGATTTTCGGAAATACTTTTTCCTACCGTATTCAGCGTTTCCAGGTTCTTTATATATTTTTCCATCGCCGTCTGGGATTCTATACGAGTAGTGATATCACGGGCAACTTTTGAAGCTCCTACGATATTTCCTCGCGAATCCTTGACAGGGGAAACAGTGATGGACACAGGTATTTCCTTGCCCAGTTTATGTTTCCGAATAGTCTCGAAATGTTCAATTTTAATCCCCCGTTAAATTTTACTCAGGATCACATCTTCTTCACTAAGGCGCTCTTCGGGAATAAGGAGCTTGATGGAGCGCCCAATCACTTCCTCTTCAGAATGTCCAAAGATCTCCTGGGCTCCCCTGTTCCAGCTCGTAATTATCCCCTGCAAATCTTTACTGATAATTGCATCATCTGAAGATTGCACTATAGCCGACAATGTAGCCTGCTTCTCTTCACTCCGGAGTTTGTCTGAAATATCCCGGGCCACCTTTGAGGCTCCTATTATTTTACCAAAAGCGTTTTTTATTGGAGATATCGTTACAGATATAGGTATTTTCCTCCCGGTCTTATGCAGGCGCCGGGTTTCAAAAGGATCAATTCTTCTACCTTTCTTTATATTGTTTATAATCCCTACCTCCTCCTGCAAGAGATCTTCAGGAATAAGCATGGTGATTGGCTGGCCCAGAGCTTCCTCTTCGGAATATCCAAAGATACGCTCTGCACCTTCATTCCAGCTGGTGATCCTCCCATTAAGATCTTTACTTACCATTGCATCATCTGAAGATTGCACAATGGCCGAAAGAGTTTCCTTCTTTATATGGTCTTTCTTTTGTTCGGTAATATCTACGAGGGTATTATGAGCTCCCAGCAATTCCTCGTTTTTGTCGAATAATAACCGGGGGAAAACCATTAAATTTTTGAATGTCCCGTCGGGACATTCAATACTTATCTCGCTCTTTCCTTCTTCTTTTCCAGATTTTATAATCCTCGCAATTGGACTATCCTCCAAAGGCATGGGAGCACCGTCGGGAGAGTACATTTTCCAGGAGCCACACCAGGACTCAGTTTGGAACTCGGGAGTTCTGCCCCATAACTCTACAGCAGCTTTATTGAAGTAGGTTAACCTCCCTTTCACATCACAGGTGCAAACGGCAACCGCAGAATCCTCCAGCAGTTGACGGAACGTCACATCCATTCCTCCCGGTCCACCTATACCGGGCTTATTTTTGATCTGCATCTCTTTTTTATTTATAGGGTGCCAAAAGGGGCAATTTGACCTCAGATTTTTGAAAAAAAAACTGGTAACAAAAATTAAAGATAAGTTTTACTTATACATTTAAGTAGCCAAAAATAAATCTTATAATACCTTTAACACCAGTACCAACCCTTGCCCATAAATAAGAAAAGTGAACTTTAGCTCACCTATAACCTTTGCTATGATCGATAATATTTGAGATTGGAATATAGAAGACCTTCTGGGGCACCTTATGGGTTCTAAAATGTGAAGATAAATTCAACAACCTGCCGTTAAGTAGAGATTGAGTAGAAAGTGCTCAAAAACAAAAAGTACCTTTCCAGAATAAGAGTAATCCAATTTTCTTGATTTAATCCCATTTTGGAATCAATACTCTTTTTGGTCCTTTAACAACCTTTTTATGTTTTTATTATGGCCGTAAAGCACCATTATATCATATTTATGGAGAACAGTTTTTGCCGAGGCTACTCCCTGTACATTTGAAACCTGTCGGTCTGCTCCAATTTCATTTTTTTCTCTTGTAATTTTTATTGTTGTGAGAACGATGATATCATACTTCCGCTTAAGACCTATTTCCTCGAGAGTCTTGCCATCGAACTCCTCAGGAACCTCCGTCTCAATAATGCTGTAATCCCGATTCACTTCAAAGGAATCTACCACTCCGGAAAGATTTAATTTCTTTGCCCATCTTTCAGCTGTTTCTTCCTCAGGATGAATGATTTCATCCACGCCCATGGCTTGAAGAACCATCTCCTGAAGGGGCGAAACAGCCCGGCTTATAAGTCTTTTCACGTGTAACTGCTTCATTAGAGCGGTAGCCATAATATTTGCTCCTTTGTCTTCTCCTATTCCTACAATGACTACATCAGTATCTTTTAGAGGCAAACTGGACACTGCAGTAATATCTGTAGAATCCAGGTTTACAGCGTGCGTTATTTTATCTTTAATAGCTTCTACTTTGCTCATGTTGGAATCAACTCCAATAACTTCATTTCCCAATTTCGTCAACTTTTCTGAAAGAGAGGCACCAAAATTCCCAAGGCCAATAATTATATATTTCATACTCTTAATTCATTAATATTTCTTCCTGAGGATATTTATAATTTAGGTATTTAACCCTTCTTAAAAGGGCTATTAAAATAGTTAACATGCTCACTCTCCCAATGAACATTGTTGCAATGATTACCATTTTTGAAGCTGAACTAAGGTGGGGTGTTATTCCTATACTGAGGCCTACCGTGCTATAGGCCGAAAAGCTTTCAAAGGCAATACTGAGCAAAGTTTTTTCCTGATCAAAGGAAGCTATTAAAAAAATTGAAGTACCAATTACCATTAGGGATAAAGCCACAATAGCAAAGGCTCTTCTCATAGATAGATCAGATATTTCTCTTCTAAAAACTTCTACCCTATCCTTACCACGGGCAAGGCTAATGAAATTGAGCGTCATTAAAGCAAAGGTGCTTGTTTTTATCCCCCCTCCTGTGGAACCGGGAGAGGCTCCAATCCACATGAGAATAAAAATGATCATTAGTGTTGAAAAATTTAAAGCACTCATATCTACTGAATTAAATCCCGCTGTTCTAGGGGTGGCGGCACCAAAAAAAGAGACTACTAATTTTCCAAACCATGAATGTTCCTGGAGGGTATTGTTATATTCAAAGAAATAAAACAAGATCGTTCCTGCCAAAAGCAGCACCGAAGTTGTTAACAGAACAATTCTTGTGTTTAAGTTGATTACCCATGGCGTATAAACTGAATTTGCGGGATGTTGTAGTTTCGCATACTGGTTTTTGAAAAAATATCGAAAGTATTTGTAAAGGTTGAAGAGAATGGGAAATCCAATACCTCCAAGGATAAACAAGGTAACGATAATTAGCTGCAGAGGATAGTTGAACTTGAATTCAGGTTCATACAGACTATTCTCCAGGGTAGAGAAGCCGGCATTGCAAAAACCTGAAATACTATGGAATATTGAAAAGAAAACCTGGTTCAAGAAGCCTTCCACAGTTCCGGGATCAAGACTAAAGAAAATAAATACTGCACCAATAGCTTCGATAGTAAGAGTGAGCAGAACAATCTTTTTAAGTACACTAAATACTTCTCCAATCTTTTCTGAATTCGTCATATCCTTTAACATGATCTGATGCTCGTAAGAACTCTTTCCGCGGAAAAAGTAGGAAAAGTAACTGGCAAAGGTCATTATTCCCAGCCCCCCCAGCTGAATAAGAATTAAGATGATAGTTTGGCCAAGACTTGTAAAATAAGTACCGGTGTCCACAACAATTAAACCTGTGACACATACCGCACTTGTTGCAGTAAAAAGAGCATCCACGGCAGATATTCCTTCATAAGTCGCTTTGGGCAACATCAAGAGGAGTGTTCCAATAAAGATAAGCCCCAGGAAACTTGCTATAAATAATTGTGCAGGGTTCAAAAACTCACGGTTAAAATTGAGCCGGAGTGTAGAAAATTCCCTAATAAAATAAATTAACAATGCTAAGTAAAGCCATCCCATATTATTGAAGAAGGCCAGGAATGGAAAAGTCCCAATTAAAAAATCCAGCCTTATAAGGATCAGGAGTATATTGAGGGAAAAAATGATTCCGTCGAAAATGCGGACTTTAAGAGGAAAATTTTTCTCGGATATATTATACCTTACAAGTATAGTAGCGGTACCAACGAAAAGAGTTATGAGATAAAAATCTGTGAGATATAGTTCTGTTTCTGATCTATGGGTAAAGCCAAGATCGAATATGATGAGACATATTGTTAAGAGACTCAACCAAAAAGAGAACTTTTTTAATACGTTAAGTCTACTTTGAATTTTCTCCCGTCTCTGTTTTTCGGTTAAGTTCAAAAAATCACAATTAAATTTGACCGGAGCGTGAACATTGATCAAGCCAAATCACCAATGTAATGATTAGGATCATTATAATGATCGCAGGGTATTTGAGATGAGAATAACCCTCTGATCCTTCCCCGTCTGTTTTACTTTTTTTGCTCATGATCTATAATGAACAAAGGTACTGGGGAAAATATAAGGGGTGTGTAAGGATTTCCTCGAGGGTATAAAGATTTTATAAAGACTAAAGAAACCTGTAGCCTACTCCACTTTCTGTTATAAAATGGGCCGGATGGTTAGGATCCTTTTCAAGCTTTTTCCGAAGTTGTGCAATGAAAACCCTCAGGTATTGTGTTTCCGTTTGGGCTCCAAGCCCCCATATCGTTTTCAAAAGGTATTGATGGGTTAATACCTTTCCCTGATTCCTGGCTAAAAGAACGAGGAGATTATATTCTGTGGAAGTCAGTTTTACAATTTCCTGATCTCTGAAAACTGAACGGGAAGTCAAGTCGATTTCAAGATCATCTGAAAAAATCTTTTGCTGTAATTCAACTCCCTGGTTAAGCCGAATTGAAGAACGAATCCTGGCAAGGAGTTCTCCGGTTCTAAAAGGCTTCGTAAGATAATCTGTCGCACCGCTGTCAAGAGCTTTTATGATATCTTCTTCAGAGTCAATAACCGATAAAATTATTATGGACTTTTCGAACCAGTTCCGCAGTTCCTTGAGTACATCATGGCCACTAATATCGGGCAGGCCAAGGTCAAGAATAACAAGTTCGGGAGGATGATTTGCAGCCAGGTGAATTCCTTCGGTTCCGTTAGAAGCCTGAATCACTTTATAATCATTGCTTTCCAAAACGATTTTTAGTAGTTTTCTTATCTGCGGTTCGTCATCAATAACAAGAATTTCCCCTTTATTCATCATCTATTGTAGTTAAATTTGCTTTCTGGGCAGGTATATTAATGGTGAATTTCGCTCCACCTGCAGGTGTATTTTCAAGTGTTATCGATCCATTGTGAGCTTTCACAAAACCTTTGGCTATTGATAGCCCCAGTCCCGTTCCTCCCGTCACAGAATTCGGCAGCCGGTAAAACTTGTCAAAAACCTTTTCCAACTTATCTTCAGGAAAGCCTGGACCTGTATCAATTATTTCAATTTTAAATCCATCTCTCCTAAGACAGGCTGAAATAATAATATCGGTACCTTCCGGTGTGTATTCAAGGGCGTTATATACAATGTTGTGAAGAACCTGTTCCAAAAGTACTCCGTCAAATCTAAAAAGTGGCAGATCTTCTGTTGAGGAAAAAATTATGGTGTGTGATTCTTTTCTATTGTTTTCTATAACTCCGTGTATTATTTCTTTGATGTCATACCAGTCAAGCTGTAACTTGAAAAAATCTGACTCCAAGCGACTCATGCTTAGCAAATTGTTAACCTGCCGATGCAGTCTATTCCCAGCCAAATCCAACTCGGTGTATAATTCCACTCTATTGGCTTCAGAAATTTTGCTCATTTTTAAGGTATCTACAGCACCTATTATCGTGGAAATAGGCGTTTTGAGTTCATGGGAAAGGGAGTTGAGTAGTGTGTTATAAAGATGTAGAGTTTTTTCCCGCTCCTTTCGTTGTCGGGCAACAGCTTCTAACTTTCTAAGCCGGGAAGTAAAAACAGCATTAATTACTGCTATGACAAAATACATTAAAAAGAGTAAAGCATCCTGCGGAGTAGTAATATTAAAAGTTGCTTTTGGCTGAATAAAGAGAAAATTCCATGTCAATGCACTTAGAATGGCAACTGTAACCACAGGAAGAGTATTGAGAAACATTGCCAGAATAGAAACTGCCAAGAGTAAAATAAGTGCTACAACATGATAACCGATAAAATCATTAAAAAGAAAACAAATGAAGGAAATAGAAAAGATACTGCCAATCCCTACCAGGTATTGCAGCCACCAGTTCTCATCAATTTTTCTAAATAATTTCACAAGCTATAAATATAAGGCGCTTACTGCTCCTGTCATCGCACCAATGATGGAAAAATTTCGAGGTTCATTTCTGATCAAAATAATGGCGATTGGTCCTAACTTTTAGGGGATGGTCCCTTTTTGGGTTCAAGGGGGTCCTCAAGTATGCATCTTTTTGCCAAAAAAAGCTCCCCGATTTGAGGGGTTAGAATTATAATTAGAAGTCTTATTAAAACAAGAATCTGAACCCAGGGTGACTATTGAATATGGAATTCCATATTCAGTAATTTCTTGGTAAGGATTTATTCAGTTACATGTTTATTCAAATGAAAAACCGGCTAATACGATTAGTATGGAGCCGGTTTATCAATGTGGTGTTTATTTTTTTATTCATCTAACCACTCTACAGACCCTGTATCAACATTATAGTAGGCTCCTAAAATGTTTATTTCTCCATTTTGAGCCATTTCAGCAATAATCGGGCTGTCAGTTTTAATTTTGTCGATGGTGTGTTTTACATTATTTTTTATAACCGCATCGACGTATTCTTTGTTTTTAATTGTTCTCTGATCTTCAGGGAAATTCTCTGTCATTTCGATGGCAGGATCAATATGCCCCAGCATTGTGGTAATATTTCCTAATTCTACATTGTCAATAGCAGATTTAATGGCACCACAACTTTCATGACCCATTACCACTATGACTTTAGATCCCGCAACTTTAGTAGCAAATTCCATGCTTCCTAGCATTTCTTCATCTGCAAAATTTCCTGCTATACGACCAACGAATAGATCCCCAAGCCCCTGGTCAAAAATTTCTTCAACAGGTACTCTACTATCGATGCACGAGAGTATCATGGCCTTTGGATATTGTGCACCAGCGGTTGCCTCTATACGGGCCTCACGATTTCTCGGAGTAAGACTGTCCTTAATAAATCTTTCGTTGCCCCCCTTAAATTCGGCGACCACATCTGCAGGCGTTAGAGCATCACGTTGTTCCTGAGTTAAAGTAACATCAGCGTCCCATTGCGCACTTTCAGTATTCATTTGAGCATCTTCTGTAGAATCCAGAGGTTCATTCTTTTCTTCAGCTTCTCCACAGGAAACCATGAGGATTGGAACAAATAACAGAAGGCTTAAGTAATTTAATTTTCTCATAAATATATCTTTAAAAATTTCTGCTAATTTACAGTTCCGGTTATTGCCTTAACTATTAGAATATTTTATATGAGGTATAAGATTTTATAAGCATCAAATCGAGTAGTGATAATTCTAATATTTTTCGGCCCATCCAAATGTTTCTTTAATAATCTTGTTCCGGTCCTTTTTAATGTAATCTAAATAGGCAATGGCAGCAGGTGAGAATTTTTTCCCTTTCATCCAGATTATCTGCCAGTTTGATTTAATCGGAAAACCTCCAACAGGAATTATTTCAAGATCTCCGGACATAAGTTCATTTTTGATTCCTATTATTGGCATCACAGAATAACCAAGTCCCGCTACTACCGCCTGCTTTACGGCTTCATTGGAAGTTAATTCCATTTTTTTGAGCACTGGAAGATTGTGCTCCTTCATAAAACTTTCCATCACCTGCCGGGTACCAGAACCCGATTCCCTGTAAATCAAAGGAATCTGGCTTAGAATATCCCTGTTATGATATTCTGTCTTTAACTCCTGATCCCGACCGCCCACCAGGAATAATTTGTTTTCCATTAATTCGATCTTCTCAATTTGTAAATGCTCAGGTAGCACTGAGACCAGAGCAAAATCAATTTCATTATTTTCCAAATTTTTAATAACCGTAGATTTGTTAGTGACATCCAGGAAAAGATTTACGCCGGGATTTTTTTTCAAAAAACCTGAAAGAAAAAAAGGCATCACATATTTACCCGTAGAAACGACAGCCACTTTAAGACGTCCTATAAGTTCTCCCTGGTACGCAAAGATCTTCATGTCTAAAGTCTCGACCTCTTCCAGAATTTTCTCTGCTGCATTAGCTATTTCCTGCCCAAACTCTGTTAGATGGATTTTTCTTCCAATGACTTCCAACAATGGAATATTGAACTGCTCCTGAAAATTTTTTAATTGTATAGACACAGCCGGTTGTGATAGATGTAACTCCTCTGAAGCCTTTGTAATATTCTGGATTTTGGCCACCGATAAAAATATTTTTAACTGGTGTAAAGTATAGTTCATAAGATATCTTTATAAAAGACATCAAATATATAAATTATACTTTATACATGATTTTGATCAGTTTTGCGCCATAATTTTTAGAATCAAAGAAAATGGAACAAGTAAAATTAATTGAAGGGAAATTTGCATCTGTGGAGGCAAAAGAATTATTACTAAATATCATTGGCAGTAAAATTCAATTCCATACCACAAAAAATTTTAGTACAGAGATATGCACTGGAGAACCCAACGAGAATTCTCTTGCCAAAATTGGTGCTCTTCGGGAATCGAGGTTAAAGGTTATTAAGCTATTGGAAGAAGCCCAGGCTGACGACTTATTAGTGGAGATCCACTCTTCAATTTCAATTTCCTGTATTCCCAAAGAAGAATTAGACTGAATTAGTACACAGGAAATAGATTTAAGGCTTTGGTCTATGAAATATTTCGAAAACTAAGCTGAACTGCAAATATTCTAAAAAATCTTTGACATTATAATATGCAAAATCTGGAAGAAGCTATACAGCTTTTAAAAAATGATAATATAATTGCCATTCCTACCGAAACAGTTTATGGCCTGGCAGGCAACGCTTTTAGCGACAATGCTGTAAAAAAGATCTTCAGGCTAAAGAACAGACCATGGAATAATCCTTTGATAGTACACATAGGTTCATTAAATGAATTGGATAGCCTGGCCAAAGATATTCCTGAAGTGGCTTATCATCTCGCCAGCACTTTCTGGCCAGGACCTTTAACCATAATCCTGAAGAAAAAAGACAAAGTTGCTAAAACAGTAACAGCCGGTTTAGACACTGTTGCTGTTAGAATACCCGATCATCCACTGACTTTAAAACTGCTGGAAAGACTTGATTTTCCTTTGGCCGCTCCCAGTGCCAATCCATTTGGCAGCATTAGCTCCTCGAGAGCAGAACATGTGGAGAACTATTTTAAAGATCAACTGGATCTTATCCTTGATGGAGGAGAATGTACTAAGGGAATTGAATCAACCATCATAGGTTTTGATCAAAATGAAGAACCTGTTTTGTACAGACATGGCTCCATATCTCTTGAACAGGTGGAAGAAATTGTGGGAGAGGTGAAAATCTTCAATCAAAGCGGAAAGAGACCAATTGCTCCAGGGATGTTACCCAAACATTATTCTCCCGAAACCATAAGTTTCTTAACCGATGATGTTCTAAAAACAGTCAACCTGTTTAAGGGAAAAAAGGTCGGGCTTCTTCTTTTTAAAGAAAAGCGTCCAAACCTTCCTCTTATTCATCAGGAAGTTCTTTCAAAATCGGGAAATTATAGTGAGGCCGCAAAAAATCTTTACGTCGCAATGCATCGCCTTGATCAAAAGAAACTTGATGCAATCATTTTTGAAAAATTTCCTGAAGAGGATTTGGGAAAGGCCATAAATGACAAATTGAGAAGAGCGGCTCATGCGGCTCAATAATAATACAGAGCCTTATCTCCACCATTAAAAACCCAGGAAATTTTTTTTTGATATTTCCCAACCTAGAAATAACTACATGAACATAAGTTTACTAATAGAAAATTTAACAAGTCCGGCCCTATTATTTTTTGTGATGGGAATACTTGCAGTCCAGTTGAAAAGTGACCTGGAAATACCAAAAAGTTCTTCAAAGTTTATTTCCCTCTATCTCTTATTCTCCATAGGCTTTAATGGGGGACGTGAACTTGCTCACAGTGAGTTTTCCATGGAAATAATATGGACAGTTCTTTTTGGTCTGGTGAGTGCGCTCATCATCCCTATTTATACCTTTTTTATTCTAAAGAAAAGATTGAGTATAGAAAACTCCGGTGCCATAGCAGCAGCTTATGGCTCTATTAGTGCCGTTACTTTTGTAACTGCAGTATCTTTTCTGGAAATTCAGCAAATTACCTATAGTGGACATATGGTGGCCCTAATGGCATTAATGGAGGCACCGGCAATTATTGTTGGGGTAACTCTTATATCTCTTTACGGCAGTAAAGACAAAAACTCACCTAATATTAGTAGTTTGATTGGTCATTCTTTTACCAATGGCAGTGTTTTGATGATTTTAGGAAGTTTAATAATTGGTCTTCTGGCAAGTGAAAGTCAGGCCCAGGGAATTGCTCCGTTCACAAATGATATTTTTAAAGGTTTTCTGGCCATATTCCTTTTGGACATGGGTATTATTAGCGGAAGGAAGCTGGCCGACTTTATTAAAAGTGGATGGTTCACCACTCTCTTTGCCATTGTTATACCTGTAATCAATGGATGTGCTGTAGCCTGGATAAGCGGTCTAGTAACAGGAAATACAGGTGACAGGTTTATGCTGGCCATACTGGCTGCCAGTGCCTCCTATATTGCAGTGCCGGCAGCCATGAAAATGGCTGTACCCAAAGCAAATCCGGGTTTATATTTACCCATGGCTTTAGCTGTCACTTTCCCCTTTAATATCACCTTCGGATTTCCTATTTATATGTCTATAATTGGTTCCTAACGCTTCCAAAATGGCAGATAATAAATTTTCCAAATTCAAAAATTACGCAAAGAAGTATCAATTAAAATCAATTTTTTGGCTCTTAGCACTTCTTTTTACTGCTGCTCTAACAGGAGTGATACTAATATTTTCTTTAGAAATTCTTATTTTTTAAAAAACCTCATTACTCAAAAAGGGCAACAACTTCTAATTTTCTAAGCAGGGAAGTAAAAACAGCATTTATTACTGCTATGACAAAATACATTAAAAAGAGTAAAGCATCCTGCGGAGTAGTATTATTAAAAGTAGCTTTTGGCTGAATAAAGAGAAAATTCCATGTCAATGCACTTAGAATGGCAACAGTCACCACGGCAAGGGTATTGAGGAACATTACCAGAATAGAAACTGCCAGGAATAAAATAAGTGCTACAACATGATAACCGATAAAATCATTAAAAAGAAAACAAATGAAGGAAATAGAAAAGATACTGCCAATCCCTACCAGATATTGCAGCCACCAGTTCTCATATTTTTTTTAAATAACTTCACAAGCTATAAATATAACGCGCTTACTGCTCCTGTCATCGTTACAATGATGGAAAAATTTCGAGGTTCATTAGTGACCATAATAATGGCAATTGGTCCTAACCTTTAGGCGAGGGTCCCTTTTTATATAAGGGGTCCCTCAAGTATCCCTCTATATGTGAAGAAAACAAGATTACCTGACAAAAAGAAGAGAGGCGGTATAGAATACCCCCAAACAAAAAAGCCCTTCCCTCAAAGGGAAAAGCTTCTCATTGGTTTACTTCTAAACCCAGGTAAGTCAAAGACTTACCACAAACAACACAACTAATTTTTATTGCCAAAAAAAGCTCCCCAATTTGAGGAGCTTCTTTGCAATTTGCGGTCTGGACGAGACTCGAACTCGCTTCAGAAATATCAGTGTAATTCCACTCTCACACAACCCAACAACTTTTGAGTTCCCGATTTTATACCTAAAATCACTTTAAACTTGTCTCTGCTAAGTTCGTTATTTCATACATTAACTCCTTTTGGGTCAACATTGTAAGCTCTGAAGTTCCGGTATTTGCAAGAATTCTTTTTACTGTATCACGATGAACCTCAGCCTTTTGATATTTTACATTGCCTTCTATAACCTTTAAATGTGAATGTAGTAGTTTTCTGTTATGAGACCACTTTCTCTCCAAAATCTGTAAGGCCACATCGGTCGAATTTAAAAGGATAGGCAAAAGGTGAAATGGATTTTTTTGGTTTATTTTATCTTCACATAAATAAGCCATCCACCAAAGTCTGGCGACCCCATGCCTCACAAGATATTCAAATCTTAATTGATGTCTCTTACCAGGCATGAAATACCTTTTTTTAATGTCTCCTGTCTGCCATCTTTTCTGCATGTACTTGTAGAAATAAGAGTGTGCAAGATAAGTCCAGAGTCTTTTGTCACTCGCCTCAAAAGGGGTTATGGGTCTTTTTATACCATCCAATTCGTAAAATATATTCTGGTACAATAATATTGCATTATTCACATCACATTCGTTAACACCTTTTTCATTATACCCCAATCTTAAATCCAGTGAATCAATAAGGTTTTCATTGAAGAATATACATGTTTTTCCTTCCGCAAATTCATTATCGAATTTAAAATAATCAGGATTTTCATACTGTGAGCTGTCAATAAGTGCCTTCTCGAGGAGGTCTTCGCAATAGCGAAACTTAAAAGCTTTAACTTCAATTTTATTCATATTCATCAAGTTGCTTCATTAACGAATTTGTTGTCATAAGAGATTTCAGAATGGGAGAATGTAGGATTTTATCTACCATGGGTAAAAGATCTTCGTTAGGATCAAATAATTCATCATCCCCTATTGCTTCTTCTAATGTCTGAACCCAAGAATACTTCCCCGGATCATTATAATCACTCTCAAATTTCCTGATATGTGCAAGTAGCTCTAAGAGTACAGGAGTTACGAGGTTCCCGAGTAGTAAGTCCGAAGTCCTTTTCCTTGCTTCCGAGTATTCTAAAAAGATTTCTTCCGGCAAATAAAAAATTACCTGATCGGGAAGAATTCTAAATGTTATTTCTTGAGCTTGGTCTGAGGGCCTTTTAGAAAATTTTAAAAAGGAATCTGAGCTGCTTAAATCATGAAAGCCAGCATCTAACTTTATACTGACCTCTTTTGTTTCTCCTACTATATTACCCTTTTCAAATCTGAATGAATACTGTGAATAAACATCAGTGAAGTCAGAATTATAGAAGGAATGGATCGTTTTGGCAGCGCAAATCTTGAAGTTTACATCTAATTCAAACCTACCCCTTACTAATGACCTTGGAATTTTTATTAAAAATGGTTCATTGCACTTTGGATGAACTTCAGTTAATTTTAAGAAGGAGGTATTTTCGACAGTGGTAACGCAACACAATTCTCCAGAGTTTATTCGTGATTCAATTTCTTTATTAGAAACGGAATGAAATACTTTTATGATGTATTCATCCTTACTCAGTTTAATAGAGGAGATTATACCATTATAGGTAGAGCTCTTATAGCCTGTTTTACCGAATACAGGATATGGAAGATACTTACTTCGATTCATAGCCTTCTATATTAAATGCATATTTGGAATCAGTCTTAGTGTAAAGAATTATCTTGTTCATTCCTGGCAGAATTTGAACCTTCCGCAGAATATCCTTGGCTCCGACCTTAGCAATTTTTTCTCCGTTAGCGTATGTAGCGCTACGCAGGACGAGGAAATCAGGTATTCTTTCACCATTATAAGAAACTACGTATAAATAAATATCAACTTGAATTGCCTTATCTTCTTCTGATTTTATAAATAAATCATATTGGTAAGGAGCACTGTCGTTTTTAATAATAAACTTGTCTAAACGATTAAAATTGAAGTTCTTTTTAGACTTAGGTTTCCTTTTCTTATTTTCCTTAGTTTTAGTTTGGGACTTAGTATGTTCTGGATCTGGTTCTGAATCGCCTTTTTTCCCTTTACCGACTTTTACTGGAGCTTGAATCTTTCCATCTGGTGTAATCACCATTGTTGTAGACTGTAAGGAGGGGTCAACCACAATCTCCTCCTCAATTTCTATAATTTTTTCTTTAGCAGTTTCGTTTCTTTGGGCGCCTTCTCCGGGAATTGAAGCTCCTTCACCATCGCCATTATCTACATAGGGAAGAAACTTTTCAAGACCACTAACAGTTGTTTCCTCCTCTTCTTCTTCCGGTTCAAAGGACTTTATTTTATCCTCTATCCAGTTCTTCAACTTACTAAATTCTTCTCGTTCACTACTGTTTCTGGGCTTCCAAGATACGTGTTCGGCTCCTTCCATCAATCTCAATTTGGTACTCCCCTCCTTCCCATCACAGATAAAAACTGCGGCATAATTTTTCGTTAATAAAGGACCTCGCTTTTGATCAAATATTTTCATCCTTTTGTCGCGCATGTAATCGATTCTCTTTGTGTAGAGATCATCTAATTTCACGTACAATTTCAGCTCACCGAAACCCACAACCGTTTCAGAGAATTCTACACCATCCTTTAAGGTCTCATAAAACATTTTAGTTTGTTGATCAGCATGATCAACAATATAACTCTCAAGATTACTGGAATTGATTAGGTGGTGGTCAGTTTTCACCACAAGCTTTCCAGAATGTATAGCAGCATAAAAATTGGTCAGTACGGCTTGTATGATTTGCTCTTCCCAATCATCAGAATGCATAAATCCAGCAACAAAGACGCTTGTACCGATCTCACTCCTTCTAAAAAATTCTGGTATTTCCTCTTCGTTTCTTATAGCTCTTCTTCCGTCCTTTTCAAATTTTACTTTAGCCTCATAATATTCACCATCCTCTTCAAAAGATGTGAATTGTGCCCCCCCTTTAAAGGCCACACCCTCCTCGGTTTTAGTGCTTATAAAAAGTGTTCTCAGGCTCGATAATAATAGTGGAGCAAATTTCCCTATTCCTCTCGATCCTCCACGAGTACTCTCTGAACCGTCAGAAATCCCAATTGCCCCTGTCATTCTCTCCCAAGGAAGTCGATAATTACCGTCTTCTCCCTCTATTCCTGTAGTATTATGGTCAGAAATCTCCAAAAATGGGATAAAAAGGTCATTCTGTAGCTGATTTAACGCATTCAGCATAAACATCATAGGTTCATCTGTGTCTTTTTGACCAGAGTCGTAACCAAATTGAATACAGGCCTTTAAAATTTTTATCAATTCTTCGCGGTCAGGAATGTCATCAATAGGAATTTCATGCTTTTTGTATGATAAGATGACCGGATTTTCTGATTTGTCTGGATTATCAATACTGTTTTGCCCAGTTTCCCTTACAACTGAAGGCACTTGACCTCCCCTATTGAAAAGTTCAAGACCTGGAAGGTTAAATCCGTTCAAATCAGCTGGATTACCAAACTTTTGCCATTTCGCCTCGTTGTCCATCAAAATTTAAATTTATTTTTCTTGCTCTTGCTTAATTCATTCTGAAATCTTAATTCGGTTAGCCGAATTGCCTCCTTGATGGCTCCAAACATTTTCTTGGTATCCTCTTCATTATATTCGTAATTATTCCGATTAGAACAATTCCCAAGAAGATCAAGTTTATCTATTATAAACCGTACTCTCTTACCGGCCACTTCTTCAAATCTTTGTCTTTTGTCTTTCATAACAGTACATGTAGGGATTACCAATATAAAAATAATTTCAGTAGGTACAAAATAAAAAGCTTAGAAATACTATATATTACGTTGTACCACTATATATGAGCTATGTATACATACACATAGATAACAATCGTTCTTATCAACAGAATTTTTAAGCATTCCTGATAATAGTAGTATTATTTATCTCAGTAAACTTCTTAAATTGCTGGATAAACATATATATACGCCTTATGACAATAGACAGCTTAATCAACATCTTTGTGCAGTTAGGATGTGATAAATTTTACGCAAAAGAACTTTCTGAAAATGACAATAGTAAGCAACAGATATATTTAGGAGCCAATTTTCAAGAAGTCACCCACATTCCTAAAAGAGAAATTAGCAGCGATCACTCCGGCGATCGTAAGACCGTTTCATTCAAAGCTGATCTGACTTTATACTGGCTAAATGAGAATTTTAAACCTGAACTTGCACCAAAAGCAAAATTAATATGGTATCCTAATTACCCCGAAGTAAGACTGTCAGGATTTCTTTTTAAATGTTCAGCATCTCCTTCTGAGTATATGAGTGCAAAGAGGCGGCTTAAAGGCAGAGTCTTGTTCTTTGGAATCGATTCTGCCAAAGGAGTCGTTTTTTGTTATTTAGGGATTCCCGATTCACAACTTTCTTTAGAATTTCTAAATAAAAAATGGAAATCCACTCAAGGAGTATTGATCGATCTTAAATTAACTCCACAAACAAATTCTCTTATGGAGTTGATGAATAAGCTTTATGAAATTCATCATAAAGGCTTTATAGATGGCTGCAAAATGGAATTAGATTATTCGATAAATCCGTATAAAGCTCAAAATGCGGGGGGGCTCACCCTGGAAGCTATGCTTGGAATAAAGCCAAACAGCTATTCCGAACCTGATTACTTAGGCTGGGAGATTAAGAGTTTTGGCGTGAAAGATTTTGATATTTTGCGCAACAGACAATTGACCTTATTTACATCTGAACCTGATTTAGGCCTATATCCTGAAGATTTTGAGAAATTTATGTTCGCTTACGGAAAGGCAAAAACCCAAGCAAGAATAGATTTTACTGGAGGTCATCTTGCAAAATTGGTATGCTCAAGTACAGGGTTAAGAATGATAGTGAAAGGATTTAATTTTGAGAAGAACGAGATAAATCAGGCGGATGGGAGGGTAGTGCTTCTTGATAATAGAGATGAAATTGCTGCAGGATGGTCATTTTCAAAGTTGCTGGATCACTGGGAAAAAAAACATGCAAATGCTTGTTATGTACCCGTTATTAGAGACGGCAGCAGATATGCCTTTGGGAATAATATCATCTTAGGGCTTCGTACTTCTTTCCTTCATTTTATAACCGCTTTAAATTATGGTATTGTTAAGTATGATCCTGGGAATAATATTAAATTCAAAAATGGAGCAATTATTGAAAAGAAACAACGAAATCAGTTTAGGATGTCAAGTAGTTATATAGGAGGGTTGTATAATGAAATAAAGGAAATAGACATTATTAAAGAAATTTAGGAGGTAAAAAGAGATGTCTGATGTTCATGACAAGACTATAAGGTCCTATAACATGAGTAGGATTAGAAGTAAGGATACCAAACCAGAAATCTTGGTTAGGAAGTATCTTTTCTCAAGAGGTTTGCGTTACAGGTTAAATTCTTCTTCACTTCCCGGCAAACCAGATTTGGTATTTCATAAATATAAAACGGTCATTTTCGTAAATGGATGTTTCTGGCACGGGCATCAGGAATGTAAGTATTTTAAGCTTCCACAAACCCGTCAGGAGTGGTGGAAAAATAAAATTTACAAAACTATAGAAAGAGACAAAAAAAACTTGGCGAAGCTCAAAAATGACGGCTGGAAGGTACTCGTAGTTTGGGAATGCCAGCTAAAGAAGGACATCAGGTCGGAAACCCTGACATCCTTATATGATTCACTTACTGAAATTAAGCCGTAACACCTTCCGTACTTTCGACTTTACAAGTTGAAGCCCTCTCCGGTTCTGCATAGGTTATTTTCCTGTTTCTAAGCATATAATTCTTTACTCTTTCAGCAATATCCTCGACTACTGGAACCGCAACTGAATTTCCAAATTGTCGGTAAAGCTGTGTATCTGACACTCCTGTATTTGTAATTCTAAACTCTTCCGGATATCCCATAAGGCCCTTACATTCCTGAGGAGTAAGCCTTCTTGGATTCTTTCCTTTTCCTCGTGAAATCAGAATTTCTGCTCCGTCTTTGTGATATCTGGCACTTAAGGTTCTTGTAACTGAATTAGGGTCTGCAAGCCCAAAGCCAAATCCGTTTCCTTTTCTTCTGTGTTTTTCAGCATACTCTTTAAGATAGTTCCAAAGTTTGTCAGAAAGGATATATTTCTTATCCACCTTCTTTTGAAGAACATTGGATTCTTTAAGGGTGACAGTATCACTTTCCTTATGCTCCGGGAACTGAAATTCATCTGAAGTATCGATTTGTTCTTGGTCAAACCCAACAATGAATACTCTCTCACGATGCTGAGGGACGTAGTATTTGGCGTCAATAACTTTTATAAAAATCTTATAGTTCAGATCCTCCTCCAGAGCCTTTTGAATAACTTTCATTGTTTTCCCTTTGTCATGCGACTTGAGGTTCTTTACATTTTCAAGAATGATGGCTTTGGGCCTTCGCTCCTTAATTATCCTGGCAATATCAAAGAATAAAGTACCCTGTGTTTCATCCATAAACCCATGCTTCCTCCCAAGGCTGTTCTTTTTCGACACTCCAGCAAGACTGAATGGCTGACAAGGAAATCCTCCGGCCAGGATATCATGTGGAGGGATGTTGGATTCATCAATTTTAGTGATGTCTCCAAACGGAACCTCACCATAATTTTTATAATACGTGCGTTTCGAGAACCTGTCCCACTCAGAAGAGAAAACACATTGACCTCCGCTTTTCTGAAGGGAAATTCTAAAACCACCTATACCAGCGAACAGGTCTATAAAGGAGTATATATTATCTCCCTTCGGAATAACGGAATTTACTTTAAAATGTTCAATGTATATACTAATAAAATCTTCTATAACTTTAGGAGTTATTTCATTCTTAGGAAGCTCTTTGTTTAAATAAGTCCATATGACATCATAAGCCGTTTCCTTATAATATTTACCTGCCTCGTGATCTATGTTGTCTATGTAATGAGTGAAGACTGCACTACTTTCAGTTAATTGATCAGACAACAAGTTGCTTTCAAACTTGTCTGCCAAATTGTAAAGTTCTGTTTTCATATATCTTAAGTCTGAATCGGACTGGTCCGCAATTTATTAAATGGCTAAACATTTTAAGGAATATTCTGGAATTAGTTCTGAAGGTTTTACTAACAACCCATTAAGCAGGAATTCATTCTATTTCTGCTACTTTTTCCTTAGTGAGATAATCTTTATCTTGAGCTTTACCAAAATTCAGTATCCTTATAAAAATTATAAGCTATGAGGGATTTTTATCTTCTATTCCTGTTTATAAACTCCATCATCTCATAAGCTTTCCCCATAGCTGCATTTTCATCATAAGCATTGGCGCTATAAGTACTCTCGCTTACCCCAATTCTCAACAATTTATCTTTCAAATGACTAAAATGGACATGGTAAGGAGGGGTCATTCTGCCCATTCTATCTACGCTTACCTGAAATTCTTCTTGTGAATCCTGAAATATAAAATTCCCTTCATACATTTCCACAAGTTGCCAATTGGATGGTCTTTTCATAGTTTTTCTAAAGTTTTAGGATCAAAGAATTAAAAAGCCGCATTTTTGCGCCCTCTGTACTTGCTATCAATAGTTAAAGGAAATTATGTATTGTTAGAAATTTCCTCATACTGTTCTTTGGTTAAATATGCATAATCTGTCCATCTGCTATATGCCGCAAGTATTTCATGGATAGGTGTAGATTCTGGATCATAAATATATAATTCTGCTTCTAAATCATCAATAGCCTCAATTACACCTTGAATATCCTCATCCCAAAGAGCTTCTGTGCCTCTTCTTCCAAAAAGAAAATAATTAACCATATTTTTATCGTGTTTTAATTACTAATTTACTTATTATAATGACTTTTCCTTTTATAGAAATGAATATCTGCACCGTCTGCACTACGCGCACTAACTGCAGGTAGTGCATCCCAGTGCACCTAATTGAGTACTCACATTTTCAGTGGTTTTGTTGATAAAGGAGAAACCATCTCAAAAGGGTTAGGCACCCGAAAATACAGCATAACTCCTATATTGCTTAGAGCAAAAAGAGCCGCATCGCTGCGGCCCCTCATAAAATTATTTGTACTCCCAACGGAAATTACCTGCGACAGAAAATTCACCCCTACAACATTTCGCTATAGACGATTTATTTATTCCTGTTAACCTTGAGGCTTCCGCTACTGATTTGTAAGATTTCAGATATTTACCCTCTTTAGAGAATTGATAGACACTTTTTTTACGATTATCCTCCAAAGAGGTATAATTTACGTACAGCCTATAACTCCAATTATACCCTGCACAGCTTTTAATTTCACCTAAACAAGCTTTACTAATAGTCTTTCGATCTACACCGGCAGCATTCCCTGCTTCTGCAAGATTTTCATAGACTTTTAATAGCTCTCCTGTTTGGAGATCATACTGGTAAATCTTCTTCTTAATTCCCCCTCCACAATCAGCATTAAAACCATTTTCTTTACTATCGTAGTATAGGATGTAGGTTCGTTCCTTTTCAGCAGCATCGTTTGGAGACGTAGCTGAATCTATCTGCTCCCATTCAAAAGCATCTGGACCATGAGTAGCTATCGCTTCTTGAAATCTATAACCTTTACCAGATTTAGATTTTTGTATGTGATCTCTTCTTCTCTTATCCAGATCTTGTGTAGTACCTATGTAAACTTCTCCGGTTTCTTTGTGGGTCACTCTATATATTATCTTTTTCATTACCCAAAAACATTTTGCATTAAATGTCCTTTTCAGATTTAAATAGACTGGTATAAATGATCGTATTTATTTTAACCTGAATAGCTAACAAAATACCTGACTTTTTCACACTAAAAAGCTTCCAGGGGAGAGGATTCTGGTAGCCGAAATGGGCAAAGGTGTTGAACCATTCATTGAAAAATGGTAGTTATCCTCTTTTTATAATTAGTTGAGTATCTTCCAAAGAATAAAAGTACCACACCGGCACCCTGGGAAGATCTTATAATCTAAGTTTAAAGTTTTCAGTTAATGTCCTTAGATCTTCATTGATAAGTAAATATAGTAAAAGTCACGGAAATTATAAAGTATAAATAAAAGCTAAGGAACTTGGTGACATCTAAATTTTCTGAAGTTTAGTGAAACTGTTTATTTTAGTCTCCATGACTCCAATCCTTAAACCTTCCAATCATCGGGTATTCGGTAGCTTCTACCGTTAACCTCAAACTCTTCAGGCATAACTGCCCTATTCCATTTTGGTTTTTGTCGCTCTAACCCCTTGTTAACATGACATAGGCTTGACAACTGCTGGGATTGCTTGCCGGCAGGAAACAAAACCATGGTTTTTATATCCCTGTGCTTCTCTTTAATTATTTTTAAAGGAGGTGCAAAATCAGTGTCGCCAGAGATTAATACCATCCTGTTACAGGTCTTTTCATAAGCATCGACCACCATTTGAATAGCTAAGTTAACATCGGTTTCCTTTTCTTCATAATCCTCATAATATTGATTACAACCGGGATTAGCCTTGCAGAGAAGATCTTTCTTGGCATACCTACCATACATGGCCTTAAAATTTTCTGGATTTACTGCTTTATTGGCGTAAAGCAAGGAGTTCTGTTTCTTGACTTTTGATTGTCCTTTAGGGCGAGCGGTAAAATAGGTAACAGTTCCTAAGACCTCTCCTTGATCTAAAAAACCAGAACACAGTTTTACAAAATCTATCCAATAGAATTTCTTCCAGTCCGGTTTGTGCTGAACCATCCTTTTTAAACCGAAGTAAAAATTAAACCCGTCAATATAGAAGTTTACAATTCTGGGAGGGGGATTCTCTTCCATGACCTTAAATTCTGAGCAAAAAAAAAGCCCCTTTTAAGAGGCTGGCTAAAGGATCAGTTCCTTTAGGATGTACGTCTTACGACAATACAAATATAACACCATAGAATACACATATGCAAATTTTCCTAAATTATTTTTCTTGAGTGGTTTTTTTAGATTCACTGAAAGACATGAACTAAAGTAAAAAAGAGAGGCCATTACTACAGACCTCTCTTCATCCCTGAAACCTATTAGTCCTTCACTAAAATTCTGAAATGGTGATAATAATAGGGCTTGTTCATGATGATAAAAACAGTAATCATAGAGGATGAAATTTTCACCTTCGTAACTTTCTCTATATCACCCTTACTTAGATCACCAACATTATAACGAACAAGAACTTCAAAAGGACATTTGATTTCAAGTAACTTGTTCTTCCAGCTAACCACTAATATGCTACTTGGTGAAGAATACTTTAAGAGCTCCCCCCAACCTTTACTATTCATTCTCTGTCGCTTTGTAGATCTTTAATTATTAAGAAACCAATTTGGCCTCTCTTCATCTATCGAATTACCCAGTTCTTTTACGAATTCGTATGCGCACAATCCACGTTCCAGGAAATTATCTATATACGTTGCTTTATTAGCTTCAGTAAATAAATTGTACAGATTCCATAAAGGAAGGGTTCCATCTGCCTGTCTTTTAAAGTTTTGGCAGCCATAATAGTTCCTAATGACATTGTTCATCTGTGAGTCCGTTATTTTAAACTCAGAGAGTCCTCTATGAAGGTTCTTCGGCATGTTATGGTATAACCTTATCCTGCCAATAAGAAAAGTGAATTGATCTTCACTTAATGAATAGTGTTGCATCTGGTCCAGTACAGCAAGATGTTCGCTAATGCTATAAGTTCTAAGCAGTTCCTCAATATGTGTATCCAGCTCTTTAACTGAACCTACTCTGAGATCACTTTTTAATCCATCGGTGCTAACACAGAGGTTAGTACAAACTCTATTCGTAAATCCTATAAACACCTTAAACTTCTCTAAGGATTTTGTGCTATAAAGATTTTCCTGGTTATAAGCTCTTACACCTCCAATACTCAGGGTAAGCTTGTTTCCATTTATCGTTTTAGTGACTTCCGGTATATTTATAAGAAATGCACACCTCTCATAGTAAATCGTTTTCTCATGCTCTAATAGATCCTTAACAGGCTTTCCTATGGCAGAAGGAATCCTCCCTTTTACTACATGACTTACCCTTATTTTAGGATCTGACACTCTGAACTCTGGGAATAAATCTTTCACCATTTCTGTTGTTCTGTCTATAAACTGATAATGGCTGATAGTAGTTTCATTGTCTTTACTGAACACAGGGATTACACAATCCTCCCTAAGGTGAGATAAACTCACCTCTTGGGTATTAGCTTCAATAAAACCACTAAAGTCATTATTGTTTATTACCTCGTGGTCATCTATTACCTGATCTGACCATTTTCTCACTGTTATTTCCATGACTTAGCTTTTAAAATTATTTTATTTTATTAGGCGAAACGACTTGATCTCTTATCTGTTCTATTTCTGCCTTGCGACTAACTATGTGCGGGTAAATATTCTCTTTGACAGAATGATACTTACTGTAGATATGACGTAAACCTTCCAAAGTTTCGCAACTCCTGATGTCTTTCAGAGCTTCCTGCACTTCTTCATGCATATTGCACCATTTCATAAGTTTCTTACCGGTTGCCGCATTAATTATGAACTCTGGTTTATCCATAAATAATCCAGTTCTATCTTTAGAGGCCTTTGCCATATGCTGGTCATTAATCAGTTCTAAACCAATTGTCAGCTCATACTCAAATCCATCTCTCGTAATTTCTTTTGTGCCATGTTTTACCACTTTAGTTTTACCGTTTTGCGCCACCTCTAAGGAATAATCAATCTTTCTTCTGGTGGTTGTAATTACATGGCATTTGGAACAGAGAATACAATCTAAAAATGCTTGGTGACGCGGAGTTATCTTTGCCCAGTCCTGGAAACGTCCCCCGAGTTTCTCATGGATTTCAAGACACCCACCTGCGCCAATCCACTCATGGCTTATACTATCTACGATAATCACTCCCATAGAAGCATTTTCGCACGTTCTAATAGCTTCCATGTATCGTTCCGGGGTATACGGTCTCTCCAGAGAAAGCACGTTAAAGGGACCGAGATGTGCATATAAATTTGCGCTTGAATTCTCGGTATCTACCAAGGCAACTTTGGACCAATCTCCTGTCATTCCATAAGCCATTAATAAGGCTGAGTACGTTTTTCCAAATCCACTGGCCCCGGTTAGACCTATGCGGAGTTTTACCTGTTCTCTTTTTGCTGTTTTTAATTCCATAATGGTTGTTGTTATAGTTTATAATCTATTTGAGTAGAAGGCATAAAAAAAGGCTTCATTACTGAAGCCCTATTTCCCTCAATTTGGCTAACTATTTAATAGCCTCTGTAGTAGATAGAACATGTGCCTGCATTAAATCCAGGTTTTCATCTACGTACTCCCACCTGTGTTGCATTTCTATTTCTTCCCCTGTTTCCGTTATTACGAATTTATAGGGTTCACAAGCCACTTTTTTAATTTCACCATCAAAGGTGGTTCCTAAAACACTTTTACAGATTTCTTCATCAAAAGTGGTAGGAACTTTGGCTGTCCTAACGGTAAAATAAATTCTACCTGTTCTTTGGCTTTTTACGGGTTCCACTCCCCCCTGAACAACAAGAAGACTGAAGACTTCTCCATTCTCTTTTGTTACTGTTTTAAAATCTTTTACAATTACCATTTTTAAAGTTTATATGTTACACATTTTACATGAGGGGGATCTCCCCATCTGTCTAAGCCTGGGGGGTTAAGGTTTGGATTATGTCGTTTTTGTACAGGGAAAAAATTTCAAAAAAAAAGGTGCTGTAATAACAACACCTTTTCTGAATATCAAAAAATAGACTTAGTCCAGATACATTAGGCGCATGGGTTCTGTATCTTGAGTCGCAGAATCCTCTACATCTAAATCATAAATAATGGGATATCCCTCTTCATATTCCATATGTTTTACTCCATATTGTTTTTCCCCCTGTACATGCACCGCAGTTATATTGTGAGGATAGAAAGAAACATTATTGTCCAAAAAATAAGAATATATAATTGGCATTACAAATGAATGGTTCTTCCAGAAGACATAGAGAGGATTCGCTTTATCATCAGATTCAATTTCACCGTACACTGTTTTATTGGTACCCGTGTGGAAGGCGTCAAAACTGGACAGTTTTCCTTCTGAGTCATATTTCAATGATGATTCATCATATTCACCATCTTCATCGTAATTCTTTGTTTTTATTACCCTTCCTTTATTATCGTAGAAAATCTCTGTTTGAACCTGTCCTGTTTCTCCTGAAATTGTATGAAGTCTGTTGTCTTTGTAATCATAATTGTAGATTTCCAAACCATCCTCATATTCCGAATTAGTTAAGTCAAAACTAAAATCAGCAGGTTTATTAATATAGACATAGTGTGAGACTAAAACTCTATCCACTTTGTTATTAGAGTTGTATTCAATCTGAAATGCAACATAATAAGATGAGTGTTCTGAAGAACTATTACCTACTCCTTTTACAAGTAGCCCATTTTCATAATGGAATTTTACATCATCATCTCCATTAATTTCTGAAAGATACCTGTCTTCCACTGTTGGAGGATTACCTGATTCAGGTTCTTGACCCTGATCATCTTCTGTTTCCGAAGGACTACACCCTAAGAACAGGGCAATAAACATTAAATAAAAATAATTTTTGTTCATAATACGGGGATTAGCGATGGCGCTTAAGGCCATCTTAGTTATTGAGTTTGTTTTTCGGAGAAGTGGTGTAGGGAAGTTGTTCTCGTCACCAAAAATAGTAAATCATCATTAAAATAATTAACAAAATTATAAATCGTAATGTCTTTTTAAAGACTAAAAACAGCACAGCTTTGAACTATGCTGGGTTTATTATCATGATCGCGTTTTCAGTGGTTTTTTTTTAGGAGAAAACCATCTCAAAAGCTTTGGTATCCAAAATACAGCATAAACTCCTTAGTCTTCTCAAAATAACCTTGTCACTAACTCGATAACATTTAACCTCTACTATTGAAATGTATGAGAAATAAATTTTGAGCAACAGATCTTTAAATGAGATTAATTATATTTGTAGCTGAATGTAACCCGGTTCGCCGGATCAGCCTGATAGTATGTGGTTTTCACGGAGGAAACTCCGGCCCTTACACTAAATATTAGGTTCAGAAGTTGGGTTGTAGGCCGCGAGATTGTAATAATATCTAAAAATAGCAGCCATAGTTGTCCCCAATAGTTACGAAAATTGCTCATTTATAAATTGAGATCTTGTAAAACTGGATTAGTTCAACCCGTAAAAAACTACAGGATTTTGCTATAAACTGGAGACCTACAACAAACTTTAAAACCGAGTGCAGAGCTTCGGGTTATAAAAGGGAGATGGTCGAGGTGGACTGACCCTCAAGGAAGTAATGAGTTAAAGTGGACCAGGAGTGATCCTGTGTTTGTCTCAAAAGAATTTTGAGGGAGTAAGGGAAGTTGTATCCTGTAAGGAACGAAACAGGCAAGAAATTATATTTATATGTTTAATAGCTTCCTTTTTTATTATACCTAACTGTATCAAACTGTTATTCTGTCAATAGGAATAAAATAGTAATTAGACCAAAGGATTATTGAAATCATCTTAAGTCTATATGCTCAGTAATCAGAGTTTACGATTATGTCCTGTACATTTCCTGAAAATGAATATCAGCAGCTCAATATTTGACTTGTTTCCTTATTTTTTCTTATTAAGAGAATAGAATTAACATAAGGCAGAACATACGTCTAAACTACTGACGTACTTGTTTGGAATGGAATTCACCTTCCCATTACTTGTATTTATGAATTAGATTTCATTGCCTTTAAAAGGAACATATTTATTTAACTTTTCGTTGTACTTAAAAAAGGAATGCCCGACCACCTTATTATTTTTATTGTCGTACTCCACCTCAACGTAAAATTTATCAAGAGCATACAAAGCGAATCTCTAATCTCCGTTAAGAAAATAATCTATAAAGGTTCCAGAATTAAAGGTGACATCAAATTGTTCTTTCTTCGTCAAACGACTAAATTCATAAAGAGTTATTTTCTTCATGGTATTCTCTCCACATGAAACCTCAACTGATATTCTTCTCCTGTTTTCGGATGTAGAGCATAGTAATCGATAATCTCCACCTTCTCCTGTTCCGGTAATACTATAGTAACCTTTTGATCATTTCGGTTTGTACAGAAAATCTGCACAACGCCCTCATTGTAGTTTACTTCCTGCACTGTAAGAACTTGAATCTCTTTACCGCCTTTTACCTCTGTTGCGATGGTTACAGCATTAGGATCAAAAGTTATCTGCCTATTAACTTTGTTAATTTGGCTCCTGAAGATTGTGGGAAATGATTCTGTGTAATAAGACGAGTAGACAGCTTGGGAATAGAGAGGACCCATCCAGAACAGCAACAACATTTTCAGAAGAAACCTCATCACCTAAGTTTAATTAGCTACTTAAGATAGTGAAACATTCTAATAGATCTATAGCCAGAAATGTAAAAACCCTCCTTATGGGAGGGTTGGCTAAAAATAAGCTTTCTCTTCTTCTACTCTAAATAATCAAACACGACGGCATCAATGTCGTCCAGAGTTTCCCTATAATAAATTGGATGACCAGATTCATCATATTCCAGTTGTGCCTTAAAGTCTAATTCATTCCCATCATAGATTTCCGTAACATTGTGAGGATAACCAATAACATTATATGTGGTGATTCCACTAACATCTGTTGGTATTATTAGCCTGAAATTTTTCCAATGGTAAAATAACGGATTGATTTTATCATCAGTTGTAATTTTTCCTCCTTCAGTATAACTCGTGCCAGAATCTTGACCAGTGAAAGTATAACTTTCTAAAATTCCTTCTGCGTTATAGTAGTAGTTATAAATCCAATAGCTTGAACTACTTTCAGCTTCAAAGATTTCTGTGATTAGACCATTTGAATTGTAGGTGAATTCTATTATCAAATTCCCGTTATCATCTGTTATTTTATCTAAACGATCTCCTTCGTACTGGTAATTGTAAACTTGCGAAATGTAATAGTCACCAGAGGTAAGATCGAAACTGAAATCTATTGGTTTCTCAAAATAACCTTCAGATTCAATTACTTTTTCTACTAATCCATTTTCACCATAGAAAACCTGAAAAGCATCATCATAAGCATCATATCCGGAGGGACTATCGCCCACTCCCTTCATGATTTTGCCCTCTTCATAGAGAAATTTAACATTATCTCCACCTGTCAATTCTACAAGTTGATACAAATCTTGCTCAGGTTGTGGCGTTGGTTTTTGAGAATCCCCACCACTTTCTGGACTACAACTAAAAAGTAATAAGCCCAGACTTACAGTTAGGTAAGTTTTTTTCATTTCAGTAAAATTTAGTTTTGTTAAATGGATCAATGAACGGCTAAAAAAACCGTGGATGGTGAACCTTAGGGAAGTATCAACTATGCTAAAATAAGAAATAGATATATTATTGAAGACTTTTCTTACAAGTAAAGTGATTAAAAATAAAGAAGTGTTTAAAAATGATTCCTGTTGTATTATTCCTCTACCTGATATTCTTTAATATTTTAAACCAATGAATTTAACTTTCCCATAATCGTACAAGGTGGGATCAACTGCAAGTAATTCACCTGTTTTTATATTTTCAATTATCACCACATCATGATTCTTAAAAAAGGCTGAGCTGAAATATTTATGAACATTAATATTTAGGAAATAAATTTCTGCTGTTTTAGGTTTTGCGATCCATTCTCCTGATAAACTGTTCATAAAGATCAAGTAATTACATACTGCTGAGAAAAATGTGGCATACCCTACGCAATTTGAATAATTTGATTTTATAAGTTTGTTAGGGTCGACTTCGCTTGTTCCCATAGTGAACTTGAGGTGGTGTGCCGTAATTTTAAGTGCATCTTCAATAATGACATCTATATTCCCTTTTCCAGAACATTTAGAAATAATACTGGTTGCCAAAGTCTCATTTGTTATAGTAAAGCTGGATTTTTCTCTCTTTAACTCGTACTTGAACAATACCCTGTAGATGGAACTATAGAATACGATAATCAATACTAATCCACAAAGTGTACAATATCTCTTCATCTTGTTGAAAATAATAGCCGGCAGGAGGTTCTACCGGCCAAGAGTTATTCTGTCAATTTTATTTGAAGTTCCTTCGGAACATTGTGAAATCCCAACGACGGATTATAGGCCTTTAACCTTCTAAAATTTATCTATTCATTATTTACTTTAGTGAGAATAATAGAACAAGTAAATTAACTTTATAATGGAGAATCCCTTTGAATTGATTTTAAAAAAATTAGAGAGTATAGAAAAGCAAATAGCTGACCTTCAGGACCAACAGAGAAAAAAAGCTGAAGATAAACTAATGGACATCGATGAACTTACTAAGTATATTCATTATAAAAAATCCTCAATCTACGGCCTTGTTCAAGATAAGAAGATACCATATTTTAAAGCTGCAGGAAGATTACATTTTAGAAAAAATGATATTGACAAATGGTTAAATGAAAGTAGACGTCCTACCACAAAGGAATTAGAACAAAGAGCTAATAAATATTTTCTACCTCGTTAAAATCTTCGGTTCTGGTGTAAGTATTCAGCCGCCTTTGATCTTGCTGAAGCTGGCGAAACTGTTACCGCTGGATTTTCACCTTTCCTTAACCAGTCTAACAGAGCAGTTCGGGAAAAGAGCAACTTTTTTCCCTGTTTGAAATAAGGTATCTCATTTCGATGGGTTTTTCCGTAAATTGTTGCTGTACTTAGATCGAGCAGCTTTGCAGCCTGTTTGGCGTTCAGGATATCCTCTTGGTTGTTTTCTTCAGCCTCTTTTTTTATGAGCTGGTAAAGTTCTGCAGCGAGCATTTTAAGATCCTCACTGGTTATCAAATTTAAATCTGTCATAACATCGTATTTTTTAATTAAAAACTTTTTGAAGATGTAAGAGTAAAAAGAAATCTCAAGGTAAACTGCATAAGTAGGTAACCTTTGGACAATTCATGTGCTTTTTTGCCGGTTTTATTACTTACAATACATCATTTCACTTTCCCAATTACATGTGGGATGACGGTTGAATGTACAAAAAGGCACATTAAATTGACAGGGTATTTAGCTATGCATTTTTCCTAAGATTTTCAGTAATAAATTCTCCCGTTAGTTCGCTCTTCCTGCTGTTATTCTGCAGCTATAACTTAAAATTTTTATGAGAGCCACAGCAGCACTATTCGTTGTCATTTCTGCAAAAACTAAAATCTCGGATGATCTTAATCGTGGAGAGACCAAAAATACTCAGCTTTTACTTTTTCCTCTCTAATTGATTTCCCAATAATTTATTAATATTCTTTAGTATATTAGATGAGCTTCACTGAAAAACTTTTCTTCCCTACACAGTTTTGCAGGTCGAACAATTTAATTACTTGATGTTTAATCTTAGAAAAAGGTTGAGCAGTTCTAAACAGGTTTTAAAAAAAATCTTTTATGGCAAATTCCTATGTAGTAAGGGTGCAACCAGTGTCATCTACTTCAGTTGAATCCGTTAGACAAACTCTTCAATATTTTCTTGGCCGAGATAATAATATTAAAATTACAAACCTAATTAAAGATGGCGGAACGGTTTTAAAGAATTTGAAGGAGGAAGCGGCTCGTGAGTGTGCCACGAAGCGAGTATGGCGGCAAAAGAGTAAGACATGAAACATATATCTATACGTTTACCATGGCATGACAGAGGTTGGGACGGAAACGTTTGCAACCATCCGGCGAAGAATTCCTATTGTAAAGGTTTTCATTCTGTAAATGCAGAACGAATTAGAAAGCAAAAGGACGTTCTACTTGAGGAAAAATTAAAGGGTCAACCAATTCGCTCTGATTGGAATTACCGTCCCCCTTGTACGGAAACCATTAATGTTTTTGGGAATGAAGCTGTTAAACATACTCATATTCCTAAATCTTTTATTAAGAATACCTCTCCCAAAACGATCGACATGCTGCCGAACAGCTGTGGCACTTGGCCTTTTGAAGATATGTGGGACGAATCGGGTGAGCGTAGAGAAGCGGAAGAACGGAAGGATAAAGTGGAGAGTTTTTTTGAGGAACTGAAAGAGGCGGGAAAGGCTGGATTAATTTTTTACTACTGTAATTACGATAATCCTGTTTCTGGGGATGACAAGAAGTACCTTCTGGCCGGTATTGCCCGTATAAAAAAGGTCCATCCTTTTATATATTGGGATGACATTCCTGATGACCAAAAGGAATTGTACGGAGGATACATTTGGAGCCGTCATATTGAAAACGAGCCAACTGAGCGTATGCGCCTGCCCTACCAGGAATATCTTGCAATGGAGAAAGATGTGCAACCTATCGCTGTGTTTGCTGAAGGTGATCTTTCGAAAAGTTTTAAGTATGTGGCGCATCATGTTACTGATGACAATGCTATTAGTCTAATAGATAAAACAATTGCTTCTGTTAAGATAATTATTAGACAGGCCTATTTGGCGAAAGATCAAATACAGCAATGGGAAGAGCATTTACAATGGCTTCAAAACATTCGTAAGGAATGCTGGATTAGCAGAGGTTTATATCCAGGTCTTGCTTCTGTATTGCGATTTCTTGGCATGGAACGGCCTGAGGAATTCATACGCATTCACTTAAAAGATTTACCTGTTAATACAATCAAAGATTATTTTTTCGATCGGTTCGAAGGGAATAAAAATATGAGTGACGATGTAAGACCGATACTGCAACCGGTAAATGGACGGTACAACGCAATGCTACTATCTGGCAATGAAAATGAGGAAATAAAGGCAAAATTGTGCCGAGATAAGCTACCTTATTTTGATCTGGCCGAAGATCAGGTTAAGAATATTCTTAGTGATAAGAGAGGCATGCACTCTATCTTTTCATCACTTCAAACCATTTATAACAACCCGTATATAATAGCTGAAGAATATACAGGTACTGATGTAACCGATTTTGTCAATTTCGAAAAGATTGATCATGGTATGGTGCCTTCTGAAGATCTTGGGGATGTGGAGCGAATTTCGCTGGATGATCCAAGAAGATTGAGGTGTCTAATGCATTCCATGCTCAAGGAATCAGCAACAGAAGGCCATTCCTTTTTGGAATGGACACCATTAGCTGAAATGGTGAACGAGTGGCATGAACAGCACGATAAGACAGGTTTGTTTAATTTTGACCTTACTACCTGGAATCAGAACAAAGATGTCTTTGCCCCTAAAGTAGTAGAAGATCGCGCAGATGGGATTCATGCTATTTACCTCAAAAGCCTGAACGATGCCGAAAGAAAAATAAGAAACGATTTCTTAAGCCTTATACGTGATGAAGGCATAGCTACTGTCGGAACGGATTGGAACAGAATTATTCAGGAAAATAATACAACTCCAAATTCCGAACAGGCAAGAGCACTTGAAAAGCTTTACACCAGTCGGCTTTCCGTTTTAACAGGTACAGCCGGAACGGGTAAAACTACTGTGATGCGGTCTTTAGTCCAAGGGATAAAGCAACATGAACCGAGACATGATTTTTTATTGCTTGCACCGACAGGCAAGGCTGCGTTAATCCTACGGGACCGTATAAACGATCCGAATGTTCAAGTAATGACCATCCACGGTTTTCTAATGCGTCAAGGTTGGATCAATAAGAACAACTTTACACTAAAGGTGAGTGGTGGTGATAAAAGTCAGGCCAGCACAGTGGTTGTTGACGAGTGTTCAATGATAGAAACCATGTTGTTCTCTACCATGCTACGGGCATTAGATATGAACAATATCGAGCGTTTAATAATGGTAGGCGATTATAACCAATTGCCGCCCATAGGACCTGGGAAGATTTACTTCGACCTGATAAAATATTTAAAAAAAGAAGAAATTCGTACCGAAAAGCACTTGGCCGAATTGCATTACAACTGGCGTCAGGCGCAGGGAAGCAAAGCTTCACTTCTGGCGAGTCATTATGCCAAGGTGGCTGAGATACCCGAAGAGGACATATTTACAGAAATTGAAGGAGGTAGGTATGACTTAGGAAATAGATCCAATACTTCTGATCTTGTTATCCAATATTGGAAAGATGAGGAGGAACTGTACAGAAGAATTCCAGAGATACTGGATTATGCTATATCTCGTCTCGGATCTCAAGAAAATGACGGAGACTTAGGTGCTCGTTACAATAAGGTACATGGGATTCCTTTTGAAAAAAATCGAAAAATAGAAGCTATTAATCTAATCGCTCCGTACCGGCACACCCCTACCGGAGTTGATAGTATAAATCTTGAAATTCAGAAAACTCTCAGGGGTAAAGAAGCTGTGGATAAATGGAGTAAGTACGGATTTGTATTTAACGACAAGATTTTACAGGTGAGGAATTTTAATTATTATGCTTGGGATCATAAGCAAAATAAAAAAGTACAAACGATCGAAACTTATATACCAAATGGAACCTTGGGCTATTTCCTACCTAACAAAAAGAGGAAAATTCAAATTAAGTTTCCTAAGAATTATGATCAGTATTCTTTTTACCCTACCAAGCGACAAGTAAACGAAATGCTTGAATTGGGATATGCCACATCTGTGCACAAGGCTCAAGGCAGCCAGTTCGACATTACAATTTTGGTCATACCATCTGAAGATTCTGATTTTCTCAATCGCGAGATGCTCTATACAGCCCTAACTCGATCCACTGCCATTCAAATCATTCTAATTCAAAATGATATAAGTTTACTGAAGAGTCGCTTGTGGTTAGGGAAGTCCGATATTATAAAGAGAAATTCATCTCTATTCAGCACATCCAAAGGAATTCCATCCAAAGATTTTGAAAAGTATAAGCCGGAAAATCTCATCATTGAAGTGTTGCCTGACCTCCTTGTTCGCTCCGAAGGTGAAAGAATTATCTCAGAGGCATTGGTACAAGCTGAAATTGGGTTCTTCTATGAGAAGCCGTTAATATCGAAGGACAACAAGTCATTTAAGCTGCCGGACTTTACATTTAAACATAGACGTAAAGAGTTTTTCTGGGAGCACAATGGCATGCTCAAAAATTTTGATTACGCTGAACGGGCCGAAAAGAAGAGAAGATGGTATCACGAAAATGGCTTCCAGGACAGCCTGATTGAAACACCTATTGAGGGAATGAATTTGAAACAATCTATAGAGTATGTATTTGACAACATATTAAATATCCAATCTGATGAAAAATGATATTGATGATGAGATGCCGATGCCGACATGGAAATTTAAAAGGAGTGTGCGATTTTGTTTGTTTTTGTTTTTTGTTGGTTTGATTTTCTATTTGCCAATACAAAAATTAGCAAAAATATTCCCCAGCAGGTCATCATTTGTGATCTCGCCGGTGATCTCTCCAAAATAATGAAGAGCTTCTCTAATGTCAATTGCCAGGAGGTCGCCAGATAGGTTGTGGTTGAGTCCATCCTGCACCTTATTGATCTCTTCCAGGGCACTCAGCAGCGCATTGTAGTGTCGGCTGTTGGTTACTATAGTATTGTTGTTTCGCAGCTCCCCGGTGTTCACGAACTGCAGCAGCTTTTGCTGCAGGTCTTCGACGCCTTCACCGCTTTTAGCGGAAATAGTATTGAGATCTGAAATCTGAGATCTGAGATCTGAGATCTGCTCCTCGCTGAGTTGATCCACTTTGTTGGCCAGAATTACAAGGGGTTTCTGCGGAAATTGATTTTTTATCTTTTCGATTTCAATTTTCACCTGCTCAAGGGTGGGAGCGGAGTCTGCAGATCCTTCAGTATGATTTTCAGTATCAATCTGAAGATAACGAAGACGAGAGGCATCAAAAAGGTATAAAACAACCTGTGCCTGACTTATCTTTTCAAAAGTCCGCTTTATCCCGATGCTTTCTACCACATCCTGCGTTTCCCTTATCCCGGCGGTGTCTATGAATCTGAAACCGATTCCGCCAATGGAGATTTCATCTTCAATGGTGTCCCTGGTGGTTCCGGCAATTTCTGAAACTATGGCGCGTTCCTCGTTTAAAAGGGCATTTAGTAACGTGGATTTCCCAACGTTCGGTTCTCCTACAATAGCTACCGGAATTCCGTTTTTCAGCACATTACCCACGGAAAATGAATCTATGAGTCTCTTCAATACCTGCTGAATTCTGCTTACCAGTTTCTGAAATTCATCCCTGTTAGCGAACTCCACATCTTCTTCAGCAAAGTCCAGTTCCAGCTCTATGAGAGAAGCGAAATTCAGTAGTTCCTGCCGCAGTTTTTGGATCTCATTGGAGAATCCGCCGCGCATTTGTTGCATGGCCATCTGGTGGCTCGCCTGATTTTCGGAAGAGATAAGATCGGCTACAGCTTCTGCCTGACTCAAATCCATCTTTCCGTTAAGGAAGGCACGGAGAGTGAATTCCCCGGCTTCCGCAGCACGACAACCCCTGCGGATCAACAGCTGAATAATCTCCTGCTGAATGTAGGGACTTCCGTGACAAGAAATTTCGATAGTATTCTCTCCCGTGTAGGATTTTGGACCATGAAAAATTGAAACCAGCACTTCATCAATAATGCGCTCACCATCCACAATGTTTCCAAGGTGAAGGGTATGAGAATGTTGTTCCCGTAAATCTTTGTTGCTTTTGGATTTAAACACAGGTGTTACCAGTTGGATGGCATCAGAGCCTGATATTCTTATCACAGCAATAGCTCCCGCTCCTGAAGGAGTGGCCAGAGCTACTATATTGTCATTTAGCTTCATGCTACAAAGGTATGAAATGAAGTTCTGATTAGAGATTAGGAGAATAACTCCTCCCCTAAGGAAGGAGTTATATTTCAAATTTTACTATTCAGTTTATCAATTTCCCTTATTACAGAATCTTCTGAAATCTGCCCATAATGCGCCTGAGTTATTCCTATACGTGAATGTCCCAAAAGTTTACTTACAACTTCCATCGGAACATCATTCAAAAGTAACACAGTAGTAGCAAATGTCTTTCTTGCTATGTGGTGAGTCAGATTGATTTTAATGTCACACAGAGCTGCTATTTCCTTTAAGTAAGCATTGAAATGGGTATTTGTTTTACTTGGCAGAACCCTGCCTTCTCCCATCTCATCCTCATATTTGTGAATTATTTTCTGAGCTATTGGTAGAAGTGGAACTGAAATATACTTTCCCGTTTTCTCACGTTTCATTTTTATCCAGTTTCGGTTATCCTTCCCCTTTACTATATTCTCTATCTTCAGATTACTCATTTCTTTAAATGCAAGCCCAGTATAGCAGCAAAAGATAAAACAATCCCTAACCTCATCTAATCTCTTATTTTGTATCTGTTTATTCTGAAGTTTCTTAAGCTCCTCCTTGCTAAGATAAACTACCTCCTTTTTAGCTGGTTTAGGTTTATGCATCAGAAAAGGATTTTTATTTAAATAATCTCGTGCTACAGCAAAATTGATAAGCTTTTTAAATCTCTGAAGTGTCTTATTGATGGTACTCTGCTGCATTTCCCCTTCAGTCCGCAGATAATATTCAAAATCCTTTATGAACTGCTGCTTAAGCTTACTGAGCTTGATGTCCTTTTGCTTATACTCCCATTTGATGAAATCCTGCAGATGTCCTTTAGTGTTTTCAAACTTCTGCCAAGAAACTTCTTTCAGATCCTTACCTATTAGTTTCTTATAGTAATTATTATGCTCAACGTAGGCTGCAATTACTCCCATTTCGTTTTTAGTGTCCTCTCCACAGTAGATTTTGTAAACATCATCTACATCAAAAGAATCACCTTTAATCTGGAGCATTAAAAAAGCCTGACCAAGTTTTTGCTTAATCAGGCTTAATTGTGAATTTATTATTTTGTGGTTCTCTCCATTGTCTAATACTTTTTGCTTCTCTTGGCTCCAGTGATCAGGATTAATAAAAATCCCTGTGGAGAATTGCTTTCTCTGTTTCTCAATGGTAACTCTACATCGTAAAGGGGCTAATCCTGCCTTATTAGTTTTACCTTTTTGAATTAAAAATGTAATTTTCATGTCTTTTGTTTTTTATGGTTAGTTGTTTTTGATTTTATTCGTAAAAACAAAAAACTCCTCTGTTATTGAGGAGTTTTTATTTTGCAGTAGAATTATTAAGTTGGGACAGATGAATATGACCCTTTAACTATTAATTAATAGTTTTTTGCGAAATATCTTCCTAAATTGAAGTAGGCTATATTAATATTCCCTGCAGTATTATAATTTGCCTTAAATAATGAACCCATGGAATCTCGACTACCATGGGTTCTTTTTAATTGAATTTTAAAAGAAGTTATGACTGATCATCAATAGTTGCGGTAGGAGCATTCTTTTGAACAGACGAAATACCGTTTTCCATTGCAGCACTGGTTGTATAGACCTCACTGGTCCCCACAATTTGACCATTGCTCGATTTTAGATTGAATTTATGACCAGTCGTAGTTTGTTTTCGTTCAAAGCGATCTTCTACTTGTGAGTTTTTTCGAACAGATTCAATTCCATTCATGCAAGATGGTTTTGCTTTGTAGCCTTCACTACTTAAAATAATTTGACCGTTACCAGCTTTTAAATTAAAACGGAATTCACCCGCTTTGTCCTTTTTGATTTCAAATTTTCCCATGGTGTGTTTATTTGTTTCCTAAATATAAAAAGAAATCAGTAAAAACTTACAATTTTTGGGAATTGATATATATCAAAATACCGACCCAGTGCTTAGATCATAGCTTAGCCCTTAAAATAATTAATAAAATTTTACCTGTTTAGCAGAATCTTTATCGTAAAATAATTGGGGTACACTAACTTTTTTGGGGTACCGTATGGGGTACTCGAAAGTGAAGAAAAAGTTGACAACCTGACGAAAAGGAGAGATTATACGGCAAGGTGTACAAAACAAAAAAGCCCTTCCCTCAAAGGGAAAAGCTTCTCATTGGTTTACTTCTAAACCCAGGTAAGTCAAAGACTTACCACAAACAACACAACTAATTTTTATTGCCAAAAAAAGCTCCCCAATTTGAGGAGCTTCTTTGCAATTTGCGGTCTGGACGAGACTCGAACTCGCGACCCCCTGCGTGACAGGCAGGTATTCTAACCAACTGAACTACCAGACCGTTGCTTGATTGCGAGGGCAAATATACAGTACATTTTAAATTCAGCAAACCTTTTTTAAAATTATTTGAAAGTATTTTTTCATTTTTAAACAAACTTCTGACGTTCAACTAAATAAGTTGACAGAATTTTATTGAAGCTCGCGTTAATATCAGCCGGGACGTATTTGATACCGTATTGAGCACACTTTAGTTTTAAGTGGTTAAAATAGATCTCAACCTCTTTTTGATAACTATCCTTCACATTATCAGCATATAAGTCTATTTTCTCTCCTGTTTCCACATCTGTGAACTGCTGTGGTTCATCCCCGAATTTAAAATCCAATTCCTTCTCCTTATCCAACACATGGAGAAGGACCAACTCATGCTTATTAAATTTTAAATGCCTTAGCGCTTCAAAAAGCTTCTCTTCCTCTACTTCATCCTGGAACATATCTGAAAAGAAAAAGATAAGAGACCGCCGTTTGATTTTTTCGGCAATTTGATGCAAATAAGTATAAGTAGCAGTTTGTTTTTTGTCTTTGGGCTGCCCAATGGTTTCCTCCAGCACATGCAGCAGCATCCTACGGTGCCGTTCACTGCCTTTTTCGGGGGCATAGTATTCGTACCTGTCGCTATATATACTAAGCCCTACAGCATCGCGCTGCTTTTTGAGGATCTGCATGAGGCATGCCGAAGCCAGGACCGAAAAACCTATTTTGTTGAGATCGTTTAGACTCTGGTTCTTTTTATTCGGAAAATGCATGGATGCAGAATTGTCAATGATCAAATGACACCTAAGGTTGGTTTCCTCCTCGTAACGTTTCGTATAAAGCTTGTCTGTCTTGGCGAAGAGCTTCCAGTCTATATGGCGGGTACTTTCCCCCTGGTTATAGACTTTATGTTCTGCAAACTCTGAAGAAAAGCCATGGAACGGACTCTTATGAAGCCCCGAAATGAATCCTTCTACTATTTGCGTGGCCAATAGTTCCAGATTAAGAAATTGGCCGGCTTTATGTACTTCCTTCTCTAACTGCATCTCCTAAAATTTATTTTCAAGATACAGAATTATCGGCATAAAAAAATCCGGAGTAAAACTCCGGATCTTTATTTATCTGAACTTGAGGAAAAACTACAATACTTGATCCAATGCTTCTGCGTATGTGTTTTTAGGCGCAACTCCAACCTGTCTTCCTACTACTTCTCCATTTTTGAAGATAAGCACTGTAGGAATATTTCTCACGCCATATTTGGCTGCAAATTCCTGGTTGGCATCTACATCTAGTTTCCCAACCACTGCTTTACCTTCGTATTCTTTACTAATATCATCAATAATAGGACCTACCATTCTACATGGTCCGCACCATGCAGCCCAAAAATCAACCATTACCGGTTTATCGCTTTTAAGTACTTGTTCCTCAAAAGTTGCGTCAGTTATTTCTAAAGCCATATCTGTAGTTTTTATTCGTTTATAATTTATACACAAAAATAGTCAAAATTATAAGGAATCCTTACACAACGGAAATCACATTTGACTATAAGGTTATTGTCGCCTCCTATAAAGTTTCAAAAACATACCTATCAAAAAATTTGTTTGTAGGAAATAACCTACATATTAATCCTCTGATTTCCACTTCAACCTCAATAATCAAACCTTGAGCGAATTGTTAAATATATACAAATCTAATCTTCTCCATTTTCTTATCTTTAGTAGTGTAAGTAACTCAAAACCAATATTTATTCAAACACTTTTACCCTTAAAAAACATTGCCATGACAGTATTAACTCAACTCTGGAAAGAACAAACAGCGGGTTTTTCGTTGGTTCAAAAAGCAGTCATAGGAATTATCCTTTCATTTATTCTTTTTACAGCCATTTTTGCACTTGTGCTGGTTTATTTTGAATTAACAAAGTAAGCTCAAACATCCGAAAAATCAGTGATGTTATAGTTAATCCCTGTACTTCGGAAGAAGAGGATAAAAGACAAAAATCCCTCTCAAAAATGTCATTTTTGAGAGGGATTTTTATTTTAATTCAGTTTGTATAGCACCTGCTGCTCTTCCAGTGCATTAAGCAACTCCTGGGAGATCCTGATTTTCTGTTTCCTGCTGGGCATATGCAACTTAATCCTGTCTTTCATCTCATAAACCACAAAATTGAGCTTGTTCTCTCCACTATGGCTCCTAAAAAGGTCTTTTAAGCTGTCTATTTTATCCTCCTGCAACTCATCAATGTTAAGTTGGATGGTGAGTTTCTTTGCATAGTTCTCCATCACGTCATGCAACAATTGAATGTTGTTGAATTGTAGCCTTGGATCCCCTTTTCTGCCCGTTTCCCTGTTAGGATAACCTTCCCGAATAAATATCTTGGCATGAATAAAGGAATTGGGAACTAGGAAATGCCTGTATTTTAAATATTCTTCCTTGAACATCCTAAACTCATAGGAATCAGAATAATCTTCCACAACGAAAGTTGCCCAGCCCTGTCCCTGCTTATTAACGCGGTGTTGCACGTCACTTATTACACCTCCAAAAGTGAGCTCTTTGTTCAAAGCTTCTTCCAGATCCTGGAAGTCTGCAAGCACAGCGTTACAGAAGCTTTTTAATTCAATCTTAAAGTCATCCAGTGGATGTCCCGAGAGATAGATCCCCACTACTTCCCGCTCTCTTCTAAGCTTCTCCATAGTTCCCCATTCCTCACAAGGCGGTACTACAGGTTCGGGTATTTGTACTTCACTGGCGTCCCCAAAAAGACTTACCTGAGAAGAGTTCTCATTCTCCTGAAATTTTGCAGCATATTTTACTACTTTCTCCAAAAAGGTGATCCCGTCGCCCTCATCATGAAAGTATTGGGCGCGGTGGGTATCTCCAAAACCATCAAAACCCCCGGCCAAAGCAAGATTTTCGAATGCTTTTTTATTGGCCGCTCTAAGGTCGATCTTTTTAGCCATATCAAAAATTGACCTGTAAGCACCCTTTTTTCTATTTTCAACAATGGTAGCTACCGCTCCTGCACCAACTCCTTTAATGGCACCCATTCCAAAACGAACTGCATTCTCTTTATTAACAGAGAACTTGTAGTAGGATTCATTCACATCGGGGCCAAGAACATTCAGCTTCATTCGCTTGCATTCTTCCATAAAGAAGGTAACCTGCTTGATATCGTTCATGTTGTTCGACAACACTGCCGCCATATATTCCGCAGGATAATGCGCCTTTAAGTATGCCGTTTGATAGGCAATCCAGGCGTAACAGGTGGAGTGCGACTTGTTAAAGGCATAGGATGCAAAAGCCTCCCAGTCCTTCCAGACTTTCTCAAGAACGTTTCGTGGATGTCCGTTTGCCTCTCCGCCATCAAGAAATTTTGGTTTCAACTCTTCCAGCAGGGAAAATATCTTTTTCCCCATTGCCTTCCGCAGTACATCGGCTTCACCTTTTGTGAAACTGGCAAGCTTTTGCGAAAGTAGCATCACCTGCTCCTGGTAGACTGTAATTCCGTAGGTTTCTTTGAGATACTCTTCCATGGCCGGAAGGTCATAAACGATCTCTTCATCCCCATGTTTTCGGGCAATAAAGCTTGGAATGTACTCCATGGGGCCCGGTCTGTAAAGGGCGTTCATGGCAATAAGATCATCAAAGACCGTTGGCTTCAGGTCTTTCATGTGCTTTTGCATTCCGGGGGATTCATACTGGAAAATCCCTACTGTTTCTCCCCGCTGGAACAACTCATAGGTTTTCTCATCATCGAGCGGAAAACTATCTGGATCAAGATCAATGTCATGTCGTCCCTTTACGATTTTCACGGTATCCTTAATAAGGGTAAGGGTCTTGAGACCCAAAAAGTCCATTTTAAGAAGGCCGGCACTTTCTACAACCGAGTTATCAAACTGGGTCACATAAAGATCTGAATCCTTGGCAAGGGCAACAGGGACAAAATTTGTTATATCGCTTGGGGTAATAATCACCCCGCAGGCATGGATCCCGGTATTTCTCACTGACCCTTCCAGGATTCTCGCCTGATTCACAGTTTGAGCTTCCAGATCATCCCCTTCCGCGATGTTGAGTAGTTCGTTGATCTTATCCAGGTCCTCACTTCGGAAGTTGCTTTTTAAAGCCTTTTCATCCATTCCAAAGATCTTGGAAAGTTTGGTATTAGGGATAAGCTTCGAGATTCTATCGGCTTCATTTAGCGGCAGGTCAAGGACCCGTGCCGTATCTCTAATGGAAGATTTGGCTGCCATGGTACCATAAGTAATGATCTGCGCCACCTGGCTTGCTCCGTATTTATTGATCACGTAGTCCATCACCCGGCTTCGGCCTTCATCATCAAAGTCAATATCAATATCGGGCATACTTACACGATCGGGATTCAGGAATCTCTCAAAAAGGAGATCATATTTGATAGGATCTATATTTGTAATTCCGAGGCAATAAGCCACGGCACTACCCGCCGCAGATCCCCTTCCAGGACCAACAGAAACATCCATATTCCTCGCCTCCCTAATAAAGTCTTCCACGATTAGAAAGTATCCCGGGTAGCCGGTATTCTCAATGACCGAAAGCTCAAAATCAAGACGCTCCCTTATTGATGGGGTTATTTCTCCATACCGCTTTTCGGCCCCAACAAAAGTTATATGCTTAAGATATGCGTTCTCACCTCTCTTTCCTCCATCTTCGGCATCTTCGGCGACGATGAATTTTTCCGGAATGGTAAAGGCAGGAAGCAAGACATCCCGTGCAAGCTCATAGGGTTCGATCTTGTCCACAACTTCCTGTACATTCGATATAGCCTCGGGAAGATCCTTAAAAAGGGCCTTCATTTCGTCACCGCTCTTGAAATAGTATTCATTGTTAGGCAACCCGTAACGATATCCCCGGCCTCGGCCTATTGGGGTGGCCTGTTTTTCCCCGTCTTTTACACAAAGTAAAATATCATGCGCATTTGCATCCTTCTGCTCGCAATAATAGGTATTATTTGAAGCCACGAGTTTTACGTCGTGTTTTTTCGCCAGTTCCACCAGGACAGGATTCACCCTGTCTTCATCCTCCTGGTTGTGACGCATTAGCTCCACATAAAGATCTTCGCCAAATTGTTCTTTCCACCACAAAAGAGCTTCCTCGGCCTGGTTCTCCCCTACGTTAAGGATCTTGCCGGGAACTTCCCCATAAAGGTTTCCGGTTAACACAATAATGTCTTCCCTGTATTTCATTACAACTTCCCTGTCAATCCTGGGAACGTAATAAAAACCCTCGGTATAGGCCATGGAAGACATTTTGGCCAGGTTATGATATCCCTTTTTGTTCTTCGCAAGAAAAACTACCTGGTAACCATTATCCTTTCGGCTCTTATCTTTTCGGTTCTCGCAAACAAAAAACTCACACCCAACAATTGCCTTTAATTCTTTGGCCGTTGCAGGCTCATTATTTTCAGCTGCAGCAGTATTTTTGGCTTTTACACCTTTATTATAAGCGCCAACTTCCTTAACAAAGTGAAAAGCACCCATCATATTCGCATGATCTGTTAATGCAACAGCGGGCATACCTTTTTTTGCAGCGGCATCAACAAGATCTTTTATACTTATTGTGGATTGCAAAATGGAAAACTGGCTGTGGTTGTGCAGGTGCGAAAAGGCAACTTCATCAAGCTTTTCAAGGTTCTCCTTAATTTCTTCTGAAGAAATCCCTTTATCCTCTTTCTTCTGAAGTCTTTTCCTGATCTCTTCGGAAGCCTTCTTCAAATTGATATGCTTCAGCCCAATAAGCTGAATTGACTGCGGATGCGCTTCTGAAAAATTTTCAAAATAATCTGGTTTAACATCCAGCTCTTCAGAAGTAAAGACTCTTTTCCTTATAAGTTCGAGGAAACAACGGGTAGTCGCCTCCACATCGGCCGTTGCATTGTGCGCTTCAGCAAAAGGTTCATTAAAAAGGAATTCGTGCAGCTCGGTAAGAGTGGGAAGCTTGAATTTTCCTCCCCTACCACCGGGAATACAGCAAAGCTGTGCAGTAACTTCGGTACAGGTATCGAGCACTGGAAGCTCCAGTAATTTATTCTCCATTTGAAGCCGATGGAACTCGGCCCCCATAATATTCAGGTCAAACCCTACATTTTGGCCCACCACAAATTTTGAGCGGGAAAGGGCCACATTGAATTTCTCCAGCATCTCCTTAAGGGAAATTCCTTCCTCAAGAGCGAGATCGGTAGAGATACCGTGTACCTTTTCGGCATCATAGGGAATATTGAAACCTTCCGGTTTCACCAGGTAATCCTGATGCTCTACCACCTGCCCCATCTCATCATGCAACTGCCAGGCTATTTGTATACAGCGGGGCCAGTTATCGCTATCTGTGAGGGGAGCATCCCAGCGCTTGGGGAGACCGGTCGTTTCAGTATCAAAAATAAGGTACATAAAATAGTATTTTTTGAAGCTTTATCTCTGATTATCAGAACAAAGCAGTAATTTTGAAGCAATTTTAAAGAGGTAAAAATAAGTATAATTTAATGTACATGCCGGGAAAGTTTTCAGGAATTATTAACGAAAGGAAACCTCAAAAATGACATTTTAGAGCATAAAAAAACCCGGACGATTTGCCCGGGTTCTTGTATATATTCCATTTTTTGGCTAATCAAAAGCCTCCTCCAGGTCCTTTACCTGTTTAAAGGTGCGTTCAATTGCATTTCGCTGTTTGATAAGAAGGTTGGCAGTCGAAGGTGGAAACCCATCGTCTTTAATAATTTTGTTGTAGTCTTCTACAGCTATCTTCTCTCCCCGAACAACTTCCTCTAAAATCTCTTCTTCCTTATCTGAACTTAATGCCGATTTAAGGTCCATCCAAATATGATGCGCTTTTCCCTTTACACTGGCTCCCTTGTCGGGAGATTCCCCTAGGTTCCTGATTTCAGTTTTTAACTCATGCCCAAAATCATAACGCTCTTTTGCCTTAACTTCAAAAAATTGCTTCAGCTTATCGTTCCTCACATCTTCGGCAGCTTTCTTAAAACCAATTTCAGAATCATAATTCTTCTCCAGCAACTCATTGAGTTTTGCTGCCTGCTCTTTTGTCGTGTTCATACTTTTATTTTTAGATTAGCTATTTTTTTCTTCTTAAAGATATGACAGATAATGGATCTAACCCAATGTTTAACAGGCTTTAGCACTCCTTAACGAAGTGGAAAAAATTGGGGAATTTGACAGCGGGAGATTGCAAATAATTTTTCACTAACTGCTTAATTTACAATAAAAAATAATAGTATCTTTGCCCCCTCATTAATAATCGGGGTCGGGAACCCCACAAATTAATTTATATGCCTGTAAAGATTAGATTACAAAGACACGGTAAAAAAGGAAAGCCTTTTTTCTGGATCATTGCCGCAGACTCGCGGACAAGAAGAGATGGTAAGTTTCTTGAAAAATTAGGGATTTACAATCCAAACACTAATCCTGCAACGATCGAATTGGATGTTGACAGTTCTGTAAAATGGCTACAGAATGGAGCACAACCAACAGATACTGCAAGAGCTATCCTTTCTTACAAAGGAGTCTTACTTAAGAACCACCTTGCAGGTGGAGTTAGAAAAGGCGCTTTAACCGAGGAGCAAGCCGAGGAGAAATTCAACGCTTGGGTTGAGGAAAAAGAAGGTAAAGTAGAAGCTAAAAAAGAGAACCTAACAAAAGAGCAGGAAGCTGCTAAGGCGAAGGCTCTTGAAGCTGAAAAAGAAGTTAATGCAAAACGCGAAGCTGAAGCTGCTGCCGCTGCACAACCTGAAGTTGAGGAAACTACCGAAGACCAGGAAGCTGCTGCTGCAAATGAAGTGGATGACGCTACTGCAGAAGAAGCTAAAACTGAAGAAAAACAAGACCAATCAGGTTCTTAAATTTTCATTCTAACGAACAATGACAAAAGAAGAGTGTTTCTATCTTGGCAGGATCGTTAGTAAATTCAGTTTTAAGGGAGAGGTATTGATCAAACTCGATACCGATGAACCCGACAGTTATTTAGAAATGGAATCAGTTTTTGTCGAATATGACAATAATCTGGTTCCATTTTTTATTGAAAGAAGCTCACTTCAAAAGAGCAATTTGTTAAGGGTAAAATTTGAGGAAGTCGATACCGAAGAGGACGCCGATGACCTCATGAAATGCGACCTTTATTTACCTCTCAATCTCTTACCGGAGTTGGGAGAAGATCAATTCTACTTCCACGAGATCATTGGTTATACAGTGGAAGATGAAAATTACGGCACTGTTGGCACGCTCACCGGAGTTAACGACACCACCACCCAGGCCCTTTTCGAGATCGAAAAAGACGGAAAACAGGTGCTTATCCCCATGAATGACTATTTTCTCCAAAAAGTAGATAAGAAGAACAAAGTCATTCATGTAAAAACGCCGGAAGGACTTATCGATCTTTATCTTTAAATTCCAGGCACCAAATTCCAAGCTACAAATTCCAAATTCCAAAGGGTGTTAAAATTTTGAGCCCCAGGCACAAAATTCCAAAGTGAATCATTTTCAACAATAAAAATTTCATATTCCTGAAGAAGAATTTACTTTATCTTTAGTACTATGACTGATAAAATGAAGCCTTACAATCTCGAGGAAAGGACGTTTGAATTTGCAAAAGATTGCAGGATTCTAATTTCTAAACTACCAAAAACTATTACGAATATTGAAGATGGAAAACAGCTGATTAGATCCTCGGGATCCGTGGGTGCAAATTATATCTAAACAAACGAAAAACTGGGAGACAAAGATTTTTATTCACGGCTAAAAATAGCTCGAAAAGAAGCAAAAGAATCAGCTTATTGGATAAAGCTTCTAAAGTCGTCTAATCCCAATCTCGAGATTGAAATAGACAAGCTTCTGAAAGAAGCAGAAGAATTGCGCAAAATCCTGTCTGCCATTATTAAAAAATTCTAGAGTTCGTTTTATATTGGAATTGGATGCTTGTAATTTGATGCTTGAATTTAAAAATTGGTATTTGGTGCTTGGAATTTGGTGCTTATCTTGCGTCACCAATTAATAATCAGCAATGGAAAGCTTCCGGTTTAAGCAATTTAGTATAGAACAAGACAAATGTGCTATGAAAATCGGTACAGACGGAGTGCTACTTGGCGCCTGGACTTCTCTTGAACACCAACCATTTTCAATCCTTGACATTGGCACCGGCACAGGTGTAATTGCCTTGATGCTTGCCCAAAGAAGCGCAGCCGAACTTATAGACGCACTTGAAATCGATGAAGACGCCTACGAGCAGGCGGTAGAGAACTTTGAAAATAGCGACTGGGGCGACAGGCTCTTTTGCTATCACGCAGCCTTTGACGAATTTGTTGAAGAGATGCAGGATGAGGAAAAATATGAGCTCATTGTTTCCAATCCGCCATTCTATTCGGCAGATTATTCTTCGGGAGATGCGAAAAGGGATCAGGCGCGATTTGCAGAGGCACTTCCGTTTGAGGAACTTATAGAAGGTGTTTCCCTTCTCCTCTCAAAAAAGGGAAAATTCAGTGTTATTATTCCTTATGCAGAAGAAGAAAAATTTCTTTACCTGGCCGGAGATCACGGACTCTTTCCACAGAGGATCGCGCGTGTTAAGGGAACTCCCAATTCTGAAGTAAAAAGATCTCTGCTGGAAATGTCATTTTTGGAAACGCAGCCTACCCGGGATGAGCTAATTATTGAAACCACCCGACACCAATATACTCCGGAGTATATTGAGCTCGTGAAGGATTATTATTTGAAGATGTAATTTTAGAACCCTTTCAGGCTTCCAAACCCTGAAAGGGTTGAAACACTTATTTCCGGACCTCACAGGTTTTTAAAACCTGTGAAGTCTATTGCCTGATTTCAAACGAAGTTCCATATTTTTGTATATATAAAATATATAGCAATGGAAAAGGTTAGAAAATTAATAGATCTGGATAAGGAGACTTTAGAAATATTAGACACCGAAGCAAAAAACCAGAACCGGTCATTAAAGAATCTTCTGGAATCCACGCTAAAGAAAGAAGCTCAAAAACTGGCCACTCCTTCTCCCGAATATCGACGCATGATGGATGAAATGCTGGAAAGAGTTTCAGAAGGGGATGTCCAATTTACATCAATCTCTGAGATTAGGAAACGGTATGGGTTATAAAATCCTGATTTCCAAAGAAGCTGAAGTCGAACTGGAATTTGCAGATTGTTACTTCCGTTCCAAAGATCTGGAAAAAAGTTTTAGAGCAGATTTTCTAAAGCAACTAGAATTTCTTGAGACGACCCCATTTTCCTTTCAAAAGAAATATAAAGATGTGCGGGTAATTTTTTTTTAGTGATTTCAATTATTCCATTCATTATATCATTGAAGATCAGACGGTGTTAATTTTAAGAATCCTTAATCAAAGACAAAATTTTTAATTGGAAAATTTTTCATGATGGCTTTTTTAAACCCTAAGAACCATTATTTTCTACTATTTTGCCGGGAATTAAATAAACTCCATGCTTGGCAGAAATTTATTGTTCCCTCTTCTTTTACTCTTTTCTTTTTTTACGTCGTGTAAAAATGAACCTGAAGTTGATGATAATCTTTGGGTGGGAACCATTAGAGTAATAGATCACAATATCCCTTTCCCATTTCTATTAGAAAAAACAAAAACAAACCTGCGCCTCATTGATCATGAGAATAACATTATAGACAGTTCAAGTGCGTCTTTTCAAGAATATCAGGACAGGGACACTATAAAAATGCAGGATCACCGGTTTCTGGTGATGAACAATGGCCGTAGCCTTTGGCTTTTGGACCAAATGGACAGTTTGAATTTCCATTATGAGCATCCAATGTATGCTGCACAATTTGTCAAAGCAGCACCTACTGATGATACCGACTTTTCCTCTTTATCTGAACAGTTTCAGAATATCACCTATCAAACCGAAGTAAATTCAGCTCACTTTGCAACTCCAAACAGGGATCTAAAGATTGAAAAGACTTTAGCATTTTCAGAAGACAGCCTTACAACCACTTTTAATTATTTTTATCAAAATGAGTTTGTCTATGCAGAAAGAGAACTATCCAAATATGACATTTTTGAAAGAAAAGGGAAAGTTTTTCTTTCGGAAGGTCAGGATAAGCCTAATTCTGTGAATTTATATCTGGTTACGGAAATTGATGAGAATTCTTTTTCTTTAAGAAGCTTCAGAAATAATGAAGAATATATTGAGCAGTTTGAAAATTCCGAAGCAATCAAAGATCCTTCAAATTTCAACACTTTTGAGAGGTGTATGGAAGGTCAACCCGGAGAATATTATCATGACAATTTAACCTTCAATAAAGGCAATGAGTATCTTATTCAGAAAATAAGTAAAAACGCTCCTAAAGCTTCGGGAGACGGATACATCACTGTACATTTCACAATTAATTGCAAGGGGGAAATGGGACATTTGGGATTAAAACAAATGGACCGGGAGTTCCAGTCCACATCTTTTGATCCGGTCCTTGTAAAGCATATTATTTCTGAAGTTATGGATCTAAAGGACTGGCCGGAAATTAAATCTGGAAAATTTTATAGAGATATTCACTCATTTTTGATGTTTAGGATCAGAAATGGCAAAATTACAGACCTATGTCCTTAAAAACATTATTCCCGTTTCTCCTGATTATTCTACTGATTGGGTGTAAATCTGATCCTGCTGTTCCGGATAAATACGCTCATTTGACGGAGACGGAAAGAGACTCCATGGCAACTTATTACCATGAAATTTCAATGTTTTTATACCAACCCACAGAAATGCACCGAAGGTATAAAGACACAGCCCTTCTAATAAAACCCGATCATGTAGAATACCGGCAAAGACTTTCCTATTTATACAAAAAAAGAGGCGAACACATTGAGGCTATGAGGATCCTGAATGAGGCGGTGGAAAGGGATATTGAGAAAAACAAAACTTTCGCGCTTCAATACCGCGCCTGGTCGCTGCTGTTCTTCTACCGGGATTATGGGGGCACCATTAAAGATGTGGATCTCATTAATGAAATGGAACCGAGGAATGACTATACAGTATGCCATGGAGAACCCTGCGCAAACCTGAAAGGCCAGGCGCTTTACAAGCTAGGCCGTTATAGAGAAGCCATCGAAACTTTTGAAGAAGTTTTGGAAGTGGAAAAGGAAAAAGGTTGGGATCCCATAGATAACCTACACGCTAATTTTTATAGGGCCCGATCTTATTCTGAATTGGGAGAACATCAAAAGGCCATTAAAATTTACAATTCTCAACTAGCTGCGAATCCTCAATTTACTGAAGCATATTTTCAGCTGGGCAAAATTTATTCTAAAACAGGAGAGATTGAAAAAGCACAGGAATATCTGATTAAAGCATCACAACTTCTGGCGGAAGGAAATAAAATGGGAGAACCTTACTATGAAGCTTTTGATGAAGTGTTTGAATACCAGATTGAGGAGGATCTTCAGAAATTAAATTCATTCCCCAAGGCAGATTTTAAGAATTAAAAGTTCGCATAAAAAATTCTGAATCAAAGAATTCGTCACTGTTAAAGGGCTATCACCACCTCACCTGGTAAGGATATCTTTCATAGATCACATTATCCTCGTTAATGGTGTTTCCCGCCTTGCCATTAGCTTGAGCAGATTCCATTAATTCCATGGCTTCTTCGGGTTTTTCGAGTTTATAAAGGCAAATTGCTTTATAATATTGCACTTCTGCAAAATTTGGATAGATCTTTAGAGCCTTATTGAAAATCTCAATGGCTTCTTCACATTTTCCCAGCTCATATTTGGAAATCCCGTAGTAGAATAGATCAAGATGATGCTCTCCATCCTCTCCCCACTGCTCTCTTTGTTCGCTGAGATCTTCAGCAAAAATAGCTTCTGCTTTTTCAAATTCATTCAGCTGTAAATACGAAAGTCCTATATGGAATTTATAGGTGTGGTCCATAACATAGGCATTCCCATACTTCTCCAACAGATCTTTGAAGTCGGCAATTCCAGCCCTGTATGTTTTGGCAAAAATTACTTTTATAAAAGCTCTATAAGGCTGCCAGCGTTCGGGATCGATCTCAACGGCTTTATCTATGTACTCCATTCCTATTTCATACTTGCCTTGCTTGAAAAGCGGCATGGCTTTTTGCTGCCACAGGTAGGCTATTGTAGGATCTTTTGCCAGCCCCACATCAAGACATTCCTGTCTTTCCCTGGAATATAGAAATTTCTTGTTTGCGCAGTTGTACAAATATTCATCAATTATTTCCTGCTGTTGTGCTTTTCTTTCTTCTGAAAGATTTGAAACAGGATCGGCAACAGCCAGTTCTTTTTCTTTAGACTTATTACATCCTGCAGCAAAGACAATGAGCAACAATAAATATATTTTCTTCATCAAAATGGTGTGATATAGTCGGACAATATAGAGAATTAACTTCGGAAGCTGCTGTTTTAGGAATTCTGCTGTAATTCTACCTTGCTCCTAATTTCTGTTTGCTTAAATTTACTCTTCCAGACAAACTATAAACAACTTACAATGAAAGCAGACCAATTTCAGGCTCCCGATTATTATAACCTCGACGAATTACTTTCCGACGAACATAAAATGGTTCGTGACGCCGCCCGGGAATGGGTCAAGCGGGAAGTATCTCCAATTATAGAAGAAGCGGCTCAAAAAGCCGAATTTCCCAAGCAGTTAATTAACGGCCTGGCCGAGATAGGAGCTTTTGGCCCATACATTCCTGAAGAATACGGGGGTGCAGGTCTCGACCAGATCTCCTACGGACTCATTATGCAGGAGATCGAACGCGGAGATAGTGGTGTACGCTCAACTGCTTCTGTGCAGTCTTCGCTGGTGATGTATCCTATCTTTAAATATGGAACAGAGGAACAGAAGAAAAAATATCTCCCAAAGCTTGCTTCAGGGGAAATGATTGGATGTTTTGGCCTTACCGAACCAGATCATGGTTCGAATCCCGGCGGAATGACCACTAACTTTAAAGACAAAGGAGATCATTATCTTCTCAACGGGGCAAAAATGTGGATCTCCAATGCACCTTTTGCCGATATTGCCATTGTTTGGGCAAAGAATGAAGAAGGACGTATTCACGGACTCATTGTGGAACGTGGCATGGAAGGTTTCACAACTCCCGAAACTCATAACAAATGGTCCCTGCGCGCAAGTGCTACGGGGGAACTTGTATTTAATGACGTAAAAGTTCCAAAGGAAAATTTAATGCCCGAAAAAAGCGGATTGGGAGCTCCTCTTGGCTGCCTTGACTCTGCCCGCTATGGCATTGCCTGGGGTGCGATTGGCGCTGCAATGGACTGCTATGACACCGCATTACGTTATGCTAAAGAACGGGAGCAGTTTGGAAAACCTATTGCAAGCTTTCAGTTACAGCAAAAGAAGCTTGCCGAAATGATCACCGAGATCACTAAAGCTCAGTTGCTCGCCTGGAGACTAGGGGTCATGAGAAATGAAGGTACTGCCACCTCAGCACAAATTTCGATGGCTAAAAGGAATAATGTCGCCATGGCAATAAATATTGCCAGGGAAGCCAGACAAATTCTTGGGGGAATGGGAATCACAGGTGAATACAGCATTATGCGTCACTCTATGAATTTGGAAAGTGTGATCACCTATGAAGGCACGCATGACATTCACCTCTTAATCACAGGACTTGATATTACAGGAATACAGGCATTCCAGTAAACTTTAAAGCAGATCAAAACAAGGGCAGCGTTTACAACGTTTGCCCTTTTTATATTTTTCACAGCATTCTGCCTTCAGTTCCACCTGCTTTTTTGAGATCACTCCCTCAAGCTGAAGATAATCCTTCGATTTACTGGAATAAAAAACTATTACGTTAAAGATCATGCTGCTTAAATTTTTTCTGCCTTTCAAAAAGGGCAAAAACTGAACCCTTTTATGACAATAGCTTAATCGGCATTAAACGGTGCGATTTTCACCTCCAGCCCTTCCAGCTCCTTTTCTATATGGATCTGGCAACTAAGTCGGCTGTTTTCCTGAACAAAAAATGCCTGGTCGAGCATATCTTCTTCTTCATAAGATTTTTCGGGAAGCAGGTGATCTTTGTTCAGCATATAGCACTGGCAGGAGGCGCACATGGCCATACCGCCGCAGATGCCAATCGTACCTTCGGGTGCAAGTTCGTGAGAACGTATAACCTCCATAAGGTTCATATTCATATCTGTAGGGGCATCCACAAGATGCGCCTCTCCTTCGCGGTCGATTATGGTGATCTTTATATCTGACATATATAAACAGAAAGACCTCCCAGTCCCGTTAGCTATCGGGGCTGTGAGGTCTGGTTTTCAATTAATACTCTTTACTACTTCTCTCTTCGCTTCCTTCTTGCTGCCGTCAAAGCCATTGACCCCGCTCACGGTAGTATATTTCATCACATACTTCTTATCGGGAAATATTCGCTGATATGCACTTTGGCACATAATAGCCGCTTCGTGGAAACCGCAAAGAATAAGTTTCAGTTTACCGGGATAGGTGTTAACATCCCCAATAGCATATATCCCCGGTATATTGGTTTGGTAATCATAGCTGTTGTCCACCTTGATCGCATTTTTTTCGATCTCAAGACCCCAGTTCGCAATAGGTCCCAATTTTGGTGAAAGTCCAAACAAAGGAATAAAATAATCTGTCTCTTTTATTTCTTCTCCGGAAGCATCTCCCTTGTGCCTAATCACAACCGATTCGAGAGCTTCAGAACCCTTAAGACCAACCACTTCCGCTTCCGTAATAAGGTTGATCTTTCCTATTTTAGAAAGCTCAGAAACCTTTTCTACGGAATCCAGTGCGCCGCGAAACTCATTTCTCCTATGGACCAGCGAAACTTCCGAAGCAACTTCAGAAAGATAAATAGCCCAGTCAAGAGCCGAATCTCCCCCGCCGGCAATAACTACCCGCTTGTCCCGGTAATCTTCAGGTTCTTTGATCATGTAGGCAACGCCATTGTTCTCGTACTTGGTAATATTTGGAATAGGCGGTTTACGAGGTTCAAAACTACCCAGTCCACCGGCTATTACCACCACAGGCGCCTGATGTTTTGTGCCTTCACTCGTAGTAACAATGAAAGAACCATCATCCAGCTTCTCAATGGTCTCTGCCCTTTCCCCCAAGGTAAATCCGGGTTCAAAAGGTCTTATTTGCTCCATAAGGTTATCTACCAGGTCGCCTGCAAGAATCTCGGGAAAGGCCGGAATATCATAAATAGGCTTCTTTGGATAGATCTCTGAACACTGCCCTCCTGCTTGTGGCAAAGCATCAATAAGGTGACATTTCAGTTTTAATAATCCTGCTTCAAATACGGCAAAAAGGCCCGTAGGCCCTGCGCCGATGATCAACATATCTGTTTTAATCATTACGTCTTCTTTTGTGGAGTGCCCCATCTCTATTTTTCGATATTCAGCACTTTTTCAATTTGAGGTACATACCTCTTTATAGTCATCTCAACTCCCGACTTCAATGTCATTGTATTTACGCTACAACCCACACAGGCGCCCTGCAGCTGTACCTTTACCAGCCGGTCATCATCTTCAATACTAATGAGGGAAATATCTCCCCCGTCGTTTCTAAGAAATGGCCTTATTTCTTCAAGAGCCCTTTCTACATTCAACCTAACTTCTTCGCTTGTCATGACTATTTATTAACTGCACTACAGCCAGCCATAGTGGTGATTTTAATTGCTTCGGTAGGAGGTAAACTATTATTACGTTTTACCGTCTCCTGTACTACATTTTGAGTAAGAATTTCAAAAGCCTTTGAAAATGGAGTGTTCTCCTGTAAAGCTGCTGGATGACCAATGTCTCCGGCTTCTCTTATGCTTTGCACCAACGGGATCTGTCCCAGGAAAGGCACATTAAGATCTTCAGCAAGCATTTTAGCTCCTTCCTTGCCAAAAATGTAATATTTGTTATCTGGCAATTCTTCAGGAGTAAAATAAGCCATATTCTCGATGATACCTAATACAGGAACATCAATTGATTCCTGCTGAAACATTGCCACACCTTTACGTGCATCTGCAAGAGCTACATTTTGAGGCGTACTCACAACCACAGCCCCGGTTAAAGGAAGTGACTGCATGATAGACAGGTGGATATCCCCTGTTCCCGGAGGCAGATCCACTAAAAGGAAATCCAATTCTCCCCATGCTGCATCAAAGATCATCTGGTTCAAAGCTTTTGCCGCCATTGGCCCTCTCCATATTACCGCCTGATTTGGCTGAGTGAAAAACCCGATGGAAAGCAATTTTACACCATGATTTTCTATGGGTTTCATTTTTGATTTCCCATCTATGTTGACCGAAAGCGGTTTTTCTGTCTGTACATCAAACATCATAGGCATGGATGGCCCGTAAATATCTGAATCCAGAAGACCCACCTTAAATCCCATTTTTGCCAGATTAACAGCAAGATTGGCAGTTACTGTAGATTTCCCTACTCCACCTTTCCCTGAAGCAACAGCAATAATATTCTTGATCCCCGGAATGGCTTTCCCTTTAATTTCGGTCTTCTCGGGCGCCTGAACTTTTATATTTACTTTTACCTTGGCTTTTTGGTAAACATGCTCATGGATCGCTTTCATTACATCAACCTCGGCCCGCTTTTTAATATGCAGGGCAGGCGTAGTAAGCAAGAGATCCACAACTACCTCATCTCCAAAGGTCATGATGTTCTGAACGGCACCACTTTCAACCATATTTTTTCCTTCCCCCGAAACCGAAATGGTTTCAAGAGCTTTCAGTATATCTTTTCTATTAAGTTTCATGCTGTATTATTGATGGTTCTGAACCTTATATAGATTCATTCTAAACGCAAATATAAGCCGAAAAGCTAAGATAACGAAGTTATTACCCAATTTTGATGATCGATTAAAGTGATAGGAAAATAGGCTAAAGTTCTTTTGCCGGATCCCAGAAATGTCGCTGAAAATCAATGATCTTATCATCCCTAACCTCAACACCTTCGGCCTCTAGCATTTGTTCCATCACCCGTGAGCCGGGAAAGTGGTGTTTTCCTGTGAGTAGTCCGTTTCTGTTTACCACCCTGTGCGCAGGAATATCTTCCATTTTCGAAGCATTGTTCATGGCCCAGCCTACCATTCTTGAACTGCCGGTTGCTCCAAGATAATTTGCAATAGCCCCATAACTGGTAACCTTTCCTAAAGGAATTTGTCTTACCACTTCATACACTCTTTCAAAAAATGAAGTCTGGTTCATTACTGCGCATAAATTCTTATTAATGTAATCACCAGCAGGACCAGCATTAGGGCCGCCATAAAGTAGTTGGAATATTTGACGAAAAAAGTTCCCTCTGCCTCTATTTTAGCGAAGAAAAGAGCATAAAGATACAGGGTGGTGAAAGTCCCCAGGGAAGCCGCCAGTACAAATGCTGTATTGTTAAGCAGGTGGTATTCTATATCCCCATTGACATTAAGGGCAGCAGCAAGAGCAACAAAAAAAGGAATGGGGAAAATATTTAAAGCCCCTATCATTATACCTTTAAACACACTTTTTTTGCCCGAAGTGGGTGTCACTTCCACCTCTCTTCTCTTTCGCTGCGCCATTAACAGAAAATAGAACATCATGATCAAGAAGATCACAAATCCGGCGCGTAAAAGCATACTGTTGATATAGGTATTATCGAAAATATAACGCGCGAGCATTATTGCAATAGCCGCTTGGAGTAAAACTATTAAAGATGCTCCCAATGCCATATAGATGCCATTGGTTTTCCCCCTTTTAAGACAGGTTTTGGCTACGCTCATATTCACCAATCCCGGCGGAACAACCCCAAGCAAAGCTGCAAAATAGGTAATAAGGAAAATTCGGGTTTCCTCCAAGAGTGTCTATTTTATCCTAAACTGTATGTAAGTTATAGGTTTTCCCTGCTCAAGATACTGTTTTTCATAAAAAGTCTGTATCCCGGTAACTTCTTTTGGAGAGTATTCATTTTTGTACACGTTATGATTGGCCTGTACAACTTCATGCCCTTCCCCATGAAGGAGCCCAAGCGTATAACCGTGCATAAATTCACTATCTGTTTTGAGGTTAACAAGGCCACCCGGCTTCAGGATCTTTTTGTACTTCTGAAGAAATTCTGAATTGGTCATACGGTGCTTGGTGCGTTTATATTTGATCTGTGGATCGGGGAAGGTGATCCAGATTTCATCAATTTCATTTTCACCAAACAACAGGTCCACCAGCTCTATCTGGGTCCTCAAAAATGCCACATTTTGCAGTCCTTCTTCCAGAGCTGTTTTAGCTCCTCTCCAGAATCTGGCACCTTTAATATCTATCCCAATAAAGTTTTTTTCGGGGTATGCCTGGGCCAGTGCAACGCTGTATTCTCCTTTACCACAACCCAATTCCAGAACAATGGGTTTGTCATTTCCAAAAAGCTCACTGCCCCATTTGTTCCTGTACTCAAAATTCCCTTCTAAAACTTCCTCTCTTGTAGGCTGAACTACATTGGAAAAAGTTTCATTTTCTCTAAACCTCTTTAATTTATTCTTACTTCCCACTAGAAAATTTAATATTTTGGTAAAAATAAATAAAATCCCCCACAGGCCTTTCATATATATTTGTTTTATGCGAAGTAGAAGGATTTTAGTAGCCCCAATAAATTGGGGTTTGGGGCATGCCACCCGATGCATCCCGCTTATAAAAAAGCTGGAAGAAAAAGGATTTACTCCTATCATTGCTTCAGATGGAGCAGCACTTGAACTGCTGAAAAAAGAATTTCCACATCTAAAAGCCTTTGAATTACCTTCCTACAATATCACCTATACGAGCAGAGGAAGCCTTTTAAAGTGGAAGTTGCTGCTCGATAGTCCGCATATTCTGAAAAATATTAAAAAAGAAAAACGGGCCACACGGATTCTGGTAGAGAAACTTAATCTCCACGGCATCATATCGGACAGCCGATTTGGAGTGCGTTATAAACACCTGCCTAATGTTTTTATTACCCATCAACTTAATGTGCTGTCGGGAAATACAACCTTTTTAAGCAGCAGGCTTCACCACCGGTATATAAGAAAATATGATGAGTGTTGGGTTCCCGATGCTCCAAGCAAGCCAAACCTAAGCGGATTTCTGGGACATCCTAAAGCACAACAGGAAGCTGTAAAATATATGGGCATCATTAGCAGGTTCGAAAAGAAGGATTTGCCGCAGATCTATGAATATATGGTCTTGCTTTCGGGGCCCGAGCCACAGCGAAGTCTCCTGGAGGAAATACTATTAAGGGAATTAAAGCAAAGTAATAAAAAGATTTTATTTGTCAGGGGGGTGGTAAGTGACAACCAACCGCCTATGGCAGCACCAAATATGGTAGTAAAAAATTACCTTTTTGGAAAAGAACTGGAACATGCACTTAATAGCAGTAAGGTGGTGATTGCCAGATCGGGATATACAACTTTAATGGACCTGGCAAAACTTGAAAAGCAGGCGTTTTTTATTCCCACTCCGGGACAATTCGAGCAGAAGTACCTGGCTGAGAGAATGAAGAAATTAGGATTCGCTCCTTCGTGTGAGCAGGAAGATTTTGATCTTGAGAAACTAGAAAAGGCAAAGAATTATTCCGGGTTAAACGACCCCGGGTTTATCTGCGATTACTCTGGCCTTTTTAGCCTTTTTCAGAGTAAATGAGAATTCACTTCCCATGCCGTAAGTACTTTCCACAGAGATCCTTTCTTTATGTGCTTCCAACAAGTGCTTAACAATTGCGAGGCCCAGACCAGAACCACCTTCTTTTCGGGAACCGCTCTTATCTACCCTGTAAAACCTTTCAAAAAGCCTTGGAATATGCTCTTTCTGAATCCCCTCCCCATTGTCACTCACCCTTACTATGATCTTCTTTTTTGAATGCCCTTCAACGGCAACTTCGGTTGTGCCATCATGCTTTCCATATTTGATGGAATTCACCAAAAGATTGGTTACCACCTGCTGTATTCTTTCTTTATCGGCTTTCACCCATACCGGTGCATAAGGAGTTTCAAATAGTAAAGTGATATTCTTTTTTGCTGCCTTCATCTCAAGAAGATCAAATACGTTTTGGATCACCTCTACAATATCAAAAACCTCAAGGTTTAACCTCAGCTCCCCTGTCTCCAGTTTAGTGATCATATCCAGATCCTGAACAATATAAACCAGGCGCTCTACTCCCTTGGCTGCCCTTGTCAAATATTGTTTACGCACTGTTTTATCTTTCATTGCACCGTCAAGAAGAGTCTCGATATAACCCTGAACTGTAAATAAAGGGGTTTTAAGTTCGTGAGAAATATTACCCATAAAATCCTTTCGGTAAGAGTCCCGCACTTTAAGGGCTTCGATCTCGAGCTTCTTACCTTCAGCAAATTTTTGAACTTCCTGTGAGAGCGAGGTCATATCGGTAGTGACCTGTTCGGGATTAAGGGGAGTAGCGCTTAGCATACTCACATTTTCATAGATCTTCTTGATCTTTTTATAGATGAAGAATTCTACCCGGTACTGAATAATCAAAAATGCAAAAATGAAACAGGTAATAGCATAAATTAAAAGAGCCCATTCTGAATAAGCATCATGAAGGACAAGAAAAACAGCCGAAATCCCGGTAAGAAAGAGAGTAACGTAAATCGAGGTCTTTACTGCAAACGTGTATGATCGCTTAAAACCTTTAGCCATTATTCCACAAATTTGTAACCCACTCCTTTAATGGTCTTAATACTATCATCTCCTATTTTCTCCCGAAGTTTCCTTATATGTACATCAATGGTTCGGCCACCAACAACAACTTCGTTACCCCAAACCCGTTCCAGGATCTCGTCCCGTTGAAATACCCTGCCGGGTTGTGAGGCCAAAAGGTACAACAATTCAAATTCTTTGCGCGGGAGCATAATAGTTTCATCTCCCCGCGTGACCTTGTACTCTTCCCTGTTAATTTCCAGGTCTCCTGCGGTAACAATTTCAGACTTTGAAGTGGAGTCTTCATTATACCGCCTCAACAGAGCTTTTACCTTACTTAGAAGAACCTTGGGCTTAATAGGCTTCGTAATATAATCATCTGCCCCTGCATCAAAACCGGCCATTTGTGAATAATCCTCGCCTCTGGCTGTAAGAAAAGTAATTATGGTATTGGCCAGCTCGGGATCTTTTCTCATTTGGATACAGGTCTCCATCCCATCCATCTCTGGCATCATGACGTCAAGAATAACTAAATGAGGTTTGTGCTTTTTGGCAACCTTAAGAGCTTCAATTCCATTTTTGGCTGTAGTTACCTTATATCCCTCGGCAGTTAAATTATACCTTATGATCTCAATGATATCCGGTTCATCATCGACAAGTAAAATGCAGATGTCGCTTTTTTTCATGACTTGTAGTTGTATTACCCTGTAAAAATAAAGATAAATATCATGTGACCTCCCTCACATATGAATTGATAACCTTCTATTAACCTTAGGTTCAATTCGGCGTAACCTTTAGTTGACCTATTGGTAATTCTGAGCTAACCCAGCAGTTACATTGAGCCATTTTCTTTGCGGCATAGAAAATTGACAAAAATGAGATTAGTATTAGTACTTGCTGCAGCCTTTCTTTCTTCATTAAGCCTGCTAGCACAAAGTTCAAATCCCACCGGCAGTATTGCCGGAAAACTATCCGACAAAGAAATGGGAGGAGATCCCCTTCCATTCGCCAACGTAATGATAAACGGGACCGGAGCAGGGGCCACGACCGATATGGAAGGTCTGTTCCAGCTGGAAAACATTGATCCGGGCTCCTATACGGTCACCTTCAGTTTTATAGGTTATAAAAATGTGGAAGTTCCCGTTCAGGTTGAACCGGGGAAAATAACAGAAATAAATGCAGAACTGGGTGCCACTGCAGCCAGCCTTGATGAAGTAGTAATATCAACCGTTTCAAGGAAAGACTCCGAAGTAGCTCTATTACTGGAGCAAAAAAGAGCTATTGATATAAAAGAAAGTATTGGAGCCCGTGAATTAGCCAAATTGGGCGTCTCTGATGCTGCCAAAGCCACTGCCCGTATTTCGGGCGTGACCAGCAGTGAAGCATCGGGTGACATTTTTGTTAGGGGATTGGGAGACCGTTATTTATATACCACTCTTAATGGACTGCCCATCCCTTCAGATGATGTTGAAAGAAAGAACATAGACCTGGAACTTTTCCCTACAGGGATTATCCAAAGTGTAGCCATAAGCAAAACATATTCTCCCAACACTTCTGCCGATCAAGCATCGGGGAATATTGATATCTCCACCAGGGAACTGGCAGGAACAAGTGAACTTAGCTTTGGCGCCGGTGCAGGAATTAATACAAATGTTTTGCAGGAAGGGGTATTCGACAACTTCAAGGTTTCTCCAAACCTGAAAAATGCCGATTTTGGTTTTTACACTGGAGGAAAGGCTTCAGAATACAAGCTTATCTACCAGGACTGGACTCCCGGAACTGCAGACTTACCCATGAATTACAAGTACAACCTTACTGCGGGGAAGAGATTTGGAGATAAGCTTGAGGTTCTAATCACCGGCTCCCAGGATATTGACTATGAATATACCAAAGGAATATTTCGGGAATACCGCGCCAACTTTGTTACAGATACCATTACAGATGCTACTGTTTACTCAAAAACGATAAATACTACCGGGCTGGCAACTGTAGCTTATGAGTTTGATGCCAATAACAGCCTTAGGGCAAACAGCCTCTTTATTAATAAGCTTTCAGATAATGTTTATGAAGGAGGAAGAAACCAGGAGGGTTTTATTTTTGAAGAAACAGATCCCAATGAAGGCCTATCACAGTTTGTAAGAGACCAAAACACAAAACAGACACGTCTTTGGGTTAACCAACTGCTCGGGGAGCACAGGCTGGGAGAGAAAAATAATCTTGACTGGGCTGCCGGTTTGAATTTGGTTAACGCCGATGAGCCTAACCGGATTAGAAATGAGGTCAACTTTAATGATGATGTAGTTTATCTTGGGGATACGGGTGGTTACCAGCAGAGAAAGAGCTATCAGGAAATTGACGACTATGAATTCAATGGCAGGATCCAGGATCGTCTTGAAATACTTACTTCAGAAGAAAAGCAACTTGAATTAAGCCTTGGTGGAACTTACAGGTTCAAGGAAAGAGACTTTATATCCCGGTTTCTTGGACTCGAGGAAAGATCTAACAGGATTTTAACTCCTTCTTCCATAGACAACCTGGATGAAGTTTTCTCTCCCGAAAATTATAACAATGGAAATCTGGAGATCAATGACGACCTTCAGGCAGACAGGTACAGAGCTAACCTGGAATCTACCGCCGGGTTTGCAAGTATTAATTTTGGTTTGGAAAAGCTGAACATTAATGCCGGAGTCCGTTACCAAAAAGATGAACTTGAGGTAGTTTACAACGTGGGGAACATTCCCGGAAGAACAGGAACATCAAACCTTGCTTATGATAACTTTTATCCTGCTGTCAATCTGCGCTATGCTTTAACCGAAAGATCAAACTTTCGCCTTGCTGCCAGCAAAACCCTCACCTTGCCCGAATTTAAAGAAGTAGCTCCTTTTGAGTACGTTTCTCAAACCGGACAGGTGACCAGAGGAAACCCCGATCTACAGGCATCCACCAACTACAACCTTGACCTTAAGTATGAATTCTTCCCTTCTGCAGGGGAGCTATTATCCCTTACAGGATTCTATAAAAGAATTGAAGATCCAATCAACAAAGTACAGGACAGGGGCTCTGCAGGCGTCTTCTCATATTTCAACGCTGGAGAAAAGGCAGAGATCTATGGTTTGGAACTGGAAACCCGCCTGGAGCTAATAAGAATGGAAGACGGTGCGGCCTATGACTTTAATCTTGGTTTTAATGCCTCCAGAATGTGGCATTCCCAGGACCTTAAGGAGTTAAGAAATGAGGACGGGCAGTTGTTGCGCACATTTAGATACAAAGGTTTAACTGAAACAGGTTTACAAGGTGCATCGGACTGGATCTTTAACGGTTCTCTTAATCTGGTTGTTGGCAATGAAAACTCTTTTATGGGGAGTTTGGTTGCAAATTATGCATCAGACAAGATCTATGCACTTGGCGCCCCTGAAAGACAAACTGAAAGTGAAACTTTTTACAACGATGCCATTATTGAAAAAGGTTTCATAAGCCTTGATGCCGTTCTAAGTCAGGATCTTGGAGATCACTGGGGCATAAAATTTACCGGAAAGAATCTTTTAAACCCTACTGTAGAAAGAGTGCAGGATGTTAAGCCTTCTACCACAGGAATAGAAGCTACCCAAACCGTAAGATCCTATACCCGTGGCGCAGTACTGTCACTGGGAATCAACTACAACTTCTAATCTTTTACAACAAACATTAAAACTTTAATTAAAACAAACACAATGAAAAAAATGACCAAAAACCTAGCTGTTATTTTCTTACTATTCAGCGGCTTGATATTCACAGGCTGTAGTGAGGATGAAGATCCAATCATCGATAAACCACAAGTAGAAAACGATGAACTAAATGGAGAATTAAATGAAGATTTAACTCTTAATCCATCTGTAGAGTATAAACTAACAGGTTCTTTTGAAGTACTGGCAGGCAGCACTTTAACCATACCGGCAGGAACTAAAATTGTTGCCGAAAAAGGCACAGAAAATTATATTGCCATCCATCAAGGTGCCGACATAGTAATTACCGGAACCCAAAGCAACCCTGTAATCATGACTTCTGTCAACGGTGCTCCCGGCGACTGGGGTGGTCTGGTTATCCTTGGAAACGGGGTTACTACCGAAGGTGTTGATGTAACTGCCGAAGTAGGCGGATTCAAATATGGAGGTACAGACAACACCGATAATTCCGGAACCATTGAATATCTTGTAATTGAAGGAGCAGGTGCTCAGATCAATGCCGATTCTCAATACAATGGCTTAAGCCTGTATGCAGTTGGTAGCGGCACTACAATTAGAAATATTGCAATCCTTAACGGAGCAGATGACGGAGTGGAATTCTTTGGAGGGGCTGTATCTGCAACCGAATTGTATCTTGAGAACAACGAAGATGACTCTGTTGACTGGACCGAAGGTTGGAATGGTACTATCACAAACGTGTATGTGCTTCACACCATAGAAGGTTTCTCTACAGCGATTGAAGCCGATGGGGTTAATAACAATCCAAAAATCATCAATTTCACCGCTGTTTCTACAATTGGAGGAACTGCTCTGCAGTTTAAGAAAGAATCGGGTGCCACTTTTGAAGGTCTTTCTTTAAGCGGTTATGATACTTCTGTAGAAATGAGAGACAACGGTCCTGTAGCAAATGTTGTAATTGAAAATAATGTAGCGAATCCTGAAGCGAACTATACCGTTCCCGCAACTGTTAATGCAAATGCTTTCACCTGGATCAATAACAGAGGTAGCGTAGCTTCCAACATTCTTCAGGGAACCGTAGAAGGAACAGTGACTCTTGATCCTGCCACTACCTATAACCTTAACTCTTCCTATATTGTTCAGGATGGAGGTAAACTCATTATTCCGGCAGGAACAAAGATCATTGCCAGAGACGGTGGTACAGATGTTTATATCGCTGTACTTAAAGGCGGAATGATCGATATACAGGGAACTGAAACCAACCCTGTGGTGATCTCTTCTGCTGAAGGTAATCCCGGAGATTGGGGCGGACTAACAATTGTAGGTGATGCGACTACTACCGAAGGTGTTGATGCAGTAGCCGAAGTTGGAGGATTTGTTTATGGTGGTAACAATGATGAAGATAACTCCGGAAGTATTAAATATCTTGTAATCTCAGGAACCGGAGCTCAGATCAATTCTGAATCTCAATACAACGGAATTTCTTTCTATGCTGTAGGATCTGGTACTACTGTAGAAAATGTTGCTGTACTTAGTGGAGCTGATGACGGAGTAGAATTCTTTGGAGGGACTGTATCTGCTTCCAATCTTTACCTTGAAAACCTGGAAGATGATGCTGTAGACTGGACAGAAGGATGGAATGGAACTGTGAGCGATGTTTACGTGAACCACACCATCGACAACTTCTCTACTGCAGTTGAAGCCGACGGCGCTAACAACAATCCGAAGTTGATCAACTTCACCGCAGTTTCTACAACCGGCGGTACCGCACTACAGTTCAAGAAAGAATCTGGTGCAACCATTTCAAATCTTTACCTTGAAGGTTATGAAACCAATGTTGACATGAGAGATGACGGCGCACTTACTAATGTGCAAATCGATGGCGCAGGTGCAGCTGTAGATGCTGCTTATGACCTGGGAACAAAGGTCGATGTTTCAACCTGGAGCTGGATAGAAGCAGAACTGTAGTTCCCTCAGTTTTTTAAGTTTATAAAAAAAGGCTGCCGTAACGGTAGCCTTTTTATAATATTGTAGACAAATCTATTTTTAACGTTTCCACAACTAAAATTTGGTCCGGTTTTTGAATTTTTTATTGTAAATTTGAAATGATACCGTATTAAATATGAAACAAATCTACTTGTACCCTCTTATGATCATTGGTCTTTTGCTCTTCTCGAGCCTGGCCAATGCACAGGTATCACAACCCGAAGCTCCTGGAAAGGAAGTTCCCATTGAAGGGCTTTCCATATTTCCAAATCCTGCATCCGGTCAAAAAGTATACATTAACACCAAAGCAGGCAAGGCTAAAACAATTCAGGTTTATAATGTACTGGGGAACAACGTTCTCTCTGCCCAGCTAACTGGAAATGAACTGAATATTTCCGATCTGGATCCAGGTATTTATATCATGAAGATCCAGGAAGGTAAAAGCACTGCTACCCGAAAGCTCGTGGTTAGATAAGCATACTTATTACCATTTATTTTATTCCCTACCTTTGTGCCTTTTCATTTCTATGCATAAGGTAAAGGACATATTTTCTATTAACACCCCTCAGGATCTCACAAAAAAAGCTCTGCAGGTTTTCAACTACCAGTATTTAAACAATCTGGTCTACAGGAAGTTCTGTGATCTTCTCCTTCGGGATCCCGCCGAAGTAGTTAGTCTTGAAAAAATTCCATTTCTACCCATAGAGTTCTTTAAAACCCATAAGGTTATTTCTTCTAAAGCTTCAGAAGAAATAACCTTTACCAGTAGCGGCACTACGGGTTCTCAAACCAGTAAACATTTTGTAACAGATCTAGGTATTTATGAGGAAAGTTTCCGCAGCGGGTTCACACATTTCTACGGAAGTGTGGAAAATTATGCGGTGCTCGCTTTACTTCCCTCCTATCTTGAAAGAGAAGGTTCTTCTTTGATCTATATGGCGCAGGATCTTATTGAAAAAAGTAAAAATCCTGCGAGCGGATTTTACCTGCACGACCTAGATTCTCTCGTAGCAAACCTGAAAAAACTTGAAGAAAGGGGGCAAAAAACACTATTAATAGGAGTGTCATTTGCGCTCCTAGATCTGGCCGAAAACTACTCCTTAAACCTGAAAAATACTGTTGTGATGGAAACCGGCGGCATGAAAGGACGCCGAAAAGAAATGATTCGCACCGAACTTCATGAGGTGCTTAAAAAAGGTTTGGGTGTTGAAAACATTCACAGCGAATACGGGATGACCGAGTTACTGTCGCAGGCATACTCCCTCAAAAATGGCATTTTTGAATGTCCTCCCTGGATGAAAATTCTCATTCGGGATCCTGAAGATGCCTTGAGCCTGCTACCCGAAGGAAAATCTGGTGGAATAAATATCATAGATCTGGCCAATATCAACTCCTGTTCATTTATAGCCACACAAGATCTGGGAAAGAATTTAGACGGGCAAAGGACAGAGATTCTGGGCCGTTTCGACAACAGCGACATTCGAGGTTGTAATCTTATGGTTTTTTAACAAAAAAAGTTTTTCGCTGCTGTAAGGAATTGATTTTCTGCCGACTTAACAAACGGTTAGATTATGTTTTCATAATTGGTTGGTTAGTTAGATGCCCCCTTCGCCCCTCAAAAGGAAAGGGGGTTTCTTTATTATTCCACCCTTATTATATAGGTATTTCTTTTTCCTTTATTTATAATTACATATTTGTTGTTCAATAAATCCTCTGTGGTGATTATGTAATCTTCTTTAACCTTTTCCTTGTTTACCGAAATTGAATTCTCTTTTAAGGCTCTCCTGGCCTCTCCATTAGAACTTAAAAATTCTGTTTTTGCCGAAAGTGCAGCGATCATATCGAGACCAGCTTCCACATCTTCGCGTGTGACCCGGGCTTGTGGCACACCTTCAAAAACATCGAGAAAAGTAGCTTCATTCAGCTTTTTAAGATCATCTGCAGTACTCTTTCCAAAAAGAACTTCCGAAGCCTTTACGGCATTCTCGTACTCCTCATGGGAATGTACCATGATTGTGATCTCTTCGGCCAGTTTTCGCTGCAGTTCTCTTTGATGCGGTGCCTCTTTGTGCTTAGCAACAAGTTCTTCTATTACTTCTTTTGAAAGGAAGGTAAATATTTTAATAAACCTCTCGGCGTCTTCATCGCTGGTGTTTAGCCAATACTGGTAGAACCTGTAAGGCGAAGTACGTGAAGGATCAAGCCAAATGTTCCCGGCTTCAGTTTTCCCGAACTTGGTACCATCTGCCTTTGTAATTAACGGGCAGGTAAGCGCATACCCTTTTCCGTCACCTATTCTTCGAATAAGTTCGGTTCCTGTGGTAATATTCCCCCACTGGTCACTACCACCCATTTGCAGCGTGCAATCAAGTTCCCTGTACAAATGCAGGAAATCATAACCCTGCACCAGCTGGTAGGTGAATTCGGTAAAAGACATTCCTTCTGAAGAATCTGTAGACAAACGTTTTTTCACACTGTCCTTAGACATCATGTAATTAACGGTGATGTGTTTTCCAACATCCCGTATAAAATCTAAAAAACTGAAATCTTTCATCCAGTCATAGTTATTCACCATCACTGCCGCATTATCTTCATCACTTTCAAAATCTAAAAATTTTGACAACTGATTTTTAAGGGCATTCTGGTTCTGAAGCAAAGTGGCTTCGGTAAGCAGGTTACGTTCATTGGATTTTCCCGAAGGATCACCTATCATTCCTGTTGCGCCACCCACTAAAGCTACAGGACGATGTCCCGCCTGTTGAAAATGCTTTAGCATCATAACCCCAACCAGGTGGCCTATATGTAAAGAATCGGCGGTAGGATCAATTCCCACGTAAGCAGACCTAAGACCTTCTAAAAGATGCTCTTCGGTTCCCGGCATCACGTCGTGGATCATTCCTCTCCAGCTCAATTCGTCTACAAAATTCTTATTCATAATCTTTCTTTTGAAGTAAAAACAGCCGTAAAGATACCATAAAGCTTCATTTTTCCTAAGTGGTTTTAGCTATATTTACCTCATGATTTTAGTTACCGGAGGCACAGGCTTAGTAGGCTCTCATTTGCTGCTGGATCTTGTAAAAGCAGGAAAACCAGTTCGCGCGATCTATCGTACAGAAGAAAGCTTAAAGGCTGTCAAAAATGTATTTTCCTACACCAATTCTCAAGATGAGACCAACCTGCTCTTTTCCCAAATCGAGTGGCAAATAGCAGATATTACAGATGTACCTTCCTTAAAACTGGCATTTAAGGATGTTGATCTTGTCTATCACTGTGCTGCACTGGTAAGTTTTGACACTTCTAAAGATGCCGAATTAAGAAAGGTCAATATTGAGGGAACCGCCAATGTCGTCAACTTCTGCATCAAAAATGAAGTGGAAAAATTATGCTTTGTAAGCTCTATTGCCACATTGGATAAAAAAGCGGGACAAAATGAACTCACGGAATTATCCTTTTGGAACAAAGAACTCAACCATAGCATGTATGCTATTACAAAATACGGCGCAGAGATGGAAGTATGGCGTGCAAGCCAGGAAGGAGTGCCGGTAGTGATCGTCAACCCTGGAGTGATCATTGGGCCGGGATTTTGGAACAGTGGCAGCGGTAAGATCTTTAAAAGGATAAACCAGGGCATGGATTACTATTTCCCAAAAACCACAGGATTTGTTGGGGTTTGGGACGTTGTAAAAGTTATGCGGGAGCTTACCACCACACCTGTGAAAAATGAAGAATTTATAGTGGTTTCTGAAAACCTGTCTTTTAAGAACGTTTTCTCTATGACAGCAAAAAGCCTTGGTAAACCCGCGCCTTCAAAAAAGCTGAAAAAATGGATGATCTTTACAGGATGGATTTGGCAGGAAATATCCGGCTTATTCACTAATAAAGAGAAGCAGCTGGAAATGAGGTCCCAAAAAACCCTTTTTGAGCACACGTTCTACTCTTCAGCAAAACTGAAGCAACAATTAGATTTTAAATTTGAACCCATTCAAGAAGTTATAGAAAAATCGGCCACTTCCTTCCGGAAGGATCTTCAGAAATAATTTTACTACTGTCGCTGGTTTTGTGAAGCAGGAACAGAAAGACGCTGATTTATACGACGGGGCACAAGAGTATCATTAATAAATTTGCGGGGGACAATCGAATCATTTTCAGGAACTCTTCTTAAAGAATCCTTTTTCTTTTTCTCCACTTCTCTTATGGAATCATACTGCTCCATCAATATCTCCAGTCTCTCCTTCACTCTGTCATAGATCATTTGGTACTCCTTGTAATTCTCGGCATAATAGTTATTGCTTTGAACCAGTTGCACACTGTCAATTCCAAACTTATTGGTGAGATAAGGGTAGGCATTAATTCCCTTTTCCTCCATGAGGCTCTTGTTATAGCTCCTGGCCCCATGAAGAATTGAAAGCTCGGTAAGCACCTCTACCATTTTATCCTCGGGAATAAGGTTATCGGGCTTTGGCGTGCGATCAATGTCCTGGCAGGATGCAAGTAAAATCAAAGCAGTTAAAACTCCCAATAACTTCTTCATGCTAGCGGTCGAATTTTAGTCTTTCTGCTTTTACGAAAGGAGTAAAATTAAAGTTCTTATACACGAGGTTGCCATTGACAAATGTATGAGTAACCCTGGATTTAAACGTGGTTCCCTCAAAGGGAGACCAACCACATTTATACAGCGTATTACCCGGCTGCACGGCCCAAGGAGCGTTAAGATCTACCAGCACAAGATCTGCCTTGTATCCTTCTCTAATAAATCCGCGTTTTTCGATGTCAAAAAGAATAGCCGGATTGTGGCACATTTTCTCAACAATTTTCTCCAGAGAAATTTTGCCTTGGTGGTGCATTTGTAACATAGCCGGCAAAGCATGTTGTACCAAAGGACCGCCACTTGGGGCTTTGGTGTATACATTCTTCTTTTCCTCCCGGGTGTGTGGCGCATGATCTGTTGCGATCACATCAATTTTATCTTCAATAAGTGCTTTTAAAAGAGCCTCCTGGTCCTTCTCGGTCTTAACTGCAGGATTCCACTTTATAAAAGTGCCTTTTGTTTTATAATCTGAATCATTGAACCAAAGGTGATGCACGCAAACTTCGGCGGTGATCATTTTCTCTTTTAGTGGTTTTTTACTATCAAATAGTTTTAGCTCTTTTGCCGTAGACAGGTGGAAAACATGCAGCCGTGCGCCTGTTTTTTTTGCCAAAGCAACAGCTCTCGATGAAGATAGGAAACATGCTTCTTCACTTCGAATTTTTGGGTGCATCTCAATAGGAATATCCTCCCCGTATTGTTCTATATACTCCTGTAAATTGTTCTGGATTGTTTTCTCATCCTCACAATGAGCGGCGATTAATACCGGAGATTCCTTAAAGATCATCTCCAATACTTTTTCATCATCTACCAGCATATTTCCCGTTGAGGAACCTAGGAATAACTTAAGAGCAGGCACTGTCTTGGGATCTATTTTCTTGATCTCCTCGAGATTATCATTAGTTCCTCCGAACATAAAAGCATAGTTGGCATAAGACACATGCTCTGCCAGTTTATACTTCTCTTCTAATAAATCTATTGTTGTAGTTTGAGGGTTAGTATTGGGCATTTCTATAAAAGAAGTAATACCACCCGCTACAGCTGCTTTAGAACCGGTTTCAATTGTTTCTTTGTGGGTAAGGCCGGGTTCCCTAAAGTGTACCTGATCATCTATTACTCCGGGCAGCAGGTAATTTCCTTCGGCATCTACAATATTTAAATTGGGAGATTTGGCACTTATACTAGACGCAATCTCGGTGATAATTCCATCTTCGATAAACACATCTCCTTCAAAGATAGAACCTTCATTGACAATCTTTGCATTCTTAATTAATACCTTCTTCATTATATTGTCATCTTATTAAACAGACTATTTACTTTCATTTTTACAACTCCAAACACAGCTTCCCAAATAATTGAACCACTCATTTTGGAGGTTCCACGGGTTCTGTCGGTGAAAATTACCGGTACTTCCACAATTCGGAATTTTGCCAGGTAAGCCTTAAATTTCATTTCTATTTGAAAAGCATATCCCACAAATTTTATTTTGTCAAGGTGTATCCTCTCCAGAACTTCTCTCTTGTAGCATACAAATCCTGCGGTGGTGTCTTCCACAGGCATAGCCGTAATCAATCGAACATACTTGGACGCCATCCAAGACAGCAAAACCCTGCTCATTGGCCAGTTCACCACATTTACGCCGGTTTTATATCTTGAACCAACTGCAACATGAGCTCCTCCCCTCCTGCAGGCGTTGAACAATCTAATGAGATCATTGGGGTTGTGGGAAAAATCAGCATCCATTTGGAAGATGTATTTGTATTCCCTTTCCAAGACCCATTCAAAACCTTTAATGTAAGCAGTACCCAGGCCAGACTTCCCCTCTCTTTCAATTAAAAATAACCGATCCTTAAAAGCGGGCTCGAGAGATTTTACAATCCCGGCAGTCCCATCGGGAGAGTTATCGTCCACCACCAATATGTGAAAACTCCGTTGAAGAGAAAAGACATTTTTAATGATCTTTTCAATATTCTCTTTTTCGTTGTAGGTGGGTATTATAACAATCCCATCTGGCATAGAATTCTTTTGGACAAATGTAACTATTTTTAAAGTTTAGGGTGAAGTTTCAAACCTCTTTTAATCGTATAAATCCTACCTTTGTAGAAAACAATTTTTATTGGAAGCTATAGAAAGACATGCGGTTTCATTAGACTGGATTACCCTGTTACTGGTCTTGGTTCTTGGCCTGCTGGTTGTTGCCAAATATGCTTTTACTCAACGTTTTGCACATTTTAGCATGCTTTTCGCGACAGACAAGTACCTTCTTCTAAAAGGAAAGGACCCCAACCTCTTTCATCCCTTTAACGTGCTCCTGTTTGCAGTCAATGTCATTTCTGCCGGACTTTTTATTTTTATATTCTACATATCTTTTACAGAAGGGTACCCAGATAGACCGCTGGTAGTATTTCTAAGAATAATTACTGCCTATACCACTTTTGTTCTGCTTAAATTTTCTCTTGAAAAGATACTGGCAGATGTTATATCGGTCAACAACAAAATGAACTATTACCTTTTTTATAAATTAAGTTACCGAAACTTTACGGCCCTGGTACTGCTCCCAATAAGCGTTTTCTTTTTATACAGCTGGGAACCAACCAAGCTGGTGCTGTACATAGTACTAGGCCTCATTTTAATTTTGAATTTGATCACTCTGCTGAGTGTTTTTACCAAAAACCGACAATATATTTCAAGCAATTGGTTTTATTTTATTTTGTATCTTTGCGCTCTCGAAATTGGCCCCTATTATATTTTATATAAGCTGGTTACCAAGTTCCAGGGTCAATAAAAAAAATGTATATGAAAGTGAAAACAATTTTGGTTTCTCAACCAGAACCGAAGGTTGAAAATTCTCCTTATTTTGATCTTGAAGAAAAACAGAAAGTAAAAATAGATTTTATTCCGTTTATCCACGTTGAAGGGGTTTCTTCAAAGGATGTAAGACAACAAAAGGTTGACCTTTCAAATTACACCGCTATAATACTCACCAGCCGTAACTCTGTGGATCATTTCTTTAGAATAGCTGAAGAAATGAGGTTTAAGGTACCCGATACACTTAAGTACTTTTGCCAGAGTGAGGCAGTAGCCTATTACCTACAGAAGTATGTGGTTTACCGCAAGCGGAAGATTTACGTGGGAAAAAGAACCTTTGCTGAATTATCCCCACTTATTAAAAAGTATAAGAACGAAAAGTTCCTTTTGCCTTCTTCAGACATGCTGAAGCCGGATGTACCAAAGACCCTAAATAAACTTGGGGTAGATTGGAAAAAAGCGGTTTTCTATAAAACAGTAGTGAGTGACCTCTCCCATTTAAGAGAGGTTTTTTACGACATCCTGGTTTTCTTTAGTCCTAGCGGAATTAAATCTCTTTTTGAGAATTTCCCCGACTTTGAACAAAAGGATACTAAAATTGCCGTTTTTGGAAATACTACGGTTAAGGCAGCCAAAGATCACGGACTGGTAGTAAACATCCAGGCTCCCACCCCCGAAACACCTTCAATGACTATGGCCCTTGAGAAATATATCAAGGAACAAAATAAGAAGGCTCATTAGAGCCTTTAGATTATATAAGAAATAAAAAAACCGGCAAGTTGCCGGTTTTTTTATTTCTGTTCGCTCAGTTTTAAACTTTGGGAGCACCTGAAAGTATCTCTTCATTAGCCTGTTTTTCGAATTTTTCAAAATTCTGCTGAAAAGAAGTGGCAAGCTGATCTGCCTTTTTATCATAGGCTTCTTTGTCTTTCCACGTGTTACGGGGATTCAGTACCTCAGAAGGTACATTTTGACATTCCACCGGCATCTGTAGTCCAAAAACAGGATGCTCTACAAATTCTACATTCTCCAGTTTACCTTCCAGTGCAGAGGAGATCATTTCCCTTGTATAGCGTAATTTCATCCTGGAACCTACTCCAAAAGGTCCGCCGGTCCATCCTGTATTAACAAGCCAAACGTTTACGTTATTTTCCTTCATCTTTGCACTTAACATCTCGGCATATTTTGTTGGGTGCAATGGCATAAAAGGAGCTCCAAAACACGCAGAGAAACTTGGAATAGGCTCATCAACCCCCGCCTCTGTTCCGGCTACTTTAGCAGTGTATCCACTTATAAAATGATATGCGGCCTGTCCTGGGGTCAACTTACTTATTGGAGGCAATACCCCAAAAGCATCTGCTGTAAGGAAGAAAATATTCTTTGGATTTTCTCCAATAGATGGCTCCTGAATATTGTCAATGTGGTGTATAGGATAACTTACCCTTGTATTTTGAGTAACATCTGTATTTTCAAAATCTACGTCTCCATTCTCATCCAGCACTACGTTTTCCAGGATAGCTCCCGGCTTGATAGCCCTGAAAATATCGGGTTCATTTTCTTCAGTAAGGTTTATGACTTTTGCATAACATCCTCCTTCAAAATTAAACACGCGGTTTTCTTTGGTCCACCCGTGCTCATCATCTCCTATCAGTTTTCTTTCTGGATCTGCAGAAAGTGTTGTTTTCCCTGTTCCCGAAAGACCAAAGAAAATAGCAGTATCTCCTTCCTCTCCAACATTGGCAGAACAATGCATTGGTAAAGTATTTTTATCTACAGGAAGAATAAAGTTAAGGGCAGAGAAAATTCCTTTTTTAATCTCTCCCGTATATCCTGTCCCTCCAATAAGGGCAATTTTCTTTGTGAAGTTTAAAATCGCAAAATTATGTTGTCTCGTGCCATCAACCTCGGGATCGGCCATAAAACCGGGAGCGTTGACTACAAGCCAGTCTTCCTTGAAATTTTCAAGCTCACTTTCCTCTGGCCTAAGGAACATATTGTATGCGAAGAGATTTGACCATGGATATTCATTAACTACTCTAATATTAAGTCGGTAGTCATCATCTGAACAGGCATAGGAATCTCTGGCGAACACTTCCTTTCCTGAAAGATATTTGGTCACTTTTTCATAAAGTGCATCAAATTTTTCAGGATCAAAAGGGATATTTATGTTTCCCCACCAAACTTTATCTTTGGTGATATCATCTTCCACAATAAAACGGTCTTTAGGAGACCTTCCGGTAAATTCGCCGGTGTTCACAGCCAGTGCTCCCGAAGAAGCTTCTACTCCCTGTCCTTTTTCAATTGTGATCTCATGTAGCTCCTTTGGAGAGAGTTGGTAATGAACTTCAGCATTGCTAATACCATATTGCTCCAGCGCAATCGTTTTCGTAATTCGTTTTTTAGCCAACATAAAAAGTTTAGTTGAGTGTTTTGTTTAGGTCAACAAAAGTAGAAAAACTTGGAAACAAACAGCAGGAGCTATTTTCTTTTATTTCTTTTTTAACTTAAAAAAGCTAATTAGTAACACTATCCATGCGAATATCATCAATAATCCTCCTAAGGGTGTTATGAGGGCAATCACTGTAAAATCAAATGAAGTTAGGCTATTAGTGGCCAGAAGGTAGATTGAACCCGAAAAAAAGAAAACGCCAAAAAGTGTTAAATAGAAGCAAATTCTTTTAACTTTTTCAGAAGCAACAGGCAAACCTCCTAAAAAAAGCAGGAAGAGAGCATGATACATTTGATATCTCACACCCGTTTCAAAGGTTTGCATTTTTTCAACCGACAGGATCGGCTTTAGACCGTGAGCAGCAAAAGCCCCCAAGACTATTGCGATAATTCCAAAAATTGCACCCCAGATCAACAAACTCTTATTCATACTATATTTTTAAAGACGCCACCAATTAATTACATTCGTTGTCCAAACAAACAACAAACAAAGCCAAAGTTAAGCCTTATGCGCAAAATTCTCATTATTGGTGCGGGTAAATCTACCTCTGTACTTATCGAATACTTATTGAAAAAATCGGAAACCGAAAATCTGGAGATTACTATAGGAGATATGGTGGTTGAAAGTGCCCGGAAGCTAGTCGGGAAACACCCAAGAGCAAGGGCGATAGAACTTGACGTTTTCAAAAAGGAAGAAAGGGAAGCGGCAGTTAAAGATGCAGATATCGTCATCTCAATGCTCCCTGCCAGATTTCACATTGAGGTAGCGAAAGATTGCCTCAGCTTTGGGAAAAATATGGTAACTGCCTCATATATAAGTGAGGAGATGCAGCAGCTGGATGGTGCTGTTAAAAAGAAAGGCCTGGTCTTTATGAACGAAATAGGGGTGGATCCGGGTATTGATCATATGAGCGCTATGCAGGTAATTGACAGGATTAGAGAACAGGGAGGAAAAATACTGCTCTTTGAATCCTTCACAGGTGGATTGGTAGCTCCCGAAAGTGATACCAACCTGTGGAATTATAAATTCACCTGGAATCCGAGAAACGTGGTGGTAGCAGGACAGGGTGGTGTTGCGAAGTTCCTGCAGGAAGGGAAGTTTAAATACATCCCGTATAATCGTCTATTTAGAAGAACCGAATTCATTGAGGTACAGGACTATGGTAAATTTGAAGTCTATGCCAATCGTAATTCTCTTAAATACAAGAGCATCTATGGACTGGACGATGTCCTTACCCTCTACCGCGGAACTATAAGAAGAGTAGGCTTCAGCCGGGCCTGGAATATGTTTGTGCAGCTGGGAATGACAGATGACGGTTACACCATGGAAAATTCAGCAGACATGAGCTATAGGGATTTTGTGAATTCGTTTCTCCCCTATTCTCCTACAGATTCTGTGGAATTAAAATTCAGACATAACCTTAAGATCGACCAGGATGATATCATGTGGGACAAACTTCTCGAGCTGGATATTTTTAACTCAGATAAAAAAGTGGGTCTTAAAAATGCAACCCCGGCAGAGATCCTTCAGAAGATATTGATGGAAAAATGGTCACTTTCTCCAGAGGACAAAGATATGATCGTCATGTACCACAAGTTTGGTTATGAGATCAACGGCGAGAAGAAGCAGATAGATTCAACTATGGTAAATATTGGGCAGGATCAAACACTCACAGCCATGGCCCGCACAGTAGGATTACCTGTTGCCATAGCAGCATTAAAGATCCTGAATGGTACGATTTCCACTCCGGGAGTACAACTCCCTATCACCAATGAAGTGTATGATCCTATTTTGAAGGAGCTCGCACAAAACGGAATTGTCTTTAAGGAAGAAGAAAAAGAGTATCTGGGCTATAACCCTTTTGGAGAGGTAGGAAATTGATCCTTAGCAGTTTTTGAGATGATCTTGATCAGCTTCACCTGTTTTAGGGTTATTTTTATTTGGAACAAATATAGATAAGGTGTAGTTTTGTCCTTAGAATGAACCTGCTGTACAAATCATATTATTTCGCCACCTATCAATGTGACCAAAGCCGCAGCTTTTGCATTGACTTTGGTCACAAACAGGTAAAGCTGAGTTTTTGCCAGTTACTTGCCATAAGGCAAAAAGTACAGGCCATAGATGTTTCATCTCACTTCGACAAGGACTTAAACTACAGCGGGATCGAGATCCTCACCCTTTGCAACCGGGAGCATCTTTTCGTTTTTGACACACTCCAGATCATTGATCTTCAACGACTTTTACGTGCTACTTTCGGAGTCCTTGAAATCAATTCTCTCGTAACCTATTAGGTTATATCTATTTAAATTAAATATAAATTTTCTCTCTGTTTGAGAGGTGTTCTTTCTTTTACGTATTTTTAGAAAAAGAATATATTTATGAAAGACATAGTAAGACAAAAAATAGGAATAAATGTAGATGTAATGGACCTGCTCAATGAGCAGATCGCTAAAGAGGCACATTCCTCTTCGGTCTACCTGGCCATGGCTTCCTGGTGTGATCACAACGGTTTAATGTACAGCGCTGAGTTCTTGTATAAACAAGCGGCAGAAGAGCGGGAGCATATGCTCAAGATCTTCAAGTTCATTAATGATAATGGTGGAACTGCTTATTCTCCCGAAATAAACAACATCACCCATGAATATAATTCACTTCAGGATATATTTGAAACTGCATTAGACCAGGAGATCGAGGTCACTAAATCCATCCATAAGATCGTTACCAGATGCCGGAAAGTACAGGATTATGGATCCGAAAATTTCCTGCAATGGTTTATTACCGAACAAATGGAAGAAGAGAACAAATTCCGCAGGATCCTTGAAATGTTCGATCTAATGGGTACAGACGGGATAGCCCTTAAGCTCATTGACGAACGCATCAAAAACGAATAGCTCATACAGGGTTTTTATACTAAAAAAGGACGCCACTGGCGTCCTTTTTTGTTGTTTTATGTTTTGTATTTAATCTCTTCCCAAATATATACTCACAAAGTATAACAAGGTTGCAAGAGAACCAATAGCAGCAACCACGTAAGTACGGGCAGCCCACTTAAGAGAATCCTCAGCCGCTTTGTGCTCCTGAGAATTCAACATATTACCTGTCTCAAGCCACACCAAAGCCCTTTTACTAGCGTCATATTCTACCGGAAGGGTTATAAAACTGAATAGAGTACCCATTGCATACATAATTATACCAACCAGAAGTACTGTTTGGCCTATCCCCACAGATACCATTGTCATTAAAATCAAACCACCAAAGATCGCCCACTGCGAAAATTTAGAGGCTACGCTTACCACCGGCACAAGTTGACTTCTCATCTGTAACCAGCTATAGGCATTGGCGTGCTGTATTGCATGCCCACACTCATGTGCTGCAACCGCTGCCGCAGCAGCATTGCGCTGAGTATAAACTGCTTCACTCAAATTCACTGTCTTTTTTGAGGGATTATAATGATCTGTCAACTGCCCTGGAGTAGAGATCACTTTCACATCATTAATTCCATTATCCCGAAGCATTTTTTCAGCGATCTCGCGGCCACTCATGCCATTTTGAAGATGCACTTTTGAGTAATGCTTAAATTTACTCTTCAATTTATTGCTAACATAAAGACTCACTAAAAAGATAAGTCCTGCAATGATATAATATCCCATCATAGTTTTAAAGGTTGTTTTATTGAAAGTCTAATAACAAAAATTCGGCCAAATTACATTTTTTCTCAGAGCTGCAGTTTTGTCCTATTCCGCTGCTGCTGCGGCTTTAGAAAAAATCTTTAGCCAACAATATTTACGATCTTGCCCGGCACCACAATTACCTTTTTAGGTTCCCTGCCATTCAATTGCTGCTGAGTCTTTTCGTGGGCCAAAACCGTCTTCTCGATCTCCTCCTTACTCATATCTAAAGGTAGTTCAAGAGTAAAACGCATTTTCCCGTTAAAGGAGACAGGATATTCTTTTGAGCTTTCGACCAGGAACTTCTCTTCATATTCGGGATAGCTGGCAGTTGTAACCGAGGTGTCATGTCCAAGTTTCTGCCATAGCTCTTCGGCAATATGTGGCGCATAAGGCGCAATAAGTACCGCAAGCGGTTCCAGAACCTCTCTAAAATAGCATTTTTGAGCCGCCAATTCATTAACACAGATCATAAATGTACTTACTGAAGTATTAAAGCTGAAGTTTTCAATATCTTCTGTCACCTTTTTGATCGTCTTATGAAGTGTTTTAAGAGAATCGGCTGATGCTTTCTCATCACTTAGCCTGAAGTTGTTGTCCTCGTCATGGTAAAGCTTCCATAGTTTTTTCAGGAAATTGTGCACTCCGGTGATTCCGGCAGTGTTCCAAGGTTTAGCCTGTTCAAGTGGCCCCAGAAACATCTCGTACATCCTTAAAGTATCTGCCCCATAATCTTCACAAATGTCATCTGGATTAACAACATTGTATTTGGACTTGGACATTTTTTCAACCTCTCGGCCTACTAAATATTTTCCATCCTCGGTAATGAACTCAGCTTCGGCAAATTCTGGCCGCCATTTTTTAAATGCTTCAATATCCAGTTCATCTGAAGAATTAACCATAGAAACATCGGCATGAATTGGCTGCACATTATGAGCTCCAGAAAGGCTTTTTGAAACAAACTTGTTTTCCCCCTCCAGTCTGTAAACAAATGCACTTGTTCCCAGGATCATTCCCTGGTTGATCAATTTTTTAAAAGGTTCTTCCACAGTAAGGAAACCACGATCTTTCAAAAACTTAGTCCAGAACCTGGAATATAAAAGGTGTCCCGTTGCGTGTTCGCTTCCTCCTATGTACAAATCTACATTTTCCCAATATTGCTGAGCTGCTTCAGAAACAAACCGCTCCTCATTGTGAGGATCCATGTACCGGAATAAATACCAGGAGCTTCCTGCCCAACCCGGCATCGTATTAAGTTCAAGGGGGAATATTGTCTTGTGATCGATCCTGGCATTTTCAACTACTTCATTCTTTTCTGTATCCCATGCCCAGGTTGTTGCATTTCCTAATGGTGGTTCGCCGGTTTCTGTTGGTAGATATTTTTCTACCTCCGGGAGACGAAGCGGCAAATGCTCTTTTTCGATCATCTGGGGAAGACCGTCAACGTAATATACCGGGAATGGCTCTCCCCAATATCTCTGTCTGCTAAAAACAGCATCTCTTAATCTATAATTGGTCCTGCCTTTCCCCTGCCCAATCTTCTCCAGCTCTAAAATGGCTTTTTGGAGGGCTGCTTTATATTCCAGCCCGTCGAGGAATTCTGAATTCGCTATCACAGTTCCTTCCTTGCCTGCAAATGCTTCCTGGGAAATATCTACATTTTCAAATATATTCCTGATTGGCAGATCAAAATGTTTTGCAAACTCATAATCCCTCTGGTCTCCACAAGGTACTGCCATTACAGCGCCCGTACCATATCCTGCCAAAACATAATCTCCAATCCAAATTGGAACCGGTTCTCGGGTAAAAGGATGTTCGGCGTAAGCTCCGGTAAAAACACCACTTATGGTTTTTACATCGGCCATTCTTTCACGCTCACTGCGCCTGGCTGTTGCTTCAATGTAAGCCTCCACCTGTTCTTTATATTCGGGAGTAGTGATCTTCGCAACCAACTCATGCTCGGGAGCAAGAGTCATAAATGTAACTCCGTAGATCGTATCGGGTCTTGTCGTGAACACGGGAACCTTGAACTTTGAACCTTGAACTTTGAACTCAACAAGAGCTCCCACAGATTTTCCGATCCAGTTGCGCTGACTCTCCTTCAAACTTTCAGTCCAGTCGATATCTTTTAAACCCTGTAGAAGTCTTTCGGAATAAGCCGAGATCCTCATGCTCCATTGGGTCATTTTCTTCCTTAATACAGGATACCCACCTCTTTCAGAAACGCCATTTACAATTTCATCGTTGGCCAGTACTGTTCCCAGCTGTGGGCACCAGTTAACCTCAGTTTCGGCCAGGTAAGTAAGGCGGTATTTGAGTAGGATTCTTTGTTTTTCTTCTGAAGAAAAGCTATTCCATTGTGATATAGAAAACTGTTCCACATCATCATCACAGGCTGCATTTACGCCGCTGTTCCCTTCCGCAGAAAAGATCTCCTCCAGTTGAGATATAGGTCTTGCTTTTCCAGCATCATGATCATACCAGGAATCGAATAATTGGATAAAGATCCACTGTGTCCATTTGTAGTAATCCGGCTCGCTGGTACGCACCTCGCGGCTCCAGTCAAACGAAAATCCTATCTGGTCAAGCTGCTCCCTGTAGCGGTTGATGTTTGCCTCCGTAGTAAGCGCAGGATGCTGCCCGGTCTGGATCGCATATTGCTCCGCAGGTAAGCCAAAACTGTCATATCCCTGGGGATGAAGCACGTTAAAACCCTTATGCCTCTTGTAGCGGGCATAGATATCACTGGCAATGTAACCCAGGGGATGACCCACATGCAACCCCGCTCCCGAAGGATAAGGGAACATGTCCAGCACGTAATATTTTAGTTTATCAGAATTATTTTCAGCCTTGAAAGTCTGGTTTTTGGCCCAGTACTCCTGCCACTTTTTTTCAATTTGGTTGAAGTTGTACCTCATTTTAATGATTCAGCGTCACGTTATTACAGCTCCCTGAAACCTTCAGGGAAGCGCAAAAATACGGTTAATGTACGAAAGTGAAAAGTTTGGACGTTTTAAAGAAAGGGATCGATTTACTTTCTTATTTTTACACAAATTTACGCAGCCGCCCATGAGCTCATCTTTTGAAAAGTATCAAAAAAGACGTCTTATTTCCTCTTATTTTTCAGTCGTGATCAGTATTGCACTGGTCCTTTTTTTACTTGGCTTACTGGGGCTTTTGGTGCTCAACACCAAAAAGATAGCCGATCATTTTAAAGAGCAGATCGCCCTGACCATTTATCTAAAGGATACAGCCAAGGAGGTGGAGATCACACAGCTGAACAAAAGTCTGGCTTTAGCCGAATACACCAAATCCACTACCTATGTGACCAAAGAAGAAGCTGCCGAGGCTCACAGCAAGGAAATTGGAGAGGATTTTATGGAGTTCCTGGGTTACAATCCCCTGCAGAATTCAATTGATGTATATTTTAAGGCAGATTATATAAGCTCTGGAGAAATCGATACCATAGCTCAGGAATTGACTGCCAAAAATTTTATTGATGAAGTAGTTTATGATAAACCGCTTATTTCCCTGCTTAATGAAAATGTTACCAAAATTAGCTTTTGGATCCTTGCCATAAGCGCGATATTTACGTTTATAGCAGTGCTGTTGATCAACAGCTCAATAAGGCTTTCGGTATATTCCAAGAGATTTATTATTAAGACCATGCAAATGGTAGGGGCTACAAAAAGGTTTATTAGAAAACCTTTTATCCTGAAGAGTGTAAAACTTGGAATGATAGGAGCTTTTATTGCTTTAATTGGAATGGCTATCGTACTTTATTATATGAACAAAAGCTTCCCCGAGCTGGAACTTTTAAATGATGTCTCCCTTTTGGCTGCTCTTTTCATTGGAGTTTTTCTCATGGGGATAATAATTACCTGGTTAAGCACCTTTTTTGCCACGCAACGTTTCCTCAACCTAAAGACGGACGAATTGTATTATTAATTAGGTAAATTAAAAATGTTATTTTTGACTCCTGTTAAAAAAACATCCTAAGTCCATGGCTGGAAAAGTGGCTAAAAATAAAAGAACCAATGAAGAAGAGTAATAAGCCTTTACACAAGCAGGATCTCAATTTTGTTTTTGAGAAGAAGAACTACATTGTAATGGGTATTGGTTTAGCTGTTATTGCCCTTGGATTTATTCTTATGGCCGGCGGTGGAAGCGATGACCCCAATGTGTTTAATCCCGAGATCTACAATTTTAGAAGAATACGTCTTGCACCTGCATTAGTACTCATTGGTTTTGCAATTGAAGTTTACGCCATACTTCTCAACCCCCGAAAATAAGAATGGAAATTATCGATGCCGTGTTCCTTGGAATTATCCAGGGACTTACTGAATTTTTACCTGTTTCTTCCAGCGGTCACCTGGAAATTGGAAAAGCCCTTCTTGGTGACAACAGTATCCCCGAAGAATCTCTTATGATCACCGTGGTGTTGCACTTTGCAACAGCTTTAAGTACCATTGTGGTTTTTAGAAAAGATGTAGCAGAGATCTTTCGCGGCCTGTTTTCTTTCCAATGGAATGATGAAGCCAAATTTTCTGTAAAGATTATTCTTTCCATGATCCCTGCGGTCATTATAGGATTAATGTTTGAAGAAGAACTCGAAGCTCTTTTTGGTGGGGACTTAACTTTTGTGGGCTTTATGCTTTTGATCACTTCCCTGTTATTGTGGTTGGCCGATCGCGCAAAAAATACCGGAAAACCCGTAAGTTATATGGATAGTGTGGTAATTGGAGTGGCGCAGGCCATAGCAATTTTGCCCGGGATTTCCAGAAGTGGAGCTACCATTTCAACATCTGTTCTACTTGGAAACGACAAGGGAAAAGCAGCCCGTTTTTCATTCCTAATGGTAGTACCACTAATTTTAGGAAAGATCGCCAAAGATCTTTTAAGTGGAGACCTCACCGATACCACTATTGATCCCATGCCTCTCTTGGCAGGATTTATTGCCGCTTTCATCGCGGGCTATGCGGCCTGTAAATGGATGATTGCCCTCGTACGCAAGAGTAAATTATCTTATTTTGCCGTTTACTGCTTTATCGTGGGAGCAATAGCGATCACTTATGAATATTATTTTGCAGCATAAATAAATGACTGAAGAAGAATTTAAAGCCGGACAGATCCTTTTATTCGATAAGCCACTGGAATGGACCTCTTTCCAACTGGTGAATAAGGTGAGATGGCTTATAAAGAGGAACTTCAGGATAAAAAAGATCAAAGTTGGCCACGCGGGAACTTTAGATCCGCTGGCTTCAGGGTTACTTATCCTTTGTACCGGGAAATCCACCAAGTTAATTGAAAGCCTTCAGGGGCAGAAAAAAGAATACACCGGAACTTTCACTCTTGGTGCTACTACTCCTTCTTATGATATGGAGACTGAAGTTGATGAAACCTTCCCTACAGAGCACCTTACTTCCGAAGGAATTCATGAAGCAACAAAGGCATTTTTGGGAGATATTCAGCAACGGCCACCGGTTTTTTCAGCTTTAAAGAAAGACGGAAAAAGACTGTACGAGTACGCCCGAAATGGGGAAGAAGTCGAGATCCCTACCCGTACTGTGAACATTTCAGAATTTGAGATCACAAAGATTGAGCTTCCAAAAGTGCATTTTAGAGTGGTATGCAGCAAAGGAACCTACATTCGCAGTCTGGCTTTCGATTTTGGATCCCAACTAAACACCGGCGCGTATCTTTCCTCTCTGCGCCGCACCCGCATTGGAGAATATAAAGTTGAAAATGCCTTAACAGTCGATTCGTTTGTAAATGAGTATCTTTCCCCGGAGGAAGAAACTTAAAAAATGAATTTTTTCGACCGACATAAGGCACTGATCATTACCACCCTTATCTTTTCGATCTTGATCTTGTCCATGTACAACATCAATATCTCAAACGAATCGAAAAAGATTCGGGAGACGCTTATTGAGCTTAATGAATTGCGTCCCCTACCTGCTCCCCAAGAAGAGCAGCCCCAGCCCGAGGAACCCGAACCGGCCGAACCTCAACGTCCCGGTCCAACGGTAAAAACACACCAGGCCTTTAATCAAAATCAGGAAGAGAGTCAAAGAAACCTGGAGTCAAGGCTCGATGAAATTTTTGAAAAAAATTCCGCACAACAGGAAGCTTCAGAAGAAGAATCTGCTGAAGATTCAAAAGGGGAGATTGCATTGAGCAACAGCAGGGAACAGGAGAGGAAAAAAGCTTCCGAAGGAGATAATGCCAGTAAAGATACTTCTGTCAAACAGGGAAGTATGAGAAACAGCTCCATTGCATTTTCCCTTCGGGGCAGGTCGGCCATAGATATTCCCAACCCAATTTACACCTGCGATACTCCGGGTAGGGTCGTGGTGAATATTACGGTAAATGCTACGGGAGACGTGGTGAAAACATCAATTAATAAGAATGCATCTACCACCAGTAATGAATGTCTGACAAACATGGCACTGGAGTATGCTGCCAGTGCCAAATTTTCAAAGCTTCCCGGGAGAAATTCTCAACCGGGGACTATAACCTATAATTTTCAGAATTAATGGAAGAAAAGATCCGCTGCGGCTGGTGCGTGGGTGATCCACTCTACGAAGCCTATCACGACCGGGAATGGGGTATACCATTAAAAGATGACGCCGCAATTTTCGAATTTTTGATCCTGGAGACATTCCAGGCGGGATTGAGCTGGATCACCATTCTTCGGAAAAGGGAAAATTTCAGGAAAGCTTTTGACAACTTTGATTATCAAAAGATGGCAAATTATCCCGAATCAAAAATTGACGAACTCATGCAGGACAGCGGCATTATAAGAAATGGTGCAAAAATTCGTGCAGCCGTAACCAATGCCCGGGCTTTTATAATGGTGCAGGAGGAATTCGGTAGTTTTTCTGAATACATCTGGAGCTTTGTCGATGGCAGCCCTGTACAGAATGACTGGAATCACTTAAAAGAGGTGCCGGCTACCACTCCCGTTAGTGAAGCTTTGAGCAAAGACCTTAAAAAGAGAGGATTTAAATTCGTAGGCCCCACTGTGGTTTACGCCCATATGCAGGCCACCGGAATGGTCAATGACCATATAAAAAACTGTTTTAGAAATCCTGAAATTAAAGAGCTGGACCAACGAAAATAATCAGGTTCCAAAAAAGGCATTTTTGGATCTTCCTTTTTTCATCCCGCTCTTCTGACCCAAAATCTCTCTTCTAAAATTTTAATTTAAAAATTGTAGTACAACTGAAACGATAAGAAAACACCCAGGGTCTTTTTTGACAATAGACTTCCTTAGCAGAGCCTTTCTCCAGCTTTAATCCAAATATTTAAGGAAAACGCTTCTGGGAATTTCCCCGGCACCCAGGCTGGCAAGATGTGGAGTATACATTTGGCAGTCTATTAACCTTACCCCTCCCTTTTCAAGTTCCTTTACAAGATGTATAAAACCGTATTTTGAAGCATTGCTCACTTTTGCGAACATACTTTCCCCGCAAAAGATTCTCTTTTCCTTTAAATAGATCCCGTAAAGTCCGCCCACCAGTTTATTTTCCTGCCAAACTTCCACTGAGGTTGCAAAACCTTTTTTATGAAGAGAGAGGTAGGCCTGCTTCATTTCGGGTGTTATCCAGGTGCCTTGCTGTCCCGCTCTTGAAATCTTTGCACAGTTGTCAACTACTTCAGAAAAAGCTGAATTATAAGTGACTTCAAAAGCATTTTTTTTTAAGAGTTGTTTCATGCTTTTAGAGACCTTCAGGTTCTCCGGAAATAACACCATCCTTGGATCGGGACTCCACCAAAGGATTGGCTGATCCTCTTCATACCAGGGGAAGATTCCGCGGGAATAAGCTGCCAGAAGTCTTTCGGGAGAAAGGTCGCCTCCATAAGCCAGCAAACCTTCTGCTGTGGCTTCTCTAACTGAAGGAAATTCGTCTTGTGGTTTTAAGAATTTCAAGATTGCAGGTCTTTTTCAGAAGTAAAAATAAAACAATTTAATGGCTCACGTTAACTTCCATTTTTCAGAAAAGCAAAAACCCCAATTCTTCAGAAAAGGGGTTTTTATTATCTATTGCGGATCCACCTAGAATGGCAAATCGTCGTAATCTTCGTCATTAAGATTATTGGCAGGCTCAAATTGATCTGCCGGTGGTACAGGAGCTCCTCCCTGTCCCTGACTTTGAGCTGCAAGATTTTCTATTCTCCATCCCTGGATCGAATTGAAATATTTTGTTTCTCCCTGTGGATTCACCCACTCACGCCCACGAAGGTTCACCCCAATCTTCACAGGCTGCCCTACAGCGTAGTTATTTAAAAGATCACATTTGTCCTGTACGAACTCGACAAGAATGTGTTGTGGATACTGCTCCTCTGTTGTAACCACCACTTCTCTCTTCCTAAACCCATTACTCCCGAAGGTTTGGGTTTGTCCAATCATTTTAATTTTTCCTTGTACTTCCATATCACACGTTTTTTGCTAATAATATTTTCCAGGCTGTCGCTGGATCGTCTTTTTCTAAATATTCTTTTGCTCTGGAATGCACTTTTTGCTCATCCCCTTCTTTTATCAATTCCGAAAGTTGAGAGTTTCCATTCATGAATTCCTCAACTTCCCGGGCATTTGGCAACCGCTCTACATTTCCTAATTTTCCAAGATCGTTCCCTGTTAAATATTTGCTGTTGCGAACCTCATCGGTAATGGCATCAATACCAATCCCAAGAGTTTGTAACGGCTTAGGAACCTCGAACATTCCGGGAGTGGCACGGGTGTACCAGTTGCCTCCCATCCTGGCTACCAGGTCAATTTTATGCTGGTCAATATAGCCATTTTCATCTAAAATATCTTCCCGAATATGCATTTTTAGCACCTCGCAAATTACAAGGTTTCCGGCGCCACCTTCACTTCCGGTCTCCACGATTTCATTTATCCTGCATTCAAATTGCACCGGAGATTCTTTTACTCTAAAAGGCTTTACAACTTCAGATTCAAGCATAGTAAGACCGGCTTTGACAAACTCATTGACACCCTCGTCATACTCTGTACTTGAAAGGGAAACCTGCTGAACAAGATCATAATTCACCACGTTGATCACTACCTCCCCCGTAGCTTTAGAATTGTTGTAAGTGTGCTTCACCGTGTTGTCTCTTCCCCTGCGGGCGGGAGAAAAAATAAGAATTGGCGGATTCGCACCAAAAACATTAAAAAAGCTGAAAGGTGACAAATTCGGTCTTCCCTGTGCATCTATTGTGCTTGCAAAAGCAATAGGCCGCGGTCCTACAGCACCAAGCAAATATTGGTGCAATTTTGGAACCGGTATTTCTTTAGGATCTATGGTAAGCATAATCTGGATTTTGGCAAAGGTAACGAAACACGCCAAGAGATGAAAAAGGGACTGCACAATAATAATCTACCTAAAACGCTTATATTTAAACGCAATTAAAGCCCTGCCTTCATGAGGTTTTCAGATAAACGAAACTTTCGCCGCTGGTTCATCATCGTTTCTTCCCTTATTATTGTAAGTCTTATAGTTTGGAATACTGTCGCTTTTTTTCAACGTATTAAGGAAGAAGAGCGGGTGAAGATGGATATTTGGGCCTCTGCACAGGTTTATCTCGACCAGGTAGATACAGATACCGGTCTTGACCTCCACCTGAAGATCCTCAACAGCAATTCCAGCATTCCAACCATTTTGGTCGACGAGAATGGCAGGATCAAAGATGCCATGAATATTCCCGAGGGGATCATGGCAAACGAAGAAAGACTTCAGGAGTATTTGCAGTCTCTTAAAGGCACAAATAAACCCATAGAAATGGATCTGGGAGAAGGCCGGGTGAACCAGGTGTACTACGGAGACTCTCCTATGCTCACCAAATTAAAATATTATCCCCTGGCGCTTATCCTTATCATCATACTTTTCATTGCGGTGATCTACTTTTTCTACAGGACCACCAAAAGCAGTGAACAAAACAAGCTTTGGGCAGGAATGGCAAAAGAGACCGCACATCAAATTGGAACCCCTCTATCGTCTCTTATAGGATGGACAGAAATTTTAAAAGTTGAAAAGGTAAATCCTGCTTACATCACAGAAATTGAAAAAGATGTGGATCGACTGCAAACCATTACGGAAAGGTTCTCCAAAATAGGATCTGCTCCCACACTTGAACCTGAAGACATAGTAGAAAAAACCCGAAATTCATTTGATTACCTCAAAGCAAGAAGTTCAAAGCTCATTAAATTTAAGCTGGATCTCCCTGAAGAAAATATCCCCGTAAATATGAACGCCCAGCTCTACAGCTGGACCATAGAAAATCTGGTTAAAAACGCCATTGATGCTATGAAGGGAAAAGGAGATTTGGAGATCAAGCTGAAGCAGGATTCCAAGAATGTCTATATCCTCATAAGTGACACCGGAAAAGGTATTCCAAGGAGTAAATTCAAACAGATCTTTGAACCCGGTTTCACCACCAAAAAGAGAGGTTGGGGATTAGGTTTGTCCCTGTCCAAAAGGATCATTGAGAAGTACCACCAAGGAAGGATCCGCGTCTTGAAAAGTGAGATCAACAAAGGAACGACTATAGAGATCCTGCTGCAAAAGGCTAAAACTGCTGCATAACTTTCTTTAATTCCGGGGGAATAGGCAGTGCTTTATCTTCAGAAAAATCGAAGAAAACTGCAATATCCCTCCCCTCGGCACATACTTCCCCTTTTTCATTCAGGATCAACTGGTCCAGCCCAAAGCTGCTGTTCTTAATATAAGCCAGTTTTGTCTTCACTGTCGCAGTACCGGGATAAAAGAGAGATTTCTTGAAATCGCAATGTGTAGAAACCAGGATGGCTCCTTTGTTGGATTCTGAAAATATTTTCCCCAGTCCTGTAGCTTCCCAAAAGTTAACCCGACCCGATTGCAAAAACCTTATAAATGTAAGGTTGTTCACGTGCCGGTACATGTCGAGATCACTAAAGTCTATGCGCAGGTCCAATGAAAGTTTATAATCTGAAAATTCCACTAGATACTGGCTTTTATGTCTTCAGCAATCTTTTTGAATTCTTCGTCACTCAGGGAGACACTATTGGCAAAATTCATGTCGCCCATGCTGTTAAGCGGAATAAGATGCACGTGCACATGAGGTACTTCCAGTCCTACTACTGCCATGCCTACACGTTTGCAGGGAACAGCTTTCTCAATTCCTTTTGCTACTTTTCGGGAAAATGCCATGAGCTCCATGTATGTTTCCTCATCCAGGTCAAATATTTTATTAACCTCCTCCTTAGGAATACAAAGAGTGTGGCCTTTGGTATTTGGTCTCACATCAAGAAAGGCCAGAAATTTATCTGTTTCTACAACTTTATAGGCGGGTAATTCCCCGTTAATGATCTTTGTAAATATGGTTGGCATAATTTTATTTTTTGAGTAACAAGTTAAGATTTTCGGCATTAAATGAAAGCATAAAAAAATCCTTTCCGGAAGAAAGGATCTTTAAAATGTTATTTTTGGAAGGTTTTAATCCCGGGTGATCTCCAGGATCTCAAAATTCATGGTTCCCGAAGGCACCTCCACTTCTGCAACATCCCCGACTTTCTTTCCAAGCAATCCTTTTCCTATTGGACTATCTACAGAGATTTTTCCCGATTTAAGATCTGCTTCACTTTGTGCTACTAGTTTATACTTCACTTCTGCCCCGTTGGTAACATTCTTAATTTTTACTGTAGAATGCACCAGGACTTTTGAAGTGTCTAGCTGTGACTCATCAATTAATCTTGCATTGGCATAAATTTCCTCCATCTTCGAAATCTTCATCTCAAGGAGACCCTGGGCCTCTTTTGCTGCATCATACTCGGCATTCTCACTAAGATCTCCTTTGTCCCGGGCCTCGGCAATTGCCTGTGAAGCTTTTGGCCGTTCAACATCCTTTAACTGGTTGAGTTCATCTCTAAGTTTTTTAAGACCTTCTGCAGTATAATATGATACTTTACTCATAACTTCGTCGTTTATATAAATAGAAAAAATCCCATTCGCCGACGGGATTTTACACAAATATACTAAATTAAAATATCCAGTACAATTATAATCCTGTAGCTTTAAAAAAATCACTTATGAAGCGTATTTTGCTGCTTTTGCCCCTCTTTTTCACTATATTAGGATGTTCATCTGATGATGAGATAAATAGAAATCCTTACCTGCCGCACCTCAACTTTTCGGTGCAATTTGACCTTAGCCTCCCCGAATATAATCAGCTCAATTTTCCGGGAAATAAATTTATAACATGTAACTACGGTATCAACGGGATTGTCATCTACAACCTCAACAATGATCAATATCTTGCTTATGAGCTTACCGATCCTAACCATGTGCCACAGCCGTGCTCGGCCCTGGTAGTAAATGGCACAGAAGCAACCTGTTCCTGTGGTGACGGCAATAAGTACACGATCATCACCGGCGAACAAATTGCCGGCACCGGCCAGTATACCTTAAAGCCATACCGGGTTGTTAGATCGGGAAGTGTATTGGAGATTTCGAATTAAAAGAATAAAAAAGGCATTTTTGAGAGGTCTCAAAAATGCCTTTTTTGTAAGGTCTTGCCCCTTAGAATCGTAAGGTCATTCCTGCAAGGAAGTTACGGGTTGCCTGCGGATAGTAGCCTGCACCGTCATAAGTCACTCCATCCCAGTCATAGGTGTAATAGTACCCGTTCGAAACATATTCCTCGCTAAAAATATTGTTGATCAATCCGGTAAATACTACCTCTTTAAAAAGTGGGGCATTTCTCCAGGTGTATTGTATATTAAAGTCATTAACAAAATAATCTTTCAGAAGAGAAGCTTCGTTTTCAAGATTGCTCATATACTGCTCTCCCACATATTTAGAGAGGAATTTTATCTCCAGGCCGTCAACCGGTCGGTATTCCAGAATATTCCCTGCAATGATCTCGGGAGAATAGGAAATATCGGTTTTTCCGAAGCTGCGCAGCTCGCCATCCCAGGAAGCAAACCATTCGTCATTTTTATTACGGCTTATCGCCACATTAGGTCTCCAGCTAAACTTTGGATGTAATCTTACCACCGCATCAAGTTCAAGCCCCAGCCTGTAACTGTTCCCGCTATTTCTTCTGATAGGGGCGCCAACGTCATTCAATTCTCCTGTTAATACCAGCTGATTGTGGTAATCCATGTAATACAGGTTAGAATTAAGCTGAAGAATTCCGGACATAAATCTCCACCCCAGTTCATAATCATTCAATTCCTCTGGTTCAGGACTTCCTGCTTCATAGTCTGACCGATTTGGCTCCCTGTGGGCCCTGGCAAAAGAGAAGTAAAGACGGTTGGCTTCAGAAAACTCGTAAGTTAATCCGGCTTTAGGATTAAAGAAGGTATGATTGTCATCGACAATGAAAGGCACATTTTCTTCTTCAAAACCATTCACTTCATAATTGATCCTTCTTAGCTGCAGGTCTCCATAAAGAGCAAGATCATTGGTAACAGCATAAGTGGTTTTTCCGAAGATATTAAAATCACTCTTTTGAGCCTGGTTCTCGTAGTACCTGTGCAATGGCATACTTGGCGCAAAACGTGTAAATATAACCTCCCCAAAATGGTCTCCTTCATAGTTATTCCAGGCGCCCCCGGCAATTACTTCCAGCCTCTCATTTTCATATTGCAGGTTGAAAGTTGTACCGTAGAAATCGTTAACAAGCCATTTTTGAGTAACTAGATCACTTTCGGTGATCTCTTCTCCGTTTGCAGTAAAGGGCTGTAGATTGTAATCTTCCAGATTTTCTTCTGCCCTGTATGACTCGTAAAATCCCCTTCCGTAAGTGTAGTGAAGAGCAACATTTGAAGACCAGCCATTGCCGTAGCGCTCATTCCATAGAAGCTGGAAATGATCCTGCTTATAATCATCAACATGATTATCGTAAAATTGAAGATTACCTTCGTCATCTTCATAAGCCCCAGCAGGATTAAAACGTCGATCTTCCTTTAATTGATCGGCATCTATTCCATCCCAGGCCTGGTAGGTAACTTCGCTTCCGCCAAAAGTGAGGGCTTTGATAAGGGTAGTTTCGCCTACGTAAGACCCCTGGAAAAAGTAAGATTTCAGGTCCGTTGAGGCCCGGTCGATGTAACCATCACTTTTTATTACTGAAGCTCTTCCGCTAAATTCCCAGTGCTCATCAAAAAGTCCGGTGCTGAATTTCACTGTGTGCTTCCTGGTATTATAGGAACCAAAGCTATTGGCGATCTCGGCTGAAGGTTCATAGCTATACCTGTCCGTCTGAATATTCAAACTCGCTCCAAAAGCGCCGGCTCCGTTTGTAGAAGTTCCCACTCCTCTCTGTAGCTGCAGGTCTTCAACAGAAGATGCAAAATCCCCCAGATTTACCCAAAAAGTACCCTGGCTCTCGGCATCGTTATATGGAACACCGTTGATGGTAACGTTAATTCCGCGGGCTTCGGTACCACGAACGCGAATACTGCTGTAGCCAATTCCGGCTCCGGCATCACTGGTGGTCACCACTCCCGGCATGTACTGCATAAGGCTTGGAATATCCTGCCCCAGGTTGCGGTCCTCGATCTCTTCATTAGACAAATTGCTGTAGGTAATGGGAGAACTGGCGCTAACTCTCACTGCGGAAAGGAAAACCTCATCAAGTACTTCCTCTGCATCGGTCATGTCAACGTTGAGCACCATATCTTCTGAAAGATCGATGCGCACTCGTTTTTTGTTTCCGAAGGAAAAGATGAGATGATGAATTCCCTCCTCAAGCCTGAGAGTGTACTCACCGGCTGCTGAAGTTTGAGAGTACTGCGAGGAACCTTCTACTCTAATAATGGCACCTTCAAGAGGCGTGTCACCACTTGTCACCGTTCCTGATACCTGAAATTCCTGTGAAAAACCACTTGCTGTAGCAAGTAAAAAACTGAAAATTAAGAAAACATGTTTCATTCGTAAAAATAGTTACGAATAAAAGGGGCTGTTATTCCTGATGGTTATAAAATAAAAAATCCTGAAAACCACAATTGGTTCACAGGAGTACAATACTTGCGCGGCGAACTTTTCGCCTATCCCTTGGCAGCATTACCTGCCCAGGTTCCTTGGGTATGATCTCAGCTTCCTCCTGCTTTCACAGGACTTAGCACCCCTTTGAGATGGCGCAAAGGTAATTGCTTTTTTTTGATTTAACCTAATTTTTGAAAGTTTAGGAAAGAAAGCCTTTAAATTTATACTTTCGGAGAAATCATGGCTAAAAAAAAGGCTTCCATAACATTCACGGTATTTGCCGGTTACATTATACTGGCTACTCTAATGGGGTTAGCCGTTTGGTTCATATATCATCAGGTAGAGGGCTACACCAGTTTGACCGAAAGGAGTAATGCCGGAAACCAAAAGCTCCTGCTTGTGGGGGAAGCTGCCACAAAACTTTATGAAGCTGAAAGTCTTAGCAGAAAACTCATTCAAACCGGAAATCTGGACGGGCTGGAAACTTATAACGCTAAAATCGACTCGATAAAATTCAGCCTGGCCTCCCTTCAGAATTTCAGGACCGACAGTTCCCTGGACCGGGAAATAGATAGCATAAACAAACTTCTTAGTCAAAAGACCAAAAATCTGGAAGAACTGCTGGAGCTGCGGGCACGCGGAGAAACAGATAGTTATTATGCACGGGTACTTTCGGAATTACAACGGGTTGATGAAAATTTTGAAAGCCGAAATTACGATCAGCGGTTTAAAGACCTTCAGCCCCACCAGCGGCAACTGCTTATCAAATTGCTGGAATATACAAATGAGCAGAATCCCAATCCCCCCGGGATCACGATAGATTCTTTGGTCAATTCAGTAAAAAGTGTTTTAGGTCAGCTGGAGACTCAGGAGAGGCAGTACCGGATGGAATTGAAAAGACAGGAAGACCAGTTACTGGCCAATGAAATTCAGCTTAATAACAGGTTAAGAACCTTGTTAAGCACTCTGGAAGCCGAGGAAAGAATGGCATCTATGAACCAGGTAGAGGCCTGGCAGGATACTATAGAAGACACCTCAACGACAATTCTCTTCCTGGGAATAGCAAGTTTGCTGGTTATACTAACCTTTGTTTTTCTTGTGGTCAAAGACGTTTCCAGGAGCCAGCAGTACCGGCAGGAACTGGAGGCGGCCAAAACCTATGCCGAATCCCTGCTTTCCAGCCGCGAACAATTTATGAATACGGTTACCCATGATCTCAGATCTCCTTTAAACACGGTTATTGGCTACACGGGGCTACTTGAAAAGAGTGACCTCAACAAATCCCAGAATAGATATCTGCGGCAGCTCAAGCAATCTTCAAATTACCTATTGCGCCTGGTGAACGATTTGCTGGACCTCTCCAGGCTGGAAGCCGGAAAAATGTCTATTGAAGAACTGGCATTTAACCCAAAGAATCTAATCGAAGAAACCGTTGAAAATGCCGTTCCTCCCGAAAAACCGAGAGATGTTGAGGTGACAATAGATATAGCATCTGATTTAGACCGGCCAGTGATCACAGATCCTTTTAGACTAAAACAGATCCTTACTAATCTTGTGAACAACGCCTGCAAATTTACTCCGCAGGGAAGTGTAGAAGTAAAAGCCTGGCTGCGACAGGGCAGAAAAAATCCTGTGCTCTGCATTCAGGTAAAAGATACAGGGATTGGAATCTCAAACGAGCAAAAGGAGAAGGTCTTTGAAGAATTTTCTCAAGAAGACAGCAGCATTGAAAAGCGGTATGGTGGCACCGGGCTGGGCCTTGCTATTAGCAAAAAGCTAACAGATCTTTTGGAAGGAAAAATTAGCTTAGAGAGCGAACCGGGAAAAGGAAGTACTTTTCTTGTTGAAATTCCGGTAGAATATGCTGCATCCAGTGAGCCCGCTCCACCGGCAAAAGCCCTGGCTGTAAAAGATCCTGAAAAAATTTCTGTACTTATAGTAGATGACGAACCGGCCCAATTAGGATTGCTTAAAGAATTGATCCGTAATGCCGGGATGTCCTATCGCACAGCTCAGAATGGGAAAGAAGCCTTAAAAATAATAAAAGCTACCTCCCCACACCTGGTACTTACAGATATTCAAATGCCAAAAATGGACGGTTTTGAACTGCTTCGAAAAATAAGAAAAGATCCTGCCAGGGAGGATCTTCCTGTTATCGCCCTCTCCGGCCAACCCGATGTTAGTGCTGCAGACTATCTAAAAAAGGGATTTAGCGGCAGTCTTTTAAAACCTTATTCCTCCCAGGAGTTGCTGGAGATCATTAGCGATCTCCTGGATCTAAAATTAAAGACTGGTCCCGCACCCACTCCTTCTCCTCTACAACAGCAAAAAGGCTATACTTTATCTGAAATAAAGAATTTTGCAGGAGAAGACCCCGATGCCATGGATGCTATATTAACTGCTTTCATAGAAAGTACAAGGTCAAATCTCCTGGCCCTGGAACTGGCACATCAAAAAGGACAAAAAAAGAAGGTCTCTGCGGTAGCTCATAAAATGCTTCCCATGTTCCGGCAGTTGCAGGTGCCACAAATCATCGAGAAACTTGCTATACTCGAAAACGTCAACGGTGAAGAAAATGAGGACATCAATGTAGCATCTCTTGCAAAAGAAATAAACGAACTTCTGGAAAACCTTCAGGAAGAGATCACAGGTTAATACCGTACTGCTTCAGCTTATTGTACAGGGTTTTCCTGTCAATAGAAAGAAGTTTCGCGGCCTTACTTTTATTTCCGTGGGTTTTTTCAAGCGCATCGAGGATCATTTCCTGCTCATTCTTGTTCTTAAAAAGGCTGTAGTCCTGTTCTTCGGGCTTTTCTTTGGCTGCAACTACTTCCGAAGGTAAACAGGAAGAAGAAATATAATCCCCTTCTGAAAGTAAAACCGCACGTTTCACCACATTTTTCAACTCCCGGAGATTCCCCGGCCAGTTATAATTTTTAAATGCTGTAATTGTCTTTTCTGAAAAACCTGAAATATCTTTTTCTAATTCCTCATTCGCACTGTCAAGGAAATAATTGGCAAAGACCATCAAATCTTCCTTGCGGTCTTTTAGGGGCGGCACCTTTATTGAAAATTCATTAAGCCGGTGATAAAGATCTTCTCTAAAATCACCTTTTTTAACGGCTTCAAAAAGATCTTCATTTGTGGCAGCGATAACCCGGATATTTACGTGAATCTCCTCGTTACTGCCCACAGGTTTAACCTTTCGCTCCTGCAATGCCCGCAGTAACTGTACCTGCAGCTCATAATTAAGGTTTCCTATTTCATCCAGGAAAAGGGTGCCGCCATTTGCTGCCTCAAAATGCCCGGTTTTATTGGTTACGGCACCGGTAAAAGAACCTTTTACGTGTCCAAAAAATTCGCTGGAAGCCAATTCCCGGGGAATAGCCCCACAATCTACGGCCACAAAAGGTGCAGCACTGCGCTTACTTTTTTCGTGAATGCTTTTAGCGATCTGTTCCTTCCCGGTTCCACTTTCACCCATGATAAGCACAGACATATTTGTTGGGGCAACCAGGTCGATATAATTATTTAGTTTGGCCGAAGCCTCACTCCCTCCTTTAATATAATCGTCCTTTTTTACAGAAGTCTCTTTTTTCTTCGTCACAGGTTTCACGCTACCGGGACCTTCCAAAGCATCATTGATCGCTTTCATGATCACCTCGGGATGAAAAGGTTTGGCTATATAATCCAGTGCGCCCTCTTTAATGGCATTGACCGCCATACTAATTTCGGCATAGCTGGTCATCATTATCACTCCCGTTTTATCTCCTTTCTGGTTGACAGCCTGCAGGATCTCGAGACCTTCTTTATCGGGAAGACGAACGTCAGAAATTACTACGTCATACCTGTTTTTGGCCACCAGGTTAAGGGCTTCGGTCGCAGTATATACAGCATCTACCTCACAATCCTTTTTTACCAGGAATGTCTTGAGCATAGTGCAAAATGCTACGTCATCTTCAACTAAAAGAATTTTAGCCATGGGTATTTTTAAATATTGACAAAATTAGAATTTTTAAACCCCTCAGCATCAAAAATAAGCATAAAAAGAGGCTGTCTGAAAAGGCAGCCTTTTTTTTGTATAAATAGGAGGAGCTGCTTATTTTTAGTATATGAGC
>NZ_JAIVCC010000009.1 GCF_020866905.1 Salinimicrobium sediminilitoris | reverse complement strand
TACGCTTAAAGCTCTCACTAAAATAACGATTTACCCGTTGAGAACTCTCTTTAGAAAAATCTTGTAGTTTTGCCATAGTACTGAGTTGTTTAAAACTCCGGAAAATGGTCAACTTATTTCAGTACCCGACAGTTTAAAAAAATTCAATATAAATTATACAATTCGACAAGTCAAGTCTAAAGTTTCACGTCTAACGTCTAAAATATCACGTCTACAGTAATGTCCCCAAAAGAACTTAAAGAATTTCTTGACTTTAAGGTTGATCAATATAACACTGCCGAATTTATTGAAACAGATCCTGTGCAGATCCCGCATCTTTTCAGCCGAAAGGAGGATATTGAGATTTCGGGATTTTTAACTGCCACGATTTCCTGGGGGAACCGCAAAAGCATTCTCAAAAATGCTCATTCTTTGATGGAGTTACTGGAATTTGCTCCTTACGACTTTGTGCAAAACCATTCCGAAGAGGACCTTGAAAGATTCGAAAAATTTGTTCATCGTACCTTCAATAGCATTGATCTTATTTATTTTATTAAAGCTTTTCAAAACATTTATAGACAACATGAAGGTCTGGAAAGCATCTTCAGCAAACATTCAAGTAAAGACAGCTTACAGCCTGCAATCCATGAGTTTAAAAAAATATTTTTTGAGTTACCGCACGAGAAAAGGACCGAAAAACATGTAAGTGATCCCTTAAAGAATTCTGCAGCCAAAAGGATCAATATGTTTTTGAGATGGATGGTAAGAAACGATAATAGAAATGTGGATCTTGGGATTTGGAACAGCCTCTCCTCTTCCCAACTCAGCTGCCCATTAGATGTGCATTCGGGAAATGTGGCGAGAAAGTTAGGTCTTCTAAAACGCAAGCAGAATGACGCCAAAGCTTTGGCCGAACTGGACACGAACTTACGAAAACTGGACCATGAGGATCCGGTAAAGTATGATTATGCCCTATTCGGTTTGGGTGTATTCGAGAACTACTAATGCCCTTGTAGGAACTTTCTCAAATATTTTCAAGTTAAATCCCAATTTCTTGGTGGCAATTAATATCTTTAACTACTTATAAGGTTGAGATTTATGCCCAAATTGGAAATCAAGAATACTGAAGGCCGGCAACATCCGGCTCCAGAAGAATTTCAGATTCTTAAAACTTCTGCAGACAGTGATTTTTCTGATATCCTCTTTCTTTGTACCCAGGTAGTGCAGGCCCGCACAGCGGCTCTTATAATTCTGGAAAACGAACAGATCTGGGTAAAAAGCACTTACGGCACTCCTATTGAAGAGTTAAATGCAGAGACATCTCTTTGGAAAAAGGTGCTGGAGCAGAATGATATTCTAATCTTTCATGAGCAAGAACTGAGAAGTTCAGGCCTGGAACATGAAAAAATTATTGCTGTTCCTGTAATCACTAAAACGGGTGAAAGACTGGGATTAATTTCTCTATTTGATGCTTCTGTCAGGGAACTCACTCCCAATCAACGACGTTCTCTCAAGCTCCTGGTGATACAAATCCTCAACTTCATTGCCTTTAGAAAACAAAACAACCAGTTCCAGCGTGTTCAGCAGGATTTGGAAAAACGTTATGAGGAACTTGAAAAATTCGCAAGTGTTGTTTCACATGATATCAAGTCTCCTCTGGCTAATATTATTTCCCTGGTAGATCTTTTAAAAGAGGAAAAGCAGGAAAAGTTTGATGAAGAGGCGCAGCAGTACATTGACTATCTATCCCAGGCTTCTCACAGTTTGAGAAATTACGTGGACGGTTTACTCATCTTCTACCGTAGTGAGCGCATTCTTGAAAAAGAACAGGAAGATGTTGATCTAAAACCCTTTTTTGAAAATATTGTCAATCTTTACAATGTAAGCCCCGATGTTGAGATAACTTATCCTAAAGCAGGGGTATTAAAAAGGGTAAATAAAGCTGCTCTTACCCAGATCTTTTTAAACCTTATTAGTAATGCCCTCAAGTACAATCATAAAGATAAACGCCGGGTAGAAATAGAGTTTAAATCTCTGGATCATTTTTATCAATTTCAAGTAAAGGATAACGGTGATGGGATCCCCAAAGAAAGTTTTACTAAGATCTTTGACCTGTTTACTACCCTTGATCAAAACGATCGGGACGGGAACCCCGGAAGCGGAATAGGCCTGGCGACAGTACAAAAATTACTTACACATATGGGGGGAAACATAAAAATTGCGTCTGAACCCGGAATGGGTAGTAATTTTAAGTTTCAAATTAAAAGGTCTTACTAAGGCCTTTTTCTATCTTTGACAAAAGAATGCCTGCGCATGTACTTTAAATATCCTGAACTGCTTTACGCTTTGGTTTTGCTGGTGATCCCTATCCTGGTGCACCTGTTTCAACTTCGAAAGTTCAGGACTACACAATTTACCAACGTCAAATTCCTGAAAAAGGCTGTTTTACAGACCCGTAAGAGCTCCCGCTTAAAAAAATTTCTCATTCTCTGCACCAGGCTGTTGCTTTTGGCCTGTCTCATCATCGCATTTGCCCAACCTTACTTCCCTCCTGCCTCGGGCGAAATAAAAGATACAGAAACAGTGGTCTATCTTGATGATTCTTATAGTATGCAGGCACGGGGAAAGAGCGGCGTACTTCTAAGAAGAAGTGTTCAGGATCTTCTGGAAAATGTTCCTGAAGAAGAAATAATCACACTTTTCACTAATGATGAAGAATACCAAAATATTTCTGTAGCCAGCTTGCGTGAAAGGCTGCAGGACAGAAGTTTTTCGCCTGAAGAACTTTCCTGGAGAGCTATTGAATTAAAAGCCGGGAACCTTTTCCGCAATTCTTCGAATTCACAAAAAAATTTCATTGCGATTTCCGATTTTCAACACCTGGAGGATTCCGTTACTGCCCTTGGCGATGATATCAAAACTTATCTGGTACAATTAAGTCCCGAGAATAATAATAACGTGGCCCTGGATTCTGCCTGGGTAACAAGTCGGGGGCTGGATGAAATTGTTCTCAATGTCTCCTTTTCGGCATTTGGTGACAGGCAGGAGGAAGTCGCCATAGGTTTGTACGACGGCGATCGCATGCTCGCAAGAAAGACGGTAGCATTGGATGAAGATCTGCGAGGGAATACTACCTTCAACCTGGCTGCCGATGCAATTCTTCACGGCAGGATCGAAGTTGAAGATAATGGCCTGCAGTTTGACAACCGGTTATTCTTCAGTATTAACGAAATCGCCCCGGTGAACATAGTCGCCATAGGGGATTCTGAAGCCGATTACCTGCAAAGGATCTACTCTTCCCCGGAGTTCAACCTGTCGATTCTTCCCGAAAACAACATTGATTACAACCTCCTCTCGCAGGCCAATCTAATTATTCTAAACCAGCCTCAAAAAATACCTTTTTCGATGCTAACGCTTCTTCAGGAGTTGGTAAAGGAACAGTTGTTACTAGTGATCATACCATCATTAGAAGCTGAGATCGGGGATTACAATGCTCTCCTGAAGAACCTGGGCCTACCGGTTTTTAGAGCTCTTAATACACAGGAAAAGTTGATCACAAATATCATTTTTGACCACCCCCTCTACAGCAGTGTTTTTAATGAAAAGGTTTCGAATTTCGAATATCCAAAAGTTCAGAGTTCTTATCCTTTAAGCAAGACTACGCCCGGGATTCTAGAATATCAAACCGGGCAGGCTTTTCTCTTTGAACAGGGTAATGTTTTTGTTTTCACCGCGGCCATAAATCAGGAGAACTCTAATTTTAAAAATTCTCCGCTCATCGTTCCTACTTTTTACAACATAGGAAACCTGGCTATTTCAATGCCTAGTCTTTACAGCGTATTAGGAGACTCGCATACAATCGGGATCCAGACGAATCTTCAAAAAGATGAGATTCTGAGGTTGTCTTCTTCTGAAACTACCTTTATTCCGCAGCAGCAAAGTTTTCAGAATAAGGTGGAAATTTTGCTGGATGAACTTCCAAAAGAACCCGGACATTACGACTTGTTGCAGGATGAAACAGTGTTAAGGTCCCTTAGTTTTAATGTGTCCAGAAGTGAAAGTGACCCGGTGAATACGAAATTAAATGAACGGGAAGGTATTTTTGTGCACTCCTCTGTTCCCGAAGTTTTCTCTGAAATTAAATCGGCCAATGAAGTGGACAGCCTTTGGAAATGGTTTGTTATTTTTACACTGTTTTTCTTACTTACTGAAATATTTATTCTAAAATTCCTCAAATGAAAATACTCGTTAAGTCGGCCAGGATTATTGATAATGAAAGTCCTTACAACAACAAAGTGATGGACATCCTGGTTGAAAATGGGATCATTAAAGAGATCGCTCCTGTCATTAAAACCCGAAAACCCGATCTTGAGATCAATTTTGAGAATCTACACGTGTCACAAGGGTGGTTTGACAGTAGCATTACATTTGGGGAACCGGGATTTGAGGAAAGGGAGACCCTTGAAAACGGCTTAAGAACAGCTGCCCTTAGTGGTTTTACAGCAATCGCCCTAAACCCCGGAAATGATCCTGTGACCGATAATAAAGGTGCAGTTACTTTTTTAAAGAATAGAGCCGAAAAACAACCTGTTACTTTACTTCCTATTGGGACTCTCACCCGCAAAAGTGAAGGAAAGGATATGGCCGAACTATACGATATGCAACAGGCCGGTGCCGTGGCCTTTGGCGATTTCAAAAAATCTGTTTCCAATCCTAATTTATTGAAACTGGCTTTGCAATATTCCCAGAATTTTGACGGACTTGTAATGTCTTTTCCGCAAGAAGACAGGATCGCACTTAACGGGCAGGTCAATGAGCATGAAAATAGTACAATGCTTGGATTAAAAGGGATTCCTGCTTTGGCCGAGGAGTTACAAATCACCAGAGACCTCTATCTTCTTGAATATACCGGCGGGAAACTCCATATCCCCACTATTTCCACAGCAAAATCTGTAGATATCATTAGAGATGCCAAAGAAAGAGGCCTGGATGTTTCCTGCAGCGTTGCTATTCATAACCTTTTCTTTACAGATGAAGTACTTGAAGAGTTTGACACCAATGCGAAAGTGCTTCCACCCCTTAGGACTAAAAGCGATGTCAAGGCGCTCATTGCCGGCGTTAAAGATGGAACTATAGACATGGTAACGTCAGATCATATCCCAATGGATGTAGAGCACAAAAAAGTTGAGTTCGATAATGCCCTTTTTGGCACCCTTGGACTCGAATCTGCTTTGGGAGCTTTGTTGCAGCTATTTTCTGTAAGAACTGCGGTCAAAGTACTTACTTCAGGAAAGTCGAGGTTTAATCTTGCAGATGGAGTCATTGATGAAGGATCTCCGGCTAACTTTAGTTTCTTTAATCCCGATAAAGAATATACTTTCCAAAAAGAGCATATTTTAAGCAGTTCCAAAAACAGTCTTTTTCTCGGAAAAGAGTTAAAAGGAATGGTATACGGGATTTTAGTGGGTGAGGAATATTTAACCTCCTGAAACCAGCAAACAAACAGGAAATTAAGTAAATTTATATCCTAAAAATTTGACGCATGGAAAGCGTAGCCAACGAAGGAAAAGCTGCAGCGATTTGGGCCTATTTGACTATAATAGGAACCATTGTTGCTTATTTTTTAAACAATGATTCAAAGAACCCTTTTGCATCCTTTCATATTAGACAGGGGCTTGGGATCCACATTACTTTTTACCTGCTGGGAATTATAGTTTCCTGGTTCGACTCCTGGTTGATATCAGCTCCTTTTTATATTTTCATTGTTGTTTTGTTGGGGTATGGCTTAATTGGTGCCATACAGGGAGAAAAAAACGAAGTTCCCTTTTTAGGAAGTCAATTTCAAAAATGGTTTAGTACAATAAATTAATGGAAGCAGATACTTTTACTTTATATCACTTAATAAGAAAACCAAAAAAGCCTGTAGAAAAAGCTCCTCTCGTAATAATGCTGCACGGTTACGGCAGTAATGAAGAGGATCTATTTTCTTTTGCAGAAGACCTTCCCGATGAACTTTTCATTATTTCGGTAAGAGCACCCTATCCCATGGCTCCCTATGGAAATGCATGGTATGCCATTCACTGGCAGGGAAGTGCAGATGGAAAATTCAGCGATGATAATCAGGCTGTGATCTCAAGAGAAAAGATCATTCAGTTTATGGATGAGGTCATGGAGGAATATCCTGTAGACCCAGAGAATGTTACCCTCATTGGTTTTAGCCAGGGAAGTATCCTAAGTTTTGCCGTGGCACTTTCTTATCCCGAAAGGATCAAAAATGTGATCGGGTTAAGCGGTTATATCAATGAGAATATCCTGAAAGAGGGTTATCAAAATAAGGATTTTTCTAATCTTTCAGTTTACAGTTCCCACGGTACGGCCGACCAGGTAATTCCGGTGGCATGGGCGAGAAAGACCAAACCATTCCTTGATTCCCTGGGCATAGAAAATACTTTTTCAGAGTTTCCTGTGGGACATGGTGTTGCGCCTCAAAACTTCAGGGAACTGAAGCAATGGCTGGAAGAGCATCTTTAATTTTGAGGGTACAATAAAGCTTTTTCAGGAAAAACTTCCACCTTACCTTCTTCGTCAATCTCGAAGCTAACCAGGAGGTCACCCCAGAAAGATCCATCGGTAAAACTGGCAATAGCCCATTTATGGTTGAGAAGCTTTACTTTATTGATCCTGAAAGGTCCATTCATACCCTCGTAAGGAATCAGTTCGTTATCTTCCTCTGCAGTATTTCGGCTTATAAGAGCTTCTTCTACTTTATTGATTATTTCAGCAGGATCGAAGCCTCTGTTTTCCAGGTAGGAAAGGGCTTCTTCATTGGAAACCAGTGAAAAGGTATCTTCCTGTAAAGTAGTTTCAGCTACATTGTCCACACTGGACTTTTGTTCCTCAAGTTGCTCTCTCAGCGCCTCGATTTCCTGGTCCTTGGACTCTACTAATTTTGTGCCGTTTGCATAAAAAATTACTGCAAGTAAAATTGTAAACACAAACAGGTACATTAAAAAACTTTTCCGCATTTAGATTTCTATTTGGAGATTGTCATAAGCCAGGAATACATTTTCTGGCAGTTCTGCCTGTACTTCGTCATGAAAACCCATGTGATGGCTTATATGTGTTAGATAAGCCCTGTCGGGACCTATTTTTTGAATGAATTGAAGAGCCTCTTCCAGGTTAAAGTGAGAATGATGCGGCTCTTTTCGCAGGGCATTGATCACCAGCACATCAACCCCTTTAAGTTTTTCTGCCTCCTCTTCTTCAATGGTTTTGGCATCTGTAACATAAGCGAAGTCCCTGATCCTAAAGCCAAATACCTGCACCCCGTTATGCATTATATCTACGGGAACAACATTTACACCTTTAACAGTGAAAGGCTTGTTCTCAATAAGATGTTCCTGAACACTGGGAGCTCCGGGATATTTATTTTCTGAAGCAAAGATGTATTCAAAACGCTTTTGCAGAGAAGCCATCACCCTGGAATGTGCATAAACCGGAATATCTCCCTGCCGGAAAAAATATGGCCGAATGTCGTCCAGCCCAATTGTGTGATCACTGTGTTCGTGAGTGTACAAAATTGCATCAATACGCTGCACTTTGTTGGATAACATTTGTTGCCTGAAGTCGGGGCCACAATCAATTAAGATATTATATCCATCAACTTCAACCAGTACCGAAACCCGCAACCTCTTATCTTTCTGGTTTTCGCTACGGCAAACCGGATGATCACTGCCAATAACGGGTATTCCCTGAGATGTTCCTGTGCCTAAAAATGTAACCTTCAAAGCTCTAAATTTACCACAAAACTAAGTATTATTTTTTTGTTTAGCCCTTCATTTTAGTACCTTTGACTACAAATTGAGTGTTTCAACAAGAGGAACTCATTTTGAACGAAAAAAGACAGCTATGCCAATAACCATAATGGGTGACAGGGAGTTTGAGAACGTCCCATCGATAAAAAGTAAAGCTTTACGTATTAACCTGAATGAAAATATCTACGGAACTTTTTCTGAAATTGGTGCGGGACAGGAAACCGTCCGCAACTTTTTTAGAGCCGGTGGAGCTTCAGGGACCATTGCCAAGGCAATGAGTGCTTACGATAAGGACTTTAGTGATGCGATCTACGGGATCGAAGATGACAGGAGATATGTTACCGAAGAGCGTTTAAAAAAGATGCTCACGCATGAGACCAATCTTATTGAACAAAGGATCTCGCGCGAAAAACATCCCAACAAGTTATTTTTTACTTACGCCAATACTGTTGCAACTATTGATTTTGCTAAGAAGTACAAAGGCCACGGGTGGGTTGGAATAAAATATCAGGTGCATCCCGAAGAAGATTATAATGAGATCCTTCTGCACATTAGGTTTCATGAAAATGATGCCCGCCTGCAACAAAATACTTTAGGAATATTAGGTGTAAACCTCATTTATGGGGCCTACTACAAATACGACAATCCTAAAAAATTACTTCGTTACCTCTACGATCATATTGACAAAGACCAGATCGAGATCGATACGATCAACTTTTCGGGCCCCAGGTTCGAAAAAGTGGATAACAGGCTAATGAGTCTGCAGCTGGTGAAGAACAATATGACCGAGGCGGTAATGTTTGCACCAGATGGAAACAACGTTTTACCGGCGAAGATCCTTTACAAAAAGAACATCCTTGCCCTGCGAGGAAGCTTTAGGCCTGTAACCAAGGTCAATATGGATATGTATAAGCGCTCACTCGAACTTTTCTTAAATGAAAATAGGGTTTCTGAAGATAATACAGAAGTTATCTTTGAGATCACCCTGTCCAACCTTCGTGCTGAAGGTGAAATTGACGAAAGAGACTTTATGGATAGGGCTGAATTGCTTTGTTCCCTTGGGCAAACAGTTATGATCTCCAATTTCCAGGAATATTATAAAGTAGTTGAATATTTCTCCCGCTATACTAAGGAACGTATGGGGCTGGCAATGGGAGTAAATAACCTGGTTGACATCTTTGATGAAAAATACTACAGGCATTTAAGTGGTGGAATCCTCGAAGCCTTTGGTAAATTGTTCTTCAAAGACCTTAAGGTTTATCTATATCCGTTCAAGGATCGTGAGACAGGAGAGATCACCACCAGCGATAACCTCAAGGTGCATCCACGAATGAAGGAGCTTTACAAATTCTTCAAATACAATGGTAAAGTTGTGGACATTACCAATTATGATCCTGCTATCCTCGATATTTTCTCCAGGGAAGTATTGCAGTTGATCGCAGAAGGTAAAGGTGGCTGGGAAGATATGCTACCCGAAAAAACTACAGCTATGATCAGAGAGCACGACCTGTTTAGTCACTATAAACAAAAGTCTGCCCAAAAAATTTGATCTTCTAAGGTAAAGAGAATTAAAATCAGGACCGTTTAAATGGCTTCGGAATTTCTTTAAGAGGTTCCAAAAAAGCTATTTAAACGGTTTCTTTTTTGAAGCTTCCAAAAAGCTCTTTTAATTTCTTTTTTCTGAAGTCAAAGATCTCCTCCAGTTTAGGTCTTACCAGTAATGGATGAACCGCCTGGCCTATAAATCCCAGCGGAAGTTTGTAATCAATAATATCCTCCATTTCCACTCCCCCTTCAATTTCCCTGAAGAAATGTTTATGGTGCCAAAGGTCGTAGGGCCCAAAGCGTTGTTCGTCTACAAAATATTCCAGAACTTTTACGTGTGTGATCTCTGTTACCCATTTGGTTTTGATACCTGCTATAGGAGTTACTATATATTCAATGATCTGTCCTGCAAACATAGGACGGTCTCCACCCATTGTAATATCAAATCCCATGTAAGTAGGAGTGATCACCTTTAAATTTGCGGGATCTGAAAAAAAGTTCCAGGCTTCCTGAAGCGAAATGGGAATTCGTTGAACGGCGTGCAGCTGATAAATTTTCATGATTCATTTTTTCCAAAGATATAACTTGTTTAATTATAATTAATATAATATAAACATAATTAATCTTTTTCATACTCTACTTGGGCCGTCAAAAATGGTGATTTTTCAAAAAATTTTCTGAAAAGCCGCGCTCTCACTCTTATAATTGCGTTAATCCTTCAGGTAATAAATACTAAAAACCCGAGATTCGTCTCAAACAATTTTTAAAGATGAAATATTCCATATTCCCCCTAATATTTTCCTTATTAATTTCTTTTTCCACATATTCTCAATCCTACTCCCCTGCTTCCGGTGATACATCGGATTCCCCTTACAAAACCAGCTGGCTGGTTGACGGTCCTTACTTAGGATTAAGTTTGGGACTTAATGTCGTAGGTTTTAAATTGATACAGGATAAAGAAGATCTCACCCTGCAGGAATTAAATGATCTATCCAAAGACGATGTGCCGGGAATAGACAGGTTCATTGCCGGGAACTATAGTAAAAGGGCCGATGAAATTAGTTACTATCCTTTTTATGGTTCTTTTGCCGTACCGGTAGTTATGATGATCGCCGATAAAAATATGCGTTCAAATGCCGGACAGATCTCTGTATTATTCCTGGAAAGCATGGCCACCACAGGAGCTGTTTACACCCTTACTGCCGGGCTTATAGACCGCCCGAGACCTTTGGTGTACAACACCTCTCTGCCAGAAGAAGAGCGAACTGAAAAAGGTGCCCAGCGATCATTTATTGCAGGACACACCGCGGCAACTGCTTCGGCCTCCTTTTTTGCCGCCAAGCTCTATAATGACTTTTACCCGGATTCTGCAGCTAAACCTTATGTATGGACGGCCGCAGCTCTGGTTCCTGCCTATGTGGGATATTTAAGATCTGAAGCTGGGAAACATTTCCTGACAGATAATATTGTTGGTTACATGGTGGGAGCAGCCAGTGGGATCCTTATTCCCGAATTTCATAAAAAAGACCGTGACTTGGGAGTCACTCCTGCAATGGGTGTAGATCTTAGAGGGAATGAATACCAGGGACTCTCCCTGCAGTACGCCTTTTAGAACTTAAACCTCTTTTTCCGGCTGAATTTTTCTATTTTTAGGCTTTAATCAAATCCTGAAAATGAAAAAAATATTTTGTGTTGCGATATTTTTCGCCCTTTTACATGCTTCAGCAATAGCTCAGAATAAAGTTGAAATTCCTGTTGATACTACAGTTGTCACCTCTCATCGCGTCAACATTAATGGCCAGAGAATAGATTACACTGCCACTACCGGAATGCAGCCTGTGTGGAGTGATGATGGAGAAACCATTGCCAGCCTGTTTTACACATACTACAAACGAGAAGGTGGAAACGATCTTAAGAACAGGCCTTTGGTGATCTCCTTCAATGGTGGCCCCGGATCTGCTTCTGTATGGATGCACATTGCCTACACCGGTCCCCGTGTGCTGGAAATCGATCCTGAAGGATTTCCAATTCAGCCTTATGGCACCAAAGAAAATCCGTATTCCATTCTTGACATTGCTGATATTGTATATGTCAATCCTGTCAATACAGGATTTTCCCGAATCGTAGAACCAAAAGGAGAAAAAAAGCGGGATCGTGAGCAGTTTTTTGGTGTAAATGCAGATGTAAGTTACCTGGCGAAATGGATCAATACTTTTGTCACCCGATATGATCGTTGGTTGTCTCCTAAATATCTCATAGGAGAAAGTTATGGAACCACGAGAGTTTCCGGCCTTGCTCTGGAACTTCAGAATTCACAATGGATGTACCTCAATGGAGTTATCCTTGTTTCTCCAACAGAAATAGGAATTGAAAGGGATGGTCCTGTAGAAATTTCCAACCGTCTCCCCTATTTCACCGCTGCCGCCTGGTATCATGAGCTGCTTCCGCAGGACCTTCAAAAAAGGGATCTGGAAGAGTTGCTACCCGAAGTAGAGCAATATGCCATAAATGAATTACTGCCTGCACTGGCAAAAGGAGGCTTCCTGGAGGCGGAAAGAAAACAGGAAATTGCCGAAACAATGGCGCGTTATTCAGGAATATCTCAGGAAGAAATCCTTCAGCATAACCTGGAGGTGCCTTACCGGTATTTTTGGAAAGATCTGTTAAGAGATCAAAAAGGTTTAACCGTGGGAAGACTTGATTCCCGGTACGTTGGGCTGGACAGGAAAGTAGCCGGGGATTCACCCGATTATAATTCTGAACTCACCTCATGGTTGCACTCTTTTACGCCGGCAATCAACCATTATCTTCGAAATGATCTCAATTTTAAAACAGACCTGACTTATTATATGTTTGGTCCCGTTCATCCATGGGATCGCAGCGGAAATAAAACAGGAGAAAACCTGCGACAGGCTATGGCTCAAAATCCTAACCTGGATGTGTTGATCCAGAGCGGATATTTTGATGGGGCCACCACTTATTTTGATGCAAAATATACTATGTGGCAGCTCGACCCCAGCGGAAAAATGCGCGACAGGTTAAGCTTTAAAGGTTACCGTAGCGGCCACATGATGTATTTAAGAAACGAGGATCTTAAAAAGGCAAATGAAGATCTTAGAGAATTCATTCAGAAATCTTTGCCAAAGCCGGGAGAACCTGCAACTTATTAAGCAAAGGATAATATTATAAAAAATAGACTGTCTGAAAATGCCATTTTTTGTCAAGCTGAACTTGTTTCAGCTTCTAATTGATTATGACTTTCAATTGGATAAGATCCTGAAATAAATTCAGGTTGACATATTACATGCTTTTCAGACAGCCTCTTTTGCTTTTAAACCAAAGCAATTTTTAAGCCCTTGCAGATTTAAGTGACTCCAGTAATTTCTTCAATTCTTTTTCCACACCGAGTTCATCATTGCTTCCGGCATGATGAGTTGCTATAGCTTTTACTTCCTTATGTGCGTTTTCCATGGCGTAACTATAACCGGAATGTTGGAATAACTCAATATCATTAAGATAATCCCCAAAAGCCACCGTTTCCTCTTCCTTGATATTCATTTTCTCCTGCACTGCTTTTAAAGCATTTCCTTTCTGCGCATTTTTGTCGTTAAAATCTATCCAGATCTTTCCTGAAAGCTTAACCTGCAATCGATTTTCAAAATGCTTTAGGTGTGGCAAAGAATTTTTTTCGGCCCCGCAAAGATCGCAAATAGTAAATTTCAAAAAGAGATCATCTTTAACCTCCATAAGATCATTCACCACCTTATATTTTTCATAATGATTAAGAAAAGGTTCCATAAATTCGGGATCGGTACTTTCAATATAAGCCTGTTCCCTTCCGCAGAGAATTAGGTATTTATTATCCAGTTCCCTTACTTCTTTTATGATCTCATGAACCACCTCCGGTTCCATGGGAACAATGTGAAGTTGCTTTTCATGATGCATTACAATGGCCCCGTTTTCGGCTATGTAAATGAGCTCATCCCTGATCTCATCCATACGCTCTCTAAGGCTGTAGTATTGCCTGCCGCTTGCCACCGCAAATTTTATATCCAGTTCCTTTAGCTCTTTAAAAATTTCTATAAACTGCGGACTCACCTCGTGCTTACTGTTTAGCAAGGTGCCATCCATATCGCTTACTACAAGTTTTATCTTTGAATAATCCATGTTTTCCTCTTAAAAAAGGCAAAAATAAGAGAAGTTTTAGCCGGGGGGCAATGTGGAACGTTAATTTGTGGTGAAGATTATTTCTCGATCAGGGGCCAATCAGCTGGTGACATTTTAAAGATCGATTCAATTCATTTCAGCTTCTCACTTGCGTAAAGTAAACAATAACAGAAGTTTAGCAAATAATTAACCCCCATAGCAGAAGATAGGTTATAATTTAATCTTTAAAAGAAAAATTATTAACCACTAATCCACGAATTATGTTTTACCACGTAAAAGAATTACAATTCAATGCGCGGGTATCGAAACCAGATCCCGCATTTGCCACACTATTACTGGAACAATTTGGAGGCGCAAACGGAGAATTAAAAGCTGCCCTGCAGTATTTTGTCCAGGCCTTTGCTGTCAAACAGGTGCATCCCGATAAATATGACCTGCTAATGGATATTGCTACTGAAGAATTCAGCCATCTCGAAATCGTAGGTGCCACTATCCAGATGCTGCTAAAAGGAATTCACGGTGATCTAAAGAATGCTGCCGAAGAGTCTGAGATCATGGAACTTTTAAAAGGAAAAGCATCCAAGGAAGGTTTTATTCACAATGCTATGGTGAATCCGCAGTTCTTTAATCTTTCAGGCGGAGGCCCTACCCTCTCCGATAGTAATGGAAACCCCTGGACCTCAGCTTATGTAACAGCCAACGGAGATCTTACGGTTGATCTAAGATCAAATATTGCAGCTGAATCACGGGCTAAAATCGTTTATGAATATCTTATGCAACATACCAGTGATCCTCACATAAAAGATACTTTGAGATTTCTTATGACCCGGGAAGTAGCTCACTTCCAAATGTTCCAGGCAGCACTGGAGACCATAGAACCCAATTTTCCTCCGGGGGTCCTGCAAAGTGATCCCAAATACAGCAATAAATATTTTAACCTTTCTAATGGGGAAGATGTGAGAGGTCCATGGAATGAAGGTAAAAGCCCGGAATTGGGGGAAACCTGGGAACATATTTCAGACCCTATTGAACATGTGAGGAAAACAAAAGGAATGACTGAAGGGCATGACGACAAAAAACTTTCCAGGGATCCAAAAGAGGTCGATAAGAAAAATAAGGAATTGAGTAAAAAAAAATATGAAGAAATAAAGAAAGCCATGCCCAAAGGGGAGGCACAATGGAGTAAATATTGATCCTTATATGAAAAAATTTAAAATTGAATATTTTACAGATCCACTTTGCTGCTGGAGTTGGGCTTTTGAGCCCCAGTTGCGAAAACTACGTTTTCTTTTAAAAGACCGCCTGCACCTTACTTACGTGATGGGCGGTCTCTTAAGAGACTGGAAAAATTATAATGACCAAATGAATGATATAGCCCGTCCTGCCCAAATGGGGCCTTTATGGATGCAGGCACGCCACATGTCTGGCCAGCCTATTGAGGAGAATATCTGGATCTCAAATCCCATCGATACTTCTTATCTCGCATGCATGGCTGTAAAGGCGGCTGCCCTACAATCAAAAATTGCAGAGGAAGCCATGCTTCGTAAGCTAAGGGAGGCAGTAATGATCGATAAAAAGAACATAGGAGAAGTAGAGGTGATCCTGGAAATAGCCGGGGAACTGGAGCAGGCAAAAGTTCTCAAAAAGGGTAAATTTCGGGAGGATCTTTTTTCTGATGAATTGAGCCACCTTTTTAAACAGGATTTGGACAGAACAAAGGCCAGTGGAATAAGTCGTTTCCCTAGCCTTTTGATTTCATATAAAGACAAAACCTATCAGGTCACAGGTTACAGGCCTTTTAGTGAGTTAAAAAAGACATTTTCCCTCATGGATCCTAATCTTGATTTAAATGAAGTAATAGACCAGGAGGTATATTCCAATAGCTGGGAAAATCTTACAGACAGGGAGCTGCTGGAAACTATTGAAGCTCCAAAAGAACTAAGTTTCTAATAGAGTCATAGAAAATTATAGTTTTCTTGATAACAGGTGATTCTGGCGGTAAAATTTTGAGTTTTTACTGACTAAAATCATACTTTTTTGGGTTTTGCCAGCGTAACTTTATACAAGTTAAAATCCAAGATCATGAAAAAGATAATCTATGCTACAGACTTTTCACATTACTCTGTAGCGGCCCTTAAATATGCAGCTGAACTGGCCAGGATAATGGGAGATGATCTCATTGCTCTACATGTTTATCCGCCTAATGAAGGAGAAAAGCGGAACTCAGATTTTCTAAGGAAGCATCAGGAAGAGCTCCAGGATTTTTGTCAACTCCACTTAGGGGAAGATTATAGCTCACAACTTATTTCGCCGGCAGTGATCTCGGGGCCTGAAGTGGCAGAAGAAATTTTAAAATTCACCAAAGATCTTCAGGTAAGAATGATTATTATGGGAGCATGTGGCTCCAGTAAGCTTAAAGACAGACTAGTTGGCACTACCACCAGTGAAATGATTGGTAAATCTCATCTTCCTGTATTAGCCGTGCCTCCACAATTTAAATTCAAACAACCTCAAAAGATCTTTTTTGCAAGCACTTTTGACGATCAGGAATTAATCTATCTCAAAGAATTAATTCCTCTGGCAAAACCTTTAAATGCTAAAATCGAGATCGTACATATTACTCACCGGGAAGAAGATGAAGCTATAAAAAACCTGAAAGCTTTTCAGAAAAAAGTGAAGTCAGAAATCCCATACTCTAATATTGAATACAAAACCCTGTATTCATTTGAAGTTTTTGATACCCTGAAAAAAGCAATTGAGGAAGAACATCCGGATATTGTATTGATGCCGGAAAAGAGGAATATGAACCTTTTTAAAAGAGGACTGGTAAGGGACCGAATCAAAAGGATGCAATCGTGTAGTCCTTCTCCCCTGCTTACTTTTCCTGCTTTTGCTTAAAGGTTTTATTTTCCCGGTCACTAATCTTGTGGGGTCAAACCCTTGAAATTTATGGGGTTGATCCATATCTATAAAACCACGTTCTTCGGGAGGTGGTTTATCTTTTCGCCAGCAGCGGGTTTTATAAAACAAAAAAACCACGTCCTTTCGGGACGTGGTTTTGTGCGTGTCGTGATCGCGAGAGGATGGATTTCCTCTCAAGATGCTGTGTTGCAAATACAAAACCACGGGCTAACGCCCTCGCTTTTTTAATTTCCCTACGTACCTTCGAAACTGCGTTTCGGGTACTTCGTAAAATTAAAAAAACCACGCCCTTTGGGACGTGGTTTTGTGCGTGTCGTGATCGCGAGAGGATTCGAACCTCTGACCGTCTGCTTAGAAGGCAATAAAAAAGACTCCAACCAGATTAATAATTAATTGTAATATATTTAAAATCAACAAATTAATTCTATTTAATTTTTTTCTATATGAATTGAAGCTTAATTAAAGTGAGCGTAAAGTGTGCGTAATTTTACTAAATTTAAAAATCAATACTCACAACTTATGGCACGTATAAGACTTATATTAGATTCACGAAAGAAATCAAAATCAGTCCATACCGGATTATATCCTATCGTGATAAAAATCTTTCATAAAAAGGCGAGGATGATTCGTCTTCCCTACTCTACTTCAATCTCCGGATGGGATAGCAACAATATGAAGTTAAGAAAATCAGCGGTTGTAAATAAAGATTTAGACTGTGATTTAATTAATAGAGAAATTGGGAACAAACTTAATCTTGCCAGAAAACTGGTAATTGAACTAGGAGATACCCTCGATGAAATATCTGTAGATACAGTAGTTGAGAACATTAAGAAAAAATGGGATAGGGAAATAGATTCAGAGTTGAGAAGGAATCTGTCAAATGAAACCACTGTTAATGAATGGGGAGAAGTACTAATCAAAAGAAAGAATAAAATTAAAAAGCCTGGTACGGCTAAATGGTATCGCGATTCTATAACCGCCTTAAGCAAGTTCAATGGTGAGAAACCAGTAAAATTTAATCAGATTACTGTTTCCTTTCTCCAAGAATTTGAAGCAGAACATTTGGCTAAAGGAAACTCTAAAAATGGTATTAGTGCATATCTTAGAGCGATTCGTGCCATTTATAATAGCGCGATTAAAGAAGATGTTTATGAGCCTGTGAAAAATCCTTTTGTCTCTTATCGTATTCCTTCAACCAAACGAAACAAAAAAAAGGCTCTGACAAAGGAAAAAATTTTAGCCATCAGAAATCTGCAATATGAAATGGGGTCCAATAAATGGCATATCAAAAATTATTTCTTGAGCATGTTCAACTGTCGTGGAATGAACCTCATTGATTTAGCCAAGCTCCGAGTGAAGAATATTGTTGGTGATAGAATTCACTACGGTCGAAGTAAAACCGGGGATCCTTTATCTGTAAAAATAACAGAGGAATTAGATGAAATTCTAAAATATTATCTTTTAGATAAAAGCCCGGATGATTTCATTTTTCCCATAGGATATGATGGAACACCAGAGAATTTCACTAAGTATCGATCTGACCGCAGACTGGTAAATAAACTTCTAAAAATTATTGCGGACGATGCTGGTATAGAAGAGAGAATGACTTCTTATTATATTCGTCACTCATGGGCAACAATTGCAAAGCACCTTGGTATTACTACAGAAATAATAAGTGAGGGTCTTGGGCACAGCTCTTTGCGTACTACGGAAATTTATCTTAAAGATTTTGACAGTGAGGTCTTGGATGACGCAAATGACCTTGTAGTTTCTTGACCTTTGAATGGTGACTGGTCCAAAGCACATTCCCTTCCACTGCGTTCCAGGAAAAGAGCTTTGGGGGGATGTCTTGGACACATGACTAACGGATTAATGAGGATGTTTTTAATAAATACAATTTTGTATACCATCCGTTAGTCAAGAGTCCGCCAAATCTTAGAAGCATTTAATATCAGTAAATGATAGATGCTTCTTCTCCTGATTTTTCACCTCCCCCATCGCTGTTACCATTTATACTGATGCAAAACAACGGAATTTAGAAGTTAGCCGGCCTGAATGAAATGCCAGCTCTTTCCGCTAAAGGATCAATGCGGCCTATCCTAATTCTAAATTCCCTAGAGGAGCAACGGAAAATGGTAACAGCGACGGCTCTACGGGAAGTAAATCAAAAGAAATGGGAAATCTTGTTCAGATGCAAAAGATCTGATATTGGAAAACGGAAAACGCTCGAGATACAAAAAGTAAATCATGAAAAGGTGAAATTTAAGAATCGGCTTTTATGGGAATTTTTGCTCTTCCTGCTTTTTTCTTCAAGAATTTCTAAAAAATCCAGGTTACGCACTTTTTTCCAGCAGCTTCATCTGCCTTCCTCTGACTCATTATTTAATATGATCATTTTGAAATAATATCATTTTAAATGATTCGCATCCAAATCTTATTTTCTGTATAAACATCTCAAAAACCAGGGGTTCTAGTTATATTTAAGTCCCTAATTGTCACTACAATACGATTCCGATAATTTTGATTGTGGAGAAAAGAAAATCATACATCCGGGTTGGAACCCAGTACTATAAAATTGTAAGTGCTCCAAGCATTTCTGGTGTGCAAAATGAAGCCCTGGTGCCATGGAATATTGAGACGATCCGGCAGGACCACGGAAAAACATTTCTTGCAGCCATTCCGAAATATGATGGCTTCACCTGTATCCCGGATCATCTGAATTTTAAATCCTCCTTCCACCATTTTTACAATACCTATGCGCCACTAAGTCACACCATAAAAGAGGGAGATTGTGGGGTGTCTTTCAAGTTTGTTAAGCACATCTTTGGAGCTCATTATGAACTTGGACTGGATTACCTGCAGCTATTATTTACCAGACCCACTCAAATCCTCCCCATTCTCTGCCTGGTGTCCCGGGAACGTTCCACAGGTAAGAGTACTTTTCTGAAATGGCTCAAGCTTATTTTCGAGAACAACCTTACATATCTGACCAATGACAGTTTCACCAGTCAGTTCAATTCTGATTGGGCGAACAAGCTCCTAATTTGTATCGATGAAGTATTGTTCAACAAAGAGGAACTCACAGAAAGGATAAAATACCTCAGTACCACCAACATCAATAAACTTGAGGCCAAGGGGAAAGACAAGCGGGAAGTGGAATTCTTCGGTAAATTTATCCTCTGTAGTAACAATGAAGAAAATTTTATTAAAATAGATCACCACGAAACTCGCTTCTGGGTTTTGCAGGTACCGGTGATAAAAAAAGAACAAACAGAGTTTTTAGAAGTCCTGGCCAAAGAAATTCCGGCTTTTCTATATTTCCTAAAAAACAGAAAGCTTTATTCAAAACATCAAACAAGGATGTGGTTTACAGCTGATCAAATAGAAACTCCTGCCTTGAAAAAGCTGGTGCAGAATAACCGAAACAGGGTAGAAAGGGAATTGGCCGGTATTCTTCTTATGATCATGGAAGACCATGATTTAGAAACACTTGATCTTTGTCCTATGGATGCCTATAACGCAATAAATAAATCAAGGCTCCGGTTCGATCTTACCCAAATTCGAAAAATTCTAAAAAAGGAGTGGAAACTGGAGAACCAAAACAACTCGAACCGCTATCAGAAGTTCCTGATCTGGGGCGATGGCACTACTACCTTCAGAGAAGCTAAAGGACGCTATTTCACTATAAATAAAAATTTCCTGCTGGAGAATTTTGAGGATCTCAGAAATACCTGAATTCCTGCTTCTGGGGGAAAAATGATGAAATGATGACAAAACGATGACAGGGAAACTCCAGTATTTTCGGGAGGTTTCAGCTGCTGTCATCGTTTCATCAAAATGAAGACTGCTTTTGAAAGAAAAACTTTGAAACTATCTATTTTTTTGATGAATTGATGACAGAATAAGATAAGACCAGTAATAGCAAGGGTTTCGGCTGTCATCATTTTGTCATCAAACTGTCATCAAAAATAAAAATGATGACAAAAAGGACACAACAAGCCTCTTTCCATAAAGAGCTACAATTTGACGTAAATAATATGCTGATGAAAACAAAAAAGATGAACTGTGAGGAAGCACGAGACATTGGCATCTTCGAAACGCTGATAAAGATGGGCCTCCTTCCCACTCGCAAATCAGAGAAAGAAGCCTGGTTCCTGAGTCCCCTGCGATCAGAAACAGAAGCCTCATTTAAAATTTCCTTTAGATTAAACAGGTGGTACGACTTCGGCATAGGAAAAGGAGGAAATGTGATCGACCTGGTATGCCTCATATTGAATTGTTCTGTAGCAGAAGCCCTGGCTTATTTGGCAGATGGAATACCTGTTTCTAATTTTTCTCTGAATAGCCAACTCAGAAGTAGTGGAATTGAACCTGCAAATAAAGTTTTGAAGATCTTACCTATAGAACATAAAATGCTCAAGAAATATCTTCACACTCGCAATATACCCATCGAAGTCGCAAAAATCTACTGCAAGGAAATCTGGTATACTTCGAATGGTAAAAGATTCTTTGCCCTGGGTCTGCGGAACCAATTAGGAGGCTGGGAGCTCCGCAATTTTTACTTTAAAACCTCCACACCTCCTAAAGGTTATTCATATCTGAATCGGGGAAATGATCAAGTCGTTGTACTTGAAGGAATGTTTGATCTTCTGTCTTTAGCAGTACTCAAGCCCGGAGAAGTTGAAAATGCTGACCTACTGATTCTGAATTCTCTGTCTTTTTTACCTGAGGTCCTTGAGATTTTTACCCACTACTCAACTGTAACATTATACCTGGATCGCGACTCAGCCGGGATTAAAGCAACCGAAAATGTTCTAAGGACATTTCCTAATTGTAAGGATGGAAGTTCCTGGTATCAAGACCATAAAGACCTGAATGAAAAACTTGTTCATGGCACCCATGACAGTAAGTTTAAACCATTAAAAACCAAAACAGGATAATGACTTACTTCTACTTTTTTGAGTAGCAAAGCAAGATGTGTCATTGTCATGACAATCTTGCTTTGCGCCCGGAGGTTGCAAAGACTGAAAACAAAAAATGAAAAGAGAATTCATCCAAATTCGATGCTCGATCTACGAGAAAAAGCTACTCAAAAGAAGAGCGGCCAGGGCAGGAATTTCTCTTTCAGAATACCTCCGATCCACCGCTTTCGAAAGAAATATTGTTGAACGTATAACTCCCGAACAACTGGAATTTTACCGGTTACTCGTGCAGTACAAAAATAACTTTTCCAGAATCAGCAGCATGTTTAAAAATCGAGATCCTCAGTTAGCTGAGACTGTAAAAAACCTCGCTGAAGAAATAAGAGCTCATCTAAAGAACTTTAGAAAGTGATTGGGAAAGGACACTCTATTGCACGGACAAAGGAATCTATAACCTATGGCTGGAACCAGGAGAAAGATGCCGAAGTAGTTCTTAAAGAATTCTTGGCAGGAGATACACCGCAGGAGATTTCCGAAGAATTTAAGATAATACAGTCACAAAATAACAGATGCATCAATAACACCTTAAGCTTTGTAGTGAGTCCCACTATAGAAGATGGAAAAAATATGACCCGGAAAGATCTGGGAGAAATAGCCAGGCAATTCTTGAAAGAGATGAACCTAAAAAATCACCAAGCTATTTCCTTTGTCCATCGAGACAAAGACCACACCCATGTTCATATCTATGTGAATCGCATCAGTATGTCAGGAGAGACGTATAAGGACAACTTCATTGGAAAAAGAAGTCAAATTGCTGCGGATAACGTTGCCAGGCAGATAGGGCTTACAAGAGTTCGGGAGGTGCAACAGGAGAAACTCCTCGAGCTAAAACAACATCGAAGGGAGGTCCAGAATATTCATGAAAAGGTTTCCCTATCCAAACCGCAGTCTCTCGATGAGTACATTAAAAGAATGCAAGAGCACCGGGTGACTGTGATTCCATCAATCAACAAGTCGAATCAGCTGCAGGGTTTCCGGTTTGAATATAAAGGAATAAACCTAAAGGGAAGCGAGATACACCGATCTATGAGTGGTAAAAAAATTGTCCTTGGCATTAGCCAGAATAATAGCTTCACAAAATTAAAAGTAGCACCAAAGTCTTTGCAGTTGGCCGGTAATACAATACAGTTGAGTACCGGCTTCATAAACAAAATGGTAAAGGATTTGGTGAAGCAAACCATAAAAAGGGCACTGGATACAGGCGTAGGATTTTAAAAAACAAAATAAGATGAAAAAGATGGATGAAATCATGGAGCTTATGGCTGATGAAATGCAGGATTTTCAAAAGGGTCTCGTGCAGATGAAAAAAATGACTGAGGAACTCAACACCCGTAGCATTCCATTAAGTACTGAGGTGTTGGAAAAACGTCTAAATTTTTTCCTTCAGAAGCAACAGGAAAGAGAAAGTCTAGCCTTGGAAAATTTGAGATCAATTGATCAAAAGCTAAAGAATACAACTATAGTTCCAAGGAACATAATTGCTCTCTTTGGAAGTATCCTACTAGTTCTGGTGCTGATCATAGGTTATTTAAGTTTTGAATTAATGCAATCAAAAGATGTAAAAATTGAAATGCTTCAGGAGGAATCAACTGCTTTAAAAGACTTCAAGCCTCAAAGACAAAAAATAAAAAGGTTGCCTGATAAAAATTCCCATAATGCGCCCAATGCTGTTTTTATTTAATGCTTAACCACCGTACGCTATAAAAACAGCATCGGATCCAGCGCAGGTAAGTTATGGTAGGAAATGGGGCTCTTGCTTCCTTAAACTAAACAGCATTTTAATAGCCACCTAAAGCACCTCACTACTGATGCTGGAAGAATAAAAATACAATGCGATATTTAGTAGTTTATTAGAAAAATTACAAGAGCTGGGATAGGTATAATCCAGATCTTAATTCAATTTTATTGATAAAGAAAGAGCCTAAATTTCAACCTTAAGTTCCGGAATGTCCTTCATTTTTCCTTTCTCTTGTTTCCCAAGAATAACCACTTCCTTAGTTTCTTTATATTCATCAATAGCCATAAGAAGTTGGCTTCTGGTATCTCTCCGAATTTTTATACCAGATTTCTGGTTCCTATTCTTAACTTCTATATAATAACCATCTCTCAGGTCTTTCGGTTTTGTGGAAGGCCTACCCATAATTTTTATAAATTTAAAATTGTATTTCAATAAACAATATTTATACCAAAACTTATCTAAAAGTTCTTGAAAAAGAACGATTTTATAATTGATTTTTGCTATCGAAACTTTACTATTCTGGCCGCGCACCGTTTTAACCACCAAAAGATTTGAATCGATAAAATTCTCAATATTATGGCCACTTATCTTCACACAGAAGAGAAATGGCCATATGCAATAACTATTCCTTTAGACCATTTGCAAAATATTCATACAACAAGGATTTCACATGCTGTACTTCTTCCAGATGCGCATAGATTTTTTCCTTATAAATGAGATATTCCCCCAAGTAAAGGTTCTCACATTGAACATCATCACATTCTCTCAAACCCTCCAGCTTATGCCTAAGATCCCTTGAAGCTTTTAAACGTTTTGTGTTGTTTTCTTGCAGCTCATCCAGTACTTTAAGTAAATGCTTGGAGTCTTCTACGTTCCTGTTGATCTTAATAATAAAATTTCGGAATAAGAGCATCCTCAAAAAATTGATCTCCGTATTTATAAAGTCAATTTTTTCTAACCATCTCTTGGTTTCAGGAATAATTTCCAATTTTATTACTTCAATATCGGTGGTATGCTCCTGTACTTTCTCTCTCATGATGCTGTCTTTTTCAATATTTGTGGATGTTGAATTACATCTAAAATTTTAATTTTGTTAGATCCCTTTGGAAATTCCCATTCTATCTCGTCTCCTTTGGCATATCCAAAAAGTGCTAATCCCATAGGAGCTAGAATAGAAATCTTGTTCCGCTTCATGTCCCTCAGTTCTGGCATTACAAGATGATAAGTACTCTGGACATTGTCGGGAGTAGAAATAGTGACTTCAGAATTAAGTCGTATCACATCCAGAGGCATTTTTGCACTAGATACCACCTTTGCCAGGTTCATCTCCTTAAGTAGTTTTTGGATTGAGAGTCGGTAAGATTTGTCTTTGTAATGTTGGGACATAGAAATGATCTGCTTAAGCAGTTCAAATTCCTTTTTTTCGATAATCAATTCCTTATATTTCATGATTAAATATTTTAATTTGTAACTTCTTCTTTTGAAGTTTAAAAACAACTGATCCCACACAGGGGCGGGATCAGAGTTGCTATTTTTCCCGGATCCTTACCTTCCAAAAAAAGGATTTCCGGAAGTTATTTTTTAAGGAAAGATCCCTCTTTGGTTATATGCCAGTTCAATTCGTGAAATAGCAATTATATATGCAGCAGTACGCCAATCGGTATTTCTCTCCTTTACCGCACCTGCAACGTTATGGAAGACCTGCGTCAATTTTTTCTCCAGCTTCTCAATAACCTCCTCACGCTGCCACAACTCCCCATTTCGGTTTTGTAACCATTCGAAATAGCTGCCTATAACGCCGCCAGAATTACATAAAATATCAGGAATTATAGTAATTCCTTTATTTAGCATAATTTTCTCTCCTTCGGGATTTGTGGGGCCGTTGGCACCCTCAGCAACCACAGAAGCCTTAATTTTAAAGGCATTCTCACCAGTAATTTGATTACCAAGCGCCGCCGGAATCAAAATATCACAATCCAGGCCGAAGAAATCTTCAGGATCCATTTCTATTGCACCATCAAATCCTTTTATAGAACCTTTCCGGGGACTGGAGTGATCATAAAGGTGAGGTACAGAAATCCCTTCCGCATTAAACAAGGTAGCATGTGCATCCTGTACAGCCAAGAGAATAGCTCCATCTTCTACTAAAAATTTTGAAGCCCAGTAACCTACATTTCCGAAGCCCTGAACGATAAATTTTTTACCTTTTAAGCTCTCGCCGCGGGATTCATGAAGCAGCTTTATAGTATGATAAACTCCAAAACCTGTCGCACGATCTCGCCCTTCCAATCCACCAGAACCTACAGGTTTTCCAGTAACCACGTGTTGATTTTGAGATCTTTCTGAAGGTGATTTTGTCGACATATAAGTATCTGCGATCCATGCCATGGTCTGCGCATTAGTATTCACATCGGGCGCAGGAATATCGTGTTCGGGCCCTATGTTTTCACCTAAAGCATAGGTGAAGCGACGGGTAATTCTTTCCAACTCCCCAAGACTATAATTGCGTGGGTCGATCTGGATACCGCCCTTTGCACCTCCATAAGGCAAACCCGCAAGAGATGTTTTCCAGGTCATCCACATCGCAAGTGCTTTTGCAGCATCAACATCAACGGTTGGGTGATAGCGAAGACCTCCTTTATACGGCCCCAATGCGTTATTATGTTGCACGCGATAGCCGGTAAAGATCTCCACTTCTCCATTATCCATTTTCACGGGAAAATGCACAATGATCTCGTTGTTGGTAAGACCAAGAATCTTTTTAATATTAGGATTGAGACCAATTAGGTCGGCAGTTTTTTCAAACTGGTTAAGCACCGTATCATACATACTTTGCTTCTTCTCTTGTGTTTTTGTAATCATCATTTCTTATTCAAAAAGTTCGCAATAAATTTTTCTCTTTTCCACAAAAATGCAGTTCGACCTTTTATCGCAATTAAAGCAAAGGCTTTTTAGCAGTTCATGTGGTAAATTCACAGGAATACCCTGCGGCTTGGTCGCGGCAGTGTCAACCGGCTGTTTGTTCCTATCGGCCATAGTTCTTTTAAATTTGATTTATGACTTGTTATAGTCAATAGGCATGCCCACCAAGAAAACCAATGCAATGTTAGAACCTTAATGCCTTATATACAGGATTTTATGGAAAATAAATATTTTCTGCGGAAAAATTTTACCGGGGAAGAACTCCCCGACCGGCGCGAAAAGTACCGGTTTATTTGAGTTTCTGCCGAAGGGTTTTTCGGTCTATCTGAAGGATTTCTGAAGCTTTGGTTTTATTATTTCCTACTGAAGCCAAAACTTTTAAGATATGTTCTTTTTCTACTTCTTTTAATGGTTTATTCAAATTATCTCCTGAAGCTAAAGGTTCCGGAACTTTAATTTCTTCAGGAAGGTGCTGTACTTCGATTTCCCTTTCACTCAGAATCACTGCACGCTGCACTACGTTTTCCAGTTCCCTAATGTTTCCCGGCCATGAATGTCGCTTTAAAAGCTGCAGTGCCTTTTCTGAAATCTTAGTATAAGGTTTTTGATACTCCACGCCATATTTCCTGATGAAATTCTTTACCAGTGGCAGTATATCTCCTCTTCGCTCCCTTAGTGGTGCCGTGCGAATATTGACAACGTTGAGCCGATAATAAAGATCCTTCCTAAAAGTGCCATTTTCGATCATCTTGTACAGATCACTGTTAGTGGCCGCTATCACCCTCAGCTGAATTTTTTCAGACTTTTGAGCTCCTATCATCCGTACTTCCTTTTCCTGAAGAACCCGCAGCAGGCTCGTCTGTACATTTGCGGGAGCCGTGCCTATTTCATCCAAAAAAATGGTTCCGCCGGCAGCAGCCTGAAAGAAACCTTTACGGGTCTCTCCTGCCCCGGTAAATGCACCTTTTACATGCCCAAATAGTTCAGATTCCAATAGGTTTTCAGGTATGGCGCCGCAGTTCACGGCAATGAAAGGATTCCCCGCAAAAGCACCTTTGTAATGAATTGCTCTTGCCACCAGCTCCTTTCCGGTACCACTTTCCCCCTGGATCAATATGGTGGCCCTATTATTCTTAACGCGTTCAATGATATCTACCATTTCCTCAAAAGCTTCGGAAGTACCAATCATCCCCGCATAAGCCTCAAGTTTAGCCGACTTTTCCGTAGCTCTTTTCCCTGGCGTTACCGTTAATAAAGATTTTTCCACAGCAGTTTTGAGTTCCTCCTGGGTAAAGGGTTTGACCAAATAATCCAATGCACCACTGCGCATGGCATCAATGGCACCGTCAAGCGAAGGATAACCGGTGATAACTAATTTGGGGATTTTGGGAAAATGCTCATCGACATATTTAATGAGTTCCAATCCATTGATGCCAGGCATTTGAAGATCGGTGATCAAGAGATCAATATTGCTCAACTTAAGAATATCTATGGCCTCGATGACCGATGCTGCTTTATAGGTATGATAATGTTGGTTTGCCAGATTGCGCTGCAGCAACTCCAGCATATCATAATCATCATCTACTATAAGAATATTCTCCTTTTGTAGTGCCATTTTTACATTTTTATAGGAAGTTGAATTTGAACCACGGTACCCATTGGCTCATTATCAAAAGTAATGATCTTTCCCTTATGACTTTTCACGATTCCGTGAACTACACTTAAACCAAGACCAGAGCCATCACCCATTGGTTTGGTAGTGAAAAATGGTTCAAAAATCTTATTGCGGTTCTCAGGAGCTATGCCCGGTCCCTCATCAATAATCTCAATAAATAAAATTGATACCTGTTTATAGACTTTAATTTTTATGACAGAATTTAAAGGAGAAAAATATAGGGCATTAATTAGTAGATTAAAAAGCACCTGTGTAAGCTGAATGGGATCAAGCTGTGCCTGTAGATTATTATCTCCCATCTCAAGTTTGTACGTGACCTGTGCCTTTTTAAAGTTTTGTCCTAAAAGAGACAAGGCCTGCTCCACTACCGGTCTAATAATGATAGTTTCCATGCGCTGGGGCATTTCACAGGCAAAGAACATTAATTTCTTAACTACCTCCCCGGAAAAAATTGCAGCTTTAATAATCTTTGAAATGTCCTTTTTGGTTTGTTCACTCTCTGATCGCTCCTGTATAAGTTCGGCAAAGCCGAGAATATTGCCCAGCGGAGTATTTAACTCATGTGCGATGCCTGCGGTGATCTCTCCAAGAATGGCGAGGCGATCGGTACGATGTACACTTCTTCTTAGTAGTTCTTCCTTTTCCTGCCGCAACTGTTTCTCATAGAAAGTACCAATCTCATCAGCAGCTTTTTCCAGCAACTTTTGTTCTTCGGGAAGAAAATGCTTGTCACTAAATTCCGGCGAGGGATAGTAGATCTTTAAGTATCCTTTTATTTCCTCAAAAACCACTATATCTGCCTCCTGAAAAATGGTATTTTTGAGAGGGATTTCTGTAGCATAATATAAGCTATCCAATTGAACCTCTACCACTGCCTGCTGTGGAAATCTCCAGGCCTCCCTAAGCACTCCGGCAACCTTTTGGAGAGTATACAAGTTATTTCCAGCATGTTGTCTAATTAAAGAAGATATCTCATATAGACAGCTTAACTCCTTGATTCTTTCCTGAAGTTCTTCTTTGGTGGAAGTGATTGATGGCATCTCGCGCAATATTTGTTCAAAGATAGGCCTTTTATGAAACAGAATTTTTCTACGGATTTGTTATACAGCCCAAAAATTAAATTTATAATTGCAAGGTATAAATTTCAAAACAGGGCATAGAAGCTCGGAGAATTATCTTAAGGAAAGTTGCAGGATTACCGGAAAAATATATGCATGATCTTGGCAATTTTTAAAAATTTGCAAAAAAGAAGCAGCACTAAATGATTCATAATTACTGAAAAAAATCCTGACTTCTGAATCTTGTCTCTCAAAAAGCAAAAGGGCCTGCCCATAGCAAGCCCTTCTATTATAATCAAAAAACCCTAAACTCTGGATTTTCTTTTCTTCATTTTCTTTTCTTCCTGTTTTCTTAAGATCTTCTCCTGTTTCTTAGCTTTAAGATCTATTTGTTTTGGTTTCTTTGCCATGATAATATGTTTTAAAATGATTAAAAATTGAACATATTCCCAATTGAACTTTTGACGCAACGAGTTAGATCCGGGATATCGGACGGTAATTTTTAAAAAAGTCAACAGGGTAAGGGAAGCACACTCGCGGGTGCTTAAGACTTCGGAAAGATGATTTTCAGTTTATGTGAAGCTTGAACTAACACAATGTCTGTAAATAATTTAACTTCAAAGATAGGTCTATTTCTTTCATTCTGCAAATTTTCAGAAGCCGGTTATCCAGTTAGTGATTGATTTTCTTTGAACCTTAAAATTTGTGAAAACAGATAAAATGATAAGCTATTGAACAGGTCATTCTTTAACCCTTTCTGCAGAAATAAAATTCAGTACCCGGTTGTGATTTGAGTCTTTTTTGAACTTACGGAGAGTTAGCTTGTTTCCTACCAAAGCTATCTCAAGAATACCTGCTAAAAATGCCATTTTTGAAGGGAGATTAATTGATATTCGGATAGCAAAACTTTTCCATTTTTAAGCATAAACCGGACCGCGGGTTTCCCTTAAAATTCTTGTATTTGCAATACCTTTGCCTATTTTATATGTACAACCCAAATAGTGAGCTTTTAACCAAACGTGCCCGAATCTGGCTACTGACAGGTATCTTATTTATAGCCATGAATTTGCGTCCTGCTCTTTCGGGTATCGGGCCATTGGTCGATCATATACGCCAAGCCTTCAATCTTTCGGATACATTACTCGGATTGCTAACTACCTTGCCGCTGTTGGCTTTTGGGGTGATCTCCACAATTACGCCTTTATTTACCAAGCGCTTCGGAATTGGAAAAACCATACTGGGAGCCATGGCTTTATTGGTAGTCGGTATTTTAATAAGGTCCTGGAGTAATATCGCGGGATTATATTTGGGCACCACGTTACTGGGAATTGCTATTTCCTTTGGAAATGTTTTGATTCCTGCGCTTACCAAGCAAAATTTTCCTCACAAAGCCGGTTTTATCACCAGTTTATATTCTGCCACAATGTCTATTGGTGCCTCTTTAGCTGCTGGGTTAAGTGTGCCGCTTGCTGCCGATCTTAACCTGGGGTGGCAGGGATCTCTGGCCTCCTGGAGCCTTTTGGCATTCGCAGCGTTTGTTATTTGGATCCCACAGATAAAACGAATAAAACGCAACAAACCGAGACGCAGTTTTAAAACAGCCATGAAAAAATTGAGCGGTACCCAATTAGTCTGGCAACTGGCTCTTTTCATGGGACTTCAATCTCTCACTTTCTACGTACTTCTAGCCTGGCTACCCGATATTTTAATTTCTCGCGGTTATGACACCGAATTCGCCGGGTGGATGCTGTCCCTGTCTCAGGCTACGGGAATTATAGGTGCCTTGATCGTTCCTTCCTGGGCGGGTTCCAGGAAAGATCAACGCCTGGTAATCGCATTGCTGGTGTTTCTTGAAATCATAGGGTTAGTAGGATTGATGTTACCTCAACTTGGACTTGTTGTCGTTTGGGTATCTATCTTGGGATTGGTTCTTGGCGGCACTTTTGGCCTTGCACTTTTACTGCTTGTTCTAAGATCATCAGATTCAGAAACAGCGGCAGAACTTTCAGGAATAGTGCAGTCGATCGGCTATTTTATTGCTGCTATAGGACCATTTCTAGTTGGCCTCATTCAGGATTCCTTCAAAATTTGGAATTACTCCCTGGGTCTCCTGGTTATAATTTCCCTTTTAAAATTATGGGTAGGTATGGGAGCCGGAAGAGCCCAGAAGTTATAGTGCCGTAATCCTACTTTAGAAGGAAATCAATTGATTGAAATTTACAAAAATTAGCATTTTAAACTCCTTCTTATTGTACTCGTTGTTACCACAATAGTGTCGGTTTTATTATTTTTTTCAGGGATATATTTGTTCAATAAATTAATATTTGTAAAAAAATCTGGAATTGATTTGAATTTATAATTGATTATCCTCCAGCTAAAACAAATTGCACTATGACAGAACAAAAGAAAGCTTATTTATACGCTCTAATCGCGGTCTTGTTTTGGGGGACAGTGGCAACAGCCATGAAGATCTCGTTGAACTATTTCGATTTTCTACAGCTCCTTTTTCTTTCTGTTTCTGTATCACTCCTCACACTTTTCTGTGTTCTAGTTTATCAGAAAAAAATAAATGATATTCTAAAGCTTCCGGCAAGAGCTTTTCTGAAATCTGCAGTTTTTGGCCTGGTGAATCCTTTCATTTACTATATTATTCTGTTTAAGGCTTATACCATTTTGCCGGCGCAGGAGGCTCAGCCCTTAAATTACACCTGGCCTATTATGATTACCCTGTTGTCCATTCCTATATTAAAACAAAAGATAGGTTTCAAAAATTTTGTAGCCATTTCGATTAGCTTTTTTGGCGTGTTAATTATTTCTACACACGGGGAACTTGCCGATTTTTCCTTTAGCAATCCCCTTGGTGTCGTTTATGGAATAGCATCAGCATTAGTGTGGGCCTTATTCTGGATTTACAATACCAAAGATGAAAGGGATGAGATAAGCAAGCTCTTTTTAAATTTTTTATTTGGGCTAATTTATATCAGCATCGCTTTATCGTTGTTTTCAGAGTTTCCTCATTTTTCTGCAAAGCATTATTTTGGGGCGGCTTATGTTGGTTTGTTCGAAATGGGGCTTACCTTTATCGTCTGGTCACTGGCTCTTAAAAAATCGGAGCAGACATCAAAGGTGAGTAGGTTTATTTATTTAGTGCCTTTTATTTCATTAATTGTTATCTATTTTGTCCTGGACGAAGAAATTCAAAGTTCCACCCTTGTTGGTCTTGTTTTTATCATTGGCGGACTCATTTTCGACAATCTTAAATTCACCAAACTTATATCAAAACTCAAAAACCAGCGAAAGAAAAACAGGTTGTTTGTACTTTAGTAAATTGAAGCTGTAAGTCTGGGAGAGATCTGTAAGTAGAGTTCTCTTTAACGCTACAATACTTCTGCTTATTCATATCCCTAATTTCAATTTTGCCTTAACAATAGCGTTTCTATAATCGTCTTCGTTTTTCTTTACTGCTATTATTCAATAATATTCTACTAGTTTATACTTTGTCTTACAAACTTACTCTTGCCGGAATTTTAACCCTACAGCGGATGTCTAAAGTTATACTTTGGTTGAAATGTTTCCGGGCATGAGAAAATTGATGTAAATTGATTTTCAAATATAAGGCCAATTGTAAGAGAAAATATTCTTAATCATAATACTACTTCCCCTTCTTCAAAAAAAATTGGTCCAGCCAGCCGGTTCAAATCTCCCCGAAAGGGTAGATTTTTCCCATCTTCAGCTAAAAAATTTCGGCAAGTTACATTGAAGATCTGCTCATTGTCAGCATATTACCAATTAATTGGTAAAAAGGACATCTAAGGGTATAGGTTTTGTCTTCTTCCGGAATTTAAATAACCAGTCATTCAATTTATGCCATGAAAACAATAGGTTTAGTTAAAGAACCCGATTTCGAAACAAGGGTGTGTCTTTTACCAAAGGAAGTAAATAGGCTCATTTCTAATTTTGGAATCCGTGTAATCTTCGAATTCGGGATAGGAGCTCAAATAAACATTTCTGATAAGGAATACTTCGAAGCGGGCGCAATTGCTACTTCATCAGAACGCATATTTACAGAGGCCAACTTTATTGCCTCTGTTAACTCAGTTTACCAGGGCCAGCAAATTAGGGAGGAATGTGAATTCCTGGGCATATACAACTTCGGTTATTTTTCAGAACGAATTGAAAATTATCTGAGGCCAAAAATCTCCGTCAGCAGTTTGGATCTTCTTCCACGTACCACACAGGCCCAGAAAATGGATGTTCTTTCCTCTATGGCTTCCTTAAACGGCTACAAAGCAGTTGTTAAAGCAGCAGACATACTTTCTCAAAGTATTCCCATGTTTACAACAGCTGCCGGGACCCTCAGACCTTTAAAAGTTATTGTTTTGGGAGCCGGAGTTGCAGGCTTGCAAGCTATTGCCACCGCGAAAAGGCTGGGAGCCGTTGTTGAAGCTTTTGATGTTCGCACCACAGCAGGAGAGGCGGTAAGAAGCCTTGGCGCCAAATTTATTGAAGTTCCAGGATATTCAGAATCAGAAAATGCTGGTGGATATGCCATTCAACAAACAGAGGAATATCTAAAAAAACAAAAATCCCTTATAGATCAACATTTAAAAACAGCCTCCATTGTAATCTGTACTGCTAACATTCCGGGGAAGCAAGCCCCTGTACTTATTGATCAGACCGCTGTTGATCACATGTCCCCCGGCTCAGTTATCATGGATCTGGCTGCGGAACAGGGAGGGAACTGTGAACTTACCGAGAACGGAAAAACAATAAAATACAACAATATTAAAATAGTAGGTGATTCGCATCTTGTCCGGGAACTTCCCGAATCTGCGTCCAAACTTCTTTCTACCAACTATTATAATTTCATCCATCATATGTGCACCTCGAAGAAAAATGAGGACGATTTATTGAAAAACTGTTCCGTAATAGAATACGGAATCCTTGTCCACAATCAGCTTCAAATGAAATTTCACACTACATAAGAATTCATGGAAACTATTAATTTAACTTACTTCATTGTCTTTTCCATCTTTTTGGGAGTGGAAATAATTTCTAACGTTCCTGCCATTTTACATACTCCATTAATGTCGGGAGCCAATGCGATAAGCGGCGTGATCCTGGTGGGCGCGATCTTTATGATGATACAGGTCGATCCCACAGATTATGTTAATCTTATCCTCGGCGGAATTGCCGTTTTCCTGGGAACAGTAAACATATCAGGAGGTTTTTTTGTCACAGCAAAAATGCTTCGCATGTTCAATTCCAAAAGCAATAAAAAGTAATGGAAAATTTGATCGAGCTGGGGTATTTGATCTCCATTATCTCATTTCTTGCAGGGTTAAAATTTATGAGTTCTCCAAAAAGAGCAAAATTGGGAAATATTATTGCAGCTGCGGGAATGGTATTGGCGGTTTGCCTTACAATTGGCATAAGTATTTCCGCAAATATTCCGCGTACTAATCTTTTAGTTCTTTCTGTAGCTATTTTTTTTGGTGGGGTTGCCGGAAAGAGAATAGAAGGCAAGGTTGAAATGACCAAAATGCCACAATTGGTTTCTTTATTTAACGCGACCGGAGGGGCATGTGCGTTGTTAATTGGAATTATTGAAGCTTCTCAAAACCCGCAGTCTTTATTTCTTCAGTTTTGTTTATTTGTAGGGGTCATAACAAGTGGCGTAGCCGTGACAGGAAGTTTAATGGCCTATTCCAAATTATCAGGTAAAAAACTCAGAATCGAAAATAAAAATACTAGCATCTTTACCAGGACAATTCTGTTAACCCTCCTTTTTATACCGGCTCTAATCCTCACAAATATTTATGCAGGTGCGCTGGGACCGATTGTTTATGTAGTAGCAATTCTTTCCCTGGTTTACGGGATTTTGTTTGTAGCTCCAATTGGAGGTGCTGATATGCCAGTAATCATTTCTTTTCTCAATTCCATTACAGGAATTGCCACCGCTTTTGCAGGGCTGGTCTATGGCAGCTATGTAATGATCGTTGGCGGAATCATTGTAGGCTCAGCCGGGATTTTGCTTACTGCATTAATGTGTAAGGCAATGAACAGATCCTTTTTGACAGTTCTTTCAGGAAAAATAAAAAAGGGTTCGAAAAAGGCTTCTGAAAAAGAACAAATTATTCAAGAAATATCCTTGTCGGAAGTTGCTTTGGAACTTTCCTACTCCTCTAAAATCGCCATTGTACCAGGATATGGGCTGGCTGTGGCCCAGGCTCAACATATTTGTAGCCATCTTCAGAAACTTCTGGAGGGACGGGATACTGAGGTTCATTTTATAGTACATCCCGTCGCAGGAAGAATGCCGGGACATATGAATGTGCTATTAGCCGAAGCAAGCGTTGATTATTCGTATCTTAAGGAAATGGAGGAAGTTAATGAGGAGATGGACTCTTACGATCTATCCCTTATTATTGGTGCTAATGATGTTGTTAATCCGGCTGCGGAAAATGATGAGGAAAGTCCCGTCTACGGAATGCCCATCATTCGAACCCATCATAGTCGAAAAGTGGTGGTTATGAAAAGAGGAATGAGCACCGGTTACGCGGGAGTGCAAAACGATCTTTTTGAAATGGATAATTGCTTTCTGTTATTTGGGGATGCCAAAGATTCTTTGACACAGCTTGTGGATCAACTGAAATTGATCTCGAATTAAATCTATAAAGCGCATGAAAAATTCTCAAGAGACCTTTACAAAACAGGATATTGAACATTTAAAACATTGCCTGGCTTTAGCTGAAGAAGCTTTAAATGCCGGGGACGAGCCTTTTGGGTCTATTCTGGTTAACCAAAAAAACGAAGTAATTGCTGAAGCCCGCAACCGGGTGAATGAAATTAACAAGCTTGCACATCCTGAAATAGAACTGGCGCATTGGGCGGCAGTAAATCTTTCTGAAGAAGAAAGAGAACACACCACAATGTATACCAGTGGTGAACATTGTCCCATGTGTGCTGCCGCCCATGGGTGGGTAGAATTGGGTACTATTGTTTATTTAAGTTCGGCAGATCAATTGTCCCAATGGTTGCAGGAAGTGGATGCTTCCCCTCCACCTGTCAATAATATTCCCATTCAAGACATAATTAAGTTAACGAAAATTAAAGGTCCTTTTGAAGGGGAGCTTCTTCAGAAAATAAAGGATTTACAACTGCGATATCACCACAAAACCTTATAAAATTGAAAGAAATTTTATGGATGTTTTATGTCCGCTTAGCTCTACAATACCAACGCTTGAACCCTGCAATTAAATAATTAGGAAAGATTGAAATGAAGAATTTTTAAAATCGGAATGTTTACAGCTCACATTGAAACTTAATCATGGTTATAAACATAAATTTTATTATCTTATAAAGTAGAAGTTAAAACACAAAATCTGTGGCGGGAAATGTACACAATTGAAGTTGAAATCATTTAAACAATTTATAAATCAAAATTCAGGATAAAATGAAAACTAACATTGGGATTACAAAAGAAAACCGAGAAAAAGTAGCAGTCGTTTTAGGCCAACTTTTGGCTGATGAATTTGTGCTTTACACAAAAACGTTAGGAGCACATTGGAATCTTGAAGGTCACGATTTTCACACAAAACATTTGTTTTTTGAGGAGCATTACAACAGCATAAAAAAAACAATTGATAGTGTAGCAGAACGAATTCGTAAGATTGGATCTTATGCTCCCGCAACCTTAAAACAATTTTTGAAATTGACCCATTTATCTGAAGAGGCCAATAACGGTAACTCTAGCCAGGATTATATTAAAACCTTACTGGAAGACCATGATGCCATCATTCAGTTCATCAGGAGTAATATTTCTGAAGTGGAAGAGACCTATAAAGATGCAGGTACGGCAGATTTCCTTACAGGATTAATGATGGAGCATGAAGAAATGGCCTGGATGCTCCGGGCAAGTATATCAAAATAATTTAAAGTATTCGATGTTTTTTTATGAACTACTACCTTTTTATTTATTTAATTTACAAGAATATAAGGGGAGTAGTTTTTTAATGTAATCTAAGATTTTATTGAGCCCGAAATTTGTCATTTTAAGACGGTTTGTATATAGTAGTTAAAAATTTCATTTTTGAGAGGTGTTTCACAATATTTATTATTCGTTAATTATAACAGGCCTGTCTACTTCGCTACTTCATTCTTGCATCTTTTCTACCGGCTAGACAGCCGAAGCGTTCTATTTTTTTTGCCGCTCAAGAATGAGAAAATCTTAAATACTTTTTAAAGTTTCGGTCAGTCTCAACATCTTATCACTAACAGAAAACATCCATTCCAGTTGTTCCCACACCAAATGCGCCTCTTGAAGATTATTTGAAAAATTCTCAACTTTCAATGAATCGAACCTGGGTATTTGTTCCTCAAAAAAAGAAGCTTTTAAGCTCGAAGTGTTCGTATAGTCACAATTTCTTTGATTTAGACATTTGAGAACGTTATTTAAATTCTCCTCAATTTTCGCAGTTACCATTTTGAACTCCTTCGATGCTTCGGTAGTTTTTTGGTGTTGCATATAAGTGCTTAATGAAGCTAATGATGCCAAAAATCTATGGTTCAAAACAACCAGTTCATAACTTTTATCGGTTTCCCTTTGTTTTGATCTGGGTTCCTGCGCCATTCGCTGGAAAGCCGCATTTAAATTAGAGGTTTCTAAAAATGCCGTTTTCCGTGCTATTTTATAGGAGGTTGGGATCTTTCCTTTCTGCTGATAATATTCAGTGACTGCATGAAAAAAATCTTTATTGGCTTGCACGCTTTTTTTAATACTTTTCTTGATTTCGACAAACTCCCATGTGGGCAAAAGCCATCTCATGGCAACATAAGAAAGAATAGCTCCTACAAGAGTATCTAAAATTCGAAATGTTATCACGGAGAGGACATCTGTTTGTAAAATGGCATACATAAAAATTACACCCAAAGTAATAAAAGTCGCTGAAGCTTTATAGTTTTTTTGTACCATGGAAAGCGAAATGACGAGAGAGGCCACGCCCAGGATACCATACACAATTGGGTTTTGTATTAAGAAAACCATAGCAGTGGCGATAGCTCCGCCTATAAATGTGCCTATTATTCGGTCTTTTGCGCGACTTTTTGTGAGTCCGTAGCTGGGTCGCATAATGACGATAATAGTCAACAAAATCCAGTAAGGGTTCTGAAAAGGCAGAAGCGCACCTATTGTATAACCAATCATAATGGTAACCGCCAGGCGAAACGAATGTCTAAAAATACCAGACTTAAAATTAAAATTCCTTTTCAATAGTTCCAGGTCATATTTTTGTAGTACAATAAAACCTTTGGTAGTTTTTCTATCAATAGTTTCGACTGCCGTAGGATTATTATCCCCCAACAACCATTTTATTCTTTTAAGCTTTTTGAATTGTTTTATTTGATATTCGAGCAAATTTTGGAGCATGAGATATTCCTCATATTTCCCGGATTCACGAAGTTGGTTAATTTGGAGTCTTGCATCTTCAAGGCTCTTACTTATAATTTCGTTTTTAGCCAGACTAATTTTACTGTTTCCCGCTTCTGAAATTATCTGCAGTTGGTCCGACATTCTGAATATAATGTTCTGAAAAATTTTAATGAACTGGGGATGATCTTTAAAGAGAGCTTCCATTCGGTCATAATTTACTGGATTAGCGGTTGGTGTTTCCAACATTTCCACTAATTGCACGAATATTAACAAGCGTTTATCCTGATAATTCGACCACCCGGAATTTTTTCTGGAAAGGATTAAAATTTCTCTCAGGACCTCATGATTATCGGTAAGCTCATCTTGTAATTTTATTAATTTAGAGTACAGTTTTTCAGAATCTTTATGTGTATCGAGCAATTCTCCACGTGTTGCTATAAATTTTGCGGTTAGTTCGTAAGTTTCAGACATTAGCTCCTCTGTCTCTGCCTTTGGATTTAAGCGATATAAAATTTTGACCAGGAACAAATACCAAAGCCCTCCCACACCTATTAACAGAGCAAATTGATAAATCTCCAGCTTCTCTGAATCGTGTGCGAGGCTAAGCACCAGGGCCAAAAGTCCCGAAAAACTGATTAGTGAAGCACGAAATCCATAGATTGAAATCAAGGCAATACTAAAACTTAAAATCCCTAAAACAGGAAGAGAAAGCCACGTTTCGTAATGAAGATGCCCTCAAATAAAACTTACAACCATTGCCAATCCAGCAGAGATAAGAATACCTGTTTTTTTATGTCGAAAATTACCGCTAATATCACTCGGCGAACTCCAAAAGGCTCCAAAACTAAGTGCTAATCCAATTTCAAAATATCCCAGTTGAGTCCCTATAATTATGGGTAGACTTACCGCTATACCCACGAGAACCGCCCTCGAAAAAACCATGCTTTTCAGGAAAATTTGAAATTTTTTAAGTTTTTCGGAAGTGAAAAGGGAAACAGTACCCAAAATAAAAATGTTTTTATACTAATATAAGCCTTATATCTCACAGATTCCATTATAAAATAAATCACAAAGCACATTATATTAAGCTTCTACATTTTGCAAACTACTTATAGGAATACAAAATCTAAAAAATCAAAATTTACAGCTTTAGCCTAAAATACTGGATAAACTAAAGAGGGTGGAATTCTTATAATTTTTTACTGCAAAAACGAATAAGTACTAGTGATAAAACTTAGCTTCATATATTAGTTGTCACCCACAGGACTAGCAGCACCTATACCCAAAAGAGAATCTACAATAGCTGTGAAGAACAATAGAGAAAAGGCATTAGGCTACATTTTAATAGCACCTAAAGCACCTCAATACTAATGCTGGCAGAATAGAAAATACAATGCGATATTTAGAAGTTTACGAGGAATATAACTAGAGCTGGGAGAAGTATTATCCCTCTATAACTTTTTATGAGAGAGTCTATAGTTCGACAGAAAGTTTTCGAATACCCTTCATATTTATACCAGAATCCGGACTGAATTCTTCTCAAAAATTTATCACTTCACTATCATTTCAAAATGACTCAGTCATGATTAAAAGCAGCCAACACTCTAAAAATATGCATCACCGCCGGGAAAACTGCATCCATAGATTCTTCTGCGCCTTTTGTGGAACCGGGAAGAGCAAGTATCAGGGTATTTCCAATTAAACCTGATACCGAACGCGACAGCATAGAATAGAGCGTCCTTTCCTGTCCGTAATTCCTAATTGCCTCCTCTATACCGGGAACAGGCCTTTCCAGAAGGGGCCTAATCGCTTCGGGAGTGATGTCTCTGGGAGAAACCCCTGTGCCACCTGTAAGAATGACCATATTAACCCCTGCCGCACATTTTTGCTTTATGAGTTCCTGGATCCGGTCCTTCTCATCTGGAATGATCAGATAATCTTCCACGGCTACTTCATAGGCTTTTAGCTTACCAATTATAGCCTTCCCTGCCCGATCCTCTTAATCTCCTGCAGAAATGGAGTCAGAGCAAACAATAACTGTAGCTTTAAGATCATTTTCTTCCACTACTTTTCTGTAATCGGTTTTTCCGCCCTTTTTTTCGAGCAGCTTGATGTTTTCTATAGTTATTCCCTTGTCAATGGGTTTAAGCATATCGTACATGGTCAAAGCCACAACCGAAGCGGCGTGCATAGCTTCCAATTCCACACCGGTTTTATAAATGGTGTGCACTTCGACTTCAACAAAAACTGCAAGGTCTTCAATGCGATATCTAATGTTCGTGTATTCCACAGGTAACGGGTGGCAATCGGGGATCATATCGCTCGTGCGTTTCGCCGCGAAAAGTCCGGCGGTTTTTGCCATTTCAAACACATCTCCTTTTGGAACCTTTTTTTGCTCGATTGCATGAATGGTTTCAGAAGAACTTGCCCGGACAACCGCATGGGCAATAGCTTTTCTAAGGGTATTGGATTTATGGGTAATATTTACCATTTCAAATGCTTATCAGGTGTTTTCTTTCCAGCTGGCTTTGTCGCTTTCCAGCAATTCTTTCCCCCAAACCAAATATTCAACAAAGTAAAAGTCACCTGTTCATTCTGCAACAAATCCATTGCATAATGGGTTGCATTAATTGCAACTGGTGAAAAATCTGACAGGATTAGAATTTTCATAAAACCTTAAATTTAGGACACACTTATCCCTGTTCTTTCCTAAAAAAAATGAGCAAGATCAGTTAATGTTATATTATTTGGCTGTTATTCAGGTAATAGAGCAAATGCTGCAACCACTAGTATTCGTTAGATATTTTTATAAATTGCCGTCATTAGAGAATATTTAAACTTTTATCCTTCACTTAAAACTGAAATGAAGATTAAAGACAAGAGAAGATTAATAACATATCTTAATCTTCTGGACGAACCAATTAAATTTAATCCTTTCGTATTTAGCCGGCACTTTTTCCTCTGGGCAATTCTTGGGATCATTGGTGGCCTTATAGCCGGCGTTTACTGGATCATTCTGGAATTTATGATGCACGGATTAGCCATCTTTGAAGGCTGGCAGGTAATTCCAACAATGGCTATCTCCGGATTGCTGGCAGGACTCATTATTCATTTTATTGGTGATCCTGGCGAGATCGATCTTATAGTAAACAATATCCGATTTAATAAGGGTAAATTGGATTCCAGGAATAATCCTTCTATGGTACTGTCCTCATTGCTTTGCGTTGCCTCGGGAGGCAGCCTTGGACCTGAAGCACCACTGGTGCAGGTTACAGGTTCCACCGGATCCTGGTTTGGAAAAGTGCTGCGGTTAAAAGGGGAAGATCTAAGATCGATGAGCATTGCAGGTATGGCATCGGGATTTACAGCTCTCTTCGGTGCACCTTTGGGAGGTAGCCTATTCTCTCTTGAAATTCTTCATCACAAACACGCCGCCGAATATTATAAAGCGATAATCCCGGCATTTGTAGCTAGTTGCTTTAGTTACGTAATTTTTGCACTGATCATCCACCTGGGGCTGGGGCCTATATGGGACCTGCCCACTTATGAAGTTCAGGGGAAATTTGATTTTGCATACGCCGTCCTATTTGGCGTTGCAGCTACCCTTTTAGGCTGGGTGTTTATTTTTTGCACCAAATTTTTTAAGGCCGGCTTTGGTAAGTTGCTGCTACCGGTTTATGTGAAAACCTTCATTGGAGGAATTGCTTTGGGAACCATTGCATATTACTTTCCTCTCACCCGCTATTTTGGACATCATCAGCTCAACAACCTTCTTCTTGCAGACCTAAATCTGGATTTCCTGGTCTTGATCCTGATCTTTAAGATCTTCGCTATTGCCATTACAGTGACTTCAGGTTGGAGAGGTGGTTTTATAATTCCGCTTTTCTTTGTAGGTACTACCCTGGGGCTTATAATCCATAATTTATTTCCTTCTGTAGATCCGGCCCTTGCTATTATCAGCTGTATGGCAGCTATTAATGCCTGCGTTACCAGAACTCCCATGAGTACAACAATTCTGCTGGCAACGCTCACAGGATTTGCTTATTTCATTCCTATTCTTTTCGCAAGTCTTACAGGATATTTTCTTGCTCCCAGAGTTCCTTTCATTTCCTCTCAGATGGATCCAAAAAAAGATTAATTAAGAAATAATCTACCTAAAATCAGCTTTCAGAGATATTTTTTGAATATTTTAATTTGCCATTAATAATTTCTGCAGGCTTGGTGTAAGGGTGTTCCATGGTTTTATTAGTGGCCATAAGATGCGTCACTTTCCAGCCTCTTAACTTCATTAAATCAGAAATTAATGCCCTGTGGCAGCTCCACCATACAGTTTCTGAGCACATATATGCCACTCTAGATTCACAGGCTAACTCCTCAAGCTTTTCTACGGCATTCCGGAAAATATCAGTTTCCATAAAATCTGCGTAACGTCTAAAGGATAGCAGTCTCCATCCTGTTTGTAGAATTTTTGCTGGTTTTTCTCCTTCCACCTAGATCTTCAAAATGATGATAAAAAATGTCATTTTCGGGTATAGAGTTTTTTAGATTTTCCTTATTAAAATGAGGAGACCTCCTGGAACCGGGATATCGTCTCACATCCACAAGTACTTCTATTCCAAAGTTATTGAGGATGTTCAGAAATTCCTCCAGAGAACGAGTGGAGTGACCTACAGTAAAAATTTCTGAATTATTTGTCATTGGTTGTGGATTGTTTTTCTAAAGAAGTTAAGGCAATTTCCACAGAATTTCAAAATAACTCTAATCTACGACGATTAAGTCTTGGAATTACTTCCAAAATTCTTCACTGGTATTTTCCTGAAATTTCTTATCACTATGATTTTCTTTAATGAGTGTCAGTTCTTCCTCGACTTTCAGGCTCAAGACTTTAATAATGGGATATTAATTAATAAGAAAATGATAAAAAATGTATTTATACATTCGCAATTTCCCGGCCCAAAAAGGTAGGAATAAAGTCAAGTTATCTAACATTCAAAATTTGTATAATCAGCTTTTAATTACCAGCGGTACTAAATAAAATTTTCTTTAAAATAAATATAGGTTGCCACCTGGCAACCTATATTTACTGCATTTTCTAAATTAGGATTTAGTCTAACTTTCTAAAGTTCCCCTCAGCATCAAATTCTAACTCTATACCATCGGCTAACTCAACCTCCTGTTCATTGTCCTGTTTTTCCCATCCAATTACCTGCGCATTGGCATAATTGGCCTGTAGATAAGAACTTATTTTTGAGGGTAATGTCGCCACTGGAATAGCTTCATTGTTTTTACTGTCGATCTCAATGATATTACCGTTCTCATCAAAATCCAGCTCAATACCATTAGACAGTTTTACTTCGTATTTTTCATCTTCCCAAATTTGCCAGTTGCTGTTTTCATCCACATCTACCACCGAAACTGAGGAAAAATGCTTGTTGATGAAATCTTGTGCAGTAGACGGTAAATTATTGGTGTTTACCTGTGCAAACATTCCAACTGAGAAGAAGGCGCAAAACGCCGATACAATTACTTTTTTCATAACTTGTTTTTTTAATTTGAGGCGAAGTAAGTTCTTAAATCTGGAAAAAGTTAGGAATCAGCTTTTGACGAAACCTAAATCTTTCCCAAATTCACTCTTACTTTTGGAACTATGAAGATCCTGATCATTGAAGACGAGAAAGACATGAGGCAGAATATGCAGGCCACCCTGGAAAAGGAAAATTTCCTGGTGGAGCCTGTCGCAACTTATGAAGAAGCCATGTCAAAGATAGGAGTTTACGATTACGATTGCATTCTCCTGGATATCGGTCTGCCCGACGGAAATGGCCTCGAGATCCTGAGAATATTAAAAGATAAAGGATTTTCAGATTCTGTGATCATAGTTTCTGCTAAGGATTCTCTTGACGATAAAGTTTAAGGCTTGGAATTAGGTGCCGATGATTATCTCCCAAAACCTTTCCATATGGCCGAACTCAACGCAAGGGTCAAAGCTGTACTCCGTCGTCGGAAATTGGACGGCAGCAATTTGCTTAAAATTGCGAATGTTAGCATAAATATCGACAGCCACCTGGTCGCAGTGGACGGAGAAGAACTCGAACTTAACCGAAAGGAATTTGCTGTACTGTTCTACCTTGGCACCAACCAGGACCGGCTGGTAAGCAAATCCGCGCTTGCTGAACATGTTTGGGGCGACTATATTGACCAGACAGATAACTTTGATTTTATTTATTCGCAGATAAAAAATTTGAGAAAGAAACTATCCGATAAGAATGCGGGACTGGAGATCAAAGCAGTCTATGGAATTGGTTATAAGCTCCTGATTCCATGAAATTACTCAATTACACTACTACTTACTTCGCAGTAATCCTTGTCTTTTTACTCGGTTTGTGGGCCCTTATCTTTTATTTCGAAATATTAGATGAGATCTATGACAGAATGGATGACGGGCTGGACAATCAAAAAACGCTGGTAATAAGGAAAGCAAAACAAGATTCTTCAGTTCTGAAAAAAAATGCATTCAAAGACGGCAATTATATTATTACTCCAACAACACCCGAATTTAGTAAGGGGGTTACTGATGCTTACCGGGACACCTTAATGTTTATGGAAAATGAGGAAGAATATGAACCGGTACGCCTTTTAGAAAGCGTTTTTCAACAGGATGGTTCGTTTTACAAGATAAAGGTAGTGACTTCAATGGTCGAGGAAGATGATCTAAGGAAGGAACTTTTCTTTTCGCTCCTGTGGCTTTATCTGGGCCTGATCCTAACCATAGTGTTGCTGAACAGCTTTTTTCAGCAAAAGGCATGGAAGCCATTTTACAAGCTCCTCCGTAGGTTGGAGGAATTCAGCATAGAAAGAAATAACAGAATCGAATTTGAATATACTAAAATTGAGGAATTTCAATTGCTCAATGAACGAATCGACCGGCTGCTGAAGAAATCTGTGGAAAGTTACAAGAGTCAAAAAGAATTTATTGAAAATGCCTCGCATGAGCTACAAACTCCTCTCGCAATAAGCATCAATAAACTGGAATTAATGGCCGAAAATACTGATCTCCCGCCCCAACAAATGGAAGAGCTTGGTGCAGTTCTTCAAAGTCTGGAAAGACTTACTCGTCTCAACAGATCACTGATATTGCTTTCCCGTATCGAAAACAGGCAGTTTGCAGAAAAATAAAAGATCAACTGGAATGCCCTTGTAAAACAGATCATGGCCGATTTCGGAGATTTTGCCGCACACCGGGAGGTAAAAGTAATTTATCTGAAGAAGACAATATCGCTGGTTTAGGAAATAAAGACCTGGCTAGGATACTGATCTCCAACCTGCTCAAAAATGCCATTTTCCACAGCGCTTCAGACACCGAGGTTGAGATCGAGATTTCCTCTAAAAGGATAGAATTTAAGAATCCGGGAATAAGAGCTCTCGAAAAAAGCAAGATCTTCAGCAGATTTAAAGGCGCCGAAAAAGTAGATTCTACCAGCCTTGGTCTGGCTATTTCAAAGGCTATAGTTGACAAAATGGACCTGGAACTAACCTACTATTATTCGAATCAAAAGCATCATTTCAGTGTGAATTTTTAAATCTGAATTACTTTTTGATCTTTGAAGATTTGGTTGAAAGATAAGTCTGGATAATTATTATGAGCATTATCAGTCCCAATACAAATCCTCCTATAACATCTGTTACCCAGTGGACCCCCAAATAGATTCGCGAAAATGGAATCGTAGCAATAAGAAAGGCACAAATGAAAATACCCAATGATCTCAGTCTCTTTTTCGGTATTTTTAAATAGATCATCAAGAAAATCAGGAAGCCAAAATATACTACATAAAAAGAGGTATGTCCGCTTGGAAAACTATGATGTTCTGCATCCTGAAGAATGTTTACCAGACTGCTGTCAGGACGCGGACGGTCGATTAGGAGCTTAAAGCCGTAATTGACTACTGAAACGAGCATTGTTGATGCTATGAAAAGCGCTTCTTTTACATATTTCATGAAATAGAATACACAAGCTGCACCAAGACTTAGACTTAGAACTTTAATTGTACCTCCAAACCAACTTATGAATATCATTAGATTCTCAATGGCACCATGTTCATCTTGAATTTCCTTAGAAATTTTAATATCAATAAAAGTCGGTGGAAAGAAGTAGACTAATGCGCTTAGGGAGATGAACAGCAGTATTAAAACTACTAAAAATTGATTGGTGATATTTTTGTTTCCGATAAATCTTGTTTGCATAGAATAGCCAATTAGATTGAATTTTTTAATAGTTCATAAATCTTCAAAATTGAATTTTTGATAAAAATCCTTGAAGGTATAATGGAGCTAAAGGAAAGAGGTGAATCTGGAAAGAAACAGGAATATGCCCCTATCCCTTCTATATTCTTTTTAGAAAGCGTTTGTTGATGACCTTAGTTAAATATGATCGGGAAAGAAAATGAAGCACAGGAAGGCTTTGGTATGTAAGATCCTGCTCCAGTACTTTCTGAAATTAGGATCAAATTCCCAATTCCTTCCAGTTTTCTTCCGCAAATTCGTAGAAACAAAAAATGAATTATAGAATTCTCTTCCTGGTGTTGATGAGTTTCGTGTTGCTTTCCTGCGACGACGATGATTATCCTTATGCGGAAGTGCCTTCTGTTGTGCTGAATGAATTCTGGACTCAATATCCTGACGGCACAGATCCTGAATTTAATTCGATTGGTGAGGATTATGAGGTGGATTTTGAAATAAATGGAAATGACTATTCAGCCCTATTTAGCACCTCCGGAAATATTCTGAAGGAAAAGAAAGAGATCACCTGGAATAAACTCCCCATTGAAGTTCAGGAAGCTCTTCAAAAAAATTACGGACAAAAGAAAATAGAAGATCCCGAGTGGGTGAGACAGGGAGAGGATATTTATTATCAGGCCGAAGTGAAACGGTTTTTTCTTGATGAGGACATCGTGCTTGATGCCGCAGGAAGATTAGATAGTGAAAGGAAATTCTGGAAATAAAGAACTATGAAAAAGGTCATTTTTGGAATACTGATTTTGATTGGCGGAGTACTGACAATTAGTGCATGCAAGGGAAAAGCTTCGGAACTGCAGCATGAGACTTTTCGGTACGAGATTCTTGAAAAATGGGAGCTACCCAAAGCTTTAAATGAAGTATCAGGGATTGCATGGATTGGAGACAATCGTATTGCCTGTGTGCAGGATGAAGATGGCATAATTTTCCTTTACAACCTAAAAGATTCTAAGATTGAAGAAGAAATTGAATTTGGAAACGGCGGAGATTATGAAGGCATAGCGGTAGTTGAAAAAGATGCTTATGTGTTGCGCAGTGACGGAATCATATTGGAAGTTTCAGATTATTTGGGAAAAGATCCTCAGGTACAGAGACATGTTACCAATATTAGTCAGCTTCCTGGGATCAATATTGAAGGGCTGTGTGCCGATCCTGCAAACGACCGCCTCCTGCTGGCAGTGAAGGAGAGAAAGAATTGTGATGAATATAAAGAAGTCTTCGCTTTTAACCTTAACAAGAAAGCTTCAGACGAAAATGCATTTTTCAGCATCGATCTTTCAGATCCTATTTTTAAAAATGTAGATGAAAAGTTTTCAGAAAAATTTACTCCGGGAGAAATGAACATCCACCCTATTACCGGAGAATTTTTCATCCTTGACGGCACCCGTCCAAAGCTCTTGATAACCGAAAATGACGGCAGGCCCAAAGAACTTTTCATGTTAAAGCTTAAAGATTTTGGTAACCCTGAAGGCCTCACATTTAATCCTGAGGGAGAACTCTACATTTCAAATGAAGCCGAGGATGGACCCGCCAGTATTCTAAAAGTGTCCCTCAACCGGAATTGAAAAATATTTCAAAAAAAAATTAATAATTAACCCCCTATGGAAAAACAGTCAATTGAAACAGCGTCTGTAAAGCAGAGTAAGCTTCCGCTTTATATTTCGGCTGTTATAGTTATATCTCTTGTTCTTGCATATTTCGTTATTCCCGGGGTGCAGGCCTGGCTTTCTGAAGCCTGGAATGTGCTCACGAGTGATGATGAAGCCAGAATCCAGGCCTGGGTTGCAGATTTTGGTTGGTTTGGTCCTGTAGTACTAATTCTAGCCATGATCGCACAAATGTTTCTGCTGGTGATCCCTACAATTCTTTTGATGGTCGTTTCTGTGCTCGCTTATGGGCCGGTTTGGGGCAGCTTTATCATCCTTGCAGCAGTATTTTCAGCCTCTTCGGTTGGATATTTTATTGGAAGATATTTTGGTCCCGTCATTGTGGAAAAACTCATTGGCCATAAGAATGAAAAAAAGATCAGTTATTTTATTGACGATTACGGTTTTTGGGCGGTTATCGTAACCCGACTCAATCCCTTTCTTTCCAATGACGCAATTAGTTTTGTGGCCGGGATCCTCAAGATGGGCTACTGGAAATTTATAGGAGCCACCCTGGTGGGTATAGCGCCATTAACTCTATTTATTGCTATTATTGGGAAAAGCACAGATGCTTTAAAAAGTGGATTGCTGTGGGGCTCCTTGGTGAGTTTGGTCCTGTTCGGACTTTATGTGTACTGGGACAAGAAGAAGAGAAAAAACAAAAAGTGAAATATCTGAATAGATTTAATGACAAAATTTAAACTTCTTATCCTCCTACTCTTTTCCACTTTAGGAAGCAATCTTGTCTATTCTCAAAATCCAAAGTCTTACTTTCTTGAGAATGAGGTTGGGCTTTCAATTCCTGCAGAAGGGAAATCGTCATTAGATGTAGGCGTTGGTAGCCGCGGAATGCTTCAGGAAACATTTGACGGCGAAAAAATTTTCGGTTATCAACATGAACACCTTGAACTGAATCTTTTTACAAATTACGCAACCAGCAAATCTACGATTTTTAGCCTGGGACTCAGATATCGTTTTACAGATATTTTTGATTCTTCTGAAACAGATGAGTTCAGGATTATTGAACAGCTGGAACTGGAACCTGTCAATCTTTCTTTCTCGCATAGATTTAGGCTCGAACAGCGGTTCAGGGAAAATATTATACATCGAATCAGGTATGAATTAGCATATTCAGCACCCATTAATCAATATCTATCCTTTGGAATTGAAACTGAAGCCCTGTATGCCATTTCAAGCCAGTTAAAACCTGAAGCAGAACAAAGGTTTTCAATTGGTTTGGAAAATTCCTCTCTTAAAAATATTGAACTGGAGCTTGGTTTTGAATACAGAATGGAGGATTATGCGGGCGACTTGGCTCATGAATTTTTCATTGTCACCGGAATAAATTATGCTTTACAATCTAAACAATTTTAAAAATAGATTTTCCGCGGTTGCCTTATCCGGCAGATCAGGAGAAATTCTGGCAGCTGGTGAAGCTGGTTGGTGAATTGCGAGAAATTCATTTGCTGAAAAGTCCGGTCTTTGAAGATTCTATTACAACTTATCCTGAGGGCGGGGACAACAAGATCACGAGGAAGATCACCAAAACCAGTCCGGGTTTCGAACTCACCAGTGAGGAAGAAAAAATTCGGAAAAGTTTGGATTAACGATGTGCAGTATTTTGACAATGTTCCAGAAGTAGCCTGGGAATTCTACATTGTCGGCTATTAACCTGCTCAAAAATGACTAAAAGACAGGAAGGACAGGACGTTAAGTTTTGAAGACATTCTTCATTATCAGAAGATTATTGTGGATCAATTATTTGTAACTGAAGGTAAAAGAAGACAAAGTATTTTTTGACCTTCTGATTTTTGCCGCAAGGTCGGCAATATGTAATTTACCTGTAGGTCTCCTTCCCTTCCATATTTCTAAATGAGATTGGTAACATTCGCGGGTAATTGAACTCAAAAAATATAAATGAAAGTTAAAAAAAGAAAAGTGTGCGTAAAGTGTGCGTAATCCTAAAAAAACATGACTCCGAATACAATTTTTTTTATCCAGGTCAGCGGTTTTTACGGTTACAACTACGGAAAAACATTTATATTTATTTTATACCTTTCTAAAGATATCCCAATAAATTCAAGGGATAAGGATAAATGTGTAGATGGTATTTTAAGACAACAAAAAACCCCTCTGGAAAAGAGGGGTTTCTGTGATCGCGAGAGGATTCGAACCTCTGACCGTCTGCTTAGAAGGCAGATGCTCTATCCAACTGAGCTACGCGACCATTAAAGCGGTGCAAATATAATGAGGTTTTTAAAAAAGACAAGCAAAAAAAATATTTAATTCTCTCATTTTTTATAAGTAGAAAGACTTCAGTAATTTATTAAATTTTATTTTTTGTCTACCTCGTTAATTCAAGGTTTTTCTATTCGGTTTTCTGGTCTTCTTCACGAAGAAGCATCCCCTGTGGTTTTCCAAAAGTACTATTAAATCTTTCCTAAACTTCAGCTAATTGGATAAGCATAATTATACCAGAACTTCTGAATATTTTAAATTTACTAATGAGCATTTTTAAAGGAAGTACAGGTCAATTTACAGGCTTTCACATTCCTCAAAAAAAGCAAAAAATTTTATGGCAGTAAGTACATCTAATGAACCACAGGCTTTTAGTGAAATTTCTATTGAAAAAATAGTAGAAGAACTCCAGGAGAAATGCGAGATTGAAAAGCATTTACCGGGGGGTGGTTTCCTTCATATGAGTGATGAACTCCCCTACCTTGTTATTTACAGAAACGAAGATGAGGATATAGAAAAGGGAAAAGACCGCGCTACCGTGCGTCTTATTTTGAGTGAAGCTTCCTTTCTAATTATAGGAAACAAGGATTTTGAAGGATACCAACGGCTCATGTTTTGCCTTAGTGAAGCCATGTCCTCAAAATTTAAATCCTTTTTGATCATTGAGGTTTTTGCAGGAGCCCCGGAGAGTCGAAAATTTAAAATTAAGGGTCCTGCAGAAAAACTTTCCACCACAATTAAAGTTTTACAGGAAGAACTGGATGACGTTGATTCAGGATACAGGGCTTTGCAACTTGGATCTTCCGAAGTGCAGGATACTCTGGAAAGACAACCAGAAGGGAAGAAACCTCTTTTAAACCTGGAACAGTTAAAAGCTTCCGGATGTTTACTGCTGGGAATTGAGGTGCCGCCCGTCTACCGCAGCAAGGAAGGAGAAGACTACCCGGTTTTCTTTAGAAGCTTTAAAGATGATTTTGTAGTTGCCCTTCACAAAACAATATTTCAGTTCATTAGAATCCAAACCTCCAGCGGAGTCAAGAGCTACAGAGCTCTGGGGCAAAAAAACCTTCAAAATAAAGTTAGGGAAATTGACCGGCAGCTGGCCGAAATAGAAACTTCTTACCAGTTCCTGTGGTTGGTTTCCCCTGCCAACATACGGCAGATCAAAGACACATTTTTCGAAAGTAATTATGAAAAGGTACTCAACTATCATTACCGGCTTATACCATTTGATCCAGATGTTCTAAAACGAAGACTTTATAATCTCAAACTGGAGGAAATTGATGATCCCGCCCTCTCCTATATCTTCAGGGAAAAACGTGAAGAGCTAGATCTACAGATAAGTATGCTTAGCGACAGAGGCTCAGATAATTTTTTCTACAACAGTATGATGCTGTTTGGAAAAATTAGCAATGATCTGCAACATGAAGCTGAAACTATCTTAAAAGAAGTTCCTGAGAAGGAAGATCATGCTTTTGAAAGCATTATGAAAGCAGAAGATTTTAGGGTACTGGCAAATAAGGAGTTTGATTACTTCAGGGAACAGGACGAAAATTTTTCCAGTAAGGTCCACATTCGTGATGATGTGAATATCCTTATGGTTTCCAGGGGAGAACTTTATTTGCCAAGTGATTACAAACTCAATGCAAATGAAACTAAAGCATTGATCCAGCACGAAATAGGAACCCATGTCCTCACTTATTATAATGGGAATCAACAGCCTTTAAAATTATTATCCATAGGCCTTACAGATTATGATACCCTGCAGGAAGGGCTTGCTGTTCTATCGGAATACCTCGTTGGCGGGCTTACCGGCAACAGGATGCGAACCCTGGCCGGCCGGGTAGTCGCAGCTTCGGCCCGCATGCACGGGGCAGATTTCAAGGAGATCTTCCGGCTGCTCAATAAAGATTATAATTTTAAACCACAGCGTGCTTTTAATATTACCTCCAGAATAATGCAGGGAGGTGGTTTTACAAAAGATATTTCATATTTAAAAGGACTGGTGCAACTCAAAAAACACCTGGAAGAAGGTGGAGAATTAGCTCCCCTGCTCACAGGGAAATTTGCCCTTGAGCACATGCCAATTATCAGTGAATTGAATGAAAGGCGAGTACTTTCCCCCGTGAAACTTACCCCAAGATATCTTCATACCGAAGAAACCCGAAAAAAACTAAGTCAAATCAGGGAGGGAATCCCCCTTTCCAAATTAATTAATGCATGAAGATATGTTTTGTAGTTAACAGTGTGGAGACCGAAGGTGCAGGAACCACGGTCTATATAATGCATGAAGCCTGGAAAAGAAACCATGAAGTGTATCTTATGGGGGTCGGTGATTTCAGTTTCACTCAAAATGAAGCACTTACAATTATTAGTACTTCCCTGCCTAAAAGCCTGAAGCTTCGGAATCCTGAAGAACATCTTGAAATGCTACAGGGGGAAAAAGCTAAAATGAAAAAAATTAAAGCAAAAGAGTTAGACGTACTCTTCATTCGTAACAATCCTACCGAAGAAGATTCTGGGCGTCATTGGGCGGAGCAATCTGGTGTGGCGTTTGGCCGCATGGTTCAACAGGAGGGAGTTTTAGTTATTAATGATGCTTTTGCCCTTTCCAATGCTTTTATAGATAAGCTTTATTTTGAGGAGTTACCTGCCCATGTAAAACCGGCATCTCTTATTACTCGTGATAAACAGGAAATCCTGGAGTTTTTTGAGAACCATAAGAAGAAAATGATCCTTAAACCTCTGGAAGGATCTGGAGGACGCGGTGTTTACCTGATCGACAAGAATGAGAAAAATCTCAACCAGATCATTGAAAACCTTAGTGCACAGGGTTACATAATTGCCCAGCAGTATTTACCTGCCGCCAAGGAAGGAGATGTACGGGTTCTTCTTCTGAACGGAAAGATCCTTCAAAAGAACGGAAAGTTCGGGATCATTAAAAGAGTTAGTGGTGATGGGGAATTCCGCAGTAATATTTCACAGGGCGCTACCCCTGAAGCCAGCGAACACACAGAGGAAATTCAGAAAATAGTGGATATCATCGGACCTAAATTAAAAAGGGACGGACACTTTTTTGTAGGCCTGGACGTGGTAAAGGATAAGCTTATAGAGATCAATGTACTGAGTCCCGGTGGGATCGACGGACTTCACAAAATTGGTATAGAAAATTTCTCAGATGTTATCATTGAAGCCATAGAGAAAAAAGTAGAATATAAGAAGCTCTACGGTTCGGGAATATCGAACAGAGAGCTGGCCACAATGGAGTAAGATAAAATTCAGAAAAATAATAAACCGGGAGAAATCCCTTAAATCAAAGAATTAATGAAAATATGTTTTGTTGTAAATAATGTTGAAACTGAAACCTGTGGGACCACCGTGTTCCTTATGCAGGAGGCCCGTAAACGTAAGCATGAGGTTTATGCAATGGGAGTAGGAGACTTCTTTTTTAAGCAGGGCGAAGAGCTCTCTATTGATTCTACCTACGTTCCTAAAAAAATGGAAGCCAAGACGCCCGAAGAATACCTTAAACTCCTCCAGGGAGATAAAGCTAAAAAAGAAAGAATAACAGCTACAGATCTTGATGTGCTGTTCATAAGGAATAATCCAACCGAGGAAGGGTCTTCCCGCCAATGGGCTGAACAATCTGGTATTGCTTTTGGGCGTATGATGCAACAGGAAGGAGTGCTGGTTTTGAATGATGCCTACGCCCTATCCAATGCTTTTATCGACAAACTATACTTTGAAGAACTTCCTGCCAGTATAAAACCAAATTCCATAATTACCCGTAAGAAAGAGGACGTTATGGAATTCTTCGAAAAACATAAGAAGAAAATGGTTCTTAAACCTCTTGAAGGTTCTGGTGGTAGAGATGTATACCTTATCGATAAAAACGAAAAGAACCTTAACCAGATCATAGAGAACCTTTCTGGACAGGGATACATTATAGCCCAGGAATATTTACCTGCAGCCAAAGATGGAGATGTAAGAGTATTACTTCTCAATGGCCGTGTAATGGAAAAAGACGGTAATTACGGGATCATCAAGAGATTGACCGGTGAGGGAGAATTCCGAAGTAATTTTAATCAGGGAGGTACAGGCGATAAAAGTCCGCTTACAGAAGAGATGAAAAAGATCATTGAAATAACCGCTCCAAAATTAATAAGGGACGGCTTATTCTTCGTAGGACTTGATATTGTCAAAGACAAGCTCATTGAAATCAATGTTCTGAGTCCAGGCGGGATGGATCACTTCGGAGAAATAGGACTCCCCGATTTTTCGGATGTAGTGATAGACGCTATTGAAAAGAAAGTTGAATACAAGAAGTTGTACAAGGGCCAGATATCCAATCAGGTGTTGGCTACTATGGCATAACTTCAGAAAAAATATACAATGAAAGATAACACCCGAATTATAGGAGAATACTCCACCAATAAAAAAGGACCATTATTATTTGTCACTGCCGGGGTTCATGGAAATGAACCCAGCGGGGTACAAGCCTTGAAAAAGGTCTTTGCCGAACTTGAAAAAACCAAACCCGAGATCAACGGCCGAATTGTAGGTGTAATGGGTAATAAAGCTGCCCTGGAAAAGGAACAGCGGTATATTGATGAAGACCTGAACCGCACCTGGACCGAAGATAATGTCAGGAACAACGATCCTGAAACCCAGGAACAAAGGGAAATGCATGAAATAATTGAAGTCCTTGAAAAGTATCCCGAAAAGGATTATTCAAAACGTTATTTTCTGGACTGCCACACAACCTCTTCAGATAGTTTGCCTTACATATCTGTGCAGGATGTGAATGACAATGATAGCTGGGCCCACAAATTCCCTACCTACATTGTGAGAGGATTTAGTGATATTATCTACGGTGCCATAGATCACTATATGAGCCGAACCGGTCTTACAGGTTTTGTCTTTGAAGCAGGCCAACACACCAGCAAGGCTTCTGTTGAAAACCATGAAGGAATGATATGGCTGGCTTTAAAGGAAGCAAACGGTCTTGAAGTGACGAATGTTTCCTGCTATCCCGAATGTGTGGAACGTTTTACCGAGAAAAATGCTCCTTCTCAAAAGACTTTTGAGATCAAATACCGGCACGAAATCAAAAAAGGAGATAGCTTTAAAATGGAGCCGGGCTTTAAGAACTTTCAGAAAATTAAAAAAGGCCAGTTACTTGCAACAAGTAATGGCCAGGAGATAAAAAGTGAATGGGATGCGTACATTTTTATGCCCCTTTACCAGTCTCAGGGCAATGATGGCTTTTTTGTCATTGAAGAACAATAAACTTTCTCTGCTACAGAGGTGGTAGTTATCGTCTCACGATACCTACCACTTCTCCTGTAACACATTTTATTCTTAAGAATTCCCCTTTTTGAACCCCATACTTACCGTCGGGTACCTCATAATCCCCAACTCCTCCAGAAAAAGCAGACTGCATAATAATCTTTGTGCCATCCCGGGGATCGGTTAATGGATTGTTACAGGAATCATTTCCTGTAGTAGCACCTTCCGGTGCTATAAAATTTTCAGGTGCATCTGTAGCGGCTCTAAGCACCGGTTTCATTGTCCTGGTTTCCATAGTACTGCCACAACCAAAGAGAATGATCGTAGAAAACACCAGGAGCGCATTTTGCAACTTGTTTTTCATAACGGTTTAAATTGGTACAGTAAAAATTAGAAAATTTTTTAATTCCCTTCTAAAAATTTCCTCTGAAAAAGAGCACCAAAAAACACCTTTTTTGAAAGGATATATTTATTGCACTAATCTTAAAACAAAAGTCCTACTTATTCCGAATATGCTATGGTGGTCAAAAGGGCATTTTCTGCCTGTCTTGAATCCAGGCGGGTATGCTGTACTACTACCGGCACAGAAGACTCGATCACGCAGGCATAATCTGTACCTAAAGGAACAGGCTCCGGGTCTTTCAAGTCGTTGAACCTTAAATGTTTGGTGCGCTGAGCCTCTACAGTCACTTTATAGGGTCCCACCGGATCTTTATCTGAGAAAAAGATGGTCAATTCCACCTTGGCATCTTGATTCGAGGTGTTGAGAATACAAGCCGTTTCATGACTTGTGAATTCAGGTTCCTTACCCGTTCCATATTCGGGGATATAGCCTTCAGCTATTACCCAGGTCTTTTTTCCTAATGCTTTCATTGTTTATTTCAGTTTTATAAGCAGTCCCAGATTGGCCGGAAGGTTAATTTTATCACTCATTTCTTTTCCTTCAAATTCTTCGTGGGATGAAACTTCCACAGTTCCTTTCCATTCAAAATCGGGAGCAAAATTCACTTCTGAATCTGTGAGATTTAAAACAATAAGGAACTGCTGTTTTTCGTATTTTCTGATGTAAGAAAGAATTTCCTCTTCAGAAAGTACAGGCACATAACTACCAACTTGCAGGGCCGGCTCCTGCGCCCGAATCTTTAGAAGTTTCCTGTGCAGCTGAAGCATGGAACCAGGCTGGTCCCACTCCTTCTTTACATTAATTTCTTTGTAATTACCCATAAGCGGAAGCCAGGGTTCTCCTTTAGTAAATCCTGCATGTTTTGTGGCATCCCACTGCATCGGGGTGCGTTCGGGATCCCGACTGCGCCCAACCCCCGGTTCGTTCAAAGCCTGTGGATCCTGGATCTTCTCCTTTGGAATATCAACATCCTGCATCCCCAGTTCATCCCCGTAATAAATGGTAGGCGTTCCTCTAAGTGTTAGCAACAATATTGCGGCATTTTTGGCCTGCTCCTTCCCCACCCGGCTTGCAATTCGGGAATTGTCATGGTTACCCAACACCCAATTGGGCCAGCCATTTTCAGGAAGCGCCCCTTCATATTCATCTATTGTAGCTTTGATCCTGGCAGCATTCCACGGAAGCTGCAGCAGTTGAAAATTGAAAGGTAAATGAGCACCTTGATTGTCTTCTCCGTAATAACTTACAAGCTTGCTTATTGGCAGGTAAATTTCTCCAATGAGTAATCTCTCATCATATTCATCGATTACCTTCCGCATTTTATGCACTATGTCATGAACTTCATCCTGATCTGTTGAATAGGCCGGTAGTAATTTGCTGTATGAATTCATTCCTTCCTTATAATCAGGATTTGGTGGATCATCCCTCAATTGTTCGTCCTTGATCATATGCCACATCACATCTACCCTAAAACCGTCTACTCCCTTCTTGAGCCAGTACCTCATTATGGCCAGCATTGCCTGTTGCAAATCGGGGTTTCTCCAATTGAGATCGGGTTGTTCTTTTAGGAAAGCATGGTAATAGTACTGTTCGGTTTCCTCATCATATTCCCAGCCGCTACCTCCAAATACACTTAACCAGTTATTAGGTGGACCTCCATCCTTACCGGGATCTTTCCAAATATACCAGTCCCGTTTATGATTGTTTTTTGAACTTTTAGATTCAAGGAACCATGGATGTTTATTTGAAGAATGATTAGGTACTAAGTCAAGGATAAGCTTCATTTCTCTTTGATGTACTTCCCTGAGCAATTCATCAAAATCCTTCATTTCTCCAAATAGTGGATGAATACCGGTATAATCACTCACATCATAGCCAAAATCGGCCATGGGAGAAGGATAAATGGGCGATATCCAGACAGCATCGATACCCAGATCTTTCAGGTAATCGAGTTTTTCAATTATTCCACGTAGGTCTCCTACACCATCACCATCACTGTCTTTATATGATCTGGGGTAAATTTGATACACTGTTCCCTTGTGCCACCATAAGTATTCTTTGTAATTCATAAGAAGTTATGTTTTTTATGCATCCACCTGTAACCATAAGGGGTTAACTTTACTTCAGCTTTTTCGGGGTCGAAATTTTCGTATCTTATATTTCCGAAGACATCTACAACATCCTTAAATAATTCTTTATCCACTTCGAGCTTTATGGTAATTTCTTTCCCCGAGAAATTATGAAATGCTACTCCCATTCCTTTTTCAGATTTTGTATAGTGCCCTAAAACATGAGGATTACCGGTGTCAATGACGTGATTACGGCCCCATCCAAATTCCGCAAATTCCTTTCGGTAATCTATGGCTTTGGAGATCCAGGTAAGAAAAGAATCGGGATCTCTCAATTGATCATTTACATTAACTTTCTCGTAGCCAAAATCTCCTCCGGAAATGACATTTCTAATAAGATTTTCTGTGGGTGCAGTAGAAAATCCGCCGTTCCTGTCATTAGCCCACTGCATAACTGTGCGAACACTGGAACGACCTTCCATTGAAAGATCTTCCCCCATTCCTATTTCTTCACCGTACCGCAATACCGGTGTGCCGGGAATCGTAAAAAGAAGGCTATGGGCCAGCTCCATTTTTTTTCGGTCATTTCCGAGCATTGAAGCCAATCTTCTTCTTATTCCCCTACCAAAAATGCGCATGTTTTCTTTGGGGGCAAAAGCTTTAAAGACCTCGTCTCTTTCGGTTCTGCTCAATTTGTCGAGGTTTAATTCGTCATGATTCCGAAGAAATGTTGCGAGCTGTTCTTTTCTGGTAATTTCTTCAGGCATTCTTTGCAGGGCCCGGGCTACAGGAATAGCCTCTTCCCTGGCAAATGACAGAAACATGAAGTTATTCACGTAAAAATTAAACAGCATATGCATCTGGTCCTCGTTCCCCAGATACTTATTGTATTGGTTTGGATCAAGATCAACTTCGGCCAGCAAAATAGCATCGGGTTTTTGAGTTTCAACAAATTCCCGGAAATTCCTGAAGATCTTATGTGGATCTCCTTCAAAGTCCATTCTGCCTTTTTCCTTGAACATATGAGGCGCAGCGTCTATCCTGAAGCCCGAAACCCCAATCTTCAACCAGAATTGCATAATCCTGAATATTTCTTCCTGAACTTGCGGATTGGCTATGTTTAGATCGGGTTGATGCGGATAAAAAGAATGGAAATAATATGCTTTAGCAGTACGGTCATATTTCCAGCTGATGCTTTCTTCACCTTCGGCTGCCATCATATTTTTCTCCGGGTCCTCAGGCTTTTCATCTACCCAGATGTAGTAGTCTCTGTATTCTGAATTTTTGTCCTTCCGGGATTCCTGAAACCAGAAATGTTCAGTCGAAGTGTGATTAACTGCAAGGTCAATCAACACTCTTATTCCAACTTCTTCCGCAGCATCAATGAGCTGAGTGAAATGACCTAAGTCGCCGAGACGGGGATCAATTTTATAATAATCTTTTACGTCATAGCCATTGTCCCGGTTGGGCGTATCAAAGATTGGCAGGAGCCAGAGACAGGTGATCCCAAGGCTTGAAAGGTATGGAAGGGCATTTTTAAGTCCTTTGAAATCTCCGGTGCCGTCACCCGTTGCATCCTTAAAAGTTTCTACATCCAGCGAATAGATCACCGCATTTTTGTACCAGTACTTATTCATCTTAGTGAGTTATTGCTGTTGAAGATTTGGAAGTACTTCTTTCTCAAAGAAATTTATATAATCTTCCTGTTGCTCATTTACATTATGGATGATTATTTTTTCAAATCCCATTTCATTGAATTTTTTGATCTTTTCAATAAAGACATCTGCATCACTTCCAATGATCACGTGCTTTTCCATGTCTTCTTTTCTGGTGTTTTGGCCCATGGCATCAAACTTTTCGGGACTGTCAATATCTGCAATTAGCTTGCTAGGATAAATATTATTTCTCCATTGTTCCCATGCACCATCCAAAGCTTTTTCACGGGTACTCGCATAGGATACCTGTACTTTCAAAGCCAATGATTTTTCACTTCCATCTGCTCCCCTAAAGGCTTTTACCATTTTTTCAAGTTCCTCAACGGGTTTGGAGATCGTGATCATCCCATCTGCCCACGAAGAGAGCCAGGCTGCTGTTTTTTCTGTAATAGCTGCTCCATATACTGTGGGAATTTGAGTGGGTTTGGTAAAAAGTTTAGCCCTCTCGACGGTGAACATTCCCTTATGGTTGAGATATCCGTCTTCCTGCCAAAGGCGTCGCATTACTTCGACCGATTCCTGTAAACGTTTATTTCTGTCCCTCTTTGGCGGCCATTTTTCCCCTGTGATATTTTCATTAAGAAGTTGACCACTGCCAGAACAGAGAAAGAATCTTCCCGGAAACATTTGATCTAGTGTCGCCACAGCCTGTGCAATTATTGCAGGATGATATCTTTGGCCTGGAGCATTCACTATCCCGTATTCCAAGTTTGTAGCCTGCATTGCCGCACCCAGCCAGCTCCATGCGAATCCACTCTGTCCCTGCTTGTCACTCCAGGGATGGAAATGGTCTGACGACAAGACCGCTTTAAAACCTGCATCTTCAGCCTGCTGAACAAGTTTGAGAAGATGGCCGGGGGTAAATTGTTCGTGGGAAGCGTGGAAACCAATTTTCATAAATAGCAGCTTTAATTAGAATGTTTCAATGATTCCTCCTAAATTATAAAGCTTTACACGATAAACCGGATTTCTGTTATTAAAAAAATGATAAATTGTTGATTCTCCTAAACATTGATCGTACATACATGACCTCAGTCATGCCTTGCCAGGATATATAAAATTACCTTTGTGAAGCAATAAAGAAATTATGACAAAGCCTACACCCCTTAAACGACACCATGCCCTGAAACCTTTGAGCAGGGATCATCACCACGGGCTGCTTTTATGCTGGAAAATAAGAGAAGGATTAAAAAAGAACGTCCCACTCGACCGAATTAAAAAATATACCGATTTCTTCTTCACTTCTCAATTAAGACCGCATTTTAAGTTTGAGGAGGAGGAGATTTTTCCATTATTGGGAGATTCTCATCCCATGAGGGTTAGAGCCATAAAAGAACATTCCCTACTGCAGGATCTATTTAAAGCTGAAGCGGTTAAAGAAACCTTCACCTCAATAGAAAAGGAATTGAATGATCATATAAGGTTTGAGGAACGGGAATTATTCCGGGAACTGCAGGAGACAGTGCCCGAGGAAAAACTTAATATCATAAACAATAAGGAAGAGGAGATTATTACTCCCGATCCCGATGATTGGGAAGATAAATTCTGGCAATAAATCTTAAACCTAAAGCCATCGTTTGCGTCTGAAATAGAACAGCATCCCCACAATTAATAGAAACATTGCTATTAATAAAATGGGATAACTGTACTTATACTCCAACTCGGGCATAAATTCAAAATTCATCCCATAGATACCGGCCAGGAATGTGAGGGGAATAAAAATTGAAGCCATTATGGTAAGCACTTTCATCACCTCGTTCATCTTGTTACTAATCGTGGTCATATACATATCCATTAGGCCCCAGGTCATTTCCCTGTAGATCTCAATATTTTCTGAAACCTGTAGCATATGGTCATAAAGGTCTCTTATATAGTTTATGGTTTGCTCCTGTACCAGGTTGTGATTCATTTTTTCCAGGCGACTTACTACTTCCCTTAGCGGGTTCACAGCACGTCTTATTCTAAGCATGGTACGCTTTAACTCCTGGATTTCAAGAATGGTATCATCCTTTGGTTGGGCATCAAAAAGTCGCTCTTCCATTGCCTCTATTTTATCACTCATATCATCTATGACGAGAAAATAATGATCCACTATGGCATCTAAGAGAGCAAAAACAAGATAATCTGCCCCACGGCTCCTTATTCTGCCTTTTTCTGTAGAAAGTCTTTCTCTTACTCCGTCAAAAACATCTCCCCCGGCCTCCTGGAATGTGAGCACATAATTCTTTCCCAAAACTATGCTTATATGTTCATTTTCAAGCCTACCATCTTCTTTGTAGTAAAGCATTTTTGCAACAATGAAAAAATAATCTTTATACTCATCAATTTTAGGACGCTGGTTGGTGTTTACTATATCTTCAATAATCAATGGATGAAGCTCGTAATACTTTCCAATCTTTTCAATTTCACTGGTGTTACTAAGGCCGTCAATATTGATCCAGGTGGTGCGGTCCTCTTCTTCAAACTGAAATGCATCTTCTGGCCGTTTTGAAGTAAACCTCTCATACTTTTCGGCATTATAATCAATTACCTCCAGTTTAGTTTCTACCTGTTCCTTTCTACCAACATAAGTCACAGTTCCCGGCGCCTGGTGAAGAGCTTTATTAGATTTTGGCCTTTTGGAGAGGTAGCGCGTTCTTTTAACCATACAAGAATAATTTCTTTAAAAGTAAGAATTTCCTCTTACCTAAAGTTCACTATAAAAAGTTGTATTTAACAATCCTCTGCCATTGAGCATTGGTAGGGTTTCATTTTCTTTGTAACATGGTAGAGGAGGCAAAGTTAATAGATACATTAAAGGAATATTTCGGTTATGACAGTTTCAGGCCGTTGCAACGGGAAATTATAGATTCGGTTTTTGAGGGTAATGATAACCTGGTGATCATGCCCACAGGTGGCGGAAAATCTATTTGTTTCCAACTTCCTGCCCTTTTGCTTCCGGGGATCACCATTGTGATCTCTCCCCTTATTGCCCTTATGAAAGACCAGGTCGATGGGTTAACCGCTAACGGTATTCCCGCTGCCTTTCTCAACAGCAGTCAGCAGGAAAAAGAGCAACAGGAGATCTTCAGCAAGATCGAAAGAAAAGAGATCAAACTACTTTATGTAGCTCCCGAAAGTCTTCAGTATATCGACACTGTTTTTTCCGCAGGAAATATCAGCTTAATAGCTATTGATGAAGCACATTGTATTTCCAGCTGGGGTCATGATTTTAGACCCGCTTATACACAGTTGGGATATCTTAAGAACCGTCATCCCGAAACTCCTGTAATTGCTCTTACCGCCACGGCCGATAAAGCTACACGCCAGGATATTTGTGAGCAACTCAATATTCCTCACGCCAGGAAACATATTTCTTCTTTCGACCGAAAAAACCTGAGCCTGGAAGTTCGCCCCGGAATTAAAAAATTTGAACAGATTTCGGCATTTTTGAAAGGTAGAAAGTCTGAAAGTGGTATCATTTACTGCCTTAGCCGAAAGAATACAGAAGAACTTGCGGCCAAATTACAAGCTAAAGGCCATAAAGCTGAAGCTTATCATGCCGGACTTTCTCATAATGACCGCATTTCAATTCAGGAGGATTTCATCAATGACCGCACAGATATTATTTGTGCCACTATTGCCTTTGGAATGGGAATCGATAAATCTAATGTTCGATGGGTGATTCACTATAACATGCCGAAAAACCTGGAAGGTTATTACCAGGAAATCGGGCGGGCCGGTCGTGACGGATTGCCATCATCTACCCTGCTGTTCCACAGCTATGCCGATGTGGTGCAGTTACAAAAGTTTGCTGAAGGTTCTGGGAATTCTGAAGTTCAGCTGGCAAAACTTGAGCGCATGAAGCAATATTCTGAAGCTCTAAGTTGCCGCCGAAGGATCCTGCTAAGCTACTTTGGTGAAGTAATTTCCAAAGATTGCGGTAATTGTGATGTCTGTAAAAATCCGCCTGAATTCTTCGATGGAACTTTATTGGCTCAAAAGGCACTTTCTACCATTTTCAGGCTTCGGGAACAGGAACCTGTTTCAATGGTTATCGATGTTTTAAGGGGGGCTCAAAATGCACAGGTGCTCGAAAAAGGATATCAGCAGTTAACTACTTATGGCATTGCACAGGATGTTTCCTGGAGGGACTGGCAGCAATACATGATCCAATTAATCAATATGGGCTATGTTGAAATTGCTTTTCATGATCAAAACAAACTTCGACTTACCAGTCTTGCCAAAAATGTGCTTTTTGAAGGAGAAAAAGTCTTGCTCGCAGAGGTGATCCAGGCCGAACTTCGAAAAGAACAGACTGTAGAAGAAAAAACTTCAGAAAACACTCTTTTTGAGAGGTTAAGAAAACTGCGGCTTGAACTTTCAAAAGATGAAGGAATTCCTGCTTATCTCATTTTTAATGATGCCACTTTAAAAGAAATGGAAAAGGAAAGACCCATGACCGATGAAGATTTCATGCAGATTAGTGGTGTGGGGAGACAAAAAATGCAAAATTACGGTTACAGGTTTATAAAAGAGATCATCGCGTACGGCAAAGAAAAGAGGGAGAAGAAAGCCCGCAAAAAGGGAAATACATATAAGGAAACCTTCAAACTTTATAAGGAAGGCATGACCATTGAAGAAATGGCTCAAACCAGGAATCTTGCTCCTACTACAATTTTTTCACATCTCTCCAAATTGTATGATTCAGGTGAAGGTGTTGATCTAAAGAAATTCATTTCAGAAGGTGATCTTGAGGCAGTTAAAAAGGCCAAATCCAAACTAGATAATCCCGATGCCTTAAAGCCGTATTTTGAACACTTTCAGGAGGAAATGGATTACGGAACTATAAGAATGGCATTGACGATCCTGAGCAAAGAGGAATAAATGCTGTTCAGGATTCATTTATAGTGTTGTATTTGAACTACCTAATTAGTCTCGGCTCATCCCAAACAGACATTAAATCTTGAAATCCACCTTGTTCAGAATCAAACCGCTTCCGGGAGCAATGTAGGTCATGGGCAATTTTACTTTGGGATCAAGGGCTTCTTCTATGTCTTTAAGTGAGAACTCTCCTCTGCCCAACTGCACAAGGCATCCCATGATCAACCGGATCTGATTTCGCAGAAATCCCGTTCCCGTGACTCTTAGAAGGAAAGATCTTTCGGGGAAAAAACTTGCCGTAATTTCCGTGTTTGGTTGGATCTCACAAATTTCAATTTCCCGTTCCACTATGGTATGTGGGGTAGGTTTTGTGCAAAAGTTATGGAAGGAATGGTTTCCTTCAAAAAGTTTTGCTCCTTCCATCATAAGGTCAATGTCCAGGTTTTCAAGGAAAGTAGCCATTAGAGGTGCTGCAAAAGGATGGCTTTTTCTTCCGAAGGAAAACAGGTACAAATATTCCTTTTTCTTTGGATGCTGGATGATATTGAAGCCTGCGTCCACTTCTTTTATGCTTAGAACCCTAATATCTGGCGGTAAATTCTTGTTGAACAACACCATGAAATCTGCAATATTTTCCAGAGGCTCATGGTCTGTAAATAATTCAAAAGCAGATTCATGCGCTGAAACCATTGCATCTGTACGGCTGGAGCCAAGGATCTTGAATTTTTTATCGCCCAGAACGAATTTCAGGGTTTTCTTGACAAGACCTTCGACAGTTTTTAAGCCCGGCTGCCTTTGCCAGCCATGCAGCCTGTATCCAAGGTATTGTACCTTAATGAGGTAATAAAATCGCTGTTGCTTCACAAAATTTAATTTTCACGAAATTAATGGAAAATCTTCGGCTAATATTGATCGAATCCGGCTTTGTGCGAATTGTCTTTAACTTTTAGTTAAAATATAATGGCTGCTACTTTTGTATCTTCACTTTTATGGAAAAGACATTGAGTTCAAAGGGGAAGCAAATTTTATTTTTTGGCACCTTAAGTATTCTGGTAATTTACTTTTTATTTCAGGGTCTGTTTCACGCTAAAGGATTCCTTATTCCCCTTACCACCGCATTAATTTTTGCTTTATTGATGATGCCGCTGGCACGTAAGATGGAAAAATCTTTTATTAATCGTACGGCGTCTTCCCTACTCAATACTTTTATAATTTTACTAGTCTCTGTTGGATTCATGGCGCTGGTTTCTATGCAAGTAAAAACTGTAGTGGATGACTGGTCTCAAATAAAAGAAACCATGCAGCCTAAAATAGAAAATTTAAAGGGTTTTCTTCTTGAACATACTCCTCTCAACCAGGAAGATTTAAAACAGTCTGGTGAAGGTTCTTCAGTTCCATTTATGGGTGAAAATTCCAATCCGGGGCAAAAAGCAGCTTCTTTTCTAAATCAGGCAGTTAGTTTCTTTGGAGATTACCTGCTCACTTTCATTTACATCTTTTTCATACTTAACTACCGGCACAGGTTCAAGGATTTTCTACTCTTGTTGTTCCCCGATTCCAAAAGGAAAGAAGTGAAGAAAGTGATAGAGGATTCAGCTAAAGTGACTCAAAAATACCTCGTGGGAAAGCTCATTTTGATAGGTTTACTGGCTGTTTTATACTCCATAGGACTGGGGATATCCGGGGTGAATAATTTCATTCTGGTTAGTCTTATTTCGGCCATTTTAAGTATTATACCTTACATAGGTAACATAATTGGGATGGGATTAGCCATAGTTTTTGGCTACCTTACCTCGGGGGATTCAACGGTGCTTATTGGGATAATCATCACCTTTACCATTGCGCAATTTGTGGAGAGTTACATTCTACAACCCTATGTAGTGGGAGACCAGGTTGATCTTCACCCGCTTTTTGTTATCCTGGCAGTGATCATTGGCGGGATGATTTGGGGCATAATGGGAATGATCCTGGCTATACCAATTTTAGCCATTTTCAATGTTGTTTTTTCTCATATTCCTCCACTAAAACCTTTTGCTTTTCTCTTTAGTAAAGAGGACGACGACTAAATGAAATTTTCTCTTGAAGAACAGTTTGAAGGATTTATTCGCACTCCGCAAATATTTGCTGAAAATGCCTTTTTTGAGTACCCGCTTTACCAGACAAGTAAAGTAACACCACAAATAAATCCCGCGAAAATATCGGCACCCAAACAAAGTGTCCTGGGGAAGCGGATGGAACATTTTTTTGCTTTTTATGTCTCTCATTTTACTTCGGAAGAAATTTTAGTTCAAAACCGGCAGATCATTGAAGATAAAACAACCCGGGGCGAGCTGGATTTTCTGCTGAAGGATCCTGCCTCAGGAATTATTTCCCATATAGAATTGATCTACAAATTCTACCTTTTTGATCCCGATTCGGGTGCTTCAGAACTTGATCATTTAATTGGACCAAATAAGAGGGACAGTTTGAACAAAAAATTGGAAAGACTTCAAAAAAAGCAATTCCCCCTACTCTTTAAGGAGGCAACTCAACATTTTTTATCCTCTTTAGATATTAGTACTGAACATGTAGTCCAAAAAATGTGTTTTAAAGCATCTGTTTTTCTTCCGAAGCAAATGAAGAGGATATCTTTCGATCACATAAATCCTGAAACGATTGCTGGTTACTGGATAAAGGCTTCAGAATTTACTTTTGAAACCTATGGAAAAAATGTATTTTTCACCCCCACCAAGAAATACTGGCCGGTATCTCCACAACCAAATGAGAAGTGGTTTTCCTATGATGAAATTGAGGAACAAATTCACACATTACTGGAAAGAAAATTTTCTCCCCTACTATGGATGAAAACATCCAGGGGAGAGCTTGAACGTTTTTTCATAGTGTGGTGGTAGCTATTTGGAATATATTAACGGCAAAATACGATCTCCTTAAGGAAAAATTATGAACGCCCGTCCTATGCCTTATTTCACATATTAGTATATTAACTTGGCATTTATGAATCAGGAAGAAGCCTCTCAATTTCGAGGGAAAATCTTCTCTAAAACACAACAGATCATGCCAATTTTGACGAAAGAACAATTTGAGGAATTAGCAAAATTTGACAGCAACCCCTGCATCTCTATTTTTATTCCCACTGTAAGAGCGGGAAAAGACGTCCTTGAAGAAAAAGATAAGATCAATTTAAAAAGCCAGTGGAAGAAAGCCGTTGAGGAACTAAAGAATATGGGATATCCGCAGGATAAAATTGACAAGATGGGAAAACCTGTTTTTGACCTGATGGATGACCGGGATTTCTGGAGACATCAGAGCGACGGGCTTGCACTCTTTCTTGCAGATGGTTTTTCGAGGCAGTATACCCTGCCAATATACTTTGAAGCCTATACCTATGTAGCCGATCATTTTTACCTCAAGCCTCTTGTACCTATGTTCAACGGAGATGGAAGATTTTTTCTACTCCATTTACAATTGGACAAGGTGAAACTCTATGAGGCCACCCAATATTCTATTGGTGAAGTAGAAATTGGTGATCTCACTCCAGATCAACTGGAAGACAGAGTGGGATACGATTATGAAGAAAAGAACAGTAAGCACAAAACCCAGCGCAGTAGCGGAGGAGCCGGTGCAGAAGGCAGCTCGACGCAACATGGATATGAAGCAGCTAATCGTGACAGGAAAAATGAGATCCTGAGGTTTTTTAGAGCTGTGGATAAAGGAATCTATGAGGTTCTTAATAATGAATCTGTTCCACTCATTGTCGCCTGCCAGGATTCCTTCTTCCCGATTTACAAGGAAACCAGCCGTTATAAAAATTTATATCCTAAACCGGTGCCGGGTAATCCCGAAGCAGACCATGAGAGTATTTTTAGTCTTCATGCAGCCGCATTGGACACTCTTGAACCACATTTTAGAAAAGAAAGAGAGGAGAAAATGGCCCAGTTCAACGACCTTAATCCTTCCCGAACTTCTACAAGCGTGTCAGACATTATTCCTGCTATTTACGAAGGGAAAGTGGACACTTTATTTCTTCAGAACCGGGAAGACATCTGGGGGAATTATAATGAAAATATGGCTTCTGTTGATGTGCATGAAGAAAAAAGAAATGGCAGTCTTTCCCTAATGAACCTGGCCGCCGTTAAAGTAGTTGAGCAAAATGGAACGGTATATCTCATTGAAGAAGAGTTCATGCCAAATAAAAAATCAAAAATGAATGCCGTTTACAGGTATTAATTTAGATTATTAGAAAATGAAAAAGCTGCCTTAAGGGGCAGCTTTTTTTATGAGTATTGGGCTATTTTACCCGTGACGTCTTCATAGAATTTTTTGATCTTTATGAAATCAAGATTTTTATCGGCCGTGGCATAAAGAGGCTTTGATACTTTCACCTTTTTATTTCCAAAGTCGAAGGCAATCATAACGATTGGAACATTTGCGGCTTTTGCAATGTAATAGAACCCAGTCTTCCATTCTGCAACCTTTTTCCGGGTGCCTTCGGGAGACATAGCTATACGCAAAACTTCCTTTTGATCGAACAAAGCTGCAATAGCCTCTACTTTCTTCTGCCCCGGAGTGCGGTCTAAAGGAGTACCACCCATCCATTTAAAATACCATCCAAAAGGAGGTTTAAACAATTCCTTTTTAGCTAAAAATTTAATATCCACCCCAAGTATCCTTCTCACCAGGAGCCCAAGGTAGAAATCGTGCCAGCTGGTATGTGGAACCACAATGACTATAGCCTTCTTTAAATTATCGGGCCAGCTTCCGTAGAATTTCCAGCCCATAATTCTAAAGTAAATAAATCTAGCCAGCCAGTTCACTCTCTCTGTTACTCTTTGTAATCTCCCCTCCTCTTCTCTTTCTTTCTTCGTATAGGAGACCTAACTCTCTTCCGGTTTGGCCTTTTACAGAAGTATTTTCTTCGGCTCTTCTAATAAGATATGGTACAACCTCTCTCACAGGACCAAAAGGTACAAGTTTGGCGACGTTGTAACCGGCCTCGGCCAGGTTATAGCTAATATGTTCACTCATTCCGAATAACTGGGAGAACCAAACCCTGTCATTATCTTTCTCAATGCCTTTATCTTCCATTACCTGTAGTGCCAGATAATTGCTCACTTCATTATGGGTTCCAATAAAAACAGAGATGTCATCGATATGGGCAAGGCAATAAGTTAGTACCCCATTAAAATTCACATCTGTAGCTTCTTTATTTTCGCAAATAGGGGAAGTATATCCCATTTTTGCAGCTCTCTGATTTTCCTTTTCAAGGTAAGCACCACGTACAATTTTGGCTCCCACTACGAATCCCTGGTCTTTGGCCCTGCTATGCAGATCTTTTAAATATTGCATCCTGTCCCAACGATAACATTGAAGGGTATTGAAAATAACTGCCCTCTCCCTGTTATACTTGAACATCATTTCTTCCATAAGAACATCGGCGGCATCCTGCATCCAGCTCTCTTCGGCATCAGCCAGGAGACTAACACCGAGTTTATAAGCTTCCTCGCAGATTCTATTCACACGATTTTTCACTCTTTGCCACTCTTCTTCCTCTTCAAGAGAAAGACTGGCATTTGCAGATACCTTTTGCCAAAGTTCAAAGCGACCAATACCGGTAGGTTTGAAAACTGCAAACGGCAACTCCTTACGTTTAGAAATAAATTTAACAATATTGGTCTTCCGCTCGATGGCCTTTTCAAATTCGCTTTCCTTCTCCTTCCCTTCTACTGAATAATCAAGAATACTGTGAAGATTTTTACTGTGCATTTTTTCTATAGTAGGAAGGCAATCCTTCTCGGTCACTCCACCACAGAATTGATTAAAAATTGTTTTTTTAATAAGGCCCTCTACAGGCAGATGTGCCTTGAGAGCAAGATTGGTCATCGCAGTTCCTGTTTTGACCAAAAATGGCCGGTCTATCATTTCAAAAAGAAAGATTGCCCGGTTCAATTCTGAATCAGATTTTAGTCTAAAAGCTGTTTCAGTATCATTAAATATTTTCTTAGTGATCATTTATCCAAATTAGGGTATACAAAGATAATTATTGAGTGGAGAATGTTAGGATTTTTCTCCTTATTTTCGGCCATTTAACGAGTATTTATAATTTGGATCCATGACTAAAGCATCTGCCGAATCTTCGGTTTTTTTTAATGAAAAAGGTTACGAAAAATTCAACCATTTTATAGAGCAGGAAAGCTTCACGAAAATTTTTGTGTTAGTAGACACTAATACTCATGTTCACTGCCTTGCTCCCTTTCTTCAGCAACTGGAAACTAATATTCCTTTAGAAATTCTGGAAATTGACGCCGGGGAGGAAAATAAGACCCTGGATACCTGTAGTTCCTTGTGGGACACATTATCCCATTTGGGAGGAGACCGTAAAAGTCTGCTGGTAAATCTTGGCGGAGGTGTGGTGACCGATTTAGGGGGGTTTGTAGCGGCTGCCTTTAAACGGGGAATCGCTTGCGTACATTTCCCCACTACCTTGCTTGCTATGGTCGACGCTGCCCTGGGAGGAAAAAACGGGGTCAATCTAGGAGCTTTAAAGAACCAGGTAGGGGTCATTAAAAAACCTGAAATGGTTATAGCCGATACTTCATTTTTAGGAACTTTACCCGCAGCCGAAATGCGCAGCGGCCTTGCCGAAATGCTTAAACATGGGTTAATTGCAGATGAGGACTACTGGAACCGTCTTAATTCGCTTAAAGAACTGGGCATAACAGACCTGGAAGATCTAATAAAGGAATCGGTAGTCATAAAGGAAAAGATTGTAAAGGAGGATCCTTTGGAAAAAGGTTTACGTAAGAGTCTCAATTTTGGCCATACCCTGGGACATGCAATTGAGTCTTTTTTTCTTGTAGATCCCGAAAAACAAAAATTACTTCATGGGGAGGCCGTTGCCGCAGGAATGGTATTAGCTGCATTTCTTTCCTCAAAACTTGAAGGATTTCCTATCCACAAAAGAGATGAAATAAGAAATTCTATTCATTCAATGTACGGCAGGATCACCATTTCCATTGAAGATCAGGAAAAGATCATAGACTTACTTAAATATGATAAAAAAAATGAGGGAGGAAAAATAAATTTTGTTCTTTTGCGGAAAATTGGCGAACCGGTTATTGATCGGGAGGTACCAAATTCTCTCATTCTGGAAGCATTTAGGTTTTACCTTGCACTTCCAGAGAATGAATAGTTTAATTAAGATTGACTTTAAATTTTTTACTTATTTTAACGGCGGCGGAAATATGAATTGCTATTTTCGCCTAGAAGGAGGACTTAAAAATTACTTATGAAAAGAATCATTGTTGATTACAAAAAGCTTACTCCCGAAATTTTGGGGCTACTCGTTGACAAATATCCTGATGGGTATGACGATGATCAAATCATCTCATTTAAAAATGCAAAAAATGAGACGGTTGAGGCGGTTGAGGTAAGGACCGAAGACAGTATTTACCTGGTGAAGGTAAGTACCCGCCTTGAGAACACAATGGCAAATTATGATGAAGAAGACTACGATGATTCAGATTTTAATGAACCCATTGTGGATCTTCCGGAAAAGAATGAAGATGTCGAGGATGAGGTAGAAGAGCCTGAAGACGAGGATCAGGATTTATAAAAAAACCATAAAAAAAGCCGCTCAAAAATGTCATTTTTAGAGCGGCTTCTTTTTTCTTTAAGACTTGAAAAGAGTTAAAGGGTTAAGCATGTTGGTCCTCATGTTTTCCTTCTTTGATTTCCTCTATCAGCTTAGCATTAAATGCAGGGAGATCGTCCGGATTTCTGCTTGTAACGAATCCTTCATCTACAACTACTTCTTCGTCAACCCAGTTTGCTCCTGCATTTTTTACATCATCTTTCATGGAATTATAAGAGGTCATAGTCCTTCCTTTGACCACTCCCGCACTTATGAGGGTCCATGGCGCATGACAAATGGCTGCTACAGGTTTCTTTTGTTCAAAAAAATCACGTACAAATTTTAGAGCCTTCTCGTTCGTTCTTAGATTATCTGGATTCATAACTCCCCCAGGAAGCATAAGCGCGTTATAGTCACTTGCATTCACTTCTCCTACTACTTTATCTACATTGTACTCTTTTGACCAGTCGGTCTTATCCCAGGCTTTAATCTTACCTTTTTCAAGGCTTACAATATGCACTTCAAATCCTTCATCTTCCATTGCTTCTTTTGGAGAGGTCAATTCTACTTCTTCAAATCCATGTGTTGCCAAAATGGCTACCTTCTTATTCATATCTTTTCCTTTTTTGGTTTAACAATAAGAGATAAGATAGTTAATGCAAAAGGTATTTTGTACTAAAAAGCCTTTAAAATCGAACAAGGGAAGGTTAAACTTTGATTAAGATTTAGTTTTCTTTTTTTCTTCCTGCTCTTCTTGTAGGTTTTCTTCCTTTGCCTTATCTGAATGTGATTGAAGCGTATCCAGGATCCTCTTTTCATCAATCAATTGACCCCGCTTCTGCTCAAGCCTTTCAAGCTCCTGGTAGATCGCAGGTTCGGCATATTCATTTGGCTCCACCCTCTCCTTTTTGTGAAGGGCATATTGCACTGTAAATTCGGCTCCAAAGAATACAATAAGACAGGTATAATAAACCCATAGCAGAATCAGGACCACAGAGGAAGCCCCACCGTATATAGAACCGGGATTACTCTGGCCAAAATAAAAACCAATTAAATATTCGGCTATCAGGAATAAAAAGGTGGTGAGCATGGCTCCTAAATAAGTTGTTTTCCACCTCAATTTTACATCAGGTAACCATTTAAAAATGGCCGCAAAGAGGGACATAATAATGGCAAAAGAAAGTGAGAAATTCAATATTTTAAGCAGGAATGTAGTAATAACGGGAGCAATTGATGCTACATAATCATTTATAGCTTTTAAAATTGCCGATATGACGAGCGAAATAAGGAGCAATAAACCAAGAACGAAAACCATTCCGAGGGAAATGACCCTGTTTATAACAATCCTTTTAACCGTATATTTTTTTACAGCAATATTCCAAATGTTGTTCATTGCTGCCTTTAACTGAAAGAATACTCCCGTAGCACCAAAAATAAGAAAGGCAAAACCGAAGATCACGGCCCAGGTCGAGGTTTGATCGAGTGCTGCGTTGGCTACCATTCCTTCAATGGCTTTTGCTGCATCTACACCAATGAATTCCCCTATTTCCTGGGTGATCCTCCCCTGTACAGCTTCCTTTCCCCAAAAATAACCTGCAACTGTTACTACAATAATAAGTAAAGAGGGTAACGAGAATAATGCGTAATAAGCAATTGTAGCACTTCGGGCCCATGAATCATTCCTGTTCCAGCTTACGTAAGAATGCCTTAATAGTGCCCAGAATGTGAGTAATTTTCGCTTAATTAAGCTCATAGAAATCATATAAGAATTTAAATTAATAAAAAAAGCCCTCCAAACTATAGCTTGAAGGGCTTTTAATAAGAATTTAGTAAACTAAAGATTCTCAAAAATTGAATGCATAAGTCTTTTCTTATCATTAATGCTTTCCTCAAGAGAAATCATTGTTTCTGTACGATACACTCCTTCTATGTCATCCAGTTTGAAAATAATCTCTTTGGCATGCTGAGTATCTCTTGCTCTAATCTTACAGAATACATTGAATTTTCCTGTGGTAACGTGTGCTACCGTAACGTATGGAATTTCATTGATACGCTCCAGAACAAATTTTGTTTGAGAAGTATTTTGAAGAAAAATTCCCACATACGCTATAAAAGCATAACCTAATTTCTCATAATTAAGAGTAAGGGATGATCCAAGGATAATTCCTGCCTCTTCCATTTTCTTAACTCTAACATGCACCGTCCCTGCAGATATGTTCAATTTCTTGGCTATATCGGTAAAAGGGGTCCGGGTGTTGTCGATCAACATATTGAGGATCTGGTGATCTGTTTCATCTAATCTAAACTTTGCCATATCTAATCTTTTGTAGATTCTCCTTATTTTTAAACGAAGTACAAAATTAATACAAAATAATTAGATTATAAATAATATTCACGGAATTTGAGGGGATTTTATTGATAACTTCTCTTTATTTAACAAAATAACCTCTACTATATCGTTTTCGATAAGAGGGGATCCATCCGTTTTTTCTAATTCCTTACCCTCGCAATCTATTTCCCTGTGACCAAAAAAATGGAGATGCTCATTTATATTCTGAATTTGGGGCTCAAAATGAACTCCTCCTCCTTTTATTTTCTCTGAGAACTGGATCCCTACATCTACTGTTTTTCCTTTTATTATTGCATTACGTAAAATAATATCCAGAAAACTCTTTTGGTTTTCAGGGATACCGAAATAGTCTTCTTCTCTTTGCTGAACAAAATCTCCTGTAGCAATAGCCTTTATTCCTATTAATATGGAATAGGAGAAGATCCTGCGGGTTTTCTCTCTTAAATAATCCTGCGGAAAGTGGCCGCATTCAAAAAGTATTGTAGGTACGTCCTGTGCCGTAAAATAATCACCCGTACAATTAATATTAAAACCATCATCAAACCTCCCTACCTGCCCCGGGATCACCTTTTGCAGTTCAGCATTCATCGCCGCTATTACTTTCATAGCCTTTATCCTTACAGGTGTCACTGTCCTGGCAACATCCATGGAAGGCGCTAAAAAGGAGAGCGTAGCAGGCAAATTTTTAACTCCTGCTCCAAAGATCGTACGTTGATCATGCAGGTTAAAGCAAAAATCTGGTTTGAAATCCAGAAAGCAATTGCGAAGAACTCTGCTTTCCGGCTCGTGTAGATCACTTGCGTCCCTGTTAAGGTCTACCTTATTGACATTTTCTCTCGTATACCTCGCAGCCCCGTCCGGGTTGACCATAGGAAGAATAAGTAAAGTACATTGCTCCAGGATTTTCTTAACCTCGCTATGATCTTTATAAATTTTGAAAAAAAGCAGAAGATCAAGTACTCCTTTTGTAGTAGTGGTTTCGTTCCCGTGCATTTGAGACCAGGCAAAGATTTTTTTAGATCCTGTACCTATTGTAATACTTAAAATGGGAATATTAAGAAATGATCTTCCTACTTCCTTTATTTCATACTCTTCCTCGAACTCCTTCAAAGCTTTCTCCAGATTAGAAAAATCAAGAAATCGTCCATGTATTCCAGGGACAGTGAATTGCTCGTACTGCTCTAAAAAATCTGTAGTTATATCCATGTTTACAAAAGTAAATATTCCATAATTTACAATCGTAAACAGGTAAAATCTTTTCTGTTGTCTACTTATGTAAACAACATGTTAATCCTGTAAATATGCTAGCTTGGAAATATTCCCTGCCTCAATTTATCACGACTTAATTAATTGTATTTTAGTTTATTAGGTCCGACTATATAATGTTTAAGTTTATGTAAAAATACTTCTTTTAAACAAGAATTGGCGGATTAAAATTAATGTGTTACTTTTGTAAACATAACAATTTTACATTTGTGTTTACAATGGTAAACGTTGAAGAATTTACAAATAGACTCAATGAGATCATGGAATATCATGACCTCTCGGCTGCTTCTTTTGCGGATAAAATTGAAGTAGGCCGCTCCTCTATTTCCCATCTTCTTTCGGGTAGAAACAAGCCCAGTTTAGATTTTGTCATGAAGATCGTCACGGCTTTTCCCGATGTAGAACTTTACTGGCTACTAAACGGAAAGGGAAGTTTTCCGAAGAAAAGTGAGAAAGCACAAATAGAAGAATCCACGAAAATTCCTCCTCCCAAAAACGGGGTGCAGGATCTCTTTTCTTCTTCCTCCCCACTTCCTTCAAATGATCATGCTGCACCCTCCTCTTCAAAAAAGATAAAAAAGGTCATAATTCTTTATACCGACGGTTCTTTTGATGCTTACGAAAATTGAGAACCATTGAAAAAGTTTTAAATTTGCCACATGAAAAAACTGTTTTTAGGAATGACGGCCCTTTGCTGTCTCACCTCCTGTTATGAGGCAGAACGTAACTGTGAGGATTTTAGGACCGGCACTTTTGAGTTTGAATCCTATCTTGAAGGAGAACTGGTGAAAACACAGTTTGTACGAAATGACAGTATAGAGATCGATTATTTTCGAGGAAAGGCAGATACCTCTTCTATTCGATGGATAAATGACTGTGAATATCTCCTTTCGAACCTAAACCCAAAGAACCGTGCCGAAGAAAAACCGATTCATATGAAGATCCTTACTACTAAGGACAATACTTATACCTTTGAATATGGTTTGGTGGGGGAAAATAAGAAACAGAGAGGAACGGTAGTAAAAACAGAATAACTAATACCTGAACGATTTAAGGCTGTTCTATAAAAAAAGTGGCTTTTCTGCCACTTTTCAAATTTTCTCTTTTATTAAGTAAGATTAACTGTTATTCTTCTTAAGCAACTCATTCTGTTCCTGCATAAGTTCCTTAAGGTTTGTGAGCAGCTCAATATCTTTTGGAGTAGCGACGGTCTTGTCTTTTGTATCTTCGGCCTTCCTTCTAAACCTGTTCATGAATTTCACTACCAGGAATACAGTCAACCCAATTACCAGGAAATCAATAAAAACTTCAATAAGAAGGCCATAACCCACGGCTATTTCTTCAACAGCTTCCGCACCATCTGTGGCTGGTACTGCTTCTTTTAAAACATATTTTCTATCACCATAGTCTATCTTTCCGGTCAACATCGACAAAGGAGGCATTACCACCTGCTTTACGAGTACATCTACAACGCGGTTAAAAGCAGTACCAATGATGATACCCACCGCCATATCGATCATGTTACCCTTGACCGCAAACTCTTTAAATTCCTGAAAAAATCCTTTAGCCATTACTCATCAAAAAGTTTTATCTGGCTCTCATCATTTTTCGCACCTTTTTTCTGAAGTTTTCCTTCCGAGAAGTCTGGAGATTCGGAAGAAGAACCTGTCCCTTCAACATTCTCTTCCCCTACTACTTCCATGTCCTCAGGAGCAGTTTCTTCGGGCTCCACAAAAGGCTTGGGATCCATAAGGTTTATTTGTTTAACCTTTTCTGAAGTAAGTTGGTTCCCGAGAGCTTTGATACCTTTTACCGAGATGAAATCTTCAAGTTCGACAAGATCATTCGGTTTTTGATCTTTACCTCTAATCTTCCCATAGACCACTTCCACAACCGGTAGATAATCTGTAGAGACAATTTCAAGATATGATTTTGGATGATCTCCTATAAAATTCTCTTCCCTTTCCTCATTTTCAACCAGGAAGCGTTTTACATAAAATTTTTCTTTTTCCCCTTCCCAATAGATAGCCGAAAGTGGCTTCTTTGGAGACCATTTTTCCAGAACTATAATATCCTGGTCAAATCTCGTAGTGAGTTCAGGTTTAATTGTCTTGGCAATTCCATTTTGGGTAATGATCAACAGCCTGTCTTCTCCTTTGAACTCTCCAAGTAACTCTCCCCTTTCATCAACATTCAGTCTTCGTACTGTATCATCAAACCAGATCCTTCGGGGTTTCAAGGTAGAAACTCCTTCTTCTTTCAGGTCAATCTTTTTAACCGGATACTTGGTCACAATATTACCTTTTACAGCTCTGCCTTTTATGGCCATATCTGCAAAATCCACTTCAAATTTCAGTTTTTTAATACTGCCTACCTGGCGCAGGTAAACCATCACTACTTCGGCCTCTCCGTTTGGATTGGCAGAGAAGTAAAGTACTTCAGAAGCTTTTTTGCCCTGGGTAAGATTATATTCCCTGTCCCTGGTGACCGAGGTTACGGCAAATCTCTTAATATATGCAGCACCGCCTTTCCCGTCTTTATAGATCATGTTATAGATGGTCCTGCGATCCTTCTTCTTGAAAATGGCAACGTGGATAATATCTTTTCCTATAAAGGTCTTGGCATCTACTTTTGTTACGATCATTTTCCCTTCGGCCGTAAAGCAGATCACATCATCGATATCTGAACAATCGGTAACATACTCATCCTTTTTAAGGGCTGTACCCACAAAACCTTCTTTCCGGTTAACGAAGAGCTTGGTATTCCTTATTACAACTTTTGTAGCCTCAATGTCATCAAACAGTCGCAGTTCGGTCTTTCTCTCTTTTCCGGCTCCGTAATCTTTTTTCAGGCGGTTAAAGTATGCAATGGCATAATCCACGAGATGATCCAGGTGATGTTTTATCTGGGCAATCTCGCCTTCCAGTGCCTCAATTTTCTGCTCGGCCTTTTCAAGGTCAAACTTGGAAATTCTCTTGATCCTTATCTCTGTAAGCCGCACAATGTCTTCCTCGGTCACTGCACGTTTTAAGTGGGTAGTGTGTGGCTTTAGCCCTTCATCTATGGCTTTTATTACTCCTTCCCAGGTCTCCTCCTCTTCAATATCACGGTAGATACGTTTTTCAATGAAGATCCTTTCAAGGGACGCAAAATGCCATTGCTCCTGGAATTCGTCGAGTTTTACCTCAAGGTCACTCTTTAGCAGACTCAGAGTATGGTCTGTAGACCTTCTTAAGATTTCAGAAACTCCAAGAAATGCCGGTTTATTATCAATAATAATACAGCTTAAAGGGGAAATAGATACTTCGCAGTTTGTAAAAGCGTATAATGCATCTATGGTTTTATCGGGTGACATACCCGACGGTAAATGGATAAGGATCTCAACTTCACTCGAGGTATTATCCTCTATTTTCTTGACCTTTATCTTCCCTTTGTCGTTTGCCTTGAGGATAGAATCAATTAAAGTAGAAGTATTGGTACTAAAAGGTATTTCTTTTATAACCAGGGTATTTTTGTCAAGTTGAGAAATATTGGCGCGTACCCGTACACGACCGCCTCTCATCCCGTCGTTATAGTTTGTAATATCAGCAATTCCACCGGTAGCGAAATCGGGATACAGTTTAAATTTCTTCCCCTGCAAGTGCTTTACACTGGCCTCTATGAGTTCAATAAAATTATGAGGCAGGATCTTGGTGCTTAAACCTACTGCAATACCTTCAGCCCCCTGGGCAAGTAATAACGGAAACATTACCGGTAGATTTACCGGTTCTTTTTTTCTTCCGTCATAAGAAAGCTGCCATTCGGTGATCTTTGGGTTGTAGACAACATCCAGGGCAAATTTTGAAAGCCGTGCTTCAATATAACGGGCGGCGGCTGATCCATCTCCCGTAAGAATATTTCCCCAGTTTCCCTGGGTATCTATCAACAGGTCTTTTTGTCCAACCTGCACCATGGCATCTCCAATACTGGCATCCCCGTGCGGGTGATACTGCATGGTATGCCCTACAATGTTGGCTACTTTGTTGTACCGCCCGTCGTCAAGATCCTTCATAGAATGCATGATACGCCGCTGTACAGGTTTAAAACCGTCTTCAAGAGCAGGAACGGCTCTTTCAAGGATCACATAAGAAGCATAATCAAGAAACCAGTCCTTGTACATCCCGGTGACCTTGGTAAGCACCTCATTATTTTCCAAATTCAGCTCTTCGTTCTGCCCCAATTGTTCGTCTTGATGATCGTCTAGATTCTCGTTCTCCATTTAAGCCCTCGCTTTGTTTTTTTCCAAAATCTTGGCAAGTGACATCTTTAATGCCTTAATTTTCTTGCCTGTCAAAAAGGTGATATTGTATTTATAATGCCTGTAACCCTTACTGTTCCGCGAATGGATAAAGACGTGCAGGCGTTTATAGAAAAAATAATTCTCTACTCTAAAATCCTTTAGTTTCGACTTTGGAACTTCTGTTCTTTGCTCACGGTAGTGCATAAATTGCGACACCAGCACACCATTACTTTTAAAGTTTATAGTCTCTCCATCGCTGTCAAATTCGAAAGTCTTACCAACAATAAAAATAAAGATCCCTACCAAAAGCGAAATTACATTAGGAATCAAACTACTGTAATTAAAGGGAGCATCGTCGTATTTTAACTCAATAGATGCAAATGTATTAGTAATAAAAACCGCCACAACAATAATATAGATCGAGGGGATAATGCTGGTTTCTTTCTTATTGTTGAACTTCATGCTATTCGTTAATAAGGTCCAGCTCGACTTTAAGGTTATCAATAATAAATTCCTGCCTGTCTGGCGTGTTTTTCCCCATATAGAAACTCAGAAGCTCCTCAATGCTCATTTCCTTGTCTAGCATAACAGGGTCCAGCCGAATATTATCGCCAATAAAATGCCTGAATTCGTCCGGTGAAATCTCTCCAAGTCCTTTAAATCGTGTGATCTCGGGTTTTCCTGAAAGTTTTTGTATTGCCTGTTGCCTTTCCAACTCGCTATAGCAGTAGATCGTTTCTTTTTTATTCCGCACGCGGAAGAGTGGCGTTTGCAGGATGTATAAATGGTTCTCTTTGATCAACTCCGGAAAGAATTGTAAAAAGAAAGTAATGAGCAGTAATCTAATGTGCATTCCGTCAACATCGGCATCGGTAGCGATCACAATATTATTATACCGAAGGTCTTCCATAGACTCTTCAATATTCAGCGCTGCCTGAAGCAGATTGAATTCTTCATTCTCATAAACGATCTTTTTACTAAGACCGTAGCTGTTGAGAGGTTTTCCTTTTAAGCTGAAAACCGCTTGTGTATTCACATCCCTGGATTTGGTGATGGAACCACTCGCAGAATCTCCCTCTGTAATAAAAAGGGTGCTTTCCAGGTAGCGTTCTTTTTTGCTGTCTCCCAGGTGGATTCGGCAATCTCGCAATTTTTTGTTGTGCAGACTGGCTTTTTTAGCCCGGTCTTTTGCCAGTTTCCTAATTCCCGAAAGTTCCTTACGCTCTCTTTCTGCCTGCAATATCTTTCGCTGTAGCAAATCGGCAGTTTCAGGATTTTTGTGCAGGAAGTTATCCAGCTGGGTTTTAAGGAAATCATTGATATAGGTGCGCACCGTTGGCAGGTCACCTCCCATATCTGTAGAACCAAGTTTGGTTTTTGTCTGACTTTCAAAAACCGGTTCCATCACTTTTATACTAATAGCCGAAACTATAGACTTTCTAACGTCACTGGCTTCAAAATTCTTTCCGTAGAATTCCCTTAGAGTTTTTACTACAGATTCCCTGAATGCAGCCAAATGGGTTCCCCCCTGGGAAGTATGCTGTCCGTTAACGAAAGAGTGATACTCTTCGCTGTACTGGGTCTTGCTGTGAGTGATCGCCACCTCAATATCATTACCCCGCAGGTGAATGATCGGGTACAGGCGGTCATCTTCATTAATACTATCAGATAAAAGATCGGCCAATCCATTTTCTGAATAAAATTTTTCGCCGTTAAAAACTATCGTCAACCCCGGATTGAGGTAAACATAGTTCTTCAGCATCTTTTCAATATATTCTGAACGAAATTTGTAATGCTTAAAGATAATTTCATCGGGTGTAAAACTCACCTTGGTCCCTCTTCTTCTGGAGGTTTCCTCGAGTTCCTCTTCATTGATAAGATTACCCTGCTCAAATTCAGCCGACTTTGATCTCCCATCCCTGGTAGATTCCACCCTAAAATTACTGGAAAGGGCATTTACCGCCTTAGTACCAACCCCGTTAAGTCCTACAGACTTTTTAAAGGCCCGGGTATCATATTTCCCACCGGTATTCATCTTTGAAACCACATCTACCACCTTTCCCAATGGAATACCCCGGCCGTAATCGCGAACGATCACCCGTTGGTTTTGTACAGAGATCTCAATGGTCTTTCCTGCACCCATTACAAATTCGTCGATACAGTTGTCGATAACTTCTTTAAGAAGAATATAGATACCGTCATCTGCACTCGAACCATCTCCAAGTTTTCCAATATACATCCCGGGACGCATACGAATATGCTCCTTCCAGTCGAGCGACCGTATATTATCTTCGGTATATTTAGTTTCTTCGATCATAGCTGCTTCCTGCGGTTTCGTGGCTAATATAAGCTTTCCCCTAAAAAGTTGAAACCTCTGGGGAACAAAATAATTAACAATTGTTTCACAAACGCAGGTTTAAGGTTTAAAGTTCAAAGTTCAAGGTCCTTTGGATTCAAGATTGGAAATTTCCAGATTATTTTTATTCCCAAAATACCTTCAAAAAATGTCATTTTTTGAAGGTATTCAACGTTGAAGTTTCCTAAAATTGAAAAGACCTCACAGGTTTAAAAAACCTGTGAGGTCCAATCTCGTATTAAGTCTCAATACTCAATACTAATATCTCAAATCTAATTACACGTTGAACCTAAAGTGCATTACATCCCCATCTTTTACGATATATTCCTTCCCTTCTACCCTCATTTTCCCGGCTTCCTTCACTTTTGCTTCACTTCCGTAATTCACGTAGTCGTCATACGCGATAACTTCGGCACGAATAAAACCTTTTTCAAAGTCGGTATGGATCACACCTGCCGCTTGCGGCGCTGTGGCTCCTACGGGAATTGTCCAGGCTCTTACTTCTTTGACCCCGGCAGTAAAATAAGTTTGTAGATTAAGAAGACTATAGGCTCCACGAATAAGTTTAGCCGATCCCGGCTCATCCAGCCCAATATCCTGAAGGAACATTTTACGCTCTTCATAGTCGTCAAGTTCAGTGATATCGGCTTCTGTTCCTACTGCCAGTACCAGAACCTCGGCGCCTTCACCTTTGACAGACTCTTTTACCTTATCAACATGTTCATTTCCCGAAACTGCATCGGTTTCGTTAACATTACACACGTACATCACAGGTTTATCTGTAATGAACTGTAGTGGCTTAATAAATTCCTGTCTTTCTTCTTCAGTAAGATCAATTGCTCTTACTGAATTTCCCGCTTCAAGTCCACTCTTTACTTTCAATAAAGCTGCTTCTTCTTTTTGAGCTTCCTTATTCCCGGTTTTCGCAGCCCGCTTCACCTTTTCCAGCTTCTTTTCGACCGTTTCAAGATCCTTAAGCTGCAGCTCCATATCAATGGTCTCCTTATCTCTCACCGGATTTATATTTCCATCCACGTGCACGATATTGTCGTTCTCAAAACACCTTAAAACATGAAGAATTGCATCAGTTTCACGAATATTTCCGAGGAATTGGTTTCCAAGACCTTCCCCTTTACTCGCTCCTTTTACAAGTCCGGCAATATCCACGATCTCTACGGTAGCAGGCATTACTCTTTCAGGATTTACAAGGGATTCCAGTTTTTCCAGGCGCTTATCGGGCACGTTCACCACTCCAATGTTGGGTTCAATGGTACAAAACGGGAAGTTGGCACTCTGCGCTTTTGCGTTTGAGAGACAGTTGAATAAAGTTGATTTTCCTACGTTGGGTAGTCCTACAATTCCGGCTTTCATATAATAAATTTTGATGCTCTTTAGCGGCTGCAAATATAGTTATATGAATTGGAATTTTGAGCAGCTCAATTTCTTCGGAAATCTACCCTGAAAACCAGCCGAAAAAAACCTTCCAAAAATGCCATTTTTGACACCCCGTTCCGGAATATTCCCGATAAAAATTTCTGCGGAAGTTTTATTCTGAATTCCTGCCCACCCGAAGCAGCACCGGAAAATTCACTTCCCCCACCTCGCCAAAACTCTCCCCAAGTTCTTTCTTCACCAGCTCCACCGGATTTTCATCCTTCTCCTTTTCAAAAGCTTTCACTGCCGACCAGGTGTTGAGATATCCCAGTAGCCTTTCAAAACTCCATTGCTGCTTCATTTCAAAACCCGGAGTTTCAATTTCTTCAAAAGGAAAGGGAATGGTTTGATATTTCTCCTCCAGGTAACGTCGTTCGGGTTGCCAAAAAGAACCTATTATATTATCGTAGAAGTGCCTGATGATTTTATCTGTTTCGGGATTGCTTCTAAAAAGTGAGTATCCAAAAATGGCTATTACAGCATCTTTTTTTAGTACCCTTTTTACCTCAGAATAAAATTTTTCAAAATTGAACCAGTGCACCGCCTGTCCAACAGTTACAAGATCAAAATGATCATTGGGAAACACCATATTTTCCGCAGATTGTTTGGTGTAATGAATATTTGGCTTCTGCACCGCCTGTGACAGCTGATTAATACTAACATCGGTCGCATAAACCTCCTGGAAAAAAGTTGCCAGCTCCCCTGCTACCTGTCCGTTACCCGCACCACAGTCTAGGGCCCGGTCTCTTGTTTGGCAAAGCTGCCACATAAAATTATACAGTTCTGCCGGATACGTGGGACGGTATCGGGAATAGTCTTCAGAATGAGAGGAAAATAGGTCTTTCATGGAATTTCTATCAAAAAAAAATAATCATCTGATATTCATCATCTTCTATATGGAATTAAAAAAATAACTTAAGAGATTATTATTCTCAGGTAATGTTCTTACATCGCATCAAATTAATAATTTATGAGAAAATCGCATCTTGACCTATACCTGTTGCTGCCTATTAAGGGCTTTATTGAAAAACAGACTTCTGTAGGCCTGCTACTTATTTTCTCTGCCATTCTCGCTGTGATCTTCGCCAATTCCCCACTGGCAGAAACTTACCACAATTTCTGGAAACAGAATATCTATTTAGGGATCAATGATATGGTGATAAGGAAAACCCTGCTGCACTGGATCAATGACGGGTTGATGTCGATGTTTTTCTTTCTGGTAGGACTTGAACTAAAACGGGAGATCACCCAGGGGGAGCTTGCCGGGTTTCGAAAATCTGTGCTTCCGGTAGCGGCGGCAATAGGTGGAATGGTAATGCCCGCCCTCATTTATTATTATTTCAACGGAGGACTAGAATCAATAACAGGATGGGGAATTCCCATGGCTACAGATATTGCCTTTGCGCTGGGCATCCTGTATTTGCTGGGGAACCGGGTGCCACTTTCTCTAAAGGTTTTCCTCACTGCAATTGCCATTGTAGACGATTTGGGAGCAGTGATAGTAATCGCATTATTTTATACTGCAGATCTTTCCTTTTTGAGCCTGGCAATTGCAGCCATGTTCTTCCTGATCCTGATCGTCGCCAACCAGATTGGAATTCGACATACGGCCTTTTATGCAATCATGGGAATAGGCGGGCTCTGGCTGGCTATACTTCTTTCGGGAGTACATGCAACAATCGCGGCAGTGTTGGCTGCCTTTGCCATTCCCGTTAATAAGAAGATCAATCCTCCTCTCTTTCTCCGGAAAGTACGCTTGTTATCATATAATATTAAGGCTTTAATGAAAGAAGAGGGTATTAAGGAGGAACACAGGGAGGAATCCATTACCAATACTATTGAAAAATTCACCTCGCTCACAAAAGATGCAACCCCTCCCCTTCAACGTCTTGAACACGCCTTGCAACCATTTGTAAGTTTTGTTGTTTTACCTCTTTTCGCATTTGCCAATGCAGGTGTGACTATTGATGCCTCTTCCCTGGGCTTCTTTTTTAGTCCGGTAACATTAGGTATCATCCTGGGGTTGATCATTGGAAAATTCTTTGGAGTGGTTTTTTTCACCAGACTTATGGTATGGTTAAAAATTTCTTCCCTCCCAAAAGGAGTTAAATGGAAGCATATTTATGGTGTGGGTTTTCTCGCTGCCATTGGATTCACAATGAGCCTCTTTATTACAGAACTTGCCTTTGTAAATGAGGAGTTTCTTGTACAGGCAAAAATCGGGATTCTTTCGGCTTCACTTTTGGCAGGTATTATTGGATATACTTACCTTCTATGGATAAGCAACAAAGAGATCCAAAAGAAGAAAAAGAGGCATTCAAAAAAATCTGTTCTCACTAAAAAACGTTCAGAAGCTTCAGGATAAAGAAGAATACTTCAGCAAAACTTACTTCTCTAAAACGGCATTTTTAAAGGAAATTCTTCCGCAGGAAAAATAAAGGACGAATTGGTCCAGCTTCAGGTGATTTTCATCAGATTTTTACGACTTTTTAACCTGTCTCGCAGGTCAGGATTTTTTATAAGCCTTACTTTTGCATTAGAATTTACAAAACTATGAACAAAGGACTTTATATAGCGACTTTAGAACCAAACAGTGGAAAATCCCTTATCTCCCTGGGACTAATGAGAGCTTTGTTAGGAAAGACTGTAAAGGTAGCCTATTTTCGACCTATTATTAATGAAGAAAAGCCGGGAAACCTCGATAACCATATTGATACGGTTTTAAAATATTTTGATCTTCCTATGTCTTATGAAGATGCTTATGCTTATACCAGGAGCGAAGTTATTCAAAAGCGCAATGAGGGAAAATCGGGGGAGATCATTGATACCATCATTAGAAAATACAAAAAACTCGAGGATGCTTTTGATTTTGTCCTTGTTGAGGGCAGTGATTTTTCGGGAGAAGGCAGTGTCTTTGAATTTGATGAGAATGTCAATATTGCAAAGAACCTTGGCTTACCGGTAATTATAATTGCGAGTGGCCGTAGCAAAACTAAAGAAGGATTAATGGGAAGCCTTCAAATGGCTTATCAAACCTTTATTAGTAAGGACGTTCGCGTAATGGCAATGGTAAGCAATAAGATAGAACTTGCCAATCTTACCATTGCAACCAATGGAATGAGAGAATTCCTGCCAGATGATGTTGCTGTTTTTGCGCTTCCTTTAATAGATACTTTGGCAAACCCAACGCTAAAGGAGATCGTGGAAGCTCTTGACGGAAAAGTGCTTTTTGGAGAGGAATTCCTTGATAACCAATCGGGAAGCTTTAATGTGGGAGCTATGCAGCTACGCAATTACCTGAAGCATCTTAAAAATGAAAGCCTGGTGATCACTCCGGGTGACAGGGCAGATATAATTCTGGGGGCGCTACAGGCGCATATTTCCAGTAATTATCCGCGAATTTCAGGAATTATCCTCACAGGAGGTTTGATTCCCGAAGATTCTATTATTAAACTTATTGAAGGTCTTTCACAAGTGGTTCCTATCATTTCTGTGGAAGAAGGAACCTTTAATGTGACTAATAAAGTTGGTGCCATTAACTCAAATATTTACGCCGACAGTACGCAGAAGATCGAAACTTCAATAAGCACGTTTGAAAAGTACGTTAATATGGATCCACTAATAGAGCGTTTTGCCGGGCTTCAACCCAGTGGCATTACGCCTAGAATGTTCCAGTACAGCCTTGTAAAACGTGCCCAACAGCAACGTAAACATATAGTTCTTCCCGAAGGTACAGATGAACGAATCCTTACTGCTGCTTCCCGTCTTATCACAATGGATATTGTAGATCTTACTATTCTCGGGGATGAGGAAGAGATCAGGAAAATGATCATGAACCTGGCTTTGCCAATTGATTTAGAAAAGCTGAATATCATTAACCCTACAAAATCTGAATATTTCGACGATTACGTAAAGACCTTTTACGAACTGCGAAAACATAAGAATATCAACATGGATATCGCACGTGATCTTATGAGTGATGTTTCCTATTTTGGGACTATGATGATCCATAAAGGGCACGCGGACGGAATGGTTTCGGGTGCGGCTCACACTACGCAGCACACCATTAGACCGGCACTGCAGTTCATTAAGACCAAACCGGGAGTTTCTGTAGTTTCTTCGGTGTTCTTTATGTGTCTTGAAGACCGGGTTTCAGTTTTTGGAGATTGTGCTATTAATCCTAATCCAACGGCCGAAGAGCTTGCAGAGATCTGTATCTCTTCTGCGGAAAGTAGTAAGGCCTTCGGAATTGAACCCAAGATCGCAATGCTCTCCTACTCTTCCGGAAGTTCCGGGAAAGGAGAAGATGTTGACAGGGTTCGGGAAGCAACTGAAATTGTGAGGAAAAAACGTCCCGATCTTAAAATTGAAGGACCAATACAATATGACGCCGCAGTTGATCGCACCATAGGTAAAAGTAAATTACCGGGATCTGAAGTTGCAGGGCAGGCAAGCGTACTTATTTTCCCCGACCTTAACACCGGGAACAATACCTATAAAGCCGTGCAAAGGGAAACAGGCGCTTTGGCGATTGGACCAATGCTACAGGGGTTAAACAAACCTGTGAACGACCTTAGCCGTGGCTGTACTGTTGATGATGTTTTCAATACAGTAATTCTTACCGCAATTCAGGCTCAGGGCTTATAAAGGTTTAAGGTTTAAGGTTTAAGGTTTAAGGTTTAAGGTTTAAGGAAAAATAATCTAATTAAAAGTCTTGGCTCTTGGTTCTTGGCTCTTGATTCTAAAATAGAAATATGAATAAGAATATACTTATAATTAACTCCGGGAGTTCATCCCTAAAATTTCAATTGATCAATATGCCTTCAGAAGAAGTTTTAGCTTCGGGGCTGGTTGAAAGGATTGGACAGGCTTCAGGAAAACTTCATTATAAATCGGAAGCATATTCAACTTCCGAAGAAATGGAAATTCAGGATCATTCCGTAGCTCTAAAAGAGGTGACAAAACACCTTATGCACAGCAATTACGGAGTGATAAAGGATCCTGCCGATATTCCTGCCATTGGTCATCGCGTTGTTCATGGCGGTGCAAGTTTTTCGGATACCATTGTTATTGATGACAGAGTAAAGGAAAAGATCAAAGAATTATTTTCCCTGGCACCACTTCATAATCCACCAAACTTAAAGGGAATTGAAGTAGCCGAGGAGATTTTTCCTAAAGCAGTCCAGGTGGCTGTTTTTGACACAGCTTTCCACCAGAGTATTCCTTCACACGCCAGCAAGTATGCTATTCCAAATGAATTCTATGAAAAGGAGAAAATTCAGGTGTACGGCTTCCATGGGACAAGTCATAAGTATGTTTCAGAAAAAGCTAATGAGTACCTCAAAAAGGAAAAATCCAAACTCGTTACTGTTCATCTTGGGAATGGGTGTAGTATGACGGCTGTGAAAGATGGGAAAAGTATTGACCACACCCTAGGCTTCGGTCCTGTTAACGGATTGATCATGGGAACCCGTAGTGGAGATATTGACCAATCGGTGATATTTTATATGATCGAGCAACTGGGATATTCGGCTAAAGAAGTGAGTGATCTACTCCATCACAAAAGCGGAATGCTGGGCCTTACCGGTTACAGTGACCTTAGAGATATTGAAGACGAGGCAGAAAAAGGAAACAGGGAATGTCAACTAGCCCTCGACATGAATGCTTACCGCATAAAAAAATATATCGGTGCTTACGCCGCAGCTATGAACGGTCTTGATGCTGTGGTCTTTACTGCAGGAATTGGAGAAAATTCAGATGTAATTAGAAAGCTTGTTTCCCGTGATATGGAATACCTGGGGCTCGAACTGGATGAAGAAAAGAACAGCGTACGTTCCAAGGAAATAAGGGATATTGGCAAGGCAACTTCAGCAGTAAAGATCCTTGTGATCCCTACCAATGAAGAGCTGGAGATCGCCAAACAAACTTTGGCAATGCTATAGAACACCTCTTAAAAATGACATTTTTGAAACGGAGAGATTTACACGAAAAGGTAAGCCTCTCCGTTTTTTACTTTTTCTGCAAATACACTTATGTTCTCCTGTAGTTCCTTCCTGAACTTCTGCTTTAAAGGCTGAACAGAATAATGTACAGGGCAAGGCTGCTCGGAACTGCACTTCTTCAAACCCAAAACACAATCCTCCAGCCGGCTGGTACCATCAATAATATTGACTACCTCTATTAAAGGGGTATTTAATGCCTGTTTTGTGAGATAAAAACCTCCTGTAGGACCTTTAGAGGAAGAAATTATATTTTCCCTGGAGAGTGATTGCAGTAATTTTGAAAGAAATGGAGATGGCAGTTTAATTGCTTCTGCAATTTCCTTAGCTCTTATTTTATTCTTGTCGTTTGAATGAACCGCCAGATAAAGGACGGCATTTACTGCATATTTGCTGGAGCTTGATAACATTGACGTACTGGATTTAAATTTTTTTACCTCAGTAATAAAAAATTAAGACAATTAAGTCCCAAATTTAAAGCAATCCTGATTCTTATCATATAAAATCTCTTTTTAATAGCTGAAATTTATAGAGAGTTCGAATTTCACTGATTCCCCTGCCCTAAATCTGAGTTAAAATATTTTAAGACCGTTTTATCTTTTTTACATGTAAATGTCTTAATTTTGGACCAATTAAAAAGAACCTTTATTATGAAATTAACACTAAAGATTTTTGCACTATCTCTAATTATGGCAGTAACGGCCTGTGGAGAAAAAGAAGAAAAGGAAAAGATCAAACTATCCGATGAAAGTACTGCAGTACAAAAAGAAGTTGTAGAGGAAGCTACCTCGACTACAGCAGAGACAGACAACATGCAGAACAAGGGAATTGGACCTATTGAGAATGTTGACCTAAGTGAAGACATAGACCAGGCAATGGCTACCCGCGGTGAAGAACTTTTCAAGAATATGTGTTCTGCCTGCCATAAGATGGATAAGAAATTCGTTGGTCCTTCCGTTGCTGGAGTCACCGAAAGACGTTCTCCCGAATGGATTATGAACATGATCCTTAACCCTGAGAAGATGATCAAAGAAGACCCAATTGCCAAGAAACTATTGGTGGAGTCTAACATGGCTGTAATGGCGAACCAGAACCTTACTGAAGAAGAAACCCGGGCGATCCTAGAGTACTTCAGACAGTATGACCAGCAAAACTAGCCCGAAAAGGCATTTTTGTGCAGGTAATTTGACAATGGTAACCAACCTAATCCAATACCCATGAAAAAAATCAAGTTCACAATTTTATGCCTCAGTTTAGGCGCGTTTATCCTCACCACATCCTGTAAGGATGACAAGGAGACTAACAACGTTGCCCCTACCCCGCAGGAAGAAGGAGCAATACCGGCTTCTAATAAAGGTCAGGCTTACATCGATGATGAGAGTGATAATCCTAATGCCCTGCGTATTGCCATTGATTCTCCAGATCATACTACGCTTGTAGCTGCCGTGGAGGCCGCCGAGGTACAGAATTCCCTGGTGAACGTTGGACCACTTACTGTATTTGCACCTACCAATGAGGCTTTTGATAACTTACCCGAAGGAACTGTGGAAGAACTGCTTAAGCCCGAGAATAAATCAAAACTTGCTAATATTCTTATCAATCATGTGGCTCCAAGTAATTATCCGGTAGACATGCTGCTCAAAAATGTCAAAAAAGGCAGGACTTTATACATGGCTTCGGGAGAGAACGTGGAGGTTACACAGGAAGGAGATGATATCTACGTGGGAGGTGCCAGGATACTGGGAACCGTAAAAGCCAGCAACGGCTGGGTACATGTAGTGGACAAAGTGATTTTACCAAAGAACAACTAATAACAATCCAATGAAAAAACTCAATTCAATTTTATCTATTGCTCTCTTCAGCTTGCTTTTTGTAAGCTGTGGAGATGAAAGTAATAAAGACACAAATGGATCATCGGGTGGTGCTATGGCATCTAATGCAGCCGATAGAGTCTATGTAGCTCCCGGGGAGCATGACGAATTTTATGCATTTCTCTCGGGAGGATATAGTGGTAACCTTACTGTATATGGTCTTCCTTCAGGGCGTATGTTAAAGGAGATTCCAGTGTTTTCCCAGTTCCCTACCAACGGGTATGGATATTCTGAAGAGACAAAGCCTATGCTGAATACCTCCCACGGCTTTGTGCCCTGGGGAGATTCTCACCACCCCGATATTTCCCAAACCAATGGAGAAACTGATGGCCGATGGATTTTTATCAATGAGAATAACACCCCTCGTATCGCGAGGATAAGTCTGGAGACTTTTGAGACAGAAGAGATCATTGAGATCCCTCACAGTGCAGGGAACCACTCCTCCTCTTTCGTCACCGAGAACACAGAATATGTTGTAGCAGGTACACGTTTTGCCGTTCCCTATCCTCAAAAGGATATGCCCATTGATGAAATGAAAGGGAATTTTAAAGGCCCTCTTACTTTTATTGCAGTAGGAGACGACGGTAAAATGAAGATCGATTTTCAACTGGCCATGCCGGGCTTTAACTATGACCTGTCACACCCTGGACGTGGAGATTCCCACGGCTGGTTCTTCTTCACTACTTATAACACAGAAGAAGCCCATACTATGCAGGAAGTGAACGCTTCTCAAAATGATAAAGATTTTATCGCTGCGGTAAACTGGAAAAAGATCCAGGAATATGTAAGAAATGGCGGTGGCGAACAAATGGATGCTGAGTACGCACATAACGTATACGATCACAACACACATACGGCTACAACTACAATGGAGGACAAAGTGACCAGAGTTGACCCGCGTGATGTGGAAGGTGCAGTATTCTTTATGCCTACTCCAAAATCCCCTCACGGCTGTGATGTAGATCCTTCGGGAGAATATATTGTTGGTAATGGAAAACTGTCAACCGACCTTACTGTTCACTCTTTCTCAAAAATGCTTAAGGCAATCGAGAACGAAGATTTCACAGGAGAAGCCTATGACATTCCCATTCTTAACTTTGACTCTACTCTTGCAGGAACTGTAAAAGACGGAGGTTTAGGACCACTACACACAGAATTTGACGGAAAAGGAAATGCCTACACTACATTCTTTATTTCTTCGGAAGTTGTGAAGTGGAAATTAGGAACATGGGAAGTACTTGACAGGCAGCCAAGTTACTATTCTGTAGGTCACCTTATGATCCCCGGCGGAAACTCTCGCAACCCTGAAGGTAAGTACCTTATTTCAATGAACAAGATCACCAAGGACCGTTATCTTCCAACAGGACCGGAATTGGAGCACTCAGCCCAATTATATGACATTTCGGGAGATAAGATGGAGCTGCTGCTAGACTTCCCTACTCACGGGGAGCCACATTATGCTGCAGGTATTTCTGCCGAAAAAATAAAAGCGAACTCCAAAAAGATCTACAGGCTTGATGAAAATGAGCACAAATATGCTGCGACCAGCGAAAGTGAAACAAAGATGGAGCGCGATGGGAACAATGTTCATGTTTATATGACCACCGTACGTAGTCACTTTGCACCAGATAACCTGGAAGGGATCAAAATAGGAGATAAAGTATTCTTCCACGTTACCAACCTGGAGCAGGATTTTGATGTCCCTCACGGTTTTGCAATGATAGGCGCCAACACTTCAGAATTGTTGATCATGCCCGGGCAAACTAAAACCATTACCTGGGAACCTAAAAAAGAAGGGGTATGGCCGTTCTACTGTACAGATTTCTGCTCTGCCCTTCACCAGGAAATGCAGGGTTATGTAAGAGTTTCAGGAAAGAATTCCAATGTGCCGTTAAAATGGACCCTGGACGGAGAGTAGAGTATATTTAATTAGTTATAAAATTTCAACTCTTCATTTAATGAAAGCGGGTTAGGGTAATACTACCCGCTTTCTTTTTAAATAAATAATATGAAAACGTCAGGAATTATAATGATAGTAGGTTCGGCCCTGCTACTGGGGCTGTTCTTCTACCCTTTATGGAACATCAAGCTGGAAGCTCCACAATATCCCGATCCTCTTGGTATGGATATTTATATTGCCGGAATTGAAGGTGAGGAAGAATTTGACATACAGAACATTGATGGTATCAATCATTATATTGGCATGAAAAAGATACCAAAACCCGAGGAGATGTGGGAGTTTAATATCTTCCCTCTGGTTATTGGAGGCATGGCAGGATTGGGAATTTTGCTGGGTATTTTAGGATTTTTCGGAAAAATAAGTCCTAACTGGTTTCTTGGTTGGCTGGTGCTCATGACTATTCTGGGAATACTGGGAATGTATGACTTCAATAACTGGCTTATAGAATATGGAACTGATCTTGATCCCAAGGCAATCATAAAGCTAACAGATTCAGAAGGAAATCCATTAAGTTATAAACCACCTTTGCTTGGATCTGAGAAGATTTTGAACTTTACCGCCCACTCCTACCCCCAAACCGGGGCATATCTCATGTTTACCGGGATGTTCCTCACTCTGGTAGCGTGGATATGGGGTAAAAGAACAACAAATAAATAAACTGGATCTTATGAAAAATTTGCTCTACCTGTTGATCCCTGTGCTTTTAATTTCCTGCAGCACCGATCCACAACCAATTGATTATGGACAGGATGCGTGTGACTTTTGTGACATGACAATAGTGGACCGAAGTTTTTCGGCCCAGGCAGTAAGTAAGAAAGGCAAACAATTTAAATATGATGCCATAGAATGTATGGTGAATGACCTTCACGATCATTCTGAAGCAATGGCGATTCAACAGGTAGCAGATTTTTCACATCCCGGCAACATGATCGCGGTGGAACAGGCTCTTTTTATAGTTAATGATAGCCTAAAGAGTCCTATGGGAGCTAATTTGGCTGCCATTAAAAAAGAATCCTCTATAGCTTCCCCGCAAAGCGCCGATACTTATTACTGGAATGACCTCAATGCATACCTGCTTGAAAAAGATCCCATCCTAGGATTTGAATAATGAAGAAAATACTCCTCTTTTTCTCCCTGTTCTTTTTTGTCTCCACTATTGCAGCCAAAGAGATCGTCGTATGTCACGAATGTGATGTATCTTCTATAAAACGGGCAGTAGAACTGGCCAAAAGTGGTGACACCATCAGGATCAAAAAAGGGCTTTACAAGGAATATGAAATTGAGATTATTGGCAAATCCCTCACAATAATTGGGGAAGATTACCCGGTGATCGATGCCGAAATGAAAGGCACGGCTTTTAAAATAAAAGCAGATGATTTCTCCATTGAAGGTCTGCACATCAAAAATATAGGAACAAGCCACACCAGTGATAACGCTTCCATCCTTGTCTCCAGGTCAAAAAATTTCAGCATTAAAAATAACCGGCTGAGCAATATTTTCTTCGGAATTCTACTGGAAAGATCTGAAAATGGAATTATTGAAGGTAATATAATCAGGAGTAAAGCAAGGAGCCAGGCCAATTCCGGAAATGGCATTCATGTATGGCATTCCAAAGAACTTATCATTGAAGACAACGATGTACAGGGAGTAAGGGATGGTATCTATCTGGAGTTTGCCAACAATTGTGATATCATCAACAATGTCTGTAAGGAAAACCTAAGGTACGGCCTTCACTTCATGTTTTCCGATCACAACAGGTATCTCGAAAACCTTTTTGAGAATAATGGTGCGGGAGTAGCGGTGATGTATTCAAAATTCATTGAGATGGAAAGAAACCTTTTCAGGAAGAATTGGGGCAGTGCCTCTTATGGCCTGCTTTTGAAGGAGATCAACGACGCTACTTTAAAACATAATATCTTTGAAGATAACACCATTGCAATAAGTGCCGATAATACCAACAGGATAGATTACCTGGAGAATGATTTTATAAGCAATGGCTATGCGATAAGAATAAGGGGAGCTTGTTATAAAAACGTTTTCAGGAGAAATAATTTTCTTGCAAATTCATTTGATGTGGCTTACACGGGAAATATTAATGAAAATGAATTTTCAAGGAACTACTGGAGTGATTATACAGGCTATGACCTCAATAAAGACGGAATTGGAGATGTGCCGTTCCGGCCGGTAAAACTGTTTTCCTACCTGGTTAACACCACTCCCGAAGCTATTATTCTACTAAGAAGCATGTTTATTGGGTTACTGGATTTTTCAGAAAAAGTCTCTCCTGTTTTTACTCCGGCAGAGCTTGTTGATCCACAACCTCAAATGAAGAAGATCAAATGGTAAGTATTAAAGACCTACATAAAAAATATGGATCCCAGGTCGTCTTGAACGGGCTGGATCTAGAGATAAAAGAAAAAGGGATAATTGCTGTTCTGGGTCCAAATGGATCCGGAAAAACCACGCTTATAAAAAGCATTTTAGGCATGGTGGTTCCCGAGAAAGGAGAGATCGAGCTGAATGGAAAAAGTATTCTCCATAAATGGAATTACCGGCAGGGGCTGGATTATCTCCCACAGATCGCAAACTTCCCCGGGAACCTGCGGGTGGAGGAATTGATCACTATGATCAAGGATTTGCGTAACAAGACTGCAAGGGATCAGCAACTTATTGACTTTTTTGGTCTCCACCCCTACCTTGACAAAAAACTGAACAAATTATCGGGCGGAACCCGCCAAAAAGTGAATTTATTGCTGTGTTTTATGTTCGACAGTCCGCTAATCATTCTTGATGAACCAACATCGGGACTTGATCCTGTTTCCCTGTTACGTCTGCGTGAATTGATAAGGACCGAAAAAGAAAGGGGTAAAACCATTCTTATCACTTCCCACATTATGAATTTTGTTGAAGAAATGGCAGATCGGATAGTATTTCTGCTGGATGGGAAGATCTACTTCGATGGCACTGTGAGTGAGTTGAAAACCTCTACAGGCCAGTTTGATTTTGAACACGCCATAGCGCACTTATTATCTGAAGAACATGTTTAAGATCCTGAAATACAGCTTTTTTGACCTTGTACGCAGTAGCTGGAGTTATGTTTATTTCTTCTTCTATTTGCTGTTGGGAACTACTTTATTATTCCTTAACAACAACCTTTCCACGGCGGTTATTACCCTTATGAACGTCATCATCATGTTGGTTCCCCTCATTGGGACCATTTTTGGAGTGATGTATTATTATAATTCCAGGGAATTTACGGAGTTGCTGCTGGCGCAACCGGTGAAGCGGAGTTCCATTTTTCTTGGTCAATATCTGGGTGTTGCGATCTCTCTTTCTTTAAGCCTGGTAATAGGACTTGGCCTGCCCTTTGTTGCTTACGGCCTCTTCAAATCTCCGGCCATTTGGGACTTCGTCATGCTCCTTATTACGGGACTTTTTCTCACACTTATTTTCTCTGCACTGGCATTTAATATCGCTCTTTCCAATGAGAATAAGATCAAAGGATTTGGTTTTGCTATATTGATGTGGTTGTTCTTAGCGGTGATCTATGATGGGCTGTTTCTGCTCTCTCTGGTTTATTTTCAGGAATATCCCCTGGATAAGTTTTCACTTGTAGCAACCATGTTCAATCCTATAGATCTTTCAAGGATCCTAATCCTTCTAAAACTTGATATTTCGGCTCTCCTTAGTTACACCGGCGCCGTCTTTAAGGAGTTTTTCGGGACTCCCGTGGGTGCTTTTGCTTCTTTGGGAATGCTGGTTGTATGGGTCATCCTGCCGCTCTTCAGGATCTCCAGAGTGGTAAGAAGAAAGGATTTTTAACCTTTAGTAAACATTGTTTAACAGCAGTTTGGAGCTCCTAAGCAGATCATTTGGTTAACTTAAAAATTGAATTAAAGTTTAACCAAAAACCAATTAAAAATGAAAAATCAGGAATTTTTAAATAAGCTGTCGAACTGTATTAACCATTGTAACCATTGTGCAGATGCCTGTCTTGATGAGGACAACCTCAAGAAGATGGTAGATTGTATAAGAAAAGATAAGGTCTGTGCCTCTGCCTGCGCATCTCTTGCAGATATATTAACTATCAAGGATGCCAATGTTGCAGGGCTTGTGAAATACTGTGAAATGGTATGTACACAATGTGCTGAGGAGTGTAAAAAACATGAAACTCAACACTGCCAGGACTGTGCAGAAGCCTGCCGCGAATGTGCAGAAGCTTGCAGACAATATGCAGCCTAAGAATAATGAAAAACCCGGATTAATCTCCGGGTTTTTTCATTATTCTAAAATGTCATTTTTGGAAGGTTTTTATTTCTGAATTCTTCCGTAGAGCTCATTTTCTTCAAACAGTTTTTCTGTATTTAAACCGGCTATTTCTTCAGAAGTTGTGCGCCAGCACCAGTTCCCTTTTGTACTGCCGGGAGTATTCATTATAGCCTCACTCCCCAATCCTAAAATATCCTGCAAAGGAAGTATCGCTATTGCAGCAATAGATCCTAAGGCCATACGTCCCAGTACTTCATGAACATTTTCTTTAGTTATCTTTTGACCGATATATCGATCTAAATGTTCCTGAACTTTTTTATCACTGTCCATTAGCCAGCCCCGCGTAGTGTTATTATCGTGCGTCCCCGTATAAACAATGCTGTTGAATTGGTGGTTATAAGGTATATATGGATTCCTGCGATTTGGATCCCCAAAAGCGAATTGTAAAACTTTCATTCCCGGGAAATCAAATTCATCCAGTAAATCGTAAACCGGCTGGTCCAAAATCCCAAGATCTTCGGCTATAAAAGGCATTTCGGGAAATTCTGTTTGCACCTTCTTGAAGAAATCAACACCGGGAGTATTTTCCCATTTTCCGTTGATAGCAGTCTTCTCCTCTGCAGGCACCTCCCAATAATCGGCAAATGCCCTAAAATGGTCTATCCTCACAACATCAAACAACAGGAGATTTTGTCGCAGGCGCTCCATCCACCATTCATATCCATCCTTTTTAAGTTCCTCCCAATCATAAACCGGAGTTCCCCATAATTGACCTGTTTTACTGAAAAGATCTGGTGGTACACCCGAAATATGGGTAGGTTCTTTTTGCTCATCCAGTTTAAATATTTCGGGATTCGCCCAACAGTCGGCACTGTCGTGGTTTACGTAAAAAGGTACATCTCCAAAGATTTTGATCCCCTGCCCGTGCGCCTCCAGTATTAAACGGGACCATTGAGAAAAGAAAAGAAACTGAATAAACTTCTCACGTTCTATTTGTTCACTCAATTCATGTCTTGCTTTTTCCAGAGCTTCCGGTTCCCTGTCCCGTAATTCTTTTGGCCAATTGGTCCAATTAGCTTTATCGTATTTGTAGCGCAAAGCCAGGTAGAGACTGTAATTATCCAGCCATCCTTCATGCGTCTTTGTAAATTCAGCAAAGTCGGGATCTTTTTGATTACTGCTTTTGAATTTTTTATAAGCGGCATTAAAAATCTGCTGCTTATACATTTCTACCGTTTCAAAAATGACCTTTTCAGACTTCATTCCTGAAGGCACAGGAAAATCCTTAAGATCGATATATCCTTCTTCCTCCAATAATTCCGGACTAATCAACAGAGGATTCCCGGCAAAAGCCGAATGACTGCTGTAAGGGGAATGATGGTAGATCCCATCTGTAGGATTTAACGGAAGAATTTGCCAGTAAGTGTATCCCGATTTTTTAAGAAAATCGAGAAACTTAAAAGCTTCCGGGCCCAGATCCCCTATTCCAAATTCTCCCGGTAAGGAGGTTATATGTAAAAGAACACCACTGCTTCTTTCTAATTTCATATTATGTGTCTTGTTTTAAAAGTGCGACAGGAAAATCTTTAAAAAGATCTTTAATTGCAATTTCATCTGAAGAAAATTCCTCTCCCGAAAAGACATTTTTGAAGGTTCCTGGAAAGTTTTTGGGCAGAATGACTTTCAGCTCTTGCTGTAAGTTTTTTACCTGAAGATCTTCAGTAAAAAGATCGACTACCATCACGGGAACTACAACTATTGCAGCATTTTCTTCATCCCTGCGGGCAAAGGCGAGAATTTTATCTGCCATCTCCCCTTTTACTTCCAGCTGTACATATTCCCCTTTTTCAAAAGTGCCGGGAATTTGCATTCGGGAATTAAGAGCGCGATGAACGCAGAACATCTTGATTTTTCCGGAGGTATAATCCTGTTTCAAAGTCTGAATTTCCTGTTGAAGATCTTCAGGAGCCACAGCATTTAGTTCTGAAAGATATTTCTTCCGGAGTTCGTAATCTACAGGTCTTCTGTTATCGGGATCTACGTAGCTCAGGTCCCAAAGTTCGGTTCCCTGGTAAACATCAGGGATTCCGGGTGCGGTGATTTTCAGCAGAGATTGAGAAAGAGATTTTAGAGAACCGTAGGCAGAAATCTTTTTCTGAAATCTATTAAATGAATCTTGAAACTGCGAGGAGTTCAGCAGAGCCTTTAGGAAATCGAAAACTTTATTCTCGTAATCAATATTGGGATCGGCCCATGAAGAATGCTCTTTTGCCTCCCGCAGCACCTTTTGAAGGTAGGCAGTAGATCTTTCCAAAAACTCCTCTCCTGGCTCTCCTGTGTGAGGCCAGGCACCTATGAGCATCTGAAATATGAAATACTCTTCATTGGCATCGGGAATGGCCGGATCTTTTCTCACATCTTTAGCTATTTTCCGCCAGTCTTCCACTTTTTTAAACCACTCCTCACCTATTTCGCTCAGCACGTTAATTCTCATTCGGGCATCTTCTCCACGCTTGGTGTCATGAGTAGCGGTGGCATTTATTGAAAGCGGAAAATCTTCCATCCTTAATTTCATTCGCTCATGAAATCCAGCTACAGAAAGTCCGAAATTTTCGGGAGAATCCCCTACTTCGTTATGAGAGATCAATTCATTGAAAATATAAAAAGTAGTGTCTTCCACTCCCTTTGCGGCCAAAGGACCTGTGAACTGCTGGCATCTTTGAAGAAACTGCAGCATGTTATCACGATCTTTTTGAGCTTCTCCCAGGAAGACATCTTTCACTTGCTCCAACTCCTTTTCCAGCTCCGGCTTATGACCTTGCGCAGTTTGAAAAGCAGATTCTATTATCTTTTTCTGCCGCTTTCTAAGGGGATATTCTTCGGGATAGATCCTGTAGACAGGGAAAGCAGCCAAAAAGGCTCCCAAAGCCTTCCGGTTATTTTCTTCCTCATCCAGAAGATCTAGATTTAAAGCCATTTCCCAAAGGTTCTTATACTCGCCCCACATTCTTTCGGTAAGGATGAACAGCTTTTGCTCATAAACCAGATCATGATAATCTGAGTTTTTAGGGTAAAGCTTTTGATAGGCTTCTAAAAATTTCTCTTCCCCGGTAGGATCGGTAAGCAATTGATTAACTGTAGCAAGAAATCCGTATCCACTGGTACCTTCAACCGGCCAGTGTACAGGTAGTTTTTCATCCCATTCCAGGATCTTCTCGATAGTAATATAAAAATCTGACCCCAGTTTTACCCGAAGCCATTCCAGATATTCCTTTGGATCCAACAGGCCGTCAATATGGTCTATTCGCAGGCCGTGGATAAGGTTCTCTTCGCATAACTGCAGAATAAACCGGTGGTAACTTTCAAAAACCTTTTTGTCTTCCATGCGAAGACAAATGAGATCGTTGATCGTAAAAAATCTTCTGTAATTGATATTTTCTTCGGTCTCTTTCCAGTGAGCCGGCAGAAAATACTGTTCCTCCAGGATTTCCTTCAGCTTTTCTTCGGAAGCATTTATCTCTTTTATCCTGCTATTAATTTTATTACTGAATTCCGGATCTTTCTGATATTCCCGCAGAAAATATTCTTTCAATTCCTGCCATTTTTCCTCTTTAACCGTTAAGTTTCGAAACTTCTCTTCCCATTTGCCCCCTAGTTGGTCGCCAAGGATGGAAGCGTAGGAACGCGCCGCAGCTAAATATTCATGATCAAAATACTTAAAGAAAAATCCCTTTTTTGAGACCTTTAGCTGCAGCTCTTTATTCTTAATTACTTCAGCCAAAGGATTTCCCAGAAAAGGTGCCATCACTTTGCCCGATTGTTCCCAGTCAATGTCAAAGGATTTGTAATGAGTAGAGTCGGGACCCAGCTCAAAAATATCCTGTAGCCAAACGTTATTACCATCATAGGCCATATGATTGGGAACAATATCCTGCAGCCATGACATATTTTTTTGCTTCAGTTTTGAACTAATTTTTCTGAACATGTCAAGTCTCCCTATCTCTTTATTTAATCGAAAAGGATCGATAATATCATAACCATGACTACTTCCCCGGCGCGCCTGGAAAAAGGGAGCCGAATAAACGGTCGAAATTCCAAACTCTTCGAGGTAATCTATGATCTCGTTGAGATCATCAAAAGTATATTCCGGAGAAAGCTGAACGCGATATGTTGAAACAGGATTTTTCATTACAGGGAGAGATTAACAGATTCCTCAAGTTCCTGGAAAGCCTGCACCCACTTGGAAGCGGATTCATCTCCATCTTCACTGCGTTTAAACATATCCTGGTAATGATTTTCCTTGATTCCAAAGGTAATATTTTGTGCTTCCCATTTTTCTGGCGACAAAGGTGTGTCTTCCAGCATTTTTAGAAAGGTATTTACCTTTTTAAGCAACTTAAGATCTAATGGTTTCTGCTCCAGCTCCAGCATTCTTTCGGTTAGTTGCCTGTCCGCCAGGAAATTAAGAGTTACCATATCAAGATTGGCCTGTATTGACACCGCCGACTTTATTTGGCTTTCCAGTTTCTTTAAGTTGCAATCTTTCTTCTTAAGCTCCTTTACCAGCCTGTTATTTACTGCCATTTCCACCGGCAGCTTGAGCCTGGAAGGTACACGCATATTTATCTCCTGGAAAGTCTTAAGTAAAGGGTAAGTATTGTCGTAAAGCTGTTGCATGGCGCCCTCGGCCCCTGTAAGATTAGTTTCCATCACCTGTTTCATAATGAGGTGTTGCTCATCACGGAACAAGTGCCAGAAGGAGTAATTGTGATTTCCAAAGTGTGTATCCATAAGATTAAAGATCTCGTAGATATTACCTTTTTCGAAATAATATGACATTTTATCGTGAAGTTCTTCGAGCGCTTCGGGACTAATGTACTGCCTCACCCCTCCAAAAATATGATGATCTCCCATATAAAGAACCGCATAGGAAATATCGAGATCTTCCCAGGTAATATCACTGCGGAACTCAGTGCGGGCGATCATTAATTTCTGTTTTCCGGCTTCGTAATAATGGCTGGCTTTTATGGTAGCACTAAAGTTGTAAAGTGTAACTTCTTCAGGAAACTCCTCGAAAATCGAAGAGACCGCGTAGTGAGCACCAATCCTTATCATATCGAGCTCCATTGGTTTTACATACAGCTCGTAAGCTTTATGTACCGTTCCATATTCCGGGATGTTGCTCGGGATCTTCTTAAGGGATTCCACAAAATCGGGTTCATAACTGTCGCCACTTATCTCTTCGGCCAGTTGCACCGCCCTTTGCGCATAAAAAATATCCTGCATAGACTCAATCCCACTTACCTCGTCGAAGAACCAGCCACAACTGGTGTACATCAACATAGTGTGGTACTGCATTTCGAGCAGCTTAAGCAACTTAACTTCGTCTTCTTTAGAAAGTCCATCTCCAAAATTTTCAGAAAGAAACTTTTTTACGTTGGCAGTGTCCCGGTCCAGGATCACCTGGATATATTTATTTCTCACTCCCCAGGGATCTGAAGAAAAAGGCTCCATTTTCTTTTCGTAGAGGGTAATTAGCTTTTCCCGAACCTGGTCGAATGCCTCTCTAAGAGGTTTACGCCACTCCTGGTTCCAGTCTTCATTCCCACCTGTATTACAACCACAATCGCTGCGCCAACGCTCCACGCCATGGTAACAGCTCCATGAGGTATCTTCAATGATTTGAGCCTCATATTCGGGAGGGAATTTTTCAAGGAATTCACCATAAATGGTAAGATTTAGATCTTCATCTTCTTCCAGGGAGTGCAGGCAGTAAGAAAGTGCCATCTCTCCCAGTTTATGGTGGTGACCATAACTCTCTCCATCTGTAGCTATGTGCACCAATTCCATATCATCATCATCTTCGTCGAATTGACCTCTTAACCTGTCGGCAAAAGCCTCTCCATTATTCAGCAGACCTTCAAAAGCAACGGCCTGTGAAGCGGGGCCATCATAAAAGAAAAGGCTTATCTCGTTACCAGAAGGTAAATTACATTTATAGGCACGGCGGGTATTTACTTTAGCATCACTCGCGTCTTCCCAGTCTTTAGCACCAATCTTTCTCACCTGTTTTGCCTGATATGGAGATAGGATGGTGAACTTGATCCCGTGCTTGGCAAGCATCTCCAAAACATCGGTATTTACCGCTGTTTCACCAAGCCACATACCTTCGGGCATACGGTTATAGCGGGATTTGAAATCCTCGATTCCCCAAATTACCTGCGTTTCCTGGTCGCGTTTATTGGCCAGGGGCATAATAAGATGGTTATAAGCCTGTGCCAGCGCAGACCCGTGTCCGGAAAAAGCTTCCTGGCTCTGCTTGTCGGCCTCCAGTATCGCCTCATAAGTTTGTGGCGTTTCACTCTGCATCCATGCCAGTAAAGTGGGACCTATATTAAAGCTCATCCAGGCATAATTATTCATGATAGCCTGGATCTTCCCCTCCTCATCAAGGATACGGGAAGCCGAATTTCTTACGTAACATTCTGCATTTATCCTGTGATTCCAGTCGTGATAAGGGTATGCCGATTCCTGTATCTCAACCTTGTTCAACCATGGATTTTCCCTTGGCGGTTGATAAAAATGTCCGTGCACGCATACATATTTCTTACTCATAATGTTGTAATTAGTTAATGAACTACCATTCTGGAAATTAGGTTCCAAAAAAGGCATTTTTGGGAGGAAATATTTTTAAGATCTGTAGATCAAAACCGCTTCCGCAGGAACGTTGATTTTTCCTGAATTTAAAACGTCTTCAATTTTCCTGTCGCCTCCCCATTTTTTATCTGCAGAAAATATTAGTACCTGCAGTTTTTCTTTTTCTGAAATTTCTTCTGAATAAGCTGAGTTTCCGAAGTTATAGATCCCCATTAAAACTGAATTTCCATCCCGGGCAGAAACTTTCAGGATTTTCTTCTCCTCATCAGCTTCCGTATTAATACTTTGGCTTTTAAAAAGATCAAAAGCGCCTTCCTTTTTCAATTTTATCAACTCTTTATAAAAGGCAAAGGTGTGTTTTTTCTGCTCTTCTTCTTTAAAATGCCAGTCGAGCCTGGAATTTTTAAAGGTTGTTTCGGCCTGTGGGTCGGGGAATTCTCCTTCAGCATGAGAATGGAAGAAATATTCAAATTCCTTTTTTCGCCCCTCCTGTACGGCTTGTACAAGATCGGCATCGCCATGACTAACAAAATACTGAAACCTGTTCTTTTCGCCAAACTCCTCACCCATAAAGAGCATAGGAACATAAGGAGACGAGATCATGGTTGCAGCAGCAAGTTTTTGCTTTTCAAAACTCACCAGTTCAGCCAGTCGCTCTCCCAACAAGCGGTTCCCTACCTGGTCATGATTCTGTATACAAATAACGAAATTGGAAGGATCCAGCCCTTTGGGGCTGTTGCCGACGCTTCGTTTTCTGAAATTTGAATATTTGCCGTCATAGACAAAAGCTTGTTTAAAAGCTTTTTTCAGATATTCCATTTTTCCGAAGTCGGCATAATAACCGGCTTTTTCATCGGTAAGAACGGTGTGTAGCGAATGATGAAAATCATCCACCCACTGGCCTTCCAATCCAAAACCACCTTCGGAATATTCTTTTATTAATTTGGTATCATTAAGATCACTTTCGGCAATAAGATTATATCTTCTCCCCGTCTTTGCTTCCAGCTCATCTGTCTTCTCACTCAGCTCTTTGAGAAAATGTCTTGCGCCGCGGTCTATGATCTCATGGACAGCATCCAGCCGAAGTCCGTCAAAGTGAAAATCTTCAAGCCACATTAAGGCATTCTGAATGAAATGATGCCTCACAGGATCAGAATATTCATCGTCAAAATTGAGGGCGCTTCCCCACGGAGTGTGGTATTTATCTGTGAAATAAGGCCCGTACTGTGAAATATAATTTCCTTCGGGTCCAAGATGATTGTAGACCACATCAAGCAAGATGCTGAAGCCGCGGTCATGACAGGCATCAATCAATTTTTTAAGACCGTTAACTCCCCCATAACTATCCTGGACTGCAAAAGGATAAACCCCGTCATAACCCCAGTTACGTTCTCCCGGAAATTGTGCAATTGGCATCAACTCCAGGGTATTGATCCCCAATTCTTCGAGGTGATCGAGTTTTTCAATAATCGCCTCAAAAGTTCCGGCAGGAGTGAAAGTTCCAACATGGAGTTCATAAATGATCATATCATCAACCTCCCTACCTTTCCAGGCGTTGTCCTGCCAGGAATGACCGGAATGATCTATAACCTGAGACCAGGAATGTACACCCTGTGGCTGGGAAAGAGAGGCGGGATCTGGAAATTCATCCTTTTTATTCAGCCTGAACTTGTACAGCGTTCCCGGCTTTATATCATTAAGGGTTTTACACCAGTAACCTTGATCATCTTTGGTAAGAGCCACCGGCTCCTGTATATTTTTTACGACTACTTCAATGGATTCGGCAAAAGGTGCCCATACGCAAAACTCAACCTTTTCATGTCCTATATATACTGCACCAACTTTCTTACCCATAGATATCTTTTCTTCCTGAATTTTCAAACACATTCAAAGCTAAGAAGGATAAAACGGAAGATTTAATGTTTAATACTTTTTTAACTAAGGGTGTGCTTTTACTTGCCTAAATTTAAGTGTTTTAGAATGCACAAAGACTTGAAATCACTGGTATTTCGGGAAATAATCAACCTTTTATCCTTTAAATAAAACATATGAAAATAGATGGTCATAAGCGAGTTAGTATAAGAAATGTGAAACCCCAAATTGACTGTGGAAAGTACCCGATAAAAAGAGTAATAGACGAAGAAATAAAAGTAGAAGCCGATATTTTTGGTGATGGCCATGACAAGGTGGACGCTGTGCTCCTTTACCGGGAGAAAAAGAAAGGCAAAGGTCGCGAAAAGAAATGGCAGGAACAGCCAATGAGCTTTTTAGGTAATGACCGGTGGACCACTACCTTCAAACTTGGTGAAACAGGAGATTATGAATACACCATTGAATCATGGGTAGATCACTACACCACCTGGCAGGATGGCCTTGAGAAAAAAGCCGCCGCCAACCAAAACCTTAAAACTGAACTTTTGATTGGAGCCGAACTAATGGAAGAAGCGCTTTCCCGCGCCTCTGCTCCCAATAAAAAGAAACTCAAGGAATGGATCGCGCTTTTACGCGATGAAGATCATGAGCAAAGAGCGGTTTCTGAAGCTTTAAGCGACAGTGCTTCCAAAGCGATGTACGAATCCCGCGATCGCAATATTGCTTTCCCATACGATAAGACTCTTGAAGTAAGAGTGGAAAGAAAAAAGGCGCTCTTTAGTGCCTGGTATGAATTCTTTCCAAGGTCTGCATCTCCTGAGAAAGACCGCCATGGAACATTTAAAGATTGTGAAAATGTGCTGCCCGAGGTGGCAAAAATGGGATTTGACACCATCTATTTCCCTCCTATTCATCCTATAGGACGCAGCCACCGTAAAGGTCTGAACAATGCTACCGACGCCGAGGAAGGAGATCCAGGTTCCCCATGGGCAATAGGAGCTAAAGAAGGAGGACATAAAGCTATTCATCCCGAGTTGGGAACCATGGAGGACTTCAAACGCCTGGTGAAAAAAGCTAAGGATATAGATATTGAAATAGCCCTGGACTTCGCTATTCAATGTTCGCCAGATCACCCTTATGTTAAGGAGCACCCGCAATGGTTTAAATGGCGACCGGATGGCACAGTGCAATATGCCGAAAACCCGCCGAAGAAATACCAGGATGTGCTGCCCGTGAACTTCGAAACCGAAGATTGGGAAAATCTTTGGGATGAGCTTAAGAGCATCGTGGAATTCTGGATCGACAAAGGCGTAAATGTCTTTAGAGTAGATAATCCTCACACCAAGACTTTTCCATTCTGGGAATGGTGTATTAAGGAGATCAACAAAAAACACGAAGGTATTATTTTCCTTGCGGAAGCTTTTACCCGCCCAAGGGTAATGGAAGAATTGGCGAAGGTTGGTTTTAATCAATCTTATACCTATTTCACCTGGAGGAACACCAAAGAAGAATTTCAGGAATATCTAACTCATTTAACTAAAACTGAAGTCAGGGAGTATTACAGGCCAAACTTCTGGCCAAATACACCCGATATCCTACCAATATCACTGGAGCACAGGGAAGAACCTTCTTTTATTATAAGGCTTATCCTGGCCGCAACTATGTCTTCTAATTACGGATTATACGGACCTGTATTTGAATTCGGATTAAACGAGCCTTATCCCGGGAAAGAGGAGTATGTACACTCAGAAAAATACCAGATCTATCATTGGGACTGGCACCGCAACACGCGCACCAAAGAGATGATAAGCATTCTCAACAGGATAAGAAAGGAAAATGAGGCGTTGCAAACCACCTGGAACATAGAATTCTGTGATACAGATAATGACCAGATTATATGTTATTCCAAGGTAGACCAGGAGGAGAAAAACAAACTAATTATCGTAGTCAACCTCGATCCCAATAATACTCAGGCGGGATGGGTCCAGGTGCCGCTGGAACGTCTAAAGATAGAAAATCATGACTCCTACTCTGTAAAAGATCTTCTTACAGGAGCGAGTTATATATGGCAGGACGAGTGGAATTTTGTTGAACTACATCCACGGGCAATTCCCGCACACATATTAAAAGTTGAAACTAAAAAACCAATACAATAAAGACAAAGAAATGATCAAACCACTTCAAGCGAGCGATCAGGAAACCTGGTATAAAGATGCTATAATTTATGAACTTCACATCAAAGCCTTTTTTGACAGTAACGGCGACGGAATAGGTGATTTCGAAGGCCTTCTCGAAAAGTTAGACTATCTGGAAGACCTTGGGGTTACAGCTATTTGGCTGCTCCCATTTTACCCATCACCTCTTAAAGATGATGGATATGACATAGCAGATTACTACAGCATAAATCCCTCTTATGGGGATCTCGACACCTTTAAAAGACTTATCGATGAAGCCCATGAGCGCGGACTAAAAATAATTACCGAGCTGGTCATTAATCACACATCAGATCAACACCCTTGGTTCCAGAGAGCCCGTAATGCGCCAATTGGATCTCCAGAAAGGGATTATTACGTTTGGAGTGATGACCCTGAAAAATATAAGGACACAAGGATCATCTTTACCGATACAGAACCCTCCAATTGGACCTGGGACCCAGTGGCAAAACAATATTTTTGGCACCGTTTCTTCAGTCACCAACCCGATCTAAATTTTGACAATCCACAGGTACAGCAAGAAGTATTCGATGTCCTGGACTTCTGGTTTGACCTGGGAGTGGATGGTTTTAGGCTTGATGCAGTTCCATATCTTTTTGAAAGAGAGGGTACAAACTGTGAAAACCTTCCCGAAACTCATGAATTTCTGAAGAAGCTGCGCACACATGTTGACAGCAAGTATGAAAACAAATTACTGCTGGCAGAAGCCAATATGTGGCCGGAGGATTCGGCCGAATATTTTGGCGAAGGTGATGAATGCCATATGAACTACCATTTCCCCATTATGCCCAGGATGTTTATGTCGGTCAAGATGGAAGACAGATATCCGATAATGGACATTATCGACCAGACACCCGATATTCCAGAAAATTGCCAATGGGCAATCTTCCTTCGGAATCATGATGAACTTACTCTGGAAATGGTGACCGATGAGGAGAGGGATTATATGTATAAAGTCTACACCAAAGATCCACAGGCAAAGATCAACGTGGGAATTCGGCACAGGCTTGCTCCCCTACTGGAGAATAACAGGAATAAGATCGAGTTGATGAATGTATTGTTGTTCTCCCTTCCCGGAACTCCTGTCATATATTATGGAGATGAAATAGGAATGGGAGATAACTTCTACCTGGGAGACCGGGATGGGGTTAGAACGCCAATGCAATGGTCTTCCCACCGTAATGCAGGATTCTCACATGCCAACCCACACAAGCTTTATCTGCCCGTGATCATTGATCCCTCATATAAATATGAATCCATCAATGTAGAGACAGAGCAAATGAATTCTTCATCCCTTTTATGGTGGATGAAAAGGATCATTAGCATGAGGAAAAAATTTAAAGCCTTTGGGCGTGGGGATATCAATTTCCTTTCTCCAAGTAATGCCAAGATCATTGCATACACACGAACCTTTGAAGATGAGGATATCCTGGTGCTTGGAAATCTTTCCAGATTTCCTCAGGCTGCCGAATTAGATCTGGAGGCTTATGAAGGTTACATTCCTGTTGAAGTGTTTAGTCATAATAAATTTCCAAGGGTTACGGAACATCCATATTTGTTCACGATGGCTCCCCATGGATATTACTGGTTCCAGCTGCAAAAAGAGGAAGGCCATATAACAAAGTCTGAAACTCCTCTTCTGCAAGTTGATAACTGGGAACAATTACTTCAAAATAAGACGAGGTACAAGTTTGAACATTATGTGTTGCCTGAATATCTAAACTCCTGTCGTTGGTTTGGTGGTAAATCAAGAGTCATCCAGAACATTAACGTAGTTAATAAGGTGGATATCCCTGTTAAGGATATGCCTTCTACCTTAATAACCATTGAAGTAAGCTACAACGACGGATTACCTGAAGTTTATCAACTCCCTCTAGGATTTTTAAGTCCCAGACATGATGAAGAGTATAAGGAAATACCTGCAAAAGGAATAATTGCCAAACTTAAGCTGGGCGAAGAGGAAGGATATCTTTTTGATGCTGTTTACAGTGAAAGTTTTAGAAACGTACTGTTTAAAAACATTAAAAAAGGTAGAAAACTTCAGAGTGGTCGGGCAAACCTGGTGTTCTATCACAGTGAAGATAATTTTGAACCTGAATCAGAAAAAGTCCACTCAAAGATCCTTAATGCTGAACAAAGTAATACTTCGCTGATATTTGATAACAAATATTTCCTGAAGTTATATCGTAAACTGGATAATACTATTAATCCAGATCTTGAGATCACCAGATATCTTACTGAAAAGACCGAGTACAAGAATTCTCCAAGATTTGTGGGTGCCATAGAATATAAACCCGATTCCAAGAACATCATTGTCCTGGGAATGATGCAGGATCTTATTCCTAATCAAGGTGACGCTTGGGATTATACAAAGGATGCTTTAAATCGCTTTTTTGACAGGGTATTGACCTTACCTAAAGAAAAAGAATTCGAGGAGGTAGAACACACATTAACTCCGCTTTCCTATCAGGATCTTTCAGAAAACATGCAGGAATTAATGGGTGCAATTTTCCCCGAAAGAATGTTCCTGCTGGGCCAAAGAACTGCAGAAATGCACAAAGCACTGGCTGCAAACCCACTTGAGAAAGATTTCGAACCAGAACCTTTCTCTCTGCATTACCAGAGATCGCTTTTCTCTTCCCTGCAGTCACTCACGAGAAATGCATTCCAGAATCTTCAAAAGAGTTTAAAAACTCTTCCGAAGCATATTCAGGAAGAAGCGCAGGAAGTACTTAGTATGAAGAATGATGTACTGGAGGTATTTAAAAAGGTCTATAATCACAAAATTCCAATCATGAAAATAAGGACCCATGGGGATTATCACCTTGGGCAGGTTTTATGGACCGGTAAAGACTTTGTTATCATTGATTTTGAAGGAGAACCTGCAAGATCATTTAGTGAAAGAAGATTAAAAAGATCTCCCCTTCGAGATGTCGCAGGGATGGTTCGCTCTTTCCACTACGCCGCTTTTGGAAGCATCCTGGAATCTGAACTGGATGCGCACAACAAAGAAGGTGACCTGGATACCTGGGCAGAAAACTGGTATTACCTGGTAACGCAAATGTTCCTTAAGGGTTACTATGAACATGTTGGGGAGAACAATTTTATTCCCGATGATGAGGAAGACACAAAGGTTCTTATGCAGATTTTCCTGCTTGAAAAAGCGATCTATGAAATGAATTATGAATTGAACAATCGTCCAGATTGGGTTTTGATCCCGCTAAGGGGCATTAAATCATGCATTAAACAATAAATTATGGCTAAGAAAGAAAACAATAACAAAAAAAATATAGATAAAAATGTTTCAGGAACCGGAAAGGCTCCCAAAGCTCCTATAGATAAAGGAAATACTTCTGCCGAAGAATCGGGGGACGTGAAGGGACCAAAAGGTGTAGGAAGCAAAACGCCGAAGAAAAGTGACACTAAAAAAACCTCTTCGGTTAAATCAACTTCTGAAAAGAAAACGGCAGCTAAGAAGACTACAGCTACCAAAAAATCTACTACCTCAAAGGCAAAGTCAACCTCTGAAGAGAAAACCAAGCCAACAAAGCTAAAAACAGGTTTACCCAAAACTAAAATGCCCGATGCAGACAGTGCTGCTAAACCTAAACCTAAAAGCAAGGCCAGAAAAACATCTACAGAAAAGAAAAAGGAGGATACGCCTTCTAAACCGGCAAAATTTCAGAAGCCTTTGACAGATGATCAGGTGCCCGATGTGGCTGCACCGGCAACCAGGGTTACAACAACTCCAGAGGAAAAACCTGAAAAGAAAACCGGCACCCGAAAATCGGCAGAGAAAAAATCCGCCGCTACTTCTCAAAGTGAAGCAAAGAAGGCAGAAAAAAAACCTGCAAAGAAAATGTCCCGCCAAAAAAAGGTTCCGGGAATAAGCGCCGAAGAAAAAATGAAGTTGCCCAACACTTCTCCTTCCGAAGATTTAAAAGATGCGGCTAAAGAAACAGCCGATAATATCAAAAAAACGGTAACACCCAAAAAAGGTACAAAAAAAGACCTTGAGAAAAAGGCAAAAGATCTCATTCCCGATCCCGAGGACGTAAAAGCAGCAGCCGGTGGTTTAGCCGAAAAAGTCATCCCGGCAGCAGAAAAAGCCAGGAAAAAGGTAGAGGAAATTTTGCCCGACAAAGAAGAAATAACTGCAGCCGCTAAAAAGGCAAAAAAAACAGTAGAAGACCTTACCACAGATAAAAAAGAAGAGCAAAAATCCTCTTCTGATAAACCTGTAGAAGCTACTCTTTTTACAGAGTTTGATACCCACTTATTTAGAGAAGGAAAACACTATCATCTCTACAACAAATTGGGTTCTCACCTCATGGAATATATGGGGACCGAAGGAGTATATTTTGCAGTATGGGCCCCCAATGCCGAAAGAATATCGGTAGTCGGAGACTTTAATAACTGGGATAGAGAAGCACATCCAATGAACGCCCGCTGGGACAACTCAGGGATCTGGGAAGTATTTATACCCGATGCCAAAAAAGGCAGTTTGTATAAATATTTTATAAGGTCGACCAATGGTTATGAAGCCGACAAAGGTGATCCTTTTGCCTTCCAATGGGAAACGCCTCCAAATACTGCTTCTATGGTATGGGATCTTGAGAACACCTGGAAGGATAAAGACTGGATTAAGGACCGGGCAAAGAAGAACGGTAAACCACAACCCATGTCTGTCTATGAAATTCATTTAGGCTCCTGGAAAAGAGTTCCGGAAGATGATCTTCGTTCCCTCAGCTATCTTGAACTTGCTGAGCAACTTCCAAAGTATATCAAGGAGATGGGCTTTACCCATGTAGAGTTCATGCCTGTAATGGAACACCCATTCTTTGGATCCTGGGGTTACCAGATCACCGGATATTTTGCTCCTTCGAGCCGTTTTGGTACGCCGCAGGAATTCATGCAGCTTATTGATAGCCTACACCAGGCAGGGATTGGAGTAATTTTGGATTGGGTTCCCTCCCACTTCCCTTCAGATCTCCACGGGTTGCACTATTTCGACGGGACATATCTCTACGAACATGCCGATCCTCAAAAAGGTTTTCACCCGGACTGGCAGAGTTACATCTTTAACTACGGCCGAAATGAGGTACGCTCCTTCCTTATAAGTAACGCATTGTTCTGGCTGGATAAATTCCATGCCGATGGATTGCGCGTAGATGCAGTGGCATCAATGCTGTATCTGGACTACTCCAGAAAAGAAGGAGAATGGGAGCCAAATGAATTTGGCGGTAGAGAAAACCTGGAAGCAATTAGTCTCCTCAAAGAATTCAATGAAGTAGTTTACAAAGAGTTTCCCGATGCCGTTACTATTGCAGAAGAATCTACAGCATGGCCAATGGTTTCCAAACCCACCTATATTGGTGGACTTGGCTTTGGAATGAAGTGGATGATGGGATGGATGCACGACACTCTTAAATATTTTAGCGAGGATCCGGTTCACAGAAGACATCATCATAACACGATAACTTTTAGCACGAATTACGCTTTTACAGAAAATTTCATGCTTCCGTTGTCACACGATGAGGTAGTCTATGGAAAACAATCTATTCTCAATAAAATGCCGGGAGATACCTGGAACAAATTTGCGAACCTGCGTACCTTGTATTCCTACATGTATGCTCACCCCGGAACAAAGCTTCTCTTTATGGGAGCTGAATTTGGGCAGACTACAGAATGGAATCATGATTCAAGTCTTGAATGGCATTTGACCAATGAAGCTCCACATCGACAAGTCCAGGAAACTTTTAAGGAGCTAAATGAGCTCTATAAAAAAGAACCTGCCTTATATGAAAAAGCGTTTTCTCCGGAAGGCTTTGAATGGGTGGATTATAACGATAAAGAAAACAGTATTATAAGCTTTTTACGAAAAGGAAATGATCCTAAAGACAACATCCTTGTGGTGTGCAATTTCACCCCTGTACCAAGAGAGAACTACAGGATTGGAGTGCAGGAAGCTGGAGACTGGAAGGAGATCTTTAACAGCGATGACGAAAAACTGGGAGGCAGCAATGTAAAGAATCACGAGAAAATTGAAAGTCAGGAATTGCCGGCACACAGGCAGGAAAATTCCCTTTCTCTTACCATACCACCAATGGCAGTGATCTATCTCAAGAAAACCTGATTATTAATTGGCAATAAATGATAACTGCCCCGGGAAAATTCCCGGGGCAGTTTTTTAGTGTTAATTAGTGTTAAAGAGATCTCCTCAATTTATAACTATCTTTTCTTCAAATTTTTCCTGGCCCTTGTTCACCTTGATCAAATATTCTCCTGATGGCACATTTGAAAAGTCCAAAATTTTCTGAAAAAGTTTTCCGGATTCTCTAATTTGTGCTAAAACTTCTCCATGCTTATCTTCTACTGAAAGGTCTACTCTACCTTCTTGTGTGTTCGTCATAAATACACCTACCCTTTCTTGTTGCACCCTAAAGTGAGGTTTACTGATTGTAGCAGATTTACCTACGATTTCTACACCTTTAGATGACTTCTTTATCTTCCAGACTCTGGTTGCAAACCTCTTGTCCACTTTAAGAAAATATATTCCGTGCGGAATCATTTCCAGGTGCAGACTCTTATTGTACTGTCCATCCTTAAGCAAGTCATCTTTAAATAGAGTTACACCAAATTTATCTTCAAACAAAATACGTGTACCCCGGTTCACATTAGAAAGATCTACTAAGACCGTTTGCTCTCCATTCAAGCTCACACCTTCCCCATCTTTTTCCTTAGCACCTGCAAAAGAGAAAGTAAAAAGGAACAAAGCAACTAACGAAATGTTTTTTAGCTTTTTCATAATTTTCATTGTTTTAGTTAAACCACTAAATATTACACAACAAACATAACCCGTTATATCCGTGAGTAATAGGTGAAAATTGACAGATAAATGTTCAAATTTGATCTATAGTGGATGGACTAAAACGTTTTAGGTTAAAAAAAGACATTTAATGGGTAATTCTGCTGGAGTAGAGTATTTTAATACTGATTATATTTAATTCAAATTTCAACCTGTTTTATGAAATTAAGTGCAAAACCTGAATTAGAAAAGATAGAGCCCCTTTTTGGTAGTTCATTTTCATATAGGACATATGATAAGGACCACCAAAACAGGAAGCATACCTTTTGGCATTATCATCCTGAAATAGAACTGGTCTATGTAAATAGAGATTCAGGAAAAAGGCAAATTGGAAGCCATATTTCCTATTACAGGAACGGAGATCTTATACTCATTGGATCTAATCTCCCTCATTGTGGTTTTACAGACGGATTCACGGGCAACGAGAATGAAACAGTTATCCAGATTAAACCCGATTTCCTTGGAAACCAATTTTTTGAGATCCCCGAAATGAAGAACATTAAAGCTCTTTTTGAGAGGGCAGCTATGGGAATAGTCTACACTGGAGATTCTAAAAAGAATATTGGTCAAAAAATGGAAGCCCTTAAAAATGAAGGTCCTTATCGGCGCCTCCTTGGCCTCCTTGAAATTTTACATTTACTGGAAAGTTCAAAAGAGTATTCCGTACTAAATGCCCAGGGATTTATTCTGGAAACAGAACTACAGGACAATCATCGGGTAAATCAGATATTTAATTTTGTAAAAGAAGAGTTTCACAGGTCCATCAGCCTTGAGGAAGTAGCGAAGAAAGTTAGTATGACAGTTCCGGCTTTCTGCAGGTACTTCAAGAAAATTACGGGCAAAACCTTTACTCAGTTTGTCAATGAATATCGATTGGCACATGCAGCCAAACTTCTGCATGAGAAGCAAATAAGTATAACTGAGATCTGTTTTGAAAGCGGATTCAACAACTTCAGTCATTTCAACAAGCAATTCAAGAAGTTTACGGGAAAATCTCCCTCAGTTTATCGCAACGAACTTAAAATAGTTTTAACCTGACAGAACCTTATCTTTTGCAGTAAAATCCGTATCTTCAAAAGCCTTAAAAAAAAGGTATGAAAGATGTAAAAGCATACGCTACTCAGGCTGCTGACCAAGACCTGAAGCCATTCAAAATCGACAGGTCAGAACCCGGCCCGGGAGATGTAGAAATTGAGATATTGTTTTGTGGTGTTTGCCATTCGGACATTCACACAGCCCGCAATGAATGGGGTGGGACAAAATATCCCTGTGTTCCCGGTCATGAGATCGTAGGTAAGGTAACCCGAACAGGAAAGGACATAAAGAACTTCAAAGAAGGTGACACTGTAGGCGTGGGCTGTTTTGTTGATTCCTGCGGTCATTGTGAAAACTGTGAAGAAGATTTGGAACAGTATTGTCTTGAAGGTCCTACTGCTACATACAATTCCCCTTCACCCCTCGATCGGGAAGTCCACACCTACGGGGGCTATTCTTCACATATAGTAGTAAAAGAAGAATTTGTATTAAAAATTTCGGACAAACTACCGCTAAATGCAGTAGCACCACTTTTATGCGCGGGGATTACTACCTATTCTCCTCTTCGTCGCTGGAATGTTAAAAAAGGAGACAAAGTTGGAGTGGTAGGCCTTGGCGGATTAGGTCACATGGCTGTTAAACTCGCATCCTCCATGGGTGCCGAAGTAACCATGCTAAGCCGCTCTCCCGGAAAAGAGCAGGATGCCAATGACTTAGGCGCTGCCCACTTTGAACTTACTACCAGTGAAGAAAACATGAAAAAGATGGCAGGCAGGTTTAATTTGATCATAAATACTGTTTCGGCACAACATGATTACAACCAGTACCTCAACCTTCTAAAAACAGACGGTGTTATGGTATTGCTGGGAATACCGCCAAAACCTTCAGAAGTGCAGGCAGCGCAGTTGATCATGAAGAGACGTAGCCTTGTTGGTTCACTTGTTGGAGGAATAAAGGAAACTCAGGAGATGCTGGACTATTGCGCAGAGCATGGAATAGTTTCAGAAGTAGAAATGATCAATATAGATCAAATTAACGAAGCTTATGAAAGAACCTTAAGTGCAGATGTCCGCTACCGCTTTGTAATAGATATGAAATCTCTAAAAAATCAAAACTAAAAACCATAATGAAAAGAAAAGCAACAGCCGTATGGCACGGCACGATCAAAGAAGGAAAAGGAAATTTATCTACCCAAAGTCAGGTACTGCAAAAAAGTCCCTACTCGTTTCATACCCGGTTTGAAAATGAAAAAGGAACCAATCCCGAGGAACTTATAGGGGCGGCCCATGCAGGCTGTTTTGCCATGCAGTTATCTGCCAATTTAAGCAAGGAAGATTTTAATCCTGTAGAGCTGGAAGCCAAAAGTGAAATAACCTTTGAGGACGGCACTGTAAAAAGATCTCACCTTATTTTAACCGCAAAAGTACCCGGAATTTCCCAGGAAAAATTTAATGAACTGGTAAAAGATGCCAAAGAAAATTGTCCAATATCCAAATTACTAAATGCCGAGATCACCCTCGAATCAACTCTTAACGGCTAAGAATTGACCCTTTGAAAAACCTTAGAAAGCGCTTCAAAAATGTCATTTTTGAGGCGCTTTTCCATTTTGTTTTCCTGCACATATTTTTGGTTTACTTCCAACTCTATTCCTACATAATGATCTGGAAACCGTTTTCTAAGATAAGTAGTGAAACCATCATCCACCCCCAGGTAAGGATAGTTGAAACGGGTTTTTAAATCACTATTCTGCCGAAGGATCTGTTCCTTAAATTCCTGACAAAACTCTTCTTCCGGTTTTCTCGCGGGATCGAACAACAAACCAATATCGGCATCTCTTATCTCCCCATTTAATTCGGGAGTGAAAGTATGAACAGAAATATGTACTATCTCCTTTCCTTCTGAAATTAAAGCTGCAATCCTCCCCTCAACAAAATTCCTGTAAGGCAAATAAAATTCTTCCAGTAATTCCTCTTTTTGAGCCTCCGGAAGTTCAACAGTAAATTCTGAAAATAACTGTGGGTGCCCCAGAGAACGGTTTGGCTCGACCAAGAGTCTGCTTATCATGTACTCCTGACTGAAAATTGCCAGGCGCGACAAATGACCAAAGAGATCTAAAGCACCCGGGTCATAGCCGCGGTGGGTTTCCAGCACTTCCCCTGCTTTAGAAAAATACTCTTCGTAATTCTCCGGGATCTCATTACCGGCGTGTTCACAAGTTAGAAATAGATTCAAGATTTAAATTTTGAAACCTGGTTAATTAGTCTTTACAGTTTATTACTCACGAACATCCTGTTCTCCTCCAAACATTGACCCAGTTCCTTATAGACTTTCAGGAGGTTTTCTTCTGAAGGATCTTCGCCCAAAGCATTCAGGATCCTTGTCGAAAGGCTGCCATTTTGAAGCAGGAATTCTATAGTTTTTTGATGTTTTTCAGAAATATTCTCTTTTACCATAGAAAAGATCTTTTCCCAGATTTGATTTACACTTACAGGGGCCTGCAGATCAAAAATAGCAGCAAACTTCTCACTTTCAATAGTCGTTTCTTCAGCATCTTTGATCACAGCATTAAAGATCTCAAAAATGTCATTTTCGTGCCATTGCTTTTGATCCTCAAGAGTAACCAGTTCCTCGCTAACCAGCAGCTTTAATGCTTCAATAACGAGCACAGCGATAGCAACATCGGCTTTTGGGCATTCCTGTATATCAATAACCCTTATTTCTATTGCGCCACGATCAAACCGGGCAATGGCCCCCCGGGAATTGAGGAAGTGATGGTCAAGAATATTTTCTGTATCGTGAGGCTTGATAGCTTTATTAATGGGCTCGAATATTCCGCTATGATATTCCTGTTTGGAAAAAAGCTGTTCAGGGATCACCTTTCCTGTCATCTCCGGGATCTCTTTCTGATTGGTTTTATAGACATGCATCCTTGTATCCTTAAAACCTGTGATTTTCCCTTCAAAAACAGGTGAACTGGCACTCAACCCCGGAATAATAGGCAGCAGGATTCGCACGGCAGCATGAAGTTTTTCAAATTCTGCATCTCCCGAAAAAGGCAGGTTGATGTGCATACTCTGTACATTACTCCAGCCATGGCCACGACAGTCAAAAATACGATTGTACAATGCGTAGATCTTACTGTAACTGTGCTGCCATAGCTGCATCTCACTATCGGGATTCATTAGTGGATGTGCAGCTGTGGGTAGAAGCTCGCTGTCAAAATCTTTTAAAAGCCGGTTCATCTCCCTTACGTTTTCAGTAAAAAGGACATCCAGCGTTTCGAGATCGGCTGTTGGGCCATTAGTTTTAAGTTCCACCACATGGGCAACCAGTTCATTGCTCCACTCAATTTTTCCGTTCTCCACATCTGAGGTGATGGAGCCGCTTTTTTTTATAAATAGCTTGTCTACGATGGGATTTACCTTGTAGGTAGCGGAGTTCACTATCATGTACTCCAGTTCTATACCATAGACTTCAAAAAGGTTGTAACTCATTCGGTTTTTTTATCCAGCCGGTTTTTAAGGGCTGTAAGAATATCAATATAAATTTTATCACCATAATAGCGATCTTCAATACCAAAATCAATATTGGGATTATCATTTATCTCGATCACCAGAGGATTTCCATTGACCTCTTTAACATCGATACCGTATAATCCTTTTCCCATTAGTTTGGCCGATTTTAAGGCCACATCCATTATTTTTTTTGGCACTTCCTCAATGGAGATAACATCGGCATCGCCTTCGTTATCGTCCTTCTTCTTTGCATTCCAGTTGTATATTTGCCAATGGCCTTTCGCCATATAATAACGGCAGGCGAATATTGGTTTGTCATCAAGTATCCCAATGCGCCAGTCGAAATCGGAAGGGGTATATTCCTGGGCTATTACTAGCTCAGATTTTTTCAACATCTCCCCTACAAGTTTTTCGTACTCTTCGGCTGTGGAGGCTTTTTTGACACCAAAAGAAAAAGTTGAATCGGGAGATTTTAAAACCAGTGGCAATCCTGTCTTTTCAATGATTTTATTCCGGTTCTCCTTATGAACAATAATTGTTTTTGGTGTAGGAATACCTGCGTTTTCAAGGGCTTCGGCCATAAAGACTTTATTACAACACTTCAGGATAGCATCGGGATAATCCACAATGGCTATATCTTCCTGTTGTGCTTTTCGGGCAAAGGCATAAGCGTCATTGTTGACCTCTGTACTCTGTCTTATAAAAAGCGCATCAAAAGCTGAGAGCCTGGAAAGATCCTTTGGGGATACAAATTCCACATAAAAGTTCATTTTTTCAGCCAGTTCTGCAAACTTCTTTAAGGCTTTAGGATTACTTGGCGGTGCGGGATCATTTTCCTGAACAAGGATGGCAAGATCATATTCAGAAGTTTCATTTTTTGGGGTATCATACCTCTTTTTAGCGAAATACTGAATGGCGAATTCCCGCATGGAGCTCTTATGATCATCGGGGATTTCAACTTCAGATAAAGCCTTAATGGATTTTATGTTCCATTTATTGGCATAAGAGAAATTCACTCTTAAAAACGGGATTTGAAAATGCCTGTGAAACATGGCGCTTAACTCACGGTATTTCTGAGCCACATTTTGACCAAAATAAATACTAAGAGTAAATTCAGGGGACTTTATCCCCTTTAAACTTTTTTGAATAAGATCATCAAATTCATCTGAAACGATCTTCACCAGTTTTGGTTCCCTAAGGTCTACCAGATTCATAACTGTTGGGATAGCAAGATGACCACGCGCTTCAGCCAAAAGAGAAACGTAATAACCCTTACTTTGGTAGGAGTAATCTTTACAGAGATTGAAGATGCGGGCTTTTTTGAGCTGAGAAAAATTGGGGTTTGTAAGATAATCCCGGGCCGATATCACCTCCATATTCTCAAGGGATAGATTCCAGTTTTCGGGTTTATTTACAACTAAGAATTTCTTCATTAATTTTAAAATATTTTAATCAAAGGTATATCAAATTTCTTCTGAAAATTCAGACAAAAAATAATACTATCGGGAACAATTCTGAAGTTTTCAGCTTTGCACCAAAGAAATTTAATATACGAAATGATATTCAGTTAAACCCGCTTTGACCTTTTAAACCAGAAGGAATATCCTTGTATTAAATATCCATTGAAACACATGTATGGCGAAGAGCTTTAATTCTGAAAAATTCACAAAATAATTTTTGATTTCATGAACTAACCGGCTCCGGAATTATTCAGAAAAGATGGATGGGGTGAAGATCATTTGACAGGCGGCAATGCCAAAAATTTATGAGTGGCGGCCAATTACACATTTGTAAGATCACCTACTTGGGAAGGGGTGAAAATTAGAAGAATAAAAAAACCTTCCGGGGGGAAATACCGAAAGGTTCTTTTGTAGAAGTAAATAAATCTTGCCCCTAAATTAGCCCCGAAATATTTCCTTCCAAATCAATATTTATATTTTCTGATGCAGGGTGCGCAGGCAATCCTGGCATGCGCATCATATCTCCCGTAATTGGGATCAAAAATCCCGCTCCGGAAGCAATCTCTATTTCACGCACATTCAATGTAAATCCTGTTGGTCTTCCAAGAAGTATAGGATCATCTGAAAGTGATTTTTGCGTTTTGGCTATACAAACCGGAAGACCTTCCAGGCCAAGGTTAGTAATAGTTTTTAAGTCACGCATAGCTTTTGGTGCAAATTCGACCTTTTCGGCACCGTAGATCTTCTTGGCTATAGTTTCTATTTTATGGATCACCGAATCTTCCCAGCTGTACAGGGGTTTAAAATCTGATTTCCCTTCTTCAATAGCTTCTATAACTTTACCAGCCAGGTCAAGCGCTCCTTCCCCTCCTTTTGCCCAACCATCGGAAAGGGCCACTTTAATATTCAGTTTTTCGGCCAGTTCCTGGATCACTTGTATTTCCTCGTCACTGTCGCTGTAGAATTTATTAATTGCTATTACCGGAGTAATATTAAATTGACGGGCATTTTCCAGGTGTTTCTCCAGGTTTGGCAATCCTTTTTTCAAAGCCTCCACATTAGGAATAGTAAGGGAAGAAAGAGGTGCCCCACCATGATATTTTAATGCTCTTATTGTTGTGGTCATCACCACAACCTTTGGTGCAAGACCTGCACTCTGGCACTTAATATCGAGAAACTTTTCTGCACCAAGATCAAATCCAAATCCTGCTTCGGTAACTGTATAGTCCGAAAGGCTCATTCCCATACGGGTAGCGATAACAGAGTTGGTGCCTTGTGCAATATTAGCAAATGGTCCCAGGTGAATAATAGCGGGATTCCCTTCTATGGTTTGTACCAGGTTAGGTTTAAGCGCATCCTTAAGAAGCGTTGCCATGGCGCCTTCGGCATTAAGATCTCTGGCGTAAATCGGCTTTTTATCAAAAGTGAAACCTATAAATATATTTCCTAAACGACCTTTTAGATCCTCGAGGTTTTCGGCCAGACACATGATGGCCATAATTTCTGAAGCAGCAGTAATATCAAAGCCGCTTTCCCTCGGAATACCGGAACCCGTTCCGCCAAGGCCAATCACAATGTTTCGCAATGAACGGTCGTTCACATCCATTACCCGTTTTAAAGAAACGGTACGTGGATCAATTCCCAGATTGTTGGTTTTTGACTGAATATTATTATCCACCAGAGCCGCCAGAAGGTTATGAGCTTTTTCAATAGCCGAAAAATCTCCGGTAAAATGAAGATTAATATCCTCCATGGGCAATACCTGCGAGTACCCTCCTCCGGTTGCCCCTCCTTTAATACCAAATACAGGTCCTAGGGAAGGCTCTCTTAATACTACAGTAGTTTGTTTCCCCAGCCTGTTCAAAGCTTCAGAAAGTCCTATAGAGACCGTTGTTTTTCCCTCTCCTGCTGGAGTTGGAGAAACAGCCGATACCAAAATTAGAGTACTGTTATCTACTTTAGTCCTGTCAATTTTACTAAGAGGGATCTTCGCCTTGTATTTCCCGTACATCTCAATGTCGTCGGGATCAAGGCCGAGTTTGTGGGCGATTTCTGTAATAGGTTTTAATTTGATGTCTTGGGCAATCTCGAGGTCTGTGAGCGGCGTAGTGGTCATCATGTATTTCCTGCTTTATATTGACCTCAAAATTACATTATAAACCATCCGGGAATAATGATAAGAATCAGGTTTTTGAAGATTTCTCAAACGTTTTCGTAAAAAAAGGTTTGGCTTCAATTCACCGCTTTAAAAAATGCATCAATGTGCTCCTGATCTCCACTAATGAACACCCTGTCATTTTGCAAAAGTTTGACATTGGGAAACACATTTTTGATCATTTTTCCTTTTCTGGAAACGGCGAGAATATTTACTCCGTAATTTCGGCGAACATCCACTTCTTCAATGGTCTTACCTACTACAGGTCCACTATCGGCTAAAACCCGCACACAACTTATTTTGAAATCGGGTATAGCAGAAGAATTAAAGGTATGGAGGGTTTTTCTGGATTGAAATACCTGGTAATTGTCTGCTCTAACAGAATCTACCAGGTTTTCTAATTCATCTATTGGCACAAGATAATTGGTAAGAACCCTTGAAAAGATCTCTATAGATGTTTCAAATTCTTCAGGAATGACTTCGTCTGCTCCCAGGGCTAGCAGTGTTTGAATTTCCTTCACGTATCTTGTCCTTACAACAATATAAACCGATGGAGATAGATGCCGTATATTGGAGACTATAGCCTTGGTGGCTTGTGGATCTGATATTGCCACAACCACTACCCTCGCCTTTTTGACATTTACCGAATCCAGCATATGTTCCTGAACTGCGTCTCCATATATTATAGGTTCTCCTTTTGCCTTTTCATGTCTTACGATCTGCGCATTTAACTCCAGAATCATATAGGGTATTTCTGCGTATTTAGCTGCTCTGGCCAAATTTGTTCCATTGATCCCGTATCCAATTATTAACAGGTGATTTTCTAGTTCATTTTCATTTTCACTCTTAGAATTTAATGTACTGCTGCCTGTTCTCATATGAAGGGGCCTCAGTAAATAATTTGAGATTTTACCCGAAAACATAATAATGAAGGGAGTAAGAAACATGGTAAACACTGAAACAGAAAGAAAGTATTGATTCATTTCAGGAGATAATAATCCGCTCTCAATCCCAATCCTGGATAAAATAAAAGCGAACTCCCCTACCTGGAACAAAGCCATTGATGTAAGGAGAATCGTTCTTAAAGGATATTTTAGTGCAGCCACGGCAAAGGCTACAACACCACCCTTAACTATGAGTACTATAAGTACCATTAAAAGAACAACTCCGGCATTCTTTAAAAAGAATTCCAGGTCTAGCAGCATCCCTATTGAGATGAAGAAAAAACTGATGAAAAGCTCTCTAAAAGGCAAGATGGTACTTGTGGCCTGGTGGCTATAATCTGATTCAGAAATAATTAATCCGGCGAGAAAAGCTCCGAAGGCGAGTGATAAACCGGCAGAAGCCGTGATAAAAGCTACAGTAAAACAGAGTGCTATTGTTGCCAGCAGGAACAACTCCTTACTCCGGGTTTTTGCTATAAGATACATAACCCGTGGCACGATGTATTTGGCACTTAAATAGGTGAAAGCAATTACCAGGGCACTTTTTAATAACAAAAAAAAGATTTCGTTCAGGAGATTGCCGGAACCTCCCGCCATGATTGGAGTTACCAGCATCATTGGAACTACGATGAGATCCTGAAAAATAAGGATCCCCAGGGCTGTTCGACCATGTGGTGCAGTGATCTCATTACGATCCTGCAAAATCTTAAGCACTATTGCTGTACTCGACAGAGAAAAAAGAAAACCGATAAATACAGATTCGTTCCAGGCAAAACCGAGAAAGTAGAAGATCAATCCGGTAACTATTATACTAATACCAACCTGCAGGAATCCTCCATAAAAAACGGTGCGCTTCATGGAAGCCAGCTGTTTTATGGAAAGCTCCATCCCAATGACAAACATTAAAAGAATGACCCCGATCTCAGACAGGATCTCAACTTGTTCGGGATTTTCAATTAAACCAAAACTAAATGGCCCAATAATGATACCTGTAATTAAAAAACCGAGGATTGAAGGTATTCGGAGGCGTTGCAACAGCAGTACTACCACTACTGAAAAACCCAGTAATACCACAATGTCCTGAAGTAATGGAAAATGCATTCTTTAAACTTTACTTAATTCAAATTTATCGAATTCCCGCCTATAAATCCTGCTTTAATCCGGAAGGATTCATATAAATTTTCCTTCGGAATATCTTTAATAACCTGTACAGAACGTCTTTAAAAATTCAGAATCTCATAAGATTGTTTCCTCATTTAATTTCCGCAATAACTTTTAGGGGATTTTAAGAATCCCAAATCTTGAATTTCATAAATTATGACCTTAATGATTATGTTCTATGTTTGGCATAAATGATATCCCTAAATTCCTGCTCGCCTTTTTCCTGGTCCTTCCCCTCATTTCTATATTGCATGAGGCAGGGCATGTTTTTTTTGCCTGGCTCATGGGCGCGAAGAACATAAGGGTCGTTGTAGGGAGTGGGAAACCTGTCTTTAACAAAGGGATCATCGAGATTCGTCAATACTACTTCTGGTACGGCTTCTGTACTTTTGAGAATATTGAACGGAAAGAGAAACTGGCGAATATCCTGATCTTTTTGGGAGGTGCGCTTTTTAATCTTTTAAGCACTATTGCAGTGATCTTACTGGTAGAGAATAAGGTGCTGGAGACGGGCATGATGACCTACCAGTTTACGTATTTTTCCATGTATTATGTGTTCTTTGCCCTGCTGCCCATGATCTATCCTGGCGGCAGTTACAGCGATGGCAAGATGATCCTCGAACTGGTAAAGAATAAAGAAGAGGTTATAAGGGAGCGGACATACCGGGTCCAGAAGGATACCGACGAAGACACCTGGCGGTTTTTAAATCATAAGAATGAACTGGTCCAAACTTTCCAAAAAGAGGAAGATGCTGTGCAAAAAGCCCGAAAAATTGCACAGGAGCACCGTCCCAGCCGTATCGTGCAGATCAATGGCGACGAAGAAAAAGAGATCCAAAATTATCCCCGAATCCCGTTATAGCTATTTAACCACCCACAAGGGCACATCCAGGTTAGCATTGAACAGCTCCTCGGTCACCGTACCTACTGCGAAGGGAGAAAAGGTATTACCACCCTTGTCTGAAACCACCAGCATATCTACTTCTGAATTTTTAAGGTTGGCCAAGATCTTTTGCGCAGCTCCCGATTCTCTTCCCATAAAAATTAGCGGTTCGATGGGTTCCGAATAATTGAGCTTCTTAAGGAATTTATCGAATTTTTCCTTAACGTGTTTTTCCACTTTTGGACCCATGGATTCCGCGGTAACGTATGGAGAGAATTGTACGGGCACACTGTATACATGCACAACTTTTAGATCCACATTCTGTCCTTCCTGCAATTCTTTGGTGATCCTAAAAACCTTTCGGGAATCATGGGAAAAATCGGTTCCGGCCCAGATCGTGTTCATTTTTTCCTGGGCTGCTGTGGGTATCGCAAGAATGTCGCACCTAAGCAACCGCAGTAGTTTTCCGCTTACCACACCGGTACCTTTCTCGTGTTTTTTATTCCCTACAAGAGCGAGATCTATCCCGTACTTGTCAACGATATACTTTAGCAAAGATTCGCTGTAAGGATCTTCAGAAATAAGCACCTCCCAGTTTGCAGGCGCCGAAAAATGGGTTTTTACCTTCTCATTCAATTCATCCCCAATCACCTCATCGAGATTAACATCCTTAAGATGTTCTTCAAAAAGTTCAGAAATTTCGTATTTCTTGATGTTATGTACAAAATACACGTTTTCTGCCTTTAGCCTTTCAGCAATAAAGGATGCGTAGGTGATCAATTTTTCATCTATAGCTGAAAGATCCAGGGCGACGAGTATATTTTTGATCTTTTTCATGACTGATTTTCTTTATGGTTTCCTCCTCTTTTTTTAATTAGGCCTGAAATGACTTCTTCATAGCTCTCCAGTTCCTTCTGGGCTTTTTTCTCTTCGGCTTTTAGATATTCATCCCGCACACCGGTGTAAAGCGAATAGCACATGAAAAGCAGGATAAAGGCAAAAGGCAAGCCCGTGACTATGGATGCTGTTTGCAGTGCCTGTAATCCCCCACCAATCAGGAGAACGGCTGCCACAGTACCTTCGGCCACTGCCCAGAATATACGCTGTCCTACAGGGGCATCGATCTTTCCGCCCGAAGTAAGGCTGTCTACCACCAATGATCCGGAGTCGGAAGAGGTGACAAAAAAGCCGGCGATCAGGACCACTCCAATAATATTAAGTACTGCCGAGAAAGGAAAATCCTCAAGGAAAACGAAGAGTGCGGTAGCGACATTATCATCAACCGCATTAATGATGGTATCATCCCCTAAAAGCGCCTGCTGGATGGAGGTGCTTCCAAAGGCAGAGATCCAGAAAAATGTAATGAGCGATGGCACAATAAGCACTCCTAAAATAAATTCCCTGATGCTTCTTCCTTTTGAAATACGCGCGATGAACATCCCCACAAAAGGAGACCAGGCGATCCACCAGCCCCAGTAAAAGACTGTCCAGGCATTCTGCCAGTCATTCCCGGTATAGCTCTCGGTCCAGGAAGAGATCTCTAAAAAGCTGTAAAAATAGTTCCCCGTGTTCTGCACAAAAGACTGAAAAATGAAGATAGTTGGACCCAGTACCACTACAAGCAGTAAAAGTAAAACTGCTATCCTCATGTTCCATTCACTCAGGAATTTCACTCCTTTGTCCACTCCCAAAACTACAGAAATGGTAGCAATAGCGGTGATCCCGGCAATAAGACTCACCTGGGTTACAATTCCACTATCAACACCAAAAACGTGAGACAGCCCTGCGGCTATTTGTTGTACTCCTAAACCTAATGAAGTTGCCAATCCAAAAAGGGTGGCCAGTACTGCAAAGATATCTATGAGATCTCCTCTTTTTCCGTAGATCTTGTCTCCTAAGATTGGATAAAAAACCGACCGTATGGTTAATGGTAAACCGTGGGAATATGTAAAATAGGCAAGGGACAGCCCCACCAGAGCATAAATCCCCCAGGCATGGAAACCCCAGTGCAAAAAAGTGAAATTCATGGCCTCCTGGGCAGCAGCCGGGGTGCCGCCTTCAGTCAGTGGCGGATTCATAAAATGCGTGATAGGTTCGGCTATACTCCAAAAGAGCAGCCCAATTCCCATTCCCGCACTAAAGAGCATGGCAAACCATGAGACGGTTTTAAATTCGGTTTTGGCATCCTTCCCTCCTATTTTAATATCTCCGAATTTGCTGAAGGCCAGGTAGATCACAAATATGAGATAGATGTTCACGCATAGTACGAAGAACCAGCCCCCGGTATTGGCTACAAAATTCTGAATCGAATTAAAAACTCCTTCGGCCTGCTCCTCAAAAATGAGGGTTAAGGCGATACTTATGATGATGATTATAGAAGAAGTGAAAAATACCGGACCATTGACATTTAGGCCCATAATGGATTTTCGTTCATCACTTCTTACGATCTTTTTAGCCATAGTCTCTTAATTTTAAAGTTGTTCCGGGTTTAGAAATAGTACCCAAAATTAATATTGAACCTTGCCTCCCACTTGGCATTGGGATTTCCTGCGGCAAAATCGTCCACAAAATTGCCGCCCAACCAGGAATGGTTGTATCCTGCGGCATAGTCGATATATGTATAAAGGTTGCCCGCTGTCACCAAAACTCCTGTCACATTCATAAAAGAATCTTCAAAGGAATTTTCCTTTTTCTGCATGTATCCAAAATCATTGTAGAACTGCAAATTGGAAACCGGTCCCCAATTCACCGGCACATTGCGGGCGATAGCGAGGGTATACAGGTTAAAATCGGCTGCGACCTCATAAGGCGCGCCATAAGCAGCCATGGTAATGATCTCTTCTGAAGCGTCTTCTTCATTTTCTGGATTATGGGCAACGATCATGGCTTCGGTTTTAAGGTTCCACAGTTTGTAAACGGCTTCATAGTGCAGGGCAAGCCCGTAATGATCCCCGGTTTCTTTAGTGTTGATGTTGTAGAGCCCGCCATATTGGGCAGAAGTTCCAAGGCGTGACTGCAGGCTGTCGCCCCACTTATACATCAATTTCACATTTCCCTGGTGCACCTCTTTGTTGTTCCCGGCAACGTCATACGAATACCTGCTGGCAGAAACCGCGGAAGCATCACCGAACCTTAGTTCTTCGGCATTTTTAAAGTAAGCTATTTGGTACTCCCATTTTTCACCCAGGTTCATGTATTTTATTCCCATATCATGATCGTCCTCCAGCCCCATGTAATAACCCAGGTTAAAGAACCAGTTGTGGGAATTGTATTGCTGAATTCCAAAAGGTACTTGTGTAAGGCCGACTTGCAGTTCTTCAGTCTCATTGAATTTATATCCGAACCAGCCCTGTTTGAGCATCCCACCTCCAAAAGCTTCGGAATAATGACGGAATTCGGCATTGACATAGATTCCCTGGTAAGCAGCAACTGCATTGATCCTGAACATGTCATAACCAAAGTCCCCGCCCCTGTTCTTTTGTTCGGGTTTCCAGGAAGAAAGATTATAATTGAAGCGTAAGGCCCCGCCTATGTCTACTTCAGGGGAATCCTGTGCCTGTAAAGGAAGAACAGTAAACATGCTCCCCAGGAAAAGTAACAGCCAGAAATTTTGTAGAGGATTTTTCATGGATATACTTTGGATGATCCTCTAAATTAAGCCGAATCCTATGGAAAATAGGGTCCTCCGCTTATAAAATATTGTTAAGACCAGGTTCCTGGTGAGAAAAAAGGTTTATCCAGACTTATTTCTTTAACAAAAATGTCTCAAGAATATTCCAGGTTTTTCCATTGTGTTTGAAGATCGTTAAGGATTCAGCATTAAATTCAACTGAAAAAGATCTGTCTTTATACTCCTTCCATGCCTTATTAAAATTTTGCCTGGAAAGGTCCCTTGTTGCAATGGTCACATGTGGATGCAACTTTGCACCCTTGTTGGGGAGAAATTCCGTAAGGGAATTAAGGAGATTTTGATAAAACTCCTTCAGACGGCTGGGATTAATAGCATTGATAAATATTACGCGCTGTCCAAAATGGCCAAAATCCTTCAGTTCCACAGGAAAAGAGGGTGTTTCTTCAGTGACAATTCTAACAGCATCAACAAATAGGTGTTCTTGTTTATTTTCCAGCCATACAGGGGGCACAAGAGTGATATGGGCTGGTAATTTCAATGCATGTGAAGTCTCAAACTTCTCTTTCATCTCCAGTTTTAATTCAAGAACCTGCTCCCTTATTCCCGGTGGTGGAAGAATGGCTGCAAAATAAAGAGCTCTAGAAAATGACATTTTTGGAGAATTAAACCATACGGGTAAGAAGTGCCTTTCCTCTGGCTTTGCGTCTTCGGTCGCATATTGAACCCACCATCACTCCTAAAAGTAAACCGCTAAGGGGACTGTAATATTTCAATACCGAGTCGATAAAAACAAGAAGAACTAATAGTAGGACAAAACCGGCTGCAAGTCCAAATCGCATTCCGTTCATGGCGCAGTAACCTTCGGGCACCAGAGCAAATTTCTTGCGGAGGAACTTGAGCAAACCTTCCAGGCGTAATCGTAAATACTTTTCTACTTTTTCAGCTTGCAAATCAACTCCCGAAAAAATTGAATCTAGCTCCTGTTCAAGAAGTGCAAGTTGTTCCGGAGGTAGATCTTTATACTTCACCTCCTGCAAAATATTGCTGAAACGCTGCTTAATTTTTACTGACTTTCCTGAGCCGGGCACTCCCGTAGAACGGTCTAACCTTTGAATGGCTTCCTCTAACTTCATCTTTTAGGAATCTACTTACAGGTTTGACGTAAATTCAAAGAAAAGTTACTCCAAAATGCATTTTTTAAGAAGAAAATTGGAAAAAAGTTTCAGAAGTTCTTTTCCCGGGTTTTCAGAAGGATCTATCCTAACTTTCAGGATTTTCCACAATTTTATTTATAAGCTGCGGCTTGTAGATTGAAAAGTTCCGAGTATAACTGTTTATTTTCCATGAGCTCCTCATGCGTTCCAATCTCCAGGACTGCTCCATCCTTTAAAACCATGACCCTGTCGGCTATTCTTACGGTACTGAATCTGTGAGAAATGATCACCGCAGTTTTGCCTTCAGTAAGTTTAATAAACCTGTCAAAGGCCTCAGTCTCGGCACGCGCATCAAGGGCCGAGGTTGGTTCATCAAGAATAAGAACTTCGGCATCTTTCATATAAGCCCTCGCAATGGCTATTTTTTGCCACTGTCCTCCCGAAAGATCCTTCCCCTGCTTAAACCGCTTCCCTAACTGTTGATCGTATCCAAAAGGAAGTTCACTCACCACCTGGTCTGCAAGACTTTTTGAGGCCGCCCCTTCAATTCTCTCCTGGTCCTGGATCTCTGTGATCTCTCCCATGGCTATGTTCTCCCTTAAGGTTAGCTCAAACTTCACAAAATCCTGAAAGATCACTCCAAAATATTTTTGATACGCTGTTCTATCATATTGTTTAATAGGAATTCCATCCAGCCGTATCTCTCCTTCTGTTGGCTCGTAAAACTGCAGCAGGAGTTTGATCAAAGTAGTTTTCCCCGCACCATTCTCTCCTACAAAAGCCAGTTTCTCCCCTGCCTTCAGCTTGAAATGAATATTTCTTACTACCCATCTTTCAGACTTTGGATATTTGAATCCGACATTAATAAACTCAAATCCGTCTTTGATCTCCTTCGGAAGGGGTTGACCGCCAGCAGTCGGTTTGTGGTAACTCAGATCCAGAAAATCGAAGTAATCCTGAAGGTAAAGCGCGGTTTCGGTAATCATAGTAAAGCGGGTAAAGAATCCCTGCAGCTTTTGCCGAAGCCGGTTAAAAGACCCTGCAAGGAAGGTAAGATCTCCCAGGGAAAAAATTCCTGCCACCGTTCTAAAAATAATAAGAACATAGGCCGCGTAATAAGCTGAAGTTCCTATGACGTTAAAAAATGAGCCCCAGCCGGCTCTTTGTTTTGCCAGCTGCTTGCTCTGCGCATAATAACGTTGGGATAATCCTTTGAACCTGTTGGCAATATATTCCGAAAGACCAAAAAGTTTCACCTCCTTGGCAGTTACATCACTGGCGCCGGCGTATCGAAGGTAATCAAGTTCCCGCCGCTCCTGTGTCCAGCTTCGGGCAAGGGAGTAACTGGTACCGCTGAATTTCACTTCATTGATCATTGTGGGAATGATCGAAACCACCAGCAGGATGATTAACCAGGGTTCAAAAGCCACAACTCCTACCAACAATGAAACAATAACAATAATATCTTCGGCCTGGGTAAGGATATTTGACATGAGACCTACTCTACCCGTAGTTTGCTGCCTGGCCCTTTCCAGCTTATCGTAGAATTCTGAATCTTCCAGTTCATCGAGATTAACTTCTGAAGTTTTCTTGATGATCCGCACAGAGGTATCGATCGAATATTGATCTCCAAGCAACGCATCGATCAGGCTAATTCCGCGGTTGAGGAGATCTGATAGTACCGCCAGCAAAAATTCGGCAGCGACCAAAACCCAAAGTCGGTCAAGATCCTTTACATCGGCACCAATTTGCAGCACAACTTCGTCGATGATCAATTTTCCTACCCACAGCATAAGAACCGGGAGAACAGCATTTATGAGCCGACATAAAATATTGAGATAAAATAGTTTTGGATTGACTTTTCTAATCTCCCTGAAGAACCTCGGCACAAATTTGAGGGAAACAAAACTCTCCCGAAATTTGTATTTATTAGGTTCCAGAGATCGTTGGGGTCGTGGCAAATTGTTGAGATTTTGATTAGACTGCTACTCGGGCACCTCCAAAAATACCATTTTTGAACCACATTATTGATCGCGCCCGGGGTTCAGGAAAAGCCATTCAAATGCTTCAGGAAATTCCCGGCTCCAAAATACTTCATTATGCTTCCCATCTTGCACAATCTTTATTTGAAGCTTTTCTGCGGAAAGATCTTTCTTCAGCAAGATCTGTTTTATTTCTAACAGATCGGATATCATTTCCTCACTCTCGGCAGTACCCGCAACAAAATAAAAGCGGGAATTTTTAGGGATTTCTGAAGCTTCAGCAAAACCGAAAATCTCTTCACTAAACCAGAAGGAAGGCGATGAAACCCCTACTTTGCCAAATACTTCTGGATATTCAAACGCGGCATAAAAAGAGATTAGGCCGCCCAGAGAAGAACCCAAGATAGCAGTGTTTTCTGCTTCAGGAAGGCTGCGGAAGTTACTGTCAATATGGGGCTTTAAGATGTTAACAAGAAAATCTACATAGGCAGCACCTTCCCCTCCGCCATATTTTTCATTTGGAAAGGGAGTGAGTTCTGCAATTCTCTTTTCATCCCCATGGTCAATCCCAACCACAATCACTTTTTGCCCTTTTTGAGCATCCATAAATTCATCTACTTTCCATTCTCCCGAAAATGCAGTGGTGGTATCGAAGAGATTCTGTGCATCATGCATGTACAACACCGGGTAATTTTCCAGTGACGTCTCATAGCCTGCCGGAAGATAAATCCTTATGGTCCTTATGGTATCGAGCTGAGGCGCTTCTATCTTAAAAGTTGAAACATTGGAAGAGGCACTATTTTGAGCCAACCCCGGAATGGCATTCAGAAAAAACAGGAAAAAAATGACATTTTTGATAGGCATGGTTATAGGTTTCTTAGGATCCATTGATAAAATACCAGCCATGACTTCCTGCAACTGCACCCAGGACGGTAACAAGGCTCAAAATGAGTAAGACCCAATGCGCTCTATGAAGAATTTTAAACGCTTTTCCCGGATCTTTAGTAGCGTATTTCCTGAATAATTTATGTAAAATGAAAGGTTCGAGAATAAAGAGAACAATTGTGAAAATAAGCCAGACCAGGATCATGGCATGGATCCACCAGAACCTAAGGTAGAGCAACCTGTCCCAGCCGTACAGATGCAGCATATAAAAACCGGTAATTGCGGTGATCAATGTAGTGATCTTAGCCTGCATGGAAAATCGCCCTTCTATCTTTTCAAAGGTCTCCATTTGCTCCTCTTTTGACTTCATTTTTTTCACTGCCGGAATGATCACAGTTGTGACCATAGCTACTCCACCTATCCACAGTACTACCGCCAAAACATGAAGAACACGAGCGAAAGCGAGATAATCCATTTATGGTATTATATAGTTGCCTGTTGCCAAACGAAATTTAAAATTGTCTGCTCTTTTTCTCCTTAAGGAACTAAACATCTTTGACCTTTTTACCTTCCGCCAGGTAAAAGTGATCCAGGCTAAAAATAAAGGTCCCCCAAATAATGACAAGAACAATAGCAACAGTCCAACTGGTAGGGCTTCCAAGATAATAGCCCATAAAAAAATCTGCCAGAATAGGAAGTGCAGCTACCGGCAGAACACCAATCACTAAAAGAAGTATTCTCCTTTTTGCATCAACAGTCAATTTTGCGCCACAGTTCTTACAGTCCCAGGCGGAAAAAACGTTCTGGAAAAAATGTTTTCGCAGGTGCAGCCAAAAAGAATACTTATAACCGCAATTTGGACAGGTCCTTACTTTCATCATGAATAATTTAATATCAAAGGTCGAAAAAATTATATTTTATCCTACTGGTAAAGGTTCAAGAATAAATTCTTTAAAAAATTTTTATTTAAAATTAGATCATTTCCGGTAGTCTATTAAAAATAAACTATTTAAGTGTTTCTTCCAGCCATTTGAAGAATTCCTTCTGCCAAACAATTGCATTTTGGGGACTTAAGATCCAGTGGTTTTCCATGGGAAAATAAAGCAGCTTACTTTTGATGCCCCGCAATTGTGCCGCCTGAAATGCCTCAAGCCCCTGTCCTACCGGCACCCGAAAATCAATTCCTCCCTGTACGATCATAATTGGAGTATTCCATTTATCCACAAAATTGATGGGATTAAAATCGGTGTAAGCTCTTGGTGTAGGTGTCTCCCAATAAGGCCCACCCAGATCTTTATTCACAAAAAAGAGTTCTTCGGTGGTACCGTACATACTACGGATATTGAAGATACCATCATGTGCAATGAATGATTTAAATCTATTATTGTGCATACCTGCAAGGTAAAATACGGAGTAGCCTCCATAGCTGGCCCCAACAGCACCAATCCGTTCTTTATCTACAAAAGGCTCCTCACTAACCGCATCGATAGCCGACAAATAATCCTGAATATTCTGTCCACCCCAATCGCCGCTTATCTGTTCATTCCATTCTACGCCATACCCAGGCATTCCTCTCCTGTTGGGCGCTACAACTATATAACCATTTGCAGCCATTAATTGAAAATTCCATCTAAAGGAATAAAATTGAGAAAGAGGAGATTGTGGTCCTCCCTGCAAGTAAAGAAGAGTAGGATATTTTTTATTGGGATCAAAGTTGGGAGGATAGATCACCCAGGTGAGCATTTCTTTCCCATCAGTAGTCGGGATCATTCTTTTTTCTACCATGCTTAACTCAATATTGTTGTAAAAATCATCATTGATGTGAGTTAACTGGGTAAGATTCCCATTTTTTAGATTAACCGTGTATAGTTCGGCAGCATGGTTCATATCGGTTCTGGAAACTACCATGGTGTTCCCCGCCTGCCCTACCAGACCTGTAATATCAAATTGTCCTTCTGTAAGTTGTTTGATTGAAGAAGCACCTTTTTTAGAAGTATCCAGCACAAAAAGCTGCTTTGTGCCCATTACCGGAGCTAAAAAATATATTGTTTTGCCATCATTACCCCATGTAAAACTGCTAACCGTACCATCCCAATTTTTGGTTAGATTAATTTGCTTTTCATCCCGTAAAATGATGATATCATTCTTATCTGCCTCATAGCCTGGTTCATCCATTTGCAGCCATGCCAGTACACCATCTTTAGAAAAAGCCGGCTGGGTGTCGTAACCCTGGTTTTCTTCAGTAAGATTTGAAGTAGTTCCTGTTGCAAGATCATAGGCATAAATATCTGTATTTGTACTCACAGCATATTCCTTTCCTTTTACCTTTTTTGAGACATAATACACCTTTGTGCCATCATTGTTCCAGATATAATCTTCGGGGCCACCAAAAGGCTGAAGCGGTGTATCATGCGGCTCACCTTCCATGATGTCGATCTCTTCGCCGGTAGAAAGATCTTTTAGGAACAGGTGACTGTAATGTCCATCTTCCCATTTGTCCCAGTGCCTGTAATTAAGATCATCATAAATATAAACTTCAGATTTCTCCAGCTCTGGATAAAAATCTTCACCCTTCACCGGTTCCACCTCCACTTCCTTCGGAAGGATTTGCCACTTTCCGGAAGGAGAAACTTTTCCATCTGAATAAATGCTGTCAATGTTCCTGACCAACTCTGGTTCTCCTCCTTTTACCGGAATCACAAATGTCTTTGAACTACCGGAATTGTCGTCAATACTATATGAGCGTGTCCTGAAAATCACCTTTTCAGCATCATTGGTTAGTCCAACGGCAGAAACGCGCTCCAAAGCCCACAGTTTCTCCGGGGTCATCACTTGTGCAGTAGCCGAAAAATAACATGAGAATAAAAATGAAAGAAAAAATATCTTTTTCATGGGGAAATGGTTAAAGCTTTTAATAAATATCTTCATCCAAAAATGGCGTTTCTGGATGTCCTTGTAAAAATAAAGAAAACCAAATGATCAAAAAGGAAAAAAATATTATTGATCTCCCGGTACGGATAAACGGAATAAAAAGCTCTTTTCCTGATCATCCTGATAATTGATTTCTCCACTAAATTTCATTCCTAATTTTTTAAGGAGCTTCTGGGAAGCCAGGTTTTCTCTTGAAGTAATTCCCGCAACTGTCCTCACCTCAAGCTCTTCAAGCGCGAATTTCATGATCCTACTCGCGGCTTCAAAACCGTAACCTTTGTTTTCATATTGAGGTAAAAAGGCAAATCCTATATCCAGTCCTTCAACTCCTTCCCTGTCATAAAGTCCGCAGGTGCCAATTTTGGCGCCATCTTCTTTGCGAATCACGCAGTTGTTGGAGAACCCAAGACGCTCCAGTTGAGGTAGCATTTTATCAATTATATACTGTTCTGCTTCTTCAACAGAAGTAATATTTCGATCTCCAATAAATTGCAGCCATTTTGGAGTATTGAGAAGTTCATAAATAAACGCAGCATCTTCTGTGGTCGTTGGACGCAGAATAAGCCGTTCGGTCTCAAAAATCCTGGAAAGGTCCATTTGTAATTTTAAAATAATTCAGTAGGAAAGAATTACACAGTTGCTGCATTAAACGGTTAACGCACCTTGAAGCTGCAAATTTTCAGTCTTGAAGATTAACCTTCAGAAATACCCTTATTCAGAAAAAAGAGCCGGAAAAAGAGTTTCTACAGGAGACAGCTGCCTACAATTACCTTAGCGTAGCGGAGACCTTTGGCTTAAAATCCTCCAGGAAAAGGTTTAGCTTATGTAAGGATTCTTTCTCAATGAAATTCTTTTCAATACGCAGGGATTGATTGTGAGTTTCAATCTTATAGCTATCCATAAATTTTTTCACACGACGAATATCTGAAAGTGCAATACTCTTAGGTATTATGGTATGTCTAATGAGTTTGTCTTCTTTAATGGTAAGATATTGATTTCGTTGCCGATAATAAGATGTTCCTGCCTGAAGAATCCCTAAAAAGATCCAGAGATAACTAAAAACTGAACTACTATTAATATAAACAGCAAAAATCCCCAAACCTATCATGGTTAGGCCGTATCCGTAATTGTTTCTTATTACGCTATTGCAATATCTAATTTTCATGATCTGCCTGTTTAAATGTTACTCCTGACTAAGCAATTCCTGTTAAATTTTTAACAAGGTATAAAGAAGAAAATAAATAACCGAATCTTTATTAAAAAAACCTGCTCTTATTTCTCCTTACCCCTGACAAACCGGGAGATATGAACAAAAAAATAATCTCTTCTATTTTTTAAGCCAGTTTTAAAAATTCAAATAAGAAAATAAATTGCTATTTTGAGCATCTTAAACCAAATCACACTTTATGTTTTCTAAAAAATACCTGCTTATATTTTTTACAGCTTTTGCTGCAAATGCGCAAACTACCGATGAAGCTCTAATGAAAAAAGCACAGGAGATCCACAACGAAGTGATCACTATCGATACCCATAATGACATTAATGTTAAGAATTTTACCGCTCAGAAAAACTATACTAAGGACCTAGAGACCCAGGTAAACCTGCCAAAAATGGAAAAAGGAGGCATAGATGTCACCTGGCTTATTGTTTATACAGGACAGGAAGAATTGAATGCAGCAGGTTATAAAAATGCTCATGATATTGCTATGTCCAAATTTGAAGCTATTCACCGCCTGGTGAAGGAAATTGCACCAAATCAAATAGGTTTGGCTACTACAAGTGAAGAAGTACGGGATTTGGTTTCCCAGGGAAAAAAGGTAGCTATGATTGGAGTGGAAAATGGTTATCCTATTGGAACAGATATTAATAACGTTGAAAAGTTCTATGATCTTGGGGCCCGCTACATGTCTTTATCTCACAATGGCCATAGTCAACTTTGTGATTCGAACACCGGGGAAGCCGGGGATGAGTGGTTGCATGGAGGATTAAGTGAATTAGGAAAAGAAGTAGTAAAAGAAATGAACCGCCTTGGAATGATGATAGATATCTCCCACCCTTCCAAGGAAGCTATGCGACAAATGATCGAGCTATCACAAGCTCCTTTGATCGCCTCCCATTCATCGGCCAGAGGCTTATGTGATCACAGTCGTAACCTGGATGATGAGCAACTGCAATGGCTAAAGGAGAACGGGGGAGTAATTCAAACGGTGGCTTTTGATTCCTATCTCAATACCGAAAAGCACAATGCATACGATGCAGCTGTAAATAAAGTGTATACAGAAGTAGGAGAAAAAGTAGGCTTTAAGCTCCTACCCTGGGCCGAAGTAAGAAAGTTGGATGAGAAAAAACGCGAAGCTTATTACAATGACTTCCGAAGGGTGAGAAAACTGGCGCAGCCTAAGATTCAGAAGGTAAAAGAGAAAGTTCCGCCGGTAGATGTTACAGATTTTATAGATCATGTGGATTACCTGGTAGAAAAAATAGGCATTGACCATGTTGGGATAAGTTCAGATTTTGACGGCGGCGGCGGCATTGAAGGATGGAGCGATGCTTCCCAGTCTTTGAACGTTACCCTGGAATTACTAAAAAGAGGATACACCCGGGAAGAGATCGCAAAGCTTTGGGGTGAAAATCTCCTGAGAGTATTGGATGAAGTTCAGGCTGTGGCGCAGAGACTTTAAAAAGTACATATAATTCTATTAAAATAGACTGTTTGAAGATCTCTGCAAACTTGCCCATCATATCAGCAGGATCTTCAAACAGTTTTTCTTTTAATTAAAAACCAACATCGGGTTTAAAATTTGAGGATGTTACTCCGATAATTCCGGCGGTACCAATAACAGGTACACCATAATTTACCCATCTGGACATTTTTTTGTTCTTTAGGTAAACAGCCATAATTTCATCACGTTGAAACACTATTTCTACATTTTTACCTACCCGGTTTTTTTCCCGGCCATTCAACATTTTAGCGGTTTCAGAATTTTTTCCGGTAGTCCCTACCAGTTCTTCTCCCTCCTTTCGCAAATTTTTTAACTCAAAAGCCTTATTGTCTTTTGTAACTAATCTCACACGATTCTCTGATTCTACGGCCTCATTAACAGTACCCGGAGCTGAGTGATAGACATTGCAGCTTCCCAGGGTAATACCCAAAACCAGAAAAATGAGTCTTCCTAAATTGAAATGAAAATTTTTCATAGTTAATTGTTTTTGAGATTATTAATTCAGTAAACTAACAATTCACATAGAGGAAAAGAGGTGATAAGGATGGATCATAAAAAGATCAAGTGCGGGGAAGAAAGAATTATCGGTTAACCTCTGGTGTAAATTTATGACAATTAATAAGTTAAATCACAGTTTAATAAGAATAACCCCACGCTTTTCTTTGAACAAGATTCAAATAATTAACTAAAATAGCGGGTTTTAACTTTAATAAAGCCATGTAAAAAAATGGTTTTCAGATGCTTTAAACAGATAAAATGATACTCCTAAGCTCTATTCTTTCTCACCTTTTTATCCCACCACACAAAAGCTATGAATAATATCAAACTTATTATAGAAGTCCAGATAAGTCCTGTTTTAAGGCGTTCATAATCTCCTCCAAGATAGGCGACAAATATGATAAGGGGAGAAATACCAATCATGGTCGCACCAATAAATTTCCAATAGCCCATCTTTAAAACTCCTCCCACAAAACTAATAGCATCATTAGAGAGAAAAGGACTCAGCCGCACTACAATTACGGTCCAGAAGCCATAGTCATCGATAAAATCGGAGATCTTTTTTTCAGTTTTATGGCCTATAAGCTTTTCAACGATCACCGGTCCAAAATAGCGGCCTATAAAATATCCTATACTGGAAGCGAGGAAAACGGCAACAAAAAGAATCGCGGCTCCTATCCAAGGCCCATACGCAAGAATGGTCACCACCATAAGGAGAGGAGTAGGAATAACAATAAGGAACATTTGCAGGATCATGGTGATCACTATTACTATAGGTCCAAACCAACCGAATTGGGAAACCCATTCGCGGGTGCGCTGTTCATCACCACTGGTGAGAACGCTCCAGCCCGTACTAAGAAATTCCTGAACCTGGGGAATGAAAAAATAGCTCAACACCAGAGCAACTATGATAACCAGGGAAATGTATAATGGTGCTTTACTTTGTCTTACTGAAGGGGTTTCGATAGTATCAGCCATAAAATTAATTGGGGGTTAAAGTTACGCGATGTATAGTCGCTGGTTTTCCCTCATTGGAAATATAAAGATTGCCGGAAGTGTCATAGGTAAGACCTTCAGGCTGCGGAAATAGCTTCCTGTTGAGACGGAAAAGATTTTTTGGCACACCCGAGGGGTCTAAAATAAGTAACCTCGGTTCCCGTGCCTCAAGTATTAATACTTCTCCACTTGAAGGATTTATTGCTACTTCCGAAGGAAAGAAGGTTTCTCCAATGTCCTCCTCAAGAATATCATCAAAAATTTCCTCCTTAAAAGTAAGTTTAAAAACAGGTTTTTCTTTGACCTGCAAAGAAGGTAATTGAGCCGCATATATACCTTTTTGATCATCAGAATTGGGATCTTTGCTCTTAACAGCAAGTAAAAGCCGGTCCTGAGACTTGTCATAGAACAGTCCCTCCATATCATTTTTGGAACTAAAGAAAGTTTGAAAGCTTTCCACCTTTGCAGAATTCAAAAAGTCTGCAATTTTATAAATCATTCCGTTGCTTTTCAGAACATAAGCTACATCCTCTTTAATAGCTATCCCCTCATAATCTCCCTTGCCTGCAAATTTTATTTCCTTCTCAATAGTAGATTCCTTCAGGTTATAGATAAAAATACTGCCTCTTTCATCCTGTACGCAGGCGATTTTTCCGGGTTCCAAAAAAGCAATTCCCGAGACTTCTTTCAGGAGGGAGGGTAATTTCCAGGTTTCTTCAACTTTGACTGCAGTGGAGATTCCCGAACGATACCTTTCAGCTTCCCCTTTAAATGTAAAAAGGAACCCTGCTGCAAAGAGTAAAAGCCCCGATGTAATGAGAATCACTGTTTTATTATGGCCTATTCTCTTCATTTCTTTAAAATTATAAAATTTCTCCCGCAGCAAAAATGATTTAAACTTTCCTTTTAAAACATTAGCAGGGTTTTGGGAAATTCCAAATCCTAAAGTTTTTTAAACATTCGGAATTATTTTTGTAAGTCTTCGTTTATTTGACAGACACTTAATCTATGAAATTTAAAAATGTGAAATTGACGCCTGTCAAAAAATGGGTGTTAAGTTCGTTATTAGGACTTTTTCTTGTATTCGGATTCTTTTTCCTGAGCATATACTGGGGTTGGTGGGGAAAAGTTCCCAGCACCCAGGAACTAAAGGACCTTAAACAAAATGAAGCTACCGAGGTTTTTTCTTCTGAAGGGAAATTAATAGGGAAATATTACATTTTTGACAGGCAACCTGTGCTCTACGAGGAATTACCTCAACATCTAATTGATGCCCTTGTTGCTACCGAGGATGTGAGGTTCTATGAACACACAGGTATTGATAACCGCAGTCTTCTCCGCGTATTTTTTAAGACCATTCTTATGGGAGATAAATCGTCGGGAGGTGGTAGTACCATTACTCTGCAGCTTGCAAAAAATCTTTTTGGAAGGAATGATTATGGACACTTAAGTATAGTGGTGAACAAGGTAAGGGAAGCAATAATTGCCGAACGCCTTGAGGATATCTATACCAAGGAGGAGATCATTGGACTTTACTTTAACACCGTTCCTTTTAGTGATAATACCTACGGAATCGAGAGTGCTGCCATGAAATTTTTTAATACCGGCACCAAAGAACTTGAGCTGGAAGAAGCTGCTACTTTGGTAGGTTCTTTAAAAGCTTCTCATTACTACAACCCCCGACTTTTCCCCAAACGCAGCCTGGAAAGAAGGAATGTTGTCCTTTCACAAATGAACAAGTATGGCTATTTGCCTTCAGAAGAATACGTAAAGGCAAGAGTCAAGCCACTGGACCTCAACTACCAGTATTTTAGTAATAATGGCGGAGTCGCACCTTACTTCCGCAGCCAGCTAAAGAAGGATGTGGCGAATATTTTGGATACCCTCATAAAAGAAAATGGAGAACCATACAACCTCTATAGGGATGGACTTCAGCTTCATACTACAATAGATTATGAAATGCAGGTTCTTGCTGAAGAAGCCATGCAGGAACATATGGCTACCCTTCAAAATCAATTTGAAAAAGCCTACGGAAAAAATGCACCCTGGAAACGGAAGGAACTCCTTGAGGAAGCACTGCAGAAGAGCAAACAATACAAAAGCCTGGCCGATGCCGGTTGGAGCAAAGAGAAAATACTCGACTCCCTTCACCGCAAAACCGATATGGAACTCTTTGACTGGGGACAAAAAAAGTTGATTTCGGCCAGTATTGCCGACAGCCTTCAGCATTATATGAAGTTCCTGAACATGGGTATGGTCAATATGGAACCTACAACCGGAGCTGTGAAAAGTTGGGTGGGAGGAATAAACCATGAATATTTTAAATATGATCATGTTACCCAAAGCCGAAGGCAAATTGGTTCTACATTTAAACCTGTGGTCTACACAGCAGCAGTTGAAGCGGGAATTGACCCCTGTACTTATTATTCCATTCGTGAGGTAACTTATGAAGGTGGATGGACCCCTTCCAATTCGGGAAGTGAGGAAGAAGATCCTTACATGAATTATCCCATGGCCACAGCTTTGGCACAATCGGTTAATACTATAGCAGTAAAAGTCCTTTTTGATGTAGGGCTGGGAAATGTACTTTCCCAGGCTAAAAAGATGATGTTCCCAAAAGATCTTCCCGCCTACCCTTCTATTGCCCTGGGAACGGCTGAAATGAATGTAGCCGAACTTGCCAGCTCTTTTTCAAGTTATGTGAACCGGGGAAAACCTGTGAAACCTTACTACCTCACCAAAATCGAGGATAAATATGGAAATGTGATTGCCAGTTTTGAGCCACAAGTTGCTCCCCGGGCTGCTTTTTCCAACACTACACGGGAAGTCATGATAGAGATGATGAAAGGTACTGTAAACGAGGGAACAGCTTCACGATTGAGGTACAAATACAATTTACCTAATGACATCGCAGGAAAGACAGGAACCACCCAAAACAACAGGGATGGGTGGTTTGTTGGCATTACTCCCGAACTGGTATCGGTGACCTGGGCAGGAACAGATGACGCCCGTATTGGCTTCCCTTCTACCTATGTGGGACAAGGTGCAAACTCTGCTCTACCGGCCTTCGCCCTTCTAATGCAGAAAATGAATGCAGATCCCCAGTTTAATCAAATAACCCAGGCAAAGTTCGGAACACCATCTTCTACTGTTCAAATGATGCTCAACTGTGAACCCGAAAAACGAGATAACTTCCTGGAGCGACTATTTACAAAATCAGACAAGCCGCGTAAGGCTCAAAAAGAGGAAAAGAAAGGTTTGTTTAAAAAGATAAAAGGCCTGTTCAAGAAAAATAATTAAGCGGAATTAAGACGAGGGTAAGAGTAAAAGTCAAAACCATGTATAGATAGTGGGAATCGACGGTTGAACCTTTTTCATTAAAACCCGAAACAGAACAAATCTTCAGACTTCTTCATTAACCTGGCTCCTAATGCAAAAATTGGAGAGAACATAACCTTAACCGTAATATTACTTCAAAACTGGGAGTTGTTTTCTTAGGGTGTCAAAAATGGCATTTTGGACACCCATGTAAAATGTCATTTTTAAGAAGGTAGGATTTTTGGAGATTAAAATTCCGCCTGATTTATCTTCAGCCTTAGCTTGCGCATATAATCCTCCCTTAGCCAATCACGATAGTTTTTCGTGCTGTTGCTAATACAGTAAGAGTATTTTCTAATTCTATAGGCGATATCTTCCTCGAGTTCTTTTGCCAGAAGCCGCGCATCAAAAACATCTTCGCTATTCTCCACGCACATATTAGCATGCTGCTCAAGAGAACGTTCCAAAACTGCTTTTGATTTAAGTCCTTTTTTGATGATGTCGTCATACTCCTCATCAACATCAAAAGAAACATCTTTACTGTTTGCGAATTTATTTCGGAGCTCTTTTGGCATTTCGTAACGGAAATTCTGCTCAATTTCTTCGTCACTAATAAGGTTTTCCAGGAAGTAATCTGGAGACCTAAAGATCTGTTTCCAGTCAATAGGGGCGCTCCAAAGTCCAAAACGGGCAGCGTTGTTTCCAAGATCAATAACTGTAAATTCACTTTTCCCCGGAAGTATACGGGATCCCCGCCCAATCATTTGGTAATAAAGCGTAAGAGATTTTGTTGCCCTGTTCAAAATGATAGATTCCACCGTGGGTTCATCAAAACCGGTCGTAAGAATACTCACCGATGTAAGAATAGCATCGGGTTTTTTCCTGAACCAACGTAAGATCTCTTTCCTGTCCTGTTTACTCGTGGTATTGTCGAGATGTCTAACATCGTATCCGGCATTACGGAAGGTTTCATAAACCTCCCTGGAGGTATTAATCCCGTTGTTGAAGATAAGGGTTTTCTTTCCCTGGGATTTCTCCATATAAGCATCCAGAAGTTTTTCCTGCATGCTGAAATTCGAATACAGTTCTTCGGAAGATTTTACGGTATAATCCCCATTAATCCCCACCTTAAGTGTGGAAAGCCCAACATCAAAGCTATAAGTGTTAGCCTTGGCAAGAAATCCTTTTGAAATAAGACTGCTAATAGAATCCCCCACGATAAGCTCCCGGTAATTATCCTTCATGGGTAGCTTGATATTGGAACTAAGCGGTGTGGCCGTCACCCCAAGAATAAAGCACTTATTGAAAAACTTGAAAAGTTTTCTAAAGGAATTGTAATGGGCTTCATCAATAATTACCATCCCTAGGTTGTCCAGTTCCACCTTTTCGTCATTTAGCCGGTTATTGAGGGTTTCAACCATGGCAACAAAGCACATGTATTCATCCTGGTCTGGTAATTCCTTTATAGTAGAATTGATGATCTTATTGTGTACTCCAAACCCCGTAAGCATTTTAGAAGTTTGTTTACAGAGTTCGATACGGTGGGTTAGGATGAGTACCTTCTTATTGGTTCTCTGGATATATTCCCGCACAATCTGCGAAAAGATCACTGTTTTACCACCGCCTGTGGGTAATTGATAAAGGAGATTATAACGTTCGGGATGTGCTTCAATCACCTTGAATATCTTATCGATATCTTCCTGCTGATAACCATAAAGTTCCTTATCTACTTTTTTTTCTACTATCCCGAAAGTATCCTGCGCCATTTATAAATTTTCTATCAATTGCAATTTTGCAAAAATAGCTGAAATTAAAGTTCAGCCAAAAAAATTGGCAATAAAATCCTTACAAAAAATTTATTTTGTTTAACAGTAGCCTCATTATTAAATATTTAACTTTGAATTTTATTCCTTATCGTGATGAAATAAATGCCGTTGATTATGTGGAGTGAAAAAAAGCATGTAGTATTTTTTGAAGCTCTAAAGAGCAATAAGCTGTTAAAGGATCTACCTGAGGACGAACTTCATAAGCTCCTTTTGGAAATGGAGGAAGTAGTATGGCCAAACAATACGTGCAGTATACATTTGCAACGCACCTCTCATTATTTTCATTTTATAGTTTCAGGCAGGTTAAAGGTCTATCAGGTCGAAAAGCAGTCGGGCAGGGAATTCACCTTTTTCCTTTTGGAAAAAGCAGATGCTTTTGATATTCTGTGTTTGCTGGACGGTTGTGAACATGATGTTTACTACGAAACCCTGGACAGGGTTGTCCTCTTATCTCTGCCCATGCCGCGCATGAAGGAGTGGATTCAAAAACACCCCGGGATCAACAGGAACCTCCTGCCCTACCTGAGTCATCAAATGAGAGTTCTTGAGGAATATGCCACTAACGTTACCCTGGTAGATATTCCAACCCGACTTGCAAGGCTTATTTTGAGCAATGTCAATTCAGAATCCCTTGAACTGGAGTTAATAAACGACCTTTCTAACGAAGAACTAGCCAACCTCATAGGATCGACACGCGCTGTGGTAAATCGTCATTTACAACAGTTTAAAAATGAAGGTATAATTACTCTAGGCAGGAGCAAAGTTCAACTCATTAATTTAGACCTTCTGCTCCAGAAGGCCAGTAATAACGGGGCTTCAGCTCCTTAAAATTTAACACGATATGCTACCTGGATAGTATTTGATCATATTTCTTCATAGTAACTTTATAAGATATTAATCTATAAACTGTGTGCTATGAAAAATTTAATTTTAGGATTGTTCCTGTTTGGTTTTATTGCCACAGGTCATTCACAGATCCTCTTGGAGGAAGCAAAGATTGAGTATCGACCTGTTTCGATGCAACTTGATCCCGATACCAATTCTTTGGAAATAATAATCCCCGAGAAAAAAGTGGGAGAATTTCAGCAAGATCCTTTAGCCTTTATGAAAGCAAATTTTGATGCCAAAAAATTCGCGCTTGACAATAAAGATGCTGATTTAGTGAAATTTGAAGTTTATTTTAAAAGCAGAAAAGGTTTTTTAGTTGCACTTTTTGACGACCAGGGAGAGCTTATCTCCACTAACCAGAAATTTAAAGATGTAGTACTTCCTGAAGATGCCCGTCTTGAAATTCTTAGAACAAATAAAAATGCGGTCATTAAAGGCGCCAAGTATGTTGCCTATTCCAAAGGCTGGGACCTTAACAAAGAATTTTACAGGGTAAAAATAAGTGATGGTAACAAAATCCAAAGGCTGCGCATTAACAGAGAAAACAACCGGCTTTCTATAGCCCAAATTCAATAAAAAATTGAAATAAAAAAGAGACGCCTAAAAAGCCATTTTTGAAACTCCTTTTTTCAAACCTCGACCTTGAAAAGATTAATTTAGGAGCTAATAAAATGGCTTTTAGGCAGTCTCTTACTTTTTGTCAAAAAGATCTGAAGAAAGATAACGATCCCCTCTGTCACAAATTATACTTACCACTACCCCACTTTCCAATTCATTACAAAGCCTAATAGCTGCCGCTGCAGCACCCCCACTACTCATTCCTGCAAATATTCCTTCTTCTTCGGCCAGTCTTGACGTCATAGTCCTGGCTTCAGCTTCAGTCACTTCTAAGATTCTGTCTACTTTATTTTCATTAAAGATACTGGGCAAATATTCTTTTGGCCATTTTCTAATACCGGGAATTCGCGCTTCATTATCGGGTTGTACACCCACGATCTGGATATCCCTGTTCTGCTCCTTTAAAAAGGTGGAAGTACCCATTATAGTACCGGTAGTCCCCATTGAAGAGACAAAGTGAGTGATATTTTTATTAGTGTCCCGCCAAATTTCAGGACCTGTAGTAGCGTAATGGGCTTTCCAGTTATCATCATTCCCAAACTGGTTAAGCATAAAGTAATTACCTTCCTTCATTCTGGCTTCGGCATAATCCCTTGACCCTTCAATACCACCATCGGCACTTGTAAGGATCACCTTAGCCCCATAAGCACGCATAGTTTGTACTCTTTCCGCAGTTGAATTTTCGGGCATTACAAGTTCAATATCCAACTTAAGCAACCGTGCTACCATGGCAAGGGCAATTCCGGTGTTTCCGCTGGTAGCTTCGATCAGTTTGGTTTCAGAAGTAATATCTCCTCTCTCCAGGGCATTTTTGATCATATTATAAGCAGGCCTGTCCTTTACGCTACCTCCGGGATTTTGCCCCTCAAGCTTAAAATACAATTCCACATTTGGATTGTCTATAAGTTTTTGTGCCCTCACTAAAGGCGTATTTCCAATAAGATCTAATACTGTTCGATTCATTTCTGAAGGTTTTTTATTTTGATCACCGGGTCGTGGGTGACAAAGGAATTAGCAGGAACAGAGCTCGTAAGCCATGCATTCCCACCTATTATACTGTTCGCTCCAATCACCGTTTCCCCACCAAGGATGGTAGCGTTAGCATAAATGGTAACATTATCTTCTATAGTTGGATGCCTCTTTTTATTTCGTAGTCCGCAGGCTACATATAAAGCACCCAGAGTAACTCCCTGGTAAAGTTTCACATTGTTCTTTATAATTGTCGTTTCCCCAATCACTACCCCGGTGGCATGATCAATAAAGAAGGAATCTCCAATCTGTGCCCCGGGATTTATATCTGTCCCGGTCAATTGATGAGCACATTCTGTCATAAGACGGGGAACCAGGGGCAGGTTCAGTTTGTACAGCTCATGGCTTAGGCGGTAAATTGCAATTGCATAAAACCCGGGATATGAAAGATAGACCTCCTCTACAGAATTTGCTGCAGGGTCATTATTTGCTATCGCAACAGCATCAAGATTTATTTTTTCGAGCAGGTGAGGTAATTTACTACAATAGTCCTCCCATATCTCAGAACAGGGTTTCCAGGGTTCCCAGCATACCAGGTCTCCAAGTTCTTTAAAGTCTACTGCCAGTTTATCGAGATTATACCCCACTGGAGTGTCCCGGTCAAACAAAGTGTAGAACAGGTTGTGAGTAAAAGCTTCAGCCTTTTCCTTGATCTTAAACCTAAGGTTGGGAAGTTGCTTTTGAGCCTCGATCTGTTTAATAATTTCCTGGTGATCCATAAAGTTGCTTCTTTGGTAAAATTACTAAATAGCTATTCAAAGCCAACAAACCTTTTAAAAGGATTTAGTACTGAAAATTTTAACTATAAAAGAAAGGTTAAAAAAACATGCACACAAATAATTGTAAATCAATGTATTGTAACTTTAATAATGTTATTAATCAAAAACTTATAGCTATGGCTCAAGAACAAAAAAAACCAAATCAAAAGCAGGATTCTGCAAAAAAGAGTGATCAAAAATCCGATCAAAAATCAGGAAAACAGCAGCACTCTAAAAAGTAGTTGTCATTTATATTACATCCCGAAAATTTTTTCAGGCCACCTCAAAAGGGTGGCTTTATACTTTCTTCGCCAGTATTTTCCTGAGACTTTCACTTATCTCAAGTAACCATTTAAGCCGGTCCATAAGGATTTGCACCTCTTGCAATTTTTCCCTTACCTCTTCCTTTTCATGGACTTCATCCTTTTCAACGTACAGCAATTCCTGGTACAGGTTATCATAGAAAACCGCCGCCCTTTTGATTTCTTCTGAATTTTCTTCTGTTGGAATTTTATGGTTCTCTAACGAAGCCTGGAGATTGGTCTTAATTGCAGATATGTAATTGGCAAAATGAGCTGAAGCCTTGGTAGTAGCCTGAGACCTTATAAAGGTTCCAAGGGAAACTACAGCCGATAGAAACTCCTGATTGAGGGAAACTATCCTAAAGGTTTCTTCCATCGTAATTTTATCTGTTTTTGATTCCTGTGCCATACGTTGAAAAGCCGCATTAAGATCTCCCATGGCTAGAAATGCATTTTTTCGGGCTAACTTATAAGAAGCAGGTAAGGTGGATTTATGATTGTAATAAGCTTCAACTTCCTTTATAAATTCCAGATTTGCTTTTATACTTCCTTTTATAAAATTCTGAATAATAGAATGCTCCCAGGTCGGCCAAAGGAACTTTGCCCCAACAAAGGCCAGTCCTGCCCCCACTATGGTATCCAATACCCGGTATTCAATAACCTGCAGCACATTAGGCTGCAACAGGCTGTAGACGAATATTACATTGAGCGTAATAAAAGCTGCTGCTGTTTTATAATTACGCTGTATCATGGAGTGCGCCAGGACCAGACTTATAACTGCCAGTGTTCCATATACCACCTGACTTCTAATAAGAAAGACCAGAGAGACCGCGACGGCACCCCCTATGAGAGTTCCATAAAGTCTTTGTTTAAATCTATCCCGGGTAAGGGCGTATCCCGGGCGCATGATCACCACAATGGTTAAGAGGATCCAGTAAGCATTTTGTACAGCAAATAATTCCCCCAAAAAATATCCTAACACCATTACCACGGTCAATCTCACGGAATGCCTAAAGATCGGAGACTTAAGATCCAGGTTATCCTGAAGGGTCTTAAAATTATAATCTGGTGTAGTTAGGAACTTTGCAGCGTCTTTTCTTTTGAGTTTTAATTTTTCGTTGCCCTTCCATTCCTTCATGAGCCTCTTAATTGAAAGCAGCTTTTGATATTGCTTTTCCTTAAAAACCAGGAAATTCCTGAAAACTAAAAGCATTTCATTGCCCCCTGAAGCATCTTCCGAAACTTCCAGCTCCCGGTAGGTTTTCCATGTCTCCTGTCTCTTAGCCTTTAATCGTTCTTCTTCAGTTTTATTGAATTTACGACGGGAGCCTTGCGCTAAAATCCTTAAATGAGCAGCCATTATCTCATTCCAATCCTGTATAAGTTTGATTTTATCCACCTGAGAGACAAAAAGTTTACTCATTTTCGAAGAATTGACAGGGTTGGCCATTCCCAATTCCAGGATATCAACCAGTTCCATAAAAATGAGCAGCCTCTTCCTCACCATTCCAGAGCGACCAAAATTCTTCCTGCGGGTTATAACCATTTCCCTAAGGATCTCATGTTTCTCATTAATAGTTGTCTGTAGAGTAAACACTTCCTTCTCAAGTTCCTCTCTATTATCACATTTTAGGCCCATAAGCCGGGAGCGAATCTCCAGATATTGAGCTGTAAGTTCAAAGATTTCTCCCAGGAGCTGGTCGGTTTCTCTTCGGCGCAACAGGTAATGGAATAAAAGAGTGAACAAAAGGTACCACAGTCCCCCCACTCCTATCCAAAGTGCGTGGAGCAGTACACCGCCTTCCGCAGCAACCTGTGCCATACTAAGCACTACAGCAAGTAATCCCGAAAAGGAGATGAGAGAGGCTCTAAATCCAAAAACCGAAATCATGGAGTAGTGAAAGATCTGGAGAATCAACAGGGGAACGAAAAACAGAGGATACGCAAGAGAAAACCCTGTAATTACAGTTGCCAGGACAGCAATTGCAATAGAAAAGGATATACCTATTACTCTTCGCCGTAAGCTGCCAGGCACATCACTGGGTGAGGTAAGTAAAACTCCTACTGCCATGGCAATTCCCAACCTAATCTCCCCCATTTGAGCTGTGACCAGCAAGGGAATAATAGCTGCAACGGCAAAACGAATTCCCCTGGAGAATTCGGCTGTTTTTAAAAGTTTGAAAAAAGATTGCAGTTGCCGGTAAAGATTCAAAGAAAAAAGTTTCCTGCAAAACTACGTGGCTTTGGTATAGTAAGGGTGGAATTGATCGTAAAAATTAGACAGAAAAGAGAATTTAACCTTTAATTAGTATCTCAGCTTTGGCTGTACTGGGAGCGCATTGTAATTTTAAGATCCACGAAAAAGTCCTGTAGAAACAGGACTTTTCAATCATAATAAATATTTAAAAAAAATAATACTATGAAAATTTTAATGGTCTTAACTTCTCATGATAAATTAGGAGACACAGGTAAAAAAACCGGATTTTGGGTAGAAGAGTTCGCAGCTCCTTACTACGTTCTTTCAGATGCCGGTGCAGATATCACCCTGGCTTCTCCTAAAGGAGGACAACCTCCCATAGACCCATCCAGCACCACAGAAGATGCGCAAACCGAAGCCACGAAAAGGTTTGATAAAGATCAGGAGCTGCAAAACAAGCTTGCTTCGACTAAAAAACTGGAGGATATGAATGCTTCAGATTTTGACGGAGTCTTTTACCCCGGTGGGCATGGGCCGCTGTGGGATCTTGCAAACGATTTAAAGTCTATCTCTCTCATAGAAGCTTTCAATGAACAAATGAAACCTATGGCTTTTGTTTGTCATGCTCCGGGGGTGCTTGCTAATGTCGAAGATCATAAAGAGCCTTTAGTACGAAGGAAAGATGTTACAGGATTTGCAAATTCCGAAGAAGATGCAGTGGGATTAACTAACGTAGTGCCATTTCTTGTTGAGGACAAGATGAACCAACTGGGTGCAAATTACAGTAAGGGTGAAGACTGGAGCTCTTACGTAAAAGTAGATGGAAAACTGGTGACGGGACAGAATCCTGCGTCTTCAGAAAAAGCGGCGAGAGAACTACTCCATTTACTACAAAAATGATCCTTTGCCTATGGCCAAAAAAGAAAAAACTGTTTCTGAAGTTATAAGGGAGCATGAAGCTTCGGGCACCTATTTTGAGGTAGATGGAATAAAAACCTTTGCCTTGAAGTACGGGCGTGGGGAACCTGTTCTTTGTCTGCACGGGGTTCCCACTTCTTCTTTTCTTTATCAAAAGGTCTTGAGGTCCCTCGAAAAGAAAGGCTATAAAGGAGTAAGTATAGACATGCCGGGCTTTGGCTTGAGCGAGCGCCCCGAAGGATTTGATTATTCCTTTTCTAATCTTGCAGATTTCATTTATAAAGCTGCAAAAGTTTTAAAACTGAAAAAATTTCATCTGGTAGTACATGACGTAGGGGGACCAATTGGTTTTGCTCTTGCTGCAAGACACGCAAACAGGATAATGTCCCTAACCATCCTCAACACCTGGGTGGATGTGGTAAATTTCAAGAAACCGGTGGTAATGCGACCCTTTGAAAAAAGGGTTTTAGGCGAGGCTGAGTTAAAGATGATGAGTCATCTCACCTGGCCGGTCATGTTTAAACAAATGGGAGTCATTAATTCATCCCGTATAAGTCTTTCAGAAATTAATGCCTATGTTGATCTATTAAAAAGAGAAGATCATGGAAAGGCTTTTTTGAAGCTCATGAGAAACTTTGATAGTTCAGAGGGGTTCAGGGACCTGTGCTACAAAGCCGTTCAAAGTAAAGAATATCCGGTACAGGCGATTTGGGGAGCCAATGATCCTTCATTACAACTTGAAACCTATGGAAAGGAAATAAAGGAAGTGGCAGGTTTAAAGGAGATCCACACATTAAGGTCCCGCCATTTTCTTCAAGAGGAAGCGTGGCTAGGAATTGCAGATAAGGTTGTGGATCTGGCGAAATCTGTTCATCTAAAGAATCCAAAAAAGGAGGCTTGAAAACCTCCTTTTTGGAACTTAAATATTTCAGTTATTTTTTTGGAGGCTTTGTTGGTCTTATCTCAATTTTACTCGGTAAAGCCCTTTGGTTCATTTTCAACAGGTCTACAACCAGTTCCCCAATATCTTCACTCTGTATTTTCCAGGCATCTTCATCACCCGGCGTGTGGTCATTAAAATGTGTGGCTACAGAGCCAGGCATTATGGTGGTTACCTTAATATCGTGATCCCGCAAGTCAAGCATAGCGGCCTGTGTAAATCCTGTCACTCCAAATTTACTGGCGTTATAGGCAGTACCACCCGCAAAGAAGTTGGTCCCTGCAAGACTGGAAATAGTAAAAATGTAACCTTTACTTTTCTTTAGATCAGGAATCGAGGCTTTAAGACTGTAAAAAACACCTGTGAGGTTGGTGTCAATGGTTTGCTGCCATTGTTCGGGCGTAAGCTCTTCAATAGAGCCAAAATGACCTACCCCGGCGTTGGCAACCACTATATCAAGCTGCCCCCACTTATCTACCAACTGTTTTATTGCAGCTTGCTGACTTTCAAATTTGCGAACATCGGCTTCAATTCCAATTACTTCCCCTTTTCCGTTTTGGGTAATCTCTTTGGCTGCTTTTTCGGCCTCATCACGATGCCTGCTGGTGATACCTACCCTCACTCCCATTTGTGATAGAGCAGCTGCGACACCATAGCCAATTCCTTTGCTTCCACCTGTTACAAATGCAACTTTATTTTCTAAATTTTTCATTTTTATATTATTTTTCTAGCCTAAAACTAGCAAATATGTAGTGTAAATATCGATTCAGGAGCTTTAAGACTTTGTTAATTATTCAGTGTTCACAGTGGCTGAGAAATTTTAACTTCTGAAGTAAAAATCTTTAATCCTGCTACCATTAATTACAAAGAGAATCAATTATCTTTGCACACCTTCCGAAGATAGCTTAAAGAAAGGCTTTTCAGGAAAATTTAGTTTAACCATATTAAAATACAGTACACGTTGGAAAATCCTAAGGCACAAAAACTTCTGAATAAAATACAACGCGACCTAATGCGCAATGGTATTATCACCAATACTATTGTTGAAGATCTAAAGGAGTTGAGGCCATACGCCGTAGAAGAAAACAGTCCTCTTTTGGCAAAGGTAATAAGACTTACTTTTGAGCACATTGAAACTCATGACTCTTTCAACATCCCAATTCCTGAGGATGAGCCTGTTGAAGGTTTTGAAGAAGAGCCGGAGAGCAACACTGACTTTGACCCGGCCGAAAGCCTGGATTACCTACTGTCACTCATGGCTGAAGCCAAAAATAAGATCAATGCAATTGAACTTAGAGAATACAGCAACCAGCTAATGGCTTATGCCGAAGAGAATTAATAATTTGTTTTGTTAGAATGGCTCAATAATTGAATATATTATAGAAAAGCTATTTAATAGAGGAAACAAGTATGAAAAAGAAAAATGTCGCCGTCTTGAATAAAAAACCCCGCTGGAAATTACTTCACCAATATTATAACTATACAGGATTTTACAAGTTTGTAGGTAAGAGTCTTAAAAAGGCCATTTTACCTGTAATTCTTTTTCTTGCAGCCCTGTTTGCCATTAATGAATATGTGGTGAATATTAACAGCATCCTGGTCACAGTGACCGAGACGTATTCTCCACTTGGAATTTTAGCGGTTTTTCTTGCTTCGGAATCTATTTTTCTGGGTCTTGTTCCTCCCGAATTATTTATTGCCTGGTCCGGAAAATCGGCAATGCCTATCTTTTACCTGAGTCTGCTGGCAACTGCTTCCTATCTTGGCGGGATCATTTCTTACTGGATGGGTAAGGCGATTACAAAAATTCCGGCGGTACATGATGCCATGGAAACAAAAATGGCAAAACACATCAAGAATACAGAAAAGTGGGGTGGCTTCCTTATTGTAGTTGGGGCTTTATTACCCATTCCCTTTTCAATTACCAGTGTAGCAGCGGGTATAATCAATTATAAGTTTAGATATTATTTACTTTTTGGGCTTCTTAGATATATAAGGTTCTATGGATATGCCCTGGTAATCTTCAAAATAGTTTAAAATACTATAGAGAAGTCTCATATAATTAAACCTAAAATCCCGCATTTTTGAAAGATCATAAATGCGGGATTTTTTAATGTTTACGATTTCCGTTAACCTGAGATTTTCTTTGTCTTTATTGTTCTCGTTAGTACTACAAAATCAACTGAAACTTTCGCATGGTCTCCCACAAAGCTACTTTCCTGAAATCGGTTACCTACTTTATTTATCTAATTTGGGTGAACTTGATATTCAACTCCCGTTCAAGTTGACGTAATTTTTTAATTTCGTACTGGTTTACAAGCGCTAAAGACAATCCGGTTTTTCCTGCTCTGGCTGTACGCCCGCTTCGGTGGGTGTAGTATTCGGTTTGATCTGGTAGCTGGTAGTGAACAACAAATGCAAGATTTGCCACATCAATTCCTCTCGCAGCCACATCTGTAGACACCAAAAGTCGCAGGTTGTCGCCTTTAAAGGCTCTCATCACCTTATCACGGTCCTTTTGAAGCATATCACCTTCCAGCAATCCAACCTCATAATTCTTTGCTGCCAGTTGCTTGGACAGGATCCTTGCTGCCGATTTAGTTTTGGTAAAGATAATACCACGTTTTTTGCCCTGGCTTTTTAGAAAATATGCAAGGGTATCAAGTTTGCTGTTATCATCTCCTGCCACAAATTGATGTTCAATCGCAGTATTGACTGCATCCTGTTTATCAATAGCCACCCGTCGTGCACCTTTATTGACATATTTATTTATGATCTCGTTTAGCTCCTGTGGAATTGTTGCTGAAAACAACCACACATTCCTGTCTTTAGAATCTGTTCCTTCCAGGATCTGGGTGAGATCATTTTTAAAACCCATGCTAAGCATTTCATCGGCTTCATCCAGCACCAAAGTTTTTATCTTTCGAATATCAATTGCCTTGCGTTTCATTAGGTCAATTAACCTTCCCGGGGTAGCTACCACAATCTGGGTGGGCCGGTTAAGACGGGCGATCTGTATATCTATTTTTTCTCCTCCATAGACAGCTTCAGTAAAAACCTTTTCTGAATATTTCGTGAATTTGAAAAGTTGTCGTGCAATTTGCTGCCCAAGTTCCCTTGTGGGAGAAAGGATCAAAGCCTGGATGTGATCTTTTTCAGGATCAATTTGTGCAAGAATGGGTAGACCAAAGGCTGCTGTTTTCCCTGTACCGGTTTGTGCCTGTCCTACAAAATCAACCCCTCCTTCTGTAAGTATAGGAATGGCAGCCTCCTGTATTTTTGTAGGATGGATAATCCCCAACTCATTAAGCCCTTTGATAATGTCGTCTGATACTCCCAGTTCTTTAAAAGTCATTGCTCTAATTTTCTGCGAAGATAGTTTATTCCTAAGGAAAAATTTTCCTTGTATATTAAAAGAGATTAAAGAAACCCAATGTCCTTTGTCGTATTATAAACATCTTAAGATATTGATAATTTGGCTGTTAAATTGAAGCTAAACCAAAATTATCCTGATACAAAATGATTTTTAATTATTAATTTGGTGATATAACCAAAAAATAAAAACATGCTAACAATAATTTTGAATATTCTTTTACCGCCTTTAGCCGTATACCTAAACCATGGCGTGGGAACAACGCTATTGATAAGCATTGTACTTACGTTGATAGGTTGGTTACCTGGTGTAATCCATGCTTTCATTGTTAACTAAAAAAAATAAAAACTGTCTAAAATATAAATCCCCTCAATGATTCCAATGTGAGAGATTGGAATCGAAAAAACCTCTCCAAAAGAGGTTTCACAAAGTTTGAATTAGCCTTTAAGCTTATATTTTAGACAGTTTCTCTACTCTCTACTCTTCACTATTATTCTTTTCTTCGAGCTTTTGTTGCCATTTCCAGGCACTCTCCATAGCATCTTCTATAGTATATTCTGCTTTCCATTTGAGCACATCATTAGCCTTGGTAGTATCTGCATAGGCTACGATTATATCTCCTTCCCTCCTGTCGACAAAACTGTAAGGCAGTTTTTGTCCCGAAACTTTTTCAAAGGCTTTGATAGCCTCGAGTACAGAGTTTCCTTTTCCGGTCCCAAGATTGAACACTTCATAATTTCCTGTTTGCTCATCATCGAGCAACCGTTCTAACGCTACTACATGTGCACGTGCAAGATCCATAACATGTATATAATCTCTAATACAGGTTCCATCGGGGGTTGGGTAATCGTTCCCAAAAACCGAAAGCTCATCCCTTTTCCCGGCTGCTGTCTGAGTGATAAAAGGCACCAGATTTTGAGGAGTACCAATTGGTAATTCTCCGATATTAGCAGAGGGGTGTGCACCAATAGGATTAAAATACCTTAGGGAAATTGCTTTTAAATGCGGTACAACTTTACAGGTGTCCGAAATGATCTCTTCCCCAATTTGCTTGGTATTCCCATATGGAGATTCTGCTTTTTTTACAGGAGCACTCTCTGTAATTGGCAATTCATCTGCCTGGCCGTATACTGTACAGGAGGAACTAAAAATGAACTTTGGTGCCTCCCTTTCCTTTAATTGCTGTAATAAATAAACTAAGGTGTTTAAATTATTTTCATAATAGAGCAAAGGATTTTGAACACTTTCCCCTACTGCCTTAGAGGCCGCAAAATGTATTACCCCTTCAATGTTAGGATATTTATCAAAAAAATGATTTACAGCTTGTTTGTCCCGAAGGTCTAAATTTTCGAATTCCGGGGAAATTCGGGTAATCTTGGTAATTCCTCCTAATACTTCCAGGGAAGAATTCGACAGGTTATCAATAATTACTACCTCATAACCTTTTTCCTGAAGTGCCACCACGGTATGCGATCCTATAAACCCCAACCCGCCGGTGACAAGTATTTTTTTGCTCATATTCTTGTTTCTGTATCTTCCGCAAATTAAGAAATTACACGCTATTAGAGGAAAGCAGGATTGGGAATTCCCATAACTTTATTTTTACTTCCCCTATGTGATTAAAAATCATAGAACAAGCCCTTAAAAAACTCAATTGAATTGTAATAAATTTCGCGAATTTACAGTCCTAAATTCGGGCCTTTTAAATTATATTTGCAGCCTTAAAAGAACAGTTATGTCGTTAGATTCACAAGTGAAAATTTTTAAATGGATCAGCATTTTTGAAGGAATATCTTTTCTAGTGCTATTATTAATTGCAATGCCTCTTAAATACATTTGGGATTCTCCCGAAATGGTACGGATAGTTGGGATGGCCCACGGTCTTTTATTTGTAGCGTACATCTTTGGAGCTCTACTTTTGTTTAGGCCACTACAGTGGAAGTTTAAGACTCTAATGATTGTCTGCCTAAGTTCGGTACTACCATTAGGCCCTTTTTATGTAGAGAAAAAATATCTCTAGAAAATGAGAGAACAAGTACGGGAGGTTGGGAACTTTTTAGCCAATTACTTCATGGCACAGGGAATGGATGCAGATGTTGCCCATTTTCTAAACATGCTTATTAATATTGTAGTCGTTGGGGTTCTTTGGTTTGTAATTCATTTTCTTACCAAAAGACTGGTTCTAACCTCTTTTCAAAAATTCACAAATCAAACTAAGACCACCTTTGACGACTATCTTGTAAAAAGTAATTTTCCAAGGTATATAAGCAATATTTTCCCTCTTTTATTGCTCATTTTGACCGTTCCTATAGTTTTTGAAGATTACCCAAAGCTTTTAGAGATATTTGAAAAGCTGGTCGATATTTATATAATTCTCCTCACTGTACTTATAGGTCGGAGTTTGGTGCGCACCACCACAAATTTCATGAAGCGGCATGAGCGGTACCATGACAAACCTCTGGAAAGCTATGCGCAGGTCCTAATGATCATTTTTTGGTCTATCGGACTTATTTTCATTTTTTCTGAAATTACAGAGAAATCTGTGCTTGGATTCCTTATATCTTTAGGAGCCGCTTCAGCAATTATTCTATTTATCTTTAAAGATACCATTCTTGGGTTCATAGCCTCTATACAGGTTTCCGTAAATGACATTGTAAGAATTGGAGACTGGATCACCTTCAGCAAATATGGGGCAGATGGATTTGTTACAGAGATCAATCTTGCGACAGTAAGGGTTCAAAACTGGGATAATACTTATACTACCATTCCCACTTATTATCTCATTTCGGACTCTTTTCATAACTGGCGCGGGATGCAGGAATCTCCCGGGCGACGTATCAAACGCTCAATAAATATCAAACAAAATTCAATAAGATTTGTAAATGATGAGGATATTGCAAAATTTGAAGAATTCGGCTTAATTGGTCCTTATATTAAAGAACGACAGGAAGAGATCAATGCCTATAATAAAGAAATGGGCATCAATAAAAAGCATCTCATCAACGGAAGGCATCAAACAAACCTTGGAATTTTTAGGCAATATGCGTTGTCATATTTAAAGGCGCATCCAAAAATACACCAGGAAATGACCATGATGGTACGCCATCTTCCTCCTACCACACAGGGAATTCCAATCGAGATCTATTGTTTTAGTGCAGACAAACGCTGGGAATTTTATGAAGCGATTACAGCAGACATATTTGATCACCTCATAGCTGCCATTCCTTATTTTGATCTTCAACTTTTTGAATCTCCCTCGGGCGATGATATTTTAAAAGCTCTTAAACCTCTGCAGCTAAATTAAAAATAGGCATTTTCATTAGATAGTAGTAATTTAAAAACTGTTGCTTCCCACAGGTCATTTTAAGCCTGAGCTATTATCTCCTTCAGTATTAATTGTGGATTTGGTGCTCTAAGTTCTGCCTTCGTTATCGGTGTCGTGAGAATCTTCAGAGGAGTTTAGATAGTGGCCCTGCATGTAATCGCTTCGCAAACTTTTAACTCCAGCGGCTCCTCCCAGCGCACCAACAATAGCTCCCAGTAATAGTGCAATAAATAGATAGAGAGCAGCATCGGCCATAGCATCGGAAATAGTACCGGTCGTTTTCTCTGCTTCCTTCTTCATGTTTTCAAGAAACTCCATCGATTGCTTCCGCAGATTTTCATATTCTGCCGCGTAGCTACTAACAGTTTGTTTGGCTTCTTTTTCACTGAAATTGGTCCTTGAAGTTAATATATTTACAAGTGCTTCTTTATCCAGGGCTTCCCACTTGTTATCAAAGATGTTTTTTGCCTCATTAAATATCTGCTCTATTTTGGCATCTAATTGCGCAGAGCTTCCAAAATCTCTCATAGTTTGTTGCCCTGTATTATCCATTTTCTCTTCCACTTCGTTTTCTGCTTCTTGAGGGTCTGAATACGGTTTTTGAGCTTCCTCAAGTAACATATAAAATTTTTCTTTAGCCTTGTTAAGGCTAACCTCCAACTCTTTTTCGTGTTGCTCACTCAGTTGTTGACTTTGGCTTAGCTCCTGTTGATCATTTGCCCAGGACACAACGTTTCCAATGGTATTTCCCACTCCCGAAATGACTCCACCCACAGCTGAAGTTACCAGCCAGAGAGACAGAATTAAATATAAGGCCCAGGTCATTATTCCCTGGATAATTCCACTTTTCTGGTAGAAAGACACTCCTACTCTCGCAGCAACAAATGCTCCTACAAAAAGTGCCAGAAGATTTGAAACAGCCCACCACACAAGACTTAAAGTTCCCACGCCGCTAAAAGGACTACTCTTTTCCATAGGTTCTATGCTACCAAATCCCAAAGAAAGCCCGAGCAGGTTAAAAAGAAAAACTATGGAAAAAGTACAAATAACGCCTGCAAATATCGCCCTCCAGGAAACGCCTTTTCGTGGTACTGAATTGTGAGAATTTAGTTCCTTAAGTTTATTCATAATTATTTATTTTGGTTAGTTAAAGAAGAATACTGTTCTCTTCATTATCAATGGCTCAATAAGTTAAGCAGATAAATACTCAATTACTCTTAAAAAAATTTAAAGATTTGGAGTTTTGTCCTCGTTTTAGGTACTAAAAACATACTTTAGATCAATTTTTAAAAATCTTATCAAACTCATCTTTATTCCATGTCAATAAAAGGTTTTCTTCAGGCGTTTGGTATTATTGCTGTTGTTCTATCTCTTTTTCCTTTTGTCGCTACCGATTACTGGTGGATAAGGATGTTTGATTTTCCCCATGTACAGCTTACCATTCTCACGCTGGTGGCTCTTGTGGTCTACTTCTTCAGGTTTGATCTGCGTAACTGGAGAGACTATACTTTTATATTTGTACTGGCAGGATGTTTCTTACTGCAACTGGTTAAAATATATCCCTACACTCCGTTTGCAGACCAGCAGGTTAGAAAAAACACAGCTGCTGTGCCGGCAAGCAGTATTAGTATTCTGGCTACTAATGTGCTGCAGAAAAATGAGCATTACGACAAAGTCGTAGAAGAAATCTTTAGGCAGGATCCCGATCTTCTAGTTTTTACTGAAACCAATTCCTTGTGGCGAAATGAATTACGTAAATTACTTAAAGAGTTTGATTACGAGTACCGTATGGAGATGCCGCTTGATAATACCTACGGAATGCTGGTGTACTCCAGGTTGGAACTGGTAGACCCTCAAATAAAATTTCTGTTGGAAGACAGCATTCCCTCTATGCATACAAAGGTGATTTTACCTTCCAAAGAATTGATTCAGCTGCACGTTATTCATCCCACACCACCCATGCCTCCACATGATGCTTCTTCAACAGACAGAGATGCACAAATGATGTTAGTGGCAAAAATGGCAAAAGAATCGAAGCTTCCTGTAATTATTACAGGGGATTTTAATGATGTGGCCTGGTCTGAAAGTACACAGCTTTTCCAAGAGGTGAGTGGATTACTGGACCCCCGCAAAGGAAGGGGCTTCTATAACACTTATAACGCAAATAGCTGGCTTATGAGGTGGCCCCTGGATCATTTATTTGTTTCAGATGAATTTAGACTGGTGAAAATGGAAGTGGGTAATGATGTGAAATCCGACCACTTTCCACTTTATGCCAAATTGAGTTTGGAGCCGGGAGTAAGGGCTGTACAAACTGCAACACCTGCCAGTCAAAATGAAATGCAGGAGGCAGAAAAACAAATTGAAAAAGAAGAGGAAAAAGACAGAAAAGAAAAAGCAGAAGGCAAAGAATAGTTAATCTTTAAGACGGTCTTTCACAAATTCGATCTCTGTTTTCCCGTGAGGTTTTGCCCGTCCCTTTTCATCAAGGGAAACCATTACGATCCTTTCAATAGAAATAATTACTTCCCGGGTCATCTTATTGCGAACTTCGCAACGCAGGGTAATTGAAGCAGTCCCGAATTTTACCACATCCATACCTATCTCAATAATATCACCTTCCCTGGCGGAACTTTTGAAATCAATTTCACTCACGAATTTCGTGACAGTGCGGGGATTTTCCAATTGAATTATAGCATAAAGCGCGGCTTCTTCGTCAATCCATTCTAAAAGTCGGCCGCCAAACAAGGTGCCATTAGGGTTAAGATCCTGGGGCTTTATCCATTTACGGGTATGAAATCTCATAGGGGTTATTTTGAATGATAAAGTTAAGCATTCTTCCGAAAATATTCCTCCCTGGCCACCTTTAGAATTTCTGAATGGTCAAAAGCAAGTTCGGGAAGATCTGTGATAGAAAACCAGTGGGCTTCGGCGGCATCATCATTTCCTTCCACTTTTTCTTTAGAAGTCACCTCTCCCCAGAATGTGATACTAATGGTCCTGCCCCTGGGATCTCTTCCCGGAGCACCAAAAGTGTGCAGCTGTTTTAATTTTTTGATTTTTAAACCTGTTTCTTCTTCAAGCTCTCTCTTTGCTCCATCTTCCAATGGTTCCTCATCTTCGAGAAACCCTCCCGGGAGAGCCCATTTGTCTTTAAAAGGATCTTTTTTTCGTTTGACCAATAACACTTTAGGATTCTGCTTACTCCTGTAAAATATCACACAATCTGTAGTTACCGATATATTTTGCTTTGACATAATTTCTATTTAAAATAAACCGTCTGAATATTCACAAACTCTCTAATCCCGAAGTTGGAAAGCTCCCTGCCATATCCAGATTTCTTAGTACCTCCAAAAGGCAGGCGGGGATCGCTTTTTACCAGTTCATTGACAAAAACGGCCCCATCCTCAATTTGAGGAATAAGTTTTTGGGCCCTTTCCTTACTGGTGGTAAACAGCGAAACACCAAGGCCAAATTGAGTGGCATTAATAAGGTCTACTGCTTCCTCTTCTGTTTTAAATGTGGTAATTCCTATTGCAGGTCCAAATGTTTCCTCTTTAAATACCGGCATTTGGGGTGTTACATCTTTTAAAACAGTAGGTGCGTAAAATGCCATTTTCCGCTCCCCTCCTGTTAAGATCTGAGCACCCATCTTCACCGAATCCTTCACCTGTTTTTCCAAATCTTCGGCAAGATCTTCTCTGGCTTGCACTCCTATAAAGGTATCTTCATCCATAGGGTCACCGATCTTTAAATCCTTCACTTTTTTCAGAAATAGATCTGTGAATTTTTCGGCGATACTTTCCTGTAACAAAAGACGTTTTCCTGCAATACAACTTTGTCCTGTATTTTGGAAACGTGCCTGGACACAGGTCCCGACCGCCTCCTCCAGGTCTGCATCGTCGAACACCACCAGTGGATTACTTCCTCCCAGTTCCAGTACAGTTTTTTTGATCTGCCTGCCAGCCGTCGCGGCAACAGCACTCCCTGCCCCTTCACTACCCGTGAGAGTTACAGCTTTGACCCTTTTATCCTGCAGTACGTCGTCAACCTTCTTACTGCCAATTGTAAGGTTTTGGAAACAACCTTCGGGAAATCCTGCTCTAATAAACACTTTTTCAAGATTCTTCCCGCACATCATTACATTGCTGGCGTGTTTTAGCACTCCCACGTTACCTGCCATTAAAGCCGGTGCCGCAAACCGGAATACCTGCCAAAAAGGGAAATTCCATGGCATAATTGCCAGCACCACACCTAAAGGGGCGTAATTCACATAGCTATTAGCTGCATCGGTCTCAATAACTTCAGGAGCAAGCTGTTTTTCAGCATTTTCTGCATAATACTCACATACCCAGGCACATTTTTCAATTTCAGCAATAGATTGCTTTATTGGCTTACCCATTTCTTTAGTGATCACTTCTGCATATTCCTGCTTGTTTTTCCTGAGTTCTTCCGCAGCATTCAGCATAAGCTTTGAGCGAAATGAAAATGAGGTGGTTTTCCATTCATGGAATACGGCTGTGGCCTTTTCCAGTGCGTTGTCAATATCTTCTGAAGAGGATTCCCTATGTTCTTCAATGGTTTCCCCTGTATACGGATTTTTTGAAAGGATCATAAAAAGGTCTTTTTCTAAAGGTAAAAAGAACATGGTACGGGGAGAAATTATTAATGGGATTTTAACTGAAGCTTAAATTGTTCACAACAAGTTTATAATTCTTAAATAAAAGGATTACAGAGATTTCCTTGTTTTATTATCTTTAAGAAAAAGCCCCGTTATGAAAGATCGTGAACAAAGTCTACTGGAGTTAAGACCCTACATCGAGTCTGCAGCAGTGAATGCTTCCACCCTTCCCGAGGAACAATTTCAAAATAGAACCCTGCGCCCGGTGATCCTGCTTCAAAATGACCTTTTACTGGAAGCCTTCAGAAACTATGTGCAGAAATATAAAAATGGCTTTTACGAAATGAATGTAGAAAAACGAATGGCGTACATTGAAAACGCTATTCAGAAGGACATAAAATTCCGAAACAGCTTAAAAGGGATGATCATTGGTCAATTCACCATTGAGGAATACCGCCTCTACATAACCAACTCTTCTGCTCTTAATAAAAGAATGATGAACCTGGTTAAAGAAAGGCTCCTGAGTAATATCCAACTCCTCGACAGACTTTCTGTCGTGTAACCTGCTGCACTGGAAAACCTGTATTTATTAAACTTTTGCTAATTGTTCTTTATTGAATATTGCGTTGGCTAATTTTAAAGAAAACGCAACAAAATGAGCATTAACAAAGAAGAATTATTCAACAAATGTCTTGATATGGTCAATGATAGAATTGACCAGTATAATGAGAAAATGAATACCATTACAGGCCAGAATGAGCAGCATAAATTCCATCCCGATTTTGACGAGTATGGAAATAAAGGCGAAATGCTCACCGAATATGAAAAAAATGCAGCATACCTTGACAGGGTGCGAAGTATGAAAGAAACTCTGGCCAATCTCGATAGAGAACACCGCAGCGAGGTCGTACGTCCGGGAAGTGTGGTAGAAACTAAAAACGGATATTACTTTGTCTCTGTGCCCTTAGGTGAGATAGACATGGAAAGTGGAAGTAAAGTTTATGCGATCTCTACAGATGCTCCCATTTATAAAGAAATGGAAGGTAAGAAAGCCGGCGACTCTTTCAGTTTTAGAGACGGCGAGGTGGACATTGTCAAAGTTTGGTAAATCCTATTCCGGATATTCGATCCTTAGGTGGTAAATGTTTTTTAGTTTCCGCTTAAGGATCTTTTTCACCTGCTGAATTTCCATAAAGGTAATATCTGAATTGAGGAACTGCCCATCTTCCATTTGTTTATTGATGATCTTTTCAACAAACTCATCTATGGTTTTAGCCGTAGGTTCTTTAATACTCCTGCTGGCTGCCTCTACACTATCACACATCATCAAGATGGCCGTTTCCTTACTAAAGGGCATTGGACCAGGGTATCTAAAATCATCCTCATTTACGTGCTGGTCATTGTCCATTGCTTTTTTCAGAAAATAATACACTGTAGTAGTACCATGATGTGTCCTGATGAAATCAATCACCCTATCTGGCAGATTTCTCTTTTTAGCAATTTCAATTCCATTTATTACGTGTTCAATGATAATGTCGGCACTTTCTTTAGGGGAAAGTTCATCATGAGAATTGACAGATGTTGTCTGGTTTTCGGTAAAATAAGTAGGATTGCGCATTTTTCCAATATCATGGTAAAGCGCTCCTACCCTTACGAGCATCGCATTTGCATTGATCTCATTGGCTGCTGCCTCTGCCAGGTTGGCCACGTTAAGCGAATGGTGAAAAGTTCCCGGAGCTTTATCTGAAAGTTCCTTGAGCAGTTTTGTATTTGTGTCTGAAAGCTCCAGCAGCGACATATCGGAGATCAAACCAAAAATCTTTTCGTAAGCATAGATTAGCGGCTGCACAAAAAGGGTTGCCAGACCCCCCAACAGGAACATGAGAAAAGTTTCAGATTCCACTTCGTAGATCGAACCTTCCTGGATTACCGTAAAAGCAAAATAGGAAACTATATACACCAATGTGATCTGTCCAACGGTAATAAAAAGATTAGCTCTTTTATATAATTCGGAAACTGTGAGAATGGTCACGATCCCTGCAATGATTTGGAGGAACATATACTCGTAGCTGTCGGGCACAATAAATCCGAGCAGTAAAACGGTGATAACGTGCGTAAAAAGCCCAAGGCGGGAATCAAAGAACCCTTTAATGGTTAACGGCAATACACACAAAGGAACCACATATACATACGCCACATTAAAACGTATGATCAATACGGTAAGCAGTACCATGAGGGTAACGTTAAAATAGATGAAGGTTACTTTTATATTATTCTGAAAGATATCATAGCGATATTTTCTAATAAAGAGCATCAACATGAGCAGGGCGAGGAAAACAAGCAGGGTGTATCCAACAATTACCCAATTGTAGTTGGCTTCGCTCCACACCTGTGACTCATACTCCGCCTTGAGAGAATTGAGGACCTGTAATTTATCCCCTTCCACTACTTCTCCTTTGGCAACAATAATAGTCCCCCGCTCTACATTACCCCTGGTATAGGAAATCTGGTTATACCGACTTTCCAGATCATTTTGGGTCAGCGCTTCGTTATAAGATACATTGGGCTTTACGGTATCAAAAAACAGCCCGATCAACTCCTCCCGATAATTCTGTAACTGTGCCTGATCTATTTTTCGATTAAGGAAATCCCTTAACTGGCTCTGCTTTAATATGCTTTTGTAGGTCACTTCGGTTACCTCATTCCCTTCCCGCAGGTACACCAATTGATCTGGACTAAGAGGAACTATCTCCTGCAGTACTCCTGCATCGTATATCTCTTCAAAAGTATTTTGGATGAATTCTTTTAGGCGCATATTTTCCCTGCGCGTAAGTGTATCGGGAAAAATACGCACAAATTGCCCTTCCAGTGCAGCCTCTACTTCTTCGACAGCTTCAGCATTATAATCGTAGTAGGGAACGTGGCTTTTATTGATCTCTTCCTTTTCTGCAGAGAGTTCTTCGGGAGTCTTTAAAATGGCAAAATCAAAGGGAGCGTAAAGGTTTTCATACTGCCATGGTTTACCTTTTGGGATCTCATATTTAAACTTGCCTCCTTTCGGAAACATGTAAACAATGATCACAGTAGTAAGTAGGAATAAAAAAACCTTGTAAAAAAGGTCCTGGTTTTTATAAAGACTGTTTACAAACGATTTCATACAGGGACAATATCTTATCAAAAGTACTAAAAAATCCCGGCTGAACTGTAGACATTGGTTTGTTCCTTTTAAAATGATTAAATTCGCAAGTGTAAAATCTTAATCCTCTAAACCATGAATAAGGAAGTAGTAATAGTAAGCGCAGTAAGAACTCCAATAGGAAGTTTCCTTGGCAGCTTATCCACCGTTCCCGCAACAAAATTGGGATCAACAGCAATAAAAGGAGCTCTCGATAAGGTTAATCTTAAACCCGAAATGGTTGACGAAGTACTTATGGGGAACGTAGTACAGGCCGGTGTAGGACAGGCTCCTGCAAGACAGGCAGCTCTTGGTGCCGGTATACCTACAAGTGTACCGTGTACTACTGTAAACAAAGTTTGCGCCAGTGGAATGAAGGCAGTAATGCAGGGAGCACAGGCTATAGCCAATGGAGACGCCAATATTGTGGTTGCAGGAGGAATGGAGAACATGAGTCTTATTCCACACTACTTACACCTAAGAAACGGACAAAAATTTGGTCCGGCTCAGATGGTTGACGGAATGCAAAAAGATGGGCTTGTCGATGCTTACGACCAGAATGCTATGGGAGTAGCTGCAGATCACTGCGCCAAAGAAAATAATTACTCCCGCGAAGAGCAGGATAAGTTTGCCATTCAGTCTTACGAAAGATCCAGAAAAGCCTGGGAAGAAGGAAAATTTGATGAAGAAGTTGTACCGGTTGAAGTACCACAGAGAAAAGGGGATCCTGTTATCATTAAGGAAGATGAGGAGTACAAGAATGTGAAAATGGACAAAATAGCTTCCTTACGTCCGGCTTTTGGCAAGGAAGGTACTGTAACTGCCGCAAACGCTTCAACTATTAATGATGGTGCAGCTGCACTAGTGCTTATGAGCAGGGAAAAAGCTGAAGAACTGGGAATGGAAATATTAGCAAGCATCAAGGGATTCGCAGATGCCGCTACAGACCCTATCTGGTTTACCACAGCTCCAGCCAAGGCACTTCCAAAAGCTCTTGATAAAGCAGGCGTTTCTATTGATAAAGTGGACTTCTTCGAGTTTAACGAGGCCTTCTCTGTTGTAGGCCTGGTGAATATGAAGATACTGGAACTGGAAGATAAGAATGTGAATGTAAATGGAGGAGCTGTTTCTTTAGGACATCCGCTGGGATGTTCCGGTGCCCGTATAATCGTTACCTTGCTTAATGTGCTTAAGCAAAATAATGGAAAAATAGGTGCCGCTGCTGTTTGTAATGGTGGTGGTGGAGCCTCGGCTATAATCATTGAGCGTTCATAAATCCTTTTTCAAAGCACATTTTTGAATGCAATATGCCATTTGTAATTTAGGCACGGTTGGCCTTAGAGCAGAACCTGCACATACTGCCGAAATGGTTAGCCAGCTGCTTTACGGGGAGACATTTAAAGTCTTGGAAGAAAGAGCAAAATGGTCCAGGATAAGAACTTCTTTTGAAGCTCTTGAAGCCTGGGTTGAAAATAAACAACTTCATAAAATAACTGAAGCAGATTTTGAAAACCTGACAAGTAATGCTCTCGAGCTTTCGGCTGATCTTATGGAGTTTGTCATGGAATCTGATCGTTTAATACCTATTCCATTGGGATCTGTATTGAACGGAGTTAGACTTTTAGGGCATCAGCATTCAGGTTTGGTATCTATGGGAAACCAGGCAAAAGAAAAGCTGATCGAAACCGCATTTTTATATCTCAACGCCCCATTTCTTTGGGGTGGAAAAACACCCATGGGAATTGATGCGAGTGGCTTCACTCAAATGGTTTATAAACTTAATGGTAGTAAATTATCCAGAAATGCTGCTGATCAAGCCCGACAGGGAGAATCTCTAAGTTTCATTGAAGAAAGTGAACCCGGAGACCTGGCGTTTTTCGATGGTCCCGATGGGGTAATTAATCATGTTGGGATCATAATGAGCGACAATTATATTATCCACGCCGATGGTAAAGTGCGGCTTGATCGCATAGACCATTCGGGAATTTATAATTCGGAACTGCGAAAGCACACCCATAAATTGAGAGTGATCAAAAAAATCATATAAAAAAAGCCCGTTCAAAAATTGAACGGGCTTTTTCTTTATTGTTTATTCTAAACTACTGCTTTGGAGCAGCCTCTGCATTTGAAGTTTCAAGTTCAGCAATCTTTACCTTCATTTCTTCTGCCTTTTCAGTTTCATTGATCTGGTAATAGATATTCATCATGGTTCTTGCAGCTTCAATGTTTGTTGGATCTTTAACCATTACCTTTTCAAGGTGTGGAAGAGCTTCTTTATAGATTCCCTGACGCTCTTCTGCAAGTTCCTCATATTTCTTTTGATCTGCTTTGCTCATACCAAGGCTATTCATTTTCTCTACTAAAGGAGCTTCCTTCGAAAGAATAACATAAGCGATATTGATTCTGGCATTTGACATTTCCGGATCAAGTTCTATAGCTTTCTTGTAGTACTCAATCGCACGATCATTTTCTCCAAGTTCTGCAGAGCTTACTCCCATATTATAGTAAAGGGTAGCATTATTTGGATTTTGTCTTACCACTTCTTCAAGGATCTCACGGTATTTCCCCATATCTCCCATTTGGTAATACATATCGGCTTCTGCCTGCATAAGAGTAGCGTCATTAGGATTAGCCTCTTTTGCTTTTTCCATTGCAGCAACAGCTTTCTCTTTTTCACCTTTTTCGATGTAGATCAAAGCAATGTTCTTGGCAATTTCTCCTTCTTTGGATTCTTCTTTCTTTTCCTGTGGGTTAATATAAGTTCCAGATTTTACGAAAAGATCTCTTTGCTCTTTTGAAGCCATTCTCTCTTCTTCACCTGTTTCTTTATTTACTGCAGTATAAACGATTTCTTCTCCTGTAAATCCAAGATCCTGAAGCTCCTTATAATATCTTAAGGCTTCATCATAATCTTTAGAGTTCACAGCATTAGAAGCTGCATAGTACAGGTATACTGTATCGCGATTACTCATTCTGTAGCTTGCTTCAAGTTTCTTAGAAGCTTCAGCAAAATTCTGAGCATTTTGATCTGTAATGGCAGCATTCACTAATGCATTACTTACAGTAGACATTCCCTGCTCCGCCTGTTCCTGGCCAAGCTCCTTAGCTTTTTTCATCGCTTCGGCCGCTGCCATAAGATCGGCAGTAGGAACATTTTCTCCATTTCCTACTAATGCATATCCTCTGTAAAGGTAGAAATCGGCTTTCTCATCATTATCGGCATCAGCCAATTTTGCTTCTGCCTCCTGAAGATAATTTTTAGCTTCCTGAAATTCTCCTTTTTCAACTGCCTTACCGGCTCTTTTAATTTCCTTTTTTTGGGCAAATGATACGACAGTAAACATAGCAAGTGCCGCCGTAAATACTCTGGTTTTCATCTTTTTTGGTTTTGATTTAAATTTATTCCTCACTATCGTTTGCAATAGTTGTGCCATCCTCATTTTGATCAGTAATCTCGGGGGTTGCATCTCCGGCTATATCCTCAACATCTTCCTCCTCGTTGATCACTTTTGCCACTGCAGCAATAGAGTCATTATTCTTTAAGTTAATTAACCTAACCCCTTGCGTGGCCCGGCCCATTACTCTTAAATTAGATACAGATATTCTAATGGCCAATCCAGATTTATTGATGATCATAAGATCATCAAGATCGGTCACGTTTTTAATGGCAACAAGGTTACCGGTCTTGGCTGTAATTGAAATGGTTTTCACACCCTTACCTCCACGGTTGGTAATTCTGTAGGTTGGTTCCCCATCCTCGGGGTCATCTATATAAGTACGTTTACCATATCCATTTTCTGAAACCACAAGTATGGTCTCTTCCATCGGGTTCTCTACGGTAATCATTCCTACTACCTCATCATTATCATCTGCTAGAGTAATTCCCCGAACTCCAGAAGCGTTTCTTCCCATAGGTCTGGTCTTGCTCTCATCAAAACGAATGGCTTTACCACTCTTAAGAGCCAACATGACCTGACTTGCCCCGGTGGTCAATCTTGCTTCAAGAAGCTCATCTCCCTCCCGAATTGTAATCGCATTGATCCCGTTGGTCCTCGGTCTTGAGTATTGTTCAAGAGAAGTCTTTTTCACCTGCCCTTTCTTGGTAGCCATCATAACATAATGACTATTGATATACTCCTCGTCCTTTAAATCTTTGGTACAAATAAAAGCCTTCAGCTTATCATCCGGCTCAAGATTGATCAGGTTCTGGATTGCTCTGCCTTTTGAAGTTTTACTACCTTCAGGGATCTCGAACACTCTCATCCAGAAACATTTACCTTTTTCAGTAAAGAATAACATGTACTGGTGATTGGTGCCAATAAAGAGGTTCTCCAGGAAATCTTCATTCCGCGTTGTAGAACCTTTTTGTCCTACCCCTCCCCTGTTTTGAGTTTTATATTCTGTTAGTGATGTGCGTTTAATATACCCGGCATGTGAAATAGTGATCACCACCTGTTCATCCGGGATCATATCTTCCATGCTTAGGTCTCCACCGGCATACTCAATATTAGAGCGTCTTTCATCTCCATATTTTTCTTTAACCTCCAGCATTTCTTCTTTGATCACATCCATTCTTCTTTCCTTACGGGCAAGAATGTCTTTAAGATCCTCAATGGTCTTCATGATCTCTTCATACTCAGCACGTAGTTTGTCCTGTTCAAGACCTGTAAGTTGTCTCAAACGCATTTCTACGATAGCCTTTGCCTGGACCTCAGAAAGCTCGAAACGCTCGATCAATTTTGTCCGTGCTTCATCGGCATTACTGGAAGCCCTTATTAATGCTATTACCTCATCAATATTATCTGAAGCAATAATTAATCCTTCCAATATATGCGCACGCTCTTCGGCTTTGCGAAGTTCATACTCCGTTCGTCGCACCACAACTTCATGCCTGTGTTCAACAAAATGGTAGATCATATCCTTCAAATTGAGCATTTGAGGACGTCCCTTTACCAGAGCAATGTTGTTGACGCTAAAGGAGTTTTGAAGCGAAGTATGTTTGTAAAGAAGGTTAAGAACGATGTTGGGAATAGCATCTCTTTTAAGGATATACACTATTCGCATTCCATTACGGTCAGACTCATCTCTAATAAGAGAAATACCTTCAATCTTCTTATCATTTACAAGTTCAGCCGTTTTTTTGATCATTTCAGCTTTGTTGACCTGGTAAGGGATCTCAGTGACAATAATCGCCTCTTTACCTGCCACCTCTTCAGTATGAGCCTTGGCTCTAATCACCACTCTTCCACGACCGGTTTTAAAAGCTTCCCGAACTCCGTCATACCCGTAAATTGTTCCCCCGGTTGGAAAATCGGGAGCCTTTACGTGCTCTATAAGTTCATCTATCTCAATATCATGGTTGTGGATGTATGCTATCACGCCGTCAACAACTTCTGAAAGATTGTGAGGCGGCATATTGGTAGCCATACCTACGGCGATACCACTGGCTCCATTCACCAAAAGGTTCGGGATACGTGTGGGTAGTACTGAAGGTTCGTGAATAGTGTCATCAAAGTTAAGCTGCATATCGACTGTTTCCTTGTCAATATCGGCCAGCATATCTTCACTTATTTTGCGCATCCTTGCTTCGGTATAACGCATAGCAGCGGGGCTATCGCCATCAACCGAACCAAAGTTACCCTGCCCGTCTACCAGCATATAACGCAAGCTCCATTCCTGGGCCATACGTACCATAGTGTCGTAAACAGAAGAATCCCCGTGTGGGTGAAACTTACCTAATACTTCCCCTACAATTCTAGCAGATTTTTTGTGAGCTCTGTTGGAAAGGACTCCCAACTCATACATTCCATATAATACCCGGCGGTGAACCGGTTTCAACCCGTCACGCACGTCTGGCAGGGCACGTGACACAATGACCGACATTGAATAATCAATGTAAGCCGACTTCATTTCATCTTCAATATTGATAGGAATTAACTTTTCTCCTTCAGCCATAAATATTCTATTATTTTGGTTCAAAAATCTAACGTGCCAATTTACGCATTTTAGGCTAGCCGGGTACACTATTCATTGAGGTTTTCTTGTATTTTATTAACAAATTTTTAGTTGTGCTTGGTTAATAAGTTCATTACATTCTGCTTTGTTTTATTAAACCAAATTCGTCAATTAGCTTTACTTCAGAAGAAGACAATAGATACAATCGGGTATGGTTTTTGAAACCTTGATATAAATAATCAGAGAGAAAGGAATTAAAATGGATGATAATTTTTCACCAAGAGTAAAAGATGTGATTGCCTATAGCAAAGAAGAAGCCTTGAGGCTTGGACATGACTTTATAGGCACAGAGCATTTAATGCTGGGTCTTCTAAGGGATGGAGATGGCAAAGCCATTAATATACTTCATGCCCTGGATGTCGATCTCACTCACTTAAGAAGAAAAGTAGAGATCCTTAGCCCTGCCAACCCAGATGTGGCCGTAGAATCTAATGAGAAGAGAAATCTTCACTTAACCCGCCAGGCAGAAAGAGCTTTAAAAACCACATTTTTGGAAGCCAAGCTTTTTCAAAGTACTTCTATAAATACTGCGCACTTGTTGTTATGTATTTTAAGGAATGAAAATGATCCTACAACAAAGCTTTTAAATAAGCTTAAGGTGGACTACGACGGGGTTAAAGACCAGTTCAAATATATGATCACGAACGATGACGATTATATAGATTCTCCTACTTCTGAATCTTTTTCAGATGAAGATGCAACTTCAGATGATTCCGGAAAGAGCAATCCTTTCGCAGGAACGCCTGGAAAATCTACCAAGAAGTCAAAAACTCCTGTTTTAGATAACTTCGGAAGGGATTTAACTGCCCTTGCAGAGCTGGATAAACTGGATCCTGTTGTAGGTCGTGAGAAAGAAATTGAACGAGTTTCGCAGATATTAAGCCGAAGAAAGAAGAACAATCCACTTCTTATTGGAGAACCGGGTGTTGGTAAATCGGCAATTGCTGAAGGTCTTGCCCTTCGAATTGTAAAAAGAAAGGTTTCAAGGATCCTTTTTGACAAACGTGTGGTAACACTTGATCTTGCCAGTTTAGTGGCAGGCACAAAGTACCGCGGGCAGTTCGAGGAAAGAATGAAAGCCGTTATGAACGAGCTTGAAAAGAATGATGACATCATCCTTTTCATTGATGAGATCCATACCATTGTTGGTGCAGGTGGCGCAACCGGAAGTCTGGATGCCAGCAATATGTTCAAACCTGCCCTCGCCCGTGGTGAAATACAATGTATTGGTGCCACCACACTAGATGAGTACAGGCAGTATATTGAAAAAGATGGGGCTCTTGAAAGACGTTTTCAAAAGGTAATTGTAGAGCCTACAACCATTGAAGAAACTATCGAGATCCTTAACAACATTAAGGATAAATACGAAGAACACCATAACGTAACTTATACAGACGAAGCCATACAGGCATGTGTGAAGCTTACCAGCCGGTATATGACAGACAGGTTCCTCCCAGACAAGGCCATTGATGCCCTGGATGAAGCAGGGTCGAGAGTGCATATAACCAATATCGATGTTCCAAAACAGATTCTTGAACTGGAACGCAAGCTTGAAGAAGTAAGGGAGCTAAAAAATACTGTTGTTAAAAAACAGAAATATGAAGAGGCTGCCAAACTGCGTGACGATGAAAAGAACATAGAAAAGGAACTGGCAAAAGCCCAGACAAAATGGGAAGAAGAGTCGAAAATGCACCGCGAGACGGTGACCGAAGACAATGTCGCCGATGTGGTATCTATGATGACCGGTGTTCCTGTAAACAGAATTGCACAGACAGAGATCAATAAACTTTACAAATTACCGGAGTTGATCAAAGGCAAAGTAATTGGCCAGGATGAAGCTGTAGGAAAAGTTGTAAAAGCCATCCAACGTAACCGTGCGGGGCTTAAAGACCCAAACAAGCCAATTGGTTCCTTTATTTTTCTTGGTCAAACAGGGGTTGGTAAAACCCAGCTGGCAAAGATCCTTTCCCGTGAACTGTTCGACAATGAAGATGCACTAATACGTATCGACATGAGTGAATACATGGAGAAATTTGCGGTGAGTAGATTGATTGGTGCACCTCCTGGATATGTAGGTTACGAAGAAGGGGGACAGCTTACCGAGAAGGTGAGACGTAAACCTTATGCTGTAATCCTGTTAGACGAGGTTGAGAAAGCTCACCCAGACGTGTTTAACATGTTATTACAGGTGCTTGATGATGGATATTTGACTGACAGTCTTGGTCGTAAGATCGACTTTAGAAATACGATCATTATTATGACCTCTAACATTGGAGCAAGAAAGCTGAAGGATTTTGGACAGGGAGTAGGATTTGGTACAGCTGCAAGAACTTCTCAGGCAGACGATAATGCCCGTAGTGTGATCGAAAGCGCCCTTAAAAAAGCATTTGCACCCGAATTCCTTAACCGTGTTGATGACGTTGTTATCTTCAATCCTCTTGAACAGGAAGATATCTTTAAGATCATCGATATCGAACTTGAAAAACTTTTTGGTAGAATTGGAGCTCTGGGATATGACCTTGAGTTAAGTCCTGAAGCTAAAAAATATATTGCCGAAAAAGGTTTTGATAAGCAATACGGTGCTAGACCACTAAACCGTGCAATCCAGAAGTATATCGAGGATGCGCTAGCAGAAGAGATTATTACCTCTCACATTTCTGAAGGTGATAAAGTCTATATGGATCTTGATGAAGAGAAAAAGGAATTGACTATAAAGGTTGAAAAAGCCAAAAAAGAGACAAATTCCGAAGATTCGAAGTAAAAACTTTTAAATAAAATAGAGAGAGCCTGTGACAAACCGTCACAGGCTCTTTTTATTTTTTACTGTGTCTATCCCTCAATATTCCTGTAACGTCTTTCAAATTGTATCCTTTAGCCTGCAGGAGGATAAGATAGTGAAACAGCAAGTCGGCACTTTCGTTTAGAAACAGATCATCGTTATTATCCTTGGATTCAATCACCACTTCCACAGCCTCCTCTCCTACTTTTTGGGCGATCTTATTGATACCACTTTTAAAAAGAGAAGCCACATAGCTCTTCTCATTTTCGGGATTTGATCTTCTGTCTGCGATCACCTCTTCCAGCTGAGTCAAAAATGGTATTTCTGAAGCATTTTTTTCTCCCCAGCAAGTATCGGTTCCTTTATGGCAGGTTGGTCCCTGAGGATTTACCAGGACAAGCAGTGTATCATTATCACAATCTAGTTTCATGTCCACAAGGGTCAGAAAGTTTCCGCTTTCTTCCCCTTTTGTCCATAGTCGCTGTTTGCTCCTGCTGAAAAATGTCACTTTTTCTAACTCTTTGGTCTTTTTTAATGCTGCTTCATTCATATAGCCCAGCATCAACACATTCTTCGTCTCTGCATCCTGAATGATCGCAGGCACTAAACCGTCTTTATCTTTACTAAAATCTATATCCATTTCATTATTTTTTTATTATAACTATTCTGTTGTCAGGCCGAGCGAAGTTGGGACCTCCTTTTGAACCAAGCACCAGGCACCAAATTCCAAATTCCCATAATAACTTGCGACTTGCAACGTGCAACAGTTTCTTGTCCCGCGAATCTCACAGATCTCCGCAGATTACCCCCCAGTTTTCCAATTACAAACCCGTAACCGGCAACCCGCAACCCGCAACTTCAATTAAAACCCAATTTTTTAAACAAACCCCAATTAACTAATCACTAATCACCAGTAACTATAATCTAACTTCAATACCCTTCTCCTTCATCTTCTGCTTCAAATCCTTAATTTCAATTTCTTTAAAATGAAAAACACTGGCTGCTAATGCAGCATCAGCTTTCCCCTTAATAAAGGCATCGCAAAAATGATCTTTACTCCCTGCTCCGCCTGAAGCAATTACAGGAATACTCACCATCTCTGAAATTTTTGCCAAAGCTTTATTAGCAAATCCTGCTTTGGTCCCGTCATGATCCATAGAAGTGAAAAGGATCTCTCCTGCACCACGCTCCTCCACCTCCTTAACCCAGTCAAAAAGGTCAATTTCCGTAGGAACTTTTCCGCCTACCAAATGCACCAGCCAATTATCCCTCACCTGCTTTGCATCTATGGCCACCACGATACACTGCTTTCCGAATTTTGCCGCCAGTTCATTGATCAACTGCGGATTCTTAACTGCAACCGAATTAATGGCAACTTTATCGGCTCCATTCTGCAGTAAAACATCAACATCTTCTACTGAAGAAATCCCGCCGCCAACAGTAAACGGAATATTTATTGTCGCCGCGACTTTTCTTACCAGCTCAGCAAGAGTTTTTCTTTTTTCTTCGGTGGCTGAAATGTCCAGGAACACCAGTTCATCTGCCCCCGATTTGGAATATGCTTCAGCCAACTCCACAGGATCTCCGGCATCCCGCAGACTTATAAAATTCACTCCTTTTACCGTTCTCCCGTCTTTAATATCGAGGCAGGGAATTATTCTTTTTGTTAACATCTTATAGATCTTAGATTTGAGATATGAGAATTGAGATTCTTTTCACTAATCTATTCTCGTATATTATCATTTTAAATTGGTGCTTGGTTCTTGGTGCTTGGTATTTGGTGCTTTTCACTTTTGGTGCCTGGTTCTTAGCTCTCAAGAAATAAATTTCTCCAACTGTTTTAAGCTAATCTTATTCTCGTAGATCGCCTTTCCTAAAATAGCTCCTTCACAGCCAATTTCCTGCAGCTTTGGTAGATCATCGAATTCAGCAATTCCTCCGGAAGCTATCAGGTTCAAATCCGGAGTTTCATTTAATATTTTCCTGTACAACTCAAAAGAAGGGCCCTGGAGCATCCCGTCTTTGGCAATATCTGTGCAGATCACGTACTGAATCCCTTTTTCGGAATACTTCTGAATAAATGGAACAAGGTCTTCTTTAGATTCTTCCAGCCACCCGCTTACTGCAACCTTCTCATCTTTTGCATCTGCCCCTAAAATGATCTTTTCGCTGCCATACTTTTCTAACCAGGACAGGAAAGTTTCAGGATCTTTAACGGCTATACTTCCCCCGGTGATCTGGGAAGCTCCGCTGTTAAACGCTATTTCCAGATCTTTATCAGATTTTAGACCTCCTCCAAAATCAATTTTTAAATCTGTACCCGTGGCAATGCTTTCCAAAACCTTGTAATTAACAATATGCTTTGATTTGGCACCGTCCAAATCCACCAGGTGCAAATATTTTATTCCGTGGTCCTGGAACATTTTCGCCACCTCCAGCGGATTCTCATTATAAATTTTACTGGTATTATAATCACCCTGTGAAAGTCTAACGCACTTCCCGTCGATGATATCTATAGCCGGTATTATCCTCATAGTAGTTAGTATTTAGTAGTGAGTATTGAGCAAAAGTGATTGTCACCTCGACCTGATACGAACAGTCAAAAATCTTCAAATCCTCACATTTTCAAATCTTCAAATTTTTAGAAAGTTTTCCAGAATTTTCTCTCCTGCACTGCTACTCTTCTCCGGGTGGAATTGTACTCCGTGAAAATTATCTTTTTTTAAAGCAGAAGAATAATTGACTCCGTAGTCGCATTTAGCTATGGTTTTAGAACAAACAGGAGCGTAAAAACTGTGCACCAGATAAACAAACTCATTTTCTTTAATGCCTTTGAAAAGATCAGTTTTCAGGTCCTTTATCCGGTTCCAGCCAATATGCGGCACTTTTAAGGTTTTTTCAAAATGGACCACATCTACATCAAAAATTCCGAGGCCTTCAGTTTCTCCTTCTTCAGATCGATTGCACATGAGTTGCATGCCCAGACAAATTCCCAGCACCGGCTGCTTCAATTGCGGAATCAATTTATCCAGCCCTGTACTTTTCAGCTTTCTCATCGCCGAACTCGCCTCTCCCACTCCCGGAAAGATCACCTTATCTGCTGACTTAATTTCTTCTGCATCGTGACTCAAAATTCCTTCATAGCCAAGCCTCTCCAAAGCAAATTTTATACTTTGTATATTTCCGGCTCCGTAGTCAATAATTACTATTTTCTCAGAAGCTATTTTACTCTCAATACTCATATCTCAATTCTAAAATCTCATATCTAACATCTCACGTCTATTAAAGCATTCCCTTTGTTGACGGCAGGATCATTTTATCGGGATCTCTTTTTACCGCCACTTTTATTGCTTTCGCAAAAGCCTTGAAAATAGCTTCAATCTTGTGGTGTTCATTGGTACCTTCAGCTTTTATGTTCAGGTTTGCTTTTGCTCCATCGGTAAAGGATTTGAAGAAGTGGTAGAACATTTCTGTAGGCATGCCTCCAATCATTTCCCTTTTAAATTCTGCTTCCCAAACCAGCCAGTTCCTTCCGCCAAAATCAATAGCCACCTGCGCCAGGCAGTCATCCATTGGCAATGCAAAACCATAACGTTCGATCCCCAGTTTGTTACCTAATGCTTTTGAAAAGACTTCCCCTAAAGCGATGGCAGTATCTTCTATGGTGTGGTGCTCATCTACCTCCAGATCTCCCTTTACTGCAATCTCAAGGTCCATTTGACCGTGACGCGCAATCTGGTCCAACATGTGGTCAAAAAACTTGATTCCCGTATCAATGGTACTTTTCCCGGTGCCGTCAAGATTGAGGTAAATATTAATATCGGTTTCATTGGTTTTCCTGCTAATGTTAGCAGTGCGTTCCTTAAGTTTCAGGAATTCGTAGATATCTTTCCAGCTATTTGTTTCCAGCTGAATAACCTTATTAAGCTCCTCCTTTTTTACAGAAATCTCGTTACTCCCCAGGTCTTCATGTCCAGTAATAAAAATTCCCTTTCCTCCCAGGTTCTTCGCAAGTTCCATGTCTGTAAGCCGGTCACCAAGAACAAATGAATTTTCCAGATCGTATTTTTCAGGATCGAAATAAGCTTGCAGTAATCCTGTTCCCGGTTTTCTTGTTGGAGCCTTATCTTCAGGGAAAGTCCGGTCGATGATCACTTCAGAAAACTTCACGCCCTCATTTTCAAACGCTTTAAGAATGAAATTCAGCACCGGCCAGAAAGTGTCTTCCGGAAACGAATTTGTTCCTAATCCATCCTGGTTGGTTACCATCACCAGCTCAAAATCCAGCTCCTGTGCTATTTTTGACAGGTATTGGAAAGCTCCGGGATAAAATTCCAGTTTTTCAAAATTGTCAAGTTGAAAATCTTCCGGCTCCAGCACAATTGTACCGTCACGATCTATAAATAATACTTTTTTCATGCTTAAAGTTGCTTTAAAATCTCAAGTAATTGATTGTTTTCTTCGGGGGTTCCCACCGTAAATCTTAAGGTATTTTCACACAATTCCTGGCTGCTTCGGTTGCGCACTACCACGCCCGCCCGGAGTAACTCCTCATATTTTTTATTCGCGTCATCCACCCTAACCAATAAAAAATTGGCGTCTGATGGAAAAATCTCCTTTACAAATGTCATTTTTGAAAGGTGAGTACGTAGCTTTTCTCTTTCTTGCAGGATAAGTTCCACCTCTTTCTCCACAACTCCCGGATTTTCTAGCCGCGCCATTGCCTTTTTCTGCGTAAGCTCATTTACATTGTATGGCGGCTTTATTTTATTGAGAATTTTTATAATTTCTTCGGAAGCATAGCAGCTCCCAAGGCGAATTCCGGCCTGCCCATAAGCTTTTGAAAGGGTTTGGGTGATCACCAGGTTTGGAAATTCCTGAAGCCGCTCCAACCAACTTCTTTCAGCTGAAAAGTCAATATAAGCTTCGTCAATAACTACCAAGCCATTGAAGTTTTTCAGGATTCGCTCTACGGAAGTTTCCGAAAAAGAGTTTCCGGTTGGATTATTTGGCGAGCAGAGAAAAATAATTTTCGTCTGATCATCAACTTTTTGAAGGATACTATCCACATCAGGCTGAAAATCCTGTTTCAATACCACTTCCCTGTCTTCAACTTCATTCAACCCCGCCAAAACTTTATACATCCCGTAAGTGGGAGGCAAAGTGATCACATTATCGATCTGAGGGCGACAAAAGCCTCTAAAGATCAAATCCAGCACTTCATCACTGCCATTCCCAAGCAAAATTTGTGCTGTGGAAAGCCCTTTTTGAGAGGCAAGCACCTCCTTTACCTTCCCTTGCTGCGGATCGGGATAACGGTTTACACCGTTGTCAAAAGGATTTTCGTTGGCATCCAAAAATGTCATTTTTCGGCCGTCTGTTTTATACTCGTCCCTTGCCGAGGAGTACGGCTTCATTTTCAGAACATTCGGTCGCACCAGGCGTTCCAGGTTAAAATCCCTATTCATTACCAGAAGTTTTAAGCTTGTTTAACCTTAGAGTAACCGCATTTTTGTGGGCCTGGAGACCTTCAGCTTCTGCCATTAACTCGATGGAGTTTCCAATCTTTTTAATTCCTTCCGCAGAGATCTTCTGGAAAGTAATTGCCTTGGTAAAGCTGTCAAGGTTGACTCCGCTATATTGCTTTGCATAACCGTTCGTTGGTAGAGTATGGTTTGTACCCGAAGCATAATCACCGGCACTTTCAGGCGTGTAATTACCAATAAAAACAGATCCCGCATTGTTTATTCCTTCCACGAAGAAATCAGAATTTTCGGTACAGATGATAAAATGTTCCGGTGCATATTCGTCTATAAGTTCCAATGCTTTTTCAGCAGAACTCATGTAGATAAACCTGGAGTGCTCTATTGCTGCCTTTGCGATCTCCTTCCGCGGAAGTTCTTCAATTTGTGAGGCAATTTCCTTTTCTACCTCTTCCAAAAGCTGTCTGGAGAGAGAGACCAGCACCACCTGACTATCGGCTCCGTGCTCTGCCTGTGAAAGCAGATCGGAAGCTACAAAAGCTGCATCGGCAGTTTCATCGGCGACCACAAGTAATTCTGAAGGTCCCGCAGGCATGTCGATTGCCACATTGAATTTGGTGGCAAGCTGCTTGGCCACGGTGACATATTGATTTCCGGGTCCGAAAATTTTGAAGACTTTGCCTATACTTTCAGTACCAAAAGTCATTGCTGCCACTGCCTGAATACCTCCAACTTTGTAGATCTTTTCTATGCCGCAAAGTTTGGCTGTATAAAGGATCACGGGATTGATGGAACCATCTTTTGCAGGAGGTGTGCAAAGGCTCACTTCTTTACATCCTGCAATTTGTGCCGGGACTGCAAGCATTAATATGGTAGAGAATAAAGGAGCTGTACCTCCGGGTATGTACAGGCCAACTTTTTGTATTGGTCGTTTTTCCTGCCAGCAATTCACCCCGTCAACGGTTTCAACAGCTACTCTTTCTGTTATTTGGGCGGCATGGAACTTCCTTATATTTTCTGTAGCCAGATCAATGGCAGCCTTTAATTCTGCCGGGACTTGCAATAAGGCGTTACTTATTTCGGTTTCGCTTACTTTAAGGTTTGGCGAAATGTTTCCATCAAACAGTTTGGAGTATTTCTTCACAGCTTCATCACCCTGCTCTTTCACTTCTCCGAAGATTTGTTCCACTACTTTTTCAATATCTTCAACCGTTTGTGTAGGTCGTTCCAGAATGGAGTTCCATTCAGTGCTTTCAGGATCAAAAAATTTCTTCATTTTTTCGACTTTTATAGTACCATTTTTTCAATAGGTGCAACGAGTATACCTTCGGCTCCATTCTGCTTTAACTCATCGATCACCTCCCAGAATCTCTCTTCTGAAATTACTGTGTGAAGTGAGCTCCAGCCTTCTTCGGCCAAAGGCAGAACCGTAGGACTTCTCATCCCCGGTAGTAGCTTCACTACTGCATCGAGCTTCGAATTAGGAACATTCATTAAAATATACTTTGAGTTGCGTGCACGAAGCACTGACTTGATGCGAAACTGAAGTTTTTTAAGGATCTCATTTCTTTCTGAAGAGATCTGTGGCGACACTGCCAGTACAGCTTCACTTTGAAGCATTACTTCCACCTCTTTCAGATTATTCTTGAACAGTGTACTCCCACTGGAAACAATATCACAAATAGCATCGGCAAGGCCAATATTGGGTGCGATCTCGACAGAACCGTTGATGATATGAAGATCGGCTGTAATTCCCTTTTTAGAGAGGTAATCTTTTACAGTGTTGGGATAAGAAGTAGCGATCCTCGCTCCCTGTAAATCCTGCACCCCGTTATATTTTGCAGACTTGGGCACTGCAAGGGAGACGCGACATTTTGAAAAGCCAAGCTTTTCGGCAGTTACAATATCGTCCCCTTTTTCTATTAAAACATTCTCCCCAATAATGGCTACATCCACCACCCCGTCTCTGAGGTATTGAGGGATATCACCATTTCTAAGATAAAAAACTTCAAGAGGAAAATTACCCGAAGCTGCTTTTAGCTGTTCTCTCCCATTGTCTACAGAGATGCCTGCATCTTTTAAAAGTTTTAAGGAGTCGTCGTGCAATCTCCCCGATTTCTGTACTGCTATTCTAATTCTGTTCATGTGGTTAAATTTGTGTTCAGGCAGACCAAAGGGAATAAAAAAACCCGCTTGAGCTGCTCAAACGGGTTTTTGAAATATGGATTATACACATATCAATCTCACCTCGCAAGAGCGAATAAATGAGAATGATGATGATGTAGTTGTTTTGCTGTCATTATAAGACAAAATTAATTTTTTATTTTAAACTAAAACAAAAAATTCAATAAAAATTAATTATTTCCCAGGATCAATGGCATTCCATCATCTCCGGAACCAATCACCACCACTTTTGCGTTAGGTGATTTCGCAAGCTCAACCGTGGCCTGAATACCTTTTTCACGAAGTACCAGAGGTGTCAAAGATGCATTAAGGATCTCGTTAGCACGGGCTTTACCTTCAGCATCAATACGTTGTCTTTCAGCTTCCTGTGTGGCTTTCGTTAAACGAAATTCATACTCCAATGATTCCTGTTCCTGGCGTAGCTTTCGTTCAATAGCCTCTTTAATTGTAGCGGGCAAGGAAACGTCACGTACCAACACTTCATTAACCTGCACATACTGATTTTTAAGTAGTTTTTGAGTTTCTTCAAAAATTTCCTGTTGTATAGCTTCTCTTTTACTCGCGTAAAGCTGTTCAGGATTATACCTTCCAACAACAGCACGGGCAGCAGAGCGTACCGCAGGTTGTAAAACCCTTTGCACGTATTGCTCACCTCTTTCTTTGTGTAACAAACCAAGATCTTCGTAATCTGGCTCAAACCAAATTGAAGCATCAAGTTTGATCTCCAAACCATTTGAAGAAAGTACCTGCATTTTTTCATCCAGGGATTGTTGACGCACCTCGTAAACAAATACTTTATTCCAGGGAGCTACAAAGTGAAAACCTTCACTAAGTGGTGGTTCATCTGTAACCACTCCGCCTCCAAAAGTTTGGTAAAGCACTCCTGCTTCTCCAGAGTTAATAGTAACCGTAGATTTGGCAATAAGAATAACTAAAATAATTCCTGCAAAAAGAATTGGCAGGCCAATTTTGGGCAATCTGTCCATAAATAGTAAATAAAATTATAATTAAATTAAACCGAAATATTTACGAAAAAACCACTCTGCACTAAGAGCTAAAACAATGATTCCCAGTAAATATTTCCAGTCGATCAAAGATACGTCGTTTTTGCGGCTTTTTTGGATTGTGGGATAAGAATCGGCCGATAAAAGTTCACTCTTAAGCCTCTCAAAATCATTGAGAAAATAAAGATTCTGTCCCTGGAGTTGTGCAATATTGCGAAGACCTTCCAGGTTAGCCCGTGCAAATTGTTTTTCCACATCAAAATCTAAAATTCTGAAGCTTCCGGAGCGGGACAAATTTTCTCCTTCTACCTTCACGGTAAAATCATAATCTCCACCCGAAAGACTGCTTAGATCTACTTCAAAAGACCTGTCATTCAGCAGAAACGGAATTTGCCGTTGCTCCCCCGTTTCCTTATTCTTAACCCGCAATTCAAGTGCAGCCCGGCGATCAAATTCATAGCTTTGATCAAAATAATCTGCCCTAATAATAATTTCTTCACTTTCATTATACAGAGGTTCATGTTTTACCACCAACCTATCCTGCCTGCTTCCGGAAGCCAAAAAATGTACGAACTTCCCAATAAGATCATCAAATTTTTCAAATGAACCGGTCTCCCTGAAGCTCATTCCTCTCCATCGCCATATATCTGCCCCAAATAAAAACCCGATTTTAGATTCTCCAGCGGTAGTAACTCCCAGGAGAGGCATTGTCGTCTCTACGCCCTGCACCTCCCGGTAAAGCAGAACATCAAGAGCTCCGGGAGCATTGAGATTTCCGAAATTACCCTCCAAAGGCGGAAAATCTGAAAAGCCAATTTCCTCTGTTTGAAAAGCTTTAAAATTCTCATTCCAAACCGGGAAATATTCTTCTGGCTGGTTGGTGATTTCCTGTTGAAAAAGCTCCTGCTGTTGGTTTAAGAATCTCCAGTCTGTCTTTGGACCGGTAATAAGAAAATAATTCCGGTTTTGTGCGTATAACTGTTCCATCACACTTCTAAACCTTGCATCGGGCTGGTAAAGCATCACGAGCTGGTATTCTTCAAGATCTGAAACTTCAGGAATTGGTTTTAATTCAACTTCCCTTTGCTGATTGCTTTCTATTGCTTTTTTGAAGGCTCCAAGATCGGGGTGTAAAAAAGAATATGCGATGAGGACTTTTGTTCGCTCATCGATCACTTCCATCGCAAATTCCCGGGTATTGTTGACAATATTCTTTTCGCCCGGCAGCTCTCTTACCCGCACCTCAAAGTTTTGTACACCTACAGCATTGGCAGGAAGTTCTACCCGCACAACTTCCGCATTATCTTCGGAAGAAAAAGATAGTTGTTGCGAATGAACTACTGTATTTCCTTTTCGAATCTCCAGCCTTGTCGCTACGGAAGTATCTCCTGAATAATTCAGCATGATTTCAACCGGAAAGCGATTATTCAGAAATGCATATTTATTGACATTGATCCTGGAAATACTTAGATCCTGATAGCGCACTGTGTCCCCCACAACTACCGGAAGCACCGGCTGACTTAATCGCTGCGCTGCAAAGGTGAACTCCTCACCCAAGGTTTGATTTCCATCTGAAATCAGCACAACGGGAGCTACGCGCCCTTCATAAAGCGTGGAAAGATCATTGAAAACAGCCGGAAGATTGGTTTGAGGATCTTTAAAATCATAAGAATCGGCAGGTTTTAGATCCCTTCCGAAGGAAAAAGTCTCAATTTCAAAATTTTCCTGAAGTTCGGGATCAGTAGTAAGCTGGGTTACCAGAGTCTGTACTTCCTCTCCTGCACCAAATTCCCTAATCGAACCAGAATTATCTACTGCAAGGACCAAATTTGGTTTTTCATTATAGTACTCGGTCCTGTTGATCTTTGGATTGATGAGCAGTAAAAGAAGGGCAAATATTACAAGAAAACGTAGGGTGGCAAAAATGACATTTTTGGAGCGGCGTCCTTTAGCCTTATAAAAATACTGGAACAATGCCAGTGCCAGCGACAGGAGAAAAGCCCCAATGAGAAGAAAGATCGTAGTTGCCGGCATTCAGTTTTTGTTTAAGAAAAGAAAGAGGCAATCTGAAAAACTTTTTTTATGTCAACCTGTCCCGAAGCGTCGGGAGTTTCAGGTTTTCTTTATTCCAATTTCAGATCTTAAAGATTCTGAAAATGAATACAGCATGACGTAAGTCTTTCAGACAGCCTCTCAATATTTTTAGGTAAGCATACCTCCATCTACATTGATTACCTGCCCTGTAATATAGGCGCTGAGATCACTGGCGAGGAAAACACATGTGTTCGCAATATCCTCTGGCGTACCACCTCGTTTTAACGGAATCGCCTCTCTCCAGCCTTCTACAACTTTTTCATCAAGTTTTCCGGTCATTTCAGTTTCAATAAATCCGGGGGCAATTACGTTGGTACGTATGTTACGGGATCCAAGTTCTAAAGCCATGGATTTGGAGAAGCCTATCATCCCTGCTTTTGAAGCCGCATAATTTGCCTGCCCTGCGTTTCCTTTTACGCCTACCACGCTACTCATGTTTATAATGCTTCCATGACGCTGTTTTAGCATAGTCCTTTGCACGGCTTTGGTCATATTGAAAACAGATTTCAGGTTTACTTCGATCACCTTATCAAAATCCTCTTCACTCATTCGCATTAGCAGGTTATCTTTGGTAATCCCGGCATTATTGACAAGGATATCTATACTTCCGAAATCCTGCTGTACATTTTTAATAAGTTCTTCGGCTTGCTTAAAATCGGCAGCATCAGATTTATATCCTTTTGCTTTGATCCCGAGTTCCTGAAGCTCTTTCTCAAGTTGATTGGCAGCTTCTGCAGAAGAGCTGTATGTAAAAGCGACATTGGCCCCGTGTTTTGCAAAAACTTCGGCTATTCCTTTCCCTATACCTCTACTGGCACCGGTGATGATAGCATTTTTTCCTTCTAGTAATTTCATATTAAAATTTCTGTTTTCCTGGTGTGGGTTATTAATCATTCAAATATAACAAAAGAAGCGGTTAAGACTGAAAAACCTCCGAAATCTGCCTTTTTTGACAGGTTACGGAGGTTTAAATTATCTAAAACAGGAAGTTCCTATCCCATTACTTCTTTTACTTTTTTACCAATCTCTGCAGGAGAATCAACCACGTGGATTCCGTTCTCCTTTAAAATGGCTTTTTTAGCCTGGGCTGTATCTTCACTTCCACCAACTATAGCACCTGCGTGTCCCATAGTACGTCCTTTTGGTGCAGTTTCCCCGGCGATAAATCCAATTACCGGCTTCCTGTTTCCGTTTTCCTTCACCCATCTTGCAGCATCGGCTTCAAGTTGTCCACCAATTTCACCGATCATTACAATACATTCGGTTTCATCATCGTTCATCAACAACTCTACTGCTTCTTTTGTGGTAGTTCCAATAATTGGATCTCCACCAATTCCAATTGCAGTAGTAATTCCAAGCCCCTGCTTCACAACCTGATCGGCTGCTTCGTAAGTAAGAGTCCCGGATTTTGAGACAATTCCTACTTTTCCTTTTTTAAATACAAAACCTGGCATGATCCCAACTTTTGCTTCTTCAGGAGTTATCACTCCCGGGCAGTTGGGTCCTACAAGACGACAATCTTTATCTTTAATATAGTCGGCAGTTTTAATCATGTCGGCAACGGGGATACCTTCAGTAATTGTAATGATTACTTTGATCCCTGCGTCTGCAGCTTCCATAATAGCATCGGCTGCAAATGCCGGTGGTACAAAAATAATTGAAACATCGGCTCCTGTTTCTTTAACCGCATCGGATACGGTATTGAAAACAGGCTTTTCCAGGTGTTTTTGCCCTCCTTTTCCCGGAGTCACACCACCTACCACATTCGTTCCATATTCTATCATTTGACCGGCGTGAAAAGTACCTTCACTTCCGGTAAATCCTTGAACAATTATTTTTGAATCTTTATTGACTAAAACGCTCATAGTTGATTATTTGATTTTTCAGTTGCAAAATATTATTTATCTTTATCCCTTTACTTACAAGGCTTTACGTTTGGATTTTGTGCGGTAGGTATAATATTATTACCATAATACCGCACAAAATTTCAAATAACGATTAAATCTTTCATCCATGGAAATCACAGTCAAAACTCGCTCAGCAGGTCCTGAAGAACTTCGCATCTATATCAATGTCCATGATGGTGGCAAGCACCCCGTTGAACGCCCTTCTGTCAAGGGTGTCAAAATTAATAAAAAGTATTGGAATAGGAACGCTACTGCCGATAAAATGAATTGGGTAAACACAAAGCATTCACAGTACCCCAAACTCAACAAGCTTATTTACAAAAAGCTCACAGAGGTGGAAGCCAAATACAAGGGTCAAGATATCACAAAGGTCATTGAGGACAGGGAAAGGGCAATTACGGGGGGAAGAAAGTTATTTTTGAGATATGCTGAGCAATTCATAAGTGAAAGAAGAAATGCTACCACCAAGGCCAATGACCAATATGGAATAAAAAAGCTCAAAGCATATTTGGAAGAGCAGGACAATGTTGGAATGCAGTTCAAAGAAATAACCAAGCAGCTTGTAAGGGAATATTATGCATGGCTCCTGCAAAAAGTATCCAAAGGCTCTGCCAACCAATACATGAATACCTTCAGAACCATCTTCAATGCCGCTCAGGAGGATGAACGTGTGCAAATAAAGGTAAACCTCAACCCTTTTGAAAAGCTCAAGAAGGAAAAACCGCAAAGAAAAAACAAATCCCTGACTCAATTGGATTTGGAGAAGTTCAAAAGTGTGCGGGTGCCCGCACAAAAACCCAAATGGTTGGAAGCAAAGCATATGTTCCTGTTTCAATTCAGCGGAGCCTATAGAGTCAAGGATATTATGTATCTGCAATGGCAGGATATAAGGGAAACGGACAATGGAATCATTTGGGACAACTATACCTCCAAAACCCAAAACAAATTTACCCGCACCTTGCCCCTGGAGGTGCAACTACTACTTTTGCCCGCACTCAGAAGATACTTTCCCGACATGGAAGAGGTAGTGAATCCCTTAAGGCAAGAAATAGAAAATCTTAAATCGCAAATACAAGATGATAGTCCCAAGGAAATGAGCGCAACAGAAATGCTCAGCCTTATTAAATCGGGTTATTCCCTGCAGGAGTTGGAAGAGCAAATGTTGAAGAAATTAAGTTCCCAAGAAAACGTAAGAAAACAATTTAAGCAAAAATATAAAAAGCTTGAGCATTTTGTATCATCCAAAATAATAGACGTGAGTTTTGACAGGCCCACAGAATTCGTTTGGAGCTATGGCAACAGGAAGAGGTTCACCTTGGATAATACCTGTGATGATGAAAGAAACAGGGTACTGCAAAGCGTTAGCTCCTATGACAGATTCTTGGATGTGCTAAGGCGACAGGCCAAGATAAGAACACATATCTCTTCACACGTCTCCAGGCATACAGCCACAGTGCAGTTATATCAAAGCGGGGCCAACCCTGAAGAAGTTTCTAAATTGCTCACCCATAAATCCCTTAGCACTACAGAAGCCTATAGGGATGCCTTGGGACTCAATGACAGCAGCCTTACAACCACGTTGGGAGGGCTTTTATAATTTGTTAGGAATATTTCCAATTTAGCCTATATCTTTGTTGGAAATTTTCCAATGATGAGTAAGCCATTGAAATTGCAGAACCAGACCGACAACAACACCCATAGAGAATCATATACGGCAACACCTGTTGGATATGAATACAGGGGTTATGCTTGTAATGCGTATGATGCAGGACTTTGAGGTAAGGCAGGAACACTACAAACCTTGGGATAAGTACCATAAATAAAACAGGAGACCCGAAGAACTCTCAAGTTGAGACTTTGTAGATTCTTAGGACGGTTCCTTACATGTTGAAGGAAAAATGGATGTATTTTAAAGAGTTATGAGTAGTGGACAACCAACTCCTGGTCAGTATTTATCACCTCTTTCATCCGTTCAAGAGTGAATTCCCTGTTGGAGTTAGTTAAATCTCTTTCTAAATCGTCAATGCTGGTTGCGAGAGTATCATCATCAGAAAACTTGAACCAAAAACCACTTTCTGAACTATTGTCTTTGAGGATTTGCTTGTGTTTGGTCTCCATTTCCCGAAGCTTTTGAATGAATTCCTCAAGTTCTAACTGACCTTGAACATGTTCATTGAACAGGATGCTCACCCTATGGCTGTATTGATTTGGATTTATCATCAGTAATCTAAAATTAAAATTCAGCTGATGGTGTTACCTCAGCCATTCCAAATCTACAATCAAATTTTTAAATGATTTTTTATTCTTGATACATTATTGTTTAGCCTCAAAAGTCAAAATATCGCTTAAATAATTTAATAAAGAAATGACTTTTAAGGAATTGATTTTAGAGCCATAGCTGATATCTTCCCCATGTAGTATTTCGTGCCTGTTGAATCTTAAGGGAAAACTGTGTAGTTTGCTCCAGTGGGAATTTATCGTAGAAGTTTCTTTTAAAGGGACCAGGAATGGCCTGAAAAAGACTTCTTCTTCATTAAAAGCTTCTGCAATTCTCGGTTTACGTATTTTCACCCCTTTAGTTTCTTTAGCGGTAAAGAAAATGTCTCCTGTTCTCTCTTTACAGATACCATCTACTTGTGTTAGGAGTAAAGTTATGGAAGAGAAATATCTTTTTTCTCTATGGTTCTGAAACCCTTCACGCAAGACTCCAATTCTATTTGGATATCTATGGACGAGACGTCTCTCCATATCATCCAATTCATCCTCATAATATTGAACTAAAAAATCATCTACCTCCTTTTGATTACCTTTATTCAGTTCTCTTGCCAATTCTATCGGGGTCTTGGGAAGAGAGTCATATCCAAAATACCATCCGTACGTGCACAATAGCCAAAATGCATCAGGAGATTCTTCATCTAAAATTTTGGCTGCTTCCATTAGATTGGGCATTGATTTGTTTATCACCTCAATTACCTCCCTCATACGCAACTGCCATTCTTCTAAGTCTTCTATTTCCATTCTTATATTTCTACCGTCTAATCGGTCGAGACAAACACAGTTTTAATTATCGCTTTCTTGCACAGTGGCATCGGGAGCATTTGTCTTAACCGATAGGATTCCCTTTTCCATTGCGGCCAAAGAATTATAGACTTCGCTGGTTCCAATCACTTGTCCGTTAGTAGCTTTCAGGTTAAATCGGTAACCAGTACCCGTCTCTTTGCGCTCAAATCTTTCATCAACCTGTGAATTTTTTCTGACGGATTCAATTCCTTTTTCACAACTTCCTTTCACTTTGTAGCCTTCACTACTCAGGATGATTTGACCATTACGGGCTTTAAGATTAAATCGGAATTCACCTGCTTTGTCCTTTCTTATTTCAAATTTCGCCATGAATATTAATTTTTAAGGTTATCAGACATGAAGATAAAGAATAAAATGAAGAGTAAGAAACAAGGAGAGTTACAGGAACCTGTGGTAAGCGGCTCTTAAGACTTTGACTCAAATGGAAGAATTCAGAGCCTGCTTACTACAGCCTGATACTGTTCTGAAGTTAGATAAGAATAGTCACTCCACCTGCTGTATGCTTGAAGTACATAATGGATGGGTGTAGTTTGTGGGTAATACACAAATAGCTCTGCCTCATCCTCATTTACAGCTTCAGCAATTGCATTAAGGTCATCTAAATCCCAGATGAAACCTGCTCCTGCCCTAGAAAAAAGAAAATATTTCTTTTCCATCCTTACCTTTAGATATAAATATCACTCTATACCTTTTTTTCTCAATAAGTCATGTTTTAATCGAAGGCCTAAACCAGACGGTATTGACATGGAGCAAAAGCTCATTATTTTGACTGAGCTCTTGCCTTAGACTTGGCAGTCTCTGCTTTCACAAAGTTAACAAGTTTCATCTTGTCTTCCTGACTCATGGAGTCATATTCACAGGTAGGTTTCCTATTCTTTGCGGCCTGCTCTTTAAGATACTTTAGTCTTGGAGAATCAGGTACAATCGGTGCATTTTTGTCTATCCAACCCGTTGGTTCGTCTCCTGGAAATACCTTGATGTTGAACCCAAACAATCCCTTGATTATCTGTATTGGTATAAGGAGTATCAAAAATATCAAAACCAACGGCAGCGACAAGAACATGCCCACGTTGTTCAATTCACCCATAAAGGTTCCCCTTGGCAACCTGGTTTGAGCTGAATTTACGGCATTCGCCCACTTGCTTGCCTCCAAACGGTAGCGAATATTGGTCAAAGCCCCGTTATCGTTGGGTCTCCAATTAAAGAATAGGCTACTATTTTTATCATTATACATCGGCATGGCTAACTGGTTTTATTTTATTTTCTTATACAAGTAACTATAAATCAATATTCTATACCAGTTTAATAGCTTAATTATTTCTTAAGAGTCAAGACCACTTATCAACAGTCTTTACAACTTTGATGGACTGTTGTTCCTTTCGTCCTACATTGGGACTTTATAGCCGCTTTCTTGTTCCTTTTTGTATCTAAAGAGCCTAAAAGTGACAGTGTAACGCTGGGGAGGTTGTTTAGGGTAATTATGTAAGTTAAACTGACGCAATTTCAGTGTTAACGGGAGATTGAATGATTTGATGCGGTGGGGAATGGGGTGAGAAAATGCAGCATAGCATTTAATGTAGGAGGTTGGGAAGGTCAAAAAAAACCGCTGTAGGGAACGGGGATAGCTTGGGGGGCTATTAAATCACAACGATAGAACTATTTAAAACCTGCAGGAATAGGTCTCAAGCAATTAGTAAAGAATGGTAAACCTTTTTTAAGATGCTTCTATAAGGTTATGAGGGGAAAACTTATATAGTGGTCGAAATGCTTCATAACTCCACAGCCAATCGAAATGGTACCTGTTTTCACTGGGTAAAAACTTGTTTGATGGTTATAGGAGATGAAACGAAGGAGCATATTAGTTCACTTTGGGTAAAAGTGTTTTACAACGAAGTACAAATTATTCCTTTTAAACCCTTTTAACAGATTTACAGAACAATACATCGATTTTATTCCAGTCATAAGAATTTGCTAAAGTTTTTGTTTTAAATTTCTAATCCCTACACAAAGTATCCATAGTCATTTTTATCCTCTACAAGTTGTCATGGATTTTAGATTCGTTGAACAATGAGGGTCAGAAATCGACTTTGAGTCAAAACAACCAGATTGCAACAATTTCAAAATTTAAAAAAATGAGGGGACTCTACTTTCTTCTGTTCAGTTCTGTACTGGTAAGTAATGCCTACTCTCAGAAACTGTTTATTGCCAAATATGCCAGCGATGCCGATTTTAAAGTCATCGTTGTAGAGCAACCTTCCCAGGCTGATTTAAAAGTTTACAACGAAAAAGTTGTGAGCCAAGTAAAAGGAAACAGCGGCATCTGGTATTTCACTAAAATGAGAAGTGAAGCTGATAAGAAGATTCTCTTTGTAAAATATTTGAGTGAAGCAGATTTAAAAATTTACTTTGTTAATCATAGAAGCCAGGCTGGGTGGATTAGTGAAGAGAAAAAAAGCCTGCTAAACAACAGGGAGTAACCAATATTTCTTAAATAGAGATGAAGTTAATTAGGAAAATATATTAGTTCTTCTCTTGTTATTGTAAGTTGTCTAGTCATATTAAGAAATTGTAATACAAATATTTATGTTAGAGGTTTTAGTTAACATGTTCAAGTTTTATGCAAAACTTATTTTAGGTACGGTTATTTTTATTTTTTTGATTGTTTTCATAAGCACGGCCTTTGACTCACAAGAAACAGAAGTTGAAGTTGAAGAGATTGTTGACCGTACCTGTAGCCGATGCAACGGAACAGGAAAAGTCGCAACATACAGTGGAGCTACTTGTAGTTTCTCCCACTTCGAATATGGCAATTGCGGTGGTCATAAAAGCGGCTATGATTGTTTTTCAGTTGGTTCCAAAACCTGTCCCTGTTGTAACGGAGTCGGAAGTTTTAATAATTCATCTTCATATAAGGAGTTGGATTCATACTCCTCAAGTAAAATTTCTTCATATGATTCAGACGATGCCAAAGAAGATTACTCTACTTCTGTTAACAATGCCTATTCTAGTAGAGTGACTGACTATTTGTATGTCACTAAACTGAATCACCAGGAATCAGGAACTATGCGCTCTGCACCCAATGTCAATTCATCACCCGTTTCAGTCGTTAATCCTGGTGATAAAATTTATGTTCTCGAAAGGAATTACAATGACAGTCCTTGGTTCAAGGTTCGAGTAGATGATAAGGAAGGGTTTATCACTGAGAACTGGTTAGAAATGGAAGGGCAAAATGAAAATCAAACGATTTCATCCGAACCTGAACCTCAGGATGCTGATGGTTACGTTGCAGACAAAATTGTTTTCTCTTCTTCGAACTTTGGGGATGAATATGAGGTTAAAAGTATTCCCGTTGAATATGGAAAAGAACATAGTATTCAAAAAATGATATATGATTGCGAAGGTGAGGAAGAAGTATATTTTCCTAAAAGCACCATTAAGATTCACACTGAAATGGTCGAAATATTCGGAATTCTTGCTGGTCAAATTGTCGATTTTGAATGGGAGGAAAGTCAGATGGCTAAAGATGTTCGGCAACCCGCAGAATATGCTATCGCTCCGATGATGATAGAACCAAAGGTTGTTTATCAAGGTAATGGAATTACTAAGATAACAAATTACACCTATCTGCAAACAGAGAGCGCTAGAGAAACTGTTAGGCAAAGCGGCATTAGAATAAGTATTTACTTCAGCAGCATCCAAGAAGAAGTAATCGGTATGTCCATCACAGAAAAAACTGATAAATGCTCCTTAAATATCTATTTTGATACTCAGGAGAAGCAGCCTCGAAAAGAGACAGTGGAAGCTAATTATCAGGAAGAGACCAACTCTGTTGGATTTAGAAACGAAATGGAGGTGCTAATTTATTTAAGAAAAAATAAATTTAAAGTTCCCAATAGTTCTAAAGAAATGCGAATTTTGAATGGTTACGTGTGGATAGGTGGTGTGCCCGTGTATATTCTCAGCGAAGTTAAAATTGAAGGTGAAAATAGAGCGTACCTAATAGGTAAATCCCAAACTAATCCGAACGATTTTATGGAATTTCAAGTAGATGCCAATAGAGGTTGTATAGATGCTGATGGAACTTCTTATTGTCTATAAACTTATTATTAGCTAAAAGAATTAAGAGTCCTAAAATATTTCGAGTGTCAAGAAACCAGCACTTGCCTTTTAACTAACGCCTTTTTTACCTTGGCAACTGTTGCTGTACTTTTCCCCGTGATGTCTGCAATTTCTCGATAAGATAACCCTTTCTTTATTTTCTGTACCACTACAGGATGTCTTTCTAATAGACGAACATCCGATTGATACGAACCAAGCTTGCGGCCCTTAAATTTTCCTTTGGCCTTTGCAATTTTAATCCCCTCCTGGGTTCGCTCCCTTATTCTATTTCTTTCCATTTGTGCAATTGACCCCATCACTGCCACAACAACTTGTGCTATGGGATTTTCTCTACCGTTGATTAGCGTTTGAAAGCCCTCCTTAAGCGATTGAACATTAATACCATTATCCGTAAATCGTTTTATAGTATCCAAAATGTCAATTAAGTTTCGGCCCAAACGGTCAATGCTGTCTATCACTACCGTAATTTCTTTACTACTCATATTTTTGGAAGTGAGGTGGTCGAACAGCTTTCCAGCTTCGGGACGTTCCAGAAAAGGAACATTCCCTTGAATTTTATCCGTAAAATGATTTTTAGGCAAATAGCCAGGAAATTTTTGAAAGTTGATTTTTTGCCTTTCATCATTTTGGCCAACTGTGGAAATCCTGGAGTAGAAAAAGAAGTTCATATTTTCTAAATTTAAATTCAATTTCGTGATTTATTTTTAGACTCTAAATTAAATTAAATCAATATTAACATAAACAGTGGATTGACAGAGGGAGGAAATGAAGTAAAAAATAATTACAGTCTAAAACTAAAACGTTACACTATTAAAAAAATCGATATTTCGTTGTCCTACAGTCTTTAATTGATAGCCAACAGATATCAGACTAAGTAATACTGGTGAGAATTATTAATTACTCTAATACCCTCTAATAGTGAGTTACATAAAAAAAGTGCAAGCTTTTAACCTGCACTTTTCAATTGAATCTGCTTTTTATTATTAAAAAAGAGATTGAGAACTCTTGAGCTTTTTAATTAGTTGACTGAATGCAATTTAACAATTGAACTTTATGGCTTGCTGTTATTATTCCTGCTTGAACCCATGCATTCACCAGTTCATTATATGACTTTATTTCTTGTCCAAGATTTTTATAGGTTCCACTTTCGAGTTCGTCAACTAAATCTGACATGAAGGTGCCATCCGAAACTTCTAAATTTGCCACGCCAGAATCACACCCGTTTAAGACAATAGTCCTTTCTAGGTTCGAAGCTTGGCTTTTATCATCATCATTTAAAACATTATCATTATCAATATCTGGGTCGCAGACATCACCCATGCCATCACCATCAAAATCTTCTTGGTCTGGATTTGAAATTAATGGACAATTATCCCCATTGTCATTTACACCATCCCCGTCCGAATCTGGATTTGAACAGAATTTTAATCTCGCTACTCTAGCGAAGTTATCACCAAAAGCACCAGTACTACTTATGACTATTGATTTTACTCCATTTAAGTCAGAAATAAATGACTCACAAAATCCCAAGCCAAAATCAACAGAACGGATTAAAGTGCCTAGTGAAGTACCAGAAGCATCCGCACCAGAGAAAAACTCTAATTTTATTTCATCCACATATGAGTTAGCGCCAAGCATGCTGATATCAAAATAAACTAGTTCTTCCTCAAAATTTAGTACTAGGCCAGAATTGTCTGATGTACCAATACTTTGTGTCGCTCCTTCGCATACGAGCCAATCAGCTACTGTTCCAACAGTGGCATAACCTGAACCCTCAGAAGAAAACGTAACTTTTTCTATCGGTGTATCAATTTTTCCAAGCGAAAAATCCATGGCAGAAACTTCTGAACAGAAAAGCGATAAATCTTCCTCAACCTCTATTTCCCCCGTGGAGGTCACTAAGGATTTTTCTAAATTTAGTTCAGACTCCTCAGGCAAATTTTCGGGTTCGCAACTGTTAAGTGTAACCAGACCTACCAAAACTAAAAACAAAGAGAATTTTTTCATAATAAAAAATTTAAATTAATATTTGATTTTGTTCTGTAGGGATTTAAATATATAAAAACCTGTTAATCAAATCCTTAAAACTCTTAAAGTTTTCGATAAATTTATTGAAAACAGAGTTGTAGAACCTTCGTTTAAGCTGTTGACTGCAGAAAGTGTTATTTTTTCTTACTATGATACCTTTGGATGGTTATTTTGGGACATTCTTATGGCAGCAAAACAATAACGCATAAGATGTTGTACTACTCTGAACATGGTTCTAACCTAAACTGGAACAAAAGCGCAATTGAACGCCCCATTTGGGTCTTTTATTAAACTGAACTCCTTCTTTTGAGTAAAAAGTTAAATTCTAGTGCAGCAGAATATAATTACATTTGCACATGATGTTTTATAAATTGAACTCCTACAATGACAAAAACAGTACTCCTTACTAGACTAAATTACATCTTCGACAAGGCGGAAGCCGCTTTAGCAACAGGTCAGGCTTCCCCAATGGAAGGGGTGACGCTGAAGATGGCGGAAAGCCGAGGATTTAGTACAAGTGGACTTTCTTTTATTTTAGATTTGTACGGAGACAAACATCCTTATTATGTTGGATTCCAAAATGCAACAAAATATCACTATGAAACAAGTGTCCGAAGTGGAATAGAAATATTGGACAACATTAAGGCGGAGATTGAAAATGGTTGGTTAAATTCAATAAAATCAATAGTCTCAGCAGAAATATTTTCTGATTTCCTCGAAATGGCTGAACATCTACTGAAAAATGATTACAAAGATGCATCTGCGGTAATGTTAGGAAGTGTGTTAGAGGAAAAACTAAGACAACTATCAGAACTTCATAAATTACCGATTAAAAAACTTACTGAAAGCGGAAAAGAATTTCCAGTAAACGCTGACAGGTTAAATAATGAATTGGCAAAAGCTGAAGTGTATAATAAATTGGAACAAAAAACTGTAACAGCTCACCTTGATTTAAGGAACAAAGCTGCCCATGGTCACTACAATGAATATGATAAATCTCAGGTGAACTTAATGTACGACTACGTTTTAAATTTTGTTGCCAAGTACAATTAGCAGTTATAATAAGAAGGTTGACCAAAAACCTAAAAGAATAAACAAAAGCAAATTGTATAATCGTGCTTGATAATAAAAACGAGTTAAGGAGAACAATTTCAACCGTAACAGAATTGTTCGATGCTGACAAAGAAGCTGAACTTGTTGAGCTTTTAAGAAATTCGGAGGTCACATCAGAACCAACTGATTATGACAACTGGAATGGCGGAATTACCTATTACTCAATCTATATTAAGATTTCCGTTGAAAGATTTGTGAAGGTACAAGATAAACAAGCTGAAATTGAAGCCAAAATAAAGGAGAAGGCAGCTCTGGTTCTGAGAATTTACGAAAACATTCATGTCGGGCAAGTTTATATTATTCCCAAATCAATTCCGAGAATTGAATGGGACAGAATCGTAGACCTATTTACGAAGGACCAACTAATTTCAGAAGTAAATTACCTAAAAGATACTATGATTTCAGTTTCTACTGGTGGCCAAAGGATTCAAGATGTTAATGATGAATTTCAACAGCGTTTTGCTTTAGTAGACAAAGCTTTAAAACGCCTTACTTTTGAAAATCCAAATCCATTCAATGATTTGTGGCAGTGGTATGCAAGATGGAGTTCAGGAGAAATGCCACAGTATAAAAATAGACGTGCTTTTATTGGAGAAATGTACGGAAGTCTATTAAAAGCACTTCAAGAAAGTGAACAACCTGAGCTGTTAACCGTTTCGGTTAGCTTAACTGGCTGGGAACGAATTGACAGAACTGTCAAAGAAATCAAGATGCGGCTTAGACAAGCCTCCACCGAAGAACAATTCCAGACAGTGGGACTGCTTTGCAGAGAAACAATAATTTCGATTGCACAGGCAGTATATGAGGAGGAAAAGCATCCAACTATTGATGGAGTAAAAGCCAGTAAGACAGATTCCAAGAGGATGCTGGATGCATATATTGCTGTTGAACTTGGAGGTAGGGCAAATGAAAATTTGAGAAAATATGCAAGAGCTTCAAACGCCTTGGCTAATGAACTAACCCACAAACGGACAGCTAATTTAAAGGATGCTACCATTTGTTCTTCCGCTACAATTTCTCTGGTAAATTTAATTGGAATTTTGGAGGACAGACATTAGATATTTGCGTCATAACCAGCACAAAATATACTTTTGCTCATCTCTTTATTGAAAATCTCTCAACCCATCCTAACCTCCTCCGAAAAACTTTTATCGGAAAGAGCTTACTTTTAATTTAAAACGGTAATATCAATGTACACCCCATTGTGGTCCGACATCAACTTACCTTCAGGAGTAAAACTGTCCCAAGCACCCGCCTCAATTTTATATTTAGAAGATAAATCGGTAGTCACACATATATGGTCAATATTCCTGCGTGTCTTTGCCGTTTTAGGGTGCTGGTTAATGTGACCTATTGCTGCAAAATCTAACTCCGTCATGCAAACAAGGTTATTCCTCAAGAGTTCCAATGAAAGAGTCCTTCTTCCTTCTAAAGTTCCGTAGCCTCTCCCATTGCCGTCTCTGGTTTGATTAAAATCCCCAGCTATTATCATCGGAGTATCGGGAAAGAGGCTTCTAATCTTTTCCCAGTCACGACTTTGAATCAATATGTCTTCATTATGCATTTGCCATGCCCGCTTTCCAGTTTCGGGATATCTGTTGCCGCTAACACCCGCCATGTGGTATGGAATAATGGTGCCGTAGACGATGATGGGTCCTATGGGTGAATCAACGAGACAACATGCTGTTCGAAAAGAATCAACGGTTGGTATCAACTTCAATATTCTCCATTTGGTCCAAATGGTTATCCAAGGGTGACCCTCATACCTTTCAAATTCTAAAGACTTCAAACAACCATATTCAGGACCAAGGTCAATATGGTTGGAAGCTTCGGTCAACACCAGAATGTCTGGTGCTATCATTGCTATCTTCTTTCGTATGGGTGCAGGTGATTTCGCACGGTCAATATTCCAGGTTGCAATTCTAATCATTTGTTGGTTTGAAAAGGTAAAGGTTGTCCAATATCCATTTTGCCAATTCAGTCATCGCTTGCAGTCCATAGTCTACAACTTCAACTTGGTTTTTGAAATCATCTTTGCGGTCAATTGTGCCCGTAAATATTCTAAGTGAGAATGTCTTTGAATGCTGAACCAACTTAACCTCCTTTGGCAGCTCAATCTTTATTTCGTTCTTTCGGGCATCATCAATACCGCTAAAGGTTTTTTCTAAAGCTCCAATAGTCAATCCAAAACTTCTGAACAGGCTCCGAGTTGACAGGTTGATAGCCCCTGCGCATCTTCTCAATAGCAATCTTTAGTAGTTGACTTCTAAAGATTCCCCGCTGCGAACTCGTAGATTCTAAACGCTGGGAAATCTCCTCATAAGTGATGTAGGAATTAAAATCATTTTGGTTTTCACAGTAATTTTTCGGAGCTATCAATACTACATGTCCTTCGGAACAGGCACCTCTGTTCTTATACTCATCTGCACGTTGTAAATACCGATTGAATTGCTCCTCTTGGAAATCTGCATCAAGTTTGTTCTCGATGAGAACCATAATTTTCTGATTACCTGAAAAATATGAAAATAAAACGTCTGTCTCCCCTACTCCGAAATCTGAAATACTCCTCCAAGCTCCATCTGTTTCAGAGAGAGGTGGTAGTTCTAATCGTTCAACAAACCATCTACAAAAAGTAGGTTCAGTTGCCAATTCTTCCAACAATATTAAGTCAATATCACGCTCTCGAATCGCTTCTACAGGAATTATATTCTGGTCCATAGCTATTTTGTTATTTGCTTCAGTCATCAACTTCAGCTTATTAATTGAGCTTCCGATTTCGTTTATTCTACACCATCAATCTCTCCAATCTTTCCTTTGTTTCCCTCCAGTTAGTTTATAATTGCCCCAGCAGTTCGTAAAATGCTGAGCTATAATTTTAGGGCAAGGTGACAAGTCTCTGGGGGTTTGACGTACTCTTTATACACTCCTAAATTTTTAGCCTATGAGTTCCTTCCAATCTCAAGGTCAAATCCCATTATATCGAAGAAAAAATTTTGTAAATCATGAATACAATCTTCAGATATAAAACCTGTTTCATCAAATTCCTCAAAGTATAAATCACCCCCGATACAATAGAAAATTGTATTAACCTTTTCTCTCATTAAGGTCCCATTAAGCCCAACATAACAAAACATTTGGACGTAAAAATACACATCTTGACCCTTATGACAGGAATAGTCTCTTATTTCATAGGTGTATATATTGCAACCTTCCGTGTAGCCATCTAAGATTTCCTCGTGACTATACTCATAAACTTCAAAGCCAAATTTCTTTAACCAGTCAGTAGTAATTTTTATAGGCTGAAGACTTTCTTTCTTAACTCGATATTCTCTTTTTTCGAAATCGAGTACATGGACATCCCCATCTACTTTCATTATTCTGCAATCACCCAAATAATTTATATGGATGAAATTATTTCTCCTTAGCCCACCTATTGAGAAATTATGTTTTTTCTTAGTCATTTTAAGAGCATATTTTTTCACATCATACCATCAACCTCTCCAATCTGTCCTTTGTTTCCCTCCAGTTAGGATATAATTTCCCCAGCAACTCATAAAATGCTGAACTATGGTTAAGGTGGGCCAGGTGACAGATTTCGTGGATTATTACATACTCTATACAGACCCTTGGGGCTTTGATGAGCTCCAGATTCAAATGGACAGTTCCGTTGCGGTCACAACTTCCCCAGCGTTTCTCCATCCAACGATATTTGAGCATTGGTGTTTCTTTGGTTAAAGATTTGGCAAGGTGAAGCTTTTCCCTAAATAGCTGGTTAAAATGTAAATCTGCTTTGGTCTTATACCATGACCGCAACAAACGTTTGACACGGATTATATTGAACTTATCCCTAAGTGAAACGATTATGTACCCTGCACTGAGCTTGACTGACTCTTTTTCCGTCTCAACTATCTTTAATCGATACTGTTTTCCGAGATACAAATGCGTTTCGCCACTGACATACTTTCGTGGTGGAGTTAGGGGGTGAAACGATAAGAAGAAATCCTGTTGCCTAAGAATCCAGGCTGCTTTAGACACCACCTTTTCTCTTACATTTTCCTCAGTGGTGTTGAGTGGTGCGGTCACCTGAACAGTCTTATCGGGATGGACTTTAATCCCCAACGTTTTCCGTTCCGAATAATCCAGGTCATACTCAATGATTGATTGCCCATATTGAATTCTATCCTTCACCATTACTTATATTTCAATATTGCAACCTTAATATTCTCTTCAACCAGGTTATCAATATTATCCCAGTTTGTATCCATATCGTATTTCTGAAGTAATTCATAGACTCCATCCCCCAGGGCTATATTTATTTTACCCACCACATCATCATCCTTATGCCATTCTATCATCTTTTTATCGTTGATGAAGATATTTTCTTTAACCGTCTTGTCAGTTACTAGACTTACTTCTATATGGAAGTCCTCTGAGGCATTCTTACCATTATCAAAAATGGATTTGCTAAAGTTGTAAAAGGCCATAGCTGCATCATTTCCTGCTATAGCTTCGGGGGCATCATCTGAACGGCCATTGAAGAACTTATCTTCATAGTCTTTAGTCCGTTTTAAAAATTCAGCTTCAGTGATTCGCTTTTGATAATATTCTGTGATAGTGTCCTTGATTAACTCTGCCAGCTTTTTATAGTACACAGGGTCTTCCTGCATCCTAACATTAATAGCCTTAATTGTTCTACTGGCAATATGGTCAGCCTGGGCTGCTTTACCCGTTATCTTTTCAATTTCAGCCTGGCGTTCTTCCTTATCAAAAATATTAACCAGCTCGGTAACTTTTAAAATATCACCTTCAGTAGATATGTGTTTATTGATTAACTTTTGAATCTGGGGCTCGAATTCACGATAGGATAACTCATCATTATACCTGCGCTTTACATCTACCCGTAGCTTAAGAAAGAAATTTGCATCTGTCTTATACTTTTTAATCTTTGATTCATCTGTTTTGGTTACAAAATCATAAGAGGAAAGTGCCATTTTTAATAACCTGGAAAAGTAACTAAGTCTTTCATAAAACTTGTTACGAATATCTTCTGGTCGAAGCAATTCCTCATAGGCAGTAGCTTCAACATTTTTATCCTTTAGACTTCGGAAGATGTCCCATAAATCAGAGTGGGCCTGTGGTAGCTTCTTTATCTCATCACTAATCTTGGTTAAAGTACCTTCTAAATCCTCCTCATTGAAATCAGATAATCCAGAATAGGCTGTCAATGCATTATCCAGGTTCTCCAGGTTCCCGTAATAATCGATTATATACCCATAATCCTTACCTGGAAAGACTCTATTTACTCTGGCTACAGCTTGAAGTAAAGTATGCTCTTTAAGTGACCTACACAGGTATAAAACCGTGTTGTTGGGTGCATCAAATCCCGTGAGTAATTTCATTACCACAATAAGAATTTCAGGGTGTTCCCTTTTTTTGAATTGGTTAATTACACTCTTTTCGAATGTATCTAAATCCCCAAACTTATCAATCATAGCATCAAAGTACTTGTCTTCACGTTCCTTATCATCATTGGTATTGTGAAACCCATCTTCCATGCCTTCCCGCTGGTCGGTTCTGGTAACAATCACTTCACTACTTACCTTGCCGATGTCATCCAGGTATTCTTTATAAAGTAAAGCCGACTTAACCGATGGAGCTACTAATTGTGCTTTAGGTTTGTACTTATCTGAGTTAGTTTGAAAGAATTCAGTATAATGCTCACTTATATCCCAGGCTCTGGCATATATCACCTGGTCTGCTTTATTTAGTTGATTTATCGAATTAAACTTCCGCTTCAGAGATGCTTTACCATAATCACTCAAAGGTTCAGATACCTTCTCAAAGTACCTGTTAATGGGGTCTTCATTCAATTTGATGAGGTTGTGTCTTCCTTCATAAAGCAATGGGACAACGGCACCATCATCAACGGCATCTTTAACGGTGTATGGCTTGCCTATATAACCCCCAAACTTGTTTGCGGTACTCTTTTCCTTCTTCATTAGTGGAGTCCCCGTAAAAGCAAGGAAACAAGCATTGGGGAAGATGCGTTGCATACTTACATTAAAAGTTCCATATTGAGTCCTATGGCCCTCATCTATTAAGATGAAGATATTAGAAGATTCGAATGGCTTTCTACTTAATTTAACCGCAGCCTCAAATTTGTTAATGATGGTGGTTATTATTGCATCATTATTTTCGTGAATAAGCTCAGTAAGATGGGTACCCGTCTTGGCTTGGTTCACCTCCTTTTGACACTTTTTAAAAGTTTTAGTGATTTGGTCATCCAGGTCAATACGGTCCGTCACTAACAATATCTTTGGGTTGTTGACCTTTTTACTTGATGCAATTAATTGAGCCAACATCACCATAGTAAGTGATTTACCCGAACCTTGAGTATGCCAAATAACCCCACCACGTCTTTTACCCGTGTTATCGAAACCAGTAATTCTTTTTAGGGTTTGTTTCACCGCAAAAAATTGCTGATAACGGGCAATCTTCTTTACACCATCATCATACAAGGTATAATTCCTAATCAGGTCTAAAAATCGCTCTGGACGGTAAATACTGTATAGCAGTTCATCCTGTTTGGTTACGGAACGGTATTCCGATTCCACAGAATCAAAGTACCGCCTCATTTTTCGAAACTTATTAGATTCTGTCTTTTCGAACTTGAGTTCTTCTGAAAATAAAATATCCTTCTGTTCTGTATTAAGTGGTTGGTTTTTTAATTTTTTAAGGGTATCCCAGTATTTATTCTCGGCTTCCCTGGAAGGTAATTGTTCTTTCCACTTAGCCCAGAACTCCTTGCTGGTTCCTGTTGTGGCATAACTCCCATCGTTAACCGCAATACTCATCAATAAATTGGAATACACATATAAAGACCGTATACCCGTTTTGCTGAAGTTTCTAATGTGTTGTTCAACTCCCAATTCCGTGGGAGATTTGGTGCTGTTTACCGAGGGGCTTTTACACTCAATTATCCCCATGGGAATCCCATTTATAAAGAGTACGATATCAGGACGGTAATGGTCTGTTCTCCCTTCACGGACCACTGAGTATTCTTCGGTAACGTGGAAGCTATTATTCCCTGGGGTTTCCCAATCTATAAAATGAAGGGTATGGCTTTTTTTGTCACCATTAATACTTTGTTCAAATGCTTTCCCCAGAGTGATTAAATCATAAAAAGCAGCATTAGCAATAAGGAACCCATCTTGAATGGGTAAGTCCTTTAGAGCTATGACTGCCGAACTAATGTTAGAATCTGAAAACTGATATTCCTGGCCCTTACGTTGTATGGTATTTATCTTTTTTAGACGTTCTTTTAAGACATCCTCAAACAAGACGTGGGAGGTTTTACCACCCCGCCACCTCATAGCTTCCTTTGGTGGCACATAGGTATACCCCAGGTTAATCAGCATTTGAAGAGCTGGTATCTGAGATATATGGTCTTCTAAAAAAGATGGTGTGTTCATAATTCTTTTGTTTCTATAATTAAAGCAGAACCTCGGTCCCAGTTTATTATACTTTCGTATTGGTAATTCTCTTGGTCGTAATATTTTATTTTCATTTGAAATTGAATATGTGAAGGGTTTTTTGTGGCTTTACCAGAAAGTAGGATTCGGCCACCTTTTTCAATTTCAATATCCTTTTTCCATCCTTGAAAAGTAACTTCGGCATTTTCCTTTAAAATTTCACATCCAGAGTAGAAAGCAATTTCCCCTCGATTATTTAGTTCAATGCCAAGTGTTCTATCCACACCCATTGTTCTAATACTATTAATAAACAAATGAGGTTTCACGCTCATCCTTAACCTTCTTTCAAACAATTGATTTAACTTAACCAATTCATTAATTTGTGATTGTAGTTGCTTATCGTTGCTGAGAAGTTTTTTCGAAGCAATAATATTATATATAGCGGTTAAAATACCAACACCAATAGCTATCAATAGACCCCAATACTCTATACCCGTTGTTGGTTCTGAAATTGTTTTCACAATTAACTGGTCATCACCCTGAAATAATTCTAAGGTATTTAGTAGCTTCAGGTTTATAGTGTCAGACACCTTGATTAAAGTATCTGACACAACCTGGTTCAACGTATCTTGTACGGGTAACTGAATTTCCAATGCTCTAAAAGTTTATAGCTTTAACGTATTCAGATTTATCTTTATACCCATAAACTTGAGTAATCTTCCCTTTCACTTTATCTCCTGTTTTTTCACCAAACTCAATGGTCACGTTTAAAAATACTTCATCCAACAGATTCGCATTTACGTTTATATCCTTAACCCGACCCTTTTGATAATCTGGTTCTTGCTGAAGCCGAATGTAAAGTTCCTGAATATCCTTATCCAGTTCAGTTTTTTGAGCTGGAGTTAAACCCTCTATAATTTTAAATTGTTCAGTCATATCTTAAATTTTCACACGTTTTTTTCCAGTTAATAGTTCTTGCATTAACCCTTTTTTCTGGTTTTTCAGCTGCCTTAGTTTCTTTTGGTGAAGTTTTATTTCCTCATCAATCGAATTTAGAACACGGGCTATTGCAATCTGCTCATCCTTTGGGGGTAAGGTAAGTCGAAGGTTGAAAAAATCCGATATACCAATATTTAATAAGCCGTGTGCCCTACCACCTTCCTGAGCAATACGTCTAATATTTCGTACCAGTAAACCACCTTCAAAATACTTAAGTAAGAAATCGGAGTCAGCATTCTCTTTTATAGAAAAACAAATGTAGAGGGTCGTAACGACAGCCTTATCGAAATCATCTAACCGCTTAAATGCCCCCATAGGATAACCGTTTGAATAACTCTTGTTATAGGCAAAATCCCCTTTTTCGATTAAATAATATCCTGAGAGGGTTGAACTGGCAACACGTTTCTTGAAAAACTCTTCTTGTCGTACAAAACCACGCTGAGCGGAAATAGTAACAACAGTATCATCAAGTTCTTCATTTTTAGTGGTAATTCTTTTGGTTATATCACCCAGGTTGTATTCCTTCCACTCCCCATCAAACCCAGGCAGTCTCTTTTTACCCGCAAGCAACTCCTGCATTAAGCCCTTTTTACGAAGTTTCAGTTGCTCTATGAGTTGCTGGGTCTTTTCTATAGCCTGGTCCCAGGTGGAGAGGATTGCACCGATTTTTTGTTGTTCTGGTTTTGGAGGTAATTTTAAAATTAGTGACTTTAAAGCAGTTTGATTGATATTGGTATTTGCGCTAATAGTACTTTTTGCAATTAACCATTTTCTGAACCCAAATTCATTGAAGCAATGTTTTTTAAACTCTTTTTCTAACTCCCCATTGCTTCTATACCGAATTATAAATCCACTGTAAACCGTATTCTCTAAATCTTTTTCTATTACACAGGTTAAACCTACACCAGATGGTTTCACAGAAGACCTTATAAATAAAACATCTCCCTCTTTAAGTGAATATTCTTTTTGTTCATTAGTTGTGGAATTTACCAACGATAAATTTTTACTGTCCGTGGTAAAATTGAACACATCATTAAGATTTACAAACGGGAAGCCAAAACCAAATTGGTCTTTATCCTTATTAATTCCATTTTTGAATTCTCCAATTTTTCCCAATTTGATAACATCCCAGCCTTGTGGAATAGGTCCAATTTTATTTAATTCATTCTTTGTAATTTCCATATTAATATCCCAATTCAGTCAAATAGTTAGACATCTGACTCTCAACTTCAGCAAGTTCTTTCTTCAAACGGAAAATTTCCTGTTGGGTTTTTTTAATATCCACAGGTTCTTCTTCTTCGAAAGTATCCACGTATCGGGGGATGTTTAGGTTGAAATCATTTTCTTGGATTTCATCAAAACTGGCTATATAGCTATATTTATTTATAGTTTCCCAGTTGTGGTAGGTATTGTAAATCTTTTCAATATCCTGGTCCCGTAGCTTATTCTGGTTCTTACCATTCTCAAATTCGTTGCTGGCATCTATAAATAAGACATCGGTATTTTTACCTTTGTTCTTGTCGAAGATTAATATAGTGGCGGGGATACCAGTACCAAAGAATAGGTTAGCGGGTAAACCAATCACCGCTTTTAGCAGGTTTTCTTCAATTAATTTTTGGCGAATCTTACCTTCCGAGCTACCCCTAAACAACACCCCATGAGGAAGAATAATTCCACCACGCCCATGTTCGTTTAACGTTTCAATCATGGTGGTGATAAAAGCATAGTCACCTTTACTTTTAGGTGGTATACCCCTATGAAAACGGTTATACCTGTCAGCCGATGCATCTTCGGCTCCCCATTTATCCAATGAAAATGGCGGATTCATGACGATTGTATCGAACTTCATCAGGTTATCTCCCTCACGCAGCTTTGGGTTATTTATTGAGTCTCCCCATTCAATAGTCGCATTATCCATCTCGTGTAGAAACATATTCATCCTGGCAAGAGCCCAGGTGCTTCCATTCACTTCCTGTCCATAAAGGGAAACATTTTTAGTACCTATTTCATTAGCAACTTTCAGAAGTAAAGAGCTTGAACCACAAGTCCAATCTGCCACACGGTTACCTTCTTTGGGTTCTACCAATTTTGCCAATAATTTTGAAACCTGAGAGGCAGTGTAAAATTCCCCCGCCTTCTTCCCAGCGTCTGAAGCGAAGTTGGAAATAAGGTATTCGTAAGCATCACCAATCACATCGTTACCCACCAAATTAGACGGTCTAAGGTCTAGTTCAGAGAAATCATTCAATAGGTGTTTTAGACGCCTGTTACGGTCCTTAGTTTGCCCCAGGTTGGCTTCAGAGTTATAATCTATATTGCGGAACACCTTTTCTAATTTAGAGCGGTTAGCCTCCTCTAAATCCTCCAGGCCGATATTGATGAGCTCCCCAAGGTTAGATTCATTACGGTGCTCGAACAAGTAATCAAAAGAACTGTTTTCGGGAACCTTGAAACGCTCGTGTTTTAAAGCACGTTCTACCCGAACACTATCACCATTATATTTTTTTAAATACTCTTCTTTCTTCTCTTTGTGAACATCAGTGATGTACTTGATAAAGAGCATCGTCAAGATGTAATCTTTATACTGGCCCGCATCTATAGTTCCACGGAACGTATCACAGGCGTTCCAGACTTTTTTATTAATAGTTTCTTGTGTCAATTTTTCACTCATTTTTTCATATTATTAATGAGGGGATGAATAACACCCCCTCAAGGTTAGCTAAATTAATTGTTACCCTTTTGGCGGGTGTTTATCGCCTCCGTGGGAATCTTTACGCTGAATCTTACCGTCTCTACCGTGAATGAATAGTTCACCCTTTTCCTTTCTGGAAAGTTCTCTACTATATTTTTCAGCATCTTTTTTTATATCAAAATGTTTAGAAGCCTTTTCAGCCCCTCCTTTTTTTGAGTCCCAACCACCATTTTTGTTTGGAACTACATGTCTGGTCTTAGCCATAAATAAATAATTAAAAATCGAACCCAATCTTTTTACGGGGTAGGGTGTGTTTACCGAGTCTGGTTACCAAAATTTGGTTGGTAACCATGGATGGCATATTTTTGTTGTTGCGAAACAGTGGGTATCAGTTCGGTGACAAACCGCTGATGACTCCGATACCAATGAAGCCTCTGGATTGACTAATTCCTGAGGCTTTTTTATATGTCAGCTTTCATTTTTGTTGGTTAATAATTCATTTACTACCCCACGTTTAAGGTTTCGTTTTTCCTGTAATAACTGATGGGTGAGTTCTATATTCTTTTCAAGCAGTGCGTATATCTCCAGGAATTTCTTCTGCTCTTTAATTGACGGGATATGTAATTCAATCTCCTTTAGTTCCTTTTTGGGTATTGAATTTATTGTAACCCCAGCCCCGATAAGTTCCAGGCTATGTTGGAGTTTTTCGGAGTTTAATACCGCTGCGAGATATTCCCCTATAATAACTTCCTTAGTGACTCTCAAAAGGTAGAATAAGGATGACGGGACCATTGGCCCATATTTCTCATTATAAGCCCAGGCAAATATCCTGTGGCCTTTACCAGCCAGAATTACATCATTGGGTTTGAGCTCAAAGCGTTTTGTCCTATCACTGGAATTCACGAGACTCTCACTAAAATTGGTTGGTTGAAAGTTTTCATCGAAATGCCCCGCCAAGAGATATTTGATAGCGCCCTTAGAGGAAGCTTTAAGATGAGGCCCGAACTGTACATCTACAATCTCCCCAATTTTTAAAACTTTCATAAATTACTTTTGTATATCGTTTCGAATTCAAAGCTATCCAAATAAATTAATACCAACAAAATTTTTTGTAGAAAGTTTCTAATTTTAGGAAAAATAAAACTTTCAAGAATTCAGGAGCTCTTGTCACCTGTCAAATATTTCTAAAAAATTATATTTAATTTAATTAAGTGGGAATAATTTTATTACATTATCAATAATTATGCCTTTTACATAATAATAATTTTGACACCCCTCTTTGCCTCTCTTATCTTTGACGCTCAAATTTTTTATAGAATATGAACGTAAAAGAAAAAGAAATCCTTCTCAAGAAGGACCAGTCGTACATCAGCGATAGCGATGAGGCTTTAAGGGAGTTAGTGGATATAAACAAGAACAAGTATGTCCGTAAGGATGTTACAGGCATGGGAGGAACAACTGCTGTTTTAAATGACACTCATCAAAGTTGGTTGGTAGTAAGCCCCAATGTTGGAATGATTAAATCCAAAGCTAATCGGTTTTACCAGAATCAAGAAATGTTCTTTATCTATGGTAAAAGCGAGGACAAATGGAGGGATGTAATTATTTGTATTGAAAATCACCAAACAGGGATTATAAAGGTCAACACAACGCCTGACCAAGTCGTCAATGTTAAAAATCGTCACCCAAAACTTTACGAATGGCTACGGGTACAGCCTGTTTTTGTGGACGAAGCACATGCATATAGTGCCGATGCCGATTACAGGAAAAGCTTTGGAATTTTTATGGAGCTGATATATAAGGAGTGGCGGGCAAAATTCACCTTATCTACTGCCACACCCATCTTTAGACATTTAACTCTTCCCGAAGACATAGTCATAGAATTCATTGGTATAAAACGAGAGTATCAACCAAAACGGATACTGCAATATTCTCAGGATTTAAACGATGCTTTCAAATTTATAAACGAGAAAGTCCTGGAAGGGATTCTTGTTTGCGTCTTCACGAACAACCCAAAGATTCACATGAAACAGTATAAAGGATTGCTTACTGGTAATGTGGTTGGGGAAAGCTTGAGAATAAAACTCCAGCCGATGGGAAAGGCTAAATATGATATATTGGATGATTCCGTTTTCGAAGAGAATCAGGTGGTATTTCTTTCCTCTGCTAACTACGCTGGAACTGATATTGAACACGATTGCTGCATTGTCATTATCAACGAAGGTAGACACAAAGCCACAACTGTAAATATCAACAATATAGTTCAGGCTTACGGCAGATGCAGAGAGGTAGTACATGATGCTTTACTTATAAATATACCCCCTTCTAAAGATTATGTCGTCCCCACCATTGACAATGTTGAAGCGGGTATTAATTTATACACCAGTTCCCTCGTCTTCTATGAAAACCAACCTCAGAGCTATAGGTCTGCAGATAGAAAGAACTTTACTCCGCACGGGTATGTCAACCGAAATTATATTGCACAACCTGTATTAGAAACGGTTAATAAATATCAACTGTACAATCCAGGCGTCCTGGTCGAAACTTTGGCGGAATACCACTTTACATTGCAGGATTACCAGCAACTTCATGTGGAAGTTGACTCCCTGGAATTTGAAAGTTTAACTTTTGGGCAGCGTATTGAGAATCTCTTAAAAGTGGATTCTCACCTTTTATGGAATGACTATTTGACGATTAAAAAATGTGTTAGAATAGCACAGGTGGGCTCATTTAATTACGAACTTGCTTTACAATATCTGTCCACATTTATAATGAAAGAATGGAATTTGAAACCTTTGATAGAAGACCTGGGTGATATATCTGTTAAACCACATCGATTTTATGATGACATGGAAAGTTTGTTTCGCTTATATACTAATTTAGATGTGTACTGCACCCAAAGCTTAGATAAGGCAAGACTTGAGAGAGCAGAAAAAAAGTGGCCTTCATTTTATAGATATGTGGCTCGTGACTTATCTGGGGACTTTGACGGAGCGGACAGAGAAAATTTGGTTAGGGAATGGTTGCTACTTTACAAGATTCATAGACTTAAAAACCTTAAGAGAAAAGAAAACATCACCACCGACAACATGAATGAAATGGATAGTGTAAATCGGCAACTTTCTCTATTAGAAGTCCCGACCGATTTCAGACATTTCAAGCCACACATTGAAAACAAACCTCATAGGGTAAGAGATACTTCTGGCTCGATAATTCAGACGCTTAAAGATTTAGATTACGTGCCCACAGAAGATGAATTATTTGACATCGGTGAAGATGTAAAGGAAATCTACAAAGAAATTGATGAGGCATTTGAGAAAATTGAAGATGATGAAGCAAAGAAAAAATTTACCAGACCTAATCCTAATAGCAGGTCCATCAACAAGAAAAAATTAATCAATGCTATTGGATTTTTGTACTACCAGCACAACTACAATGTAAAGGAGACCAACAACAGGGAGTATAATCCTCTTACCGCTCTGCCCAGAAAATTGAGGCCCTTTATTCCCTTAATTTATGTGGAATGCGACATCGTAGCTGCAAACGCCCAATTCACAGATAGATTCTTGGGATGTTCTAACTACAAGACCCTATATGAGAGGATTGCTCAAGCAGAAGGATGTACTAGACACCAGGCCAAGCATAAGTACAATAAATTTCTGAACAACCATCTTTCCCGAAGAAACACATCGTTGGAATTCTACAGGGATGTCTGCACTTATACACCAAAGGATGCTAAGAAACTAAGTCTTCATACGAGCAAAGTTCAGGAAGGAAGCTATTATAATAAGATGGTCAGATATGAACAGGAGTTGATTGATGATTATCAGGATTACTTGGAGTGCTCAAGCTACAGGTTTCATGATGCCGTTGTAGTTCCATTGTGGGAGGCTGAGGAAATTGCTCTACCGACCAACTTCAATGGGTATGAATTTCGTTTGGGTTATTACACCGCCAAGGACACATTGTATAAAGGAAAATCAAACGGGGCAGCTGTGGTGCATCATTGCCCCCTGAACCATAAAGAACTTGTCCATTGAACTGTAAGTATATAGAAAGGACCTACGATGGACAAGCCTTCGTTTGGCTTTAAACTAATGTAAATCAACAATATAACCATGCATCTTAAGACATGTCCTGGAGTTCTGGTAAGTTTATCAACACCGAGAGCTAATCAATTTTAGAGGGCGAGCTATCCGTTAATAGAATAGAAACAACATTATGGAAGAAAAATTAGAACATAACAACTGTGAGTTTTATACAAAAAAGAGAGTTTATACGCCTGCAGACGTCATTGAAGAGTTTGCCGATAAAGTACAGATAAAAAATATCAGGTCTCTTGTAGAACATCTAAGTCATCCCTCAAAAGCTGCCGAGATAGCATACTTCAAAGAGCAAAATGAAGAATTATATTTTTCGATTGGAGGTTATTGGGAAAAAGAAGGGTTTTGGGATGAGATACCCCACCTCCCATCAACGATGGCAGAGGAAGAATTAGAATATTTAGGTAAGGAAAAAATCTTAAAAATGTTGGAACGAATTTCTGAAAGAGTTAGAGCATTACACAATGTGATAGTAGAGATAGAACTTATACCTCTTGCTGATTTTCGGAGAGTGTACCGAACGGGCGGGGAACTCTATTTCCAACGCAATGGTCTAAAATCCTCCATCTGTTATGCTTCAGGTAAAATTTTTAAACCCTCCACACCTTTTAAAAAAGATGCCAAGGCTGAACTAATTAAAGAAATTAATGAGTGGGAACAACTATATAGAACACTCTCTACAAAGCTTAGACAGATGGATTAATAAAAGCATTTGTGCTAATGAGGTAACATCTTAGTAGGGAACAGCTAAATTAATTCCCTAATGTTGATAACCACAAATGTGTAGGGAAAATCTGTTACCCCCTCCCTGGAGGGGAGGACTGGGTAAACCCCTGGCTGGCGTATCCCCTCTCCCGTGAAAGCCCTGGGGAAATGCCGATTTTACAGTACCAGGTTCCCTTAATAAAATTCCTGAAAATTTGAAGATTTCTTTTTGGATTGTCCCTGCCGTCAAAATATTTTTCAAAAATTTTTCTTGTACTCTTTTGGCTTAAGGTATTTCCCAAGGGCAAAATTTTAAATTTTCAAGGGAAAAGACTTTAGTTACGAAGAAGCTTTTCACAAACAGAAAGTTACGGGAAATTAATATTCCTTCTTTAAGCAACAAAATCAAAACTACTACACAAATGGAAATTAAAGCCCAAACCCAAACCGCAGGTCCCAATGAAGTTTTCCTTTACTACTTCTACATCTGTTATCGCAATAGTTGTAACAATTGAAGTAAATTCAACGCAATAAAAAACCCTTCTAATAGAGGGTTCCTGTTTTCAATGATTTAGTCCCGACTTTTGATGTCTTTGTATAGTCCGTAAAAGATAAAGAATGCAGTACCTGCAACTGTAATACCTTTAGCTAACTTCTCAAAATCACTTTGTGTTAATTTGTCCATGACATAAAATTTAAATGAATAAAATTTTTTACCAGAACATAAACAACATTAAAAAAATTAAAATCAGCTCCAATAAGAGCTCACAGCCATGTGGCTTTTCCAAAAATAAAAAATTATATCCTTAGATTCCATAAATATTTGTTAATTCAAACGGGTTCTATCGCAATCAGCGATGGTCTCTCCACAATCGCATTCTTGACTGTGTTGCGTTTCACTTTCCCAAGCTTTCCGTTGGTTTAATAATTGTCTTTTCATGGTTTGATTTTAAACAGTAAATAAATAAAATACATTGTGTTACAAATATTGCATTGTTAATATAATGATTTTTTATTTTTTGATGAAATCGGTGGGTACAAAGAATGATTGGGGTGAAGACATCAATAAATATTATCTTTGCCAGCTAGAAAAGGCTGAAGGTGATTATCGACGTGAGTAAGTTTAAGTGTTGTTTTAGTATAGACCTAATACACTTTGTTCAACCCGCTACTTTCGGTATCTTAGAGAGACTACTATGATTTTGCACAAATTTAAATTAGATTCTGAAAAACTGAGGGATATTCAAAAATGAGTAATCATTTTATTCCTTCAATACCGCACAAAACCCGCACATATTGTCTTAAAAAAACAAAAACCCCTGTATTGACAGGGGCTTCAAGTATCATTTATTTTTCTGTTGCAAAATTAGGTTTTTATAAAAGAAACCTAAAGGGTTTTTATTAATTAATTGGAAGGAAAGAATCCAGATTTTCAGGACTGTCATCGGCTTGCTGACTTATTTGATGGCCCTTGAACATTTTGCCGTCCTTCATTTCCCAAATGGCAATAAAATGTGCCATAGGAAGTTCCTCGTCGGGATTCTCAACGGTACTCACATAATAAGTAAATCTAATGCTAACTGTATCTTCCTCGCCAAGCAAATGACTAATATCGGCCTTTAGGTGATCGAAAGATTTGGCAAGCTCTTTTGACATCTCGGCAATTTCTGAAAAGCCCAGCTTGTGAAAACCTGCGCTACTGTTCCAGAACAATTGTGCTTCGGGATGAAGATATTCCTTTACGGAATTGGGATTCTTGTAAAAATCTGAAGAATAAAATTTTGCAACGCAATCTTTTGGTTCCATATCAACTTTTTAAATTTTCCATTAATTTAGGCAATCGGCGCAAAAGTGCCAACTCCTTGAGCCACTCCCGGGATTCCATCGCAGGATTTCCCGAATATACGGTATTTTCTTTTGTTGATTTGGTGATCCCGGCCTGCCCCATCATCACGCCTCCTTTTTTGACGACAATCCCACTACGGAAGCCTACCTGTCCCCAAATTGTTACTTCGTCTTCAATGATCACAGCCCCGGCAATTCCTACTTGTGATGCGATAAGACAATCTTCTCCAATCACTGTATCGTGCCCCACCTGAATAAGATTATCCAGTTTAGTGCCTTTCCCAATGGTGGTGTCACCTGTTACTCCTCTGTCAATTGTACAATTAGCACCTATATCAACATTGTCTTTAATCACTACTCTCCCCCCCGAAATAAGTTTATCATAACCCTCTGGACGTTTCTTGTAGTAAAAAGCATCGCCGCCTAAAACAGTTCCTGCATGAATGGTAACATTATCACCAATGATGGTATTATCGTAAATACTCACGTTAGCATGAATTAGACAGTTCTTACCAATCTTCACATCGTTCCCCACAAAAGCGGTTGGCTGCACTACAGTTCCTTCTCCAATTTCTGCAGAAGAAGCAACATTTGAGGTAGCTTTTTCAAAAGGTTTAAAGTACTTTGTTAGTTTGTTGAAATCCCTGAAAGGATCATCTGATATCAACAGCGCTTTTCCTTCGGGACAATCCACTTCCTTATTAATGAGTATGATCGTGGCTGCCGAATTCAGCGCCTTGTCGTAATACTTTGGATGATCCACAAAAACAATATCTCCCGGCGTCACCACATGGATTTCATTCATTCCTGAAACAGGAAAGTCTGCGGGTCCCACAAATTCCGAAGAAATAATTGTGGCGATCTGCTCAAGGGTATGTTGCTGCGGAAACTTCATTTTAGATTTGAGATATTAGATATGAGATTTTAGATGTGAGATGTGAGATTTTCTGATCACTGATCACCGACCACTGATTACTCCTTTATCCTTTCTTTATATGTTCCTTTTTCTGTTTCGATCTTGATCTTATCTCCTTCGTTGATGAAAAGCGGAACATTCACCTCGGCTCCTGTTTCTACCGTTGCAGGTTTGGTGGCGTTGGTTGCAGTATTTCCTTTAACTCCAGGTTCGGTGTGGGTAACTTCCAGGATCACACTTGCAGGCATTTCGACAGAAAGCGGCATTTGATCCTCGGTGTTTATAAGAATAGTTACCACTTCTCCTTCTTTAAGAAGTCCCGGTGCATCGAGTGCATTTTCGGTAAGTCTTATCTGCGTATAATCTTCGGTATTCATGAAGTGGTAGAATTCCCCATCATTATACAAGAACTGGAACTTATGAGTTTCAACCCTTACGTCCTCGATCTTGTGGCCTGCAGAAAAGGTATTATCAATCACTTTTCCTGTAGTTACACTTTTCAATTTTGTTCTTACAAAAGCAGGACCTTTTCCCGGCTTCACGTGAAGAAACTCTATAACCTTGAAAATGTCATGGTTGTATCTTATACACAATCCATTTCTAATATCACTTGTACTTGCCATTTTTCCTACTTATTAATTTGAACTTATATAACCTTTCATTATCCCTCTCTGGGAATTTTTGATAAACTCTAAAATATCATCTCTTTCGGAAGTTGCTTCCATTTCGGCTTCGATGATAGCTACTGCCTGACTATTATTGTAATTCTTCTGATACAAGATCCTATAAATATTCTGAATCTCCCGGATTTTTTCCGTAGAAAAACCTCTTCTTCTCAATCCGATGGAATTAACTCCAACATAAGATAGAGGTTCCCTTCCGGCTTTTACGAATGGAGGTACATCTTTTCGCACCAGGGATCCCCCTGTGACAAAAGCATGACTTCCTATACTGCAAAACTGCTGTATGGCAGCCATTCCTGCGAGAATCACATAATCACCTACATTGATATGGCCTGCCAAAGTACTGTTATTGGAAAAGATGCAGTTGTCGCCCACTACACAATCGTGCGCGATATGACAATAGGCCATGATCCAGCAGTTACTCCCAATCTTGGTTTTCATCCTGTCTGTAGTCCCACGATTGATGGTAACACATTCCCGAATAGTTGTATTATCACCTATTTCTGTAATAGTGTCTTCGTCATTGAATTTTTTATCCTGAGGAACAGCAGAAATCACTGCGCCTGGAAAAATATTGCAATTCTTGCCAATTCTGGCCCCTTCCATTATAGTAACATTGGAACCAATCCAGGTACCTTCCCCTATCACCACATTATTGTGGATAGTGGTAAAAGGCTCAATCACTACATTTTTTGCAATCTTGGCTCCGGGATGAACGTATGCTAAGGGTTGATTCATAATCTTTATTTTTGTTTTACTATTTGTGCCATTAAAATGGCTTCGGTCACCAGCTTTCCATTCACATATGCATAACCCTGCATTTGACATATCCCTCTTCTAATGGGAGACAATAGTTCCAGTTTGAAAACAAGAGTATCGCCGGGAACCACCTGCCTCTTGAATTTAACATTGTCTATTTTCATAAAGAACGTGAGGTAATTCTCAGGATCGGGAACAGATTTAAGAGCGAGAATTCCACCTGTCTGCGCCATTGCCTCCACTTGAAGTACTCCGGGCATTACAGGTTTTCCGGGGAAATGACCTACGAAAAAAGGCTCGTTCATAGTGACATTTTTGACACCTACAACAGTATCACTTGTCAATTCAATGATCTTGTCTACCAAAATGAACGGCGGCCTGTGAGGGAGGATATTCATGATCTCATTCACATCCATCAAAGGCTCTTTGTCAAGATCATATTTAGGTACATTATTCCTCTTCTCGGTCTTAATGATCTTAGAAAGTTTTTTAGCGAATTGTGTATTCACATAATGACCGGGTTTATTGGCAATAACTTTTCCGCGTATACGCGTACCTACTAACGCCAAGTCCCCTATCACATCAAGCAATTTGTGCCGTGCCGCTTCATTGGGATAATGCAAAGTAAGATTATCTAAAATGCCATTTGGTTTTACAGCGATATTGTCTTTTTTGAATGCCACCCGCAGCTTGTCCATAGTCTCAGGACTCAATTCCTTGTCTACATAAACAATAGCATTATTCAAATCCCCTCCTTTTATAAGGCCATGCTCCAAAAGAGTTTCAAGTTCATGAAGAAAACTGAAAGTGCGGGCGTTTGAGATCTCCGATTTAAAATCGGATAATTTTTGAAGAGAGGCGTTTTGAGTTCCCAGGACCTTGGTTCCAAAATCGACCATTGCGGTCACCTGGTATTCATCTGCAGGCATTACAAGAATTTCACTTCCAGATTGTTCATCGTGGTAACGAATAACATCGGTAACCACAAATTCTTCCCTGTCACATTCCTGCTCCTCTATTCCGGCTTCTTCGAGCGCTTTTACAAAGAACTTGGAAGAACCATCCATAATAGGAGGTTCGGCAGCATCAAGTTCAATGATGATATTGTCAATTTCAAGACCCACACAGGCTGCAAGTACATGTTCTGAAGTTTGGATTGTGACTCCATCTTTTTCAAGGTTTGTTCCTCTTTGTGTGTTGACAACATAATTAACATCGGCTTCCACCATCGGATTCCCTTCAATATCTGTTCTTACAAAACAGTAACCGGTATTATTTTGAGCCGGTTTAAATGTAAGAGTGACTTCATTTCCTGTATGAAGCCCCACTCCCTGTAAAGAAACTTCTTTACTTATGGTGCGCTGTTTAGCCATTATTTGATTGTTTTTTTTCTAGTTTGGTTAAGCGGTCTTCTATTTTGGGTAAATTTCTGAAATGTACGTAAGCCTTGTTGTAATCATTATAGCCAAATGCAGGAGAACCCTGGATCATTTCATTATCCTTAATATTGCGACCTATTCCCGATTGAGCCTGAATTTTCACTCCGTTCCCAATTTGAATATGCCCGGCAATACCTACCTGTCCACCTATAAGGCAATTTTTTCCAATTTTAGTTGAGCCGGCAATTCCTGTCTGGGCCGCAATTGCAGTATTTTCTCCCACTTCTACATTATGAGCGATCTGGATCTGGTTATCCAGTTTAACGCCGTTCCTGATTACAGTTGACCCTAGTGTAGCCCGATCGATAGTAGTACCGGCACCAATATCAACATTATCCTCAATAATAACATTGCCTATTTGAGGCACTTTTGAATAAACCCCTTCCTGGTTGGGCGAAAAACCGAAACCGTCGGCTCCAATAATTACACCTCCATGAAGGGTACAGTTATTACCTATAATAGTTTCAGAATAGATCTTTGCTCCTGGAAAAATAGTTACGTTATCACCTATCTTGACATTATCTCCTATATATGTATTAGGAAAGATCTTGACATTCTCACCAATTTTCACCTGCTCTCCCAGGTATGAAAATGCCCCCAGGTAAAGATTATCACCATAAGTAACAGAATCTGAAATAAAACTAGGCTGCTCAATTCCAGATTTGTTCAATTTCACCTGATTATAATATTCCAGCAGCTTTGAAAATGCCGTATATGGATCCTTTACTTTAATAAGGGTAGTAGATAATTCCTCTTCTGCCTTAAAATTATTGCTCACTATTGTTATAGTAGCTTTGGTGGAATAAATAAAGGAGGTATATTTAGGATTGGCCAAGAAGGTAATAGACCCGGCAGTTCCTTCTTCAATCTTTGCAAGCCGGTCGACCTCTGCCCCGGGATTTCCTTCTATCTCCCCGTCGAGGATACCTGCTATTTGAGTTGCTGTAAACTTCATTCTGGCAAAAGTAAAAAAAATGAGTTAATCTTTAGGTTTCGGGTAGCAGATATAAAATTTCGTCACCGGCTTCGAAAGTGCTTTCAGGTTAAAGTGATCTGAAGCTTTAATAACGTCGGTGATTTTTCCACTTTTGAACAGGATATGGATCTTTTCATCTTCTCGCTTGTACGCCAGGTTGCTTATATCTCCGCTAAAAACGAAATACCCGGCCTCTTCCCTGCTAATATTATAACGCGACATGGCTTTTTGAAGATGGCTTTCCAGTTTTTCTCCAGAGATAGGTTTTTTCTTTAGTTTGATCTTTAGCAAGTCCCGGTTGATGATCATTTGACACAACTTACTTAGCACAAAATCTTCATCATGCACCCATTCTTTCATTGCTGAAAGTATATCGTAATCGTCAAGCCTCGCAAATATGTGTAAGGTGTCTTCTGAAAAATTTTCGGCTGTTACCTGCTGCTGTAAAAAGTGATTGAGAGCAGTGCTTGCAAATAAAGTACGGCCTGAATTTACAAGTTCTTTCGCCCGCTGAAGCATCCTGATCAAAAGCTGTTCGGCCACCACACCGGTTTTATGCAGGTAGACCTGCCAGTACATAAGCCTGCGCGCCAAAAGGAATTTTTCTACTGAATAAATCCCTTTTTCCTCCACCATCAACTCATTGTTTACTACTGTAAGCATGCTAATAAGCCGCTCACTGTTAATATTTCCTTCGGCCACCCCAGTGTAAAAACTATCGCGCTTCAGGTAATCCATTCGGTCCATGTCGAGCTGACTGGAGATAAGCTGACAAAGAAATTTCCGTGGGTATTTTCCGCGGAAAATCTCAATGGCCATAGTTAATCTTTGGTTAAACTGACGGTTCATTTCTTCCATAAAAAGGAATGAAATAGTCTCATGGCTCACCCCCTCAACAATGCTGTGTTCCATCGCATGAGAGAATGGGCCGTGCCCAATATCGTGGAGCAGGATAGCAATTTGCAGTGCCTCCTCCTCTTCCGCCGAAATTTCTACTCCCTTAAGCCTCAACACCCTAACGGCTTTTTGCATTAGATGAAGGCAGCCAAGAGCATGATGAAAACGGGTGTGATGTGCGCCGGGATAGACCAGGTAAGACAGCCCCATTTGAGAAATTCGCCGCAGTCTTTGAAAATACTTATGCTCCATAATATCAAAGAGCAGCTCATTGGGTATGGTAATAAATCCGTAAATTGGATCGTTTAAAATCTTGAGTTTGTTTCCTGGAAGCAAGCCTGGTCTTTTAATTATTAATGTCAACAAAGATACATATATGAACGATATCAAAATATTATGGGTAGATGACGAGATCGACCTTCTTAAACCTCACATTCTTTTCCTGGAAAGCAAGAATTATAAAGTCTACACCTGCCAAAGCGGGACCGAAGCTTTGGAAGAAATTGAAAAGGAGAATTTTGATATAGTTTTCCTGGACGAGAATATGCCCGGACTTTCGGGTCTGGAAACGCTTTCAGAAATTAAAGAAAAACAGGCTAACGTACCCGTGGTTATGATCACCAAGAGTGAGGAGGAATATATAATGGAAGAAGCTATAGGCTCTAAAATAGCAGATTACCTTATAAAACCAGTGAACCCGAATCAAATCCTTTTAAGCTTAAAAAAGAACCTCGATCATTCCCGATTGGTTTCAGAAAAAACTACTTCCAGCTACCAGCAGGAATTTAGAAAGATCGCAATGGACATGGCGATGATCAATTCCTATGAAGGATGGGCAGAACTTTATCAAAAACTGATCTATTGGGAACTGGAACTTGAAAACATTGAAGACAGCGGAATGTTTGAAATTCTGGAATCCCAAAAAACTGAAGCCAATCTTCAGTTTTGCAAATTTATAGATAAGAATTACCCTAAGTGGTTTGAAAAGAATGCAGATGCTCCCGTCATGTCCCACACCCTGTTCAAAGAAAAAATACTGCCCGAGCTAAGCAAAGAACAACCTACGCTCCTGGTGGTGATAGATAATCTTAGGTATGACCAGTGGAGAGCGTTTGAGCCTGTAGTAAACAATTACTATAAAAAGGAAAAGGAAATGCCATTTTACAGTATTCTGCCAACGGCAACTCAATATGCGCGAAATGCGATTTTCTCCGGACTCATGCCCAGTGAGATGGAAAAACTTTATCCCAACCTGTGGAAGAATGACACAGAGGAAGGTGGTAAAAATCTTCATGAAGCAGAATTTTTACAGGCACAGCTCAAGCGGCTGGGAAGCAGTATCAAGCACGAATACCATAAGATAAGTAGTCTTAAAGCAGGTAAAAAGCTGGTGGATAATTTTAGGAGCCAGAAAGATAATGACCTAACGGTGGTGGTTTACAACTTTGTCGACATGCTTTCCCATTCTAAAACCGAAATGGAAGTTATAAAAGAACTGGCTTCCACAAATAAAGCCTATCGGTCTCTTACCCAAAGTTGGTTTAAGAACTCCCCACTCCTGGAGATCATCCAGCAGGCCCAGAACCTCGGATTTAAACTGATACTTACCACAGACCATGGAACTATTAATGTGAAAAATCCATCTAGAGTTATCGGGGATAAACAAACAAGTCTCAACTTGAGATATAAAACAGGAAAGAGCCTCACTTACGAGGAAAAAGATGTTTTGGCGGCACCCAATCCCAAAACAATTCATCTACCGACGATTAATATGAGTAGTTCTTTCATTTTTGCCAAAGGAGACCTCTTTTTTGCCTATCCTAATAATTATAATCATTATGTAAGTTATTACCGTAATACTTTTCAACACGGCGGTGTCTCGATGGAAGAAATGATCATACCCTTTAGTGTGTTATCTCCTAGGTAACAAGAATTTAACTATCTTTATCACCCCAAATCTTAATGTTTTTGAATGGAAGTACAATACCTCCTATCTGAAATTGAAACTGTTGCCCATGAGCTTCTGGAAAAATCCAAAAGCAAGACCCTTTTATTTTACGGTGAAATGGGAGCGGGAAAAACGACATTAATAAAAGCACTTCTCAAGGCCTTAGGTGCCGTGGATACTGGTGCCAGCCCTACATTCTCCCTTGTAAATGTGTATGAAACTGAAAACGGTACGGTGAATCATTTTGATTTTTACCGAATAAAAGATGAATCTGAAGCCTGGGACATGGGTTTTGAAGAATATTTGGATTCCGGCAACTGGAATTTTATAGAATGGCCTCAAAAAATTGAAAATTTTATTGAAGAGGAGCATCAAAAAGTGGAAATATTGATAGATGAAAAGGATGTAAGAAAGTTAAAGTTTTGTTAATTTTAAAGAATTTGTTCTAAGGACCATCAGGAAATCCCTGTGCGAATTTTCCTTCGTTTTCAGTTTTTTCTTGCCGTATTTCTATTATACGGAAGTCATTGAACGAAAGAAGAATTATTTTAACTGTATTTTTTTTAATACAATATTTTAAGAGTTTGAAGATTTTTCCTTCAAAAAAGCGGCAAAAGTACGAATAATGCTCTTATTATTAGCGGTTTAGTTTTTTCTAGGTTTGTATCAACAAATCGAAACATACACAACCTTTAAAAAACTATATCATGAAAATTAAAGCCCTTTTCCTAGCCGTTTCTATCTTTGGAGCAACTTTCTTTGTAACTTCCAACACAGATAACGACAATAAAAATGAAGTTAAAAAAACCGCTGTCGATACAAGGCTCATCCGCGTTCCTACTAACGGGTAGTATTATAGCTATTTCAATAGCATTATCACCTTATTTATTTTATTTATATGAAATTTTCCCAAGCGGTCCTGTTTGGGAAAATTCTTTTTTTACGTACGAGAGTAAATATTACTTAGACGTTTTAACTGCCGCCTGGACCTTTTTAGGAAAAATCACTCCTTTGTTTCTTCTATTAATCTGGTTTTTCACCTGTAAACATTGGTGGTACCATGTAATATTGGTGCCCATTGTGATGTATGCCTATCAGCTAGCATCTGCTATATATGAGGATTTTTACGGGCAGGGAGTAATCGATGTTAACCAATTAATTTTTTTAGCGCCTTTTTTTATCATTATTCTTTCTATCGTTTACCTTATTAGAATTAAAATTTTCGATCGAATTTACGGTATTGATTTAACTGAAATCGAACGCGAAAACATCTCTCCTTTTTCCCCTTTTTCAGATAAAGAATATGAAGAAATAAGAGATTTCAGGGAAGGTTCAGAATCGGCCAATGAAGTCCAGGAAGACTATTACGCTAAACTCTAACTCTCCCACTTCCTAAAAATGTCGTAGTTTTATCTTTGTGACCAGTTAACATTATGACAGAACACGTATCTCCTTTTACCCGGGAACAATTGATTCCGCAGGAAGAAACCCTTGAAGTCTACAAACACAAAGGCCAGTTGTTTATTGGCATTCCCAAAGAAAACGCCTACCAGGAAAAGAGGGTCTGCCTTAGTCCCGATGCTGTTGCAGCAATGACAGCTCACGGTCACCGGGTGCTAATTGAATCGGGGGCAGGAGAAGGAGCGAAATTCAGTGATAAAGATTATTCTGAGGCAGGAGCCGAAATTACCAAAGATACTAAAAAGGTCTTTTCCTGTCCCATGATCCTTAAAGTAGAGCCGCCTACGCTGGAAGAGCTGGATCTCGTAAATCCGCAGACAACAATAATATCTGCACTCCAGTTAAAGACACAGGAGAAAAGTTATTTTCAAAAACTTGCCTATAAAAGGATCACCGCCCTTGCTTTTGAATTTATTAAAGATGACGATGGCACCTATCCCGCGGTAAGGGCGCTTAGTGAAATTGCCGGTACTGCCTCTATTCTTATTGCTTCCGAAATTATGAGCAACAATCCTGCGGGAAACGGTCTCATGTTTGGTAATATAAGTGGAGTACCACCTATCGAAGTTACTATTCTAGGCGCCGGGACAGTTGGAGAATTCGCCGCACGTTCGGCTCTCGGACTTGGTGCAAATATTAAAATATTTGACAACTCCCTTACAAGGTTAAGGGCTGTCCAGGCTAATTTGGGCAGGCCATTGCACACCTCCACCATCCAGCCAAAAAATCTTATCAAAGCTTTAAAAAGAAGTGATGTGGTCATTGGAGCAGTACGGGGAATAAACCGTTCTCCAATCCTTGTAACCGAAACCATGATAGAGCACATGAAAAAAGGTGCCGTGGTGATTGATGTGAGCATTGATATGGGAGGTTGCTTTGAAACCAGTGAGGTCACCACTCACGATAAACCCACCTTTGTAAAAAGCGGGGTGGTACACTATTGTGTTCCTAATATTCCTTCCCGCTATGCCCGCACAGCTTCCCTTTCCATAAGTAACATTTTCACGCCTTATCTTTTGCATATTGCCGAACAGGGCGGACTTGAAAATACTTTAAGATTTGACAGAGGTCTCCGAAATGGTTTGTACTTTTACCACGGAATTTTAACCAACAAATCTATTGCAGACTGGTTTGATCTCTCTTACAGGGATATCAACCTCCTTATTTTTTAATTCTCAATGAAATTTATTCACAGACTCGGTTATTACCTTGGAGGTTTTGCCATTGGTTTAGTCATACTGGCATTTTTTTTAAGCGGAAAAAAAACTTCCTGCGCCTATGGACCCGATGCCCGGGTACTCAAAAATATCAGGTTAAAAGAAAGGGCTTATTCTGAAGAAGCAAAAGCTCAAATGGAGAGGCTGCAAATAGATACAGCTTCCATTACCGGAGTTCTTAGAAAGGGAGATATCGACTTCAGCCGAAGCAATACAGATCTGGATTCCTGCAAAACCTATATGGTTACAGGAAACTCAGTTTCAGGAGAACTGGAAATGCTCTTCGAAAACTGTGATTCCACTGCTACCCTTCAGAAGATCTGGAGAAAATAAAAGACCGCTCCGCTGCAAGAGCCAAGAGGCAAGAACCAGGATAGTGATTAGATCCATTTGTTTTTCCAGATCCTTATTATAGATCCTTTGCCGTTGATTCATGTATAAATATCCCCTTAAAAATTCAGTCCTTAAACCTTAAACCTGGAAACTTAAATCTTTACAAGATCTGTCCTGCGTGTTCTTTAGTTTTCACTTTTGAAATCACATCAGAGATTACTCCGTGCTCATCAATTACGAAGGTGGTACGGTGAATGCCATCATATTCCTTTCCCATGAATTTTTTAGGTCCCCATACTTTAAAAGCATTGATCACCTCTTTGTCTTCATCAGCCAATAAAGGGAAAGGAAGATCGTTTTTCTCTTTAAAATTTTGCTGTCGTTTGGGAGAATCGGCGCTCACACCCAAAATTTCATAGCCTTTACTTTGAAAAGCTTCATAGTTATCCCTTAGGTTACAGGCCTCGGCGGTACAACCTGGGGTACTGGCTTTAGGATAAAAGAAAACTACAAGCTTTTTTCCTTTATAGTCTTCCAGTTTATGTTCATTTCCATCCTGATCTTTAGCAGAGAATTTTGGCGCCTTATCGCCGGGTTGAAGTGTTGTCATAATTAGTACTTTTGTTGTAAAGTTACATATTAATGACCAAGAAGGAAAAAGTTCAATTCGTAATAGACACCTTAGCCGAAATTTACCCCAATGTTCCAATCCCTTTAGACCATAAAGATCCTTTCACGCTCTTGATCGCTGTATTACTTTCGGCACAAAGTACAGATGTACGGGTAAACCAGATCACTCCCCTCTTATTTGCCAAAGCAGATAATCCCTTTGCTATGGCGAAACTTTCTGAAGAGGAGATTAGAGAGATCATTAAACCTGTGGGATTGTCCCCGATGAAAGCTAAAGGGATCTACGGCCTTTCCAGGATCCTCATTGAAAAGTATGACGGGGAAGTTCCGGCAGATATTGATGCCCTCGAAGAGCTTCCTGCAGTAGGACATAAAACCGCAAGTGTTGTAATGTCCCAGGCTTTTAATATCCCCTCATTCCCGGTGGATACTCATATCCACCGACTCATGTACAGGTGGAATCTTTCTAATGGTAAAAATGTAGTGCAGACAGAGAAGGATGCAAAAAGGCTTTTCCCAAGGGAGTTATGGAATGAACTTCACCTGCAGATCATATGGTACGGTCGCGAATACTCTCCGGCCAGGGGCTGGAACCTTGAAAAAGATATTATCACCAGAACCATCGGGCGTAAAAAGGTGCTGGAAGAATATCATAAAAAAAAGACCCGCAGTTAGCAGGTCTTTTTTTTGGTTAATTCAAAATTGATTCAAATTCCAGCTTTTTATAAGTGCTTATTTTCAAAGCCTTAGAATAGTTCAAAAGGAAATTGATTGTTTCCTTTTTTGGGGACATTGTTTTCAATTTTTTTCGAGAGTAAAGTTTTGCCATTATTGGTTATTTAAGATTGTAACTTAATAACGGCCAGACTTTAATCTTATTGTATTAATTAGTTAAAACTAAATTGTGTTTCTCTATAACTTTTCGCAGGTTTATCAAAGCGTATCTCATTCGGCCCAGGGCAGTATTAATACTCACTCCTGTTCTTTCTGAAATTTCTTTAAAACTCATGTCTTTATAGATCCTCATTACAAGAACTTCAAGTTGATCTTCGGGCAGTTCCTTGATCAACTCCTGGACATCGGCTTCGATCTGGTCCTTGATGATTCGTTTTTCGGCATTTAAATCAGAGTCACACAAAACAGAAAAAATATTGAAATCCCCACTATTCTCGAACTTGGGCATTCTTTTGTTCTTCCTGAAATGGTCAATGACAAGGTTGTGGGAAATTCGCATCACCCAGGGAAGAAATTTACCTTCTTCATTATACTTCCCCCTTTTCAGGGTTCTAATTACTTTAATAAAGGTATCCTGAAAAATATCTTCAGCGATGTCTTTATCAAAGACCTTGGAAAAGATAAAACTGTAAATTCGTTGTTGATGTCGGTTGATTAAAATAGAAAGTGACTGCTCGTCTCCTTCCATATAGCTTTTCACAAGAAAAGCGTCGTTTGCCTGGGCGTTGTCCATAAGAGTTACTTTTTCAGGCTGTTGGGGTGGCCTGACGGTTAGTTATTACAAGTTCAAAGTAACTTTATGCTATAGGCAAATTCTGGTTTAAGATTATTAACAGCAAATATAACAGGAAAATTTTCACTTAAACAAATAAAAGGTTAATGTTTTTAACAATTTAATTACCACTAAGTTATATTCCCTCACCGGGAAGCTGAAAAATTTGAAGATTAAGTACCTTTGCAAATTCAACAGAAATTTAGGTATGCAAGTAGATATCTCAGGGGTAGATCCAAAAGAGAATATAATTATAAAAGGAGCCCGTCTCCATAACTTAAAGAACATAAATGTCATAATCCCGCGGAATAAGCTGGTGGTCCTTACCGGCCTTTCGGGATCGGGAAAATCTTCCCTGGCCTTTGATACCTTATATGCTGAAGGCCAGCGTCGATATGTGGAAAGTCTTTCCTCCTACGCCCGGCAATTTCTTGGCAGGCTCAATAAGCCATTAGTGGACTCCATTAAAGGTATTGCCCCGGCCATTGCTATTGAACAAAAGGTCAACTCCACTAACCCCCGTTCTACCGTGGGCACCTCCACTGAAATTTACGATTACCTTAAACTGCTTTTTGCCCGTATTGGAAAAACCTATTCCCCTATATCGGGAGATGAGGTGAAAAAAGATACGGCGACCGATGTGGTGAACTATGTAAAAACTTTTCCTGAAGGTTCAAAAATGCTGCTTTTAGCACCTGTTCATGTTGAGCAAAGCCGTACCCCCGAGGAAAAACTTAAGGTGCTCCTTCAGCAAGGTTACAGCAGGATAAAATTCAAAGATGAAGTACTGAGGATCGATGAAACAGACCTCTCAAAAATAGAAGAAAAAGATCTGTTCCTGGTAGTGGACAGGATCGTCACCAAAGATGAGGAAGATTTCCTGAACCGCCTGGCAGATGCCATTCAAACCGCCTTTTTTGAAGGGAAAGGTGAACTGTTTATTGAGAATCTTGCAGATAAAAAATTAAGACAGTTCAGCAATAAATTCGAGTTGGACGGCATGACCTTTCTGGAGCCTAATGTGCACTTATTCAGCTTTAATAATCCTTATGGCGCATGCCCAAAATGTGAAGGTTACGGCGATGTCATTGGGATTGATGAAGACCTGGTAATCCCAAATACCGGTCTTTCTGTTTATGAAAATGCTATTTTTCCCTGGCGCGGGGAAAGTATGAGCTGGTATCGTGATCAACTGGTGAATAACAGCCATAAATTTAATTTTCCGATCCATAAGCCGTATTTTGAATTAAGCCAGGAGCAAAAGGATCTCGTTTGGAATGGAAATCAATATTTTGAAGGTTTAAATCAATTCTTTGCTTTCCTGGAATCCAAAGCTTACAAGATCCAGAACCGGGTAATGCTTTCCCGCTACCGCGGAAAAACAAGATGTTCTGTCTGTAAAGGTAAAAGGCTAAGACCTGAAGCCAATTTCGTAAAGGTAGGAGGAGCTAACATCACCCAGCTGGTGGAAATGCCTATTGATAAAGTTTCAGAATTTTTTGACCAGCTTGAATTAAATGAGTCCGATGCTGCCATTGCAAAAAGGTTATTAACCGAAATAAGGAACAGGCTTGGATTCCTTTCAAAAGTGGGATTGACTTACCTTACCCTGAACAGAAAGTCCAATACCCTTTCGGGAGGGGAGTCACAAAGGATCAACCTCGCTACCTCATTAGGGAGCAGCCTGGTAGGCTCCATGTATATTCTTGATGAGCCTTCTATTGGTTTGCATCCCCGGGATACATTAAAACTTATTGAAGTTCTGAAATCTCTTCGGGATCTTGGTAATACTGTGATCGTTGTAGAGCACGATGAAGATATTATGAAGGCCGCCGATGAGATCATCGATATCGGCCCCGAAGCCGGAACCAATGGCGGGGAAGTTGTCGCCTCCGGAACTTTTAGTGATATCCTGGTTTCCGATTCTCTAACCTCTCAATATCTTAATAATACTCTCCAAATTGAGGTGCCTTCCAAAAGACGGGATTACAAATATTTTGTTGATGTCATTGGAGCCAGAGAGAACAACCTAAAGAATATTGATGTGAGATTTCCGCTAGGTGTCTTTACCGCTGTAACGGGAGTTTCCGGAAGCGGGAAAAGTACCCTGATCAAGCGAATTCTCTATCCTGCCATGACTAAAGAGATTAATGGTCACGGTGAAAAAGCCGGCCAATTCACCAAAATAGAAGGGAAATTCAGTAATATAACTTCAGTAGAATTTGTAGATCAAAATCCAATTGGGCGGTCCTCAAGATCAAATCCGGTAACCTACATTAAAGCCTATGACGACATCAGGAATTTATTTTCTAATCAAAAGCTGAGTGATATTAGAGGTTATAAACCAAAACATTTTTCCTTCAATGTGGATGGCGGTAGATGCGAAACCTGCAAAGGGGAAGGAGAAGTGACTATTGAAATGCAATTCATGGCCGATGTACATCTCCTTTGTGAAACCTGCAATGGAAAGCGCTTCAAAAAAGAGATCCTGGAGGTGAAATTTGCAGATAAAAATATTGATGATATCCTTAACCTGACCATTGATGATGCTGTAGCTTTCTTTGCCGACAATGGGGAGGATAAGATCACTTCAAAGTTAAAACCCCTGCAGGACGTAGGATTAGGTTATGTACAATTGGGGCAAAGCTCCTCCACTCTTTCTGGCGGGGAAGCCCAAAGGATAAAGCTGGCTTCCTTTCTCGTCAAAGGAAATTCAAAAGAAAAAGCACTTTTTATTTTTGATGAACCCACCACCGGTTTGCACTTCCATGATATTCAAAAGTTATTAAAATCCTTTAATGCGCTATTGGCAAAAGGCCATTCGGTCATTGTGATAGAACATAATATGGACCTGGTTAAATGTGCAGATCATGTCATCGACTTAGGCCTGGAAGGTGGTGAAGCCGGTGGTCAACTCATAGCAACCGGCACTCCCGAAGAAGTAGCAAAAAACAAGAAATCCTACACCGCACCCTTCCTGGCAGAGAAGTTGTGAAAATATCATTTTAGGCACCCATTATTTAACAATGGAAAACTTTAAATAACGATTCTTGGCATAGCCTTTGAATTAAATTTAGTAATTGCAAGAGTAATGTTTTTATAATTTATTGTAATTAATAATTTTTGGTTGGTTAGTTTGGAAACCCCGTATAGCTTAATGCTCACGGGGTTTTCTAATTTTTGGCACGTAGTTTGAATGTAATTAAATGTACTGGCAAAACGGTACAATAGTTTAATCTCTAAATCCCCCTATTATGAAAAATTTTTACCTCTTATTGACTTTGCTGGTGGTTGGATTTTCTACCAAAGCTGCTCCTTCAGCCGGGGAGAACTTTGAGCGTCGAGGTTATGAAGATGCTTTTATTTTTGTGGAAAGAGGGGTTGAATTTGCCGTTTTTCCTGACGGCCAGTTTGATTTCTTTTTTAATTCCCGAAAAAACTTCAACCGTATCCCGCCTCATGTTAATTATAGCTTTAATTCCGGTTACAACTACGGTCCCTTCGTACAGTATGATGATTTTGGAGCCGTGATACAAATTGAGAATGTCCCGGTTTATTATGACTACTATGGAAGGATCATTCAGGCTGGACGTGTTCAAATTAGATATAATGCCTTTGGAATGGTGAACAGGATTGGAAATATGTTTGTTAACTATAATCCTTATCGCCAGTTCACCCATACTTCAGGGTATATCAATAGCAGGAATGTGCATTATGTTTATCGCCCATGGCACGATTACTACATGAGACCCAATTCCCACTTTGCAGTAGTTTACAATGAACCATACCGCCTGTACTATGAACCGAACAGGATGAGGTACAATTCATATAAAAAGTATTATCACAATAACTATTATAACAACAACTCATTTCAAAAGAGCTATTATAGACCCGGAGAGAAAGTTACTTCTTACCAAAGAGGAAGAAGAGTGGAAGACCAAAGGGATATTAGAACCCATAACCCGGCACCACGGGCAGCAGCTTCAACTTCTCAGTTTAGAGAAGAAAGAAAGGTACGAAGCACCACAACTGTTCCTCAAAAAGCAGAAGTTGGAAACAGAAATTCAAGAGTGGAAACTCCTGCAGTACAGCAACGGGTTGTTCGTCAAAGTAGAGCCGCAAATGTTCCTGCTCAAAGCAGCGCACAGCAAAAAAGCAGAAGCTCTTCTGTTAACGCTACTCCCGCAAGACAGGTACAGGCACAAAGCAGAACACAGCGATCTGCGACTGTAAACTCTGCACCAGTACAAGTACAGGAATCTACTTCCTCGACAAGAGGAACAAGAAGTTCCAGAGGAGGAAATTAAAATTTAATTTTGGTTGGTTAGTTGGTTGATCCCCGGTTGCAATTGCGCCGGGGATCTTTTTTTTTTAAAACGCCTTTGATTTATATTTACCGCTTCAGGAACCTGAAACTTTGATTGATGATCTTATTTATTTCCGGAGAAAGCTTCAGCATATAAATTACCAGGACGTAAAGAAGAGCGATAATTCCCGACTTCAAAACTATATTCACCACAGGATGCCACGGGAAGTTCCAGAAGTAAAATCCAAAGGAGAATAATAGAATGAGAAGAAGGCTATATGCGGTTTCCTTTGTAAAAGGATGAATACGGAATTTCTTCAGCACCATCACCAGTTTAACGGTATTATAGCATGCAAAGGCAAGAAAGGTAGCCAGCGCAGCTCCCAGAAGCTCAAAAATAGGAATCAGGACAATATTCAGTACAAACGCAAGGATGGCAAGAAAAACGCCTATCGCCAGTACCAGCCGGTAGTAATCTGAATTAAAAAGTATACTGTTATTATTCCCCAGCAAATTATCATAGAGTTTCACGCAACTAATCAGGATCACGATCGAATAACTAATTTGATATTCTGCGGGTATTAGAGCGTAAAGCTGGGAAATGTTGGTGATAATCAACAAAAAAATGAGTCCGCTAATAATTAACAGGTTCAGGGAACTCTTTTCATAAAGGTCCAGAAGCCCTTTTTTGTCCCTTTTGTTAAGCAAAGAAGCCGTCATGGGATAAGTGATTTGGTGCATTGCTCTTGAAGGCACAGCGATCACAGAAGAAATATAAACCGCAATCCCGTACACCGCCACCATTTCTATGGGAAGGAATCTTTCTATCATCACCTTATCCAGGTCAAGCAACACCATGGCCACCGATCCCGCTATGAGGATCAAAGCCGAATATTTCAGAATAAAAGATTTGTTACGCGGAAAAGAAAAACTAAGCTTCGGAAAATATAAGCTGAAGGCATAAAACATCATGAATATTAGCCGCAGAATAAAAACAACGCCAACCGCATAAATGAAATTCTCAATGGAAATGTAACTGAAGTAAACTGCCAGCAACAGCAGGGAGATACAAACCCGGTGGAACACCTCTTTCATGAAATTCCCGAAAACACTTTTATAATACACCTTTGCCCAGGCAAAAAAGATCTCGAAATATGAAGTGGCCAGAGCAATAACAAAAATGAGCCAGATGTAAGGCTTTACCAGCCCGTCCCCTTCAGAAAAGTAATTAAGCAGCAAGCCATAGGAAAAATAACCAATAAAACCGAGAATGAGCGAGATCCCCAGCGGTAAAAGCAGGATGACGCTCAGCAGCTTATCCTTCTCCTCCTCAGAATCATAGGAGCTGTAAAACTTCACGAGGGTGTTGTGCACCCCAAAAGCCATAAGGGGCCAGATAAGATTTGCGGCCGATAGCAGGAAACCTACCAGTCCGTAATACTCAGGCGTGAGGAAATTTGTGTAGAGGAACAGCGTGTTGATCGCTCCTATCCCAAATCCCACATAAGTGGTGGTAAGGTTTTTGGCCGACTGGCTAATGATGATCCCCATTAAAGCTGCTTTATTTGATTTGCCAGCTTCTTCGCCAGGGCCCGCCTGCTGTATTGTTGAAGCCCAATTGGAAAAGATCTCAATTCCCTTTTTTTGAATAGCTCATACTTTTCCTGAAGAAAGGCTTTAATTTGCCCTTTTTGAGAGTAAAGAAAATACGACCCCGTATTAGTTTCCTGAATGATCTTTTGAATATCGGCTTTCTCCGGTCCCACTGCAAGAATTGGTCGCTCGCTTACCATATATTCAAATAATTTCCCAGGAATAATTCCCCTTGTTTCTTCACTGTCGATCTCGATCAACAGGAGCAGCTGCGCACTCCTTTGCAATTGCAAGGCTTCCAAATGAGAAACATAATTCTTTAAAACGAGCCAATCCTTTAAACCGGCTTTCTTAATACTCTCCAGTACCGGCTCTCCCACTGCTCCAACCAATTTAAGCTGAAAAACCCTGGCAAAATCTTCATTTTCGCAAATTAATTCTGAAAGTGCCTGCCACAGGTTTTCCGGATTTCTTCCCGAAAGCAACGACCCAATATGAGAGAGGCTGAATTTTTTATCCATAGGAAGTTTGTCCACCTGCTCTGTATCGTAACCATTAGTGATCACTTCAATTGGTCGATCTGTTTTTGACGCAAATTCCTCCCGGGTGGTAAAACTGGTGGTGATTATTTTTTCTGCTGTTTGCAGCACCATTTTTTCCAGCTCTTCATGTTTTTTTCGGGACCTGGAAAGGAGCTTTAATTTGCTGTGGTAGCCAATTTGTGTCCATGGGTCCCTAAAATCGGCTATCCACTTCACTCCTGTCTCCTTTTTTAGCTGTAAACCGATAAGGTGCATACTGTGAGGAGGTCCGGTGGTAATAATAGTATCGATCTCATGCTCCTTCAGGTATTCTGAAAGATATTTTACTGAAGGTTTGATCCAGAACTTACGGGCATCGGGAATAAAAAAGTTGCCCCGGATGAACAGCATCAACTTTTGAAGGAATCCCTGCTTTTGTTCCTTCGGAATAATTCCGGAGCTGATAGTTTCAGTATCTTTTTTGGATAATAAACCTGCAAAAGCATAGGGTTCAACAATGCCCTTTTTAAGCACCTTTAATCCTGAAGGTATTTCAGCTTCAAGAGAAGCATCTTTTAGAGGGTAATGAGGATTTTTTGGAGCATACACTATGGGGTCAATCCCATTTTCGGGAAGATATTTCACAAATTTGAGCCATCGCTGTACACCCGGGCCACCGGCCGGGGGCCAGTAATAAGTAACTATAAGTACTTTTTTCATAGCCCTGCTTAAAATGACAAATTATCTTCGTCTTATGCCCCAAACGATACCGCCAACCAGTAAAAGACCCAGCAGTATTGAACTTGCAAGTGCAATTGAACTTCCGGTTTTCACTACCTGTGGTTCAAATCTAAAGGTGATCTCGTGTTGACCAGCCGGTACCATCATTGCCCGTAACACATAATTCACCCTAAAATGCGGGACTTCCTCCCCATTAATATAAGCCTGCCACCCATGCTGATAATATATTTCTGAAAAAACAGCCATTCCTCCATTTTCAGAAGAAGATCTGTATACCAGTTCATTGGGTTGATAAAATACCAGTTCAATTTGAGCTGTAGTGTCTGCTGCAAACTGCTTTTTTGGAAGTTGGTCTGCAAATTTATTGTCTACTACGGCAACTTTTTTGGTATTGATCCCTTCCAGTGCCTTTATTGCTTCGTTTGCATTTTCCACCAGTTTCACCTCCTGTATAAACCAGGCATTTCCATTTGTTTCAGGATTTTCCTGCGCTACCGGTCCTTCTTCAGTTGGAACAATAAAATATTTAGTGTTCAGCATATTGAGCACCTGCAGGTTGTTCTGCGATAAGTAAAAATCATAAAGCTCCTGCATCCTGCCCGGTTTGGCAGCGTGATAACCTCCTACCGAATTATGGAAAAATGAGGTTCGGGCGGTATTGAAAGGGCTTCCGCTTAGATCAAATACGCGGTAATGAGCATCATCTTTCATGATCTCCCTGTCTGCCCCTGTAGCCTGAAAAGGCTGATTCACTACGCTCGAAAGCACAAAATCTTCACTGTCAACATACCTTTTACCAACGCCAACAAGGTCGAAAAGAATGAGAGCACCAAGTGCCAAAAAGGCGATATTCCGGGTAAATTTTTGTTTTAAGTAAAACCAAAGAACTGCAGCAGTAAGCAGCACCAGAATCAAGGACCTAAAAGTATCGGCAGTAAAGACAGCTCTCCTGTCTTCCTTCAATGCCCGCACAAACTCAGGTCCCAGCTGCTGAATTAAAACTCCGTCACTGGCACCTGTAAAGCTGAACAACATTCCTTTAAACAACAGGAATAACAGCGCAATGCCGCCGGTAATTATTGTGGCCCATTTAAGGGCGTAAATTTTTCTATCATTACTTTCTTCCCTAAAGAACAATCTCGACAGACCCGCAATTGCAAGTATCGGAATACACAATTCAAGTAGTACCTGAATGGAAGACACTGCTCTAAACTTGTTGTAAAGAGGCACATAGTTTATGAAGAAATCTGTAAGAATTCCAAAGTTCTTTCCCCATGAAAGCAGCAGGGCAAGTAGAGAACCACCAACTATCCACCACTTTAGTTTTCCTCTCACAAGAAAAAGTGCAAAAACAAAAAGGAAAAGAACTGTTGCTCCAATATAGGCCGGCGCTCCAACAAAGGGTTGATCTCCCCAGTAAGTAGGCGCTGCTTCAGCAAATTGCGCAGCCTGCACAGGATTAGCGCCCAACTGCAACAATTGATTATAAATGGCTGAATCTGTTCCTACATTCTCTGCACTGGAACCGCCCATAAATCTTGGAATGAAAAGATTAAAACTTTCCAGAACACCATAGCTGTATTCGGTAATATAATTATAGTCAAGACCTTCAGTTTTTTCCGCAGTACCATCAGGAGTGATTGTGAGCCCTGTGTCGCCCCTGGTACTAAAATCGGCATATTCCTGGGTGGCCATTAAATTGGTTGCATTGGCGCCAATAGCGAGGAGTACTGCGACCACCATAATTCCGATGGCTTTAAAAAACTGTGGTAATTCCTTTTTCTTGAAGGCATTGATGAGATAGACAATCCCAATGACAATAACCAGCAGGAGCAGGTAAAAGGTCATTTGAAAGTGATTTGCACTTATCTCCAGCGCCATTCCAAAGGCGAGCAATAAAAATCCGGGAATATATTTTCGCCTGAAGCACAGGAGTATTCCCCCAATTACCCATGGCATATAAGCTATTGCGTGAGCTTTGGCATTATGCCCCACTCCCAGAATAATGATGAGATAAGTTGAAAAACCAAACGCCAGGGCTCCCAGGAATGCTAATCTGTAATCTATTTTTAGGACCAGGAATAGAATATACATTCCAATAAAATACAGGAAAAGATAGTCGGCCGGCCGTGGCAGAAATCGCAGGGTCCTGTCCAGTTCCTTTACGTAATTGTGCGGGTAATTAGCGCCTAACTGGTAAGTAGGCATTCCTCCAAAGGCAGCATCTGTCCAGTAAGGCTCCTCCCCTGTCTCTGCTCTAAATTCGTTTTGTTGCCGCGCCATCCCAATATACTGCGCAATGTCACTTTGAAATATCTCCTTCCCCTGAAGTACAGGATAAAAATATGCTAACGAAATAGCGATAAACCCGAGAACAACTAAAATATGAGGAAGAACTTTCTTAAAGGAAAAATTCATAGGAAGAGGATTTTGGAGCGGAAATTAGTCAATTTCTTCATAATCGATGTACTCTCCCACGTCATTGTTTGATCTTGGAGTTTTCTTGGGCTTGCCTTCAATATTCACTTCTCCTTCCCGGGGCTGTTGGGTCCTGGGATCGGATTGGTTAAACCGCTGCTCAAATTTCCTTCCTATCTTCTTCAACATCCATCGTAAAAGGAGAGGACCCAGCCAGCGCATTATAATTTTTAATCCAAAGTATATAAGCAGGACAATAAGAACTACTCTTAATACCTGGGATAATGAAGCTTCGTGCATTCCAAAAATTTTGGTAAAATTACCATTCTGCTCAAAGAAAACCATTGCTGCAGCCGAAAAAAATGATAAAATCTCTATATTTGATCGTAACCAAACAGCCCGAATATGAGAATCTACGCTACTTTTTTTATTCTTTTTCTCTCCGGAAGTTTTTTAGCCACAGCACAATATACAGAAACGATCAACTCCAACCGTCCCGGAAATTCCCAGGGGGCCTTTGCTGTAGGACCTAATGTCCTACAACTGGAAGCCGGGGGGAAGTTTGGTAACGATGATCACGAATTGATGCAAACTGAAACTGAACTTTGGGGAGTAGATTATGCTCTAAGATTCGGATTGTTCTTTGAAGAACTGGAAATCAACCTTATGGGATCTTTTCTGGACCAAACCACCAGCTACATAGTAGGAGCAGAAACTCAAAATTATGGAATAAGCAATTTTGATTCCAATGCCATTGGGGTAAAATACCTTATTTACGATCCCCACAAAAATGCAAAAGAAAAAAAACCAAACCTTTACAGCTGGAAAGCAAATCAACGTTTTGACTGGAGTATTTTTATTCCTGCAGTAGCTGTTTATGGAGGAGCAAATTTCTCCTTTGGGGACAACCCCTACCTGTACGAGGGGCAGGGAAAATTCTCACCTCGTGCAGCGGTGATCACCCAAAACAACTGGGGACCCTGGGTTTTAGTCCTAAACGTCATTGGTGACCAAATTGGAGAAGAATTTCCAACCTATTCGGGTATTGCCACCCTTACACATTCCTTTTCCAAAAAATTCGCCATGTTTGGAGAGTTCCAAACCATCATAAGTGACATTTACAGTGATGAAATTGCCCGCGGAGGTCTCGCTTATCTTTTTCATAAAAATTTCCAGGCAGATATTTCAGGACTTATCAATTTCAAAGATACTCCCTCCCGTTGGCAGGTAGCCGGCGGACTTTCCTATAGGTTTGACTGGCATAAACAGGACCAGTACCTGGAAGCCCAGGAAGAATTATAGAAAGCATACACATAAAAACAAAGAACGGTAGAATGATAGATATTAGCGGTACTTACACAGACCAGTATCAGCTCACCATGGGACAGGTGTATTTTAGTAAAGGTGAAGCTGAAAAGACTGCAGTTTTTGACTACTTCTTCAGGAAACTACCGTTTAATGGTGGTTTTGCAATATTTGCAGGTCTTGAAACCCTACTGGATCTACTGGAAAATTTTAAATTTTCAGATAAGGATCTCGAATACTTAAGTACCCAGGATTTTTCCAAAGATTACCTGGATTACCTGAAGGATTTCCGCTTTCGCGGAAAGATCTACAGCATGAGGGAAGGAGACGTGGTTTTTCCGGGAGCACCGGTGCTTAAGGTGGAAGCAAATATCATTGAAGCACAGATCATAGAAACTCTACTGCTGAATATTCTAAACTTTCAAACTCTCATTGCCACAAAAGCATCGAGAATGGCCATCCAGGCAAAAGGCAGAACCTTAATTGATTTTGGCCTTAGAAGGGCACAGGGGTTTGGTGGCTATCATGCCAGCAGGGCAGCTGTAATTGGAGGATTTGAAGCTACGAGTAATACCCGGGCAGGTAGGGATTTTAATTTCCCGGTTTCAGGGACCATGGCCCATTCCTTTATTCAAAGCTATGAACATGAACTGGATGCCTTCAGAGATTTTGCAGAAACCCATCCCAAAAACACCATTTTACTTGTCGACACCTATGACACCTTAAAAAGTGGACTTCCCAACGCCATCCAGGTGGGCAAGGAAATGGAAAGCCGCGGCCATAAACTAAAGGGAATCCGTCTTGACAGCGGTGACCTCGCTTACCTGGCCCGGAAATCAAGAGAAATGCTGGACAAAGCAGGACTCGATTACGTGAAAATTTCTGCTTCCAATCAACTGGACGAACATGTGATCAAAAGCTTACTGGACCAGGAAGCTCCTATTGACATTTTTGGCGTGGGAACCAGCCTGGTGACAGGAAAACCTGATGCCGCGCTGGACGGGGTCTATAAATTGTCATTTTTCAAAGATAAACCCAGAATAAAACTTTCGGAAACCATTTCAAAAGTGACCTTGCCACACCGAAAGCAGGTGCTCCGCCTGCTCGATGACTCCGGAAACTTCCTCGGAGGGGATGTGGTGTGCATAGCAGGCGAGAAAAATCCGGAGATGATGTACCATCCTTTTGATCCTTTAAAATTCAGGTTTATTGGAGATGTACAAAAAGAGGAACTTCTAAGCCTGGTAATGGAAGATCAAAAAAGATCCAATAAGAAGAGAAGCATTCAGGAAATTAAAGATTTCAGCAAAGAAAGACTGGCAAAACTTCCGCCCGAATATCACAGGTTCAATAACCCCCATATCTATAAAGTGGGAATTAGTGAAAAACTCAGAGATGAACGAAATGATTTAATTGAGGAACATAAAAATAAAAGATCATGAAAACGTTAATCATTGTTGATGCACAAATAGATTTTATGCCGGGAGGTGCGCTCGAAGTGAAAGGCGGAGACAGGATCATTCCCGTAATCAATGAGATACTACCCCATTTTGAGCTAGTTGTGGCAACCCAGGACTGGCACCCGGCGAATCACAAAAGTTTTGCGGTAAACCACTCCGGGAAAAATGTATTTGAAGTCATAGAACTTAACGGCCTGGAACAGAAACTCTGGCCCCCGCATTGTGTGCAGGGAACAAAGGGAGCAGATTTTCATCCCGCCCTGGAAACAAAGCCTGTAGAAGCCATTTTTAGAAAGGGAATGGATCCCGAAATAGATAGCTATAGTGGATTATATGACAATGGGTACAAGAAAAGCACAGGCCTTAGCGGTTACCTTGAACAAAAAGGGGCGAGCGATCTTTACTTCTGTGGCCTTGCTGCAGATATATGTGTCTATTTCTCCCTCCTGGATGCCCTTAAGGAAGGTTTTAATGCCACTTTGATTGAAGACGCAGCCGTTCCCCTTCTCCCGAAGGAATTCGAGAGCATTCGAAAGGACATCATTAAGAAAGGCGGAAAAATTATTAATTCCAAGGACCTTTAAAAAAAGGCATTTTTAAAACCTTATCAAAACAACACACGAGTAGATTAGTCAAACCAGGAAGTCTCTCTCGGGCTAAATTATAACCAATAACCCATTACTGCCTTACTACCTTCTGTGCCACCTGCGGGTAAACCACCATACTGCTGCCTGAAGAAAAGCGGTTAGCACTACTGAAGAAATTATATGCTGCAATGCCTGTAACACCCCAAAAGAGTAATTATCCCTAAATTTATTGGGTAAATCATATTCTATCACCAACTCCTGGCTCATATATCCAAGAAAGGCAAAAGCTACGACCAGAAAGGCATAGGTGAAAAAGAAAAAGAAGTTCTTCTGCCTAGTCCACTTGAAATAAACAGAAGCCGAAACCAGTACAAGCCAGCTCACCCAGATACTTATTTGGTAGTGTAATAGCGAATCAAGCGCTTCCTGAAGCTCAGCACCATTGAGATCTCCAACGACTTTAAACAGGCTAAAAATGGGGTAAAGCAGTACTGCCAGAAAGAGGAATCTCAGAACATTTTTTTTTCGCATGGTAGACGGTTCGTAGTATTAATTTACGAAAACTAATTGGTCCAAATAAAAAACTCCCGTTTCTTTTGAGAAACGGGAGCTAATCTTTTTATGTTCTCAATTACTTGGCGATGTTTACCGCTCGTGTTTCCCTTATCACCGTGATCTTCACTTGCCCCGGATAGGTCATATCTGTCTGTATCTTTTGAGAGATTTCAAAGGAAAGATTTGCTGCTTTTTCATCGCTCACTTTTTCACTTTCCACGATCACCCTTAATTCTCTACCTGCCTGGATAGCGTATGCTTTTTTCACACCTCCAAATCCAAAGGCGATGTCTTCCAGATCTTTTAATCGTTGAATGTAAGAATCAAGAACCTGTCTTCTTGCACCCGGCCTTGCACCACTAATGGCGTCACAAACCTGTACAATAGGAGAAAGTAAAGAAGTCATTTCTATCTCGTCATGGTGAGCTCCAATGGCATTACAAACTTCAGGTTTTTCACCGAACTTCTCGGCCCATTGCATTCCCAGGATTGCGTGAGGAACTTCAGTCTCAGAATCCGGCACTTTTCCGATATCATGCAATAACCCGGCTCTTTTAGCTAGTTTAGCATTCAGTCCTAACTCGGCAGCCATTACGCCACAAAGCTTGGCAACTTCTCTTGAGTGTTGCAGAAGGTTTTGCCCATAAGAGGAACGGTATTTCATTCGACCTACGATCCGGATCAATTCGGGATGTAATCCATGGATCCCAAGATCAATTACTGTACGTTTTCCAACTTCAATGATCTCTTCTTCGATTTGTTTAGTAGTTTTCTTTACTACCTCCTCAATACGTGCAGGGTGGATCCTTCCGTCAGTTACCAGTTTATGAAGAGATAGACGTGCTACCTCTCTTCTTACTGAATCAAAACATGATAGAATAATAGCTTCAGGAGTATCATCTACGATGATCTCTACTCCGGTGGCAGCTTCAATGGCACGAATGTTTCTTCCTTCCCTACCAATAATTCGCCCTTTTACATCGTCACTCTCCAGGTTGAAAACCGAAACGCAGTTATCTATAGCTTCTTCGGTTCCTATGCGTTGTATGGTATTTACGATGATCTTTTTAGCTTCCTGCTGGGCTGTTAGTTTGGCCTCTTCAATGGTATCCTGCACCAGTGCCATGGCATCGGCCTTGGCAGTATCTTTTAATGATTCAATAAGTTGTGCTTTCGCATCTTCGGCAGAGAGACCGGAGATCACTTCAAGCTGCTGAACTTTGCTGTTGTGAAGTTTATCAACATCTTCCTGTTTCTTTTCTAGAACTTCACTGCTGTGATTATAATCTGCGATCTTTTCTTCGAGATCCTTATTCAGGTTTTTATTTTTTGCAAGTTCGCTGGAAACCTGAGATTCTTTATCCCTTACCCTCTTCTCGGCATCTGCGATCTTCTTATCGCGGGAAAGGATCACTTTTTCATGTTCAGACTTAAGTTCAATAAATTTTTCTTTAGCCTGCAGGATCTTGTCTTTTTTAATTCCTTCGGCTTCCTGTTTAGCCTCTTTTAAAATTCCCGAGGCCGACTTCTTTGCTCTTTGAATGATCCTGGATGCATTTTTCTTTTCGAGATATTTTGCTATCCCAAAACCAATTGCAAGTCCAAGGACAAGTGAAATAATAATAATCGCTATAGCTAGTGTATCCATTAGTTAGTTTTTATGTAAAAAAAAAGCCTGTACTAGTTGTCGATTTGTATAAACTCTTTAAATCACGTTTAGGGCTAACAAGCTGATCAAGGATCCGCTCAAAGGCGGCTTGCTTTTACAACTTAAACTCACCCTTTTTAAAGAATTGGTGTTGAGTTTATCAAAATAAATTAACTAATACAGGCAGTAACCTTTATATTATAATTCAAAGAACAGTTAAACCAAATGCTTGTCGAGCAAATCATTAAGCGCTTTCAATTTATCTTCAGCTAAGACTACATCGCTGCTGGTGTCAATTGATTTTTGCTCAGTTTGGGCAGCAAATTGTAAAGCACACATTGCCAGTACATCCTGCTTATCCCTAACGGCATAACTTTGCTCAAATTGCTTAATCATAAATTCAATCTTTTTGGCAGCCTTACGTAAACCCTCTTCCTGTTCAGGAAGAATGGTCATGGGATAAACCCTGTCTGCAATTGATATCTTTATTTTAAGCTGGTTTGACATTTTTTTTATTCTTCTATTCAGAGAGGTGAACAATACATTGATCAATTTCCCTGATCAAGCTATTTATTTTAAGCTTGGTTTCTTTTTTATAATCATTACTGCCAAGCAACGCATTGGCGGCTTTGAGCGTTTGGACCCGATTATTAGAGGCTTCCAGGCTTTCCTGTAATTCCTGTTTTTCGGACCTAAGAGTAGTTAATTCCTCCTGAAGGTTTTGTTGTCTCTGCTCCAGTTTTTTATAATTCTGAAGCAACTTCTCAATCTTACCTTCAAGATTGTCAACTATTTCTGTTAAATCACTCATCAAAGCTAAACCTGCTGCTTACCCTCACAAAGTTAATATACCTGCCGATATATCCCAATATTTTGAACTCTATTTTAGATTCAGCTTTTAAAATAATTTTAACCTCCTCAAAAATAAGGGTTTAATTTTTGACGCTGGTTTGGTATCTTTAACCCGCTATTAAAAAGTAAAAATTTAAATCTACATGACAAGGTTCATTGCCCCTCTCCTATTTTTATTCAGCTTAACCGTAACCGCCCAGGCTCCCATGGTACCCACAGATTATTTCGACGATCCCTTACAGGTGCCGTTGGCGTTATCGGGAACCTTTGGGGAATTGCGTTCCAACCATTTTCACAGCGGGCTGGATATCAAAACCCAGCAACGGGAAGGGCTCCCGGTTTATGCTTCTGCAGAAGGCTATGTGAGCCGAATTAACGTTGCTCATTATGGATATGGGAAAGCGCTTTACATCCAGCACCCCAACGGCTATACCACAGTATATGCCCACCTGAAGAACTTTTCTCCAGAAATAGAAGCTTATATCAAAAAGCTGCAGTATCAAAATGAGAGTTATGAAGTTGAAGTTTATCCAGGTGCTTCAGAATTACCTGTAGAAAGAGGGGAATTGGTTGCAAGTAGTGGAAATACAGGCGGAAGCGGCGGCCCTCACCTGCATTTCGAGATAAGAGATGGAGAGCAACGACCAATGAATCCCTTTTTGTTTGGAATCGAGATAGAAGACACACGAGCGCCAATCGTTTCGGGGGTTTATGCGTATCCAAAAGGAGAAAATGCTCATGTAAATGGTTCTGCCCAAAGACAGAAACTAAGATTAATTCCGCAGCAGGATGGGTCATTTAAGGCAGAGGCAATCGAGGCTTGTGGCGAAATTGGCTTCGGGATCAATACCGTAGATCAACTTAATGCAGCTCCAAACCGCAACGGGGTTTACCGGATAGAAACCGGGGCAAACGGAGAAACTCTTTTTCAGGCAAATTTTGAAAGGTTTTCTTTTAGCGAAACCCGTCACCTCAACCAGTTGATTGATTATGGTTACTACATCCAGAACAACAGCCGAATCCAGAAGCTGTTTGTTGAACCTTCGAACCCCCTAAGCATCTATAGGGAAGTAAATAATCAGGGGTTTTTGAATGTCAAAGACAGCCTTTCTTATAATTATACCATTAAGGTGAGGGACTTTGCAGGAAATGAGCGAATTGTAAATATCCCTATTGAAGGCAAACACAGGAACGATATTATAGAAGATCCATCAAACATTACCGAATTCTTTGTGCCGGCAAATACCGGGGCACAGTTTGAAAATAACGGCATTGATGTATACATACCCAAAAATAGCCTTTACCAGGACGCTTATCTTGATATTTCTTTTGAAGATGAAAAGGTTAACCTGCACGAGGATGTGATCCCCCTTCACACCAACATAAGCATTGGTTTTGATGTGAGTAAATATAGACCCGAAGACCGGGAACAAATGTTTATTGCACAACTCAACAAATGGGGAAACCCCAGTTATTCCACCACTACAAAAGACGGGGAGAGATTTACAACCAGGACCCGAAGTTTTGGCACCTATACCCTGGCACGGGATACCCAGGCTCCCAAGGTTGTACCGATCAATTTTAAGGACGGCCAGTGGATCTCGGGGAACAAAGATCTGAAGGTGAAAATATCCGATGACCTTTCGGGCATTAGCAGCTATAGGGCTACAGTGAATGGGAAATTCATTCTTATGGAATATGAATACAAGCGAAACCTGCTCACTCACGATTTCTCGGACAATGTCATAACCGAAACCGAAAACCAATTGAGGATCGAAGTAATTGATAATGTAGGAAATACCACTATATTTGAAAGTACCTTCTTTAGAAAATAGATCTTCGGTTGAGAAAACTTATTCCTTTTGTACTGTGCTGCCTGCTTTTCTCATTCAGCTTATGGTCACAAACCGCAGTTATACAGGGAATTATTCTCGATGAAAACCTACAGCCTGTCTCCGGTGCAACAATCTCCTGGAAAACCAACGGTGTAGCGAGTAACAATAACGGCTTCTACCAATTAGAGCTTCCCGCAAACCGGGAAATCGAGCTAACGGTTGCACATATTGGTTTCAAAAATGTCATTTTCAAGACCTTTTTAAGAGCAGGAGAAATCCTGGAATTTAATCCGGTTTTAAGCAGCCGGGTTGAACAAATTGGGGAAGTAGTCCTTAGGGAAAGAAGAGAAGAGTTCTCCGGAATCACCACTATTGATCCCGAAACCATTCGCAGCCTTCCCGGGGCAAATGCCGGAGTGGAAAACCTGCTCAAAACCCTTCCCGGAGTAAGCTCCAACAATGAACTCAGCACCCAGTATTCGGTGCGGGGAGGAAATTACGACGAGAACCTGGTGTATGTTAATGGAATAGAGGTTTACCGGCCTTTCCTTATCCGTTCGGGGCAACAGGAAGGTTTAAGCTTTGTCAATCCCGATCTAATTCGCAATGTACATTTCTCGGCAGGAGGTTTCCAGGCCAAATATGGCGATAAGCTTTCTTCGGTCCTGGATATTTCATATCGTCGCCCCGTGGATTTTAAAGCCTCCCTGGATGCCAGCTTACTTGGAGTAAGTTTGGCCGCGGAAGGAGTCTCAAAAAATGAAAAATTCAGTGTTCTTGCAGGGATAAGGTATCGCGACAACAGCCTTCTGGTAAAGGCAAGAGAAACTGAAACCAATTTTGAACCTCTCTTTGCCGATGCTCAAATAAATTTGATCAACCGCTTTAGCTCCAGATTTGAAGTAAGCTTTTTAGGTAACGCTTCTTTAAATGATTACAGTTCTAAACCTTTAACACGGCAAACAAACTTTGGAACTCTCCAGGATCCCCGAGCCCTGATCATACATTATACCGGGAGAGAAGAAGACGTTTTCGAAACCCTTTTTGGAGCAGTCAAAGCCTCCTATAAGATCAATAAAAATTTCACTGCCCATCTTATGACTTCCGCTTATCATACCCGGGAAAAGGAATATTATGATATTATTGCGCAGTACCGGCTCGGGGAAGTCAATATGAATATAGGGGAAAAAGACTTTGGTAAAGTGGAATTTTCTGAAGGTGTGGGAGAACAACTCACCCATGCGAGAAATAAACTGGATGCTCTTATTTTAAACATTAAACATACTGGTAATGTTAATATTAAAGACCATAACTTAAACTATGGAATTAAATATACTAATGAAGATATTCGTGACAGGATAAGGGAATACGAGATCATAGATTCTGCCGGATTTGCACTGCGGCCTCCCCTGCCAAATTTCAAAAACAATCAGCCATACGAACCTTTTGATGCTCCTCTTGAACCTTTCATATCAATAAGAGGGTTTAACGAAACCCAAATAGATCGATTTCAGACTCACTTGCAATGGAGCCACCGCAGGGATATGAATGATAATGAATTATGGTTTAATGCCGGAATAAGAAGTCATACTTGGATAGTTTCTTCTGAAGAGTATTCTGCTGAACCTAAGACCGTAATAAGCCCCAGACTGCAGTTTGCCTTTAAGCCTGATTGGAAGGCTGATTTGCTCTTTCGCCTGGCCGGGGGAATATACCACCAACCACCTTTTTACAGGGAACTGCGCAGTCACTCCGGAAGCCTTAATCCTGAAGTGGAAGCGCAGCAGGCATTGCACCTTGTCTTGGGAAATGAATTCAGCTTTAAAACCTTCGAAAGGCCATTTAAGCTAACTTCTGAAATCTACTATAAGGATATGGACCATGTCAATCCCTATACTCTTGAAAATGTTAGGATACGATATGCTGCCGAGAATAATGCTGAAGCCTACGCTTATGGTCTTGATCTTAGGCTCAACGGAGAGTTTGTTCCCGGAACAGAAAGCTGGCTCAGCTTCGGTTATTTAAAAACAGAGGAGAATATTAATGGCAAAGGTTTTATCGCCCGGCCAACAGATCAACGCTTAAAATTTGGATTGTTATTTCAGGATTATGTCCCTACCATGCAAAATCTCAGGATGTATCTAAACCTGGTTTACAACACCGGTTTGCCTGGTGGCTCTCCTGCCTACGCCGATCCTTATCTTTACCAATCGCGCCTCCCCGATTACAAACGGGCAGACCTCGGACTTTTCTACCTGGTCAAAAGTGACAGATCCAGGGAAGATTTTTTAAGAGGCTTTAGAGAAGTTTCCATAGGTCTCGAGATCTTTAATATTTTCGATACCCAGAATTCAATCACCAATACTTTTGTGAGGGATGTATATACGAAAACGCAGTATGCAGTTCCTAATTATCTTACCCCAAGGATCTATAATTTGAGAATAGGGTTCAAACTTTAAAGTTTCTTATTTTCTCCCCTCCACCGGATGGGTAGCCGTAGGTGGGTGTGGGTTACCTAAGAAAATGTCACTAAGGAAGAAGTTCCAAGTGAAAATCTGGTGCTTGAAATTTGAAATTTGAAATTTGGGGGTAAAATCCGCTTTTATTTCTCAATAAACTCCTTTAGTACCGTAACAACATATTCCGCTTCTTCTTTGGTATTATACCTCGAAAAAGAAAACCTAAGAGAAGGCTTTTTCAAATCATCTTCAGAAAGAAAGGCGCTAAGGACGTGTGAGCCCTGATTGCTTCCGCTTTGACAGGCACTTCCTTTGGAGCATGCAATACCGTGTAGATCTAACTGAAACAACAACATTAAGGCTTTCTCCTGAGTCATTGGCAAACAAACGTTGATAAGAGTATAAGTGCTATTATCAAAATCATCACATTCGCCGTTAAATTTTGCCTCGGGAATCTCCTTTTTCAGAAGGTCAATAAAATACCTTTTTAGAGAGGTAACATATTCTTTTTCTTCCTCCAGATTTTCATAAGCCAGCTTTAAGGCCTCTTCAAGACCTACAATGTTATGTACAGCCTCGGTTCCGGCACGGAACCCTCGCTCCTGCTCACCTCCAAAAATTAGTGGCTGCAGGCCGCTGTTCTTTCTTATATAAGCAAACCCCACACCTTTTGGGCCGTGGAATTTATGAGCACTAACAGCAGTAAAATCAACTTGTATTTTGGAAAGATCGAGTTCATAGTGGCCAATGGACTGCACGGTATCCGAATGGAACAGCGCATTGTATTTCTTACATAAATCGCCTGTTTTCTTGATGTCCAGAAGATTTCCCACCTCATTATTTACATGCATCAGGCTTACTAAAGTTTTCTCTTCAGAAGCATTAAGTAACTCCTCAAGATGCTGCAGGTCTACTCTTCCGCAGTCATCAAGGTTAACATAAAGAATTTCTGTGCCAAAAACTTCATGCAGCTTATTCAGGGTGTACAGCACCGCATGATGTTCAATTCTGGAGGTAATGATACGCTTCACACCCAGGTCTCTTACAGCCGAATTCAATATAAGATTATCGGCTTCTGTGCCACCCGAGGTGAAGATAATTTCCGAAGCTGCCACATTAAGTGTCTTCGCCACTGTTTTTCGGGCCTGTTCTATAAGCGTTTTCGCACTGCGACCATATGCATGGGTAGAGGAAGGATTTCCATAGACCTCCCGCATCACCTGGGCCATGCGGTCTACCACTTCCTCGCGGATTTGCGTGGTTGCGGCGTTATCAAAGTAGACTTTTCTCATGGTCCACAAAAATAACAGAATTAAAATAATTTAGGCTTATCTCTGTTAAATTATATATTACTTTTAATTTTGCTGAAAACCCGTCCTATGAAAAAATATGTTAGCCTTGTTTTTGCAGCCCTACTGCTAAGTTCGTGTAATGACGGGGAAATTATTGTGACCGATTTTAATTTTGACGATCCACAACTCAACTGGTGTGGAGATACGCAATCACAGGTGCTTTATAAACTCAATAATACTGGTGTTAATGAAGCCATAGCCCTAAGGTTTGAACTTGATACTCCTAACGAGCAGTTCTTTTTAAAAGAAGAAGGCCAACTCGAGATCTCTTTAAACGAAACTACAAACCAGGTGATCTACAGGGTTTTTGACGGGGAAGTACAGAAAAGTTATTTCTGCAATGAGATCCCGCCGGTTTCTCCCAAGGTGACCGAGGAATACAGGAGCACCACAGGAGGAGAAGTTGTGATCACCTCTACTCTTAGCAATGCCACCGACCATGATGGCGACGGAGTTCCTTCTGCAGACGAAGGGATAGAATCTGGATTGGATACAGATGGGGATGGAATACCAGATTACCAAGATGTCGATGATGACGGGGATAATATTCTTACACGTGTAGAAAGAGAGATAGAAGCCGAAAATACAGTAAACACCTATGGAGACTCCGATAACGACGGTATCCCCGACTATCTTGATGCAGATGATGATAACGACGGAGTACCCACAAGGAATGAGGACTGGAACCTTAACTTAAATCCTGCCGATGATCAAAATGAAGAAGGGTTAGCTCACTATCTTAATCCAGATATAACAGATTCTTTTACGGTAGAAGGAGTTAGAGAGAATCGCATTTCAAGAAGCTTTAGGTACCTGGTAACCATCAACAATCTTACACTTGTGAACCAGGGAGGAGACGGAGAGCAGATTCGCCTGCAGGATTATGAGCTTGGCGTGATCACTTCCCCAACTGAAAATATACTCATTGAACCCACAGATGGTGAGGAAAACGAAGAGGAAGACAATCAATAATTCTGATAAAAATAAACCTCGGTAGCTCCCAGTCCGTACTTTTGGTAATCAGCATCATAAAATTTTAGGTTGTCGTACCTGTTGAAAAGGGTTTCCAGTTCGGCTTTTAAAACCCCTTCCCCAACTCCGTGAATAAAAACAACTTTCTGGATACGCTTGCTCATCGCAAATTCCAGTTGTCTTTTTGCAGTGTTCATTTGGATATTAAGGATCTCGAAATTCGAAAGTCCGCCAGATTTTGGCACCAGTTTTCCTATGTGCAAATCCACTTCCATGGGAGGCTGGTTTCGTTCCTTTGGCTTTACACGAGTCGATTTTCTTTTTTTAAATGACTCTTTTTCCTTAATCACTTCCGAAAAATTTTCTACCTCGGGCGGGAGAATATCGGGCAAAGATGCTCCAATCCTCACTAAATCCTTCTCGTCAAAAGACATTAAAAAACCTTCAGAAGTTTCAATTGCTACCTCGGCACCTTTAACAGAAATAACCTTTCCTTCAAGATCTTCATCCAGCACTGCCACTTTATCCCCGGTTTTAAACATGACTATAAGGAGTTGTTGTTATTTTCTTCTTCCTTTTCCTTTTTATGATCATCCTTGGTGTCAACCCAAAAATTTGTGGCGTTATAGAGGCCATACATCAGGAAAACTATTCCCAGGATCATCATATAAACATTTCTTTCCTCTCCTGCAATTTGAAAAATAAGGATAGCACCACCTATTAGTATTAGCATGGAATTAATGAATTGAGAAGAAGGCTTTTTCATAATAATTTGTTTACCAGATGGTTAAAATCAAAAAAAGAATAGTAACTTGATTACTTATGCTGCAAATTTCGGTAAAATGAGAGGATTTTTGTTAGTTACTCTATCATTATTTATTTTTCAATCTGTTTTAGGGCAATTGAGTGTGGCTCCTTCCAACAACGGGCAAAAAAATACGTATTTATATATCAATGACGATCTTCTCTTTGTAAAAAATGACCTAAGGTTGGGGAAAAATCCTGCACAGGGGAAGGAATCCTCCATTTATTTGCGCTCGGGAGCTCAATTAATTCAGGGAGAAGAGCAAAATAAACCTAATTCCGGTGACGGGAGCATTTCGGTATTTTCCGAAGGCAGCACCAATGCTTATGACTATAATTACTGGAGTTCCCCTGTAATTGATCCCGCAAATGGTCTTTTTGGGATCTCGCTGTTGCACTCCCCTGTTTCTGAAATTAATAGCAGGCCGGCTCACCTTACCAACGCCTTAAATGGATCGGCAAATCCTCTTACTATCTCCACCAGCTGGATCTATACCTTTAACGGCAACAGTTACTCTCAATGGAATTTGGTAGGCGGCAATACAATTATTCCTCCGGGATATGGTTTTACCATGAAAGGCACAGAGGGTCATGATCCCACTACAATCAATGGCAGAGAAAATAATCCTGGTAATGCACAGCGATATGATTTTCGCGGGCGGCCTATTTCGGGTCGAATAGAAATCCCAACTGCCCGGGATGTTTATATCCTGGTAGGAAATCCTTATCCTTCAACTTTTGATTTAAGTCTTTTCCTGCTTGAAAATTCCGGAACTGGCACTCTAAACACCACATGCTATGGATATCTGCCCCGGCGTAATGTCACCACTGGTATTGCTTATTTCTGGGATTCTAAAGAGAATGGCACTTCTCATTATTTAGAGGATTATGTAGGAGGTTATGGCGCTTTTAGTCCGGTAGATCCTTGTACCGATGGAATTTACGAGCCTCCTGTTCTTAAAAAAATAAACGGAACAGAAGAAGGCAAGGGAAAAGATTTTAATCGCAGATTCCTTCCCATTGGTCAGGGATTTATGGTTCAGGGAGCCGAAACAGGGAATATTATCTTCAAAAACTCTCATAGAAAAGCACGATCAGAAGAAAAAGAACCGGGCACCGGGACAGCAAGTATTACCGAGAAAAAACATACGCACCTGGAGAACAATACTGTCCTTCCACGAATTCAGCTGAAAGTTTCCGTAAATGATCAATACGAAAGAAACCTAAGTGTGGCCTTTTGGAATGAAGCCACCAAAGGAATTGATGCAGGAATGGATGCTGAAGCTTTTCAACTTGCTCCTACCGATGCAGGTTGGCTCCATGGGGAAAACAGTTTTGTCATTGACGTTCGACCATTTAATATTTCCGAAGAGATCCCGCTCTTCCTACAGGTCAAAGCCCAGCTTTCAAAAGTGACATTTTCACAGGGAAATTTTGAAAACACTTCAGTTAACGAACTTTTCATTGTGGACACTCAAACAAATGATTATTTTTCTATTAAAAAAGAACCATTAACTTTAGAGCTGCAACCGGGAACTTATCACGGGCGTTTCAAGATTGCTTTTGCAGAGAAAATTCCGCAGGAGGAATTACCCACGATATTTTTTGAAGATGAAGCAGTGCCCGAAAAATTTAGTGTAGTTCAAAATAACCATCTGGGAGAACTACAAATTATTAGCAACGACCAATTCCCGGTAAAAGCGATTGGAATTTTTGACCTGCAGGGAAAAAGACTGTTGTACCGCACCAGCTTTGACAACAAAAGGTCTGTAGAAATCTCAACCCGGCTCTGGTCAAATGGTTTGTATTTAGTGAAAGTAATGAGTATGGACAATAAAAGAGTGATAAAAAAGATTTCTGTCTATAATAATAACTTTTAGCTTCTATGGAAGAATTTATGCTTCCCTGTTTAAATAAGCAGCTTTTTGGCGTTGATTGTCTTGGTTGTGGAGCCCAGAGAGCACTTGTTCTGGTTTTCCAGGGAGAGTTTTCGGCAGCCTTTAAAATGTTTCCTGCCATCTATACTATTCTTATCCTGCTTCTTTTTCTCTTAACAAATTTATTTCTGAAATTCAAAGGGGATTTCTACGTCAAAGTCGCCCTTATTTTGCTGAACGCCTTGATCATTATTGGCGCCTACTTCTATAAAATGAGTTTTTTGATTAACTAACCAATATAAATTATGGAAAAACCAACCTTACCCAATTCAACTCTAATCTTAATTTTCGGAATTCTATCTATCCTAACCTGCTGTTGCTGGGGAATCATTGGTCTTATCTTTGGAATCGTGGCTCTTGTGCTCGCCAAATCGGCAAAACAAACCTATATGGCCGAACCAGATACGTATTCCGGTTACAACAATGTAAAGACAGGGAGGATCCTTGCCATTATTGGAATTGTTCTATCGGCAATTTACCTGATTTTAAACATTATCCTTGTCGCAATCTACGGATGGGATGGAATGCAGGAAATGATGATGGAATCTATGGAAGTTTACCAGAACCAGTAGTTTTAAGTGGTCAGTATTCGGTGCTCAGTGTTCAGAACCTTGAACTTTGAATAAATAAGAGGGGCAAAAAATGCTATTTTTCGCCCCTCTTTTTTGTTTAATGCTCTTCAGGAATTATTTCTCGAATTCCTTAAGTGTCTTTGTGATGATATCAACACAATCTAACAATTGCTCTTCGTTCATCACCAACGGCGGAGCGAATCTAATGATGTTCCCGTGCGTAGGTTTTGCCAACAATCCATTTTCCTTAAGTTTCATGCAAATATCCCAGGCTGTAGAACTGTCTTCGGAATCATTGATCACAATAGCGTTCAACAAACCTTTACCTCTCACCAGGTTTACAATATTTGAACTGCGGATATAATCGTCAAGTTTTCTTCTGAAAAGATTTCCGAGTTTTTCGGCATTTTCAGCAAGTTTCTCGTCTTTTATGACATCCAGGGCAGCCATCGCTACTGCACAGGCTACAGGGTTTCCTCCAAAGGTGGAACCGTGCTGTCCCGGCTGTATCACGTTCATCACATCATCATTGGCAAGTACCGCCGAAACAGGATAAACTCCGCCGGAAATCGCTTTTCCAAGGATAAGGATATCTGGTTTTACATTTTCGTGCTCAACTGCGAGAAGTTTTCCGGTACGGGCAATTCCCGTCTGCACTTCATCGGCTATGAAAAGTACATTATGCTTCTCACAAAGCTCTTTTGCGCGGGTAAGGAATCCTTCCGAAGGAACATATACTCCGGCTTCACCCTGTATTGGTTCTACAAGGAATCCGGCGATATTGCTATTGCTTTTAAGCACTTCTTCCAGCGCCTCGACATCGTTATAAGGTATCTTGAGGAATCCGGGAGTGTAAGGGCCAAAGTTCTTACGTGCTCCTTCGTCATTTGAGAAAGAGATAATAGTAGTGGTCCTTCCGTGGAAGTTATTTTCACAAACAACAATTTGTGCTTCAGTTTCCTCTACCCCTTTTTTCTCATAGGCCCACTTACGTGCAATCTTTATGGCAGTTTCAACAGCCTCGGCCCCTGTGTTCATTGGGAGTAGCTTATCAAAATCAAAATACTCTGACGCATATTTCTCATACTTCCCTAAAATGTCATTATGGAAAGCTCTTGATGTAAGGGTAAGTTTTTGAGCCTGTTCTGTCATCGCCCCCACGATCCTCGGGTGACAATGCCCCTGGTTAACAGCCGAATAAGCCGAAAGAAAATCATAGTATTTTTTCCCTTCCACATCCCATACGTGCACACCTTCTCCTTTTTCCAGTACTACCGGAAGCGGGTGATAATTATGAGCACCATATTTGTCTTCTAATTCAATCGCCTCCCGGGAAGAAATTTTTTCTGAAACCTTCATTTTAATTTTTTTTACAATTACTAAAAAATAAATTCCTGCTTTTCAAAAACACCAATTAAACCGGGTATTTTGAGGAGAGAAATCATCCTGAATTCAGAAGTCGCAAATTACTAAATGTTTCCTGATTTTTTAAGGCTTGCGCCCAATAATTCTTAGCTTTTATCCTATTTTTGCGCCATGGCGAGAAAGAACAAAAACAAAGAATTTAAGAACCTGGAAGTCATAGATGCAGGTGCAAAAGGAAAAAGCATAGCAAAGGCTCCAGATGGCAAGGTGATCTTTATTGGAAATGCGGTGCCGGGAGATGTGGTTGATGTGCAGACTACCAAAAAGAAACGTGCTTTTTACGAGGGTACAGCTACTAAAATCCATGAATATTCAGATAAACGAGTAGAACCGCCCTGTATCCACTTCAGTGTTTGTGGAGGCTGCAAATGGCAGTTCATGGGTTATGAGCACCAGTTATTCTATAAACAAAAGGAGGTTTTAAATAACCTAACCCGCCTGGGAAAAATTGAATTACCTGAAGTCACTCCAATTCTTGGCAGTAAAGAAATTTACTTTTATCGCAATAAAATGGAATTCTCCTTTAGCGACAGCCGCTGGCTAACGCAGGAAGAGATACAAAGCGGCAAGGATATCGAAGACAGGGATGCCCTTGGATTTCATATTCCCGGCATGTGGGATAAAATTCTTGACATTAAAGAATGTCATCTTCAACAAGCTCCAAGCAACGGGATTCGCAACAGCATTAAAAAGTTTGCCGTTGAAAATGATATTCCGTTTTTCAATACCCGGGATCAAAGAGGAATGTTGCGTACCTTAATGATAAGGACTTCTTCCACAGGAGAGATCATGGTGTTACTTCAGTTTTTTGAAGAAAATAAGGAGAAGAGAGAATTGCTTCTTGATTTTGTTGCTGAAGAATTTCCGGAAATCACCAGCCTTCAATACGTCATTAACCCAAAGGGAAATGATACGATTTACGATCAGGAAGTTATTTGCTATAAAGGGCAGGATCATATTTTTGAGGAGATGGAAGGTCTTAAGTTCAAGATCAACGCAAAATCTTTTTATCAGACGAATTCTTCCCAGGCATACGAGCTTTACAAGATCACTCGGGATTTTGCCGGTTTAACCGGAAATGAACTGGTTTACGACCTTTATACCGGCACAGGTACAATTGCACAATTCGTAGCTGCAAAAGCGGGAAAAGTTGTAGGTGTTGAAGCAGTGCCAGAAGCTATTGAAGATGCTAAAGAAAACGCCCGAAACAACAATATTTCCAACACCGAGTTTTATGTTGGAGACATGAAAAAAGTATTTACCGCGCAATTTGTGAAGGAGCATGGTCATCCAGACGTTTTGATCACCGATCCACCACGTGACGGAATGCACAAGGATGTGGTTGCACAAATTATTGGTATCTTGCCTCAGCGAATTGTTTATGTAAGTTGTAACTCGGCCACCCAGGCAAGGGATCTTGCCCTGCTGGACGAACATTATAAAGTAACAAGAACTCAGGCAGTAGATATGTTTCCACAAACCTTTCACGTTGAGAATGTGGTTTGTTTAGAAAGAAGATTATGAATAGGTTCCAAAAATGGCTTTTTTTAGGAGGTTTTTTTGTCTTGACCTTGGGATGTCAACGAGATGATATTTGTCCCGAAGGCACCGAGACCACTCCCCTTTTGGTAATTGAATTTTACGATCCTTTGGACCCTACCCGGCTAAAAGCAGTTCCAAATTTAACTGTTCGCGCCAGCGGAAAGGAAGAAATATTGCTGGGACCCGAAACCGTAAACACAATTAGTATCCCATTAAGGACCAACGAAAACTTCACCGAATATATCTTTACCACTAATTCCAATAGCAACGAAGAAAACCAGGATATAATATCTTTTACATACTCTCCGGACCCCGAGTATCTCAATCGTGCCTGCGGATATAAAATAAACTACAACAGCCTTGACGTGGCAGTTAATGCAGATGAGGATAACTGGATAATTTCAGAAACTATTATACAAGAAAGCGTTGAAAATGAAACAGAAGCTCATATATATTTTACTCATTAGTTTTGGGTTTCATTCTTCTGCAGTTTTTGCCCAACAGGAAGAGGCTACAGACACTGTTGATGCAAGAGAAAAATACGGACTACGAGTAGGGATCGACCTTTCAAAACCATTGAGGACATTTTTGGAGGAAGACTATGAGGGTCTGGAGATCAAAGGGGACTACCGGTTGTATGAAAGAATTTATCTGGCAGGGGAAATTGGAAATGAACAGAACGTAATTTCCGAACCCAATGTTACTGCTTCTGCCAAAGGAAGTTATATGAAGCTAGGTGCAGACTACAACTTTTACGAAAACTGGACAGGAATGCAAAACCTCATTTATTTTGGGGTACGCTATGGATTCGCTACTTTCTCGAGTGAACTTGAGGAATTCTCAATATACAACAGGAACCCCTATTTTGGACCCGATGTAAGAACAGAATCCCGGGAATACAATAATCTTACTGCAGGATGGGCAGAACTACAATTAGGAGTAAAAGTGGAGGTTTTAAACAACCTCTATCTCAGCACCCGTGTAGAGCTCAAGAAAAAGATCAATGAGACCAAGCCGGGGAATTTCGATAACCTCTATATCCCCGGATTTAATCGCACTTATGACGGCAGTAGCCTTGGAGTAGGTTATGGCTACTCCATTTCCTATTTGATCCCTCTTTATAAAAGGTAGATTAAGCCTCCTGTTTTTTTGCTTTTTTAGAACCTTCGTAGATCTCGTATTTGAGCAGTTTGGATTCCAGGGAACCGTTAAATAATTTGATCTTTCTTGAAGGTCTAAGCCCTACATGTTTGATTGCCTCAAGATTTGAAGTTATGAACCAGGCATGTGTGCCGGGATAACTTTGTTTAAGGGTATCTCCAATGGCCTTGTAAAATTCAGGCATATTTATTTCTAAACGCTCTCCGTAAGGAGGATTAAACACCATGTGTAAATGCCTTTCGGTTTGCTTTTCAGTCTTAAAGAAATCCTCGTGTTCTACAGAGATAAATTCTGAAAGATTGGCATTCTGAATATTATCCTTAGCCTTTTGAACAGCCGAAGGTGCTTTATCATAACCCTTTATAGTGAAATGGAAATCCCGGGCCTTCTTTAATACCGACTCCTGTATCTTTTCGAAAAGATCTTCATCCCAGTCCTTCCACTTTTCAAAACCAAATTCTTTTCGGTTAAGATTTGGAGGGATATTACAGGCAATCATAGCAGCTTCAATTAAAATGGAACCACTACCGCACATAGGATCCATAAAATCGCACTGTCCATCCCAACCCGAATGTAACAACATTCCTGCTGCCAAAACTTCGTTTATAGGTGCTATATTGGTAGCTGACTTATAACCCCGTTTATGTAACGACTGCCCCGAACTATCCAGGGAAACCGTACAAAATTCTTTTTCAATATGGATGTTTATTCGCAGGGATGGGTAGTCCAGATCAATTCCCGGCCTCTCCCCTGTTCGATCTCTAAATCTGTCTACTATGGCATCTTTAGATTTTAGTGCCACATACTTTGAATGGGTAAATTTTTCAGAATGTACTGTTGCGTCAATTGCCAGAGTTTGATTGGCATCCATAAAATCTTCCCAGGAGATATTATTGATCTCACGATAAAGATCCTCTTCAGAAAAGACTTTAAATGTAGTAATGGGCTTTAACACCTTTATGGCAGTACGCAGAGAAAGATTTGCTTTGTACATAAAGCCTTTGTCCCCGTAAAAAGACACAGACCGCACCCCTTCCTTCACGTCTATCGCTCCTAAATTCCTTAATTCTTTGGCAAGTAACGGTTCAAAGCCAAAAAGAGTTTTGGCTACCATTTTAAAATTATTTCCCATTTGTAATTTTCTGTGAGACGCAAAAATACATTAATTTTGTAGGATATGGAATTAGCAGCAAATAAGTGGTTTTCTTCATGGTTTGACACTCCCTATTATCATATTTTATACAGGAACCGCGGTGACGAAGAGGCTCAGGAATTCATGCAGAACCTTGTACGTTTTTTAAAACTCCCTAAAGGTGCCAACATACTGGATCTTGCCTGCGGTAAAGGAAGACATGCAGTTTATTTGAATAAACTCGGTTTCAGTGTTACAGGAGTAGATCTTTCAGAAAATAGCATTTCATATGCCAGACAGTTTGAAAATGAAAATCTGAAGTTTCACGTTCACTGTATGTGCAAGCCTATGGGAGAAAAATATGATGCTGTATTCAACCTTTTTACGAGCCTGGGATATTTTGAGGATGAAAGGGAGAACCGGGAAAGTATCGTTGCCATAAAAGAAGAAATTAAAGAAGGTGGTTGGGGAGTCATCGATTTTATGAATGTAAAGAAGGTGATCAATAACCTGGTCGCTTCAGAAGTAAAGACCGTAAAAGGAATTGATTTTCATATTTCCCGAAAAGTAGAGGATGGCTATATCCTGAAAGATATAGAATTTGAAGATGAGGGAGAGGAATATGCCTATACCGAGAAGGTAAAGGCACTTACCCTTGAGAAGTTTCTTTATTATTTTGATATTGCCGGAATTGAACTTGTGCACACCTTTGGGGATTATCATTTAAACCCATATGATGAAGTAAATTCCGATCGCCTAATACTTGTCTTTAGATAATGTTATATATACTGCCATTGCTAGCGGTAGTAATAGGATATCTTATATCTCTATTTCTTAAGCCTTCTTCCTCGACAGGATTCCAGTTGTTACTTTCTTTTAGTGGTGCCTTTTTACTTTCGGTAACGGTTTTTGAAATGTTACCCGAGGTCTACAGTTCCGGTTATGACAAAGTAGGGGTCTTTATAATGGTAGGGCTGCTATTGCAGATTTTCCTTGAATTTCTTTCCAAGGGTGTGGAACACGGTCACATGCACCACAATAGAAAATCTGCAAAATTTCCTTTCCTTTTGCTTTTCAGTTTATCCATGCATGCTTTACTTGAGGGATTCCCGCTGAAGAACAGTAGTGATCTACTTCATGGAGTTGTAATACACAAAATTCCCGTAGCAGCTATACTTGCTGCATTCCTATTCCACTCAAAAATAGGGAAATTTAAAGCCTTTCTTTTTCTGGCTATATTCGGCTTAATGACCCCGCTGGGAAGCTGGATCAATGAGAATTTTCCCATTACTGAAGCTTATTCCTCCTATATAAATGCCATGGTGATTGGTATTTTTCTTCATGTTTCGACTACAATTCTTTTTGAAGCCTCAAAAAACCACAGCTTTAATGCAACCAAACTCGGGGTGGTCATTGCGGGAATATTACTTGCTTACTTTCTTTAAACATGTACAGCAGGGAAGAAAGTAAAAAGGTACGTCAGGAATTCTGGATTAGCTTCGGAAAAAATTATCCCCGAAAGTGGCTTTTGTATAACACCAAAATTAAAGATTTCTCTCTGAAATTCACCTTCACCCGCAGACTTGCTGAAGTTTCTATAGACCTGGATGCAACAGATGAGATCCTGAAGTTGTATTACTTTGAAAAATTGCAAAGTCTCCAGGCAATCTTGAAAGATGAATATTTGCCAGATGCTGTTTTAGCTGAAGCATATGAACTTGACAATAGAAAAATTATCTCTCGTGTTTACGTCACTAAAAATGGTGTAAACATCCATGACAAGAAGGATTGGCCCATCGTACAGGCATGGTTAGCCGAAAAAATGGATGCCCTGGAAAGATTCTTTTTAGAGTACAGGGATTATATTGAGCAGTAAGATTAACTTCTCCCTTAACTAAGAGGAATCCTTAATTCCACTCGTGTTCCGGGGTTTTCTTTTTCAGGATTTAGTTCGGCATAAGTCAGAGAGTAGCTCCCTCCATAATCTTTATAAAAAATTTGTAATCTTTCTTTAGTGATCTGCAAACCAACAGATCTTCTTTGGTGGAATTTTTGCCGGTTAATTTCTTTGGACCTTTTCATTCCAATACCATTGTCCTCTATTGCTATTTTTATCTCCTTCTCACTTTCCTTTTTGACAAGAATTGTAAGCTGCTTCCGGTCAACAAGAGGAAGGCCGTGCCAGATGGCATTCTCAACAAAGGATTGCAGGATAAGGGAAGGCACCTTTATCCCCTGCAGGTCCAATTCTTCTTCAATTTTAACTGTAAAATTAATCTGATTATCAAACCTGATATTTTCAATGTTTACATATAACTGGATGGTTTCTAATTCTTCTGTCAAAGAACTTATTTTCTCCCGGGTAGCGTCAAGCACTTTCCTAATGAACTTTGAAAACTTATTCAGATAGTAAACCGCATTTTCCTTCTCATTATTAATAATATATAGTTTAATGCTGTTAAGGGAATTAAAGATAAAGTGCGGATTCATTTGGCTACGCAGGAAGTTGACTTTTAGCTCTGCCAGTTCGCGCTCATATTGAGCCGTCAATTTCTCAATTTTATCCCTTTCTACCTGTTTGCTTAGGATTTCCACATTGGCTTCCAGCTTTTGCTGCACCTTTGATCTGAGCTTTTCATTTTCTTCATTTTGTCTTATGAGCTCAAGCTTTGCCTGCCTGTTTTCCTGTAAAAGCAACTTCTGCTTATGCCCCAGTCCCAAAGAAAAAAACAGATTCTCAAAAATACCTGCAAGAAGAAAAAATCCAGAAGCTATCCTAAAATTATCCCTTCCCATGTTGAGTTGATAAACCAGTACAGGTCCCAGCCAGCCGAGAAAAAGGATCAAAGAACCAATAATAAGATAGAACCTAAGTGGAATTGGTTTTTTTAGAATGGGATAATAGGAGAGAACAGCCAGGATAGGCATATAAATAAGAAAGAAATTATAACCTAAATATCTTAAATGGGAGCCACCAACAAAATATGAGATAAGGTGTATTAGAATGGCAATTCCTAAAAAAATCCAGTTAGCACCCATAACATATTTATTCCAGCGCGGTGCATTCCTTTTCATTTCCAGAAAGCTGTATGCGAAGAAAAGATATACTACAAAAGTGACCTCTGTAAGCAGGTACATAAATTCACTGAAATAGGTGATGTATATTTCATGATATCTTCCACTACTAAACCTAAAGATCGAAAACAAGACCAGGAAGAGATATAGGCTGTAAAAAAAATAGGACCTTATCTTTTGCTGAAAATACAATAGGAAATGGTATACCGCCAAAATAGAAAGAACTCCTGCGAAGAAAGTGAGCAGGCCGCTTTGAAAAGGTTGACGTATAATATCTATAAGTTCTTCCAAAGCTTCAGGTTCCAAGAAGTTCGAGTAAATGAGCTTTTTTTGAACGGGAAACAGGAATGTTGGACCCGTCCCTAAGGATCAAATATTGTCCGTCACTTTTTATAAATTCTGATACGCAATCGAGATTCACGAGGAAAGAGTGATGTGACCTGTAAAAGGAAGGGTTATCTATTAATGCCTCCACCTCTTTGATCTTCTTCGAAAGCACTTCCTTCTTTCCGCCTTCCATATAGACTTCCGTATAGTTTCCGTCCGATTTGCAGTACATGATATCTTCACTGGAAACATATATTGTTTTATCCACAAAAGAAAGCGGGATCTTTTTAGAAGCAGGTTGTTTCCTCATATCCTGCATGATATTCCGAAGTTGTTCTCCAAGCCTGTTGTTCTTCTTTCTATCCAGAACTCTTTCCGCAGCAATTTTTAGATCATCGGAATCTATGGGTTTTAGAAGATAATCCACTGCATTTTCTTTGAAAGCCTGCAAAGCATAGTTGTCATATGCGGTGGTGAAGATCAATTCAAAATTCCGAAACTTCAGACTGTGCAATAACTGAAATCCATCCATTTGTGGCATTTCAATATCCAGAAAAACACAGTCGGGTTTGATAAGGTCTATACCTTTTAAAGCTTCCAGCGGGGTGAGATAAGTAGCACAAACTTCTATCCAGGGACAAAAGGCATTGATCTCCCATTGCAGGCTTTTAACTGCACTTACTTCATCATCAACAATTACCGCTCGTATCATAGGAATAGATTGCATTTTAAATTACAAAAAAGAATGTAATATGAGTAAGGTGAATTTACTACTGGTAGTTGTAAAGGTATAAATTGCACCATCCGGACTGCAGATAGAAGGATGACCGGTTATAAAACAGATCACCCGGAGTATACACTGCCAGCTCAAAAACCCCGGTTCTCAACTTACCTTTAAGTCATTAACCATTTAAAATATAAGATCATGAAAGAACTACAATTAATTACCAAACACTTATTTGGCAAAATGTTCCTCTTCTTTTTATTAACCGTTTTTACAATGGGATGTGAAAAGGAGGAACTAGATACAGCCAATCTTGAAGTTGCAAACGCCAGTGTAAAATCTATGAACACAGTGAAGATAACCTCTACAGGAATGAACTTTATTGCACCCGATGAGATCCCTTCGGGATGGAATACTTTTGAATACACTAATAATTCCGCTGCACCTCACTTTTTTCTCCTTGTAAAAGTCCCAGAAAATATAACTCTTGAACGCTATAGTACAGAGTTAACCATCCCGTTTAACGAGTGGTTATGGGAATTAACCAATAACCCGGAGGCTATTCCAGATTTTCCGGACTGGTTTAGTCAGACATTGAATTATGGGGGATCAGGTATAATTGATCCAGGCCAGACTGCGGTAACCTCAATAAATTTACCACCAGGAAATTACATTATGGAATGCTACATAAAGATGCCTGGTGGTGGATTTGAGAAACCGGGAGGAGTATTTCATTCTTTTCCTGTAAATGAAACTACCGGAATGGTAAAGCAATTGACGGTTACCACAGAAAAAGCTAAGGAAAAAGAACCAAAGCCAGATATTACAATTGATATAACAATTAACAATGGCTATGTAATAGATAACGAAATTAACCGTCCCGGGTTACATACCTTTGCTGTAAACAATGAGGGTGGACTTACTGCGGATGTACATCTGGTAAGATTTGATGAAGGAACTGAAGAGAATTTAGCACAATTAAATTCCTGGATGTTCTGGATGAATAATCTTGGAGCCCTAAACGAAGGAATGATGACTCCGGCACCGGCAGGATTTACTTTCTTAGGCGGTGCTCAAGAACTGTCTGCTGGTGGAACCACGTATTTTCAGGCATTGTTAAAACCCGGAAACTATGCCTTTATAGCTGAATGGCCTGATTCAATGGCTAGTGGTTACTACCATGAATTTGAGGTAGGAGGAAAAAAATAACAGAAATCTCTTTTTAAGAGATCGTTGAAAGCCGGTACTGTTTGGGGGACAGTGCCGGTTTTCTTTTATTCCAGATTCAAAATTTGGAATCCTGTAAAGTTGGAACATACTGCAAATTATTGTTTCCACCCATAGAATAGACCTCAAAGGTTTTTGAAACCTGTGAGGTCTAGATTGTGAACTTGGGACGTCCTTCGAACAAGTCTCCCGGGAAGAAGGAGCTGAAAAATGCTTCCTTTTGATTTTTTCCGGAAAGCAGACCCTCCCCGTCCGCCAATTGGCGGACTTCCCCTCCCTGGAATGGAGGGGAGATGGCAGTCGTATCTAATTAAAATTTATTCCATAAAAAAACCCTTCATCAAATGAATGATGAAGGGTTTAAAAGAAAGGCGGCGACATACTCTCCCACAAGATAGCAGTACCATCTGCGCTAACGGGCTTAA
>NZ_JAIVCC010000017.1:173760-318965 GCF_020866905.1 Salinimicrobium sediminilitoris | reverse complement strand
TTCTGCTCATATACTAAAAATAAGCAGCTCCTCCTATTTATACAAAAAAAAGGCTGCCTTTTCAGACAGCCTCTTTTGTTTGGCTAAAATTGTAAGGAAGGGGAGGTCATATGTCTCCACCTAAATGTGGAGGTAATTCAATAAGCATTCTAGCCTGGTGGGAATTTTTAAAAGAACTTCAGCACAATTCCTTCCAAAAAAGGCATTTTTGAGACATCTCATTTTAGCATTTCTGTTCCGTTTATAGCACCAGGGCATGATGAAGATCATACTATAATAACCCTGAACCTTCTAAATTAGTTGTACAACTATATCGTTTTAGGAGGAGTCGATGAAGATCGAATCATTTCCATTACGCAATATCAAATTTAAACAGATGAAAAGTTTACTCTTAGGAAATGAAGCACTTGCTCAGGGTAGTATTGATGCGGGTTTGTCTGGCGTGTATGCTTATCCCGGCACCCCATCAACCGAGATAACCGAATACATTCAAAAGTCCAAACTTGCTAAGGAATTAAAGATACATACCACCTGGTCTGTCAACGAAAAAACGGCCATGGAAGCAGCTCTAGGTATGTCCTATGTTGGAAAGAGGTCTATGGTGGTGATGAAGCATGTGGGTTTGAATGTGGCTTCAGATGTCTTTATGAATATGGCTGTTTCCGGAGTAAACGGCGGACTTGTAGTCGTAGTGGCCGATGATCCTTCCATGCATTCTTCGCAGAATGAACAGGATTCCCGGTTCTATGGAAAGTTTGCAATGATCCCAATCCTGGAACCATCAAATCAGCAGGAAGCCTATGATATGATGTTTTATGCCTTTGATCTTTCGGAAGAACTGAAATTACCGGTATTGTTGAGGTTGGTCACACGCTTATCGCATTCCCGTGCAGGTATTGAAGTAAGGGAAAGACGTGATCCTAACGATATCAACTTACCATCTGATACCTCTCGGTTTGCTCTGCTTCCCATGAATGCCAGAAAGCAGTTTGATCTCCTGATCAATAAACAGGAAACTCTGATTGAATATTCAGATAATTCAGATCTTAACAGCTTGAAAAAAGGTAAAAGCAGGAGATTAGGAATTATAGCTTGTGGAATAGCCTATAATTATGTGATGGAAAACCTGGGAGAAGATGACTCTGATTATTCTATTTTAAAGGTTACTCAATACCCTTTACCTAAAGAAAAAGTAAAAGCATTATACGACCACTGTGAAAAGATCCTGGTTGTAGAAGACGGTTATCCCATAGTTGAAGAATTGCTGCACAACTATTTTGATGACAATGATAAAATAAAAGGAAAGTTATCAGGCGATCTGCCGCGAACGGGAGAACTGAACCCGAGAATAGTCGGGAAATCTCTCGGGCTTTTCCAGGAGAAGTTAGAAACTATTCCTTCCGTGGTGACTCCAAGACCTCCACAACTTTGTGAAGGTTGCGGCCATACAGACCTCTTTAATGCCATTAATGAATTAATACCCGAGATAGGGAACAAAAACATTTTTGGAGATATTGGATGTTATGCACTGGGAGCTTTACCGCCTTTAGGGACTATAAACACCCTTATAGATATGGGAGCTTCTATTACGATGGCAAAAGGCGCCGCAGATGCGGGGCTGGAGAACGCAATTGCAGTGATTGGAGATTCCACTTTTACCCATTCGGGTATGACTGGGCTTTTGGATGCGGTCTATGAAAATACACCTATAACAATTATTATTTCCGATAACTCTGCAGTTGCTATGACGGGAGCTCAGGAATCTTCTGCAGTAGGGAGGTTGCACAAAATCTGTTTGGGAATTGGAGTCCATCCCGATCATCTTAAAACTATAGTGCCCCTAAAAAAGAACCACCAGGAAAACGTGGAAGTTCTGCGAAATGAATTAAAATACAAAGGTGTTTCGGTCATTATTTCTGAAAGGCCTTGCGTTAGATTATCAAGGGATCAAAAAGAGCAAATTAAAGCCAGGATCGCCTCATTAAATTAGAGTACTTGATCTTTCAAAAAATAAACAAATGAAAACAAATATCATATTATCAGGTGTTGGTGGACAGGGGATCCTTACGATTGCTGCGGTTTTGGATACGGCTGCTTTAAGCGAGAACTTGTTCATAAAACAATCTGAAGTTCACGGAATGAGCCAACGTGGCGGTGCCGTGCAATCACATGTAAGGATATCCGACAAGCAAATATTTTCTGATCTCATTCCTGAAGGAAAAGCTGATTTGATTTTATCGGTAGAACCCATGGAAGCATTGAGATATATGCCTTTTTTGAAGAAAGATGGCTGGCTGGTTACTGACTCAGAAGCTTTTATTAATACTTCCAATTATCCTGACAAAAATGATCTTTTTGACCAGATAAAGAAGCATCCGAATCACGTCATTATAAACGCTACAGAAATTGCTAAAGCCATTGGTAATTCAAAAGTGGCCAATATAGTTTTATTGGGAGCAGCATCAGCTATAATTCCATTATCGGAAGACAGTATGATCGAAGCCATCAAGAAATTGTTCCAACATAAAAGTGAAAAGATAATAAAGCTGAACCTTGAAGCTTTTACTGAAGGAAAAAAAGTAGCTGAAGGAATCACCAATCTGGCTAATTTATAGATCAGGCACAATAGTTTGTTATAAAAAAGTATCGGGAGTAAGACCTGTCTTTATTCCCGATACTTTTTTGCTTAGAACTCGAAAAAACTAATTAGGAAATCTCCATTTTAGAATTCTGAAGCACTTTTTTTATTGCTTCAGATAAGATAATGACCCCTTTTTCAATTTGCTCCTTTGGCATATTTGAAAAAGAAAGTCGTAACCTGTCATCCTTTTGACTGGCGGGATCAAAGGTTCGTCCGGTTACAAATACTACTCCTTTGGCAACACTTTCTTTAAATATGTCTGTTGATTTAATATGAGAAGGTAATTTCAGCCACATGTAAAATCCTCCTTTGGGTTCATTCCAGGTGACTTCCTGGGGCATATAGGCTTTCAAATATTTTTGGAGCAAATTCTTGCGTTCCAGATATTCACTTCTCAAAAATGCCAAATAAGGTTCCAGTTTATTTTGTGCTAAAAATTCATTCGCCAGTATCTGCATAAAACTGGAAGTACAGGCATCGAGAGCCTGTTTAACCGTTTCTGCTTTTTCGAAGATCTCTTCAGAAGACAACATATAGCCTAATCTAAATCCCGGACCCAATATTTTGGAAAATGATCCTGTGTAAATAATTTCCACATCCTTAACACCAAATGATTTCATGGGTTTGGTCAGGTGTTTTTCATCATCATTAAAGTAAAGTTCACTGTAGGCATCATCTTCCAGTAAGATTATTCCGGTGCCCGATAAAACTTCCAGGAGTTCTCTTTTTCTTGCAGGTGTGTAAATAATACCGGCAGGATTATGATAATTGGGCGTTACATATAAGAACTTGGGTTTCCGATCTAAGGATTGGATTTTACTTTTTAAGGCTTCGATGTTGATGCCGTTCTTGTCGATAGGTATACTGTGTATTTCGGCTCCAACAGTTTCAAAAACCGTCAAAGCTCCTACAAAACATGGATTTTCTGTGAGTATGATATCACCTTCATTGACAAATTCCTGACTAATAATAGATATCGCTTGCAGGGAACCCGTAGTGATCAAAATTTTATTATCATCAACTGCCAATCCCTTATTTTTCAAATAGCTCTCCAGGGACTTGACCAGAGGAGGATAACCGGAGGTGGGACCGTATTGAAAACACAACTTTTTGACATCTTCAGGTAAAGAATTATAGATCTCATCAATTTGTTTTACCGGAAAAAGATCATTGTTGGGCATACCACCTGCAAAGGAGATCAGGTTTTTGCCGGAAGCCTGTTTCATCAATTGTTTAACGTCCTCTGAATGCATGGAATTGACTGCTTTCGAAAATGCATACATAGCCTAAAAGATTTGACTGTTCTATCAAATTAACTAATATCTAATCAAACAGATGCTGATGAATATCAGTTAAAATCCTATTTCAATTCTCTTTCTTTACTATTATTTAATTCTTTGTTTTATATGCTTAACCCGAAATTAATTCATCCTAAAAGCATTGTTGTTGTTGGAGGTTCTGATAATATTCATAGTCCCGGCGGCAGAGTTTTAAAAAACCTGCTTGATCACCAATTCAAAGGAGAATTATTTGTAGTCAATCCTAAGCAGGAGCTTGTACAGGGGTTGAAATCTTATAAAGACATCAATGACATTCCTAAAGTAGATCTTGCCATAATGGCGATTCCGGCGAAATTTGTTGTTGAAGCCGTGAAGGTGCTTACACAACAAAAAAATACCAAAGGCTTTATCATTTTTTCTGCCGGATTTAGTGAAATGGATGAAGCTGGTGCTAAGCTGGAAAAGGAAATTGTCGACTTGATTGATAAGGCAGGTGGTAGTTTATTAGGTCCTAACAACATTGGATTAATAAACAAACATTACACAGGAGTTTTTACAACGCCCATCCCAAAACTGGATGAGAACGGTGTTGACTTTATATCAGGTTCCGGTGCAACAGCAGTTTTTATTATCGAAGCAGCAAAGAGCATGGGGCTAACATTTTCGAGCTTATATACGGTTGGAAACAGTGCCCAAATAGGAGTGGAGGAGATCCTGGAATATTTGGATCTCTCTTTTGAGACGGGAACCAGTTCAAAAGTAAAACTGCTTTACATTGAAAGTATCAAGAACCCGCTTAAGTTTTTGAAACATACATCGTCCCTTATAGGTAAAGGCTGTAAAATAGCGGCTATTAAGGCCGGAAGTTCGGAGGAAGGAAACAGGGCGGCTTCCTCACATACAGGAGCTATAGCCAATTCTGATGTTTTTGTAGATACTCTATTTAAAAAAGCCGGAATTATCCGTTGCTACGGCAGGAATGAACTCATTACTGTTGCCGGAATACTTCAGCAAAAAGAATCCGAAGGAAAGAATATGGCCATCGTCACCCACGCCGGAGGTCCGGCTGTAATGCTAACCGATGTATTAGCAAAGAACGGACTCAAAATTCCTCATTTAGAAGGCAAAGCAAGCGAAGCCTTGTTGAGTAAATTATTTGATGGATCTTCCGTGTCTAATCCAATTGATTTTTTAGCAACAGGCAACGCTGAGCAGTTAGATGCCATTATTGAGTACTGTGAAAACTCGACCCAAATTGATGCGATAACTGTGATCTTTGGGAGTCCCGGTTTAACCGCTGTGGATGATGTATATGCAGTACTGGATGAAAAAATTAACACTTCTAAAAAGCCGATTTACGCCGTATTGCCTTCAGTAGTGAATGTGAAGAATGAGATCAGGGAATTTATTAAAAAAGGAAATATCGCATTCCATGATGAGGTATTATTTGGACAGGCCTTATCCAAAGTTTATAATCAAACACCGGTTCGTAAAAAAACCAAAAATCCTGACCCACAATTTTCTACAAAAATCTGGAAGTTAATCGATACACTACCTGACGGGTACATGCCCACAGAAGCTGCAATTACTTTGTTGAAAACTGCAGGAGTGAAATTTGCCACTCCAAAACAGGCTAAGAATGAGGCAGAGCTAAATAAGATTTCAAACTCAGTTGAATATCCGGTAGTTCTTAAAGTTGAAGGACCTTTGCACAAATCTGATGTCGGCGGAGTTATCCTGAATGTTTCAAACGACACCGATCTATTTGAAGGTTTTGACAAATTAATGCAAATCGAAGGAGCAACGTCTGTTATGGTCCAGCCCATGATCAAGGGAATGGAATTGTTTATAGGAGCAAAAAAAGAAACACATTATCCTCATGTGATTTTGTGCGGGCTGGGAGGCATTTTTGTTGAGGTTTTAAAGGATATTAGTGCTGCGATGACTCCTGTTTCAGAGGAAGAGGCTTTAAAAATGATCACAGATCTAAAAGCAGCACCGATCTTAAAAGGGGTTAGAGGTCAGGCTGGTATCAATATCGAATTGTTTGCTGAAACTATTGTGAAGATCTCGAATTTGTTGGTAATGGTTCCTGAAATTGCAGAATTGGACCTCAATCCTCTTATGGCGACCGATCAAGACCTGACGGCAGTAGACGTAAGAATTCGTATAGAAAGAACAAATAAAGAGCTACAGGCTAATAAAATAAATGAGATCGCATAAGCTGAGGTCTCAAAAATGAGGGGATTTATTGGGCTAAAGCCCCGGATTGATTTTTCTTTGGGCCTCTGCCTGAAGGCGGAGGTAATTCAAGCTTTTAGGCTTTTAAACATTTTAAAGATTTATCAGAAATAGAGCTTAAAGAGATGAATTGCCTCCGGATTCATCCGAAGGTAAGAGGATCTGTATCAAAAAGGGCTTTAGCCAAACATCTCTCAAAAATGCCATTTTTTGATAGTTTTCTTTTGTTAAAAGTCTTATTGAAGGCGGAGGTAATTAATGTCTAGAGGCTCTCTAATCAAATGGCAAGAACTCCTGGTTTGTCCATGATTTCCTCCGGATTTATCTGAAGGTAAGGGGATCCTGTACCAAAAAGGGCTTTAGCCCCACACCTCTCAAAAATGCCATTTCTTGGTGTCCTTTTTTTGTTTAAAGGCTATTGAAGAGAAATTTTTATGCCTCTTTTTGTAGGGGAGGTAATTCATGTCTACAGGCTCTCATCCATTCACAAGAAATCCTGGTCTATCCATGAATTGCCTCCGGATTTATCCGGAGGATTTAGAATTAAAATGTCATTAGGGCTTTAGCCCAATCCTTTTCTTTAATCTATTTATCCAAAAGGATCCACCGGTTGCCGGCACTCTGAATGAGGTACTTTGTTCCCGGATCAATACTAGTCACTGTTGAATTTGTGGTAATATCAAACAGGTCGTTACTGCCTATAAAATCCAGAATCTTTTTTGAATTGCCGGGCCAGTTGATCAGGTATATCAGTCGGCCTTTATTAATAGCGGCATCGGGAATTACAACGCTGCTCACCTGGTTATTAATGCGAAGGGAATAAGTTTCATCGGGAATTAGAAAAGCTCCGGTATTAGAGGCAGTTGAGGAATAGGTGCCTGAGTTTGGATATTTCCAGCTCACAATGCCACTTGCATCTGTCATTAAAACCTGGTCCTGAGAACCTCGTGTATCCGGCAACACGTAATCATTTCCTGTTGTTCCTATTCCTACTCTTCCCGAAAAGTAGCCTGCATATACCTTTTTTGGATCATTCCCATAAGCCGTGCTGTATATGCCGTAGACAAAGCCATTCCCCTGTACTGTTCCAATTTCGTTGTAGATTCCATAGTGGTTTTTCGTGGATCCGAATGTCTTACCTACATCATTATAGATCCCGTAGATCTCTTCATTTGTATTCTGATTCACCTCATTGAAAATGCCGTAATGGATCCCGATTCCGTTAGCACTAACAGAGCTCTTTATTCCATATTTTTTATCGGCTGTTGCAGTATTATTATTGGTTACAATGCCGTAAGTGACATTTTTTGCTGTCGAACTTGCGTTCTCGACCTCAAGGCCGGTACGAATTAAATGATCTTCCTTGTCATCAATTATTACCTTCAGCTTAACGTTTTGTGAAGACCCGCCAATGCTGACATTGCCTTTTCTAAATACCGCTTCTTCGGGACTTGTGGAGGGAGAGGTTGTTCCAATTTTATAAAAATCTGATGAAGCTTTTCTTCCCACACTTTCCCAGGCTACCGAGGAGGAATTCCACCAGTAAAATCCTGTTGGGAATTCCATTTTTTGAGTGGTAAGGAAGATCAGCATCCCGTGTTGAGCCTCCGTGGGATTAGTGGCTGGGAAATTTGACATTCGGGGGATAAGAATGCCATCTGTATTTTCCGGGGAAGCCGGATCTTCAATGCTTATATCCAGTTGGGCTTTTGGATCATGGGTATTGATCCCTACCTGCGCATTTGTTTTAAAAGAAATTAAGAGGAGTGAGATCCCCAATAACAGAAGTTTGTACACGAGTGTATTTTTTTCTTGGGGAGACACCAATAAAAATCAATATACTCAAATATCTTCCTGTTTTACAGCACTCTATAAATATTTTAACACTTTAGGAGGTTTCCTGTACTTTTTCCTGTAGCATCTTAATTTCATCACGCAGTTTTGCCGCTGTCATGAAATCCAGCTCTTTAGCCGCCGACTCCATAGCCTTTCTTTTTTCCCTGATTCTTTTTTCAAGTTGTGGTTTACTAAAGAATTCTGTTTCAGCCTCTGCGGCTTTAAGATCGGGGGCAACCTCATATACGTAGGGCTCCGGTTTTTTACGCACGAGCATATTCTCGAAAGATTTCTTAAGTGCGGTGGGAGTGATGTTATTGTCTTCGTTGTACTTCAGCTGTTTCTCACGCCTGTACTCCGTCTGGTCGATAGTCTTCTGCATACTATCTGTGATTTTATCCGCATACAGGATTGCTTTTCCTTCCAGGTGACGTGCAGCCCGGCCAATGGTCTGCGTAAGAGAGCGGTTACTCCTTAAAAATCCTTCTTTATCGGCATCGAGAATTGCCACCAGGGAAACTTCCGGAAGGTCAAGTCCTTCCCGTAACAAGTTTACTCCAACCAGCACGTCAAAAAGCCCTTTTCGAAGGTCCTGCATGATTTCCACCCGCTCTAATGTATCGACATCGCTATGTATGTAGCGACAGCGAATATCAATTCTGGTAAGGTATTTCGTTAGCTCTTCGGCCATTCGTTTTGTTAGGGTCGTAACTAAAATCCTCTGGTCTTTGTCGATCCTCACCTGCATTTCCTCAATGAGATCGTCTATCTGGTTGAGACTCGGTCGCACTTCAATTACAGGATCCAGTAAACCGGTAGGTCTAATTACCTGTTCAATATACATTCCCTCTGTCTTCTGAAGTTCATAATCTGCCGGAGTAGCACTTACGTAAATCACCTGATTCTGAAGTATTTCAAACTCTTCAAATTTAAGCGGACGGTTATCCATTGCTGCCGGAAGCCGGAAGCCGTAATCTACTAAAGTTTCCTTTCTGGATCTGTCCCCACCGTACATTGCATGTACTTGCGGGATGGTAACGTGACTTTCATCCACTACCATAAGGAAATCGTCGGGGAAATAATCCAGTAAACAGAAAGGTCTTGTGCCCGGAAGACGGCCATCCAGGTATCTCGAGTAGTTCTCAATTCCGGAACAGTAGCCCAATTCCCTTATCATTTCAAGATCGAAATTGGTGCGCTCGTCAAGACGTTTTGCCTCTAAATGTTTTCCTATGTCCTGGAAGTAATCTACTTGTTTTACCAAATCATCCTGGATCTGCCGTATAGCTCCCTGGAGTACATCGGGCGAAGTCACGAACATGTTCGCAGGATAGATATTAAGACGTTCATATTTCTCTATAACCTCGTTTGTAGCCGGGTCAAAGGCTTCAATCTCTTCTATCTCATCTCCAAAAAAGTGAATTCTGAAGGCATTATCTGCATAACTTGGGTAAACATCCACAGTATCTCCCTTAATTCGGAAGTTTCCGTGATTGAATTCAGCTTCGGTCCTTGAATAAAGACTTTGCACCAGCTTATGGAGTAGCTGAGTCCGGGAGATCACCATATCCTTTTCGATCGAGACGACGTTCTTCTTGAACTCCACCGGATTTCCAATACCGTAAAGACAGGAAACCGAAGCCACCACAATAACATCCCTTCTTCCGGAGAGGAGGGAAGAGGTGGTGCTGAGACGCATTTTCTCAATTTCTTCGTTTATCGAAAGATCCTTTTCAATATAAGTTCCCGAGGAGGGTATAAAAGCTTCCGGCTGATAGTAGTCGTAGTAACTTACGAAATATTCTACCGCATTATCCGGGAAGAACTGCTTAAATTCAGAATAAAGCTGGGCGGCCAGAGTCTTGTTATGTGCAAGTACAAGAGTAGGTTTTTGCACCTCTTCGATCACATTCGCGACAGTAAAGGTTTTTCCAGATCCCGTTACTCCCAGAAGTGTTTGGTATCGTTCCTTGTTTTCAATTCCGCTAACCAGTTGCTTTATAGCCTGCGGCTGATCTCCCGTGGGCTTAAAATCTGACTTTACTTTAAATTTCATAGGATTTTTTGCTGACTTGCAAAAATAACCAATTTTAAAGCTACCAACAAATATTGCCTGCTCCTAAGAAGTTTAATATCAGGCCGGTTAAAGATCCCTCTTCTTCAGCAGTAAATAAGAGAGGTAAACGAAGATACATATCCACAGGATCACAATAAGAAGTTGGTACCAGTGAATTGAATAATCCTTCGTGATCTCTGATCCCAATTGAGTGGCTGCCGATTGTACCGCGTTAAGTCTCGTAAAAGGCTCCTTGACAAGCAAAGCCATAGATTCTAGTGGAAAAAATTGTGCAATATTTTCGGCAATATTAGAATCCCTGAAGATCTTATACTCCATAACTCCCCTTAAGATGCTCTCAAGGATCCACCAAATGAACAGGAAGCCCAGCGCAAAAGCCGATCTTTTCACGAAAATTCCCAGGAACATACAAAAAGCAAAGAACCCTGTTAGCTTAATAAAATAGGCCAGCAGGTATTCCATATCAGAAAAGATGATGTTCATCTCTGTATAATCTGAAAAAGACAGTCCAAGTATCAAAGAAACTATGAACAGGAAAAGTGTCGATAACAGTGCGAAAGAAACAACAGTAAGGAATTTTGAAAGGATGAACTCCTTTTTACTTAAGCCATCAATAAGGTTTTGCTTTATTGTACGGTTACTGTATTCGTTGGACATCATGGAAACGATTACAATGGCCAGGAATAACTTTAGAGTAGCAGCAATATAGCTGTTGAAATGCCATATGTAAGGAAAATTAAATATCCCCTGGTCTGCCAGCCTGAAATTTACATTACCAAAATTAAATTCTATAGATGCTATGAGCGCAATAAAAGTAATGAGGATAAAGTAGGTAGTAACCAAAACCCTCGAAGATTTACTATAGCGTAGTTTGTGATATTCTATGTTAAGTAATCGTAGCATTAGGCAGAAATTTGGTTAGTTAACATTAGGAATTGTTCTTCGAGGCTTTCCTTACGTTTTACGAGTTGAGAAAGGATTAATCCGTTTTCAAAAAGGTAGGTGTTGAGAGCTTCCGGTTCTAGAGGTTCTTCCAGGAAAGCAGTGATAAGTTCCCCTTTTTGGACCACCTTCCCAAATGCGGGATGGGAATCAAGAAGTGCCAGTAGTTTCTCTTCATTGGATGCCTTCAGTTCAAAAAAGCCGAAACTTGCGTTCATTTGGTCTACAGGTCCGCTGTACAATTTCTCGCCTTTGCGAATGATCACTACGTGAGTACAAACTTTTTCTACCTCGTCCAGCAAGTGAGAGGCAAGTAAAATGGTAGTGCCTGTAGAGGCAATCCTGGTTATGATCTCCCTTATTTGGTGTATTCCCTGCGGGTCGAGTCCGTTGGTAGGTTCATCCAGAATTAAAATTTCGGGATCATTAAGTAGAGCAGAGGCAATGGCGAGCCGTTGCTTCATACCCAGGGAAAAAGTACGGAATTTGCTATTCTTTCTGTCCAACAGTCCGACTAACTCCAGTTTTTCATCGATGTTATTGGGAGCTACATTTTTTATCTTACATACCAGCTTCAGGTTTTGGGCAGCCGTCATGTAAGGATAGAAATTAGGACGCTCAATTATAGCTCCTACCTTCTTAAGGGCCTGGTGGGTGCTTTGCGTACCATCAAACCACTGGAAGTCGCCGCTGGTTTTATTCACCACGTTTAAAACGATTCCAAGGGTAGTAGATTTTCCACTTCCGTTTGGACCAAGAATGCCGTAAACATTTCCTTTTTCAATGGTGAATGAAAGATCCTTGACCGCAGTAACGGGACCAAATCTTTTTGTGAGATTGTTAAGACGAAGAATTGTACTCAAAATAAACCGGTTTTAACATTTGACGCCTAAGTTAACGTTTTGTTACAGGCCGAAATAAAAAGAAGTCTTATTTTTGAGGAAATTCAGGGTATGCAGGAAAAATTAATGTCAAAGAAAAAACCATCCTTTCCGGTAAATGACCGGTTCCATAAATACCTCGCAAAATATAATCGCAACACCAAAATTCCCGTTTTTTACGATGATCTGTTGAGGTTTTCGGGTTCGATTGTAGTTTATGATCAACATGATGAAGATACCTTTTGGGTGCGATGTTATTATCCCGATTATGAAAGAGATGAGATCGACAACAGCCTGAAGCAGGTTTACACCATCCTGCATTCCGATGGGAGTGACGATTCGCTGGAGTTTCTTAACGTCGATGCAATTGACTATTGCACCTTCGGAAATTCAAAACCTTTTCGCGTAAAGATCCGAAATATTCTCAACGACAGTTTCACCTATTTCTACGTTAAAAAAGCAGATGCATCTCGTATCTACGGGCTTGAATTTGAACACATACTTTCCCCGCACAGGATCAACTTTTTGGTCTACCGGGATACCTTAATTGAGGAGCATATTGCCGGGATCCCGGGTGATGTTTTTATTGAGGATGAACTGCCAATGTGTGATGACCGGGCGAAAACACAAATTGCGAAACAATTCGTAAAATTCAATGAAAGGTGTACGATCCGGCTTTTGGGAGATATGAGATCCTACAACTACGTGATCATTCCCACCCACGATTTTGATCACGTGGAGTATCAAATAAGGGCCATCGATTTTGATCAGCAATGTTTTGAGGGTAGTTTAAAGGTGTACAGGCCCCAATTCTTTAAAGAGAATTTGAAGATGGTACAACTGGTGCAGGAGAAGCTGCAGGAATCCTCTATAGAGCAATATAGGAGGGAAGAACGCTCCCTGCTGGCAAAAAGGATCATCAACGCTCAATCCCGCTACAAGGAATTAATGCGCTGCATCCTTAACGACCAGATCTCAAATGAGTCCAATGTTAAACAACTTCGCAAAGAGCTTTATGATTTCTCCAGCGATATGAAATTCAAAAGGGCACGCTCCATGGGACAGATCATAAGAACAGCCCTTGATTTCGTGAAAAGGAATTATGAAGATGTGAATATGAAAAGACTTATTTAAATGATTAAGGCTTAATGATTAAGGAATAATAAAAAAGGAAGGGTCTCAAAAATGACATTTTTGAGACCCTTCCTTTTTTATTCTTGGCTCTTGGCTCTTGGTTCTTCTCCTAACTTTTCTGTTCCTTATTAAAGTAAACCAGATAGTAATACATCTGCCTTTCTTCGTCCCAGCCTTTTTCCACGAACTTTTCGGCCGACTCGGGATTGATGAAGTCCATTTTGATCTGGATGTTCGTGTCGAGGTTGATGACGTTCTTGATCGACTTACGGGCAGAAGTTACCGCCGTGTTTGAAATAGGAAAACTGGTAAGATCCTCGATCTTGTATTTTGGTGCTTTTTCAGTTTTGTAATTCTGAAACTCGGGTAAAAGCGCAGGATTGTCAATAACTGAATTCAGGAATGCAGTTTCCTCGAAGTCGTCATTCTTTGCGAAATAATCCACACTTCGGTTCATGAACATTACTTCCTCCTTTTTATCTTCCGCAGGAAGTACTACGTCTTTGGCGAAGTTCTGACAGAATTTCAAATATTTTTTGGTGTGAAAATTATCATCGGCCATCACGTCAACTCCGAGGAAATTCTCCAGCCAGTATTTGGTGTCATACCTGTTGGAATCGACCGAAAGGATTTTAAAACCTTCTTCGCGGTTTTTGTTGAAGATAAGAGCTCCTTTATCCAGCTTGTTCAGGTTGATCCCTTGCTGAATGATCATTTCCAGAATGCTCTCCTTTTCCTGGAACTGAAGGAAATCATGCTTTAATTCAGATTTAAAAATCCCGATAGCGGTAGTTTTTTCATTGTCGAGCATCATGTTGTCAAAAAATACAACATACACCTCTCCGCTTTTGATGTGCGGGTGGGCCGACTGTTCAAATAGCAGGGTCGTGATCTTTTTTGACTGTTCATGGATTGCCTGCGGGTTGTCAAATATCTTTCCGGCTATCTCAAACAATGGGTTGAATTCCACATCCACGTCATTAGAAAACTGAAAGTAATTTTCCTCTTTATCACGAAACGGCTTCAGAAAATACTCTTTTACAAGGGGAGTGATCTCGTCATTCAGATGAAAGGGTTGGGCGGAAAGGAAAATGTTCTCATTCCGGCTTTTGTTGCCAACTCTATGAATAGAAAGAGAGTCAATGTGAGCGTTATATAAATTGATCATATTGAAAAGGTGCGGTTAAGTTACCGGATTAATAAAGGCGGAAAAATAGAAAAATTTAAGCTAGTTCCAATTCTCGTCGAAAGAAAGATCGTCGTAATCGTCTACATCAAAATCATCATCATAGTCAAGACCAAGATCGTCTTCTTCGGCTTGGAATTCTTTCTCTGGAGCGGCGGTAGGTAACTGCCCATGGACAAACAATAGGTTTGGGTAATCCATTTGAGGATCGGGTTCTGCGATCTCTGCCAGTTCCACAAGGAAAGTCCACATGCTAAAGAAATCGTAAACGTAAATAAGCTTGGTTTGTGCTTCAGAAACCACGCTGTCAAGGGTTGTTTCGTTCATTAACCTTACTGAGCCTGTGCCTTCGGTAACATCGAACTGGGAAATTTCTTCCCCCTGGTTCCATTCGTCATCACTTATGTAGAAAGAAGCCATCTCGGTGCCATCAAATCCAAAGGATTGCAAAATGGTATTATGTAAATCTTCTAAGGTGTTTTTAGACATTATTTCTATGTCACGGAACACATCTTCTTCGGCATCAAGGATAATTCTAAATCTATACAGCATAAGTCAAAAAAATTGGATTGCAAAGATACATTTTTAGATGAGAAATTTCAGCTAACGACTAAATCTATGCAGGGTAAAAGTCATCGCAGTGAGCAGGAAAAAAGCTCCTACCTGGTGCGCGACTCCAAGCCATAATGGCACAGCATAAATGAGCGTGAGCACGCCGAGAAGGAACTGTAGAAAGACCAGTCCCACAAGCCATTGCACTCCTCTTTGCTGCGGAAGGGTGAGTTGCAGGTTTCGCGATCTGTACCAGATATAAAGGATTATTGCAACCACAACATATGCCAGGTAACGGTGTACGAACTGCACGCCGCTTTTTCCTTCAATGAAATTCCTCCAGAGAGGATTCTGTTCTATATAAACTGTTTCATGTACCCATTCCCCGCCGGTCATCCAGGGCCAGAAGTTATGGATCCAGCCTGCATCCAAACCTGCCACGAAAGCTCCCCATATAATTTGAAGCAGCAGGATGATCATTCCCACCCATATGAGATTCCTGAAGCTCTTGTTTATGTTTTTTTTCTTTGGATAGATTAAGTCCATAGCCACCCAGAAGCAGTATGCAAAAGTGACAAAGGCAGTGGTCAAATGGGCAGCCAACCTGTAATGGCTAACGGCCGGCATATCAACCAGACCACTCTTAACCATATACCAACCCAGGAATCCCTGGAAACCTCCCAAAAAGAGTAGCACTAAGGATTTGTAGATTGTAGGCTTTGTAAGCTGTTTTGTGAAGAGAAAATAAAGAAATGGGATAATAAAAACGAGGCCAATAAGACGGCCAATGAGCCTGTGCAACCATTCCCAGAAGTAGATGCCCTTAAAATCTTCAAGGGTAAAGTGGTAATGCAGTTTTTGATATTCGGGGAATTGCTTATAGAATTCAAATTCGGCGACCCATTGCTCCTCTGTAAGTGGAGGGATAGTGCCGGTGATCAATTTGTAATCCGAAATGGAAAGTCCGGAGTTGGTAAGGCGGGTGATGCCTCCAACTACTACCATTACAAAAATCAAGAAACAGCCGGTAAACAGCCAGTAAACTACCTTTTTATTGTCTTTCATAGGGGTACATGTGAAAGTATAGCATAAACTAATTGGGTGATAAACCTATTTCTTTGCCTTTTTGAAGCATATATTCTTTGGCAGCATCATATTCATTTGGGATTACCCCCTCTAAAATAGCTTCTTTGATGGCATCTTTTATTATTCCAATTTCCCGGGAAGGTTTAAGATCAAAAGTTTCCATGATCTCTTCTCCCGACACCGGGGGTTGAAAGTTACGAACGTGGTCCCGTTCCTCAACTTCTTTTATCTTTTGTCTAACGACTTTAAAGTTGTTGTGATATTTGCGGTACCTACGGGGATTTTTGGTAGTTATATCGGCTTCGCACAGTGTCATGAGATCTTCAATGTCTTCTCCTGCATCGAATATAAGTCTGCGAACGGCCGAATCTGTCACATCCTGTGAAAGAACTATAGGTCTTGAACTCATATATACCATCTTCTGCACGAACTTCATCTTTTCATTCAATGGCATCCTTAGTCGTTTGAAAAGCTTGTAAACCATTTTAGAGCCCACAAACTCATGACCATGAAATGTCCATCCCAGTTTTTCATCAAATTTCTTTGTGGGAGCTTTTCCTATATCGTGTAGTAATGCAGCCCAACGCAACCAAAGGTCGTCTGTATTTTCTGATATATTATCTACCACCTCCAGCGTGTGCCAAAAATTATCTTTGTGCCGCTGACCTTCAATTTCATCTATACCTTCCAACGCTGTAAGCTCTGGCAGGATCAATCTTAAAAGGCCTGTTTTATGAAGATGACTAAAACCTACTGAAGGTTTCTTCGATAATAAGATCTTGTTTATTTCCTCTACTATTCTTTCACGGGAAATTATTTTCAGTCGGCTCCTGTTGCGAATTATAGCCTGCAGGGAATCATTCTCAATCCTGAATTGTAGTTGAGAAGCAAATCGCACAGCTCTCAGCATTCTCAAAGGATCATCAGAATAGGTGATGTCGGGATCCAGCGGAGTGCGAATAACGCCGGCATTGAGGTCCTGCAATCCGTTGAACGGGTCAAGGAGACTTCCATAAGTTTCTTCGTTAAGGCTTAAGGCAAGAGCATTTATTGTAAAATCCCTTCGATTCTGGTCATCTTCAAGAGTACCTTGCTCCACATCTGGATTTCTACTTTCCTCACTGTAACTTTCCTTACGGGCACCAACAAATTCTATCTCCATATCATAAGCCCGAAGCATAGCCGTCCCATAATTTTTAAAAACCTGGACCTTTGGTTTATGCGGGAGCAGTGAAGAGACCTTTTGGGCAAGTTCAATCCCACTGCCAACTGTAACTATATCTATATCCTTGTGCTCTCCCCGTTGCAGAATGTAATCTCTTACAAATCCGCCAATCACATAGCTCTCAAGCTCCAGTTCTTTTGCTGCCAGAGAAATTACTTTAAAGATGTTGTTGGTTAGTGCCTGTTTATAGTTGTTCACGTTGCTTGTTTTCTTTTTTGCCACGAATACACGAATAAATTTATAATAGTATCCTGCGATGGTCGAGTAAATCCTTGTGAAAATTGGCTAAAATTGCTAATCGGCAATTTGAAGCTTTCAGGTAGTTAATACACTGAGCAAAAAATTTATCATGCGAATTTTCCACCGCTTTAATCTCTAATATTATTTTTTCGTCCACCACAAAATCTGCATAGAACTTATGTGGGAGAATGATATCTTTATAGGAAACGGAAAATTCTTTTTCTCGTGTAAATTGAATTTTCCTGTTTTTAAGTTCATACTCCAAAGCATCCTTGTATACTATTTCCGAAAAACCACTCCCGAGATTGTTGTATACTTCGAACAGCGCACCTACAAGAGCATAACTTTCATCTTTATATAAAATATTGGCCATATATTTTACGATTCAGTTTTACACATCCGAGTGAGAGCTACTAATTATTTGTGTATTCGTGGCCTTTTTACTATTTTATTTCCGAATCACCTGCACTTTTCCGTCGTTGCCAAGCTTGATTATTGCCGAAGGTTTTGGGGTTTTAATAGACTGTTGCAAATTTACCACATAGTCCACACCTTTTAAAATTTCTGCGTTGATCTGTCCAAATACTTCAGGGGTAGGATCCCGGCTAAGGTTTGCCGAAGTAGAAACCAATGGTCTTTTTAATTTTTTTATCAGTTTTTGACAAAATTCATCTTTGGTTACTCTTATCCCGAGGGTGTTATCCTTGCCAACAAGATTTTCGGCAACTCTAATCGGTTTGTCGTAGATAATTGTTGTGGGTTTAGCCGCATACTTCAGAATATCATAAGCTACTTCAGGAACTTCCTCCACGAACTGGTTGAGCATTTTAAAATCTGAAACCAGGCAAATCAACGCTTTTTCCTCGCTTCTTTTCTTCAGGGCGAAAATTTTGTCTATTGCGTCTGCATTTGTGGCATCACAGCCTATCCCCCAAACTGTGTCTGTAGGATATAAAATGATTCCACCTCTCTTAAGGACGGCTAAGGCATTGTTGAGTTCTTCAGTGTAGTCTACCATTTAAAGTATTTTTATAAGCTTCCAGAGTTTTTCCTGCCATGATGCGGCTGGTAAAGTGCTTAAACAGTTTTTCCCTGGAAATTTTTGCAAAGTTCGGGATTACCTGTGGATTTTCAATCAAAAACAACAGGTTTTCACCTAACCCTTTATGATCGTAGGGATCATTCAAAAGACCATTAACATTATTTTCTATGACTTCAGGTATTCCTCCAACATTTGTGCTCACTACCGGGACATTATAGTAAAAAGATTCATAGATCACCTGCGGAATTCCTTCACTTTCTGAAGTGAGCAGCATCATGTCAAACTGCGGGATAAATGCTGAAGCTTCAGGAATGTATCCTGTAAAGAAAATATGATTTTCCAATCCCAGTTCCCGAACCAAGTTTTTAAGGGTTTTGGTTTCCTGACTGAAGTTACCCACCTGGAAAAAATATAAGTTTTTCTGCTTCTTTTGGTTGACCAGGTAGTTGGCAGTTTGAACAAGAGTTTCCAGGTTTTTTGCCTCAATATGATTTGCAATGTTTCCAATTATAACTGCATCATCGGGAAGATTGTACTTGTTCGCTATCAAAAAAGGGGGTTTTGTGTCCTTGTTTTTCAAACTGGTCCCGTGATAAATTACTTCCAGACGTTCATGGTGGTCAAGGGCAGCTAAACTTATCTCTCTGGTTGCTTCGGAAACACAAAGGATCTTTTTAATTTTCGGATAATTGTACTTGTACAAGGTTTGCCGTCGGGAACGGATTGGAAAAGAGGTTTTTTTACTGAAGATAAAAGGAGGGAGGTCTTTGAATTTATCTATAGCCACAGCCAATGCAAGAGCTTTGGGGTCGTGAATATGAATAAGGTCAATATTTTCTTTCTTGCAGACAGAAATTATTTTCAGCGCATATCTAAAGTCAAAATTTGTAAAGACAGGAGAGGTATAATGCTTGAGATTTTGCTTTATAAGACTCTGCTCAAAAAGGCTTCCTTTCCTGCACAGAATAATATTGAATACTTCGGGATGATTTTTAGCCATCTCCAGGCACAGGTTTTCAATATGTTTTTCACCGCCGCCCCAATTTCTTACTGCCGATAAATGAAGGATTCTCATAAAACTTTTTCTGTACCCGCCTTTTCAATGGCTATAACTGCGAAGGTAAAATAAATCTGATCAAGTAGAGATGAATGCAAAAACAGGGTTTTAGTTTGCTATTTTTGCCTGTTATGCACCTGTGATTCTCTAATGTTTGTTTAGGGAGTGGATATATTTATTGTAGGGATATACCGAAAAATAATTACCCTCAAATTTTATTGTAGTAGAAAGAAGTCTATATTTTCTGAAGTTTAAAGTTAATGCAAACTCAAAAAGCTAACTTTGCTGAAAAGTTCGGGAAATAATATGAAAGTAATCATAGATGAAGCATATTCTTCTTATAAAGAGGAAATTTTTCAGACTCTTGACAATTTTGAAAACGAGGGACGTAAAATCGGCCCGGGCAAAAGAAATGTTGTAAAGGTAGTATCGCTCAAAGAAAAAAAACTTAACATCAAGGCTTTTAAAATTCCCAATGCTGTAAATAAAATTGCATATCGTTTCTTCAGAAAATCAAAAGCGGAAAGATCTTTTAATTATGCTCAGGAACTTTTAAAGAGAGGAATCAACACCCCGGCACCCGTTGCTTATGCTGAAGAAGTGACTTCCGTGGCCTTTCTAAAAAGTTTTTATGTAAGTGAGCAACTCGATTATGATCTTACTTTCAGAGATTTGAATTTGGAAAAGAAAGGCCATGAAGAAATCCTGCGGGCTTTTACCCGATTTACCTTTCAGCTACATGAAAAAGAAATAGAATTCTTAGATCATTCCCCCGGAAATACCTTAATCCAAATCAATGAAAATGTTTTTAAATTTTACCTGGTTGACCTTAACAGGATGAATTTTAAAAGTTTAAGTTTCACTGAAAGAATGCAGAATTTTAAACGTTTAACCAGGGAAAGAGCGATTTACGAGATCATGGCAGATGAATATGCAAAGCAAACAGGGCGGCCTTCATCGGAAGTTTTTGATCAAATGTGGCATTTCAATCAAAGCTTTTTTACAAAACGTGATAAAAAAGAAAGGATAAAGAAAAAGTTTAAACAGAAATAAAATAATAGATTTTTAAAGAACTTCTTAGTTTTTTTCTAATCGTTCTTCTATCCAATTCAAAATATAATTCAATATTTTATCGTTTGCCATATCCAAACTTTGAAATGTAATGAAGAGTTTACTCTGGTTTTCTTTATACCACTTCAACTTTAACTTGGTCATCCATAGCTTTTTATAGGACCTAAAGTATGTTAATTGTGAAGAATTGCGATAATGATAAGTACCATTTTTAATTTCCAAATGCTCAGATAAAGAAGATAAAAGAAATTGATCTTGATTTCTAAACCTGTGTTGGATATTCTTTCTAAGTAGAGTATCTTCCTTAAAGAAGTTTGTTAATGTTGACCTTCTCACACTAACCGGCGTGTGGAAACGTCTAACATATTTATCCATTTGAGCCAATTTGGCGCTGTTTTGTTGTAATGTCTTGAAACTGATCTTATCCTTTTTTTTCCGGATATTTAAAAAAGTCAAAACTTCACGGTAGGATTTTCTTAATGTTTTATTTTCATTAAAAGGTTGCCATTCACCTCTTATAATTGGTTCTCCATTGATAAAGAAATCATTTACGGAAACTTCTTTCATTAAAAAAGTATCATCATTAAAAATGATAAAGTGCTCAGACAAGTTGGGGATTTTAAATAACATAGATATAATTGAGCACGAGTTGAAGGTGGGGAGATATTCTTCAAATCCGTTAAAAATAACTTTATGATCGACCAGTTCTAAGTTCACCCCTTTTTTTTGAGCTAATGATTTTAAGGAATTAAAAGATTCAGGAAATTGATCATCGGTTACTAAAAAAATGTTCTTAATAAATGGAGCAAACTTAATTATAGACTTGATCGCAATGTCAACTTCTCCAATTGAATTGTACCGTTTAAGATGATTTTCAGAAGAGAAATTTATTTTCGATTCAGAATAAGTATTTATTTTTTTCTGCCAATTTTTATCATTTCCATTCACCCAGGTTATAACGGCATCAACTTGAATATTTTCTAGAGGTTCTGTCATTTGATATTAGTTTAATCCAGGTAATCAGATTTTGGTTTGGAAAGATATCATTATTTCCTTCTAAACATCCTGTTCATTTTTCTCCTTCGAAGGAAGGGGAGACGACGTCTTTCCGGTACACCGTGTTCAGCAATATATTGTTCCACGGCATCAACCATTCTTTCGGCAGATTTGCCATCACTGTAAGGATGATAGCTTGAAATGACCTCTTTTCTCTCTTCCCGATAAGGATCTTGTTGCAGATTTTTTTCTACTGCCTGCTGCAGTTGGGAAGCATCTTTTATGTCGCTCCACAAGATGTTTTCGGAGTTATTCCTGAAGGTGATCACCGGCTTGTCGAGTAACAGAAATTCATAAACTACAGACGAGGTGTCGCTTATAAGCAGATCAGCCATCAGCAGGAATTTCACAATATTCGGTTCCTCTTCAAAAATAACATTTTTATTGTCGGCTGCCAGTTTTCGGTATTGTTGGATCAATTCGGCGGCCATCTTATCGTGGAACTTTATCAGGATGAGGTAGTCCTTTTTCTGAACCAGTTTTTCAAGCTCCTTCAGTAAAAATGAACCTGAGGTAAGTGAGGGGGAAAAGGTAGGAGCATAAAGTATCATTTTTGACGCTTTATGTTTTTCTAGTAGAGTGGCTTTATCAGAGTTGTACTTGTCAGCTTTCTTTCCGTAGATATCAAGTTTTGGCCAACCTGTTTCAACTACTTCATAGTTGCGGTGCCTTCTCCTCATTCTGTTAAAACGGCGCGTGAAAAATGGCCCTTGTGTAAGGTAAAGATCGAAATAATGACGAATTTTAAAATGACCTTTTTTTTCTCCTGCCAGCCCGTGGAAGATTTGCGTCTTTACACCCCGCACGTAATGTGGCACCTCATTCCCGGGGCAGAAGATGGCATCACTATTATAGGATACCAGTTTTTCAAGATCAAAGGTGTGCGGTTCATCTTGAAAGGGAAAGCTTTCTTTAAGATTTTCGGTAAGAAACCAAAGGTAATCCTGTTTTCTTTCCTTTAGTACCTGCATGATAGGTTCCAGAATTCCGAAAGCATAAGGGTATTGACAAAAGAGAACGAATTTCATTTTAAAAGAGGTTGTTTGCAACTTCAAGATCTTCTTTAAAATCTACTTCCATACATCGAAAATCTGAAATATCAACGGCGTTGACCTGCATGTTATTTTCTGCAATGGCCTTTTCAATTCCGCGCTCAAAATAGTCGTTGTCATCGCAGTTCTCAAGTTGTTCAAGCAGTACCGGCATATCTTGTTTTGTCACAAAATTAATACCCACAGCTTCTCCAAGACCATTTTTTACCTGCTTGGAAAGTTCGTCGATTTTGCCATTTTTGAGGGTGTATTTGACCTCTTCTTCGGCAACACGAGAAGTGTTGACAGCGACAAAGGAATGCCTGGCTTCGATTTCTCTGTTCAATACAGAAAAGAGTTCGGAATCAAAGATAACATCTCCATTGATCCAAAGAACATCTTCATTTCTATACTTTTTAAGTGCCTTTAAAAGGCTCTTTGAGGTGTTGGTGGCATCGAAGAACTGGTTGTAGATATAAGTGAGGTCGGGAAAACGTTCCATGATGAGGTCTTTTTTAAAACCTACAACCACAGAAATGTCATGTTCATTAAAATATTCAGAAAAGTTCTCAACCTGTTTTTCCATAATGCTTTTTCCTCCTTTTAACGGTGTGAGGGGCTTCGGGAAAGGATTTCCTAATCTTGAACCTATACCTGCGGCTAAAATGACAATTTTCATAAGTACTTTTCTTCAGATTTTTTCAAAATCACCTTCTGTAAAAAAGGATTCAGTTTGGCGAAGATAAGGTTTGGCTCCAGCAGTTCATAAAAACCTGCAGCATTTTTTGTGATCTCCTTGGTTGATAAGCCTTTAAGTGCTTCTTTTTGAAAGTCCTTCAAATGTACCGAAACATTCCTGTCTCCATCCTCGTAAATTCCCCAGTAATTTTTTTTTACAGAAGGAGAATGTATGGAAAACGAGGGAATCTTTAAGGCTTTGGCAATGTTGGCTGCACCACCTTCATTGCCTATAAAAAGATCACAGGTGGCACAATTGGCAATGAAGTCCTGCAGTTCCCTGGCATAAAGCTCTAAAAATATTCTGGATCTGGTGACCGGAGTACAATGATTGTAAATTGCAAGAGCTTCTTTTTCCTGGCAGGGGGAGTAATTGAATAAAATTTGACAATTTTCTACCTGCGCCACCATCTTATCTAATAAAGCGGCCATATAAGAAGATGGGTAACTTTTGTTTTTTGAGCTTCCGAGCACGCCGCACATGATCAAAGGTTTTTCAAAAGAAACTCCTCCTGCTTGTAAATTTACTGCGGCTTTTTTCTTCTGTAGGTTGTCCAGGTATATCTTTGGTCGCGAATGTTTCGGAAAATCTTTTTGAAGTCCCTGTAGAAACTGCATCCGGTCTTCTATAGCCAATCCTGCAGATGTAGCCGGCTCCTTAACAGGTGTAAAGGTTTTGGTGTAGAAATAACTGGTGTATTTCTTATGGTAACCCAGCCTACAGCTGGCTCCTGTAAACAGCGATATCATTCCCGTGCTTATTTTGGAGTAGATGTCGATCACATGAGTGTAGCCTTCTTTCCTTATCTGCTTTCCGAAAAACAGAAAATTGACCGGATTTTTATTAAGAGCCGGATCATAAATGACCAGTTTGTTGATATAAGGATTATTTTCAACAACCGGCCGGGTGTGAGGCTGAATAAGATAATGCAGTTCTGCTTCAGGATATTTCTTCCGAAGGGCTTCAAACAAGATAGAGGACGTAAGTACATCCCCTATCATTTTCTGCTGAATCACAAGTATCTTCATAGCTCCTGTTGGAGGTTGTTTGAGTATCTAGCTAATCGTACTTCTGAATTTATTTTCAGAATCATATTACCTAAGCCGGTTAGAGCCTGAAAAATTTCAGGTTGAGATTAAACCGAACTTTCAAACAACCTTTCTATTGTATTACAAGGTTTCAACAACCTAAACTGCTACATTGTGTTCTCTCAAAGCATCATTTAGAGAAGTTTTCTTATTGGTGCTCTCTTTTCGTTTTCCAATGATCAAAGCGCATGGCACCTGGTATTCTCCCGCCGGAAATTTCTTGGTGTAGCTTCCGGGTATCACTACAGAACGCGCAGGCACAAGTCCCTTCATCTCTACCGGCTCATCCCCGGTTACGTCAATGATCTTGGTGGAGGCAGTTAGAACAACATTAGCTCCAAGAACCGCTTCTTTTTCCACTTTCACTCCTTCAACAACGATACTTCTGGATCCTAAAAAGGCATTATCTTCAATAATTACCGGCGCCGCCTGTAAGGGTTCCAATACCCCGCCAATACCAACGCCGCCGCTCAAATGCACATTTTTGCCAATTTGGGCGCAGCTTCCAACAGTTGCCCAGGTGTCTACCATCGTACCTTCATCAACATAAGCACCAATGTTTACGTAACTTGGCATCAAAATGACTCCGCTGGAAATATAAGCTCCATGTCTTGCTACTGCATTGGGAACTACTCTTATTCCTTTTTCTTTATAACCTCTTTTTAGTGGAATTTTATCATGATACTCAAAGATCCCGGCTTCAAGGGTTTCCATCTTTTGAATAGGGAAATATAGTACTACAGCCTTTTTTACCCATTCATTTACCTGCCAGCCATCGGCTACAGGTTCGGCAACCCGCAGTTTTCCTTCGTCGAGCAAATCAATTACTTCCCTTATGGCATTTGTAGTTTCAGTTTTATTGAGAAGATCCCTGTCGTCCCACGCTTTTTCTATGATCTCTTTAAGATGTTCCATTTTGAAAATTTTATTTCTTTTAATTAAATATGCTTCCACTTAAGAAGTGGAATTTTAAGCAGAAAAACCTGCTGAAAATGACCTTTTACAGAGGTTTTTTATGCAGGCTGCCTGTCGTGCGAAGGTAATACATTTAACTTAGATTAGCTGAAGCCTTGAGTGGCGCTGCGGTTGTTACCCATTTTTAGGTTCACGAATTAACCCGTATCTTTGCCGCCGAATTATGGGCAGAATACTGGCAATAGATTACGGCACAAAACGCACCGGAATTGCAGTTACCGATGAGCTACAGATCATAGCTTCGGGATTAACTACAGTTCCTACGGCCGAACTGCTGCCTTTTCTAAAAAAATATTTTTCTGATGAAAATGTAGAACTTGTCCTCTTGGGAGAGCCTAAACAAATGGACAATACTGCTTCTCTCAGTGAAGTGAGCATCCAGGAATTCCTGAAGAAGTTCAATGAAAATTTTCCCGAAATGAAACTCGAAAGAGTTGATGAACGTTTTACCTCTAAAATGGCATTCCAGTCCATGATCGACAGCGGTCTCAAAAAAAAGCAGCGACAAAATAAAGCCCTTGTAGATGAGATAAGCGCAACTATTATACTGCAGTCATACCTTTATAAGTGATTTTATATTGAATATGGTATATTGAATATTGGATTCAATATAAAAAGATGATGAAGGAAGAAATCAAGAAAAGATCAAATCTTTTTGCTCACAAATGTGTTAAACTGGCAGTTGAGTTGCCAAAGAATAAGCTGGGAAGTCATATTGAAGGACAATTAATTAGGAGCTCTACCTCTGTGGCGGCCAATTACAGGGCAGCATGTCTTGGTCAGTCAAAAAGAGCATTTATTTCCAAGTTAGGAATAGTAATTGAGGAAGCAGATGAGTGTATTTTCTGGCTTGAATTTTTGAGAGATGAGGGTATGGCAAAACATGTTGATTTTAATGAGGCGCTAAAGGAAGCTAAAGAATTGACTTCAATTTTTATTGCTTCCCGAATTACTGCTCTGAAGAACTTGAAGTAGTTTTAAGAAAATATAGATTATAAATTATTCAATATAAAATATACAATATTCATTAAAGAATGGTATTACCAATCACAGCATACGGAGATCCGGTATTAAGAAAGAAAGCCAAAGATATTCCGGAGGATTACCCCAAGTTGAAACAGCTTTTGGATAATATGTGGGAGACCATGTATGGCGCATATGGAGTTGGGCTCGCGGCACCACAGGTAGGGTTGCCAATTAGAATATTTCTTGTAGATACCTCTCCTTTTGCTGAAGACGTAGAACTTTCTGAAGAAGAACAAAAGGAACTGGCTTCTTTAAAGAAGGTGTTTATCAATGCAAAAATTGTGGAGGAGACGGGTGACGAGTGGGCTTTTAATGAAGGCTGTCTAAGCATTCCTGAAGTAAGAGAAGACGTATTTAGAAAACCCGAGATCAAGATTGAATATTTTGACGAAGATTTTAATAAACACGTGGAGGAGTATAAAGGTATTGCGGCGCGGGTGATACAGCATGAATACGACCATATAGAAGGTATTTTATTTACAGATAAGCTAAGTAGTCTTAAAAAGAGGCTTATTAAAGGCAAGCTTTCCAACATTTCTAAGGGAAAGATACAGGTAGATTACCGCATGAAGTTCCCCGAACTTAAAAAAGGCCGTTAATTAGTTTTGTTTTCTAGGCAGGAGGTAAGATATTTGCCTTCCAAAAATTAAAAAAATATGAAGTTAGATAAAGTGTTGTCAATTTCCGGAAAACCGGGATTGTATGAACTTAAAGCACAAACCCGCGGAGGTTTTGTAGCTGAATCTATGTTAGACGGAAAAAAGATCTCTGTAAACATGCGTCACAATGTGAGCCTGTTGAGTGAGATCGCCATATATACGTATACTGAAGAAATCCCATTGCGTGAGGTCTTCCAGAAGATCTATGATAAAGAGAACGGGGGAGAGGCAATAAGCCACAAAGAATCCAAGGCAAAACTGGAAGAATACTTTAGTGAAGTACTGCCCGATTATGATGAGGATCGTGTGTATGTAAGCGACATCAAAAAGATCATCCAGTGGTACAACCTTTTGGTGAGTAAAGGTTACACCGACTTTAGTAAGCCGGATGAAAAAGCTTCGGAAGAAACAGCCGAAACCGAAAAAGCTACAAAAGACTCCTTAGGCGAAGAATAATAGCCTTCCAGGAATTATAAATAAAAAACCAACTGTTCTCAGTTGGTTTTTTATTTGAGTAAAACTTACCTTTCCTTTCTTAAAGATCATGAAAATGAATTCACGACAAGAACAGCTCAAAGCCTTTGACAGGCTACTCACAATAATGGACGAATTGCGGGAGCAATGTCCCTGGGATCGCAAGCAAACTCTGGAAAGTCTGCGGCACCTTACCATCGAAGAAACTTATGAATTGGGCGATGCCATTCTCGACAATGACTTGCAGGAGGTGAAAAAAGAGCTGGGAGATCTTTTACTGCACATCGTCTTCTATTCAAAAATCGGGAGCGAGACTAAGGATTTTGATATCGCAGACGTTGCAAATGGTATCTCTGAAAAATTAATTAGCCGCCATCCCCACATCTACAGCGACACAAAAGTGAACGATGAGGAAGATGTGAAGAGAAACTGGGAACAGCTAAAACTAAAGGAAGGCAAAAAGAGTGTCCTGGAAGGCGTACCTGCATCTTTGCCGGCCCTTGTGAAAGCCAGCAGGATCCAGGATAAAGTTGCCGGGGTTGGATTTGACTGGGAGGAGCCACAACAGGTATTCGAAAAGCTACAGGAAGAGCTGGAAGAACTCCAACATGAGATCAACTCAGAAAATCAACAAAAGATAGAGGAGGAGTTTGGGGATGTGATGTTCAGTATGATCAATTACGCCCGATTCCTAAAAGTAAATCCCGAGGATGCCCTGGAGCGTACGAATAAGAAATTTATTAAACGGTTCCAGTACCTGGAAGGTAAAGCTAAGGAGCAAAATAAGAGCCTTAAAGATATGACCCTGGCCGAAATGGATGTCTACTGGGAAGAGGCTAAGCAGATATAAGCAGCTTTAGGTAAGGACCATATAAAAACACCTCTCTAAAAATGTCATTTTAGAGAGGTGTTTTTCATTTTAAAGCCCGTTTAGGTCTTATTGATCGTAAAGGGATTTTACTTTTTCCAGCTTCTCTTTCCAAATCTTTAGCTGGTCCTTCTGGTTTTGAATGTTCTTGTGAACATCCTGTACCAGTGGATTCTTATCATCTACATTTGAGAAAAACTGCAGGTTGTTTTCCAGCTGTCTTATTTCTGCCTTTGTTTCCTCTATCTTTTTGGTGAGGAAATAATGCTCATTATTCAGTTTTCTGGAATCATCAGAATTTTCAAGAGCCTGTACTTTGTTTTCGTACTTAAGCATCTCACTCTGTTTTTTGTCCAGGTCGAGCTTATCGAAAGCCTGATCAAGGGCTTTGTTGAACTTTCCTTCTATATAACGCTTGGTGTGCGGGACACGTCCAAGTTTCTTCCACTCTTCAATAAAGTTCTTAATGGTAGGAAGATCTTGTTTACGATCGCCGGATAGTTCTACAATTTTCAGTTTTTCCAGGAGCTCCTTCTTTTGATCAAAGGCTTCGTTTTCTTCCTGGTTTTCTTCATTTCTGGAAGCATGAAGTCTGTCGAAATAATGATTACAGGCTGCCTTAAATTTTTTCCAGATCTTGTCGCTATCCTTGCGGGGAACATGTCCAATATTTTTCCAGTCGGTCTGGATCTTTTTCATAAGCGGCGTAGTGGCCTTAAAATCGTCGCTATCCTTATGCTCTTCGGCTAACTTAACGAGTTCCTGTTTTTTCTCCAGGTTCTCGTATTGCTCTTTTTTCTGGTTCTTATAAAAAGCATTTTTATTGCGATTAAAACTACGTACGGCCTCCTTGAATTTCTTCCAGGTCTCATCGTTTACGTGACGCGGCACTTTTCCCGCATTGAAAAAGGCTTCCCGTAAAGCTTCAACTTCGGTGATCTTTTGTTGCCACTGCCTGTGAGACTTATAACTTTCTGAAGCTATTTCTTTTATCTGCTCAATGATCTGCTGCTTTTTTTCAAGGTTTTTCTCAAAATCCTTTTCCATCTGCGCAAAAAACTCCTGCCTTTTATCATGGATCTGTTTAGTGGCATCACTAAACTTTTGCCAAATGTCATCCCGGTATTCTTTCTCTACCGGTCCCAGATCTTCCTTCCACATCTTGTGGAGCATTTGTAACTCCCGGAAAGCACGGTTAGTATCGGCTTCCTGTGTGAGTTCCTCTGCGCGGGTAATGATCTTTAATTTTTGCTCCAGGTTGTGCTTGAAATCCAAATCACGAAACTCCCTGTTAAGGTGTAGAAAATCATAGAAATTCTCTACGTGATGGTGATAAGTATTCCAAACGGTATTGTACTTGTCCCTTGGGATAGGACCTGCCGTTTTCCAGCGATCCTGCAAATCTTTAAAGTGCTTGTAGGTGGTGTTGATGTTCTCTTCAACATCGATCAAACCTTTTAATTCTTCAATTATTTCCAGTCTTCTCTCCAGGTTCTTGTTGAGGTCCTGCTTGAGTTGCTGGTAATATTTATTTCGTTTTTCCTTGTAATCGAAATACAGGGAATTAAATCTCTTCTTTAAAGGGGTAGAGTAGTGGAAATCAATGATATTTCCGCCATCGGCAAGAAATTCTTCCTTTTTTTCTTCTATCTCCTCGTCCAACTTGGCATTGAACTCGGCACGTATTTCTTCCACGTGCTCTTTGATAGCCTGTACCTTTTCATTTTTTAGAAGTTTTTCCAGCTCATCGGCCAGGGCTTCCTTGCTCATCGCATGGTAATCCTTCTTCTCAATACCGTGGCGCTCTCCTGCAGTCTCGTCTTCACTTTCTTCGGCTACAGATTCTTCCATCTCGCTTTGTGCATCGCGGGCTTTCTTCGGCGCAGGACTTTCTTCCTCTTCACTTTCTTCGGAAGATTCCTTCTCTACCTTTTCGTCTGAAGTACCCGGACTGGAGGAGTCAAAAAATGGATTTTTGGCCTCAGATTTTTCACCCGAAGTCTTCTCCCCAGTTTCTTTTTCCTTAGAAGCTGAAGCTGCTTTCTCTGCGTCTTCATCATCTGTCTCCAAAGCTGCTTCGGGAGAAGTGGCAGGTTCGGCCGTTTTCTTATCTTCGGTCGACTGTGCTTCATCTACCATAGCATCTTCAATAGAATCTTTATCTTCTGTTTTGTCTGAAGTTTTCACTTCTGAAACAGGTTTTTTTGCAGCAGATGCTGTAGTTTCTTTTTTCTGAGAAGCCGTTTCTCCTTCCTCCTCATCATCACTATCCAAAGCCGCTTCTGCAGAGGTGCCGGGTTCGGCATTTCTCTTTTCTTCGGCAGATTTTCCTTCATCTACCATAGCATCGGCAATGTGGTCTTTATCTTCCTTTTCTTCGGAAGGTTTTTCAGCTGTTTTTTCTGTCTTATTTACAGGATTTTCGGCTTGGGAATTCAAGTCATTATTCTCTTTCTCCGGCTGCTCCTGGTTGGACAGTTTATCTTTCTCAGACATATCTTTCAATGTTAAGGTTCACTATTCAGTAATAAACGTGAAAGATAACAACTCCCCGCGTACCTAACAAGGGATTGCGGCTATTTATAAACGGAAAAATGAGCTGAAGCGGCTATCCCCGGATCCAAATTTCCCAGGCTTTCAAAGCCTGAAGTTCCAGCATTTTCTGCCCGTTTAGAACGGTGGCTCCGCCAGATTCGGCCAGCTGCATTAATGCGGTTTTTGAAGGGTTGTAAATAAGATCAAAAAGCAGGTGCTGTGTATTAAGATGCTGTACAGGAAGGGCCGGAAATTCTTCAATTTTTGGGTAGGTGCCAAGGGGTGTGGTATTGACGATCACAGTATGTGTGGCAAGGTTTTCTTTAGAAAGATCTTCATACGAAATGGCATTTTTGGAAGGTGACCGGGAAACAAATCTTGTGTTTATGTTCAAAGATCTCAGGGCGTAATCGATTGCTTTGGAAGCACCGCCGGTACCAAGGATAAATGCGTTTTGATGATGTGGCTTCAGGTGAGGTTTAAGTGCTTCAGTAAAGCCGAAATAATCGGTATTATAGCCCGTTAATTGGCCATCTCCAGAAACTTTAATAGTGTTTACCGCCCCTATTTCTTCGGCAATCGGGTCAAGGTTATCCAAAAAAGGCAAAATCGTTTCCTTGTATGGAATGGTTACATTCAGCCCTTTTAGTTCCGGGTTGTTAATAATAACTTCAGGAAACTCCTTGATGTCTTCCAGATCGAAGTTTTCATAAACAGCGGCAATACCTTCCCGTTCAAATTTTTCAGAAAAAAACTTCCGCGAGAAAGAATAGGAAATGTTGCGGCCTACCAGCCCAAATTTACGCATAAGATTTTCTGTTTTTAAGTTCGGCTATAGCCAGCCAAAGGACCAGGAAAGTTCCCGCAAGTATAAAGAAAATTGCGATCCAGGTACTAAGCTCATCGAGTTGCGGAATATACCTGTCATAATTATCTATGATCTTGTTGCCCTTTTGGTCAAGTAGAAAAACACCTTCGGTATCCTTACGAAATTCAGCTTCTTTCCAAGGCCACACAACTCCCAGGGAACCCGTGATAAATCCAATGATCACTGCAAATGTGGCGTTTTTATATTGCTTCAGCAGGTAGCCTAAAATATGAGATAAAGAGACGAGTCCGGTGATTGATCCTGCTGTAAATACGAGCAACACCTCTAGCAGGCGTAATCTGTCTTCATTATTCAGAAAAGAAAAATCCAGCTGAAAAATTTCAGATAAAGTAAGGTAAAGAGCATTTACAGAATCTACCAGGAGCAGTACATAATTGCCCAACAGGATGAGAATAAACGAACCCGAAAGGCCAGGTAGCGTCATGCCTGAGACTCCTACAATTCCGCAGAAAAAGACAAACCACAGGTTGTCATTCTGAGCGGCAGGTTCGAGAAAACTAATGCTCACTCCGGCAATGATACCCAGCAGCATAAAACCTATGTTGCGGCGGTTCCATTCCTCAAAATCCTTGCTTATGTAGTAGATCGAGCCCAGGATCATCCCGAAAAAAGAGGCCCAGACGTAGAGTTCATAGTGGGTGATTAGGTAATCCAGCAACAGGGAAACGGAAAAATAACTTATCACCATCCCCAGGATGAGCAGGGAAAGGAAGCGACCGTTTGTGTAGTACCACAGGCTGCGAAACCTTCCGTTTACAATAAGTTTGAGGGAATTTATGTTGAAACGCCTCAGGGAAAAAATGAATTCCTCGTAAAAACCTCCAACAAATGCGACCATTCCTCCGGAAACTCCGGGAACTTTATTTGCGGCACCCATCAAGATGCCTTTGATGACCAGAAATACTTTATCGCTATACGTTCGGGTTTGCTGCATTTTCCTGCACCGGCTTTTTTTCTGCGAGGCCCTCTAAGATAAGAATAAGGGCAAACCCTGCAAGCATAAGAACCATTGCCGGTAGGGTATGAGGTTCTGCTTCAAAATTCCACGGCATTACAGATTCGTCTCTAAGGGTAATTATCTTGTCCCCGATCCTTACTGTTTCCAGTTGCAGCTTCCATGGCCAGATCTTATTTAACGAACCGGCAATAAAACCTGTCAAAGTGGCGAGGGTAAGAGTGCTGTAATTCGCAAAAAGCCATTTGAGGAGACGTGAAAAAGATAGCAATCCAAACACTGCCCCCAAAGCTACAATGCCCAGGATCTTCAGGTCGAATTCGTGAGCGGCTTCACTAACAGTTTTATATGCGCCTAATAGAACCAAAATAAACGCTCCCGAAATTCCCGGCAGTATCATGGCACAAATTGCTATTGCCCCGGCAAAAAATAAATAGAGATCACTTGCGGCTGCGGTTAGCGGGGGCAGGGAAGTGATGTAAAGAGCCACCCCGGCACCAATGACCAGAAAAAGAAATACATTAAAAGTCCATTTTTTAATCTGTTTGGCGACATAGTATACACTTGCCAGGACCAATCCAAAAAAGAAGGACCAGATGAGAATTGGATGTTCTTCCAGCAAATAATTTGTAAGCCGCATCACCGTAAAGATGCTGAACAGAATACCACCTAACAGGGCAACAATGAAGTTCCCGTTAAGCTCTGTCCACATGGCTTTGAAGCCGTCCTTTTTCCAGGTTTGCAAAAGCCCGATCTTCACACCGCTAATGGTAGAAATGAGCTCCTCATATATACCCGAAATAAAAGCTATGGTACCACCGGAAACTCCGGGAACCACATCTGCGGCTCCCATAGCCATTCCTTTTGCTGTAAGAATAAGGTAATCTTTAAAACTTCTACGCATTGTCTAATTTTGAAGTGCGCAAAGTTAAAGAATTAACTGCAAGATTTAAGGTGCATTTTTATTTTCTCCTTCACCGATTTCCTCGCGAAAATTGAAGGGAAAAGCTCCTCAATGATGATGTAATATTCAGAATCCATCTTGAGGGCATTATTTAAGTGCGTATTACCCTTTTCCGGTTCGTGCAGCATGAAATACAGCCCGGCAAGACGGTATTCTATCTCGGCTGTTTCAGGATAGAACTCAACAGCCTGTAACAGGTTTTGTACTGCAGCTTCAAATTCTCCAAGGTTAATAAGAACATCGCATCGCTTGATCCAGGTTTCCAATTCGTAGTTTCCCAGCTCAAGAGCCCTGCGGTAACCTCTTTCGGCCTCCTCAAGTTGCTCCAATTTGTTATTGATGCGGGCATACCTTTTCCAGTACAATACGTTCTCGCTGTCAATGTTGATAGCTTTATTGATGTAGTAAAGGGCTTTACGATGGTTTCCTTTTTTGTAAAAGAAGTCGGTGATGGCAATCCAGCCTTTGTCCAACAAGGGATCTTCATGAACCGTTTGACGGTAATTCTTTAACGCCAATTCATCCAGTCCCAGTTTTTCGTAGCATTTTCCAATCCTTAAATAAGCAAAGGAGGTTGGGTCATCAAGATCCATGGTAATGGTGTAGTTCTCAATGGCTTCGTTATATCTGCCCAGTTTTTCCAGCACTTTTCCTTTTTCAAGGTAAGCGCCTATAAAAGTATCATCACTAATGATCGCGAATTCATAGGCAGATAATGCCTTTACATAGTTCTTGAGATCGAAATATTGTTTTCCCAGCTGGTGCCAACCTACTTCAGAATATGGATTCCCGTCAAGGAATTTTGTAAGATAATCGATAGCTCCCTGCTTCTGTTCAAGAAAATCGAAACAATACATGATGTTGTACAGGGCCGAGTAATCTTCCTCATCGGCTTCCAGGCACTTCATAAAGTTCTGTTTCGCATTTTCAAAATCTTCCAGGAACAGGTATTCCATTCCCAGCAGGGAATAAACATCGGCTTCATCATACGTCATTTCCAGAGCAACCTCAAGCATATGAATAGCTTCCTGGTGCTGGTCCTTTTTGGATAGTATGTTGGCCTTTTGGATATAGACTTCCTCGTTAGAGGGTTCCAGATCATAGATTTCGTTCAGTATTTCTTCGGCCTGGTCAAGCTTGTCTTCAAATACAAGGATCTCAACCTTAAGTAATTTAAGGTTTACCGAGGTAGGGTGTTGTGAAAGTCCCAGTTTAACAGCTTTCTTGGCAAGGGCAATTTTTCCATTCTCTAAATAGAAATGAATTATACCTTCAAACTCCTCGGAGTCAAAAAATAAGACATCATTTGTCTTCAGCATCGATTCAAAACGAGTAAGGGAGAAATTGTTTTCTTCGTTATGGCTTAATAGCATAAGCAGTTTTTACTGATTTCTACAGTATTAAAGTTATAAATGTTCTACAGCGACCGTGGTAAAGTACAAATTTGTTGTTAACAAAGTAATTAACACCACAGGTTTACTGCAATAAAGAGTCTAATGTTTCAATAATTATGCCGCAACCTTTTTTTATCTCATCCATTGAGATTGTTAGCGGTGGAGTGATCCTTACGGCCTTTCCTTCGAAAAGTAACCAGAACAAAATTAGGCCTTTATTCTGAGCCCGAATCACCAATTCGTTCACTTTTTCTTCTGAAGTCAAGATTGGTGCCAACATTAATCCGCGCCCGCGAACTTCCGAAATTAACGGGTGCACCAATAATTTCCTGAATAATTGCTCTTTTTGAAGGGTTTGTTCAATAAGAATACTTTCTGTCAATTCCTGAAGCGTCGCCAATGCTGCTGCCGCTATCACCGGATTCCCTCCAAAAGTCGTTATATGGCCCATTTTGGGATTATCACTCAGCGTATCCATTATTGCTGAAGAGGAGGTAAAGGCTCCAATTGGCATTCCGCCACCCATGCCTTTTCCCATCACAACAATATCGGGCACCATATCAAAATTCTCGAACCCAAAGAGTTTTCCGGTGCGGCCAAACCCCGGCTGAATTTCATCAAGAATAAGCAGAGCGCCTACTTCTTCACATCTGGCCTTTACTTTTTTGAGGTAATCATTTTGCGGCTGAATAAATCCCGCCCCACCCTGAATACTTTCCAGGATAACTCCCGCAGTATGTTCAGTGATATTTTTCAGGTCTTCCTCGCGATTAAATTCTATCCACGAAACGTCTCCAATAAGTGGGCGAAATGGTTTTTGCCGTTCCTCGAAAGTCATTAGGCTTAAAGATCCCATCGTATTTCCATGATAGGCGCTTTTTGCCGCAATAATTCCAGTTCTTCCCGTATAGCGGCGCGCCAGTTTTAAGGCGCCTTCAATAGCTTCGGTACCCGAATTTGTCAGGTATGTTTTTTCCAGCGGCGCAGGCAGGTGAGAGGCCAGCAATTTGCAAAGGTCTACTGCCGGGCCTTGTGCATATTCGCCATACACCATTACGTGAAGGTATTTTTCTGCCTGCTGCTTTATTGCATTTACCACCCTGGGATGGCAGTGACCAAGGGTACAGGCCGAAACCCCTGCCACAAAGTCCAGATAACTTTTTCCGGCGGAATCATAGATGTATGAACTGGAAGCATGCGAAACCTCCAGCGCCAGCGGATAAGGCGATGTTTGCGCCTGATATTTCAAAAAATCCTGTTTCAAATCTTTATTCTTTTTTAGGAAGTGTACCCGCGGCAGGGGAGATGGTATCCTGCTGTTTTGTCGGGCGCGGCATTTGGCCTGGCGCCGGTTGCACACTATCCTGAACGGGAAGACTGTCGATTTCCTCCTGCCTTAAAAGTGGTTCTGGTTGAGCAGCTTTTTCGGTGGCACCAGAAATTGTGTCAGAAGGTCTTTCCTGAAGATCTGTTTCCTTTAAACGACTTTTCTCGTTGAGAAGCGGCCCATTTCCGGGTTCGTTGTCGAAAAAGTTCTCTTCTTCTTCGGGTAGCGGAATTCCTTCAATTTTCACCGGCTCATGATCGGGATCGTCAGCGAAGAGATCCTCTACAGAAAGAGGGCGTTCTTCACCTCGCCAATTAAAGCCTTTGAGGGTGCGGTCATTTTCTGGCAGTTCACTTTCGGGGAAGAGTATGCCGTCGATTTGGTTGTAATAAAATACATCTGTCACCTTTTGCTCTTCAAGAAATACTGAAATCGAGCTGGAAAGGGTTTTATTGATCCCAATCAATTCACCGGGATCATTCCTCATGTAATAAAGCGTCTCGGTATTCTTAACCAGGTCTACCTGCTGCAAACTGTTGTCGTTGAATTTGCCGTACATCTGTAATCCCTTTAGTTGATTGTAACCACTAATGCTGTCCTTTTGAATCATAAAAGCATTGTCGAAAACCTTTAGAGAGTCCATTTCTTCGGTCTCTACATTGGTGAGCAAATGAATGGTGTCTCCTGTGAGCTGGTTGTTCTCTGACCAGATCACCGGCCGCCCGAGCATTTGTGTAAGCCCCGTTCTTTCCCGCACATGAATGGAATCACTCTTGCCGCTCATGTTGCTTTTGAACATACGAACATCATAAAATCCCCGTATCAGCCTGTCTTCCGCTTTTCCCGTGACCATCAACGTATCGGCGTGGATGTAGATCGAATCCTGTTCCTGTGCGCTTACGGCTACTGCGCGTTTGGTTATGAATACCGAATCTTTCTCCCGAAAAACTTCGGCATAATGGCCGCGAATCACACTTTCATTTATGGTGTCTGTAACTTTGATATTATTGGTAGCCGAAGCAAAATTTGTGTTTCGGTTAAAGTAAAGGCTATCCCCCTCTAAAATGCGGTTTTCATAGTCGATTCTGGAATTCTTTACAAAATAGCCTGTGTCCCCGCGGGTGTCATAGTAACCTCTTTCAGCATAAATTGTGGACTGGTCACTCTTGATGGTAGTGGGGCCATAGAAATAAGCACCTCCGGTTTCAGAATAAAAGTCGAGGTGGTTTGAAGTGAGCACATAATCGGGATTGGTGATCACAACTTCAGATGCGAAGGTGTATTTTTCATCTTCAAGATAATAGCGTCCAATACGGCTTTTTAGAACACTGGCCGTATCCCGGATAGTTCCTCCACTGCGGTAATAAGCCTGTTGTTTTTCCCGATCAAAGAAAAGCGTATCTGTTTCCAGGCTCGTTTGCGGGTTGCGCATGAAAACATTTCCGCTGGCAAATGCAAAACGTGTATTTCCATTGTATTCTGCATACTGGCTGGTCATGGTGATGGTATCCCCCTGCTCCATACGTACATTTCCGTAGGCTTTAAAGAAGTTCTCTTCGGCATAATGAATCGCCTGGTCTGCCCAGACCTCGATTCCCTGGTGGATGAAATGCACCTGCTCGTTCACTTTGCTAAGGATAAAAGCCCCTGGATATTTTTCCTCATTTTTTAAGGTGCGCTCACTCTCGTACCTAATCTTCTTACCCTCCTGGGCATAACTATTTGGTCCCCATGTAAAAAGGACTGCGAAAAGGCATAAGATCTGGACGTACTTCACCAAAAGAAATTTGCTTCAAAAGTAGTGAATTCTGAAGGAAATTGGCGGCAGCGGGAAATCTTTTAAGGATGGGATTATCAGCTTCTTCTATAGCAGTAAATTTTTCCTGAAAAGAAAGTTTACAGCACTAAGTTCGGGCGCTTATAAGCTGAGGCGTTCCTTTTTATCTTCCTTTTTAAAAGAACCAATTATTAACAGAAAGGCCGCAATTGTAACCGAGACATCTGCCATATTAAAAACACCGGTATGAAGAGGTCCTAATTTTAGAAACATAAAATCTGTTACCGAATTATACAGGACACGATCAATAATATTCCCTATTCCTCCTCCAATGAAAAATGTGAATGCAACGAAATTAAGCTTTGAGATATTTTCACTTTTGTACAAATAGTAACATAAGTAAATCAACACGAGAACTGGCATTAGCTGAAAAATGAATAGCTTGACAGTAGGATGAAAATTTGATCCGAAGCTTAATGCAGCCCCTGTATTTTCAACTTTTGTTAAAATGAAATTATCCTTAACTACTTCAATTCTTTCGTGAGGATTTATATTTCCCCGAACTTCTTTTTTTGTGATTTGATCACAGCTAATATTGGAAATAATTAGGATTAGCCCGACTAAGATCGTTGTTAATCGTCTTGTATGCATCTGGTTTATATTGAGCTTGTCAATTTTTATTTATCTCCCCTCGTAACCTAAACAATATCTCGCTTAAGGTCTGAGTCTTTTTGAATTTTAGCATCTAAATTACTTCCGTAATTTCCTCGTCCTTAATCAAATTTGTTCAACAAAATCTTTAAAGACTTTTTTATGATGTTCAAGATCCAAATTGGGAGACAATGATACCCTGGCGATATAATCTTTATCGTCTTCTTTAGTCGTTCCCTGGGTAGATGTCGCAGGGATAGTCCAGTAACATCCTTTTAACTGTCCATAGCTCACACAATACTTGCTCTCATTCGGGATTTCGCTGATCATCATATCGATCAATTTTTGATTCAATTTCCTTTTATAAGCTTCTCTTTCTTCATCTGTTTCTCCTTTTGTTGGAAGATCCAATGAAAATACAGAGGGAGTAAATCCTGCCTGAGCCAATTCTTCCGAAACAAAATTGATCTTCGCCGTTGGTAAGGTCTTCTTAATGAAGTTTACAAATTCACGGGTATTTTTATAAGCATCTTTAATCCTTTGATTCATTGAAGGCAGTTGCTCTGCTAATAATTGAACCTGAAGACCTGTAGCCTCGTTATCACAAAGTATCAAATGCTTTTCAATCTTCTCCAATAAAGCTTCGGCCTTATCATTGGCTACACAATAACCGGCAGTACATTTTCCTCCACTTGGAAATTTTGATCCACTAACATATGAAATGGTTCTTATGTCGGAGAGTATTCCGTCCTTAGCCAGGAACTGTACATTAGGACAAAAAGTTTGATCTAAAATAAAAACCGGATCGATGGCAACTTCGCCTGATGCACTTTTACGGACTTTACTTAAAACCTCTTTTAATTTTTGTAGATCAGGAACTTCGACCCTTGGATTAGTTGGGATTTCAGCGATGATATAAGGGACAGCATTTTCTTTAGCGATCCTGTCCAATACAGTGTCAATACTTTGAACCATATCATTGTCACCATCAACAGGCAGGTCCACTACTTCAACATTATCAATACATGCAGCAACCCGTCTCGCCTGGTCGTTCGTTCCACCGTAACAATTTGGGGGAACAATAAATTTGATGTCTTTGCCTTTATGCTTTTCTAGTGCATCATCAATAAGGCCCATCATGATAGCATACTGGATAGATAATCCACTAGAAGCAAGTAAAGCCTTTGTGTTGGTGCCGGTGATCTTTTTAATTGACTCTATAACCTTAACCTTATTTGCCTCAATAGTATTTTCCTGCCGGTTAGCAGTAGATTTTCCTACTAACTGCTGCAAGGCAGAAAATGAATCGGCAGGGGTCATTGCAATAGTTTCTCTTCTCCTTACATGCTGAATTTCTGAAATATAGCTCTCATTTTGGTCGCCATTTACCAGTAAAATGCTTCCCAGGTGAGAGTGCACACTAATAAAAAAGTCGATATGTGAATTAAGCTCAATTTTACCTATTTCATCCTGCGGGGAGAAGAAAATAGTACTTCCGTCATATCCCGATATTTCTTCCAGGTTCTCAACTTGCTTTAATTCAAAATTATAACCGTAAACACGCTTTAGGGCTTCAGGATCAAAAAATTCGGGTAATTTTCCCGTATAACATATTTGTGTATTCTTGTTTTCCAACAGGTTCTTTCTAAGGACCGCCAGAACGGGAACCGTCCTTGATGAGAAACTAATGACATTTTCCGGCTTTAGACCATTTAATCCTGCAATTGACCATTCAAGAATAGAGGATAAGGGGTGACCTAACCGAATATAATCAAAGGCGGTTGGTAACTCACTTAGTGCTGATGTTTCAGAATTATTGGCTTCAAACAGGTTCTCAAACCGGTCTAAAAATTGAGTTTTTGCCAGCTTTTCATCATAAATATCCAGTCGATGGGTAGTTAGCCTCAACCAGTCAGCAGGCATATTTTCTAAGACTTCTTCAATATAATTCAGCACTTTATTCTCTTTCATAGCTTTAATTTTGGACAGGCCGGCAAGATAAAGGAATTAGGTTTATTTTTTAAATTTTACAACTGTATTATTGGGTTATTCCGGGTATTCAGAATTAATTCCGAAGCCACGAAAAAGGCAGGATCTTGGTAGGTAATAAAATTACAGAGCTATTTGAAGCTGAGTTTATTTTCTGATAACCTTTTTTCCTGGCTGGGGGAGAGAATTCCTTAGGTTTATCTTCAGATTCATTTGATTTTCGGTGATAAGAGGTGGTTTTATTTCAGGTTTCACAATTATTTCTGAAACTTCACCTGCTTAACATAGGTTTTTAAGAATAGTTTCAAAGCTGCTGCGCGTCTATTGCAGCAAAAATAAGGTGTTCCAAAAATGCCTTTTTTGGAGTCCTCTTCAGAACAGAATTTACACTTCGGCGGGTCTACCTTTTTTTTCTCCAAACCTGTCCAGTTCCATGATCTCTTCTTTGTAATCTGACGGAAGGAGCAGGGATTTTATGAAGTAATCCATTTTAAAATTTCGGCTCGCTTTGTAGGCTGTCAAAGCCGGTGGGATGACCGCATTGGATTTTAGTTCGAGCAACTCCTTTACCCGCGCAGGACAAACTAGCTCCTGAACCTGCAAGAGAAACCAGTAACGCACTGGACCGAGGTGCTTGCGATATTGCCTGTAAAGATCTACGCTGTATTTGCCTTTTTCGAGGTCGCTATACAAATGTTCTTTCCGGTCGGGCAGCCAGTCCCTGTAGTTTGACGGAAGATCCTTGATTCCCATTTCCAGGCCAACACGGTAAAAAACATTAAACACTTCCTCTTTTTCGGCTTCCGTAAGTTTGTGTTCCAGCAGTTCATAGGCACGAATGGAATACCCAATGAGCATATACAGCACATCGCGGTAAGCCCATTGGGGGATTTGGCTTCTGCGCTTGTTCTCCACATTAGCATGTACAGTATTGATCCTGCTAATCGCCGCCAGCGCATCCTTTTTTGGCAGGAAAACGATCTGCCTCGCATAAGATACGGTGGAGAACAACCTCCCCAGAGGATCGGCAGGGAGTCTTCCGGTAAAGTAGAGCCAGTCCACGGCCTTGTTGAGAGCAAATTCGGCAGAGGCACCGGCAAAAATGAAAAGAATGGTATCACTCTTTCCCCATATCTTACGCACTATCGAATCTTCATCAACAAAATATTCCATTAGCTTAAACTTTTCATTTAAGGAGGATTATGCAAGAATCCCGCCATTGCTCTTTGTGCTTTTGCCATTCAGGCATCACCTGTCTCAAATTACAAACCGTACATTTCCGCCAGATCACTTATTCCAAGAGTAAACCAGAAGATCACAAGCGCCAGCACCAGCAATGCGGGAAAAGGAATTGAAAACCCCAACTTCCGCTTAAAAAATCCTTCAACGGGAGGAAAGAAGAGCAGGGAAAGGAGGATGTAGACCGTTCCGGGTACAGGATGTACTAGTACGAGATTCAGGATTCCGAAGGTGAAAATGACCAACCCCAGGAACCAACTTAACACTATAGTCAGGTTTAATAATATTTTCATAATAATTTTTTTTCAGAAGTTAAACAAATTAACTGCCGGCGAAGGGAGTACCAAAGATTCCTACAGCCAGTTCTGCCCAAACGAGGAAGAGTGCCCCCAAGATTGCTCCACAATAAAGCAGTCGTTTTTCAGTACTTTTTACCTTTCTCATCACCAGCTCAATGCAAAGGCTGGTGCCGTACAGCAAAATACCCATAATTATAAAATCCCGCAGGTCCCAGTCCACTTCTTGAGTAAACTGCATTGCGATTAAAGGCAGGATTAGAATAGCGGTTGCGGTGAGCATAATTCCCGTGAGTCTTTTGTTTTTCATGATCATAGGTGTTTAGTTAATTAATATTAGTTTGATAAATTATTCGTGGGTCAGTCTTTGTCGTTATGAACTTTAATAAAGTACTTTGAATTACAAAGTACAGGTGCAAAAAATTTTATTTCTGGGTTTTAATTAAATTTTCCAGTGCTGTAAGATGTTCTTCGAAAGCTTTTCTTCCATCTTTTGTCATAGAATATTTAGTATTCGGTTTTCTGTCAATAAATGATTTCTGAACCGTCAAAAATCCCTCTTTTTCCAGCGCTTTCAGGTGACTTGCCAGGTTCCCGTCGGTCACGTTGAGATAATCTTTTAGCGAGGAGAAATCCAGCGTATCATTTACAGCCAGGGCCGACATAATGCCGAGCCTAATCCTACTCTCAAATGCCTTATGCAAACCATCTATAGATATTTTCACCTTTCGTACTTATAGTTCACATAGATCCCATAAATAATATGCATCACGCCGAAACCAAACGCCCAAAACAGGAGGCTGTATTGCGTGAAGCTAACCGCGAGTAATCCCAGTACTACTTGTACAAAACCAAAATATTTCACATCACTAAAGGTGAATTTACTTGCGTTGTAAAGGGCCAAACCGTAAAATATGAGCGTCATTGGAGCCATTAATAGTAATAAACCTTTAAACAAAAGCACAAGTACCAATATGCCTCCTGCCACTAAAGGAACTGCCATGTTCACCAGCATTCTCCTGGCCGCCGAATTCCACACTTTTTCTTCCCGCTTTTTAGCCTTTCTAACCGAGAAAAGTACAGCGGTACCTATGGCAAGTACCAGTACTGTAAATCCTATAAATAGGAGATCCCAAACCTGCTCTCCGACGGGAATTCCATGTACCAGCTCCTCCTGATCATTAAAGATCTCAAATGCTAAGTAAGCACCGGCCAAAGCATATAGCCCTGCCAGAACTCCCGATATTCCGCTAAGGGAAAGGAACTTTGTGGAGCGTTCCATAATGGAACGTATCTCCCGAAGATCCTGCATATAGTCTTCTTCTTTTCTTTTCATTTAAAAAGTACTTTGCAATTCAAAGTTAATTATTTAATTTTTATGTGCAAGAAATTTTTTTGGTGCAGTAAAAAATAATGTCCATGATGCAAAACTTTTTTCTACTCGATCAGAAGATCTTGACGTTAATTTTCCAGAAGCTAATTTGAATTTCATGTTTTCAATTCATTTTCCGGCTCCTTTTGGGCAGGGGTAAAACAGAAAATGGCACTGGATCGTTTTGTAAAACCTATATAATTTAAGTTTATCCCTTTTCTATTGATGAGGTAGCTACTCTCTTCAGGAAAGATAACCATAATTACAAACCATTCATTAATCTGAACTTGCTTCAGGTTCTAATCGGAGGTGGAAAGATCAATCTAAGATTTTGAAATAAATTCAGAATGATGTTTGATAGCCAAATGTCTCAATTAGAGATGAAGAAGGTTTTCTCTCTAATAACAAAAAAAGGTGTTGCTTTCGCAACACCTTTCTAAAATGCTCTTTTTGAAACTTCTTAAAGTTCGATGGTCTGAAGCCTGTCGGGACCTACAGACACGATCTTTATCGGGATCTCAAGTTCTTTTTCAATAAATGATATGTACTCTTTAAGCTCTTGTGGTAATTCATCTGGCGATGAAAGCTGAGTAAGATCTTTTTCCCAACCTTTAAAATGTGTATAAATAGGAGTTACATTTTCATGCTCTAAATTGTAGGGCAGGTGTGTGATCTCTTCTCCTCTATAATTATAGGCGGTACATATTTTTAAGGTATCAAAACCGCTCAAAACATCGGCTTTCATCATGATGAGTTGAGTAACCCCGCTTACCTGTACTGCATATTTTAAGGCCACCATGTCAAGCCATCCGCAGCGGCGGGCTCTTCCGGTTGTTGCGCCAAATTCTTTTCCCACACGTCCCATAGTTTCACCGTCTTCATCAAAAAGTTCGGTAGGGAAGGGGCCGCTGCCTACACGGGTCGTGTAAGCTTTAAATATTCCAAAGACTTCCTTGATCTGTCCGGGAGCTACACCCAAACCGGTGCAGGCTCCTGCTGCGGTGGTATTGGACGAAGTGACAAAGGGATAAGTCCCAAAGTCGATATCAAGTAAAGATCCCTGGGCGCCTTCAGCAAGAATTGATTTTCCGTTTTTCTGGGCCTGGTATAAATATTCCTCGCTGTCTATAAACTGCAGGGATTTAAGCGTTTCGATTGCCTTAAAGAATTCAGATTCCAGTTCCCCAAGGTCGTACTGTACATCAACATTGTAGAAGCTTATCATGGCCTCATGCTTATCGGCAAGGTTGCGGTATTTTTCCTTCCAGTCGCTTAGCTCAAGGTCTCCCACTCGAATTCCATTCCTGCCGGTCTTATCCATATAAGTAGGACCAATTCCTTTAAGCGTGGAACCAATTTTTGCTTTTCCTTTTGAAGCTTCACTGGCTGCATCAAGCAAACGATGCGTAGGCAGGATCAAATGTGCTTTCCTGGAAATGATAAGTTTTTTCGTGTAATCAACTCCCGATTTGGTTAAGTTGTCAAGTTCCCTCTTGAAGATCACTGGGTCTATTACCACGCCGTTCCCAACCAAGTTAATTGCATTTTCATGAAAGATGCCCGAGGGAATTGTGTGAAGCACGTGTTTTTGGCCATCAAACTCTAAAGTGTGTCCTGCGTTTGGGCCTCCCTGGAAGCGGGCGATGATGTCATATTGTTTGGTAAATACATCTACTATTTTTCCTTTTCCTTCATCTCCCCATTGTAATCCAAGAAGTAAGTCTACTGCCATAAAATTCAGGTTATTCGGTTGTTTTTTTGTTTCCGTAAAAATATAAAGAATGTGTGCTTATTTCGATATCAAAGACCTCCTCGATTGTTTGCTTGATCGACTGAATACGTGGATCGCAAAATTCTATTACCTCCCCGGTGTCGGTTAAGATAATATGATCGTGATTACGGTCAAAATATGATTTTTCGTACTGCGCCTGATTGTTTCCAAACTGGTGTTTTCTCACAAGGCCGCATTCCAGAAGAAGTTCAATGGTATTGTACAGCGTCGCCCGGCTTACCCTGTACTTTTTATTTTTCATTTTGATGTACAGAGATTCTATGTCAAAATGTTCATCACTGTTATAGATCTCCTGCAGAATGGCAAAACGCTCGGGAGTTTTGCGATGTCCTTTCTCCTCCAGGTATTTTGTAAAAACATTTTTTACAACTGCCTGGTCGTTTTTACTAATAGATTTCTTGCTCATATTATGGGTGCAAAGGTATAAGATTATTCACGTGAGACCTTATCTATACCGTTTATTTTTTTAAGGTGCTCCATTAATTTTTTTAGGATATTGTTGTTCTTAACGACCACGGTTATCCTGCCGGTAAATATCCCGTCCCTACTGTCAAAATTAATGTTTTTAATGTTGACATTCATATTATTGGAGATCTCCCGGGTCACATCGTTCACCAGTCCAATGTTGTCTATCCCCGTTAGTTTTATCACAACTTTAAATTCTTCCTGGGTAGAATCTTTCCACTTTGCCTGTATGATCCTGTAGGCGAAATTGCTCTGTAGTTGTATGGCATTGGGACAGTCCTTTTTATGGACCTTTATTCCCTCGCTTACGGTAATAAAACCAAAGACACTATCACCGGGGATAGGATTACAGCAATTGGCCAATTTGTAATCCAGTACTTCTTCTTCGCGTCCAAAAACCAGTTGATCGTATTTGGCCGTGATCTCATCTTTATCGATATCCTCAATTGTGGGAGTACGCCTAATTTTACTTTTAAAGAAACTAACCAGGGCATTACTTCTGGAAGCGGCATAATCCTTTAATTTTTGGTTATCAATAATACCGGCTCCAACCCTGTAAAAAAGATCCAGGCTTGTCTTTAATTTAAAAAATATGACCAGCTCGTTAACCGTTTTCTCATTGAAAGGTATCTTCTGTGCCCGCAGTTTTCTTGTGAGAATAGCTTTCCCTTCTTCGGCAATATCTTTCTTTTCCTCTTTAAGGGAAGATTTGATCTTGGCGCGGGCTCGTGCCGTGGTTGCATAATCCAGCCAGTTGGAATTGGGTTTGGCTTTTTCTGAAGTTATTATCTCCACCTGGTCCCCGCTGTTAAGCGTAGTACTAAGTGGAACCAATTTCCCATTAACTCGTGCTCCCCGGGTACGTAATCCAACTTCTGTGTGAATACTGAAAGCAAAATCCAATGGAGTGGCTCCCTTCGGAAGAGATTTTAATTCCCCCTGTGGCGTAAAAACGAAAATCTCCTTTGAATAGAGGTTAAGTTTAAATTGTTCTACAAAATCTACAGCATTGACTTCTGAATTTTCCAGTGCCTCCTGAAGTTTGTTCACCCATTCCTCCAGTCCATCTTCCCCGTTTCCCTGTTTATATTTATAATGGGCCGCATAACCTTTCTCGGCGATCTCATTCATGCGTTCACTTCTAATTTGCACCTCTACCCATCGGCCTTTTGGTCCCATTACGGTTATGTGCAGGGCTTCATATCCGGTAGATTTTGGAGAGGATATCCAGTCCCGAAGACGCGTTGGATTAGGTCGAAAATGGTCTGTAACTATAGAATAGATCTTCCAGGCCAGGAACTTTTCATTGGCAGGATCACTACCATAGATGATCCTCACGGCAAATTTATCGTAGACCTCATCAAAAGTGACATTTTGATTCTTCATTTTCCGCCTGATGGAGAAAATGGATTTAGGCCGTCCCTTGATGGTGTACTTCATGTTTTCTTTATCCAGGGAATCCTTGATCACCTGTGTAAATTCATCAATATATTTATCCTGCTGTTCTTTACTCTCTCGTATTTTTTGCAGGATTTCGTTGTACACTTCCGGTTCTGTATATTTAAGGCCCAGGTCCTCAAGTTCGGTTTTGATGTTGTACAGGCCAATCCGGTGGGCGAGGGGAGCGTAGATATAGAGGGTTTCTGAAGCTATTTTCTCCTGCTTGTCTGTGCGCATGGAATCCATCGTCTGCATATTGTGCAGGCGGTCGGCGATCTTGATGATAATTACCCGTACGTCATCGTTTAGGGTAAGCAGCATCTTTCTGAAATTTTCTGCCTGCAGGGAAACATCTTTGTCATGTTCAAGGTGAGAGATCTTGGTGAGACCGTCCACAATTCTGGCAACCGTATCTCCAAAGGTTTTCCTGATGTCTTCCAGAGAATAAGCAGTGTCTTCAACCACATCGTGAAGCAGGGCAGCAGCAATAGAGGTTGCATCTAACCCAATTTCTGAAGCTACGATCTTGGCCACAGCAATAGGATGAAAAATATAAGCTTCCCCCGATTTTCTTCGCTGGTCTTTATGAGCATCTACCGCCACATCAAATGCCTGCCGAATTAACTTTTTGTCTTCTTCGGAAAGGGTTTGGTAGCTAATGCGCAGCAGTTTCTTGTACTGCTGGGCAATCTCCTTGTTTTCTTTTTCTATAGCGGCTTCCGTCATCATGAATTAAAAGTACAATTAAGATTGAAAACAGGCAATTTAATTAGCCCAGCAAATTCCTGAAACGTTTGTACAGCGGTGGATGAGAATAATGTACAAAGACGTACGCGGGGTGCGGGGTAAGATTGCTCAGGCTGTTTTTTGACAGCTTCTTTAAACCTGTAATCAAAGGTTGTGCCTTATACGTACGCTTTGCGAAATTATCGGCCTGATATTCAAACTTTCGGGAGAGGTAGTTCATGATGATCCCTGTAATTTCCGAAATTGGGCTGTACAGGATCCCAAACGCAACAAGTCCAATATGAAAACCGGGTTTTTCCACACCAAGTGCTGCTGAAAGTAGCGGGTTTCCAACAAAAAGGGAAAGGATCCACAGGGTTAGTCCGGTGGTAAGTATACTAATAATGAGGTTGATGATAATGTGGTTTTTCTTATAATGTCCCACTTCATGAGCCAGCACTGCGACTATCTCCTCTTCTTCAAGATCATTTATTAGAGTATCATACAGGGTCACCCTCTTCTCATTCCCGAAGCCTGAAAAATAAGCATTTGCCTTTGTACTTCTCTTAGAACCGTCGATCACAAAGATCTTCTCCAAAGTAAATCCTTCTTTTTGTGCATAAGCTTCGATTTTATCCCGAAGAGAACCTTCAGGAAGGGGAGTCTGTTTATTGAACAACGGAACTATAAGCCTTGCATAAAACATGTTTAGAAAGATGCTGAAAACTGCCACCAGGATCCATGCATACCACCAGAAGTCGTCTCCCGCGAATTGATAGAACCATACGATCAGAGCGAGGATACCGCCGCCGAGAATGATCATCATTCCCCAGCCTTTTAGTTTGTCTAAAAAGAATGTTTTGGGCTTGGTTTTATTAAAACCAAAACGCTCTTCTATCACAAAGGTATGATACCACGAGAAGGGGAGGGACAGCAGGTCGCTCCCAATCATGATGATGCCGAAGAAAATAAGAGCAATGACAATAGCATTATCTGAAACAGATCTTCCAATACTGTCCACAAGATCAAAACCATCCAGGAACAGGAACAGTAGCAGTACAACAAGAGAAAATGTGGAAGAAACGATCCCGAATTTGTAGTTTGCCTTCTTGTATCGCTGCGACTTTTCATACTCCTCTTCATCAAAAACATCCTGCAGCAAATCGGGTACAGGATCATTATAATGCTTTGCATTTAAGGCATCAAGGACCTTATCGATAAAAAAATCGATGAGGATTATACTAACTATGATGAAAAAAAGAGTATCTGCAGTCAATTTCTAATATTTTCTAAGAGGCTAAGATAAGCAGAATCTGTTTTGGAGAGACAAGAAGATAAAGTGTTCAGTGGTCACTGCTCAGTGATCAGAAAAATTTGCCGCGAATCCACAAATTATTTTTTTCGCAACCCGCAACCCGCAACCCGCAACCCGCAACCCGCAACCCGCAACAAAAAAATCTTGAATTTTAAATTTTGAACCCGGAATGGCGCTTCAGCGCCGCTGCCTTTTCGCCTCAAAGATCAAGATCCCTGCAGCAACCGATAAATTCATGGAATCGATCTCTCCCTCCATGGGAATAAGAATATTCTGGGTGGTGTTTTGTAGCCATTCATCACTCAATCCCGTGGCTTCAGTGCCAACAACGATTGCACTGCCGCCGGTAAAATCTATCATGTGGTAAGGAACAGAAGCCTGTAATGCAGCTCCAAAAATGGCAATTTCACGCTCCTTTAAAAATGATATGATTTCTGAAGTGCTTCCGGTAGCGATTTTATTGGTGAAGACACAGCCCACACTGCTGCGAATGATGTTTGGGTTGAACATATCGGTGTGTGGATTGGCAATGAGAACGGCATCCACAGCCGCAGCATCGGCTGTACGCAATAAAGCGCCGATGTTTCCGGGCTTTTCGGGGGCTTCGGCGATGAGGATCAGCGGATTTTTATTCTTGAAAGTCAGGTGGTCGAGGGAAAGTTCTTTGGTGGCGAAGATCGCGATCACTCCTTCTGTACTTCCGCGGTAAGCGATCTTTTGATATACTTCCGAAGAAAGATCGGTCACATCCACAGCTCCTGAAACAGAAGAAATTAAATTTTTAGCCTTTTCAGCAGGAAAGAGATCAGAATTGTAGTAAAGCTCGAGCATCTTAAAGCCTCCTTTTAGGGCCAGATCAATTTCCCGAACACCTTCCACCACAAAGGCATTCTCTTTTTTCCTGGCACGGGCTTTCTCCTGCAACTGGAGGATCCTTTTTACCACTTGATTTTGAAGACTGCTTATAAATTTATGCATGGTACAAAGATAGAAAACTTAGAGATTGAGTGGGTATTGTGGTGACCGGGAACCTTCATGATTTCCCAAATTGAAAAAAAAGAGGTAAATTAACTGGAAAACAGAGAAATGGAAAAAAAAGACACCAAAAAGAAGCCTCTTCCCTTAAAAGATGCCTTTAGGATCCTGAGTTTTATTTTTGCCGCTATTTTGATTAGCGCCTGTAGCAAGAAAGTGACATTTCCGGTTTCGGAAATAGTACCGGCAGCCGAAGCTGTTGTTAAGGTGGAAAAGGATGACAACAAAAATTATGAAATCGACCTGGAGGTGAGTAACCTTGCAAGTCCGGACAGGCTTACTCCTTCGCGACGGCATTATGTGGTCTGGATGGTAACCAAAAAGCACGGTACCATAAATATTGGCAATCTCAACATTAACCGTAAGAATAATGGGGAATTACAAACCAGTACCGCCTACGAGCCTATTCGTATTTTTATTACCGCCGAAGATGATGACAAACCGGTCCTGCCTTCTACACAGGTAGTGCTCAATTCGGAAGAATTTAAGGTATAAAAACAGAGGTTGTCAAAAGGAATTTGACATCGCGTCATTCTGAATTTATTTCAGAATCTAATTAACCTGCATTAGTGGCTAATTAGAACCTGAAACAAGTTTAGGTTGACGGGAATCAGGAATTTGACAACCTCTCCTCTTAAAAATGGCATTTTCAGGAACTATTTCTTTTCCTGCTGTCCGTATTTATCGGTGTATCTTTTTGCCAGTTCGGTCTGGTGACTTTCCAGGCTTATTTCACGGCCCTGAATAAAAGCTTTCGAGATCTTGTTGGTACGCATATCAAGCGCGTCGCCGTCACTTATAAAAAGGGTAGCATCCTTGCCTGCTTCCAGAGTTCCAAGGCTATTATCAATCCCAAGGATCTTCGCGGTATTGGAAGTGATCATCTTTAAAGCTTCTTCTTTATTGACGCCGTAGCCGGTAACGGTACCTGCGTAAAATGGTAAATTACGGCTGTTCATTCTTTCCATACCACCACTGGTTTCAAGCCCCACAAGGATTCCTTCCTCATTAAGCAAATATGCCAGCTTGTATGGCAGATCATAATCCTGATCCTCGAGTTGAGGGGTCTCATGTACCCGACCTACCAAAACCGGAATATTTGCTGTTTTAATTTGATCGGCGATCTTGAAAGCATCGTATCCTCCAACCAGCACCACCTTTTCCAGATCCTGTGATTTAACAAAAGCCAGCATGTCTATGATCTCCTTCTCGGAATTTGCATGAATGTATACTCTTTTCTTTCCGTTAAAGACATCTTTCATTGCCTGGAATGGGAGGTTAGCTTTTTCCTGTGGTCCTGCCAGATATGCTTTGGCATTTTGGAAGAAAGAAGTTAGCTCCTGCAGGTCTTTTGAATAATCATCATTAGGTTTTATACCCGGATCTTCACCCAACCACCAGCGGCCTCTGCGTACGCTGTTTGGCCAGTTGATGTGAAGGCCGTCATCTTCTTTTAATACGGCATCTTCCCAGTTCCACGCATCAAATTGTACGATGGAAGAGGTGCCCGAGATCCTGCCGCCACGCGGGGTAATCTGGCCCACAAGTACTCCGTTTGGTCGCATACTTTCCACGACCTGGCTCTCGGCATTATATGCAATCAGACTGCGAACATGTGGCAGGAGCTCTCCAAGTTCATCTTCATCATCGGACTGTACTACTGCATCGATCTCTACTAGACCAAGAGTGGAATTTGGAGCAATAAAGCCGGGATAAACATGTTTGCTTTTGGCATCGATCACCATTCCCGGGTACTGCCGGTTGGTAGAATTAACGTCGGTCACCGTGGTAAGTTTTCCATTCTGGAAGATAATGACACTATTTTCTATTACTTCTCCATTTCCAATGTGGGCAGTGGCACCTACAATGCTTATTGCCCTGTCCTGTTCTGGCGCCGGAGTTTGTTGTGCTGTCACCGAACCTGCAATAAAGAGCAGGACCGGCAGGATATATTTTGTTATGTTTTTCATGCTTCTAATTTTAAAGGGTGTCACAGTGCATTTCTTCTTTTTTTGAATCTTTCACCGGCTGAGTCTTTAAGCCATTGTTTTTGGCTTTCAGCATTTGGGTTGTCAGCAGGTTCTTTTGCTTTTCTACCTCCTTACGCAGCTGTTGATCTCGTTCGATATCAAAATACACGACTCCTTCAATGAGGGTTTTTTCCGGCTTGGCGTAAACTGAAAGGGGATGGGCATCCCACAGTACCAGGTCGGCATCTTTTCCTTCTTTGATACTTCCTACCCTGTCCTCGATGTGCAGTAGTTTTGCCGGATTCAGGGTTACAAATTTCCACGCTTCCTCTTCAGAAATGTCTCCGTACTTTACACTTTTTGCCGCCTCCTGGTTTAATCTGCGGCTCATTTCGGCGTCATCACTATTAATGGCCACGGTTACTCCGGCGTTATGCATAATAGCTGCATTCTGCGGAATGGCATCTTTAACCTCGTATTTGTAGGCCCACCAGTCAGAAAAGGTAGATCCTCCCACACCGTGTTCGGCCATCTTGTCGGCTACTTTATAACCTTCAAGGATATGGGTAAAGGTGTTGATATTAAAGCCATATTCTTCAGCTACCTTCATCAACATATTGATCTCACTTTGCACATAAGAGTGTGCAGTCACAAAGCGCTCTCCATTAAGGATCTCCAGGATTGTCTCCATTTCAATATCTTTGCGATAAGATTTCCCGCTGTTCTTTAATGCTTCATATTCATGGGCACGGGTGAAGTAATCCTTAAATACCTGTTCCACACCCATTCGGGTTTGCGGAAAACGGGAATTGCTGTCCCAGTTTGCCTGCTTTACATTTTCACCCAAAGCGAATTTTATAAACTTTGGCGAATTGTCAATGATCATTTCCTGAGGGGTTGCTCCCCATTTCATTTTTAGAATGGCCGATTGTCCTCCAATTGGATTGGCCGATCCATGCAACAGCTGCATAGTGGTCACCCCACCGGCCAGATTGCGGTAGATCCCAATATCATCGGGGTCTACAACATCTTCCATTTGCACCTCGGCAGAGGAGTTGTGACCCGCCTCATTCACAGCAGATGCAGCAAGGTGAGAGTGCTCATCAATAATTCCGGTAGTAAGGTGTTTTCCTGTGGCATCGATCACAGTTGCCCCACGTGCGCTAAGATTTTTACCCACCCCGGCAATCTTACCATTTTTCACAAGCACATCGGTGTTCTCCATGATCCCCTGCGCTTCGTTGGTCCACACAGTGGCATTTTTAAAAAGGAAATCCTGTTGCTTCGGAAGGTTTTGAAATCCAAAGGCCATATTCGGGAAAGTTACCGGCAGTACTTCAGGATTATCACCGGGATCCTGGTCTTTTTTCTCTGAAGCTTCAGCAGTTTTTGTGGCGGTAAAGGATGTTTCTGTACCATCTCCTAAAATGGCTTTTCCGCTGAAGTTTTTTGCGTTATCAGGAACTCTGGCGCTTAACCTGGTATATTCAGTTTTTGTAGTGTCGGGCGCCGAAAGCAGGATGTTCACCCAGTTGTTCTTATAATTGATCTTTGAACCTACCTTGCTGTTGTTGGTAGTTACTTCGGCCTTAGGCTTTGAAGGTTCTCCGGTGATCTTTATCTTATAACTACTGCTTCCAACCTTGACATCGTATGTGCCGTTGAGGTTTACCAGGTCAATATCTTCAATGACTCCCCTTTTTCCCTGTACCCAGTTTTCATAAATCGTAGTTTCCTTGTCGAAGTAATCTCCGGAGGTAATGATCAAATTGGCCCAGGCACCTTCTTTCAGTGTACCCAGTTTATTTTCGTGGCCAATCAATTTTGCAGGAACCGTGGTTAGTGCTGCAAGCGCGTCTTTTTTATCCAAACCATAAGCTACTGCCTTTATAAGATTTTCCCTGAAGTTCTTTTCGGCATCATGAGAAGTAATGGAGTAAGGAACCTGTTTTTCAGAGAGCATTTTGAGATTGGCAGGGGCTTGGTTCCATTCTTTCATATCCCCAAGAGTGGCGTAGTTTGCCAGGTAAGGATCTTCCATGTCGAAAGGTTCGGGGAAGTTTACCGGCACTATATACGAGGCATTGGTTGCTTTTATCGCATCCAGGCGCTCAAATTCTTTTCCGCTTCCCACGATAACATATTGCACCCCCACTTCGTCACCTACTTTATCGGCACGTAATTCATCAAGCAGGTTATCTGTCTTAAAGATCTGTAACAGATTTTTATTCCCGTTAAAAGCTTCGAGGGCAAGGTCTTTATTATCTGCATTGCCTTTCGCATACCAGTCGGCATCGAGGTAAGTTTGCCTTAGCAAAGCCATGGCCCCCATTTTGGAAGAGGGATAAACCTGTTTGGATTTAGCACTTTTTTCAAAGGAAAAATATTGAGCAGATTCCTGATCCAGGATCCTGTCTCCTTCAGTTCCTTCGGAATTTAAAGCGACCAGCATTCCCGTACCGCGAACAATTCCATCGGGCATATGAGTATTCACCACTCCGAAGCCTAATTTTCTAAGCTTTTCGGCTTCTTCTTTATTGTATTCAAAGCTTTCCAAAGCCGAAGTTTCGGGCCTAATGTGGTCATTCCAGTAATAACCTTCCCTGTCGGCATCGTACTGCGGATTCCCGCTGTAGGGGCTACCACCATTGCTCTTTGGTTTTTCGATCCCAAAACTTGAGTAAAGGTCAATAAAGGAAGGGTAAACTGTTTTTCCTTTAAGATCAATGACTACAGAATTTTCAGGAATTTTAATGTTTTTTCCAACTGCTGTGATCTTTCCGTTTCTAATGGCTAGCATCCCATTTTGAACAACAGTGGAAGGATCTACATAAATGTTGGCATTTTTAAGGACGGTGAAGTTGGTGTTTTCCTGTGCCTTTACGGCATCATTTTTTGGAAAATACTCCTGTGCCTGCAGCCCCGTTACGGCACTAAGCAGCAGGCAGAATAAAAGTTTAATTCTCATAAAATTGTTATAGGATTGGTATTTTGAGCAGGTAAGTTAGCAAAAAAATGAGAATAACAAACTAATTATAATTTCCCCCTGCTTTTGTGGTAATTCACCAAAAGCGCCACCACATAGCTGTAACTGCGCATGCCTTCGGGCTGATTATTAGCCACTAAAAAGGAGTTATAGGTGAACATGAAAATGGGTTCAAAAGGATTTTTATGCCTTTCCCAGAATTCCTGAACTTCCCGGTAATTCTCCTTGATCCCGAAATTCAATGTTTGCGCAAGTTGTTCAGCAAGTTCAGGATCCCGTCGGTAAAGTTCGCTAAGGCAGTAACTCAGGGCAAAGGTGTAACCCGAATAGTTGAAATATTTATCGGGGTGGTTCATAGTAGTGAGACAGGCGAGGAAATTAGCTTCATTTTCCTTGGCAAAACCCAGCTGGTGACCTATTTCATGACTGGCAGTAGTAGGAATCTTATAAGGAACTATTCGCGTATTCACCTGTCCCTCGTTCGTAAGCGGATTAAGATAACCATTAAAGCCCATATATGTGAGCGGGATGCTGTAAAGAGAGCGTTTAAGGCTGGGGATATTGTAATCGAGTTCTGGAAAATCATCCTCTATATTGCTATATCCTTCAACCGATAGCTTGAGAATCTCCCCCTTTGAGTAAGGGATATCCACCTTTACAGAATCATTGCCGGTAATAGAGAAATGTAGTTCGTTGGAGGTAGCTATTAGATCCCTGGTAAGTTCTACAAGTTCTTCTGTATTATAATCATTGTCGATCTCCAGCGCAGTGTGTAGTGGTAGCCGGTAATAGTTAAAACCCCAGAAGAGATTAAAGCAAAAGTAAATAAGGGAAAGCATAGCCAGAGAGTTAAGGATCCAGCGCTTAGGCTCCTTAAATCTTTGCCTGATGCGTAGAACTATCCACCTTATTAGCATGATCACGAGTAAGGTATAAAGGAAATCTCCCAGCGAAAAAGGAAGAAACCCGAGGGCTCTTCGAAGCAGGGCAGAGGTAATAGGATAAACCCAGTTACTATACCAATTCTCCACAAAAAGAGGATAGTTGCCCAGGATCTCTATTAGAATGATCTGGACAGGTAAAAACAATGCGAGGATTATTGCTGCTCTTTTCTTCACCTTTCAAAAATAGGTTTTTTAGGTGATAGTAGAGAGTAGTGAGAATGGAGTAGTGAGATTAGGATGATAAGATGCCACGAATTCATGAATTACTTGCTTTCCCGCTGATTTCGCAGAGCGGATTTTGAGTTAAAATACAACCATTTTATTCCCGGAATAAATGTCTTATTAGAAGATTGATTTTTTTTAAAGGGAAAGATCTTTTGTTAAATCGTGGCAAAAATAATCCATACTTTCTCTCTGCCCACGCAAAAGTGCATTCGTGGATTTGTAGCAAAACAAAGTAAACTCTCATTTCTTCCTATCTTTGTTCTCAAACTTAAAAACCAATAAAATGAATGAAGAAATAAGAGCTTTGGAGCCAAAGCCACTCTGGAATAAATTTGCCGATCTCAACGCTGTTCCCAGGCCTTCAAAAAAGGAAGAACGCGTGATCGAGTTCATGAAAAAATTCGGGAATGACCTCGGTCTGGAAACTGAAGTTGATGAGGTTGGAAATGTTATTATTAGAAAACCCGCTACTCCGGGAATGGAGAATAAACAGGCGGTAGTGCTGCAGTCTCATCTGGACATGGTGCATCAAAAGAACAGCGATTCCAATTTCGATTTTGAGAATCAGGGAATTGAAATGTATGTGGACGGTGACTGGGTACGTGCGCGTGGGACAACCCTTGGTGCCGATAACGGCCTGGGGGTGGCAACAATGATGGCCATCCTTGAAAGTGACAAGATCGCACACCCTGCCCTTGAAGCTCTTTTTACTATAGATGAGGAAACAGGAATGACAGGCGCTATGGGTTTAAAACCCGGTATTCTTAAAGGTGACATCCTGCTTAATCTTGATACCGAAGAAGATAATGAAATAGGTATTGGCTGTGCCGGGGGAGTTGATATTACTGCCTCTCGCAATTATAAGGAAGAGCCTGTTCCTAAGGACACTATTGCCTACAGCGTAGTGGTGAAAGGCCTTCAGGGTGGACATTCCGGTATGGATATTATTAAAGGTCTTGGAAACGCCAATAAGTTGATGAACCGAATCCTCTTCGGAGGCTATGAAAAATTTGGAATGAGGCTGGCAGAGATCAACGGCGGCGGACTTCGAAATGCCATTCCGCGGGAGAGTAAGGCTGTAGTGGTGGTAGATAAAATTCAAAAGGAAGATTTTACTTCTGAAATTGGAAAACTTATTCAGGAAATTCAGCAGGAATATAAGTCGCTCGAGCCAAAACTGCATATAGAAGTTTCTGAAATTGAAGCGCCTCAGAAAGTGATGGAACTTGGAGTTCAGGAGTTATTGCTAAAATCTGTTTATGCTGCACATAATGGAGTGTACAGGATGAGCCCCGATATTGAAGGTCTGGTGGAAACATCTAATAATGTAGCCCGTGTTACTGTCAAAAATGGCAAAATAGAGGTGCTTTGTTTGACGCGTTCTTCTGTGGAATCTTCAAAAATAGATCTTGCCAACAGCTTACGTGCAGGCTTTGAACTTGCCGGTTTTGAAGTAGAACTTTCAGGCACTTATCCGGGATGGGCACCAAATATGGACTCTCCCATTTTGAAGGTACTGGATGATCTTTACAGAAAGATGAACACCGATGAGCCCGATATTGCCGCCTGTCACGCCGGACTTGAATGTGGGATCCTCGGAAAAAATTATCCCGAAATGGATATGATCTCCTTTGGACCAACGATTCGTGGAGCTCACTCTCCCGATGAAAGAGCAAGCATTTCTTCTGCACAGAAGTACTGGAAATATGTGCTGGAAGTTTTAAAAAATATTCCGGAGAAGAAATAAATACCGGAAGCTCTAAAGGAAAAAACCTCCCAAAAATATCATTTTTGGGAGGTTTTTTTGGTGGAAATTTTATTACTTATTCCTTAATATCTACCAGCTCAACTTCAAAAATTAAGTCGGCAGATGGTGGGATTACCGGCGGAGAACCGCGGTCTCCATATCCTAAATGAGAAGGAATGAATAAAACTGCTTTGTCTCCTACCTGCATTTGCTGAACTCCTTCTTTAAACCCGGGAATCATAGGTGCATCTTTGCTGTATAGCATAGGCATAGGAGCATAACCTCCCATTTGCTGCCTTCTTTCATTAAGCGTTCCCGCTTCTTCGGCTACTTCAGCGATATTGGTGTCAAAAAGATCACCGGAGCTTAAATAGCCTTTATAGTTTACGCGAACAGTGTCCCCCTGTTGTGGTTGAGGACCTTCTCCTTCTTCAAGAATGGTATACTTAAGACCACTTTCCAGCTCTTTTGCTTCAGCTTTTATCTCTTCATAATGCTGAAGGTTAGCAGCACGTTTTTCTTCCATTTCCTTGTTCTTGGCCTCGGCTTCAGCCTGGAATACCTGTAGTTCTTCAGAAAGAACTTCTGAAGCATTGAAGTTTTTAGCGCCTTTTCCTTTGCGAATGATCTTCACTTCCTGCATTACCACATCTTCCAAAGGACGATCGTTAGGTCCTGTTTCGAGTTTCCCAATGGCATCAATTACATCCTGACCTTTTACTACCTCACCAAAAACGGTGTGAAGACCATTTAACCAGGGAGTTTCTTTAAGGGTGATAAAAAACTGGCTTCCGTTCGAGTTGGGTCCAGAGTTAGCCATGGAAAGTATTCCTGCGGAATTATGAGTTAAAGTATCTACGATCTCGTTTGGAAATTTGTACCCGGGTCCACCTGTTCCGGTTCCCTCAGGATCACCTCCCTGGATCATGAAATCACCAATAACGCGGTGAAAAACAAGCCCGTCATAAAAAGGCTTATCACGGTACTGCTCATCGGCCATGGTGCTTTCCCCTTCGGCAAGGGAAACAAAACTGGCAACGGTCATTGGCGTTGCTTCATAATATAGTTCTGCTACAAAAGGTCCTTTGTTAGTTTTAAATTCGGCGTACATACCGTCTTCAAGTTCGGGGTATTCTTCATTGCAGGAAGTAAAGGCAAAAAGGGCACTGCAAAAAAGCAAAAAACTGATTTTTTTCATTTCTGGATTATTGATTTAGTTGTTATTAATCTGATTGGTTTCAGGTTCTTCTGAAATATCGATAAGGGTCACGGTGGAGATCACCGGCACATCTTTTCCTATTCTGTTCTTGTCGCCGTAATACCCAAAGGCTTTGTGAGAAGGGAAGAGGAAGGTAACTGTTTCTCCTTCTTTCATGAGTTTAAGCCCCTGTCTCAGTCCGCTAAAAAGCTGTTCTTTGTCAATGGTATAAGTACGGGGAATGATCTCTTCATCACTATAGATATTCTGGCCGTCAAGGGTCTTAAGGTTGTAGTCGAATTCTACCACCTCACCAAACTGGGGAGTCCTGGTTGAGGTAGTATCTTTTGTGTTGTAGTAGTACCAGAAACCGTTAGGTGAGGATAAATATTCCCTTGTGGAATCTTTCTCAATGATCTTTTGAATACGGGATTCCTCTTGGGCTACGATCTTGCGATTGCGTTCTACAGCTTCATTTATATAGGAACCCGATTTTTGGATTACCGGCCTTCTGGCTTCAGGCGATTTACAGGAAAATAGCAGCAGGCCTGCCAACAGCATTAAAAATTTCACTTTCATAGTGCCAGGTTCGTTTTGTAGTTGGGCAAGATACTAATAAATTTATCAACTGTCTCTTGCAGAGAGAGATCGCTTTTCCCTCCCGCGGCATTGATATGACCGCCGCCATCGAAGTAACGCCTGGCAAAATCATTGACTGAAAACGTACCTTTTGAACGAAAAGATATCTTGACGATCTTTTCGGCTTCATTTTCTATAAAGATGGCAGCAAAGACGATCCCTTCCAAAGAAAGTCCGTAGTTTACAAAGCCTTCGGTATCTCCTTTTTTGAAGTTATGTCTGTCTAGTTCCTCCTGTGACAGGGTAATATATGCGGTTCTCAAACCTTCAACTACTTTGAGGTTTTGTAGGGCACAACCCAGTAACTGCAATTGGCCGTAAGAACTTGTGTCAAAAATATTCTCATGAATGGAAGTATTGTCTGCACCTTTTTCAATAAGATCGGCGATCACGCGGTGGGTGAGGCTGGTAGTGGATCGATATCTAAAAGAGCCGGTATCGGTCATGATCCCGGTGTAGAGACAGGTGGCGATCTGTGGAGTGATCTTTTCGTCTAAACCTATATTCTCAATAAAGTGGTACACCATTTGGCAGGTGGAGCACATGCTTACATCGCTATAAGTAACCTCGGCATAATCATCGGGTTGCTGGTGATGATCTATCATGATAAAAGAAGCCTTTGCTTCCTTTAGTGGCTTATACATTTCACCTGCCCGTGAAAGGTGGTTGAAATCAAGGGTGAAGATAACATCTGCTTCAGCAATATAATCATCACATTTTTTTGGATCCCTGTCATAGATTAGGACCTCATCCTGGTAAGGCATCCATTTCAGAAAATTTGGATAATCATTAGGTGCTATAAGTTGAACATGGTGGTCCAGGTGCTCAAGCAGGATCTTAAGTGCCAGGGTAGAGCCCATAGCATCACCATCGGGTCCTTTGTGAGGGACAATAACTATCTTTTTGTTCCCCTCTAGCAACTCCTTTACCCGTGAAATATCTTTATTTGTCATAGAGGGCGAAGATACCGAATATTTGAAGATTCGAAAAGTTTGAACGGATTCCAAAAATGACAGTTTTAAGAGCTTTATTCAATAAAAGCCTAAGCGCCTTGTAAATGGCATTGTTTTGACTATTTTTGCACCCGAATTAAAAAATTGAACAAATGGCAGGAAATAGAACTTTCACCATGATTAAGCCCGATGCAGTTGAAAAAGGACACATTGGAGCTATTTTAGAGCAGATCACTGCTTCAGGATTTAGAATTGTTGCGATGAAGCTAACGCAAATGACCAGTCGCGATGCCGAAAAATTCTACGAAGTGCACAGTGAGCGTCCATTTTACGGGGAATTGGTTGAATTTATGAGCCGTGGGCCAATTGTTGCCGCTATTCTTGAAAAAGAGAACGCTGTTGAAGATTTTAGAACTCTTATTGGGGCTACAAATCCTGAAGATGCTGCCGAAGGCACCATTAGAAAAAAATATGCTGCTTCTGTAGGTGAAAACGCCGTTCATGGAAGTGATAGCGATGAAAATGCACAATTAGAAGGTGCTTTCCATTTTGCCGGAAGGGAAATGTTCTAAGACCTTTTTAGAAATTATATTGAAAAACCACCTTTTTGGGTGGTTTTTTTATTTTCCGTAAGTTCCACCTTTATCTGCTTTTCCTGTCATCGGAACAAAACGTACAGGTAGCAAATTTTTCTTCTCAAAGGTGTCTTCACCCGTCTTGTACAGCATGACCAATTTCTGGTTTAGCCGCCCCACGGGAGCTAAAAGACGCCCCCCAACTTTTAATTGCTCTTTTAAAGGTTTGGGAATGGTCGGTGGTGCGGCCGTCAAAAAAATAGCATCAAAAGGAGCGACTTCTTCCCAACCCGAATACCCGTCACCGTGTTTTGTAGTTATATTGTCATAGTTTGTCTTTACCAGGTTTTCTTTGGCCAGATCTGCCAGCCATTTAATGATCTCAACACTATAAACGTGATTTGTGAGCCTGGAGATCACAGCGGCATTGTAGCCACAACCGGTACCTACTTCCAATACTTTTTCGTCTTTCTTCAACTGTAATTGCTCGGCCATATAAGCTACAATGTACGGCTGACTTATTGTTTGATCTTTTCCTATAGGAAGCGGCCGGTCTTCATAGACGTTATTCTGTTGATCTTCGGGCACAAAGAGGGAGCGATCAACGTCTTTCATCGCCTGGAGCACCCTGGGGTCTGAAATGCCGCGGCCTTTCAATTGATTCTCTATCATGTCTTGTTTGGTAGCCATTCCTATTCACTTTGTTTTGAGGCTCAATAAGTTAAGGAAAAAATGACCTTTTTGAAAAGTTATGAGAAGATTCTTTTATTTAAATAAGGCAGTGGATAGAAGGCAGGAGCAATTGAAATTACAGAGTCACTTTCGGGGAATTAAGAGGGGAAGTTCAAATTATAAGGTCATAAGAAAGAGATTCCTCCTTCGCCGGAATGACGTAACCGGAATTCAGCTTAAAACCTAAAACCTCGAAATTCTAGCGCAGGATGAGTTTTTTTATAAGCTCCTTTCCCAGCTCTTCGTTGAGCATTTTTACGATCTTTTCTTTTCCGTAGCTTAACTCTTCGCGAAGCACAGAAGAACTAAGCTGTACATGAAGAGTGTCGCGATCTAATTTGATGGAAGTGGTGTATTTTTCGATGGCAGGACCCATCTGGCTGTTCCAAACCTCCCGTACGTGCACCTTATCCAGGCCTTTTTGCAGTTTGTTGTCGCTTACAAATTCCTGGAGAGCTTCGCTTATGCTAATATGATCGTTAATTCTCTTTGCCATAGTTTCCGGAGTAGGGGGTAAATCGTTTGTAAGTGTAGATGATCCCATCGGGATTTAGAACCACTAGTTTGTTTTCTTCGGAAGTAAGTAGGGTTTCCTTCCAGTTTGCGTAGGGAGTAGAATAGTACAAATTAATACTGTCATTTTCAAGCTTTACCTGAAAGATTTCTTCATCATTTGAAGTAATAAAACCGCCATCAATTTGTGGTCGTACTTTTTTTCTGAATCCTGAAGTACTGTCTACCTCAATATAATCTACTATTTCGGAATACTTGAACTCCTTTGTGATTCCTTCAGGCAGTTCTGCCTTTGTAATTTCCCAATATCCATTGAGGTTGTCGATCTTTTCCTGAGGGGAATTGCTACATGATATTAAGGTGATCCCTAAAAAGAGAATTAAAATGGCCTTTTTCACAGGTTAAACATTTTATAGGTTTGTCCGGTTCCTTTTACAACTTTTTCGGTACGGTCGTCATGGGTGTCGCTAATGAAGATCTGTCCCAGCTCATCTGTAGCAACCAGGTCTACAATATGAGCTACACGGTTCTCATCAAGCTTGTCAAATATATCGTCCATTAGTAGGATAGGGGAGACTTTACTCAATTCTTTTATAAAATCAAACTGTGCAAGTTTAAGAGCGATGAGAAAAGACTTTTGCTGTCCCTGGGATCCAAATTTCTTGATAGGATGACCCTCAATTTCAAATATGAGGTCATCCTTATGGGTGCCCACACCTGTATATTGCAGGGCCATGTCCTTCTGAAGATTTTGTTCAAGCTGATTTTTAAAATCCCCATCATCCAGCTGACTTTTATAGCTGATGGTTACTTCCTCGCGGCCATTGCTAATAACCGCATATCGCTTCTGAAATATTGGAATAAAGATTTCAAGGAAAGCCTTTCGCTTTTTGTGCAGGTTATTTCCCAGTTCCTCCAATTGCATATCATAAACTGAAAGTGTGTCGCGGTCAAAGCTGTTGTTGGCTGCAAAATACTTCAGCAGGGAATTACGCTGGGCGAGGATCTTTCCGTAGTCAATAAGGTTATTGAGGTATTTGTTGTCGCTTTGAGAAATGACACCGTCGAGAAATTTGCGCCGGGTTTCGCTACCTTCAATTATAAGGTCACGATCTGCCGGGGAAATGATAACTGTGGGAATAAAACCAATATGTTCGCTGAATCTCTCGTAAGGTTTGTTGTTCCGCTTTATGACTTTCTTTTGTCCGCGTTTTGCGCTTACTATGATTTGTTCTTCTCTCTCCTGCTTCTCAAAAATGCCATCTACAACAAAAAAATCGGCGTCGTGTTTTATATTTTGGCTGGTAATTGGGTTGAAGTAACTTTTTCCGAAGGAAAGGTGATAAATGCTGTCTAAAACATTCGTTTTTCCCATTCCGTTATTTCCTACTATACAATTGATCTTGGGGTCAAAATCAAAATCGGCCGCGTCAAAATTCTTGTAGTTGAGTAAAGAAAGGGTTTTGAGAAACATAAGATACTGCTATTCAGAAGAATAAATACGTAAGCCAGATGCGGCTTTAGACAGTGCAAATTAGCACAAATAAACAATTTATTTCCCTTTTAGTTTTAAAGAAATATTCTATTTTTGCCCTTCATTTAACGTTTATTTATGGCAACGTACAAGAAAAGAGGATATAAGCCCGATAACAAAGAAGAGCGACAAAATGCTGTTGAAGAAGAATCAACAACTGCAGAGGTATTTAATACGCTTGATGAAGGGGCCAGTAAGACCGAAGCATGGGTAGCTCGCAACCAAAAATATATTTTTGTAATTATTGGAGTTGCTGCTGCGGCGATCCTTGGATATCTTGCTTATGAAGAATTCATCCAGGAACCTAAAGAGGCCGAAGCTGCCAATGAGATGTTCATGGCACAGCAGTATTTTGACAATGCCCTGCAGGCATCTGGCGCACAAAGTGATTCTCTTTTCAACCTGGCTTTGACAGGAGGACAGGGTAAATATGGTTTCGTAGATATTATTGATAATTACGGGTCTACAAATGCGGGTAATTTAGCTCACTATTACGCGGGTATGGCTTATCTTAATACCAACCAGTACCAACAGGCGATCGAAGCTCTTGATGATTATGAGAGTGATGACCAGATCCTTGCTCCCCTTGCAAAAGGTGGAATTGGAGATGCATTCCTTCAGTTGGATCAGCCGGAAGAAGCTCTTGGATATTACGAAGAGGCTGCCACAATGAGAGACAACAATTTCACTACTCCTAAATTTCTTATGAAAGCTGCAGTTACAGCGATCAAACTGGGAGATGGTGCAACTGCAGAAAAATATCTTGAGAGAATACAGAATGAGTACCCCGAATCTGTTGAAGCAAACAGAGTAGCGGTTTACCTGGGACAGGCACAGGCAATGCAACAGTAAAAAATACTATGGCAACAGAAGGAAAAAATCTTTCAAACTACGATAAGAACAAAATCCCAAACGCGAAGGAATTCAGGTTTGGGATTGTTGTTTCTGAATGGAATGAAAATATCACGGAAAACATGTGCCAGGGCGCTATAAAGGTGCTTCTGGAAAATGAGGTGTTGGAGAGAAAAATTGTTCGCTGGAATGTTCCCGGAAGTTTTGAATTGATCTACGGGTGTAAAAAAATGCAGGAATCCTACGACATGCTCGATGCTATTATTGCAATTGGTAGTGTGATCGAAGGGGAAACCAAACATTTTGATTTTGTTTGTGAAGCTGTTTCCCAGGGGATCAAAGATCTCAATGTGCAAAGCGACATTCCTGTGATCTTTTGTGTTTTGACAGATCATAATATGCAACAGGCTATTGACCGCTCGGGAGGGAAGCACGGGAATAAAGGTGCTGAGGCGGCTGTAGCGGCTATTAAAATGGCACAACTTCGCAAAGATTCCCGCTTGTAATCCTTCTTTTATCAAGGCACTGTTTTTGTGTTGTTGAGTTTGCTCGCCTAATCTTCGGAAATTTTGAGCATTTTTAAGTAAATTTGATGTTTCCGGGAAATAAAGAACAGTAATGCTTAAACTCAATATTTTTTCAGCTCGAAAGAAAAACAATCGGTATAACTATACGCCGCGTTACTATAAAGGTAAGGACACCGGAAATGTTTTTAATTTTGATTCCAAATTCAATAAGTATAGAGAAGCTACCAATGCCATAGATTTTGGCAGCCAATGGAAGCAGGCTCGTGAAAGTAGCCGTCACCGTGGAAACAGGGAGATCAATAAGACGGTACTCGTAATTATAGCCATCCTGGTTCTTATTTTCCTGTGGTTCATAGACTTTGATTTATCAATATTTAGCAATCCTTATTAAATGACAGATGTTATTCATCTCCTGCCCGACCATGTCGCCAATCAAATAGCAGCAGGTGAAGTGGTACAGAGGCCGGCTTCCGTAATTAAGGAGCTACTCGAAAACTCCATTGATGCTGGTGGTACTAACATAAAGATTTTAGTTAAGGAAGCAGGAAAGACGCTCATCCAGGTTACCGATAATGGGAATGGAATGAGTGTTACTGATGCCCGACTCTGTTTTGAGCGACATGCAACTTCCAAAATAAATACAGCCGAAGATCTTTTTAGTCTTAAAACCAAAGGCTTTCGAGGGGAAGCCCTTGCGTCTATTGCGGCGATTGCCCATGTGGAGCTTAAATCGCGACAGGAAGATGATGAAGTAGGAACCTGTATAAAAATAGAGGGTAGTGAGGTCGTGTCGCAGGAAGTTTGTGTAACTCCTGTAGGAACTACAATTTGTGTAAAGAACCTTTTTTACAATATTCCTGCCCGCAGAAACTTTCTTAAAAGTGATACTGTAGAGTTGCGACATGTTATTGATGAATTTCAAAGAGTGGCCCTCGCGCATCCATCCATCCAGTTTTCTCTTTTCCACAATGGGAGTGAATTATTCCAGCTGCCCGAAGCCAATTACCGGCAGCGCATAGTCAACATTTTTGGCGGGAAGACCAATGAAAAATTGGTGCCTGTAGAAGAGGATACCGCAATAGTGAAAATCCACGGATATGTGGGTAAACCTGAATTTGCCAAAAAAGGCAGGGGCGAGCAATTCTTTTTTGTAAATGAAAGGTTTATTAAAAGTCCATACCTCAATCATGCCGTAACTGCGGCTTTTGAAGGACTGTTAAAGGATAGAGCTTATCCAAGTTACTTCCTGTACCTGGATGTTGATCCAAAGAGTATCGACATCAATATCCATCCCACAAAGACAGAGATCAAATTTGATGATGAGCATGCGCTTTATACCATTTTACGCAGTTCAATAAAACATAGCCTAGGGCAATTTAATGTTGCGCCTGTTCTGGACTTTGACAGGGATTCCAGCCTGGATACCCCTTATGAGTTTTCTCAGAAGGGAATAACCCCTCCCAAAGTAGAGGTGGACCCAAATTTTAACCCTTTTCGCACAGAAAGATCGGGAGGTGGATATAACTCTTCAAATTTTCGTAGAGAAAAAGCTGCAGGTAGCTGGCAAAGTCTCTATAATGGTTTACAGGGGGAAGGGAACGAAACTTCTTCAGGAATTACCCAGGTGGAATTTGAAAGCGATGAGGTCACCGGTAATCTATTTGGATTGGGAGATGCAGGAGAAACCGGAAGTACTACATTTCAGCTAAACAAAAAGTATATAGTCACCACCTTAAAAAGCGGAATTCTGGTAATCGATCAACAAAGGGCGCACACCAGGATTCTTTATGAGGAATTACTTAAAAATATTACGGTTACTTCGGCAGTTAGCCAACAGTTGTTGTTTCCGTTAAAAATTCAGTTTTCTACCAATGAAATGGAGCTTCTCAAGGAGATCAAGGATTCCCTGGAGCAAACCGGTTTTATATTTTCAGAAGTAAAAAAGGATTCAGTAGAAATTAGCGGGATTCCTACTTTAATTTCAGAAAGTGAGGTGGAGATCTTGTTGGAACAGCTGCTTTTGGACCTGGAAAATGAAGTGCCGGGATCGGGTTTTTCACAGGTAGACACTCTTTCAAAATCCCTGGCTAGGGGAATGGCTGTAAAATCGGGGACAGTGTTAAACAGTGCAGAACAACAAAATATTGTAAATAGCCTTTTTGCCTGTAAAGAATCTACTTTATCGCCGTTTAATAAACCTGTATTTATTACTTTAACTGTAGACGAATTAGATAAAAAGTTCATGTAAATGGGAAGAATGACCGAAACCGTAAAGGTTCTTTTAATTATTAATGTCATAGTTTATATAGGGAGCCAGGTTTTGGGAGATAAAGCCTATGAGCTTTTTTCCCTATGGTTCATTGAAAATGATAATTTCCAATTTTGGCAGGTGATCACGCATATGTTTATGCATGATCCAAGCAGCATATTCCATATTTTATTTAATATGTATGCTCTGTGGGCATTTGGAAGTCCCATTGAACAGGTGCTGGGAAAGAACAGGTTCCTGTTTTTCTATTTTTCGGCAGGAATAGGGGCGGCCATTATTCATACTTTGGTAAATTATTATCACTTCCAGGCGGGATACAGTGCACTGCTGGACGCAGGAATGGGAGCCGGAGAGGTAGAGCAGTATTTGCGTGAATCTTATGCTTCAATAGTCAGCAACGGCCAGTTTAGTATTCCCGAAGGGGTGGACCAGAATGTTTTGAGGACCATGTTTCAAACTTATATTACCCCGGTAGTAGGAGCATCGGGCGCAATATATGGTATACTGGTAGCGTTTGGGATGATGTTTCCTAATGTAGAGCTGTTTCTGCTGTTTGTACCGGTACCTATTAAGGCAAAGTTTTTTATTCCGGCATTAATTGCACTTGACCTCTTTTCCGGGTTGACTGGATATTCTATATTTGGAGGAGGGATCGCTCACTTTGCACACATTGGAGGTGCCTTGTTTGGATTTATAATGATGTGGTACTGGAAAAAGAACCAGTTTAACCAAAACCGCTGGGATTAATGAGGAGAAGTAATAATATAAGAGCAAAGATCGAGATGGCTACAGTGAGCGAAAAGCTCATTGCGGTCAATGTTCTTGCTTTTGTGCTGTTTTTCTTTTTTAAAACCCTCGCTTTTCTGTTCAATTTTGAAGCAGACTTTATTTTAGAGTGGCTGGTTTTTCCTAAAGAACCGGGAGAATTCCTTTTTAAGCCCTGGTCGATCATAACTTATGCTTTTCTTCACAGTGGGATATGGCATTTGCTGTCAAACATGTTGATCCTGTATTTTTCGGGTATCTATTTTCTCAATTATTTCTCGCCAAAAAAGTTGCTGAATTTCTACTTTTTGGGAGGTATATTTGGTGCCCTGGTTTACATGGCGAGTTACAATTTGTTTCCTGCTTTCCAGGGAACCGGAAGATCTTATCTTATAGGTGCCTCTGCGGCTGTAATGGCCATTCTTGTTGGTATTGCAACCCATATTCCTCACATGAGGGTTAGACTTATATTACTTGGTAGTATCAAGCTTTGGTGGATAGCCGCTTTCCTAGTGGTTCTGGATGTAATCCAAATTCCTATTTCTAATCCAGGGGGACATCTCGCTCACCTGGGAGGAGCAGGTTTTGGTTATCTCTACGCCAAACAATTAGGAAAAGGCAATAATATCGCCGCAGGATTTGAAAAATTGCTTGACTGGGTAGGTTCTCTTTTTTCTTCTAGCAGTGCTCAAAAGAAAAAGAGCAATCTTAAGACTGTACACAAAAAGCAAACTACAGGGAATACTTCTCCCGGTTATAATACTCGCGCCCGAAACAAAAGAGAGGAACAGGAAAAAATAGATGCTATTTTAGACAAGATTAGTAAAAGTGGTTATGACAGCCTTACCAAGCAGGAAAAGGACTATTTATTCAACGCAGGAAAAGACAATTGATGAAAGGTCTCAACTGGTTTGACAGGTTCTTGTTCTTGCTTAACATACTTTTCGCGGTAGCACTTTTGTTTGCTTATCTACTGCCTTACATTCCTCCCAGTAGCTTTGCCCTGCTTTCGGTATTTAGTCTGGGTGTACCGCTCTTGATCATTATTAATGTCATTTGCCTGCTGTTCTGGGTGTTTAGATTAAAGCCTCAGGCGCTTCTTTCTTTTCTGGTCCTGTTGATTGGTTTTAACCACGTCACTTCGGTATATGAGATTTCTTCAGATGAAGATGGCCTGGTAGATGACAATGTGCTGAAGATCCTTACCTATAATGTGCGACAGTTCAATCAATATGGCTGGGCAGAAGATGTGGATATTCCGCAGAAGATAGCAGCTTTTATAAAAAAGGAGGATGCAGATGTGGTGGCAATGCAGGAGTACTATAAAGGAGAGTTGGATATTGCTAATAGCTTCCCTCACAAGTATATAAAACTAAAAGAAAAGAACGCCGAATTTGGGCTCGCAATATTTTCCAAATTTCCTATTATAAATTCCGGTTCGCTCGACTTTCCAACTAAGAGTAATAATAATGCTGCTTTTGCCGATATTGTTAAAAACGGAGATACAATTAGAGTGGTGAATGTGCATTTCCAGTCTTTCGGAATTAAGCCCGACCTGGGAACTATTGAGAAGGAGCAGTCAAAAAAAGTCTTTCTTGGTATGGGGCAAACTTTCGTGAGACAGCAGCGACAAATGAGACTTGTTAAAGATGTTGTGCTCTCCAGCCCATATCCCACAATAATACTTGGAGATTTCAATAATACGGCTTATTCATACATTTACCAGGAGCTTAGGGATATTGGGCATAATGATGCCTATAAAGAAGCGGGAAATGGCTTCGGAAAGACCTTTGAGCTATATGGGATATTTCCGCTGCGCATCGATTTTATTCTGCCGGAGGAGTCATTGGAGATCCTCACCTTTAGAAATTATGAGGTTCCATATTCAGATCATTTTCCAATCACTGCGACTCTTAGGCTAGGGGAATGAAATTTCCTGCCGCTGTAGATAATTCAGCGCGTTAGGACCTTCATTAAAGATTAAGTCCACGATACTCAAGTCATTCAGAAAACCATATTTCTCCTGAAATACCTGGTTATACGGTTCGAAGGATTGGGTTTGCTTTTTTTTAGCTTCTATAAGAAAACGTGCATCCTTTACTTCTAAAGGTGTTTTAAAGTATTCCCGGGTTTTTTGATAGGTTAGGTCCATTTGCAAACACTCCAGTGTAAGATGAAGGCTGTGGTAATTAAAATCCATCAGAAAGTCGAACTTTTTATGGTATAGCGGGTAGAATTCATCTTCATAGAATTCAAAGAACGGGGAGGTACGATAAACGGTTTCTATTGATTTCCAATGCTGTTTTTGCCATGGAAAATCATTTTCAATTTTTAAATCCCGGTACTTTTGATGCCCAGATTTATCACCGGTATGTTTAATAGGTATATTAAGTAGTAATTTGCCGTTTGCGCCATAGATGTACATGCGGTTACGGTAAGTCTGTTTCTGATAATTATCTTCGTTCTCAAAAACAATTTCTTCTGCATTGACCATTGCCACAAATTGAGAAACAGGTCCAAAGTAGGAGGGATGTAACAGGAGCTTCTGCATCAAAAAAGTTATTTTTTGGTCTTCTTTTTACTGAAGAAACTATATCCAAATAATCCCACTAAAACTACCAGAAAGTAAGGCAAATAAGAAACAGGTTCTCCCTGTCCGCCTACTGTTGTAAACATTCTATCCCATCTAATCTTACTAAGACCTGAAGCATTGGGGTCAAGACTTAGCCATATAAAAACCGGTTTTCCCACTATGTGATTTTCGGGAACATATCCCCAATAACGGCTGTCTTCACTATTATGGCGGTTGTCACCCATCATGAAATAGTAATCCTGCTCAAAGGTATAGGAATCTATAACTGCGCCATTGAGAAGAACCTTGTCTCCACTAAATGTGAGCTTTCTTTGTCTATCCATTTCCAGCCCTTCATAGGTTTCGATAATTTGCCTGTAAAAACCTACCGTTTCAGGAGTGATCTTTACAGTAGCTCCTTTTTTAGGAATATATATTGGGCCTAAATTATCCTGATTCCAGTTGAACCTTTTATTATTCGGGAAGATACCCGCATCTTTCTGTCCCGAAGGATTAACGATCCTTTCGATCGAGGCTACATTTGGATGGTTCTTTAGTCTTTCGTAAGTTTCTTCGGTTAAAGCTTGTATGTAAAATTGATTGGTGTTTGGATCGTGGTAAAAAGCATCTGTAATATCATACATTTTGTACAGGGTATAAGGATCAAATCCCTGGCCTTTTGTAGTCCCTGTGTATGAATACTGCGGTTTAGCGCGGTCTGGTAATTCCAAGGGTTGATTGTCTATATGGATCCTGCCATCAATGATCTCCAGGGAATCTCCGGGAAGACCAACTGCTCTTTTCACATAATTAGATTTTTTGTCTACCGGTTTATCGTAACGCTCTCCTGAAGTATCCCTAAACTGGCGTACGGTATCCACCGGCCAGTTGAAAACAACAATGTCATTGCGATCTATATCCTGAAACCCCGGTATTCTAAAATAGGGAATATGAGGCCTGTTCCAATATGATTTAATCCCAAGTACAGGAATGGTGTCGTGGACCATCGGGAACGCTACCGAAGTAATTGGCGTACGTGCTCCATAATGGAATTTACTCACAAACAGGTAATCTCCCACGAGTAAAGTTTTTTCAAGGGAGGAGGTGGGAATTGTAAAAGGCTGCATCACGTAAGTGTGAACTATGGTTGCAGCGACAATGGCAAACAGGATCGAACTTATCCATTCACCTGCAGCACTGCCCGGGTGCAGGCTGCGATTCTCACGGTATTTTACATCACTTACATAATTAAGATAATAGATGTAAAACCCACAGGTGATCACCGCCAGTACCGTGTCTGTAGTGGAAGTGCGGCCAAAGCTACGCACTGTCTCCACCCAAATAACAGGAAACATAATAAGATTCACAATTGGGATGAATAGCAGGAGAACCCACCACCATGGCCGGTTAATGATCTTCATCAAAATAACGGCATTATATACGGGTATAGCTGCTTCCCAGGCTTTGCGTCCTGCTTTTTTGTAGAGTCTCCAGGTTCCTGCAAAATGAATTAGCTGAATTAAAGCGACAAACAGGATCCAGTTTGTAAAAGTCATGAGCGTAGTTTATTTATTGGTATACCGTATGGCTAATCTGTTACATTAAACAGCACATCTTTCATGCTGTAAACCCCTTTTTTATTCTGAAGCCACTCGGCAGCTATAATAGCACCCAGTGCAAAACCATCACGGGAGTGGGCTATATGCTCAATTTTAATCGTGTCAACTTCAGAATTATAGGAAATTGTGTGGGTGCCGGGAACATTCTCAATTCTTTTAGCGGTAACAGGAATTTCATTGTCCGCCGCTTTATCCAGCTGCCATCCGGTTTTTTCTGAATTTTCCATGATCTGTTCTGCTAGAGTAATGGCAGTACCACTTGGAGCATCCAGTTTTTGAGTGTGGTGGATCTCTTCAATAGCAACCTTATATTCCGGAAATTTGCTCATTAGCTTCGCAAGGTTCCTGTTCAATTCAAAAAACAGGTTTACACCCAGGCTAAAGTTGGAGGCGTAAATAAAAGCAGCCTCATTTTCATTGCAAATTTCCACGGCCTTATCATACTGTTTTAGCCATCCTGTAGTTCCCGAAACTACCGGAACCTGTTTTTCAAAGCAGGTCGTTATGTTCTTAAAAGCAGCATCGGGCACACTAAAATCAATGGCGACATCTGCTTTTTGAAGATCTGCTTTTTCAATGTCGTCACTTATCTTTAGAACAATCTCATGACCGCGTTCTACAGCCAATCTTTCAATGGTCTTACCCATTTTTCCGTAGCCTAAAAGAGCTATTTTCATTAAAAATTAAAATTTAAAGTAAGACCATAGCCTGTGGTACCGGTAAATTGATCGTAATCCAGGTTTGGCCGGAGTGAAAGATCTTCACTCACATTGAATTGTTGCAGGTGCGCGTCGACGTTTGCATCAATTATATTAAGTGCATAAAGCCCCAGGGTCACCATTACAGAAACCTCTTTATTTCGTTGGTAAAAACGTTGGGCTTCAATCAGGGCGTCTGTCGAAACCCTTTGTTGACCATTTTCATCATAGAACTCATCATCGGTATTTCCTGCAAGTCTGCTTTTATATGCACTGCGATACCGGTCATATTGCCGGTCATTTTCCAGGTAGAAATATACTCCCACTCCTAAAGCAGTATAAACAATAGGGATTTTCCAGTATTTCCCGTTGTAGGCCTGACCTAGTCCCGGAAGTACTGCCGAATAAAATGCGGCGCGGGCAGGGGAGAGTGGATCGTAAGCTTTATATGCGGGTTCCTCAATGACGAGCTGCGGGTCTATGAGCAGGGAATCCTCCTGTGCAGAAAGCTTCAGGAAAAACAGGGAAAATATTATGGGTAGTATGAGATTTTTAATCTTCACCCTGTATGATCTTTTTAATACGATTTAGGTCTTCTTCAGAAGTAAAGGGAATAATTAGCTTTCCATTTCCCTTTTTTGACACCTTTACATCCACCTTTGCACCAAGTTTTTCTGAAAACTCTTTGATGCTTTTCTTGACATCCCTGGAAACTACGGGAGTGGAGGCTGTTGTTTTCGCTTCAGGTTTTCCCTCCTGCAGGTTTCTTACCAGTTTTTCGGTCTCTCTAACAGAAAGTGAGTTAGCGAGAATTTTTTCATAAACCTCCAACTGGACCTGTGGATCTTCAATATTGATGAGTGCCCTTCCATGTCCCATGCTAAGGAAGCCGTCACGCATTCCCGTCTGCACAATTGGGTCGAGTTTTAGCAACCTCAGGTAATTGGCGATTGTGGATCTATTTTTTCCAATTCGTTCACTTAATTGCTCCTGAGTAAGATTAATTTCATCAATGAGCCTTTGGTATGAAAGTGAAATCTCGATGGGATCAAGATCCTGTCTCTGGATATTCTCAACAAGAGCCATTTCCAGCGATTCCTGGTCATTGGCAATCCTGATATACGCGGGAATCGTTTCCAGTCCAATCAGTTTGGAAGCTCTAAAACGTCTTTCTCCCGATACCAGCTGGTATTTGTTGTAATCCAGCTTTCTTACCGTAATAGGCTGAATGACTCCCAATTCCCTGATGGAAGATGCCAGCTCGCGCAAAGATTCTTCATTAAAACTCGTTCGGGGTTGAAAAGGGTTTACCTCAATGGCGTCCAGCTCCAATTCCACAATATGCCCCACCAGCTTATCGGCATTTTTATCTTCAGCCGATTTAATATCATTTTGAGGATCCTTCAGCAATGCTGAAAGTCCCCGTCCCAAAGCTTGTTTCTTTGTCGCCTTCGCCATCTTCTCCTATGAGTTTTTCTTTATGATCTCGTGTGCCAGGCTAAGGTAATTACTTGCTCCCTTACTGCCGGCATCATAGTTTATTATACTTTCCCCGTAGCTGGGGGCTTCACTTAAACGTACATTTCGCTGAATGATTGTCTTGAATACCATTTCATCAAAATGCTTTTGCACTTCCTCCACTACCTGGTTGGACAGTCTTAAACGCGAATCATACATTGTTAATAATAAGCCTTCAATATCCAACTTGGCATTGTGGATTTTCTGAACACTTTTGATCGTATTAAGCAGCTTTCCCAGACCTTCCAGAGCAAAATACTCACACTGGATTGGTATAATAACAGAATCGGCTGCCGTAAGGGCATTTAGAGTTAAAAGACCCAGGGAAGGCGCACAATCAATAATAACATAATCATATTTCTCCCGAAGGTGCCCAATGGCTTTTTTAAGCATGTACTCCCGCTCTTCCTGGTCAACCAGTTCAATTTCTATTGCAACAAGATCGATATGCGCCGGAATGATATCAAGATTCGGAGATTCTGTTTTCATGATGGCCTCTTCGGCCTTGCAGGAATGCTCCAGTAACTGGTAAGTGCCCAGCTCGACTGTCTCCACATCTATTCCCAATCCCGAAGTGGCATTCGCCTGAGGATCGGCATCGATGAGCAAAACTTTTTTTTCTAACACCCCTAAGGATGCAGCCAGATTTACCGAAGTTGTAGTTTTCCCTACACCTCCTTTTTGATTTGCAACGGCAATGATCTTACCCATTCAATTATTTTGGATTTAAAGGGTAAAAATACAATTTATTGCAGGTATATAAAATTCTTTTGTTAACAGGTTATAAAAGAAAAAACCGGCAGTAACTCTGGAGAGCTGCTGCCGGTTTAAAACCTTAGAATAGAATGTGTTTAGCCTAAAAATCTACTGTTCATTTTCCGCCACTTCGGGCATTAAAATTCCCAGCAAGTAATCCTCATTCAAATATTCCTGTGCTACCTCTTGAATGTCTTTAGAGGAAAGTGCTTTCAATTTTTCTTCGAACTCCAGAATTTCGGCAATATCTCTGTTTTCACGCTCTGCAGTTTCTAATTGTTGCAACCAGTAACGGTTTTGTTTAACCTGTTCCTTATGCTTTACAGTATATGTTTCTTTCAGTTTTGCCATGTCTTTATCCGTCGGTCCTTCTTCCCTGATTTTTTTCACCTCTGCTAGAGCTGCTTCTGTTAATTTATCAACGTTTTCCGGCCCACAGGGAAAGGAGATACTAAAGCTATACGAACCGTATGGTATTTTGCTTAGATTTCCTCGTGCCCCTACACCGTATACTCCCGCTTCTTCTTCCCGGAGTTGTTCTACCAGTTTAATTGTAAGAATCTCCCCCAATGCTCCAATGGCAAAATCTTCTGATGATTCGTAAGAGGTTTCACCACTCCACCTGATGTTTACCAGGCTTTTTGGATCTGTACCTTTATGAACTATAGCTTTTTGAAAAGAATTATCAGGACGAAAATCCGGTGCCCGGTACTCTTCTTTTGCTCCTGAAGATGGCAGGCTTGCCAGATATGTTTTGGAAAAATCTTTTAATTTTTCTTCATCTATGTTTCCTACGAAGTAGAAGGTAAAATCTGCTGCGTTGGCAAATCTTTCCTGATAATTTTTATATGCAAGGTCATAATTCTGCTCATCATATTTTTCAGCAGTTGGGAATCCCATGTAACGTGGATTTCCTTCGTTCCTTATTTTCCCTAATTCGTTCTGAAAGTAAAAGTTTGGATTTGCCATTAGATTTCCGAGAAAACCTTTCTGTTTAGATACAAAGGAATTGTAGGCTTCTTCATCTTTATTGAGGTCTGTAAAATATAAATGTACCAGTTGAAATAAGGTCTCCATATCCTTAGGAGTTGAAGAACCACTTAAATTTTCGGAATAGCTGGAGATGGAAGGTCGAACGGATACAATCTTACCACTAAGCATCTTGCTCATGTCATTTAAAGACAGATCGGCAATTCCTGCTTCAGGTAACCCGCTGTTAGCTAGTGCAGTGGAAAGGTAGGTTTCATCGGACATTAGAGATGAACCTCCCGGGCTGTATGCAGAAAAAAGCACTTCGTCGTTCTTAAAATCTGTTTTTTTATAAACTACTGTAGCGCCATTGCTTAGTTGTAATTTTTTAAAGCCAACTTTTTCATTTTCTATTTCTTTTACAATGCTTCCCGGTTGAGGTGCTTCTGTGATCAAATTTTCACGGAGTTTTTCTTCTTCGTATTTTTCAAGATCGGCGGTCTGCACTTCATTCAGTAGAGCCAATACCTGCTCCTCTTTTACTTGCTCTAGACCTTCTTTCTTAGGTCCGGTTAAGATTACTACCCGATTATCGTCATGAAGAAAACTGGAGATTAGTCCGTTAACATCCTGAAGGTCAATTTCAGGAAGATTTTCTTGAGTGAACTCATACTGCCATTCTATTCCCGGAATTGGAGTGTTATCCAGGAAATGACTTACATATTGATTTACCAATCTGTCGCTTTCCTCTTTGTCTCTGTTTTCATATTGCCGCTCCAAACGCGCCTCATATTCTTTTTTAGCACGATCTAATTCACTTTGGTTAAAGCCATATCGCTTAACCCTTTCATTTTCTTCCAACAAAGCTCTTAATGCCTCAAGTTGCTTACCTTCACCCGTCATAGCAGTAGACTGGTACGCGTCTTTTGTTCGGGCAAATGTTCCGCCATGATATGAAAAGCCATAGGTGAAAGGTGGATTTGGACTATTACGAAGTTCATTGAGACGGTTGTTTATCATTGTAGAAAATAGGCTTTTTACCATTTGAGCCTTATAATCTGCAACTGTAACAATATCTTTAGCTTCCTCTAAATCTTTATAATAAACCTGCACACGACTAAACGGAGCTTCCTCATCAGAAGCTATAGAAATAAAAGTTTCTTCGTGATTTGGTAAATTAAATACCTTTCTTTCCCTGGGATTTTTCACCGGTTTCAGCCTGGAAAAATGTTCTTTAATTTTAGCTTCAATTGTGTTTATGTCGAGGTCACCTACTGCTACCACTGCCATAAGATCTGGTCTGTACCAGTCTCTGTAATAGTTTCTCACAGTTTCGTAATCTGCTCCCTCGATTACTTCTTTTTTACCAATAGGAAGTCTGTTTGCATATCGCGAATTGTACATGAGTTTGGGCAGGTATTCCTGCATCATCCTCTTGTCTGGACCCAACCCAAGACGGTATTCTTCCAGAACTACTCCTCGCTCTCCATCAATTGCTTCTTCGGTTAGGGTTGCATTATGAGCCCAGTCTTCAAGAACTTGAAAACCTTTCTCGAGAGTTTCAGGATTGTCGCTTGGAATAGGTAAGATATATACTGTTTCGTCAAAACTGGTGTAAGCATTTAAATCTGCACCAAACTTTACTCCAATGCTCTGGAGATAATCTACCAGCTCATTCTTTTTGAAATTCTTGGTTCCATTGAAGTTCATGTGCTCGACAAAATGAGCAAGTCCCTGTTGATTATCATCTTCAAGGAGAGAACCGGAATTGATCGCTAACCTCAGTTCAAGCTTATCCTCAGGTTTACCGTTATTTTTGATGTAATAGGTAAGACCATTTTCCAAAACTCCGGTTTTAACAGAGGGATCTGTGGGAATTGTGGTGGATTGCAATTGGGCTTCCTGAGCGGTTAAATTTCCATAAGGAATAGATAAGAAGGCTAATATCCCTCCTAAAATGAGCTTTTTCATTATTGGTTATTTGTTAAAGGATTATTAAAGCTTTCAATATAGTAATTAAAATGACTTAATAGTTTAAATGATTTTTTCTTTATTGAATATTCTGGCGATAATATCCAAAAAAGGTTCCCAAAAATTTATTTTCTGAGAACCTTTTAAAGTAATTCAGAAAGTGATAATTAATTACTTTTTTTAGACTTTATCATCTGCTCCAGCATATCCCACATTTCCTCCGGAATAGCTTCAAGAAGGTTGAACTGTCCTGCACCTTTTAGCCATTCGCCACCGTCAATTGTGATCACTTCTCCATTTACATAAGCTGAAAAATCTGACACAAGGTAAGCAGCAAGATTAGCCAGTTCCTGATGTTCCCCAACCCGTTTGAGAGGAACTTTCTTTGCGAGGTCGAATTTCTCCTTCAGGTCACCCGGGAGTAGCCTGTCCCAGGCACCTTTAGTTGGAAAGGGCCCGGGAGCAATGGCATTCATTCTTATGCCGTATTTTGCCCATTCCACAGCCAGAGACCTGGTCATTGCAAGCACCCCGGCTTTAGCGGTGGCACTTGGCACTACATAAGCAGAGCCTGTCCAGGCGTAAGTAGTGACAATATTTAAAACCGTTTTGTTTTTTTCTGCTTTGTCGATCCAGTGCTTTCCAAAAGCTAAAGTGCAGTTCTTGCTGCCTTTTAAAACTATGTCAATAATAGTGTCAAAGGCATTGGCACTTAGCCGTTCTGTGGGAGAAATAAAATTTCCGGCAGCGTTGTTCAGCAAAATATCCACAGAACCAAATTTTTCGACGGTTTGCTGCAGCATATTCTCAACCTGATCATAATGTCTAACGTCACACTGGAGGGGCAGGCATTCCCCTTTAGTTTCTTCTTCAAGTTGCTTAGCGGTGGTCTCAAGTTTTTCAAGGTTTCTTGAGGTAATGGCAACTTTAGCGCCAAGCTCCAAAAAATATCTGGTCATGGCCTTGCCAAGACCGCTACCACCACCGGTTACAACTATGTTTTTTCCTTTGAGAGCATCATCCCTAAGCATTTTTTGAGTAAAATCCATTATTTAGTTTTTAGTTGTGTTTAAAGTAAAATGTCCTAAAGTAAGAACTGAAAAAAGAGCCGAAAATGTAAATTTAAAATTTAAACTCTACAACCTAAACCTTCCTATCTAATTCTCATCAATTAGAATTTCCAATAGTTGAATGGCTGCCTCGCTTATTTTTGTGCCCGGGCCAAATACCGCAACTGCACCGGCATCGAAAAGGTATTGATAATCCTGGGACGGGATCACTCCGCCCACGATCACCATGATATCTTCCCTTCCATATTTCTTTAGTTCTTCGATCACCTGCGGCACTAATGTTTTGTGACCTGCAGCCAGGGAAGAAACCCCCAGAATGTGTACATCATTTTCTACAGCTTGTTTTGCAGCCTCGGCAGGAGTTTGAAATAAGGGACCTATATCCACATCAAAACCTACATCGGCATAACCTGTGGCTACAACTTTTGCTCCGCGATCGTGACCATCCTGACCCATTTTGGCGATCATGATCCTTGGCCGGCGGCCTTCCTGCTCGGCAAATTGATTAGCCATTTCTCTTGCCTTTTTAAAGGCAGAGTCGTCTTTTATCTCTTTTGAATACACGCCGCTAAATGATTTTATTTGTGCTTTATATCTGCCGAAAGCTTCTTCAAGTGCATCACTTATCTCTCCAAGAGTAGCTCTCTTCCTTGCAGCATCTACGGCCAGAGCCAATAAATTTTCTTCGCCCGATTTGGCTGCAGAAGTTAATTTTTCCAGGACCGACCTAACTTCTTCCTGGTTCCTTTCTTCCCTTAATTGTTTTAGGCGCTCTACTTGTTGCCTGCGCACCGTTTGGTTATCTACTTCCATGGTTACTATAGGATCTTCTTTTTCCCTGCGGAATTTATTGACCCCCACAATAATGTCTTGTGAACTGTCGATCCGGGCCTGTTTAATTGCCGCTGCTTCTTCAATCCTTAGTTTTGGGATACCTTCTTCAATGGCTTTGGTCATTCCACCCAGGTTTTCTACCTCTTCAATAAGTTCCCAGGCTTTATGAGCAATTTTATCTGTTAAAGCTTCTACATAATAACTTCCTGCCCATGGATCCACAGTTTTTGTGATCTGGGTTTCCTGTTGCAGGTGTAACTGCGTATTTCTTGCGATTCTGGCAGAGAAATCTGTTGGTAAAGCAATGGCTTCATCTAATGCATTCGTGTGTAAACTTTGTGTTCCTCCAAAGGCTGCGGCTGCGGCTTCAATCGAGGTGCGGGCTACGTTGTTGAAAGGATCCTGCTCGGTAAGGCTCCAGCCACTGGTTTGGCAGTGGGTCCTTAGTGCGAGAGATTTTTCATTCTTGGGATTGAACTGCTTTACCATTTTTGCCCAAAGCGCTCTTGCAGCTCGCATTTTTGCGATTTCAGCGAAATGATCCAGGCCTATTCCCCAGAAAAAAGAAAGTCTTGGTGCGAAGCTGTCAATGTCCATTCCGGCTTTAAGGCCTTTGCGAATATATTCCAGGCCGTCTGCCAGGGTATATGCCAGTTCTATTTCGCTAGTGGCACCCGCTTCCTGCATGTGATATCCCGAAATACTTATGCTATTGAAGCGAGGCATGTTCCTGGAAGTATACTCAAAAATGTCCGAAATGATCTTCATAGAAGGAGTAGGAGGGTAGATGTAGGTGTTTCGTACCATAAACTCCTTCAAAATGTCATTTTGAATGGTTCCTGAAAGTTGTTCGGGTTTTACACCCTGTTCTTCAGCTGCAACAATATAAAAAGCCAAAATAGGCAGTACGGCACCGTTCATGGTCATGGAAACCGACATCTTGTCCAGCGGGATCTGGTCGAACAGGATCTTCATGTCTTCCACCGAATCTATTGCAACTCCTGCTTTTCCCACGTCTCCTACTACCCGGTCATGGTCACTGTCATAACCTCTGTGAGTGGGAAGGTCGAAGGCAACAGAAAGTCCTTTTTGACCGGCAGCAAGATTCCTGCGGTAGAAGGCGTTGCTTTCTTCAGCAGTTGAGAATCCGGCGTACTGGCGAATGGTCCAGGGGCGGGTAACATACATGGTACTGTATGGCCCCCGTAAATATGGAGGAATACCTGCAGCAAATTTTAAATGAGGCAGATCTTGAAAGGCATAAGAATTTTCAGGTTTAACTGCGTTTTCTACCTTAGTTTTTAGCTTTAAATGCTGAAGATCCTTTCTTCTCATATTCTATTTTTCGCTGTTAATACTTTCCTCTTCCTTAAGTCTTTCCTGTTCGGTTTTTTCTGATAAACGTTTTTCTATCACAGGCTGTAGCAAAGTCTTTCGCGGCTTTTGCTTTACGAAAGGATACAGCTCCAGCTCCTCCTTCATCCTGTCCTGTGGATTTGGATATTTGTTTGTGCCAACCAGCACCAGCTTCCCGGCATCAAATTCTTCCTGTTCCCTCGCAGCGCTTTCAGAAATCTTCTTCTGAATGATTCCTTCCTTTAACTGAGTAACAAATCCTCCACCATTTTCAATATTCTTGAAAATGTCTAAAGCCTTGTCGGCCATTTCGTGGGTAAGCGTTTCGATATAATAACTGCCCTCAGCCGGGTTTGCCACTTTTTCAAAATAACTTTCATGCTTAAGTACCAGCAGTTGGTTACGGGCAACGCGGCTTCCAAAGTCGTTGTTCTTATGGTAAATGGCATCGTAGGCCATATTACATACGCTGTTTGCGCCGCCAAGTACCGCACTCATACATTCGGTAGTGGTGCGCAGCAGATTGACATTATAATCGTATAAGGTTTTGTTACGACGGGAAGGCTGTGCAAGTATATCACAGTCGGTTTTAAGGTTGTACTCGCTGCTTAAAGTAGAAAACAGTAGCCTAAGGGCTCGAAGTTTGGCGATCTCGAAAAAGTAATTTGCCCCCACCGAAACAACAAACTGAAATTTTGCCCTTTTTGACACTTCAGGTTTTTCGTGAATGTGATTGAAGTACTCATTTACATGTGCTAATGCGTAGGCCAGTTGCTGCGGAATGGTCGCCCCGGCATTTTGATAAAGTGCCATGTCAACTGAAAGAAAAGACTTCAAATTTTGACACTTTTGGAGCAGTGAATCGAGCACCCTGTGATCTTCTTTCAGATCTTTATACCAGTTTCCGCTGCGGGCAAGGTTTCCTACAATATCAAACTGAAGAAAAACCCGGGATTCCGGAGTTAGCTGTTCATCCAGTCGAAAAAAAAATTCTTCCGAAGCAAATTCAGGCTTCAGGTAGACAGGAAAACTGGAAAGATCAAGGTTCGAAAAAAGGCCTTTTACATCAACATCTTCCGACGGAAGAATAAACCAAATGCTTTCGGCACCTTTCTTAAGAGCATCAAGAGCTTTTTTATTTGCTTTTTCAGCAGAAGTAACATAGATCTGCTCGGTGATATTCCATTTAAGCGGAGTGCTTAACTGTACTGGTTCGGGAGATTCATCGGGGTGGTAAAAAGGTTTTACGTTGATCCCGTCAAGCGATTTCCAAACCAGAGTTTCATTATAATCGGCACCTTTTAGGTCGTATTGTATCTTCTGTTTCCACTGTTTGGCCGATACTTCTTCAAATTCTTTGAATAAATTCTCTGTCATTTTCATAAAATTAAAAGGACCTCAAAACCGAATTTTTAGAAACTACTCTTCTGCCTCCTTATACTCAATGATAAAGATCTCTTCATTATCCCTCTTCATAAAGTACTCGCGCCGGGCAAATTTCTCAAGTTCAAGGGAATCGTTGAGATTTTCCATAATGGCCTGGTCACCCGAGATCTCGTTGAGGTAATATTCCCTGTTTTTGTTCAGATCTTCGATCTCAAGATCGAGTTCACGGTGAATAAGCCAGGAGTTGCTGTCCAGGAAGAGCATCCAAAAACTAAAGGCCAGCAGCACCAATGTATATTTGTTGGCGATGATGCGTACCCATCTATTATTGCGGATGTCTTTCCATTTCATATCCCGAAATATACAAAATTAGAGTAAACGCTGGCGAATGATCGTTTGAACAATATCAACAGCCACTGTGTTGTAACGATTTGTAGGAATAATGATATCGGCAAACTCCTTTGTTGGTTCGATGAACTGCTGATGCATGGGTTTTAAGGTAGTTTGGTAGCGGTTTAGAACCTCTTCCAGATCGCGACCTCTTTCGGCGATGTCGCGTTTGAGGCGACGAATGAGCCGCTCATCACTATCGGCATGCACGTAGATCTTAATGTCAAACATTTCCCTAATATCGGGATGGGTAAGGATAAGAATTCCTTCCACTATGATCACTTTGCGCGGTTCAATGGTAATAGTTTCTGAAGTGCGGTTGTGCTGCTTAAACGAGTAAACCGGCTGCTGAATATTCTTTCCCGCCTTTAGATCTTTTAGGTGGGATACCAGAAGATCAAAATCTATCGATTTAGGGTGGTCAAAATTTATTTTAGTACGCTGCTCATAGGTGAGATGGCTGGTGTCCTGGTAGTAAGAATCCTGGGATATGACGTCCACTTCTTCGTTCTTCAGCTCTTCGATGATCTGATTAACTACAGTTGTTTTTCCGCTACCGGTGCCACCGGCGATTCCAATGATCAACATATTCTAAATTTTCGGCAAAGGTAATTATTTACCGTTGTAAAAAGTATGTTTTATTTTTTTATGGCAGCCACTTCTTCTTCTGTCACAGGCTCTCTCACGTTATTACCCCAGGCATTGTTGATGTAGTTCATAACATCTGCAACCTCACGATCGCTAAGCCCCAATTGAGGCATGAGGTTATCATATTCCACCCCGTTAACTTCAATTGGACCGCGAAGACCAAATTTAACGGCATGGATGGATTCTTTCCGCTTTTCTACCAGCCAGTCGGAGTTCTGAAGGGGTGGAAATACGCCTTGAATTCCTTCGCCACTCGATAGATGGCAGGAGGCGCAAAAGTTGTTATAGAGTTGTGCCCCCCTGGAAATACTCTCTTTCATTTCGGGTGTAAATTCCTGCTGTGAGATCGCAGTTGTTTTTTCTTCTGAATTATTCTTGCAGCTCAAAACCACTACGAGCAGGCAAGTCATTAAAAGTTTCTTCATTACGACTGCTTCGGAAGTATTCTAACTATACCTTTACCTTCAACTGAAACATAAATGTCCCCGGCAGGCGACTGAATTATATCACGTACGCGGCCAATTTGTTCCAGGATCTTTTCCCGTGCAATTACAGTTTTTCCGTCAAGCTTTAAATGTTCCACGTACTGGAACTTAAGCGAGCCAACCAAAAGATCTCCCTGCAGCTCGGGATATTTATTTGATGTTACATGTACAAAACCACTTGGAGCAATAGAAGGAACCCAATAATAAAGCGGATCTTCAAAATCTGGTCCTGAAGTTTCATCTGTAAAGGAAGTTCCATCATAGTTAATTCCGTAGCTTACCAATGGCCAGCCATAGTTTGCTCCTTTTTTTACAGCATTGATCTCGTCACCTCCCTGTGGACCATGTTCATGCACCCATACCTCGCCGGTCTCTTCATTGTAGATCATCCCCTGCGGATTCCTGTGGCCGTATGAATAAACTGCTTCTACTGCATTTTCCCTTCCCACAAAAGGATTGTCCTGTGGGATGCTGCCGTCAAGGTTGAGTCTGTAAACTTTTCCGCCGTCACGGGTGAGGTCCTGTGGATTCACATCGCGGTCCCCACGGTCCCCAATACTAAAGAATAAATGCCCCTGCCCGTCAAAAGAAATCCGGGAACCAAAATGTTGTCCGCGGGTGGTGTTGGGAGTGGCTTTATAAAGAACTTCTTTACTAGTAAGTTGATTGTTCTCCAGTTTTGCACGCATTAAAGCAGTGTTTCCTCCTTCGCCTTCGCCTTCTTCAGAAGCGTAAGTAAAATATATCCAGCCGTCGCTCTCATAATTAGGACCTACGGCTACATCAAGAAATCCTCCCTGGCCACGGTTGTATACCTGAGGAGCTCCTTTTACCAGTTGCTTTTGACCGTTGTGAAAGTGGATAAGATCTCCGTTTTTCTCTGTAATAAGCATGCTGCCATCGGGCAGGAAGTCCATCCCCCATGCGATGTCAAGATCGGGAACTACGACTTCATATTCGTATTCTTCTGTGGTCAATTCCTCTTCGGGAATGGTAACAGGAGAATTTTGTACTACAGTATCGTTTTCTGTTACCTGTTCGATATTTTCGGCTTGTTTGCCATTTTCTCCGCAGGCGACAAGGCTAAGGCCGAGACTAAGTATAAAAAGTTTTTTCATCTTAAAAATGTTATCATGGATTGAGACCCTCGCAAAAAGGGAAATTCAAAGATAATAAGAATTTAATGAAGATTCTTAATTGTCAAAGTCCGGGAAAAGAATCAGGCCTTCAGGTTGTAGCACGTGGTACCGACACAAAAACCAAAATACAGGTTTTTTTCCGCCACAGCTTCCGGGAAGGGGGAAATGAAAACTGAAAAAATCTTAGTGTTGGTCTAGTTTTAAAGTGCAGAGAATTTTTAAAAAATCATTTGAGAAGCTTATTCTGCAATAAGAGGAAGAGATAGGCGGGTTAAAAGGCTTCAGTAATAATATCTATCTTTATGATCTAAATTTTTCTTTTTCCATGTTCGATTTTCTGCAGCAAAAAGTCAATGAAACTATCTCAATTAGTGAGGAGGAATTTGAATATGCCAAAACGCTGTTCCTTCCGAAGAAACTACGAAAAAGACGTTTTTTATTTGAAGAGGGGGAACCTTGTATTTATACCACTTTTGTCGAAAAAGGTCTTCTAAGGAGCTATACAATTGATGAAAAGGGAAGTGAGCACATTTTGCAGTTTGCCATGCAGGGCTGGTGGAGTGGGGATCTCTACAGTTTTTTAACGGGAGAACCTTCAGAATATAATATTGAAGCTTTGGAGGATAGTGAATTGCTGCTCATTACCAAAGAGTCCTGGGATCAACTGCTGAAAGAAGTTCCTGCCTTTGAACGTTATTTCCGTATCCTCATTCAGAATAACCTTATCGCCACCCAGCGGCGACTGATGGGCACCTTTAGTACAACGGCCGAGGAGCGTTATCAAAAAATGCTGAAGGAATTCCCCGATGTTATTCAGCGGGTGCCGCTTCATATGATCGCTTCTTATCTTGGGGTGACACGGGAAACCCTTAGTCGTATTCGCAGCCAGATCACTTCGGGTTCGTAAATACCTCTCTAGAAGGTCATTTTTGGCAAATCTTCTTCCGAAGAAATACCAAACTGTTGTATATCAGTGATTTTTATTAAAACTGTGACATAGATCACATCCATTTATTATCATAGGTCATTGGTCACGGGAAACTGTGCCTGTAAATTTGTGCTGTAATTAATCATTAACATATAAAATAAAAAATATGGCAAGTACAAAATGGAACATTGATCCAACACACAGTGAAGTGACTTTTAAAGTAAAGCACCTTATGATCTCAACCGTTACCGGGAAATTCAAGGTTTTTGAAGGAGCGGCCGAGAGTGAAGGAGAGGAATTTAAAAAGGTTAATGACATTGAGTTTAAGGCAGATGTAAAATCTATAGACACCAGCAATGATCAAAGAGATGAGCACCTTAGATCTGGTGATTTCTTTGAGGTGGAAAACCATCCTTACCTTGTTTTTAAAGCCGACAGTTTCAATGTGAATGACGATACAGTTGAAGGACAGCTTACAATTAAGGACGTAACAAAAACTGTCTCTTTTGATGTTGAATATGGAGGGGAAGTTGTAGATCCTTACGGACAAACCAAAGCCGGACTTACTGTATCGGGGAAAATTAGCCGAAAAGAATTCGGTTTGACCTATCATGCAGTTACCGAAGCAGGAAATGTGGTTTTGGGAGACCAGATTAAAATAAATGTTGAGGTACAGTTCGTAAAAGTAGCATAAGCTCACATCGCAAAGGGAGAAAACTTATTTCTGAAAGTAATTAGTAAGATGGGAAAGAAGACAGTAGCAATTATTGGAGAAAGTGGGGAATTTTGTCCTGCTTTGGCAATGGCAGCTGTGCAGCAGGACTTGCGCCTGCTGTTCATCTCCCGCGATGAAACGAAAAAATCAATATTAGAGAAGCGGCTGGGGGATCTGGATGTACCGGCCGAAGTTGAATTCACAACTTGTGAGAAAGATGGTTGCTGGGAGGCAGATGCTATCGCTTTTATCCAACCAGAGGAGATCGAACCAAAGCTGCTGGATAGGATAAAGCAGGTTTCCACTCAAAAAATTGTTCTGGTAATTTTTCATCCCGGGAAGTTAAAAAACAAAGAATTTTGCTTTCAGGACCTGCTTCCTTACTCCAGAATAGTGGAGTTGGAAATAAAAGGTTCAGATTTTCATATTTTTGGGAGGAATAAAGAAGCAAAAGAAATCGTGCAGAACTTTTTTAAAGCTGCAGGTTATCATCAAAAAGAGTAATTATGGAAGTAAAAATTTGGTCGGACGTTAGATGTCCTTTCTGTTACATTGGCAAAAGAAAATTTGAGGCTGCGCTGGAGCAATTTCCGGAAAAAGATAAGGTAAAGATCACCTGGAAAAGTTTTCAGTTAGACCCAACGCTGGAAACGCGTGCAGACATGAATTCTATCGATTATTTCGTCGAAGCAAAAGGTGTTTCCAAAGAGCAGGCAAGGCAAATGTTTAGCCGGGCTACTCAAATGGCTAAGGAAGTGGGGCTGGATTTTAACCTCGAAGATTCTGTGCTGGCAAATTCTTTTAGAGCGCATAAGTTGATCCAGATGGCTAAATCTGAAGGTTTGGGCGACGAAATAGAAGAAGCTTTGTTTAAAGCACATTTTGAAGATGCAAAAAATATTGATTATCCCGAAGTTCTGGTTGAAATAGCTGCTTCTATTGGGATGGATGCTGCTGAAGTGAAACAGATGCTTGAATCTGATGATTTTAATTATGAGGTTAAGCAGGATGAAATGGAGGCGAGAAATATTGGGGTAACGGGCGTTCCTTTCTTTGTCTTTGATGATCGATACGCTGTTTCGGGAGCACAACCCACAGAAGCTTTTTTGCAGACCCTTGAAAAGGCAATGAATGACAAACAATAAATCCATTAACAATTAAAACCAACAAAATGAAACAAATATTTGCTTTTCTATTTATCGCTTTTTTAAGCACAACTATTTCTGCTCAAACCACCTGGAAAGCCGATAAGGCCCACTCTCAGGTTTCTTTCGGCATCACTCACCTTGGCATTTCGGAAGTGGAAGGTCGTTTCAACGAATTTGATGCTACTATAGAAACTTCAAATGAAGATCTTAGTGATGCTAAATATACTGTAGAAATTCAGGTGCCTTCTATTGACACCGGAGTTGAGAAAAGAGACAGTCACTTAAAAAGTGCCGACTTTTTTGATGCTGAAAAGTATCCAAAAATGACATTTGTGAGTACTTCTTCAGAAAAAGTGGGAGAAGGGAAATTTAAAGTAAAGGGAGATCTAACTTTCCATGGAATCACTAAACCTGTAACTCTTGATGTTTGGCATCGGGGCACAATTACAAATCAAAATGGAGAATTAATTTCGGGGTTCGCGATTACTGGAGATGTAAATAGATCGGATTTTAACCTGGGGCCAAAATTCCCTGAAGCTGTCTTGAGCGACAAGGTAGTTATCGACGTTGACGCTGAGTTTAAGAAGCAATAAATTTTAATAAAATTGTGTGTTTAAAATAACATTTTGAAGCCCCGCAATTGCGGGGCTTTTTGTTTTTAATGCAAATTTCGGATGATGAATGGTGAGTTTATTAATGTGTTAAGGGTGCGTAGCTCAAAGATTTAGCTTATATAAGTCTACAGGATTGACTGTGGAAATTCTGAATTTAAAAGGGTTCAAAAATTTTGAGTTTTATGTTTTTGTGTATTTTTGGAATTCTTTATTATTTTAAGAAAATATTATAATTTTTTTTATTGAAGAACTACATGATCAACCCCTATAAAATTTCAGCTTTACTCGTCCTTCTTTTTATTGGAAATACCATGTGGAGTCAAAAAAAGGTTCTGCCATTAAATCTTCAGGAAGCCTATTTTAATCTCGATAAAACCATAGGGATCCAAAACACCCGCATTTTTACAGGAGTTGAATATATTGAGAATCACAGGATGATCAATGAAAAGCATAAATTTTTTTGGCTCAATGAATTTGTGCCTATGACAGTATTATACGAGGATCAACCTTACTTTAATGTTGAAGCCAAATATAATATTTTTGATGATGCCCTCCTGGTAAAACTCCCCAGTCAACGGGGAGCGACAGTTTTTAAATTACTTCCTAATCGTCTTGATGGTTTTAAATTAAATTCAATCTATTTTAAAAATATCTACGAAGGGGAGTCCGGTCTTTCGGGGATTTTTCAAGTAATTTATGACGGTCCCAATATGCAGGTGCTCAAAAAACACAAGCTGTCACAGCAAAAAATTTCCGGGCGGGAACTGGTTCATTATGAATTTAATCCACAGTCTCCCGATTATTATGTTAAATATAGGGACGACTATTATGAGCTTTCCCGAAAAAATCTTCTTGAGCTGTTTCCCAATCATAAAGCAGCGGTGAGAGAGCAATACAGAAAATACAGAAAACAACAAAAAGATAATCGGGATGGGGCATTGGTAGCCATGTTCCAAAATTTATCTGAACTTTCAAATGATATTGCCCAATGAGAAACTGGTTTACCTGTTTGTTCTTTTTAATTGTTTTTACAGTTGATGCACAGAACCAAGAGAAAATAGATCTCCAGTTCTCCAATCTTCCGCTTAAGGAAGTTCTGCTTCAGATAGAGACGAAGACTAATTTTAAATTTTACTACAACGAAGCCTGGCTTCCGCAGCAACCTGTTTCAGGTAATTACAGGAATATAAGTCTTGAGGAGTTGTTGAAAGATCTCCTTGACAACACATTGTTGAATTTCCATTTTCTCAATGAGAGGATCATCCTAACTCAAAGTAGTGTTCTTTACGAAGAGTTGCCAGATAATTTCTTTGGAAATAGGGATGTCCAGGTGGTTGAACAGGAGCAAGAGGAAACCTACAATCCTGTTTTCTTTGAAGGTATAAAGAAAACGTCGGAGACACCTTTAGAAACGGTGAACATTGGTCGTGCCGAAAGATCAGCGGGAAAGAAAAGACTTAGCCTTACCGGAAGGGTTACCAGTGCCGAAGACGGGCAGCCAATTCCTAACCTGGCAATTTCTGTGAGGAATAGCGAAATTGGAACAGTAACCGATGAAAATGGTTATTATAAATTGAGACTGCCGCCGGGGGTGAACATAGTGGAAACCCGATCCCTGGGGAATGAAGACCTTGCTAAAAGAGTAGTGATCTACAATGACGGTGAACTGGATTTTAGTCTTAAAGAAGACTTTCAACAACTTGGAGAGGTATTACTTGAATCAAATCCAGATAGTAACGTAAGTGATGCAGGCGGGGGTAAAGAGGAGATAAATGTAGAAGAGATAAAAAATATTCCACTGGTTCTGGGGGAAAGAGATATCCTTAAAGTAAGTGCGACCCTTCCGGGAATATCTTCGGCAGGGGAAGGTGCAGCCGGCTTTAATGTTCGTGGGGGAAGGGCAGACCAAAACCTTATACTTCTGGACAATGCAGTAATTTACAATCCGGCACATTTCTTCGGGATTTTTTCGGCCTTGAATCCGTTTACAACCGGAGCAGTTGATATTTATAAAGGTCACATGCCGGCACATTTTGGAGGCAGGTTGTCCTCAGTTTTTGATATTAGAACGAAAGATGCCAATGTAGATGAATTTGCCGGAGAAGGTGCTATAGGTCCCGTGACTGGAAATCTCACTTTAGAAGTGCCTGTTGTAGAAGGGAAATCTGGAGTCCTGGTTGGTTTTAGAAGCACGTATTCAGATTGGATTTTAAGATCTTTGGATGAAGAATCCCTAAAAGATAATGAAGCTTCTTTTTATGATGTGGTGGCAAAGTACAATCACAAATTTGGTGATGACACAGATCTCGATTTGATGGGGTATTATAGCAATGATAAATTCAATATAACCCCCGACTCCCTTTACGGCTACAGTAACAGATTGCTTTCTCTTGATCTGGTTCACAGGTTCAACAACCGGCACCAGGGAAATTTACAGGTCACAAATTCAGATTACACCTTTAATATAGATTATGCGGGAGAATTCACCAATGATTTCCGTTCTGGATATGGGATAAATGAGACCGGCATCAAGACCCACTTCAAATATAAATTGAATGACAGGCATAGGTGGGACTATGGGGTTTCAGGAAAACTTTACCTGGTAAATCCCGGAGAAATTGAACCTCGTGGTGAATCGGCTATTGAGCCAAGAGAAGTGGCACAGGAAAAAGGACTGGAAGCAGCCGTTTTTATAGGAGATGATTATGAAGTAACTAAAAAGCTACTCCTAAGTGCCGGGCTCAGGTTTTCTATGTTTGCCGCTTTGGGAGAAGGCGTAGAAAGAATATATCAGGAAGGGGCTCCACGGAGGGAAAGTTCGGTCATTGACAGAGTTGATTATGAAAATAACGAAGTAATTGAGACCTATGGAGGTCCCGAAATAAGGGTTTCGGGAAGATATTTGCTGCAGGAAGATCTTTCGGTAAAGGCTAGCTATAATAGTACATATCAATATATTCATACCCTGTCTACGAATACTACTGCATCGCCTACAGATACTTACAAATTATCTGATGCTATAATAAAACCCCAAAGAGCAAATCAATATTCCCTGGGGCTGTACAAGAATTTCTTTAATAACATGTATGAAGTAAGTGTAGAAGGTTATTACAAAAAATCAAATGACATATTGGATTATAAAGTAGGAGCTCAGCTTTTTCTTAATGAAACTATTGAGACTGAAATCTTGCAGGGAGAGGGAGAGTCATATGGCGGAGAGTTTCTGCTAAAAAAGACCAAAGGAGATCTTAACGGTTGGTTGAGCTATAGCTATTCACGATCCTTTGTTAAACTGGCAGGAGAATTTAAAGAAGAAATAGTAAATGGTGGAGATTACTTCCCGTCAAACTTTGACAAACCTCATGACTTTTCATTGGTAGCCAACTATAAATTCACTAAACGCTTTAGTTTGTCGGCCAATTTTGTTTATCAAACAGGTAGACCAATTACATATCCTGTAGGAAAGTATACCTATAATGGGGCAGAGTATGTCATGTACAGTGACCGTAATGAATTCAGGATCCCCGACTATTACAGGCTGGATCTTAGTTTAAACATTGAGGGGAATCATAAGATTGAAAAGCTTGCCCATAGTTTCTGGAATATTTCGATTTATAATGTCTTGGGGAGAAATAATCCCTATTCTGTATTTTTTGTGACCGAGAATGAAAAGGTCAAAGCTTATAAAACCTCAATTTTCGCTATTCCCGTTCCTACAATAACCTATAATTTTAAATTTTAAAGCAGCAGAAGATGATTGCCAAAATAGATACTTTGTGTAAGTTTTTGATAGCTGTTATTTTAATTGGTTTTGCCTCCGGGTGCGTTAAACCGATCGATATTGAGGCCGATACATATGAAAATGCTCTGGTTGTTGAAGGAACGATCACTAATGAACTGTCTTATCAGGAAATTTTTCTAAGCCGTACATACTCTCTTGAAGAGAAAGGTCCTGCGAAAGAAAGTAACGCCCAGATTAGAGTGGTAAGTAACTCCGATGTTCATGAATTTCAAGAAACCGAGCCGGGTAAATATGTTTCTGTTCAGCCTTTTAAGGCACTGCAAAATGTTGAATACAGACTGGAAATTAACACCTCCAATGGAAGACAATATTCTTCGGAAATAGAAAAATTACCTGAAAGTTCAGAAATAAGTTCACTGTATGCGCAGAAAGTAACTATAGAAGGGGAAGAGGGACTTGCCATTTTAGCTGATGTAAATGGCCCTGAAGGGAGTTCGGGATTTTTCAAATATAATTATCAGGAAACCTATAAGATCGTATCTCCCTTTACATCCATGAGAGATCTTTACGTGATTGACGATGAACTTGTACAAGTTATAAAGACCAAAGAGGAAACAACATGTTATGTTACAGAGGGGTCAAGTGAGATTATCCTGGCAAATACCAATGAACAGGCGCAAAATAATATTGATAGACTTTTGATCAAGTTCATGGATAAGGAAAGCTTTAAAACTGCCCATAGATACAGCATTCTTGTTAAACAGCTTTCTCTTTCTGAGGAAGCATATTCTTATTATGAGACTCTTCAGGATTTTTCGGAATCTGAAAGCTTATTCACTCAAAATCAGCTCGGTTTGATCAATGGAAACATTATTTCTCAAAGTGATCCTGATGAAGCAGTGGTGGGAGTATTTTCACTTGCTGCGGTAACCGTGCAGAGGATCTTTTTTGATTTTGAAGACTTCTACAACCGCAATGATTTTCGTCCCGATGCTCACGTGAAGGAATGTGAAGCTGTATTTCCGCCAACAGGAACAGCGGCCGACAGGGAGGTATTAAGGGAGTCTTTAGCAACGGGAAGATTAAAATATCTTGGTTTTGATGTTCAAAAAGGGTATAGATTCGTTAGAGCTGCCTGTATAGATTGTACGGTTTTTGGAACGAATGTACCTCCCGAATTTTGGGAAGAATAGAAATAGTATGATGAAAATAATATTAGCAATGTTCATAGTCCTTGGTATTTTCCTATCTCAGGAAATGCAGGGACAAACAATAGACAGATCTTTGGTGGTTGATGATTTGACTGAAAATATTCCGCATGAGAAGATCTATGTGGATTATAATACGTCTCTTCTGTTTCCGGGAGAATATCTTCTTTACAGCGTGTATAACGTTGAAGAAGATAACGGTGAGGTATCAAACTTTAGCAAAATAGCTTATGTAGAAATGATAGGGAAAGATGATAGTGTCATCTTTAAGCAAAAAATAGAACTGAAGAATGGAAGAGGTAGCGCAGATTTCTTTGTTCCCACTAATACACCCTCGGGCAGCTATAAGTTAATTGCCTATACAAACTGGATGAAGAACTTTAAAAATGCCTTTTTTGAGGGGGATCTGGTAGTGATCAATCCATATCAAGGCGATCAGAAGAAGTTGTTTCAAGATACTGAAGTTGCGAAAGAAATTGATTTATCTACAGGTGTAGCTTTAAAGAAAGGTCGTAGAGAACCTATAGAGCAAAAAGATTTTTTAGATCTCGAATTGAGCAAAAAGAGTTTTGGAAAAAGAGAACAGGTACAAATAACAATCCAGGGAATGGAACCGGACGCAGCTGCAGGAAATTACTCTCTTTCCGTACGCAAAATAGGAGGTCTGCCTGCTCCCGTTGAAGTTGAACCTTCTCAAGTACTTACTAAACAAGAGAATTCTTCTAAAGATTCTGGTTCCCCTATGCTTTTTCTGCCCGAATTACGAGGGCAGATAGTGAGTGGCCGTGTCTTTTCCGGGGAAAGTGAAGTTTCTCCCGGAAATAGGAGAGTTGCTTTGTCTATTCCCTCATATGAAGGATTTGCTCAGTTTGCTATAACTAAGGAAAATGGACAGTTCTTTTTTAACCTTGACAGCGGTCTTCGGGACGAAAGCGCAGTAATTGAAATAGTAGGTAATGTACAAGGGAATTTTCAGATACAATTAGACGAAGAGGAAGGCATAACAACTAAAGACCTTAAATTTATTGATTATACAATTAATTCTGAAATGGAACAGGAGATCATACAGCGTAGCCTGTACAATCAAATAGAAAATGCCTATTTTTCACTTAAGCCCGACACACTTGTTCCGGTGCAGGAAGAAATTATATTTCCAAAGAGCCTGGTTGAAACTTACAATCTGGATGATTACACAAGATTTGAAGGTGTGCAGGAGACGTTTTTAGAGATCATTAAATCTGCCCGGGTAATAAAAGAGAAGGATAATACTTATGTTTTTGAGGTGAGGGGGCTTTTGGGCCATCTAAACATGGGAGTTCGTCCATTGGTTATGGTGGACGGAATTCTTGTTCAGGATCATTCTTCACTTGTAAATTTGGATTCTAATAGAATTCAGACGATAAAGATCATTAGAGATAAAATCTATCTTGGACCTGAGATTTACCAGGGGGCTATTCTGGTGGAAACCATCAATGGAGATTTTCCTGATTTTCACACTGCTCCTTATGCTGAAAATGTGGAGTTGGTGCAACCGGAAATCCCAAAAAGATATTTTAAACAGGTATATAACGCGGAGAACAAAAACAATCGTATTCCCGATTACCGTTACCAGCTTTTATGGCAACCTATGGTTTACGTCGAAGAGAACGGTGGGAAAATTGAATTTTTCACATCAGATGTTGATGGAGATTTTGAAGTGGTACTGGAGGGATTTACTCCGAGCGGTAAACCTGTTTTGATAAGAAAGACCTTCACTGTAGAATAGGTAAATAAAATTTCAAAAAATAAGTAGAATTGAACCGGAAACTAAAGTTCTTTCTTATATTTGCAGCCGCTTACAAGTTAATGTAACTCATCAGCGTTAGTTGATCTCGGGGTGTAGCGTAGCCCGGTTATCGCGCCTGCTTTGGGAGCAGGAGGCCGCAGGTTCGAATCCTGCCACCCCGACGAAGTAAAGCCCTGCACGAAAGTGCAGGGCTTTTTTGTTTTAACCGACACCCGAACTTGTTCGAGGTCGAAGGTGATCAAGACCAAAAGTTGTGGACTATTCAAATATTCTTGAAAAGGTGAATATTTCTTCAGTTATGGTCTCCCGTAACCAAACCGGCTTTATTTGGATATGCTATTCTTTTCTTCATAAACCTTTTTGTCGGTAAGGTCCAGGATCATCGGAGTAATACTTGTCTTGCCGTGTTTTACTGCCCATCTGTCTGTTCCTTCCTCTACTTCTTCAATAGGGAATACGGTGAACCAGTAATGTTCGCGGCCCATTGGGTCTTCCTGTTGGATCACTTTTCCGTCGTAATGCCGTATTGACTGGCAGGTCCATACAATATCACCTTCAGGTTCCCGGGGAAAGTTGATGTTGAGAAGTTCCATTGAGGATTCGTGCATCACTTCTTTCAGGGAATCTACAACAAAGGACTCTAACGCATCAAAATCGGGCTCATTCTCTCCGACAGATACACTAAGGGCAATTCCGCGAATGCCAAAGAGTACAGCCTGCCGGGCAGCAGACAAAGTTCCTGAATGCCAGGCCGAATTTCCCAGATTGGACCCAATATTTATTCCCGATAGCACGATATCAATATCATCAAATAAGTGAGTTCCCAGTGCTACACAATCGGCAGGAGTACCGCTTACCCTGTATGCTTCCATTCCTTCGAAATGGATAGGAGATTTTTTATAGGTTATGGGCCTGGCCGAGGTTATGGCCTGTCCCATGGATGATTGTTCTACATCGGGCGCCATAACTATCACTTCGCCGTATTTTGAGGCACATTTTGCCAGGCAGGAAAGGCCGGGACTGTATATTCCGTCATCGTTGGTTACCAGTATTTTCATAGTGCTTTTTTATTTTTATTTTCTTGTTTCTTGAAATTACGAAACTTTAGCATAAGATAAAACGGGAGAATTATAAGTCTGTGTTAAGAAGGGCTGAGAAAAGTTTTTTGCTGCTTATTTTTATTAAAAACCATCCGAAATGAAAAAAGCTATTCTTATTCATAATCCCACAGCCGGCACTGGAAATCATGATAAGGAAGAACTAACAAGGCAATTAAAAGAAGCCGGTTTTGAATTCTCCTATTTCTCAACCAATGATCCATTCTGGGATCGATTTGTTAAAAAGGATGCAGATATAATATTTGTGGCCGGGGGTGATGGAACAGTGCAAAAGTTTGCTCAGGTAATGATTGAAGCCAAAAAAAATAAATTACTGCAGGTACCGGTGCAGGTTTTTCCCTATGGTACAGCCAATAATATTGCTACAACTTTCAAAATTGGATCTCCCGAAAAGTTCATCAGGGAATCCACTAAGAAAACCGGTTTTGATATCGGGGTAGTAGAGGGTGTAGAAGAGGCAGCTTTTTTTATTGAAGGTATAGGATGTGGTATTTTTCCAAAGCTTGTGAGAGTCATGAAGACTCTGGATGGTGAGGAAAAAAAGGATGAGATCACCAGATCTCTCAGGGAATTGCTGAAGATCATTGATTTTTATGAAGCGCAGGAGGCCATTATTATTGCAGATAACCAGGAAATAACCGGGAAATTCCTTCTGGTAGAACTTATGAATATTAGATACATAGGACCTAATATAGAACTTGCTCCAAATGCTGAAACCGGGGACGGAAATTTTGAATTGGTAATTGTGCGGGAGGAAATGAGAGAAATGCTTAAATCTTATATACAAGACCATCTCAACGAAAGAGATTCGCGAAAAAGATTAGAGGATTTTGCAGATCTGCGTAAGGTGAGTGAGATTCGCCTGAAGTGGAAAGGTAAGGACGCACATATCGATGATGAGATCATTGAAGATTACCGGGAGGAAGAAATAAAGGTAAAAAATCGCAGAGCAGTTTTCACATTTTTGACACCTTAAGGTGCTAAGTTAGTCCACACTTCTATAGTAAAAAAAGGGCCCTGTTTCTGCAGAGCCCCCTGACCATCTCCGGCCAACTTAAACATAAAAAGATTAAACTATTTCCAGTATTGCGGTTTGGTGTCCTCGGTAAGCTGGTTCCAGTATCCCGGCGTTACTTTACGACCGTCAAATGTTCTTAATTTTCTTTCGAACACTCCAATTACAGGATTAAAAGTGATATCTGTCACGGCAACTGTATACAGCTGGGGGTCTTCAGGTTTTTTCTTCTTTTCTTCCTCGACTATAACCTGAAAATCGTTATGCTCGAGAAGTCGGGTGAGGAACTCCTTCCGGTCTTCATCAATTTTCTTCTCAATGAAACTCACTCTTGTTTCTCCAATGCTTCCGAAGCTATGTTTTCCTTCTAATGCCATGACCTGCTAATTTAAACCTGCACTTAATTGATATATGTATTCGTACAACGGACTGTATAGACCAAGAACCACAATCCCGATAACAGTGATCAAAAGACCCAGTCTCATGTACAATTTGTTCTCAAAAAATGGGATTGGAGCTTCCCCTTTTCGAACGAACATGGCTCTTATCACCAGCAGGTAATAGTACAGTGAAATGGTAACGTTCACCACAGCCAAAAATACCAGTAGGTAGAAGCCTTCACTGGCTGCCGCCGTGAAGAGGAAGAATTTTCCAAAGAAACCGGCAACCGGCGGAATTCCCGCTAAAGAGAAAAGTGCCAGCATCATCACCAGGCTTAGCTTCGGATTTGTGCGGTATAAACCTTCGTAATCCTTCATATTCTCCTTTCCGGTTTTCGTGGAAATAGCCTGTACCACTCCAAAGGCTGCAAGATTCGAGAAGATGTAAATAGTGATGAAATAAACCACTGTAGCAGTTCCCAATTGACTACCGGTCATGAGCCCCAGCAAAATAAAACCTGCCTGGGCAATGGAGGAGTAGGCGAGGAAACGTTTCATGTTCTCCTGGCGTAAGGCAAAGATATTTCCAATGAACATGGTGGCCACTGCCAGCACATAAAGCATAGGCTCCCAAATGTGCATCAAAGGTTTAAGGACAGTGAATAACAGGATCATTAGGATAAATGCTGCAGCACCTTTGGATATTACCGAAAGGTATGAAGCGATGCCGATAGGAGCTCCCTCGTAAACATCGGCAGTCCAAAAGTGGAAAGGCACGAGGGAAATCTTAAATGCAAGTCCGGTAAAGAACAGTATGAAACCCAGGAGCGTAAGATTTTCCGCATTCAGAGTAGTCACAATATCCTCAAAATAGATAGAGCCATTGGTGGCATATAACATCGTAATCCCGAACAGCGATACTCCCGAAGCCAAAGCTGCGGAAAGAATAAATTTAATTCCTGCCTCGCCCGATTCCCTTTTGATGATCTCAAAGGCGGCAAGTGCAGCGACGGGAAGAGTGGAAAGTTCCATCCCAATAAAGAACATAAGGAAATCTCCGGCAGAGATCATAAAGTACATACCCAACAGGGAAGCGAACAGAAGGATGAAAAATTCAGTTCCTCTTTCCTGACTCAGCATATTCTTTTCCACCCATTCCGCTGATTGAAGTAAGAGGGTGAAAACACCGATATTTAGCACACCTTTAAAAAAGTGGATCATGTCATTACTCCTGAACATGCCTCCAAACAGGAAACTTTCTGCCAGCGGCAGGAAACCTACAGCAGTGTGAATTCCGAAGAAAAGCAAGGCCAGGTGCAGAATACTGCTCTTTTTATGATCGGGAATGGCGATCTCGGCAATGATGAGAAGCAGGATGATCGCCAGTAGGGAGATCTCGTGCCGCATTAGTAAAAAACTACTCAGTTCCATTTTCTATTCTTTTAATTTATAGCACTCCCTGGATGAAAGGCTGAAGGCTTTCCATAATTAAATTGCTTATCCACAATGGAGCTATACCAATTCCTATTATAGGGATCAACAATAGCATAATTCCGGTTTTCTCGTACCAGGTTGTTCCTTCCAGATGGTTATAAGCTTCATTCTTCACCGGTCCCATGAGCATTATTCCAACCACCCGCAGTACATATACCGCAGTTACGACTATTGCTGAAATAGAGACAATGGTAGCGATCCTGTAGAACATGCTGTCCTGCTGAAATGCACCCATAAAGATGTTCATTTCGGCTACGAATCCGCTGAAGCCGGGAAGACCCAGTAAAGCCATTCCGGCAATAACATACACTACTGAAATAAAAGGGATAACTTTAAGCAACCCACCAAGTTTTGTAATGTCCCGGGTATGGGTTCTACCATAGATCATTCCGATCAAAGCAAAGAAAAGGGCCGTCATGAATCCGTGAGACAGAGATTGTAAAATGGCACCATTCCATGCTGTTTTGTTTAGCATGAGCAGCGCAAAGGTCACCATCCCGAGGTGGCTGACAGATGCGTAGGCATTAATGTATTTTAGATCGGTTTGACGCAGGGCAGCAAAGGCGCCATAGATCACTCCGGTAGCCGAAAGGATGATGAAGAACCAACTCCATTCTAATGCTCCGGCAGGAAGCAGGAACATAGCTACTCTGAAAATTCCGTAGCCTCCAAGCTTCATTAAAACTCCGGCGTGCAGCATGGAGACTGCAGTAGGTGCAGAGGCATGTCCGTCAGGTGACCAGGTATGGAAAGGAAATAGAGCTCCTAAAATGGCAAATCCGATAAAGGTTAAAGGGAAGAACAACTTTTGAGCTTCAAAAGGAATATTCACTTTTGCGATCTCAAGGATATTAAAAGTAAGTGCTCCGCCATCGGCATTTGAGTTGAAGTAGATCCCAAGAATTCCTACCATGAGAACTGCCGATGCTCCCATCAACATCAGGGTTAGCTTCATAGCTGAGTATTCCTTGTTTCCCGAACCCCAAATCCCGATAAGCAGATACATTGGGATCACTGCGATCTCATAGAAAACGAACATGGTGAAGAGATCTATAGATATAAAAAATCCGTAAACGCCTGTGGCCAGCACGATCAGGGAAATGAAAAACTCCTTAGGTAGTTCTTCCATCTTCCAGGAAATGAAAACACCTGCAAGAACGATAATAGAAGTTAGCAGGATCAGGGAAACCGAAATTCCGTCGACTCCAATGTTATAATGGATGTTGAATTGTTCAAACCAAACAAGGTCGCGGGTGAAGAGCATGATAGCATCATTGACTGCTCTTTCCCTGAAGTAGGCGAACAAAAGATTTATTGCCATACCCAGCTGGACCAAACCGCCAATCATGGAAATGACCCTTGCCTGTCTAAGATCTTTGGTGAAAACCAGTGCCAGGATCACCAGTACCGGAACAACGACAAATAGAGTTAAAATATCCATAGCACCTTAGTTATTAAAAATGTAAATGAAGACCAGGATGAGTACCACCAAACCTCCCATGAATCCAAAGGCATAATCCTGAACTTTTCCCGATTGCCAGCCCTTTATCTTCCGGGAGAGGACTACCGTCTGGTTGCCTATACCTTCCATGGTACCGTCTACGATCTTTTTATCGAACTTCGCTATAGGAGCGGCGACATTTTTAAAGAAGATATTTCTGGCTACGAAGAGATAGATCTCATCAAAATAGAATTTATGGGAGGTCCACTTGTAAAGCGATCCAAATGCGGTTGCAAATCGGAAAGCCAGATCGTTTTCTTTTTTATAGAAGATCCATGCAAGGAAGATTCCCAAAGCACCCACCGCTACTGCTATGGCTGCAAGAGGTAAATTTAAATGAGCTTCAAATCCTGCTTTATCTGCGGTCACTAATTCACTGAAGGGAACAAAGCCTGCTGTCACTGTCAGCACCGCCAATACGATAAGAGGAATGGTCATGGAAGCGGGAGATTCATGCGGAGTATGTTTATACTGCCTGTCCTTACCCCAGAAGATTCCGAAGTAAAGCCTGAACATATAGAATGCGGTCAAGCCTGCAACGAAGACCCCAACTCCATAGATGAACCGGCTGTTTTCATAAGCTGCAACCAGAATCTCGTCTTTACTCCAGAATCCGGCCAGGGGAGGAATTCCTGCAATGGCCAGGGCAGCAATAAGAAAAGTGAAATGGGTTACCGGCATAAATTTTCGCAATCCGCCCATTTCCTGTAGCAGATTGCTGTGGACGGCATGGATCACAGATCCTGCCCCCAGGAAGAGTAAAGCTTTGAACATGGCGTGGGTGAAGAGGTGGAACATGGAAGCCATATATCCTACTCCTTCATATCCCTCCAGCCCGGAAACTCCTAAAGCCATCATCATATAACCAAGTTGTGACATGGTCGAGAAGGCAAGGACTCTTTTAATATCTGTTTGGGTAATGGCTATAACAGCAGCAAATAGAGCAGAAAATGCTCCGACGTACGTAACGATCTGCAAAACAAATCCATCTTCAACCATATAGAACATCGGGAAGAAACGTGCCACCAGGTAGACTCCGGCTACAACCATAGTTGCAGCATGTATTAATGCTGAAACAGGTGTGGGACCCTCCATGGCATCGGGCAACCAGATATGTAGCGGGAACATGGCTGATTTTCCCGCACCGCCAATAAATATGAGAATTAGTGCCCAGGTGATCACCGAAAGTCCCATAAAGGAAGTAGAGGCCCAGGTAAGGATCGCCGGTCCCTGTGGATCATTCAGCAGTTGAAAGTCAAAAGTGTTAGTATAAAAGCCGATGATAAAGATCCCGATCAAAAATCCGAAATCGGCAAAACGGGTAACAATAAAAGCTTTTTTGGCAGCTGCAATGGCCGAGGTTTTAGTGTAATAAAAGCCAATGAGCAGGAAGGAAGAAACTCCCACCAGCTCCCAGAAAATGTAGATTTGGAAGAGATTTGTCGCAAGGACTAATCCATACATTGAAAAAGTGAACAGAGACAGGTAGGCGAAGAAACGCGTATATCCGTCATCCCCTTTCATGTAGCCCCTACTGTAAATGTGCACCATCAGCGAAACTGTGGAGACTACGATAAGCATCATTACCGAGATAGGGTCCACAAGTACGCCCATATCAATGTGGAGCGTTTCAGTAAATCTTATCCATACCGTCTTTTCAACAAAGGTTTGGAAGACGCCATTTACCTTTCCTGAGACAAAGAAGTACTGCCAGGCAGTATAGTAGGAGAGCAGGGTGGAGGTAGCCAGACCTGCCACACCAATTACGCCCGATGCTGCCGGCTTGATCTTATGGCTGAAGATTCCCAGGATCAGGAAAACAGCCAGAGGAATTGCAGGAATTAAAAGAAGGTTGATGAGGTTCATTTCTTTTACAGATTAATGCTTCATGGTTTCAGTTTCGCTCACTTCTACAGAGCCTGTTCGCCTGTAAATGTTAATAATGATCGCCACCGCCAAAGCAGTTTCGGCTGCAGCTACGGCTATGATGAAGATCGAATACACCATTCCCTGCAGGAGCTCGGGATAGAGGTATTTATTGATCACCACAAAATTTATGACCGAAGAATTCAGAATGAGTTCCACCGAGATGAGGATGGAGATGAGGTTCTTTCGGGTAATAAAACCGTACACTCCTATAAAGAACAGGATAGAAGTGAGGGTGAGGATTTCGTTTATGCTTACGCCCGGGATCATAGATTTTATATTTATCGGCAACTGCCGGATGTGTTTAAATATTTTGGTTCAAAAATGTCATTTTAGACACCTATTTCTTCTTCAGGAACTTTTTCTTCATTGACTTCTTTCGATATCCCCTGAAGGATCTTTTCCGGATCCAATTTCTCGAAGGGTGGCTGCTTGATCTGTCTTCCGCCTTTGGCGATCACTATAGCTCCTATCATTGCTGAAAGCAGCAGGACACTAATTACTTCAAACGGAAGTATAAACCCTTGTTTTTCGAAGCTGAGCAGCGCTCTACCAATTTCAGCAGTCGTTGTAGTTGTAGTCACTCCTGCTGCTTCAAAAGGATGTGCATAGATGGTAGCCAGGAAAACGCTCAATCCCAACAGGCACAATAAAGCCGAGATTGCCCGGCGTGATTTTCTTGCTACTTCCAGTTGCATTTCAATATGCTGAATGAGCAGGACTGAAAAGATGATAAGTACCACAACCCCTCCCGCATAAACCGTTAGCTGAATGGCAGCCAGGAAGTTGTAGTCCATTTGAAAATAGAGACCGGCGGCCCCTATCAGGACAAAAAGCAGATACACCACCGACCGAAGCATTTTTCGGCTACTCACCGCGGCAATGGCCGAAGCCACCATTATAATTGCAAGGATGTAAAAAATTACTTTTTCCATGGCTTATTCTTCTACTCCGGCTCTCACCTTCGAACCGGGTTTATTTAAAATTCTCGTAAGCTGAGTCCTGTCATAGACAGAGTTCTCGAAGTTCTGCGCCCATTTTATTGCATCCGAAGGGCAGGCATCGACACAGAGTCCGCACTGGGTGCACATTCCGAAGTGGTAGATGTGTTGATCTATTGCTTTCTTCTTTTTTCCGGTTTCGGGATCGATTACCCGGTCCCAAATGATCTCGATACTTCCGTTAGGGCAGGCAATTTCACACTTCTGGCAGCCGGTACAGCTGTGTTCGTTGTTCTCATCGTGCGGCATGACCACTTCCCCACGGAAGCGTTCGAACATCTTTAATGTGTCACGGTTATCGGGATATTGCTGAGTAATAGCACCCTTTCGGGCATTTATGAAATACTTTCCGGTGACCCTCATTCCTGTGAGAAGGGTTCCAATTCCGTAGTATATGTTAGAGAAATAACCCATAGCAATTAGATTTGAATGGTAAGGTTAAGCCATACGATTACGGCCATTAGCACCAGGTTCACCAGGTTGATTGGGAGTAGATATTTCCACTCAAGCGTTAACAGCTGATCTATCCTAAGCCTCGGAAAAGTCCAGCGGAACCACATCATTAGAAACACCAGCACAAACGTTTTCGCGAGAAACCAGAAGAGGCCCATCCATGGCAGGGACTCTGTGATCCCGAAAGGAGACAACCAGCCTCCGAAAAACACCGTTGTGGCGATGGCAGCTATGATGAACATATTGATAAACTCTGCCAGGAAGAAGTAAGCGAACTTCATCCCGGAATATTCCGTATGGTATCCTGCTCCAAGTTCAGATTCTGCTTCCACCATGTCGAAAGGAGCACGATTGGTTTCGGCTGTACCTGAGATCATATAGATCATAAAAGCAATGATGGCAGGAATATGTCCCTGTACGATCAACCAGCCACCCTTTTGTACTTCAATGATCTCAGAAAGCTGAAGGCTGCCGGTCAGGATCACCATTGTCAGTAAAGAAAGCCCAACGGAAAGTTCATAACTTACAGTTTGAACTCCGCTTCGCATAGCGCCAATAAGAGCAAACTTGTTATTGCTGCTCCATCCTCCCAAAAGAATTCCTATAACTCCAATAGAGGAAATAGCGATTAGAAAGAAAATCCCGATATTAATGTCAAATGCCTGCAGGTCTTTGGTGAATGGAAAAACAGCTAAAGCCATTAATGAGGTGACGATGACAAAATAGGGTGCGAGGTTGTAAAGAAATTTGTCGGCTTTTTCAGTTCCGGTAAGTTCTTTGGAAACCAGTTTTAAAGCATCGGCAATTGTTTGGAACAATCCCAGGTAACCCACACGGTTGGGGCCTATCCGCAGCTGAAACCATGCAGCTACCTTTCTTTCCAGCAAAACCAGGAACAATCCCAGCACGGCAAAGACAGTAAGGTAGATTAGGGCGATCATGGCCATATTCAACACCTCTGTATTTATAAACCAATCAATTATGTGAGAAATGCTGTTCATTGTTTTCAGGTTAACGATCAATATCTGGTACAACAATATCTATAGTGGCCATGGTGGCGACCAGGTCCCCAATTTTCCCGCCCACTGTAATGTGGTTGAGCAGGGAAAGGTTCGATAGCCCCGGAGAACGAAACTTCACCCGGTACGGATTCTTTGTTCCGGTACTAATGATGTAGACTCCAAATTCCCCTCTGGCGGTCTCAACTTTTTGGTAAAAATCTCCTTTTGGAAGCTTGATCACTGCGTTAGTAGCAACCTTGAAATCGCCTTCAGGAATGTTATCTATAAGTTGTTCAATAATGTTTAGAGATTCCCACATCTCGGCAATTCTTACCTGGTATCTTGCGAAGGAATCTCCTGTAGTATCAAGCGCTTCAGTGAAGTTTACTCTGTCAAGGGCGCTGTATGGGTGGTGCTTTCTCACGTCACAGGAGTAACCTGAAGCTCGTGCTACTGGTCCTGATGCACCAAAGTTGATTGCATCTTCTTTGGTTAAAATGCCTACTCCTTTTGTTCTTTTCTGAAAGATGATATTGCCGGTGAGCAGTCGGTCATATTCAGGAAGCTTAGACCTGAAGTGAGGGATGAATTCCTTTACCCTTTTTACAAAATTAGGATGGATGTCCTGCATAAGTCCGCCGGGAATATTGTAATTCATGGTAAGGCGGGCACCGCAGGTTTCTTCAAAGATGTCGTTGATCATTTCGCGATCCCTGAAGCCGTAGAAGTAGGAGGTAAGCGCCCCTACGTCCATTCCCATTACGCCCCACCATAAGGTATGAGAGGCGATGCGGGTAAGCTCACCTAAAATGGTTCGGATCACTTTTACCCTTTCGGGCACTTCCAGTTCCAACGCATTTTCAACGCAGAGACAAACTGCTTCGTTGTTGATGTGAGACGATAGGTAATCAAGCCGGTCTGTTAGGTGAACGATCTGCTGATAGCTGTTTTTCTCACACATTTTCTCTATGGAGCGGTGGATATAACCGAGATCCGGATCTACCTTTTTTATGATCTCTCCATCAATAGTAAGCAGCAGTCGTAATACTCCGTGGGTCGCAGGGTGCTGCGGCCCCATGTTAATGAAATATTCTTCGGACTTGAAGTTCGATTTTGATGTCGTGGGTTCTTTTATAGCTGTTTCCATAATTCCTATTTTACAACCATGTTCATTTCATCCACATAATCCTTTCGTAGTGGGTAACCTTCCCAGTCTTCAGTAAGGAAAAGTCGTTTTAAATTGGGATGGTTTCTGAATATTATTCCGAAGAAATCATAAACCTCCCGTTCGTGATAATTGGCGGTAGCCCAAAGATCCTGTACACTTTCTAAGACAGGATTTTCACGTTCCTCTGTCTGTACTTTTACTACCAGCATGTGCCTGTGAACAGTGGACTCCAGATGATATACTACTCCTAATTCTTTTCCATAATCTACCCCTGTGAGGCAGAACAGGTAATCAAAATGGGTTTCGGGATTATTTTTGAGCAGTTGCATGAGTTCGTGCAGCTGTTCGGGTTCAGTATTAACGGTAAGATATTGAGAGCCTTCTTCAGAGAATTGTGGCTGAGTGAATTCGGGATCCGGAAACCAGCTTAAAATGGTTTGTTGCAGTGCTTCGTTGGTCATGGCCATTACATTTTAATTTCCTTCATCAAAACCGTCTATTGGATTCGGTTTTTCCAGTCTTTTCTCCTTCAGGATCTTTTGCTGTAGCATGATCATTCCGTCAAGAAGAGCTTCAGGCCTTGGCGGACAGCCGGGTACGTAAACATCTACCGGGATCACGTGGTCTGCACCTTTTACTACCGAATAGGAATTGTAAAAGAATGGTCCGCCGCTAATGGCGCAGGCACCCATGGCTATTACATATTTTGGCTCGGCCATCTGGTCGTACAAACGCCGTAGTACAGGAGCCATTTTTGTGGTAATAGTTCCCGCAATAATGATAAGGTCGGCTTGCCTGGGGGACGGGCGTGCAACTTCAAAACCAAAGCGGGAATAATCATGACGTGCAGCACCGGTCTGCATCATCTCAATGGCACAACAACTGGTGCCGAAATAGAGCGACCAAAGAGAGTTGGCACGCCCCCAGTTAATTACTTTATCAAGAGAAGTGACCAGGATATTCCCACCGTTTCCTGCAGGAATTACGTCTCCCGGAAAATCTGCCGGAATTTCGCCTTTTTGGGCAGCCTGTTCTTTATTGTTTACTATTCCCATTTTAATGCTCCTTTTTTCCATGCATATGCTAATCCCAATCCCAGGATGAAGAGGAAGATGAGGATCTCTACCAGGGCAATACTTCCCATTTCTCCAAATACTACTGCCCACGGCACCAAAAAGGCAACTTCCACATCAAAAATGAGAAAGAGAATGGCAAAGAGGTAGTAGCCTACTTTAAACTGAACCCAGGTGGGACCTATAGTGGTCATTCCACTTTCATAGGGTTCCCTCTTGGCTGGGTTGTCAGATTTTGGAGAGATGAGGTTGGAGAGAAAGTTAGCGCCGGCGACCAATACGATCCCCGCGATAAGAAAAACGATGATTGCTTCTGAACCCATTTTAATACAGGTTTATTTGTTAATAAAATTAACGTTTCAGTTGCAGGTAAGAACTGATGAAGATCAGTTCTACGCTACTTTACTTCATAGGTTTCTCCCGAAAAGAAAAGGTCATCTGTCTGTTTAAATTTTGACTTTGACTTTATCTGCGCTGTGAGCGCATCTTCTCTCTCTTCCAGGGTAACATCGTCATAACTCCTTATAATTCCTGTTACTAAAGGATATTCCAATCTCACCAGCATTTGGTGCATGGTAGGATCTTTTTCTTTGGCGTCGTGTACAAGAATATCTTCTTCAGTCACGCCATTTTCTCCAATAGTTACTACCTCCAGCTTCAGCTTATTTAGCACTAGTCCTTTGTTGCGCTCTTTTCCGAAGATCATTGGCCTTCCATGCTCCACGAACAACTGCTTATCTTCTCTTACTGACTTGTCTGTGTACTTAACGTAACACCCGTCATTGAAGATCACGCAGTTTTGCAGGACCTCTACTAAAGAAGTGCCCTTAAACTTTTCAGCTTCAATGAAGATATCGGTCATCTCTTTTGGAGCATTTCCACCAATCCGGGCAAAGAACCTTGCCTGTGCACCTATGGCCAGTTCTCCCGGGGAGAATGGTGGCTGAGTGTTTCCAAAAGGAGAAGATTTGGTTTTTTGACCTACCAGCGAGGTAGGGGAGAATTGTCCTTTTGTTAACCCGTAGATCTCGTTGTTGAACAGGATGATGTTGAGGTCAATATTCCTTCTCAAGACGTGGATGAAATGATTTCCACCAATAGCCATGCTGTCACCATCACCGGTGATCACCCAAACGCTGAGGTTTGGATTGGCTAATTTCACTCCCGAAGCAATTGCCGGAGCCCTTCCGTGAATTCCGTGCATCCCGTAAGTTCCCATGTAATAGGGGAAGCGGGATGAGCAGCCAATTCCTGAAATGAACACCACATCCTCCTTTTTGACACCCATTTCGGGCAGGGCTTTTTGTACAGACCTTAGAATAACATAGTCGTCACAGCCGGGACACCATCTTACCTCCTGGTCATTTGCAAAATCCTTATAAGTGTACTTATTTGCAGTTACTGTTTCCATGTTATTCTACAATTTGTTTGAATTTCTCTATAAGCTCGGTATTGGCAAATGGAAGTCCCTGGACCTTATTATACTGAAGGAATTCCCTGCTAAAGTTCATCCTGAGAATGCTGGCGAATTGACCACTGTTCAATTCACACACAACTATCTTTTTGAACTTTTTGAACACTTCCTCCGTGTTTCGCGGAAGCGGATTGATATAGTTGAAATGAGCGAATCCAATATTTCTGGAGCCTTCGTCATAAAGTTGTTTGGCAGCGGTGTGAAGAGAACCATATGTGCCGCCCCATCCTACGATAAGCAGATCACCTTCTGAAGCAAATTCGGGAATGAGATCAGGAATGAAACTCTGTACCCTTTTCACTTTTTCGGCCCTTACCTGAGTCATTACTTCATGGTTTTCGGGCACGTGGGAAACGTTTCCGGTCTTTTGATCTTTTTCAAGGCCTCCAACGCGATGTTCAAGTTCGGGGGTGCCGGGAACAGCCCAATCCCTGGCTAAGGTTATTTCGTCCCTGTTGTAGGGATGCCAGTTTTCTTTTACCTCAGTAACTTTCCTGGTTTTAATCTCGGGCAGATCTTCTACTTTTCTGATCCTCCATGGAGCTGAACCGTTAGCGATATAACCGTCGGTCAATAGTACCACCGGAGTCATATGCTCCAGGGCCAGTTTGGCTGCCTGATATGCGTAAGTAAAACAGTTCGCCGGAGTACTTGCGGCGATCACGATCACCGGGCTTTCCCCGTTACGGCCGTACATCGCTTGTAGCAGGTCAGATTGTTCGGTTTTAGTTGGTAAACCTGTTGATGGTCCTCCACGCTGCACGTTTACTACAACCAGCGGTAACTCGATCATCATTGCAAGGCCTAAAGCTTCTCCTTTAAGAGCAAGTCCGGGACCTGAGGTGGTGGTGATAGCCAGATCTCCGGCGAAAGATGCACCGATTGCCGAGGTGATCCCGGCGATCTCATCTTCGGCCTGGAAGGCTTTTACACCGAAATGCTTATGCTTTACCAGCTCATGCAGGATATCGGTTGCGGGAGTAATTGGATAGGATCCTAAAAATAGCTCCAGCCCCGATTTTTCAGCTGCGGCCAGAAATCCCCATGCTGTGGCTGTATTTCCCATAATGATCCTGTATGTGCCACTCTGCATCTTTGCAGGCGATACACTATAGGAGTTAGGGATTAGCTCAATAGTTTCAGCATAGAAATAACCGGCATTGAGAACCTTTGTATTTGCCTCAATAAGATGAGGTTTTGTTTTAAACTTCTTGTTGAAGAATTCTATAGTATGTTCAGGAGAACGGCTGTAAAGCCAGTAAACCATTCCGAGAGCAAACATATTTTTGCTGCGGGTGATCATCTTTTGATCAAGACCTTCAATGTTTTTTAACGCTTCTTTGGTCAAAGAAGACATTGGCACCTGGATCACCCTGTAATTGGAGAGACTTCCGTCTTCCAGAGGATTAGTGGCGTACTGCGCCTTCTCCAGGTTCTTTTTTGTAAAGGAATCTGCATCTACAATAATCGTCTGCCCCGGTTTTACCGCATAAAGGTTTGTCTTAAGGCCTGCAGGGTTCATCGCTACCAGCAGGTCTACATTGTCACCCGGTGTGCTGATCTCCACACTACCAATGTGGACCTGGAATCCTGAAACCCCATAGAGACTACCCTGGGGAGCCCGTATTTCAGAAGGGTAATTAGGGAAAGTTGCCACGTCATTGCCAAACATGGCCGAGGTATCAGAAAATTGAGTTCCCGTGAGCTGCATTCCGTCACCGGAATCTCCCACAAAGCGGATCACTACGGCCTCCAGAGCTTCAGCCTCGGATCTGGGTTTTTCTGCTGCTATCATACATTTTAGTTTAGAGACCTTCCGGATAGACCAAAAGGTGCAGATGTTGTCTCAAATGTATTTTTATTCGGCAGCAGGAAATATGATGCAGGTCATATTGTTTTTAAAATGAGCTTATTAAGAATAATTCTTAGTTAAATAAAATATGACGACCGTCATGTTTGAGCAGGTAAAGCCACAATACTTTTATTGGGAAAATCAAGTAATAATTTAAAACCTTTAGTTATGGCTCTTTTTATAACAGACGAATGTATCAACTGCGACGCATGTATTTCGGAATGTCCGAATAATGCTATTTACGAACCAGATCAGGAATGGTCATTGGCAGATGAAACTGCACTTGAAGGAATTGTAACCACTCCCCGTGGTGAAGAAATGGATGCAAATGAACAACAGGAAGCATTATCTGATGAATTCTACTTTATTGTAGCCGATAAATGTACCGAGTGTAAAGGCTTCCATGATAATCCGCAGTGTGTTTCTGTGTGTCCTGTAGACTGTATTCACCCGAGGGAAGACATGGAAGAGAGTGAAGAGCAATTGTTAGAGAAAAAAGTGTGGCTTCATGGAGCTTAATAAGTGAACCAACAACCGGAAATATCATGGTGAAAAACTTTCCAAAGCTCATTTGTGATGCCAACGAAGCTGTGGCCCGTGTAGCACATAAAACGAATGAAGTATGTGCCATTTATCCTATCACCCCGGCTTCTCCTATGGGAGAGCATGTGGATGTGTATAGTTCAAAAGGCAAAAAGAATATTTGGAATAATGTTCCAAAGATCGTAGAAATGCAGAGTGAAGGTGGCGCTGCGGGTGCTGTTCATGGCTCACTTCAAGCCGGAGCGCTTACTACAACGTTTACGGCCTCGCAGGGATTACTTTTAATGATCCCGAACATGTATAAGATAGCAGGGGAATTGCTGCCCAATGTGATACATGTCGCTGCGCGTACAATTGCAACTCATGCACTTTCAATTTTCGGTGATCATTCAGATGTTATGGCAGCCCGGCAAACGGGCTTTTCTATGCTCTTTGGCGGCTCAGTACAGGAAGCTCAGGATTTCGCTCTTATTTCACAAGTAGCTACTTTAAGATCAAGAGTTCCTTTTCTGAATATTTTTGACGGTTTCAGAACCTCTCATGAAATATCTAAAATCGATGGCATTCCGGATGAGATCATTAAGGCAATGATGCCCGAAGATAAGATCATGGAGCACAAAAAACGCTCTTTAGATCCCGATAGTCCGGTAATTCGCGGTACTTCTCAAAACCCCGATGTTTTCTTCCAGGCACGGGAAGCTGCCAACCTTTATTATCAAAGGGTGCCGGAGATCGTGCAGGAGATCATGGATGAGTTTTACATGCACACCGGCCGCAGGTACAATCTTTTCGACTACGAAGGACATCCTGAAGCTGAAAGGGTAGTGGTCATCATGGGATCGGGAGAAGGTGCCGTAAGGGAAACCGTTGACACGCTTCTGAATTCTGATGAAAAAGTGGGAGTTTTGATCGTTCGTCTTTACAGGCCCTTCTCAATCAAAGACTTTATTGCAAGGGTGCCAAAAACAGTGAAAAAGATAGCTGTTCTTGACAGGACCAAAGAGCCCGGAAGTACCGGAGATCCGCTTTATCTGGATGTAGTGACTGCTTTTGCCGAGACAGGTGGAAATATTCCGCAGATCATAGCCGGCCGTTATGGGCTTTCTTCAAAAGAATTTAATCCTGCCATGGTAAAAGGGATCTTTGATGAGCTACAGAAGCCTCAGCCAAAAAACCATTTTACAATAGGTATTAATGACGATGTTTCCTTTAGCAGCTTGCTTTACAATCCGGTTTTCAAGACTAAGAAGAATACCTTTAACTGTATGTTCTATGGTTTGGGATCTGATGGTACTGTAGGTGCTAATAAAAACTCCATCAAGATCATTGGGGAGACTACAGATAATTATGTACAGGGTTATTTTGTTTATGACTCTAAAAAGGCAGGTTCACAAACTGTTTCCCACCTGCGCTTTGGTCCGCAGCCAATTTTCTCCAGTTATCTGATCAATACAGCCGACTTTATTGCTTGTCACCAGTTCAATTTTGTTGAGAAATATGACCTGCTGAAAAAGATAAAAAAAGGCGGTACTTTCCTTCTGAATGCTCCTTTCTCCAATGAAGAGGTTTGGGATATGCTTCCGAAGAAAATGCAGGAAGATATAGTAGAGAAGGAACTTAAATTCTATGTTGTAGATGCTACAAAAGTGGCTTTTGAAGCCAAGCTTGGAAAACGAACTAACACCGTTCTTCAAACCTGTTTCTTTGCGATATCCGGGGTTCTTCCTGAAGATGAAGCCATTCAAAAGATCAAAGATGCTATTGTAAAATCTTACTCGCACAAAGGAGAAAAGATCGTGCAAATGAACTTCAATGCGGTTGATAAATCTTTGGAATACCTCCAAAAAGTGAATTATCCGAAGCAAATTACCAGCAACAAGCATCTTAAGCCAATGATGACCGGCGAGGCCGATCCATTTGTGAAAGATGTGCTAGGTAAGATCCTGGCGGGACAGGGAGATGAACTTCCCGTGAGCGCATTCCCTGTTGATGGCACTTTCCCTACGGGTACCACTCAGTATGAGAAACGCGGTATTGCCGATTTTGTGCCGGTTTGGGATGGAGCAGATCTTTGTACCCAGTGTAACAAATGTGTGGCTATTTGTCCGCACGCCGCAATTCGTGCAAAAGTAGTTCCTACTACAGATCTTGCCGACGCACCTGCAAGCCTTACCACTGTTCCTGCTAAAGGAAGACCTTTCTCCGGAACTGATTCTTACATCCTCCAGGTCTCTCCTGAAGATTGTACAGGTTGTGATCTTTGTGTGGCGGTATGTCCTGCACAAAGCAAGGAAGTGGATAACTTCAAGGCGATCAACATGCGCAGTAAACTGGATGTTGCTGAAGCCGAAAACAAGAACTGGGATTATTTCACCCAGCTTCCATACTATGATCGTACAGAGCTACAGATCACCAATGTAAAAGGATCACAGTTCCTTGAGCCTTTGTTCGAATTTTCGGGCGCATGTTCGGGATGTGGGGAAACTCCGTATATCAAGATGTTGACCCAGCTTTACGGCGACAGCATTATGATCGCAAATGCCACAGGATGTTCGTCTATCTACGGTGGTAACCTTCCAACCACGCCTTATAAGAAGAATGAGTTCGGCAGAGGTCCGGCATGGGCTAACTCCCTGTTCGAAGACAACGCAGAATTTGGTCTGGGAATGAGACTGGCGCTTACTAAAAAGCAGGAAATAGCAGTTGACCTTTTGAAGGAACTGGAGCCGGTGATTGGTTCTGAACTTGTAAACGCTATCCTGAATAATCCGGAAACAAATGAGGTTCAGAAAAAGCAAAAACACGCCGACATTGACGAGTTGAAAAACATTCTTTCCACCGTTGGTACTCCTGAAGCTCTTAAACTGAATGAGCTTGCAGAATACCTGCGCAAAAAAGCGGTTTGGATTCTGGGTGGTGACGGCTGGGCTTATGATATAGGCTACGGCGGCGTCGATCATGTTCTGGCATCGGGAGAAGACATCAATATCCTGGTGATGGATACCGAAGTCTATTCCAATACCGGTGGACAAATGTCTAAGGCCACCCCACTGGGAGCCAGTGCCAAGTTCGCGGTTTCAGGCAAAAGAACGTCTAAGAAGAGTCTGGCGCTACAGGCAGTTTCTTACCAGAACGTCTATGTCGCCCAGGTGGCCATTGGTGCCAAAGATATGCAAACTCTTAAAGCTATTGAAGAAGCTGCGGCTTATCCCGGGCCTTCAATTATTATTGCTTACTCACACTGTGGAGAACACGGATATGACCTTAAGCATGGACCAAGACAACAGGAGAAGGCTGTGGAGACCGGTTATTGGCCGCTCTTTAGGTTTGATCCTTCCAAAGACAAAGGCAAGCGTTTTAAACTTGATTCGAAACCTCCGCAGGCTCCCCTTAAAGAGTTTATGTATAATGAAACCCGCTTTACACGAGTGGCTAAAGAGAATGCCGAAATTGGTGCAAGCCTTTTAAAGCAAGCCCAGGATGAAGTGGAAAGCAAGTGGGAAAGACTGGAACTCTACAGGGATATGTAACTTTGAAAATGGCTTTTTCGGCAGGTAGTACTCCTGTCGGAAAAGCTTTAATACAATTTAAATGAATAATTATGGAAAGCAAAGCACCCGGTCTCTTTATTGAAGCTGTTAAGAAGCTTCGGGAAGCCAATGAAGAACTTTGCAAGCCCGAGGAGGATGTTGTATCCTACCTGGTTTGCAAGAACTCCCAGTACGCCATCGAAAATTTTATGATAGGATACCTGCTGACTAATAACCTTGAACTTACGGGGAATGAAAATATTAATACGCTGTATAAAAAATGTGTTGCGATAGATGAAAAGTTCCGGGAAATCGATCTAAAGGATTTTTCCTGCAAAGGGTATAGACCCGACGCCCGTTCTTGCAGTGATACTGTAAAAGTGAGCAAGTGTTTTGAGATTGCCGATAAAATGGACTCTTTCCTGCGTCGGGAGAAGGTGCTTCAGTAAAAGGTTGAAAAGATTTAAAAATTTAAACCCTGTCTGTACGGCAGGGTTTTTCGTTTTTCATATCACCTCTCCATATTGACTTTCAATTTGGAGAAATGTTCTTTCTATTTTAACAAGTATGAGAGAAATCATGTTTTTTTATTCATGGAATAGGTTTTTTTGTACCCGAAAACTTCTTTTAAATGAAAACAATTTACCTTCTCTTCGCTCTTCTTTTTTCTTCAACCTTATTTGCTCAGACCTTTGAAGCCGATCTTCAGGTGCGGCCAAGGTTTGAATTCAGGAATGGTTATAAAACACTTTTACCGGAAAATGCAGATCCTGCTTCTCACACTTCTCAACGTACCCGTCTTATCCTTGGTTACGGGGATGAATCCCTGAAAGTGAAATTTTCTGGTCAAAGTATAACTGTTTGGGGAGATTCTCCAACTATGCGACTGGAAGACAACAATACTTTTTCCCTTTTTGAGGCTTATGGCCAGTATCAAACCAGTCCAAACTTCCTGTTCCGCGTGGGGAGACAGGTACTTTCTTACGACAACCAGAGAATTCTGGGAGAAGTAGGTTGGGCTCAGCAGGGGCAAAGTCATGATGCGGCTCTTATATCCTGGAAACCTGCTGCAAACCACAGGCTTGATGTTGCTGCGGCTTATAACGCCGAAGCAGAGACTCTAATTGAGGCGCCATACCTGGTAAATTCCTATCAAAACCTGCAAATGGCCTGGTACCACATGGATGTTAATAATGTGGGATTCAGCTTTTTATTTATGAATACAGGTTATGAATTTGATACGGCTTTACAGGACAGGGAAGTTGATTATATCCAAACCTTTGGTGCTTTTCACAACTTTGTCTCCGGCGATTTTTCAGGAAATGTGGGAGCTTACGGGCAGGCCGGTAGCCGAAACAACCGTGATGTTTCTGCCTGGTACACCGGTCTAAATCTAAATTATAAGCTTTCTTCAACCTGGATAGCAGGATTGGGAGCTGAATATTTTTCGGGGACAGATATGGATGATACTTCGGGAGAGATTAAATCCTTCACTCCACTTTTTGGAACAAATCACGGTTTTAACGGGCATATGGATTACTTCTATGTGGGCAACCACCAGAACTCTGTTGGACTATTAGATATCTATGGTAAATTTTCTTATACCACCTCAAAATTTGACTTTTCTGTAATGCCGCACGTGTTTTCATCTTCCGCGAATATTGTTGATGCTGCCGGAAATGAACAGGACAATTACCTGGGAACAGAAATAGACCTGGCAGCCGGTTACAAATTCCGGAAGGACCTTCAGGTCAATGTTGGCTATTCGCAGATGTTCGGAAGTGAATCTCTTGAGATCCTGAAAGGAGGAGATAAAGATGCAACTCAAAATTGGGCCTGGGTGATGCTTAGCTTTAGCCCTAAGTTGTTTAGCTATACCAAACCTGAGGTCACTGCACTCTAATACCGGCATTAGAACTTTACTAAACTGAATATTTTTGAGGAGCGGATAAAATTTGAACGGGAGAAGTTGACGGGCATTTATAAAAATTTAAATTTGCCTATCTTGCGGCTCCAGATGACTTCTGGTTAATCTTCATTAGCACAGACTATTATCTGATAATTGTAAAGCTGCAAAAGAATTAATGTTCAAGATTATTCAAAGCCCTCGCTTTCTTTTCTTCCTACTTCTTTTCCTTATTTCGGGTTTATCAAAGACCTGGGGACAGGAGGAAGCTCTATTGAAGGAACTGGAAGTTTTTATTGAAAAGGCGCCTCAATATGATGCTCAAAAATGGCAAAAAATAGGCAGTTTCCGCAGGCAATTGGATTCGGCACCACAGGAGGATCTAAGGCTTAGACACCATCTTAATCAGGAATTGCTGAATGAATACCGGGTCTTTAAACAGGACTCGGCGTTTTATTATGGTTTAAGGACCCGGGAACTGGCAGAAAAGCTGCAGGATAATGAATTGATTGCCGCAGCTGTCATCAATCTTGCCGATATAAGTGTTTCAGCAGGAATGTATAAGGAAGCACTGGAATATCTTTCCCTAATAGAACCCGAAGGACTTCCGGAGAATCTTAGATCCCTGTATTACGGTTTAATGGGACGCTGTTATAGCGAAATGGCCGAATACAGCAACTTAAAGCAATTTTCAGAAAAATATAATCGTCTTGCCAGAGAGTATAGAGAAAAGGCACTTGCGCTCACAGACGAGGGAACTTTTTTTAATGTTTTTCTTCAGAGTTATATTCAATTTAAGGAAGGTAATCTTGAGCGAGCCCGAAAGGGTTTTTTAAAGTTACTGGGACGGGAGCTAAATTCCCGGGAACTGGCACTTACAAGTTTTATTCTGGGAGAGATCTATGTGGAGATGGGTGAAAAACAAAAAGCCATACCCCACCTGGCAGTGGCCGCAATGGCCGATATTGAAACTTCTGCAAAGGAGAACCTGGCCGTGATAAGACTTTCCGAAATAATGTTTGAAAAAGGAAACACCAGGCTAGCTTCTGTTTATATCCATAAGGCCAATGAAGATGCTTCCTTCTATGGTGCCCAACAAAGAAAGATCAGGGTAGGAGCAATTCTTCCTCTCATTGAAGAACAAATAATCGACCGTATTGAAAGGCAGAGATCACGGCTGCTTACCCAGAATGTGGTTATGGGTTTTCTACTCATATTTGTAATTGCACTCGCGGTAGTGATCCTTTTCCAGGTTAGGAAACTTAAAAGGGCAAGGAAGGTGATTGAAGAAGCTCATGAAAATTTAAAGATCATAAACCGTGAGCTTACCGCCGTCAATGAAAAAATAAATTTGAATAACCTTGAATTGAACAGGGTGAATCATTTACTCCTGGAGGCAAATAAGATTAAGGAAGAATATATTGGATTTTTCTTCACACAGGATGCAGATATTTTTGAAAAATTCAGGGACTTCAAATCCAGGGTAGAGGTCACTGCCGAAGAGGGAAAACTCGACAAGGTAAAGTACTTATTAAGTACATACGATCTTAAAAAGGAAAAGGAAAAACTGCTTCGTAATTTTGATGAAGCCTTTATTAAGCTCTTCCCTAATTTTATTGAAGAATTCAATTCGCTCCTGAGGCCCGAGGAACAGATCTATATTAAAAAGGGCAAGATTTTGAATAAAGAACTCAGGATTTTTGCGCTTATAAGGTTGGGAATCACCCACAATGAAATCATTGCCCAGATCCTGGGATACTCTGTGAATTCCATTTATGCCTACAAGACCAAATTGAGAAATAAATCCTGGCTTGATAAGAAGGATTTTGACCAGAAATTATTCGAAAACACTACCCTAAAGTTATAAAATAGTCGATATTTCTTTAATATTTTCTATATAAAACAGCGTCTACTTTTTTGTTTAAGTATTGTAATTACAGGTGTTTAACCGTAATTGAACCATCTTTATTTCTATATGCTTTCTAAAAAAGGTCATAGGAGTCTTTTTATTTAGGAAGTTTGAAGTGTTCATTAATCCACCCGGTTTCCGGTTGGCAATGTTTGTTTATCAAAAAAAATATAAATGCAGAACAAAACGCTATTAAATTCTGGTAAAAAAATGAAAGAGGGCCTCATGCTGCTTTTCTTCTTTATCGGTATTATGTTAACAGCCCAGGAAGTTAATGCCCAGGTAAAAGTACAGGGGCAGGTTCTTGATGACACAGACCTTCCGCTTCCAGGAGCAACCATCATTGAAACAGGGACTACCAATGGAGTGGTCACAGATTTTGATGGAAATTTTACAATAGAGGTTCCCTCTATTTCTTCTATGCTCACGATAAGTTATATGGGCTATGAAACGAAAACGATTGAAGCAGCGGCAGATTTTATGACGGTCACATTAAATACCGATGCAGCTGCACTTGATGAGGTGGTGGTTATAGGTTACGGTCAATCGCGACAGAGAGATCTTACCGGGTCTGTATCCGCAATCGATTTAGATGATATTGAATCCCAACCCGCCTCCAACATTGGAGAAGCTTTACAGGGACGTGCTGCCGGGGTTCAGGTTATCACTTCGGGACAACCGGGTAACAATCCTACGATAAGAATTCGGGGAATTGGTACTATTGGTAATAATGATCCACTTATTGTTGTAGACGGAGTACCGCTGAATGGAGGGCTCAACCAGGTTAACATGCAGGATGTGGCTTCCATGCAGATCTTAAAAGATGCATCGGCTACTGCTATATATGGATCACGCGGAGCTAACGGGGTTGTAATCGTTACCACTAAAAGAGGAAAAGCCGGAGTTGGACAGTTAACCCTGGATATATTTTCCGGAATACAGGAGCCAACAGACATGATCGATGTTCTGAATGCGCAACAATTTGCACTACTTAGTAATGAGATGCTCGCCGCAGGTGGATTTACTACAAATCCCGCTTTTGCCGATCCTATTGCTCTTGGAGCAGGGACAGATTGGCTTGATGCCCTTTTTACCACAGGCCATCAAAACAATGTGACCCTCGCATACAGTAATGGGAATGAGGACTCGAATGTATATACCTCCCTCAACTTTTTTGATCAGTCAGGAGTGATTATCAACAATAATTATCGCCGGTATATTTTTCAGTTGAACAGTGATACAGATGTTAATGATCGACTTCGCTTCGGGAACTCTTTGAAGGTGAACCATGACATCAAGGAGCAGGGGGAAATGAACATTAACGGAGCCATTCTTTCTCTTCCAACCCAACCTATCTACCGTGAAAACGGAGACTTTTCCGGTCCCATTGGTCAGCCTATCTATTCAGGAGACGTTGAAAACCCAATAGGTAAAGCGACTATAGTTGATCAAACTACTACAGGTTATAATCTTCAAGGGAATGTATTTGGGGAACTGGATCTTTTCAGGAATTTTACTTTCAAATCCCTTTTTGGAGCCGAAGCGAATTTCTGGTATGAAAGAACGTGGAGCCCCGCTTATAGCTGGGATACCGATATTTCACCAAACGCATTTTTATTTGAGTCATCAAACCGAAGCGTAACCATTCTTTGGGATAACATCTTAACTTACAACAAGGAATTTGACAATGGTTCTTCTGTTACAGCGGTGGTGGGAACCAGTGCCCAGGAGAATGATTTCAAATACCTTAGTGGGTCTGTTCAGAATTTCCCAAGTGAATCTACTCAGCAGATCAATAACGGAATTGAATTGCCAACGATTAACGGAAGCGGATCAGAATGGGCGATCTTTTCATACTTCGCCAGGGTGCAGCTCGATTACCTGGACAAGTATTACCTAACCGGAACCGTTAGAAGAGACGGATCTTCTCGATTTGGTGCCGGTAATAAGTACGGAACCTTCCCTTCGGCTTCGGCTGCATGGAGAATTTCAGATGAGGATTTCCTTAGAGAATCGAATACCATTAATGAGCTAAAACTTAGGCTTGGGTATGGGGTGACAGGAAACCAGGAGATTGGGAACTACGCCTTTGCTTCTGCTTACAACACCAATGTTTATAACTTCAATGGTAATTTTGTAACTGCTGCTGTTCCAACCACATTGCCAAATACAAATGTGCAGTGGGAATCGCAGAAACAATACAATATTGGTCTTGATGCCACTCTTTTTGACAGGGCTGTAGATTTCAAGATCGACCTGTATCGTAAGGATACCGAAGATATGTTGGTACCACAATCGGTGCCAGTGACTTCAGGGTACTCAGATATCTATGTGCCTTTCATAAATGCAGGATCAATTAGAAACCAGGGTGTTGAAGCCATAGTGACTACCTACAACTTTGCCAGAGAGGATTTTAGCTGGAGTACAGATTATGTATTCACCTACAATGATAACGAGGTGATCAATATCAACAGTGATACCCCTCTTACTACAGGTGGAATTGGACTTAACTATAACCTGGCACGTATTCAGCCGGGATATCCAATCAATGTTTTCTACGGATTTGTTCAGGAGGGAATTTTCCAGACTCAGGCCGAAGTTGATAATGCGGCAGTACAATCTCCGGGAACGAATCCCGCGACCAGTACAGCGCCGGGAGATATCAGGTTTAAGGATCTTAACAACGACGGAAGAATCACAGATGATGACCGTACCTTTATTGGTAATCCAAACCCAGATTTTACTTTTTCCCTTAACAACACCTTGAGGTATAAGAATTTTGACCTGAGTATCTTCTTCCAGGGAGTTTATGGGAATGATATTTTCAACGCCAACAGGCTTTATACTGAAAGTATGTCGGTTACCACAAACCAATCAGTAGCTGTACTGGACAGATGGAGAGGTCCGGGAACGAGTAATGATATGCCAAGAGCAGTGTTTGGTGACCCTAACAACAACACCCGTCCTTCTACGCGTTATATAGAAGATGGTTCTTACCTGAGGCTCAGAAATGTGAACCTTGGATATAATTTACCTGTAGAGAAATTTGGAGATAATGTTTTTAGTTCAGCTAAAGTTTATCTCGCCGGACAAAACCTGTTCACCATCACCGATTACTCAGGATTTGATCCTGAAGTAGGACCTAATGGAATTGACAATAACATATATCCTGTGACCCGCAACTTCACAGTAGGAATTAATCTAGGATTTTAAAAAATAGCGATGAAACACTTTAAAATATACATCATGTCCCTGGTTGCCCTGCTCCTTATGAGCTGTAGCGACGACTTTCTTGACAGGCAACCGCTGGACACCATAAACACGGAGAATTATCCCACCACCGCCGAAGAGTTGGTGACTGTGGTGAATGGAGCTTACCAGCCATTACAATGGCCAAAGCTTTACAATTTAAGGATGTGGAGTACAGATATCATGGCCGGTAACAGTATTGTTGGTGCCGGGGGAGGATCTGACGGAATCGAGACCCAGGATATGGCAAACTTTGTAACCAATACAGATAACGCCGGAGTACTGGATCTATGGAGAGGCCCATGGCCGGGGATCCTTATGTCAAACATCGTTCTAGATGCAGCTCCGCAAATGGACATTGATGAAGACATAAGGAAAAGAAGCATGGGAGAAGCACATTTTCTAAGAGCTCATTACTATTTCATTCTTGCAAGATTCTTTGGAGATGTGCCTTTGATCACCGAGCCGCAAAGCTCAGACAGTGATCTATTCCCTCCACGTGATCCTGTTGCTCAGGTTTATGAGCTCATTATTAGTGATCTTAATGCTGCTGCGGAACTTTTACCTCCTAAATCTTCTTACGGTTCGGAAAATAAAGGAAGAGTATCAAAAGGAGCTGCCTATGGTTTGCTGGCGAAGGTGCATCTTACTCTGGGAAATTATCAGGAAGTAGTGCAATACGCTAACGAAGTTGAGAGTCTGGGATATGCCCTAAACGAGAATTACGCTGATAATTTCTCCATTACAAATGAAAATTCTGTAGAATCCCTGTTTGAAGTGCAGTACGCTTCTAATGGAGGATATGATTTCTGGAGCAATGAAAATCAGGCTTCATGGGCAAGTCCTTTTATGGGGCCAAGAGGTGCCAACTTTGTTGCCGGTGGTTACGGTTGGAATCAGCCTACTGAAGAATTTGTAAACGCTTATGAAGAAGGAGATGAGCGAAAGGATGCCACAGTACTTTACGAAGGCGGACCGGAATTTGACGGAAAGGAATATGAAAGCCGTTTCTCTTTTACAGGTTATAACACCAGAAAGTTTTTAGTGCCATTAAGCCAGGTTTCTGCTTATGACAACAGCCCAATGAACTTTCCTATTCTAAGATTTGCAGATGTGCTGCTTATGAAAGCTGAAGCTTTAAATGAATTGGGACAAACAGAACTTGCCGAAGATTACCTGAACATGGTACGTAACCGTGCAGGGCTTGATGATATTGAAAATCTTAGCCAGGCCGATTTTAGAAATGCAGTTTTACATGAGCGTAGAATCGAACTCGCTTTTGAAGGCCAAAGATGGTTTGACCTCATTCGTGTTAATGATGGCGAATATGGTCTTAACTTCCTTAGATCCATTGGGAGGAACAATGCTTCACAAAAGCACTTGTTATTTCCTATCCCTCAAATAGAATTAGACAGGAATCCTAACCTGGTTCAAAACCCCGGTTACTAAAAAATGAGAAATATGAATTCAATTTTAAACCTGAAGCGATTTTACGTAATTACGCTCGTCCTTGTCCTGGGAGTGATAAGCGGTTCCTGTGAAACTGATGAACTGGAAGATCCTTCCATTGAAAATGTTAATAATGAATTGGCTCTCACAGTTTCTGAAGAAAACCTGGAACTGGAAGAACGTTTTATGGGGAATGAACTTGGCTTTACCTGGTCTACAGGGACAAACCGGGGCACCGGGGCTGCCATTATGTATACCCTTGAAATAGATCTTGCAGGAAGCGATTTTTCAGATCCCTTAATTACCCTTGTGGAAGGTGAGAAGAATAGGTATCTGGCTTCTATAGATCATGGAACCCTCAATCACAGATTGCTTAACAGCGGACTTGATGCCGGAACGGTTTACGATCTTGAAGCAAGATTAACGGCTGAAGTTGCAGATCCTGCTGTTGAAGATCAAGTGTCAAAAAAGGCATTTTCGGTAGCTACTTATAAACCTGTTTCAAGCAAGTTGTTTATTGTAGGGGATGCAAGTCCAAATGGATGGGATATCTCTAATGCGACTAAACTGACTGCAGCAAATCAACGTGGGGTTTTTATATATGAAGGAAAACTTACTGAAGGAAATTTCAAATTTGCAGTAAGTCAGGATGATTGTTTCTGCCAGGACTTTTACACAAAAGATGCCGATGATGATAATAAGATAGTGTACAATGAAGGTGGTAGCGGAGAAGATATCCAGTGGACAGTTACAGAAGAAGGTAATTACAGGCTGAGAGTTGATCTGCTAAACAAAACAATTGACATAAATCCTATAGAAGACTCACCTTTCGACCGACTTTGGATCGTTGGGGATGCTACTAAAAGCGGATGGGATATCAACAATCCTGCAGCCTTTGAGAGAAGTGAGGAGGATCCTTTCGTATTCACTTATGAAGGAAATTTCAATCCCGGGAGCTTTAAGATCCTTGCAGGAGAAACAGGAGATTTCTGCGGAGAGTGGTACAGACCATTAGAAAATGGCCAGGCGCCTGTTGACGGTTCTGTAGAACAAAGAGCAGGCTGTGAGCCCGATTACAACTGGACGGTGACCGAAGAAACTGCGGGTAGATACAGGGTTAGCCTGAACACCGGGAACAACACGATCAAATTCACTCCTATGGGTCTTTACATTGTAGGAGACGGTAGCCCAAGCGATTGGAATATCAACACTCCAATGCCGCTTACTTATGATAATGGCGATTTTGTCTTTAACGGGGAATTGGGAGCTATCAATCCAACCGGAGAATTCAAGTTTTCCAAATCTGTGGGAGACTGGTGTAACGGTGAATGGATCGTAAGTGCCGAGAATGGTCAGGCGGTAACCAATCCGGAGCATATCACTGCGATAGGTTGTGTAGGCCCGGACAATAAATGGAAACTGCAGGAAGGCGACGCCGGTACTTATGAGATCAGGATCAATCTGGATACAGATAACATGACCATTACGAAACTCTAGGCCTTAAAAAAGAGATTTTTAACACCTCCTGTTTTCGGGCAGGAGGTTCAAAAATAAAAACATGAAAAAAAGAAAATTTTTGCTCCTCGCGCCACTGGCATTGTTCATGGCGTTAGTGAGTTGTAATAACGACGATGACGCCCTGTTAAGCCCCATTGATGAAGGGGTGAACATGAGCTACAGCGAAGTCCTCAATTTTAAAAAGGACAAAGCAAAATACAATCCGGGTGAGGAAGTGAACTTCAGTGTGAACGGGACTCACCAGAACACTACAGTACGATACAAATATTTGGGCGAAGTGATAGAAGAGGCGCCACTTACCGGCACTTCCTGGACCTGGGAACCTCCTTCCGAAGACTTTAGAGGCTACATGGTTGAGCTTGTAAAAGAAACCGACGGAGAGGAAACAGTAATTGGAACGGTGGCTGTTGATGTCTCTTCAGACTGGACCAAATTTCCCCGCTATGGTTTTCTTTCGCAGTTTGGTAATATTTCAGCTTCCCAAAGAGCAGACGTTCTTAATAACCTGAAGGATTACCACATAAACGGGCTACAGTATTACGACTGGCATTTTGAGCACCAAAGACCTCTGCCTCTTGATGAAAATGGTGAGCCGGCAGAGACCTGGAGCGATCTTTTTAACCGGGAGATCTACCTGGGAACTGTAGAAGGATTTATTGAACAGGCGCAGGAGCGTAATATGGCTTCCATGTTCTATAATCTACTTTTTGGAGCCTGGAAAAAGGATGAAGTACAGCCCGTGCCTGTAGAGTGGTTAATGTATAACGACCGCAATCACAACGATATTAATCGTCATATACTTTCAGGGTTTGGAGACATTCAGTTGACAGATCCTGCTAATGATGAATGGCAGGAGCACATTTTTGGAGAGACAGCTACTGTCTATGAAAATTTGGAATTTGATGGCTGGCACCTTGATCAACTGGGAAACCGCGGTACGGTTTACAACTATGAAGGTTATAAGATTGATCTGGGAGAGGCTTATAAGGATTTTCTTATTTCTTTAGAGAATCGTTTCCCAAATAAGAAGCTGGTTCTTAATGCCGTTGACCAATACGAGCAGGAAGAGATCCTTGAAGCTCCGGTAGATTTTGCCTATTCAGAAATATGGAGCAGGTATCAGTATCAGGATCTTGCACGGGTGATCCTCGAGAATTATGAATATTCCAATGGAGAGCTCAATACAGTACTGGCAGCATATATGAACTATAACGCCCAGGATGGAAATTTCAATACTCCTGCTGTCCTGATGACCGATGCTGTGATCTTCACCTTTGGAGGTGCACATCTTGAATTGGGTGAACACATGTTGTCCAGTGAATATTTCCCTAATGATAAATTAGATATGAGCATGGATTTGCGTAATAACGTTAGAGAGTATTACGATTTCCACACTGCTTATCAGAACCTTTTACGTGACGGCGGAAGCTTCAATTTCCCTGCAGTACAATCTCAGGATGTAGATGTGAAACTGAACAGCTGGCCTCCGGTTGTTGGGCAGGCTGCTGTGGTTGGAAAACAATTGGAGAACAGTCAGGTGCTTCACTTGTTGAACTACGACGGCGTTTCTACCCTGCAATGGAGAGATGATAGCAAAATTCAGAGAGAACCTTTGGTTAAGGATAATTTTAGTATCACTGCAGAGGCAGGTAGAAATGTTTCTAAAGTGTGGTTTGCCTCTCCCGATATTAACGGAGGGGCTTCCCAGGAACTCGAATTTACTCAGAGTGGTAACCAGATCACGCTTGAAGTGCCTTACTTAAAATTCTGGAGCATGCTTGTGCTCGAATACTAACCAGGAAAAAAGAACATTATGAAAAATATCAAAGTTATATCGACTCTTTTCCTTTTCGTCCTCGGGCTTACGGCCTGTAGTTCTGATGATGATATCACGGAAGTCACTCCCGAACCAACAGCCGACTTTACTTCTGAAGCGGTTCCCGATAATCCCCAGCTCATCAGTTTTACAAACCTTGGCACCGATGCCGAAGAATTCTTTTGGGATTTTGGAGATGAATCTGAAGGTTCAACTCAAAAGCACCCTACTCACCTGTATGAAAATGCAGGAATTTACACTGTTAGTCTGACTGCTACCACCGGAGAAGTTGAAAATACAGTTTCCCGGGACATAACTGTTGTGGGCACCCCTACGGCCGACTTCAGTTATGCAGCAGCTCAGGATAACAGCTTCACTATTAGCTTTACAAACTTAAGCCAGAACGTGGACAGCTATGAATGGGATTTTGGAGATGGAACCGGTGTTTCTTCCGAAGAAAACCCGACCTACACTTATACCGAAGCAGGGACATATCCTGTAACTCTTACTGTAACAGGTGCAGGAGGAACTGTAGAAACCACTCAACAGGTCGAAGTAAAAGATGCACAGCCTGCTTTTAATGCAATTTACATTGTAGGAGATGCTTCGGAAAGTGGCTGGAACATTGGTGCTCCTGTAGCTTTTAAACAAAGTGAAACAAATCCTTTCATCTTCACCTACAACGGAGTCCTAAACACCGGAAACATCAAGTTCTCCACTTTTACCGGGGGCTTCTGTGACGGGCAGTGGCTCAATGCTACCGAAACAACAGTCCCTGTTACCGGAACTAGCGGTTATATCGTGACCAACGGCTGCGACGGACCGGACAATCAATGGACGGTGACAGATGAAACCAGGGGTCGTTATAATATTACTATTGACCTTGAGCAGGAAAATGTAAGTTTTGAAAAGCTCAATGCGCCTTATTCAGAACTATATGCAATAGGTGACGCCGCTCCAAATGGCTGGGCTCCTCTAAATCCTTCTGAGGCCTTTGTGCAGGATGCAGTCGATCCTTTCATTTTTACTTATGAAGCCCATTTGAGTCCCGGAGAGTTGAAATTTTCAACTTTTAAGGGGGAATGGTGTGATGGCGTCTGGATCAACGCGCCCCAAGCTGATGCAGATATAGTTAATGCTTCTGAATATTATGTGAGAAATAGTTGTGATGACCCCGACAATAAGTGGAGGGTGACTTCAGAAACCGAAGGCGATTATCTGATTACAGTGGACTTTTACATTGAAACTATACATTTCGAAGCCAAATAAGTAATCCCTACTTGACATTTGGTTTTAAGGGTGTTATTCCGGGAAAACCTTTGAGGAATTCCCGGAAATAACTTTTTAAAAAGACTACCATGAAAATTTCAAATTTTAGGCTGACGCTCCTTTTTATGCTCTTTTCTTTCGGAGCACTCTCTCAGCAGATTTCCCTGGAAGCATGCGCCAGCTTTGAAAAAACAGGTGCCAAAAAGCTCATTTTTGGATGTGAAGGCGGGGAGAAGTTGATGCTCGAATTTCTTGATTCAAAGAACATTAAGTTCTGGTATGCTCCCACGGGGGAATTTACCCGCAACAATGAATCCTTTGCCGTTATTAATGAAGAATTTGATCCAAATTTCAACATTAACGTGGAAGAAAATGCTTCCAACTTTGAGATCTTCACGGGAGATCTCCGGGTGATGGTCCACAAGAATCCCTTCAAAATTCAAATTTTTGACAGGTATCAACGACTCGTTTTAGGAGATCTTGATGCCGAAGCCTATGTTACTGAAGGAACACGGACTGAAACACGAAAAGTCCTGCGGGAAGAAGAGCAGTTCTTTGGTCTGGGAGAGAAAACCGGTCCGCTAAACCGCCGGGGACGTTCTTTCACGATGTGGAACAGTGATAAACCCTGTTATTCAGATACCGAGGATCCATTGTACAAGAGCATTCCCTTCTTTTTAAGCACCTATAACTACGGAATCTTCTTCGACAACACTTATAAAACAGAATTTGACTTCGGAAAAAAATCTGATGAATATTTCGCATTTTCGGCACCCGATGGGGCGTTTATCTATTACTTCATGTATGGCAAAGACCTGAAAGAAGTGATCAAAAGCTACACAAGGTTGACCGGAAAACCGATCATGCCACCAAACTGGGCCCTGGGATGGTCCCAAAGCCGCGGAATGCTCGTAAACGAAGAGCTCACAAGAGAAATTGCAACAGACTACCGAAAAAGGGAAATTCCAATAGACATTATTTACCAGGATATTGGCTGGGTAGAAGGCCTGCAGAATTTCGAGTGGAGAAAGGACAGGTATGACCATCCAAAAAAGATGCTTGCAGATTTGGCTGAAGATGGATTTAAGGTGATAATCTCTCAGGATCCCGTCATTTCCCAGGTAGTTGAAGATCAGTGGCTAGAGGCGGCAAAAAAGGGATTTTTGGCTATCGATGTTCGCACAGGAAAGCCTTATGATATGCCCTGGCCCTGGGGTGGAAACGCCGGAGTAGTGGATTTTACCGATCCCAAAGTAGCCGACTGGTGGGGAGAACTTCAGCAAAAGCCTCTTGATGACGGAGTAAAAGGATTCTGGACAGACATGGGCGAACCGGCCTGGAGCAACGAGGAAAGCACAGACAGGCTTTACATGAAGCACCACAAAGGTATGCACGCCGAAATCCATAATGTCTATGGACTGGAGTGGGACCGCGTGGTAACAGAGCAGTTCGAAAAGAGAAATCCAAACCAGCGGGTTTTCCAAATGACCAGGGCGGCCTATGCCGGGATGCAGCGCTACACCTTTGGCTGGAGCGGCGATAGCGGAAACGGAAGAGATGTAACCGACGGCTGGGAAAACCTTGCCGACCAGGTCCCAATGGGAATGTCTGCAGGCCTCGGGCTTATACCTTTCTGGACCACAGATATTTCAGGTTATTGCGGAGAGATCACAGATTATGAAGAATTTTCAGAATTATACGTGCGCTGGTTGCAGTTTGGAGTTTTTAATCCGTTGAGCCGGGCCCACCACGAAGGAAACAATGCTGTGGAACCCTGGTTATTTGGAGAGGAAGCCGAAAAAATTGCAAAGGAAGCTATTGAACTTAAATATCAGCTTCATCCTTATATCTACACCTATGCAAGGGAAGCATATGACACAGGCTTGCCAATTATGCGACCATTGTTGCTGGAATATCCTTCAGAGGAAGAAACCTATGAATTAGATAATCAGTTCTTGTTTGGAGAGGAACTGCTTATAGCTCCTGTGGTAGAGGAAGGAGTAACTTACCGACAGGTTTACCTGCCAAAAGGAAACTGGAGAGATTATAATGATCCAAAAAAGTCTTTTAAGGGAAAGCAGTTTATTGACTATGACACCCCTCTTGGAGTTATTCCCATATTCGTTAAAGAAGGTGCGATCATTCCGAAAATGCCGGTGATGCCTTATATAGGGGCCATGAAAAATGCGCCCTTGATCCTGGAGATCTTTCCGGGAGCAAAACCTTCAGAATTTACGCTTTATGAGGATGAGGGAACAACAAATGATTATCGAAAAGATCATTTTGTTAAGACGGTGATTGAAAGTAAAACAACTTCTTCAGAAGTAGTCGTAACAATTAATGAGCCGCAGGAAAATAACTTCAGCAATAATGAAAAAAGAAATTTTTGGCTGGAGATCTACCTGGAAGAGAAGCCGATAGCAGTGAACCTGAACGGAAAAATTTTGGAGGAGAAGCCTGCAGAGGAGCTTAAGAAAAAATGGAATACTATCTTTGATGTTTCGGGATATCATTATGATGCCGAGAACAATCGACTTTTTATAAGGTTTCCTGATAATAAAAAGAAACAATTAATTACCCTTAATAAATAAATACCTAATGAAAAAATTGAAGATGAAGCAGTTACTAATAATCTCCTGCCTTTGGTTAAGTTTTACTGCAGTGGCGGTAGCTCAAAAAGTCTCTTCCCCTAATGGGGAGGTGCAAATGCAGTTTGAGTTACTGGAAGACGGAACTCCTGCTTATAGCCTTTTTTACAAAGGTGAGCCTGTGATCGAAACCAGTAAGCTGGGATTGATCCTAAAAAATGATGAGCATAATCTAATCAATAATTTTGAAGTCATAGAACGTGAAGAGTCTGATTTAGAGGAAATCTGGGAACCGGTTTGGGGAGAAGAAAGCGAGATTCTGAATAAATACAACGAACTGGCAGTAGTGCTTAACCAAAAGCCAACAGATCGTCAAATGATCATAAGGTTCAGAGTTTTCAATGACGGACTCGGGTTTAGATATGAATTTCCGCAGCAGCAAAACCTGGGACATTTCATCATAGAAGATGAAAAAACCCAGTTTGCCATGACAGGAGATCACACCGCTTTCTGGATCCCGGGAGATTACGATACACAGGAATATGATTATATTGAATCAAAACTTTCTGAAATTAGAGGAGAAATGGAAGGTTCTATTACAGATAACCTCTCCCAAACCTCATTTTCGGATACCGGGGTGCAAACTTCCCTTTTGATGAAAACAGATGAAGGGCTTTATATTAACCTGCACGAAGCGGCTTTGCTCGATTATTCTGCAATGCACCTGGAGCTGGATGATGAGAACATGATCTTCGAATCATGGCTTACTCCAGATGTTACAGGTAATAAAGCATACATGATCGCACCAGGGAAGACTCCCTGGAGAACAATTATCGTAAGTGATGATGCCAGGGATATCCTTGCCTCAAGAATGACTTACAATTTAAACGATCCTGTGGCTATTGATGATACTTCATGGATCAAACCTATGAAATACGTAGGAGTTTGGTGGGAAATGATCACAGGAAAAAGCAGCTGGCACTACACTAATGATTTTGCCGCAGTAAAACTTGGAGAAACAGATTTTGAAAACGCCACGCCTAATGAAACTCATGGTGCCACTACAGAAAATGTTAAGCGGTATATAGATTTCGCTGCCGAGCACGGTTTTGACGGAGTTCTTGTGGAAGGCTGGAACATTGGCTGGGAAGACTGGTTTGGGAATTCCAAGGATTACGTTTTTGACTTTATGACTCCATATCCCGATTTTGACCTTGAGGAGATAAGAGATTATGCAAAGAGCAAAGGTGTGGAAATGGTAATGCACCATGAAACCTCTTCTTCGGTAAGAAATTATGAGCGCCATTTGGATTCCGCTTATCAATTCATGAAAGATCACGGTTACAATGCTGTGAAGAGTGGATATGTGGGAGACATTCTTCCAAGAGGAGAGAACCACTACAGCCAGTGGCTCGTAGATCATTACCAGTATGCTATTGAAAAAGCGGCAGATTATGAGATCATGGTTAATGCTCACGAAGCCGTTAGGCCTACAGGCGTTGCCCGTACATGGCCAAACCTTATTGCCAATGAATCTGCAAGAGGAACAGAATACCAGGCTTTTGGAGGTTCCAAGCCTAACCACGTGACAGTACTTCCATTTACCAGGCTTTTAGGAGGGCCAATGGATTATACTCCAGGGATCTTTGAAATGGATATTAGTAAGGTAAATCCTGAAAATGATTCGTGGGTAAACAGTACCATTGCTAATCAACTGGCATTATATGTAACTATGTATAGTCCGCTACAAATGGCTGCCGATCTTCCTGAGAACTATGAAAGGTTTATGGATGCATTCCAATTTATTAAAGATGTGGGAATGGATTGGGAAGAGAGTGTTTATCTTGAAGCTGAACCGGGAGATTACATTACTATTGCCCGTAAAGAAAAAGGTACTGAAAAATGGTTTGTTGGAAATGTAAACGGGGAAACCCCGAGAACTTCAAAAATATCTTTTGATTTCCTTGAGCCTGGACAAAAGTATATTGCGACCATTTATTCCGATGCTAAAGATGCGCATTACAAAAAGAATCCGCAGGCTTATAAGATCAGGAAGGTAGTTGTGACCAGTAAGAGTGATCTAAAGCAGTGGAGCGCTCCGGGAGGAGGATATGCAATTAGCATAGTTCCCGCTGAGAAGAAGGAAACAAGAGGCTTGAAGAGGCTATAAGCTGAAGAACATTTTTAATATTAACCGCCTGAAAATAGCATTTTCGGGCGGTTTTTTTATGTGTTTTTGTGAAGCTTCAACAAACCAGATCAAATTAAATATTCTAAAACCTTTGTTAGGATTTAGCTGAAACATCCCTATTCTCCTGAAGTTTTTGTACTTTAAATCGAAACTTAAAAAATAATTTATGAAAACCGCTTCTTTATTAAAGAACCTCGAATATAATGATACCAAACCTGCCGTCCAGGTCTTAATGGATACCGATAGCAGTAAAGAAATACGAATAGCAATGAAGAAAGGACAGGTGATGAAAGAACATAAAACGCCTTATCCTATTGTTGTAGAATTATTTGAAGGAATAATATCGTTTGGAGTTAATGGACAGGTACACAAAATAGAAAAAGGGGATATGTTATCTCTTGAAGGAAATATACCTCATGATCTTAAAGCAGAAGAAGACAGTATTGTTCGTTTGTCCCTGTCAAAATCAGATTCTGCCGAGAGGGTGAAAGGCGTAGCTGAAGGTTCCTAAAAATACCTTACTATAAAAAATGATTTAAATTAAGTAGCTGCTTAAAATGTCCTGTTCTTAAGCAGCTATTTATATTTTTTCAATTAGCAGTGGATCTTTTCTTGTCCCATTCCTTAAAGAGAAGAACCTGGAAAAATTGGGATGAGGATTAATTTAAAATAGTCCTTATTAACCTGCCCATGCTAATAGATGATTTTTTTAAATCTGTATTATATTCTTTTGTTTTTAAGTTAAAGACTCAGTAGTAAAGCTTCAGCTTCCATTAGTTTGTTTTAAAACTCCAGACTTGTCCTATAGATTTACCACCTTTTCCGTCCATTGCCACAATCTTCCAATGGTAAATTGTCCCGGCTTCTAAATTGTTAACTACAAAGGCGTAGGTTGATAGATTTTCTTTCAATAAAGGAGGGTTTTCAGAGGTGCCAAAGTAAAGATCATACTTCAGTTCGTCATCATCCAGATCTATAGATTCCCAGGCTAACTCTACTTCTGAACCGTATATTTTATATTCTTCAGGACTTAATTTTTTCGGAACAGACGGCAATGAATTTGTGCTGGGTGCTTCTTCAGTAAAAAAGTTGCGAACAGCTGAATAGGCACCGGTATGGCCTTTGCTATCCTTAGCTACCACCCTCCAGTAGTAAGTCATACCTTTATCGAATTGTTTATTCATAATCAAGGAAGTGAGTTCTTTTCTATAGTACATCTCCGAAAAATCACTTGAAGTAGAAATCTCGAATAAGTAGGAAACATTGTCACCTTCAGGGTCTGTTGCGGATAACCAGCTAAATTCCAGCTCATTATCTACACAGAAGAGGTTGTCTTCAGGAGTTAATAAGATGGGTGCTTCCGGAGCTTTATTTTGTTTTTCGTTTTCATCTGGTGGCTCAGAGTCAGAAGAGCATGCGAAGACCAGAAAGCAGAGAATAATTAATTTGAAATTTTTCATTTTTTCACAAATTGAATGGTGTGAGGAGTTTTTAATTTTAATATGGCGTAATAAACACCGGGTTTCAGATCTTCAACATCGATTGTTAGCAGATGGTTCTTGATACTATAAGAAGCTGAAGAAATAAGCTGGCCGGATCCATTGTAGAGATGCACCGGAAGTTTTCTGAGATCACCTGTGGGAATTGCAATATGTAGTTCTGCAGTAGTTGGATTAGGAAAAGCTACCATTGAGTAATTTCCTTCAACATTGAAGGCTAACTTTCCTTCGCAGGCGTTTCCAGAGGAAATCTCCAACGTTCCTTTACCATTGGTTAATACAGAAAACTTAGAAGAAGCGTAAGTGCCAATCAGTTTTCCGTCCAGCGTGGCTATAAAAGGAGCTGTGCCATTTTCAATATAGACATTCACAAAATTTCCAGTGGGACGGGTTATCGACTGCATCGCGCCTTCAAGGGAACCACCGGATTCTACCTTAAATTCGAAACACTGCCGGAAATCTGTACGGGATTCAATAGTTATACAAATAGTATAATCGCCTGGTTTAAGATCCCCAAGCATTAATTCTTTAGTAAAACTATAAGCTTTTCCATCTATTTCGACAACAAAAGGATGTTCTTCTGAAGCTTCAATAAAAAGATTCCCGTTGTCTTTACCTGCACAGGTCTCATTGCTAATTTCAATTGAAAATAGATCTGTCGATATATTTTCCGAGGGGGGTTCATCTACAGGAAGAGCGGCTATTTCACCATTTTGGATGGCGTAGAGTTCCTCCCCGCTTTCACTGGTGCTTCCCAGGAAGTAGAGAACATTCTTACCGGCGACAAGTTTATTGATCATTAAGTCATCTGTTGGAACACCTCCGTTGACGGTATAAGAAATCAAATCCGTATTCTCTGGGCTTCCATCTGTTCGCCAGATTTCCTTATTATTATATGCATCCTTAAAATAAATATTGTCTTGAAAACAGGCCAGAGAACTTATATAATTATAAATTCCTTCGGTTGTTTTGGTCAACCTGATGGTGGTTTCAGGTGAACCTGCAGTTCTCCATAATTCAGTTCCATTGTAATTATTTTCTTTCTCGGCAATGAAATAGACATAATCCCCACAGGTGGTGATAACGTTAATATCCGGATGAATTCCAATTTTTCCACCGTCGACCATTAGCTTTGTACCTTCCAAGGTTCCGTCAGTTTTATAAACAGAAACTCTAAAAGTTTCAGGATTTTTGGCAACAAAATATAATTCATCATTTAGTATGGTCATGAATTGTATATCTCCATCAAGATTACCTCCAAAAGCTTTCAGATGTATAGTTCCCTCGGCAGTTCCGTCCGAAGAAAAAAGATCATGAGCACCGTAGGTGCTATTTTGAAGATCGGCGGTAAGAATAAGTTTATCATTGACCACTCTAATTTGCCGGAGATCCTGAAGGTTTTTTACCTTCACAGTACCACCGGATGTTCCGTCAGATTTCCATAAGGCAGGTCCTGTATTGTCAGCACCTCTAAAATAGATGGCGTTGTTCAAAGACACAATGTTAGAAGCATCACCACTTGGGGCTCCGGGATATAGATCCTTAACTAATTTTGTTCCTGAAGGAGTTCCATCACTCATCCATAATTCATTACCATGGACTCCATCATTGGCTCTAAAAAATAACTTGTCTCCAACAATAGAAAAAGTTTTACTGTAACCTTCACTGGTCATACTACTTCTGGATCCCGGTGCTATATCTTTTATCATTTGAGTACCACTGTCGGTGCCATCACTTACCCACAGTTCATAGCCATACTCTGCATCTATAGCACTAAAATATAGCTTGCCATTCATCTCAATCATTTCAGAATTTTCGTCTATGGACATATAGTCTGAATTGATCTCTTTTACTCTTTTTGTGCCTTCAAGGGTTCCATTACTTATAAATAAATTATTTCCATGGGAATATTTTCTAGCACTAAAATATAACAATCCATCAATGTCAAGGAAGTTCTGGGCGTTGCTACTCCACCAGTGATTAAAATCCTTAAAAAGTTTTGTGCCGTCTGCTGTTCCATCGGTTACCCATAATTCGTGACCGTGAATTATGGAGTTTGCAACAAAATAAACTTTGTTATTAAATTCAATAAATTCAAAATTAAAGGTGGAAAGATTGGTAGTTATATCTACTTCGTGTAGTGGCAGGGTACCGTTCTCTGTACCATCACTTGTCCAAAGCTGAGAAATTTCCAGGTTATTTGAAGAAGCCACAAAAAGAACTCTATCTCCGAAACTTTTTAAATGTCTTATATAGGTCGAGTTACTACCGGGGCTAATGTTTTTTACGATCAAGGTTCCTTCCTCAGATCCGTCGGTTTTCCATAGTTCGGCTCCATTAATGTCATCATTACCGACAAAAAAGACGGTATTACCTGAAGTAGCAAAACTATCAGAAGAACTGTTAAAACTGAAGGTATCCCCCTGCTGGGTGATATTTTTGACCATTACAGTTCCATTTTCGGTTCCATCGCTTTTCCATAGTTCATATCCGTTTTGCCCATCTTTCGCTATAAAATAAATTCCTTGTGGAGTCACCGTACCAATCAGGTGGGTTGCAGCATTGCCGTTAGGATTAATATCTTTTACCATGACAGTGCCTTCTTCAGTTCCATCGCTTTTATAAAGCTCAATTCCATTCTGACCATCTTCGGCCATAAAATAAAATTGATCATCAAATTCTAAGAAATTAGTATTGTTGTAGAATGCACCATGAACAGCATGAATATCTTTTAGTAAAGTAGTGCCCACAGAGGTTCCATCAGTTTTCCATATTTCTCTACCAGATTTTCCATCATTAGCTGTAAAATATAGATGGTTATTTAATTCAAAAAATCCTGCAGGATGACTGCCATTCAGCCCCTCATTAATATCCTTAAAGAGCTTAGTTCCTTCAGAGGTGCCGTCGCTTACCCACAATTCGTTTCCTGCGGCTTCCCCGGAAGATTGAAAAAAAGCTTTTCCCTGAAATAAGAACATTTCATAAACAGGAATGTCTTTAATAGGATAGGTGCCATCTTCAGTCCCATCACTAACCCAGAGTTGAGGATCTGACCACCAATTAATACTGGCCTGGAAAAACAATAAATCTCCCATTACCACCAATGGAATAACATCTGAATCTCTGTCACCTTCGGCTATGTCTTTAACTATTCGGGTATTTTTAAGAGTTCCGTCAGTAAACCATAGTTCTCTTCCGTTATGGCGATCTGTAGCGGTGAAATAAAAACCAGAATCAGATTTTATAAACTCACTGGGATAACTGTCATTGGCAAAATACAGCTCAATTAAACTGGCATCAAAATTTTGGCTAAAAGAAATTTTGATGTTAAACAGGGATAGAATGAGGACGAGAAGGTAAATTTGTTTCATATGGGCAATGCTGTTATCTCTCCTATTAAATTGGTAGATACTTAAGTATTATCTATTAATCTTAATAAAATACCTATAGAAGAATTGGTTTACTTGTTCTGGCTAATGGTAGGGAAGAAGCCGGAATATTATCAGATTGTAAATCTAAAAATTTTCTTAAAAGACGAGAATAATTTTGTTAAGAATTTATAACATTAAAAATTCATTAATGACATTAACCTATTGAAAAATGTTCAATTAGGCAGACTGGCTAAAAGATTTAGCCGTTTAATAAAAAATACCTGCCCTAATAGGAGCAGGTATTTTTGTCATTAATATGGCAATAAATGCCTCTGTTTTCCTCTAACAGCATCCGGAATCCGGGGTGCAACATGCTCCCTGGTCTTGTAAATTTGACATTATAAGTTTCGGCTTATCTTTCTTTGTGCCGGGCTTTTCCCCATAAACTGTGATACTGAAAATGCCCGTTTCTCCTTTTTTAAACTCTTCTATTTCTTGTTCTGAAAGGTACTTCTCAAGAATATCATCTGGGATGGTGATAGTTTTTTCCTTCTGAAGGATAAGGTTTTGAAAACCTGCATCTTTAATGTGCTGCAAGTAATCCCCTTTTTGAATGGCTCCTGCCACACATCCTGCATACATTTCCGCGTCTTCGCGTAAAGCTTCGGGAAGTTTCCCTACCAAAACAATATCAGAAATACTGAAGTGTCCTCCGGGTTTGAGAACCCTGAAGATCTCATTTATCACTTTTTGCTTATTGGGCACAAGGTTAAGTACACAGTTGCTCACAATGACATCTGCACTATTGTCATTTACAGGCATCTCATCAATATCTCCTTCGCGGAATTCCACATTGTTGAACCCGAGCTTTTCAGCATTTGTCCGTGCTTTATTGATCATTGTGGGGGTAAAATCAATCCCTATCACTTTACCTTCCGCACCGGTTTCATGACGGGCTACAAAGCAATCATTACCTGCACCAGACCCCAGATCTATAACGGTGTCACCTTTTTTTATTCCTGCATATTGAGTAGGGAGACCACAACCCAGACCCAGGTCGGCATCTTCCAAATAACCATCTGTGCCGGTGTAATCGTCCATCATAATATTATATACCTTGTTGGAAGGGGTAGTGGCACCGCAGCAGGAAGCAGCATTTTCTATCTTCCCCTGCTCCGCGATCTTAGAATACCGCTCTTTAACCGAATCTTTAAGTTCTTGTTCTGTTTTCATCTTTGAAAGTTTGTGTAAAACAAATAACATTATTAATCATTGTAATATTACGATAATAAAATAACAGTAAAAAATGTCCGGTTGTTTTTCATTTAAATATTTTTTGTGTTTAAAGTAACCTTCTGAAGTGAGTTTTTTTTAGAGTATTTTTTTAATTTTATTAGTGCTAAACTTCAGACGGTTCGTCTACTAAAAAAATGGTTATGAAGTTATTTCTTAGCCTTGCGTTAATTCTGACATTCTTAAATTGTTTTTCCCAAAACTCATTTTCCGAAAGCAGATCAGGGTCCTTTCTTAAGGATACGCTCATTTCCATTGAAGCCGATCCCGCTGCCGGTTTTTCACATGAATATTTACTGATGATCCCAAAAGGAACTACAAAAGCTGAAACAATCTTCCTGGCTGTCGAACCGAATAATACCGGTTTCACATCAGATTCCATTGAACTACATCGGGAAGGGGCAATTTTTGTGGCTACAAAAAGATCTATAGGGAATATCGTTGCCACCGAACTTCACCTGCCGTTACTTGTGCCGGTTTTTCCCAGGACTAGAAAGGAAAATCTCGTATACACCCACGCTCTGGACAGAGATGCCATGCTCTCCCAAAATGAGGAGATCAAACGTATAGACTTGCAGTTGCTGGCGATGATTAGGGATGCCAGGCGAAGATTACAGGATCTGGGGATTCCGGTAGAGGAAAAAGTAGTAATGACTGGCTTCTCGGCATCCGGTAGTTTTGTCAACCGTTTTACATTTCTGCATCCGGAAAAACTTCGGGCCGTAGTCACCGGTGGCTTGAATGGTATCCTCATGTTGCCACTAAAAGAGATGAATAATTATACGCTTAATTATCCTTTGGGGATCAATGACCTGCGGGAGATCTCGGGTAGTGAAATAGATCTTGAAGTTTATAAAAAGGTGCCGCAGTTTATTTTTATGGGCCAACTGGATGACAATGATGCAGTGCTATATGACGATGCTTATAATGAAGAAGAGCGTACGGTTGTATATGCGACTGTTGGGGAACAAATGCAACCAAAGCGTTGGGAGACCTGTCAAAATATTTATAAAAACGAAGGCGTAAATGCAGAATTCCATACCTATGAAAAAGTTGGGCATTGGTCTACCCCGGAGATCAATGGGGAGGTAATTGAATTTATCAAAGAGCAGATTACTGAAGAAGGGGAGGAGTAATAATATTCAACAGATCCAGTTCACAAAAGCTTAAATAGTCCGTCTTAAAAATGGCATTTTCAGCACCTTATATGAGGTGCAGTTTTCTGCACATTTCTTTTTCCTAAATAAAAGTTAATTATTACATTTGGCCCGCTTCCCTAAGGCAACTACATCAAAACCCAAATCATTAAGAATAATGGAAAAAGTTATTGTTGCTGTCGTTACCGCTATTTTATGTTCCATTTTTGGTTCAAAAGCCCAGGAGAGCGATCTTAAATGCGGAGCCAAAGGAGAAGCTCACTCCTCTACCCCTTGGGATCGTGTTGAAATGCATAGTCGTCCCGGGATAAACTACCAGTACAAAACTACCCAAATGGGATAGTTTGCTGTTTACAGATCCCTTTTCTTCAGTTCGGCTTTGGAAATGCCTTTTTCCAGGGCTTCTTCGCGGCTAAGATCGTGATCGGCATAGAATTCCGAAGCGTACTGCAGCGCCCGTGATCTTATATCATCATCAAGGCTGTTAAGTCGCTTTTCAAATTTTTCAAAATCTTTGTAATTTTCCATAACGCATTTTTCAGTTGTACGAATAATAAAAGCTTCTTTATGCAAACTTTTTTCGAGGTGGGGGCGTCTTCTATTTAAGAACGGGAGAGACTAAAAATTAGGCAATTTCCGTGATGTGACCAAAGATTGCAGTGAAGTTAACAGCTTCTAAAAGTATTCTATTATAATAAGGTGGAAAACCACCCATAGAATAGCAAAATATGTGTGGGACCGGAATTATTCAAGCTACTTCTTCTAAACCTATTCTATCTCTCTAAAGTCTCTTTTTCAAGCTCCCCCAGCAGTTCATCAACAGTAATATTCAAATTCTCCTCTGTGGAATACAATCTGTAACGGGTCAATTTCCCCGAAAGCATTATTTCTCCATTAGAGTAAGAGATCTCCCGCCAGTTTTCGGGCACTCTTATTCTTAGGTCCTCATTGTTGTACAGGCTACTGTCCAAATGGATAATATGATCAGATACAGATAACTCTTTTTCAAATAAACCTTTTCTTTTAAAGTCAGTTAACGGATTTTTCTTTGAGACAAAGAGTACTACAAAGTAACTTTTTTCAGTAGTCACATTTAGATCGATCATACTTACTGAATAGTAAAAGGATATTGGTACAATTAGCAAAAGGACAAGTTCTCCAATAAAAAGTATTCTATAATTAATTTTTCTAACGATAAACCTTTCGACCCCATAAAGAACAAAAACAAACAGAGAAATTGGAACCGCTATCGCGGCAAGGAATGAAGAAGCTTGGGTTGTAGAAAATATTTCAATAAGGGTCCAGATGAATATGAAGAAAAACATTCCGGCAAGAACAACTACCGGGGTCACCGGGAAGAGCATTTTCTTTAAAAGGTTCTTTATTCCGTTCAAAGCCTTATCTTAAAAGGGGTGTGCCGGGAGTAATGCTTCAAAAAAGCTCTTCTTAAAGATAATTCTTTCTGCTCATTTAATACGGATCCATATATCGAAATTCACTCTGTTTAGTTGGTTTTTTTATTGGTCAAAGCCTCTTCCAATAAAAGTGTGAATAGAGAATTGTAAAGGCATCTAAAATGTACATCAAAGGCAGATTTTTTGAAACCTTTCAGCCTATCTGAAGAAATGAGAAAAGCAGGAATAAAATTTTATGGTACACCATTCCTCCCTTAAGCTAATTATTGATCACAATTTTACCACGACTAATATCCTGCCGCAGCGTCATCTCCCCGGGGATCGGCGCCTCCTTCCAGTTTTCCGCTGGGAAGGACCAGAATAGCGTTAACTTTTCCTAATATGGTGGATTCTCCCACAGAGACCTCATAACCTTTTAATTGCAGGGAATCCAGGGTAGCTTCAGCAAAAGAATCGGGTTCAAAAAGTACTTCGTCGGGTAACCATTGATGGTGAAACCTGGGGGCGCTCACAGCCTGTTGCATTCCCATTCTGTATTCGGCAACATTTAAGATAGTTTGCATCACGGAAGTGATTATAGTGGATCCACCCGGGGAACCCAGAACCATCCAAAGCTCTCCTTCCTTTTCTACAATTGAAGGAGTCATTGAACTCAACATTCTTTTTCCGGGCTCAATAGCATTGGCTTCGCCTCCTATGAGTCCAAACATGTTGGGAACTCCGGGTTTGGCACTAAAGTCATCCATTTCGTTGTTTAGGAAAAAACCTAATTCCTCCACATAAAGTTTGGATCCATAAGCTCCATTAAGTGTGGTAGTCACCGAGACCGCATTTCCTTCGGAATCCACAATAGAGTAGTGGGTGGTTTCCATGCTTTCATAGCCTGGAATGCTGCCGTGACTAATGGCAGAGGAGGGAGTGGCGCTGTCAAAGCTGAAGTTGTGCATACGATCCTCCAAATATTCATCGCTGAGTAATTTTTGCGTCGGAATTTCCACAAAATCGGGGTCACCTAGGTAGTGGCCGCGATCGGCGTACGCTCTTCTTTCGGCTTCGGTGATCACCTGGATCGACTTTACCGAATTATGGCCATATTCGCCCAGGGGATAGGCTTCGATCATTTTCATAATTTGGCCCATTACAATTCCGCCGCTCGATGGCGGAGACATTGAGATGATCCTCAAGTCGTCGTAAGTGAAAGAAATAGGATCCCGCCATTGCGCCTCGTAAGTAGCCAGGTCTTCCATTGAAATTATTCCTCCATTATCTTGAATGAATCTTACCAGTCTTTCTGCAGTCCCTCCCGAATAAAATTCGTTCCTGCCCCTGGTTGCAAGCTTTACCAGAGTCGCTGCTAAAGCATGGTTCTTAAGGGTGTCCCCGGGTTCATGAGCTTCTGCAAATAAGACTTCCTCTCCGTTGGCTTTAATAATCGCACTTCTGTGTTTTTTAAGTGAGGCTGCCTGATTTTTGGTGACTATAAATCCTTGCTGGGCCAGAGCAATGACAGGAGCCAGGATCTTTTCCATGGACATACTTCCAAATTTTTCGTGGACAGCAAAAATACCGGCTACAGTGCCCGGAACTCCTACTGCCAGGCCTCCAAACCTGCTTTTTTTAGGATCTGCATTTCCCAAACTGTCGAGGTACATGTCACGATGTGCCCCAAGCGGTGCTTTTTCCCGGTAATCAAGAGCGCCGGTTTCGCCTGTGTTAAGCCTGTACACCATGAATCCACCGCCACCTAAATTGCCGGCATAAGGATAAACCACGGCCAGGGCCATCTCTGTAGCTACCATTGCATCAAATGCATTGCCTCCCTTTTTAAGGATCTCTAAACCAATTTTTGAAGCTTCTTTTCTTGCCGATACCACCATTGCATGTTCTGCAACAAGCCCACGTTCAGAAAGAGAGGGGTAGATTTTTGGTTCAGTAGGAATTTTGCAGGATTGCTGAAGAAGAATTAGAAAGAAAAAAATAAAATATTTCTTCATTTTTGGTTAGCTGTTTTAGGTGCAGAGGCTAAACTAAGGCAAAAAATGGATAGCTATTCAAAAAAGTATCTTAAACCCATATTGATTTTATTAAAACTATGGGATTAGCGTTTTTACAGAAATCCTTTAGACCTCTGATTTCCTGTTATTTTGCGACAGACATAAATTAGGAAAAAGAGAAAGGCCGGAAAAAGGCATATTTCCCTTTGAAAATTAGAAATAAGCTGCTTAATTTGCACTCTCATTTCGGGATGTGGCGCAGTCCGGTAGCGTATACGTCTGGGGGGCGTAGGGTCGCAGGTTCAAATCCTGTCATCCCGACAAGCACAAAAGCGATGCGAAAGCATCGCTTTTCTTGTTTAAGGAGCTGCGCAAAGCTTGCTTTGCAGTAGCGACGAAAACAAGAAAAGCTGACGGCGAAGCCGGCAGAGCTTTTGTATTTCCAGCGCCGGATGTAATTGGGATTCTATACCCTTCGGGTAAAATTCAAATTACAAGCACCA
>NZ_JAIVCC010000017.1:0-173753 GCF_020866905.1 Salinimicrobium sediminilitoris | reverse complement strand
CGGCAGAGCTTTTGTATTTCCAGCGCCGGATGTAATTGGGATTCTATACCCTTCGGGTAAAATTCAAATTACAAGCACCAAATTCCTATAGGACAAACAAGAAAAGCTGAGGACGATAGTCGGCAGAGCTTTTGTATTTCCAGCGCCGGATGTAATTGGGATTCTATACCCTTCGGGTAAAATTCAAATTACAAGCACCAAATTCCAATATGAAACAGGTTTTTTTAAGTCTTGGTTCTTGGCTCTGGAAGTGGAGCGGTCGCAAGTAAGAATTGTACTGTACTTCCTTAAAAAGCACCTAACTCCAACAATCTTTTTTCTTCACGTTTTTGATCATCAGGAAAGCGCTCAATATGGTAATAATATTTATGGATGGAATAATAAATATCGCCGGAACAACATTTACGTCAGCCATAGCCATAGCAATAACTTTGGCAGTAAGTGCTGTCATCAAAACAGATAGAAAAATTATATAGATAGTCCCATAACTAAAACCAAAAGGATCCTTCTTCATTAAAAGATAGCCTAGAATAAAACTTATGGGCAATAACAACCCAAGATCCAGGCCTTGAACAATTAAAGTAGTAAAGTGGTTTAAGTCCGGTGGATAAATAGAACCATCCAGCAACGGAGGAATAATAATACTTAACCATAAAAATTCAATAATAACTGAATTCAGGATCAAAAACCAGCCAACAAATTTGTGGGGTGTGTTTGCCGTAAAAACTTCCGTGACATCATATTGATTAAGCCGATCTACGGTAAGAAAGAAAGCAAAAAATGTAAGTCCGAGTAAAACAACATAAGAAAGGAACATAATATTATACATTCCCATGGTAAGGTAAAATAAGTAAGTGACCAAAAAATAACCTAATGTGCCCGCCAATATGAAGTGAGCCTGAATGGATTTTTTTCTGAAGCCCATCAACGAGATCAACAACAATGGAATGGCCAAAAATAATGTCACATAATCCTGGGCAATACCTTGTATGGCAACATCTGCAGGCATGTGTTGATAGATTCCCTTACCGAATATTTGGATAGTTTGTCCACGAATCGATTTATGTTCAAATGGTCCCGGACCATTGTCAGAAAAAATTCCGAATCCGGAAGCAACCACTGAAATAACAGCGATAAAAAAGACAAGGAGGGAAATAATTTTATTTTTTCCCATATAACCTATGCTTTAGTAGGAAATTAAGAGTCCCTGAAAATTAGTCATATTTTATCATTTTTGAAAGATAAAGATTTAGGTATCAGGATCGAAGGTTTAGACCAGGACTTAGCCCGGAGATAACTGCCTGTGAATTTTTTATAAATTAAAATCGGCTTAACCTGCGGAAAGATGGAATACACACTTCGTTGTGTTAAAAATATTAACTAACTTTCCCCTTCAGTTTCTTCCCTACAGGATTCTGTTTTCCATAAGCACCATATTTTCCCCAAAATGGCAAAAGCAGACATTGATTTTGAACAAGAACTTTGGGATGCGGCGAACGAATTGCGCGGCGCGGTATCCGAGATTAACAATAAAAACTACATCCTTCCCCTTATTTTCGTAAAGCACCTTACCGAATGGCATTTTTGAGTACCATAAAAACTTACTGGAAATGAAAAATTGGGAAAACATGGATTTTAAGCTGTTGTGCAATGTTTTTGCATGACATAATCTATAGAAACAAAACCCTTTAATTCAAATAATGAAAAATTATTTCTTCGCTTTATTACTTTTTACAAGTTTTTATTCCTACTCCCAAAGTCCCTCTGACCTTTTTAATATAGGAAAAGGTATTTCCCAAAGTTCAAGTCAGGATCGATTAGAAAAACGCTGGTTTTCCAATATTGAAGTGGAATTTGGAGTAAATAATGAAGTCAGGTATGACTATTCCCTATATGATAACAATGGAAAGCCTTTAGGAGGAAGTAGTGCCGAATTAGAAAATAAAGTTTCCTATGGCATATTATATAACATTAACTATCCCATTTTAAATAAGCTGAGCATAGGTGCTGTAGGTGGTTTTCAACACCAGGTTCAGCAAAATATTTCGGCATTAAAAATTGGGGGTATTCTCAGGTATCATTTTGTTAATTACGAAAGCGTAAATATAAATTTGATGACTGCTTATAATATTGCTTTAAGCGACAATATAGAGAGTGAGATGGCAAATGTGCGTCTTGGGCTTCAATTCCCCATCGCAAGAACAGATACCTTCAATTGGAATTTGAACGTATTTGGAGACTATAATTACTACATCTACAACGAGCCCATATTAAATGAAAATAATGAAAGATCGGATAATATCCTGTTCAGATCTTATGGAGTAAGCTTAGGTATTCAGTTCTAGAAAGGTAAAAGACATAGTATAATTCTATCAAAAACAAATGCTTGATCCTGGTGCGAATCGCACTTTTTTATACGGGATGTGGTGCGTAAACTAAAACAAGAATATGAAAAAAACCATTTACACTTTTATCCTATTTCAGTTCATAAGCCTTTTGACCTTTTCCCAGGAAATTGTCATGAGTGGATTGTTGATCGATTCTGAAACAAATAATCCGGTTGAATTTGCAAACATTGGCGTAATCAATAAAAATAAAGGCACCGTTTCTGATCCCGACGGAAAATTCAGGATCAAGTTTCCCCAAGGGTTTGCAGGTGACAGTCTCACAATTAGTCACGTGATATATAAAACCGCAAAAATTCCGATTAAAAATTCTAAGAACCTGGTTATTACACTTCAACCAAATGAAAATCAATTATCTGAGGTTGTTGTTACAAACAAAAAGAAGAAGAAAAGAAAAATTGGGGTTAAAAGCTATAATCCATTGTTATGGGTGAGTACAGTCTCAGATGAAATGGACATTATCGAAAGTTCAAAACAAATTAATATTCCAAATAATAAAACCGTTAGGGTGAAGGATGTAAATTTTTATTTAAGACGGGGATTTGGAACGGATAGTGCTTTTGTAAGAATTAACTTTTATAAAGACCTTGACGGTTCTCCGGGTGAAAAAATAGTATTTGGGAATATTATACAACGTAAGCAAGTAGAGCAGGGTTGGGTAAATATTAATCTTGAAAAACATGCGGTTTATCTTGATGAAGATTTCTTTGTTGGCGTCGAAATTATTCCGGATTTCAAAAACCCACGGGAAATTTACATGGGAGCTATTCTTACCAAAGGAAAAGGTTTTATGAGAACAAGTAGTCTTGGAAAATGGGAAAAAGTGAATGGGGCACAATCAATTAATGTAGAAGTAGAATATTAAAAGTTTGTCGGCAAATACTATTTGATTCTCGGGGATAAAACAAACCCGTTCATTAGAAAATTAAAAAATGACCCAATTGAGCCTCAATGAAAGAAGTATCCCCGGACTCAGATTAGTAGCAAATACTAATTCTTATCCCGCTATTAAAAATTTCTGGCCTGGATCTCTGTGTTATCTTTTGAGGAACCTGTATTGCATGTCTACATTGAGATTAAGTATATTACTCACAGTTTTGTGCTTCAGTAGCATCTCTTCTTCTCAAACGCTGCACGGGGAAGTAAAGGATATTACTACTAGAGGGCCGTTGAGGGATGTCCATATAACCTCTTCAGCCATTAAAAAGAACACAATTTCCGGAGAAGAAGGCCAATTCAGAATAGAACTAAAAGAGGTTTTTACGTGGACCGATAGCATTTCCTTCTCCTATATAGGTTACGCTACTCTTGTTCTAAGTCTGGCTGAATTAGAAAGAGCCGGAAATGAAGTTTATCTCATGCCTCTAGTGGATCAATTATCTGAGGTTAATTTAGATCCTAAGAGACAGCTCAGCAAGACCTTAAAATTCTCTGTGGTAGCTCCACTTAAAAAAGGGGTGTATTCTTTTGGTTCAACAGCCGTGGGAAACAAAATTTTTGTAGTCGCAGGGGATGCCTCGGTTGTTGAGGAACCAATGAAAGAAGCAATGGTGACGACCTTAGGGGAAACAAGCCTTTCAAACATTTTGAGTACAGCACGGGCAAATTTTTCTTCCCCTCAATATTCGGAGGAGATACAGGTTTATAATGCGGTAACTGATGAATGGACAGTTTCTCCTATCAAAGTAAATAAGAGAGCCGGACATAACGCAGTGCTACATGAAAACAAAATATATGTGTTGGGTGGAAAACATCTTAATCAATCTGGCCAGAAGGTCCTACTTTCCTCAGAAATAGAGGTGATTGATTTACATAAGGATACATTACTGGTGGATCGTGTTTATCCTCATCAAGCTTCCGGTGCTGCTGCAGTCATTCATGGTGATGATCTCCTGGTGTTGGGAGGCTCCACCCGCTTAAACAGAAAGAGAAAAAAAATCTTTACAGATGAAGTGCATCTTTTTAACTTTCAAACAGGACTTTGGTTTGAAGCAGGAAAGGTGCCCAAGGGAAAAGAAATTAAAGCAGTTAATATTCAAGGCACAATCTTTATTATTGGTGGGAGTGATGGAAGCGTAGTTAATGTTATTGAGTCCTTAAACCTGGCTACAGGTAAATATAAAACTGAAGCTAAGTTGCAGCATCGTTTTGATCATCCAGCGGTAGTTTCTAACGGAAATGTGATTTATATATACGAAAGAGGAAAATTCCATACCATTGATGTGGCAAGGAGAGAGATGAAAACCTATGGAATTGATCTTCAGGTTGAAGAACCGAATCTCCATATTTGGAATAATAAATTATTCGTTATAGGTGGTTATAAAGGCCAACTTTACACTAAAACTCCTGTTGCTGAGTGCTTCAAGATATCTCTTGAAGAGTTTAAGCAAACTGAAGTGAAGGAAAAAGTTCATTTCTAATAATTAACGTCAGTATAAAGAAAGGTTTCTAAAAAAAGAGATTTTTCTAAACTTTCTTACGTCAGATCAGATTACCTGTTTTTGTTGCGGCCATTTGAGGAGCTGTGTGCTTTTTAGCTGCAATGGCAGAATCAAAATCTAGAATCCATATGCATAAAATGGCTCCCGGTTACTACTTTCGGGCTATTGATATCACAACTATAAAAAGGGCTGCCATCTAGTGTAAATTTGAAGGAAATTTTGACAGGCTGAGGTAAAACTCAGGTTTCAAAAATCACTAATTAAAGCTGTTATTATGAGAAAATTTTTTGTTTCCCTTTTGATCTTATTGTGGGCAGGAATTGGCAATGCTCAATTTACTGAACTTAAAGAAGCCCGTGTAGGGTTTGATCCTGTTTTACCTGAAATTACGGTAGATGGGGAGAATTATATCTTTAAAATAGAAGAAAAATATAACGGAGAATTTGAAAAAGATCCTGTTGCTTTTCTTGATAAGTACTGCAATATAGAAGCCTTTATTGATCTTGTGCAGGATGGAAAAACAGTGGAATACCAGGTAGAGGTTAAGAGTACAAAAGGCAGGATGAAGGCTAAATATTGTAAAGAAGGAAATTTGCAAAGAGTTTCTTACAGGCTGAAAAATGTTTTGCTTCCTGCCAGTTTGCAGAGAGACATATACAGCAAATATAAAGGTTGGAACATGACCAGAAATATTCATATTGCAAGAGGAATAGATGGGGATGTACAGAAAGAGTACTTTAAAATTCGCCTGGAGCAGGGGGATAAGGTGCAGAAATTAAAAATCGATGTAGATGAAATAAAACCAATAGAAATTACGAGCTTGTAAAAGTTGATAGTTGAGGCTCGTTTTAGGACTGTCAAAAAAGAAATTCATTTTGCACTGAACAGGTGCAGGGTCTCCAAATTACCGGAGAGGAAGGGGGATGAATAAATTTTTTGACAGTCTTTTATATTTCACGGAATCTTGAATATAGGGGCCAAAAAGAGAAATTTTTTATACTCTTTTTGTTTCCTTTTCTTATTTAATTGGGGCTAAAAAATGTAAATTTGAGGAAGAAATAAGTAATTAAGCTTCGGCCTTTGAAAGCTTTAATAATAGACGATGAAGCCCTCGCACGAAAGCGGGTGATCAACCTTCTAAACAAGGTTCCGGAAATTGAGGTTTTGGGAGAATGCGCCAGTGGAAAAATTGCAGTCGAACAAATCAATTCCCTCAACCCCGACCTTATCTTCCTGGATCTTGAAATGAAAGACATGGATGGTTTTGAGGTCCTTGAAAAGATCGAAATTTCTCCCCGTCCCGCAATTGTTTTTCTCACAGCACACAACCCCGATGCTTCCAGAGTTTTTGATGCCAACGTCTGTGATCTTCTTTTAAAACCATTTAAAGAGGAACGTTTCTACAAAACAGTTTCTAAAGTACTCAACACTGTTCTGCACGAAGAGCTTGATATTGATAGCAAGATCCAGAACCTGTTAGGGTTTTACACAAACCGTTCTACCGGAACCATTTTTAAGATCCCGGTGAAACAGGGAAATAAAACAATCCTGGTTGATCCGCGGGATATTCTTTACATCATCTCCTCTGGCTGTTATGCCGAGATCTATACTCACAGTAAAAAATACTTACTTAGGGAATCCTTATGTGCCCTGGATGAAATTCTCGATCCAAATTTGTTCTTCAGGATACATCGATCGGCTATTGTGAACCTGGATCACGTGAAGGAGCTGGTGCATTCTGAATATGGTGAAATTGACGCAAAGATGGCCGACGGCCGACTCCTGCATACAAGTAAAGCTCAAAAAAAACCTTTTTTGGAGAAACTTGGAATCTGAAGGGATCAGGGTTCATGAACATTCTTCCTTCTGTTGTTCTATTTCCAATTTCATTTTAAGATTTTCCATTTTTCATCCCTCTCAATTATGACCGACCTCATAAGATTCGGGAATTAATTTGAGCATCTTTGTCCTGTTAGCCGATATTTTATGGAAGAAAAGGATCAAATAAAACCTACTGAAGCTGCTTCCGAAGTAAGAAAAGAACCGGTGAAGCTTTGCAATATTTGTGGCGAGCTAAGGAATAATCCACTGGGGAAGAAGAATCTGGACGAAAAAAGAATAATGGAAAAGAAGAAACCGATAAAACGAAATGAGGCCCTGAAGCCTTTAAGTCGTGAACATCATCACGGCCTGTTGTTGTGCTGGAAAATAAGACAGGGAATAAAGATGCAGGTTGAGCCTAAGCGTATTAAAAGCTATACCGACTGGTTCAAAAACAAGTATCTCTATCCACATTTTGAAGCCGAAGAAAAGTTTGTTTTTCCTGTTTTAGGAGATGAAAATCCATTTGTAAAAAAAGCTCTTGCCGAACACCGGAGGCTCAAGAGACTATTCGACCAGCAGTCAGAAATTCTTAAGGCGTTGAGCCTTATAGAGGAGGAGCTTGAAAAGCACATAAGATTTGAGGAACGTGTGGTGTTCAACGAGGTGCAACAGGCGGCTACTCCCGGGCAGTTTGAAGAGATCGAGAAGAAACATCACGCCATTGCTTTCTCAGATGACACCTGGGATGATAAATTTTGGATTATTAAAAGGGGAGTAAAAACAGAAGTATGACAGCAACATCTTTGGTTTTAGAGCCTTTGTCCCTGGAACACCGGCAGGCGCTTCAGCTTTGTAATAATATAAGAAAAGGTCTCAATAAGAATATTGAAAAAGAGAGAATAAGGAACTACACCAACTGGTTTAAGAATAACTATTTAGACCCTCATTTTCAGCTGGAAGAGCAGTATATATTTCCGCTTTTGGGAAACAATGTGAGAGTCAAAAGAGCATTGGCAAATCACCGGCGAATTAATAAACTACTTAGTTGCGACTGCGACAATGAAAAGGTTTTAAACTTGCTTGAAGAAGAACTGGGCACGTATATAAGATTCGAAGAGCGTGTACTTTATAAAGAGCTCGCGAAGAGTGTAAAACCGGAAGATCTTATCATGATCCAAGAAAATCATGAAAAAATAAGTTTTAATCAGGATGACTGGAAAGATAAATTCTGGATCTCTTAGATCCTAAAATTCAATTGCAGTTCAATATTAACGCAGAAGCCTTCGGGTAATAAAGTTGTTTTTTTGGAAATAGCTGCTGTGAGCTGCCCCAAGATTCAATACGGTAGTGTAGAAACCTCCCAGAATAAATAAAATGTGGTAAGCCGTGGCTGAATAAAACGAAGCCAGCAGGTATACCAATACTGTCGTTAGAAGAAGGGTGCAGAAGAAAGAGATCCATGCATCATGATCCATCTTCAACATCTTGAACATTAAACGAAGCAGCGGATTCTTTTCCTCATAAGAAACAACCGGGCCATTTGATGAAATGTAAGACACTAAAAATTTTGAGGCAATAATTTCAAAAGCAACCAGGGCTAGTAACAGATCCATATGGTATAAGTAGGTGAAACTGAACGAGCTAAATTAAAATAAAAATTTTATCCTGCAAGTTTAATTGATGTTTATTTTGCTGTTCAGCTATAAAAATGGTCTTTCGTCGATCAAAGAATAATGGGATTACATCTTTGGTTGGAAAATTCTCATAAGGTTGTGTCCGTGAATTTTGAAAAAGCTGATTTATAGGTTTATTTTTACAGGAAGAATACGAACAAATGAAGAAGCCGTTAAAGATCAGGTCTTACTCTCCCAAAGAAGAACTCCTGAATGTAATTACTCACGGGGCAGGCCTTGTTCTAAGTGTACTGGGATTGTTTTTATTAATCTTTAAAGCCCTTGAATTTGATAGCAGGAGATTATTGCTCAGTTTTCTCATTTTTGGCAGCTCTCTTATATTATTGTATCTGGCTTCCACCCTTTATCACAGTACAAGGGACCGAAGAAAAAGGTTCAGTTTTAAGATTTTCGATCACATTGCGATTTTTATACTTATTGCCGGCACCTATACGCCATTCGCACTCGTGACACTGCAGGGCCGTACCGGCTGGATCATTCTTGGAGTAGTGTGGGGTATTGCCCTTTTTGGAACGATCCTGAAGCTCTTCTTTACCGGAAGGTTCAAGATCCTCTCAACACTTCTCTACGTAGGAATGGGCTGGGTCATTATTTTTGCTATAAAACCTTTAATGGAAAATCTCTCTTCCCAGGGGCTGCTTTGGCTTTTAGGAGGTGGACTGGCCTATACTATAGGTGCAATCCTCTATAGCATAAGCAGAATAAACTATAACCATGCGATCTTTCACTTCTTTGTATTGCTGGGAAGTTACTGCCACTATATGGCAATTTACAATCACGTAAGTCCTTAACGCAGATCTGAAGTTTTTAATTATCTCACTTAAATCTCTACCTTTATTCAAAGTAATTATAAAGTCCGGGGAATAAATTGAAACAAACAAAACAAACAAAAGTCAGGGAAGATCTCATCACGCGGGACTGGTTGGCCATTGACCGTACCCGTATGGCAAATGAACGTACCTTTCTGGCTTATTTCCGGACATTTATAGTGGTGCTGGGTTCGGGAGTGGCTATACTTCGGGTTGAGGTTCTGCAAGACATGTTTGATCTTGGGATCTTTCTTCTCATTGTTGCTCCAATTGTGCTGCTAATTGGCCTCCTAAGATTTATTTATGTGAAGAGGCATATCAAAAAATATTATAGGGAGAACGTATAACTAAATATTAATGGGTAGAAAGCTGCAGCCCCGTTGGGTGTAGAATTGCAAAATTGAGCAGGAAACCTGAATTATTGAATTGGTTATCCTGAATCCGTAAGGGGGAAATTGACCAGAAAATAAACTTTACTGAAATCTCTTTTTCTTCCCTGTCTTACCAAAAATCTTCATCATGGTAGGAGAGGAGATGAACCATAAAACAAAACCGCTTAATACCGTGATCAATCCAAGAAGAGAAAAAGCCCGAAGAATAGTTGTATTGAAATCATCTCTTGTTTCATAATCCATGGTGTGGGTCATCCACAGGAAATCAAACCAGCGCCAATCCCTGTGTCGTACAGACCTGAAGGTGCCGTCAACCGCAGATACATAAGCTTTTATATTTTCGCTTCCTGCATAAGAAATTACAAAGGCCGGAAGTCGACCGCCCCTGTATTCATGGTGTTCCCCGGTTGAAGTGATCCTCTCAATACCCGAGATCTCCAGTGTATCGAGCATGTTCTTATCTGCAATTTTGATTGCTTCCTCCCGGGATATTTCCTGTTTTTGATTTCCGCTGCGGGCATGCACTAAGGTTTCTTCATTGACCCAGTAATATGGTTCCCCTGCAACTTCTTTTAACTGAAGGGAATTGATCTGTACTTGGGGAATCACTTCAGAAATACCTTTTAAATTAGTAAAAGAAGCAGGATGTACATGGCTTTTCCGAAAGTGGTCGCCATGGATCTCGTCGATATCTGTCCAGCTAAAATACATTCCGCTTATGGTCCACATTAGAAACTGGATTCCGAGAAAGATTCCGAGGTAACGATGGGCTTTACGAAATTTAGAAGCAGTTTTTCGTTTTACAAAAGGCATCTTTTGGTCTAAGATTTTTACAAGTATAATTCTTTTGCTTCAGCTAAATATATATACTTTAAAAAGTTTCAGAAGGAATTCCCTTTTTTGGGAGGGATTGATCTATTGCATCGTTGAGGATCAACATCGCCGTTTGAACCATATTCCTGAGCTCAAAAAATGCCACCGTGCCCGAATTAAATTGCGGGTAATCTTCAAGCATGTCCTGTAAATATTGCAGTTGTTCAAGAGCTTCAGATTTTGTCCTTTTTGAAACCGAATGTAAAAGATCGTAATCCATGATCTCATTAAGCCGCATGCGAAGACTGACAATGATCTCGTCATCGGCTTCAGCTTCACAGTTAAGGAGCACCTTTTGTTGATGAAGTTGCGGTGGCGGAATAAGATCCAGTTCCTGTAAAACGACTTTGGAAGCCTCATGTGAATAAACCAGTGCCTCCAGAAGAGAGTTTGATGCCAATCTATTTGCTCCGTGAAGGCCGGTATGTGCGCACTCTCCCGAAGCATACAGCTGCTTTACCGAGGTTCGCGCCTGTTGATCTACCTCGATACCCCCGCACTGATAATGAGCAGCGGGTACAACCGGAATAAGATCTGTTGCCAGGTCAAGACCTATGGAATTGCAGTAGGAAATGATGGTTGGAAACTTTTTGCTGAAATCATGGAGATCAAGATGACGGCAGTCAAGGTAGACATGTTTCTCGCCCCAGAATTTCATTTCCTTAACTATGGCTTCTGAAACCACATCCCGGGTAGCAAGTTCCCCGCGGGAATCGGTTTTAAAAAGGAACCTGTTGCCTTTGTGATTCACCACATATGCACCATAACCACGAACAGCTTCAGAAATGAGGAAAAGTGGATGTTTTCCTTCTTCGTACAATGCCGTTGGGTGAAACTGTATATAGTTCATGTTTTTCACCCTGGCCCCGGCACGCCATGCCATAGCTATACCATCCCCCGTGGCTACAGAAGGATTTGTAGTGTTGCCAAACACCATCCCACTGCCTCCACTTGCCAAAAAGGTGATTTTTGAAGTGAAATTTATTTTTTGACTTGTTTCTTTGTCCAGGGCGGTGATCCCGATACAACTGTTTTTTTGCTTATTCACCAAAAGCTCTGTTACAAAATAATGATCGTAAAAGTGGATATTGGGATAAGATTTTGAATGGGAGATTAACTTCCGTTGAATTTCCAGTCCGGTAAGATCCCGGTGGTGTACAATGCGATGCCGGCAATGTCCCCCCTCGAGGCCAAGTTTTAAAGTTCCATTTTTACCTGCGTCAAAAGAAGTGCCCCAGTCCATCAATTCCAGCAGTCGTTCGGGAGCCTGGGAAACAACCATTTCCACAACCTTAGGATCATTAAGGCCGCGCCCCGCTTTTATAGTGTCCTTTACGTGCAGTTCAAAACTATCCCTTAACCTATCCAGGACCACGGCAATTCCGCCCTGGGCCTGTGCCGTATTGGAAACCTCTTTTCTTTCTTTAGTGATCACCGATACTACTACATCGGGACGGGCCTTCGCTATTTTAATAGCAAAGGTCAAACCTGCCACTCCCGATCCTATTACCAGCACATCTGTTTTCATTCTTAAGAAAGTTTAAGCATACGTTCAATAGGTACAAGAGCCTTTTTCATTAGGTCTTTGGAAAGAATAATTTCCGGGTCTTCATTTTCCAGGCAATCATACAGCTTTTTAAGGGTATTCATTTTCATAAATGCACACTCGCTGCAGGCACAGGTATTGTCTTCTTTTGCAGGGGCCGGGATAAGGGTTTTCCATGGCACATCCTTTTGCATTTGGTGAAGGATTCCTGCTTCTGTAGCTACAATAAATGTGTTTTTTTCGCTGTTCTTCACATAATTGAGCATCCCCGATGTTGAACCAACGTAATTGGCTGCCTTTAAAATATGCGCTTCAGATTCGGGATGCGCAATGATCTGGGCTGTAGGATGCAGCTTATACAATTCCAGGAGTTTGTCCAGAGAAAATGCTTCGTGCACGATGCATGCACCATCCCACAGCAGCATCTTCCTGCCTGTTTTTTCCATGAGGTACCTGCCCAGATTCTTATCTGGCGCAAAGATGATTGGCTTGTCCCGGGGAATTGAATTTATGATCTTTTCGGCATTGGAAGAGGTGCATACAATGTCACTCAGGGTTTTAATTTCTGCCGAACAATTAATATAGGTGACCACCACATGATCGGGATACTGTTCTTTAAGTTTTTTAAATGCTTCCGGCGGACAACTGTCGGCAAGGGAGCAGCCGGCATTAAGATCGGGCAGAAGCACCTTTTTTGAGGGGTTTAGGATCTTTGCCGTTTCGGCCATAAAATGTACCCCCGCAAATACTATAATATCGGCAGAAGTTTGAGCAGCTTTTTTGGCAAGTTCCAGAGAATCGCCAATAAAATCGGCAACTTCCTGTATTTCCGGCTCCTGATAGTAATGAGCCAGGATCACTGCATTTTTTTCCTCTTTTAATCGTGTTACCTGTACTTGTGAAATTCTTTGAGGCAGGGTTGTCACTGTCATAAATTTTGGCTCTGATGGTTTTAGATCTTTAAAAAAGTATCTCCCGAAACAAGTCCGCTGGTGAGATCTCTAAGGCTGGTATTTTCTACAATTTCCTTTAGTCCATTTCTTACCGGTTTAAACCGGGAGTGAAAAGGGCAGGGATGGTTTTCGGAACAATCGTGAAGTCCAAGGCTGCAACGGGTATAAACCTTATCTCCGTCTATAGCGAGAACAATTTCTGAAATCTTGATTTTGGTCGCCATATCCTGCTTTACTTCGAAGCCGCCGTGAGCACCTTTGGTAGAAACAATAATGCCGCTTCGGCTTAACTTTTGAAGAGTTTTTGCAGTAAAGGCTTCCGGAGAATCTATTTCCCGCGCAATATCTTTAAGGCTGGCTCTTCTGCCTCTTTCAGATTCTGAAGCGATAAAAATAGCTGCCCTAATTGCATATTCACAGGCTTTTGAAAACATGAGCTTTATTATCAGGTTAAAGCACAAAATTAGAGACATAAATGTCTTTATTTTATGACCTGTGTCAGGAACTGCTCATTTTTTGAGAAAGGAAAAAATATAAGAGGCTGTTTGAAATCCTGTATTTACGTGAACCTGAAACTTCCAAAGCTTTAGAAATTTCATCTTTTAATTCTGAAGATCTAATTGTTAAAATTAAAAAATCACTCCTGAACTGAACAGGCAGGTGAAGTCAGAATAACGATTTAACAGCTTTTCAAACAGCCTCTGTAAAATAAAAATATACACTTTTTCTACATTTCCTCACCGGCAGTAGATTGTCGTACCATTTGTCGCATTTGCCTTGCAAAAGCTGTATCCCGTTGCATCATGGTGCTCATGTGCCGTAGCATTCTTTCCCGCATTTGAGGAGAAGATCTTATAATAGTATCGTTTTCCATACTTGCCATCATTCCCTGCATCATGGAATCCCGCATCTGTGGATTTCTTCTCATCATATTATGCATTCTTTCCCTGCCGTATAAACGGTTCATCATGGGACGGTTGTTGTCCATCCATTCCATTGATTTTCTGTTTTCTCTCAATTCGTTCATGAACTCGCCAAAAAGCTGTTCATCATTAAGTATCTGTTCATAGACATCTTCTCTTGCCTCTTGATTTTCTGAAAGATTTATTTGCTCATTATCTTCACAGGAGACAATTAAAAAAACAAGAAGAAGAAAGGGGAAGGCTGAAATTTTTGTAATACTGGTTTTCATATTTAAAAGGTTTTGGTTGGTAAGTAATTAATTCTAAGAAATGAATTCTGGCGCCTAAAGTCCTCAGGCTCTATGAAATTAGTATAAAAGATTGAAGTCCCGAATATTCTTAAGCTTTTCTTAACTTAGGTTAGATGAAAATTTCTGTAAAGCGTATAGCGATCTTTCTTGGTCCTTTGATTTACCTGGTACTTCAAAGCCTGGATCATCCTCAATCTATGCCTTCCCCCGCCTGGGATGTGCTATGTGTAACCCTGTGGATGGCTTTATGGTGGGTAACCGAAGCTGTCCCCATTGCGGTCACAGCCTTACTTCCCATTGTGCTTTTTCCGTTAACCGGTGCCTTATCTATAGGAGAGACAACTTCGGCATATGGCGATAAATTCGTATTTCTTTATTTAGGAGGTTTTTTACTGGCTATTGCTATCGAAAAATGGGAGTTACACCGGCGAATTGCACTTAATATTATTAAGCTAATTGGTACAGACCTTAAATTTATTATTCTTGGATTCATGGTTGCCACGGCTTTTTTATCCATGTGGATCTCAAATACCGCGACTTCTGTAATGATGCTGCCCATTGGTGCTGCGATCATCAGCCAGTTAAAGGACAATCCTGAAACAGAAAGAAATGAAAATGTCATTTTTGGAAAGGCGCTAATGCTCGCTATTGCATATAGTGCTTCTATTGGTGGTATAGCTACGCTTATAGGAACGCCACCAAACCTGGTTTTGGCAGGGATAGTTCAGAAGCTTTACGGGATTGAGATCACTTTCTTTGAATGGATCAAATTGGGCTTACCTATCTCTTTATTTCTTCTGGCCATTTGCTGGAAATATCTTACATCCCTTGCTTTCAATTTAAAAGGAATGAAACTTTCGGGTGGAAGGGAGGAAATTTCCCGCTTTCTCCTCGAACTGGGAAGCATAAGTAAACAGGAAAAAATTGTATTGACGGTTTTTGTGCTTACGGCACTGGGATGGATTACCCGTTCTTTCTTACTCCAACCATTCATGCCATTCATTGATGATACAATCATTGCTATTTCTGCCGGAATAGTTTTGTTTCTTCTGCCTTCGGGAAAAGAAAACGGGCGTATCCTCATTTGGGAGGATGCGGTGAAAATTCCATGGGGGATAATCATTCTCTTTGGAGGCGGGATGGCCCTGGCAAAAGGTTTTGGAGAAACCGGACTTGCGGTATGGATTGGAGAGAAATTGACCGATCTTGAAAACCTTCCCCTAATTCTATTGGTGCTGGTTTTGGTCGCAGCGGTTAACTTCCTGACCGAAGTAACTTCAAATTTAGCAACAACTGCCATGCTATTGCCAATTCTTGCACCTATGGCTCTGGCGATGAATATTCATCCTTACTTTTTACTGGTAGCGGCTACTCTCGCGGCATCCTGCGCTTTTATGCTGCCGGTCGCAACTCCGCCAAATGCGGTGGTTTTTGCGTCGGGACATTTACAGATAAAAGATATGGTGCGCGCAGGAGTTTGGATGAATATTTTCTCCATTTTGATCATTACCCTTATCATCTATTTTCTGCTTCCAATAATTTGGAACATCACTGTTGATGAAATCCCGGCCGTTTTTGAATAATTTATTAAACAGGACGTTTGTATTCGGAATCTAGAATAATGTATTTATTTATTCTTCCCCGTTCCAGAGGTGTAATAATTTAGTTTGAAAAGAAAGAATATCCCGGGCCCATCTTTTATTAATGACCATGCTCTTCTGCATATTCCTGAGCTTCTTTGTAGGTTCTATTAACCGTGCCTTCGGGATGGGAAGGGGGAGCATAAAGAACATACAATTTTAAAGGAGTGTCTCCTGTATTTTTTACAATATGCCAATAGCCTGCCGGAATTAATACGGCCCAGTCGTTCTTTAGATTCTTTTCCACATTGAGTTCATCCTTTTTTTCACCCATAAGCACCTGTGCCTGTCCCTGTTCAACCCGGATAAATTGGTCAAGATTATTATGGAGCTCTAAATCAATTTGCTCACCCGGCGCCAGGGACATAAAAACAAGTTGCATATACTCTCCGGTCCAGCTTACTTCCCGGTAGTTATCATTGTCCATAGTACTTTTCTCAATATCCAAAGCAAAAGGTTCTGCCTTTGGATGTACCTTTTCCGGAGTGGATTCCAAGGTTTGCCCTTGCTCTTTTGAATTGGCTGATTCCTGGCCTTGGCCTCCATTGCAGGACACCAGAAAAAGGGTGAGCAACAGGTTAAAAAGAAATAAATTTCTTACGTTGGGAGAAGTTTTTAAAGTTCTCATAATTAGAATTTTTTATGGAAGTTCCACCTAGAAACTCGCGTTAAGGGCTTTTGAAGCCTACTTCTTCTTCAGGCACCCCTGTTTCGTAAGGGTTTGTTGGGTCATTGCTCCATTCAAACCAGCCACCATCATATACAGAAACATTTGGCCAACCCAGCAGCCATGCATTGAACCAGGCTTCACTGCCACGCCATCCTGTTCCGCAGTAAAAAGCCAGGTGCTTATCGGGCGTTATGTCGTTCTGTTTCCAGTTTTCTATGATCTCATGAAATTCCCTGGTGGTGTGGTCTACATTTCTATAGTTTTCCATGTGATAGGCATCACTCCCGCAGTCGGCAAAAATAGCCCCGGGTATACGACCTTTTGCTTCGATATAATTATAACCGCTCACTTCGCCAATATATTCGGGGTAACTGCGTACACAAACCAGGTCGGCATCACCGGCAGCGATCATCTCTTTTGCCTCGGGCACATCTACAGCCAACTCCGGGTGGGTTGGGATTTTTGCTCCAAAATCCTGAACAGGTTGTTTCGGTACATCATCTTTACTTACCTCAAATCCTGCATCTTCCCAGGACTGGAACCCGCCGTTGAGTACCCTCACATCCTTGACCCCGGCGTACATCATGATAAACGCGTTTCTAATGGCTCCAATGTCTCCGGCAGCACTTCCCGGAAATTCATCATCATTATCGGGGAACATAAATTTTCCATAAAGAACAACTGTTGTATCGGCGGTGATCCCGTGCTCCTCCAGTGCTTTCTTCAATTCTTCGGGACTGCGGCGGTTCCAGGTTTTCGGAGACTCCAGGGCATTTGTGTCCATGTCAATAGCACCGGGAATATGTCCGCTTAAGTAGGCGTCCCTGTTGCGGTAGTGCGAGTGCACGACAACATATTTATCATTATCATATTCTGCCGGATTCTTTCCAGAGATCAGGTCCTTTACCCACTGTGCAGATACCAGCTGCCGGTATTTTGGAAGATAACTCATCGGCAAAGTTTCATCTGGAGCCCACTCGTCTAAAAAGAAGTTATAAACTGCTATTTTAGAGTACTCTGCTTTTTCAAAACTTTCGGCAACTTTTAGAGCTTCTTCGTGAGTGTATCCGTAGATGATGATCTCTTCGGATGGATCAATTTCCTTGTGCCTCACTATCTCGATCCAGTCCATATAGCCGGCCCATTTTGCCGGAAGGGATTTTGCGCCCTTAATATGTCCTCCCCGATGCTCATCGCGAAGTTTCCAGCCGTTGTAAGCATCTACAGGACGCACATCAATGATACGTGCTCCTTTTTTTTGTCTTTCTATAAGTTCCTGAGTGGTTACTTCCCTGAATTTTGTCATCTTTTCTCGAATAGTTTGGCAAAAAAAGAACTTCCGTAGAAGCTCTTTTTTATCATTTTTCCGAAGATAAGTAAAATCCGTTTTTTCTGAAGAAGCTCATGACTTAAGATATTCCTAAATCTTGCTGAAGCACTGTTTCTCCTTTTACAAACTTATTTCCCTTTTATAAGACCTATTATATTTTATTTCATTGTCATCCTCAGTGAGATGAACTTCAATGGTCATTGTCTTATAATCTTCAATGTCCCTGATTCCGTTTTCTATAGCTTTTTGTATTTCATCGGCCATTCGGGAGAAGGATAATCCATTGTCAGGTAATCTTGGGGCCCGGATTTCCACATGGATTGTGTTAAATTCCGTTCCATCAGATATTTCGGTGCGTGTCGATGTGAAAGTCACAGTTTCTGCAGGAATAACAGCGGCGACCTGGTTCTTTAAAGTCTCTTCTGTTACTGAATAATTAGGTTTAATAGAATAGGTTTCAGTTGTTGTTGTTACACATGCCGTTATTGAAATGAGGAGCAATAGCAAAGGAAATAAAGTTCTAATTTGCATGGTTGGATGGTTATTTTAAACCTGTTAGTGTGCGGCAATACTAATTCGTTACACTTGCAAAACTTTCCTTACAAGTTCTATTCTTGTGGAACGTTATAAGAACTTCAGTTTCTTCTGAAAAAAATTAAAAAAAAATAATTTTTAAAGGGATTATTTCAGGATATGTAAAATCTTATGGACTTGCTGAGGAAACCTTCGGCTTGTGCCCGAAAAAGCTTAGTTTTGGGTTCATTTCAACAACTTCAGCATGAACAACAACAGGCATTTTGTGATCGATTTTGACAGTACCTTCACACAGGTCGAAGCTCTTGATATTTTAGGAGAGATTTCTTTGGAAAATCATGAGGAAAGAAATGAACGGCTTCAAAGATTGTCTGATCTTACTAATAGCGGAATGGCCGGAGAACTTTCTTTCAGGGAATCCCTGGAACAGCGCCTGGCCCTGCTCAATGCTGAAGAACAACATTTGCCAAAACTGGTTGACAGGTTAAAAAGTAAGGTATCCACAAGTTTTATACGAAACAGGGAATTTTTTGAAGAAAACCACGAGAATATTTATATTATCTCCAACGGTTTTAAAGAGTTCATTGTACCCATTGTAAGGGAGTTTGGGATTAGAGAAGAAAATGTTTTTGCCAATACCTTCCTCACCGATGAAAATGGTAAACTGAATAATTTCGACACAGAAAATGTTCTTTCTTCCAACAACGGCAAGGTGGAAATGTTGAAAAGACTGGACCTGCAGGGAGATGTGTATGTGATAGGGGATGGGTATACAGATTATGAGATAAAGGCTGCCGGTCTTGCCAATAAATTTTACGCATTTACCGAAAATGTGGAACGTGGCAACGTCCTCGAAAAAGCCGATCATATCACTCCCAGCCTTGATGAATTCTTATATCTGCACAAGATGAATAAAGCAATTTCCTATCCCAAGAACCGTATTAAAGTTTTGCTCCTGGAAAATGTGCATGAAGATGCCGTGAAGATCATGAAAAATGAGGGCTATAACGTCACGACAATTTCGGGTGCTTTAGATGAGGATGAGCTGGCAGAGAAAATAAAAGATGTTTCTGTGCTGGGAATACGTTCTAAAACCCAGGTCACGAAAAAGGTGCTGGAGAATGCCAACAGGCTCATTGCAGTAGGAGCATTTTGCATTGGTACGAATCAAATTGACCTGGAGGAATGTCTTAAAAAGGGGATCGCAGTCTTTAATGCCCCTTTCAGCAATACGAGATCTGTAGTGGAACTCGCTATTGGAGAGATCATCTTTCTTATGCGCGGCTTGCCAGACAGGCTTGCAGAAATGCATGAAGGTAACTGGAATAAGTCGGCAAACGGAAGCAGGGAAGTCCGCGGAAAAAAACTTGGGATTGTGGGTTATGGGAATATTGGCTCCCAATTATCTGTAGTGGCCGAGGCTATTGGGTTTGACGTGTACTATTACGATCTTATGGAGAAGCTGGCTCTTGGAAATGCGACCAAGTGCAAAAGTTTGGAGGAACTGCTCAAGGTATCAGATATTGTGACCCTTCATGTGGACGGGCGCAAGGAGAATGAAAATCTTATTGGCGAGAATGAACTGCAACTCATGAAAGAAGGTTCGGTATTCATCAACCTTAGCCGGGGACATGTGGTGGATCTAAAAGCGCTGAGAAAATATCTTGAAAGCGGAAAGATACGTGGTGCAGGAGTAGATGTGTTCCCAAAGGAGCCAAAGACCAATGAAGAGCAGTTCGAATCTGAATTAAGAGGTGTCAAAAATGTCATTTTAACTCCGCATATTGGTGGGAGTACAGAAGAGGCACAAGTAAATATCGGAAATTTTGTTCCGGGGAAGATCATTGAATACATCAATACCGGAAGCACCACAAACAGCGTCAACTTTCCAAACCTGCAACTGCCTATACTCGAGAATGCGCATCGCCTTATCCATGTTCACCACAACAGGCCGGGTATTATCGCCCATATCAATAACGTGCTTTCAGATCATGATTGTAATATCGTTGGGCAATATCTTAAGACAAATGAGACCATTGGTTACGTGATCACAGATATTGATAAAGCTTACAATGAAGAAGTTATCCAGGAGATGAAGGGAATTGACGGAACAATAAGATTCAGAGTGCTCTATTAAAGGTTTAAAGTTCAAAGTTTAAGGTTTAAGGTTATTTGATTTAACGTAAATCTTACTTCGTAACTCTAACTTCCTACCCACTGCCCTCTAAGGGTTTAAAGTTCAAAGTTTAAGGTTCAAAATTGCAGGTTGAGGGTTGTTTGATTTGACCCTGCACTAAAATCCGTATTTCTCAATACTCAATACTCAATACTCAAATCTAACATCTCATATCTCATATCTCATATCTACCTCAAACCTGATCTAAATCATATTTAAGCTGCGGGAGGTTCTTCATCTTTGAGGTTTTGCCTTTAAAAACCTTTATTTATGACATATGATCTAACCCCGCACCGGTTTCACATCCCGGTAATGGGAATTGCCTTCACAATAGACACGCCAATTAAAGTTGCTTCCTACGGGATCACTTCGGCACTGTCTATTATTGAAGACAATCTCATTGAAATGATGAGGAAGCATTACTACCAGGAAAATAAGGAAACTTACGTTCCTATTGAAAAACACGAGGAGAATTATCGCGTGCGACGCATTACCGACTATCTTAATTTGGTGAACCGCAACGTGCAGACTAAGTTCGATAAACTCAAGGACTCGGCATTTGAAAAAGGGTCTGAGATCGTGAAGTACTTCGAAATGTTGCCCGAGGAGAGCGGACTCAAAGAAAAATATCATCAATTCCAGCAGGCGCATGGAGAAGCTAAGGCAGAATTGGAAACTTTTCTTCGGAAGCATATTCGTCCCGGCGGAATTGAAGTGAACATCATGACCAAGGTCGATAAGAACAACAAAGATAAATCGGGGGAAATCCTTCCTGAAGGATCTGATGCCCTGGGAGCGTTGAAAGCTTACGCTGAAAGTAATCTTGAGAATTCTGCTGTGATATTTTCTGCGGGAATGAATCCGAGGTTATTTAACTACCTCGAGAATTTCAGGGCATTTGATGCCCAGGCCTGGGGAGTTTTTAAGAAGAAAGTGATCATCAAAGTTAGCGACTACCGTTCGGCATTGATACAGGGGAAATACCTGGCCAAAAAAGGTATTTGGGTAAGTGAATTCAGAATTGAATCTGGATTGAACTGCGGCGGACATGCCTTTGCCACCCAGGGATATTTACTGGGACCGATCCTGGCAGAATTCAGAAATAAAAAAGATGAGTTAAGAAACGAGCTGTTCAGCCTTTATAATCCTGCGATAAAAGCAAAAGGAGAAAAAGGTTTTGAAGAGCCACATCCCGTGAATATTACTGTACAGGGTGGAATTGGGACTGCCGCAGAGCAAAAATTGCTTTACGGATATTATAATGTTGACGGCGCCGGTTGGGGAACTCCATTCCTGCTTTGTCCCGAAGCTACAACTGTAGATGATAACACTCTTGAATTGCTCGCAAAAAGTAAAGAGAACGATGTGGTGCTGAGCAAAGCTTCACCTCTGGGAGTGAGATTCAATTATCTTAAAGGAACCACTGCCGATAAGGAAAGACAGCAAAGAATTGACAAAGGAAAACCGGGAAGTCCATGTACCGAAAAATATCTTGTCTCAAATACCGAGTTCACTAAAGAACCTATTTGTACTGCTTCAAGAAAATATCAGAAATTAAAACTGGAGCAACTTGAAAATGCAGGACTACCGGAAAACGAATATCAACTGCAGGTAGATGACCTGCTAAGCAAAGAATGTTTGTGCATTGGGTTAAGTAACTCCGCCGGACTTAATTACAAGGTGCCAATCGTGGAAAAACTCGATGCGGTGACCATCTGCCCCGGGCCAAATATTGTAAACTTCAATAAGGTAGCCAGTTTGCAGGAAATGACAGATCATATTTATGGACGAAAGGAATTCTCTCAAAATGAGGATCGCCCACATATGTTCATTAAGGAGCTGCAGCTTTATGTGGATTACCTAAAAGAGGAGGTGCGTAATACTTTTAATCCCGGGCCAAGGGATATAAAAGGCTGGACCGGTTTCTGCAATAATCTATTGGAAGGGGTTTCACATTACAGGGATTTGTTGGAAAAGGAGCTTATAAAGAAAAAAGATGCTTTTGAACAAGGCTTGAGCAAAATGGAACACGCGGTACTGGAAATAAGGACCGGACTAAGTAATAACTAAAAAAAAATATCCCCTCTAAAAAGCTTTTTGGAGGGGATAATTTTTCATCTAATTTGAGAGTCAACTGGCAAAAAAGATCATTGGATAAGCCGGTAGATTTTCCTATCGATACTATTCCTGGTTTCTTTCCAGAGCGGCGATCATTTCGGGTGCCGTATTCACAACTTTCCTGATCTTTCCCGTAGGTTCTACTATTATATGTGTTGGATATACAGAAAAACCAAGGGTGTCTTCAATAAAAGCTTTCTGGTTTGGGATCACCGGATAGTTAAATTCTCTTTTTGAAAGAAATGTTTCAAGCTCCTCTTTTGGGTCAAGGGAAAGACTAAGAAAAACCACGTCTTCCCGGTCTTCATATTCACTTACTAATTGATTGAGCATGGGCATTTCTTCAATACATGGCTTACATCTTAGGAACCACGTTTTTACGACTAAGGTTTTGCCTTCGGCTAATTTTTTTGAAAATTTTTTTCCTTCCAGGTCCGTAAATTCAAACTCTGGAAAGTCCTTTCCTTCCATGATAAAATGCTTATACGCAGGATAGGTGTCGGCCATTATAGTATAGCTTATATCATCATCTGCATCTTCCTGCATCCTGAAAAGTTGATATAGTTCGCTCTCTTTCTTGTTTTTCTTTTCAAGGACAATGAATTCGCCCGTCAATATAGCCTCCAAAAAAGCCTTTTTGGAGATGGTATCTCCTTCTTCTCCCAGGGGCACAAAATCTGAAGCCAGGTCGATATTGGTCTTGTGATATCTCCACCATTTGGCCTGGTCGCCCTGAATGGAAGAGAAGAGAAGATCGGTTTCGGTAATTTTTTCGTTTTCCTGACAGGAGCTTAGAAGGAAAATGCTTCCGAAGAAAAAAGCACGAGAAATGGTCTTAAAAAGTCGCAATATACTGTTGATTTATATAGGGGTTAAAGATAAGGATTTTGGCAAAAGACGGGAATGCCTGTGAGAAATCTTCCGCAGAAATTAAAAGGTATGAAAAAAGCGATTTTTTAAACCGTCAGACCCCGGATTTACCACATTTGAAATCCAGTTAAAGAGAAGCGTCAATCAAACTTCAAAATTCTTTAGAAATAACCTAAATTTACCGAACAAAACCTTTATCCATGCTTGAAAAAGAACTCAGAGATGCCTATCATTTTATATTTGAAGAAGAATTACTGATAGAAATTACAAAGTTTGGGACTTTAAGAGAAGTAAAGGCGGGGGAAACCATCATCGATATTGGAGATTATGTAAAAAGCATGCCCTTGCTACTGGAAGGAGCAATTAAGATCCTGCGTGAAGACAAAGATGGGGATGAATTACTGCTGTACTTCCTGGAACGTGGTGATACCTGTGCCATGACACTTGCCTGTTGCCTGGGTCACACAAAAAGTGAGATAAGGGCGGTTGCAGAAAAGGATACACACCTGGTAATGATCCCTATTGACAAAATGGAGGAGTGGACCTCCAGGTTCAAAAGCTGGAGGAACTTTGTTTTTGAAAGTTATCACTCCAGGCTTACCGAGATGCTTGATACAATTGATACTATTGCATTTTATAATATGGATGAGCGCCTTATGCGGTACCTGCAGGATAAAGCCAAGATCAACAAAAATGAACAAATACAGGTAACTCACCAGGAGATCGCTTACGACCTTCATACCTCTCGTGTAGTGGTTTCGAGACTCTTAAAAAAGCTGGAGATAGAAGGTAAAATCGGGTTACAGCGTAATAGTATCATGGTGCATGATCTTTAGTATGTGATCTTTGTTACATAGCCTGCAGCTCAAAAAAGGTACTTTTGCACAGAACTTTTAAAGAATGGAGATAATACAAATTATTGGTTACCTGGGAGCTTTACTAATTGGGGTAGTCCTGGGACTCATAGGCGGTGGAGGTTCTATTTTAACCGTGCCTGTACTGGTATACCTGCTCTCTATTAATCCTGTAACCGCAACAGCCTATTCTCTTTTCGTAGTAGGAACCACATCTCTTTTCGGCTCGATAAAGAACTTTCAGAAAAAACAGGTGGACATACGTACCGCCATTGTTTTTTCCATTCCGGCATTTATAGCTGTCTATCTTACCAGGAAATTCCTGGTGCCGGCGATCCCCGAGAATATTTTTACAATTGCCGATTTCACTGTTACCAAAAATATTGGGATCATGTTGTTTTTTGCATTTATCATGATACTGGCTTCGGTATCCATGATCCTTGAACCTTCAGAAAAGGATGCTAAGCCACGAAAGGTGAGGTTCAATTATTTACTTATTACTTTAGAAGGCGCTATAGTAGGGGTTCTAACAGGAATAGTGGGAGCCGGTGGAGGGTTCCTTATCATTCCGGCGTTGGTGCTAATGGCGAAACTGCCAATGAAGCGAGCCGTGGCGACTTCCCTGGTGATCATTGCCGTGAAATCCCTAATTGGTTTTATTGGGGATGTCCAGAATCTGGAAATTGACTGGGTCTTTCTCCTTATATTTACAGCGATCTCGGTGGCAGGTATCTTTCTGGGAATATGGCTTAACCGCTTTATTGACGGAAAAAAGCTGAAGAAAGGTTTTGGTTGGTTTGTCCTCCTTATGGGAGTTTACATTATTTGGAAAGAGATCTTTTGACAAAATCCGGGGTTGCAGTAAAGAAATTCCTGAAAAAGATAATAAAATGGCTGTTCCAAAGAAGGACAAGATTTTTGTAGCACTTCAATTCCTGTTTTTCTTAGCCTGGATGATTCCTGTGGAGGCGTGGCACTTCGAATTATCAAATAACCTCCATGGACTTGCCCTCATAACCGCGGGATTGGGGTTCTTACTTGTTTCAATTGCTTTCCTTCAGCTCAACACCAATTTATCCCCTTTTCCAAGTCCTAAAAAAGGAGCCAGTCTTATTACGGGAGGGGTTTTTGCTTTTGCACGTCATCCCATTTATTCCGGAATTCTTTTTATGGCTTTTGGTCTTGGTTTCTGGCTTGGTTCAGGTTATAAGTTGACCATGAGTCTCCTGCTTTTTCTTCTTTTTTACCTTAAAAGTAAATACGAAGAGGAAAGGCTGGAAGAAGCTTTTCCTGAATATCCCGTCTACAAAAGAAATACGGGAAGATTTTTTCCTAAATTTAGAGGTAGAATTTAAAACTCATGGTCACTACTTTTGGAAAATACCCTGCAGGGGAACGTTTGCACCGAATTAAGAATTCACCAAATTACAGGGACGGAAGCTTTCAAAATGTGGAGAAAACTTCGGTTAATCCAAATGATGTTTCCATGTTCAGGATACTTAAAAAGATGATTTTTCGACCCTCATCAGTAAGACCTTCAGTAGAGATACCAAATCAAAAAGTCGACTTGAATAATCTTCCTTCCACGGAGCCATTGCTTGTATGGTTTGGGCACTCTTCATATTTTTTACAAGTGGGAGGCTTCAGGATACTTGTGGATCCCGTTTTTAGTGGAAATGCCTCTCCTTTTCGTTTCTTTGGAAAGGCTTTCAAGGGCGCAGATCATTATAATGCCGAAGATATTCCTGCAATTGACCTGCTGGTGCTAACACATGACCATTACGACCACCTGGATTATGACAGCATAAGAACATTACATCCAAAAGTGGCAAAAATTGTCACCTCTTTGGGCGTGGGTGCACACCTTGAGAAGTGGAATGTAGCTTCAGAAAAAATCACAGAACTCGACTGGTGGGAAGAGGTAAGAATCACTTCAGAAGTGAAGATCACCGCCACCCCATCCAGACATTTTTCTGGCAGGGCATTTAAAAGAGGACAAACACTCTGGTCTTCCTTTGTCCTGGAACTGCCCCGGTTCAGGTTATTTTTGGGAGGAGATTCTGGTTATGATAACAGTTTTAAAAAAATAGGAGATGAATTCGGTCCTTTTGACCTCGCTTTACTTGAGTGCGGACAGTTTGGAAAATATTGGCCTCAAATCCACATGTTCCCGGAGCAAACTGGGCAGGCAGCTGCAGATTTACAGGCAAAAAAGGTCATTCCCGTGCATTGGGGGAAATTTGTACTTTCATATCACCCGTGGAATGAACCTATCCAAAGATTCGTGGCAGCAGCCGAAAAAGCCGGAGTAGATTATGTCTCTCCACGAATTGGAGAACCGGTTAATTTTACTGCGGAATATGAACAGCAGCCATGGTGGCTTTTTGAAAATAAAGATTAACAACATGAACGAGAATCAGCAACACTGGGATAAGGTTTATTCTGAAAAAGCGCCAACAGAAGTTAGTTGGTATGAGCCCATGCCCGAGATCTCTTTAAATCTCATTAAAGATTGTAATCTGGAAAAGGATGCTGCCATTATAGATATTGGAGGAGGGGACAGTTTTTTAGCAGAGTTCCTGGTATCCAAGGATTATACCGATGTTACGGTGGTAGATATCTCCAAAAATGCCATTGAACGGGCAAAGGAGCGAATGTGTGAAAAAGCCGATCAGGTCACCTGGATCGTGGCCGATGCAGCCAATTTCAAACCTGATAAAAAATATGACCTGTGGCATGACAGGGCCGCCTTCCATTTTCTTACAAACGAAGAACAACGGGAGAATTACTTAAAAACTTTGTTTGAATCTATAAAACCGGGAGGCTACGTGGTCCTGAGTACATTTTCGGATAAAGGTCCGCCTACCTGTAGCGGACTTCCGGTGCAAAGATACTCTGTAGGAGAAATGCAAAAAATATTCGAAGAAGAATTTAGTGTTTTGAGTGGAAGAAGTTTAGATCACACCACCCCCTCGGGCAAAACACAGAATTTTACGGTATGTAGTTTTCAGAAGAAAAAATAAATCAGAAAAGAGATGAAAGAATTTTGGAATGAAAGATACAATAGCGAAGAATATGTATATGGAGAGGTGCCTAATGAGTATTTCCACTCACGATTTACTCAATTCGATCCCGGGGAAATATTATTTGCCGCTGAAGGGGAAGGGAGAAATGCTGTTTTTGCAGCTAAATGTGACTGGAAAGTAACTGCTTTTGATGTTAGTATAGAGGCGAAAAAGAAAGCTGAAAGACTAGCCAAAAAGCATAAGGTGGAGTTGGATTACCGGGTGGGGGAACTGCCAGATCTTGGGTTTGAAAAAGGGGATTTTGATGCCATAGCATTGATTTATGCACATTTTCCTGTGGAAGTACGAAAAAAATACCACGAATTATTGATCTCTTATTTGCGAAGAGATGGGTTAATATTTTTTGAAGGTTTTAGCAAGAAACATAAGATCTATCAGGATAAAAATCCGGGAGTAGGAGGTCCAAAGGACGAAGCCTTGTTATTTTCTATGGAGGAGATAAAAGAGGATTTTGGAAGCCTGAACTTCCTGGAATTGTATGAAGCCGAAGTAGATTTAAAAGAAGGAAAAGGACACGATGGTTTGGGCGCAGTTATTCGCTTTGTAGCCCAGAAGAAGTAAAGGTGCCGGCAGTAATTATTGAGACTATAAAGATTCGGAATTTGAAATATAAAAGTAAGGGCAGAAGTGAGGCTGAGATTTCTAAAATCAAAAATGGCTGTTATTTCTTAATACCAGCCATTCCTGTATTATTTCCCTGAAGCATTGTTCAGGATTATGTAAGAAGGAGATATCATTTTTCTCTGGTGATCTTTATTTCTCCCATGTTTTTAGGAAAATTGATGCTGCCCAACTTCCGGAATTTTTCCAGGATGAATTCATTAAGCTGTCTGTCCGTTTTCAGGATATTGTCACCCTTTCCAATTTCTTTATATTTATGAATGCCCCTTAGCATTCCTGTATGTGTGACAACCCTGTAATCCTGTGAATCCTTTAGCGGAGAACCACCAATATTGATGTTGGTTACCCGCTGGCCTACCGGTTTTGTGAGGTCCATCTCGTAGTCTATGCCGCTGCTTTGAAGCAGACCGCCAACAAGATCAAGAGTGTTTTGTGGATTTAAATTCTGTGCGGTTTGTTCCAGGGCACTTTTTAACTGCTCCCCGGTCATTGTAAGGGTTACGATCTTGCTGGGGTGGGGAAGGAGTTTGTAAAGGTTTTCACTGCTTATGTCGCCGTTGAGGGATATTCCGTAGCCCACGCCGGGTAATAAAGCAACTTCTGCGTCGTATTCCTCCCGTAACAGGTTCCCTGTTAATTTATCAAAAGGGCTTTCAGATTTGTACTGCCGACCTATGACGGTCTCAGTATTTGCGATCTTTTCTTCCAGTTGATCCAGATAAGGTGATCTCAGTCGGGTAACCAGCTCCATGGTTTCTTGATCGGGCTTCCATTCATCATTCCACAAGAAGTGATGATCTGTCTTCACATCAATAAGTCGGTTATCCTTAATAATAAGCTGAGTTTCTCCCAAAATGGCACCATCTGAAAGGGCCTGCACAATAAAGGTTCCATTTACTTTCTGCGGCGGGGAGATAAGATCATGGCTGTGTCCTCCAATGATGAGGTCAATACCGTCTACTTCCCGGGCGATCAGTTTGTCTACAGCCGTACCCGCATGGGAAAGGACTACTAGAATATCCGATTGATTCTGCAGGGTGGGGATGTACTCCTTAATGGCTTCATGACCCGGGGTGAACCTAAGGCCTTTCATGTTCTCCCTGTTTCCGGTTAAGTGCGTGTTGTGATAGCCGATGGCAAGGACTGCAATTCTGGAACTGCCTACTTTTTTAATTATATACGGAGGGTCCAGAAAAGGTTTTCCGGTAATGCTGTCGGTGATATTGGCTGCTCCAAAGGGAAACCCTGCGATCTCCTGCAGCTCGGCTGTACGTTCTTTTCCGTAGTCGAAGTCGTGATTTCCCAACGCCATGAAGTCATAGTCAAGGCTTTGCATCAATTGTATAACAGCTTCCCCTTTGGTAAGGTTTCCCAATTGATCATCACTAAAGGTATCTCCCGCGTCAAGAAGCAATATGTTCTCTGCGCCTTTTTCCTGTCTAATCTTTTTCACTGCTGTGGCCAGATAGGGGAAACCTTCTATTTTTGCTTCCCTATCAAAAGTAAACAGCGTTTCCCGTCCCTCATCGCCGGTTTGAGACGTTGAGTTTCGTTCTGTGGTTTTAAAAGGCATATGTGTGCCATGCCGGTCATTCGTATGAAGAATAGTTATAATATCTTCGGAAGAGGTTGAGTAATGGATTGATTGCGGCTGCTCCTGACTTATTGCCGTTCCCCCACAGGAAGCGAGACCTGCAAAGCCCATTATAGTCAATAATTTTAATGTTTTCATGGTTTTATCTTTTTAAATTTATTGATTCTGAAGGGCAGTTTAATAAAGATACATAAAAGCTTTGTGCTTTAATATGAGGTGATTATAGGCTGTTTTTCTGCCCGACTTATAAAATCAATGTTAGCACCCGCATGGAAAAATACCGCTGCGGGTGTTTACACTTGTTAGCTCCCTGCCTGCCCTAAAAATACAGGTTCCGAAATATCTAAGCTTTCTTCATATTTGGCTTTTCCCGCATCCAGAAATTCAACGAATTCCTGAACGTCAAGATCATATGCTCTTGGAGGAGAGAGTAACTCTTCATTGTCTCCAACCAGCGTGTAGTAAGGCTGTGCATTTGCATTAAGCTTCTGGATCATGAAATCCATGTTCTGTTTACCAATGGTTTTTTTTACTTTATTATCGTAAACAGAAGTGTACCATTCTTCCCTGGGGAGTTCTGTTTTTTCATCCACATACATGGCGACCACAATGTAGTCTTCTTTTAACCTTTTCAAGACTGCAGGATCACTCCATACAGCTGCTTCCATTTCCCGACAATTCACACAACCGTGGCCGGTAAAGTCTATGAAAATCGGTTTATTTTGCTTTTTTGAGCAGGCAAGCGCTTGTTCGTAATCAAAATATCCTTTGATGCCATGGGGGAGCTCGAGGAAATCATCGTACATCGGCTGTTCACATTCTGCCGCAAGCGCGTCCTGTTCCGAAGATACTTCTGTATTCAGGAGTTGGAAATCATGAGTACTCATTGGCGGCAGGTAACCTGCGAGTGCTTTTAAAGGCGCACCAAAGAGGCCGGGGATAAGATAGACCACAAAACTAAATACTAAGATGGCACTGAGCAATCGTGAAATAGAAGTGCTTTCAGATTTCTGTTCATGTGGAAAAATGATCTTTCCTAAAAGGTAAAATCCGAGCAGAGTGAAAATTACGATCCACAGGGCCAAATAAATTTCCCGGTCAAGGAGGTTCCAGTGATAAACCTGGTCTACCATACTAAGAAATTTAAGCGCGAGCGCGAGTTCCAGAAACCCAAGAACAACCTTTACCGTATTGAGCCAGCCGCCGCTTTTAGGCAGGGAACTAAGCCATCCCGGAAAGATCGCAAAAAGCGTGAATGGAATTGCAAAGGCAGTAGAAAAGCCTAACATTCCTATTAAGGGTTTAATTGCCTGTCCACTGGCGGCTTCCAGTAGAATAGTTCCTGCGATAGGACCTGTACAGCTAAAGCCAACGAGCACAAGCGTAAAGGCCATAAAAAATATCCCGGCTAAACCGCCTTTGTTCGCCTGGTTGTCAATATTATTGACCAGTTTATTTGGCAATCTTATTTCAAACAATCCAAAGAAGGAGAGAGCGAATAATACAAAAATTGCGAAGAACAAAAGATTGGGAAGCCAGTGTGTGCTTAGAAAATTGGCAAAACCAGCTCCAAATATTAAAGCGAAGACCGTTCCTACAAGAGTATATATAGCAATAATAGAAACCCCATAGATAACCGCATTCATTATTCCCCTTGAGCGGCTACCACTGGATTTTGTAAAGAATGTAACGGTCATGGGGATCATTGGAAAAACACAGGGAGTAAGCAGGGCTGCCAGTCCTGCTCCAAACGAGATGAGGAAGAAGGTCATCAATCCCATCCATCCTTTTTCTTCTTCCACAGGCTGGAAGCTGTTGGTAAACGGCTCCAACTCTTTTAGAACCGGTTGATTTGAAGAGTTGGAAGAATTTGCGGCATTTGCTGCTGCACCAGTTTTTTCCCCCGAAAGGTCAATGGAAAACTCAGATTCATAGGGAATACACTGTCCGGTCACATCTGAACAGATCTGGTAGGTAATACTTCCCGAAATCACCGGTTTTTCATCAATAAGTTTGATCTTATGTTTAAAAACCGCCTTTTCGGTAAAGTAGGTGACATCCCCTTCCCAAATTTCTTCATATTTTTCTTTAGGGTCTACAGGGATGATCTCCCCCAAAAGTTCGAATTTTCCGGAAGGATCAAAACTAAATTCTGTAAGCATTGGTCCAAGGTCGGGATCGAAATCACTGGAGTACATGTACCAGTCCTGAGGTATATCGGCAGTAAATGTCAGGGTAACCTCATCTTCCGGTGCAGCATCCTCATTATCTGCTTTTACCTGCCATTCTGGTGCTTCCTGCACCTGTGCTACAAGGGGAAGAAATGAGAATAATGCCAGCAGGAGGCTCAAATATTTTGTTTTCATGAATTCTTTTTGGTTAAAGTAAAGGCTACCCGCTTAGGGTAGCCATTTCTCTATTGAAGCTCGTTTAGAAATTTTTTGAAATCTTTTGTGTCAAAATCCCCCATTCCAAGATGGGTAAGGGCAAGATTTCCATCGGCATCGATCACATAAGTGGTGGGAATACTGCGGGTAGAATACATTTGAGGTATTGGTCCTGCAGCTTTATAGATCTCAAAACCGTAACCTTTTCTTTCGTTAAATTTTTTAGCTTTCTCGAAATTTTGATCTACAGAGAGCATTATAAACTCGACATTGTCGTTTTTGACATCCTGGTAAAGATTATTAATACCAGGCATCTCAGCAATACATGGAGGACACCAGGTGGCCCAGAAATTTAGAAAAATAACTTTTCCACGAAACTGTTCCATATTAACTTTTTCACCTTTGGAATTGACCAGGTTAAGGTCCAGAACTGCTCCTTTGGCAGGAGTTACCGCAGCTATATCAGCTTTTTCTTCAATTTTCGGGTCCATAATTCCGGTTGCCAAAATACCACGTTGCAGGAATCCAAATACCTCTGTGTGGAGGCCGGTGACAAAAAGGCCAATTAAGACTGCTCCTATAATTCCGTATTCTAATAAATTCTTTTTTAGTTTCTTATTCATGATAAAATCGTTTTTTGTTGATGTTATAGTTCAATACTTAAATAGCCCTTTTTTTGTAATTCAAAGTTGTATAGAATACCGTTTTCCACCACCTTTAAACTCTGAGGCAGTTTTTCACGATCTACTCCAAACTTCTTTAGGGAGAAACCACATGCATTTAAGGTAACATTTGCCTGCCCGGCCTGCGTGATGAAATCCTTCATCATTTCTTCATTGGTGAGGTTTTGAACAGCTTTACCACAAACTACTACCTGGAAATCTCCGAAATGATGTCCATCTTGTTTAGCCAGTTCCTGTGCCGCCAGCAGAATAGGTTTCAACTGGGGGACTTTTCTGGTAAGAACTACATAATTCGTTTTTTCTGAAGGCTGTGTTTGTGCCTGAGTACTTACTGTAAAAAATGCGAACATGATTAGTATGCTGCTATAAAAAATCTTTTTCATGATATGTTTTTTGAGGTTTATCGAAATCGTTTAATATGAAGAAAACAAGCCCGCCCATAATGGCGATGTTTTTAAATAAGGGGCCCAGGGTTGTGATCTGTCCTACTTGAATTGTGAGAGTAATTGGGATAAGAACGGCAAGTAAAATTGCTGCTGCCCATCGGGTCCTGAACCCAATTAGTAAACTTATTCCAGCCAGGAGCATTACGATTCCGGAAGCGATCACCATGACACGGGGCTCCCCGAAAAAATACGCTATGCCTTTAAAACTGGCCTGCTCTATTCGTTGCAGCGTTCTTTCCAACTTGAGCAAATGGCTTGAACTCGCCACAAGGAATATCCCGCTTAACATCACTCGGAAAATTTGTACCGAACGACGGTTCACTATGGTTGTAGTGGTCATTGTAGTAATAAATAAAATGAATGAATAATGGCTGTTATAATCGGCAGGGAGCCAGATTTTCAGCCGGAATAATTTTTAGGAATTGAAATTAAACCTTGGGGGGCGGATAGAATTTGTCACGGGAAATAGAAAAAATCCCCGGCGCCCGGTAACTGTGTTTTTTGAAGTTGTTATGGGTAACGGTATTGACCTCCTCGTCCGGCTTAAAGTCAAAAGCCACCTGGCACAGGTAGTCAAATTCAAAATGGGATTCTAAATCGGCCTGGGCAAATTCATCGGGAGAATCATTATCCAGTTGCTGTTTAGGACACATATTATTTACCAGCGTCACTTCGGAAGCACTATAAATGATCCCTAAAAGTTTTGCATCTATCGAGACCATCTTTCCAAGGAAAAGAAGGACGAAAAATGCCGCTATGTAGTTTTTAAAACCCATGAGGAGCAAAAGTAATAATTGACTTGAAAAATATGTGTCACATTTGTTACATAAGTTTCATAAGGTTTTGGGAAGAACAGGTTTTTAGGTAATTTAGTAGATTGAAAGTAACCAAATAATTTATTTAATCGATCAAAATTATGAAAGCCAACATTTTAAAGACTGTAATGTTCTCTATCACCCTTTTATTCTTTGCTTGTGGGGAAAGCACAGATGTTGTGGAGTCCGGAACTTATCAAGGAACTATTAAGGAAGTAGAGCCATCTAAGACCGAAATTTATGTAGAAACAGATGATGATCAAACCCTTGAGCTTTATTTCTCAGACAATACTGAACTTACCCGGGATGGAAGTACAGTAGATTTCTCAACTTTGGAGGAAGGAATGAGAGTTGAGGTTGATGTAGAAAAAGAAGGAAAAAGACTTAATCCGCTTGCTGTGCGGGTTCTTGAATAAATATGGAAGAAATACCAGATTTTTGGCGGACAGAGGTTTTTCACCCTCTGTCTGTTCATTTTCCCATCGCCCTGCTGGTGGTGGCTTTTCTATTTAAAGTTGTTGCTCTTAAATATTCCCGGGAGGTTTGGGAGCGGGGAGGAACAGTATTACTTATTGCCGGAGTTGTGACGGTCTGGATCGCTATTTTTACCGGAGATCTGGCCGATGGTGTGGTTTCCAGAAAGATCTGCGACCCCACCGTATTAAAAGACCACGAGAATCTAGCCTGGACTACGGCCTGGCTTTTTTCTGCAGGACTGGGGGTTGACCTTTTAAGGCAACTAAAATATCCCATTTTTAGAAACCTGCTTTTTAGATTGCTTATGATCCTGTTGCTGGCTATTGGCACGGGAACGCTGACTTACACCGGCCATCTCGGCGCCACTCTGGTTTATCAACAGGCTGCAGGAGTTTATACACCTTCGGGAAACTGTGCCGAATTCGAGTAGTAAGTCATTACAGCTGAATGCTTAAACGCTCTGTAACCCGTGTTACGGACTAACCTGCCTAAAAAGGCTATTTTCGCTCTTCAATTTTTAGATCGGGTTACTCCCGGCACTTTAATTTTAAACTGATTGATATGACAATAAAACAATTTAAAGACAGTCCTCTGGCTCATTATTCTTACGCAGTGGTAAGTGAGGGAAAGATGGCACTTATAGATCCAAGTCGAAATCCACTACAGTACTATCAATACGCCGAGGAACAGGATGCAAAGATCGTAGCAGTGTTTGAAACTCACCCCCATGCCGATTTTGTGAGTAGTCATTGCCAAGTGAGAGAGCAAACCGGCGCAAACATTTACGTAAGTAAGTTACTGGGTGCAGATTACGAACATCAGGCTTTTGATGAAGGTGATACTGTTAAAGTGGGAAATGTAAAGTTCAAAGCTCTTAATACTCCCGGTCATTCCCCAGACAGTATAACTATTGTTGCCCAGGATGAACATAGAACAGCTCTCTTTACAGGAGATACCCTGTTTATTGGAGATGTAGGCAGGCCCGATCTTAGGGAAAAAGCTGGTAATATGACAGCTAAAAGAGTGGAGCTGGCAAAAGCGATGTATGATACCATGCAGAACAAGTACAATGATTTACCCGATGATTCCATAGTATATCCGGCACATGGTGCAGGATCTCTTTGTGGAAAGAATATGAGTACAGATTCTTCAAGTACATTAGGCTATGAAAAGAAGTATAATTGGGCCTTTCAGGAGCAGACAGAAGAGAAATTTGTTGAAACTATTCTCAAGGATCAGCCATTCATTCCCCATTACTTTGGGTTTAATGTGGATGTCAACAAAACAGGAGCAGATAATGTTCAGCAAACCAAGGCAGCTGTAAAGCTTAAGTTGTTGACAGAAAAAGTTGAATCAGGAATAACCGTTATCGATGTTCGTGACGGAGACAAGTACAAGGAAAATCATCTGCCAAACAGTATCAACATTATGGCCCGGAATGAAGACGACAAGTATGAAACCTGGTTAGGGGCTATTGTAAAGCCAGAGGAACCTTTTTATCTGGTGGTAGAAAGTGTGAAGCAAATAAGTGACATCCTTGAAAGGACTGCTAAAATTGGTTATGAAAAACAATTAAGAGGAATTTTAACCCTTCCAAAGGAAGCATTCCAGACTTCAGAAGAGTTTAATCTGCACGATTTTAGAGAACATAAAGACAATTATACTATTGTAGATATAAGGAATCAAAGTGAAGTTGCCGAGGGTAAAATATTTGATTCTGCTCTAACCATTCCTCTAAATGAATTGAGAGAAAGGGCAAATGAAGTTCCGGCAAATAAACCTATAGTGGTGCATTGTGCAGGTGGATACAGGTCTACTGCAGGAGCCAGTATTCTCGAGAACTTTTTTCATAAAACAGATGTTTTTGATCTAAGTGAGGATATAAAGAAGTTCAATTAATCCATACGATGAAATTCAATTTCAGGATCCCAAAGCGGCTTAAATACTACTATTTAAGAGAATTGGTTTTATACAAAGCTGCATTTAGCCAGGGAAACCTTGTTCATGCGTGGCATCACCTTGAACGGGCACATGTGATTGGTCAATCCTACCCATGGGAGCACACCTATGCACACTGGCTTATGCTGAAGTTTGGCTTAGCAATAAAAGATGCAAAAGAGATCCTGGGGCAAATCCCCCGATTACTTGTAGGTGGGGTTAAGTCTTTTGTTGGCAAAATTCCTTTAGGAAATACAGGTGGAGCAAATGTTCCTCCCTTAAAGTCTATGCCTTTGCCTGAAGATATCCAGGCGCTCTTTAAACTGAAATTGTAAGAATAAATCCTAAAAAAATTATAAAAAGCCACCTCAAGGTGGCTTTTTTGTTGGTCGTTATTGAAAATTTCTGAAAATTGGCAGATAATTATTTTATTATATTTACCAAAAGCGCATAAAAACCGCATTTATGGAAGAAAAATATAAAGTAACGGTAAATGGGAACATGGAGTTCGAATTTACTAAAGAGCAAGTCGAAGCACTTGATCTGCAAAAATCGGTTGGAGGTGCAGCACATGTTTTAAAAAACAACCGTTCTTTTAAAACCGAACTTAAGAAATCACACTTTTTGGGAAGGTCATATACCGTAAAGGTGAATTCTAAACCTTACGAAGTGAAGATATCGAATGAACTCGACCTTTTAATTGAGGAGATGGGACTAAGCCTGGCGGCTGCACAGGTGATAAATGATATCAAAGCACCCATGCCGGGGCTTATTCTTGACGTACAGGTAAAAGAAGGAGATGAAGTGAAGGAAGGGGATTACCTTCTGGTTCTTGAAGCTATGAAAATGGAAAATACATTAACTGCACCCAGGGACGGGGTAGTAAAATCTGTAAAGGTTCAAAAAGGGGAAACTGTTGATAAGAGTCAGCTACTTATAGAAATGGAGTAGTTCTTCAAAATGCCCTTTTTGAATACCAGGAAATTAAAAGTCTTAGAATGAAAAAAATCTTAATAGCAAACCGGGGGGAGATCGCTTTGCGAGTGATGAAAACGGCCCGAAAAATGGGGATACGCACAGTTGCTGTCTTTTCTACTGTAGATCGTAATGCACCCCACGTAAAATTTGCCGATGAAGCCGTCTGCATAGGGGAAGCCCCTTCAAATCAATCCTATCTTCTTGGGGACAAGATCATAAAAGTTGCAAAAGACCTGGAAGTGGATGGGATCCATCCGGGCTACGGTTTCTTAAGTGAGAATGCCGATTTTGCCGAAAAAGTAGAACAGAATGGCATCACCTGGATTGGTCCCGGTTCAAAAGCCATAAGGATCATGGGGAGCAAGCTCGCGGCCAAAGATGCAGTTAAAGACTATGGTATTCCCATGGTTCCGGGAATTGATGAAGCTATCACAGATCCTGAAAAAGCTAAAAAAATTGCTGCCGAAATTGGATTTCCCATCCTCATAAAGGCTTCGGCCGGTGGTGGCGGAAAAGGCATGCGGGTGGTCGAAAAAGAAAAAGACCTGGAAGACCAGATGAAGCGGGCAATAAGTGAAGCGGAATCTGCTTTTGGGGATGGTTCTGTATTTATTGAAAAATATATTGGAAGTCCGCGGCATATCGAGATCCAGGTACTCGCCGATACCCACGAGCATATCCTGCACCTTTTTGAGCGCGAGTGCAGCATACAGCGGCGCCATCAAAAGGTGGTGGAGGAAGCTCCCTCGGCAGTTCTTGACGCGAATTTGCGCCGGGAAATGGGGGAAGCTGCAATAAAAGTTGCCAAAGCCTGTGATTATGTGGGTGCGGGAACTGTAGAATTCCTTTTGGATGAAAATAAGAATTTTTATTTCCTGGAGATGAATACACGGCTGCAGGTAGAACACCCGGTAACCGAGTTGATCACCAGGATTGACCTTGTAGAGCAGCAAATTAAAATAGCAAGGGGAGAAACTCTTGCTTTTTCTCAGGAGGACCTCAAGATTACCGGCCATGCTGTGGAGTTACGGGTTTATGCCGAAGATCCACTGGAGGATTTTATGCCAAGTGTGGGGGTGCTGGAAAAATATCAGGGTCCTTCTGGAGAAGGGGTGAGGCTTGACGATGGTTTTGAGGAAGGTATGGAGGTGCCAATTTACTACGACCCTATGCTGGCAAAACTCATCACTTATGGAAAGACCCGGGAGGAAGCTATTCAAAGAATGTTGAAGGCAATAAGCGAATATGAAGTTAAAGGGGTAAGCACTACCTTACCATTCGGAAAGTTTGTTTTTGAACATGAAGCTTTCCGAAGTGGGAATTTTGATACCCATTTTGTGAAAAAATATTATTCGGCCGAAAAGCTGGAATCCCAAACCACAGAAGAAGCAGAAATAGCCGCCCTGGTGGCAATAAAGCAGTACCTGGAAGACAGGCAGCAGTTGAGATTACCCAATAAATAATTCCGGAAGCAAAAATCATGAGCCAAAATACCAAAAAGCTAAATGAAAAAATCACCGAAGCCCTTAAAGGTGGCGGTGAAAAAAGAATAGCCAAACAACACCAGCAAAAGAAACTCACCGCCCGTGAAAGGGTAGATTACCTGCTGGATGAAGGTTCTTTTGAAGAAATTGGAATCCTGGTCACCCATCGCACGACCGACTTTGGGATGGAAGATCAACAGTATTATGGCGACGGAGTGGTCACCGGGTACGGGACTATAAATGGTAGACTTGTATATGTATTTGCACAGGATTTTACTGTTTTTGGAGGTTCTCTATCAGAAACTCATGCTGAGAAGATCTGTAAAGTAATGGATCATGCGATGAAAGTGGGCGCTCCAATTATCGGACTAAACGATTCGGGAGGAGCAAGAATTCAGGAAGGAGTGCGTTCCCTAGGAGGTTATGCCGACATTTTTTATAGAAATGTGCAGGCATCGGGAGTTATTCCGCAGATATCTGCAATTATGGGACCATGTGCCGGTGGCGCAGTATATTCTCCTGCCATGACAGATTTTACTCTAATGGTTCAGGATACCAGCTACATGTTTGTGACCGGCCCCAACGTTGTGAAAACGGTAACCAATGAAGAAGTTACATCCGAAGAACTGGGAGGGGCAAGTACCCATTCCACCAAAAGTGGGGTCACGCACCTTACTTCAGCAAATGATATTGGCTGCCTGGAGGACATAAAAAAACTGCTAAGCTATCTGCCGCAGAACAACAAAGATGTTACTGAAAGGCTGTCTTTTGAACTGGGCGAGGAAGTGCGGGAAGAACTGGAAAATATTGTCCCCGATAGTTCCAATAAACCTTATGACATGCATGAGGTAATTGCAGGAATTATTGATAAAGATACCTTTTTTGAAATCCATAAGAATTACGCAGATAACATAATAGTTGGCTTCGCCAGGATGGGAGGCAGGAGCATAGGAATAGTGGCCAATCAGCCTATGAGTCTCGCCGGAGTGCTGGATGTTGAATCTTCAAGAAAAGCTGCCCGGTTCACCCGTTTTTGTGATTGTTTCAATATTCCTTTACTCGTGCTGGTGGACGTACCAGGCTTCCTGCCGGGAACCGACCAGGAATGGAACGGGATCATCCTGCATGGTGCGAAATTACTTTACGCCCTTAGTGAAGCGACCGTTCCAAGAGTTACAGTCATTACCCGAAAAGCCTATGGTGGTGCTTATGATGTGATGAATTCCAAACACATTGGTGCCGATCTCAACTACGCATGGCCATCAGCCGAAATCGCTGTAATGGGAGCTAAGGGTGCCAGCGAGATCATCTTCAGAAAAGAGATCAAAGCTGCCGATGATCCTGAGCTTAAGCTTTCAGAAAAGGAGAAAGAGTATGCCGAAAAATTCGCCAATCCTTTTAAAGCTGCCCAACGTGGTTTCATTGATGAAGTTATCAAACCTAAAGATACCCGCAGGAAACTCTTAAAAGCATTTAGCATGCTCGAAAACAAAGAAGTGTTGCGCATTGACCGGAAGCATGGAAACATACCCCTCTAAAGGTTTAAAGTTCAAGGTCTGTGGAGTCAAAATCTACCGTCTACCGTCTAATGTCTTACGTTATAATCTCATATCTCACATCTAACATGAAGTTCCAAAAGATCGTCTGTGTCGATTATACCAAACTTGAACCCTGGGCCATTGAAGCGCTTCAGGAAATGAGTGAAGAGAAGGTCGTAGTGTACCATGATGAGCCTGGTTCCAAAGAGGAAACGCTGCAAAGAATTTCTAATGCAGATGCAGTGCTGGTTTCCTGGAAAACAGAAATTCCTGAATACATTATTGAGCAGTGCCCTAACCTGAAGTACATTGGTATGGCGTGTAGCTTATATGATGATGCTTCGGCTAATGTTGCGGTCAAATTTGCGCGTAGCAAAGGGATCACAGTAACGGGAATAAGAGATTACGGGGATCCCGGCGTAGCTGAATTCATTGTTTCTGAATTAGTGAGATTATTCCATGGGCTGGGAGAATATCAATGGAAGGAAATGCCTGTGGAACTAACCGATAAGAAAATAGGTGTCATTGGCCTGGGGGTTACAGGGCAATTACTTGCAAAATGCCTGCTGCCATTTGGAACCGATCTCTATTACTATAGTCGCACCCGCAAGAAAGATCTTGAAAATGAAATAACCTACCTGCCTCTTAAAGAATTGATGAAGACGGTGGATGTTATTTCTCTTCACCTTCCCAAGAATACTTTAACTTTAAAAGCACCTGAATTTGAACTTTTTGGAACGGGTAAAATCCTTATTAATACCTCCCTTGGTTTGCCATTTGAAGAAAGTGCTTTTAGTAACTGGATAAAAAAGGAGGGGAATTTTGCCATTTTTGACGGGGATGGAAAAAAGCAGCTTTCCAAAGAAACCGAAAAACTTTTACGTGTGATCACAACCCCTAAAAGTGCGGGCTGGGCGGCCGAAACCCAAAGAAGACTTTCAGAAAAGGTGTTGGATAACGTAAGGGATTTTCTTCAGTGATCCCATTACAGGTTTCCGGGTGAGTCCGGGTGGGGGCATTGGGGGGCTTTTCTAAGGTTGCTTCGGAAGCATTTACCACATTAACGGGAAGCACAGGCCACATGTGATTTTCCGGAGATGGTAAGTTCATAGATCATTCCTTCCCTCCATTTGGCACCGTCTAGTTGTTGGCCCATAAGCTTTTTTTGAAGTAGATCGCTTACTTCCAACTCCTGTGCAGTTACTCCTACATATTGTATGCTGTTATCTTCAGCAACAGAAAAGAAAACAGTAACAGAACTTCCTTCTTCAAGACTATGATTGGTATCCCGAAGTAATAGCTCAATTTCGGCAGAGAGACCGTTTAGGTCATATATTTTCTCAGATTTTTCGGCGTAGATAACTGTGCTTATAGTGATCGCTAAAGTCAACAGTAATAATTTAAAACGTTTCATAATGCAGATCTTTAAAAGTTAATAATCAGTTTCTTCGGGGGAGAGGAACTTATATCTTAAAGACTGCCTGAAAATGAAATCGTTACAGAAAATATGGGAAAATATTGTAAATCTTTTCCTGTTAAAAAAACATCTTCAGAAATAGCATTTTTGAGAGTTATTTTTCCTGCGAAAGATGAAAGGCAGGAAGAGAGATGTGGAATTTTACAGCCATAAGCCTTATGAGGATCACGGTAAGAGAGGTGATCAAATAGATAATATCCTGGGCCATTCCCAGTTCGTAAAATATTATAAAGGCCAAACCTCCAACGATGCAGGCGGTTGCATAGATCTCTTTTCTAAAAATAACAGGGATCTCATTACAAAGAATATCCCGTATAACCCCACCAAAAGTACCCGTCATGGCGCCAAGGGTGATAGAAATAATTGGGTTAAGGTTATTCTGAATACCAATTTCCACCCCGGTAATGGTAAAGATCCCAAGCCCAATGGTATCAAACAAGAACAGGGACTTCTTCAGATGGTCGAGGTATTTCCTGAAGATAATGGCGAGTATAGTGACAAATCCAATCAAATAGATGTAGATGATGTTTTCCATCCAGGTGACAGGAGTATTACCAATTAGGATGTCCCTTACAGTTCCGCCACCAATGGCTGTGACAAAGGCAATAATAAATATCCCGAAAAGATCAAGCCGCCTGTTCATCGCCGAAAGTGCCCCCGAAATTGCAAAGGCTATGGTTCCTAAAAGATCCAGAACATTAAATAAGGATAATTCGATCATGGCCCAAAGGTAATGCAATAGCAGGAGCCTGAAAAACCCGCTACTAATGATAGAAGTTATTCCGGTATATCAAATCTGTATGCATTAAACCTGAAGATTTCTTTTAAAGTTACTATTTTTACAGTAAGAAATTTTACTATCATGAGCGAAACGAGAGAAAGAATAAAATGTTTAATTATTGGCTCTGGTCCTGCAGGTTATACTGCAGCTATTTATGCCGCCAGGGCAGATCTTCACCCGGTAATGTACACCGGAATGGAGCCAGGCGGGCAGTTGACCACTACAACCGAAGTTGATAATTTTCCCGGTTATCCCGAAGGAATTGACGGACCTGCCTTAATGATCGATCTTCAAAAACAAGCTGAAAGGTTTGGAACGCAGGTGCGCATGGGAATGGTGACAGAGGTGCAATTGAGCAAAGAAAAAGGAGGTATCCACCAGGTGTGTGTAGACAACTCTACCTGGGTTGAAGCCGAAACCATTATTATTTCTACTGGAGCAACGGCAAAATATTTAGGACTTCCAAGTGAGCAGAGGTTGAGAGGCGGCGGAGTTTCGGCTTGTGCCGTTTGTGATGGTTTCTTCTACAAAGGCCAGGATGTGGCTATAGTAGGAGGAGGGGACACTGCAGCCGAAGAAGCTACATATCTTGCTAATATTTGTAATAAAGTTACTATGTTGGTGAGAAAAGATGAATTAAGGGCTTCAAAGGCTATGCAGCACAGGGTCTTTAATACCAAAAACCTGGAAGTAAGATTTAATTCTGAAGTTGATGAAGTTCTTGGGGAGCAGGTTGTAGAAGGTCTTAGGATCCTCAATAATCAAACAGGTGAAAAGGAGGAGATTAATATCACCGGACTTTTCATTGCCATTGGTCACAAACCAAATACCGAGATATTTAAAGGTCAGCTTGACATGGATAACACAGGTTACCTTATTACCAAGGGAAAAAGTACAAAGACCAATTTGCCCGGAGTTTTTGCATCGGGAGATGTACAGGATAAGGAATATCGCCAGGCGATCACTGCTGCGGGTACAGGATGTATGGCCGCTCTTGATGCCGAGAGATATCTGGCAACTGTGGAAAGTAATGAAGAGGTTGCTGCAAAATAATATAGCAGTTTTATAAAAAAAAGGAGGCTGTCTTGTGACGGCCTCTTTTTTTTAGCTTAACATTCTTCAGAAAAAATTTTGCAGACCTTTTCGGTTTTTGCTTTTTCCGCTACTTCGGGTTTAACTTCTTCCCCTTTAGAAAATACGAGGGTAAAGAAAGTGGCTACTACAATTTCGATGAGTACGCTCATTGTCCTGTTATTGTATCGGTTTCTGTTGTGGGTAATTCTTCATCCGGAAAATCTTCATTTATAGATTCCCCTTCGCTCTCTTCTGTATCCCAATCACTCTCAGAATCTCCCCAGGGATCTTCTTCCTCGGCGGGACAATCAAGACATTCCGTTCCTTCACGGGTGATCTTTAGATGCCTCTCTTCATATCCATTGTGCAGGATGTCCCCATAGTAATCTGTATTCCTGTGGAAGGAATAGGTGTTATCTGCAGCATAGAGCACAGTACCTACCGGTAAAAATAACGTCACCTGCACCTTCTGCTCCCTGTATTTGTTGGAAGGATCTGTAGTGAGTAAACCGCTTAAGTCAAGTCGGCCGCTTGAGTAGCTGGTGTTGTAGCTTATCTCTTCGGCTCTTTGACGAGCTTCCTCGTAATTCTTGCCTTCAGCTTCTTTTATGATTTCCAGTCTTGCCAAAGAATCCATAGTAGATTTAACGATCAACTGCACATTCTGCGACCAGATCACCTTCCTGTTATTGTCGTCATAGGATATGTTGAAATCTTCTGACTGATATGGAGTGGAATTGAACTGTGGATCCCCCACCATATTCACATATAAAGTGTCATTGGCGGTAACAGGAAGATTTTCGGTAATCCTCACTTCCCCGTCAAAAGCTCTCTCGGTAGCCTGCTGAATTCCGAAGAATATTAAACCAAGTACAGAGATTATCCAAAGTCCCAGCAGTACCAGTTTTGCACTTCTTCCAATAGATCTTAGGTTCTTGACCAGGATCTTTAGTCCCAGGATAAAGAGGAAGAAGAATGGAATTCCCACGGCAAAGAAAGCAAGAAGGGAAATGATCCAGATACTGTCGGCTCCCGGTCCAGCGATCTCCACAAAGTCTGTCCAGGGAGCTTCTATGATTCCAAAAGTTCCTATTGAAAAGAGACCAATGAACAATCCTATCAAGGTGGCTCCCGCGATCAATAAGAGGAAGATTCCAATGAGTTTTACAAAAAGGTTAAGGAAGAATTTTACGACATCACCTACTGCAGTCGCAGCCGAATTTGCACCTGACCGCGCCTTATAACCGTATTTCTCGTAGTTGATGTCTTTCATCTTTCCCGACACCCCGTCGAACCCCTCTCTTATTTTACGCTCAATGTTACTAATGGTAACCGGCTCTCCACGCATTGCAAGTTTATCGGCAGTGGTTTTAGCTTCGGGCACAAAGATCCAAAGAGCGATGTATATTAAGATGAAAGCACCGGTGGAGAAAATGGTTAGAAGGACCCACAGGATTCTTATCCATAAGGCATCTATTCCCGTATAGTGAGCAAGCCCCGATGATACTCCTCCTATATAGCTGTTCTCGGTATCCCGAAATAGCTTTTTTCCTCTTTTTTTACGATATACAGGTTCATCCTCAAAGATCTCTTCATCCAGCACATAATCTTCGGGTTGTCCCATGACAGAGATCACTTCATCTACTTCTTTAATTCCAATTACCTGTCTTTCATTTTTGATCTTTTCAGCAAAAAGTTCGGCTATACGTGCTTCAATATCATGAATGATCTCTTCCTGGCCCGAAGTGTTGGTGAGAGATCTTCTTATCGCCTCTAGGTAATGTTGAAGCCTGGCATAAGCATCCTCATCAATATGATAGAAAATGCCGGCAAGATTTATATTGACTGTCTTATTCATGATTTTTAGGTTTTTGGGTGGTTACAATTGTTACTGCTGTTTGCAGTTCATCCCAGGTATGGGTGAGCTCTTTTAAAAATATTTTTCCTGTTTCTGTGAGCCCGTAATACTTCCTTGGTGGTCCACTGGTTGATTCTTCCCAGCGGTAGTTTAGTAACCCGGCATTTTTGAGACGGGTAAGCAAAGGATAAATTGTTCCTTCCACCACCAGGAGTTTTGCGCTTTTAAGGGTGTCGAGGATTTCGGCTACGTATGCATCATTGTCTCTTAATACAGACAGTATGCAGTATTCTAAAACACCTTTGCGCATTTGTGCCTTTGTGTTTTCAATCTTCATAGTGTTTTGTTTTGAATGTTGATGAACTGTTCATTTTTTGATCGATTGATGATTAATGATTGATTGATGATACGATTATAGATCCTGTTGAGGTTCTGTTTTTTCTGTAGCTGCGGAATAATTGTCAATATTCTTTGCATTTAGAAAATTAATGGTCAAAGGGTATTTATATAAGTGACCTTCCCCGGCGCGAATGGTTGCTGAAATTACCCCGTAAATATTAAGGACAAGTAACCCCAGAATAAGAAGCGCCATGATCACCACATAAATAATAATTGGACTGGCTTCCATGGGATTTCCTATCCACTGGTGATGCTCATTCATGTATAATGGACCATCGAAGTTTATATTAATTCCAATTATGACTGCTCCTGCAATTCCTGCCATGACCAGAAAAATCACATACAGAAAAAGGCTGATTTGAAAATTAAGAGCCTGTTTCCCGTGTTCATTCACAAAAGGATCATTCTTTTTAGCTGTCCAAAAGATCAAAGGAAAAATAAAATTTCCAAAGGGAAAGAAAAACTGGCTGAAGGTAGACAGATGGATGAGTGCTGCTACGGTTTTGTCTGGATTTGTTGATTGATTGTTCATTATGATTGATTTTCTTATACAAATATATATCTTAAAGATGGTATTATGCAAAACAAAGTACTATATTTTTTTGTTGAGTTGTAAAATTTAACATTTTAGCATGTTGAAAAATTTGAATACTTTTAAAGAAATCTACAATGACTATGGAAGTTTCTTCCCAAAAATTAAATTCTTTTTTAATGTTTAAACTTCCCAGTGCCTGGCTCTGTGGAGTAAGAGTAAAGGAAATTAATGAAAATCACTGTCTTACAACAGTAAGGCACCGCTGGATCAACCAAAATCCGTTCAACTCTTTGTATTTTGCCGTGCAGGCTATGGCTGCAGAGTTGAGTACAGGTGCTCTTGTAATGACAGCCATACAAGCTAAGGGCGAGCATATTTCAATGCTGGTTGCCCAGAATAACGCTAAATTCAGCAAGAAAGCAAAAGGGAAAATTTCCTTTATATGTAATGATGCTCATCTTGTCACTGAAGCTATTGAAGAGACGATAAAGACCGGCGAGGGACAGACCTTTTGGATGCGTTCCCGGGGATTAAATGAGGAAGGACAGGAGGTATCTGTCTTTGAATTCGAGTGGACGATTAAAGTTAAATAGTATAGAGTACAGAGTATAGAGTATTGAGTATTGAGTATTGAGTTTGGAATATGACGTTGTTCAAGTTTTTAATATATTTCAAAGACCTAGAATTTATAATGTGTTAAAAATGAGGAATTTTTCTAGTCCTTTATTAGGACTCAAACCTTATACTAAATCTTTAATTTTTAAACCTTAAACCTTATAAAGATGAATGCACACGAAATAGACTACGAGATCTTTGGAGAGGAGATGCAGTATGTGGAACTGGAGCTGGATCCACAGGAAGCTGTAATTGCCGAAGCCGGCAATTTTATGATGATGAACGACGGGATCAAGATGGACACCATCTTTGGGGATGGTTCCAAACAAAATGAAGGGTTCTTAGGGAAAGTACTGGGAGCCGGAAAAAGATTGCTTACCGGGGAAAGTCTCTTTATGACCATTTTCACCAATCAGGTTCCGGGAAAAAAGAAGATAAGTTTTGCCTCTCCTTATCCGGGGAAAGTTATCCCTATTGATCTTACCGAGTATGGCGGGAAGTTCATTTGTCAAAAAGATGCTTTTTTATGCGCTGCCAAAGGAGTTGCCATTGGCGTAGAGTTCAGCCGTAAACTCGGTCGCGGTTTCTTTGGGGGAGAAGGATTTATTATGCAGAAGCTGGAAGGTGACGGGATGGCTTTTGTGCATTCGGGCGGTACTACAGCAAAAAAAGTATTGCAACCTGGAGAAAAGCTAAAAGTGGATACCGGTTGTATCATTGGTTTTACCAAAGATGTGAACTATGACATTGAGTTCATAGGAGGCATCAAAAACAGCCTTTTTGGAGGGGAAGGTTTATTCTATGCTACCCTAACAGGACCGGGCACAGTTTTCGTTCAGTCTTTGCCATTTAGCAGACTGGCAGGCCGAATTTTAGCTGCAGCACCACAAGGCGGCGGTAGAGATAAAGGTGAAGGAAGTATCCTTGGAGGCCTTGGAAATATGGTAAGTGGAGATAACCGTTTTTAAGTGTTAAATTAGCTTCTTCTTGTTCTCTTTTAGGAAAAAAAGCTTATTTTTATAACTGTTAACGAAAACGATTTCGCTTATAGATAACCACTACTTTTTCTAACCAAGGTTAACTAATTTTTACCATTATGGCAAGAGCGATGTTTGAGTACACCAAGACAGTACTAAGTAAAGTAAGTTTTGATGTAACTCTGTTCTGCAAAGAGGTCAAAAAGGCACTTCAGCGATTATTACCTTATGAAATTGAGGAGTTGAAGTTGTACATTTTTACCCTGATTCGGCAAAATCCCGAATTAAATAAATGTCTAATTTATCTAAATCCTTAAAATAAAAAAAGCGGCATTTAAAGCCGCTTTTTTTGTTCTTTAACTGCTATTTTTTATGAATTGGGCTAATGATCTTCACGTTCTGGAAGGCAATTGCTCCTTTGACTACACCTGCGATTGTGCTGCGTAGAGCTTCCACGATCTGCATTTTTAATTCGCTCTTATTGTAAATGAGACTTACTTCCCTTGCCGGGTTAGGTTCCGAGAACATCTTTATATTCTTTTGTTCATTTTCCTTAAGATCCAAGGTGTGAAGGTAGGGGAGAAGGGTCATTCCCAGTCCCTCATTGGCAAGCTTTATCATGGTTTCAAAGCTACCGCTCTCCAGCTGGAAATGTTGATCACTTGATTTACGTGTAGCTTTGCATAAATTGAGAATTCCGTCTTTAAAACAATGTCCGTCTTCCAGCAAAAGGATGTCGTCCAGGTCAAGATCTTCGGCCTCAAGTTTACTTTTAGAATGTAATCTGTGCCCCGGCGGAGTATAACCAACAAAGGGTTCATAATATAGAACCTGTTCTTTAATATTTGGTAAGTCCAAAGGAGTGGCAGCAATAGCTGCATCCAGATGACCGTCTTCAAGTTTCTCAATTATTGCTTCGGTATGAAGTTCCTCTATTTTTAATTTTACCTTTGGGTATTTCTTTATAAAACTATGCAAGAACATTGGCAAGAGTGTAGGCATGACAGTTGGAATTACTCCCAGTCTAAAAAGTCCGCCTACGAATCCTTTTTGTTGATCCACAATATCTTTAATCCTGTCACTTTCGTTCACAATGTTACGGGCTTGTTGAACGATCTTACGACCGGTTTCGGTAAGCTCAATGGGCTTTTTACTACGGTCGAAGATAAGTACATCCAGTTCATCCTCCAGTTTCTGAATCTGCATACTAAGAGTAGGCTGGGTTACAAATACTTTTTGTGCAGCTTTTGTGAAGTTTTGATGCTCGGCCACCGCTAAAACGTAGTGTAACTGTGTAATGGTCATAGGTTCCGGAATTTGTTTAGATGCAAAAGTATTTATTTTTTCTATAGAAATAATAAAAAAAGGTTCATTCCTCTATAATTGGATTTTGAACAATAAAGTTATATAAAATGAAAAGAGCCGGGTCATCCCGGCTCTTTCCAAAAAAATATATTCTCAAATCACTCTCCGCGGAGAATTTTATTAAAAGTGTTACTAGGTCGCATTGCTGCTGTGACCTTATCTCCTTCAGGTTTGTAATAGCCTCCAATATCTACCGGAGAGCCCTGTGCATCTATAAGCTCCTGTAAGATTCTCTCTTCATTTTCTTTCAGCTTAGTGCTTACCTTCTCAAAATGCTCTTTTAGCTCCTTGTCTTCGTTCTGTTCAGCTACAGCCTGTGCCCAATAAAGAGCTAAATAAAAATGACTGCCCCTGTTATCAAGTTCATTGACCTTGCGGGATGGAGATTTATCTTTTTCCAGGAATTCTTCCGTAGCTTTATCAAGGGCATTGGCAAGAATCAGTGCTCTTTTATTGTCATACTTCTCTCCAAGGTGTTCCAGGGAAACGGCCAGTGCGAGAAACTCTCCCAGAGAATCCCATCGCAGGTGTCCTTCCTCCACAAATTGCTGAACGTGCTTTGGAGCAGAACCACCGGCACCGGTTTCGAACAATCCGCCGCCATTCATAAGAGGAACGATAGACAACATCTTGGCGCTTGTACCCAGTTCCAGAATAGGGAAAAGATCTGTTAGATAATCCCTAAGAACATTTCCTGTTACCGAGATTGTATCTTTCCCTTCTTTAACGCGCTCCAAAGTATACCTGGTAGCATCTTCAACAGACATTATCTTGATTTCGAGCCCGGCTGTATCCTGATCCTTTAGATAAAGCTCTACCTTTTTTATAACCTCTGCATCGTGGCCACGGTCTTTATCCAGCCAGAAAATGGCGGGAGAACCTGTAGCTCTTGCACGATTTACTGCCAACTTTACCCAATCCTGGATCGCAGCATCCTTTGTTTGACAAGCTCTCCAAATGTCTCCTTTTTCCACATTATGCTCCATAAGAACCTTACCGTCTCCGGTTACGATCTGTACAACTCCTGCTTCCTTTAATTCGAAGGTCTTGTCATGAGATCCATATTCTTCGGCTTTTTGAGCCATTAGACCCACATTGGGAACTGTACCCATTGTTGTTGGGTCAAAAGCACCCTTTTCTTTACAGAACTGGATAGTGGTTTCATAAAGATCTGCATAACTGCTATCGGGGATCACGGCTTTCGTATCCTGTGGATTACCATTTGCATTCCACATTTTTCCTGAAGTTCGAATCATTGCAGGCATAGAAGCATCAATGATCACATCACTCGGGACATGAAGGTTTGTAATTCCCTTATCTGAATTTACCATGGCCAAATCCGGTCCTTCCTGTAGATCTTTTTCGATCCTGGAATTGATCTCCTGTCGTTTATCATCGGGAAGGTTGTTGATCGCATTTAGCACATCCCCGAGTCCGCTATTGGGATCGGAACCGGCCTCCTGAAGTTCATTTCCGTACTTTTCAAATGTGTCTTTAAAGAAAACCTTTACTGCATGACCAAAAATAATAGGGTCGGACACCTTCATCATCGTCGCCTTCATGTGCAAAGAAAAAAGAACCCCTTTGTCTTTGGCATCCTTGACCTGTTCTTCAAGAAATTTAATAAGAGCTTTTTTGCTCATAAAAGTTCCGTCAATAATTTCCCCTTTTTGAAGCTGAAGATCTTTTTTAAGAACCGTAATTTTTCCTGATTCACTTTTAAGCTGAATATTAACCTTTGTTGCCTCCTGAAGAGTAACCGATTTTTCATTATGTCTAAAGTCATCCTTGCTCATAGTAGCAACATGACTTTTGGAGTCTTTGCTCCATTCACCCATGGAGTGTGGATGATTTTTTGCGTAGTTTTTTACAGCCTTTGGCGCACGCCTGTCCGAATTTCCTTCGCGAAGTACAGGGTTTACAGCACTACCTTTTACCTTATCATACTTCGACTGGATTTCTCTTTCTTCATCTGACTTTGGTTCATCGGGATAATTTGGAAGATCGTATCCCTTTTGCTGCAATTCTTCTATAGCTGTTTTCAACTGCGGAATGGAAGCACTAATGTTTGGGAGCTTGATGATATTGGCTTCGGGTTGTTTTGCCAGTTCTCCTAATTCAGCAAGATCGTCGGAGATTCTCTGATCTTCCTTTAATCTTTCAGGAAATTGGGAAAGGATTCTTCCTGCTAGAGATATATCCCTTGTTTCCAGTTTGACATTTGCCGGTTTTGTAAAGGATTCAACAACTGGTAAAAAAGAATATGTAGCGAGGGCAGGAGCCTCATCTGTCTTAGTATAAATAATTCTGGCTGTTTTTGACATATTGAATATTTTAATTTTTGATCAAGAGTGTGCAATTTACCATTTTTAAAGCTTATTTCACAGGTTGGAAGGTTAAGATAGCGTGAGAAAGAGGGGTAAACAGGGCAAAAAAAAAGCCATTTCACTATTTTGATAATGAAATGGCTCTAATGAAATAACATTCTTTGCTGAACTTTTACATTCTCAAGTGAAATCTAAATTTCACAAGCAAGTTGTTATTTCATCTGGATAGATTTACATGTCCCAAAAGAGTGTGTGTAAATCATCCAAAACGTTTTTACCGAATTAAACCAACTATGTCGGGCATATTGTTATTCAAAAGGGTAAAAACTTATGTAAAGATCTTTGCTCTACATTGAGTTTTAAAGAAGAATTCCTTGCGACATTCTATAACTTTAAACTCTATACTAAATTTACAAAATAATTTTTCTATCTCCAAGTAATTCGCTTCCAGAAAGTTGTAAATATTTCCTAAAAAAAATTCCAATAAAAAAGCCTCAATAAATGAGGCTTTTTCGTGGTATATTTTGAAAGATTATCTTCTTCTTTCTTTAATACGAGCTTTTTTACCAGTAAGTTCTCTAAAGTAGTAAATTCTTGCTCTACGTACTTTACCGCGCTTGTTGATCTCGATCTTTTGAAGGGCAGGAAGGTTAAGTGGGAAAATACGCTCAACACCTACAGTTCCACTCATTTTACGAATAGTAAAAGTTTGAGAAGCTCCTGTTCCTCTTTTCTGAATAACAACTCCACGGAAGAACTGAGTACGGGTTTTTTGACCCTCTGTAATTTCATAGTAAACAGTAATAGTATCTCCTGCTGCAAATTCAGGGAAATCTTTACTCGTTACAAATTCGTCTTGTACAAATTTAATTAAGGATTCCATATCTATAATGGTTTAAAAATAAAGTCTAAAGCAACATTCACGGAGATCGCCAGAGGTTGGTTCAGAAACGTGTGCAAAAGTAATAATTTTTATGATTCAAAAAAGAAAGGTCTTATTTATTTTTCTTCCTCATCTAATAAGTCTGGACGTAGTGCCATAGTGCGGGCATACGCCTGGTCTTCCCGCCATTCCTCAATCTTAGGAGTGTTTCCTGAAGTAAGGATTTCCGGTACTTTCCAACCTTTGTATTCTGCCGGCCTGGTGTAAATTGGTGGGGCAAGTAAATTATCCTGAAAAGAATCTGTAAGAGCAGAAGTTTCATTGCCCAAAACTCCCGGTAGAAGCCGAATTATCGCATCACTTAGAATCGCAGCTCCCAATTCTCCTCCCGAAAGAACATAATCTCCAACCGAAATCTCGCGGGTAATGAAATGATCCCGCACTCTTTGATCTACTCCTTTATAATGTCCGCAGAGGATGATAAGGTTTTCCTTAAGAGATAATTCATTAGCAATTCCCTGTTTCAAAGTCTCTCCATCGGGTGTCATATAGATAACTTCATCATAATCCCTTTCCTTCTTCAGAGCCTGGATGCACTTATCTATTGGCTCGATCATCATTACCATTCCTGCACCTCCGCCATACTGGTAATCGTCAATTTGTTTATAATTGTCACTTACGTAATCCCGCAGGTTGTGAAGATGAATTTCCACATGACCTTTTTCAATTGCCCTTTTAAGGATAGAAGCCTCAAAGGGACTTTTTAGGATTTCGGGAACAACGGTAAGAATATCGAGTCGCATTGGGACAGAGGTTTGGCCGGGCCGGGTTGAGATGCAAAGTTAGTTAATACCTAAAATATTTAACTGCTACTTCGCTACTTTAAGCTGTTTGTTTTTCTCATCCTGTAGAAGACGCCCAAGTCTTTGCTCTTTTTCAAGAGCTTTAACTCTATAAGCATCAAATTCTTTTTCCAGTTCTGCCAGGTTTTTACGGGCCTCTGCAGTATGAATATGACTTTTCTTATACCGCACTACAAAAAGAGCAAGGGCCAGAACAAGAATTCCTACTAAACTCCACATAGCAGTGTTGTAGGAAGCTTTACTTAAAGACATTCCCAAAACAGATATTTCATCTTTTTGGGCTGTCACAGTACTTAATTGTTCTGTAAGGTTATCTAATTCAGCCTGTAGTTCAGAAATCTTAGCTTCCTGGGCATTAAAAGCTTCTTTAGAAGAAGCGATTTCTTCCTTAAGTTCTGCTATCCTGTTGGAGGTGAGTTCCTGCAAGGTCGTAAGTTGATCTGTGTCAACTACCTTATAGCCTTTAAAGTTATTGGAACTGGTGATCAATTCCTGGAACTTTTCAGCAATAGTGGTCTCACCCGGGTTTTGAGCTACTGTTGTGGCAGCAGTAAATAAAAATAAGAAGGCAAATAAAATGTTTTTCATAGCAAGTAATTAATTTTTTCAGTCACTCTAACAACGAACCTGCCTACCTGTTATTGTAGAGAAAATTTTAAATTTTTCTTCTTTAACTTCCTGTGTATCTGTGGCCATTGGGAAAGCGGTGGCAAAACTAAAGAATTAAAATTGCACGGCTTTCTGCCTAAGGGAATATTTTTAGTTAATTTTCTATTGTTTTCTGTACGTCCTCATCGTAAATATTCCTTTTACTGCCTTCAGGTTTCATTGCGGAACAAAAAAAACCCGTCACTTTTAAATGACGGGCCTCTTCACTAATTGAACTCAACATTAATAATAGGTAAATCTTCTCACTTTCGCGATGTATTTTGCAAGACGGATAACCTGATGGCTGTAGCCGTATTCATTGTCGTACCAAACATACAGCACTGCATTCTTTCCATCGGCAGATACTATTGTTGCGTGACTGTCATATATTGATGGTTGGGCAGAACCTACAATATCTGTAGATACAAGTTCATTATCTATAGAATATTTTATCTGTTCAACCAGGACTCCTTCAAGAGCATATTTCTTGAGAATTTCATTAATTCCATCTCTTGTGGTAGGAGTTTCCAACTCTAAATTTAAGATTGCAAGCGAACCATTAGGAACCGGAACACGAATGGCATTGGAGGTAAGCTTGCCGTCAAAGATGGGTAATGCTTTAGCTACGGCCTGTCCTGCACCTGTTTCGGTAATTACCATATTAAGAGCTGCAGCGCGACCTCTCCTGTATTTCTTGTGCATGTTATCAACCAGGTTCTGGTCATTGGTATAGGCATGGATAGTTTCCAGGTGACCGTGAACAACACCAAGAGAATCCTGTACAGCCTTTAATACCGGGGTAATGGCGTTTGTAGTACATGATGCCGCAGAGAATATGGAAACTTCATCCGGGTTATATTCTAAATGGTTTACGCCGTGTACAATGTTGGGCACACCCTTGCCCGGAGCAGTTAGTAGAACTTTAGAAGCTCCCTTTGAGCTAAGGTGTCTTTTAAGAGCCTCTTCATTTCTAAAGGCCCCAGTATTATCAATAACAAGTGCATCTTTTATTCCGTATGAAGTATAGTCCACTTCTTCCGGTTCGTTAGCCGAGATCATGTGAACCGTGGTGCCGTTGATTATAAGACACTTTTTCTCAACATTATAAGAAACGGTTCCCGAAAAATCGCCGTGTACAGAGTCATTTTTAAGAAGGCTTGCTCTTTTTTCAAGAGTGGTTTCATCAATCTTTCCGCGAGTAACTATTGCTCTAAGCCGTAACTGACTTCCTTTTCCTGTTCGGGTCATAAGTTCACGGGCCACCAGTCTTCCAATGCGACCAAAACCATAAAGGATCACATCTTTTGGAGTAAGCTCCTCAACCGTCTTTGCTTCCTTCAATTTGCTGGAAACAAAAGCCGTGGCATTAGAATATTTTTCGTCCTCCAGGTGATACTCATAGGTCAATTTTCCAATGTCCAGTTTTGCAGGTGGAAAATCTAACTTTTTAATGGCTTCAGCAATCTCGACCGAATCAAATATTGATATAGGCTTTTGAACAAATTCTCCTGCATACTCGTGCAGGTCCAGAATATCGCTGACATTACGATCAATTAATTGATTTCTAAACAAGACCAATTCGATCGACTTATCGTACCAAAGATCACTTACGGTCTTGATAAATTGTACTGCCGCTCTGCGACGATCTGCCTGAAAGGCTAATTCTTTTTCGTAGACTTCGTTAGAGTTCATTTCTCTTTATTGTGTTGTTTTAAAACTGCCGCAAAAGTATATATTTCAAACGTTTTCGTAAAAGTATTTTAACAAAAAAAATACCTGCTCAAAAAGCAGGTATTTCATATCAATTTTAACGGTAAAGTTTATCGCCAAACGTATTTTTGTTTTTCTCCGTCGGGAGTTACAAAAGTTACTGTGATTGGATCTCCGGTAGATCTTTGCTTCATTATTCTTTCAACATCTCCTACGTTCTTTACCGGAATATTGTCAATGGCCGTAATTATTGTGCCGTAGAGTTGTTCATTTTGCATTTGAGGAGTCAACCCTCTTGTGACCTTCACACCATTGGAAACATTCTTTTCATTTAGTTCTTTAGGTGTGGCGTTAGTTACCTCAAGTCCTATGGCCTTTATTTGAAATACTTCGTATTTGGTAAGTGTAACGTCAAATTCCCTGGTGTTTCCATCTCTAATAACCTGTACATTTACTACATCATTAGGTCTTTTAGAACCTATATAGCCTGTAAGGTCCGAGAATTTTCTTATCTCAATATTGTCAAGTTTGGTGATCACATCTCCCGAACGTATTCCGGCTTTATCTGCACCGCTTCCTTCTTCAACCTGGTCTACATATATTCCTTCGGAAACTTTTACGCCATAATCCCGTGGAACGTTAGCTGCCTGTACCCCGCGAATACCCAGGATACCTTGTTGTACATCACCATACTCTAGAATGTCTTCTACGATCTTTCTTGCATTATTGGAGGGTACGGCAAAGGCGTAGCCTACATAAGTCCCGGTTTGAGAAGTAATGGCTGTATTGATACCTATAAGTTCTCCAAAAATATTAACCAATGCACCCCCACTGTTTCCCGGGTTAACTGCTGCATCTGTTTGAATAAATGAAGATACATTCGAATCCATTCCCAGGTCTCGTGACTTAGCCGATATTATTCCGGCAGTTACTGTAGAGGTAAGGTTAAAAGGATTTCCAACTGCAAGGACCCATTCTCCAATTCGGGCATTATCCGAATCACCAAACGGAAGGTAATCAAGGTCTTCAGCATCAATTTTAAGCAAGGCAATATCTGTCTTAGGATCTGTTCCTATGACTTCTGCCATATAATTCTGATTATTATTAAGGGTTACCTGAAGCTGGTTAGCTTTCTGGATAACGTGATTGTTGGTTACTATATAACCATCTGGAGAAATAATGACACCACTTCCCGCTCCCTGCAGGGCTTGAGTCGTACTGGAGGAAAAAGGTGATTTTCTTACTGTTGCTACATTTTTTACGTGTACCACAGCATTTACCGATTTGTTGGCCGCTTCTGTAAAATCTGCATTAACATCTGCAGGAAGGGAATTTAGATTTACCGGGGTGTAATCCGGAAGAACTTTACTTTCCTGGATGAAAACGTTGTCTTCTTCAATAAAAAGGACGTAACCACCAAGGGTAAGAATTCCGCTTAAAACAGAGATCATGAGAACACTTGTGAATCTTTTCATGTTTCTTGTATGTTTTTATTAATTGTGGAACAAAATATTTAAGACTTTAGTATGTATCTTCCACTGCATTACTCTCATCGAACTGCTCCCGTTTTTTACATATTATTGTATCTTTGAACCCTTAAAAATGCCAGATGAAGCTGAACTTTTTTAAATATCAGGGTACGGGAAATGATTTCATTATGGTAGATAACCGTAGTTTGCTTTTATCCAAAAATGATACCACTTTTATCAGGTTCCTTTGTGACAGGAGATTTGGTATTGGAGCAGATGGTCTTATTCTTTTGGAAAAACCAGCCAATGCAGGAGAAGACTTTAAAATGGTCTATTTCAATGCAGATGGGAATGAAAGCAGTATGTGCGGCAATGGAGGTAGGTGTCTTGTGGCTTTTGCAAAATTCCTTGGAATAATATCAGACAGGGCAGCTTTTACTGCCATAGATGGTTTTCATGAAGCAGTGATAGAGGATAAAAAGGTAAGTTTGAAAATGACAAATGTAAACGGGATTTCTGAATCTGAAAATGCCTTTTTTCTGAATACCGGTTCTCCACATCATGTCATTTTTTCTGAAGATGTAACCGGAAAAGATGTCAAAAAAGAAGGTGCTGCAGTGCGATATTCTCCACAGTACATGGAACGGGGGGGGACAAATGTAAACTTCGTTTCCCCTATAGATAAAGATACTTTTAAAGTGAGAACATATGAAAGAGGAGTAGAAGATGAAACTCTTTCTTGTGGCACCGGCGTAACAGCTGTTGCTCTGGCTGCTTATTTTTCTGGCAGGACCTCTTCTACTTCGGTTACTTTGAACACTCCGGGAGGTGAACTTGAGGTGAGCTTTGAACCTTCGGGTGACGAATTCAGGAATATATGGTTAAAAGGACCTGCAAAGCAGGTTTTTAAAGGAGAAATAGCATGTTAACCTTAAAAGGAGAACTGGTCTTCTTACGAGCCCTGGAACCCGAAGATCTCGACCTGCTTTTTGAAGTGGAGAATAATGAGGAGCTTTGGGAGGTTAGTGCTACCAGCGTTCCTTTTTCCCGCTTTATTCTAAAGCAGTACCTTGAAAATTCTCATAAGGATATTTATGAAATTAAACAGCTGAGACTGGTTATTTGTGAGATCGCAGGAGAGGCCTTAGGTTTTATTGACATCTTTGACTTCGATCCCAAAAATAAACGTGCTGCTTTGGGCATTGTAATTATCAACAGGATGAATCGCCAGAAAGGTTATGGTAAAGAGGCCCTGGAACTGCTGTGCAACTACTGTTTTAAGCATCTTGGCCTCCACCAGGTGTACGCAAATGTGGGAGACGACAATGTCTCGAGTAAGTTGCTGTTTGAAAAGGCAGGATTTTTTAAAGCTGCAATAAAAAAGGATTGGAATTTGGTGGAGGGAAAATATAAGGATGAAATCATGTATCAATTGATCAATTAAAATGTATATCAAGAAAATTTTATTAATAATCGCCCTTTTAGGCATTCTGGGACTGGCAGGTTTTTCCTGGTACATTTATGATGTCATTTTTTCATCAAACACAGCTTTTTCTGAAGAAACGGTAGATGTATATGTTCCTACCGGTGCTACTTATCCCGAAGTACGAAATATCCTGGAGCCTTACCTTGAAAATGAAAGGGAATTTGATGTTGTGGCTCAAAAAAAAGGTTATGTTGACAATATTAAAGCCGGAAGGTTCATCCTAAAAAAGGGGATGAACAATAATGAGATCATTAATACGCTTCGCAGTACTAATGAACCAGTATGGGTCACCTTCAATAATCAGGAAAGGCTTGAGGATCTCGCGGGTAGGGTAGCTTCCCAAATTGAAGCCGATAGTACCCAGCTCCTTGAAAGCATGAAAGATTCGGCTTTTTTGAACCAGTATGGTTTCGGGGAGAAGAATGCCCTCTCGATGTACGTTCCGAATAAATATCAGTTTTTCTGGAACACTTCTGCTACAGAATTCCGTGAGCGAATGAAAACTGAATATGATCGCTTTTGGACAGAGAAAAGGCTTGCCAGGGCTAATGAATTGGGGCTCACCCCGCAGGAAGTTATAGTAATTGCTTCCATCATTCAGAAGGAGACCGCGAAAGTAGATGAAAGACCAGAGGTTGGGGGAGTTTACATGAACAGAATAAAAAAAGGCTGGAAGCTGGAAGCAGATCCTACTGTGATCTATGCTTTAAAGGACAAGCTACAGAATTTTGATACAATCATTAAACGGGTATTGTATGCAGACCTTACTTTGGATTCCCCTTACAATACTTATAAGTACAAAGAGCTTCCTCCCGGGCCCATTACTATGCCCGATATTTCTTCAATTGACGCCGTTCTAAACCATGAAGACCACGATTACTTTTATTTTGTGGCAGATGTAGAGAATTTTGGTTACCACAAATTTGCCAAAACCCTCTCGCAGCACAACGCCAACAAGCGGGCGTATGTAAAATGGATAAATGAGCAAAAGATCAATAGGTAATTAATTAATTCCTAGTGGATTATAGGTAGTACTAAATTCATTCTTGGCACGTTCTATGCAATGATGTGTGCAATCTTAAAATTTCTTTAAGAATTAGGTTAACATGTTGGTAATAAGATTTTTAAAAAAAAACCTTACATTTGTCGGCTGTTTTGAAATAATCTTAAAGGTTTTTTAAAGCTAAATCAAATAGGATGAAGAAGAAAGTTGCAAAATTTTCAGTATTACCGGTTGTAGGAGCCTCAATATTCTTTTACAGCTTTTCGACTAACAAAGCCCAGGATATTAACACTGCTTTGCTGGAAGAGTTTAAAACAGTAAATGAGGAATTAACTTTTGAAGTACCATATTCCCCAGATGCTACTGTTTTTGATCCACAGCTTCGATTTTACCCTGCACTGGGTAAGTCTTACGTAGCCTTTAAAGAGGCTCTTGGATTTAAAGAATCTGGTGGAGACTACAAGGTCATCAATGAATTTGGTTACATGGGCAAGTACCAGTTTGGTAGAGGGACCTTAAAGTTGATTGGGATAAAGGACACGAATCTTTTTCTAAACTCTCCCGATCTTCAGGAAGCTGCTTTTTATGCAAATGCCTCCCGTAATAAATGGATTCTTCGAAAAGATATTGAGCGTTTTGAGGACCAGGTTGTGAACGGGATCAAAATAACCGAATCGGGAATTCTGGCAGCAGCTCATCTTGCCGGCCCCGGAAATGTCAAAAAATTCCTTAGAAGTAATGGAACCAACAGTTTTAGTGATGGTTTTGGCACTTCAATAAAGCATTACTTTAAAAAGTTTGAAGGATTCGATACTTCTTTTGTCGTTCCCGACAGGAAAGCGAAGGCTAATAGTCCTTCTGTAATATAAAGATAGTGGGCCTTTTATGAAGGTCCACTTTTGTTTTACCCCATTCTGCAGCTGTTTTGGTCACCACGTATTCTGTGCTAAGTGTAAGATCGCAGGCTATACAAATTCGGGTGCCGGGGTGCAGGATCTGTATCAGGTCTTCCAGCATCTTGTTATTCCTATAAGGGGTCTCGATAAAAGACTGGGCCTGATTTTTCTCATGAGAGGTCTTTTCCAGTGCTTTGATCTCACTTTTTCTCGCCGCTTTATCTATGGGCAGGTAACCGTTGAAAGCGAAATTTTGCCCGTTCATTCCCGAAGCCATCATAGCTAATAAAATAGAGGAGGGGCCAACCATTGGTATCACCTGTATTCCTTCTCTGTGAGCAATTTTTACGACTTCGGCACCTGGATCGGCAACACCGGGACAACCAGCTTCACTAAGTAATCCCACATCTGTACCTGCTTTGCAAGCTTCAAGAAAAGATGGAATCTCTGAAGGTTCTGTATGTTTATTTAATAAGAAGAATTGTAGAGAAGGCTGGGACTTTGTTGGCACCAGCTTCTTTATTGCCCTGCGGGCGGTTTTTTCGTTTTCAGCAATAAAAATGTTAATACGTTCTACCTGTTTTTGTACGGTGGCCGGTAAAACTTCCAGGGGGTCATTGTCTCCCAAGGTGGTGGGCAGCAAATACAATTTTCCGGGATAGGAGAAAGGTGAACTCAAACTATTTGTGTTTTTCTGCAATTACTTCACAGGCCTCATTCAGCATCTGGTATACTTTTTTAAAGCCATGGTCGCCTCCGTGGTAAGGATCGGGGACTTCTACATTTTCACCGGGGAAGATTTCGTTAAGAATCAGGGATACTTTATCCTTGTGCTCCTCATTGGCAGCCAGGGAAATTACATCATGGTAATTGGACATGTCCATTACATAGATCCTGTCGAAATTCTCGAAATCTTCTGCTGAAAATTGCCTTCCGCGTTGGGAGGTAATATCCAGATTATTCTCTCTTGCGATCGAAACAGATCTGGGGTCGGGGCAATCATCTACATGATAGTTACTGGTTCCTGCCGAATCGACGAAAATCTGTTGTGGATCTACCTTGGATTTAAGAATTCCTTCGGCTAGGGGTGACCTGCAGATATTTCCAAGACACACCATCAGGATCCGGGTCTTCATACCTATAGAGTTAATTTCTTATTGATGTCCTCAACAAATTTCTGGAATTGCTTGTCGGTAGAAGCTAAATTGTCTACAGTTTTGCAGGCGTGGAGTACAGTAGCGTGATCTCTTTTTCCAATTTGGGATCCAATGCTCGCCAACGAGGCTTTAGTGAACTTTTTGGCAAAGAACATCGCTAACTGGCGTGCCTGTACAATATGTCTTTTCCTGGTTTTGGACTGCAATGTTTCCACATCCATCTGGAAATATTCACTCACTATTTTTTGAATGTAATCTATGGAAACCTCACGTTTGGTGTTCTTAACGTAATTGTCTACAATCTTTTTCGCCAGTTCAAGAGTAATATCTTTTTTGTTGAAAGAAGAGTGAGCGATCAAAGAAATTATAGCTCCTTCCAGTTCACGAATATTAGTCTTTATATTGTTGGCCAGGAACTCAACAATTTCCTCGGGCATCTCTACTCCGTCGCGGTAAAGTTTGCTTTTAATTATGGAAACCCTGGTTTCATTATCGGGATGTTGTAATTCGGCAGAAAGACCCCATTTAAATCTGGAAAGCAGGCGTTGTTCAATATCCTGCATATCCACCGGAGCCTTATCACTGGTGAGGATCACCTGCTTTCGGTTTTGGTGCAGGTGGTTGAAAATATGGAAGAATACATCCTGTGTCCCGGCTTTCCCCGAAAGCAACTGGATATCATCCACAATTAGCACATCAATGATCTGGTAGAAATGGATGAAATCGTTTCTATTATTCTTTTTTACAGATTCAATATACTGTTGTGTAAATTTTTCTGCAGAAATATATAAAACCGTTTTTTCCGGATACTTATCCTTGATTTCGATCCCAATAGAATGAGCCAGGTGAGTCTTTCCAAGACCTACACCTCCAAAAATAAGTAAAGGGTTAAAAGAAGTTTCTCCCGGCTTGTTAGCCACGGCCAGTCCTGCAGATCTAGCAAGCCTGTTGGAATCTCCTTCTAAAAAGTTGTCAAAATTATAACTGGGATTGAGTTGTGATTCGATTTTTACATTCCTGATACCGGGAATAATAAAAGGGTTCTTCAACTCCGGATTTTTATTCTTTATAGGCACATCAACTTCCTGGGAAGCAACGTTAGAACGATTTGTACTGGGAATCTTTTCTGTAAAAGGTTGTTTGTTGCCGTAGGTATTTTCCATTCTTATAACATACACCAGTTTTGCCTGGTCACCAAGCACTCTGTTTAACGAAACTTTAAGAAGTTTAACATAGTGCTCTTCAAGCCACTCGTAAAAGAATTTTGAAGGTACCTGAATGCTCAAAGCCCTATCTGAAAGTTTAACAGCCTGTATAGGTTCAAACCACGTTTTGTATGCCTGTGGAGTAATATTATCTTTTATGAAAGCTAGGCAGTTATTCCAAACTGATTGCGCAGTTTCTGACATTCCGGATTCTAAATTTATAGTACGTTTGTTAGTTGTGACTTCCATAAGAAAAAGAGAAAATATCTTTCCCCTTGGGTTTTTAAGAGCAACAAATATGTGAACAAATTATCTGAAAAAAAAACGTTTAACTACTTGAATTTTAACAAAAATTTTAGCATACTTCGTTCACTGTGAAAGTACAAAACCGATTCAAATAAACACTTAAAAAAATCATGAAAAGCCACTTCACCTATGTTAAAGTTAGATATGCAGAGACAGATCAAATGGGAGTAGTCTATCACGGTAATTATGCTCAATATCTCGAGATAGCCCGTATTGACTGGCTGGACGCCCTGGGAATTTCCTACCGAAAAATGGAAGAAGAGGGGGTGATGCTGCCTGTTTACGAGCTCAATTTAAAATTTAAAAAGTCGGCGAAATTTGATGATGAGCTAAAAATCGTGACCCGGTTAAAACAGAAGCCCGGGGTGCGCATAGCATTTGAATACGAGATCTTCAATCAGCATGGAGAACTGCTCACCACAGCCGAAACTACTTTAATATTTATGGATGTGGAAAAGAGTAAACCTATTAAATGTCCGCAATATGTTCTCGAGAAACTCGGCTATTGATCTTCCAGTTCTTTAATGGACACTTTATAGGTAGCATCAAATTTATCGTGGATTCTTTCGGCTTCATTTTTTCTAACCAGGATTATGATCTTACAATCCAATTCCAGGATTTGGTCCACAACATTTAGATTATTCTCTTTGATCACCCGCATCACTTTGTTCATTTCGGGATAATCAAAAGAGATCTCAAACTTTACATCAATTGTCCTGGTGACGATCCTCGAAGCTTCCAGGGCCATTTGCGCAGCAGTTTTGTAAGCATTGATCAAGCCGCCAACTCCCAATTTTACTCCCCCAAAGTATCTTACCACAACTATTAGAATGTTAGTTACTTCAAAAGATTGTATTTGCCCATAAATAGGCATTCCTGCCGAATTTGATGGTTCCCCGTCATCATTGGCTCTGTAGTGAAAATCGCTTTTCCCCAATTGCCAGGCATAGCACCAATGCCGGGCAGCATGATGTTTTTTCTTTAGGTCTTCAAGATGTTCCTTGGCCTCTTCTTCTGTGGTTATGGGAAAAGCGTAACCAAAGAATTTACTGTTCTTGTCTTTGAATAATACTTCTTCAGAAGGTTTTATGATTGTTTTATAGGTGTCTTTTACATCCATTCTTCAGAAGTTGCAATTAAAATAATACTTGTTATCGCGAGTAGAATTCCTACCCAATTTTTGGACAACATCTTTTCTCTGAACAAAAGGATCCCGAGGAAAGTCGAGATCATAACAATCGCCACATTGTTAATTGGGAAAATTGTGGAACTCTCCAGCCCTTCGGTTCGCAAAGCCATGACCAAAAAGTAAATAGAACCAAAATTCGGAATACCCAAAGCCACGCCTCCAATTACATTTTTGAAACTCAACTTAAGAGACCCTCTTATTGCCTGAATAAGTAGGATCAAAATTCCAATAATTCCCGCTATGGCGAAAATAGTGGAGGAAAAGAGGGCGACATCGGCTTCGGCGACATAAGAAGTTTCCAGGAACTTGAGCGTGGTGTCAATAATGCCGCTACCAAAGAAGACCAGGACCGGAAAGATCAAGTTTCTCTTTCTAATCGTTATTCCTTCTTTCTTTTTAATGGAGGTTAAATAAACGGCAACAAGGGCGAGAAGAATTCCTATGATCTTTATCCAACCCGTACTTTCGTTGTAAAGAATTATCCCGAAGAAAACCGGAATAGCGACCGACATTTTTGTAGCGACAGATACCACAGATAATCCGCTTTTTTGAGTGGTAAGGGCAGCCAGGTAAAAGACAGCGATAAACATGAACCCAAGAATAAAGGTTCCTAAAAACCAATCTTCTGAAAGAATTTTTATAGGGTCCAGCTCCTGCCTGTCCACCAGCATCCCTGCCGAGAATGCGAAAAAATAATTGAAAATAATGGCTTGTAGCGTATTGATCTTAAAGCGCTCAAAAAGTTTAAAGATCACAAAGATCACACTTGAAGAGAGTACGCTTAACAGCAGGTAGATCAAAACAATTCGCTTTTAATAGTGAAAAGATCAGAGACATCCTCTTGAACGGGATCAATATTCCAGGTGTGAATTCCCAGCTTTGAAGCGGCTTCAGTATTTTCGGGGGTGTCGTCAATGAAAAGAGTTTCCCCGGGTTTTAGATCGTGTTGTTCCAGGACATACTCATAAATTTCGGAGTCGGGTTTGCGAAGGTTGATTTCCTGGGAAAGGTAAAAAGCATCAAAACAATTTTTAAACTCCTCAAAAAATGAAACATTCTTTTTTACCCAGTCAATATGAATATGATTAGTATTGCTAAGAAGAATAAGCTTGTAGGATTTTTCCTCTTTTAGTTTTTTAAGAAACTTCAGGCGATGTTCGGGAAAATCAACAAGGATAGCATTCCAGGAATCCCTAAAATTACCGGAAGTTAACTTCGGAAAAGATTCGCAATAGCCGGATATGAATTCTTCCGAGGTGATCAAACCTTTTTCATAAAGCTTATTCTGGTGCAGCATTTCCTCTGAAAAATGTGAAATCTCGAGCTTCTTTAATTCCCGCGCCGTAGCCGGTTTGTCGAGGTTGAGAAATACATCTCCAAAATCAAATATTATAGTCTTAATCATTCAAATATATCTTTAACTGGTCATGGTCCACATTTGTTTCAGAAGTCAGTCTTCCTGCTACTTCAGGAGCTTTGACTCCCTCTTTAAAATGGGGTTTTCCAATGAAAATTCGGGCTTCGTCCCATAAGTTGGCAGTCATGAAGGTTTGCAGTGTCTCCCGTCCTCCCTCAATAATGACCGATTGTATCTCATGACGGAATAGAATTTCACAAACCTGCTGCGCCAGGTCTGCTTCAAAATCAATGGTCTCCAAAATGACATTTTTGGAGCTCCTTTCTTCCGGAGATTTTTCTGTTAGGACAATGGTCTTTACTGAGGCGTCAAAAAGGTGAGATTCTTGAGAAATTCTCAAATTCCTGTCCAGCACCACCCTTACCGGGTCATTGCCCTGCCACATGCGGGTGTTGAGCTTTGGATTATCTGCAACCGCAGTATTTGTACCCACCATGATGGCCTGCTCTTCAGACCTCCATTTGTGGACGAGCTGCTGGGAGTATTTCCCTGTGATCCAAACAGGCTTTCTTTCAGCATTTTTAAGCGGTAAAGGGGCTAAAAAACCATCGCTGCTTTGCGCCCATTTAAGGATAATGTAAGGGCGCTGTTGTGTGTGAAAAGTAAAGAATCGTTTGTTGAGCTCCCGGCATTGCTGCTCTAATATTCCCACCCGAACTTCACAGCCGGCGTCCAATAGCTTTTTAATGCCTTTGCCGGCAACTTTAGAAAATGGATCAACGGTGCCAATAACTACCTTTTTAATTCCGCTGTCAATAATCAGATTGCTGCAGGGAGGCGTCTTCCCATAATGACTGCAAGGCTCCAGGCTCACATAGATGGCGCTCTTCGCGAGAAGGTCTTTATCTTTGACCGAATTTACTGCATTCACCTCTGCGTGAGGTTCCCCTGCTTTGTGGTGCCAGCCCTCGCCAATAATGATGTCATTATAGATAATTACACTGCCCACCACAGGATTGGGATAGGTTCTTCCCAGCCCGTTTTGGGCCAGCTGAATACAGCGGTTTATGTATTTTTCATGTATCTTCACCACCACAAAAATAGCATTTAATAGAGATAATGAGCAGTTACTTAATACGGGAAATCAAACCCGAAGATAATGAGAAGGTTAAAAAGGTAGTGCAGAGTGTGCTGGTGGAAATGGGTGTTCCCAAAGTAGGAACAGCTTACGAAGACGCTTCTTTAAATGATATGCATGCGGAATACAGTGAGCCTGGAAAGGCTTATTTTGTTGTTGATGACGACGGAAAAATAATTGGTGGGGCGGGAATTGCTCCCCTGGCCAACTTTGAAGGATCAATTTGTGAACTGCAAAAAATGTACTTTTTACCTGAAGTAAGGGGGAAAGGTGTTGGCGCAGAAATGATGAAAAAATGTTTGGATTACGCAAAGGAGCAGGGTTTTGAAAAATGCTACATAGAAACCATGCCTTATATGGACCAGGCCAGGAAGCTTTACCTGCGTTCAGGATTTAAGCAATTAGATGGTCCGCTGGGTGACACCGGCCATTACAACTGTAGTGTTTGGATGATAAGAGATCTTTAGATTCAAATTCCAAAAATCAAGCACCAAATTCCAATTTTCTGATTTGATAATTTGGGGATTTGAAGATTTGACAATTAGATCTGCGGGAAATACTTTTTATGAATTCTTTGCGCCCTCTGCGAGAAAACAGACCAGTTAAGAGAATGAAAATAGCAGCCTTCAAAAATCACTTTTTTGACACCTTAGCGGGAGAATATCCCAGGGAAGAAATTGGATCTTTTTTTAGTATTCTTACTCAGGAGTTTTTCAATCTGTCGAGACTGGAAGTTGCACTGTATCCACAGTATGAGCTCTCAAAGGAGGAAAAGGACAAATTTGAATCTGCTCTGCAGAGGCTTCAACAGCATGAGCCTGTACAATATATTACGGGCCACACCCAGTTTTTCGGACTTCCCTTCAATGTTAACCAGAATGTTCTTATTCCACGACCCGAAACAGAGGAACTGGTAGCGTGGATCCTGGAGGATGTAGTTAATTCGGAAGAAATAAAGATTCTGGATATAGGGACCGGCAGTGGCTGTGTTGCTATTGCACTGGCAAAGCAGTTACCACATTCCGTAGTAACAGCCATAGATATTTCTGAAGAAGCGCTTGAAGTTGCCCGGGCCAATGCCAGTACAAATGAGGTGGAAATAGATTTTTTTCCAGGTGATGTTTTGAATATTGCACAGCTCCATGATAAATTTGACATCATAGTTTCTAATCCGCCCTATGTTCGGGAGCTGGAGAAGAAAGATATGCAACGCAATGTTCTCGAACATGAACCCGAAACTGCACTTTATGTTAAGGACAGCAATCCTTTGATCTTTTATCAAAAAATTACAGACCTGGCGGAAAATAATCTTAAGCCGGGCGGAAAACTTTATTTCGAGATCAATCAATACCTCGGTAAAGAAACTGAAGCACTTTTAACTGAAAAAAATTTCCAAACCCGCCTGAAAAAGGATATTTTCGGGGTGGACCGCATGTTAAGAGGCATTAAATTATGAAGATCGAATTTCTTAAACTTTACACTTCAAACCTTAAGGCACAGCATCATTTTTATGGTGAAGTTCTTGAGCTTCCGGTGGATGGGATCTCGAAAGGAAAATTTAGGGTGGAGATTGGTTTTTCAACTCTAGAATTTGAGGAGGATTTAAATGCCGAGCCTTATCATGTAGCTTTTCACATCCCGGCTCTACAGGAAGAAAAAGCGCTAAAATGGCTTCGGAAGAAAGTGGAAATACTTCAGGATGACGGCAATGAAATCATCGATTTTCCGGCCTGGCAGGCTAAATCTATTTACTTTTATGATAAAGACAGGAATATTCTGGAGTTCATTTCCCGAAGCCATATGTACCATCCTTCTTCCGAGGAATTTTCCGCAGCAAGTATTGTTGGGATAAGCGAAGTTGGTCTTGCTACTTCCAATGTGGAAGAGAAATTCAACTTCTTGAATGACAATTTCGGGCTCACCAAATTTACCGGCGATTACGAACATTTTTGCGCCACCGGGGATGATGAAGGCTTGTTCATCATTATTAACAAAGAACAAAAAGACTGGATCCCCGTTGGAGATAAAGCATATGCATCTCCTTTCGAAATAAATATATCTGTCCAAAATGCCATTTTTGGAGCCTCATACAAGCACGAAAGACTTACTCTTTTATGAAACCTGAAGAAAAAATCACTAAGCTGCGGGAGGAATTACACCGCCATAATTACCTGTATTACGTTCTGGACAAGCCCGAGATCTCCGACTATGATTTTGACCGGAAGCTAAAGGAATTGCAGGATTTGGAGGAAAAATATCCGGAATTTCATGATGACAATTCGCCAACCCTTAGAGTTGGGGGTGCGGTAACTAAAAATTTTGCAACTGTTGTGCATGAGCACAGAATGTATTCGCTGGATAATTCCTACTCCAAGGAAGACCTGGAAAACTGGGAGAAAAGGATTGAAAAGCAGGTAGATGGGGAGGTGAATTTTACCTGTGAGTTGAAATATGATGGTGCTTCTATAAGCCTTACTTATGAAAAAGGGGAATTTAAGCAGGCGGTTACCAGGGGAGATGGTATACAGGGCGATGATGTGACGAATAATGTGCGCACCATAAGATCTGTGCCTCTTAGATTAAAGGGGGATTACCCGCAAAAATTTGAAATAAGGGGCGAGATTGTCCTTCCTTATGAAGGTTTTGCCCACCTCAATGCTGCCCGGGTTGAAGCAGGAGAAGAACCTTATGCAAACCCACGGAACACAGCATCGGGGAGCCTTAAGTTGCAGGACAGCGCAGAAGTAGCCAGGAGACCACTCGATTGTCTTTTATACAGTTTAGGCGGAAATCTTCCAGGAATAGAAACCCAATATGAAAGTCTTCAAAAAGCGAGAAAGTGGGGGTTTAAGGTGCCGGAGGAAGCAAAACTTGCCAAAAACCTGAAAGAGGTTATGGATTTCGTCAATTACTGGGATGTACACAGGCATGATTTACCCTATGAAACCGATGGAGTGGTGGTAAAGGTGAACAGCCTGCACCAGCAGGAGGAATTAGGCTTTACGGCTAAAGCTCCCCGTTGGGCAATGGCATATAAATTTAAAGCCGAGCAGGTTTCGACTAAACTGAACAGGATATCCTACCAGGTAGGAAGAACCGGAGCCATTACTCCGGTAGCCAACCTGGAACCGGTGCAACTTGGAGGTACAACGGTCAAAAGAGCTTCCCTGCACAATGCCGATCAAATTGAAAAACTCGATGTTCGTGAAGGGGACGAGGTTTATGTGGAAAAAGGAGGGGAGATCATTCCCAAGATAGTGGGAGTTGATTTCACAAAACGAGATCCCGATTCCAGTCCTACAAAATACATTACCCACTGCCCCGAATGTAATACAGAGCTGGTGAGAAATGAGGGGGAGGCGCAGCATTACTGTCCCAACTTTAATGGCTGTCCACCACAGATCATTGGAAGAATTCAGCACTTTATTTCAAGGAAGGCCATGGACATAGAAGGCCTTGGAGGGGAAACAGTGGCTCTGTTGGTTAATGAAGGTCTAATAAGTAATTACGCCGATCTTTATGAATTAAAGAAAGAACAGATCCTGCCGCTGGAACGTATGGCAGAAAAATCGGCAGAAAATCTTATTACAGGAATTAAAAACTCGAAGAAGATCCCTTTCGAACGGGTGCTATTCGCTTTGGGAATTCGCTACGTTGGAGAAACGGTAGCTAAAAAGCTGGCAAAACATTTCAAAAATATTGAAGCTTTAAGAAAGGCTGAAAAAGAAGAACTGGAAAGCGTTGATGAAATAGGAGATCGAATTGCAGAAAGTGTGGTAGAATTCTTTGCAAATCAAGAAAATGTAAAAACTGTGGAGCGATTGAAAGGCTATGGACTGCAACTGGAAATCTCGGCAGAAAAGCTCGCGAACCAGACCAGTAAGCTGGAGGGACAGACTTTTGTAGTTTCGGGAGTTTTTGAAATGTCACGTAACGATCTCAAAAAGCTGGTTGAAGATAACGGAGGAAAAATTTCCAGCTCAATTTCTTCAAAAACAAGCTACGTTGTGGCCGGAGAAAATATGGGCCCAAGCAAACTTGCCAAAGCAGAAAGTTTACAGATCCCGATCATCGATGAGAAGAAATTTCTCCAGATGATAGAGTAATTACGAACCTGTAGAAATTATGGCTGCCAGAATGACTGAAAGGATTAGAAAGATGGCAAGCATCGATCTCTGTTGAAAGCACATTGTTCTACTGCTTTTTAGAATTATTCTTTTGATCATGGTCAACTGTTTAATTAACAATCATCTTTTTATTAAAAGCTGGTCAAATTTAGATTATTTATTGCATTGCTGTTGCTGCTCAATGATATTTTAACCCAAGTTTGAGGATTTACTTTATTACATAAATTTTGACATTTTGGCTTGCTGTTATTCATTCTGTTCATAATCAGAAGTCTCCTGTCAATTTCGGGTGCAAAAGTACTGCAGGAGTAGGTACTTATTTATGATCCTGATCACGTTTTTTATATAAGGAATTCTTAAAAATTCATTGTTCTTTTTGGGTTTAACAGAAGTACAATGGCCGGTTTTTTTAAAAGGTAAATATTGGCTGCTCCTTTTCCATTGTAGTGTCTTATAACCATTTTTTAGGTTTTGGGTTAAAATAATTAGATTGGACTTTCTCTGCAAAAAATCTTCTACAACATCCTTTTTTAATTTGTAGTGGAATGAGTTCGATCTGGAACATTTAAAAAATGATTCGGGCTCAGTTCTTCTATGTTAGATGTCCAAACTTTTTCTGAATGAGAAACCACGATTTACAGGAATTCTTGTTTGATGTAAGAAAAATATTACAATTAAAAACGTTATTACATTTTGTTTCTCTGGAAGTAGTTGAGTCTGCTATATATCTGGCCTGTTTCCTCAGGATATTTTACTAACCCTATAAATTTCAGGTTTTAAACTTGTTAAAAATTACTTAAATAATATAACTTTGCATCTTACATTTCTAGACAATAAGCCTCATTTTATCGATTAAAGGCTTTTAAATTAAAAAATCAAGATGTCATAGTGGAAGAATTTAGGTGTGATTAAAGATATATTTTACTAATTCTGGCAAGGGGTCGCCCCTGTTTTCATCACTGACTTAGCAAGATATTTAATGAAAAAAAATAATAAAACAACTTCTGTTTGGGCTAAAAATGAAAAATTAGCGTTAGCCCTCAAATTATCTGAAGAAGCTCTGTTAGCTAAGGATAAGGAAAAAAAGGAAATTACCTTACAACTGGCAGAGGCTGTAAAAGATCTTTCTATTCAAATAGAAGAGAAAGAAAGGCGTGCAGCCGAGTTGGCTGAGGTTAATAAACAGTTGGCTTTCCAGATCCAGGAAAAGGAAAAAAAGAAACTGGAACTGGAAGAAGTCAACAAGGAGCTGGAATCATTTTCCTATTCGGTTTCTCATGATTTGAGAACTCCTCTTAGAGCAATATCCGGTTTTTCGGAAGTTCTTATCGAGGATTATGCTGAACATTTAGATGAAGAAGCGCAGCTGTATTTTTCTGAAATTGGCAGGAATGTCAAAAAAATGGGAGATCTGATAGATAATTTACTGGAGTTCTCCCGCCTTTCCAAGCAGGATTTTTTCCGGGTCCCTGTAAACATTGAAGATATAATTCACAAGCTGGTAGATGAGCAAAAGGAACTGGAGCCGGAAAGAAAAACAACTGTTTATGTAAAGGATCTACCTTTAATAAAAGGAGATAAGAATATGCTGAAACAATTGTTTTTCAATCTCATTTCTAACGCTTTTAAATATTCCAGCAAGAGGGAAGACTCAGTAATTGAGATTGGTAGCTATCCCAAAGGTGAGCAGCAGGTTTTTTACGTAAAAGATAATGGTGCCGGATTTGATGCCCGGTATTATAACAAGTTATTCGGAGTCTTTCAAAGATTGCATAGCAGCAACGAATTTGAAGGTACGGGAGTAGGATTGGCTATCGTGCAAAAAATTGTATCAAAGCATGATGGGGAAATTTGGGCAGAGGGTAAAGTTGGAGAAGGCGCTTGTTTTTATGTTTCTCTGCCTGCTAACTAATTAAAAAATAAAATTATGTCAAATAATGAAGTGCAGATCTTGTTAGTAGAAGATAATAAGTCTGATGCTATGCTTACCATTCGAGCCTTAAAAAAACTTAATCTGGCAAACAACCTGGTGCACTTACAGGACGGGGCTCAGGCTCTTGATTTCCTTTTTGGAGAAGGAGAGTATGAGGGACGGCATATAGCAGATAAACCAAAAGTTATTTTTTTGGATCTCAAAATGCCAAAAATAGATGGGCTGGAAGTGCTTCGTGTGATCAAGGCCGATGAACGCACGAAACTTATTCCCGTTGTCATGATGACTTCCTCGAAAGAAGAAAAAGATATTGTTGAAAGTCATAAACTTGGAGTGAACAGTTATATAGTTAAACCTGTGGGCTTTGAGAATTTTACGAAAACAGTAACCGAGTTAGGTTTTTATTGGTTGATAGTGAACCAAACCCCTCATATTTAACCAGAACAAGGTCTTTCTACCTTTTACGTACATCCCTAAGTACTTCATATGTTAAAAAAATTAAAGATCCTCCACCTTGAAGATGAGCCAAGTGATGCCCTGTTAATCTCTCTTTCCTTAAAAAAGAGACAATTGGAGAATGAGTGCGTGGTGGCAGATTCCAAAGAAAAGTTTTTACAGGCGTTAAATAATTTTGATCCCGATATCATTCTGGCCGATCATTCCCTGCCTTCTTTTAATTCTTTTGAGGCGTTGGAATTACTCGAAAAATTAGAAAAGCCGATCCCGGTTATTCTTGTTACGGCCACAATGACCGATGAATTTGCCGTAGATATCATTAAAAAAGGGGCAAAGGATTATGTGCTTAAAGACAGGTTAGAACGATTACCTTCAGCTATTCAAAACGTTCTTAAAACTCATCATCTTGAAATAGAACGGCAGGATTTCTTGCTACAGCTCGAGAGAAATGAGCGAAAGTTTAGACGCCTTATTGAAAACTCGGCTGGTGCAGTGGCTATTCTCTCCCCTGGTGGAGTTCCGACTTATGTTTCAAATTCTGTAAAAAATGTTTTGGGTTATTCGGATGAGGAAATTCATCAATTAAATATTTTTGAGATCATCCACCCTGATCACCACGACTGCTTTTCAAAAAAACTGGAGAAATGTATAGAGTATCCAGAAAGGCCATTTTATGATGATGAAGTGAGGGTAAAGCATAAAAATGGAGCCTGGCGTTATTTGGAAACCACGGTAACCAATTTGATCGATGATCCCGATATTTTAGGTATTGTTGTGGATTTTCGCGATGTGACTGAGCGAAAACTTGCAGAAAAAGCTTTATCAGAAAGTGAAGAAAAATATCGGGCATTTTTTGAAAATAGCCAGGATGGAATTCTGCTCACTGTTACCGATGGAAGAATTCTTGCCGCAAATGCTGCGGCCTGTAAAATGTTTCAAAGAACCGAACGTGAAATATGTGAGGCGGGGAGGTTTGGACTTGTAGATCCAAAAGATCCTCGAGTGTTACAGGCAATTAAAGAAAGGCAAAGCAAAGGGAGAGTGCTGTGTGAGATCAACATGGTGCGTAAGGATGGCAGTATTTTCCCGGCTGCACTTTCTTCCTCTGTTTTTCAGAATGCCCACGGTGAACCCCGTACTTCTATGATCATTAGAGATAATACGGAAGCTAACCGGGCAGAGGAAAACTTAAGGGCTTCAGAAGAGAAATACAGGCAATTATTTGAAATGAGCCCCCTTCCAAATCTCATTTATGATGTAGATACCTTTGAAATATTGGATGTAAACAATGGAGCAATAGAGCATTACGGTTTCTCGCGTGCGGAATTTCTTAAATTGACCGTGCTTGATTTTCTTCTTGAGGAAGACAAAGAATGGTTGAAAAAAAATATTTTCCGGGTTATTACAGATGGAGGACAATTGAGTCATAATAAAATAATTAACCTAAAAAAGAATGGAGAAAAAATAAAAGTAGAGGTGTACGGCTATAATCTACAGTTTAAAAAACGAAGATGTAGATTAATCGTTTGTATAGATATTACAGATAAGATTGCTGTAATGGAAAAACTGGAAGAAAAGACCCGGAAACTTATATATGCAGAAAGATTAGCTAAACTTGGTTATTGGGAGGTGCGACTTCAGGATTACAATTTTTTCTGGAGCGATGAGGTTTATAGAATTTGGGGCAGGGAGAAAGAGAAATTTCAGGTGGACGTAGAGACTTTTCAGAAGACGATTCATCCTGAAGATCTGGAAGATTTTAGAAAAGTCTTTGAAAAGGCAATTGAATGTAACCAGAAGCTGGACAATGAGCACCGCATCATTCTGCCTAATGGAGAAGTGAAGTGGGTACATGAGAAAGGAAAAGTTATAAGAGATGAAGAGGGGCTGCCTCTTCGTGTGGAAGGTTCTGTACAGGATATCACTGAGCGTAAAAATTTTGTTGATAAACTTATGCAGAGCGAGGCGCGCCAGCGGGGAATCCTGAAGTCCCAAACGAACTATCTTACGCGTATAAACTTAGAGGGTTATTATACCTACTGTAATGAAAAATTCCTGCAGGATTTTGCATGGATATTTCCGGAAGGGCAGGTTATTGGAGAGTTTGCAAAAGTTACAGTTCAGGAATATCACAGAGAAAAGGCTGAAGAGGTTTTCTACAACTGTATAGCTCGTCCTAATAAGATCCAACAGGTTGAGCTGGATAAATTACAGGAAGATGGGACTGCAAAATCAACTTTATGGGATTTCATATGTCTTACAGATGCGAAGGGTGAGCCTCTTGAGGTACAGTGCGTGGGGATCGATATAACTGAAAGAGTCAAGGCAGAGAATGCTTTAAAAGAAAGCAATCATCGCTATCAATTAGTTTCAAAAGCTACTTCAGATGCAATTTACGACTGGGATATTCAAAGCGGTAATATACAGTGGAGTGAGGGATATTATAAGCTTTTTGGTTATCCACTAACTTCCCTCACGCAAGACATTGATTCCTGGCTTGCCAACATGCATCCCGAAGATAATTTTATTGGTGCAGATCTATTTTCAGTAGTAAAAGGCAACTCAGATTCCTGGGGAGCAGAATACCGTTATAAAAAGGCAGATGGAAAGTATGCTTTTGTGGTGGAAAAAGGTACTATTTTGAGAAATAAAGAAGGGAAGGCAGTTAGAATGGTGGGAGCTATACAGGATATTACCGAGAGAAAAATGGCCATGCAGAAACTTATGAAAAGTGAAGCCCGTCATAGAGGTCTTATCCAGTCGCAGACTAGCTATTTTATTAGGGTGGACATGGCCGGGGAATATACATATTGCAATAACAAATTCCAGGAGGATTTTGGTTGGATTTACCCAGATAAAAAGATTGTTGGAAAGAACTGCATGATGTCAATTAAAGAGTATCATCACCAGAGAGTGGCTGATATTTCAGAAAAATGTATTAAGAATCCCGATCAGGTATTTCAGGTGGAGATTGATAAACCCGGGAAAAATGGAACAACAAAAACTACTTTATGGGATTTCATTTATTTGAAGGCTTCTCAAGATGAACCTGGAGAAATTCAATGCGTAGGTATAGATATTACCGCGAGAGTACTTGCCCAAAAAGAAATGAAATTCCAGGCCAACCTGTTGGATAAAATTGGACAGGCAGTGATAGCGACAGATAATAAGGGAGTAGTTAATTACTGGAACAAAGCAGCAACAACCATTTATGGATGGTTGCCAGAGGAGATAAAAGGCAAGAACATCATGGATCAGGTTCCTTCCGGCGCTTCTACTACTTTAGCCCTGGAATTAAAAGAAGCTTTAAAAAAGAGTGAAACCTGGAGTGGGGAATTGTGGGTGAAGCGAAAAGACGCAACAGAATTTCCTGCTTTGATCACAGGTTCCCCTGTATACGATGATGATCATAATTTTAAAGGCTACATAGCTGTTTCTTCAGATAACACTGAACGTAAAAAGGCGGACATCAAGTTGAGGGAACTGAACAAAAACCTGCGGAAATATACACAGGAACTGGTTACTGCAAATAAAGGCCTTGAACAATTTTCTTTTATTGTCTCCCACAACCTGCGTTCTCCGGTAGCCAATATTATTGGTTTGGCAGATCTAATGGAGGAGGATTATCCCTCAGAAATTAAAGATCAGTTTCTAAAGGAATTATTGGATAATGTAAAAAGGCTGGATAATGTGATTATTGATCTTAACGAGATCCTTCAGGTAAAAGTAGAACTTACGGCCAAGAGGGAAGAGGTGGATCTTTTACAACTAGTACATTCAATTGAATCCAGTATCAACAGGATATTAGAAAAAGAACAGGCCATAATTATTACCGACTTTTCGGAGGCGCCTGTGCTGAGTACAGTTCAGAGCTACCTCTATAGTATTTTCTATAATCTTATTACCAATAGTATTAAATACAGAAAACCTGAAATTGCTCCAGAAATAAAGATCAAATCAAAAATGAAAGATGATAAGGTCCTTATTATTTTCGAAGACAATGGTTTGGGGCTAGATATGGCTAAAAAAGGGGCGCAGGTATTTGGATTATATAAGCGATTCCACCAACATGTGGAAGGAAAGGGAATGGGCCTTTTTATGGTTAAGACTCAGGTAGAACTTCTTGGTGGGAAGATTTTACTTGAAAGTGAGGTGAATAAGGGAACGATTTTCACCCTAAAGTTTAATGACGTTAACATGAATATTAAGGATGAAAGAGCCGAAGCATTACATAGTAGTTGATGACGATAAAACGAATAACCTAATCTGTGAGTTCACTATCAAAAGTTTCAATTCGCAGGCTGTAATTAACCTATTCTTAGAGCCGGAAGAAGCTTTAATGTTTATAAAGGAAGATTACTCAAAGGAGGCAGTTGATTTTCCAACCATTCTTTTTTTAGATGTTAATATGCCGGTCATGTCTGGATGGGAATTTTTGGATATTTTTCAGGAATTTAAGGAGCACATAAAAAATCAATTTCAGATTTTTATTCTTACTTCTTCAATTGAAGATTTTAGTAACGAAGCAAAGTTGTATCCTTTTGTATCTGGTTTTCTATCCAAACCTTTGAAAAAAGATAAACTTAAGGAACTGGTAGAAGGTTTGACAGAAGTAAACAAGACCAAAAGCCGGTCGTACTAGGGACTGAAGTCGGGATCTTTTTCGACATAGAATTACCGGTCAAACCTACACGTATTTTATAGCTTTTCTCTCAGTCTGATATATTGGATTGTACGGGGCTAAGTCACAGGCTTTACAAATACTTTCTTCAGCAGTAGATGATGGACATATCCATCATTTTTAACTCCAGAAAAAGATATATCAAAAGGATTTGACATAAACGCCTGGAGCTGTCAGGAGTAAAAAATAGTTTGGCTTAAAATTTTCCTGCAATGCAGGGGCTGTGGAAGTTCATCTTTCCTAAAATAAAAAGGAAAAACCAAATTCCCGGTGCTAAACGTTAATAGTGGCGCCCCTGGAGTCCTTTTTTCCGGAGGTGTCTAAGTAAAAATCTATTCTTCCAAGATTCACTCCGGCCCAACCTACCTGGTTGATCAATACTTCTTTTCCAATGCTGTTAAGTACTATAGAAGGTTCAGGAAGAAAGGTATGGGTATGACCACCAATGATCAAATCGATATCTTTCGTGGCTCCGGCAAGTTTAACATCACTTATTTTATTGCTTTTGTATTCATAGCCCATGTGGGAAAGACAGATTACCAAATGACATTTTTCCTCTTCTTTAAGCTGCTTTACAATTTCCCGGCTAATATCAACAGGATCTAGATATTCGGTCTCTTTGTACAATTTTTTTCCTACCAGACCTTCCAGTTCAATTCCCAATCCAAAAACACCTATTCTAATACCATCTTTAAGGAAAACCTGGTAAGGTTTTATTTGTCCCTGGAGCACTGTGTTTTCAAAATTATAATTGGCATTAATAAAGGGAAATTTAGCATGAGGCATTTGAGCCAGTAGACCCTCAATTCCGTTATCGAAATCGTGATTTCCAATTGTTGCTGCATCATAGCCCATTTTACTCATGAGCTTGAATTCTAATTCTCCACCGTAGAAGTTGAAGTAGGGGGTTCCCTGGAATATATCTCCTGCATCGAGCAGTAAGGTGTGAGGATTTTCCTGTCTTATTTGTTGTACAAGGGTATATCTTCTTGCAACTCCTCCCATGCCCGGATATTGAGCATGATCGGGTTCAAAAGGTTCTATATGGCTATGCACATCATTGGTATGTAGGATAGTGATGTGTTTTAGGGTTCTGTCTGGCGCAAAAGATAACAGGCCAAGGCTGCCCAGGCTTGCAAATGCACCGGCAGCGGCTGTTCTTTTAATAAATTTACGTCTTTCCATTAATTCACTCTTATAAAACGTTGATCTCTTACTGGGATAAGGGTGTCTTCCTGTTTAAAATAATCGATTAGAAGGTTCCTAACTTTATAATCCAGGTTGGTGACCTTTTGAGCCCTGGAAAAGAAAACCATATTATCTCCTCCCTGCAGCAGGTAGTCATTTGTTGCGACATTGTAAGTCTTGTCTTCCTGTAAGGGTTCCCCCTGAATTAAAACTTTTCTTATGCTATTGTCTTTTTCCAGTTGTAATTCTATTCCCGCAACAGGATGGGCATTTCCCGAATCAATAAGGTAGTGGATCATCTCCCGTACAGCTTCTCCTTTTAGGGTCGCGACCACCACTTCATTTTCAAAGGGCATAACCTGGAAAGCAGTTCTTGTAGTGATATCTCCTTTAGGTATTGAGGATCTTATTCCCCCAAAGTTCAGCAATACGATATCTATTTTATCTCCCGTGCGATTTTCAAAAATAGGATTTGAAAGCTCCATTAAAGCATCGGCCATTAGATTGCCTATGGCGGTATTGAGTTCCCCGTCAGTTTTAGTGAGATTGTAAGGTAGGTATGCCAATACTTGTTCCATTTCTCGGTCAATATTCAACTTATAAGGTTGAATGAACATTTCTATGGAATCATTGGATTCAATGGTGGAAGTTATTTCCAGCTGTGTTCCTTCAATACGGGTGGGAACGTAGTTGTCGTTAAATTTACATGAACCGGCTATGATGAGCAGGAGGAGGAGGTATCGCTTCATTTGTATAGTATAAAAAACAAAAGTATGGGTTTTTGAAAGGAACACGTAAAAGATTTTTTATTTTCCGTAAATGTGCTTTTTTATACTTTTTATAGGCTTTTTGTCGTCCTAAAGGAAATTTGTTCTATTTTTCGGTAAAATTTGCTGCTATCTGCTGATTATTTCTAACTGGAAAATGTGAAGACGAATAAAAAAATTCTGTTGTTGTTCCTGGTCATTGGAGTACTTTTTATTATTGGTTCTATTTTTAATTTTAATGTGCTGACTGTTGCCTCAACAATTCTTTTAATCCCTGTTCTCATCCTTTATTACAGATATAAGACGAAAAAATGGTTCCTGCCAATGGTGATCGTGCTACTTTTATTCTACGTGCGGGATTTGCTAATGCTGGAAGGTTTTTTCAGTAATCCCAGACCTATTCTATATAGCTTTGGTGGTGCTGTTCTTATACTTTATGTCTTTGCCTTCATTGGATTTAAACGGGCGAAAATTCATTTAGTGGAACTTATATCCCTGTTGATCATGTACACTTTTCTGGGATTTTTGTTCTATACCATGGCCGATCTTGTGCCACAGGTAATTCCATCTCACCAGGAGACTGCTTATATTTACATGCTGTTGCTTATTTGCCTACTGGCAGTGACCTTTACACAATACCTGCTCAAATCTCACTACGCATCCCTATGGCTCATGCTGGCTTCCGCTTCCTTACTGTTGTCTGAACTTTCCCTGTTCTACAGGCTGTTTATAATACCCGATATCAGCGTCATTATCTTCTATCCTTTATTTCATGTTATCGCATTTTTTGGCTTGGTGGAACACGCAAGCCATCGAAGAAAAAGTTCTCTTCTTCCAGGCTTTTAATGCAGTATTCTTTTTAGAATTACTTTTTATATTCCATTTTAATAATATTTTTCACATTAAAGTTTATTCTTCTCAAAATTTTTATATTGCAGGAATTTTCTCCCATAAATGAAACAAAAGGTTTTTCTTTCTCTCCTGGCTATCACTGCTATGTGTGTGAACGTCGCCGGTATTGTAAGTGACAACTTTTTGCTTAGAAAATCGGGTGAGATCCTGTTTTTCTTCCCCCTTATCTTTTATTATTTCAAAAAGATTCCATTCAAAAATTTTAATTTTTCCATGTTTTTAGGGATGGCCATGGCGGCGACCTTGATTTCCTTTGGAGGCAGTATTTGGTATTTTGAACAGATAAAACTTGGATTATGGTTAACCAGTTACTTCTTTTTGGCCCGGGAGGCTATTGGACATACCGAGTATGAAAGAGGCAGTAGATTCACAACACTTTACTTTATGAGTATTGTGGGCATCTATGTATATCTATTGTGGGGTCATATTACCGAAATTGAACGAAATTTAGGAAATGATCTTGCCTTTTGGCTTTATGTAATTTACTACCTCAATATCCTGTTTATTGCCATTACTGCCCTGGTTTACTATCTTAATTCTTTTTCCAAGAAGTCGGTTTTCTTTATTTGCCTGGCCCTCTCCTTCATTTTTTCAGATGTGTTGAGGGATATGGAGGTTTTCTACTTTAGAGACCTAAGTATTGAAATTGTTGGAACACTTATAAAATTTGCGGCGATAAAACTCGTTTTCCTCTTTTTTATCACCCCCGAAAAAAAACTCAGGCTATTGCACCTGGTATAGTGGAAAATCCCTTGTTTCCCTTGTTTTTGGTAATACAATTATTCCTAATTTTGCCCTGTGAAAATTAAAGATCTTAAGCTTGCGGTAGCGCGAAAAAATCTGCGGATTTCTGAAAATTCGGTTGCTGAAGGTAAGGTGTATAAACTGGGAATTATTCTGGATGACAGCAGTGAAGATACCGTAAAACATTTTTTAAAGCTGAAGGAAGATCTAAACCTGAAGCAACAGGAAGTAAAATTTGTGTTTTGTGAAAAAAAAGCTGTCAAAATTGACACTTTTGAATGGCCTGAAATTTCCCGTGAAGATTTTCGATGGAACGGCAAGGTTTCTGAAAAAGCTTCAGCGTTCATAGATGCTCAATTTGATGTTCTGGTATCTTTTACAGCTTCAGAAAATAAAATGGCCGGTTTTCTCGTTTCGGTTACCCGGGCGAGGTTAAAGGTGGGAAGAGAAAAGACTTCCGAAAAGACCATTTTTGATCTGAATATTTCCGCAGAACTTTCAGAAGCAGAAATTTTCACCGAAGAATTAAAAAAGTATTTAAAAATATTAAACACAACAACATAATGAACAAATTTGTTGGAACGGGAGTTGCTTTGATCACTCCTTTTAAAGACGATCTTACTGTAGATGTGGAAGCACTAAAAGATTTAGTGAACTTTCAAATCGAGAACGGAATTGATTATATGGTGGTTCTTGGAACTACCGGCGAGAGTGCGACCCTTACTTCTAAAGAGAAGCAACTGGTTATTGATACCGTGGTTGCAGAAAATAATGGTCGTATCCCACTAGTACTTGGAATTGGCGGTAATAACACAGCAAAGGTTTCTGAAGAGGTGAAGAGTACAGATCTGTCGGCTTTTGATGCCGTACTTTCTGTTTCTCCTTATTATAACAAGCCATCGCAGGAAGGTATATTTCAGCATTACAAAGCTGTGGCGGCTGCTTCGCCAAAGCCAATCATTATGTATAACGTCCCGGGAAGAACAGGTTCTAACATGCTTCCGGAAACTGTGAAACGCCTGGCGCAGGTGGATAATATTATCGGGATTAAAGAGGCTGCAGGAGATATCGTGCAGGCAATGAAACTTATTGACGAGGTGCCCGAAGGTTTCCTTGTGATCTCAGGTGACGATATGATCACCTTGCCAATGGTTCTCGCCGGGGGACATGGAGTGATCTCTGTTATTGCGCAGGGCCTTCCAGCCGAATTCTCTAAAATGGTAAAGCTGGGACTTGAAAGAAAGGTGGATGAAGCTTATGAACTTCACTATAAGGTAGCTCCTTCTATTGATCTTATTTTTGCTGAAGGCAATCCTGTTGGAATAAAAGCCATGCTTAAAAAGAAAGGAATAGTGAAGAACAACCTGCGATTGCCGCTGGTTTCTTCAACTGATAATCTTTCCACGAAGATCGACGATTTTATTGATAATTTTTAATTCCCATACTTCGGGCAGACCTTTGTTTTTGGTGTAATTTGCACTGAAACTAAAGTTTTTATAATAAGGCAGAAAAGAGTATTTTTGCCAGATGTTAAAATTCAGAATGAAGAAAATCATCCTATTTTTAAGTTTAGCTATTCTTTTTACCTCTTGTGGGGAATACCAGAAAGTGTTGAAGAGTAAAGACACAGGTTTAAAGTATTCAACTGCAGAAAAGCTTTATAATGAGGCTAAAGCAGGGGAAGGCAATAGCAGGAGTAAATATAAGAAGGCATTAAGGCTTTTTGAGCAGCTGGTGCCAGAATTTAGAGGTAAACCACAGGGGCAAAAGTTGATGTACCTGTTTGCAGATACCTACTATGAGCTGGGAGATTATTTCCTTGCCGGTTATCAATTTGAGCGTTTTGTAGAAACCTATCCAGAGAGTGAGAAACTTGAAGAGGCTGCTTTTAAAGGGGCTAAGAGTTATTACTATCTCTCTCCTCCATATAATCTTGATCAAACTGAAACTGTAAAAGGGATAAGTAAGCTCCAGGATTATATCAACCGTTTTCCCGAAAGTGAAAAAATGGATGAGGCCAATAAACTGGTTACAGAACTTAGGGTGAAACTTGAGAAAAAGGCTTATGAAATTGCAAAACAATATCATCACACCGAAAGTTATATTGCAGCAATGACGGCTTTTGACAATTTTATATCTCAATATCCCGGTTCCCCTTTCAGGGAAAAAGCTATGTATTACAGGTTTGAATCGGCTTATCTTTATGCCATTAACAGTTATGAATATGCCATGCCCGAGAGACTGGAAAAAGCAAGAGGATATTACGAGGATTACCAGCGTTACTATTCCGAAGGGGAGTTTATTGATATGGCTAACACTGCTTTAAAAGATATTGAAACAAAAGAACAACAATTAAAATCTGAGACGAGAATATGATAGATCTAAAGAGAACAGAGGCTCCACTTAATACTACGACTCTTGACAAGAACAAGATCGATGCTACTACCAACAACATTTATGAGGCGATCTCAATAATCTCGAAAAGAGCCACCCAAATAAATTCAGAGATCAAGAAAGAACTTCTTGAAAAACTGGATGAATTTGCTACTTACAATGATAGTCTTGATGAGATCTTTGAAAACAAAGAGCAAATCGAAGTTTCCAAGTTCTATGAAAAGTTGCCAAAGCCGCATGCTTTAGCAGTTCAGGAGTGGCTTAATGAAAAGATCTACTATCGCAATACCCAAAGCGAAGAATAAGAATTATGTCTGTAATAAGCGGCAAAAAGATACTTCTCGGCGTTACCGCGGGTATAGCCGCTTATAAAACAGCATTTTTGGTCCGGCTGTTTATTAAAGCCGGGGCCCAGGTGAAGGTCGTAATGACTCCTGCAGCCAAAGAATTTGTTACTCCGCTTACTTTATCCACACTTTCCAAAAATGAGGTTATTTCTTCTTTTACTAAAGAAGAAGATCATAGCAACCAATGGAATAATCATGTGGAATTAGGCCTTTGGGCCGATCTTATGCTTATCGCACCTGCTACCGCTAATACACTCTCAAAAATGGCAAAAGGGCACAGCGATAATTTCTTACTTGCTACTTATTTATCGTCCAAATGTCCGGTATATTTTGCCCCGGCAATGGATCTTGATATGTACAGGCATCCTTCTACAAGGGAAAATTTTGACATACTTACTTCCTTTGGGAATACTATGATCCCCGCTACTTCGGGAGAACTGGCAAGCGGGCTTTCCGGGGAAGGCCGAATGGCAGAGCCCGAAGATATTCTAAAGTTTATTGAAGATCATATTGCTGAAAGTCTTCCACTTCGGAATAAAAAAGTACTCATTACTGCCGGTCCCACATACGAAGCCATTGACCCGGTACGTTTTATAGGAAATCATTCCAGTGGGAAAATGGGATTTGAACTTGCTGCTGCTGCCCGTTCTTTGGGAGCGGAAGTAATTTTAATCTCCGGTCCCACACATTTGCAGAATCCCAATGAGGAGATCAATTTGATAAGGGTGCAGAGTGCTGTAGATATGTTTGAAGCCGCTACAAAGTTCTTTCCTGAAGTTGATATAGCAATTGCATCGGCTGCGGTTTCAGATTACCGCCCGAAGCTTTCGGCTACCCAAAAGATCAAGAAATCGGCGGAAACCATGATGTTGGAGCTGGTAAAAAATCCTGATATCCTGGCAAGCCTGGGAGAAGCAAAAAAGCACCAAATCCTGGTTGGCTTTGCCCTGGAAACTGAAAATGAAGAGGAGAATGCCGCAGGGAAGTTACAGAGAAAGAACCTGGATTTTATCGTTCTGAATTCCCTGAACGACTCCGGTGCCGGATTTAAATCGGAAACCAATAAGATCAAGATCCTGTTCAAAGATGGAAAGACCAAAGGCTTCCAGATAAAGTCGAAAACAGAAGTAGCCGGCGACATCCTGAATGAAATAATCCTGTTAAGCAATGAATAGAGTATTTGTTTTACTGTTTATGTTTGGTCTTAGCGTAGCTGCCGGAGCGCAGGAGCTAAATTGCCAGGTGGTGGTCAATTCAGAAAAAACAGGGCAGGCAAATGCTTCCGTTTTTAAAACACTTCAAAACACCATTAGCGAATTCATCAACCAAACCCGCTGGACCAACAGGGAGTTTCTTCCGCAGGAGCGCATCAATTGTAGTATGTTCATCAACATCAACAGTTATGACGGGAACAGTTTTTCTGGGAGCATACAGGTGCAATCCTCAAGACCGGTTTTTGGCTCCACCATGGTTAGTCCTGTATTTAACTTTAACGACGATGATCTTGCGTTTGAGTATACCGAGTATGAGCCGCTGGAATTTAGTCCCAGTCAATTCGATTCTAATCTTGTTTCGATAATTGGGTATTATGTCTATACAATCTTAGGTCTCGATGCCGATACCTTTACTGAACAGGGAGGGACACCTTATTTTGAAACTGCCAACCAAATTGTGGGAACAGCACAACAGAGTTCTTACAGCGGGTGGAAAGGCACAGATGGAAATCGTTCCCGGTATCAACTTAATGCCAATCTGCTTTCGAATACTTATTCGGGATACAGAAATGCGCTTTATGACTATCACCGGAATGGGCTGGATGTAATGCACATGTCACCGGAAGAAGGGAAGGAAGCAATTGCCACAGCTCTTATCGACCTGGAACGTATGAACAGCCGGCGACCAAATTCTCTCCTGTTGAGGACTTTCTTCGACGCCAAAGCCGACGAGGTGGAGCAGATCTTTAGCGGTGGGCCACAGGTCAATATCCGTGAAGTGGTAGATGCTTTAAATAACATGGCTCCTACTTTTTCTGAGAAGTGGGGAAATATTAGATTTTAGTACTCAGTACTCAGTACTCAGTACTCAGTACTCAGTGCTCAGTGTTCAGTGTTCAGTAAGCAGTTCAGAACGAACAGGAATCAGGAGCAGCAGTCAAGAATTTTAAATCTGTGGAAATCTGCGGGATCTGCGGGAAATTTTTCAAGGGCTCAGAGTTTAGTGGGCAATTCAGGAGAGGCAAAAATCAAGAACCAGAACTTTTTACTGTCAGGTTGAGCTGAGTCGAGAACTCTGTTTTTGAGTTAACAGTGGTGACTACTCAGAAAGCAAATGCTTAGGAGAAAAGTAACTTTGAATCTTGAATCCTTTTTGGAATTGAGTGCTTGGAATTTACTTCTTCTTTTTTGGTGCTTAAAAATGAATTCGTTTAATTTTGCTAATTGCTAATTGCTAATTGCTAATTGCTAATTGCTAATTGCTAATTGCTAATTGCTAATTGCTAATTGCTAATTGTAAATTGAATTTTCCATTATCTTTAACCCAAATTTACATTCTCTTGCTCACAAGCCTTTCTATAAAAAATTACGCCCTTATTGAAGACATCCAGATGGATCTTCAAAGCGGTTTTACGATAATAACAGGAGAAACCGGTGCTGGAAAATCCATAATGCTGGGAGCTCTTTCGCTCTTGCTTGGTAAGCGTGCCGACTTTAGTGCAATTCGCAATCAGGAAAAGAAGTGTGTTATTGAAGGAAGCTTCAATATTTCCTCCTATGAGCTTAAATCACTTTTTGCTGAAGAAGATCTCGATTACGAATCCCAGACTATTATACGCCGGGAAATTTTACCTTCAGGAAAAAGCCGGGCATTTATAAATGATACTCCGGCGAACCTTTCCTCCCTGCAGACTTTGGGCGAGAAGCTGCTTGATATCCATAGTCAGCACGAAACTTTAAGTCTTGGTGATAATGAATACCAGTTCCTGGTAATCGACTCCCTGGCCAAAAATGCCACAACAATTAAAGATTATCAGGCAGTATTGCAACAGCTTAAGAAACTTCAAAAGCAGTTGCAGGAGTTGAAAGAAGAGCAGGCGCAGGCTACCAAAGAATACGATTACAACCTGTTTTTGCTTACCGAACTTCAGCAGGCAAAGCTGGAGTCGGGGATGCAGGAAGAGCTTGAGGAGCGGTATGAAGAGCTTAGTAATGTAGAGGAGCTCACCGAGCAATTGGGAGGTGCGATCAATAATATTCAGCAGGAAGAAGTTGGTGCTGCGGCCTCACTTCGGGAAGCAAAAAATAACCTGCAAAAGATTTCAGGCATCTCAAGTCAATATCAGCAGCTTTTTGAACGGCTGCAAAGTGTGAACATAGAACTGGATGATATCGCCACCGAACTTGAATCAGCTTTAGATAAAGTGGAGGCAAATCCTACCGAATTGGAGCAGGTGAACGCAAAGCTTCAGGTGTTGTATAATCTTCAAAAGAAGCATGCAGCCGGTACAGTAGAGGAACTGAAGGAAATTCAGGAAGAGCTAGCCAAAAAAGTAGCAGTTTCAGAAAATGCCGATGAAGAAATAGCACGTTCAGAAAAAGCCATTTTAGAGAAGAAAGAGGCGCTGCATAAAATAGCTTCAGAAATTCATACCTCCCGAAAAAGCGTAATTCCGAAGTTTATTAAGGAAGTAGAAAATATTCTGGCCGACCTGGGAATGCCAAATGCTACCCTGAAAATTGAGCTGGAGCAACAAAAAGAATTTTACAGCAATGGGCAGGATAAGCTTAACTGGTTGCTGGCTGCCAACAAGGGCGGTAGTTATAACGACATAAAAAAGGCGGCATCTGGCGGGGAACTTTCCAGGATCATGCTGGCTGTGAAAAGTATTCTTGCGACTTACAGCAAACTCCCCACCATAATTTTTGATGAGATAGATACAGGAGTTTCGGGCGATATTGCCCAGAAAATGGCGGGTATCCTTCAAAAAATGGGTAGTAATATGCAGGTTATTGCCATAACCCACCTTCCGCAGATTGCAGGAAAAGGAAACAGGCACTTCAAGATCTATAAAGAAGATGCGGTTCACAGCACCATCACCAATATCAAGGAATTGAAAGGGGAAGACAGGATAGAAGAGCTTGCAATGATGCTGGGCGGCAAAAACATTAGTGATTCTGCCGTGGCGCATGCGAAAGCCCTTTTGAATTAAAAGATGTTTATTATATTTACCCGCTTAACAAACACTATAAAACCATACCATGTCATATAATCTACTAAAAGGAAAAAAAGGGATCATCTTTGGGGCCTTAGACGAAAATTCTATCGCCTGGAAAACGGCGATGCGCGTCCATGAAGAGGGGGGAGAATTCGTTCTTACCAACGCACCTATCGCTATGCGAATGGGGAATATCAAAGATCTTGCTGAAAAGACGAATTCCGAAATTATTCCTGCAGATGCCACCAAGGTGGAAGACCTTGATAATCTTGTAGAGAAAGCCATGGAAATTCTTGGCGGAAAGCTTGATTTCGTGCTGCATTCCATAGGAATGTCTGTCAATGTGCGAAAAGGGAATCACTATACCGATATGAATTATGATTATACCACTAAAGGCTGGGATGTATCGGCAGTTTCTTTCCATAAAACCATGCAGAGTCTTTATAAAAAGGATGCAATGAACGAGTGGGGGAGTATTATGGCGCTTTCTTATATCGCTGCTCAGAAAGTATTCCCGGACTATAATGACATGGCCGACAATAAGGCATATCTCGAATCAATTGCCCGTAGTTTTGGGTATTTCTTCGGGAAAGAGAAAAAAGTAAGAGTAAATACAATTTCCCAGTCTCCAACTCCTACCACTGCAGGTACAGGAGTTAAAGGCTTCGATGGTTTCATCGCCTATGCCGATGAGATGTCGCCTCTTGGGAATGCAACGGGAATGGATTGTGCTAATTACATTATCACAATGTTCTCGGATCTTACAAAAAGAGTTACCCTTCAAAATCTTTTCAACGACGGTGGTTTCTCCAATATGGGAGTGAGCCAGCAGGTTATGGAAGCTTTTATAAAAGGGAAAGAAGAGTAAGCTAGTTCAAATATCGATAGTAAGAGGTCTCGAAAATGTCATTTTTGGGGCCTCTTATTTTTTGGGCCCTGTCCCACATTCTTTAATACATTTGTGTCATGGAGCTTTCTTTTTCATTTATCATTCCTGTCTATAACCGCCCCGCCGAGATAAAGGAGCTGCTGCAAAGTATGCAGGCCCTGGAATATCAAAAGCCTTTTGAGGTTGTGATCGTGGAAGATGGTTCGACAATTTCTTCGGAAGAAGTGGTGCAGGAATACTGCGGAAGTTTGAACATCAGCTACTTCAGGAAACCGAATTCAGGACCGGGGGACTCCCGCAACTACGGAATGAAAAGAGCTGCCGGGAACTACTTTTTGATCCTGGATAGTGATGTGATTTTGCCGCCGCAGTACCTCGCTGAAGTTGAAAAGGAACTCCTGAAGGATTTTGTTCACTGTTTTGGCGGCCCGGATGCCGCCCATAAGGATTTTAGTGACCTACAGAAAGCTATAAATTATGCCATGACCTCCTTTTTGACCACCGGCGGAATACGGGGAGGAAAAAAAAGCGTGGGTAATTTTCAACCCCGCAGTTTTAATATGGGTTTGTCTAAAGAAGCTTTTGTTGCAAGCAATGGCTTCGGAAGGATCCATCCCGGCGAAGATCCAGATCTTGCACTAAGGCTTCAAAAAGAGCATTTTAAGACCAGGTTATTTCCGGAGGCTTTTGTCTATCATAAGCGACGCATAGACTGGAAGAAATTCTATCAACAGGTGAAGAAATTTGGGATGGTGAGGCCAATTCTCAACAAATGGCACCCACATTCGGCCAAGATCACTTACTGGTTTCCCACTTTATTCAGTTTGGGATTAATAACAGCTCTCATTTTTGCCATTTTTGGATGGTATTGGCCGCTTTGGCTTTATGTCACCTATTTTTTGATCTTGTTTTTCCATTCCCTTGTTCTTAACCGTAGTATCAAGATCGCCGGACTTTCTATAGTAGCCGCCATGGTTCAATTTTTAGGATATGGGTTTGGTTACTGCAAGTCAACCTGCTATCTTAGGATTCTAAATATGGATCCAGAAAAGAGGTTCCCAAAGCTATTTTTTAAACATGCTTAAAAGATTTAAAACGCTTACCAAAGCCCGGTTTAGAAAAACCGATTTTAACTCATTTTTATTTTTTCTCTTTTTTGCTATTGTGATCTGGATCTTTGTTCAGTTTTCCAAGCAGTACAGTGAGGTGCTGGAGATCCCTGTGGAATATGTAAATGTCCCGCAGGATAAACTGCTGGTGGGGAAAATTCCGCAAAGTCTGGAATTGAGGATTCAGGAAAATGGTTTTACAGTCGCCTGGTTCTCTCTTTTTCCGCCTACTGTAAATATTGATCTTTCTAAAGCAAGTATTGAGAATGATGCTTTGGTTTATGCGATTGATGAAAACCATTCAGAGCTTCAATCCCAGCTGGAAATCGATCTGGATGACAACGAATTTTTAAAGGATGCGCTTGTTGTGCAATATGAACAAAAACAGGAGAAAAAATTACCTGTTGTTTTCCGCATGAAAATGGAATACGCAGTGGGATATTCGGCTGTGGAGGCTTTGAAATATGAGCCAGATTCTATTATGGTGAGCGGTCCCGACAATATTTTGGATACCCTTTCAAAACTTTTCACCCAGCAGCTTAGCCTTACAAAAGTGAAAGAAGATCAACAGGGGATAGTGTATCTCGATACCACGGCTCTTCCCAATGTTACTTTTTATCGCAATAAAGTAAAATATGCGGTGGATGTCGAGAAAGTTACTGAAGGGAAGGTGCAGGTTCCTATTGAAATCATGAACGTGCCTCGAGGGCTTAATGTCGTGATCTTCCCCAAGGAGGTCGTGCTGTTTTACCAGGTGAACCTGAAAGACTTCAGCAGAGTAACAGCTTCAGATTTTAGGGTGGTTGTGGATTTCGACGATGTAAGAGGACAGCAGGATTTTCTTATTCCTGAAGTTATTCAGAAGCCGGAATTCACTTCTAATATTCGGCTAAATGAGAAGAGAATTCAGTTTATTATCAAAAAATGAAAGTACTTGGGCTTACAGGAGGCATTGGAAGCGGAAAAACAACAGTAGCCGGATTCTTTAAAGAGCTGGGTATTCCTGTTTTTATTGCCGATGTGGAGGCAAAGAAGTTAATGCTGGAAGATGAAAAAATAAAGGCTGCCATAATTCAACTTTTTGGAGAGGAAGCCTACAAAGAAGGAATTCCCGATAGAAAATTTATTGCTTCAAAAGTCTTTGGCGACAATGAAAAGCTGGAACAACTTAATGGAATAATTCACCCGGCTGTGGCCAAACATTTCGAGACCTGGAAACAAGATCAGGTTGCTCCTTATGTAATTTATGAAGCAGCCATTCTCTTTGAAAAAGGAGGCTATCGCAAATGCGACTTCAATCTACTCATTACCGCTCCTTTTGAACAAAGGGTGGCGAGGTTGCAGGAGCGGGATAGTTCTACACTGGAAGAAATCGAAGCCAGGATGAGCCACCAGTGGAGTGATAAAAAAAAGGCGGAACTTGCAGATTTTTTTATTGAAAACAAGGAGCTCTCCAAAACCCGCGAAGCAGTGCGTGACTTGCACGAAACCCTTCTTGAGCGCGCGTAAATACTGACTTTCTTTTGTTAACATTTGGTTAAAGGCGTCTTTGGCTAAATGTTAAAATCATACTTTTGAAAATATGAACAAAAAGATTTTTTTTCTTTTGGTGGTTCTAATGAGCCTCTCTTTAATAGGAATTATATTTGTTCAGGGGTTTTGGATAAAAAACACGGTTGAGAGCAAGGAAGAGCAATTCTCTTTCAATGCAAAACAGATACTGCGAAGGGTAGCTACAGAAGTTGAGAATAACGAACTGGAAAACTACTATTTCGCGATGCAGGAGTTGGTTGACAGTTTGGGAGCGAAGGCAGATAGTGCGATGATCAATGAAATATTTGAAGATGAGCGCAATGGGTCCTCTGAAGATGACTATCTCTCTTCACAGGAAAGACTGGAAGAAGATTACAGGCTTTCTACAGCTTTTCTGGATGCATCTATAGATACCATTCAGTTTAAAAAGCTTATTAACCGCAGGGTTTCCAAGCTGGTGAAGAATGATAGCATAAATGAGGATTTGCTTGCCACCTCCAGCAGGATCAATCGCATCTTTAGGATGAAAGATGTGGAGAAAGAATTTATCCGTTCCACTGTGAACGAATATACGAGCAGGAAACCTTTGCATGAGCGGGTTTCAAAGTCATATCTGGAAGGTTTGATCCAGAATGAACTTGAGAACAGGGGGATGCATACCTCCTTTGAATATGCTGTTTACGACAATGGTCTGGCAACCAAGGTGCAGTCAGAGAATTTTAAACTGGATGCAAGAACAACTTACAGGGTGCCGGTTTTTGCTTCAGGAAGCAGGATTAATGATTATAATTTGTTCGTGAACTTTACCGAAAAGAAACAGGTTGTATTGTCTTCCATTACTTTAATGGCGGCTTTATCGATCATTTTCACCCTTATCATTGTGGTAGCATATTCAAGTGCACTATCACAATTGATAAAGCAAAGGCAGATATCTGAAATTAAAACAGATTTTATTAATAATATGACCCACGAGTTCAAGACACCTATTGCAACTATTAATCTTGCACTGGATGCGATCAAGAACCCAAAGATCATGAACGATCCCGAAAAAGTCGCTCATTATCACCGCATGATAAGGGATGAAAATAAGCGGATGCATGCACAGGTTGAGAACGTACTGCGAATTTCCAGATTGGAAAAGAATGAACTCGATCTTAAAAAGGAGAGACTTGATTTACATGAATTAATTGAAGAAGCCATTACGCATATAGATCTAATTGTGGAAGATAAACAGGGATATATTCAAACACATTTTGGGGCCTTGAAAGCATCAATACTGGCAAACCAGACCCATTTTACCAATGTGGTTGTAAACCTGCTTGATAATGCAGTGAAATATTCTACAGATGCGCCTAAAATTGATATCTACACAGAAAATGTAAAGAACTATATTGTCATGAAAATACGTGACCAGGGAAGCGGAATGACAAAACCTGTTCAGAAAAAAATATTTGAAAAATTTTATCGCGAGCATACGGGAGATATCCACAACGTAAAAGGCCACGGCCTTGGACTTGCCTATGCCAAGCGTATCCTTGATGACCACCACGGACAAATAAGCGTGGAAAGTGAAAAAGGAAAAGGAAGTACATTTATAATTAAATTACCACTAATATCTTAATTTATGGAAACTGAAAATAAGAAGATTTTACTAGTTGAAGATGACCCAAACTTTGGAACGGTATTAAAAGATTACCTGGCCATGAACGATTATGAGGTCACACATGCCAAGAACGGGATGGAAGGATTTGAGAAATTCAAAAAAGATGATTTTGATCTTTGTATCCTGGATGTGATGATGCCATATAAAGATGGTTTTACACTAGCCAAAGAGATTAGGGAAAAGAATGAAGAAATTCCTATCATCTTCCTGACTGCAAAGGCAATGAAAGAAGATGTTTTAAAAGGTTATAAAGTAGGGGCAGATGATTACCTGAACAAGCCTTTTGACAGTGAAGTTTTGCTTATGAAGATCAAAGCTATTATGCAGCGTAAAGCTACAGACAGCGTGGCCGATAGCAAGCAGTTCGAATTCCAGATTGGAGATTTCCACCTGAATTCAAAACTTCGCTTCCTTACCTTTAGAGATGAGGAACCATCAAAACTGTCTCCAAAAGAGAACGAATTGTTGCGCCTTTTAGCTTTACATGAGAACGATCTTATGCCAAGGGAGTTAGCTCTAACCAAGATATGGAGAGACGACAATTACTTTACATCCCGTAGTATGGATGTTTATATAGCCAAGCTGCGTAAGTACCTTAAAAAGGATGAGAACGTAGAGATCCTTAACATTCACGGGGAAGGATTTAGATTGGTGATTAGAAATAAAGAAGAAGCTCAGAAATAAGCATAAAATTTTCAGTTCCGGGTATCGGGCATCGCTGCAGTGAAACTGCAGCAATGTCTTGATATTTGTTAACAATACTTTATCGGGGTCTTCGTTTTACTTACTTATATTTGTTAGTAAGCTGCACTCTATGAGGAGACTCCAAACCGTCCAAAAATGTAATTCTACTGCCGTACTCTTGCGGCATTTTTTTGGTTGTTGGGGAAGTATATCTCTTTTCCTGTTACTTTTTGTGTTTTCTTCTTCTCTTTTTGCCCAGAATGGAGTGAAAATTACAAGTTCTGAATCACCAGGACCTTCCAGTGCAAATCCTATACCTATTGAAATCAAATTTGAAGAAGCAGTCAATTTTATCGACGGTTCTGCCATTAATGTAAATAATGGAAGTTTAGAAGATCTTCAGAGGGTTGATCCTGCATTCTCCTTTGTTGGTAACAAAGAAGATTTGACTAGTTTTAACATTGATAAGATTTTGGATGAAATTTTAGATGATATTGGAGGTATCTCAGGTTTAGGGAAACTCGGACCTTATCTTGAGGCTAAATTATCTGAAGCTGTCATAAGTATTGATTTTAACGACAGTGATGAACTTTTTTATTTAACCTATGGCAATGGACTGTATAAACTTGGGAATCCCAATCCTGTAATTGATGCCAGTTACTTTGAGACACCTTTAGATTTTGTGATTAATAGATCGAATGGAAGAATTTATGTCGCCGATCACGGTGAAAAACAAATTTTGGTTTTCAATGATTCCTTTCAGTTGATCAACGAAATTGGAAGAGGTACAGATGCAGAAAGTGAAGATCCTCGGGGCACATCCGGCCTTGCCTTAGATAAAGATGGAAATATTTACAATGCCGATAACTATACCGGTGAAACAGCGGGTAATTGGGATGCTATTAAAATTTATTCTCCAGAAGGGAGATATATTCATACAATTGATAATTTTAAAGGAGATCCTATTAGGGATCCATTAAGGATCGCAGTTGATAATGAAGGCAATATATATTTAAGTGATTCTGGTGGAGAAAATGGAAGAGTTTTAGTATATGATAAAGATTATAATCCGGTTACCATTATAAATAAAGATGTTCAAGGCAGTCCCGGTAGTTTGGTAACAGATGAATATGGTTATTTGTATGTCGCTGACTTTGCAGATGATTTTGATTTAGGAGCTCTGTTTAATGACCCTCTGGCACTCCTAGAAAGTTTTTCAGGTATTGAAAATGGGAATTTCGATGTGAAGGTTTATGACTCGCGGAATAATTACAATTTGGTGGGAAATTTTTCTTCCCAGGATCTAGATTTGCCAATTGATCTAGCTATTAACAGCTGTGGCAGAATACATGTCAATAATATGGATTTAACTGTCCATTCTTTAGACATACGATCATTAGACTTAGGAATATTTGGAACTTATCCTGTTCCTTATGATGTTGATGTAGATTTTGATTTTAATTTAAAAGAGTTTAAAAGAGAGGATAATTTCACCGCCGAAGTTGTTCCGGTGGCAACGGGAGAGGTAAAGGTGGTTATAGAAGACACCGTTCTTTTTAAATGCGGCCCACAGCCTGAAGGAAAATTTTCAATCGAATATCAAGCTGAGGGAGGGGAAGACACTACAGATCCAGTTTTTACTTCCTGTACAAATCTGACCTTTCCTGCAGATATCGGAGAATGTGGAGCTATAGTGAATTATAATATTCCTGAAGCAACAGACGATTCTGGTGTTGATCCTGAAATTACCTGGATAAGTGGTCCAAAACCGGGAGATTTTGTGTCTGTGGGCGAAACAAAAACTGTAGTATACAGAGCAACAGATGAGTCCGAAAATTCTGCTGACTGTAGTTTTACCATAGCTGTTACAGATAATGAAGCCCCTGTATTTCTCGATTGTCCTAACGTTGTGAATGCGCAGTTAGCAACTGGAGAAACTTCTATCCCTGTAAACTTTCCGGATCCCGTTGCAGATGATAATTGTAGTGGATTTACTGTAAATCAAACTGGAGGCCAGGCTTCGGGAACGCAATTTACTGAAGGGACACATCCTATAGAATTCACAGTTAAAGATGCCTCAGGAGCAACAGCTATATGCCAGTTTAATGTAATTGTTAGTCCTGCAGATGAGAATTTGCCGCCCACTTTAAAAAATTGTCCTTCAGATATTGACCTGAATTCAGAATCAGGAATATGCGGTGCGGTTGCTGTGTTTGCTGATCCTACAGCCGAAGATTCCGAAAATGATGATGTTTCGATCACAAGAACTGATGGTGGTCCTTCCTCGGGAGAAGTTTTTCCTGATGGTACCACGACTGTTACATATGAAGCCAGTGATGGGATAAACCCTCCTGTTATTTGTAGTTTTGATGTTACTGTTACTGATATTGAAGATCCCGCAATCAACTGTCCCTCAAATATTGTAGAAAATGTTGCTATTGGAGAAACGGGTAAAATAGTAAACTATAGTGTACCATTTGGGGATAACTGCCCCGGAGCAAGTATTGTTCAAACAGCGGGATTACCTTCGGAAAGTGAGTTTCCTGTTGGGCAAACCATCACCAATACCTTTATAGTCACAGATGCGGCGGGCAATACCGCCACCTGTAGCTTCACGGTGACCATAAATGAAGCCGAAGATGAGGAAGATCCTGTGATAAGTTGCCCGGGTAATATTGAAGTATTAACCGATCCCGGAGCATGCGGGGCGGAGGTGGAATACGAATGGCCTACTGCTACAGATAATGCCGGAGAGCCAACTATTTCTATAATCGACGGGGGTGCTGTTTCAGGAAGCTTTTTCCCGGTGGGGGAAACCGAGATACAGTTCGAGGCAAAAGATGCAACAGGGAATACTGCTACCTGTACCTTAAAGATCACCGTTAAAGATGAAGAACCGCCGGAGTTTACTGTATGTCCGCAGAATTCCACGCAATTTGTTTCAGCAGTAAACGGCAAGTATTTTGTTCCAGACCTGCTTGGGGAAGTGGAGGCAGTTGATAACTGTGGCAATTCCATTAGGTATGAACAAACCCCGGCTGCAAATAATGAAATTACTCAGGATTTTACTGTAAACATTCGGGCTTTTGATGAATTCGATAATGAATCGGATGTCTGTTCAATTCAGCTTGTTTTAGTCCAGGAAGATCAGCCATCTTTTGATTGTGGATCGACTGCCGGATTATCTCTGGAGCTTGATGAGGATTGTAGTTATTCTGCGCCAGATTTTGAGTCCTATATTATTAACAGGCAAAACTTTGATAATGGGATTTTTATTGAACAAATTGAGGAAAGACTGGGGCAAGAGCTGCAAGTAAATCTTAAAGTATATCATGGAATTGACGCAAATTCTCCTTTCGTTGGGGAGTGCAATTTAGTGGTGACTTTAGAAGATAACATTCCTCCTGAACTTAATTCCTGTAATAATTCTCCTGTGGAAGTAGATCTTGTTCCCGGTGAGAACTTTGTAGTTCCAAATTATAAGGATAGAATCAGTTATACAGATAATTGCTCAACCCAATTTAATGTCATTCAGGTTCCCGCACCTCAGGACGTAGTTACAAATAACACCACAGTGACCTTAACAGTAGAGGACGAAGCTGGAAATGTTTCCACGGCATGTTCCTTTCCAATTGTTTACAATACTCCTGCTGTGGAAATAAATTGTGTTTCCACTCAAGTGGCATTGGGCCCTAACGGAACCGCTACTCTGGATCCCGCTACCTTATATGATGCAGACCCAACCAGTCCTGCAGTTGACTTTTTTGAATTGAGTAAAGACGTATTTACCTGTGAGGATATTGGAGAGCAGGAAGTAGAATTAATTGTCCATTTTGTTGATGGTTCTTCCGGAAGTTGCACCACTAAAATTGAAGTAGTAGATCAAATAAAACCTGTAATTAAATGTCGGGAGGATTTCAACCTTTTTCTGAATGAAGAAGGTTACGGTATAATTTCCGCAGAAATTATACTGGACAGCTTTTCAGACAACTGTGAGGTTGCCAGTACTACCTTGAGTAAAAGCCGTTTTGAAATTACAGATGTTGGAGAGAACGAGGTTGTGGTGACCGTAGTTGATGTGAATGGGAATGTGGAAACATGTGAGACTACCATCAATGTTATTCCCTATGAACAATCGGGAGGTGTTAACTGCGCCGAATCTGTGCCGTTGTCGCTCGACTGGGAAGGTAAGGCAGAGCTGAGTCTTACTTATTCCGGAGAGCAGGAAAATATTGAACTGGAGCTAAGTAAGAAAGATTTTACCTGTGATGACATTGGTTCTCAAATGATCACAGCTTCTTATTACGGCGAACATACAGGAAGTTGTGAAATTGAGATCATTGTTGTGGATGATTTACCACCTTTGGTTAACTGCACTTCCGAAATTGATCTGGTTCTGGATGAAAACGGAACAGGAGAAATATCTGTAAATGATGTAGATCAAAATTCCACAGATAACTGCGCCATAGAAGATATGTCCCTGAGCAAAAGCAGTTTCACCAGCACCGATGTTGGTACTCAAATTGTAAGGTTTACGGTAACCGACGCCTCGGGAAATTCAGATTTTTGTGAAGTCACGGTAAATGTAAAACCATATATGGCTACAACCGGGGAACTGGATTGTGTGGAAAATTTAACCCTTGAGCTTGATGCCGGTGGTGAGGCTGTTTTAACCGCACAGGATCTTTTCGAAGGAGACCCGGGTAATGCCGAATTTTTTGGGGATGTGACCTACACCTGTGAAGATGTCGGGTTTCATACTATCACGTTGACCAAGAAAGATGATCCTTCCCAAAGTTGCAAGATAGAAGTAGAGATCGTGGATAATATTGCCCCAGTCGCTTCTTGTAAAGCAGATATAGAATTAACTCTGGATATAAATGGAACGGCAACTTTGGCACCAGAGGATGTTGATAGTGGATCTACAGACAATTGTGAAATTGCTTCTATGAGCCTTGACCGTACTTCCTTCATCGGAGCCGATCTTGGGGAGCAAAAAGTAACTTTGACTGTTACAGATGCATCCGGAAATACCGATACTTGTGAAGCCAATATAACGATCCTGCCCAATGAGGAAAATCCTTCCGGAGTAGTTTGTAGGGATCTCATTACCCTGGATTTAGATATAAGCGGGAGGGCTCGATTGAACGCTCAGGATGCCTTTTCCAGTGGTCCAAGCGGTACATATTACCTTAGCCAAACAAACTTCACCTGTGAAGACCTGGGAGAGAATGAGGTGATCCTTTCTTATGCCACACTTAATGGAGAGGGTTCCTGTACGGTAAAAGTTGTGGTGGAGGATCCTTTGGAGATATGTGAAACACCCGGACCTGTAGAGAGAGATACCTTAATACTTTATCCTAATCCCGGCGATGGACTATTTAAATTTGAGGTTTCTGAAGGTCTTCAAATTCATCAGATCGAGGTTTTTGATATTAGGGGACGTTTTCTCCTGGAGCACAGGTATGATAACAGCATACCCGTTTTAGAATATAAGCTTAACCTGAGTGAGTACCAGGCGGGTGTATATCAATTGCTCATTCAAACCAACGGGAGGGAATATCTAAAAAGGGCAATAATCAGGTAATTTCTTCTTCGACAAAAGTCAGAATTTTTGCAGGAGGAGTGGAAATATCAAACCAGTTGATCTGCTCATTTTTTCTGAACCAGGTGTACTGCCGCTTGGCAAATCTCCTGGTGTTCTTTTTAATTTCATCAACTGCCGTTTCGAGGTCCCATTCCTTATTGAAATATTTAAAAAGTTCTTTGTACCCAACAGTGTTGAGCGCGTTTAGTTCCCGTTGGGGGAAAAGTGCTTCAGCCTCTTTCAAAAGACCTTGCTGCATCATAATATCCACCCGGCGATTGATACGATCGTAAACAATCTCCCTTTCTGAAGTGAGTCCCACATATAAGGTGTCAAAAAAGCGATTTTTGGCTCCCCTTTTTCTAAATGCGGAATAGGGTTTTCCGGTTCCTCTGCAAATTTCAAGAGCTCTTATCACCCTGTGCGGATTTTGCAGGTCTACTTCGGAAAAATATTCAGGATCCTTTATTTCAAGTTCTTCCTGAAGCATTTCCAATCCTTTTTCCTCCAGCTCCTTTTTTAAATCTTGCCTGATGGCGGGATCTACTTCAGGAAACTCATCCAGTCCTTTTACCACAGCATCTACGTAAAGTCCGCTCCCGCCAACCATTACTACAACATCGTGCTTCAAAAATAATTTCTGAAGTTTTTGCAGGGCGTCCCGCTCAAAATCTCCTACAGAATAATTTTCTTCTATAGAAATGTGCTGAATGAAATGGTGCTTTGCGGCTTGTAATTCATCTTCAGTTGGAACTGCAGTCCCAATGGTCATTTCTTTAAAGAATTGCCGGGAATCGGCAGAAATAATTTCAGTTTTAAAATGGCGTGCCAGCTCAATTCCGAGGTAGGTTTTTCCAATAGCAGTGGGACCTACAATTACAATGAGGTGCTTTTTATTCATTCAGAAGATTTCCGCAGTTATGGCAATATTCTGCTTTGTCAAGGTGCTTGGATTCATTACAATGGGGGCAGACCTGAGTATTTACCGGTACTTCTTTGGCCGAGGCACGGCTAAACTCTGAAGTAACTATTCCTGTAGGTACTGCAATGATCCCATAACCGGTGATCATAATGACAGAAGCAATGAATTGTCCAAGTGGGGTAACCGGGTGAATGTCTCCAAAACCTACTGTAGTAAGGGTAACAATACACCAGTATATCCCCGTTGGAATACTCGTATATCCGTTTTCGGGGCCTTCCACAAGGTACATTACTGTACCCATGATCACACACATAATAATAACAGCATAAAGAAAAACAAGGATTTTGGCGCGACTGTTTCGCAGAGCCAGGAGGAGCTTGTTTGACTCTCCAATATAGCGGGTGATCTTTAGAATTCTGAATATTCTTAATAACCTTAAAGCTCGGACTGCAAATAAAAGATTGTGTCCCCCACCTAAAATGGCAATGTAGGTAGGAAGCGTAGAAAGCAGATCTACTATACCATAGAAGCTAAAAATATACTTTGATGGTTTGTTAATTACCACGATCCTCAAGATATATTCTACGGTAAAAATTGCTGTTATGATCCACTCGGCAGTATAAAATTCCCAGTAGTACCTCTCACTCATTCCGGGGATTGACTCCAGCATTACTAAAATTATACTAAGAATAATGACTAGAAGAAGTCCTATATCAAAAGCTTTCCCTGCAGGAGTATCAGCTTCATAGATGATCTCATGGAGTTTCTTTTTCCAGGAAGAAGTTGTTGCTTGGGCCACAAATGATTAATTACAGTCTAAAAATAGGATTTTTCGGCAGAATCTTCTCTACCGGGGAAGACAATTCTATTGTGCAGGATCCAACATTATGACTTTGAGGCGGTTATTTTTTCTAAGGTAACTCTGAATGATGTGCTGGGCATCACGATCATTTTTCATTGGGGTAATTATGGATTTTATGATCTCCATGTTATTGAGTTGATAGTTGAGGTTGAAGTATCCAATTCCTTTGAACTGTCCTTCCTCCACTAGCAATGCGCTCTTTTCGTCCAGTTCCCTGCCACGATCAATTACCAGCATATTTTGCTTTTCGTAACTATACTTATGAAGTGCCTGTTTTACGCGCTCATTGTATTCTAAAGGAGATTCTTTTTTCACGCACGCCCCATTGCATTTTTTAATGCTGTAGTTGAAACAGGCTCCGTTTCCGGTATGGATTCCTGTGTACTTTTGGCACAGGTTATACTCTTCCACAAGGTTTGAAACCAAAGCCTTTGCCTGCTGCAGGTTTGTAAAAGTTGTCACGCTTTTCTTCCTTCGATCGGCTTTACCAATTTTGAGATTGATATACCCGTCGTCGTCTTTTGACTGGTACAGGGCATAAGAAAAAATATTTCTGGAAAGGGATTTATTAAACTTCGGCTTATTTCTTTTTATCTCCTCATTTTCTTTTAGCAGCGCGTTCAATTCATTTCCTGTAGCCTCATAACTTATGGATGCAACCTCTTTTTGAATCTCTATAGACTTCCTGTTCTCATTGGTGAAGTGTTGATTCACCCGTTTTTTGATATTCTTGCTTTTCCCAATGTAAATGATATCTCCTTCGGAATTATGCAGGTAATAAACACCGGTGATCGAGGGAAGTTCTTCAAGTAACCGGATTAGCTTCGTATCCATCTGAAGTTTTGGTGCATTGCGAACCGAACTTTTGAGGATCTCTTTTTCTGAATCTTTTGCCAGCAGCATCTTAAACAACTTTACCGTGGCCTGGGCGTCTCCGTTGGCGCGGTGTCTGTCACTAAGGGGAATTCCAAGGGATCTAACGAGCTTACCCAAACTGTAGGAAGGCAACCCCGGAATAAGTTTTTTGGAAAGCTCCACGGTACACAAGCTTTGTCTTTCATAATCAAAACCCAGGCGACCGAATTCTGTGCACAGGATGCGATAGTCAAATTTTGCATTGTGGGCTACCAGGATGGCTCCATTAGTTATTTCTACGATTCGCTTTGCTACCTCATAGAATTTTGGTGCCTGGCGTAGCATATCATTGTTTATACCTGTAAGTCCAACAACAAATGGCTGAATTGGGATTTCGGGATTTACCAGGCTAATAAATTGATCTACGACTTTGTGACCGTCAAATTTATAAACAGCAATCTCTGTAATTCCCTCTTCATTATATTTCCCGCCGGTAGTTTCTATGTCTAAAATTGCGTACAAATGCTAAATCTCCCTGTTAATTATAATTTCTTTCTCCAAATATTGAACTTCCTACTCTTATGATTGTACTGCCGCATTCAATGGCGATCTTGTAGTCGCCACTCATTCCCATTGATAATGTGGTAAAGGAATCATACCTGGATTTCAATTCTTCAAAAGTAGTCTTTAAAAAGCTGAATTCCTTTCTAATTTTTTCTTCTTTCTCGGTAAGGGTCGCCATCCCCATCAAGCCAACTATCTTAACATGAGACATCTTGCGGTAAGCGTCTGACTGAAGTATACTTTTTGCTTCATCAACATCTATTCCATATTTAGTGTCTTCTTCGGCTATTTTGATCTGTAGAAGACAGGGGATAGTGCGGTTATATTTTTCGGCCTGTTTTTCGATTTCCTTAAGCAGCTTCAGGGAATCAACAGCGTGGATGAGGTCAACAAACTCGGCCATGTATTTTACCTTATTGCGCTGCACGTGGCCAACCATGTGCCATTTAATATCCTTTGGAAGTTGTTCCCACTTCTCTGTCATTTCCTGGATCTTGTTTTCTCCAAAGACCCTGTGCCCGGTATTATAGGCTTCCAAAATGTCACTTTCGGGTTTGGTTTTGGAAATAGCGACAAGAGTAACCTCTTCCGGTATTTCCGCTTTTTTTCTTTTTATGTTTTCTGAAATCCTCATAAATCTCTAAAATTCGTAAACGGTGAGACCGCTTCTCAGTTTTGGCTCAATACAAGTGCTTTTGGGTGGCATAGTGAGACCTGCATCGGCGATTTCTTTGATCTCTTCAATAGTGAGGGGCAACATTCCGAAGCCAACGGCAAATTCTCCTTCATCTACCGCTTTCTTTACGTCAAAACTTTCGTTCCTCCCGGGAAGGTAAGATATTCTGTTGTCATTTTTAAGATCTTCGATGCCTAAAATAGGTTTGAGGATCTTGATGAACAGGATGTAAGGATCCAGTGCGCTCAACGAGTCTGTGAATTCATAGTTCGTCTTGCGCAGGTAAAGTGAGTAATATTCGCCATCCAGGTACATCGAAAAATGATGTTTTTTGGAGGGTTTATAATACTGTGTCCCACGGTTCTCTATGCGAAACCATTCGTCCAGTTTAATTAAAAATTCCTCTTTCCCCAGCCCATTGAGATCGCGTATCAGCCTGTTGAACTCGTAGAGTCTAAGATTGCTTTCGGCGATCATATAGCTAAGGAAAAAATTATAAGGTTCCTCTCCGGTGTGATTTGGATTCTTTTCCCGTGACTCTTTCGCCAGTAACCAGGAAGAGGCACTTCTATGATGCCCATCGGCGATATAAACAGATTTCATACGCTCAAACTCCTGCCTTATTTTCTCTGTTCTTTCGGGATCATCCACCACCCACATGTAATGAATATCGCGGTTGAGGGAGGAGAATTCATATTCCGGCCTTTCCTGCATTACCTGTGTAGTGATTTCATTGATCACAGGGCTGTCCGGGTAGGTGAGAAGCACTGGTTCGGTATTAAAACCTACTGTTTTAAGGTAGTCTTTAAAAAGTTGTTCCCGGTGAGAAATAGTATCCTCGTGCTTTCTAATTACATTATTTTCATAATCTTCAACACTTGTGGCAGCAATAATTCCGCAGTAGACCTGCTCCCGGGAAATAGTCTTGTAAAGGTAATATGCCGGCTTTCCATCCTGAATAAAAACCTCTTCCTCCTTAAACTCAAGGTAGCGGTTCTTTACAAGCTGAAATCGCTCACTTCCAGATATTTCTTTCTGAAATTTATAACCGGGATTGATGATATGAAGAAAAGAAAAGGGATTGTGTTCCAGCTGAAATCTTACTTCTTCCACCGAATATTCCTGGTAGGGACGTGAAGCTACAAGCCCCACCTTATCCCTTGACGGCCGTACTGCCTTAAAAGGAATTATTTTTGCCAAATGCTGCTCAGATTAAATAGGTTCGAAAAATACCTTTTTTAAGAGGTAAATTGTGGGGAAACTTTTTCAGCTTTCCTGCTTTCGGAATAGTCATAAAATCCTTCTCCCGATTTCACTCCCAGTTTTCCTGCCTGTACCATATTCACAAGAAGTGGACAGGGAGCGTACTTTGGATTTTTAAAGCCGCTGTACATCACCTCCAGGATAGAAAGACAAACATCCAGCCCAATGAAATCTGCAAGTTGTAGCGGTCCCATAGGATGTGCCATTCCCAATTTCATTACCGTGTCAATCTCCTGAACACCCGCAACTCCGTTATAAAGAGTTTCTATAGATTCGTTGATCATTGGCATAAGAATGCGGTTGGCAACAAAACCGGGATAATCATTTACTTCAACAGGTTCCTTTTTTAGCTTTTTTGAAAGCTCCATGATATTGGAAGTGACCTCGTCGCTTGTGCTGTAACCGCGAATGATCTCTACCAGCTTCATCACAGGCACAGGATTCATAAAGTGCATTCCTATAACTCTTTCAGGATTAGATACTGCAGCTGCGATCTTAGTGATCGAGATCGAAGAGGTATTGGAAGCCAACACAGTATCGGCAGCGCAAAGCTCGTCCAGCTGCTTAAAAATGGATAATTTAAGATCCACGTTTTCTGTAGCTGCTTCCACGACAAGATCCACATTTTTTACTCCTTCAGAGATTTGGGTAAAAGTGGTGATGTTGTTGAGTGTATTTTTTTTGTCTTCTTCAGAAATCTTCTCCTTTGAAACCATGCGGTCGAGGTTGCCGGAGATAGTGTTCATACCTTTTTCAAGGCTTTTTTCTGAAATATCAATAAGATTTGTTTTGTAACCGAATTGGGCGAAAGTGTGGGCAATTCCATTACCCATAGTTCCTGCACCAATAACTGCTATATTTTTCATAGAAAGTATTAGTTAAATGAATTTATAATTTGTTTTGCCACACGCAAAGCCTGCGTTCCCTGCTCGAGACTCACAATTGGAGTAGTGTTGTTCTCAATAGCATCGGCAAAAGAATTTAGCTCGTCTAAAATGGCATTATTTGGGTTCACCTGCGGATTGTCAAAATAGATCTGCTTTTTCAAACCTTCGGCATTCTGAAGGATCATATCAAAATCTCCAGGTTCCTCGGGGGCATCTTTCATCTTCACTACCTCACATTTTTTCTCCAGAAAGTCTACAGAAATATAGGCGTCCCGCTGAAAGAATCTTGCCTTCCGCATATTTTTTAAAGAAATCCTGCTGGCAGTGAGGTTGGCCACACAGCCATTCTCGAATTCTATACGTGCGTTGGCGATATCGGGAGTATCACTAATGACTGAAACCCCGTTGGCTTTGATCTCCTTAACTTCAGATTTTACCACGCTAAGAATGGCATCTATATCGTGGATCATAAGGTCCAGCACAACCGGAACATCGGTTCCCCGTGGATTAAATTCCGCCAGACGATGCGCCTCAATAAACATGGGGTTTTCAATCTTATCTGAAACGGCTTTGAAGGCCGGATTGAATCTTTCCACATGTCCTACCTGGCCTTTGACCTTGTACTCCCTGGCTAATTTCACCAGCTGTTCGGCTTCCTCTACGGTATTGGTAATAGGCTTTTCTATGAACAGGTGCTTTCCTGCTTTGATGGTTTTTTGTCCCACTTCAAAGTGAGAAAGAGTAGGAGTAACCACATCAACTACATCGACCGCAGCTATGAGCTCATCGAGATTGTTGAAATATTTATATCCAAATTCTTCTTCTACCTTGCGGCCACTTTCTTCATCTATATCGTAAAAACCAACCAGATCGTATTTTTCAGATTCTTTCAGCAAACGCAGATGAATTTTTCCTAAGTGTCCTGCACCCAGGACGCCGGCTTTTAGCATAATAAAAAGGTTTTCAACAAAAATAACATTTCTTGCACTAAAGCCAATCCAATTACAGGTGAATAAAAGAGGACATTCCCATTTTTTCTTTAACCTGAGGTATTCTTTATGTAATTTTGGCCTTCAAAAGCAAAATAGGGTGCGAAAAGATACGCTTAAACATCAGGGAAAAAGAATGCAGCTGGCAAAGGTTGTGGAAAACAAAGGCGTTAAGGATGAAAAGGTGCTTGATACCATCAAAAAAATCCCACGGCACCTGTTCATGGACAGTAGTTTTGAAGATCATGCCTACCAGGACAAAGCGTTTCCTATTGCTGCGGACCAGACTATCTCCCAACCCTATACGGTCGCTTTTCAAACTGAAGTGCTGCAGGTAAACAAAGGAGATATGGTGCTGGAAATTGGTACCGGCAGTGGATATCAAACTGCTGTGCTCTGTGAACTTGGAGCAAGGGTTTACAGCATTGAAAGACAGCAGGAACTTTTTAAAAGAACAAAGCTTTTCCTCTCTAAAATAGGATATCGCCCCCGATATCTGGCTTTTGGGGATGGCTACAAAGGCCTGCCCGATTATGCCCCTTTTGACAGGATAATCGTTACTGCGGGAGCTCCTTTTGTTCCGAAGCCATTACTTAGTCAGTTAAAAGTAGGAGGAAGAATGGTGATCCCGGTTGGAAAGGACACGCAGGTAATGACCCTTTTCGAAAGAAAATCTGAAACCGAGTTTGAAAAAACTGAATTCGGGAATTTCAGGTTTGTGCCTTTGCTGGAAGACAGGAATTAGTAGTCAGTGATCAGTGTTCAGTGTTCAGTATAACGAGAGAAGTTGGAGTGTGGACAGTATTTCACCTTTTTAGGACAACCAGACAAAGATTAGAAGATCTCCAGAAATTTTAACCCGAATATAAAAGCTCCTTTATGGTTTCCGTGGTGTTGGGAAACGACGTAGTCTAACCTTAAAAACCGGAATTTTCCGAAGCCGAGATTGTCCAGCCCGATAGAGTATTCAGAATAAGGTGCAATTCCTTCCGTAGATAAAGCGTGAGCGCCAATCACCAAATTATAATTAAGACGGTTGATCAATGGAACTCTTCCCAGGATATAACCTTTAAAATTGTGTTCCACATGTCCTTCCACATAATTTTTATTGGTGCTCAGAGTGTAGTAAGGCAGTAAATTAAACTTCCCCAGGTAATTGGAAGAAGTGCCGATCCTTGTTTGGTTTCCGTCAAAATGCCGGTAATCTAAAAAAGAAATTTCTTCATTACCAAAAAAAGTTCCGCCGGTAATGCTGTAACCCAATTTCCCTTTATTAGCTACCGTGAACTCCTGCCGCAAATTGAGCCTCAAATGATCAAAATTATATTCCGGAATATTAGCGCCTAAACCTTTGTCATACCTGATGGTAAGACTGGGATAATCTTCATTTTTGATGTTGAATTTGGCGTTTGGGTAACTCAAATATTTTTGCGCAAATTCAATCTTTGCGGCCAGGGAAATTTTAAAGATCTTATGCTCCACAAATGGAGCGGAATTTTCATCATCTGGCTGCAGCGGATTATTGGACGTAAATTCCCGCTCATCCCAATCGATTAAAAAAGCTTTGTCACGGTGGTTATAGAGCGGACTTCTATTTTCATAGCTTAGTGCTGAAAAGGCAGAAAACCCATTGAGCAACTCCTGTTGATAAGACACTTTCGCAAAATCGAGTTCGTAAAGCTTCAGGTAATTTCTTTCGAAGAAGGTGGTTGTAATGCTGTTTAAGGTTTTCGAAATTGGTTCACGGCTATTGATCTGTTTCACTTCACTTCCTCCTGAAACGGTCAAGACAGGATTGGAAATGTTGTTGAATTTTTGCTGGAAACCTCCCGAAATCCGGAATTTCTCTTCGCTAAAACCATAACTTGCTTCGCTGAATATACGCCAGTACTGGCCGAAAGATTCTCCTGTATTTTTCCTGAAAGAAGCTTCGAGGGTAGAATTATAACCCTGTACCGTATTGATATTTGTGTTGAAAATAGGAGAGCCTATGTTGATGGACCATTTTTCGTAAGAATTACTGTAGGTATAACCGGTAATAAGATTACCTAAACCAAATTTGTTCCGAACATTGTCCAGGGAATCGAGGTAAGGCTTTGATTCTCTTAATTCCTGTAGGCTGTCTTTCCTTATGTAATCATTCTGTTCCTCTTCGGTAAGCGGGACAGGCCGGACACTACTCCAGAAGATGGAATCTTTTTTGTTGGCTTCCGGAGCAAAAGACACGATTTCATTCGTGAAGGTCTTCTCGTCCAGGCCGGGAGAAAAGTCATAATTGGTATAAGCAGCTGTAAACCTTCCATCCCCTTTGATCCCAAACATATTGAAGATAAAATCAATGGTCTGGGAAATAGGCACCCAAAGTTCTTCTTTTTCAGAAAAATTGAAGTTCTGTCTAAAAACCAGTTCTTCTATAGGCGGCACCTGTATAGCCTCGCCTGTGGTCTTAAGTTCCACGCCATAAAGTTGCCAGCTATCTTCTATAATGTATACGAAACCACTAAAAACTTTGTCTTTTGGTCGTTTTGGAGTTACCTGGATCTTATTTACAAGATCTCCGCGGTCATTATAGAAAACCCCTTCCAGCTTGAAGTTGTAATAATTAAAAGCATAATTGGCCAACGGAGAGATCAACTCTGTATTGAGGCTAATGGTATTGTTGTAAAAGGAAATATTAGCTTCCTGGGCACTATTTAGGCTAAACCCGTTATCATTGCCGCTCACTTTGGAAGCAATGATCTTCTCTTTAAAATCATTGGGAGCCTTATAAGTTATTTCTGAAATAGTTTCACTCAAATAAACCACGCCGCTTCGGGTAGAGTCCAGGCCTCCGCCAAGATCTCCCACTTCCTGACCTAAGATCTTTTCCGGAGCATTTTTTATCCGCCAGAGTCCGCGGGAATAAAAATCGGCAGTATACTCCTGGATTTTTGATCTATGGAAATCCCTTTTTTCAATGGCATTTCTCATGATCTTATTGGCGGGATTGTCTCCCGAATTTACAATCACTTCATCCAGGGTGGTTGATTCTTCGGTAAGTTGGGCATTGAGAGTATAAGGCAGAGCGGTAACAGAAATAGATTTTTTCTCTGTTTTATAACCCAGGAATTGGAAAACCACAGTATAATTTCCTGTTTCAGAAAGCTCTAAAATATAAATGCCATTTTCGTTTGAAGTAGTGCCAGAGAAGGTGCCGTCAAGATAAATGTTGACGTAAGCTAAGGAGGTTCCTTCCTGATTGGTGACTTTTCCGGTAATTTGAGCCCATCCCGAAAAGCAACATAAAAACAGCAACAGGGGGAAGTAAAGTTTGTTCAAGAGTCTTTCTTTGATTTACCTGTAATCTTTTTGAATTCTATCCAGGCGCCTTTTGCTTTCCCGTTCTTTGATCACCTCTCTTTTGTCGTAGAGTTTTTTACCCTTTGCAAGAGCTATCTGCAGTTTAGCGAGTCCGCGGTCATTGATAAAGAGGCGCAAAGGGACAATGGTTAGTCCTGAATTCTTCACTTCCTTTTCCAGCTTTCTCAACTCTTTACGGTTAAGGAGAAGTTTACGGGCATGTTTTGGATCGTGATTAAAGTAGGTGGCATGCGAATATTCCTGTACCGTCATATTGATCACGAACAATTCGCTATTGGAGAACTCACAGAAACTTTCGGCTATGGAAGCTTTTCCTTCCCTAATAGCTTTAATTTCGGTACCGGCTAACTTTATCCCCGCAATATATTTGTCAAGGATCTCGTATTCAAACTTCGCTTTCCGGTTTTTAATATTGATGTCGTTCTTCATATTAACAAAAGTAACAAGCTTTCGCGAAATACATGCGATTTTAGGGAATTCTTAAAAGCCGGTGTTTAATTTCAGTTTCAGGAAGGGAATAGGTATTTTTGCTCTCATACAATTCCCCGATATGAAAAAATATTTTTTGTTCCTTTTCCTGATCTCACTGATTGCCTGTAACAATGAACCTTCAGCTTCTGAAGCCGACAAAATAATTTCCGCAGTAATTGAAAAAGCAGGAGGTGAGAAGTATAAAAAGGCTGAAATTGAGTTCACCTTCAGAAATAATAAATACACCAGTGCAAGAAATAACGGAAAATACGAATACACCCGAACTATTACCGATTCTACCGGTACTACCTATTATGATGTGCTGAATAATGATGGCTTTACCCGATATCACAAAGACAAAGAAGTAAAACTCTCTGACTCTTTAAAAGGGGTTTATTCTGAAAGCGTAAATGCTGTGCATTATTTTGTGCAGCTACCTTTTGGTTTGAACGATGATGCGGTGATCAAAGAACTTGTGGGGCAGGATACCATTGATAATAAAGTATATCACGAGATCAAAGTGACTTTTGAACAGGAAGGTGGCGGGGTCGACCATGAAGATGTTTATATGTACTGGGTCGAAAAAGATGATTTAACCATAGATTACCTGGCGTACCGGTTTTTTGTTAATGACGGGGGGATAAGGTTTAGAAAAGCTGTTAATCCAAGAGAAGTTGGAGGAATTCGCATTGTAGATTATGAGAATTATAAGACTGATGAGCTCTCAACTCCACTTGAAAATCTGGATGACCTTTTCCAGCAGGGACAGCTTACAAAGGTTTCACAGATCGAGAATGAGATTCTCAATGTTGAGATTCAGGATTAATTGATGTAAAGTACCTGCGAGGTTCTTTCTCCACCGGGAGTTACGGTAACTATGAAGAGGCTGCCATATTCCTTTTCGTCGAGATCCTGATGTTTCTTTTCCTCCAGGACAAGATTGACAAAGGCGGGATTAGTATTGCTGTGACCTACTACCAGTACAGTTTTTCCTTTGGTCTTTTCCTGAAAGTCTGGATCATTTAATTTCTTTGGATCATAGATCTCCACCGCCTTTTCCTGTGAATCGGCTATTGCTTTTGCAGTACTGTTAGTGCGCTTGTAGTTGCTGGAGAAAATAAGATCGAATTCTACATCTTTAAATATCTCTGCCCACTTTGCTGCCCGCTCTCTACCTACTTCCGAAAGTTGAGGGTCGCGATCCTGTGGATTGCTTTCGTCTTTCTCGGCGTGACGAATAAAATAATATTGAGTCAAAGTTTCCTGCACTGGCGGTTCTATAGGATCTAAAGAAATCTCTCCTAAAGATAAGAACGAAATTAAAAAGATGAAAAGTGCATTCATAAGATCAATCTTTTAGGTTGTACTCCATAAGGATCACCTGGTTTAACTGTTGTCCCATAGAGTTGAAATTATTATCGGAAATTAGAATAAGGCTTTGCTTACCGTTGGGGAGAGTTGGACCAAAAGTGATGCCTTCAATGTTGTCAATGATCTCCTGGCTTAGAAAATCTTTCGCCCACTTGAAGTCATAAAGCAAAGTTTTCTTCGCAGGATTGTTGAAGGAAACCCGGAGGTTGTTAATATCTAAAGTGTTGGTTGCCAGTGTAGCATCAACATCAAAAATTCTTACCGTATTTCCTTTTTGACCGTGTCCTGCGGCAAATCCTCTTTCAATGATGAGAAATTTATTGGGTGCGTATTCCAATAGATCGGTTACTCCATTGACCGCAAAATACAGCCATGGAATCTTTGCAATACGTTCCAGTCTGTATGGAAATTGTTTGGTTGCAGTCTGGTTTTTTTTGTCAAAATAGGTGATCCTCACAGGAGATTTGGTAGGATACAGCTTTGGCTTGGGACCATCGGTTACAAGAGGTAGTTCCATAGCTGCCCAAACTCCTTTGCCATCGAAAGAGGCTGCAAGGCCTTCCAAAGTCCCGTTGTTACGGGGTTCTTTAACGCTTTCGGCTAAAAGGTTTTCAGGTAAGGCAAAAGAAGAAATGAAATTTCCCCTTTTTGACACCTTAAAAAGCATTGGATCTTTGTTGCTGTTGATGTTTCCTTCACTGCTTAACAGGAAATTTTTATTTTCAGGTTCAAAAAGAATACTTTCAAGATCCAGATGCTGGTCCTTCAGGTTTTCATCCTGCTTATCCAGAAGAATAACGTCGGTTATCGCCACAGTATCGATCTTTTCTTCGGAAAATTCCATCTCTGCAACATATATACGTGGGTTGGAAGGATGGTCGCTCACCATATAAAAAATGCCGTCATGATAATCAATTCCCGAAAGTCCGCCAACTTCAGTGTCCCGAATTTCAAGACCATCTTCAATATTGTAATCATCCAGGAACCTTACCTGGACATTTAAAGTGCTGCCCACTCTGGTGCTCTTACAGCTAATGAGGAGAGAGGCAAAAATTGTGAGGAAGAATATCTTTTTCATGGGGCTAAAAATAACAAAATCTTAAGAGCAAAATATGAGATTTTTAAAGTTGTTCAGGCTTGTTTCTCTGTACTTTTATTTTAACCATAAAAACTGAAATTATGAATAATGATCAATTAGAAGGAAAATGGAAACAGATAAGGGGTGAGTTCAAACAAAAGTATGGCGATCTTACCGACGATGATACCACTTACCGTGAAGGACAATTTGATGAAATGATTGGACGGCTGCAGGAAAAAACCGGTCGCTCTAAGGAAGAATTGAGAAAGGAAATAGACAGGTGGTAAAAAAGCTGTTTAGAGTTCCATCCACGTAACACTGGTTTTTTTCAGGTTCAAATTACTTCTGAATTAAATCAGGTATAAAAAAACCCGTCATTCTGATATACATTCAGAATGACGGGTTTTTCTTTTAAACAGCTTCTCTTTTTACTGTGCTATTTCTTCCTGGTTTCTAAAGACCAGTTCATTATTAAAGGAATCCAGCAGGATTATGCTATCTGTATGAATTTTTCCGCTTAAGATCTCTTTTGAGAGCTTGTTAAGAACCTCTTTTTGAATAGTTCTCTTCACAGGTCTTGCTCCATACTGTGGATCAAATCCTTTTTCAGCAAGGTCGGAGATTGCTTCAAGCGTAGCGTCGAGGGTGATTCCCTGCTTCGCAAGCATCTTTCTTACGCCTTTTAACTGAAGACCTACAATTTCCTGAATATCCTTCCTGGTAAGAGGAGTGAACATTACTATGTCATCAATCCTGTTGATAAATTCGGGCCTTACACTCTGTTTTAAAAGAGCCAGCACTTCCACTTTTGCACTTTCCATAGCCAAATCGACATTCTTTTCGGTGTCAAATTTCTCCTGAATAATATGAGAACCCATATTTGAGGTCATGATGATGATCGTATTTTTAAAGTCGGCGAGACGTCCTTTATTGTCTGTGAGCCTTCCTTCATCAAGTACCTGTAACAGAATGTTGAAAGTGTCGGGATGAGCTTTTTCGATCTCATCAAGCAAAATGACCGAATAAGGTTTTCTTCTCACGGCTTCTGTTAGTTGTCCACCTTCATCATAACCCACGTATCCCGGAGGTGCTCCCACGAGCCTGCTTACCGCATGGCGCTCCTGGTATTCACTCATATCAATTCGCGTCATAGCACTCTCGTCATTAAAGAGATAATCGGCGAGGGCTTTTGCAAGTTCGGTTTTACCTACACCGGTTGTACCAAGGAAAAGGAAGGAGCCAATTGGCTTTTTTTGATCCTGGAGTCCCGCACGGCTTCGGCGCACCGCATCACTTACCGCCTGTATGGCTTCGTCCTGCCCTACAACCCTGCGGTGAAGTTCCTCTTCAAGTTTAAGAAGTTTCTCCCGATCGGTCTGCAGCATCTTGGTTACCGGTATTCCCGTCCATTTAGCTACTACTTCAGCGATATCTTCATTTGTCACTTCTTCCTTGATAAGGGTTTTTCCCTTCTGGTTTTCCTCCAGTTGCTTTTGAAGTTCTGCCAGCCTTTCCTGTTCTTCTTTTATCTTTCCATAACGAAGTTCGGCTACTTTGCCATAGTTACCTTCTCTTTCGGCACGCTCGGCTTCAAGTTTGTATTCCTCTACTTTAGATTTCGCAGTCTGAATATTGTCAACAACATCTTTTTCGTTTTTCCATTGAGCATTTAGTTCATTGCGCTCATCTTTATAATTGGCAAGATCTGCTCTAAGGGATTTTAATTTATTTTCATCATTTTCCCTTTTAATGGCCTCCAGCTCGATTTCCAGTTGCATGATCTTACGATCTAGAACATCCAGTTCTTCGGGCTTGGAGTTGATCTCCATGCGCAATCTGGAAGCAGCTTCGTCCATAAGGTCAATAGCTTTATCGGGAAGAAAACGATTCGTGATATATCGCTGGGACAGTTCTACTGCCGCAATGATCGCCTCATCTTTTATACGCACCTTATGGTGGGTTTCGTACTTTTCTTTAATCCCGCGCAGGATGGAAATGGCGCTTTCGGTATCGGGTTCGTCAACTATAATTTTTTGAAAACGACGCTCCAGTGCCTTATCTTTTTCAAAGTATTTTTGATACTCGTCCAGTGTTGTTGCACCAATAGCGCGCAATTCCCCACGGGCAAGAGCGGGCTTTAGAATGTTGGCCGCGTCCATTGCTCCCTGTCCGCCACCGGCACCTACAAGGGTATGGATCTCATCAATGAACAGCACGATATTCCCCTCACTTGAAGTAACTTCCTTAATTACAGCTTTGAGTCTTTCCTCAAATTCCCCTTTGTACTTCGCGCCTGCGATCAAGGCTCCCATATCCAGGGAATAGATGTGCTTGTCTTTAAGGTTATCGGGAATATCTCCTGAAATAATTCGGTGGGCAAGACCTTCGGCTATAGCTGTTTTACCAACCCCGGGCTCTCCAACCAGCATAGGGTTGTTCTTGGTTCTTCGGGAAAGGATTTGAAGTACCCTTCGAATTTCTTCATCCCTTCCTATTACGGGATCAAGCTTTCCTTCCTCGGCAAGCTTGTTTAGATTATTCGCGTATTTGTTTAGGGAATTATACGTTTCCTCGGCGCTTTGAGAGGTTACATTTTCTCCTTTGCGTAATTCCTGAATCGCAGCCTTAAGTCCTTTTTCTGTTGCGCCCTGGTCTTTTAGGACCTGAGATACTTTGCTGGAGGATCCAAAAATGGCTAAAATGAGGTGTTCTACAGATACGTATTCATCCCCCATTTTCTTGGCGATGGAAGAAGCATCATTTAAAGTTCTGGAAGATTCCCGGGAGAGCATAATGTCCCCCCCGCTTACCTTGGGAAAACTTTGTAGGGTTTTATCCAGTATCTGCTGAAAAAGCCCCACATTAATATTTAATTTCTTCAGAAGAAAAGGAGCTACATTCTCATCTACCAGGGTGATAGCCTTAAAAATATGTTCGTTCTCTATCTGCTGATGTCCCAATTCCTGGGCCAGCTGCTGGGCCTTTTGTATGGCCTCCTGACTTTTAATTGTAAAATTGTTCAAGTTCATAGTAGTGATGTTTGGTCTTTTTTACAGAAGCTAAGCAAAGCTTGTACCAGCAGCGGGGAGCAGACATAATGGCTGATAACGGGGAAAAAGTAATGACTTTTTGTCTCTTATAAAGATACTAAACTTTGGCTTTTTTACCCTAAAAATCACCTTAATTTACTATTTTACACAGTTCAAGAAAAGTGTAACAAAAATATTCAAAAATGGGATTATTCGATAAGGTTTTTAAAAGCGAACGTGATATAGCAAAGAAAGAAATAGAGGAGGTGCCATGGCATGCTCTTACCGAGAGCAAACAGCTGGATGAGATCGAGAAAGAATCTGAAAAGCAACCGGTAGTGATTTTTAAACATTCTACCAGTTGTGGAATAAGCAGAATGGTTTTGAAAAATTTCGAAAGAGGTTATGATCTCCCAAAAGATAAAGAAGTCAAGCTTTATTTTTTAGACCTATTAGCTAACCGGAACATTTCAAATGAAGTGGCGAATAGATTTGGGGTGAGACATGAAAGCCCTCAAATGATCATTTTAAAAGACAGAAAAGTTGTTCATCATGCCTCGCACCATTCCATCGAGCTGGAAAGTGTGAAGGAGCATATTTAATACAATTTTTGGACATTAAGTTAATCTTTTGGTAGCGAGTTAAATGTTTTATAATCAGGTTTTTATATGCTAACTAACAGAGTATATTTATAACTGAATCATTAATAATTCAAAAACCTGTATTATGGAAGAGAGAGGAGAAGACCGTAACAAAGATCGTATCCACTCGCAAAGGCAACAAAAGCACGACGAACCTGGTAAGAATCCTGCTCAAAATGCTGCTGGTGATCACGACAAGCAGAAAAAAGAAGATGCTGAAAGAGGTAGAGAGATGGATCGCGATCGTAATAAGGAAGACCGCAGTAGGAGAGATGAAAACAGATAAAGTCTTTTTAATTAAAGCAAAAAGAGCCGCAAATTTGCGGCTCTTTTCTATGACTTACATTCCTTATTTTTTCTTCTCAAAAACAGGAAGCAGCTTTGTACTCACCTCTCCAAAACCAATTCTGTAATTTTCTTTTTGGCAATGACCGCGCATAATTACGGTATCATTATCATCAATAAAAGTACGGGTGCTGCCATCTTTAAGTTTGACAGGTTTTTCACCCTTCCATGAAAGTTCAAGCATAGAACCATAAGAATCTGGAGTTGGACCAGAAATTGTACCCGATCCCATCATATCTCCCGAAAGTACAGGACATCCATTTACCGTATGGTGAGCCAGTTGCTGACTCATATTCCAGTACATGTATTTAAAGTTGGACTTTGAGACTCTGGTTTCTTCACCATTTTCTGGCTGAATGAAAACTTCCAGGTCAATATCAAAACTCTTTTTCCCGCTGGTTTGCAGGTAAGGCAACAATTTCTTTTCAGGTTTTGGACTTTCCACTCTAAAAGGATCAAGAGCATCTAGGGTCACGATCCATGGAGAAACTGATGAAGCAAAGTTCTTTGCCAGGAATGGCCCCAGTGGAACATATTCCCAGGTTTGAATATCTCTTGCGCTCCAGTCATTGAACAGTACAAGTCCAAAAATATAATCTTCGGCTTCATCTATGGGAATAGGTTCTCCCAGGTGATTGGCATCTGTAGTTATAAAAGCCATTTCCAGTTCGAAATCTATTCTTTTTGAAGGTCCAAAAACAGGTTCATCAGCATCCTTGGGCTTTGTTTGGCCCTGTGGACGGTGAATCGGAATTCCGCTGGGAACGATCGAAGAACTTCTTCCGTGGTATCCCACAGGAATATGGAGCCAGTTTGGCAATAAAGCATTTTCCGGATCCCGGAACATGGTTCCCACGTTGGTAGCATGCTCTTTGCTGGAATAGAAGTCGGTATAATCACCTACCTGTACAGGCATTTGCATTTCAATCTCATCGAGACCAAATAAAACCACTTTTCGGTGTTCTTCATGGTCGCGAAGTTTATCGTTGCTGGCATCAAAGATTTCGGCAATGCGGTTTCTTACCAATCTCCAGGTCTTTTTCCCGTCAGATATAAAATCGTTAAGGGTATCCTGAAGAAAAATATCATCGGTAAGCGGGATACCTTCAAAGTAGCCCAGCTGGTGTAGGGCTCCAAGGTCAATAGCGGTATCACCAATTCGGGTTCCAATAGTGATGATATCGTCCCTTGTCAGGAAAACTCCGAAGGGAATATTTTGAATAGGAAAATCAGAATTTTCGGGTACTTCCAGCCAGGTTTTTCGTGTAGGGTCGTTAGCTGTAATGGACATAATAAATGTTGGTATTTTGTTAAAATCAATTCGAACCAAATATATTATTTTCTTACTAAGAACCGAATGTATTTGTTATTTTTGAGTATTATTTAACGTAAAAAATGCATATGCAAAGGGATAACGAATTATTTGATTTAATACAAGCAGAAAAGGAAAGGCAACTTAATGGTTTAGAGTTAATTGCAAGTGAGAATTTCGTGAGTGATCAAGTGCTGGAAGCAGCGGGTTCTGTGCTTACGAATAAATATGCCGAAGGTTATCCCGGCAAAAGATATTACGGAGGTTGTGAGGTAGTGGACGAAGTCGAGAACCTTGCCATTGAAAGGTTAAAAGAATTGTTCAATGCCGAATATGCAAACGTGCAGCCACATTCCGGTTCCCAGGCAAATACTGCAGTTTTTCACGCCTGTATGAAACCGGGTGATAAATTCCTTGGTTTTGATCTTTCTCATGGCGGACATTTAACTCATGGCTCTCCTGTAAATTTCTCCGGAAAACTTTACGAGCCGGTATTTTATGGGGTAGACAAAGAAACAGGCCTTATCGATTATGATAAGGTAGCCGAAATTGCCAAAAAAGAGAAGCCTAAAATGATCATTGCCGGTGCCTCGGCATATTCCAGGGAGATCGATTATAAGAGGTTCCGTGAAATTGCCGATAGTGTTGGTGCTATTCTTTTTGCCGATATCGCTCATCCTGCTGGTTTGATCGCAAAAGGTCTGCTAAGTGATCCCATTCCTCATTGCCATGTGGTGTCATCTACTACTCATAAGACCTTAAGAGGTCCAAGAGGAGGTATTATCATGATGGGAAAGGATTTTGATAATCCTTTTGGAGAAAAACTAAAAAACGGAAATCTAAAGAAAATGTCTGCTTTGCTTAACAGCGGAGTTTTCCCGGGTAACCAGGGAGGACCCCTTGAGCACATTATCGCCGCCAAGGCAGTGGCTTTTGGTGAAGCGCTTACAGATGAGTTTCTTCATTATACTGTACAGGTGAAAAAGAATGCCAAAAGAATGGCCGAAGCTTTTGTGAAAAAAGATTACCACGTGATCTCGGGCGGGACAGATAACCACATGATGCTTATAGATCTTCGTAACAAGAATATCTCGGGCAAAGAAGCTGAAGAAGCTCTTGGAAAGGCCGATATTACCGTGAATAAAAATATGGTTCCTTTTGATGATAAATCTCCTTTCGTGACTTCCGGAATTAGAATTGGAACTCCGGCGGTTACTACCCGTGGACTTAAGGAAGATGATATGGATGCCATTGTGGATCTTGTGGATCGCGTGATTACTAATTATCAAAATGACGAAAAACTGGAAGCCATAAAAGAAGATGTGTTTAACATGATGCAGGGAAAACCTCTTTTCAAAATGTAAAAATCTTGGTTCTTGATTCTAGAAGCGCTAGCGATCTAGTCTCTATAAAAACTGCTGCCTAAGGTCTCTAAAATGGGATTTTTGGCAGCTTTTTTTATTCCTGAATTTCAACAAATTCATACGCTCCCAAATCGGGATTTTGAGTACGGTCGTTGCCCAAAATATCCTGTGGGACCTGTTGCGCAACATTGGGATCACCTTTGTCAATTGCTGCGGAATTTTCCAGCAGCCGCAAATCATTCTCTTTTGGCGCACTAAAAAAAGGATCTTCATTTAACCAGATATTATTGTAGATATCACTATTGCTGAAGTCATACCATTCACCTGAAACCTCTTCCTGACTGAATTTAATCAGGCTGTGAGAGAAAAATATTTCTGCAGGACCATTCTCATCTATTTCAAAACCTAATTCCCTGTTTTCATTGCCGAAAATGATAGAATTATAGAATTTCAATTCTAGTGGAACAGTACCTTCTTTAGAAATATTGGATATAAAAACGGCCGGAGCCATCCTGAAACTTTGGCTCCAGTAATTAACGATACTTACATGCTTAAAATGATGATTTCCGCCGTTGAGGTAGAGGGAAGCTTGTCCGCTGTTGTTGATCACCAGGTTTTCAGCTAATATGTCGGCTCCTTCAGTTCTTATTCCGGAAACAGCAGAGTTATAGATCTCAACATTCTTTAATTGAATGGGAGGGGAGTCGAGAGTTTCTTCAGCCAATATTCCCAGGCTGGCATTGCGAATTGTTACATGTTCAAAAAGGTGATTTTTACTGCCCTTTTGAAGCCATATGGCTCCCCACTGTCCAGGGATATTCCTGTAAAGGCTCTGTAACCTGTCCCCCTTGAAGATCACCTGATTTTCCATTATTTCGGGATCTGTACTTGGTTCGCCTTTGACCCGGATGGAAGCATTTTCAGAAACCAGGATCCCGCTGTCGGCATGGAAATGGATTCGGGCACCGGCATTGATGGTTAGGATCTTCCCTTCAGGTACTGCGGCATACCCATAGATCACATAAGGTTTTGTTCGGGTAAGCTGGAGATGTTCCTCTTCCAGATAAAACCCTGAAACCAATTCAGGTTTTCCATCTCTATTAGTGTCGATAGGAATTTTCTCCGGAATTCCCCGATCATCTTTCTCCGGAAATAGCAGGATTGCATCCTTCACCAGTGTTACCAGCGGTACTTCCTGGAGATGGGAGCGCGATTTGAACTTTAATTTGTCGGTGTACAGGAATTCCGTTTCCTCAAGACCTTCAGAAGGCACTGTGGTTTCTATAAAAATGTAAATGCTGTCACGGGCAAGGATCTCGACATTTTCAAACTGGGTACCCGGGAGCCCATCAACATTTAGTCTGTAAAAAGAGTTTGTTCCGTTCTCCAGAGAGATCTCCGGGATATAAATATCATCGTTACTGCGGTTGTATACCTTTAATGAGTAAGTTGCTGTACTAAGGTTGCTAAAAACCGTATCGAGAAAAACAGTGTCTCTTGAAAAATCTAAGTTCCCGGTGGTTTCGGTAGATTCAAAATCGCTACGGCAAGAGCTCCAAAGCACCAGCATCAGGAATAAAATGAAGCCGCTTAGCTTTTTCATGTTTTATGGAAGACGGTACGAAGCTCTTCGGTGATCTTTGTGGGTTTCTTGGAATCTGCGTTCAACAGGCACCACATGGATTTCGCGGCGACAAGAATTTCTCCTGTTTTGGCATTTTTGATGTTCACAAACCTTTCGGAGGTTACAAAAGTTGTCTCCCCAACATAGGTTTCTATAAGAATTTCATCTCCCAAGAAGGCCTGCTTTTTATAATCGATCTCGTGCCGAATTACCACCCATATAAAGTCATTTTTGAGTTGCTCTGTGGCTCTTACTTCCCAGTGCTCTTTGGCAATATCCTGTATCCATTGTACATATCGCACGTTATTAACGTGGTGGAGATCATCAAGATCTTCCTCTATTACGGTTCTTTGATGCGTATAGGTTTCTGCAGGTACTACCATCTAGTTCTTAATTATTTTCACTTCAAAAAGGGTGTCCCAGTCTTTTCCGGTAACATAGAGTTTTTCATTTTTAGGATCATAGGCGATTCCATTAAGCACATCGTTTACCGGGTCAAGATCCTGGGTATTTCCCAATTGATCTCTAAGCCCGGAAAAATTGATAAGCCCTTCAATGGCTCCATTTTCAGGATTTATTATAGCTACTCCGTCCTTTTGGTAAGTATTGGCGTAGATCTTTCCATTCACCCATTCCAGTTCGTTTAGCTGAGTGGCTACAGTACGGTGAGTGACCGTTTGTATAAAATCTTCTTCGGATACTAAAGGGGAGGAGGGATCGAGAAACCAGACCTTTTCTGTTCCGTCACTTTTATAGATCTTAGCCCCATCATTGGCCAGTCCCCAGCCCTGTTCACTCTCATTATATTCAAATTCCCCTGTTTTCTCGAAAGTATCCACGTCATAGATAAAGCCTTTTCCTTCTTTCCAGGTAAGCTGATAGATCTTATCATTTAAAATGGTAATTCCTTCAGCGAAAAATTCGGGAGAAATATCGATTTTTTGAAGTACTTCTCCTGTCTCTAAGTCTACTTTTCTTAAAGAAGAGCTGCCGTAGTGGCCTGTACTTTCGTATAATTCGTCATTATAAAATTCAAGGCCCTGCGTGTAAGCATCTGTAGCATGGGGATATTTATTTATGATCTCGTAGGTATAAGTTACAGGGGCAGTGTCATTAAAAAGAGTAATTTCCAATGGCTTTTCAAAGGATTCTCCATTTTTATAAATATTGGCGGTAAGATTCCATTTGCCCAGTTTCTCATTTTTGAAAGTATGGTTAAGGGTTTCCTCACCAACTGTTTTTGCCAGTCTTTGTTCTCCCAAAAAGTAGATCACAGAATCTTTTTCACCTTTTACCTGTGCCTGTATGCTTTCCCCGAGCTTAAATTCCGTCTTATTTTCGGCAATTTCGAGAGAGTAGCTGCTTTCCGAATCTTCTGGATCACTTCCGCAGGAAAAAAGATGAGCGCTTAAAATAATCAAAAAGAGAGAGTTATATAGCTTCATGTTAACTGGTAATTTTTCTGTGAGCTAAATTAAAGAATTCGGTTTAGAAAATACTTGCAAAAAGTATGAAAGGTTGTATATTTGCCCCGGCAAGTCCCACACAACCAGCTCCTGCTGAATCCCCCAGGGCGGGAACGCAGCAAGGGTAAGTGGTCGTAGCGGTGTGATGTGGGTAGCTTGCCATTTTTTGTTTCCATAAGTCAGATTTATTGCATCTTTGCAGCATGACAGAAACACCTTCAAAAGTGGTGCTTATTACAGGAGCATCTTCAGGAATTGGTAAAGCTATAGCCGAATTCCTTCAGTCAAAGAATTTTACAGTTTTTGGAACCAGCCGAAATCCCGGCAGGCAGAAATCTTCATTTCCGCTGGTCGCTCTCGATGTTACCAAACCCGAAACTATAAGCTCGGCAGTTGCTGAAGTAATATCTTCAGCAGGAAAAATTGATATCCTTATTAATAATGCGGGCATTGGAATTACCGGGCCCATAGAAGAAACCCCCGATGAGGAGATCAAAAAGGCATTTGACACGAACTATTTTGGTCCCGTCAATGTAATAAAGGCCGTGCTTCCCGAAATGCGGAAAAATAACAGCGGACTCATTATCAATGTGACCTCTATCGCAGGATACATGGGGCTTCCTTACCGCGGAATATATTCAGCTTCAAAAGGGGCTTTAGAGATCACGACGGAAGCTTTCCGAATGGAACTTAAAGGTTTTAATATCAAGATGACAAATATTGCGCCCGGCGATTTTGCAACCAATATCGCTGCCGGAAGGTATCATGCTCCAGTGGTAAAGGGTTCTCCATATGAGGAACCTTATGGGAATACGCTAAAAATAATGAATCAACATGTGGATGAAGGCAAAGATCCTCTTTTAATGGCTCGTGCGATCTACAGCATCATTCAGGAGAAAGATCCTAAAATACATTATAAGGTAGGGGAGCCGTTTCAGAAATTTTCAATTGTCCTGAAGCGGGTGCTGCCCGATAAAATTTACGAGAAATTACTCCTAAAGCATTATAAATTGTAGTTTTGCAGAAGTTCGAAAAATGGCATTTTTCGGCACTCTTTTAATCATTATAACAACACACTATGAAATTTTTTATTGACACTGCCAATCTTGACCAGATAAAGGAAGCCCAGGACCTTGGGGTTCTTGACGGGGTGACCACAAACCCTTCTCTTATGGCTAAAGAAGGTATCACCGGAAAAGAGAACATCATTGCTCATTACAAGAAAATTTGCGAGATCACAACCGGAGATGTTAGTGCCGAAGTAATTGCAACCGACTTTGACAATATTGTTAAAGAAGGAGAGGAGCTTGCTGCCCTTCACGACCAGATCATTGTTAAGGTACCTATGATCAAGGAAGGAATAAAAGCGATCAAATATTTTAGTGATAAAGGGATCAAGACAAACTGTACTTTGGTTTTTTCTGCAGGACAGGCGCTTTTAGCTGCTAAAGCCGGTGCGACTTATGTGTCTCCTTTTATAGGAAGACTGGATGATATTTCTACAGATGGGTTGAACCTTATCATGGAAATTCGCCAGATCTATGACAACTATGGATTTGACACTCAAATTCTTGCAGCTTCTGTAAGACACACAATGCATGTCATTGATTGTGCAAAGATTGGTGCAGATGTAATGACAGGACCACTTTCGGCCATCACAGGTTTACTAAATCATCCTTTGACAGATATTGGTTTGGAGAAATTCCTTGCAGATCATAAGAAAGGGAACTAAGGTTCCAAAAATGACATTTTACAAGCCTTTTTTCTTCGGAAGAAAGGCTTTTTTTAATTGAGGAATTCCAGAAGTCGGGATTCAAAATCGGGAGAGGAAAGGTATATATCTCCTACTTCAACTTCTCCGGAAGCATTTAGGAAGAGCATTTTATCAAGGAAGTAGTTGAAAAATTCTTTGTCAATGCTGGTGGTTCCTAACTGGAATTCGGTTTCGGGATTGTATCCGTTCTGTCTCACTGCCACTCGCCATGCGGGCTCTTCCTCCAGGTCAAGATTAATCCCTATAAAATTGACTTCTGGATATTTTTCCCTGTATTGGTTGATTAGCCGGTGTTCTTCCTGATGCCCTTCAGAATAAACAGACCATAAAAAAATCACGGTTGGTTTATCAATGATTTCTCCCATTTCCATGAGTTCCCCAGCCATATTAAGCAATGGAACACCTTCCAGGGAGGTTCCTGGTAAATATGCTAATTGGATGGTACCCAGTTGTTTCATTTCCTGAATATCCTCTTCGGACATGTTTTGTTCCTGAAGCTCCTTTAGGATGGAGATAATGTCTTCTCTGCTTTTTGCCATTACGATCCCCCTTACTGCAATTTTTTCCAGGATCTCTTTTCTTAGCGTGAGTGCTTCTACAAGTTCTCCCACTTTTTGCAGACGCGCTTTTACATTATCAACATTGGTAAGACTATAGCAGTCATCTTTATCCAGGCCACTTGTTGCGCACCAGGAAAGGGAATGATTGATGAAATAATTTTCTAAAAATCTTTTATAAGCGGGGCTGGATTGAAGAGCTTCACAATTAAAATCTATGTCTTTCCGATAGTCGTGAAATCCTTCGGGAAATTCTTTTGAATACTCTTTGTAATATTTGTTCACCAAATAAGTATATCTTTCCTTTAGATCATTATTTTCATAGGTGATAATATTACTGGCGACCCCGACAAAATCCTCAGAGAAATTCTTTTTTTTAGATTCCCTGTTTAAGGTATTGAAACGTTCATGCTTGATAGAATCTGCTTTTTTAAGAAATACTTCGGGTGGATATTCATGAAAAGAAAGCAGGAGCTGGGAATTTTTCTCGTCTTTCAGGAACATTTCAGTGAGGAAATTATTTTTTTCATTACCTCTTCCGCTAAGGTGCAGTGACTCATCAAAAGCAAGCGTATTTACTCTCAACAGCAGGCTGTCGCCGGGTGAAAGGTAAATGTTTTGCGTTTCTGGTTTGTGTTCCAGTAGGTAAAGACCTCTTTTTGCATTTTCAATCTTGTAGCTAAACCGGTTCTCGTTATCCAGGGGTATCGAATCCAGAATACTGCCGTTATTCTTAATTACAATATACTCTGTAGTGGGATTTATAATTTTACCTCCAATATAAGTATGAGCAGGAAGGTCATCCTTGGAGTTTTTACAGCCAGTAAAAAAAAGATTTAAACACAGCAAAAGCAGTGCTGGCAGGGCATAGCGAGAAATATTTGTTCTTCTACTTTTCAAGGTTTCCGGGGGGCAAAAATAGGGTGCACAAATGTATATGCAGAGGAGTCACCTCAATGTTAACTCCGCGTTAAATAGAGAATTATAAAAGTTAATCTTTTACTGAATAAGCTTAAATAGCTACTTTTGCAAAAATTTAGAAAAGACTCTATGCTATCAGTTTCAAATTTATCTGTGCAGTTTGGGAAAAGAATACTGTTTGATGAAGTTAATACAACTTTTACCCAAGGCAACTGTTACGGAATTATAGGCGCAAATGGTGCCGGAAAATCTACTTTCTTAAACATCCTTAGCGGGAGATCTGAGCCTACCTCGGGTCATGTTCACCTGGAGCCGGGAAAAAGGATGTCTGTGCTCGAGCAGAACCATAACTTATACGATGAATACCCGGTACTGGAAACAGTTATAATGGGAAATAAGCCTCTCTTTAAGATAAAAAAGGAGATGGACGAAATCTACGCTAAAGAAGATTTCAACGATGCCGATGGGGAAAGAGTAGGAGTACTGCAGGTGGAATTTGAAGAGATGAATGGCTGGAATGCCGACAGTGAAGCTGCAGCTTTGCTTTCAAACCTTGGAATAAAGGAAGAAAACCACTACACCTTAATGGGCGACCTGGATAACAAATTAAAGGTAAGGGTTCTTCTTGCCCAGGCCTTGTTTGGAAATCCCGATGTGTTGATCATGGATGAGCCTACAAACGATTTGGATTACGAGACCATTAGCTGGCTTGAAAATTTCCTGGCAAATTATGAAAACACTGTTATTGTAGTTTCCCACGACCGTCACTTCCTGGATTCTGTATGTACACATGTTTCGGATATTGACTTTGGAAAGATCAACCATTACAGTGGTAACTATACCTTTTGGTATGAATCTTCTCAATTAGCAGCACGTCAACGATCTCAACAGAATAAAAAGGCCGAGGAAAAGAAAAAGGAACTTGAGGAATTTATCCGTCGTTTTAGTGCCAACGTTGCAAAATCCAAGCAGGCAACATCCCGTAAAAAAATGATTGCCAAGCTGAATATTGATGATATTAAACCATCAAGTCGTAGATATCCTGCTATTATTTTTGAGAGAGAAAGAGAAGCTGGGGATCAAATCCTAAATGTAGAAGGTCTTGAGGCTTCTATTGAAGGAGAAACTCTTTTCAAAGATGTGAACATCAATCTTGCTAAAGGAGATAAAGTAGTGGTGTATTCTAAAGATTCACGTGCTACAAGTGCTTTTTACGAAATATTGAATGATAAGCAAAAGCCGGTAGCAGGTAAGTTTAGCTGGGGGATCACTACAAACCAGTCTTATTTACCGCTGGACAATTCGGAATATTTTGATAATGATCTCACTTTAGTTGACTGGTTGCGCCAATGGGCCAAGACAGAAGAGGAAAGAGAAGAAGTTTATATTCGTGGCTTCCTTGGAAAAATGATCTTTAGCGGGGAAGAAGCTTTAAAGACATCAAGGGTGCTTTCTGGAGGTGAAAAAGTACGTTGTATGTTAAGCCGAATGATGATGATGAGGGCAAACGTTCTAATGCTTGACGAGCCAACCAACCACTTGGACCTGGAATCTATTACGGCTTTCAACAATTCCCTGAAGAATTTTAAAGGGACGGTTATGTTTACCACTCATGATCATGAATTTGCGCAAACTGTGGCAAACAGGGTAATTGAATTAACCCCGAATGGAGCTATTGATCGCTACCTGACTTTTGATGAGTACATGAGCGATCCTAAAATAAAGGAACAAAGGGAAAAAATGTATACCCGGTAATTTAGTTGAAACAAAAAAAGAAAGGTTCCGAAAATGTCATTTTTGGAACCTTTCTTTTTGCTCTTATTTATCTTTTTTAAAAAACTTGTAAAGGTCGAAGCCTCCAAGGATCACAAAGCCAATAGCAATAATGATCCTAAAGGTGGTGTATTCTGCGCCTGTGAGAAAAGTAAAGATGCGGTAACCACCATAGCCCAGAAAGGTAATGCCCAGTAAAAGATTAAAATAATTTTTTCGGGGAGCAGCAGTCATCAACTAATCACTATCGGGAAATGTTTCTTTAGTGATACGAAGTGCTTTCTCGTAATCTTCAGATTTGGCAAATAGTAATACCTGTCCCGGTAATCCGCCGCCAAAACCGGCTCGTAAACCCGAGTCAAAGTCATTTCTTACGCGGGTTGCAATGCCTTCATCTTCCAGTAGGTTTTTAAGGTGTTGTACATTCACTTCACTACCGGTATAAACTCTTTTGTATTCTTCTTCTTCGCTCATAAAAAAAATATTTCCTTATAAATTTAAGAATAGGATAATTACTTCAGGCGTATTTAATTTCAGTTTAACATTTGAGCTTAGGCATTGTAGAATTTGCTGTTCCAGTTCCCTGAACTAAAATTCTTTCCGAGGCTAATTCCATAGAAAAATGTAAGGGCGATCACAGATTTGAAGGAATACAGGAACAAGATCAGGAACTCTGAAGTTTCGCGGAATCTCGAGAAAAAAACTTCCCTAATTCCAAAGGTGAATAAAAAGCTAAAAAAGAAACTAAAGATCAACAGGTTTTCAAGGTTCCTTAATGGCCACATTAGAAGTTTTCTCAAAGGGTGCATATCTGTTCCCCATTTATGTATGAGGTAAAAGTAATTATTACCAAGGGGTGCAAATAGCATTGGATCATCGGCATTTTCCAGTCTGAAATATTTTGCAGGAGCAACCATTTTAAAGCCCTGAAGTTTTACCTCATGTTTTGCTTCCAGTTCTTTCACTGCAAAAACAGCTTCCGGGGGTAGATCTCCTTTATAAAATCGGGTATTAAGGAAACGCAACCGGTAATCTACACAAATCTTCTTTATTTGGGAAAGGTGAAAGATCCTTCCGCTTTCGAGCAGATCAAAATTAAAGTTGTTGGAATCATTTCCTTCACCATCCCCTTCAGAAATTCGCTGAAGGATCTCTTCTTCTGTCTCCTGATCTCTTTTTAAGACCCTCCCTACTTCCTCCAGGATTTCCTGTTCCTTCATCTCCTTCCGGCGAAGCGCTTCCATTTCCCTTTGAAGGTTTACTCTCTCTAGCAGCATAATCTTTCTCGTTTAGCAGCTAAAAATAGGGAATAACCGTAAAACATGCAAAACATTGATTTTTGGCTATTTATTAAGGAATTCTACTGTTAATTTTAAGATACTAGGGTTAAATTCCTTTTAAACCCGTAAGAACCTTCCGGAGGAAATGTTGAGATGTCATATCTTGAAAAACACTAATCCAAAATCCCTAAATAAATGAAATTTTTGAAACATTTTTTAAGTCTCAGCTTAATGGCCGGAATACTTTTTACCAGCTGCGGTCCTAAAGTAGATGCAAATAAAAGAACAGCAAAAAGTTTAAATAGTTATGACAGTTATGCTTTTTTGCCCAACCAGGATACCATCCAGACTTCAAAATATGACAATGCCCAGGTGAATGAAATTGTGATCGACGAAATACGCCAGAACATGCAGGATCTAAATTATCGTTTGGATAAGAACCAGCCAGATCTATTGGTTTATTACCATTTAATGTTTGATGAGGAAGTGGCAGTGAATGCGAATCCTGTTTATACAAATTACAGCTATTACCGTCCCGGGTTTTATGTAGGTCCTTATTATAGAAATTACGCCTACAGTAATTATTTTACCGTACCGAGAATTGCTGGAAATGGTATTGAGCAAGTGCCGTACAAGGAAGGGACTATTGTGATCGATTTAATTGATCGAAAGTCTAATGAGATCGTTTGGAGAGGTAGGGCAGAAGATGTGGTTGCCCCGGGTAATCTCGATGAAGAGGTAAGATCTTATGTAAATGCCATTTTTGAAAAGTTACCTAAATAATGAAAAACAATTTAAGATTGCTATGAAAAAAAGAGAGGTTGTTCAATTGAACAGCCTCTCTTTTTTATTAGGTTTTTTTTGCTTCTTATCTAAGCTCTGCTCCAAGTTGCTTTTCCAGGTTTTGCTGAAGTTTGTTCATGATCTTATCGATCTGCTTATCGGTCAGCGTTTTCTTTTCGTCAAGCATAATAAAACTAACAGCGTAACTTTTCTTTCCTTCCGGAAGGTTAGCGCCTTCATACACGTCAAAAAGATTTACATCTTTAAGTAAGATCTTTTCAGTCTTAAATGCGATATCATAAATTTCCTCAAACTTTACTGAAATATCCAGGAGAAGAGCAAAGTCCCTTCTTACTGCCTGAAATTTAGAGATCTCCTTAAATTTATTCTGCTGATTTTTTGAAGTCTCCACAACCTGATCCCAGTTAAAATCGGCAAAAAGTACTTCCTGACTAATATCAAAATCCTTTAGGATCTTTTTCTTGATTACTCCAAATTCTACCAGCTTCGCATTGTTGAAGCTAAAAGAAATACCTTCCGAAAAAATATCATTTTTGACGGGAGATGTTTTCAGGTCTCTAATGCCCAGTCTTTCCAGAATTGAAGTGATCACTCCTTTAAGGTAGAAAAATTCACTTCTTTGGACAGCATTGGTCCAGGTTTCGCGTTTTCGGTTTCCGGAGAGGAAAACCGAAAGATGTTTTTGCTCTTCCCGGCCATTGCCGTAGTTATGATAGGTTTTTCCGAATTCAAAGAACTTAAGGTCGGCCCTTTTGCGATTGAGATTGTAGCTCACTGCTTCCAATCCTGAAAATAATAGCGATTGCCTTAGCACAGAAAGATCCTGGCTAAGAGGATTGAGCATTTTTACAGCGTGCTCTTCCTTTAAAAGTTCACTTAATCCCAAATACGCCGGACTTGTAAGGGAATTAGCCATGGTTTCAAAAAATCCCTGGCCAACCAGTTGCCCTGCAATTAGATTCTGAAGTTTGTAATCTTCAAATCTCGTGGAATTGGCAACAGATGCATTTATTTTATCTCCAAACTCTATGTTGTTGTATCCAAATACCCTTAAGATTTCCTCAATAACATCTGCTTCCCGCTTTACGTCTACTCTGTAAGATGGAATGGTAAGGCCCATACCGGTTTCAGTAACATTGTTGACTCTAATTTCGAGGGAGGCCAATATGGATTTAATGGTTTCCTTAGAAAGGTTTTGGCCCACAAGGGAATTTATCTTCTCAAAAGTGAGGAATACAGGGAAATCTTCTACTTTTTTGGGGTAATAATCATCGATATCACTCGAAACACTTCCTCCTGCCAATTCCTGGATCAACAGCACTGCACGTTTAAGAGCATATTCGGTTATGTTTGGATCAATTCCTCTCTCATATCTAAAAGAGGCGTCTGTATTAAGGCTGTGACGTTTTGCTGTCTTTCGAACAGTAACAGGATTAAAATATGCGCTTTCAATAAAGAGGTTTGTAGTTCCCGAAGTTACTCCGCTACCAATTCCCCCAAACACTCCGGCGATCGCCAGAGGTTTTTCGGCGTCACAGATCATAAGATCCTCTTCATGCAGTTCTCTTTCCACCTCATCAAGGGTTGTAAACTTTGTTCCTGCCGGAAGGGTTTGAACAATAATCTCATTTCCGCTTATCCTGTCGGCATCAAAGGCGTGTAAGGGTTGCCCTAACTCATGCATTACATAATTGGTGACATCAACAACATTGTTTTTTGGAGTGATGCCTATAGCCTTCAGGCGATTTTGAAGCCAACCGGGTGATTCCGAAATTTCTACGCCGGTTATTGTTACTCCGCAATAACGGGGAGCAAGTTCAGGTTTGGTGATCTTTACCGGAACTTTTCGGCTGCGGCTGTCCACATGAAAACTACTTACCGATGGGGTGATCAATTCCTGTTGTTCCCCCTGTTGAATTAAACCTGCCTTAAGATCACGCGCCACTCCCCAGTGACTCATAGCATCGGCCCTATTGGGAGTTAGGCCTATTTCAAAAACATGATCGTCCTCTATCTCAAAAAGACTGGCCGCAGGAGTACCCGGTTCCAGGGCCGGATCCATGACCATAATGCCTTCATGGCTTTGCCCAAGGCCAAGCTCATCTTCTGCACAGATCATCCCATGGCTACTCTCACCCCTAATCTTACTCTTTTTAATCTCCCAGGGAGTCCCTTTCTCATCATATAAAGTGGTTCCAACAGTAGCAACCGGCACTTTTTGGCCTGCAGCTACATTAGGAGCACCACAAACAATCTGAACCGGCTCGCCGTTACCCAGGTTTACCGTAGTAATCTTTAGTCGATCGGCGTTGGGATGTTGTTCGCAGGTAAGAACTTCACCTACCACAATCCCGCGGAGGCTGCCCTTTACACTTTGAAATTCATGAATACCTTCTACTTCAAGGCCCAAATCTGTGAGTAATTCCCCGGTTTCTTCGGGGGTGCGATTAACTTTTAGAAATTGCCTGAGCCAGTTATATGAAATCTTCATTGAATAAATTTTTCCAGCTGCAAAGATAGCATTACGAATGATTTTGGCATAAAAAAAGGAAGGGGTATTTGTTCCCCTTCCTTTAAACTTTTAGCTCAAAACTTCTTTATTTAGTAATGTTCATATCAAAGTCTGTTGCCCCGCATCAGTATTGTTTTGCTGAAGGAATACTCAAATCCATTTCCCTGAAAATTAAACTTTTCACAATCTGTTATAATTCCGGAAACGGAGCGTTCATCGCTTTTTCCCAAACATCAGCTTATATAGTTCCATATATTCTTCTCCTTCACGAGTTGGGAGTAAGTGTATTTCACCACTTTGTTTTTTTCAAGTTCGAGTTTAGGATCTTCTTTAAGAAGTTGCAAGGCGTAGTGCCGGGCAGATTTCAATATATCGTTATCCTTAACAATATCTGCGATCTTTAAATTGAGCACGCCGCTTTGTTGGGTCCCCATAAGATCTCCGGGGCCACGGAGTTTCAGGTCTACTTCTGCTATTTCAAAACCATCGGCAGTACGAACCATGGTTTCCAGGCGGGTCTTACTGTCATTGGATAATTTATGCCCGGTCATAAGAATACAGAAACTTTGTTCGGCACCACGACCAACGCGGCCACGCAACTGGTGCAGTTGAGAAAGTCCAAACCGCTCTGCACTTTCAATGATCATCACACTGGCGTTGGGAACATTTACACCTACTTCAATTACTGTAGTGGCGACCATGATCTGGGTTTCCCCCTTTACAAAACGGTCCATCTCGTAATCTTTATCGGCAGGTTTCATTTGTCCGTGCAGGATCGAGATCTGGAATTCGGGCATTGAGAATTCCCTGGCAATACTTTCGTAGCCATCCATAAGATCCTTATAATCCATGGTTTCCGATTCCTGAATAAGTGGATAGACTATATAGATCTGCCGGCCTTTCCTTATTTCATCCCGAATAAAAGCAAAAACTTTTAACCTGTTGCTATCATACCTGTGTACTGTTTTTATCTCCTTCCTGCCGGGCGGCAATTCATCAATAACCGATATATCCAGGTCGCCGTAAAGACTCATTGCAAGTGTTCGGGGTATTGGCGTAGCGGTCATTACCAGCACATGAGGTGGCAAATGATTCTTTTTCCACAACCGGGCTCTCTGGGCCACTCCAAACCTGTGCTGCTCATCAATGATTGCAAGGCCAAGGTTTTGGAACTTTACTTTTTCTTCAAGCAGGGCGTGGGTGCCTATTAATAAGTGAAGCTCGCCACTTTCAAGAGCTTCATGAATTTCCCTTCTTTCTGAAGTCTTTGTAGAGCCCGTGAGCAACCTTACCTTGATCCCAAGATCGGTGACAAGGTCGGAGATTCCATTGAAATGCTGGATCGCAAGAATTTCTGTTGGCGCCATTAAACAAGCCTGGAAGCCATTATCCAGGGCAAGCAGAACACTCATCAAGGCCACAATAGTCTTTCCCGATCCCACATCTCCCTGCAGCAACCTGTTCATTTGAGCTCCACTCCCCAGATCCTGACGTATTTCCTTAATTACTCTTTTTTGGGCATTGGTTAATTCGAAAGGAAGATGCTTTTCATAAAATTCGGTGAAGTGGGAGCCAACCTCCTCAAATGGAAAACCTTTGATCTTTTGCTTCCTGATCATATTCTTGATCAACAACTGCAACTGTATATAAAAGAGTTCCTCGAACTTAAGGCGAAACTGGGCTTTGGCCAACAACTCCTGACTTCTGGGGAAATGAGCATTAAAAAGCGCCTCGGCCTTTGGAAGCAGGTGTAGTTCTTGCAATAAGTTTTCCGGAAGGGGATCAACGAATTTATTGCCACTTTCCAGGAAAAGTTGCTGCACGCACCTGCCAATTACCCTATTTGTAACTCCAGATTTGCCGAGCCTTTCTGTAGAAGGATAAACAGGTTGCATGGCAGGACGGAGGCTTTTTTTATATTCTTCCACCAGCTCCATTTCGGGGTGTGGCATACTAAAAAGTCCATTAAACCAGGAGGTTTTTCCGAAGATAACATAAGGGGTGTTGAGCTTCAGGTTCTCGCGGATCCATTTTTGACCCCTAAACCATACGAGTTCCATCTTTCCGGTATCATCCACAAAATCGGCAACAAGTCGTTTTCCTTTTTTTTGCTCAACCGTTCGAAGGTGAACAATTTTCCCTACGATTTGCACTTCCGATGTATTCTTTTCCAGCTGTGCGATCTTATAAAAGCGGGTTTTATCGAGATAGCGGTTGGGAAAAAAGTTTAGAAAATCGCCATAAGTGTGAACCCCAATCTCCTTCCGCAGGATCTCTGCCCGGTTGGGACCAATACCTTTTAGGTAATCAATGGGAGTTTGCAGCAGGCTTGGATTCATGGAAACGAAGATAAAAAAAAGCCTTTTAGGAAAGTAAGTTTTTCCCGATTTGAGCAGGTAGCGTATATTTGAGGAATGAAAAGTTCCATCTTCCTGATCCTGGCTGCCCTTTTAAGCGCTGAAACTTATGCCCAGCAGACGCCCGCTATTGATTTTACACGACTTGAGGCCGAAGTCGCCATTAACCCTTCAAAAAAGGCAGTTTCGGGAACAATTAATTACGAATTTGACATTTTTGAGCAGGTAGATTCCATTTTTATTGATGCCCAAAAAATGGATTTTTCTGAAGTTCTTCTGAATGGCCAACCTGTTCCCTTCGGAAGTGATCAAAATAAATTCTGGATCACCAAAAACTTCTTACCGGCACAAGATCAACAACTTCAGCTGAAGTATTCGGCTAAACCTGCTCAAACCATGTATTTTATTCCGAAGAAGCCGGAAGGAACAGGGCAGCAGGATTACCAAATGTGGACGCAGGGGCAGGGGAAATACACTTCCCACTGGTTACCAAGTTTTGATAACCCTACCGAAAAGCTTGAGTTCGATCTATCCTTTATTTACCCTTCAGAAAAAATATTGATCTCCAATGGAGAATTATTGAAAACTCAAAAGCTAAACGATTCTCTCACCCGCTGGGAATATAACATGGAGCATCCCATGAGTAGCTACCTGGTTGCGGTGGCAGCAGGGGATTATAACGTTCTTACTGAGTCAGAAAAAGGAATTCCGCTGTATTTTTATTATCCAAAAGGTATGGAAAACCTTGTGGAGCCCACTTATCGCCACAGTGCATTTATGATGGACTTTTTTGAAAAGGAAACCGGAGTTCCATATCCCTGGCAAAACTATAAACAGGTTCCTGTTCGGGACTTTTTATATTCCGGAATGGAAAATACCGGCACCACGATTTTTTCAGATATTTTCCTGGTAGACTCCATTGGCTACATCGACCAAAATTACGTTAATGTTAACGCTCATGAGTTGGCTCACCAGTGGTTTGGAAACTATGTGACGGCCGGGACCCCTGAAGATCATTGGCTGCAGGAAGGTTTTGCTACCTATTATGCTTTACTTGCCGAAAAAGAGATTTTTGGAGAGGATTATTACTACCGAAAGCTTTTCAAAACAGCCGAAGAGCTTAAACAGTTAAGTGACCAGGGAAAAGGAGAGGCGGTAGTTTCTAAATATGCCAGTTCCCTTACTTATTATCAAAAAGGAGCCTGGGCTTTGCATATCTTAAACGAGAAAATTGGCAAGGCTGCTTTTGACAGAGGAGTGAAGAATTATTTGGAAAAATATAAATATTCGACCGCCACAACAGGCGATTTTATAACCGAGATGGAGGCTGCCAGCGGGCAGGATCTTTCAGGTTTTGTGAAGGACTGGTTGAAACAATCGGCTTTTCAGGGAACTGAGGCATTGGAATCTCTCAAAAGGTCTCCTTTTATTCAGAAATATTTGGAACTGGCAGCGGCAAAACCTCTGGCCATTTCAGAAAAAAGACAACTGCTTCCCACAGCCCTTAGCTTTCCGGTAAATGATTATCTGGGGAAGGAAGCCGTACTGCAACTTGGGCTGGAAGATCCCGTTGGAGTTGCTGATCTCTACAAAAAGGCATTTTCAAGTGGAAATCTTTTCACCCGACAGGCTATTGCTTTCTCGTTACAGGAGGTGCCACAGCAGTTAAAAACTGAGTATGAGTCGCTATTGAAGGACGATTCATACCTCACGCAGGAGATGGCGCTTTATAATTTATGGATGTCTTTCCCTGTTGACCGGGAGCGATACCTTCGAGAAATGGAAGGAACACAGGGATTTCTTGACAAAAACCTCCGCACTCTTTGGCTGGCTCTAAGCCTGGCAACCGCCGGATTTGAAATGGAATCAAAAGGGCAATACATTCAAGAACTCAGAAGTTATACAGCACCACATAGAAGGTTTCAGGTGCGGCAAAAAGCCTTTGAATACCTGTACCAGTTAAATGCTTTTGATGTGGAAAGTTTGAATAACCTAAACGATGCTGCAAAACATCCCAACTACCGCTTCAGGGAATTCGCGAAGCAGCTGCTCAAAACTTTAAAGGAGACAGAGGTGCGGGGAAGTAATTAGATTCCCGGCTCGCCACTTCCCGTTCCAGAAGCAAGTAGTTCCCAGCCCATTTTTGGACACAGATGTCTTTTTGAATTTTAATTAATTCTTTGGCGGTGTGATCATTATATGGGCACGGTGTGTACCGGGATCCATGATCCAGGGCATTCCAGGTGCGAAAGGTTTTTCGGGAAGACCGGTAGACTCTGCAGTGGCATAAGGAATGTAGATCACGTATCGAAAATGTCCATCGGTAAGTTCTCCCGTTTCAGAATTATAGTTTTCTTCACTTCCGGTTAAAATTGTGGTCATTCCGGGAGTATCGGTTAGGGTAAGAGTGCCGGCTTCAGCTTCATTTTTTCGCGCAACACGTTTTTCCATTTCACCTTTTCCTTCAGCAGAAAGTTCACGGCCACGGGCCATAAAAGGCTCCAGCTTTTTTGAATAACAGGAGACATTAATGCCTTCCTTTTCTGGATCATCGGCCAGGCAAACCAAGTGATTTGTGCCCTCACGTAGAAGGACCATTTCTCCCTTGTCATTATACCCATAAACCATAACGCCAGCTCGCAGTTCCTCGGGTGCGGCAAGCGTGGCAGTTTTGATCTGGACCTCGGCAGGCAGGATTTTAGTCTGTGCATTAATAAGAGTTGGAAAGAGGAGCAAAAGAAGTACCTGGAAAGTTTTCATACAAAATAGTTTAATAGCTGAAGTCTAAAGATATGAAAAATGCTTTTATACCAATATTTTAATCCCCTGGAGAAAATATGAAATTTTCAGGGAAGGAATTTTCCCGGAAACTTGAGTAAAACCTAATTATTCAAAAAACTTCAGAGAATCTCCCGAACCAGTTTTAAGATCTTTAATTTCCTGGATATTTCTTTTAATCCTACGGTTCTGCCTTTTGTTATTTACCAAAAGAATGATAAGGAGCAGTGAGGCAATTCCTGCAATACCGGTGAGAAAATATTCCATCTTTTTAGATTTAACAGGGTAAAGCTAAATTAAAAAGAAAGACCTTCTTTGAGGAAAACCGTAAAACAGTGTTTTTTTCAGGTAAATTAATTCCAGTCCAGCAGTCTCTGTTCCCCCTCGATCTTTTTGATCTCGGTGATGTCCTGAGACATTTCAATGACCCCGCGGTAGTTTTTTTGATCATCCCGCACCGCAAAATATCTTATATAAATAAGCCTGTCCTTAAAATTGATCCAGAAAGAAGCTTCATTTTTTGTCCCTTTTCTAAATTCTTCCAGGATCTTTAGCACTGTACCCACACTTTTGGGAGGATGACAAAATTTTACTTCTCTCCCAATGATTCCGGCACTCCTGGGGAATACCCTTTCTTCTCCGCGATTATAAAAAATTACCTTGTCATTTTCATCCACATACGTAATGTCCAGAGGCATAGTTCTTAGGAGCAGGTTGACCTGGTCGACAGTCATATAACCCTCGTCATAATGTGCTGCATTTGAGGTGTCAAAAGTTAACTCGCGCTTAGTGTGATCCTGAGAAGGGTGAATATATTCATCCTTATTTTCGGGGAATGACGCAGGTTCTGTTTTCAACATCCACCCAATTTCTTCCTCACCTTTTCGAACCTGCTTCCAGTCCTCTTCGGTAAGTAACTCCAGGGCATTAGGAAAAAGTACGCTGTCTTCTACCAGCAGTAATCTGAAAATGCTGCTCACCAGATACTGTGCATCTTGTGTAGCTTCTGAAAAATTGCGGTTTTCCACCTTTTTTCTAAGGATCCTGAACTGCTCCCGAATGGTATCATGAAAAGACCACATGTTCTTGCTAGGCCCGGTCCAGCCTTTTTGTTCCAGTACCGGAAATAACTGATTTTCCTTACGCTCGAACCTCCGCTCAATCTGTTGTAGCTGATTGAAGATGTTGTAGAATTTCTGATTTTCTTTTTCAGGATTGGTTTCCAGCAGTTCTTTTCCCAACGCCTGGATCAACTCTTTTTCTTCGGAATATATATTGACGGGATGTCCCTTTGGTAATGCTGAAGTATCTATGGTTTCGGTCATGATTCAAAATTTCTCAGCAAATAAAGCGGATAGTTTTGTCCTAAATTATGACCCAGGTCACATCGGGATGAAAGGGAACATTTTCTCCTGGATCCTTTCGGGTTCCCATGTGTATTTCCTGAAACTTTCGGTAATAAAAAGAGGTGCCAATAATGTTATTTTTGACACCTGTTATTCTGGATTACCCACTTTAACCCTTTCAGGATTCCAAACCCTGAAAGGGTCGAGGATTACAGAAGTTTCTTAATGTCCTTCTCCAGACTTTCAGGCTTTGTAATTGGGGCAAATCTTTCTACCGGCCGGCCTGTGCGATCAATGAGGAATTTTGTGAAATTCCATTTGATCTTGCTGCCTAATATTCCTCCGAGTTCACTTTTAAGATATTTGAACAGGGGATGAGCTTCCTTTCCATTAACATCTACTTTTGAGAACATGGGAAAGGTCACTCCGTAATTCACTACACAACCTTCGGCAATGGATTTTTCGTCTCCGGGTTCCTGTTTCCCAAATTGGTTGCAGGGGAACCCCAGAATTACCAATCCGTCATCCTTAAACTTCTTATTTAGTGTTTCCAGGCCTTCCAACTGCGGAGTGAAGCCACATTCTGAAGCTGTATTGACCACAAGTACTACCTTTCCTTTAAAATCCTTCATTTCCACATCCTGTCCTTGCAGGTCCTTTGCTGAAAAATTATAGAACTCACTCATAAATTTCCTTTTTTGTAAAGATAGTCAGGATTTTTCCCTGGGAAATGGCTGTTGTCAAAAATTACATTGGCTTCTTGGGAATTACAGGAGAAGCAGGGCCTTTTTCCAAAGTTTTTTAAACAAAAGGAGCAATGGCAACCTGAAGCCTTTCTTGTCCGAGTGAAACCTTATAACAATGACCAATATTCAGGCAAAAGAAAACCCTTAGAAAGAAGAATAGGGGTTACTCTTCTACGGACTAAGGGTCTCTACTAACTCGTCCAAAATAAGTAAGTAAATTACTACAAGATCGCCGTTATTGGCATTCTTTTTACCTTAAAGAACCCATACCGGGTCGAAAAACAGTATTATAAATGATTTTATACTAAATCTATTCCCGGTCCCGGCACTTTGCAGGCTTTTACTACTACAAAAAGGGGCGTAATTTTCACAACAAATAAAATGTGACCCAGGTCATATTTTCCTTCCAAAAATGCCATTTTCTTTGCCGCCTAAAATAGTGCCGGGTAGACTTTACTGCTCCGGCACCACGATATTGGCAGCAGCTTATGAAAAAAGATTCAGGAAAAATGGAATTAATGGCTCCCGCAGGAAATTTTGAATCTCTGCAGGCAGCTTTGGAAAATGGAGCAGATTCCGTCTACTTTGGAGTGGAACAATTGAATATGCGGGCAAGGGCATCTATTAATTTTACAATGGATGATCTTCCAGAAATAGTTAAAAGGTGTGAGGCGAAAGGGGGTAGAAGTTACCTGACTTTAAATACCATTGTTTACGACCACGATCTTTCACTTATCAAAAACCTGCTTTCCGCAGCTAAGGAGGCAGGGATTACTGCTGTTATCGCAAGTGACCAGGCTGTAATCGCTTCTGCTCGCGGTATGGGAATTGACGTTCATATTTCTACGCAGCTCAATATAACCAATATTGAAACTGTAAAATTTTACAGTCTCTTTGCCGAAACAATGGTATTGTCACGAGAGCTAAGTCTTAGACAGGTAAAAAATATTTCTGAACAGATCCAAAAAGAGCAAATAAAAGGTCCTTCGGGAGAGCTGGTCAAGCTTGAGATTTTTGGCCACGGGGCACTTTGTATGGCAGTTTCAGGAAAGTGTTACCTAAGCCTGCATTCCCACAATTCTTCAGCAAATCGCGGTGCCTGTAAACAGAATTGTCGCAAAAAATATACGGTTATTGATCAGGAATCGGGATTTGAGATCGAGATCGATAATGAATATATGATGTCTCCAAAAGACCTTTGCACCATTAATTTCCTGGATGAGGTCATGGAAGCGGGAGTACAGGTTTTGAAGATAGAAGGTCGCGGCCGTGCTCCGGAATATGTTGCAACAGTGACCAGAGCTTATCGTGAGGCTATTGATTCCTGGTATGAAGGAACATATTCCGAAGAAAAAGTTGCCGACTGGATGGCGCGCCTAAGCACCGTCTATAATCGCGGATTCTGGAGTGGGTACTATCTTGGACAAAAACTGGGGGAGTGGAGTAAAACTTCAGGTTCTCAGGCTACTCAAAAGAAGGTTTATGTTGGGAAGGGTGTACATTACTTCCCAAAAGCGGGAATAGCAGAATTTAAGATCGAGGCCTACGACATTAAAAAAGGAGATAAGATCCTGGTTACCGGCCCCAGCACCGGAGCGCAGGAATTTGAATTGGAGGAAATGTTCGTAAACGATCTGCTTTCAGAAAAAGCCGGAAAAGGGGATAGCTGTACGATCAAAGTTCCTTTCAGAGTAAGACTTTCAGACAAACTATATAAAATGGTGGAAGCATAATGGTAGTAGTGACCCTGCAGCGGAACAAATGTATTGGTTGTAACTACTGTGTAGAGTTGGCTCCGGGGCAGTTTCAAATGTCAAAAAAAGATGGTAAAAGTGTGCTGCTAAAATCTGTTGATCGCAAGGGTTTCCACACCCTAAAGTCGGCAGATCATTCCATACTAGAAAACTGTGAAGCAGCGGTAAAAGCCTGCCCGGTTAAGATCATTTCGGTCAAGGAGACATAATATTATAAGCCTTAATAGTTTTTAACGTTACCCAAAATTGGTTTTAAGGTCTGCAAATTTTAAAGCATCCCGAAAAACATTCCGCCGTGGTGTCGATATAAGAAATACTTTCCTCGATCAGGAGGATTTTTATTTAATAAAAGATGGTTCGTGCTTTTGTCTGTCAAAAAAACGAACCATCTCTTTATAACTTCTTACAGATTTAACCTTTAATGATCAACCGGTATTTTTTAATCCGCTAGCGAGTGCAGTAGTGATTTGCAAAAGATGTGTCACCAATTCCTCGTCTTTGGTACTGCCTTTAGTTCTTCTCCATGCCTCGAGATTTTTGATCTGTAAACGGTGAAGGGAGATCAAAGCATCATTGCGCCGGTTTAAATTGTCGAGCAGGCTCTGTCTTCGTTCTTCCCGACCTTTTTCAAACATGGCGCCAATTTCATCAAGTCCTTTTTGATGTTCAGCTTTTATAATTTCTGTAATCTCCATTCTTACTTTTTCATCCTTTACAAGAGAGGCATAGGCTTCCATTACAGCAGGTTCGGCATTCATAATGTTAGTTTCTACCTGGATCAAAACGTATCTCAAAAAAGGCCATTCCTGGGCAACTTCCCGAAGTTGCTCATATTGCTGCAGATTATCGGCTTTTAACTTTTGTAGAGCATATCCAATTCCAAACCAGCCCGTGATATTAAACCTGGATTGATTCCAGCTAAAAACCCATGGAATTGCCCTAAGATCTGACAGGCTCCTTGTTCCGGTACGTCTGGCAGGTCTCGATCCAATCTTACTTAGTTCCAATACATCTATTGGAGTGGCTTCTCCATAGAAATTCAGAAAAGAAGGATGTGCAATTAATTCCTGGTATTTTTCTTTGGAATATTCTGCTACCTGTCTTAGAGCATCAATTGGATATCCTTTTTTAGTTTTGGGATGAAGACGATTCCCGGTTTGAAGGGCAGTTCCCGAAAACAACATTTCCAGATTATAAGTAGCTGTGAGCATATTGGCAAATTGCTGAGCTATGGTCTCTCCCTGGACTGTGAGTTTGATCTCCCCGCTCATGCTTCCCGCCGGCATACTTTCCAGGAAGCGGTGGTATTTCCCGCCACCCCTGCTTATGGTTCCTCCAATGCCATGGAAGAATCTTAGTTCTGTATCCAGTTTGTCGGCCATTTCGGTCAGGTTTTTTTCAGCCCGGTAAATATTCCAGCGGCTGGCAATAATTCCGCCGTCCTTATTGCTGTCGCTGTAGCCTAGCATAACCTCCTGTGGTCTTCCCTTCTCCCTGTAATATGCAGGATGAGTGAGAAAGCTTTCTAAAATTTCACCTGAAGCAATAAGGTCATCGATAGTTTCAAAAAGTGGGACTACCTGGAATGTTCGCCTGTCTATACCCACCTCTCTAAAGAAGAGGTAAACAATTAAAAGATCGCTAAGCTGGCGGGTCATACTAACTATAAAACTTCCTACTCCCTGAGGACCAAACTTATCTGTATGTTCTTTAACTACTTTATAGCTTTCCAGCACCTTATCTGCTTCGGGCCCAAAAGATCTTCCTGCAGTAGCAAAGGGGCGGTCGCTCTTTAATTCTTCCGAAATAAATTTAACCCGCTCTTCTTCGCTCCAGGTTTTGAATTCAGGCTTATCGGGAAAAGTTATTTTCAGGATCTGTTCGAGGGCTTTGTCATGAAACTCACTGTTTTGTCTTATATCCAGCCGGGCGAGATGAAAACCGAAACACTCCACCATTCTTTCCACCGGGAATAAAAGATCCTCAACAATTCGATTTGCACCTATTTCATAAAGACTTTCCTTTAAAATATCAAGATCCTCAAGAAGGTCCCCGGGCCTGTTGTAAAATGTGTTTTCCTGTTCGTTTCCTGTGGTGGTATGCTCCAGCTTCAATAATATGAGGCTCACAAACTGTCTCCAGGGCTCGTATGGATTGCGGCCCAATGCTTTACTTCCTTCTTCTCCCAGTGCTCCCAACATATTTTCAATTGCCTCCTGCAACTGTTCTGAAGCCTTATTGCTTATGCCCGAGAAGCTCATATCGGCAGCCAGATGCTCCAACTGCTCGTGTACGAGATGAAGAGCAGTCTTTCTATGTTCTTCGAGAGTAGATTTTGTTACAGATGCGGTAACATAAGGATGTCCATCTCTATCGCCACCTACCCAGGTTCCAAACTGCAACTTGGGAAATTTTAGGTTTTGGGGATCAAAGCCCATGTTGATCCAGCTTTGTTTTAGCTGAATATCACTTTTTCTCAATGCCTGCGGAAAAACCTTGCTGAAATAATGGATGACATTACTTCGTTCCATTTCCACGGTAGGTTTTTTCAGATAGACCTCTCCGGTGCGCCACCATCTCTCCAGCAGGGTTTTAATATCTTCGGCAATAACCTGTCTTTCAGTAAAAGAAAAAGAAGTATTCTCAAGCTTTATGAGGTTGAGGTAGATTTCCCTGTGCAGTTCCAAAATGGAAATGCGTTTTGTTTCTGTGGGGTGGGCGGTGAGTACAGGAATCAGTTTTACTTTTGAAATGATCTCCTGCATTTCATTTTCCTTTAGTCCCTGATCCTTCCATCGTCGAAAAGTCTCACTCCAGGAGCCCCTTACAGATTGCATTCCAGTTTTGTCAACTAACCTTCGGCGATATTGAACGGCGGCATTTTCTTCCACCAGGTTCATGAGTTGCAGGTAAATACTTAGGACCTGGATCTGTTTTTCTTCCAGGGCTGGATTTGTAGAAAAAGAATCTTTTAGATCTTCATGTTTTGTGAGGAGACCTGCAAGTTCATGCTCTCCCAGATTTTTTAAAACCTGTTGGAAGCAATCGGTAAGAAACTGCATGTCTTTTTCTATTTTGTTGAATGCTTTATTGCTTTTTGTTGGTGTCATTTTAATAATGTTTTTCCCTGAAGAATTAGTTCCCTAAATTTACGAATTATAGGTGGTTTTGAGTGGTTTTACACTTTAAAAACTCAGTCAATTCCCCGTATTTATTGGACTCAAACGTTATATGTTGACAAATTTGCGAGGGAGAAATTTTCGCAAACGTTATCTGAGTACATTAAAATTTTCTATCTTTTTGAATAAACCAAAAAGAGACTTCATGGAGCCACAATTATTATATTTTCAGGACGATGGAAACATCCCTAACAGCAAATTACCTGTTTTGATCTATAAAGGTTGTTTTTCAACAAAAGGAGAGCCTGGAGCAAAATGGCTGGAGGAACGTTTTGCTGAAAATAATTGGAAAAACTCGTGGAGAAACGGTGTTTTCGATTATCACCATTATCATAGCAATACTCATGAAGTATTAGGAGTGTATATAGGAAAGGCTTTATTACAACTTGGTGGCGAAAAAGGGGAAAAACTGGAGGTCTCTGCCGGGGATGTTATTGTAATTCCTGCCGGCGTAGCACATAAAAATCTAGGGAGTGAAGATTTTGCAGTTGTCGGAGCTTATCCCGAAGGCAGGTCACATGATATGAATACCGGAGAAGATTCTGAGAGGCCCCAAACCGATAAGAATATTACTGCTGTCCCTATTCCTGAATATGATCCTGTAAAAGGGAAAGAGGGAGGATTGAATAAATTCTGGAATAGCATAAAATAGGTTATGGAATTTTTCTAACCCTTCCGAAAGAAAAATTCAATCACTAAAAGGCATTTTTGAAGGTTGAGGTCAAAAGTTACCGACTAAATCGTTTGAAGTAACCTTTTTTTAATACTAATTTAACCTTTTGATATGCTGTTAGTTATGTCTTTAAAAGGTACTTTCGCCTAAGTTTATAAAATAATATTTTTAAGGGCTTTATACTATGAATAATTTCCTTTTTGTAGCTTCAGAAAACGACGCCATTGCCAATTGTAAAGTTGGTGGGGTAGGTGATGTGATTCGTGATGTGCCAAGGCAGATTTCCGAACGTGGGGATCGTGTTCATGTTGTAGTCCCTTCCTATTCAAGGTTACATGAAAACGGTACTTTAAAGGCCGCACTTCAATTTGAGTTGAGGGGGATTTCTTATACTGCGCATCTCTACGAGGTTCCTGCTAAAGAGGAAGATGAAAACATAACACATTACGTGATCCACCATCCCGAAATCGAAATGGGAAACCTGGGCGGAATTTATCATCATGATCCTTTAGAACCATTTTACAGTGACGTTATAAAATACACCATTTTTTGTACAGCCGTTGCCGAAGCCATAAAACAAAAACATTTTGGGAAGCTGGACATTGTGCACCTGCATGACTGGCATTCCAGTATTTTACTATTTTTAAAGAATTATCATCCACAGTATTCCTGTCTTAAAAAAAACAGGTTTGTATACTGTATCCATAATCTTGCTCTTCAGGGAATTCGGCCATTTGAGAATAACTATTCTTCTTTAAATACATGGTTCCCTAATCTGAATTTCGATCGTGAAGCTTTAAAAGACCCACGCTACGATGACTGTTTCAATTTAATGGCCATTGGTATAAGGTTCTCTGATGCCGTTCATACCGTTTCCCCTTCTTATAAACAGGATGTCATGCTTCCCAGTGAGGCTCCCGAGTTTATTGGAGGAGAAGGCCTGGAGAATGATTTGAGGCAGGCAGATAAAGAAGGGCGTTTTCACGGGATCCTTAATGGTTCCGATTATCGTCCTGAAACCCTGGTGAAAAAGAACCGTTTGTTCCCAAACATTGCCACGGCAATTTTTAAACAACTTCAAAAGGAACTGGATTGGGAGAAAGCTGCATTTTTGGCTCATACCGGTGAAAAAGTTGTTCCATTCCTAAAAAAGAAACCCAACTTTATTTGTGCCAGTGTCGCACGATTGACCGAGCAGAAATTCTATTTTTTTAAGCGTTCTCCCGAAGCTCTTCTTGAAATCCTTGACAGGCTGGAAGAAGTCAATGGAATTTATGTGCTTCTGGGTACAGGCGCAGGAGATTACGAACAATTACTCAGAGAGATTAGCTACAAAAGGAAGAATTTTATTTTTGTCAATACCCAGTGCGAGCAAGTGGTGAATTCTATTTACAGGGATTCCGACCTTTACTTTATGCCAAGCCTCTTTGAGCCCTGCGGAATAAGCCAGATGCTTGCAATGCGAAATGGGCAACCCTGCCTGGTGCACCATACCGGCGGACTAAAAGATACCGTTCAACATGTTCATACGGGTTTTGCTTTTGATGGGAAAACCTATGACGAGAAAATCTACAATATGGTTGAAAGTTTCAATGAAGCGCTTTACTTTTTTGAAAATGAGAAGACCGTATGGAAGCAAATTGGTCTCAACGCCCGTAGAATGAGGTTCACCTGGAAGAAGTCTGTCGATGACTATTATAAACTGCTTTATACATTACATCCGGCCGATATGAAAGTGGCTTGATCCCCCAACCGGGATTTTGATTTAACGAAAAGGGATTTTGTTCCGAAAAGGAACTGAATCCCTTTCTTATGTTCAGAAATTAAAGAAAACCGGCGTTTGAACGTCCAGGTCCGATAAGCTAAGCTGGATATTTAGTTTTGGGTTGAAAAATTTTTTGTTTTCGCCTTACCAAATAATTACTTCATTTTCTGTTTTTCCTTTCCGACTATCAGGATATTCAAACTTTATCAACCGAAATCCTTTTCGGTTTTCTTTTATAGTAAAAAAAGGAGAGTGCGGTTTTGTTAAAGAATAAAAAAGGCTACTTTTGCCGGCTCTTATGACGAGCATTAAAAAAATATCCATTTCGCCAGTTACTCCGCCCTGAGATAAAATTTTCCTTCTCATTTTTCTCCCTTTTCTAAACGGGAGCTCCCTTTATATTATTAATTTTTCGATATTCTAAGATGAAAAAGTTCTTTAACCTTTTTGATTTTTCACAAAAAGTAGATTATAAAATTGAGGTTCTGGCAGGACTTACTGTAGCCCTGGCCCTAATCCCCGAAGCTGTTGCCTTTGCAATGATCGCCGGCCTTTCTCCTTTAACGGGTTTATATGCGGCCTTTGTAATGGGTTTAATTACTTCTCTTTTTGGAGGAAGACCCGGTATGATTTCGGGAGCAACAGGGGCCGTGGCCGTGGTGATTGCCGCCCTGGCGATATCTCATGGAGTTGAATATGTTTTCGCCACTGTAATCTTAGCGGGGATACTGCAAATCCTCGCCGGTGTACTAAGGCTTGGAAAACTTATAAGAATGGTGCCGCATTCTGTGATCTTTGGTTTCGTTAACGGTCTTGCAATCATCATTTTTATGTCTCAGCTGGACCAGTTCAAGACTGTCAATGAGGCGGGGGAGCTTGTGTGGATGACAGGGACAAACCTTTATATCCTTCTCGGATTGGTTCTGGTGACCATGTTGATCATTTGGGGACTGCCTAAGCTCACAAAAGTTTTTCCCTCCTCGCTTGCCGCAATTCTTGTTGTTTTTGGTTTAGTAGCTGTTTTAGGTATTGATACCAAAACAGTAGGAGATATTGCTTCTATAAAGGGGGGCTTTCCGCCGTTCCACATTCCTATGGTGCCATTCACCTGGGAGGCTATAACCCTCATTTTTCCATATGCGGCAATAATGGCAGGAGTAGGATTAATAGAAAGTTTACTTACTCTTAATATTGTCGATGAAATCACTGAAACCCGTGGACGTGGGAATAAGGAATGTGTGGCGCAGGGAACAGCCAACATCTTGTCGGGATTCTTTTCGGGGATGGGAGGTTGTGCAATGATCGGTCAGAGTTTGATCAATGTTTCATCTGGAGCCAGAGCCAGACTATCTGGTATAGTAGCGGCAGTAATGCTCCTTGTGTTTGTAATGTTTGCAGCAGATGTTATTGAACTTCTGCCTATGGCAGCCCTTACGGGAGTAATGATCATGGTTTCTATTGGCACCTTTGAATGGGCAAGTTTGAGAACCTTCCGCAGAATGCCAAAAAGTGATGTACTGGTGATGGTGCTCGTGACTTTTGTTACGGTAGTACTTCATAACCTGGCCCTGGCGGTTTTGGTTGGTGTTATTATCTCTGCCCTTGTATTCGCATGGGATAATGCAAAGAGGATACGTGCCCGTAAATATGTTGATGATAAAGGAGTAAAACATTACGAGATCTATGGTCCTCTTTTCTTCGGAAGTGTGGCTGCATTTAATGAGAAATTCGATATTTTGGGAGACCCAGATGAGGTTATTATTGATTTTTCTGAAAGCCGTGTTGTCGATATGTCGGGTATTGAGGCCCTCAATAAACTGACGGAGAGATACCTGAAACAGGGAAAAAAATTGCATCTTAGATACTTAAGTCGTGACTGTCGCCAGTTGCTGGAAAATGCAGATAAGATCATAGAGGTAAATATCCTTGAAGATCCTACTTATAAAGTGGCTATCGACAGGTAGGTAAGATTCTTTCCTTTTGAACAACAAGAAGATTAAGTTAGACTCCCAATAGCCTGCTTAAGGTTCCATGATAGAGGATTAACCTTGCGACTACGCAACCTAATCCTTTTTAATGAAATGTCCTTTATGTTTTTCCAGCGCTTATCTTTTTCATTCCCAGCCGGGAAGAGAGTACCTGGAATGCACCAACTGTAAGGGTGTTTTTGTTGCTAAGGAATATTTCCCCGATCCCGTTTCCGAGAAAGAAAGGTATCTGACCCATAACAATGATGTCGATGATCCCCGTTACCGGAAATTTGTATCACCTATTGTAGAATCGGTAATTAAAAATTTTGATCCGCAGGAACACGTAGGACTGGATTTTGGAGCCGGGACCGGGCCGGTTATTACAAAATTACTCCTGGATCTTCAATATAAGGTCTTCACTTATGATCCTTTCTTCTTCCCATTCCCAGAACTTCTGCAGGGAACTTATGACTTTATAGCCTGCTGTGAAGTGATTGAGCATTTTCAAAACCCTGCAAAGGAATTTCAGCTGTTGAGATCTATGCTTCGGCCGGGAGGACAGCTGTTATGTATGACACATATTTATCATCCCGGGATCCCGTTTGGGAACTGGTATTATAAAAATGATCCCACCCACATTTTTATGTTTCAGGAAGAAACTTTTCATTTTGTCAGGGAAAAATTTAAATTCCGTGACTTGAAAATCAGAGATCGTTTGATAACTTTATCTGTGTGATTTTAGGAAAGTAATAAAGAGATCAATACCACAGAAATGAAAAACAAAATGATTATTAGTTTTTCAACAGTATTATCAAGCTTTCTCATATTTGAGTTTTAACAAATTCATTGATAAAAGTACAGGGCTTATTACGCTTATAAAATGATCAAAGTCATAATCGGAAAACCACATGGTTTTGGCAAGAACTATTTATAAATATACCTTTAACCCGGATTTAATTCTTAAATTAAAAATCACTAGAAAAATTGGAGCATGAAATTTAGAGATAAAGATGAGTTAGATTTTGATCCGGTTCCTTCTGTCAAGAACAAAGCTCTGCGCATCAATCTCAATGAGAGCATTTATGGAACTTTTGCAGAGATTGGCGCCGGACAGGAAACTGTGCGCAATTTCTTCAGGGCAGGTAGCGCATCAGGCACTATAGCCAAGACCATGAGTGCTTATGATAAGGATTTTAGTGATGCCATTTATGGAATAGAAAAAGATGCAAGGTACGTAACAGAGGCAAGGCTAAAGAGCATGTTGAGGTACGAAACAGACCTTTTAGAGCAAAGGATCTTAAGGGAAAAACATCCAGAGAAGCTCTTTTTTAGTTATGCCAACACAGTGGCAACCATTGATTTTGCCAAGAAATATAAAGGTCATGGATGGATGGGAATTAGATTTCAAACTCACCCTAAAGAAGAATTCAGTGAGATCATTATCCACTTGCAATTTCATGAAAACAATGCAGGTTTACAGCAAATAACTCTTGGAACAATGGGTACCAATCTTATTTATGGCGCCTTTTACCAGTATGATAATCCAAAGGAACTTCTAAAGCACTTGTACGATCATCTTAACAATGACCAGGTAGAGATCGATATGATCAACTTTACAGGTCCGGTTTTTAAAGATGTCGATAACCGGCTTATGAGTCTGCAACTGGTAAAGAATGGGATGACACAGGCGGTGATGTTTGAACCTTCCGGAAATAATGTCCTGCCCGCAAATGAGCTTTACAAAAAGAACATTCTTACCCTTCGGGGAAGTTTTAGGCCGGTTACCAAGGTGAATATGAACATGTTCGAGCAGTCCCTTAAACTGTTCCTGAACGAAAAGAAGGTAAATAAGGATAAAACTAAAGTCATTTTTGAGATAACTCTATCCAATCTCCGGACTGAAGGGTATATTGACGAAAAGGATTTCCTGGATAGAGCAGATCTACTGGGCTCGTTGGGGCAAATGGTAATGATCTCTAACTTTCAGGAATATTATAAAGTTGTAGAGTATTTTTCCCAATACACGGCCGAGAGAATGGGACTTACTATGGGGGTCAACACCTTTTTAGACCTTTTTGACGAGAAATACTACCGGCACCTTAGCGGGGGAATACTGGAAGCCTTTGGAAAACTCTTTTTCAGGGATCTAAAAGTTTATTTGCACCCTTTAAAAGATCCTGAAACCGGAAATATCATTACCAGTAATAACCTAAAAGTGCACCCCCGAATGAAAGAGCTCTACAAGTTCTTTAAAGATAACGGCAGGGTAGTGGATATCACCGATTATAACCCCGAAATTCTTGATATATATTCCCGGGAAGTGCATCAAATGATTGCTGAAGGGCGACCCGGCTGGGAAGAAATGTTACCTCCTAAAACTACCCAGATGATCAAGGAGAAAAAGCTCTTCATGACTCCTAAAGAGAATACCTGACAGTTGCCATTAAAAATGGCATTTTCGAGACCTTGCTTTTGGTGGCTACTTTTGTGAAATTTAAATAAAAAAATTACTTCCCGAAATGACATTTTATGAAGATGAGGAACAATTACAATTCATAAAATTATCTTATAAAGTAATGATCTGTGTTATTGATTTTTAATTTTTTCTTATTTTTTAAAAAAAAGCCACTATGAAAGACCACAATAGATCTATAGAAAGTTATTTTGCTTCATTAGGAACAAAAGCCAGTGAAGTTGGATTAACCAAAGAAGATATAAAAAAAGATTTTCTGCGGAAGCTTTTTTACCACCTGGGGAGGGTTCCTGCCGTAACTACAGATAACGACCTCTACACTGCGCTGGCTCTTACAATAAGAGACAGAGCTCTAAGGCAATTTGTGAGATCCACCGAAGAATTTGCACAAAAGGATGCACGTGGAGTGGCTTACTTTTCGGCTGAATATCTTCCGGGTCCCCATTTGGGAACCAACCTGCTTAACCTGGAAGCCGTTGATGAGACGAGGGAAGCTTTAGCAGATCTTGATTTAGATCTTGACCAGCTTCTGGAGCAGGAAGGAGAACCTGGATTGGGGAATGGAGGTTTAGGCCGGCTTGCTTCCTGTTATTTGAATTCCATGGCTACTTTAGGGATACCCTCTATTGGTTATGGGATTCGCTATGAATTCGGGATCTTTAAGCAGGAAATAAAGGATGGGTGGCAGGTAGAGACTACAGATAAGTGGTTGCATAATGGAAATCCCTGGGAGGTAATGCGTCCCGAAATTTCTTATGTCGTCAAGTTTGGCGGAAGAACAGAGCACGGTACCAATGGAAAGAACAGGTACGAGGTAGAATGGTTGCCAGAATCTGAAATTAAGGGTACTGCCTATGACACCCCCATTCTTGGGTATCAAAGTAACGGGATCATTATGCGTCTCTGGAAAGCTGAAGCTATAGAATCCTTTGATTTTTCGGTATATAATGTTGGTGATTATTATCGTGCCGTGGAGAAGAAACTCCGTTCCGAAAATATCACAAAAGTATTGTACCCTAATGACGAAAATATTTCGGGAAAAGAGTTGAGGCTCAAACAACAATATTTCTTTGTTTCCTGTTCGCTGCAGGACATGATAAGCCTTCATATAATGCAGGGGCGTAAACTGGAGAATTTTCATGAAAAGTTTGTGATCCAGCTCAACGATACTCATCCTTCCATCGCCGTTGCCGAACTTATGCGGCTTTTGGTTGACGAACACGAAATTGATTGGGAGGAGGCATGGGATATCACCCGGCAAACTTTTGCCTATACCAATCATACCCTGCTGCCCGAAGCTCTGGAGAAATGGGCTATAACGCTGTTGGGAAGAATACTTCCGCGACACCTGGAGATCATCTATGAGATCAATAGTCGTTTCCTTGATGAACTAAGGCATAAAGGCTATAGTGGAGATCAAATTTCGAGAATGTCTCTTATCGATGAGCACGGGGAACCTTCTGTAAGAATGGCCCACCTGGCAACTATTGGAAGCTACAAAGTAAATGGAGTTTCAGAATTACATTCACGGCTTTTAAAATCACAGGTACTTCATGATTTTGCCGATCTATGGCCCGAAAAATTTACCAACGTTACCAATGGGGTCGCCCATCGTCGTTTTCTGGCAGTGAGTAATCCCGGTTTAGCAGATATAATTTCTGAAAAGATTGGGCAGGAGTGGCTAACAGATCTCACAAGCTTCAGGGAACTGGAAAATTTTGCTGAAGATGAGGACTTCCAGCAAGAATGGAGAGATATAAAACTCTGGAATAAAAAGATTCTCACCGGGTTACTGGAAGAACGCACAGGGGTGAAAGTGGACCCTACTATGTTATTCGACGTGCAGGTTAAAAGAATCCACGAGTACAAAAGGCAACATCTTAAAGTACTTCACATCATCGACCTTTATTTAAGGATCAAAGATGGAAGAACAGAAAACATAGCGCCATCCACATTTATCTTTGCAGGGAAGGCTGCTCCTGGCTATTTTATGGCCAAACTGATTATTAGACTTATCACAGCCGTTGCAGAACTTGTTAATGATGATGAAGAGGTAAACAAATATCTTAAAGTGGTCTTTTTGCCAAATTTCAATGTCAAACAGGCCCAGAGAGTTTACCCTGCCGCCGATCTTTCGGAACAGATCTCTATGGCTGGCAAGGAAGCTTCGGGTACAGGGAATATGAAATTTGCGCTAAACGGGGCCCTTACCATAGGAACCCTGGATGGTGCCAATGTTGAGATCCTTGAAGAAGTTGGAAAGGAAAATTTCTTCCTTTTTGGACAAACTACAGAGGAAGTGCAGAAAACACGAAGTGATGGTTACAGGCCTTATGAATACTACAATGAAAATCAAGACCTGAAGAGAGTACTGGATTTCCTTATCTCGGGGGAACTGGCCGATGGGGACACAGAATTATTCAAGCCTCTTTACCAAAATCTATTACAGCAGGATCCATATCAACTTCTAAAAGATTACGATTCTTACTGTACGACAAAAGAAGAGGTATTTAGTCTGTGGAAGGATCAGAAAGAATGGACGAGAAAATCCATTCTTAATGTAGCCAGGATGGGTAAATTTTCGTCAGATCGTTCTATTAGAGACTACTGTGACAAAATATGGATGGTGGAGCCGGTAAGGATCAAGGATTAACTTTCTATCTGCGCCTGTAACTCTGCAAGGTGTGCAGCCTTTATTGGTTCACAGTGCACCTTGCAGTAACGGGTGTGGTAGGTATGACCCGAAAGGAAATTTACCTGGATCTCATTCCACTGTTGCCTGTTAAGTTCCGGCTTGTCGTGCAGCAATTCCTGGTATAGTTTTTCACTTATCTCATAGAAGCTGTTAGTTCCCAGATACTCAAGATCGGCATCGGCGAGAATTTTTTCCGAAAGGGTTTTAGGTTTTTGCGGAATTTGTGTGGCCAGGATCATATTACATATCTTTTGAACTTCTTCTGAAGTAATACCTAATTCCGGTAATTCTTCGGAAGCCATTTCACAACTCCTTTTTTCGTGATTATCCCTGCCTTTTACAAATCCAAGATCATGATAAAGTGCTGCAACCATGATAAGAAAAAGTTCACGGCCTGTTACTCCTTCCTGTTGGGCGAGGAAAATAGATTTTTCCAGCACATACTTTGTATGGGCAGGTGAGTGATAGTATAACCAGGAAGGAAGATTACTCTCCAGGTTGGACATCACTTTTTTGTAGATTTTTTCGAACATGGTCTTCAAAAGGGTCTTTTGCGGTTTGTTTTCCTATTCCGCCTTTAACTTCTTTGATCCTTTGAACAAAGAAAAAGGCATTAGGATCTATTTTTAGGGTAGCTTCCTTAATTCTGTGTATCTCGAGCCGGGTCACAATGGTCATAATGATATCACAATCGTGTTTAACCTCATAGGCTCCGGGTAAATAACCTCTTTCCCCTTTATATACTGTTATTGCCTTACCATAGCCATTAACTATAAGGGATTTTACATCTTCGCAATCCTTCGAAATTATGGTCAAGGCCGTAAATTCTTCAAAACCATCGATAATGTAACTTGTAGTTTTAGAGGCAGTAAAATATACTAAAAAAGAATACATGGCTGCTTCGAGGTCAAATACAAAAGCGGCACCCAAAAATATGAGACCGTTAAAAACAAGGATGATTTCAGAAGTGGAAAATGCTGAATTTCGCGTGGTGTAGACAGCCATAATTTCCACGCCGTCCAGTACACCACCTCCTTTGATCACTAATCCCAGTCCTAATCCTATAAGGAATCCTCCAAAAACGGCAATAAGGACTTTATCTTCGGTAACAGCTGGAATTTCAATAAAATGCATGAGGACAGTAAGCAGAAGTATTGAAAGCAGGGCCCTAAGGGCAAAGGTTTTTCCGATTTTACGATATCCAAGGTATAAGAAAGGTAAGTTAAAGGCAACAAGTAAATAAGTAAAAGGGATCCCCAGCATCTCTTCCACTACGATGGAGATTCCCGTAACACCCCCGTCTAAAAAGTGATTTGGAAGCATAAATCCCTCGAGCGCGATCATCGCAGAAAATATTCCCAGCAGGGAATACACCACCGAGTGAAGTGAAAACAGGGATCGCCAGTTAATGGGGTTTTTTGATACCATAAGTTCAAAATGTTTTTGTAGGGAGGATCCTCTAACTTAACATTTTTTTTGAAATAAAATTCTTTGACGCTTAGTAATCAGCAAATTATTGTCTTCTTTTTACTTCAGAATGTACGAATTTATTTCAGGAGAAGATATTTCTCGCATGATTTACGGCACTTCAACGAATTTTATTTAAAAGTCAAGCTTTCTTTAGTACCTTAATATTCAGTTAATTAACTAATTATTGGAAATAATGGAAAAGAATGAAACAAAAAAAGGTAAGTCACCTAAAAATACCTGGATCTATTTAACGGTGGACACAAAAAACATTAATGAAAGAAATATTGATGAGAAGGTTGTTTTTTCAGATGACAGGGATGATCCTCCTCAGGAACCGGGAAAGCCTATGGATTATGTTTCAACCATAAGTCCCGGTATGAAGGTCTACTGGAAGGGGCAACCCAAAGATGAGGGATCCGGCGATGTTATAGAAATTACAGGGGTCACTGCTAAGGACGGGAAAGACAAATGGAAGCTTCTTGATAGTGTGGGGCCGGAACAGGGAAACAAGGGAGTGAAGGTTGGAAAGGTCAAAGGGGAACACATTGATGGCCAGGAACCATATTCTGTCCGGTTCCGAATTGAAGGACGAAAAAGCGAATTTGAAGTGGACCCAAAGATACAGATGGAGCTCAAAAGTAATTCGGATTCAAGATGAACAAAAAGATTCTTATTTCTTTCCTGTTTTTATTCTCCATTGGTTATACCATAGTGGGGCAGGAGAAATCTGAATTTGACAGTTTAACCAAATTGTATCGTTCTTCAGAAGAAAGATACAATTTGGATTTGCTTAAGGTTATAATTTCTTCGGCAACACAGCCAGATAGCATGATTAAATATACAAATCTTCTTATAAAAAAAGCACAACCTGTTGATAATAAGGAGTATCTTCAGTTTGCGCATTTTAACCAGGGCATCGCCTGGCGCTATAAAGGAGATTATAGCAATGCTTTTGAGCATCTCTTTAAAAGTGCAGAATTAGCTGAAGAACTTAAAAATAAAAATAAGCTTGGAAGTTCTTATGTGGAGATAGGAAATGCCTATGCCGAAAGTGGTGATCTTAACCTTTCCTCGACTTATTTTAACCGGGGGATAAGTCTTTTCCTGGCAGAAAAAGACACTTTAATGGTAGGAGCGACCTATTATAACATGGGAGATACCTTTTTCGATAAAGGTGCCATAGACTCTTCATTTGCTTATACCACCCAGGCGAGAGAAATTTTTCAAAAAGCCGGACATGAAATTTATGAAGCCTATAGTCTTGGGAATCTTGGTAGAATCAATGCCGCTATGGAACAATATGATTTAGCAGAAACTCAACTTAATGAGGCGGTAGAAACTTTGTTTAAAGTAAAAGATTATAATGCACTAACAGATTTCTATGCTGCACTTTCTGAGATCAACCAGAGGCAGGGAGATTTGGAAGCAGCAATAGCGTTTGCAGATAAGAGCCTGGAAGCAGCAAAGGCCAATGGTTTAAAAGAAGACCTGCAGGGGGCACATCAAAAACTTGCATTTTTACACGAAGAAGCAGGTAATATTCCGCAATCTTATGACCACTACAAAATGTACGTGGTATATAAAGACAGTATTGAGAATATTGCTTCTGTAAAGGAAGTGGCAAACCTTAGAACGAATTATGAAATAGCCAAAAAACAAACCGAAGTTGATTTACTTAATGAACAAAAAAGTAATCAGCGCAACATTGTTATTGCTACCGCTATTGCTTTATTCCTTATTCTGCTCCTGGCTCTGGGGCTTTACCGTAGAAATAGGTACATAGGCAGGACCAAAAAAATCATTGAAAGAGAAAAACAACGATCAGATCGTTTACTACTCAATATTCTTCCTCAGGAAACTGCTATGGAATTAAAGGAAAAAGGAAAGGTACGTGCAAAGCGCTTTGAAGCAGTGACCATATTGTTTACCGATTTCAAGGATTTTACCCATTATGCCGAAAATCTTCCGCCAGAGGAACTTGTGAAAAGGGTAGATTTTTATTTTTCCAAGTTTGATGAAATAATCGAGCATCATGGCCTTGAGAAAATAAAAACTGTGGGGGATGCTTATATGTGTGCAGCCGGAGTTCCTTTTGCTGTTAAAGATCATGCCCGCCGCGTGGTCGCTGCGGCTTGTGAAATGATAGAATTTGTAGGTAGGGAAGAGCCAGGAAAAGAGATTCGTTTTGAGGTAAGGATTGGGATAAACTCGGGCCCTGTGGTGGCCGGAGTGGTAGGCAATAAAAAATGGGCTTATGATATATGGGGAGATGCGGTGAATATTGCAGCCAGGATGGAATCCTGTTCAGAAACGGGAAGGATCAACATTTCCGAAAATACGTATCATCTCATTCAGGATGATTTTGAATGTGATTACAGGGGAGAGATCATGGTGAAGAATAAAGGCATGATGAAAATGTATTTTGTAAAGGGTGCAAAAGTAGATCAGGAAAAGAAAAGTAGTGTGGCTTAGAATTCAAGTATTCAAAAAAAGCAAATAGAGCCTAACATTTTTCCTGCTGCCCCGTGCTAGATGATATTTTAGATCTTATTATAAAAATCTTTTTCTGTTGTTGGTATTGCTGGAATATGAGATATTCAATAAGATGGGAGAATCTGTCGCGGCAGTTTCTTAGTGTATAAAGGAGAGGTGTTTCTACATACCAAAGATCCTTCAGAAAGGTTATTGCTCTTTACACTGCAGCACTATTGCTACAGGAGGATATCGCAGAGCAGAATCTGTAGACTTTCAAATAACTATTCAGTGTTCCAAATAATTATCGGTCCCGGCTCCTTTTTCTGACAGGAGAGGGACGAAACATTATAAAGATTTACTCCGTCCACAATTTACCGATAGCGTAGGTGCGGGCACTCCCTCTCACTTCAATCCTGTCTTCCAGGTTTTTGCAAAAAAGACGCCCGCCGCGTTGAGATAATTGCCTTGCCTGCAGCTCCTGTTTATTTAACTTTTCACTCCAGTAGGGAGTGAGGGAACAATGAGCAGAACCAGTTACCGGATCCTCAAAAACTGAAGCTTTGGGAGTGAAAAACCGGGATACAAAATCACAAGCTTTACCTTTGGCAGTGACTATTACTCCTCCGGTTCCAAGTTCAAGTTGATCAAAGTAAGTACGGTTGATTTCAATATTTCTCACTTCCTGTTCATCTTCATAAACCAACACATAATCTCGTGCTTTAAGTACTTCCCGTGGCTGAATGTTCAGGGATTTTTTTAATAGTTCCGGAAGTACGGTTGGACCAGGATTTCTTACGGGCAGGTTTAAAGTGTAGCTCCCATTTTCGGCAGTTACCATTAACTCCCCACTTTGGGTGTCAAAAATGATATTTTTATTTGAATATTTTCTAATATCCCTAAGCGCATGAGCAGCTGCCAGAGTAGCGTGTCCACACAGGTCCATCTCCATTTCTGGGGTGAACCATCTCAAATGAAAACTATGACCTTTATCGACAAAAAATGCGGTCTCGGCAACAGCGTTTTCCCTGGCAATTTTCAGAAGTAGATCATCGGGAAGCCAATCTGAGAGAGGTACCACGCAAGCGGGATTTCCACCAAAAATGTGATCTGTAAAAGCGTTTATCTGGTAAAGGTGTAATTGCATAATTCCATACTTTAAAGTAAAACGAGAACTACTATTTATGTTTAAGATCTTTCATTATTTCCGAAAAGATCCTGTACGATTTTAACCTGTCCTCGTGATTATAAATATGAGAAGCTACCATAACTTCATTCACGCCGGTTTCTTTCAGGAATTTTGAAGTTTGCTCCCTTACAGTTTCCTTGCTGCCAATAAAGGCATATTTAAGCATTCTTTGAAAAGCAGGGTTTGCCGCCAGCTCCCGCAACTCTTCTGTCATTTTAATTGGAGGCTGCATATAATCCATGTTATTTGTCATTACGCCATACATCATTCTTATGAGCGTAGTCGAAATATCTTCAGCTTCTTCATCGGTATCAGCAGCAATTACATTTATACAACCAATGGTATAGGGCTTTTCAAGGTATTTTGAAGGCTGGAACTTGTTATAATAGATGTTTAGCGCCTCAAAAAGTTGGGTTGGTGCAAAATGACTGGCAAATGCATAAGGCAAACCTTTTTCGGCAGCCACGTGTGCGCTGTTGGTACTGGAACCAAGAACATAGATTGGGACATCAACTCCTTCAGCTACAGTCGCCCGCACCTGTGCTCTTTTGTTTTCTGCTGAAAAATATTGCTGGATCTGGCTTATTTCCTCAGGAAATTTATAAACTGCCTGCATGCGGTCACTTCTAATAGCATGTGCAGTGACTTGATCTGTACCGGGGGCCCTGCCAAGTCCAAGGTCTATTCTGTTAGGATATAATGAACCCAGAGTTCCAAATTGTTCTGAAACTATGAGCGGGGAGTGGTTAGGCAACATGATCCCTCCCGAACCTACTCTTATCTTTTTTGTGCCTCCGGCTATATAACCTATTAAAACTGAAGTAGCCGAACTTGCTATGCTAAGCATGTTATGATGTTCTGCCAGCCAAAATCTTTGATAACCCATTTCTTCGGCTTTCTGGGCGAGATCCAGGCTGTTTTCAAAGGTTTGGTGAATAGAGGAGTCTACGCCTACACTGGCGAGTTCTAATATTGAATAAGGAGTATATTTTTTGTTCTGAGACATAGAAATTTCAGGTTTTATTCAAAGTTCGGGAATTCAAAAGAAGGAAAATAAGAAAAGAGATAGCTTTTGGTAATAACGATATTTATATGATCCAGACTCAATAATATTGATTTTATCAAAGGTGGGAAAAGAAGCAAAATTTCACCCTTTTCCACACCTTTGGTACCAGGCTTAATAGCTCTCCTTCCTCAAAACTACCAACGGCGGACTTTTGATTACGCTTATGCTGTTAGTAAGTCCAATGAACATTACCAGTAAAGTAATAGCAGGAAAGAGCACCAGGAATGGAAAAATAGAAGGTACAAAGGCAGTGTCAAACAAAAGCCATGCGAGTAACTGGCTGCTAATTAAAGAAAGCAGGATTCCCGATAAGGTTCCAAGTGCTCCCAGGTAAAAATATTCCAGTGCAAGGATCTTTAGAATTTGATTGCTGCGGGCACCTATGGTTCGCAGTAAAACACTCTCCTTGATCCTCTGAAACTTACTGGTGCGAACTGCCCCGAGAAGAACAATTATTCCAGTAAGTATGCTAAAGAAGGCCATAAAGTTAATAAGCCAGGCAATTTTATTCAGAAGATCTTCAATAACAGTAATGATTTGCCGCAGGTCAAGGATCGAAACATTTGGAAATAATCTTACAAGTTCCTGTTGCAGGGCGGCACTTGCAGCCTCACCGGGAACTTTTGTTGTGATCACTCTAAACTGGGGAGCACCCTCTAAAACACCTTTTGGGAAAACAATTGAAAAATTTGGCTGCATCTGGCTCCAGTCAACGGTCCTAATACTGCGGACTTCGGTATTCATCACCACCCCCTGAACATTAAAAGAGATACGATCTCCCACGCCCACCAAGGCATCTTCAGCAAAGTTATCACTTACAGAGATGGGGATGAGGTTGGTGTTATCCACTTGAGAAATCCAATCTCCCGAAGAAAGTACTTCAGAACTTGTGAGCGAATCACGGTAAGTCACCCTAAACTCATGATTGAGAACCCAGCGATTAATCCCCGATGTTGAATCCTCTCTCATCTGGTTCACGGTTCTTCCGTTAATATTCTGCACCCGCATGGTAACAATTGGAATATCATCCAGAACAGGATTTCCACTGTTCTTAATTACTTGTTCTACCTCTTTTTCCTGCCCGGCCTGCACGTCTAGAAGGATCATATTGGGACTATCAGTTTGTGCGTCAAGGGAGGCTTCGGCCAGTAAAACATCTTTGGTAAAGTAGAGAGTACTAATGAGAAAAGTTCCTACTCCAATGGCCAGCACCAAAGTGAGCGTTTGATTTTGTGGCCGGAATAAATTCTGCAGGCTCTGTCTTGCGGGAAATCCCCAGCCGGTTGGGAAATTCTCCCGTATCACTTTCATGAACAATCGGGCGATCCCTGCAAGTATAGCAAAGGTCACCACAATTCCCAGTACAAAGGCCAAAGAGTATCTCCAGTCCTGCAGGAGCCAATAGGAGAAGAGAAGGATGAAAAGAAAAATGCCGCCAAGAACTGCTAATTCTGCTTTTCCTTTTTTCTTATTACCTCCCGTCTGCACTCTTAGAGCCTGTAAAGGGGAAACATATAAAGTTCCTATAAGTGGCACAAGGGCAAATAACACTGCCATGAAAACCCCAAGTAAAATCCCCAATAAGATGATCTGAATTTTAAAGGTCATTTCTATATCTACAGGTAAAAGGTCCCCGAGTAGTAATGGGAAGAGTTGCTGTAAAAATAAGCCTGCAATGGTACCTATAATTCCACCAAGTAATCCCATGCCGGCAATCTGGAGGAGATAGATCATAAAAGTTTGTTTCCTGGTGGCCCCAAGGCATTTAAGAACAGCAACAGCCTTCAGTTTGCCTTTGATGTAGATATTTATTGCACTTGCAATTCCCACACAACCCAGCAGCAATGCAACAAAAGCTACCAGGTTCAGGAACTTTCCGAAGTTATCATAACGCCGCCCCAATCTTTCACTGGTGGAGGTGTGCGTGTCCAGGTCGGCTTCAAGATTATCCAGCCGGGGATCAAGAACCTCGTCCAGTTGCTCCAGGTCTGTTCCCGGTTGTGCAGTGAAGTAATAATCATAAGAAATGCGGCTTCCCGTTTGTATAAGCCCTGTTTCTTCAATAAAACCGTAGGGTAGGACAGTAGGTGGCGCAACAGAGCTAAAAAATGAATTACTGCCCGGAATGGAACGCAAGGCCCCGGCAATAGGTAAAGTAACTTCTCCAATTTTGATGCTGTCACCCGGGTTAAGTCCCAGCTGCCGCATTAGCGTGGCATCGACCAAAGCTTTACCTTCCTCTTGATAGGTTTGTGCTGCCTCCGGTGGCACAGTCTCCAGTTCCCCATAAAAAGGAAATCCGCCTTCGATTCCCCGTACCTGCACCAGCTTGGTGCCGTCATTTCCTGGAAAGGCAGCCATGGAAGTGAAGCCTATTTCCCTTGCCCTTGCGCCACCCAAAGAATCTATAATGGAGAGAACTTCTTCTGTTGGAGCCTTGTCCAGGTCGATCTTATAATCGGCTCCCATCATGGCTTTGGATTGCAGGGCGATATTATCCTTCAGGTTTTCTCCAAAAGATTGTATTGAAACCACGGCAGCTATTCCCAATACGATCGAAGCCATGAACAGGATAAGCTTACGCCCACTTGCTTTTCCATCGCGCCACGCCATTTTCATCAACCACATAAATGAGGTGCTTGTTTTAGTGCTGCTCATGGGTATCTATGATTTTTCCGCCTTTGAGACGCAGGATTCGCTGTGTCATTTTTGCAAGATCAAGGTCGTGGGTTACTATCACAAGTGTGGTTCCTGCTTCCCTGTTGAGGTCAAAAAGAAGTTCAATTACTTTTTCACCCGTTTCGGCATCCAGGTTTCCTGTGGGCTCATCGGCAAAGAGAATGGAAGGCTGGTTTGAAAAGGCCCGGGCTACTGCCACCCGCTGTTGTTCCCCGCCCGAAAGCTGGGAAGGATAATGATCAAACCTGCCGCCAAGACCTACTTTTTCAAGTAACCCTTTTGCGACCTCCGAAGCATTTTTAGCTCCCTGCAATTCTAAGGGAACGGCAACATTTTCTAATGCAGTCAAAGTTGGAAGCAGTTGAAAATCCTGAAATACAAAACCTACCTTTTGATTACGAAGTACTGCCCGTTCATCTTCAGAAAGAGAACTTAGTTCGGTGCCGCAGAGCTCAATGCTGCCTTTCCCGGGACGATCAAGGCCTGCGCAGAGGCCTAAAAGAGTGGTTTTTCCACTGCCTGAAGGTCCTACAATGGCAAATGTTTGCTTTTCTTCAACATCAAAGCTTATATCATGGAGTACAGTGAGCTGTTTGGAACCGCTGGAATAGCTTTTTTCCAGGTTGCGCACGTTTAATATTTTTGTCATCTTTAAATTTGCTTTCAGAAAAAGCAAAATAAGAAATGATTTCCACTTCAAGCCAGTAGCTATGAGAAACCTGTTGTATTTGCCATTTTTGACACTTTTGATTTTAACTTCCTGTGGAGAAACTGCCAAAGAGGAAAAAGAGGCTGAAGCCGAAATTACTTCGGAAGTTGAAAATGAAGCTGAAAATTCTGAAGAAGACCGCAACACGATCCTGTTCTTTGGGGATAGTCTCACTGCCGCCATGGGTCTGGATCCCGCTGAAGGTTATCCGGCCGAAATTAAGAAGATCATAGATTCCCTGGGGCTTAATTATGAAGTTGTGAACGCGGGACTTAGTGGAGAGACAACTGCTGCCGGTAAAAACAGGATTGATTGGGTGCTTAACCAGGATGTGGATGTATTTGTTCTGGCCCTGGGAGCTAATGATGGCCTCCGCGGAATTCCGGTGGAGGAGACCCGCAAAAACCTGCAGGAAATAATTGATGCAGTACGAGAGAAAAATCCCGATGTGCAGATCGTACTCGCCGGAATGCAGATTCCACCTAATATGGGACCCGAATACACTACAGATTTTCGTGAGATTTTCCCACAACTGGCAGAAGAAAATGACATCTACCTGATTCCCTTTTTACTGGAAGGCGTAGCCGGAGATCCCAACTTAAATCAACAGGACGGGATTCATCCAACCGCAGAGGGCTATGACATTGTAGCCCAGAATGTGTGGGAGGTGCTGGAGCCTGTAGTTACCACTAAATAAGAGGCGTCAAAAATGCCCTTTTTGAACGGAAATATCTCAAGGTTCTCTATTGTACCTGAAACATCAGATTAAATAGAGTGTCCAAAATGCCAATTTTTATTAAGCTTCAGAATTTTTGCCCTTTTCAATTTTTTCCTCTACCCATTCTTCCTCTTCGGCTTCAGGTTCTTCGAATTCGCCGTTGGCGTTGTCATTTTCCGGTTGATAAACCAGCTTTATGAACATAGGAAAATGGTCAGATCCCATCTTCTCCAGCCTTTTTAACTTCAGAAGCATAAAATCGCTGCTGTGAAAAACATGATCCAGGGGCCAGCGAAAGATTGGATATTCTGCGTGGAAGGTATTATAGAAACCACGACCAATACGCGGATCCAGTAAGCCACTTAGCTGTAAAAATAGCTTTGTGGTTCTAGACCAGGCCACATCGTTAAGATCACCAAAGACAAGAGTGGAATTATCGCCGTCAATTGATTTCCCTACCAGCAGGAGTTCTGCATCCCGGTTGGTAGAAGTATCATCTTCAGATGGGCTTGGAGGTTTTGGATGCAGGCAGTGAATGTTGATCTTCTCACCCGAGCGCAGCTTCACCTTTCCATGAATGGAAGGGATCTCCTTTGAAATAAGGTATTTGATGTCGATATCCTCAAGCTCAAGTTTTGAGTAGAGGTGCATACCATAAAGATTTTTGAGGGGAATTTTAACCGTATAGGGATATTCCTCTTCAATGGGTTGTAGCTCCTTTTCCCAGGTCTTATCACTTTCCAGGGTAAGAACCAGGTCGGGGTTTTCACGAATTATTATTTGGATAAGCTTATCATAACGGGTGTTGGTAGTGAGCACATTGCTCACCAGGATAGATATCTGCCTTTCCACCTCTTGACCACGGTACATTTTCACCTGTTTGGAAGAAAAAAACGTATAAGGATAGATCTTTACCGACTGGTAAAGGAAACTCAAAGCGAGCAGGACTACCATTATGGTCTCCCATATGGAGCTAAAATCAAAAGACACGGCACTATAGATAAGAACAGCAAGAATGAGGATGCTGATCTGTAATCGGGGGAAATCAAAGTCCCTTACCCACCATTGATCAAACCTGCTTATGGACGCTGCAGTAGGAACCAGGATTAAAATGCTTAGGACGTACGCAGCTATTTCGGCAATATTCATATAGTTGGTTAAAATAGGCTGTTCAAATATACATTTTTGAGCCTAACCTTTGAAAACCTGCACGTGCTTTCTTGCAGATTTTTTTCCTACGCCAGCTTATAAGATCACAAATTGCTTTTTCTCCTGCCGAAAATTTTAGAAGATTTTATATTTATTTAGGGCAAATTACGGAAAACCGTAATTCAACTCGAATTCTTTGTTTTATTTTTGATTCATAGAAATTGATAAGGTGGGAATACCCCGACAAATAGCGATGTTTCAAAAAGTACTGGTAGCAGAAGATATGGACAGCATTAATCTCGCTGTCGCGGGATTGCTCAAGGATCTTGGAGTACCAAAGGTGGAACATGCCCAGTATTGTGATGAAGCCTGGCTCCTTGCCAAAAAGGCTCTTACAATGGGGGAACCATTTGATCTTCTTATCTGTGACCTTTCCTTTAAGAATGATCACCGCACAGAAAAGTTGACTACAGGTAGAGAATTAATATCTGCCCTTAAAAAAGAAGATCCCAATTTAAAAGTTTTGGTAAATACTATTGAAGATCACCCCCAAATTGTGCGTAATCTTTGGGAATCGGGGAATATTGATGGGTATGTTTCCAAAGACAGGCATGGAATGCGGGACCTTAAAGAAGCCATCGAAACGGTAAATAATAGTGGAAAATATAATTCTGTGCGCATTGAAAATCTCCTAAAGGAAAACAATATGTTGATCCTTGGAGACTGGGAAATGGAACTTCTTAAAGCCATTGCTACAGGTCATACACAGGAAGAGATCCAGGAAGATTTTAGGGGTCGCAGGATTGCGCCCAATAGCAGGAGTTCAATAGAGAAAAGGCTAAAGGAACTTCGGGAAGATTTTGGAGCTAATACAACCCCTCATTTAGTTGGAATTTTAAAAGATCTTAAGTTAATATAGTTAGTTAGCAGTTTAGAAAGGCCGCTTTTTTCTTAAATATATTCGGGAATGTAGGGTAACCGGATTGTTTGTAGAAGAGGCGGCTTCTTCATTTTCTATACTTTTTGCGGTGAATCTCCTAAAATAGCATATTAACACCTTTTTACTTGATGTGAATATCATTTTTATATTCAACAGGTTGTTTATTAGTGTGTTATCATATATCATCTTCATAATTACTTCTCTTTGGTCATTCACATCTTCTTACTGATTTATAGGGGATTAGCTTCTTAATTTCGGGGGTATAATAACTCTAAAACTTAAAGCTATGAAAACTGTAATTTTTTATTTGGTACTGCTGGTATTAGGAACAAGCCATGCACAGGAATTTACTGAACTCAAGGAAGCAAATGTGGGATTCGCCCCAATGGCTTCGAGTGTGGAACGCAACGGCAATAGTTTTTCATTTAATGTTAAAGAAGCTGTAGTTGGGGAATTTGAAAAAGATCCATTGGCTTTTATGGAGAACTACTTTAGTATCGAAGATTTTATTTCAGAATTAAAGCCCGAACAGTATGATAGATATGAAGTAAGCTTTGTTAGTCAAAAAGGTCAATTAATAGCCGATTTTGATAAGAATGGAAAGTTGGTTCAAACCAACTCAAGATTTAAAAACACACTTTTACCCCATAACCTAAGAAACGATCTATATCGCGACCATAAAGGCTGGGCAATGACCAAGAATATTCGTATCACCCGGGGCAAAAATGGTGACGTTAGCAAGGATTACTACAAGATTAATCTTGAAAATGGAAAAGACCGCAAAAAGATAGTTTTACAAGCACCGGTTAGCGTAACAGACATTGCGAGCAACTAAAAAGTCAGGATTTGATAACATACCATCAGGCGTTCTTTTCGCCTGATGGTTTTTACACATAAGGAGGACAAATCAAAACAAATATGTATTAAATTGGAATAATAATTTCCACACAAATGAGAGCACTCGTTATAGATGATGAGGAATTGGCACGCAGAAGGATCCTTAATCTTCTGGATGAAGTTCCGAATATTAAAGTAATTGGGGAGTGTTCTAACGGGCAAACTGCAATTAAAAGGATCAACAGTGAACATCCCGATCTTATTTTTCTCGACATCAGCATGAAAGATATGAATGGTTTTGAAGTGCTGCAAAAAGTGGAAATCAAGCCAAAGCCCATTGTTGTTTTTATTACTGCATATGATAGTTATGCCACCCGTGCATTTGATGTGGAAGCTTTTGATTTTCTCCTGAAACCTTTTAAGGACCAGCGATTCTTTAAAACCATAGAAAGGGTAATGAAAACCGGAGGAAAAGAAGCCGATGATCTTTTCGAAAAAAGGATAAGGGAGATGTTCAGGATCTTTTCCTTAGAGGGCAAAACAGAAAAAATTGCCAGTAAGATTCCGGTTAAGCAAGGCAACAAAACTGTCCTTATCGACCCGGCGAATGTACTTTACATAATCGCATCTGGATATTACGCAGAGATCTATACAACTTCAGGAAAGTACGTGCTAAGGGAATCTCTAAGCAATCTTGAAGAGCAACTGGAAAGGGAAAGCTTCTTTAGAATACACCGTTCTACTATTGTCAATATTGACCAGGTAAAGGAGATCGTGCATTCAGAATATTCTGAAGTGGATGCCCGCATGAATGATGGCAAGCTGCTTCATATAAGCAAATCAAATAAAAAGGAATTTCTGGAAAAACTGGGAATCTAAGAATATGAAACTCAAGAAATATATCGATTTTAAATTGATCCTTTTACTGGCAGGGTTTTACGGTCTGTTTAATGTTATTTACATAACAAAATCGGCTTACCTGCGAGAGACTTTCCCCGAAATGAGGCATGAGCCCTGGTATGATTTCCTGGTGAATAATATCCTTATTGACTGGTTGGTCGTGGTATTCTACATGAGCATTATCGCAATTAGCACTAAACGTTTCCTCCACAGGAATTACTCCTGGGTCAAGATCATTTCAATCCATATAGTTTGCTCTATTCTCATAGGTTTTATAATCAGGCTTATTTTTGATCTATATAGCATTTTAACGGGATTATTTACCATTGAAGAATATCAGGTTAAAGAAAGTTTTACCCGGTTCATGATAGTGGTGGATCTCAATTTTCTCATCTACTTTGCCATGACCTTTATTATTTACACTTATTACTATGTGAAACAGGTAAAGGAGGCGGAGCATCACCGGGCTCAACTGGAGACTCAGCTGGTAAATACCCGAATGAAGATGCTATCTTCTCAATTACAGCCGCATTTCCTGTTCAATACCCTTAATAGTATTGCTGTCCTGGCCGATCTTGATAAGGAAAAAGCTAAGGATACTATTGCAGATCTCAGTGACTTTCTCAGGGAGATCCTGTATAGCGGCGACGAAAATGTTATTCCCCTGGAAAAGGAATTACGCACTTTAGAATATTACCAGAATATTTTAAATGTTCGATTTTCCGACCATCTTACTATCACCAAAGAAGTGGACCAGAACCTCATGTCAAAGAAGGTTCCTGCATTGCTGTTGCAGCCGATTCTGGAGAATTCCATAAAACACGGCTATTCCTATGAACATACTCATCTTGAAGTTACCATTAGGATTTATGCGGAAGCAAATGAACTCATCATTCAGGTTATTAACGTCGGTGCCGGTCTTAGTGCAGGAAAAGAGGAGCTTTTGAAGAAAGGCAAAGGCCTGGCAAATATTGATGCCCGGCTGTCAAATCTCTACGGAAATAACTACAGCTTCGAAATTAAAAATAGAAGTACAGGCACCGGAGTGGAAACTACAATAAAGCTCCCGCTCACCTGAAGGCTTTGACCTTCACCTGAATTTGTTACGAAATCTAAAAACCTTATAGAACAAGTAGAGATTTGAGGCTTCAAAAATGATGTTTTAGAATAAAAAAACTTTTAAAAAAATAATGCTTTTATAGATGAAAATTCTTCGAAAAAAAGAGGGAATTGCCATTTGAAAAAAACTAATTATTGTAAATTTAAGGTACTTATTATCAGTATTATATAAATTTACCAGAACTATGAAATCCAAAAAAATCACAGTAGAAACCCTGGTGCCGCTGCCGGTGGAAAAAGTGTGGCAGCTGTGGACCAACCCGGAGCATATTAAAAAGTGGAATTTTGCCACGCCCCAATGGCATACCCCTTCTGCAGAAAATGATTTAAAAGAAAGCGGAAAGTTCAATTATAGAATGGAAGCCAAAGATGGAAGCCAGGGCTTTGATTTTACGGGAGAATACCAGGAGGTGGAGCCCCACAGGCTTATAAGATACAGAATGGATGACGGTCGGGAGGTGAGCATTCACTTCAAGCCTGTTGAAAATGCTACTTTCATAGAGGAAACTTTTGATCCCGAACAGGAAAACAGTATACAACAGCAGCGGGAAGGATGGCAGGCAATCCTTGAGAACTTCAGGAAATATGCCGAATCAAATGATTAAGTATTATTAGAATACTCATCCTTAGCTCTATTGCATAGATTATCGGGAAAGAGGGGCGTTGTTTTTCAAGAAAGCTCATTTCCTGAACTCACTTCTTTTTTGGATGGTCCATAAATAAATGGTAGTGCCGTCAATAAACTCAACCCGGTCGGGTTTCCAGTCTCCCATATCAAAAGCATGAGAGACAATACGGGTGCCGGGCTTTAATTGTTCGAGCAAAATGGGTTTAAGTCTCTCATTTAAATGACTAAGCAGGTAAAGTGTTACCACTGTAGCTTCTGAAAAATCTGATCTAAACAGATCGGCTTCAATAAATTCTACTTTGCCTGTTACTTCAGCTTTCTTTGCATTCACCCTGGATTCCGAAATTCTTTTTGGATCAATGTCTATTCCAACTCCGCGGGCGCCGAAATTCTTTGCAGCGGCAATAACGATTCGGCCGTCACCGCTTCCGAGGTCATATACAACATCATTAGATTCTACTTGTGCGAGTTGCAGCATGGCGTTGACAACAGTATCCCGGGTGGGCACATAGATCACATCCTGAGCTATAGTTCCAAAGGAATGGATTAGAAAGACAATAATTGCTAATAAATTTTTCATAAGATGAATTTTGGATCAGATCTTCTTCTTATCATTATTTTTCTTTTCGGCAACAGTTGGCTTGAGCAGTAAGATCATTGCTCCTGCGATTAAAACACCAATTCCTGCCAGTGCTCCCCAACCGGTATATACAATGCTGGAGTAGAGGAGATAGGCGCTGCTTAGGCAAAAAACAATAGGCAGTACGGGGTAGAGAGGTACTTTAAAAGGCCGTTTTTTGAGAGGTCTTTTTTTCCGAAGTATGAATAAAGAAATTCCTGTAAGCAACAGGAAAAACCAAAAAACAGGGGCAGTATATTCTATCATCGTTTCAAACCCACTTCGGGAGAAGAGGCCAAAACTCACAAGCCCAAGTGCGATGCCACCCTGGATCAAAAGGGCATTAACAGGGCCTTCAAGCCTGCTTTTCCATTTTCCGAGGAAAGAAAAAATACTAAAGTCCCTGCCCAGTGCATAATTTGAACGTGCTCCGGTGAAGATCGTTGCATTTGCCGAAGTAAGGGCAGCAATAGCCACTAAGACGGAAATGATAACTATGCCCGTTTGTCCGAAAGCCACTCCTAAAAGATCTCCCGCTACTGCGTTGGATTCGGCCATTCCTTCCAGTCCCAGACCTCTCAATAATGCCATATTTACAAGGAAATAAATTAAAGTAATGACCAGGATACCGGCAATTAATGCGATGGCGATTCTTCTTTTTCCCTTACCTAATTCAGCAGAGATATATGCGGCCTCATTCCACCCTCCAAAAGTAAGCAGCACAAAGACCATGGCCAGTCCAAACGAATTCTCATTACCTGTTTCCGGATTAGAAGTAGATGAAGTTGCTGAAGCTTCAGGAACCAAAAAAAATCCTACCACAACGATCATTAATATTCCCAGCACTTCAATCGTGGTAAGAATTTTTTGAGTTCCTGCGCCCATTTTTATACCTGCAATATTTATCATTGTGAGGCCACTAACCAGTAAAGCTGCATAGATCACCGCAGAGTGTTCGCCTAATTTATAGATCTGCGAAGCGTAATCCCCAAAGATAAACCCCAATAGAGCTATTGAGCCTGTTTGAATCACGCTCATCCTTGCCCATGCAAAAAGGAAAGCTGTGCGTTTACCAAAGGCTTCCTTTAAGAAATGGTAATCACCACCGGTGTTGGGAAAGGTGGTGGTAAGTTCGGCATAACAAAGGGCTCCGATGATGGATACTGCGCCTCCCAACAGCCAAACCAGTAACATCATTTCACCCGATGCAACACTATTTGCGACCAAAGACGGAGTGCGAAAGATTCCCGCTCCAATTACAATTCCAATGATAAGGGCAAAGGCATCCAATGTACTAAGAACAGGTCCCGGAACTACAGCCTTATTCGCATCCCGCTTTTTGGCAGGGGATCCAAATTTTTCTTTAGTTATTGACATTACTTCCCTTTTTGGATTTGTTATTATCAGGGGTCGCATTAAAAACTTAACTTATTTAAAATAAGTTGTTTAGCCTTGAAGATAAAACAGATTGGGAAAAGTTTAGGAAGCTTTTTCTGCAATCAAAAAAGGGGAAGGCTAACTAATAAAAGGTTAGAACCAGGAGGAGGACGGTTCCAGATCATTTCTTGTTTCTGGGTTGTCTACGGATGATAGAAGGTTTTTATCTCTAAAGCCAAATAGACTGTTGAACAAAAACTGAATACAGGACTACGCCCAGAAGCACAAGTAAGCCAAGGATTAGCTGTAATTTTAAAAACCATGAGTCCCGGTTGATGTAATTGCGATAAGTATGAACCTCATCTCGTGCCCAAAAAGTTCCCTTTGTTTTCATGACCTGTCGATTAAAATCCAGACTGTGGGGACAGCTTGTATTTAAATGACGAAAACTAAAGGGGTTTGTTTCAGTTAAATATAAAGTTTAACAATTGTTTTACAGGGGAATTAAACTCAGAAAAAGATTTCTGAACCCACAAATTAGAAATCGGGATCTTACCTCAAAAACCATATAATGAATCCAAGGGTTCCAAGACAAATAATTGCCGTGAAGATCAATTGTCCTTTAAGGAAAAGCCAGTCCCAGTTTATTTGGGAAAGATATGTTTCTAAAAGCAACTTTTTGTCTACACGCTTTTCTCCTCCTTTCATAAGTGTGGTTTTTGGTTATAGTTATAGAAGCAATTGCAGTTCCAATTTTTTAAAAGCAGGATAAAAACTCCCTGAGGGAAACCAAATTCATAATTATATATGGAAGAAGAATTATTTTGATAATGCTCCACAATTCCTGAATTTCATTGGGTTTGTAGGTAATTTCTGGCATGGAAATTCACTTATAATATTGGCAATTTTTTAATCAGAAAATTCTTTTTTGCCGTTTTCTATATTAACAGGAAATTGATGAATCTTTCCCCATAAAAGTGGGGAAGTGACGTTTCCACACCAGAATATTTTTAAAAAATGAATTTTAATTTAACAAAAAGAGGTCGTCTAAAAAGTAATTTTTAGGCGGCTTTTTTTATTGTCAATATGTGAAGCAATACTTTTTCCTCTT
>NZ_JAIVCC010000001.1:218364-410584 GCF_020866905.1 Salinimicrobium sediminilitoris | reverse complement strand
ATTAAATTGACAGTGAATTAAGACCAAAAGAAGTCTCTTACTTCATTTGTAAAAAGGCTCCTTATGTCGTAATTGTGTTTTGCCTTATAAGAGGCAAAATCTCTAGAAAGGAGGTGTTCCAGCCGCACCTTCCGGTACGGCTACCTTGTTACGACTTAGCCCCAGTTACCAGTTTTACCCTAGGCGGCTCCTTGCGGTGACCGACTTCAGGTACCCCCAGCTTCCATGGCTTGACGGGCGGTGTGTACAAGGCCCGGGAACGTATTCACCGCATCATGGCTGATATGCGATTACTAGCGATTCCAGCTTCACGGAGTCGAGTTGCAGACTCCGATCCGAACTGTGATAGGGTTTATAGATTCGCTCCTGGTCGCCCAGTGGCTGCTCTCTGTCCCTACCATTGTAGCACGTGTGTGGCCCAGGACGTAAGGGCCGTGATGATTTGACGTCATCCCCACCTTCCTCACGGTTTGCACCGGCAGTCTGGCTAGAGTTCCCGACATTACTCGCTGGCAACTAACCACAGGGGTTGCGCTCGTTATAGGACTTAACCTGACACCTCACGGCACGAGCTGACGACAACCATGCAGCACCTTGTAACTTGCCCGAAGGAAAAGGTGTTTCCACCCCTGTCAAGCTACATTTAAGCCCTGGTAAGGTTCCTCGCGTATCATCGAATTAAACCACATGCTCCACCGCTTGTGCGGGCCCCCGTCAATTCCTTTGAGTTTCATTCTTGCGAACGTACTCCCCAGGTGGGTTACTTATCACTTTCGCTTAGCCACTCAGCTCTCAATCGAGCCGAACAGCTAGTAACCATCGTTTACGGCGTAGACTACCAGGGTATCTAATCCTGTTCGCTACCTACGCTTTCGTCCATCAGCGTCAGTAAATTATTAGTGATCTGCCTTCGCAATCGGTATTCTATGTAATATCTATGCATTTCACCGCTACACTACATATTCTAACCACTTCATAATTACTCAAGGTATGCAGTATCAATGGCAGTTCTACAGTTGAGCTGCAGACTTTCACCACTGACTTACAAACCCGCCTACGGACCCTTTAAACCCAATGATTCCGGATAACGCTTGGATCCTCCGTATTACCGCGGCTGCTGGCACGGAGTTAGCCGATCCTTATTCATACGGTACCGTCAAGCCCCCTCACGAGGGGGTGTTTCTTCCCGTATAAAAGCAGTTTACAACCCATAGGGCAGTCTTCCTGCACGCGGCATGGCTGGATCAGGCTCTCGCCCATTGTCCAATATTCCTCACTGCTGCCTCCCGTAGGAGTCTGGTCCGTGTCTCAGTACCAGTGTGGGGGATCTCCCTCTCAGGACCCCTATCTATCGTAGCCATGGTAAGCCGTTACCTTACCATCTAGCTAATAGAACGCATACTCATCTTTTACCGCCAAAGCTTTAATGAAGGAATGATGCCATCCCTACATACCATGGGATATTAATCCGGGTTTCCCCGGGCTATGCCCCTGTAAAAGGTAGATTGTATACGCGTTACGCACCCGTGCGCCGGTCGCCACCATCCGAAGACGTGCTGCCCCTCGACTTGCATGTGTTAAGCCTGCCGCTAGCGTTCATCCTGAGCCAGGATCAAACTCTTCATCGTTAAATCTTATATACTTTAACAACTACTAAAGGAATTCCTCTTCTTCATCCCCTTTAACAGGGAATCAAAGCTCAAAACGTTCTTCTAGTCTTAATTCTTATTATTGCATTTGTTGTTAATAAAAACAACATACGCGCTGTCAATTCAATATGTCAATGAACACCCCTCTGCCCTGCGGACATCTCCCCTTAATAAGGGGAGAGAATCTCCGCTTTCAAGAGGATCTCTTGTTGAAATTAAAGGAGTCGAACCCTATTCTCTACTACCCAACCCGGGATTTCTTTTCAGTATATCTTGTGAACTTTTGCTCTGTCTCAAAGCGGCTGCAAATGTACAACCTTTTTCAAACCCTGCAAGAAAAAAAATAATTTTTTTTCAAACGCTTCGGAAGTTATGTTGTCGCAAAAGCGGATGCAAACTTACAACCTTTCCTGCTTAACTTCAAAAACTTTTTTTAAGAACTTTTTTCAACTCCAAAACAACACTCGTTGTGTCTCTCAAAGCGGATGCAAAGATAAAACCAATTTCCTTTACAATCCAAGATAAAATTCAAAAAATTTTCAGAGAACTTATTTGCTTCAATCCTTTACTACAACTGGGCTAAGCTACTGCCTCCCCCATCTCGTCACTCCCTCTCAAAGCGGCTGCAAATATACAACCGAATTCCATTCCCGCAAGTCTTCAGCTAAACTTTTTTAAGGTTTTTTTGACATTTTTGAAACCCCCAAAACTAAGGTGCTGAAAATGACATTTTTGAGAGGTGATTTTTTTCCGTTAAAACTCTTCCAAAGTTTGAAACTTTGGAAGAGTTCTTTAAAAGCTGCGTTAGGGATAGCAGCGGAAATCCTTTTTGGAAAGCATGGACAAAAAGATTGAAGCGAATAGCCCGGCCCCACCTAAGCGGCAGCGAAGGTGGGGAAACGCCCAAAAATACTGATACATATATATAATAGTATTGTAAAGCACCTATGAACCTCTTATCTTTGCACACTTAATTAAAGTTTTATGATAAAGATTACGTTGCCCGACGGCAGTATTAAAGAATTTGAAAACGGCACTACCCCAATGGAGGTGGCAAGGAGCATTAGCGAAGGTCTTGCCCGCAATGTGATTTCGGCAAAGTTTAATAATACGGTGGTGGAGACTACCACTCCTCTTAATACCGACGGCAGCCTTACTTTATATACATGGAATGATGATGAGGGAAAAAAGGCTTTTTGGCACTCCTCTTCTCATGTTATGGCCCAGGCGATCCAGGATCTTTATCCCGGAGCTAAGCTAACTATTGGTCCTGCCATTGAAAACGGCTTCTATTATGATGTGGATTTTGGAGAGCAAAAGATCTCTGAAAACGATTTTAAGAAGATCGAAGACCGTATGCTGGAGATTTCCCGGGGAAAGCACGACTTCCAGATGAGAGAAGTTTCCAAGCAGGAAGCCCTTGATTTCTACAAAAAAGAAAATAATCCGTTCAAGGTTGAACTTATTGAAAACCTGGAAGACGGAACGATCACCTTCTGCGACCACGATACCTTTACCGATCTTTGCCGTGGAGGCCATCTTCCCAACACCGGCGTTATAAAGGCAGTGAAACTTATGAGCGTTGCCGGTGCATACTGGCGGGGGAATGAGAAGAATCCGCAGTTGACCCGGGTTTACGGAATTTCATTTCCGAAGCAAAAAGACCTAAAAGAATACCTGGAAATGCTCGAGGAGGCAAAGAAAAGGGATCACCGTAAATTAGGTCGTGAGCTGGAACTTTTCACTTTTTCGCAAAAAGTAGGTCAGGGACTGCCATTATGGCTACCAAAGGGTGCTGCTTTAAGAGAACGCCTGGAGAACTTCCTGAAAAAAGCTCAGAAAAAAGCCGGATATGAAATGGTAGTCACCCCTCATATTGGTCAAAAAGAATTATATGTGACTTCAGGTCACTATGCGAAATATGGGGAAGACAGTTTCCAGCCGATAAAAACTCCTAATGAAGGAGAAGAATTTTTGCTTAAGCCCATGAATTGTCCTCACCACTGTGAGATATACAACCACGGGCATTGGAGCTACAAGGATCTTCCGAAGCGATTTGCAGAATTCGGAACTGTTTACCGCTATGAACAAAGTGGCGAGCTGCACGGTTTAACCCGGGTTCGCGGCTTCACCCAGGATGACGCACACATTTTTTGTACTCCAGATCAATTGGATTCAGAATTTAAAAAGGTGATCGACCTTACTTTATATGTATTTAGTTCATTGGGATTTGAGAACTTCACCGCGCAGGTTTCCCTAAGGGATCCAGAGAATAAGGAAAAGTATATAGGATCTGACGAGAACTGGGACAAAGCAGAAAACGCCATTATCAATGCTGCTAAAGAAAAAGGTCTTAATTATGTTGTTGAAACCGGCGAAGCAGCCTTTTATGGCCCTAAACTGGATTTCATGGTGAAGGATGCTTTGGGAAGACAGTGGCAGCTGGGAACTATCCAGGTTGACTACAATTTGCCCGAACGTTTTGACCTTACCTATAAAGGTAGTGATAATGAAATGCATCGCCCGGTGATGATCCACCGTGCGCCTTTTGGTAGTATGGAGCGCTTTGTTGCTGTCCTGCTGGAAAATACAGGTGGAAATTTCCCACTATGGCTAATGCCCGAACAGGCTATTATTCTCTCCCTCAGTGAGAAATATGAAAAATACAGCCAAAAAGTTTTAACTTTGCTGGAAAATCACGAAATTCGCGCCCTTGTAGACCATAGGAACGAGACTATTGGGAAGAAGATAAGGGATGCAGAAGTTAGCAAAGTTCCTTATATGTTGATCGTTGGAGAACAGGAAGCCGAGAATGGAACGGTTTCTGTACGAAGACATGGGGAAGGCGATCTTGGCACTATGTCAATTGAAGACTTTGCCGAATTAGTGAATAAAGAAGTAAATAGTACTTTAAAAACATTTGAAGTTTAACCAAAATTTTTGAGCCATAGCAATACGTAGAAAAAGAACCAAACGACCTCTAAGAGAAATCAAAGAAGATCCGCATCGAATTAACGGAAAGATTCGTGCGGAAGAAGTTCGCCTTGTTGGCGACAACGTGGAAATGGGTGTGTACCCAACCCGTAAAGCATTAGCCATTGCCGAAGAGCAGGAGCTGGACCTTGTGGAGATCTCTCCAAATGCCAATCCTCCCGTTGCCAAAGTAATGGACTATAAAAAGTTTCTCTACGAACAGAAAAAACGTGACAAGGCCTTAAAGGCCAAAGCCACCCAGGTGGTTGTAAAAGAGATACGTTTTGGTCCTAATACAGACGATCACGACTACGAGTTCAAGAAGAGGAACGCAGAAAAATTTCTTAAAGACGGCGCCAAGTTAAAAGCTTTTGTATTTTTTAAAGGTCGGTCTATTGTATTTAAGGAACAGGGAGAGATCCTTTTGCTTCGTTTAGCTACAGACCTTGAAGAACTTGGAAAAGTTGAACAAATGCCAAAATTGGAAGGGAAACGTATGACCATGTTCCTGTCTCCAAAAAAGACAAAGAATTAATAGTCCTGTAGCTTTTCATAGCCGGATGATTTACAATAATAAGTGAGATAATTTAAAAGAAGGACAGAATGCCTAAGATGAAAACGAAATCCAGTGCCAAGAAGCGTTTCAAGCTTACCGGTACAGGAAAGATCAAAAGAAAGCATGCGTTTAAAAGTCACATCTTAACAAAGAAGACTAAAAAACAAAAGCTGGCTCTGACTCATAGTACTTTAGTACATGAAGCAGACGAAAAAAATATCAAACTTCAATTACGTTTGTTGTAGTTGAACCTTTGATGGTTTACCAAATTTAATAACCCTGGAGTCAGGCAACCGGAAGTGAGAATTTAGTCCCGATAGCTATCGGGATAGAATTTAGAACTGAAAGTTGAAAGTGTCAAGAACGACCGCCTGCTACAAAAAAATTTTTAAAATATGCCAAGATCAGTAAATTCAGTTGCTAAGAGAGCCAGAAGAAAAAAGGTTCTTAAGCAAGCAAAAGGTTACTTTGGACGTCGTAAGAACGTTTGGACAGTAGCGAAAAACGCGGTTGACAAAGCAATGTTATATGCTTACAGAGACCGTAAAACCAAGAAGAGAAACTTCCGTTCACTTTGGATCATGCGTATCAACGCAGGAGCCCGTATGCACGGAATGTCTTATTCACAATTCATGGGGAAAGTGAAAGCCGCAGGAATCGAACTTAACCGTAAGGTTTTAGCCGATCTTGCAATGAACCATCCCGATGCGTTTGAAGCTATCGTCAAAAAAGTAAAATAAATTAAACTGTTATCTCACTTAGAAAGATCCCGTTCGAAAGAGCGGGATCTTTTGTTTAAAAAGGATCTACGCCTTTTGGTCACGAATTCACGAAATATTTTTTTACTGCCATTATGATGAGATTCCTCCTTCGGCGGAATGACAAACGGTTTTCTGATAGCGCAGTAATGAATCTCTTAATTCCTGAAATATTGCTTCCCGAGAGATCCTCCTTCGTCGGAATGACAAACGGTTGTCTGTCATTCAATACAAAACGATAGCGGAGTGATGAATCTTTTATTTTTCCATTATAATGAGATTCCTCCTTCGGCGGAATGACAAAAAACTTCACTTCTTCTCCCCATAGACCGTTAAAACCAATTTCCTGCTGCCGCCATGATCACGGTGTTCGCAAAGATAGATTCCCTGCCAGGTACCAAGATTAAGTTGACCGTTAGTGACTGGAATTTGAAGAGAAGAACCCAAAAGAGCAGCTTTAATATGTGCAGGCATATCATCGCTCCCTTCAAAAGTGTGTTTATAGTATGGCTGATCCTCGGGAACCATTTCATTAAAATGACTTTCAAGATCCTCTCTCACTGTAGGATCGGCATTTTCATTAATGCTGAGGCCTGCGGAAGTATGCTTGATGAAGATCTGCAGGAAACCCATAGAGACTTCTTTTATCTCCGGAATTTGTTGGGTCACCTCCTCTGTTACCAAATGAAAACCCCTGGTTTTTGCTGAAAGCTTTATTTCCTTCTGAAAAATGTAATCCAGTTTTGCCATTTTTGACACTTCAGTTTTGTTTTACTTCAAGTTATAAAATTCCGAAGCATTTTTCCCAAAGATCCTCTCCCTATCTTCTTTTGTATACCCGCTGAAGAACTTCTCCACTACTTCAACCACCTCGTTATAATTTGCTGCGGAAAGGCACACCGGCCAATCGGACCCAAACATGAGTCTATCTACACCAAATGCCTCAGTTACGACCTCCAAAAAAGGAGAAAAATCGATGCTTTTCCACCTGGAGTCAGGAGTTTCAGTCACTAATCCCGATATTTTGCACCAAACATTCGGCGACTCTGCCAGTTGTTCAATATGCCTGGTCCACCGCTTATCCGGTTTTCCTGAAATTTGAGGCTTTCCCATGTGATCCAGGACAAATTTCTGCCTCGGGAATGCCTGTACCATTTCAACTGCAGACCCCAATTGATAATCAAAAGCCAAAATATCATAAGTGAGGCCTTTACCGGCCAGAAGTGACAAACCTCGCTGAAATTCGGGAGCAATCATAAATTCCCCATTTTCATCCCATACAGTATGACGTATACCTTTTAAAAATGAATTTTTCGAATAGTGTTTCAGGCGCTCCTCTACATCTGGAGAATTAAGATCTATCCAACCCACTACTCCTTTGACAAAATCATGCTGTTCTGCTATTTTCAGCAGCTTTTCTGTTTCAGCTTCAGATTGATCTGCCTGCACTGCAATACAACCTGAAATTCCATTTTGAGAAAGTAATAGCTTAAAATCTTTTGGAGTGAAGTCTTTTCTAATGACCGACATTTCATCGGGAATCCATGAGTAGGTTTGTGGATCATATTTCCAGAAATGTTGATGGGAGTCGATTTTTTGCATGATTAAGATCTTTTCTGAATTTGAAAGCCTCTCTGACAAAAAGGTTTTTCAGGATTTTAATTTCGGGTTTTCCTGATCTACTTCTTCAATCAATACTTCTGGATTTGTTTCACTTGCTTTCTCATTTTGCGCCTCCAAATAATCTTTCACATATAACTCCTGAATAATTACAATAAGTGCTGCAAGAATCGGGGTGGCCATAATTAGTCCAAGAATTCCTGTAAGCACTCCTAATAACACCATCCAAAAAAGCGTAAGGGCAGGCGGGAGATGTACCATTTTCTTTTCGATCATAGGAGTAATTAAATAACTCTCCACAATCTGTATACTAAAATAAAGTATTAGAACATAAATGTACATATTACCTCCCTGCATTAGCGCAATGAGTACTGCGGGGGCCAAAGCAAGATACGGTCCAATATTGGGAATAAATGAAAATAAAGCGGCTATTAAAGCCAGGGCATAGGGCATAGGCATTCCCAGAAATTGTAAACCAATGGCAGTAAAAATTCCCACTACCAACATGGAAAGCAATTTGGCCATCATCCAAAGGCTAAGGGAATACTGTGTCTTATCCATTACTTCCCTTAAACGGGGACGAAAATTCACAGGAAATAATTTAGTAAAACCTTTTGTATAAATACCTGGACTTGAAGCCAAAAATATTCCCGTAACAATGATGATAAAGAAATTTGCTATTGCACCTATTGTAGTTGAGAACGAGCCGACGATTCGGGACATTACCTCCCCCCTTTCTTCTAATAAAGAACCCAGATCACTTGGAAGTTCTTCAAACAAACTTCTACCAATAGCGGTTTGTTTAATTTTCTCTCTAAGGTTCTGCAGTGATCGGGGCAAAGTTTCAATCATATCCTGCACCTGCTCCACCATAGAAGGACCGACTAAAAGAATAATCAAGTACAAAATTCCCGATATTAAAAGCAGGATAAGAAATAAAGCCAAACCATATTTAAGTGGCGTTTTACTCACTATCCAGTTCGAAGCAAAGTTTAACAGCACCGAAAAAAAGATACCTGCAAAGACTAAAAGGAAAAAGTTGGCATGAAAAATAAGCAAGGCAAAAGCTGAAAGCATCAGCAATGCAATGAATATTGTTCTGGTAACCTTCCTGTTGAAATTTTCTGATTTTTCCATAGGGGAGTAAAAATAGGAATTCCTCTCCTAAGTCTTCTGCTTTTGTTTCTTGGCTGCAGGGAAAAGAACATTATTAAGGATAAGACGGTAGCCGGGAGAGGTGGGATGAAGTTCTAATTCTGTCTTTGGATCACCTACCATATGTTGATAATCTTCGGGGTCATGGCCTCCGTAAAATGTAAAAAAACCATTGCCTTTAATTCCGTGGATGTATTTTGCTTCGCCATTGATCTTGCTTTGCCCCATTACCAGTACCGTAGGTTTAATGGTTGCAGGATCGTAAGAGGTAGTTTGTCCCATAAAACCTTTTACCAGCCTAGTATGATTTTGGGTAAGCATGGTTGGTACAGGATCCCATTTTGCGGAGTATTCCATGAGCGTAAAATAATCAACGTCCATAGGCACCTGCCGCTTATTGGTCATATCAATCGACGAGAATTCGTAAACCATTGGATTTCTTTCCAGGATGAAGTTTTCAAAGGCAAAGCTCTTTTCAAAGTGCAGTTTTTTCTGATAGTCGGCATCACTGGGATCCCCGTCAAACATGGGTTCGGCAATGTCAACGCCTTCGGCAGAAAGGGCAATGTCGAAACTATCTGTCGCACTACACATCGCAAACATGAATCCCCCTCCAACAACGTAATCTCTAATTTTAAGTGCAACTGCCAGTTTTTCTTCAGAAACCTTATCATAACCAAGTTCTGAAGCAAGGGCTTCGGCCCGTTTCTTATCTTCAATATACCAGGGAGCGGTGCGATAGCTGCGGTAGAATTTACCATACTGTCCCGTAAAATCTTCATGATGCAGGTGCAACCAGTCGAACAACAAAAGGGCGTCACTAAGGACTTCCTTATCATAAATTGTTTCATATGGAATCTCGGCATAGGTAAGCACCATAGTTACCGCATCGTCCCAGGGCCGGTTACCTTCGGGGGAATAAACTGCAATTTTAGGAGCTTTTTCCAGAAGAACAGCCTCCATATTTCTGGAGGGGCTCGCAATTTCCTCCAGAATAGTTTCGGTTTTTTGATCACTAATTACCTCATAGGAGACCCCACGAATCTTACACTCCCTGCGCAGTTCTTCAGAATCTGGTAAAAGAAAGGATCCGCCCCGGTAATTGAGCAGCCACTGCACTTTTGCGTCTTTTTCGAGCATCCAGTAGGTAATGCCATAAGCCTTCAAATGGTTTCGTTGGCCTTCAGCATCCATAGGAATAAGGATTTGAGAAGCAAAAGCCGGAAAAGACATTAGGAAAAACAGGAGCATGAAAAAGCCGGAAAAGAGAAAATTCTTTCCGGCTTTAGGATGTGTATTATCAGTAAGAGATCTTCCGAAGATATTCGGAAGGAACAAAATCACATTTTTAAAAAGGTACGTCGCTGTCGTCATCATTTAGATCATCATTCATTGAGCTTCCAAAAGCTTCATCGGCACTGGGAAAATGCCCGGTAGTAAAGCTCATATCTCCTGAGTCATTGTCATTCATTTTCGAATGAAACTCAGACGGGGAATCAAAGTCATCTAAGTTATCGAATTTACCTAAATGACCAACGAATTTCAACCTAATATTCTCAAGGCCACCATTCCTGTGTTTTGCCACAATGAATTCTGCCTGTCCGTCTGTAGGAGAACGCTCTTCATCATCCCACTCCTCAATTTTATAATATTCGGGACGATAAATGAAGGAAACAATATCGGCATCCTGCTCGATAGCTCCAGATTCCCGAAGGTCACTCAAAAGTGGCCTTTTTGAACCTCCCCTGGTTTCCACGGCACGGGAGAGCTGGGAGAGCGCGATCACCGGTACATTGAGTTCCTTTGCCAGGGCTTTTAAGTTTCGGGAAATGGTTGAAATTTCCTGTTCCCTGTTTCCACCTTTTTGACTACCACCGGCCGTCATCAACTGCAGGTAATCAATCACGATCAATCTAATTCCATGTTGTGAAGCCAGTCTTCTTGCTTTCGCCCTTAAATCAAAAATTGAAAGGGAAGGAGTATCATCTATAAAAAGAGGCGCTTTTTCAAGGCCTTTTACTTTTACGTTAAGCTGTTCCCACTCGTGTTTTTCCAGGTTTCCTGTACGAAGTTTTTCAGAAGACAGTCCGGTTTCTGAAGATATCAAACGAGTGATCAACTGTACCGAGGACATCTCCAGGGAAAAGAAAGCCACAGGAATATTCTGTCCTACGGAAATATTACGGGCCATAGACAAAGTAAGGGCCGTTTTACCCATACCTGGACGCGCAGCAACAATAATAAGGTCACTGGGCTGCCAACCGGAAGTTAGCTTATCCAGCCTCTCAAATCCTGAAGGAATTCCCGAAAGTCCCGATTTATTGGAAATTTCCTGAATCTTTTTCTTAGCCTGCATTACAAGATCCTGGGCAGTCTCTGAAGATCTTTTAATGTTCCCCTGGGTTACTTCATAAAGTTTGGATTCTGCAGTGTCTAAAAGGTCAAATACATCTGTGGTTTCATCATACGACTCTTCGATGATCTCGTTAGAGATCTTGATCAAACTACGCTGAATATATTTTTGAAGAATGATCCTCGCATGAAATTCAATATGGGCAGAAGAAGATACTTTTTGGGTGAGCTGTACCAGGTAAAAATCCCCTCCCACCTGCTCGAGTTTTTGATCTTTCCTTAATTGATTGGAAACCGTTAATAAGTCGACCGGTTCTGAGTTTTCAAAAAGCTTAAATATAGCTTCAAAAATATGCTGGTGAGCACTTTTATAGAAAACGTCGGGATGTAAAATATCGATGATCTCGTCAACCCCTCTTTTATCGATCATCATCGCGCCAAGCACAACTTCTTCTAAATCAACCGCTTGTGGCGGAATTTTACCTTTCTCGAGATTTATGACATTCCCGGGACTGTAATTGATATTTTGTGGGGCTTTGACTTTTTCCATATTACGAAAGTAGAAAAATAGAGTTTAGAACTTCGTTGAAGACAGCTTTACTTAGTTCACAGTTTATGAACATTTTAACTGTTGACAACTTTAATTAGTTGTTGATAAGGCCAAAAAAATCCGAAGAGTAACCCTTCGGATTTTTTTCTTTCTTATGTAGTAAGGATTTAACCTTTAAAGACTCCCATTTGGGAATACTTATTCATTCGTTTTTTAGTCAGTTCTTCTGGTGATAAGTTTTTAAACTCACCATAAGCTTCAGAAATGGCATTCTTAACAATTTCAAAAGTCATTTCCCTGTTGCTGTGGGCGCCTCCAACCGGTTCTTTGACGATCTCATCAATAAGCTTTTGCTTTTTCATATCCTTGGCGGTAAGTTTTAAAGCATCGGCTGCTTTTTCTTTAAACTCCCAGCTTCTCCATAAAATTGAAGAACAGGATTCGGGCGAAATTACAGAGTACCATGTATTTTCAAGCATGAGTACCTTATCTCCCACTCCAATTCCAAGGGCTCCCCCACTTGCTCCTTCTCCAATGATCACAACGATAATTGGCACTTTTAAGCGGGTCATTTCAAGAATATTTCGGGCAATAGCCTCTCCCTGTCCACGCTCTTCGGCTTCAAGGCCTGGATAAGCGCCCGGGGTATCTACGAAAGTCACTACAGGAATACCAAATTTCTCAGCAGATTTCATAAGGCGCAGCGCCTTGCGATATCCTTCGGGGTTTGCCATTCCGAAATTACGATACTGGCGAGTCTTGGTATTATAACCTTTTTGTTGACCAACGAACATGTAACTTTGATCCCCAATTTTTCCAAGACCTCCAATCATGGCTTTGTCATCTTTCACATTTCTGTCTCCATGAAGTTCAAGAAAAGTATCACCACAAATAGCATTGATATAATCAAGAGTATATGGACGGTTTGGATGCCTGGAAAGCTGAACCCTCTGCCAGGCAGTAAGATTCTTATATATTTCCTTTTTAGTTTCGTTTAGTCTTTTTTCAATTTGACGGCAAGTGGCAGTAACATCGACATCACTTTCCTGACCAATGGCACAAGCCTTTTGGTATTGTTCTTCCAACTCCTTTATAGGTAATTCAAAGTCTAAATATTCCATAATGAGTTATGGGTTGTTTTTAATTAGCTTACAAATATAAGAAACTTAAGAGGTAGGTTTTGGCTGTTTTTTGAATTTTCTCCTCGTCTTTAAAATGCCGTTCATAATCACTGTGGTTAAAATAATTACAGCCCCGTAATAGAACCCCGGATCCATTGCTTCATCGCTCCCAAAGATCCAAAAGGCAAGTAGAATTCCATAAACCGGCTCCAGGTTGATCGTCAGCATTATTGTATATGGACTCAAATATCGCATAACAGCTACAGAAGCTATGAAAGCATAGGCAGTACATACCGAAGCCAAGATAATAAGGTAGGTCCAGTCCATAGCCGAAACACTAAAAAACTCACTGCTGAAACCTGCCGTACTGTTTTCGAAAAATGACATTACAAGCAGATATATAGTTATGGCTCCTGTACCAGTGAGAAGTTCGTAAAAAGAGATGACTGAAGCATCTTCCTTTTGAGCCAGTTTTCCATTGATGAGGGAGAAAACTGCCGAAAGAAATGCAGAAATCAAAGCAAGAAGTATTCCCAGGACATATTCTGTCTCAACCTTAAATATAATGTAGAGACCGCAAATTACAATGACTCCAAAAAGGATCTCATACCATATTACCTTCCGCTTATAAAATAAAGGTTCCAGAAAAGAGGTGAAAAAAGCTCCTGTAGAAAGCAAGGCTAGCGTAATAGAAACATTGGACACTTTAATAGCACCAAAAAAGGTAAGCCAGTGAAGAGCGATTATCACCCCGGCAATCAACATCACAAGGACCCGCTTTGGTGCAAGACGTAATTTCTTCTTCTTCCATTTGATCCAGAGAAAAATAAAACCACTCGCCATTAACATCCTGTACCATACCAGCGGCACGGCATATAGAGTTATCAATGCTCCCAAAACAGCGGTGAATCCCCAGATGAACACAATTAAGTGAAAATGCAGGTAAGCTTTAGCTTTATCGCTTAGCATTCCAGAGCAGGTAAACAGCTAAAATTCCGAAGAAAATATTGGGAAACCATACAGCCAGAAGGGGAGAGAAAGTACTCTGCTCGGCAATGGTTCCAAAAACCTTATCCATAAAGATAAAGACAAAGGCAAGGGTTATTCCCAGTGCCAGGTTCACTCCCATTCCCCCACGGCGCTTCATCGAAGAAACGGCAACTGCAATTACGGTAAGTATGTAGGCAGAAACCGGAAGACTCCATCGCTTATAGGCCACCACCTTATAGCGGTTTATATTCCCCGAACCACGACCTTTTTCCTGCTCGATAAAGGCTTCGAGTTCATTGTAATTAAGAGTTTCGGCCATATAAGATACCGGCGTGAGTTCCTCAAAATCAAAAGGAAGAATGGTGTCTTTACTTATTTCGAAGATCAATTCATCTTCTTCCTCCCCTATTATTCTCTTATTATAGTTGGTCAAAGTATAAGTTGAATCTTCTTCATTCAATTTTAACCTGGATGCGCTAATCTTAAAGAGCATCTTATTCCCCTCAAAGTGTTCTAAGGTGAAGTTTTGAGCTGAATTAATTCGAGGCTGAAAATGGGAGGCGTAAATAAATTCATTATCGTTGATCTGCCTGTAGACGTCACTGGTCTCCTGTACTTCACTACCCTTTTTTAAATAAGTGTATTTAAATTCATTAAAACCCTTACTGGCACTTGGAGCAAGGTACATCCCCATGACAAGAGCAGCTGCACACACAATTGTGGACCCTATCAAATAAGGACGAAGAAACCGCCAGAAGGAAACACCACTACTTAAGAAGGCAATAATTTCCGTATTCTGAGCAAGTTTAGAGGTGAACCAAATAACCGAAAGAAACAGGAATAAAGGAAAAAGCAGGTTGGCAAAATAGATCGTAAAGTCGATATAATAATTTACCACCTCCAAGAAAGGCACTTCATTCTGCAGGATCTTGTCGATCTTCTCGGCCAGGTTCACCGTTATACCAATAGGGATAAAGAGGAGCAACATTAATATAAATGTTCCCAGGTATCGCTTTAGTATGTACCAGTCAAGAATCTTCAATTTAGAGACGTTTGTTCATTTGCTGTACCATCTTATTTTTCCAGGAGGCAAAATCCCCGGCTAAGATATGTTTTCTGGCTTCACGAACCAACCAAAGGTAGAAGCCGAGGTTATGCATGGTAGCAATTTGCTTGCCAAGCAATTCATTGACCGAAAACAAATGTTTTAAGTATGCTTTGGTGTAGTAAGTATCAACATAAGTCATACCGCTGTCATCAATAGGAGAAAAGTCATCTTCCCACTTCTTATTCTTGATATTAATGGTGCCATGAGCAGTAAAGAGCATTCCATTTCTGGCATTCCTGGTTGGCATCACACAATCAAACATATCTACTCCCAGAGCAATATTTTCCAGAATATTAATTGGTGTTCCAACTCCCATTAGATAACGCGGCTTTTCCTTCGGAAGGATATTCGTCACGATCTCGGTCATGGCGTACATTTCTTCTGCCGGTTCCCCTACTGAAAGTCCGCCAATGGCATTGCCCTCTGCCCCTGCTGCAGCTATATATTCAGCCGATTGTTCTCTTAGGTCTTTATAAGTACTCCCCTGTACAATAGGGAAAAGAGACTGTGAATAGCCGTAAAGTGGCGGCGTCTTCTCAAAATGGGTTATACAACGATCCAACCAGCGATGCGTACGATGCATGGAGTTCTTTGCGTATTTGTAATCGCAGGGATATGGCGTGCATTCGTCAAAAGCCATGATAATATCTGCACCAATCTGTCGCTGGATCTCCATAACATTTTCGGGGGTGAAATTATGGTAGGATCCATCGATATGCGATTTAAATCTCACGCCTTCTTCTTTGATCTTACGTCTTTCAGAAAGAGAATAAACCTGGTATCCGCCACTATCGGTAAGAATATTGCGGTCCCAGTTCATAAATTTATGGAGTCCGCCGGCCTTTTTCAGGATCTCGGTTTGAGGCCGCAGATAAAGGTGATATGTATTTCCTAAAATAATATCGGGATTTACCTGTTCCTTGAGATCTTTTTGACTAATTCCTTTTACGGTAGCTATGGTTCCCACCGGCATAAAGATGGGAGTTTCGATGGTTCCGTGATCTGTAGTTATAACTCCGGCACGTGCACTGCTGCCGGGATCTGTCACTGCTAATTCAAATTTCATAGAAGATTTTAATGGGCGCAAAGATAACCAATTTAAGTACGAACTTAGAACTTAGAAGTACGAAGTCAGCAGCAGGATTAATTACCACCTGGAAGACCAATTTTTCACAAGGACATTTGTGACTTTTTTGTGTAGTTTTCCATTTTTCATTTATCTACTTTAACTTTCAACCATTAATTCTTCACAACTTTTGAAAAGAATAGGCATGAGTTGATTTCCAAAGCGTTGATAAAATAGTATTTTTGCAGCACATTTAATTAAATCCAGATGCCAAACACACAACAACTAGAAGATTTTGTCTCCCAGGTAAGAAGGGATATTGTAAGGCAGGTCCACAAAGTAAATTCCGGACACCCGGGAGGATCTTTGGGCTGTGCCGAATTTATCAGCGTACTCTATCAGGAGATGATGGATCGCAAAGAAGGATTTGACATGAATGGGAATGGAGAAGATTTGTTCTTCCTTTCCAATGGTCATATTTCCCCGGTATTTTACAGCGTTCTTGCCCGAAGCGGATATTTTCCGATAGAGGAACTCAACACTTTCAGACTTATTAATTCAAGATTACAGGGCCACCCTACAACACACGAAGGACTGCCGGGAGTAAGAATTGCATCGGGATCTTTAGGCCAGGGACTATCTGTGGCCATTGGTGCTGCAAACACAAAAAAGCTGAATGGAGATAAGCACCTTGTTTACTCACTTCACGGTGACGGGGAACTTCAGGAAGGTCAAAATTGGGAAGCCATCATGTATGCAGCTGCCAAAAAAGTTGACAACCTTATTGCCACTGTAGATCGAAATCATCAGCAAATTGACGGCTGTACAGATGATGTTTTACCTATGGGAGACATTACAGCAAAATTTGAAGCCTTTGGCTGGGATGTTCTTGAAATCAAAGACGGGAACAACATTTCTGAAGTTATTAAAGGATTACAGGAAGCTAAAAGCCGCACCGGCAAAGGTAAACCGGTAGCAGTTATTATGACTACCGTTATGGGACATGGAGTAGATTTCATGATGCACACTCACAAGTGGCACGGTGTTGCTCCAAATGATGAGCAGCTGGAAAAAGCTTTGGTTCAAAACCCAGAAACTTTAGGAGACTACTAAAATAGATGTGAGATATGAGATCTTAGATTTGAGAAACAGTCTATTTTCGAGCTCCTTTAAAAAACTACTTTTAATATGTTCCCCCTGCTGTCTATAAGCAGGCTACGGAAAGAAAAGTTTAAAAAACATGAAAAAATATACAAATACAGGAAGTAAAGATACCCGTTCAGGTTTTGGTGATGGTTTGACAGAATTGGGAAAATCGAATCCTAACGTGGTTGCGCTTTGTGCCGATCTTACCGGATCTTTAAAAATGGGAGATTTCGAAAAGAATCATCCAGAGCGTTTTTTCCAGGTAGGAATTGCTGAAGCTAACATGATGGGAATCGCCGCCGGGATGACCATTGGTGGAAAAATTCCTTTCACGGGAACTTTTGCCAACTTTTCAACCGGAAGGGTCTATGACCAAATTAGGCAGTCTATAGCTTATTCAGACAAGAACGTAAAGATCTGTGCTTCTCACGCGGGACTTACCCTTGGAGAAGATGGTGCAACGCACCAGATCCTTGAAGACATCGGTCTTATGAAAATGTTGCCGGGAATGACTGTGATCAACACCTGTGATTACAATCAAACGAAAGCTGCTACCATTGCAATTGCCGAACATCACGGCCCAGTATATCTTCGCTTCGGAAGACCAAAAGTTGCCAATTTCACTCCTGAAGATCAAAAATTTGAAGTAGGGAAAGCAGTTTTGCTGAATGAAGGTAAAGATGTGACAATCATTGCCACAGGTCATTTGGTTTGGGAAGCGCTACAAGCTGCCGAAGAACTTGAAAGAAAAGGAATCTCGGCTGAAGTGATCAACATCCACACCATAAAACCTCTTGATGAAGCAGCAATCCTGGCTTCAGTAGGAAAAACCGGATGCGTTGTGACTGCCGAAGAACACAACTTCCTTGGCGGACTGGGAGAAAGCGTAGCCCGAACTTTAGTTCAAAATCATCCTGCTCCGCAGGAATTTGTTGCTACTATGGACACTTTTGGTGAAAGTGGAACCCCCGAGCAGCTTATGGAAAAATACGGATTGAATGCTGCTGCTATTGTAAAAGCTTCAGAAAAAGTGATCAAGAGAAAATAAGTTTCCAAAAACTCTTAATTTTAAAGCCTCTCAAAAATGTCATTTTTGGGAGGCTTTATCTTTTGAGCAAATAAAATAATCCTACAACCGTTTTAAAGCTATAACCTAAACAAACCTTTTATGAAAAAGTACCTGATAATTTTAATGTTTGCAACAACTTCCGCAGCAATGGCCCAAAGTGGATTCGGAGTTAAAGGTGGCCTCAATTATGCCGATAATGGGGAGATCACTTACAACGATGTTACCAATGCCGGTGAAGATATCCTGGAGGGTGGAGAAAGCAAAATGGGATATCATTTAGGCGTCTACTATGAGGCAAATATCCTTGGTTTCTTTTTAAGGCCCGAGCTGGTGTACACCACTACCAAAAGCTCCTACCAATTCAACCAGCAGGAAGCAGATTATAGTGTATCCAAAATTGATCTACCAATTTTAGTGGGTACAAAAATTTTTGGCCCGGTAAGGATATTTGCAGGACCAAGTTTACAATACATTGTTGACAATGATTTTGAAGGTTTTGAACTGGCAGACGTAAAAGACGAATTTACTATTGGCGCACAGTTAGGTGCAGGGATCCAGCTTGGTAAATTAGGCCTTGATGTAAGATATGAAAGAGCGCTCAAAGAAAATGAAGCAGAATTCATGATTCGTGATGGTGGTGACGTAGGATTAAAAAGGGTTGATACCCGTCCAAGCCAAATAATTTTTGGTCTCTCACTTAGTTTATAGAATACAAATTAGAATATCAAAAAAGCCCCTTTCGGGGCTTTTTTAATTAATTGTTAGGATCCAGATAATCTGGTGTTCCATCCCCATCTACATCGGGATAGGGAAAAATAATATTTCCTTCTTCATCAGATATTTCTTCAAGGGTGGGAATAAAGTCCCCATCATCATCCCTATCCAGGTAATTTGGCGCGTTATCCCCATCTGTATCATCATTTGTCAGTCTTTTATTTTCATCAAGATCTTCCATCCATGAAGGAATTCCATCCCGGTCATGGTCGGCCTCATTAACCCTGTAGAGATTAAAAGTAAAAACCAAAGGACTATAGGAAGGAATATTGCCTTCAAAAGAACTAAAGTAACCAAGACCCGATGGAAGGAACATTGCACCAATACCGTAATCATTGCTCCATTCCACGCTATTATCCGGCAATACCTCAAAACTTGAGGCGCCACGAAATTCGGTCATGGCCTGTCCAAAACCGGGAATTGTCTGGGTGAGATCGAACCAAACAGGACTTTGAGAAGAATCGAAAGTCTCCCTGTTAAGTAAAGACCCTTCATAGGAAACATAAGTTGAATCACTGAATTTTGGTTGCGGCTGCTCACTTGCACCTTCACGTACCTTTAGAACATAGTAAGTATACTCTACTCCTTCATAATTAAACTTCTTTGTCTCCAGCAGCGGTGACTCGCTTAAAGGAGTTTTACCGGCATTATCGGCATTTATGGTATCAATTTCTATCCTGTAGTCGAAACCTTCGGGGGCGTTCTCAAACTCCTCGTAATTATAAAAATGCGTATCAAGATATTCATCCAATGCGGCCTGATCTGTCAACTCCTGTTCTCCCCTGTCTCTTGGAGGAACAACTTCGGGACCATCATCATCCTTATCACATGAAAGCATAAACACAGCTGCAAAAAGATATAAAAACAAAAATTTATTCAGTTTCATCAATAGGTAATTTAGGGCCGCAAGATACAATATTCTTGTATTTTTGCTGAAGATAGACCGATTTTTACTGTACAAATATGAGAGTAGATAAATTTTTATGGTGTGTGAGATATTTTAAAACCCGAAGTGTTGCCACAGAGGCATGCAAACAGGGTAAAGTAAGAATGAATGACGCCATAGTTAAGCCATCCAGGGAAGTTTATCCTGCAGATAAGATACAGGTAAGGAAAAATCAGATCAACTACCAGATAGATGTACTGGATCTTCCAAAGAGCCGGGTGGGAGCAAAACTGGTGAATCTATATATCAACGATATTACTCCCAAGGAAGAACTTGAGAAAAGAGAGCTCCTTAAATATTCACAGGATTATTACCGGAAAAAGGGAACGGGAAGACCAACCAAAAAAGACCGCAGGGAATTGGATGACTGGTTCGATCCCGAAGCTGATGAGGATTGATAAAATTTCATGTCCAATTACTATCTTTGAAAAAAACACCCCATGGAGAATAATTCTGTTTTAATCCTGAACAATGAGCAGATCAACCATAAAATCAAGAGGATCGCTTACCAGATCTACGAAAGCAATGTAGACGAAGAACAGATTATCTTAGCTGGGATCGCTAAAAGTGGTTTTGAGCTTGCACAAAAACTACAGGCAGAACTTGAGAAGATCTCAGACCTTGAAGTTTTGCTTTGCGAGGTTAAAATAAACAAGAAGAAGCCGTTAGATCCCATTACCACCAGCCTGCCGCCAGAGGATTACCGTGACAAGGCTCTTGTATTAATTGATGATGTACTCAACTCGGGTACAACTTTGATCTATGGAGTAAGACACTTTTTGGATGTTCCCCTTAAAAAATTCAAGACTGCAGTTCTCGTGGACCGGAGTCATAAAAATTATCCCGTAAAAGCCGACTTTAAAGGTATCTCTCTCTCCACATCTATTCACGAGACGGTTAAGGTGCATTTCAATAAAGATGCCGCCAGAGTGGAACTAATTTAGCTTTTCGCTTATTTCCTGCACTACCTGTTCTATAGATTTATCATCGGTGGAAACCGTAAGATCATTTTGGTTATAATAGAAGGTGCGCTCAAATAAATGTTTCCTGATAAAATCTTCCAGGACCTCGGGAGTCTTAAGATCCTTTATTAATGGTCTGCTATCCTTTTCTTCAGTTAATCTTGCCTTTAGCTGTAGCAAGCCTGTTTTAAGATATATTAAAGTAGTTTCGGATGCATCTTTAATAAGCTGAAGATTCTTTCCATAACACGGGGTTCCGCCTCCCAGGGCAAGAATGAAACTTCTTTCCTGCTCCAGCAGTTTTTTTAGCACTTCTGCTTCCCTTCTTCTGAAGTAAATTTCACCCGATGCCGAAAAAATTTCGGGAATTGTTTTATTTTCTTCTACACTTATTTCATTATCCAGATCAATAAAATCCATCGACAAATGAGCGGAAAGAGCCTTTCCAACCGCTGTTTTACCGGATCCCATATAACCTGCAAGAATTAATTTCATACTTAAATATATGATTTATAAGGAGTTTAATCTCAAGTTTAAATTGATGGTCAAATTTATGTCAATTTGTTCTTGAAAAATAAATAAATGTGGGTATATTTGCACCCGCATTAGCAAAAATGCAACAAAGAAGATCTGGTAGCTCAGTTGGTAGAGCATCTCCCTTTTAAGGAGAGGGTCCTGGGTTCGAGCCCCAGCCAGATCACAACAAGTTCTTTACATATTGACCTGGTAGCTCAGTTGGTAGAGCATCTCCCTTTTAAGGAGAGGGTCCTGGGTTCGAGTCCCAGCCAGGTCACTTATTTAACACAAGATTCTGTAAGATATTTCACGACTCACTATTCGAGCACGCTTTTAGTTATAGAAGATCTTCTGGAAGGTAAACCTCCAGATCTTTAGGTGAAACGAAATGATCTTTTATGAATCAATTTACTCTAGTTGTTTTACAAATCTCCTTTGTTTTTCAACTAAAAAAGTTCAAGGTCACTTTATTTATTATTTGATTTCTTAAAAATACCCCTACGGGTTTGTTAATGAAATCTTAAAGAATGCCCAGGTGCTGGAACTGGTAGACAGGCATGGTTGAGGGCCATGTGTTCATTAGAGCGTGCGGGTTCGAGTCCCGCTCTGGGCACTTTCTACAGATTAAAAATACTCCCCCCTTTTCTTAATGGATTTTCTTCAATTCGTTAAGATTTTCACGTTTCTTACTCAACTTCTCACACAAAGCATAAAATTCTGTTAATCACATTATTAGCATCTTCAAGAGAAGAAATAAAGATTACATTTATCATAGATAATTTACTCTTTTAAGTAAAGGAAGATGCAATTTCAATTATACTCTCAGCTATTAAAATTAGATCTGTCAAATGATGATCTACTTCAAATGTATTATGTTCTTTATTACGACCTGAAGCAGGAAGATAAAGACATGGCCGAGAATATTGCGAAATTGATAGAGATTAGAGAAAAAGCCAAACTGGAGTTAAGAAAGCTTCTTTTTAATATTAAAAATTCAATCCAGACATCCACTGTTGGAACTGCAGTATTAAATTTTTTACCTGTCTTTCTTAAGCTGGATTACCTGGCCCGCAACACCTTCAATAATTTAAATTTGAAGGCATGTTATGAAAAAGAGAAAAAAAATATTAAATTGTACTACGAAACACTTTATAATCAGGATATTCCATCCTCAACTCTTGATGTTCTTTTTAAACACAAGAATAAGCTGGAATCCTTACCATAAATTAAATAGATGAGAACAAATAGTAATTTTTACTGGGGGGCAAAAATTACTTGATGAATCCTCCGGAATTAAACCTCCGGAGTTCTCATCTACTTTTTAAAAGCAATTCTTCGGAGTTGCTTTTTTCTTTTATATACTTTTTAAAAAGAAAAACTCCCGCGGTGACGGGAGTTTTGTTTATATCCTTAAATCATCTTCTTAAGCAGCATTCTGCTTTTTAATAAGGTTAAGGGCAGATCCTTCCTTGTACCACTCGATTTGAGGCAGGTTGTAGGTATGATTCGCCTTTATAGTATCCTTTGAGCCATCGGCATGAACGATCTCAATCGTTAGTTGCTTATCTGGCGCAAAATCTTCAAGATCTATGAAGTTGAAGGTATCATCCTCCTGGATAAGGTCGTAATCACTTTCATTGGCAAAAGTTATCCCGAGCATACCTTGCTTTTTAAGGTTGGTCTCATGTATCCTGGCAAAAGATTTCACCAGCACTACTTTTACTCCCAGGTGCCTTGGCTCCATCGCGGCGTGCTCTCTGGAAGATCCCTCTCCATAGTTGTGATCTCCAACTACTACAGTCGGAATTCCTGCTGCTTTATATTTACGCTGAGTGTTTGGCACTCCATCAAACTCGCCGGTGATCTGGCTCTTTACGAAATTTGTTTTCTTGTTAAAAGCATTTACAGCTCCAATCAAACAATTATTTGAAATGTTATCCAGATGTCCTCTAAAGCGTAACCATGGTCCGGCCATAGAAATATGGTCTGTCGTACATTTTCCAAAGGCTTTGATAAGGAGTTTAGCCCCCATCAGGTTTTTACCGTCCCACGGCTCAAATGGCTCGAGCAACTGTAACCTTTCAGAAGTTGGACTAACTTTCACCTCAACACTCGCACCATCTGCCGTTGGGGCAAGATAGCCGGGATCTTCAACATCAAATCCTTTTGGTGGCAATTCTAATCCTGTCGGCTCATCAAGCTTGACATGTTCCCCATCTTCATTAAGTAAAGTATCTGTAGTTGGATCAAAGTCCAGTCTACCCGAAATTGCAATTGCCGCCACCAGCTCAGGGGAGCCAACGAAAGCGTGAGTATTGGGGTTTCCATCTGCTCTTTTTGAGAAGTTTCGGTTAAAGGAATGCACAATAGTGTTCTTTTCCTCTCCCTTACGGTCGCTTCGATCCCACTGTCCAATACAAGGTCCGCAAGCATTTGTGAAAATAGTAGCATCAAGATCTTCGAAAATTTTCAAAAGACCATCTCTTTCCGCAGTAAAACGAATTGTTTCAGATCCGGGATTGATCCCAAAATCAGACTTTGCTTTTACTTTCTTATCTACTGCCTGTTTGGCAATAGAAGCGGCACGGGTAAGATCTTCGTAAGAGGAGTTGGTACAGGAACCAATTAGTCCCCAGTCTACATTGATAGGCCAGTCATTCTTTTTAGCTTTCTCTCCCATTTCTGAAATTGGAGTAGCAAGATCTGGAGTGAAAGGTCCATTAAGGTGCGGTTTCAATTCTGAAAGATTGATCTCGATCACCTCATCAAAATACTGCTCAGGGTTTGCATAAACCTCATCATCTCCCGTAAGGTGTTCCTTTACTTCGTTGGCAGCATCTGCAACATCTGCACGATTGGTCGCTCGCAGATATCTCGCCATTGACTCATCGTAACCAAAAGTAGAAGTGGTTGCCCCAACTTCTGCCCCCATGTTACAAATAGTACCTTTTCCTGTGGCCGACATTGATTGTGCGCCTTCCCCGAAATATTCTATAATTGCACCGGTTCCTCCTTTAACGGTAAGGATACCCGCAACTTTTAAAATAACATCTTTTGGAGCAGTCCAACCAGAAAGTTTTCCGGTAAGCTTCACCCCTATTAATTTTGGAAATTTAAGTTCCCATGGCATTCCTGCCATCACGTCAACAGCATCTGCACCACCAACACCAATAGCGACCATTCCAAGTCCTCCGGCGTTAACTGTATGCGAATCTGTACCAATCATCATTCCTCCCGGAAAAGCATAGTTTTCCAATACTACCTGGTGAATGATTCCAGCTCCCGGCTTCCAGAAACCAATTCCGTACTTATTTGAAACAGACTCAAGGAAGTCAAAAACTTCATCACTGGATTTTTTTGCACTTGGCAAGTCAAATTGAGCTCCAAGTTTTGCCTGGATAAGGTGATCACAATGAACGGTGGTAGGAACTGCAACATTCTTCTTTCCTGCCTGCATAAACTGCAGTAAAGCCATTTGTGCGGTAGCATCCTGGCAGGCAATCCTGTCTGGTGCAAATTCTACATAATCTTTACCCCTGGTAAATTTCTGAGAAGGTTTTCCATCCCAAAGATGGGAATAAAGGATCTTTTCTGAAAGAGTCAAAGGTTTTCCAACGATCTCACGTGCAGTGTTCACCCGCTCGCTCATCTGGCTGTAAACCTTCTTGATCATATCAATATCGTAAGCCATATCTTGTTTAATTTTTTATTCTGAAGTGTTGCAAAATTACAAATTCCCGCCCGAATTAAAAAATCATTACAAAACATGAAAATTACCTAAAGATAATTTAATGATTCCTGAAAATAGGATGCAGAAAAATAAGCTAATGACACAAAATTAGCATTAAAATAAGAAAATGATAAAAATGAAGAATTATTTAATCTTTTCTAAAGATCGAAGTTCTAATATGCTGCAGCTTTTTCCGTTGAAAGAGATATACAGCAGGCGCAATCCATGGCATGATAAGCATAGAGATCAGCCAAAAGGTTTTGTTGAAGATTTTAGTATTGATCATGTCGAACAATAGAAAAAGCCAAAACCCGGTGAGAAAAATAAAGCTCATTGAGGATAGGAAGGTGAAACTTTGCCAATCAAGAAAATTGGCGCCAGATCTATACCACAAGAACTGGCAGGCAAAGAAAACTACGATCACAGGTATTTTAAACTTCGCCAGAAAATTTATCATGGAATAAATATAATAAAAGATCTTAAAATAAGCTCTTTATGATCTCTTCTTCAGAAATTCCTTCTGCTTCGGCCTTGTAATTCTTGATCACCCGATGCCTTAGTATTCCGTAAGCCACTGCCTGTACATCTTCAATATCGGGAGAAAATTTACCATGAACCGCTGCATTTGCTTTGGCTCCTAAAATGAGGTTTTGAGAAGCTCTTGGCCCCGCACCCCAATCCACATACTCTTTTACAAGCGCCGTTGCTCTTTCTCCTGCAGGACGCGTTTTCCCAACAAGGTTAACCGCATACTCCACCACATTGTCGGCTACGGGAATTCTTCTAATCAAATGCTGAAAATCCACGATTTCCTGAGCGGTAAAGAGGGAGTTGATCTCTGTCACCTCATCACCGGTAGTACTTTTCACTACCTCTATCTCCTCTTCAAAAGAGGGATATTCAAGCTTGATCGCGAACATAAATCTATCGAGTTGAGCCTCGGGTAATGGATAAGTCCCTTCCTGCTCAATAGGGTTTTGGGTAGCCAATACGAAGTAAGGAAGATCCAGCTTATAATGTTGTCCCGCTACCGTCACTGCCCGTTCCTGCATGGCTTCCAATAATGCCGCCTGTGTCTTGGGAGGAGTCCTGTTGATCTCATCGGCAAGGATAATATTACCAAAGACAGGACCTTTTATAAATTTAAAATGCCGGTTTTCATCCAGGATCTCAGATCCAAGGATGTCGCTCGGCATTAAATCTGGTGTGAATTGAATTCTTTTAAAGTCAAGTCCCAATGCCTGTGCAATGGTATTGACCATAAGGGTTTTTGCAAGCCCGGGTACTCCAATAAGCAACGAATGACCACCTGAAAAAACAGATAAAAGGATCTGATCTACCACCTCCTGCTGACCCACAATCCTTTTGGCAATTTCCTGCCTTAATTGTTGGTGCCTGTTGACCAGATTCTTTACTGCCTCTACATCTGTCATAATTGCCAATAGTAGTTTAGTTCTTTAGCCAGTTGCTGGAGAATTCGCAATTCCTGTATTCCCCGTTCACCTTCACATAAGTTTCTTCAATCTTCTCCTTTTGCCATTTTTCAATAGCTTCCAATTGCTTGTCCCTTAAGGCAAGTTCCTTGATCTTGTTGTAATCCTGTGCATAATTAGCCTTATGTTCAGAATACCTGTTGGTCACGGTGATGATCTTGTAAAAAGGGCGACCGGTATTATCTTGATCTGTCAGAATGGTTGAAACCTCTCCTTCTTTTAGGTTAACGACCTTCTCATAAAGCAAAGGATCAATTTTAGTAAGTTCAAATCGCGTATCTCCGGTGGTAGGATTTACTAATTTTCCGCCACTCTCACGGGTTTCCTTTTCATCGGAAACTTCTTTTGCTGCATCGGCGAAAGAGATCTCATCATTAATGATACGTTCTCTAACATTATCGATCTTGTCAAAAGCCTCTTGTTTTGTTTCTTCGGTAACATCGGGAATTAAAAGGATGTGACGTACATCTACCTGCTGTCCACGAATCTTATCTACGGTTAAAATATGATAACCAAATTCTGTTTGGAAAGGTTTACTTACCTCTCCTTCCTGCATTGAAAAAGCAGCATCTTTAAATTCCTTTACAAAAGGATCCTTACGGGTTAAAGAAATTTTTCCTCCGGAAGATCTTGAACCGGGATCCTGAGAATATAACACAGCCTTAGTAGCAAAACTGGCTCCATTCTCAACAACATCTGCCCTCATTTTATTGAGGCGGTTTAGAATCTCCGTAATTTCTTCCTGCGGAATTTCAGGCTCTACCACAATTTGAGAGATCTCAACCTCATCTCCAAACACCGGAAGTTCATCTTCAGGTATATCGGTAAAAAAGGCTCTCACTTCTTCAGGAGTTATTTCCACTGCATCAACAATTTTGCGTTGCATTTCTGAGGCAAGTCTGTTTTGCTTATTGATCTCAAATAGTTCGGCTCTAAATTCAGCTTCACTATCCTTCTTATAGAATTCAAGAACTTTTTCAAGAGAACCTACCTGCTGGGTCATGTAAGCCAGCTGTTGATCTATATTGGCATTGATCTCGGCATCAGAAACCAGGATACTGTCCTGTATTGCATGATGTGCATACAGCTTGTTCTCCATTAAACGTCCCGCAAGATTACAGTTAGTAACATCTTCGGTGGAAACACCCTGGCTTTGAAGTTCAAGGTACATCTTGTCTATATCGCTTTCAAGAACCACAAAATCTCCTATCACCGCTGCCACGCCATCTACTTTAAAGCGACCGCTCCTGTCATTTATTTTTTCCTGGATCTCAGCTTCGATCCCAATAGAAGTACTATCGGTAACTATCACTTCCTGCGCCTGTATGTTGCCCCCGCTAATAATAAGCAGCAACAGTCCTAATGATTTAATTATAGATTTCAAATTCGTCATTTTTAATAGCATCTTGTGTAATGTCTTTTTCTAATTTCTTAATAAGATCCAGCTTTCTTTTATTAAGCAGTATCTGTTTTATACCCGGCAAAGAATATTCTATCGGCGCCTGTTCATTGCGCAGTCTAACATCCTCAACAGAGATCAAATATACTCCTAATGAGTCTTCAAGCTGCATAAAATTCTTATTTTTTAAGAATTCGGGATCGTCCTGAGGGGTCAAAGGTCGTATTTTATCGTAAACCTGTTTTGTCTTCACCCAAACCGAATCATTCAATGAATAGGAATTAAACTGGATGGCCATTTCGAGAAGGGCTCTTTTATCCTCCTCATCAAACCTGCGGAAGCGGGTTTTAATGGTTTCAAAATCACTGTTATTCTTGGTAATATTGATATATCTCACTTTTACAAGGTTCTCATTGAGAATAAAATTCTCCCCATTCTCCTCGTAGTATGCTTCGGCTGCGGCACGGGTTATATTGGTATCCAGTTCGCGTCCCACAATCGCATCTGTATAAGCCTTTGCATATAGTTCATTCTTATAGTTCTGCACCAGGCGATCAAATTCGGCCTGCTGTTCTCCGCTAAGGTTTACCCTGGCCCTGTCAAGAAGTAGCTTCTGAGTGGCCCAACGGGTAATAAAATTATTTATAAGTAAGGTGCTGTCTTCGGGTGAAGTATTTTCGGAAACCAGGGGGGCAACATCATCCCTGTAAAGATAGGCATCATTCACGCGAGCGATCACTTCCTTTTCCTCGGGTTCATTCAGGAAATTGCAGCTTCCGGTCAAAAAGCCCAAAAAAACAAGTGAGAAAATTCCTTTTTTTATTAACAAAGTATTTAGAAATATTGTGAATTGCCAAAAATACAAATTCCAAAGAGTATACCAACCTGCACGTCAAACGAAAGAAAATTAGAAAAAGTATATTTTTGGCCCGGCTTTGGTAGAGAAGCAAACCTAAAACAACAGCAATGCCCGAAGAAAGAAAATTAAAACTCATCTGGGATTTTCGCGGACCCGATGCCGAATCGACTGCCGCCCATCACGCCATTCACCTGCAGGAATTTGTAAATACCTCTCAATTAACAATGAATGTTGTTGGTTCAGAAAAGATCTCTGAAGCTCATGTCATTGCTTTTCTTGTAGTTACCGATAGTGAAATGCCTCCTGTACGGGATGCTTTAAAACCCCATCGCGGACAGCTATATGAAGAATAGAAAAAAAATAATTTCTTAAAATCTTCATAAATGCCTCTGCTCCTTTATATTTGCGAAAATCAAAATCAAACCATGAAAAAATATCTTTTAGTTTTAAGTTTTGCCTTTTTAAGTATTTCAGCTTTTGCCCAGTCAAAGATCGGAACCATAGATGCCGAGTACATCCTTAACCAAATGCCCGAGATGGCCCAGGTTAATGAAGGCCTAAAGACCTATAATACCGACCTTCAAAAAGAGCTGGAATCGAACGTTGCAACATATGAAACCCTGGTGACGGATTATCAGGCGAACAGCACCACCCTTTCTGAAGAAGATCGAACAGCCAAAGAATCTGAGATCATTAATCTTGAAAATGATATTAAGAATTTTCGGCAAAAAGCCACTGTAATGATCCAAATGAAGAGAAATGAACTTACCCAGCCTCTTTACGAGAAGATCAATGAAGCCATGATGAAGGTGATCCAGGAAGAAAACTATACGCAGATCTTCCATGCCGGCGGAAATGACCTGGCTTATTCTTCTCAGGATTCTGATATCACCCTTAAGGTCCTGAATATTTTAGGAATTGAAGAAACGGAATAAATTTAGTAGTCAGTGGTCAGTGGTCAGAAGTGAATGATGTGCAGGCCAATAACTGAAAGTAAACTATTGCAATCAGTGACATTGCTAAAAAAAGGAGGGTCTCAAAAATGGCATTTTTGAGACCCTCCTTTTTTATTTTCTTAAAATTCGCTCCTGGTCAGATCAACTTCGATAGAGGAGATTTATCACTACTACCGTATCAAAAAACCCAAAACAAACTTCAAATATTTAAGTCCTGATTCTTGGCTCTTGGCTCTTGGTTCTTTATTCTTAAACTACCTGCTGTAGTTTGGAGATTCTTTAGTGATAGTCACATTGTGCGGATGACTTTCATTAATACCTGAAGCAGTTATCTTCACGAATTTTGCAGTTTCCTGAAGCGTGGCGACATCTTTTGCACCGCAGTAACCCATTCCGGCTCTAAGGCCGCCAATGAACTGGTGAATACTTTCATAGAGGTCTCCCTTATATGGAACGCGTCCCACGATCCCTTCGGGTACCAGCTTTTTAATATCATCTTCCACATCCTGGAAGTAACGATCTTTAGATCCCTGCTTCATGGCTTCCACAGAACCCATTCCGCGGTAGGATTTAAATTTTCGTCCTTCGTAGATAATGGTTTCTCCCGGGGATTCTTTTGTACCAGCCAACAGCGATCCAAGCATCACACAATCTGCCCCTGCAGCAAGAGCCTTGGGAATATCACCGGTATATCTTATTCCCCCATCGGCAATCACAGGAACTCCACTTCCTTTAATAGCTGCTGCTACTTCAAGTACAGCTGAGAACTGTGGAAAACCAACTCCCGCCACTATCCTGGTTGTACAGATAGATCCCGGTCCTATTCCAACTTTTACGGCATCTGCCCCGGCTTCTACAAGATATTTGGCAGCTTCGGCAGTTGCGATATTTCCAACAATAACTTCAAGGTTGGGAAATTTTTTCTTCACTTCTTTCAGCACAGTAACCACGCCCCTGGTATGTCCATGAGCAGTGTCGATTACTATAGCGTCCACTCCGGCATTTACCAAAGCTTCAGCTCTTTCAACAGCATCACCGGTCACGCCAATAGCGGCTGCAACACGAAGCCTTCCGTAGGTATCTTTATTGGCAATTGGTTTTTGAGTGAGTTTAGTGATATCCCGGAAGGTTATTAGCCCCACCAGTTTATCTTCAGAATTTACTACGGGAAGTTTTTCGATCTTGTTCTGTTGTAATATCACTTCGGCCTCTTCAAGGGAAGTCCCTTCGGCTACAGTAACAAGATTTTCAGAAGTCATCACTTCTGAAATTGGCCGGTCATTGTTCTTTTCAAATCGAAGGTCACGGTTTGTAACGATGCCCAACAATTTTCCTTCTTTGTCCACAATAGGAATTCCCCCAATGCTGTGCTCCCGCATATTTTCCTTTGCATCACGCACCTTTGCAGTTATAGGCAAAGTTATGGGGTCTATGATCATCCCGCTCTCGGCGCGCTTCACTTTTCGCACCTTAAGCGCCTGCTCTTCGGCAGTCATGTTCTTATGAAGTACTCCAATTCCTCCTTCACGCGCCATGGCAATAGCCATACGTGACTCGGTAACTGTATCCATAGCTGCGGAAACTATAGGCACATTTAACGTGATGTTGCGGGTGAATTTCGACTGGATTTTAACTTCGCGGGGAAGGATTTCTGAAAAGGCAGGGACTAAAAGTACGTCATCGTAGGTAAGTCCTTCGCCCAGTATCCTGGAGGTGTGTGCGATCATAGCAATTAAGATTTAATTGCGTGCAAATATACACCCTTTCCGGCACAAAGTAGAAGTAATCTAATTTTAATTTGCTTTTATTCAACCGGAAACAGAAGTCACTACAACTTCATCTGCAGAGAAGTGTACCAGGTCAAGGGTTGCGCCGGAATAATTCCCGGGCCCGGGTATCCTGTCGCCCTGTTTGTAAAATAGGAATTATCGAGCAGGTTGTTAATTCCTGTTTCCAACCTGAAGATCTTATACTTATAAGATAGCGATAAATCCAAAATACCATAAGCAGGAATAGCTCCTTCGATCCCTCTCTGGGAGTCACTCTTTACCTGGGGCGCATTGGTAGCGTCTGTAAATTGTTTCGACAAATAGGTATACTGAAGGCTTCCCAGAAAATTCCTAAACCCAAAATCCACTCCTGTTTTAAGGTTTACGGCAGGTATAAATTCTACCTGTTTTCCTTCCACATTGTTCCTTTCTGAACTTGTATATTCAGATTCGGTAAAAGCCGCATTCAAAAATGCTCCGGCTATATAATCATCTGCCCCCTTAAAAAAGGTGTTTTTGATGTTCCAGTCTGCAAAAGTTTCAAGCCCGTAAATAAAGGCATCTCCAATATTTCCGCGGAAACGTACCGCTGTTGCAGGCACAAAATCTTCGCCTATCCTTTCGTTGTATTGAAGGGCAAAGACACTAAGATCATAGGAAAGATATTCTTTCAATCTCCCCCGCACCCCAATATCGGCCGTAAAGCCTTCTTCATCACTAATATCCGGATCCAGTTTAAAAACCGGATTTACCACCCGGATATCATTAAAAGTCACAGATCGATAATTTTGAGAAATATTCCCGTAGATCTCTGCTCCCTCCAATTCATAACTGGCTCCAAGTCCCAGCAAAACAAAACTCCGTTCAAACTGTCTGTTGTCCTGCAGCGTTTCATTCTTTAAAATATTCCCGGCAAGGTCCAGCTGAATATCTTTGTAGCTTCCTTCGCTTTGAGTGTTTATATACTCAAACCTAAATCCAGGAGTTACAGAGAATTTTCCGGTTAAGTTGAAGATGTTCTCTCCAAAAAACGCAATGTTCCTGTTTGGGAAAACAAATTCGGATTGTCGTGTGTAATTAGGAAATTCTTCTGCTGCGAAGGTAAAATCCGGACCTGAAGCTGCAGTTCCCGGGCCTTGCCGCTGCTCATTTTCGGCAGTGTAGTATTTACTTCCTAAAAGCAGAACCGACTCCTCATCAAAAAAGTCATATCTCGTGAGAATTCTTGCTTCTGCCCCCCAATTGTTGAAATTGTCTGTCAACAGCTCTCTTGGCTCCACCGGATCATCTGCCTGGGAAACCCTGTTTTGGCGAAAACCAAGAGCCATTCTCGAAGCATCCAATCCGAAAAAATTCAGTGTGAAATCGGTTTTTTGGGAGAATTTATGTTCAAATTTAAGAGCCCAGAGGTTCCAGTTAACATCAAACCAGTTTCTCTCCCTGTTACTGAAATCGGGATCTTTATAAAATTGAAAATCGGTCAAACCTCCTGGTTGTTGCGCGAGATAATCGAGAAAAGTGTACTCAAAAGAAACTTTTGTATTCTTGCTGAATTCCCATCCCAGATGGGCAAATGCGTTGTGGGATTCATAACCTGAATTCTCTCTAAAGCCATTCCCGGACTTGTAGTTGTAATAAGTATAGTAACTGAATTTCCCAACAGTCCCGCTAAGGCTATTAAAGCTGGTGAAGAGGTCATAGGAGCCGACAGATTGCCGCGTCACCAGCTCGATCTTTTTATAAGGGTTGGGCTTCCTGAATTTGAAATTTATAAGTCCGCCGAACTGCGTTCCATACTGCAGGGAAGCGGCGCCACGAATCACCTGGATTTCACTGAGGGCTTCTGCGGGAGGAGTGTAATAACTTTCGGGGTAACCCAAAACATCTGCAGAAATATCATAGCCATTTTGCCGGGTATTGAAGTTCTGGGTTCGATTGGGATCCAATCCCCGCCCTCCAATATTCAGCTGTAAACCGGCGTCTCCATTGTCATAAATATTAAGTCCCACCACCTGATTGTAGATCTGCCGGGAGTTGTTGGCAGCAAGATTTCCGGTGATCTCTTCCATAAGGACAACTTCAGATTTCTTCCCTGCATAAATGGCTGTACCTTCAACCTTTTTAAGATTACGAAGCGCAAAAATCTCCTTTCGCCTTTCTATGAGGACTACTTCAGAAAGAGTTTCTGCCAGGGGAGCAAGTTCGAAAACAATCTCCCTGTCTTCTGAAAGTTCAATTTTTCTCTCCAGTACTTGAAATTGATAACTAAAGATGGCCAGATCATAATTCCCGGCGGGTAGATCTTCAATAACAAACCTTCCGTTTTCATCGGTAGAAATAAGATTTCCTGTAGTTCGGTTATAGATCTCTGCATCGGGCACAGGAGCCTGGGTTTCTGAAGAGATAATTTTTCCGCTTAAAGAAAACTGCGCCACAGCACTAAGGGAAAATAGTGAACAAAGTAAAAAACTAAAGACCTTTGATGGTATCATTAAATGGTAAAATAAAGGTCTTTTGCCTGAACGTGTCCTGATGTTCAAGCAAATTGACCCGGGGGTTTATAAAGGGGGTACTTTTTCTTCCATTGAGGGCGACGTGGCTATCCACATAAACCTCAACCTGCTCAATTCCTTTTTTTCTATAATGATCGCCAAGAAAATGAGCGTACTGAAGAATAAAATCGGGCTGAAAAGACATTTGTTTTTCCTGGAAAGGAGTTAGAAAATTGCCATTATTGACATAGAAGCTTTTTCCATTCTCCCTGTCGATGATCCTAAACTGAGCATAACCGGCTTTTTCCATCAACATCACTCTCCAGGAAAACCTGAAGCCTTCTTCTGTCCAGAACAGCTCTCCCGGATATAACAGGTAACGCCACGGGAAAAGGAACTGGATCAAAAAGAACAGGCTGAGAAAAGAAAGCAAAATTTTTCGCTTTTTTGGAAGGTATTGGAGGCTTTTGGCATTGTCAAAACGAGCTTTAGAAATTTTGATCAAGCCAGAAATTTTTTGAAGGATCTTATGGTGTAAACCGGCATCAAAGAAGATAAGGGCACTCACGATCATGATATACGGAAACATACCAATTGGAAAAAGGATCCTTGTTAATACATGGAAAATAACGACCAGCACAAATGCAAGACGCCGTGTCTTCCTAAAAAATAAGAGAAAAGGAATGGCCAGGTCGTAGATCATCCCTGTCCAGCTAAAAAAATAATGAACCCATTCCTGCTGCAAAAGATCACCCAGGAGAGGAAGGTCGTAATTTGACGGAAGCCAGATCTTTAAAGGCATAGCCCTAAAAAGCCAATCTGAATTTATTTTCGCCAGCCCGGCATAAAAGTACACCATGGCTAATAGTAATTTGATGCTGTCGATGCACCAGGAAGGCACCCTCTGAAATGCCTTTTTTGGATCTCTATAAGCGTCTACTGAAAAATATGAAGCTGCAGGTAAGAATATCAGAAGAAATCCAAGGATACTTATAAAATAGTAATGATTGAGGTAAGTGGTCTTATCCATGAGCTCGATATAGGTGAAGCTCAGGAAAAAAGTAATTGCGGCTAATCTGTATTTATAGCCGAAAGCGATCATCAAGGCAGAGATCGCACAAAGGAGGAAGAGAAGATAGGTGAAATACCCCAGCGGCTTAACCCATTCAAAGCCGTAGTAAGAAAAGAAAAAATCGGGAGCGATATAAAGTTTTTCGATCCACCCGTTAAGCCAGAACCGTAGGATACTGCCAAACATCATGATCCCAAAAAAAATTCGGAAAACCGCTAAAGGAGCGGCTTCCGAATCTTTTCTTAAATAATTTGAGATCAAATTGTTCATTACCTAATCACCGTCGGAATCTACGTAATCAATACTTATATCCAGGGCTTGCAGCATGTCGATCTTTAGCAGAATCACATTCTTTTGAAGTGCATCAAAAACCTGCAGCATGAGCGTGTTGTTTGTTCTCACCTGCTCAGCAAGATCAGGATCCAGACCTGAAGATAATTCCCTGATGTTTTCAAACTGCTCATTGATAAGGATACTAAGGTCGGCTCCACCTTTAACCGTGTTCAGGTAATCCAGGTACTGCTTGTAGCTGGGGCCAGATCCACTGCCGTTAAAATGCTTTCCGTTGAAAAAGTCCTGTACCGTAGTTAGGGCTTTTAAATATAATTCTTTGGAAAGACCATCAGAGTAGTACGCTTCGGCAGTTTCAGGTGCAGGGTTTCCGGTAAATGCACCGGCGGGAATCCCAATTTTACCTGACCTTAGCAGCATTTCATAGTACATGATATAGTCATTTGTAAATATATCTACAGCCCCAGTACTGGAGGAACTGGTATTATTCACAAAGACGTCTCTATAGGAGGTCTTCCAGTCATTCAGAACCACATCTGTAAGAGCATCAATCCTGGTCGCCACATCAAGAAGATATTGTTGGTAAACTGCGGCATTCCCATTCGAGGTGTAAAATTCTACGGTAGCGGCATCTGTAGCTCCCAGACCATTAATAAGAAAATCAACAGCAGGAAAACCCTGCTCATCTACAGAGCTCGGCAGTTCCAGATTGTAGCTGTTACTTTCAATATTATTCTGGATCGTTGCTGCACTGGCAGGATAAATATTGAGAAAACGGTGATAATTTGTGGATTCTGCTTTTCCTATGCGGAATGGTGCAACAGTTTGATAAGCCAGATAGGCTTCTTCATAAGCAGCTCTTAAACTCTCCAGGTTTTCTGCGGAAGGATCCTCATTAAAAACAGCAACAGAGCCTTTTAAATCCTCTGTAGTTTCGGCAAAGGCTTCATATGAAGGTATAATAATATTATCTGCCCAGTTAACTAACATCGCTCCGCGATCAAAAGAACCTTCCGGACTCTCTTTCCCTCCGTCATCAGAATTACAGGACATTACTCCCACTACTACGAAAAAAATAAAACCTAATTTCTTGAACATATAATAAGGTTGAAAATACTGTCCAAAAAGTTTAATTTTAAAAAGATCCTGAAATAAATTCAGAATGACGATTTAGTTACTTTTTGGACAGCCTCTGTTAATTTTAATTCTCTGTTTACTCTGCCGCCTCGGCAACAGTAAAGTCAAAAGCTTCTGCAATACTTTCAGAAATGGCGTCAAGAGTTGCAGGCTCTACATCCCAAAGACCATTCTCTCCTGCTAAAAGTTGCTCCTTAAAAGTATCCAGTTCAGATTTGCTAAGGTAAGGTGCATTCGTAACAGGATCATGAGTAAATCTCAAGCTATAAAGGAAACCGAATCCTTCAGACAGGTCGTGAAAGGCAGAACCCATCTCTCCATTGGCGATAGCTTCTTTTCCACCCTGCAGGTAATATACTGCACGCACCGCGATTACTTTTGAAATATTCTTCTGGATGATGGCTGTTTGCTCGTCACGAAGTTCATAGTCTCCTGCGACAATGGCAGCACGTCCTGTTTTAAAAGCTTCAAAAACATCTTCAGCAATTCCGGCAAAATCATCATCAGCATCAACTCTACCCAAATAGTTGAATAGAAGCTTGTCATTACTTTCACCCAAAGCATTGTTAGGATTATCTGTAGGGATAGAAGGATCTCCATAAAGATATCCATATGCCTCATCCCACTTGTGCTCCATGGTTGTGTAGTTCTTTCCATCTTCCAGAACTTTCGCATCGTTGTTTGCTATATTATCTCCCTCATCAAGCACTGCTGTTGAAAGATAATTATTAAGCATTTGATCTGCGACCAATCCGCCAATAAGGCTTTTGGCAAAAACCTGATTTAACTCAAGTCCCTGAGCATTTACGTAACGCACATTGGAACCATCGGCAATTTGTCCTGCCACTCCCGCAGCAGCAACCTGGTCTTTATTTGGAAAAACCTCATTTACCTGCTGACTAATCCAGCCTTCAAATTCATTTTTGATATCATTGCTCTCCACAGAGTTACCAGAAAAGTAGGCCTGTGAAGCTGCCACTTTGCTTTTTACGCTTTTTGAACTTGAATTTAAATCGTCGGAAGAAAAAGGATTATTCTCATTCGCAAACATATTGGAGAGGCTTTCTTCTGTAGCGTTGTCAAAATCATTAAATGCAGTAAACAACTCTTTTGACATTTCCAGCCTGGTTGTCTGGCCGCTATAACTTACTGATGTGCTCCCTTCCCTGGAAAAGGAATAACTGGTTGGAATTTCAACAGTAGGCTCAACAACTGTGATATCATCATCTGAGGAACAAGATGAAAGCGCCAAACCTCCTAACAAGGCTGCGAATAAAGATTTTTTCATTTCTATTTTATTTAGACTTATTTAAAATAACACCGCAAATATAAAGGACGGGCTTCAGCCACCAAACCTTATTTGGAATTATTTTAAATAATAAATAATTATAGAATTATTAAAAGTTATTGAGAAACTTAATGATAAACTGAAAAAATCTTTGTCGCCTCATTGTGAGACGCTTCAAAGCTCATCATTTTTACATTCGTGTCCATTTTCTTCGAAGTGAAATAGGAAAGTAATTTTTCTGTGGGCATATTACCGGTTAATTCGTCTTTTGCCATAGGGCAACCCCCAAAGCCCTGGATGGCACCGTCAAACCTTGTGCAGCCAGAACGCGCAGCCGCGTCGACCTTTTCGAACCATTTAGTGGGAGTAGTATGAAGATGTGCCCCAAATTCAATTTTCGGATACTTCGGGATAAGGTTGGAAAAAAGATATTCAATAACTTCGGGAGTGGAACTCCCAATAGTATCAGACAGGGAAAGGATCTTAACCCCCATTCCTGAAAGCTTCTCGGTCCACTCCCCTACGATCTCCACATTCCATGGATCTCCATAAGGATTACCAAAGCCCATGGAAAGATAGGCAACCACCTCTTTTCCTGAAGCATCTGCAATATTGAGAATTTCCTGAAGCGTTTCCACAGATTCGGCTATGGTTTTATGAGTATTACGCATCTGGAAATTTTCTGAAATAGAAAAGGGATAACCCAGGTACTGTATCTCGGGATGTTGGGAGGCATTTTCGGCACCCCTCGTATTGGCAACTATAGCAAGCAGCTTGCTTTGGGTACGGGAAAGGTCAAGCCTTGAAAGAACTTCAGCTGTGTCTGCCATCTGCGGAATGGCCTTAGGCGAAACGAAACTTCCGAAGTCGATAGTGTCGAATCCGCAACGCAAGAGGGATTGTATGTACTGAACTTTTTTTTCTGTAGGAATAAATTCTTTTATTCCCTGCATCGCGTCCCGCGGACATTCAATAATCTTGATTTGCGCCATAGGCCAAATATAGAATTTAGATTTGAGATATGAGAATTGAGATATGTTTTGAACATCGACACCGATTAGAAATCTGCGCCAGCGGATGGGATTTAAGAGTCAAAATTTAAAATTTAAAAATTGTTCTGCGTAGATCTGCGGGATCAGCGGGAAATAATTTGATAACCCGGCACGGATTGCAAATCCGCGCCATCGCTCATTCAAAAGAAGTCAAAAGACAACAGCTAAAAGCCAAAAGCTTTTTCTCAATACTCAATACTAACTACTCTATACTAAAATAAATATACCGATCCCTACAAACACCACCTAGTATCCCGGCACGGATTATAGATCCGCGCCATCGGCTTCATCGCAGTACCCACTACTCTATACTAACTACTCTATACTAAAATAAACATTCCGATCCCTACAAACACCACCTAGTAACCCGGCACGGATTGCAAATCCGCGCCAGCGCTTATTCGAAAAAAGTCAAAAGTCAACAGTTAGAAGCCAAAAGGATTTTCTCAATACTCAATACTCAATACTAACTACTCTATACTAATATAAATATCCCGATCCCCACAAACACCACCACCTGCAGCCACTTGAAGACCTTTCCGGAATTTGGATGTTTCTGAAGGTAGAGAGAGATCTTTCCTGCCAGAATTGCCACGGCCGAAAAGATGAGGAAAGCCTGCAACATAAACAGGAATCCCAAAATATAGAACTGCATTACAGTATTACCATTGGGCTCCCACAGAAATCCGGGAAAAAAGGCAAGGAAGAAGATAGCGACCTTAGGATTTAAAACATTCATCAAAAATCCCTTTTTATAGAGGGATGTTAGCTCCTTCCTATTGTTGCTAATATCTGTATCAACATTGATTGCAGGTTTACTCCTGTAGACCTGCCACGCGAGGTAAAACAAATAAGCTGCTCCAAAAGCTTTTATTAGGAGAAATAAAGTTTCAGATTGTTTAATTACAGCCGAGATCCCAAAAGCTACCAGGCTGGTGTGAATTATAATTCCCGAAATTAATCCTAAAGCAGTGACAATTCCATATTTCTTCCCATTTGTCATCCCCTGCACCAGCACATAAATAATATCCGGGCCGGGAGAAAGCGTCAGCAGGATCGAGGCGGTGAGAAATGGAATTATTTCTGAGATCACTTAGACCGATTTAGGATTTCCAGGTTGATATTTTTCACCAATTGCGGTCCTTCATATATAAACCCTGTATATAGCTGCACAAGGCTGGCCCCTGCTTCCAGTTTTTCAATGGCATCTTCGGGGGTCATGATCCCGCCCACTCCAATGATGGGGAAAGCTTTGTTACTCTTTTCAGACAAAAATCGAATCACCTCTGTAGCACGTTTAGTGAGAGGTTTTCCGCTTAAGCCACCTGACTCTTCTTTATCTTTTGATGTTAAGCCTTCTCTGGATATTGTAGTATTGGTGGCTATGACACCTGCAATACCGGTTTCTTTGATAATGTCAATAATGTCGAGCAGTTGAGAGTCGGTAAGATCTGGAGCTATTTTAAGCAGGATTGGTTTGTGACCTGGACGCTTCAGGTTTTCCTGTTGTAAGGTGTTTAATAGTTTCGTGAGTGGCTCCTTATCCTGAAGCTCCCGAAGATTCGGCGTATTTGGAGAACTCACGTTGACCACAAAATAATCTACATGCTCAAAAAGGGCATTAAAGCAGATCAAATAATCATCTACTGCATTTTCATTCGTGGTGATCTTATTTTTTCCAATATTTCCCCCAATTAGAACTCCGTCGTTCTTTTTCAGTCTTTCAACAGCTTCGGCCACCCCGCCGTTATTGAAACCCATCCTGTTAATGATCGCCTTATCCTCCTTTAGCCTGAAAAGTCTTTTCTTCTCATTGCCCGGTTGAGGCTTAGGAGTAAGCGTACCTATTTCAATAAATCCAAAACCAAAATTCGACAGCTCCTTATATAGTTTTGCATCCTTATCGAAACCTGCAGCCAATCCTACAGGATTGGGAAATTTTATTCCGAAGACTTCCCTTTCCAGCCGTTTATCTTGAACAACAAACTTTTCTCTTACCAGTTTTTGGCTCCACGGAAGCAAAAACAATTTCCGAAGGAGGGAAAAGGTGAAGTAATGGACTTTTTCAGGATCAATATTAAATAGGAGTGGACGGATGATCTTTTGATACATGAAGGATATTTTAAACAAAATTAACACAAAGCTGAATAAAATAAGAGGAAAAGAGAAAAGGTTTTGAACCTACTTTTTATATCGCTATTTTTGAGAAAACTTCAGCAAAAATGACGAATAAGCAGGATATTATTGACCGCTTTTTAAGCTACGTAAAGATAGATACTCAAAGTGATGAAACCAGCGAATCCACTCCCAGTACAGAGAAACAGTGGGATTTAGCAAACAAACTTAAGGATGAATTGCAGGCAATGGGCATGCAGGAAGTAAGCATAGATGAAAATGCTTACGTCATGGCTAGCCTTCCTTCAAATGTAGATCATAATGTGCCGGTCATTGGTTTTGTTTCCCACTTCGATACCACTCCGGACTTTTCAGGAACAAATGTGAATCCACAGATCATTGAAAATTATGACGGAAAGGACATCGTTTTAAATAAGGAAAAGAATATTATCCTGTCACCGGAATATTTTGGTGATCTCCTGCAGTATGAAGGACAAACCTTAATAACTACCGACGGAACCACTTTACTCGGTGCCGATGACAAAGCCGGGATCACCGAAATCATGGAGGCCATGAAATACCTCCTGGAAAATCCCCAGATCAAACATGGTAAAATTAGAATTTGCTTCACACCCGACGAAGAAATTGGACGGGGGGCACATAAATTTGATGTTGAGAAATTTGGTGCAGAGTGGGCTTACACTATGGACGGCAGCCAGATTGGCGAACTCGAATTCGAAAATTTCAATGCCGCAGGCGCAGAAGTGAAAATCAGCGGGAAAAGTGTACATCCGGGATATGCGAAAGACAAGATGATCAACAGCATGTATATCGCAATGGATTTCATCAATTCGCTGCCACGCCTGGAAACACCGGAACATACTGAAGATCGACAGGGATTTTTCCACCTAAACGGCATGGAGGGCGATGTAGAGGAAACTACTTTACATTATATCATTCGGGATCATGACAGGGAGCATTTTGAGGCAAGGAAGCTTATGATGAAAGACCTGGCAAAGGAAATTTGCAGTCAGCAGGATCGGGATTGCGTGAAAGTGGAGATCAAGGATCAATATTTCAATATGCGCGAAAAGGTAGAGCCGGTGATGCACATCGTGGACATTGCCGAAGAGGCTATGAAACAGGTGGATGTAACCCCGCTTATTAAGCCAATTCGGGGTGGAACCGATGGAGCACAATTGAGCTTCAAAGGACTTCCCTGCCCTAACATCTTTGCCGGCGGCCATAATTTCCACGGCAAGTATGAATATGTACCGGTAGAAAGCATGCAGAAAGCTGTGGAAGTGATCGTGAAGATTGCCGAACTGACAGCGGAGAAGAATTCAAAATTATAAATTCAAGATTTCCGGATCTTCAGGTTACGAGCTGCGAGTTCCGGGTTGCAGATCTGTCAAACCCTGTCAGGGTTTAAAACCGCTGACAGGGTTAGCCCAATTAACTATTCACCAATCACTAATCACTAACCAATGGCAGTACAATCGGCAGAAGAGTACTTTGCAGCTCATCCTTCCTGGGAAAAGGAGCTAAGGGAGCTACGGGAAATGATCCTGACTACAGATGTGGAAGAAACCATTAAATGGGGTGCGCCGGTTTTTACAGTCAATGGCAAAAACGTAGTCTCCATTGCCGCATTTAAAAATCACTGCGCAATTTGGTTCTATAATGGTGCATTATTATTGGAAAATACTGCGCTTCTAGAGAATGCACAGGAAAAAACAAAAGGGTTAAGACAGATCAGATTTGAAAAGGGTGAAAAGATCCCTGTTCAGCAACTCCGGCCTTATATCTTGGAAGCAATCCGGAATCAAAAGGAAGGAAAGGAAATTAAACCTGATAAACCTAAGATAACAGTTATTCCTGCGGAACTTAATATTGCTTTTGCCGAAGATCCAGCTTTGGAAATGGCTTTTAAGAACCTTACCCCTGGCCGGCAAAGGGAGTATTGTGAATATATAGCTGAAGCCAAAAGGGAAGCCACCAGGCAAAACCGATTAAAGAAGATCACACCAATGATCAAGGCCGGACAGGGACTGCATGATAAATACAAGAATTGTTGAAGTAGAGAAACAGGATAGTCACGTCATGCTGAACTTGTTTCAGCATCTTTTGGTTATGTATCAGAATAAAAAAACCTGACAGGTTTTGAAAACCTGTTAGGTTTGGTCAATAAAAAAGCTCCCGCCAAATGACGGGAGCTTTTTTATTTGATCCAGGAATTAGGACCTATTTGGTTTCCTTTACTGCCGGTTCATTTAACTTTCGGCTCATCTCCATTGATATGGAAGACCTGTCAAAAGTGATCTTTCCGGCACCGGTTTCAATAATTACTGCGTTTTGTTTATCACTGAAATCAACTATTTTTCCGTGCATTCCGCTTTTGGTAACAACTCTGTCTCCTCTTTTAAGTTCAGACGAGAACTGTTTTTCTTTCTTGGCACGATTCATTTGTGGGCGTATCATAAAAAAATACACCACAATGAACATTAAAATAATTGGGGCAAACTGGGTTAATTGATCCATAGATATTTCCGTTGCTTTTTGCTTAGGCTTAAGACTGTGCCTTGGGCTCTACAAAAGCTTTAATTTTGATTTGCTCTTTCCCGGCTTCGGTATTAGCAGTTATATTTACTGTTTTGGTAACCTGGTTTTGACCACTACCGTTGAACTTCACAAGCATTTCACCTGTTTCTCCCGGAGCAATAGGCTCTTTTGTCCATGTTGGAACTGTACATCCACATGAGCTGGAAGCATTTGTAATAACAAGAGGTGCTTTCCCTGTATTGGTAAAGGTAAAGGTGTGCTCTACGTTAGTACCCTGATCAATAGTTCCAAAGTCGTGCTCTGTATTTTCAAAGGTTAATTTAGGATATACAACATCCTGTGAATCACGTAGTGCAGCTTCTTCTACGTTTTCTGCCTGTACTTTTTCGGCTGCATTCTCCTTGCAGGAAGTAAAATTGAAGGCAGCAATTAATGCCAGTAATAAAATTCCTTTTTTCATGATTTACAATTTAAAGTTAAAGTGGATAAAATTAAGAAAATTTGCAGGACTACATAAGACCCCTGCCTATTTTATTCAGTTTGCCGTTTTCCCTGTACTCTTTTGAAAGCTTATCAAGGATCCCATTAATAAAAATACTACTTTTAGGAGTACTATATTCTTTGGCAATTTCTAAATATTCGTTAATAGTTACCTTAACGGGAATAGATGGAAATTTAAGGAACTCGCAAATAGCCATTTTAATTAAAATGGTATCGAGATCGGCAATTCTTTCCTTATCCCAGTTTGGTGTCTTCCCTACCATTTCATTAGCAAGGCTTTCATCGTTAAGCAAAGTCTTCCTGAATAACTCTACCGCATACTCTTTGTCATCTGAACTTTTGAAAAGCTGAGTAAGCGCCTGCTCTTTACCTGCAGATGATTTTTGCAACATCTTTACTATTGCTGTGTTCACAAGCGGAAGGTCATCTATCCAGGTGATCTTCTTATCTTCTAGGTAATCGTAAAGTTTTTCGTTTGGAGCAATTATTTCTCTAAAGATGGCTATGACGAATTCTTTATCTTCCTTAAAACTGGAAGTACGGGTAGCCATATAATTTTCGTAGAGTTCGCTCTTTTTGATCTCAGACCAAAGGATCTCCACATACTCATCATCATTCTTCCAATTATTGAGCTTACGGGTTTCCAGCGCCAGGTCAAGAGATCTGTTCTTGCCTATCTGTGAGATCAACTCGTTATCAACAAACTTGCGGTTGGGGTCTACATCTTCTACAGAAGGCAGATGCTTTTGCTGGGATTTCTCCATGTAATTCTCTGCATAATCCTTGATCTCAACAAAGAGATCCAGCATTATAAGATACAGGTCATACATCTCGTCCATGCTTTTAAGCAGGAATTTCTCCTCTGCTTTTAAATTGTCATTTTCGCTTTGGGAATAGGCGTACAGTGACTGCATTACTTTAACCCTGATATGTCTTCTGGTCAACATAGCTGTAAAAGAACTTTAAAAAATTAGGGCGAAAGGTTTTTCCCTTTCGCCCGGCAAAAATACTATTTAATTAAAAAACCGCTGGGGTTATTTGCTATTTTTTCTATCGGCAATTCGCTGCTTTGCTACTTTAAGCGCAGCTTCATGAGTTGAAATGTCGTTATCCTCGGCAGCAGTAAGGATTTCAAGAGTTGTATTATAGATATTCTGGGTTTTCTCCATGATCTCTTTTCTTCCATAGCCTTCCAGTTCAGCATATACATTGATGATACCACCGGCGTTGATTAGAAAGTCGGGAGCGTAAATAATTCCTTTTTCTCTAAGAATGATTCCATGCTTTGTATCATCGGCCAACTGGTTATTCGCAGCTCCTGCAATAATGGAAGCCTTGAACCTGTCAATGGTCTGGTCGTTTATTGTCGCCCCAAGAGCACATGGGGCGTAGATATCAACATCTGCACCATATACATCTTCCCCACCATAGATCGTTGCGTTATAGCGATCCCGGACTTCAGTTAATTTCTGCTGATTAATATCGCTTATGATAACATCTGCACCTTCTTTTGCAAGATAATCTACCAAAGATTCTCCAACGTGGCCAATTCCCTGTACAAGAACGGACCTTCCCTGCAGATCATCTGTCCCGTAGCGGAATTTAGCTGCGGCTTTCATTCCCATGTAAACTCCATAGGCTGTAACAGGTGAAGGGTTTCCTGCGCCACCTTTATCTTCAGAAATTCCTGTAACGTATGGCGTCACCTCACGTACAGTATCCATATCGGCAGTTTCCATCCCTACATCTTCGGCAGTGATATATTTTCCGCTTAAAGAATGAACGAATTCTCCAAACCTACGCATAAGCTCGGGAGTTTTCTGGGTTTTGGCATCTCCAATGATCACAGCTTTACCGCCACCAAGATTAAGTCCTGTAATAGCACTTTTAAAAGTCATTCCGCGGGAAAGTCGCAAAACATCATTAACGGCGTCCCATTCACTGCTGTAGTTCCACATACGTGTTCCTCCCAGGGCAGGACCTAAAACTGTGTTGTGAATTCCGATAATTGCCTTTAATCCTGTATCTTTGTCGTTGCAAAAAACCACTTGTTCATGGTCATCAAAAGAAAGCTGCCCAAAGACCGGAGCGGCTTTTTTAAGTTCATTTGCCTTTATAACATCCACTGTCATTAGTTTAAAAATTAAATTAATTTCGTTATTCGAAATATTTCAAGGCGAAAATAATGAATATTTCAATTTAATGCCATTTGCCTGAACAAAAATGTGAAATTGAAAATGCAGCCGGTGCAACCTTATGAAAGAACTTAAGCATTTAAACAAATACTTCTACAAATATAAATGGCACCTTATTGGTGGTATTTTCATTACAATCCTGGCGCGAATTTTTGCCATACTTACTCCCCGTTTCATTGGAGAATCCACTACCGCCATTGAACAATATGTGAACGGCGAAATAACTTCGGAAGCTGCCCTGCGCAACGAGCTTATGAATAACATTCTCCTTATCCTGGGCGCGACCTTAATGGCTGCTCTTTTTACTTTTTTAATGAGACAGGCGATCATCGTCGTCTCAAGGCATATCGAGTATGATCTTAAAAATGAAGTTTACCGAAAATACCAGGACCTTTCCCTGAATTTCTACAAGAAGAACCGAACGGGAGATCTCATGAACAGGATAAGTGAAGATGTTTCCAAAGTACGAATGTATGCCGGGCCCGCTTTTATGTACAGTGTTCAAACCGGGATCCTGTTCATCGTGGTGATCCCTTATATGTTCCTGCAGGCGCCGGAACTTACACTTTACGTGATCACTCCCCTCCCCATCCTCTCCTTTGCCATTTATAAGCTGAGCGTGGCCATCAATAAACGGAGTACAATAGTTCAGCAGTATTTGTCAAAGCTCAACACCTTTACCCAGGAAAGCTTCAGCGGAATTTCAGTAATAAAATCTTACGGGATCGAACCGCAAACAAATGCTTCTTTCGTCACACTTTCGAATGAGAACAAAGAAAAGAACATCGATCTGGTCAAGGTACAGGCATTCTTTTTTCCGCTTATGATCCTGCTTATTGGAGCCAGTAACATACTGGTGATCTATATTGGGGGCAGGAAATTCATCAACGGGGAAATTGAAAATCTTGGAGTTATTGTGGAATTTCTGCTTTACGTAAATATGCTCACCTGGCCCGTTGCTACGGTAGGATGGGTCACCTCTATTGTGCAACAGGCCGAAGCTTCACAGAAAAGGATCAACGAATTCCTTAAAGAAAAACCACAGATCCAGAATCCTTCCAACAAACCTGAAGACGTGCAGGGCTCAATAGCATTTAAGGATGTAACCTTCACTTATGAGGATACCAATATAACAGCCCTCAAAAATGTCACTTTTGAAGTGGAAAGTGGAGAGACCCTGGCGATCATTGGAAAAACAGGTTCGGGAAAATCTACTATACTGGAGTTGATTGGCCGTTTGTATGACGTTGAAAAGGGAGAGATCACCATTGACGGTGAGAACGTACAAAATATGAACCTTAAGGAGCTTAGAGAAAGCATAGGCTACGTGCCGCAGGACGCATTCCTGTTTAGCGACTCCATCAGGAACAATATTAAATTCGGAAAAGCCGATGCTACTGAGGAGGAGATCATTGAGGCTGCCAAAAATGCTGCCGTTCACAAGAATATCATAGGCTTCAGCAAAGGATACGACACCGTCCTGGGAGAAAGGGGAATCACCCTCTCTGGCGGACAAAAACAGCGGGTGTCTATTGCCCGGGCCATTGTACACAATCCTAAAATCCTGCTTTTTGACGATTCTCTTTCCGCAGTAGATACAGAGACAGAGGAGGAAATCCTTAACAACCTCTTCAAGATCAGTAAAGACAAAACCACCATAATCGTTAGCCACAGAATCTCTTCAGTAAAGAATGCCGACAAGATCATCATCCTGGAGGACGGCAGGATCGTGCAGCGCGGCACCCATCAGCAACTCCTTGGAACAGAAGGTTATTATAAAGAATTATACCTGAAACAACTCAGTGAAAAAGAAATGTAAAAATTTGTTGTAGAATGTTAATTTTTTTTGGATTTTTGAACCTATGATTTACAAACCGTAAAAGATAAATTGATTATGAGCGACAATGGAACGATTGAAAAAGAAGAGATTTTTTCCAAGGTCTTAAGAGCCGGAAGACGCACCTATTTCTTTGATGTTAGGGCAACTAAGGCAAACGATTATTACCTGACGATTACCGAGAGTAAAAAATTCACCAATGATGACGGGTCTTTCCACTACAAGAAGCACAAGATCTATCTTTACAAAGAGGATTTTGCCGGTTTTAACGAGATCCTCCAGGAGATGACAGATTATATCCTTAATGAAAAAGGAGAAGAAGTCATAAGCGAGCGCCACCAAAAGAACTTCAAAAAAGAGTATGAAGAGGAAGAGGAAAGAAAGGTAGAAGCGACCGCTGCTCCATCTGCCGCTGCCTTTACAGATATCAGTTTCGAAGACATATAATATAATTATACTTCAACTAAAAAAACCGTCCCGGGCAATTGGGACGGTTTTTTTTATATTGGGGTACCAAAAATGGTATTTATGAGATCCTTTATTATTGCCCTTTTTCTTCTTTTTAATCTTAATTTATTTGCACAGGAGGACCTTGACCTCTCCTATTATTTGCCCCAGGACGTAACTTATAATCCCGAAATTCCTAAGCCGCAGGATATCCTGGGCTATATTCCCGGGGAAAGGCATGCCAGCCATGACCAGATCCTTAACTACATGAGAGCTTTAGCCGAAGCTTCTCCAAGGATCACCCTGGAGAATCGCGGACGCACCTTTGAGGGCAGGCCGCTTATTCTTCTCACAATAACTTCGGAAGATAATCACCAAAACCTGGAAGAGATACGTCGTCAACATTTGGCTTTGACAGAACCCGGTTCCGAAGATCTGGATACTTCTGAAATGCCCGTGGTTGTAAATCAGGGCTTCTCCATTCATGGTAATGAAGCCAGCGGTGCAAACGCTGCGCTTCTCGCGGCATATCACCTTGCTGCTGCGGAAGGTCCCGAAATAAACGAACTTTTGAATAACACCATCATCCTTTTTGATCCTGTTTTCAATCCCGATGGTCTACAGCGTTTCGCATATTGGGCCAACACCAATAAAAGCGAAAATATCAACCCCGATCCTCAGGACCGCGAATACGATGAAGTGTGGCCGGGAGGGAGAACCAACCACTACTGGTTTGATATGAACAGGGACTGGCTGCCGGTACAATTGCCCGAAAGTCGTGCGAGAATAGAGACTTTCCACAAATGGTATCCAAACATCCTGACAGATCATCATGAAATGGGATCAAATTCTTCCTTTTTCTTTCAGCCGGGAATTCCTTCGAGAACGCATCCTTTAACGCCAGATCTTAATCAGGAGTTGACTAAAGAGATCGGGACCTACCATGCTGCAGCTTTGGATGATATTGGTTCGCTTTATTATTCTGAAGAGAATTACGACGACTTTTACTACGGAAAAGGATCTACTTTTCCCGACATTCAGGGAAGTATCGGGATCCTTTTTGAGCAGGGAAGTTCCCGCGGACATGCGCAGGAAACTGATAATGGGATCCTCACCTTTCCATTTACCATCCGCAACCAGTTCACTGCAGCGCTTTCTACTCTTGAGGCTGCAAAAGAGATGCGGGTGAAAATCCTGAATTACCAGCGCAATTTTTACCAGAACGCCCGAAAGGAAGCCGAAAAAGGAGCCTACGTCTTTGGAAGCAGCAAAGATGCTTCTTCGGCATATCACCTGGCCGAAATTCTAAAACGTCACAAAGTTGAAATACACGAACTGCAGGAGGAATTCAGCAAGAATGGGGAAACCTTCAATCCCGGGAGCAGCTATGTAGTACCCAAAAAGCAAAAACATCAGCGGCTTGTAGAAGCCATGTTTGAAAGAAGAACAGAGTTCCAGGACAGTCTTTTCTATGATATTTCAGCGTGGTCCTTTCCATTGTCGTTTAATCTTGATTTCACAGACGAAGCTAAAATGAATGTTGCCGGAGAAAAGATCGACAGTCTTACAAGACCTGCAGTTGATCTTCCAGAAAAGAGCGAATATGCATACCTCATGCAGTGGCATCCCTACGAAGCTCCCAAAGCGCTCAACAGCATTCTGAACAAAGGATTACGGGCGAAAGTGGCAATGCAGCCTTTCAACACCGGAAACAAAAAATTCGACTACGGAACCATCTTGATCCCGGCACAGAATCAAAAAATGGATTCCGAAGAGATCTATGACTTTTTAAGAGAAGTTTCCAAAGATTCCCAGGTGGAGATCTCTGCAGCCGACACCGGTCTTACAGGCGGCGTTAACCTGGGAAGTAACCAGTTTCGCGCCCTGGAACCTCAAAAAGTTGCTTTACTGGTTGGGGAAGGAATTACACCTTATGACGCAGGGGAGATCTGGCACCTTTTTGACCAGCGGTATGATATGAAGATCACCAAGCTCGATCTTTCCAATTTCTCCCGAACAGACCTCAGCCGCTATACCGACATTATTCTTTCCAACTCCTGGGGCAGTGTTCTTGAAAAAGAAGATGCAGAAAAACTAAAGGAATGGGTCCGCAATGGCGGAACTTTGATCGGCTATAAAAACGCTGCAACCTGGCTGGACAAAAATGAGTTTCTTGACCTGGAATTCAAAGATAATAAAATACAGGCGAAAAACATCACCTTTGAGCAGCGAAGGGATTTTAGAGGCGCGCAAGGAATTGGCGGAGCTATTTTTGAAGCCAAACAGGATCGTTCACATCCTATCAACTTTGGTTATAAAGATGATAAAATTGCCCTTTTTAGAGATACTACATTATTTGTGGAAGCAGACTCCACTTCCTATAAGAACCCAATCCGTTACACCGAAGAACCTTTGTTAAGCGGATACATTAGTGAAGAGAATCTGGCACTGTTACCCGGCACCGTGCCTTTCAAGCACAATTCAATGGGAAGAGGTAATGTAATCCTGTTTACAGACAACACGAACTTCCGGGCGTTTTGGTATGGAACTAACAAGTTGTTAATGAATGCTATTTTCTTTGGGGATGAAATGTAGATTTAGTATTGAGAAGTTAGTATTGAGTAGTGAGAAATAGAAGTTAGATCGGTTTGCTGTCGCAAACCTTCTAGAGTCTAGATCCTAGACTTTATAAAATAAGAGGTTCCAAAAATGACCATTTTGGAACCTCTTATTTTTTTTGGCTAAAGCCCTGCCTTTACTACCCCTTTAACCTCCGGCTAAAGCCGGAGGCAATTTATGGATAGACTATGCAATCCAAGATTTTGAATTGCCACTGCCTTTAGGCAGTGGTTAAGAATCTCATGAGTCAGGGCTTTAGCCCAACATTAACAGAGACTAACTGCTCAATTCTCTGTACTCAATACTATTAGCAACAATGACTACTACAACTCAGGCTTTTAGATCTTGCATTTTCAAAAGCTTCTTTACCTTCTTTCCAGGCATACCATGCAATACCCAAACTTCCCAGGGCATCGACATAGGGGATTTGCCACAGCTCATAAAGCAGACTGGAGGCAAGTAAAATGAAGGACAGGTAAAAACAGGTTTTGGTGCATTTGGCATCCGAAATGATCGGCTGACTGCCTAGCTTCTCTCCTACCTTTATCTTTTCCCTGTACAGGAAGTACATGGTGAGAATAGATAGCACTGCGATTATAATTCCCGCCAGTGTAGTATCGGGTTCCGACTTGTTGATAATAGCCAGCACAGCTCCCACCACTAATCCTGCAGTAAGTAGATAAAGCGTCGTTCCGGTAATTTTTAGGGCGGTGACCTCAAAACTGTCCCTCTCCTTTACAGGACTTCTTTTCATCCTGTAGATCATATGTGCAATTCCTACGCCCGAAAGCACCTCCACAAAACTATCAAGTCCAAATCCGAAAAGTGCAAGCGTATCATCACTGGCTCCAAAAAAGGTGGAAACTACTCCCTCAATCAAATTGTAGCCAATAGTGATGAAACTGAGGATGAGCGCGTAATGCAGTCTCTTTTTATATTTTTCGCTTTCCATATCTGTAAAGTTAGAAGTACGATTTTAGAATTGAACTTTTTGGAATGTAAATACATTGGGCTAAAGCCCTGATCTAATATTCTATTCTAAATCCTCCGGCTAAAGCCGGAGGCAATTCAGGTTCTCACAAAATAAATCATTGTTGACTAGCCACCGGCTCCAGTCAGTGGTTACCAATGTACCGCTCTCATGACTTCAGCCTAACTTTCCTGCTGTCCTAATATAAATTAGCAGAATCAGTAATTCTTGTCCACTTTTTTCAACGGTTTCAAACCGGCAACCCGCAACTGGTAACTACTAAAGGTTAATTTTAATCCCACCATTAATTACAAACCCGTCAACGGGTGCATAAATATCGCGGAACTGAGGATCTGAAATTGAACCGGTATAGATATCATCAAATCTGGTCTGACGCGTATCGGTAAAGTTCTCGAAGTTTAGAAATAAAGAGAAATTATCCCATTTTTTTTCGGTCATCAACCCAAAGATCCAGTAATCCTGTCCGGTCATGCCTCCTTCAAGCTTTTGCTCTCCAAAATAATAACCTTCCAGTCCTATCACCAGCTTTTCATGAATTTCATAAACCAGCACATTGTTAAGGCGGTGCTGCGCCACCAGGGGAGCTTCATAGGTTTCGCCATTATAGTGTTGATTCACATCGGCCAATGTATAACCTGTGAAAAGTTTAAAGTTCCCATACTTGAACCGGAAATTCGCTTCCACTCCCTGAGTGTCTAAATAACCATCAGGTTGGTCATAAACATAATGCGGATTAAATCCATTTGAAAATGCTGTTGTCAGCATAATAGGATCATTAACTCTGGTATAGAAAAATAGTGTGTTAACGCTAAAGTCTATTACCTCGAAAAGATCGGTCCGGTAGTTAATATCAAAGTTTGCTCCAAGGGAACGTTCGGCTTCAGTTTCAGAAACATCTATTGGCATTACGTTTTGAAACTGAATTCTTTCAGCATCTTCAGTAAAGATGGTCGGAGTTTTATAACCGAGTCCGCCGCCGACTCTCATGGTCCAGGCATCAGAAAATTCGATCAAAGCAGAAAGTCTTGGCAACACAAACCAGCCGTACTCGTTCTGGTAGTCGGTTCGCAATCCACTTTCCAGGCTGAACATATTTGAGATACGCCAGTTATTCTGAAGGAAAGCCCCATAAGTAATGTGGTTATAATCTACCACTTCGGAAGTTCCTAAAGGATCCTGCTGAAATTTATCGGATACCAAATTTAAACCTGCTACCCACTCCAGGTCAACATCCCCAAAGTTGTAGGCGATCTCACTGAAAGAAGCAAGCTGATCTCCCGAAAAAGTGAAGTCGGGGATTTCGATCTTCCGCTCGAAAAAACTGAAGCTATTCTTTATCATCAATGAACTTCCGTTCTCATAAAGCTCGGTATAGCCGGCACGGGTGGTGATCCTTTCGGTGTTGTTCCTTTCAAAATAAGGATCTGCGACTTCCTCACCTTCCAAAAAGGCGATATTCCCGCCTGTTCTTTCTTCAATGACTGTATTCACTCCCAGCTCTAAAGTGGCATTTTCAGAAGGGTAATAAAACAGCTTCGGATTCACGGTCACACGATTTACTTCAGGAATGGCAGTAAGGCCAATATCGGCAGGATCATAAGGATCACTGTAATTGTAGGAAGCAAATAAAGTAGTACCAAACTTTCCGAAGGTATCGGAATAAAATCCGCTAACATCCAGGCCCAGAGCAGAAGTTCCGTTAAGCAGGAAATTGATCTCCCGTTCCTCTCCCGGAGTTTTGGAAACCAGGTTCACGAGTCCGGCGATCGCTCCCCCACCATAAAGTGTTGAAGATGCACCTTTCACCACTTCTACCTGTTGCAGGTCAAGCGGTACAATTTGCAGTAAACTCAATCCTCCGGAAAAGCCAGAGTACAAAGGATAACCATCCTTGAGCAGCTGGGTATATTTTCCATCCAGCCCCTGAATACGGATACTGGAGTTATAAGATGTCGCCGAAGTCTGTTGGGTTTGGATCCCGGTGGTTTCATTCAGCAACATTCGGATATCTCCCGGTTTCATGTTGCCTTTTTCGCCCAGTTCCTCGCCCGAGATGACCTCCACACGGGTAGGCAGATCGGCAATGGTGCGGCGGGAACGGGTGGCAGAGATGATCACCTCTTCCATGTGTTCCCCTTCAGGAGCAAGTTTTATTGTGATAAATTTCTCTTCAGAAAGAGGAAATTCCATACTGAGTTCCTGTGTGGCAAAGCCCACATAACTTATCCTGATTATTTGAATCCCATTGGGAATATTTTCAAGGGTGATCACCCCTTCTTCATTTGCAGTAGCACCAATAGTAGTACCTGCTATGGAAGCATTGGCGCCATAAAGAGGTTGATCTGTCTCGGCGTCTATTACTTTAATTTTAAGCACGTTCTGTGCGTTTGCTGCCAGGCCAAAAAAACAAAGGGCCAGCAACAAAAATATCTTTTGTGTCATTATATTAAATTGGATTTGAAAAAATAGCTCTAGGAAGAATTCCGTGCGAAGTTGTTCAGCTGTTCTTTGGGGGCTGCCAGATGCGGAAAGTAAATTCTGAAATCAATCCTTCCTCTGCCTCAATATATTCTCTGCCCAGCACGGGTTCTGAAAATGGCATTTCTGAGGGCTTTTCCTGAAGCACGACCGCATTACAGGTACCGCAGTTTAAAAATGGAGAACAAAGTTCACTGCTGTGTGTTTCGGATTCCTGTTGTTCAGAAACAATTTCATCGCTGCAGTCATCTGCACAACACGGAATTCCGTTCAAAACGATCACCAGGAGAGAAATAAATACAGCTAAAATTTTCACGCTGCAAAGTTAAAAAACTGAAATGAAACTAGCCTACTCTCAACCCGTTTTCAACTCTGGATCCCGGCTGGAGCAGCACAATATCGTTTTCATCACCTACAGACCCCAGCACCAGGCATTCGCTCATAAAATTGGCGATCTGTTTTTTCGGAAAATTTACCACAGCAATGATCTGTCTTCCCTCCAGGTCTTCCTTCGAGTATCTTTTTGTGATCTGCGCTGAAGATTTGAGGATCCCTATCTCAGGACCAAAATCGATCTTTAGCTGATAAGCGGGAGTGCGGGCTTCAGGAAAATCTGAAACTTCTAGAATAGTCCCCACACGCATTTCCACTTTTTCAAAATCTTTCCAGGTGATATGGTTATTCACTTTTGATCTGTTTTAGAATATTACTTCCCTAAAATAGTATTTTTAAGAAGCGTTTTAATGGTTTTTTTGCCACGAATTCACGAATTAAATCTTTTTATGCAACAATCCCCTAGCTCTTTCGCGGCAAAGGAAAAGAACTTGTTCGTTTTACCCCTGCCCTAAAGGGAGCCGAAAAAGTTCACATTAAGTACACAAAATTTGAAAAAATAGCACAAAGAGGTGTACCCCTATTAGCTTTCCCATAAAGACTTCCAAAGAGAGGGTAAAAAATAGCGTTAATTGATTAGAAAAAAACGTGCAACCTGAAACCTGCAACCTTGAGATACTTTTAAACTCGTACTCCTAAGTCTCACTTCTCAATACTCAATACTCAATTCTCAATACTAACTACCCGAACACCTTCTTGATCACCCATGCGGGGCCGATGAGGAGGAATTGAATATCCTTAAGAAATGAAGGCTTTTTGCCTTCCACCTTATGTCCATAGAACTGCCCGGCCCATGCAACTGCAAAAATGATCAGCGAAACAAGCCAGAGGGTGGCGACCTGGGAAATGAAATAATTTCCTGCGATGCAGATCCCGGCGAAAATGAGGATCTTAATTCCCATGGAAACAGATAGCCTCATGTAAAATAGCAGGACAAGGATGAGAGCTACCACTGCCCAGTTCTCTAAAAACGGAATGTACATTGGAAAAATTTCTGTTAGAGGCCCCGGCGGAATGCTCATTAACAAACCCACTATAGAAAAGAAGATCGCCGGCACACAGATGTAATGTATCAGCTGATTCGTCTTATTCTGGTGGCTTACGGCATATTCAGAGAACCATTGATCTAAGGTGCGCATAGAATTTTATTATGGTTGAACCAAGATAGTAATTCTGAGAATATTCCGCAGGAAATTTGTATTTTCAAGGCGGAAATGAATTAAAAAAATGGCTGAAACTGCTTCTAATACGCTCCCGCTGGGAACGGAAATAATAGATTTTGAATTACCCGATGCTGTCACGGCAAACCTTTATTCACTGGTTGACGTAGAAGGAGAAAGGGGAACTGTGATCATGTTTCTTTGCAACCATTGCCCGTATGTAAAACATGTGGTAGATGAAATTGTACGTGTAGCCAATGATTACCGGGTGCTGGGTTTCGGTTTTGTAGCCATAAGCAGTAATGATGTGGAAAAAGTTCCTGAAGATCATCCCGATCTCATGTGGAAATTTGCCCGCAAGCACAACTTCACATTCCCTTATCTCTATGACCGCACGCAGGAGGTGGCCCGAAATTATAAAGCAGAATGCACCCCCGATTTTTACCTTTTTGACGGGGAGCAAAAGCTGGTCTACCACGGGCAGCTGGACAGCTCCCGCCCGGGGAATGGACATTCTCTAAACGGTAGGGAATTGCGGGAAGCTCTTGATGCTTTGCTTGGCAGCCGACCTGTACCGGGTCCGCAAAAGCCCAGTGTGGGATGTTCTATTAAATGGAAATACACCCCTAAAGATTAATGCCTAAGGTTTAAGGGCTAAGGATTATTGATGGCAATATTTAATATTCAATATTGCTGTTTAATAATTAATAACCAATAACTTCTCAAGTCTCAGATCTAAAGTCTCAGATCTAAAAAGATTAACTCAGATTTAACTGCGGGTCGCTTCCAAGCATTTAATATTCAGTAAATTTATAGTGTTTATTCACTCTTAAATTCTTTAATCATGAGTACATTACGACTTGGAGACAAAGCCCCAAACTTTGATACCGAAACTTCTCAGGGAAAAATCAACTTTTATGATTTCCTGGGGGATAGCTGGGGAATACTATTTTCCCATCCGGCAGATTATACCCCGGTTTGCACCACCGAACTCGGCGCAGCAGCCAAATATAAGGATGAATTTGAAAAGCGGAATGTGAAGGTGATGGCGCTAAGTGTTGATGGCGTGGAGTCACATAAAGACTGGATAAAGGATATCAATGAAACCCAACATACTACGGTGAATTTCCCCATTATTGCCGATGAAGACAGAAAGGTAGCCGATCTTTACGATATGATCCACCCTAATGCAGATGATACTCTAACTGTTAGATCTGTGTACGTTATTGCACCCGATAAAACCATTAAACTTATGATCACCTATCCCGCAAGCACCGGAAGAAATTTTGAGGAGCTGTTACGGGTAATAGATTCTTTACAGCTTACCGCTTATAAGAAAGTTGCAACACCCGCCAACTGGAAGTCGGGAGAGGACGTGGTTATAAGTCCATCTGTAAGCAATGAGGAGGCAGATAAGCTATTTCCGAAGGGATATAAAGAAGTGAAGCCTTATTTAAGAATGACCCCTCAACCGGACTAACAAGGTTTAAGGTTTAAGGACCAATGGCTAAAATAAAAACCTCAGTTTCCATTAGGAGACTGAGGTTTTCTTATTACAATTGATTTGAAGTATTTACTTCACCTTTACCAGCTCTACATCAAATACAAGAGTAGCATCGGGAGGGATCACTCCCCCGGCACCACGGGAACCGTATGCAAGATTGGATGGAATGACAAATCTTGCCTTATCTCCTTCCTTGAGCAACTGGATACCTTCATCCCAACCCTCTATCACATGACCTTTCCCTAAAGGAAATTCAATAGGTTGTTTTCTTTTATAAGAAGAATCGAAGACCGTACCGTCGGGTAACATTCCTTTGTAGTGAACAGAAACAGTTTGTCCCTTTTCAGCTTTTTTTCCATTTCCTTCAGCGATCATTTTATATCGCAATCCGCTGTCAGTTTTTTCAAAACCCTGAGCAAGTTCCCCCATCATTTCTTCCTGCTGCTTTTTGGCTGCCGCTTCTCTTTCGGCTTTTGCTCCATTGAACTGGCGGAAAGACTCTACTGCATTGTAGTTTTTAGCCGACTCCCCTTCGCGGATAATTTCGACTTTGTCTATGGTGTCTCCTTGTTTAATAGCGTTAACAACATCCTGACCTTCCACTACGTGGCCAAACACAGTGTGCTTTCCATCGAGCCATGGAGTGGCAACATGTGTAATAAAGAACTGGCTTCCATTAGTTCCCGGTCCGGCATTGGCCATAGATAAAATCCCGGGGCGATCGTGTTTAAGGTCGGGGTGAATCTCGTCTTCAAATTGATATCCCGGTCCACCTACACCGGTTCCCTTAGGATCTCCTCCCTGAACCATAAAGTCCGGGATTACACGGTGAAATTTAAGTCCGTCGTAGTAAGGTTGTCCCTGTGGCTTAGCTTCATTTTCCAGGTTTCCCTCTGCCAGTCCTACAAAATTCCCTACGGTTCCGGGTGTTTTTTCGTGATCAAGTTTTATTGTTATCTCTCCTCTTGTAGTGTGGAGTTTTGCGTATAATCCGTCGTTCATGTCGTTTTTTTAAGTTAAAACGCAAAGATAAAGAAATGAATAATGTTTATTAATTAATGTCTGCGGAAAGAGGAAGAATTAGGAGAATGTTAAGGAAATAATTTACTTTGTGCATAGAAGTAGTCCCGGCAGGGACGATAGTTTGGTAAGATCATGATCAACGGCAAAATTATAGCCCCTTAGGGGCGACAGGTTTAATCCGGATCTTTGAATAAATACTGGGGGTTATATTCCACCTTCTGTTCTTCAAGAATTTTCAAATACTCCTCCTGAAACGTCTTTTTCGTATGATATTCTTTTTGATTCTCAATATATGAAATCAGGCGGGGCAATTGAGATTTTGAGTATGTAAAAGCTCCGTAGCCCTCTTGCCATGGGAATTTCCCTTTTATAAAATTCTGTTCATTGATCCATTTCGAAGAATTGCTTTTTACATCTTTCATAAGATCTGAAATTGATTGTTCAGGCCTTAACCCAATGAGCGAATGAACATGATCTGGCATTCCATTTATGATCAACATTTTGTGGCCATTGTTCTTCACAATGGCAATGATGTACTGGTACAGCCTATCTTTCCATTCCTTTTGAATTAGGCCCTGCCTAAATTTAACGGCAAATATAAAATGAACGTGAATCTGGGTGTATGTGTTGGCCATTGTCAAAATTCTTATTTCGAAATTTAATGAATAGGGACGGATTTTATATCGTCACTACGGGACTTTGTTCCTTCAAATCACTTCGGGGTTATTTTGTACCTGAATTTTTCTTTTTCTACTGAACTCTCGTCATAACTGAATTGTCGTCACTATTCTACCGAACTATCGTCCCGATGGGACTTTGTTCCTGCGACCTACCGTTTTTCGCATCTACTAACGGGCTGCCCCCCCTACGCGGCTATTAGAAAACATTCGTGTATTCGTGGCCAAAAAGCAAAACCCCATGAACAAAAAAAAGCCGAAACTCTCGTTCCGGCTGTAAATTCAAATTATTGAGCTCTTCTTTAATTCGCTACTTCACTAATAAATTTGATCCTGTATAACCGTAATTCTTCTTCATCGTAATCGCCTTCAAATTCATCGAGGGCATCTTCGATCTTATCGGTTTGGGCATCGAGAAAATATTCATGTATCTCTTCCTGCTGATCTTCATCGAGGATCTCGTCGATCCAATAATTGATGTTCAGCTTGGTACCGCTGTAAACAATGGCTTCCATTTCTTTAATAAAAGTGGTCATTTCCATGCCTTTTGCTGAGGCAATATCGTCAAGCGGCAGTTTACGGTCTACGTTCTGAATGATATATAACTTAAGGCCACTGTTGGCTCCGGTAGTTTTTACTACCAGATCATCGGGACGGGTAATATCATTTTCCTCAACATAATTGGAGATGAGTTCAACAAACTTCTTACTGTATGGTTTGGATTTTTTTCCTTCCCCTACTCCGTGAATATTACCAAGTTCCTCAAGAGAAACAGGATACTTCAGGGCCATGTCTTCCAGAGAAGGATCCTGGAAAATGAGATGGGTAGCGAGGCCGAGATCTTTAGCGATTTGTTTACGCAGATCTTTCAGCATTTTTAGAAGATTTTCATCGGTACCCCCGCCAGATTTGGCTGCAGTAACTATTCCGTCGTTGCCGCCCACTTCATAGATGTGATCTTCGGTCATCATGAAAGAATCCGGCTTTTTCAGGAATTTCTCTCCTTTATCGGTAAGCTTCACGACTCCGTAGGTTTCAATATCTTTCCGCAGAAATCCTCCAACCAGTACCTGTCGCAAAAGGGCCATCCAATACTTGGAATCTTTGTCGGCTCCTTTCCCGAAGAGTTCATGCTCATCTGTACGATGCGACTTGATCATGGCATTAGATTTACCTACTAAGGTATTCACCACATCCTTGGACTTATATAACTGTTTGGTTTCCTTAATAGTTCGCAACAACAATTCTACTTCGTCTTTTGCCTCGTGTTGCTTCTTGGGATTCCTTACGTTATCATCCATATCAGCTCCTTCGCCGGTTTTTTCATCGAAGTCCTCACCAAAGTAATGCAGGATAAATTTTCTCCTGGAAACAGAAGTTTCAGCAAAGGCAACCACTTCCTGCAGCAGGGCCTGTCCAATCTCCTGCTCGGCGACCGGTTTACCGCTCATGAATTTCTCCAGCTTCTCAATATCTTTATAGGCGTAGAAGGCGAGACAATGACCTTCACCTCCATCTCTTCCTGCACGACCTGTTTCCTGATAATAACTTTCTATACTTTTTGGAATATCGTGATGGATCACAAACCGCACATCGGGCTTGTCAATTCCCATTCCAAAAGCGATGGTCGCTACTACAACATCTACTTCCTCCATAAGGAACATGTCCTGATGACGGGAACGGGTCTTGGCATCAAGACCGGCATGATATGGTACAGCTGATATTCCGTTTACCTGCAAAGTTTGAGCGAGTTCCTCCACCCGTTTCCTGCTAAGACAGTAAATAATACCCGATTTCCCCTGGTTCTGCTTAACAAACCTTATGATATCGGCATCCACATTTTTCGTCTTAGGCCGTATTTCGTAATATAAATTAGGGCGGTTAAAGGAAGCCTTAAAAGTACGGGCATCTGTAATAGCAAGGTTTTTCAGGATATCTTCCTGCACCTTGGGAGTAGCTGTTGCCGTTAGGCCAATGATAGGAATATCATCTCCAATACGTTTTACAATATGCCTCAGGTTCCGGTATTCCGGCCTAAAATCATGGCCCCACTCACTAATACAGTGAGCTTCATCTATGGCCATAAAAGAAATTTTTACGCTGCGTAAAAACTCGACATTCTCTTCTTTGGTAAGAGATTCGGGGGCAACATAAAGAAGCTTGGTAATTCCATTGGTGATATCTTCCTTCACCTGCTTCACTTCAGTCTTATTCAAGCTGGAGTTTAGCACGTGAGCAATACCATGTTCTGAAGAAATTCCGCGAATTGCATCCACCTGGTTCTTCATCAAAGCGATCAAGGGGGAGACAACAATTGCAGTTCCTTCTTTTATAAGCGCCGGCAATTGATAACAAAGAGATTTTCCACCTCCTGTGGGCATAACCACAAAGGTGTTATGATCATTAACTATACTCTTTATTACCTCCTCCTGGAGGCCCTTAAACTGGCTAAAACCAAAGTATTTCTTAAGCTGTTCGTGTAAATCGATTTCCTGCGAAGTCATTCAATTGTGTTACAATTTTACATACATTTGCACAAAATAAAGATACATTTTTCTTTACTCCATACAATCTTCTAACTCTACAAATTTGACACCTCAAGAAAAAATACTCTCTGTAGCCAGAGAAACCATTTTAACTGAAGCCAAAGCTATAGCGAATTTAGAGCAATTATTAGACCATAATTTTGCGGAAGCCGTACAGGCGGTGTATAAATCCAGGGGTAGAGTCATCATTACCGGAATTGGCAAAAGTGCTGTGATCGCCACTAAGATCGTGGCCACCCTTAATTCTACCGGTACTCCCGCAGTATTCATGCATGCGGCCGATGCTATTCACGGGGACCTGGGTACCATCTTACAGGACGATGTGGTGATCTGTATTTCCAAAAGCGGAAATACCCCCGAAATTAAAGTATTGGTGCCTCTCATCAAGAACTTCGGGAATACTCTTATCGCCATCACGGGAAGTACAGATTCCTTTTTGGGAAAACAGGCCGACTATATTCTCAATTCCTTTGTAGAAAAGGAAGCCTGTCCAAATAACCTCGCCCCTACAACCAGTACCACTGCCCAACTTGTTATTGGGGACGCCCTGGCTGTTTGCCTGCTCGATCTGCGGGGCTTTTCAAGTCAGGATTTTGCAAAATATCACCCGGGAGGGGCATTGGGTAAAAAATTATACCTAAGAGTTAGTGATATAGCCGATCAAAATCAGAAACCATCGGTAGCCCCAGATACTCCCATTCCGCAGGTGATCGTTGAGATCTCCGAAAAAATGCTGGGAGTAACTGCTGTACTCGACAATGGAAAAATTCTGGGCATTGTGACAGATGGTGATATACGCCGTATGCTCCAAAAAAGTATTGACATTTCAGGTTTAACGGCAAGGGACATTCTTAGTCCTAATCCTAAGACCATTGAGTTTGATGCAATGGCTGTAGATGTGATGGATATGCTGGAAGAAAATAAGATCTCACAATTACTGGCCGTAAAAGACGGTAAATATTACGGCGTGGTACACTTACACAACCTAATAAGGGAAGGAATCATTTAATGACGAAAGTAGAAAAATCTGCCGATGAAATGTCATTTTTGGATCACCTTGAGGATTTGCGCTGGCACCTCATTAGGGCATCCCTGGCAGTAGTAGTAGCAGGAAGTGCAGCTTTTTTAGCTAAAGGTTTCATTTTCGACACTTTATTATTCGGCCCCACCAAGGCCGACTTTTTCACCTATGACATTCTTTGTCGCCTTTCAACTTTTGTAGGCCTGGAAGGCGGGTTCTGTTTTGATGATATGCCTTTCACCATACAGTCAAGAACCATGGGCGGGCAATTCTCTGCACACGTATGGACCTCCATTACAGCAGGTTTTATTATTGCTTTCCCTTATATCATCTATGAATTCTGGAAATTTATCTCTCCCGCTATGTATGCCAACGAAAGGAATACATCGAGAGGCTTTATTTTCATTTCTTCAATCCTGTTCTTCCTGGGAGTACTTTTCGGATATTACCTGGTGACACCACTTTCTATTAATTTCCTCGGAAAATACCAGGTAAGTGAACTGGTATTGAACGAATTCGACATCGGAAGTTATATAAGCCTCGTACGTTCCTCGGTAATAGCCTGCGGAATCATATTCGAGTTACCAATAATTATATATTTCCTTACTAAAATTGGATTGGTAACACCTGAGTTTCTTCGGAAGTACAGGAAGTTCGCTTTGGTGATCGTACTAATTCTTGCAGCTATTATTACCCCGCCCGATATTTTGAGTCAGATCATTGTAGCTATTCCGGTGCTTGTGTTATATGAGGTTAGTATTGTGATCTCGCGGATAGTTATAAGGAAGGAAAATCGAAAATTAAGAAAACAAAAGCAATGAAAAACCAGGTAGAAGAATTCAATGAATATCGCCAGAAGATGAATGATAAGATCCTTGGCGATAACAACAAGATCATAAAACGTATTTTTAACCTCGACACTAATGCATTCACTGCAGGGGCGTTGGATGTGAAGACTAAGGAGCTACTTGGTTTAGTCGCCTCAGCCGTTTTACGTTGTGATGACTGCATTAAGTATCACCTTGAAACCAGCTATAAAGAAGGACTTTCAAAAGAAGAAGTAATGGAAGCGCTGAGTATAGCTACTTTGGTGGGAGGAACTATTGTGATTCCACATTTGAGAAGAGCTTATGAGTTTTGGGAAGCTTTAGAGGATACTGCTACAATTGAGAAATAGGAAACTGCTATAGTGGGCAGAGGACAGAGGGCAGAGGATAGAGGACAGAGGACAGAGGACAGAGGACAGAGACTAATTGAAAATACAGTTATGGAGAAGGTGCATTTTAATTTTGAAGATTTAAAAGTTTACCAAAAGGCATTGGATTTCACAGATCATGCTTATTCTTTAACAGCAAAGTTTCCTCAGAGTGAATTGTATGGCCTCACCTCTCAGTTTAATCGTGCCGCAGTTTCTATTGCTTTAAATACTTCGGAAGGATCTGGAAATACCGACGCACAATTTCACAAGTATCTTCAGGTGGCAGATGATTCGTTGAGAGAATGCGTCACTTGCTCTACTATTGCTTTTAGAAGAAATTATATTACTTCTGAAGAAAATCAGAAGACCCGGCTTTTACTCTTAGAAATGTTTAAAATGATAAAAAGCCTGCAAAAGTATTTAAAGTCAAAAGGGAAATAGGTTTGGTTAGAAGATATTGGTTCTATTTAATTGACTACTGTCCTCTGACCACCGACCACCTTTTCCTTTTTTTTATCTTTATCAATTGTTGCACGGTATTTGAAAGTCTCAGCACTCATATCTCACTACTAACATCTAAAAAATGAAGTTATACGCCGAAAGTCTTGTAAAATCCTATAAAGGTCGTGAAGTTGTAAAAGGCATTTCCCTGGAAGTAAATCAGGGGGAGATTGTAGGACTGCTAGGTCCCAACGGAGCCGGAAAAACCACATCTTTCTATATGATCGTAGGATTGATCAAACCAAATGGCGGAAGGATCTTTCTTGACAGGGAAAACATTACCAAATTCCCAATGTACAAACGTGCGCAGTACGGGATTGGATATCTGGCCCAGGAAGCTTCGGTTTTTAGAAAGCTTAGTATAGAAGACAATATTATGAGCGTTCTGGAGCTCACAAAGCTCTCCAAAAAGGAACGTAAGATGAAGATGGAATCTCTTATAGAAGAATTCGGCCTGGGACACATCCGAAAAAGCCGGGGGGATCTTTTGAGCGGAGGGGAACGACGACGTACTGAAATAGCCCGTGCCCTGGCTACAGATCCAAATTTTATTCTTCTGGATGAACCTTTTGCCGGAGTTGACCCCGTGGCCGTGGAAGATATTCAGCGGATTGTAGCCCAACTGAAAAATAAGAACATCGGGATCCTTATTACCGATCACAATGTTCAGGAAACTTTGGCTATTACAGATCGCACATATCTTATGTTTGAGGGGCGTATCCTTAAAGCCGGGATCCCCGAGGAACTTGCCGAAGACGAAATGGTAAGAAAAGTCTACCTGGGACAGAACTTTGAATTGAGAAAGAAGAAACTTTTTCAATAAAGATTCCTGCAGCTTTTTAAAGCATCAAATACATTACAGATAACAGATTTCAGATATTAGCAAGCGAGAGTGTTTCTTCGCTCCGCTAATGCTGGTCTGAATGAGTCGGGTTTATTAAACTCGCGGGAAAAATATGAGGAACGAAAATAAAAAATGTCGCTCAAACAGCAGAAAATTTAAACGTCATCTCACATCAAATTTTACGATCAATTTTCGATAGGCCGATTGAACTCTACTAATTAATTTGTGCTTACTATAATAACACGTTAATATTTATTTCATCTTTCTATATCGCCTTCAGTCACTTCGAGTGTTTTCTTATGAGCGAGAGCGAATAAGAAAATGTATCGAGAAGCGGCTTCACAAAAGCTCCGCTCTGAATGATTTGAAGACTTTTTCAGCCTACCGGCTCTCGACTACCGCCTCTTCGTCTCCTCTATTGGTAACCATAGACACAATCACATAGCTAATGATGATCAAAGGTATTGCAGCGAATTGAAGAAAGATGAGCAGAATAACACAGAAGATAAGGAAAAGGTAACGGACCTTGTTTTCTGAAAAACCCCAGCTACTGAATTTCAATGCGAACAAAGGAATTTCTGCATTCAGCATAAAACAACTGAAAACCGTAAGGGCAGCAAGGAACCAGGGATTAAGGATGATATCTACAAGAATAGGCTGCGGCTGAAAAATAAGGATCAGCGGCAGACTTAGTATCAGCAAAGCATTCGCCGGCGTTGGCAAACCAATGAAAGAATCTGTTTGGCGCTCATCAATGTTGAATTTTGCCAGGCGATAGCCCGAGGCGAGAGTAACAAGCAATCCAAATAATGCAAGAACAGGAAGGTTCCACTCCAGTACGTCCTGTCCCGTGGTCCAGTCTTTAGGTTGAACGGCTGAACCCGGCAGTGCCTGTCTAAAGAGCTGGTACATAACGATCCCCGGCACGAGTCCGCTGGTGACCATATCGGCGAGGGAATCTAGTTGAAGACCGAGTTCAGATTTGACATTCAGCGCCCTTGCGGCGAGTCCGTCAAAAAAATCAAAAAAGATCCCCAGTGCTACGAAGATCGCAGCCATGACCAAATCACCCTGCACGGCAAATATGGCACCTATGCTACCACTTAACAGGTTGATCAAAGTAATGGCATTCGGGACATGTTTTGCTAGGCTCATATTGGTTGGTTTTGTGTAAAAATAGGAAAAAAAGAATGCTTTGCTACAAAGAAACAAGAGCCAAGAGCCAAGACTTTCTCCTCATCATTAACGTCATCTCGACAGAGGTTTCTGACCGGAAGGGAAGAAATCGACGAGGGATCTCATGAATGAAAGTAATTTGCTCCTTTATAAAACAATATTTCCTCCTTCTCAAGAGGCAGATTTCTCAGTCGCCGAAAAGGCTCCTTCGAAATGACCCTATTGATTGTCATCTCGACAGAGCTGCCTGAACGGCAGTGAAGGAAGCGACGAGAGATCTCATCAATAAGAGTAAAATGTTTCTTCCCAAAAAAGGTATCTTCTCTTCTCAAGCGGCAGATTTCTCAATCGCCGAAAAGGCTCCTTCGAAATGACTAAATTTAATTTATGCTATACAATTATTTTCTTTACATAGTCACCAACAAGAATAAAACAACCCTTTATATCGGTGTTACCAATAACATTCAAAAAAGGCTTGCTCAGCATCATTTCGACAGTGAACATTCCCGAAAATCTTTTGCAGGCAAATACAGTTGCTACTATCTGGTGTATTATGAAGGTTTTGAAAATCCTACACAAGCCATAAATAGAGAGAAAGAGATCAAAAAATGGCGAAGGGAAAAGAAAGAGAAGTTAATCAATAACTTTAATCCTGAATGGCAATTTTTGAATTGGGATGTATTTTAGTTAATACTTTTTTACGAGAGGCAGATTTCTCAGTCGCTGAAAAAGCTCCATCGAAATGACTACAAAAGAACATTTTCGGCAGTCATCTCGACAGAGCTTCCTGAACGCAGTGAAGGGAGTGACGAGAGATCTCATGAATAAGAGTAAAATGTTTCTTCCAAAAAATAGTATCTTCTGTTCTCAGGAGGCAGATTTCTCAGTCGCTAAAAAAGGCTCCTTCGAAATGACTCTATTTTTAGTCATCTCGACAGAGCTTCCTGAACGGCAGTGAAGGAAGCGACGAGAGATCTAATGAATGGAAGTAATTTGCTCCTTTATAAATCAATATTTCCTCATTCACAAGAAGCAGATTTCTCAGTCGCTAAAAAAAGGCTCCTTCGAAATGACTCTATTGTAGTCATCTCGACAGAGCAGCCTGAGCGGCAGTGAAGGAAGTGACGAGAGATCTCATGAATAAAAATAAAATGTTTCTTCTCAAAAAAAGTATCTTCTCTTCTCAAGAGGCAGATTTCTCAGTCGCTGAAAAAGCTTCCTCGAAATGACTAAATTTAATTTATGCTACACAATTATTTTCTTTACATAGTCACCAACAAGAATAAAACAACCCTTTATATCGGTGTTACCAATAACATTCAAAAAAGGCTTGCTCAGCATCATTTCGACAGTGAACATTCCCGAAAATCTTTTGCAGGCAAATACAGTTGCTACTATCTGGTGTATTATGAAGGTTTTGAAAATCCTACACAAGCCATAAATAGAGAGAAAGAGATCAAAAAATGGCGAAGGGAAAAGAAAGAGAAGTTAATCAATAACTTTAATCCTGAATGGCAATTTTTGAATTGGGATGTATTTTAGTTAATACTTTTTTACGAGAGGCAGATTTCTCAGTCGCTGAAAAAGCTCCATCGAAATGACTACAAAAAAACATTTTCGGCAGTCATCTCGACAGAGCAGCCTGAGCGGCAGTGAAGGAAGCGACGAGAGATCTCATGAATGGAAGTAATTTGCTCCTTTATAAGTCAATATTTCCTCATTCACAAGAAGCAGATTTCTCAGTCGCTGAAAAGGCTCCTTCGAAATGACTACCAACACCCAATTTCGGCAGTCATCTCGACAGAGGTTTCTGACCGAAAGGGAAGAAATCGACGAGAGATCTCATGAATAAAAGTAACTCGCTCCTTTATAAAACAATATTTCCTCATTTCAAGAGGCAGATTTCTCAGTCGCCGAAAAGGCTCCTTCGAAATGACTCGAAAGAAGAAGCAGAATCTTCAGCAGCAAAAAAGCTCCTTCAAAATGACATTTTGAAAAGGACAGAGGTAGTTCAAATCCATAGTTTTTATACCTTAGCATCCAGATACTATGAAACACTTCCTTTACGCATTACTTTCCGGGATCTTACTGGCACTCGCGTGGCCTACTTATGGTTTTCCGTTACTGTTGTTCTTTGCTTTTGTGCCTTTGCTTTACACAGAACACAAGATTAGGATCGAGCAGGCGCACAACCGTAAATGGAAGATCCTCGGACTCTCCTACCTCAGCTTTTTCATCTGGAATCTGATCACCACTTACTGGCTGTACTTTTCCACACCTTTTGGAGGAATATTCGCTATTACCGTTAACTCCCTGCTCATGTCGCTGGTATTCCTTCTGTTTCATGTGGTGGCAAAAAGGGTGAATTTTAAAGCCTCTTCCTCCTTTTTTATAAGTATTTGGATGGCTTTTGAATACCTGCATCTCAACTGGGAATTTTCATGGCCATGGCTTAACCTTGGTAATGGTTTTTCTGAATTTCCCCATTGGATACAATGGTATGAATTCACCGGCACTTTTGGGGGAACCCTGTGGATACTGCTTACAAATATTGTCTTTCTAAAAATGTTTTTGCTGTATCGCGAGCATAAGGCTAAGGAAATATTATACCGGGGCCTGGTGAAAACCGGACTACTTATTCTTATCCCTATAGCAGTGTCCTATTTTATTCTGTGGAACTATGAGGAGAGTGAACAAACCCTGGAAGCAGTAGTACTACAGCCAAACGTTAATCCATATACCGAAAAATACAACACCAATGATAAGCGTATTGGGGAGCTGCTTACCAGGCTTGCTGAAGAAAGTGTTACCCCCCAGACCAGTATCGTGGTCGCTCCCGAAACAGTTTTTGCCGACGGTACTATTCTGAATCGCTTCGAAGATTCTGAAGCCAACTTCTTTTCCACTCAATTCGTAAACAGGCATCCCGAAATATCTTTTTTAAGCGGGATCTCCATGTATGATCGTTTTAGTGATCCTAATAGAGTGAGAGGTCAAAGTAATCAGCTGGGACCAAATGACTGGTATGATGATTATAATTCGGCATTTATGATCTCTGCCAATGATTCTGTTCACTTTTATCACAAATCAAAGTTGGTTGTAGGGGTGGAAAATTTTCCTTATCAGGAAGTTTTAAAGCCTATCCTGGGCAATGTCATGATCGATCTTGGCGGCACGGTGGCAATGAAAACCACCCAAAAACAGAGGGGAACGTTCCAGGCAACTTCTACTGAGGAAGTGGGGCCGATCATTTGTTATGAATCGGTTTATGGGGATTTCGTCACGGGCTATGTAAATGAAGGGGCAGATTTTCTCGCGATTATTACCAATGATGCCTGGTGGGGCAACACCCAGGGACACAAGCAGCACCTAAGCTACTCCAGGCTGCGGGCTATTGAAAACCGACGGTCCATCGCCCGAAGTGCCAACACAGGAATTTCTGCTTTTATTAATGAAAAAGGAGAAATAACGGCATCCCTGGGCTATGAAAAACAAGGCGCTCTGCTAGGGAAAGTTACCCTCAACGATGAACTTACCTTTTATGCCCGGTTTGGAGATTATATCGCGCGGATTTCCCTATTCCTGGCCTTATTTATATTTCTTTTTGCAATGGTGCCGTGGAAACGAAGCAGAAAGTGAAAAAGGTGGTCGGTAGACAGTGGTCAGTTTCTTTGGAAGCAAGAGACAAGAACCAAGAGCCAAGAAACAAGACTTTTTCTCAGCATGTTATCTTAAGTTACTAATCCGCCCTATCGTCGCGGAATGTCATCCCGACAGAGCGTTCAATTTCCCAGAAAGAGGAGGCGACGAGAGGTTTCTTAGTTTTAGAAAAATTCTGGTTGCCCCAGAAGCAGATTTCTCAGTCGCCAAAAAGGCTTCTTCGAAATGACACTATGTTTAGTCATCTCGACAGAAGAAATCGACGAGAGATCTTATGAATGAAATTAATTTGCTCCTTTATAAAACAATATTTCATCATTCACAAGAAGCAGATTTCTCAGTCACCAAAAAAAGGCTCTTTCGAAATGACATTATTCATTGTCATCTCGACAGAGCTGCCTGAACGGCAGTGAAGGAAGTGACGAGAGATCTCATGAATGAAAGCATTTTGCTCCTTTATAAAACTATGTTTCCTCATTTCAAGAAGCAGATTTCTCAGTCGCCAAAAAGGCTCCTTCGAAATGACTCCATTCATTGTCATCTCGACAGAGCTTCCTGAACGGCAGTGAAGGGAGTGATGAGAGATCTCATGAATGAAAGTAATTTGCTCCTTAATAAAACTATGTTTCATCATTTCAAGAAGCAGATTTCTCAGTCGCCAAAAAGGCTCCTTCGAAATAACTCTATTCATTGTCATCTCGACAGAGCTTCCTGAACGGCAGTAAAGGAAGTGACGAGAGATCTCATCAGTAAGAGTAAAATGATTCTTCCCAAAAAAAAGTTTCTTCTTTTCTCAAGCGGCAGATTTCTCAGTCGCAAAAAAGACTCCTTCGAAATGACTCTATTTATTGTCATCTCGACAGAGCTGCCTGAACGGCAGTGAAGGGAGTGACGAGAGATCTCATGAATGAAAGCATTTTGCTCCTTTATAAAACTATGTTTCCTCATTTCAAGAAGCAGATTTCTCAGTCGCCAAAAAGGCTCCTTCGAAATGACTCAATTTATAGTCATCCCGACAGAGGTTTCTGACCAGAAGGGAAGAAATCGACGAGAGATCTTATGAATGAAAGCATTTTGCTCCTTTATAAAACAATGTTTCCTCATTTCAAGAAGCAGATTTCTCAGTCGCCAAAATGGCTTCTTCGAAATGACTCTATTCATTGTCATCTCGACAGAGCTTCCTGAACGGGAGTGAAGAGAAATCTCATCAATAAGAGTAGAATGTTTCTTCCCAAAAAAATATCTTCTCTTCTCAAAGGGCAGATTTCTCAGTCGCAAAAAAAAGGCTCCTTCGAAATGACTCTATTTATTGTCATCCCGACAGAGGTTTCTGACCGGAAGGGAAGAAATCGACGAGAGATCTCATCAATAACAGTAGAATGTTTCTTCCCAAAAAAAGTATCTTCTCTTCTCAAGCAGCAGATTTCTCAGTCGCGAAAAAGGCTTTTTCGAAATGACATTTTAAGCCTGAGCACTAATCACTGAATACTTACTGCCTACTACCACACTGCCAACTGCATACTGAAAAACTGCCAACTGCTTACTAAAACTACTGTCCTCTAAAAAAAATGACAGTACTCAATGTCTTGGTAAGAATTGTAATATCGAGAAAAATATTACGATGTTTTATATAGTAAAGATCATACTGTAGCTTTTCAAGGCTGTCGGCATGACTGTCGGCGTAATCGCACATGACCTGGGCCCAGCCGGTGAGTCCGGGTTTGACGAAGTGGCGGGTATCGTAAAAGGGGATTAATTCAGATAATTCCTGTACAAAGACAGGGCGTTCGGGCCGGGGACCAATAAGGCTCATTTCTCCTTTTAGAATATTATAGAACTGCGGAAATTCATCCATCCGGGTGCGACGGAGAAATTTTCCGAAGCCCGTAATACGCACATCATTCTTAGTAGCCCAAACGGCACCATTAACTTCAGCATCACAACGCATCGTCCGGAACTTCAGAATAGTAAACGGTTTTCCATGCTTCCCTACCCTCTCCTGTCTGTAAAACAGTTGTCCTTTATTGGCAATTAAATTTCCGAAGAAAACAAAAGGCAACAGAAGTAAACCGAAAATAATTCCGAGGAGGGAAATTACAATATCCGCCGTACGGTGAAAGAACAAATAAAATTTATTGTCATTACTTCGGCTAAGGGGAAAGAACTGGTAAAAATTCCTTTCGATATGCTGCACCGGAATCTTACTCGTCTTATCCTCATAAACTTCATTAAAATCCTTTACCGGAAATCCCCTTTTTAACAATTTTAAGATCTCTTCATATAACTCCCCAACCTTTTCGGCTCCAAGGTTTGAGATAAGGATCTCATCAACAGAATGCTCCCTGACCGTTTCCCAAAGATCCCTGGAAGGAAATTCTTCAAGACTGGCTTTTCCGAAGCTATTATTCTTAACCTCCTGCGGATTCACGTAACCAATAATATTATAATTAGGATCGGACTGCTGCAGGTGAGAGGCCACCAATTCCACTTCCAGCGGCTCGCCCACGATAAGGACGCGACGGTAGAATCTTGGGGATGAAATTAAGGTAATATAGGAATACCGCCACAACAGCAGGGTAATGAGAATAGTGAGAAAGAGGTATAGGATCTTAAAACGATTTTCGGGCAGAACCGGAGTTAATACCGGGGTCATAAGGAAGAACAGGACGGTGACAGAGGTAGCAAGTACTGTATTCTGCAGCACTTTAGTAAAGCTACTGGCTTTTTGTAAATCGTAAAGTTCGAAGATGCCGGCGAATAATGCGAGGTAAGTGGCAAGAACTACACTCCAATACCAGTTTCCGCTTTGGAATTGAAAATAATCCACTTCAAAAAGAATACCTACCACATAAAGCGCAAACAGCACCCACACGACATCAAAGAGGCGGAGAAAGAATTTGCGTTCAGAAATCTCGAAATGTAGATTATTACGGGGCATGTAAAAATTCTTACCGCGCAAAGATAGGGAAGAGTATAGTGAGGATTGCCTGCTCTCACTAACTTTTTCCTGAAGATGTGTCTCTGCCATTTTCTGCTTACTGGTTGGTTATATAAACATGTGAGGAGGGACCAATTATGAGGTTAAAGTAATAAATATTAACCTTCTACAAAATTTTTTTTCGACTTTCGGAAGATTTATATGGAACCTGATTAATACTCTAAAACCTTTCTCACTGCCGGTGATTCCTTTCCTCCGCCTTAAAGGGAGGGAATCACCTATCTTAAAAGAGCTACCATGCCGGTGATTCCTTTTCCCCACCCTAAAGGGAGGAAATCACCTATCTTAAAAGAGCTACCATGCCGGTGATTCCTTTTCCCCACCCTGAATGGAGGAAATCACCTATCTTAAAAGAACTCTGTAATTTTCCCTGATAAAAATTTTTTCCCTCCCCTCCTTCGGAGGGGTGCCCGCAGGGCGGGGTGGGCATGGATTCAAGATTTCGGTGTTTACCCACTAACCGTGAAAGGGGCTAATAAAAAGTTTAAATAAGTAATCTTTTCGCCAGCCGGTGATTCCTTTCCCCCGCCCTAAAGGGAGGGAATCACCTGTTTTTAACAGACCAAGGGAATTATCCTTCTAAAGGAGGCTGAATGAGACGCGCGTCACCCTGAACTTGTTTCAGGGTCTGGTTCTATCAACTTATCCTCACCGCCCTCTCCCAAGAAGAAGAAGCTATGGAATTCCTTGTATTTAATTATTTAAAACATTCTTCCACATCTCCTTCACTCTTTCCCAGTCAAAAGCTTCCACCTTCTTCCTGGCAGCGCGTGTTCTTTCCAGGGAACGTTGAGGATCATTAAGGATGTTCTTTACTGCAGCAGCCATGCGGTCGGGATCATTGGGTGGCACTAGAATTCCGTCGATATCAGCAGAAATGAGGTATGGGAGTCCGCCCACATTAGTAGAGACAACAGGTATACCTAAGGCCATGGCTTCGATCACGCTCACCGGAGTATTATCTATATTGGTAGTGTTGAGAAAAATATAATAGTTGGCGGCAAGAGCTGTCCATTCTTCTTTTGACAACCTCCCGGGGAAGCGAACCGGCAGGCGATGAATTTTCGCGTACCTGATGCACTCTTTCCAGGAATCGTCTTTAACCGGCCCTACCATACAGAGTTCGGCATTGGGATATTCGGAGAGCAGGAGCTCCAGGACCTTTACTGCCTGCAGCGGATTATATATTTCTGCGAAAGCACGCACCCACAGCAGCTTTGGCCGAACTTCTGCTCGTTCTTTAAAATCGTAGTCATCCAGAGAAATACTATTCGGAATATACTTTACATTAGAAAATCCCGCCTGCTGAAAAATGGTCTTAATATACAGAGAGGGGGCTACATTTATAAAAGCCTTCCCAAATAGCTTTTTTGAAGCACCGGGAGAGCGGTCAAGTCGGGCGGGAAGTTCTCCGCCGTGGAGGATGGGAATATATTTTAGATTCAGGCTTTGGCAAAGCCGGGCAACTGCATATGCGTACCAAAAGTTTTGGGTGCTGTAGGTATCGATGAGAACATAACCGGTAGTTTTTCTGTTTCTGTACACCAGCCAGAGCATATCTACCAGGCGAAGGAGTTTGTTCTTTTTAGCTGAGGCTGTTTTTATTTCGAAACCTTCTTCTCTTAGAAGTGGAGCCAGAGTGTCGACGGAAGTTGGTGTTCCACCTCTATCAGATAATTCGTTTCCTATGTAGATTAGGTTTTTCAGTGTCTTGTCTAAGAAGATTTAGTAAAAGTAAATAATTTTATTAGAATGTCACCCTGAGCTCGCAACGCAGGAGCGACTAGCCTGTCCTGAGTTTATCGAAGGATCGAAGGGCATTTATGTAAGAAAACTTATTTTTGGTTTAGTTGCTCCTTTTCCCGTTTACCCCCTCCCTATCCCGATTTATCAGGAGGAGCCTGAAAAGAGCTTCAGATAGGGTTTTAACCAGCCTCTAAAAATTTTACACAAAGCGATCCGGAGACCTGGGAACCAAGGCATACATGATCTTAAGTTTAGCGAAGGATTCGCAGGCGCTACTTTGTTATTTTAGAAAATTTCTTTAATAGATAGAAATAAAAGCTGAATCCTTACAATGTAAAAACCAAAAAATTTGGTGTAAATTTACACCAATATATAATTGTGAAAAGTCATGACAAGACAAAGTATATCCCTCACAAAACCAAATGATGAATGGTTAAAGGAGCAGTTAAAGCAGGAAGAGTACACCAGTAAAAGTGAATTGATTAACGACTTGATCAGAAAAGAACGGGAAAAAGAAAAAGAAATAGAATGGCTTCGATTAAAACTTCTTGAAGGAGAACAAAGTGGTTTTACCAATTTATCTGCTGAAGAAATCCTGACACAATCCAAGGAACAGCTACGCAGAAATGGCAAATTATAAATTAAGCGAAGCTGCAAAGAATGATTTGATCCGTTTGCATCAGTATGGTGTACACAAGTTCGGTGAAACTTTAGCTGATCAATATTTTCATGCTTTTTTTGATCAGTTTGAAAAAATTGCGGAAACAGCCTTACCTTTTCCCCGCAGTAGATGATGTTAAACCAGGATACAGACGCTGTGTAGTTGGGGTAGATAGTATTTACTATCGTGTATTAGATAATTCAATAGGAATAATAAGAATTATTGGACGACAGGATTTCCGACTATAAAATTGCTGCTCCTAAGTTCGAAAATAGATGTTTGGTGCCTGGGATTTGGAGTTTAGAATTTGGTTCGGTTGTCGGTTGTCGGTTGTCGGTTGTCGGTTGTCGGTTAAGGAAGCAAAACTGACAACTCACAACTGAGAACTGAACTTAACTTTCCCATTCTTCTCAACGTATTGGATGAAGGAAAATATCTTACCTCCCAATAAGTCATACTTGCTTCTCAGATCTTTGATTTCAGGGATCTCATAGAGCTCATCGATCATCTCTAACTGAGACAAGCATTCAAGAAGAGAGGCGTGACTGTAAGTCAGGAATTTAATAAAATCCTGTTTATATGTTCTTCTACCGTATCCCTCGACTATGTTATCTTTTATACTCTTAGAGGATCTCCTCACCTGGCTTCCCTGTTCGTACAGTTCGAACTTTGGCAATTTCAGCGAAACTTTATGTACTTCAACAGCATAGGTAAAAGCCAAATTGTAAATATCGAGATCTTTGTAGCTTTTCATGTCTTTCAATTATCGGTTATCGGTTATCAGTTGTCGGTTGTCGGTTGTCGGTTGTCGGTTTTAGAAACTTTGAATTAAATTTACGAAAACTGAGCGAAGCGAAGTTTTTCAACTGAGAACTCACAACTGAGAACTCACAACTGAGAACTCACAACTGAGAACTCACAACTGAGAACTCACAACTGAAACTGAGAACTCACAACTGAGAACTCACAACTGAGAACTCACAACTGAGAACTCACAACTGAGAACTCACAACTGAGAACTCACAACTGAGAACTCACAACTGAGAACTCATAACTGAGAACTCATAACTGAGAACTCATAACTGAGAACTCATTCATTCAAAACAGAGATCCACTCCTCCTTCACGATCTCCCAATCAAACTGCCTGACTTTTTCATAAGCGGCCTGAGCGATATTTTGAGATTTTTCAGGATTCTGCAGCAAATCTTCAATGGCAGAGACCATTGCGGGTACATCGTTTTGAGGCACCAGAATCCCATCTTTATCGTTTTCAATGAGATAGGGCATGCCGCCAACATCTGTAGAGATCACGGGAAGGCCCAGGGCCATTGCTTCAATAACACTTATTGGCGTGTTATCGACATCTGTGGAGTTGATGAAAAAATCGTAATCCAAAGAGAGTGCTGCCCAGTCCTTCTTTTTCATTTTGCCCGGAAATTCTACAGGCAAGTTTTTTTGCTTTGCATACTCCTTGCAGGTGGCAAGAGAGCCATCTTTCTCGGGGCCCACCATACACATTTTAGCTTCGGGATGTTTTTTGTAAACCTGTTCGAAAACTTTTATTGCCATTAGCGGATTGTATCGCTCTTGGAACCTGCGTACCCAAAGAAATTTTGGTTTAAATGTCTTCCTCTCTTTAAAAGGATAATTCTCCAGGGTGATTGAATTGGGAATGATCCGGGAGTTGGAAAAACCATGGTCAACGAATATGTCGAATAAAAAGTGAGAAGGTGCTACATTGATCCTGGCGTTGCCAAAGAGGGACTTTGTAAGGTTTGGAGTTTTATCCAGGCGTTCTTTTAAATTCCCGCCGTGTAAGATTGGAATATAAGGCAGCTTTAGTTGCTGACATAACTTCCCGATGCTGTAGGCATAATAGAAATTCTGGGCCCCGTAAGTGTCAATAAGAACAACATCAGTTTGTTTGCGGTTTGTCCAGATAAGGGAGAGCATCTCCATCAGCCGCAGTGCTTTATTATCCTTTCCCGATGCCGTTTTCACCCAATACCCTTCCTGCTTTAATACTTCACTAAAAAAAGAAATATAGGTAGCGGTAAAGGTGGGATTGGAAAGATTGTTACCTATATAAAGAATTCTTTTTTTCATTAACTATTTATAACAGCGCCAGCCCATCTACTTATTGAGCTTCTACTTTTTTCTTGTATACCGATTTCTTTTTATCATCAACTATATACAACAGGGCTAGCCCATAAACAAAAGCCGGCATGGCTATTCGCATCGCCGAATGGTTGATGGTAAGAAACCAAAAGGCTAAGAAAGCTAAAAAATAATAATTGTTTTTAAATTTTGTCCAAAATATGATTGGGACAAATATAAGAATTAGAATGGCTACCAAGCCTAATAAACCATGTTCTGAGAGTAACCTACTGATTTCGTTATGAGAAGCTGTTTCTGTTCCGGTTTCTTCACTCCTATACTCTTTTCCTTTGCCAACTCCGATTCCCACCACAGGATTATAATAAAAACCTTGAAGTTCTGTTACGATCAACTCCTTTCTGCCGGTAGTAATATCAGTTTCCAATTGCCCGGCCGCATCTCTATTGGTATATCTGTTAACGATTAGTCCCTGGGTTAAAACTGTAGTGAGAAACCAGATACCGAATACCACTCCTCCAAATATCATAATCTTATTCCAGATTTTTTTCCTGTCATAGATATCTTGTTTATAAATTAATAACACTAAAAACGCAGCAATGCAAATAATAGCCGTCAAGACTCCCCCCCGGGAAAATGTCACAATAGCTCGATAGCTCATCATGCCAAAAAGAACAAGATCAATAAGATTTATGATTCTGTTCTTAATTGTAAAAAGTCGTGTGGCAAGTAAAAAAGCTCCCATTCCCATAACCGTGGAAATCTGATTTGGTCCAAAACCTCCGGAAGCAGCATAGTTAGAATTTGTGCCAGAATGAAGAGCCTCTCCAATATTTGGAGTAACTAAGAAAAGGTAAATCATATGGCTAACGAGAGGAAGTAGCAGAAACATTAGCACGTAATTGAACTGTATTTTTGAAATCTTTTTATAGTAGCAATAAAGGGCAGAAATTCCCAGACATACAGGACCAGCTAAATTGAATGCAACGGCTTTTCTGAAAACCACATCATAACTTAAGGTTTGGGAGGCAATTACCACTCCCGGCACGAGTATTATAAGGTAAATCCAAAAAGGTGTAGTTCTGGAAGAAGTACCTTTAAAAAACATTCCGATTAGAAGAAACAGGATAACAGAATATTTTCCCGTCTCGTAGAAAATGACTCCTCCCGTTTGTCTGAAAAAAACCTCTGCTCCTGCAATGTAAGCAGCAGCCATTAAGGCTTCATTGTTTTTATTGCCCCTGCTAATGACGAAAAACAACAAAAAAATAAGAATTCCTATAAGTATAGGCTTAGCAAAACCTCCATACATGGAAATAGCAATTCCCATTGCTAAGTGGATGAGCAAAAGCTTTACATATTCAGTATAGGTTAAATTTTTAAATGCCATAAATCATAAAAACCAGAAGAAAAACTTAATTTTTCTTATAAACACCATCATCCTACCTCTCTTAACTATTCTTCTAAACACAGGACGTTCTGCGTAGTATATCCTCATAAAAGGTGGTAATCATTGTTATAACAGCTCCAGAAGAATAAAACCTTTCAACTTTTTCCTGGAAAGCTACTGAATCTATTTTCCTTTTCTTGTCATCATAAATATAAAAAGAAATAGCTTCTGCCAATGCTTTTGGATTGTGGGGTAGAACCAATTTACCATGATCTCCAATAACTTCGCTACATTCTCCTACACTCGTGCAGACAACCGGCAGACCAGAAAGTCCATACTCCAAAAGAGCTATCGGTAAACCCTCGGAAGCTGAAGCTAATACTCCAATGTCAGCTTGTTTTAAATAACCTGAAATATTTGCCTGTTCTCCGTAGATAAATACTTCCCCATTCAACTGATGATCTCTTATGTACTTCTTTATTTTTGTGGAATATTTATCCTCTTTATCTTTTCCTATTAGATGTAAAGTAAGCTGCAAATTTTGATTCTTTAAAAGCACAAACGCCTTCAGAAGATTCAAATGGTCCTTCTGAGGCCGAAGATTTGCCAAACAAATAATTTTAAAGCTTTTCTGCGGTCCAAGTAGTACCCTCTCCTTCCTACCATTAACTATCTCTAAATTTTCTGGTAAAAAATTATTAAAGAACTGAACCTTGGGAGCTAATAATTTTTCTTTCGCCCATAGCTCAAGATTTTTGTTTACAACAATAACACCGTTGAAAAATTTAGAGGCGGGTTTCAATAACCCCGGTTTCCTTTTATCAAGCTCTCTTCCGTAATGATCATGCCACACTAGTTTCACCTGTGACAGACTCAGCTTTACCATTAGCGCCAGGAACCACGAACTACTATGCGCCTGGATGAGATCGATCCTATTTTCTTTTATAAATCTTCGTAGCTTAAAAAATGCCTTCGGGTCGAGGGTACTTTTTTTATTCAAAAACAGGTAACCTACTTCAGGAGCCAACTGCTTTTTCAGTAAACCTTCTTTTCGGGTACAGCAGAGAAAAGACCCTTCAATACGCTTCACCAGGCCGTTGGCATAGGAGACGGACATACGTTCAGCACCGCCGGAGCGTAAGCTGTCGATTAGCTGTAGGATTCGTATCTTGCTTCTTGGCTCACGATTAGATTCCTGTTTCATTGTTGTTCAACGTTTAACGTTCAAGGTGCATGCGTTTTTTATTGTTAATTTTTATCCTTTTTAAATTTCGAACCTTTTAAAGTGGATCTGTTCAGAAAACTGATAAAGGAAGTGATCTTCGCGATCTCCTTTTCACATTTTTGAGATAACTTCTGAAATTCTTCTTCGGTGATTAAATTTTTATCCTTTGCGCGATACAGTTGAGACTTTAATTCGGTACAGGAGCCGCGGGAGAAACCTAGGAAATTTCTGAACTCCAGGTTTCCTCCCCTACCAAATCCCTCTGCAATATTATCCATAACAGAACCGGAACTTCTGTCCATTTGATTTAGTAAAGAAAACCTTTTTCCTAATGGCGTGGTTTCAAACAGAGTTTCAACATCCACACAAATTTCTCTAGCTAAAACCCAGACCTCTAAATCTTCAAAACTTTCTACTTTCCCCATACCTTTAATTTAAGTTCAGAAGTCACCTTGAACTTTAAACGTTACACCTTGAACCTTGGTTATCTACTTTTTATTATTTAGCAACTCTTTAATCGCCCCTTCAAACCTTTCTAACGTATACTGCTGACTCCACTTTTTTGCTTCCTCAGACATTCGTTTCATACGTTCGGGATCTGTCATTAGGTTACGAATCTTTTCCAGATCACCCGACCACTGACCACTGACCACTGACCACTCTTTTCTCCCGTCTTGATTCTTGGCTCTTGGCTCTAGATTCTTGTATTCATCTAATAATATCCCCCTACTTCCATAATTCAGCATCCAAGGGACACAACTAACCGGAGACGCAATAGGTATGCAACCAAAGAACATAGCCTCGGCAAGTGCCTTAGGCCAACCTTCAGATTTGGACGGCAGGATCACGAAATGAGCTTTTTTATATGCGTCTTTTAGTTCTTCCAAAGGTCGGCTGCCTTTGAAAATTATATATTGATGCAATTGATTTTCTTTAACGTAGGTTTCCAGTTTAAACCTTTCCGGTCCATCTCCATAAATTTCCAGGCTGGCGCGGATCTTCGGAGCTCTATTCTGAACAACTTCTGCATTCATCGCCTCTACCAACTTAACTGCCTCCAGAGGCCTTTTCCCCTCCACCAGGTTGCCAACAAATAAAAATGTAAAAGGTTCTGAAAATGTCTTTTTAGGCACCTCAACTTTTTCTTTTTCTGAAAATGAGGCTGTAAAAAAGGGGATAATGTTCTTCGACTGCCGGGGCCATTCCCCATATACCAGCACCTGCATATTCCGGGTCAAAAAAGTGTTGCTCAGAATCCATTTTTGAAGCCTATAGCTCCTTGGCTGTCTGGCCTCTGGATCCCAATTTCCGGCATATTTTGCAGTTTTAGGTTTTCCAGGAAAAAACACTTGCACGAAACAACCAATTAAACCTATGTTTCCCGGACACCGCAGATGAATATGATCTGCACGGCTCATTATTTTAATGATCATGATAATTACAAAAGGTAAAAACAAGATGGCTCCAAGAATTTCTTTTAAGTTGATTAGGGAAATTTCAGGAATCTCATAAAATTTAGTGGGTCTGCAATTGTAAGGAATCTCGAGAGGATCTGGATTTTTATCTTCGTTAGGTGCTAATAAAAGAAACTCCGGAAAAAATCTCAACCAGATGTTCATTTCTCTTATATAAGGTTCATACGAATAATACTCCCCTTTAATTCTCTTATGCAGAATATATGTAATAATACCAAATTTCATCCAGGCTATCTAAAGTAGTTATAAAGATCGATAAGGTTTAATTTAATCGTTCGCTTATACTGGAACTCCTCTTCTCCAAAATTTCGATCCCCATCATACACCATGTAGAAACCTCCATCAATATCCTGTATATCAAGGTGGTGCATTCCCCGGTTAAACCATTGGATTTCGTTTTGAGGACCGAGATAAAGTTTTTTTGCTGGCCTCAGTTCTAAGGTTTTCTGATTGTACACTTTATATAGTGAAATACCTGTTCCATATCCTTTAGATGCATTCTGAACCGGAAGATACCATTCCCCTTCTAGTTTAAAAAACCTCCCTCCAGGTCTGGTCTCATTCCCCCATCGTGGTTTGTAATTCTCAGCTTCCCGCCAAACACCATTAAGAGAATCTGCCACAAACATATACTGCTTAAGTTCGTCATCTACAGCCACGATCATATTTAAATCTTCACTTAAAAGCAACGAAGGATCTTTTAAGTGCTTATTGCTGACTAAAGTATCTACAGGTTTCCAGGTAAATGGGAATTTTTCTGCTTTATATAATATTAACCCTTTAGCACCTATGGTCTCAGGGAGCAAATAGAATTCCCCGTTATACCTAAAAACCTGAGGATAGGACAGATGAAACTCCTCATCCAATATTATTCCTTTATAAACATATTTTTCCCCATCAGCAGAAGTGAGCAAAGCTATATTTGCATTTCCTTCTCCCTTAAGTTCTACAAATAAATAAAAGGTGTCTTTTTCCTTTATAAAAAAAGGATCTGCTATATATTCAGTTTTTTTGGAGGTGATGCTCTTAATGTATTCGTAGGTTATAATATTTCCCTTACTAACATTAACTTCGGGAAGTACCTGATCGGCATGATGATAACCAACTGACCAATTTCCAACGGAAGGATTAAAAAAAGGGTACCTCGCATTAAACACCAGAAGAATAATGATACCCGTAAAAAAAAAGATACTTAAAACAATGATTATTCTCTTTTTCATTCTACCTCTGAATCTTTGGAGGGTTCCAAACCAGACTCCACCATCCGACTATTCTTCCAATACCTTCTGTAAATGCAGCTTTCTTCTCCCTGGTTGTCAGAATATTCATTAATCGCACTATGGATAACACCAGGGCAATACTATGCCATTTAAATCTGGCCTGCAAGCTAGTTTCTTTATATTTCACCTTCCAGACATACCATCCATTTCTGATCACCATTTTTCCATACCTAAACCTATTCGGCCGTCCACTAGCTTCATGATGATGATATAATTGCCCTTCTGTATTCACATAAAGCTGCCCAAGCTGCGATGCGCGAAGACAGAAATCCATATCCTCATACAATCCATATCCTATGAAATAATTCGAAAAAGATATTTTTGAAAAAACCTCTTTTTTATAAGAAGCAACACCACCCATAAAAAATTCCACCGGATAGACTTTACCAGTCGGCGGAAGGAAACCGGTTGAAAAACCATTTGAAAAATCGGGCATATATCCTGGTGGTTTATCACTTAAAAGACCTAACTTCCTTCTGAGGACATTCCTACTTCCCAAATCCCTCATCCAGCCATCAAAAACAAATTTTGAATCTTCGTGCTGAACAGCTCCTGTTTTCTGCCAGTTCACTTCTTCAATAATATATCCACCCACCCCAATCGCATCTGGAAATCGGTTATAGGTATTAATGAGGTTCTTAAAATACTGAGGTGTTAGTACTATATCATCATCAAGAAAACAAATGATTTCAGATGTTAAAGCTGTCTTTCGTATTCCAAAATTCCTCTGTCTGGTAAGACCTCGATCTTCCTCTTCTACTTTAAAATACTCAAGATTTTTCCCAGGGTGTAGCTCCAGCATTTCCTTAGTTCGATTATCCGGAGACCCATCTATTATCAGGATCTGGTCCGGATAAAGTATCTGCCCGGCAACCGAAACTAAAAGCCTCATTAGAGAATCAGGACGCCGATAGGTACAAACAATTAGGGTGAATTTCATCTTGAGAGGTCAAATAACAAATTGAAGCATTAACAAAGATAGAAAAAGGAGATTAGCTCGATAATCAGTCATCATGAGCAGGACAGGATCCACGTTGAGAGTTCTCTGTGAGGATCTTTCTAGCCCATCTTTCACTGAGTTTCCATCTCCTTCTCATGTCATTGATATATTTTAGCGGATTCCTGATCTTTTGGCGATTGTAAAATTTTAATGCAAGCGATACCTTATAACCATTGATTTGCTCCTGAGAATAATGCTTAATAGCATAAGCCATTAAAGTAGGTGACGGCTTTGGTAAAACTTCCCCCTGTTCCCAGGGAAGAACAGGCTTTGTTCTAAATCCACCAACTGGTGCTTTAAGATGCAAAGTTTCCAGATGGGGATGATAAATTATATCGCATCCGTTGTTACGCAGTTGCATTCCGAAATCGGCATCCTCTCCAAAACCATATTCAAATATTTCTGAAAACCTGCATTGTTTTGCAAAAGAAGTTTTCACGACACTAGTCCCGGCACCAAAACTTCCCCATTGTTTTACTTTGGAAAAAACCGTCTTTTCATGCGATTGTCTGCAGTTCAAATTTAAAGCAGAAATTCCATATCGTGCAGACTCTTTAATAACCTTCTCCAGTAAATCTTTTTCAAGCCTTATATCATCATCGGCAAAAAATATCCATTCACTCTCCACTTCATCCAGGGCAAGATTCCGGGCCTTACATGCACCGGTCTTGTGAATAAAAACATGAATAATCTTAAAGGGCCATTCTTTGCTTATAATATCTTCCAGCCCGGAAGAAGATCCTTCCTCAGGGTTCTGCTCAACAACTATAACATTCTTTGGCAGGAGAGTCTGGGCACTCAAATCTTCCAATACTTGCCGTAGATAATCTTTTCTATCTAACGTGGGAATAATGACATCTATGGAATTATCGGGGACCTCTTCCCCTGGATTTGGTTTAAAAGAAGACAAATCCACCGCAGTATTGAATTTCTTTTTTTGCAAAAAAGATCTAAGATAAGCACCAACAGGATATTTCTTTTCATACTTCTGAAAACAAAAAAGCAGCACAGACGTCCAGGAGGAGGTGTAATGTTGGGAAACAAAAGAAAATAAATTGCCGGCTGAAGCGAGTGCCTTCGGTTTCTCCTTCACCGATAAATTTATCAAGCCTGGATGACTATAGCAGAAAAGACCATTTTGTTGTCCAATTTTGGCAACAGAATTTAATAGATAACCAAGATCTGATTCATCCCCCAGGATATCTTTGAATTGTAAAAAAACTTCACCTTTGATTCCTCCTACATCATGACTCATTAACCAGGTGGGAAACTGTACCTCTCTATTTACATTCACGAAAGGTAAGAGATCTACATAACCAATACTTTCAGGTAGAAAGGTACTGTTAACGGCGTAAGAAGCCATTATTAAATCGTGCTCAAAGATCTTTTCCCAATCCTGTAACATTAATTGATCCTCAAAACTTTCGTCAGACCATCCAATTATCTCCTCCGGATATTTCCTTGCTAGTTCCCACATGGCCCCCGTGCAGGAAGTACTTCTAAGCTCAACTTCCTCAGAATCGGTGGAAATCACTTTTAATGGGGTCTGGGAATTTTTGTGAATAAGAACTTTCAATGCTACCGCTTTGGACAAATGTAGTACAAATTAACATTTTAGCCATCGGACAATTTATAGTGTTAAGTGGCCAAAAGTTTGAGTTCTTAACTGGACTGTATCATTTTTTTAAAAATGTCAATATTCTGCTGCACCACCACCTGCGTAGAAAATTTGTTGATTACCTGCTCTCTGGCTCTCCTCCCCATTTTTATCGAGAGCTCCTGATCATTTAGTAATCGGATTATTTTTTCAGCGAAAGCTGTATGATTTTTAGGATCCACCGTATATCCGGTTTTACCGTTTATCATGATTTCTTTTGCCCAACCAATATTCGAGGTAACAAGGGCTTTTCCCATGGACATTGATTCCAGCCATGTCATTGGGAGAGCCTCGGCAAAACTGGGTAGGGTAATTACAGCAGCAGAAGCGATATACCCCCTGACATTTTTGTAATCAATCCAGGTAATATTCTGCACCTGTCTTTTTGCGTCCTGAGAAAGTTTTTCCTGGAACAATTCGAAGGTGGATCTGTTTTCCAGAATATCCTTAACGTCCTTTCCCAGCAGCACCAATTTAGCTTCAGGCTTTTGTTTCACGACCAGGTTAAATATCTCCGCCAGTTCCAGCAAGCCCTTTTTCCTGATAAGGCTGCCGAAGTAAAGCAGCATATCAGGTTCAACTTCTTTAGTAGAAGGACTAAAAAATCTGGTATCAACCGAATTAGGAATAATTTCTATTTTCTGCTTCAGTTTGAAAATTTTTGTTGTCTGCCGGGCCGTAAATTCGCTGACAGAGAGAAGACCGTCTGCTCCTTGCAGGGCTTCTCTTTCAAACCAAAAATTTTTCTTCTTCTGTGGTCGCCCCTCAAGCTTACAGAAGTAAGAATCACTGCCATGCATTCTAATTACCAGTGGACAGCGCAGCTTCATAAAAGCTGTAATTCCCGTCCAGTCGGGAGCCTCTATGGCTTCTATTTTATCTACTACAATAAATTTATTCAAATAGTTCTGAAGAAACTTTCGATGAAAGAACCAACCGGCAAGAGAAAATTTCCGCTGCCGGATCAAATGAAATTTTATACCATTTTCGGAGAAAACAGCGTCTTCCTTCTGGCCGTAAACAAAAACTGAAACTTTTATTCCTTCAGCTGTCAGGGCAACTGCCAGGTTACCTACACTAGTTCCGATTCCGGCTGAAGAATGCACTCGCGGATGAGGATATTCGGGAGTTAAAAAAGCTAGGTGCACGGAAGCAGTTTTAGATGATTTTCAAGCATTTTATCCAAGTTATAGTCCTCTTCTACTAAGCGGTTTACATCGCTGGATATTTCGATTTCCCTACAGAGTATTTTTTGCAGGAGGTCAGAAAGTTCTTGAATATTCCCTGTGGGAAAAATGAATCCATTTCTGCCATGACTTATGATCTCCGGGTTCCCGCCTACAGGAGTTGTAATCACAGGAACGTTTGCCGCCAGGCTTTCCAATATGGATAAACTGAAACACTCCATATAGGTCGGTTGCAACAAATAAGAATAGTGTCCAAAGAGCTGCGGCAGATGGGGACTGCTCCCTTTAAAGCTAAATTGTTCCCGGAGACCGAATGCCTCCACCATTTCCTTTAAATTCCCTTCCATCGGTCCTTCTCCAAAAATGTCGATTCGAACAGTATTTCGTACTTCTATCGGCAGTAACTTTACTGCTTCTATTAGGTCCTGAATCCCTTTGGATTCTCTTAAATGGGAAGCTACAATAAACCTGGAATGGTTTTCTTCGGTGCGCTTCAGGTAGACAGAAGTATCAATTCCATTATAAATGACCTTGGTTTTTTCTCGCAGATTGCTGCCGTAATCTTTTAAAATACAATCGACGGTATATTTAGAAACTCCAACAAAACAATCTATAAGTTGTGAAAATAGTTTTCCTCTGACTTTGTTTTTAAGTCGCTTTTTCAACGGAAATCCTCCCGGAGGTCGCGGGTTGTGATCTACGGCAATAATGTAAGGCTGACTTCTTTTCTTCAGTTCTTTGTAAAATGGTGTGCAAAGAGTGAGGAAATGAGTAACTACAATGTCAAAACCCTGATTCTTTTCCAGGTAGTGGAGAACATAAGTTTCAACAGATTCATTCTTGCCGGCAATGTAAAGTTCAAAACCGGAATAAAAATCAAAATGTTCTCCTCCCGAAAAAAACCAGGTGGGTTTATAACCTTTTTGGAGCAGCTGCTTATTATAGGCCTGGAAAAACCTGTCCATGCCCCCTATCCGCTTCGGGTTTAATTTGTAATTACAAATAATTCCAATGTTCTTCTTCTTAATCAAATTCTGAAAATTCTTTTAATGCACGAACTATCCTACTACTCGTCCCCTCCAGAGGTTTTCCAATTTGAAGGTCCAGAAGATTTCTTCTTTCCTCTTTATCTTCTGTCGGATTCTGCAGGTAAAAATTTATAGCATCTATTAATTCTTTTCTATTGCGTGCCAACTTCACCGCGCTGCTTTTCACCACCTTCTCATAGTGTCCAAACTTTAAGAATCGCTGATCGTTGTAAAGTTCGTTAGTTTCATTCCCAAATACAGGATTAATAACAGGTTTATCGAATAACATGAAATCAAGGCTCATTGTGGAACACATATTTATACTGATATCCGCGTACATCAAGAGGGCACGTAAATCTTTAAGATCCTTTTCAGACGGAATCCTTTGAGACCAGGGCTCCGGATGATCTAATCTTGCTAAATACCAATCCGGATAGTTCCAGCGGATAAAAGGGAATTTTTGCCCCAGGAAAAAGAATCGATCAGAATCTTCAGCCGGGGATGTCCTAACAATCAATTCTACTTTTTCTGAAAGTTCATTTTGTTCAATAGCTGCTGCAATAACTTCTATGTACAATTCATCGTTTCGGCTGGTGGAAATATCTCCACAGCTATAGCATAGAATTTTCTTTCCTTCGGAAACCTTTAGGGTGGCTAAAAAATCCTCTTTCTTCATGTAATATTTCGGCATTACATACGGCTCAAATTGCGGCGTACCGACGATTTCAACTTTGCGAGGTGAGGTAGAAGGATAAAAATAGAGAAGTTCCTGCTCCATCAAGGAGCTCCAGACAAGAAAGAAGTCAAACCTGGCAGCCATTCTCCCTTTTGAGGACAGATTGTCCCAACTAAAAATAAAGGAGCTTGTTCTAATCTTTAATTTTTCTGCAGCAGCAACAAGGGAGACCACATACGGAGGTCTCTGATGTGTAAAAAACAGCAAATCCGGTTTATCCTGTTTTAGATAAGCAATACATTCCCGGGTAATTGTATGGGCGGAAAGGGAGTGTATCTGTCGCCTTTCAACAAATTCTATAAACTTCTCGGAATGCAGTTTACTTGTGACAGAATATATAAAACGTGTAGCTCTGGCTCTTTTTGAGCTGCCGGTTGATTTGTTGAGGAGAAGGTTATCCTTAATTCCAAAAAAGTCTTTGTGCAATTGAAGATGAGCTACTTCTTTAGTCTTTCTCCAAAACCATGTTGTGGAAGGTTCTGCAAAGACCGGTAGTTCTTTTATCTCGACTTGAGGCATTTCTTTTGCGTCGTATACCTCTTTAGGAAGACCGGAATAAATAATAAGCTTATCGAACTCTGATGAAGCAGCTTTCAGAAAGTCACTAAGGACAAAATTTCTGAAGCCCACTCCGTCAGTAATAACTAAGCCTAAAGTTTTCAACCGCCTTGTCTGCATTTGGGGAATATGGTTTTAACAAAAATAGAAGAAATACCGGGTAAAACTAATGAACATTTATAAAGGAAGTATTTACCCACTGCCATATATGGAAGCTACTTTTGTTCTCTCCTGCAAGGAAAGCCTTCCATTCTTTCTCTATCTCGTTATGATCAAACCAACCGGAAATATCTTTTTCCTTTAGAATTTTAAGACGTACATCCACAAAATCTTTCAGTTGATGGCCAAGCCATTCTCTTTGCGGGGTTTGTAAAGGCCTTTTTGGAGCATAAGAAATTTCTGCCGGCACAAGATCCTTTATTAAATCTCTTAATAGATATTTATGTATTCCATCCCTGATCTTATAGTGATTCGGCTGAGCAAAGGCAAATTCGACCAACCGGTGATCTAAAAACGGTTCTCTTAATTCTGTGGAAGAGGCCATTGATATCCTGTCGTTGAAACGGAGAGCTCTTGGAATTTTGGTATAAAACAAATCCCGGTATTGCAAATTCTGAAGATCATTCTCAAATGGCGCCGGATATTCTGGTTTTTCAGCCAATCGCAGCATATCCTGACTGAGCACATTAATTTTAAAAGGAGATTTCTTATCAGTCTGGCCCTGAATGGTCATATCATGGCTTTTGCCATAGTAGTCATAACCGGCCCATTGTTCATCCATTCCCTGTCCATCCAAAAGCACAAGAACATTATCTTTTTTTGCCCTGTCGAAAATCTTTGAATAGGCTATGGTAGGAATTCCTCCGTATGGTTCATCCTGAAATACTGAAATCTCGCTAGCAAGGAGATTAACCTCTTCGGGTTTTAAGGCTACACAGGTCAATGGATTTCCGGTAGATGATATCATTTTCTCCACCCATGGCAGTTCGTCGTACCGTTCATCTCCAGTGTAAAAGGTGTAAGCTCTTATCTTTTCAGTAGGTTTTTCTCTATTGACCAAAGCCAGCAAAAGTGAACTATCGATCCCTCCACTTACATTAAATCCAACTTTGACATCAGCCCTAAACCGAAGTGAAATACTGTCGAGCAGGAGATCGAGATATTTTTCTTTGGTTTTTTCAAAATCAGGAACAATCTCTGTTTCTCTAATTCTTCTTACGAAATCGTACCATTTCTCTGTCCTTAGCTTGCCTTTACTGAATTCTAAAAAATGACCTGCAGGAAGTTGATGTATTCCTTCAAAAAAGGTTTCTTCAGGAAAGCCGTATGAACCAAAGGCAAAATAATTTGCCCATACTTTCGTAGCTGCTTTTTCTCTTTTTAAAACAGCCTTTATAGCCTTAATCTCACTGGAAAAATAAAGATCTTGCTGGTCAATAGAATAAAAGAATGGTTTTACACCAAACCTGTCTCTGGCGGCAAAGAGATGTTTTTCTTTGGAATCCCAGATTGCAAAGGAAAACATACCGTTAAGTCTTTCAAGACAATTTCTCCCGTAGACAAGGTAACAAGCCAGAAGAACCTCGGTATCTGAGGAAGTCCTGAAATGGAACTGATCCTTTAACTCTTCCCTAAGCTCCCTGTAATTATATATTTCCCCATTAAAGCTTAAACTGTAACGGCCCGAAGTGTCCTGGAAAGGTTGGTTGGCAGCATCTGAAAGATCTATAATAGACAGCCGGTTGTGCCCAATGAGAGCAAATCCATTCTCACAATAAATACCGGTGTGATCGGGGCCTCTGTGATGCTGTTCAAAAAGCATTCTCTCCAACTGGACTCTCTTGTCTTCAGAAGTGATGATCCCCGAAATACCACACATTAGCTGTAATTTTTAAGTAGAATTTCAGCCTCCTCCCAGTCTGAGGGAACATCAAGATTAATATGGGGTCCTGAGGATACTATAGAACCGATCTTCTCTCCATAAAGTGAATTTTGCTCCATTAGCACTTCAACCTTTACAATGTAAACGGCTCCATCACGGTAAAAAGTCTTAGGTAATTCCTGTCTTCTCGGAATAATTTTCTTTTCACCGGTAGCTATTTTCAGCTTTCCATCCTCTTCTTCAAAACACCAGTGTGGATTAAATTCGTCCGGAACTGTTCTAACTGAAATTACTGAATCGAAGTCACCGGAGATAAATTTATCAATGGCTGAATCAATGAGATCTTTTCCGCGAATAGGAGAAGTAGGTTGTAACAAACAAACTGCATCAAATTCTTCCCCCTGAGCCAGGAAATGTTCTACGGCATGTCGCACAACATCTATTGCCGGAGTCTCATCAAGGGCTAAGTCTGAAGGCCTTTTGAACGGCACCTCAATTCCCAAATCCTTTGCTACATTTATTATTTCTTCGGAATCTGACGACAGAATGACCTTTGGAAGAAGCTTTGAATTAACAGCAGATTCAAACGTATAGGCAAGTAAAGGTCGACCCGCGAGATGTTTTACGTTTTTACCCGGTATACCTTTGCTTCCACCCCTGGCGGGTATTATCCCTAAGATCTTTATCAATATGTAATAGTTTTGGAAAAAGTTAATTTTTCAGAAGAGAGAATATCAGCAATTCTTTTTCCCGAATCTCCGTCCCCATAGATGTCTGAACTTTTGTAATTGTCATGAGCAATGGCTTTTTCAACTTCTTCATAAATAAGCTGCCGGTCGTGCGGAACATCAGTGACATTATTAGCCCTTAATCTTCTATTTTGCCTGTTTCCAATGTTTACCACAGGAGTTCCCAGGAAGGAACATTCTCTTAGCCCTGCACTCGAATTTCCAACAAGTGCTCTTGCATTCTTTAAAAGCTTCAGGAAATCATCGGGCTCCATGTTCTTAAAGAAATGAATATTCCGTGGGTTTTCCATTTCCCTGAAGGACCTGATGCCATTAGAGGTTCCATCTGAGCCTGCATCTACATTAGGCCAGAACCAAAAGGCCGGATAGTTGAGATCTCTTATTGCTCTTAAGGTTTCCAGTATTTGCAATTTGGCCTCCTTATATTCAGTTGTCACAGGGTGTTGCATCACAACAATGTAACCTGATTTCCAATCCAGTTGAACTCCCACTCCACCATATTTTTCTACCGGATCAAAATCCAGGGAAGAATTATGCAGTACCTGTTTGGCCAGGTCAATGGAAGGACAGCCGGTGTTAAGGACTTTGGCGGGATCTTCTCCAAGTTTTATTACCCGCTCCCTGGCATCTTCACTACACACAAGGTGAAGGTCTGCAAGTTTAGTATTTGCATGTCTTACCTTTTCATCAATGCTCCCGGTAACTTCCCCTCCCTGCATATGCACCAGGGGGATATTCTGGTAGGCTGCTGCAATAGAGGTAGCTATGGTTTCAAAACGGTCGGCTATTGTTATGACAGCATCCGGCTTGAGATTATAGAACACATTGGTAAGTTCCATTACTCCTAAACCTGTAGTTTTGGCCATGGTAGTAGGATTCTCGCCTTCCAAAACCATAAAAACTTTTGCTGCAATGGGAAAGCCATCTTTTTCAATAAAATCTACTGCATTTCCATACCTATCCAGTAAAGCTGAACCTGCTATCACTAATTGTAATTCAAGATCGGGATGTTCCTGAATAGCCGATAGGGCTGTTTTTATTCTACTATAGGAAGGCCGGGCTGTAACGACTACACAAATACGTCGGGGCATTTAGAGTTCTTTTTAGACTTTAGACGAATGTATTAAAAATGATTTTTAGAAGCTTTATACTAACGCATTTTTAGCCGTAAAAGGTGAAAAGATTTAAATCCCGGATAGGACCATGATGAAATCGCAAAAACTATTACTCCTATTCCAGGTCATCTTCCTTTAAAAATTCCCATTGTTCCAGGCCGCGGGACAATTTCCTGCCGATAATCTCCTCAAAACAGCCAGCGCTTATTCCCATTCCTTTAGGCTTTTTAGCTTCCAGATCGCTGAATTTTAAAATATGGCCGACCGGAAGCTTTTTATTCACCGCAAGAGATTTTTCGAATATGTTCTTAAGGTCTTTATACTTTGTATTCTCTGTCTTATCAACGGGATTTTTCAGTGCGATTTCTAACTCTCTTAAACTCTTTACCAGTCTCGCGATCTCCCCTATTTCCAGGGAAGAAGAGGCATCAGGCCCAAAGCTTCGCCTGTCGAAGACAGCATGAAATTCCAGAATTTCGGCACCCAAAGCTGCAGCGGCAATACAGGTTTCTATTTTGGCAGAGTGATCGGAATATCCTACCACAACTCCGTAACGGTTTTTTAGTTCGGGAATAACATTAAGTCCGTAATTTTCCGGTTGTGTAGGATATGCTGTAGTGCATTGCAAAACAGAAAATTCCACGCCTTTCTTTTTTAGAAAATCAACAGATTTATCCAATTCGGAATAAGAACTCATTCCAGAAGAAAGAATGACCGGTTTCCCTGTTTTAGCAATTTTTTCGAGCAGGAGAAAATTGTTAACTTCTCCCGATCCTATTTTGTAAGCCTTTACACCTATTTCTTCAAGTAGGTCCACAGCGGCATTACTGAAAGGCGAGGCTAAAAACTCCACACCTTTTTCGTCACATCTGTCTTTGATTAGCTTCCACTGTTCTTTTGAAAATTCCATCCGTTTCCAATAGTCGAACCGGGTTTCATCCTGCATGGAAAACTGAACTCTAAAAGGTTCATGGATGCTGCTTTCAGCTTCTGCAATATGCACCTGAAACTTGACAGCATCCACACCGGTTCCTGCCAAAGCATCTATATAGGCCAATGCCATTCCCAAACTTCCTTCATGTGCTTGTGCTATTTCGGCTATGATCTTCATCGCTTAGTATTTTGGATTTGGGAGTGAGTTAAACTTCTGAATAGTACTGCTTGATACCGGCCTGCGATATCTGATAACTACCGGAAATTGAATTATATTTTTATAGAGTGACTTCCAGAATTCTTTGAAAAAAGACCAATTTTTAAATCCATATTTAAAGAGATTCAAAAAATACAACCGGGCCACTTTCTTCAGCAATAGCGGAAAAGGATAATAGACTAAATAAAAATTTGCAGTATTTTTTAATTGCCTTCCAAACCTGAAATAATTCCCTCCCTGAAGTTTTCTCGCCTCGGTATCTACCCTATGATTGACCACGATCTTATAAGTAAAAAGAATTTCATGATTTAAATTAAGAACTTCAAGAGCGACACAAATTTCTTCTCCATAAATATCTATCCATTTTGGAAAACCAGCGGTTTTCATATACACATCCTTTCTAATGGCAAAGCCGCATCCCATGAAATCCTTCGTAAGATAATCTTCTTCCAATGGATCTTCATGCCCCAAATAGTTGTCAATATTCTTCCCTCTAAGTTCCCTGAAGGCAATTATTCCCAATTGTTGCCGGCTCCTGAAAAGACCCAGGGCTTTCGAAATAAAGTCTTCCTGCATAGGATGTGCATCATCATCAAACCCAAAAAATATCGAACCCCTTGCTTTTTTGTACAGAAGATTCCTTGCTCTGGAAGCTCCGATACTAACTTCGGAAGAATACCACTGTACCCAGGGGAATTCCTGCTTTAATTCCCCGGACTCGTCTGTACAACCATCAAGAAAGACAAGGATTTCATGCTCTTTTTTACTCACGCATTTCTCCAGAATTAAAAGTGTCTTTTGAAGCTCATCTTTGCGATTTTTTGAAACAATAAGAATAGATGCTTCCATTTTACACCTGAATTTTATTCAATTCGTCTCTGAGATGTGCCGAAGAAAGATAGAATAACAAATCCTCCCTTTCAAGAATAAAACTTTCAGGATCGCGCTTCCACAGCTCAAACATTTCCTTTATAAGTTGAGATATTTTATCCACATCATCTGCCGGCGACCAGTACTCATAATCCTGTCCTAACAATCTCCTGGACTCACTCCTGGGCGGTCCCAGTAATAGAATTGGCTTTCCCGCCGCGATACAATGGGGGAATTTCCCCGGCAGGAACGGGCTTTCTTCCGCTTTTGATTCCAGGATAATATTAACGGCTGCTTTCTTTTGCATTTGAAGCACCTGAGCAAAAGCTGCGTTTTCTTTTATAAAATAAAATTGTTCTATCTCTCCCTTTAGTTTTTCCAAATGCTCTTCATGATACTGTGCACTACCAATTAAGATTAATTTACTCAGTGGTTTTGCTTCAGGGTTCTCTTTTAGAAACTTTTGAAAGCCCCGGATAAGATCAAAAGGAGGTCTTTGCTTCATAAGATTACCGGCATGTAAAAGATTGAACTTTTTCTCATCGAAAAATTCCGGTAGATCAATTTCTGTCGTATCTGACTCTTCTCTCAATTGATGGGGAATGACTAAACTCTTTTGCGAAAACCCGGGGTAATGTTTTTCCATCCACTGTTTCAACCCCAGGCTTGGAAAGGCAGCCCATCTGCATTTATCTGCTACTTCCTCAAAAAACCTGATCTTTTGCCTGTATCCGGGTTCCGACCAGTTGTAAGGATCCGGGTAGTAATGAAAAGGATAGGGATCATGAATATAGGCTATCCACTTTGGGTGGTGCGCCGGCAATCCCAATAGAGCGTGATGAGGGCGAAAACTAGCTCCTTTACTAAGAGTAAGAATAAGCTCCGGATTAAAATTCAACTTTTTTAGAGCCTTCTCAATACTTTTTGAATCATTTAAAAAAGTAAAGGAGAAACCAAATCTGGGCTCAAGAAATCTGGCCAGATTAACCTTAAGACCATGTTGAATTTTCCTCTGACCCCTGCTTAGAAAGTAAAGAAGATTTGTTTTCCTCTCTTTAATCTGAATACAACGAATACCTTCGAGCTCTATTCTCTTGCGGGTGTAGTGATATACCACAACTTCAAAACCGAGATCTCTCAGGTTTAAAATTAAAGCAACGTTTGCCTTTGACCCACTACTGTCCTCCACATTAATGGATTCAGCAACGACAAGTATTTTTTTCGGTTCAGCGGAAGTCAAGAGGTTTACAGATTTGGTGTACAGCGAAAATAGAGATATTTCTTAAGAAGAAAGGTACATAAATAGTCGAGCTATAATCCCATGAGAGCATCAATGATCCTTTCGGAAGCTTTTCCGTCCCCAAACGGATTCTCAATTCCTGAGAGATCAGCGGGGTTATCGAGCGCTTTATTAGCTTCTGAGACGATTCTTTCGGTATCGGTACCCACCAGGATTGAGAAACCGGCTTGTACTCCTTCCATTCTTTCGCTAAGCTCTCGGGTAACAAGAACTTGCTTTTTAAAGGCAGGAGCTTCTTCCTGCATTCCGCCCGAATCGGATATGATAAGACCGGCTTTTTTGATTAACCAGACCATTGCAGGATAAGACAGCGGCGGAACCAAAAGTATGTTCTTGTCATCTTTCAGGAATTGTGTTACTGAACTTTTAAGGTTTGGATTGGGATGCACGGGATATAAAATTTCCACATCCTCCCTCTCTCCAATCTTCCGGAGAGCCTTAAAGATAGATTCAAAACCTCTTCCAAAGTTTTCTCTGCGATGCCCGGTAAAAAGGATAAGTTTCTTTTTAGGGTCCAACTGCTCATCCAGATCGTTGATCTCCTTAGTTCCTGAAGCAAAAGAAGTTTTATCTGCTGCCCACTTTATGGCATCCACTACAGTATTCCCTGTGAGATAAATTTGATTTCCCCTGATATTCTCCTTTAAAAGATTGTTTTTCGCCAGGGCAGTAGGAGCAAAATGAAAATCGGTAATTCTTCCTGTTAGCTGCCTGTTCATCTCCTCGGGAAAAGGAGCAGCTTTATTGAACGTCCTTAGACCTGCCTCCACATGCCCCACCTTGATCTGCCTGTGAAAAGCGGCCAAAGCCACCATTGCCGAAGTGGAAGTATCGCCATGAACCAGGACCACATCCGGTTTCTCCTGTTCTAAAACTTCATCCATAGTTGTTAAAATTCGTGCACTAAGACGGTTTAGAGATTGATTGGGCTCCATCAGGTTCAGATCGAAATCTGGCTTTATTTCAAAGAAGTCTATAACCTGGTCCAGCATTTCCCTGTGTTGGGCGGTAACACATATTTTGAAGGAAAGGCCTCTTTGCTTAAGCTGATAAATGACCGGAGCCATCTTTATGGCTTCAGGGCGGGTTCCGAAACAAACCAGAAACTTCATCTAGTTAACTTTTTTATTTTCTTAAAAATGGGAAACAACACTAAATAGATTGAATGTTTCATATTATAATACCTGTAAAACCGCAAATAAATTCCATATTCTTTGAAAAGTGGCTCATGTTTCTTAAGTAATTTAGGATCAATACCTCTATAATTATTTATGATTTTAAGCAACTTCCATTTAAAAAATTTCTCTGCTTTGACTCCATCATTTTTTAGATAAAAATTTATGCATTCTAAACTTATTAAAAAGGAGTTTAGAGATTTTCTATCCATTTGGCGACTTAGCCTTTCCTCAGAATGATTCCGGTACAAAGCAAAACAATTTGCAACATTCAACAAACCTTCTGAATTGATGAAAATTCTAGTAACATACTCTGCATCATCATTCAAGGATAAATCCTTCCTCCACCCGCCCGCCTTCTTGCACAGTTCTTTTGGAATAAGAAATGCATTAGCCGGAATAAAAGATTGATTTGCAGCCAATGTTTGAAAGTAATCCTCAGAATTTATGATTCTTTTATTTCTAAAATAATCTATTAACTGCATTTTTTTTGAGGGCCAGAAATAATCCCAGGGACAAACAGTAAAACAGTTCCTTTTATCGGCCTCCATTGCCGTGATCTGATATTCTAACTTATTCTTTGATATTTTATCATCATCATCCAACCACTGAATATATTTACCATTACTCAATTCAAACCCGTAATTCCTGGCACTATTGGCTCCTTTTGAAATGTTAGCCGGAAGGGAAGTATATTTGAATCGTTTATCCCAAAGGAAGCCTTCCACTATTTGTTTTGTTCCATCGGTAGACCCGTCATCCACAATTATACATTCCCATTCGGTTAAACTCTGTTCCTGTACTGACCTGAGAGCATCTCCAATGAAATGGGCTCTATTATGTGTTGGAATGATTATCGAAACTTTTATTTCCAAAATTTCAATATTTTAGAGTCCTTAAAATAATTTTTCTTGAAATCCAATGATATTTTTTAGCCATCCAAAACCTGGGCATCAGCTCAGGAAAATTAATTTTCAATTCTTTTTCTATCTCCTTTAGAATACCGGAATCATAATTGTATAATAAAAAATATCTTAAATAATGAAGAATACTTGTTCGCGTATGAATATTGTTTTGAGAAAGAAAATCTAAGACTTTTATACCTGCAATAGCAGAGGTTTTCCTGACGTTGAAATTCCGATTGCCACCGGAGGTAATGGAAATTGAATGTTTCCGTCGATAAAACAAAGTATCCTCAACATTTGAAAATACCGGCTTTTCATTATAAAATTGCTGGACAAAAAGAACCCATTCCTCTGCATAATGTAGCTCTTCATCAAACCTATAATTTGAAAAGAAAGAACTTCTAAAAATAGGTACCTGAGCAACGAATTTAATTTTACCTATTAGATACGCATCCCATAATTCATATTCAAGGACGGTGTTGTTTTCTGAATTGAGTTCAAAATTTATATCTTTTAAGGAAGTGAAATTTTGAGCCCCACAAAGGGAAAATTGTGATGTAGGATTTTTCTCTAGATTTTTTATTTGCACTTCTAATTTCCGGGGATGCATTAAATCATCATCATCAAAAAACTGGAGATAATCATATTCTTTTTCTTTGATTAAATCCAGCCCCATATTTCTACTTGCTGAAAGCCCTTTGGATTTTGCTTCAGGCTTTTTAAAAAAGCAAAATCTATCGTCCTTTTCAACAAATCTTTTTACGACTGCTGGCGTATTGTCTGTGGAAAAATCGTCTATAATATAGCAATGAAACTTTGTGAATGTTTGGTTTTGAATTGAAACCAGAGTTTCTTCAATAAGTTTTTCTCTATTATGACTCGTTAAAATGATTGCTACTTTAGCTTCTGCCATTATACATTTTTCTATTGACTCTTATTTAGTAAGCTCGATCACCATCGTTTCGTGAAAATTGATTTCTTGAGGAATAATATAGCCATGTCTTTCTACATCCCTAAGAATAGGATCTTCACTTTCTCCAACAGACGTTTTTTTAATTTTAGAAAAACCTGCACTATCCCCAAGATTACTTAAGCTTTCAAAATTGTGAATAGTTTGATGACCCCAAGCCTTGAAAAAATGATTGATTACATAAATATGATAAAACCTGCTATCTACACCACGTGTTCTCACATCTTTTAAACCCGGTAACATATCTACAGCCCATTTTGAATATTTTTGATTTATATGTTCTTCGGGGTTATCATAGAGATCGAATAAAAAATCAATAGACGGGGTCGCTATTCGAAGAATACCACCTTTTTTCAAAATTCTAAAAGCTTCTTCAAGCATTGTTTTCTGCTCAGACAAATTTAGATGCTCAAAAAGATGCTCAGAATATATATAGTGAAAGGTGTCATCATTAAAAGGAAACTCTTTACCGGCATCCAGTTTTATTGCTTTTTCTGAAGGCTTAAGATCCGAATTTAACCAGCCGTTGTGCAAATTTTCACCGCAGCCTATTTGAAGTTTATAGATTTTATTATTATCAAAATAATTCTGGGTGATCTGTTCATCTTTTATTGAATCGATTCTCCGCTGTCTACTATTTCTCAATATTTCGTAAAGCTGATAGGGTGATTTCTTTAAAAAATTTTTCAGTCTGTACCTCAATTTCATTTTTTTGAACTTTTAATCACCACAAATTACCTCCTTGGGAATAAACACTTTTGAAGAATTTGAAAACTGCGTTTCTTCTCATAGCCTAGAATCATATACGGCCTTACTTTTAATATTGAACATAAAACTTTAAAGTTTTGATTATTTCTGTTATTCAAAATACTTGACCTTAATTTTATATCTAATTCTCTTTTCAACCTGTCAAAATCCAAGGCTGGCATTTTTAGACAAACCTTACTTAAAAAATCCAAATAATCAATGTAGTACTTCAAAAACTTTAAAACATCCAGGCTTTTATATAGATGAATATTCATGAAGGAATCAACAAACTCTTTTGAATTAGCTGTACCTAAATTATCAATTATTTGTTGATAAACCCTTCTCAAGTTTTGAATATACAACCGGTTTTCTCTTGAATCTGAAATTCTCAATTTACTAGAAAGAGTAAGGTCATGAATTCTATAATTATATAAGACCTGATGAATGTGATAGAAATCACTATGCTCGCATGCCCTTAACCAAAAATCATAATCCTCAATGCTATGTAATTTTTCGTCATAGCCCTTGTTCCTGTAAAATACTTCTTTTCTGTAAAGAAAAACCGCTCCGATCGAATTACCAAAAAGAAGCCTGGTATAATCTCCCGGATTTATAGACTTTCTTAAGGAACCATTACTTTCAATTATATTTAGATCTGCATAGACTATATCAACATTATGCTTAATAATACCTTCTAAAAGTTTCTCAATTGCATTATTTTCATAAATATTATCATGTGAAGTCCAAGTGTAGAATTCTCCCTTGGCGGCCTTATGACCAATATTTAAACTAGCGGGAAGTTTTCTATTTCTTTCATTAGAAATGATCTTGATGCGACCATCAAAATTCTTAAAGGATTCTGCAATTTTTAAAGAATTATCTGTTGAACAATCATTAACAATGATAAGTTCAAAATTATTATAGGTTTGATCCAGACAACTCTGAATAGATTGGTCAAGATATCTTTCTCCATTGAAAACAGGAAGAATTATTGATATTAAAGCCCCGGTTTCGCTTTTACTCCCGCTCACTACTGTAGATTTTTTTCCATTCCCTGTCGATTTTTTCCTGGGCAAAATGCTGCTCTACAAAGTTACGGGCTTTTTCACCCATTTCTATTCGTGATTTTTTATCCAGTAAGAATGTTGCTTTTTCCCACAGACATTTCATGTCATATTCCTTACACAGATAACCTGTCTCATTATTTACAATTGTATATCTCACTCCACCCGAATCAAAAGCCAGCACAGGTAACCCCGCAGCTGCCGCTTCCAGTGTCGCTAAGCCCTGGGTCTCTCTCCTACCGTCTTTTAGTGGTACGGCCGTTAATATGTAAATATCACTTTCTGCGAGGTAGTTTCTGACTTCCTCCTGTGATTTTTTTCCCACTAAAAAAACTGAATCAGCAAGTTGATGTTTATTAATAAGACTTACTAAGTTCTCTCTTTCTGCACCATCTCCAATGATCGTTAGCTCTACATCAAGATCTCTTTCTTTCATCATTTTAATGAATTCTATAGCATACATTTGCCCTTTCACCTTATCTAGCCTGCCAACATTTACAAACTTCACCGAACCACCAGGCTTTTCCCTATTCTCCACTTTAAAAAAATCCGTATCAACTCCTACAGGAATTACTTTAAGATTTTTCTCCGGACAACCAAGCTCTTTTATTCTTTCAGCGAGATAAGAAGTGTTAGCTATAATTAAATTATCACCTCCGAAGAGGTAATTATAATATCCATTATTCTGGATAAAACCATTAATCGGAAAAAACGCATCATGCCCATGAAATGAAACAATAAGACGACCTTGAAAAAAACCTATGCTTTTGAGAATATCTACCGGATGTATATTGGTTCCATATTGAATGTGGATAATCTCAACATTTTTGAACTGAGAGTAAAAATGAAACTGGTAGATCCAGGTTAAACTAAATTTTTTCTTGTGCTTTAAAAAAACAGCCAATTCTCTGAGCTGCGCAATCTGTTTTAGAACTATTAAACCTGCTTTTAAAACTCTTATAATCCTATTCCTCGGAATTTGGTAATCCTCCAGAATTAACTTTTTTCTTATTTGATGTTTTTCCAGTACCTCCAGGTGAGTGCTCGCTTCAAAATCTAGTATCTCACTCACGAGGATACGGACGTCCAGATCTGCTTTTATAGCTGTAATTATTTGCGCTAGTACAAAAGTCTCCGAAAGATGAGGAAACTGGCGCATCTTAAACAATATTTTCCTCACCGGCTATAAATTTTAATGTATTGTCTGAACTTGAGCTCCAGGATTTTCAACAAATCTTCTTTATCTAATAGCCGAAGCGCCTTGACTCTCCACCTTTTATCAATCCCAAAATCAGAGTTCGAGAAAAAAATATTAAACAAAAGATCCTGCTTTATAGTCATCAATACTTTCTCCAATTGTGCGTGTGGAAAAATTTTCTTTTTGAGATTTATCTTTTCCAGTACCCTCAGCCAATCTAGAAAAATTCTAAACTCCTTCAAGTCAAAAAATTCCCGAAACAAGATTATTTTTTTGATCACCTCATCTGGAAATGATTCCTGACAGTAACCTAATTTTTTATAAAGTGAAAGGCGAATTTCAGCATCCAAAGACAATTGCTCTTGTTTGTTTCTACCTGAGATTTGATCTTGATGGGTTCTATAGAAAAGAAGTGGTTCCTGAATGTTATAAAACCTACTCTTCCATCCCACCCTGCTCCAAAGCTCATAATCTTCACCAAATTGCAACCGTTCATCGAGTAAAAGATCCCGGAAAATCCTATTATACATCACAGCTCCCAAGCTAAGGGAACAATTTAAGAGTAGTTGTGTAAAAACATCATCATGCTCTTCCTGATGTTTTATTATCTTATCGGAATTCAGGAATTGAAGCCAACTACCGCAAATCTCAATCTCCGGTTTTTGCTGTAAAAGTCGAAGTTGTTTCCAAAGTCTCTCGGGAGCAGAGATATCATCACTATCCATAAAAGCAACGAATTCTCCTTTAGCTTCTTTTATGCCACTATTTCTGGAGGCCGAGACTCCCGTGTTACTCTTATTCCTTAAAATCTTAATTCTATGGTCATTAAAACTTTTGACTACCTCTAATGTGGAATCAGTAGATCCATCATCTATAACTATAAGCTCAAAATTCTGGTAGGTTTGATTAAGAATACTCTGAATTGCATCTCCAACAAAAGCTTCACGATTATATACCGGTAGTATGACTGAAATAAGGGTTGACATTTAATAACGGTAATTTCAAAAATTATCGGCGAAAGATTATCTTAGCTTTTTCCAAGGTAAATATAGGTTTCCTTTTTGAAAAAAGAAGATATGAACGAGTGGATCTAAACTACATCATTTTAGCACATAAAAATCCGATTCAGCTAGGGAGATTAATTTTGAGGCTTCAGCACCCTGGATGCCGGTTCTATGTCCACATCGACAGAAATGTCGAAATTTCTCCTTTCCTGAAAGAGTTGGCTGATCAACACCAAATATTCTTCCTGAAAGAAGAGCAACGTCAATCCTGTATCTGGGGTGACATTGGAATTGTCACAGCCACTATTAATGCAATGAGACAAGTTGTTGAAGAAGAAAGAAGCGGATATTGTATTCTTTTGAGCGGCCAGGATTATCCCCTCAGACCAAACAAGGAGATCCAGGACTTCTTAGAAAATGAGAATGGCACCTCCTTTATCTCCACATTTTCTTTGCCTCATCCCAATTGGAAAAATGGTTTCGACAGAATTGAAAAATATAAAATAGATAAAACTCCGAAAAGGAAACATTTTCTTCAGTTGTCCTCGATCTTTGATAAAGATTTTTACAGCTTGGAAACTGCTGGAAAACTTAATTTCCTGCGTAAATCCGGCAGGGCTCAATTAATCCCTTTGGTTTTAAAAAAAAGAAGATTTCCTTCCTATCTCAAACCTTACGGAGGCGGTCAGTGGTGGGCTTTGCCTATGCTGAAGGTAAAAGAAATCCTGAACTTTATTGATGAACATCCAGATTACCTGGTTTATCACAAATATACTCTAATTCCGGACGAGATTTTTTTCCATAGCATCATGGCAACCCTGGATGGACCTGTCGCCCCTTCACTGACTTATGTAAACTGGGATCGAAAAAATACACCTTTACCAGTAACCTTTGAAAAAGAAGATCTGGAAGAACTAAAATTGGCATCGGTAGAAAAACTTTTCGCCAGGAAATTTGATATTACCATTGATACAACCATTCTTGACCTTTTGGATCAGGAATTACTCCAATAGATTGCGAACCACATGAGAGAAACTATAAAGAAATTCCTTCCGGAGAGGGTAAAGTACAACTACCGCAATTTTAGAAAATACAGGAAAAAGCAGCAGCTTGAAAGAGAGTATGCAGGTAATGAAGTTACTTGTAATATCTGTGATCATCAGTATCGTATCTTTGAGCCTTTTAAAAATGTCCCAAATGAAAAGTGCACTAATTGTGGCTCGATGAAAAGGCATAGACTGCTCTTCCAGTATCTTAACGGGGAAACTGAATTATTCAGAGAAAAAAAGGAAAAGCTAAAGTTGTTGCACTTTGCTCCTGAAAAAGCATTCTATGATATCTTTTCAAAACGTCCCGACATAGAATACTTTCCTTGTGACATCGATCCCGGGATGTACAAATTCAACAGAAATACTCAGATATATGAGATCGATATAACCTCTATAGATTTCAAAAGTGAAACGTTTGACATTATCCTCTGCAATCATGTTCTGGAACATATCATTGACGATAAAAAAGCAATGACTGAACTTTTCAGGGTAATGAAGAAAAGCGGGTGGGGAATTTTTCAGGTACCCATTGCTTTCAACAGAGAGAAAACGTATGAGGACTTCTCCAAGATAACTCCCGAAGAAAGATATGCTGCGTTCGGACAGATCGATCACGTTCGCTGGTACGGTCTCGACTATCCTCGAAGACTGGAATCAGCAGGATTTAAAGTCCACGACATAAAATATACACATGAATTTACAGAGGAAGAAAAATTCAGGTTCGGCTTCCCGGAAAAAGAATCTATTTATTTTTGCTCAAAGAGCAGTTAGAAAAGAATTTTTTACTAGCGTTTTTTAGCTCTTTCAAGGAGAGCAAATCCTCTACCTGAAGAAAGTCCGGCAAAAAGAGAAACCCCAAAAACAGTTGCGAACTCAAAACCTAGATGTTTTTTTACAAGAGAGAGGACTTGAAACCATTTCTTAGAAACAGATCTGAGTTTCGCAAGCTCAAAGCAATGGTTCATCAAAGCGTAGAGCATCTCTTTTCTGGTCCCGGCATCCATCTGTGCCGAAACATCATGAAAGGTAAGGATCCGGTTTTCAAGAAGTTCATTATGGAAATTAACCGGACTTGCGAGAAGTTCTTTTTGAATTGACTTAGAATGCAATCTCCTGTGAGTGAGAACCTCATCCAGGTAAATACCGTTTTCTGTAACTAACAACATTTTACAGAAGTAATTGTAGTCCTGCCAGGACTTCATTTTTTCATTCCAGCTAATTTGATTGGCTACCTCTCTCTTCAGTATTACATCATAAGTATACCAGTGGATCTTTGAAAGTACAAAGTCTGCTGCTTTTATACCGGAGGATTTCTTTTCATATTGATAAGGCTCCAGGAGTTCGTCTCCCTCAAAATTAGCAGTTTTCGCGATCACAAAATCTGCATTAGAAGCTTCAAGAGCTACTACTTTTTCCTCAATGTGGTTAGCAGTCATAAGATCATCACTATCAAACCAAATGACGTAATCACCACTGCTTTTTTCAAAACCAAAGTTTCGACAGGAATTAGCACCTTTAGGTTTGCCTTCTGGGCGCTTAAAAAATCTAATCCTTTCGTACTTATTACAATATTCCTCCAGTATTTCTTTTATTCCATCAGTCGAGCCATCGTCTACGACTATACACTCCCAATTTGTGTATGACTGCGATAAAACTGAATCTATTGTTTCTCCAATGAGATTAGCTCTGTTAAAGACGGGTATTATAACTGAAACTTTTAGCTGATCCATCACACCATTCCGTTACAATAATTATCCCACGCCTCAATTAGTTCTCTATTCCCGTACCGGGTAAGATTTTTCCCTTTTCTTGGAGTGGGTGTAAATTCTCCAAAAATAGCACCTCTAGAAGAAGCGTAAAAATCTATCCTGCAAAACAATTTGTAATGTGTACTCAATTTTTTCACCTCACGAATCATTTCTTGCAAACAAGCGGGTGGAGGATCATATTTATCAACTGAAGCATCAATCAGAACTTTTTCTTTTATTAGATCCCAATTCTCGGTATAGAACGAAACCTGTTCTTTGGCAAAACCGGTCCTTTTATCCAGTTGAATAAATCTTATCTTCCCATTAAATGTATAGAAACGGTAATCATTTGGAACCTTAATTTCTCCAGCTTCATTTGACAAAAACTCTTCAATGATTATTTCTGTTACTCCGACAGATTTATATAAAATATTTATGGCTATTCGCAAATCTGAAAAAGAATATGATTTTTTATCGAACAAATTATATCCATCCTTCATTAGAAAGACATTTTTACTGGCTTCACCAAGGATAGGTTTAACGATAAAGGTCTTAGGCAAAATAGACAAATCCAAAGATTCGAAGTCTTCTCTGCGTCCACGCCAATACACTTCAGCTACCTTGCAACCGGCTTTAAGAGCGAATTCCTTAGCATTCCATTTGTTTTCAAGTCTCCTTTGCCATAGATCCATGTTTTTCCATGTAGACCAATCCTCTTGTCTGTACAGTTTAAATAAGACTATTGAGCGGAGATGATCATTACCAAAGTACAATTGTTGACGCTTCCAAATCCTTCTTTCGAATTCAGTTTTCTCCAGATTTTCTCTTTGACGATATACTTTCCTTCTCAGACGATAGAAACGCAGTTTAATTCCAGAAAGATTATTTTGGAGAGCATTTTTAAACGTTTCTCTTCCCACAAACAATGTAGATAATTTTAACATTGACCTTCTATTGAATTTAGCCAGCTGCAACAAACCTCCCTCTTTCAAAATTAAATGAGAAAGTTTGAACCAATGCAGGAAAGAAAATTGTTCTGTGGTATAAAGAATTTGTTCAAACAAGAGAATGAGTTTTAACCTTTGATAAGGCTCAAACTTTTCTATATAATCATATATTAATTTTGAAAAAAATATAACCCTCGCATTCTGCTTTGTCTCCTCAAGATACCCACCCCGCGAAATGTTATGATCAGAAATTCTGAAAAAAGCTGTAGCATCGTTAATAGCATAATTTTTTTCAAATTCGCTGAATTCTAACCAAGCCATGAGATCTGCACCCCAAGCTAAGGGAAAATCATGAAAACCATACTTCAGGAATTGATCTCTCCTAAAAATTTGTTCGGTTAATGAGCCCCGAGAAACTTCGAAATATCTCCTGTAAATAAAATCAGTTGATTTCTCGATCTTAGGGTGCGTGAATTTTTTTGAAACCTCTCCAGACGAAGTTCTGTGAATTTTAGATGCATAACGTACCACTTTTATGTTGCGATTCTCAATATCTTCCAAATTCCTGTAAAACTCCTCCACATAATTGGAACTTAGATAATCATCATCCCCGAGAATCATGATCCACTTTTCTCCCTGGGAAAGGTTGATACACCTATGCCATTGCTTAGTCAAAGAAACGCCTCCCATGTTCTCCGGGAAGTAATGGTACTTTATGTCCAGATCTTGTGAAAAATGTGAGATGATATCCAAAGGATTTTCCGGGGAAGCATCATTACCTACATAGACTATGAAGTTTTTGTTTGATTGACGTGAAAGTGAATCAAGACATTCGAAGAAGAAGTTCTTCTTATAGTACGGTATTACTACTGCTAAACTCAAAAAATATCATTTTGTTATAAAATAACGCCAAAAATCTGAGAGAAGAAATTTGTGTTTTTTTGAAAGTGGATTCTGCTTTAGGAGTTTTAGCCAATATAGAAAAGCAAGTTTCTGGTTTCCGGTACTTTTACAATGAATGATATAATTAATCAAATATTTTTCCCTTTGAACTTTGTCAATAGCTGTACCCGAAACAACTTTTGGTAAATCATTTTTATATAACCGATGAAATTTGTGCATCGAATTTACCCAGGTGCCATCAATTCGGCCATTGGAAAAATGTTCAATTAAGACCTGATTCGTCACAAAAACTTTATGGCCCTTTTTAATGTAGTCCAGACAAATGCTTTGGTCGTAATTATGAAATCCTTCTAGCATTTCGTTAAAACATACACCCTTTTTCTTTTTCATGCTTATAAAAACGCCATCCACGATTACAGCTTCCTGAAGATCACCAGCTTCAAATCCTAACTCTATATGTTCTTTTACTCCATTTGGCCTATGTTGAATAAGGTTTTTAACTAAAAATCTTCTTTCGTGTTCCCACCAACCGGCGGGCACATTAGATTTCACCTTACTTCCCGCTAAACCAATTATTCCCGCCTCTTTATGTTCTACAAATAAGCGATGAATAATTTTGCCCCAATTTCTAGTGTGTATCTGAATATCCTCGTGGAGAAAACAAATAATTTCAAATTTACTTTTTTGAATTCCAAGGTTATAGGCTTCAAAAATCGAGTATTGATTTTCTTTATTATCCACACTGATTATTTCGTGTCGACACCCAATGGTAGCCTTTATATTTTCTTGTAAATTTTTTAAAAGCTCAGTCTCCCTTGAACAAACAACAACAGAAATATCAACCATCCTGAATGATTTTCTTAAAGGTATGTTTTAAGGCTTTTTTTAATAAGTATGGCTTATTCCAGACCAAAACTAATCCTTTTAAATAGTTTTGCCTATTAATGAGGCTCCGGGCCGTCAATTGATATAACCTGTTATCCCCTATCCTTGCCTGTTTTTGTACTTTATCAAAATTGGGTAAATTTTCTTTTGAAAGAAACTTAATCATTGTCTTCCTAACTTCCAATTCCATTCTAAATATCTTAACCCAGCCACTTTCTCCGCCTGCCTTAGCAATCACGCTACTTTCGTGGTACCTAAAATAATTTAAAGTCTCAGCCACAAAATATACATTAGAATTGCAAAGAAGCTGAATATAATAGAACCAGTCTGCATTATACCTCATAAAGGGTTCAAACCTCAGGGGAGCAATTTTATTTAGTCCAATTTTTCTGAAAAGTACAGCACTGACATTGGGAATTACGTTTTTATGAATCAAATAATTTTCAATAAATACATTCCCATCCATTTTAAAATCCTTTTCAAAAGCATTTTTCCCATGTTCTGCAGTATGAGTGATCCAGTTTCCTGTCACTTCACCTCCTGAATCGACCCGGTGAGATTGGCAAAAGGATAAAGCTAAGGTGTGATCAACAAAATGAGGCTCTAAGAGTCGCTCAAGAAAGATATCCTCACAGAAATCATCAGATTCTGCGATCCATACAAATTTTCCCTTAGCCAAAGCTATTCCTTTGTCCCATTGTTTAAAGGTGCTCCCGGAATTGGCTTCGTTAAAGATACACTGACTTACCTTGGAATGTCTGGAATATTGCAACAGTATATTCCGACTGTTATCCGTACTGAAATCATCTAGAAGAATAACTTCAATGTCCTGAACGGTCTGATTGAAGATACTTTCCAATCGCTGTTTTAAGTATTTTTCGTGATTATAATTGGGTAATATTACAGATACAAGAGGAGCTTTTGTTACCATAAGGCCTTTTTTATTCTTGACAATAATTCACTTACCAAATCCTGTGAAGTTTTATTTTTACATTGTTCAGAATTAAAAGATTCATTTTGACTGTAAAGTCTGGAATAGTATTTATGAAAAACTCTCGAATATTTTTGAACTAAGTAGTCCTGGTTCAACAATAACATTTCACGATTAAATGAATTAATCATAGATCCACCACAAACGCAATATCTAAAGGTTATTTGATTTAGATGATAAAATCTGACGTTTTGTATTCCTAAAGCGATCCAAAAATCCCAATCTTCATGACCTTGATAGGGCATATTTTCGTCATATCCACCAACTTTTTCCCAAAGCTCTTTTCTATAAATTGCACAGGCATCAATATAATTACCTACGAGTATTTTTTCCAGGTTAAATTCATCAATGGCCCATATACCTGTTTTTTCACCAAAATATTCCGCATGACCGTGTACGACCCCTACTTCATGATGAGAATCTAAAAAGGCGACTGCTTTTTCAGCAAAATCTTCAACTACCAAATTATCTGAATCTAACGGTAAAATATATTCGCCAGCTGCATTAGAAATACCAAAGTTTCTTGATTTCCCCAGTCCTTCATTTTCTTTAGAGAAATACTTAATTCGTTTATCTTTCTCTATCCACACTGAAGCAATAGCCTCAGTACCATCATTAGAACCATCATTTATTATAAGAGCTTCCCAGTTTTGGTGCCTTTGGTTAAGTACAGAGTTCAAAGTCTCTTCTAAAGTTTTCTCTGAATTAAAGCATGGTATTATAACACTTAGTTTAGGGTCCATGCTTCAACTATTTTTTTGCTATTACTAAATAGTTCATGGTATTATAATCATAATAGTACTTGTCATCTAAATATGAGAAAAACATATTACTGTATTTTCTAAAAAGTTTTCTTTTGATTAAGAAATTCGGAAAGGTATGTATTACCATTTGACCAAAAGTCGCCCATTTACCTCCATTAGCAAGTATTTCAACAGGTCGTAATCCTTGATTTTCAAATATAAATTTGAAACCATACTTTGTAAATCGAAAAAAATCGTAAGGTTCTTCATGCAAATGCCAATACATCGGACCTGATAATATTATATGACCATCAGGTTTTAACAATCGAAAGATTTCTTTTAATAGTCTATTGTGATCATCCACATGTTCTATTACTTGTGTACAAAAAATGGTGTCAATTGAATTATCATCTAAAGGAATATTTGTTGCGTCACAAATAATATCAACACATTTTTCACTAGATTGAACAATATCACACCCCACATACTCATCACACTTATTTTCAAACAAGCTTTTATATGGTTTATTACCGCACCCTATATCTAAAACTTTTCCCGCACTATAATTATTTATAGCATACTTAATATCCCGAATTAGAGGTTTATAAACTAAATAGTAATGATTAGAAATATCAATTACTGTAGAGTCCTTGAATCTATCCAAATGCTCTTTTCTCATCTAAAATTATTAAAGGCCTTTTTTAATATCCTCGTGATAGAAGTATTTTTCTTTTTATTCAAATTGACAAGCTCATTGTATTTGTCAATTTTATGAATTAATAGTTCTTTTCGAACCAAATCAAAACAATTAAAAGTTTGCATATTTGACAAATCTATTTCTAAAGTGGCTCCCTCTTTAATAAATAACACAATATTTTGTCTGAACCACCAAGAAATCGTTTCGACTTCCCAGATCAGCGGCCTAATTACATCATAACATTTATAATCATATTTATTAAATTTTTCAACCCAATATTTTAAAAATTGTTCATTAACATGATTTGTTCCTTCCTGTCCAGGAATAGCAGCTGAAAAAACAATAACATCTGATAAATCCGTTAAGTCTTTTATAAAAGAAACTGCTCTTTTTTCATCAAGATGTTCAGCTACTTCGAGACACATTGCCACATCAAATTTTTTTAGGTGCGGCAAATTTTTATTTAAATCTGCTTCAATAAATTCGTTTAAATCATCTATTAGAAAAAGTGATTTATCTACGAAATGAGCATCAACACCTTTAACTTCGATAACATTTTTGCAATTCTTCCAGATATTTAGCCATGATCCAACACCGCATCCTACATCTATTATAGATTTAGGAAGAAACCACTCATTTATGAGTGGAACTATGTGTTTTGCGGAATTTGTCGATTCTAGAACCTGGTTCTGATAGAATAAATGATTATATGTTTTTAAGTCGCTCATGATCTGCTTTTTACAACTACATTAATTAAACCTAGAGCAACTGCAACTAATGCCTTTTTGCCGCATAAGGTTTAAATTCTCCACCTTCCCTTATCCAGATATTGGCAGACATTTTTTTGCCAGCCCCATTCTGGTTCTTTCTGTCCTATCATTTCTACTTGAAAGGAACAACAATCAATTTCCTGAAACTTAATTCTTGATTTTGTATCTGCCAAATGAACTTTTAGACTGTAATTACCCTTATAAAGTAATAATTCATCATATGTAAAGGAAAGGACATTCTTACCCTTTAACCTACAAAAGGGGGTATAAATATCAAAAATATAATCATACAAAATAGGCGTCTGTAAATGGTTTAAAATTTGAAAAGACAATCCCAGATTCTGCATATTGGCAGCTGGCATGTTTATTTCAAATTCGATAGTTAATTCACCTCTATTTCGCTGAATTGTTCCACCTTCCGATGTCAAAATTTTCACCTTAGTTACAGAAGGACTACTGTTAGCGGGTTCCTGAGTATAAATATTTTGATCTCTATCGGCTTTAGAATAGACAGCTATTGCTTTATTTGTCTCCTCAAAGGCAATAATTTCTCCATTGCCCAAAACAATAGTTTTTTCTGTAATTGTACTAACTGCACTTAAGTCATGGCTCACAAAGATTACAGTTCTACCTTCACCACTTGAAAGGTTCTGTATTTTCCCAATGGCTTTTTTTTGAAATTCAGCATCTCCTACGGCCAAGACTTCGTCAATTACTAAAATTTCCGGCTCCAGGTGTGCAGCAACGGCAAATCCTAAACGGACAGTCATTCCACTGCTATATCTTTTGACGGGAGTATCTATATATTTTTCGCAACCGGAGAAATCGATAATTTCATCTAATTTATTTTTAATGTCCGCCTTAGTCATTCCAAGTACTGCACCGTTCATAAAAATATTTTCACGGCCGGTAAGTTCTGCATGAAAGCCTGTACCTACTTCCAGTAAAGAGGCAATACGCCCCTTGGTTTTAATACTTCCAGTGGTTGGAGCGGTGACCCGAGACAGAATTTTTAATAATGTAGATTTCCCGGCGCCGTTCTTTCCAATAATCCCTAAAACTTCCCCCTGTTTTACTTCAAAATTTATATCGCGTAAAGCCCATACATAATCTTCGACAGCTTTTATGCTCCTGTCATTAATGCCGCCTACCTTAAGAAAGGGATCTTCTTTTCCCTGCATTTTATACCACCATCGCTTAAGATCATCACTAAGTGTCCCGGTCCCCACTAAACCGAGTCTGTATTGTTTAGAAATATCTTCAGCTTTTAAAATATTACTCATATCCACTATTCAATTAACCATGCTTACACAGTATCAATAAAATTCTTTTCTGTTCGATTAAAAACTATCAGTCCTGTCAGAAACAGAAAAATTGAGATAAAAAGGGTATATAGAAATCCGTACCAGCTAAAAATGCCGGTATCCAGGATCATAAACCTGAATCCCTCTATAATGTGCGTTAATGGGTTGTATTGTACTATCCATGCGTACTCGGGCATCTCCTTTTCAACCTCAGCCAGAGGATAAGGTACTGCAGAAATATACAATAAAAGAGAAGTTGCAAAACCTACCAATACAGAGAGATCCCTATATTTTGTTGTAAAAGCAGAAATGATCATTCCAAGTCCCAATCCCATGAAAGCCATCATTATGATGTAAACCGGAAAAAGAAGTAGGTTGATGTTTGGTTCAATTTCAATTCCACTAGCCACAGCATAAAGATAGGCAATCAACAGCACCCCCATTTGTATTCCAAATTTGAATAAATTGGTGATCACGTTGGAAAGTGGCATGATTACCCGTGGGAAATAAACTTTTCCAAAAATACCTGCATTGGCCTGGAAGGTACTTGAGGTGCCGGTAAGACATTGAGCAAAGTAATTCCATGCTGTAATGCCGGTAAGATTAAATAAAAAAGGAGGGACCTCCCCTGTGGGGACATTGGCAATTTTATTAAATACAAGGGTGAACGTAATTGCAGTAAACAACGGCTGAATAAAATACCACAAGGGGCCCAGAATAGTCTGTTTATAAACAGTCACAATATTCCGCTTCACAAACAGGATCAACAAATCGCGGTATCGCCATATCTCCCCGAAATTCAGGTCGATCAGCTTCCGTTTGGGGGTAATTTCATAGAGCCAATCCTGGTTTTCTTCAGTCAATTTTTGGCTGTTTGGGTTTAAAATACGAAGTTAGAAGATTTCCCGAAGTAGGAGTGGATTTCGGAGAAAATTTACTTTCTTTTCTTTTAAACCATATGCAATGAAACTCTGCTTTTCCGGGAGAGGGTACTTTAACCGAGCCGCAAAGCTCTAACAAGAAAAATTAGTTTTTCTGGTTGGAAAATCTATATTTGTCTTTGTCCAAGCGCTTTTTCATTTGAAAAGATTATCTGTTTTAATTCCGGCTTATAACGAAGAAGAAACCATCACTTCTATTCTAGAGACTCTGAGGGATCTTAAGCTGGATTTCTCTCTTGAGAAAGAGATCATAATAGTGAATGATCATTCAACTGATGCCACTAAGACACTGATTGAACAATTCATAGCATCACACCCCGAAGTTCCGGTCTTTTTGTATAACCAAAAATATAACCAGGGAAAAGGGGCTGCCCTACACAAGGGGATCGAAATGGCTACCGGAGATTATATTATTATTCAGGATGCCGACCTTGAATATGACCCGAATGAATATAATATCCTTTTAAAACCGATGTTGGACGGTAAGGCTGATGTCGTTTACGGCTCCAGATTCATGGGTGGCAATCCCCACCGTATCCTTTTCTTCTGGCACACCATAGGAAACAAATTTCTGACTACCCTCAGCAACGCTTTCACCAATTTAAATCTGACAGACATGGAAACCTGCTATAAGCTCTTTAGAGCAGAGATCCTTAAGAGCCTGGTGATGAAGGAAAAGAGATTCGGATTTGAACCTGAGGTTACGGCTAAAATAAGCAGGATTCCAAAGATCAGGATCTATGAGGTAGGGATTTCTTATTATGGCCGTACTTATGATGAAGGAAAGAAGATCAATTGGAAAGATGGGGTAAGAGCACTCTGGTGCGTATTTAAGTATAATATCATCACAAGATAAATGAAGTTTCTAGCCGGTCCTTTTTACTTAAAGATCTTTTTGGGACCCATATTTATCCTTATTACCGGCTATAACTTCTACATAGCTGAAAGCACAAAGTATGAATCTGATGGCGATGCTGCCAGTTTTGTCGGTCTGGGGGTGAGTTTAGCCCAACATGGAAAGTACGGACATCTAATCACAGAAGGAGGTTTAATAAATAGCTTTAAGGGGAACAAGATATCAGAAGAGAAGTTGCACTTTGCAAACCACAGTACCTGGCGTCCTCCGGTTTGGCCGCTAATCATAGCAGGTATCTTCCTCATTTTTGGCTATCAACTCACCTATATTCTCATATTCAAATTTCTTCTTCATTTTCTGGGTATATTTATTTTTTATAGAACCCTGAAGCTTCTAAAACTGAAAGAGGTCCTGGTAATAATCGGCAGCTTTCTCTATGCAATTAGTCCCGCATGGCAAATTTATTCCCGGGTGTTCCTTTCTGAACCTGTTACTTTCTTCTTCATTACCTTATGGATATATCTATTGATCAGGAATGTGCAGAAAAAATCAGGTCCCATACCACAGGGGTTTGTAGGTGGGCTCTTGATCCTGTCGCATCCATATTATCTCTTTCTACCTTTTACAGTCTGGTTTATACTCTTTCTTTACCGGCAAATTAAATTTAAAAGCTTACTCATTACCTCACTTCTTGCTGTGGCCGTGGTGTCCATTTGGATCATAAGAAATTCGATTGTTCTGGATACTAACTCCCTTATTCTAACTACATCTTCAGGTGCGGTCATGGCTAAAGGCTGGAACAAAAATGTTATAGCCGAACACACAAACACCAAAGGAGATTTAGCCAATGAAGGTCTGGTATTGGAAGATTATGACTTCAACAGAAATAAAGGCTATGGTGAAGTTGAGATGTTACAGCTGTACAAAGACGCGACTATTCATTTCATCAATACACATCCTGAAATGGTGGTTCCAATTGTTGGTAAAAAGTTGGTGAGTGCTTTTAATCCTTTTCCTGAAACTCCCAAACCGGGTGTTCTGGAGACAGGAAGGTGGATGTTTCATCTATTGGCATTAGTAGCTTTGATATACCTTTTAATATTTTCCCGCAATAAATTGGTTCTTACTCTGGCCATAGGCTTGATCCTGTCCACAATTGGGATAACCATAATCACCTACTCAGGTTTCCGGTTCAGGATGCCACAGGCGGCGCTGGAATTACTATTACTAGTTTATGCGATAAATGTAAAAGTGGAGAAATTAAAAAGAGAGAATAAAGAGTATAAATTTAAAAATACAATGAACTGAGAATCTTTTTTATTTACATTATCAAACTGGCTTTAACTTCTTACGTAATAGCACTTTCCGTTCAACTAATGGCTGATTCGGGACTGAAAAAAATTGATCGCAGTATTTTTCAGGATTGGGATCATATTATCAGAGGAGAAATAAATGCTGATTTATTGGTTCTTGGTTCTTCGAGAGGAGCAGTTGGATATGATCCTTCCGTTTTGGAGGAGCAACTTGGCTTAAGTTCTTTCAACCTCAGTTTTAATGCGGGTTCGTACAACCTTCAAGAGGTTAAGCTAGAGGCTTATGTAGAAAATAATGAGCCGCCCAAAATGATAATTCATAATTTAGATTTGGCCCATTTCGTTTCATCAAAGGAAGTTCCTGAACGTTATCAATTTTTACCATTTTTAGAAAATAAATACTTACGTGAAGAATTAAATTCAATTGACCCACACTTTGGAAGGCACGCCTGGGTTACTCTTTTAAAATATAACCACTATAAGCCTCTTCTCGTCAAAGGGATATTTTCTTTTTTCGGAAAAAGTTATTCCATATATCCCACGGAAAAAGGTTTTACACCTTATGACAAGAATTTTGAACGAGATGTAAATAATCTCAAGAGACTTGAGCTTGAAAACCTAAAGCCTCTAAACATCTCAAGATATCGGGATGGTTTGAACCATACAAGATTTTTTTTACAGAAAAAAATTCCACTCCAAAAAAAAGTATTTTTAGTGTGGGCACCAGAACTTAAGGAACGAGCTATTATATCCTCTCCACTTAGGAAGCTAATAATAGCAGAAATACACAATATTACTTCAGATTTACCAAATGTACATTTTTTAGATTTTTCACAAGATGAAATGTCTGGTAATCCGGAATTTTTTTATGACACATTTCATTTGAATAAGGCTGGAGCTACATATTTCACCTACAAACTTTCTTCGGAAATAAGTAGAATTCTCGAAAATTAAATGCTGTTTAATACCATTACATATGCTCTATTTTTACCTGCTATTATTCTCTTGTACTGGGGACTACTAAGAAAATCTGTTAGAGCACAAAATATATTGTTGTTCCTTGGAAGTTATTTTTTTTACGGCTGGTGGGACTATAGATTTTTGCTTTTAATTTTTGTCAGCACGCTTGTTGACTATGCAATTGGGATAAAATTAGAAAAAGAAACCGATAAGACACAAAGAAAGATTTTATTAGCCGCTAGTATTATTCTGAATCTCGGACTCTTATTTTTTTTCAAATATTTTAACTTCTTCATAGAAAATTGGATTAGTGCCTGGTCAGGATTGGGTGTCCAAATGAATATGTGGAGCATGAAAATAATTCTTCCTATAGGTATTTCCTTCTATACATTTCAAACCCTTAGCTATACTATTGATATCTATAAGAAGCGAATCCAGGCAACTAATAATTTTCTCAATTTTGCAACTTATGTTGCTTTTTTCCCGCAGTTAGTGGCAGGGCCTATTGAACGTGCTAAAAATTTACTACCTCAATTTCATTCCCGAAGAATATTTAACCTAGAGGAATCTAAATCTGGATTCAATTTGATTCTTTGGGGACTTTTTAAAAAAGTGGTAATTGCCGACAATTGTGCTCAACTTGTAAATAATATTTTTGAAAATTATACAAGCCTCAGTGCTGAAGTACTGGTTTTGGGAATATTCCTTTTCTCTTTCCAAATCTATGGAGATTTTTCCGGTTACAGCGATATAGCTATTGGATCAGCACGGCTCCTTGGTTTCAAGCTCATGCGCAATTTTAATTACCCCTATTTTTCTAGAAATATTGGTGAATTCTGGAGAAGATGGCACATTTCGCTTTCAACATGGTTTAGGGATTATTTGTATATCCCTCTAGGGGGCTCAAAAGGTAATAGATGGATGACGACGAGGAACATTGTTATAATATTTTTAGTGAGTGGATTTTGGCATGGGGCAAATTGGACTTTTTTAATTTGGGGGCTACTCCATGCACTCTTTTTTATTCCACTTCTATGGATGGCCGGTAATCGCAAATACTTGGAGGACACTCCAACCTCTTCTTTAAGGGAAATCTCTAAAATCTTCTTTACTTTTTCAATTATAAGTTTTGCATGGATCTTTTTTAGATCAACAGACTTGTTTATGGCTGTGCAATATATTCTAAGACTTTTAACCTATGACAACTGGAGGGGATTAGACGAAATATTTTTTTATCCTTTTTTTGAGATTTTATTCGTTCTAACTTCTTTTATAGCAATAGAATGGCTCCATAGAAATCAAGAACAACCATTATGTGGTAGAAATGTAATTCTTAAAACTTCAATTCTAATAGTTGTAATAATAGTTTTTGGTTATTTTGAAGAATCTAAAGATTTTATTTACTTCCAATTTTGAATATAAAAATTAATAACTTCTTTTTAAAAGGCCTATTAGCTCTGTAGGCTTAAAATCAATTTCAAAACCGGAAAGCACATCTCACGATAAGAAAAAGGTGAATTCCTATCAGTTTTTTAATGTTTTTTATTTGTTGGAAAAATAAAAAATTAAACTGCTAGGGTAGTACCATAAGGATGGGCTTCTTTTGAAGAAGAACATTTCTGAAAATGATCTAACCTTTCTAAATTTTCTTTTCAAGAAATTGGCAATCCGACAACTGTTATTCGAAATTTCGAAGTACTTCCCTCCACTTTTTCTTCAGTCTGCTCTTCATGGTTTCCTGCTGTCCGTAGCCTTTTCCGTATTGCCCGTAACCATAGCCGTAACCGTAGCCGTAGCCGTAGCCATAACCATACCCATATTTAGCTCTGTGCACAAAGTGGTTGAGTACGAAGGAGATGTTTTTTACTTCGCCTTTGTTGTATTTCTCATTGATCACCTCCAGCATTCCACGCTTGGTGTAATCCTGGCGAATAAGATATAAAGTAGCATCAGCGTATTTGATAAGGTTGAGGGCATCGGCAACCACACCCACCGGCGGAGTATCCATGATGATATAATCATAACGCTCTTTAAGCTCAGCCATTAAGGTTTCCATCTGCTCGTTCATGAGCAACTCGGAAGGATTTGGGGGAATAGGCCCGGCAGTGATCACATCAAGGTGCGGCACCATACTCGGCTGAATGATTGTATCCAGAGACTCTTGCCCTATCAAGTAATTTACCACCCCCACTTCATTATTGATCTTAAAATCATCAAAGATCTTCGGCTTACGCAAGTCGGCACCCAACAGCAAAGTCTTCTTCTCACTCAGAGCGAAAACCGTGGCGAGGTTCATGGCACAGAAAGTCTTTCCTTCCCCGGAAACCGAGGAGGTAATAAGAACAGTTTTAGAGCCTTTAACCCCCTGCTTCTTGTACATGAACTGCAGACTCGATCGGAGGCCACGAAAACCTTCAGCAATAGCCGATTTAGGTTTATTGAACACAGCGAGATTTGTATCCATTTTGCTTTTCCCGATCATACCAAGAATAGGAATGGGTGACAATCGGGTTACCTCCTGGGCGTTGTGAACATTCGTATTTAGGAAAACCAAGAGAAAAACAAATGTAAGAGGGATCATTCCCCCTACCATTAATGCCATTACATAATTTAACTGAGTGTTTGGTCCAATCTGTCCGCCGCCGGTATCCTTTGCGGTATCAATGACCATCACATCACTCACATTTGCCGCTTTAATAAGTCCAGCTTCGCTGCGTTTCTCCAGGAACAGGTTATAAGTCTTTTCACTCAGGGAATATTTTCGCTGGATCTTAATAAGGTCCTGTTCCTCCTGAGGCAATTTCTTAATTTCTCCTTCTGCCAATGTAATGTCCCGGTTAATATCCCGCAGTTCATCCCTCAAAAGATCTTGGGAAGAAGTCATATTCTCCAGCAGCACGTCTTTTACCGCATTGATCTGCCGGTCAATATCTTTAAAAACAGGAGAATTCTCCTGAAGGGAGTACTCATACTTACGACGCTCTTCAGCCAGAGTAAGGATCCTTCCAACTCCACTTACTATACTCCCTTCCGAAATACCGGCAACCGAAGGTGCAGGCACGTCTGAATAATCACTCCTGTTTCGCAGATAATCTTCTAGGGTTTCATAATAAGCTAATTGCCGGTCGATCTCTTCCCTTTTTACATCAAGGGTCATTAGCTTTCCATTTAATTGACTACTTTCCGCGGAAATATCCAGTATTGAATTCTTATTCCTAAAATTATTGAGTTCATCTTCTACTACCTGCAGCTCCATTGCTTTTACATTGAGGCTACTATCTATGAACCGGATGGTCTTGGTAGCAAAAAGATTTTTTCGCTCTAGCATATTTTCACTCAGCACTCTAACCGTCCCGTTTAAGTAATCAACTATTTCAGGTTTGTTATCTCCTACCATGGATAAGTTGAGCACTGAAGCACCTTGTGATTGCGGATTTACTGCAACTCCCCGGAATCTTCCTACGGTGCCATCGAAATGCCGGAATTGCACATAGAAAGGCTTATCAATGGTAGGAGCGTGATGAGTGGGCACCAGAGTTCCGCTAAAAAAAGGTAGATCTATAGGTTCATTTAGTTTGTATTCTCTTTTAAACTCACCTTCTTCCACCACTACGGTAGAATATTCTTTTGTACGGTAATTGAAGACGGAGGCAGTTACTCCGGAGAAATTTGTACTAAGAGTGAAGGTTTCAGGATCCTTAAAACTGATGGTGAAGGTATTTCCCTGAGCCTGAAATGCCGTGGTATCAGCTACCACTTTAAAAGGGGTAAAGCCATAGGCGTTCACCCGCTGATACTCCCCGTCCTGTTGATATCCAACATAGTACTGAAGCCGCTCTACCACCTCCTCGTTATGAGACCTGGAACGGAGGATTGTCATTGCAGTATTTACCTTATCTGAAGTCCCTCCCCAGTTAAAGGTAAGACTGGTATTACTGGTGAAAAAAGGATTTTGATCATCCTTAATAGAAATGGAATTTCCTAACTGATAGACTGGGAGCTTTCTAACATTGTTGTAATACGCCACCCCCACGCTTATAGCTATGGAAAGCAGAATAAGCTGCCAGTAACTAAATACTTTGAGTACAAAACCTTTAAAATCAAAGGTAGAACCTACGTCACTAATATGATCATCTTCATGTGCCATACATCACCTGGTAATTAATAGTATTGCCGAAGTTAAAAACGCCAAGACAGTAGTAAAAGTTTGAAAATTTGATAATCCTGTGGTACCTAGTCCCCAGGCTTTTTGCGGAAGAGGATTTACTATGATCAAGTCATTTGGTTGGATATAATAATAGGGCGAGCGCATTGCATCTATGGTGGTAAGATCAATATGATGCCGCTTCTCCCCTCCCGGATATTGTCTAACGATCACCACATCTGTCCTGTCTCCAAATTCCCCAATATCCCCGGCATTGGCAATAGCTTCCATGATAGTCACCTGCTCCTTATAGATCACCTGGCTCCCGGAACCAATTTCTCCAATGGTTGTATATCTTATTCCCGCCAGCTTTACGGTGACAAATATATTTGCCTCCTCCTTAAAATATTGCTCTAAAAGAGCTTTTTCGATCTTCTCTCTCACCTCCTCTACGGTAAACCCCAGCACATTCACTTCCCCTAATGTAGGCACCCGAATATTCCCATGAGCATCGACTAAAAACCCGTCATAATAAAGTCTTTCTTCTCCCGTGGCGTTAAGATTCTGCTCCCCAATAGGATTAAACATCCCTACCACATCCTGATCAATGGCTTTTACTCTAATACTCAACAAGTCGTTTACCTGAATCCTGTAAGGCTTTTGAATCCGCTCCACCTTGATAATACTATCTGTCTCCCCACCATCCTCCTGCAGGTACATCAACCTTTTGGTAGGAACGCAGGAAGAAAAAAAAGATATAACACTAACAATAACAATTAAATGCCTGATACTCATTTGGGATAAATAGGTAAAGACAAATATAGGTGTTGAATGTTAATAATAAAATAAATGGAGGTTTAGTTTGTTAAATGAAGTTAAATCGAAATACGAGTTTAGAAGTACGAAGGTAGAAGTTGTTGCCGGTTGCCAGTTGCCTGTTTCCAGTTTGAGCTTGCCTGAATATGGTTGCGGGTTGCGGGTTGCGGGTTGCGGGTTATACCTGTTGCCGGTTGTCGGTTTTTTCTGAACAGAAAGCATTCAAAAGTCCTGGATTAGTTGTCATCCCGACAGAGCAATTTCTTTCGGCAGAAAGGAGATGCGACGAGAGATCTCATCATGAGAACGAGGAATCAAGTTTTCAGTAAAGCTGAGGCAGATTTCTCAGTCGCTCAAAAGCTTCTTCGAAATGACGTTAGTTACTGGCAGACCGGCCACTAAACAGAAAAAAGTCTTGGTTCTTGTCTCTTGTTTCTTGGTTCTAAGAAGAGAAACTGCCAACTTCAAAACTGCGTCCTGCTTACTGAAAATATGGCTCTCAAAAAAGACTGATCACCTAACACTGAAAACTAAAAAATCCTGGTTCTTGACTCTTGTCTCTTGGTTCTAAAAATTAAACTGCCCACTAAAACACTGCCTACTGCCCACTTGATTTAGTAACAGGCTCTCCTTCTTCTTTCGTTCAATCCGGGTCCACCAATTTTAAAGATAAGGCTAACAATGACCTGATTAATAGTGGCATCATTAAAATAAGCTCTGTTGGCTCCACCCTGGTTACCCCCATATTCAGTATTTACAAAATCCAGTTCCTGTCTTTCTGCATCGGACAGAGAATGTTCGTATCGAACGTCAAGACCAAAACGGCCAATCTCCACCTTAGCTCCTATCTGTGCATTTATGGGGGTATTCTGCACTACAATTAGATCATTTAATTCCTCATCGGGAATTTGAGCATCCAAAACATTGGAATATACCGGGCCGGCATAAACATCCAACGGGCCGTAGATATTGTACCCCACCATCAAAGGAATAGTAAATGTCTGAACATTAAAGTCGGTATTCTCTTGCCTTTTCGGAATAGCAAATTCCTGGGTTAAAGAACTATAGACCACCTCTGGTCGTATAAAGAATTTCCCAAAGTTGACCTGTCCGAAAACTCCACCATGAAATCCAAGAGCTCCTTCCCCTTCTGCAATTCCGCCCCAATATGTTGTATTTGAATCATTCCCCTGGATCTCTCCGCCCATAGAATAATTTATTCCGCCTTTAAGGCCATATTCGAAAGTGGTTTGGGAAAAGCCGGTATAGGTAGTGGCAAATATGAACAGGAGGGCAAAAAAATATTTTCTCATGAGAATTGGATATGGAGTACAAGTTTACAAATAAAATAAAATAAGGTGATATGTCAATTATTTCTTTTCAATATTAAATCAACAGCTGTTAATTAATAACGTTTAAACTCTTTATTTGTTATAAAGCGCTATAAAGGGGGAGAAGAAGATGAAACATTCACCACTGCTTTTTGACCTTTTCATAAACCCTTTTAATTCCTTCTCTTAAAGATATTTTTGCATGCCATCCAAAACTATGGACCAAAGAAACATCCAGTAATTTTCTGGGAGTACCGTCTGGTTTGGAGCGGTCATAAGTGATCTTGCCTTTATAGCCTGTTATCTCCGCAATTAAAGCAGCCAAACCCTTAATTGCTATGTCTTCTCCCGTGCCAATGTTAAGGCTGATATTCCCTTTATAAGTATTCATAAGGTGGACACAGGCCGCGGCGAGATCATCTACATGCAGGAATTCCCTACGGGGTTCTCCACTTCCCCACACCACTACTTCTTCGGCACCTGTGATCTTTGCCTCATGGAATTTCCGCAGCAATGCCGGAAGCACATGAGCGGTCTCAGGGTCAAAATTGTCATTGGGCCCATACAGATTTGTAGGCATTACCGATATGAAGTTGCAGCCATACTGCCGGTTGTAATTTTCACACATCTTCACCCCCGCTATCTTGGCAATTGCGTAAGGTTCATTGGTGGGCTCAAGCTCTCCCGTAAGCAGATATTCTTCCTTAATGGGTTGCAGCGCCATTTTAGGATATATACAGGAGGAAGCTAAAAACAGTAGCTTTTTTACTCCGTGTACATAGCTTTGGTGAATCAGGTTGCTCTGTATCATGAGGTTCTCATACAGGAATTGGGCCCTGTAGGTATCATTTGCAGCTATACCACCAACTTTGGCAGCTGCCATAAACACATATTCCGGCTTTTCTGCCTCAAAGAATTCTACAACCGCCTCCTGTTTCGTAAGATCGAGTTCTGCAGAGGTGCGAAAAATGACATTTTTAAAGCCTTCCTGTTCCAGCTTTCTCATTATGGCCGAACCCACCATTCCGGTATGCCCCACCACGTATATTTTTGATTCTTTCTCCACTATTTATGCTGCTGCTTTATTTTCTTATTGATCCAGACTTATTAATTAAAAAGCTGTTAGCTGTTTGCCTTTAGCTGTTGGCCTTAAGGAATTCCAATTCATTTTCTGACTCTTCAAGCTGTTATACTTTGGCTAACATAGCAAATCTTAATTTTATCATCAACAATTTAGTTTTAAAGGGTTTTAAGTTGTGGATATTAGCTGGCGGTTTAAATATTGTTAGAGCTTGAAATTATACCGTCGCAGGTGAGCTGCAGGTACCGCTCCTCCCGAGCTGCTTTAGAAATCTACTTCAGAATATTTTGGAATAGGTTTCATCATGGCGAGGATCTGTGATCCGTGTCGAGCCTTCCGCACTGATACGAATCCAACTCTCTGTCGCTCCTCTGGAGCTCACTAATTAGAAATAGAACCAGAATTCCGTGCCTCTAGGTACGGGATATAAGATCGGAGGTATAACTTTACATATTGAGGTATTATTTAAATGATATAATTAATTCAAAACCTTATGAAACAACTATATCCTGTACCTAACGGCACAGCTATCATTGTGGATAATTTTTCTACTTAAATTAAGTCCCTACGGGACTATCAGGCTGTGATCAGTCACCCTAATCAAAAAGAAAATCTACACATCTTCAACTCTTCAAATTCTCAAATCGATTTTGTTAAACCCTATTAATTAAACATTAATCCTTTAAAATGTTACTTTTGCCAAAAATAACTGCGTGAATTATTTATCTGTTGAAAATGTAGCCAAGGCTTACGGGGAAAGAGAACTGTTCTCAAATATCTCTTTTGGGATCAATGAAGGGGACAAGGTGGGATTTGTAGCCAAGAACGGAACGGGGAAAACTTCCCTGCTAAACATTCTTTCGGGCGCCGATACTCCCGATGCGGGAAATGTAGTCTATCGCAAAGACATTACCACTGCCTTTCTTCCGCAGGAACCAAACCTGGATCCAAAGCTTACGGTAGAGCAAACCATCTTTGCTTCAGATAATGAGATCCTAAAAGTGATCGAGCGCTATGAAAAGGCCCTGGAAAACCCGGAAGATTCTGAAGCTTACCAAAAAGCCTTTGAGCAAATGGAAGCACATCAGGCCTGGGATTTTGAATCCACTTATAAGCAAATTCTTTTCAAGCTTAACCTGGAAGACCTGCATGCCAAGGTAGGCAGCCTTAGCGGCGGACAAAAGAAACGTCTTGCCCTGGCTTCAATGATCCTCAATAAGCCCGACCTCATTATCATGGATGAACCTACTAACCACCTGGATCTGGACATGATCGAGTGGCTGGAGGAATTTTTCCGCAAGGAGAATTTTACCATTTTTATGGTTACTCACGACAGGTATTTCCTGGAACGTGTATGTAATGAGATCGTAGAACTGGAGGACGGAAACCTTTATACCTATAAAGGGAACTACTCCTACTATCTTGACAAAAAAGAGGACAGGATCACCACAGAGCAAACCAATACAGATAAGGCAAAGCAGCTTTTTAAAAAGGAACTCGACTGGATGCGCCGGCAGCCAAAAGCCAGGACCACAAAATCCAAATCCCGGATCGAGGATTTTCACGAGATCAAAGACAGGGCCTCCAAACGTCGCAATGACCACCAGGTCCAACTGGAGATCAATATGGAGCGGCTGGGGAATAAGATCGTGGAATTCCATAATGTGTCTAAAAGCTTTGGAGACCTTGAGTTGCTTGACAAGTTCAACTATAACTTCCAGCCGGGGGATCGTATTGGGATCATAGGAAAGAACGGAACCGGAAAATCCACTTTTCTGAACATCCTCACCGGCGGACTTGAACCGGACTCCGGAAAGATCACTATCGGAGAAACCATTAAGTTCGGATATTATACTCAGCGGGGAATTGAGGTGAAAGAAGGACAAAAAGTTATTGATGTGATACGAGAGTTCGGAGATTATATTCCGCTGAAGAAAGGTCGGCAGATCTCTGCACAGCAATTGCTGGAGCGCTTCCTTTTTGACCGGAAGAAGCAGTATGATTATGTAGAGAAGCTAAGCGGGGGTGAAAAGAAACGCTTGTACCTGTGTACAGTTTTAATTCAGAACCCAAACTTCCTCATCCTTGATGAGCCTACCAACGACTTAGACATCGTTACCCTGAACGTGCTTGAAAACTTCCTGCTCGATTTTCCCGGTTGTCTCGTGGTGGTTTCCCACGACAGGTATTTCATGGACAAGATCGTGGATCATTTGTTTGTTTTTAAAGGAAAAGCCGAGATCGAAGATTTCCCCGGAAATTATACCGATTATAGAGAATACGAAGCCAGTACTGAAGCTGCTCCTGCTGAAAAAACTGAAACTTCTACCGATAAAAAATCATGGAAGAAGGAAAGCAACACCTCCGCCGGCCTCAACTATAACGAGCAGAAGGAGTACAACAAACTGGAAAAGGAGATCCATAACCTGGAAAAGAAAAAGGAAGAAGTCCAGAAGAAATTCCTGCAGGACCTGAGCCCGGAAGAGATCGAAAAATCTTCTGTGGAACTAAGCAGGATCGAAGACGAGATTGAAAAGAAAACTGAGAGGTGGTTTGAATTGGGAGCGAAGATGGAAAGTTAAGAAAACCCTTTCAGCGGTTTTTTAAAGCTGAAAGAGGTTGTCGACTTCCACCCGCTTTCCGGGCTCTAAGCCGCGGAAAGGGGTGATTACCACAGACACCCAACCTTTAAAACGGCTTTCAACCCTGGAAGAGGTTGTTTTGCCGGCCATCTTCTTTCCGGATTTGGAGCCGCAGAAAGATTGCAGAGCAAGCCGCGGAAAGGGGTGACCGATTGCCAACCCTTTCAGCGGTTTTTTTACCCTGAAAGCGGTTGGTTGAATAAAATTTTTATCTTTAATTTCTTTCCTCAAAATTAAAAAATTGCAGATCGAACCTATAGAACCGGGAAACTTCTACCACATCTACAACCGTGGGAACAATGGTTCTAAGATCTTTTTTGAAGATGAGAATTACCAACATTTTCTACGACTCTATAAAAAGTATATTCCTCCAATAGCGGATACCTTTGCCTGGTGCCTAATGCAGAATCATTTTCATGTACTTATTTATCTCAAAACTGACGGTGAAATTAAGAAGGAGGACTATTTATTTTCACCGGGTAAAGAACCAAAGAAACCCGATGCCTCCAGGCAGCTCGGTCATTTATTTAATGCATATGCTCAGGCCATAAACAAAAATTATGGGAGAACTGGAAGTCTGATGGAAAAGCCATACGAAAGAAAAAGGATCACGTCTGAAGAATATCTTAAACGAGTAATTTTTTACATCCATAATAATCCTGTGCATCATAAGGTTGTTCAAAGAATTAGAGAATATTCCTGGTCCTCCTATAATATTATTATATCCAAAAGTCCAACTATTTTAAAGCGGGAAGAAGTTATTCAAATGTTTGGCGACATAGAAAATTTTAAAGCTTACCATGAGAGAAATGAGAAGAGGGATTTGTTTTAAAACCCGCTTTCGGGGCTCCAAGCCGCCGAAAGCGGGGGATCGATTGCCTAACCCTTTCAGTAGTTTTTTTACCATTAAAGCGATTGATTTTGTCCAATTTTTGAACACTTAATCCTGGAACAGACATTGTTTGCCTTACATTTGCCGTCAAGATAGAAAATGAAATAACCGTCTAACTCCGATTTCAAATCATTGCCCTATTGATTATTGTTAATTGTTAATTGCCAATTGTTCACTTTTCTCGCCTTCATAAAATTCCTCCTCCGCTCCAGCAATCAACATGGGGTGCATTCACCTTTTGTTTACAATCTGGTGACCAAATGCTTCTATGACCGGAAGAAACATCTCTCTTACTTAATTCTGAAGCAATACCGCAAATCGCTGCTGAAAGACGAGAGAACCATTCGCATCAAAGATTTCGGCGCCGGAAGCAGAGTCTTAAAATCTGATGAAAGGGAGGTGTCAAAAATGGCAAAAATCGCGGGCATTTCTCCAAAACGCGCCCGACTCTTAAATCGGCTGGTAAGGTATTTAGAAGTGGATACAGCTCTGGAGCTCGGGACTTCCCTGGGGATGGGAACAGCTGCCATGGCAGCGGGAAATAACATAAAGATCACCACCCTTGAAGGTTGCCCTGAGACAGGAAAAGTTGCTGAAGAGAAATTTCAGGAATTTGGATTGAGGAATGTGGAGCTTAAGGTTGGGGAATTTGAGGAAAAATTAGTGGTCAGTGGTCAGTGGTCAGTGGTCAGGCCAAACTCTCAACTGACAACTGATAACCGATTAGCCTATGGTGCGGATTTTCAATCCATGACGAACAGAAATTCTAAATTCCAAATTCCAAATTCCCAAAAAAAACAACCGACAACCGACAGCCCACAACCCACAACTCCAATTTCCATACTCAATACTAAGTACTCATTACTCTTCATCGACGGCAATCACCAAAAAGAAGCCACTTTAGCATATTTTGAAAAGCTTCTCGCTACTGTCCACAATGACAGCGTCATGATCTTTGATGACATCCACTGGTCCAGAGGAATGGAAGAAGCATGGGAGGAGATCAAAGCACATCCACAGGTAAGAGTAAGTATAGACACTTTCCAGTGGGGAATGGTCTTTTTCAGGAGAGAACAGGAGAAGGAGCATTTTGTGATAAGAGTGTAGATTAGTAGGCAGTGCGCAGGTGTTCAGTTGGCAGTTGACAATAATGTCCTTCAGAGGGAAGCTTTTGCGGAGCGAAGAATCTCTCGTCTACAAATGAGATTCCTCCTAACGTCGGAATGACATTTTTCCTGAAACAGCTGTTAGCTATTAGCTGTTGGCTTTTAGCTACTTTCCCCAAAAATCCATGCGCTTCCCACCCTTTAGGGAGGGGAAAAGGAAGCGCTAATTTAGAATCTCTGTCTTTCAGAGCGAAGTTTATGCGGAGCGAAGAATCCTTTGTATCCAAATGGGATTCCTCCTAACGTCGGAATGACATTTTACTTAAAGCAACTATTAGCCATTTGCTACTGGCCTTTGGCTTTTTCTTGTAGGTTATCTGCGCTTCCCACCCTAGGGAAAGGAAAAGGAAGCGCTAACTTGAAATCCCTGTCATTCAGAACGAAGCTTTTGCGGAGTGAAGAATCTCTCGTTTTCCACAAGAGATTCCTCCTTCGTCGGAATGACATTTTACCTAAAACAGCTATTAGCTATTAGCTGTTGACTTTTGGCTACTTTCCCTAAAACACATGCGCTTCCCACCCTTTAGGGAGGGCAAAAGGAAGCGCTAACTTGGAATCCCTGTCATTCAAAGCGAAGCTTTTGCGGAGCGAAGAATCTCTCGTATACAAAGGAGATTCCTCCTGGCGTCGGAATGACAATTTTCAAATCCCCGACAAGAGAACTTGTAACATATTCCTCTATCTTGCGTCTAACAATTTGAATTCACATTAGTCTATGAGCAGCGTCATAAAGATCAGCCAGATTACCAGGGATTTTAACCTGGGTCAGGAAGTAGTAAAAGTTTTAAAAGGTATCGACCTTGAGATCGAAAAAGGGGAATATGTTGCCTTTATGGGCCCTTCGGGTTCAGGAAAGTCTACTTTAATGAACCTTTTAGGATGTCTGGACACCCCCACCTCCGGTCAATACATACTTAACGGAAAGGACGTAAGTAAAATGACAGACGATGAGCTGGCAGAGATCCGTAACAAGGAGATTGGCTTTGTCTTTCAAACCTTTAACCTTCTCCCCCGCACCACCGCTCTTGAAAACGTGGCTCTTCCCATGATCTATGCGGGTGCTTCAAAAAGTCAGCGGAAAGAACGTGCCGAGAAAGTACTCACCGATGTTGGCCTGGCCGACAGGATGGACCATAAACCTAATCAGCTTTCCGGAGGGCAGCGACAAAGGGTTGCTGTAGGTAGAGCCCTGGTTAACAAGCCATCCATTATTCTTGCCGATGAACCCACAGGAAACCTGGATTCAAAAACTTCCGTAGAGATCATGAACCTTTTTGATGAGATCCACAGGTCCGGAAATACAGTGATCCTGGTAACGCACGAAGAAGATATCGCCCGACATGCACATCGTATCATAAGATTACGCGACGGAATGGTCGAAAGTGACGAAAGGAAGGAAGTGAATTTGGAAGTACGAAATTAGCTCTACGAAATACGAAGTGAAATTAATAACAGCTCAGTATAAAATTTATATTTTTATTGTAAAACGGGCAACAGGCAACTATCTTGTTCAGTAGGCAGTGCGCATTGGTTAGTTGGCAGTTTTTGATGTATATTGTAGCTTATATATTGTAAACTGTAATTGAGGCAGGATAAAAGGCAAAAGTTAACTGCAAAGCACCTCCCAAAAAAGCCCTTTTTGAAACTCTTTTTAATAGCAGTGATTGGTAGTTATCAGATCAAGGTCAATTTGTAAAACCCGAACCTCGCAACAAGCAACACCTCCTTCTAAATTCTAACTTCTAAAATCTACCTTCCAAAAATGTCTTTTTTCGACAGCGACACTTTAAAATATATCATCCTTATCGTGGTTTTCCTTGTCTTTTTTCTCTGGACGCGAAATCGAACAAAGAAGAACAGGCAAAACGAAAGCTTTAGAAAGCGATATCACGAAAGAAAAAGGAAGAAACAATAAAACTTTTATACGGGTTTTAACAGGACATAAGTTTCAGTTTATCAGGAATTTTCTGTAAATTAACTGTATCTAAAACCCTTGTGCCATGGAAGAGTTTTTTTTAAACGAGATATTTCTATACCTGGCCCTGGCATGTGTCTGTGTTGCTTTTTTGCTTTGGATAAGAAGCATAAAAAGAAGGAAAAAGGAACTGGAGTGGCGTCGTTCGCTAAGCAAAAAGATACGCGAGAAATTCAGAAGACAGAACGGGAATAATACGCCCGAAATAAATATTGGAGAATAGCCTTCAGCCGAAGTGTTATTAAAAATAATAATCCTGTTCCTTCAGGAGACACCTCTGGAAATCCCTCTCAAAAAGGTCATTTTTAAGGGATGTTAATAAGAAGTTTCAGAAGTGAGATCTTCTAAACATTTTTGGATGTATTGTCTTTTCATTCAGGGCGTGCTAACTTTTCATAATACCTGATTGCTTTCCGTTTCAAAAACACTTCAAATTTTCCTACTTTAGGCAACCTTTCACAGAGGAGATATTAAAATTGAAAACATGAAGATTTACACAAAAACAGGAGACAAAGGCACTACTGCTCTTTTTGGCGGCACCCGGGTTCCCAAACATCATATTCGCATTGAAAGTTACGGCACTGTAGACGAGCTAAATTCTAACCTGGGCCTCCTGCGTGACCAGCAGGTGGACGAACACAGCAAGGAGATCATCCTAAAGATCCAGGACCGGCTGTTCACCATGGGTTCCACCCTTGCAACCGATCCTCAAAAAGCCGTGCTTAAAAGTGGTAAAAAGCGCCTGGAGATCCCTTTGATCTCACAAGAGGATATTGAGCTGCTGGAGCAGGAAATGGATAAAATGAATGAAGCTCTACCGCCTATGACACATTTTGTACTTCCGGGGGGGCATCAAACCGTGTCAGTTTGTCACGTAGCCCGCTGTGTATGCCGCCGCGCCGAGCGTTTAGCCACTGCCCTATACGAAATTGAACCTTTTGAAGAGCAGGTGCTGCAGTACCTCAACCGCCTAAGTGACTACCTTTTTGTGCTGGCACGAAAGTTGTCTCATGATCTACAGGCAGAGGAAATTCAATGGATTCCGCAAAAGGAATCTTAAAAATCCGGATCCTGCAAATTTTTTACTTAAGGCCTCTATTTTATAAGGAATTACAGTGGAAGAGATACGTTCTTAAAATTAGTGATAAAAAGATGATTTTTTTCTTGACTATCTCGTCAAAAAAATTATTTTTGCAAAAATTAAAACCGATTAACCAATGTATTGGACATTAGAATTAGCATCCTACCTTAGTGATGCGCCATGGCCCGCCACAAAAGATGAGTTAATTGATTACGCCATCAGGACGGGTGCGCCCCTGGAGGTTGTCGAAAACCTGCAGGCTATTGAAGATGAGGGAGATTCCTATGATTCAATAGAGGAAATCTGGCCCGATTACCCTACAGATGAGGACTACCTCTGGAATGAAGATGAATATTAAAAGCACACCTAAATAACAGCAGAAAAAAGTCTCAGAATTGAGGCTTTTTTTTTGCTTAACTTTGACATATTAAATACCACAAAAACATATGAGTTTTTTAGATACCGTATTGAAAGTTTTTGTCGGCGACAAGTCTAAGAAAGACATTAAGGAGATTCAGCCTATAGTCAACCAGATCCTCGCTCTCGAAAAAGAATATGAAGCTCTTAGCCTGGATGAACTCCGCGCCAAGACCACAGCTTTCAAGACCAGGATTAAAGATGCGCTTAAGGAGGTGAATGAACAGATCACCAGTCTAAATGCCGAAGCCGATGCATCTGAAGATATTACCCGAAAAGAAGACATTTACGCCGAAGTTGACGCCTTAAAAGAGAAGTCTTATGAGATCTCTGAAGGTGTTCTCAACGAGATCCTGCCCGAAGCATTTGCCACCGTTAAGGAAACAGCTAAACGTTTTAAAAACAATACCGAATTAAAGGTCACGGCATCTGCCTATGACCGCGAGCTTTCTGCCGAAAAAGATTATGTAAATCTTGAAGGGGATCATGCAATTTGGAAGAATTCATGGGATGCTGCCGGGAAACCCATTACCTGGGACATGGTACACTACGATGTGCAGCTTATAGGTGGTGTCGCAATGCACCAGGGAAAGATCGCAGAGATGCAAACAGGGGAAGGTAAAACACTTGTGGCCACACTTCCCATGTACCTTAACGGACTTACCGGAAACGGGGTACACCTGGTTACGGTGAACGATTACCTGGCAAAACGTGACAGCGCATGGATGGCTCCTATTTTCCAGTTCCATGGCCTGACTGTTGACTGTATAGATTACCACCGTCCCAATTCGGCTTCCCGTAGAAAAGCATACAATGCCGATATCACCTACGGAACCAATAATGAATTTGGATTTGATTACCTGCGGGATAACATGTCGCATTCGCCCGACGATCTTGTACAACGTCCACACAACTACGCAATAGTAGATGAGGTGGATTCGGTGCTGGTTGATGATGCAAGGACGCCCCTTATTATTTCGGGACCAATTCCCAAGGGAGACGTACATGAATTCGATCAATTAAAACCCGCAATCGCAAACGTCGTTGAGGTACAGCGAAAATATTTAACCGGGGTTCTTGCTGAAGCTAAAAGACTTATAGCTTCAGGAAACACTGAAGAAGGAGGCTTACAACTGTTGCGCGTTTACCGCGGACTTCCAAAGAATAAGGCTCTTATAAAATATCTGAGTGAGGAAGGTGTTAAGGCGCTTCTTCAGAAAACAGAGAACAAGTACATGGCCGATAACAACCGGGAAATGCCCACGGTTGATGCCGAATTGTACTTCGTGATCGAGGAGAAAAATAACCAGATCGACCTTACAGATAAGGGAATCGAATTCCTTTCAGGAAAAGACGACCCCGATTTCTTTGTGATGCCCGAAATTGGAATGGAGATCGCAAAAATTGAGAAAGAAGGTCTTTCTAAAGAAGAAGAAGCCGAAAAGAAAGAAGACCTTTTCCGCGACTACAGCGTGAAGAGCGAGCGAATTCACACTATGCGTCAGCTGTTAAAGGCTTACACCCTGTTTGAAAAAGACACCGAATATGTGGTGATGGATAATAAGGTGAAGATCGTTGACGAGCAAACCGGTCGTATCATGGAAGGGCGTCGTTACAGCGACGGACTGCACCAGGCTATCGAGGCTAAGGAGAATGTGAAGATCGAAGATGCCACGCAAACCTTTGCTACGGTAACTCTTCAGAATTATTTCAGGATGTACAGCAAACTATCGGGGATGACCGGTACAGCTGTAACCGAAGCAGGAGAATTATGGGAGATCTACAAACTCGATGTGGTAGAAATTCCGACGAACCGTCCTATAGCAAGAAAAGATAAAGAAGATTTGGTCTACAAGACCAAACGTGAAAAATATAATGCAGTAATCGATCATGTGACTGACCTTTCTAAAGCAGGAAGGCCTGTGTTGATTGGTACTACTTCCGTAGAAATTTCGGAATTGTTAAGCCGTATGCTGAAGCTGCGAAACGTGCCGCACAACGTTCTTAACGCGAAACTGCATAAGAAAGAAGCCGATATTGTTGCCGAAGCAGGTAACTCGGGCGTTGTGACCATAGCCACCAACATGGCAGGACGTGGTACAGATATCAAATTGTCCAAAGAAGTTAAGGAAGCCGGTGGTCTTGCCATTGTAGGTACAGAGCGTCATGATTCAAGACGTGTGGACAGGCAGTTAAGAGGTCGTGCAGGACGACAGGGAGATCCCGGTAGTTCTCAATTTTATGTGTCTCTCGAAGATAACCTGATGCGCTTGTTTGGATCTGAAAAGATCGCGAAACTAATGGACCGCATGGGTCTGGAAGAAGGAGAAGTGATCCAGCATTCCATGATCTCTAAATCCATTGAACGCGCTCAGAAAAAGGTGGAAGAGAACAACTTTGGAGTACGTAAACGACTTCTGGAGTATGATGACGTGATGAATGCCCAGCGTGAGGTGGTTTATAAGCGCCGTTACCACGCCTTATTTGGAGACAGGCTGCGCGTGGACATTTCGAACATGATCTATGATACTGCAGAAGGTATTGCAGAAACAAATAAACTGGCGAGCGACTTTAAGAATTTTGAGTTCGAACTTATTCGCTATTTCTCCATGAGTTCTCCTGTAACTAAGGAAGAGTTCGATAAAATGGATTTCCAAAAGATTGCAAGAATCGTTTACAAGGCTGCCTACGAGCACTATCTTGAAAAGATGAAGCGCAATGCCGAAGCTGCTTACCCTGTGATCAAGCAGGTGTGGGAAGATAAAGGCAATAGCTTTGAAAGGATCGCTGTTCCATTTACCGATGGTACGAAAACCCTGCAGGTAGTTACCAATCTTGAAAAAGCATATGAAAGTGAAGGTAAGCAGTTGATCACCGACTTTGAAAAGAATATAAGTTTAGCGATCATTGACGACGCCTGGAAGACTCACCTAAGAAAGATGGACGAACTTAAGCAGAGTGTGCAGTTGGCTGTACACGAGCAAAAAGATCCTTTGTTGATCTATAAGTTCGAAGCTTTTGAATTGTTCAAGGTAATGCTTGACCTGGTAAACAAAGATGTGATCTCCTTCCTGTTCAAGGGAGAACTTCCTGCACCAAATCCTGCTCAAATTAAAGAGGCAAGACAAACCAGGAAAAAAGAGACTGTCGAGACCTCGAAAGAAGAGATCCCGAATATGGATGAGAGAGCTGCCCAAAGCAGGGCTGCAGGTCAAACCCAGCAACGTCGCCCGCAGGTAACTGAAACCATCACCCGGGAACGTCCAAAAATTGGTCGTAACGACAAAGTGAACATTAAAAATGTAATGACGGGAGAGAATAAGAGTATGAAGTTCAAACAGGCCATCCCACTTCTCGACAAAGGGGACTGGGTGCTTGTTGATGAATAGGGATTAGTTATTGGTGACTGGTGATTAGTTAATTTGTAGTTAGCGACCATCAGTTAGAATACCGACATATCCACTACTAGTTATTTTGACAACATATTTCTCCCCTTTTTTTTCAAGGGGAGATGTCCGCAGGACAGAGGGGTAAGGCCTGAAGAGCATAACTGCTTTTCAGGCCTTTTCCTTTTTATTAGCCCTACGTCATGCCGAATTTATTTCAGCATCTTCCCATGGAACTCCCGTCCCTCTTAATGTATTTCAGAATCTACTCAGGTGCTACTGCAGTAAAAGAGAACCTGAAACAAGTTCAGGTTGACCAAGTTATTCTACGTCATGCTGAATTTATTTCAGCATCTTCCCATGGAACTCCCGTCCCTCTTAATGTATTTCAGAATCTACTCAGGTGCTACTGCAATAAAAGAGAACCTGAAACAAGTTCAGGTTGACCAGGTTATTCTACGTCATGCTGAATTTATTTCAGCATCTCCTTTCACAAGCTCCCGTCATTCTGAATTTATTTCAAAATCTATTCAGGTGCTACTGTAGTAAAAAAGAGCTTGAAATGAGCTCTGATTGATGTGAATCCTTTTTATCAATTTTCTTTTTTATTGTCCTGTTTAAAAATGCATTTTTTCCTATTTTTATAGAACCAACCTTTCTATTATGAGAAAATACCGCATCGAAATCAAATGGGCTATTATTTTCTCTGTGGTCATGATCCTGTGGATGCTGGGAGAGAAATTCCTGGGGCTTCACGATGAATACATAGCAGACCACTCCTTCTACACCAGCTTTTTCGCGATTGTCGCTATTGGGATCTACCTGCTTGCCCTTTTCGACAAACGTAAGAATTACCATAACGGCTTTATGAGCTGGCAGGAAGGGTTTAAATCGGGAGCTATTCTTACAGCCGGTATCGTGATCCTCTCCCCTTTCGTACAGCTTCTCATAATCCAGGTCATTACTCCCGATTACTTCAGGAATATCACTGAATATTCCGTAGAAGCAGGCGAAATGAACCGGGAAGAAGCGGAGTTGTACTTTAGCCTTAAGAATTACATCATGCAAAGTATGGTTTGGGCAGCAATCACAGGTTTGATCACCGCAGCCATTGCAGCATTGATACTCCGCCGCAAAATACCCAATCCCAATCAGGTGAAAGGAACTACTCCATATAGATAAAAGGCCATGGCAAGTTTCAGAAAAATCTTCCGCAGAAATATTTCTTCATTTAATGTTCTCTGTTCCGGAATAATTTCTTTTTTGAAGCGCCAAAAAGATCTGCGGAAAACCTCTTCCAAAATGCCATTTTCGGCCCCTCATTTTAACAGCTCTTTAGCAGCAAAAGCAAGCCCTTATGCCTAACTTAAAGGGACTAACCTATAAGACTGAAAAAATGAAAATTGAAGACAACGAAAAAAAGATCAAATTAGCCGAAGACCAGGGAAAAGCATATTCGGCAGCCCTGGATTACATGAAAGAAATGGATAACCACGCCGAAAAGGAGGTGGATGATTACATTATAAGCCTGGCTTCGGAAGAAGCTGAAGGCACCTACCAACTTCAGGAAGGAAAGCTGAAGTGGAACACTCCAAAAGAAGGTTTTAATACGCACCTGGAAATCGTAGTGAGAGACAGGAAAGACAAGCGATTCATTCCGGGGCTAAAGATCCGCGGAAAAGTGCTCGATCAGGATGGAAAGCAGATCGTTGAGACAGATTTCCCCCTCCTGTGGCATCCATTCCTGCTGCATTATGGCGCATTTTTTAAAATTCCGAAAGAAGGAAAATATAAAGTCCAACTGGAAATTCCTGCACCCGAATTCCACAGGCATGATGAGATAAAAGGAAAACGTTACGAGAAGGATGTAAATGTCGAAATCGAAATCGAAATGGAAACAGGCAGGGAACCTCATGGACCGGAATAGACACTAATAAAATATCGTCTCATGAAGGAAAAACAACTTCACTCCCAGGAAAAGATCCTTTTTTTTAACAAAGATTATATTGCTGAATTCGTGTACGGCGGCATCGATGGCGCCATCACCACCTTTGCGGTAGTAGCAGGAGCCGAAGGTGCCAGCCTTGGAATACAGGTTGTGGTCATCCTCGGGCTGGCGAATCTAATTGCCGACGGCTTTTCAATGAGCGTTGGCAATTTTTTTTCTACCAAGGCAGAACGGGACACCTTTGAACGCCATAAGCAGGTGGAATACTGGGAAATTGAAAATCTACGGGAAAAGGAAATAGAGGAAATTAGGGAGATCTATGCGGCCAAAGGCTTTAAAGGTGACCTGCTGGAACAGGTTGTGGACGTAATTACAGCCGATAAGGATGTCTGGGTGGATACGATGATGAAAGAGGAACTGGAAATGGTAAAAAGTGATAAGGCTCCATATAAAACTGCCGGAATGACATTTGTAAGTTTCGTAGTCGTAGGTTCTGTCCCACTGCTTTCTTACGTTTTCACGGGCTCGGGACCATCTATACAGGATGATCTTTTTCTTTACTCCTGTATCTTAACCGGGGTGGCCCTCGCAATTGTTGGCAGCCTAAAGAGTTTTGTGACCGAAAAGAATATCCTTTTCGGCATTTTTGAGACCCTGCTGTTAGGAGGTTTGGCAGCCTTCCTCGCCTACTTCGTGGGAGATGTTCTGGAAAAGATGTTTGTGGCGATGTAGGAAATTTCTAATCACGGAATTTCTTAACACCTGATTTCTTATTCTTAAATTTTACTGAATATTCTATTAAAAATCAGTGATTTAACAGTTGGTTAGCACTAAGGAATCTACAAACGTAACTATCTTCGAAATTATAAAACTATAACTATGGAAGATCGTTACTCTAAATTTAAGAAGTTAAATTCGCTGCTTATCGAGAGTTTTGAAGCAGAACGCATTTATTACAATGCAAGCGAGGATGTACAGCAAGTGGAGTTGAAGCGATTTTTCAACCACGAGACTGTAAACAGGAACCGCTTTAGCTACGAAATTTCTGAACAGCTTGTTCAGGCAGACGTGGAACCCGCCAAGGAATGGGTACAAAAAGGAAATCTTGATCGCGACTGGAGGGAAGTGAGAAAAGCCCTGGTAAAGGCCAAACCCCTAAAGCTGCTGAAAAAATGCAGAAAAAAGGATGAGGAAAACCTGGAGCTGTATAATGAAATAATTGAAAATAAAGCCTTGCCTAAAGAGATCCTGAAGACCCTTAAAAGGCACAAAGAAACCATAGAAAGTGCAATACAGAAATGCCTTAAATACGAATCTGGAGAAGAAGCTTTAGATCCTTCTAATCGTCCAAGAGTTCGTAAGCTGAAGGCGATGTAATACGCACAAAAATATTTCTACTTTAAGCCCCTTTCGGGGCTTTTTATATTTTTAAGGTATCGATTTATGAGCCTGACCATCAGCGCAAATTAGAAATCAAATGCCATTCAGATCGTAGATTTTGCGAAGCGAAGAATCTCTTTTCTACCAGAGATTCCTCCTATCGTCGGAATGACATTTTTATCCAACAGCTTTTGGCTACTTTTTACGAAAAAAGGGCTTCCCACCCTTTAAGGAGGGACAAAGGAGTTCATTGTCATTCAGAGCGAAGCGTTTGCAGAGCGAAGAATCTATCGTTTCTATCAGAGATTCCTCCTATCGTCGGAATGACATTTTTATTCAACAGCTTTTGGCTACTTTTTACGAACAAAGGGCTTCCCACCCTTTAAGGAGGGACAAAGGAGTTCATTGTCATTCAGAGCGTAGCGTTTGCGGAGCGAAGAATCTTCTTTTCCACACGAGATTCCTCCTGCCGTCGGAATGACATTGTCTATAGAATGGGTTTTGGTATTCCGCTGTTATTCCGCAGCGATTCAACCTTTCAAACATGTTTCGGCGCGGAAATTGTTTACATTAGCTTATGCAAAGCACTGTAAAAAAAGGATTTCTGGGGTTTATTATTGTGACGGGGGTGATCATGCTCAGCTACATCATCTATAAAAACAACACCAAATCATTTAGTCCCGAAGCTACTGTGGAGTATAGCAGTGGAGATTTGCAGCTCGAAGTCTTTTATAACCGTCCTTATAAGAAAGACAGGACTATCTTTGGCGGACTTGTTCCTTACGACCAGGTGTGGAGAACCGGGGCTAATGAAGCCACCACTTTTTACACTTCTAAGGATATTCTTGTAGATGGTTCTCTCCTGCAGGCAGGCACCTACACCCTTTGGACCATTCCAAAAGAGGATTCCTGGAAGGTCATCTTCAATTCTGAAATGTACCCCTGGGGCATTACCGCCGACGAACTCCCCTCCCGAATCCCGGAATATGATGTTCTTACTGTCGAAGTACCGGTGAAAAAATTAAAGAACCCGATCGAACAATTCACTATTTATTTCGAAGAAAAGCAGGGCCTAATAAACTTTAATCTTGCCTGGGACCAAACTCTGGTGCGTGTCCCCCTGAAAGATCCTGAGACCATTGAGCGGGTGAGAGCATCGTGAAAGGATAATGTCTTGTAGGAAATATTTATTTAGAATAAGATTGGTGTGCTTTAAGAGACGGGTTTCACAGAAGGATTAAATTTCATTAAAAAGAATCATGTCCCGTTAGGGACCTCCTACCGGTAGAAATTAGAATTTATTCAGGTTTCCGTGCTTTTAGGTACGGGGTTTCACAGAAAGAATTAAATTCCATAAAAGGAATTATGTCCCGTTAGGGACACCCTACAGGTAGAAATTAGAATTTATTTAGGTTTCCGTGTCTTCAGGATACAGTGAGTTTCACAGTAAGGATTAAATTTCATTAAAAAGAATCTTGTCCCGTTAGCGACATCCTACCGGTAAAAATTAGAATTTATTTAGATGTCCGTGCCTTTAGGTAAGGTGAGTTTCACAGAAAGAATTAAATTCCATAAAAGGAATTATGTCCCGTTAGGGACATCCTATCGGTAGAAATTAGAATTTATTTAGATTTCCGTGCCTTTAGGTACGGTGAGTTTCACAGAAAGGATTAAATTCAATTCCAATAAAAAGAATTATGTCCCGTTAGCGACATCCTACCGGTAGAAATTAGAATTTATTTAGATTCCCGTGCCTTTAGGTACGGGGGTTTCACAGAAAGGATTAAATTCCATAAAAGGAATTATGTCCCGTTAGGGACACCCTACAGGTAGAAATTAGAATTTATTCAGGTTTCCGTGCCTTTGGGTACGGGGTTTCACAGAAAGAATTAAATTCCATAAAAGGAATTATGTCCCGTTAGGGACACCCTACAGGTAGAAATTAGAATTTATTCAGGTTTCCGTGCCTTTGGGTACGGGGTTTCACAGAAAGAATTAAATTCCATAAAAGGAATTATGTCCCGTTAGGGACACCCTACAGGTAGAAATTAGAATTTATTCAGGTTTCCGTGCCTTTAGGTACGGGGTTTCACAGAAAGAATTAAATTCCATAAAAGGAATTATGTCCCGTTAGGGGCACCCTACAGGTAGAAATTAGAATTTATTTAGATTTCCGTGCCTTTAGGTACGGGGTTTCACAGAAAGAATTAAATTCCATAAAAGGAATTATGTCCCGTTAGGGACACCCTACAGGTAGAAATTAGAATTTATTTAGGTTTCCGTGTCTTCAGGATACAGTGAGTTTCACAGTAAGGATTAAATTTCATTAAAAGGAATTATGTCCTGTTAGGGACATCCTACAGGTAGAAATTAGAATTTATTTAGATGTCCGTGCCTTTAGGTACGGTGAGTTTCACAATAAGGATTAAATTTCATTAAAAAGAATTATGTCCCGTTAGGGACATTCTATCGGTAGAAATTAGAATTTATTTAGATTCCCGTGCCTTTAGGTACGGGGTTTCACAGAAAGAATTAAATTCCATAAAAGGAATTATGTCCCGTTAGGGACATTCTATCGGTAGAAATTAGAATTTATTTAGATTCCCGTGCCTCTAGGTACGGGATATATAAAGGAAGTATGGCAAACACATATACAGAAATACATATTCAGACAGTATTTGCGGTACAAAACAGGGAAAGTCTGATTCGAAATGCTTTTAAAGACGAATTGTATAAATACATCACCGGCATTATACAAAACAATGAACATAAAGTATTACAAATAAACGGTATGCCAGACCACATCCATATTTTGTTTGGAATGCGACCTTCGCAATCTCTTTCTGATCTTATGAAACAGGTAAAGCAGGATTCATCTAAATGGATAAACAATAAAGGATTTGTAAATGGAAAATTTTCCTGGCAAGCCGGGTACGGTGCATTTTCATATGCAAAAACGCAACTGCCAGGTGTGATAAGATATATTCAAAACCAGGAAGAGCATCACAAAACACTGACATTTCAGGAGGAATATATAAACCTTCTGGAAGCATTTAATGTCAAATTTGAGGAACGATATATATTTAAACGAATTTGATGATCGGTCATATGCTGTACCTAACGGCACAGTTGCCTTCTCTATATTTTTTCTACCCATAGGTAGTCCCTACGGGATTGGAAATGAAATATCATTCCCCAATATCTTGTTCTAACCATAGGTAGTCCCTACGGGACTGGAAATGAAATATTCACTTGAAATATCCTTACTACCCATAGGTAGTCCCTACGGGATTGGAAATGAAATATCATTCCCCAATATCAAAATCTATCCATAGATAGTTCTTACGGGATTGAAAATATATCTGGGCATTCTATTAACCTGCCGTCGGAATGACATTTTTCATACAACGGCTTTTGGGCCTTACATGTTAGCCTTTCGCTATTTCTAAATGGTTATCTGCGCTTCCCACCCTCTAGGGAGGGGGAAAGGAAGCGCAAATTTGAAATCAAATGTCATCCAGAGGGAAGCTTTTGCGGAGTGAAGAATCTTCTATGAAAACAGAGATTCCTCCTACCGCCGGAATGACATGGTCACTAAAACAGCTTTTGTTTTTAGCTGTTAGCCACTCACGATTTGTAAAATGTTATCTGTGCTCCCCAACTTTTACGGAAGGGGAAAGGAAGCGCAAATTTGAAATCAAATGGCATTCAGAGCGATGCTTTTGCGGAGCGAAGAATCCTATTTGACAGGAGAGATCCCTTCTGGAATGTTAATAGATCTTCAGCAACAAATTTGGATCGGGACAATTGTCCAGGTAGAAATCCAGGTCTTTTTTGGCGGCGACCCCGGGATAATCTCCTTTTTTGCCCTGCATATCCAGGATGATCTGAAAATGAAGATGAGGTGCATAACTTCCGTTTTCTAACGCAGCTCCCAACGTAGCGATCTGTTCTCCCTGTTTTACCTTCTGCCCCTCCTTCAGGTTTTCCAGCGATCTTTTTTCCAGATGTCCGTATAGCGTGTAGAACTTTTTGTCTGCGCTTTGATGCTCCAGAATAATAGTAGGTCCGTAATCACCAAAATTATCATTATCTCTAAAACTATGGATCTTTCCATCCAGAACAGCAAGTACACTGGTACCCAGCGGTGCCCAGATATCCAAGCCTACATGCCGGTTCCTTATCAAATCTTCCTCTTCAGCAGAAGAAAATAGATCACTGCGCTTGTAAAGTCCGCGGTGTTCATTGTAACCTCCATAGGTTATCTTTCCTCCTTTCTTCCGCAGAAAATTATCGAGGTATTCCTGAAAAGCTTCAGGAGAATTAAAATGAGCCTGGGATAACTCAGGGTTCTTGACCGAGAGGTCAACATGCCGGTAATCTGGCAAAGAAAAACCGGCATCAATTACGGGAGTGAATCCTGTAGTGAGGCCGGTTAAGAAATTATGTCGGGACATTTACTTTTTTGTCCAAAAATATGCTACTTCAAAACAACATCGCTAAATCTTACCTGAATATTTATTGAAGCTCCGGCATTTTGGCTGCCGTTATAACCTTTTAACTTTTGATTGTCGTAGGATTTGCTGGATGTTAGTTTCAACCCTTTTGGATATTCTACTTCGCTATTGGTTCCATTATATGTGAAATTGAAAGAGCTTTCAGGGAGATCAAGCACAAGGTCTGAATTCTCAAGAGTGATATCCAAATTCTTAAAACGAGGCGATACCTTATCTATCCTAAGCTCTCCAAAAGTCCCGGCAAGAATTCCTGTTTCACCCAGCTCTTTAAGATGCACATTGCTTGAGTTGGATTCAAGCTTAAGGCTTTCGGCTTTTTCGATCCTAAGGTCCTGCACATAAGCCGCGTTAAGAACTCCGTACTTCCAGTTCTTGATCATTACAGGTGTATAGGCCAATTTGAAATTGGTGTTTCTCCCCGCAATTTCCCCAGCACTGAATTTAGAATGAGAAACTTCCCCTCTAAGATTGTTGGTAGTTCCTCCAAGCTGCACTTCTCCGTGGCGCACGTTGAGCTTTAGTTGTCCATTTCGGGGCATTCTCACCTCCAAAACCTTCTTCTCAGAATTTCCATCTTTAAGAATAATAACATTGGATTTTGAATTCCCTTTTTGCTCCTTTGCCTGCTTTTCTACACTGGCGGCCCAGGTCTCCATCTCCTTTCCAAATTCTTCACCCCACTTTTCCATATCTTTCCCAAAGCTTTCGCCCCAAGCTTCCATTTTTTTCTCAAAATCCTTACTCCAGGCCTCCATTTTCATCTCCTGCTTTTTTCGAAGTGCAGAATCCCTTTCAAAATTCTGTGCCCAGTCTTCCATCGCCTTTTCGAAATCCTTCCCAAAGTTCTTCTCTATCTTTTTCTCAAACTGCTCCATATACTTCTCACCATCTTTTTGATACTGCTCATAATCGAAGTTGATCTCTCCCATGCTGGCATAGAATTCCGGTGGTAAAGGATGATTTGCCATACCTTCCAGCATTGGTCCGATCATGTTGGTAAGCGGGGCGATCATCTCCGGCAGTTTTGCAAGTGGTGCCTGCAGTGCGGCCATATTAAAATCCCCGGGGCCACCCGGTGCTGCTGCCGAATTTATCTTCACCTCCGATGCCGATCCATCCACATCCAGCATCCAGCTTTGAAGAGCCTTGGTGTTATTGCCTTCCCCTCCTTCAAGGTGAGCCGATACGCGGACTTCATTTTTATCCCAGTACTCAACATTCACCAGCGTATGGCGGGCATCAATATTCACCGTTACGTCCTTATTCGTTTTAAAAGTTTTATCCAGTTTGCTTGTCTGCGCCAGCATAGGAGCCGCACAGAGTAGTGCTATGATCGCGGTTTTAAGCCCTGTAGTTTTCATTTTCCTGTGTTTTAGATTGATTGATATCTTTAATTTTATTCTTCAGTTTGTTTAACAATTCCAGTCTTAATTGCAGGTTGGAGATCAAAGCCTCCACACTGCTTTCTGTTAGTCCGGTTTCATTTATCTCGGCATTTAATTTTTTATATTCCTGGTCGAGGCCCGATAATTGCTTCATAAAAGAATCCACCAGCACCTTATTAGAATCGTTCACATCCAGTTTTGCCAGTTCCATATTTAAGCTCGCCAGGTAAAAGTTCTCGATCTTTTTATATTCGGGCGAAACATCGCTTAATTGATACTCTTTGGTCACCGGGATATCGCTGTCATTGTCGCTTTTAGTTTGTACCTCAACAGGAGCGTCGGTTACCTGGCTGCCGTTAAAGCTGTCGTTTTGGTTAAGAAAGAAGAATCCAATTCCCAATACCACTATGAAAACAGCGGCTATCTTAAGGAAGAAGAAATTCCTGTTTGAAGATTTATCATTTTTTTCCTGCGGGAAGTTTTCTTCCAGTCTTGCCTCAAATCTCTTTTGATGTCCTTTTGGAGGCCTGGAAGGCAAAGTTCTGTCTTCCTGTAACATCTTTCTAATATCCTGTGCCATGTCTTTTTTCTTTAAGTTCTTCCTGTAATTTCTTTTTTCCGCGGTGAACCAGTGTTCTGGAGGCCACCTGAGAAATATTCAGTATATCTGCAATTTCTTCGTGATCATAACCTTCAATGAGATACAACATGAGAGGATAGCGGTATTTTTCGGGCAGCTCCTCCATGGCTTTTTTCACCTCTTCGAGTCCGACACCGTCATCAACATTCCAGTTCTCCTCTTCCTCAACAGTTCCAAGGATCTGTTCATTGATCGCTACAAGCTCCAACTTTCGGGCCTTTAGCTTATCGAGGCACTTGTTGATAACGATCCTTTTAAGCCAGGCTCCAAACGACACCTCCCCGGTGAATTGCGCCAATTTCTCGAAGGCTTTGATAAAAGCCTCCTGCATGGCATCCTCAGCTTCAAACGGATCGTTGATAAACCTCTGGGCAACATAATACATGCCATCGCAGTACTTGTTATAAAGCTTGAGCTGCGCCCTACGGTCGTTCTGTTTGCAAGCCTCTATTAATTGATGTTGTATCAAAATAACTTCAGTTTGGTTGGGTTTCACTTTAAAGACGACAGTATTTCTGTCGCGTTGCAAAAAAATTAATTAAATGTAGATTTTTTTTCTGAAGACCTTTTCAAAAGGGCATTCTTAAGAGGTTTGCTGCGGAAGGTGTGGTCACGCTGAGCCCGACCGAAGGGAGGATCAGTCGAAGCGCTGATGACAAACTTCTGTTCCAAAGGACTTCGACTATTCGCCTGTCGGCGGCTCAGTCTGACAGGTCGAGCGTCGTATGTCTGTCGTCCCTACAGGACTCTTTTTCCTTGCTCTTTTATTTTTACCAATCTTTTGTCCCTAGGGGACAAGCGAATTCAGAAGTAAATGATGTGAGCTTAGCTTTTGTACGTAGAATTGTAAGATCCCTGGTCACTTCCTTCCCTGTCGGTCAGGAAGTTCTGTAGGGATGACAAACGGGTGTCATTTCGAAGGAGCTTTTTTAGCGACTGAGAAATCTCTTTTTAGGGGACGGAGGGTGGAGGACAGTGGACAGGAAGAAGCAGTGGTCAGTGGTCAGTGGTCAATATAATGTCCTTAAAAGAAAGTCTCTGAAAGTGACATTTTTGGAAGATAGTACTGAAGAAGGTTTTATCCAGCATATTTCAAAATGTTGCGAGCTGCGGGTTCCGAGATGCGGGTTGCAGGTTCTAAACTGTTGCAGGTTGCCGGTTGCCTGTTCTCCGAAGCTTTAGCAAAGGAGCGCTGTTTACAGTTTTATTGTCATTTCGAAGGAGCTTTTTTAGCGACTGAGAAATCTCTTTTTTGTGGACGGAGGGTGGAGGACAGTGAACAGGAAGAAAAGTGAGATCCCTCGTCACTCCCTTTCCTGCCGGTCAGGACGTTCTGTCGGGATGATAAACGTGTCATTTCGAGCTGCGGGTTGCGCGTAGTTCTGTCGCAATGACAAAGAAAAGTCGTACTTCGTACTTCGTAGATCTAACTTCCTTTAAGCAACTCCAGGATCTTCTGCTCCACTTCAGCCGACTCCCATTTTTCTTCTATTTCGGGAAGTTGCATTATTTTATCCATAATAGCAGCCTGCCGGTCGCCGGTTTTTAAAGCTTCAGCATAAGGGGCTTCAGAAAATGTGACCCTGGAATATACAGGAATCCATTGTTCAGGATGTTTGGCGGCAAATTTCTTTTCGATCTTCTTCCGAAGTAAAAAGTCGAGATCGGCAGTTTTACTACTCATTTCAAGAAAATTCCGGTAACTGAGTTCGGCAATGGCATCGGCATTGGGCTTCCGCAGGGCCTGGTATTGTGCAAAGATCTTTTCCCAATCATCCCCAAATTCAGTTTCAAGGCGGCTGAGTTCAGAAATATCTTCAAAGCCGGCATTCATTCCCTGCCCGTAAAAAGGAACTATGGCATGAGCGGCGTCACCGACCAAGGCTATTTTGTCATAATAGGTCCAGGGATAACATTTTACCGTCACCAGGGCGCTGGTTGGATTTTTAAAAAAGTCGCGGGTAAGATTGGAGATCTCGTCCTTGATATCGGGAAAGAACTCTGTAAAAAAACTCTCGGCTTTAGCTTCGTTAGTGAGACTTTCAAAGGAATGCTCCCCTTCAAAAGGCAGGAACAAAGTGCAGGTAAAACTACCATCAAGGTTGGGCATGGCAATCAACATGAACTTGCCACGGGGCCATATATGAAAGGAATTTTTATCGAGCTTGTGCGAACCATCGGGATTGGCCGGAATGCGCAGTTCCTTATAGCCCACATCAATGAAATGCTGGGAATAGTTAAACCTGCTTTGTCGCTGCATCTTGTGACGCACCCGTGAGAAAGCACCATCGGCCCCGAAAATAAGGTCGAAATTGTACTCCTGCCACTCCCCTTTTTCAGATTCTCCCGTGTAGAGCCTGGCTTCTGTTAGATCCACATCCCATACCTTCTCTTCAAAACGAAATTCGGCCCCGGCAGCTTCTGCCAGGTCGATCATCTTTCGGTTTAAAACTCCGCGGGAAATCGAGTAAATAGCCTCCCCTTCCTTTCCATAATTCTGAAAATAAACGGGGCTGCTGTTCACATGCATGGCACGGCGATACAGGGGAATCGCCAGTTTCCTCACCTCCTCCTCAATACCGGCTTCACGCAAAGCTTTCCAGCCGCGATTGGACATGGCGAGATTAATAGAGCGGCCCGAGAACTCAACCTTGCGCACATCGGGGCGGCGGTCAAAAACGGTTACAGAATGGCCTTTTTGCTTAAGGTGAAGGGCAAGTAAAGAACCGACGAGGCCGGTGCCTACTATGGCAATATTTTTTTTGTGCTGCATGTTGCCTGCGAAAATACAATTTTTTCCGGTTGCTAGTTTAGTATTGCCCGGCAGCTGTTGCGGGTTACGAGTTGCGGATTGCAAAAATGTTTCAGGTTACAGGTAGTTACCGCTCACTTTCCCTATTTTCCATTAATCCTTATTCCTTAAACCTTAATATTTTCGAAGGGTTAAACCTCCGTTAAAGTCAAAACCAAGGAATGAAAGCTTTTGTACATTTAATAAATAATCTGTTAGAAACTAATTAAAAATTCACAGATTAATAATACATACAACCATTATATCTAACCAGCGGCCATAAGGTTGCACAAATTATGAACTATGAGAGATTTAGTGTGGCTTATTATCGTTTTACTGATCATTGGATGGTTGATAGGCTATTTCGCCTTTCCGGACCTTGGTAGTATTATCCATATCCTGATCGTAATCGCAGTGATCCTGATCATTTATAAATTACTAACGGGAAGGAGCCTGTAAATCGATTATTTGCAGCCCAAAGAATAAGAGGCCGCCCCGGTAAATATGGAAAAGAATTTCTGAATCCTCTATTTTAGAGTGATCTCTCATTTCTTATTCATATTTGGAGCGGTCTCTCCTTTTTTAAAAAGTTCGAGAACTGGAAAATAGAAGTTGAGGACTGGGATTAGGGATTAGGGATTAGGGATTAGGGATTAGGTGAACTTCCCTGATTAGTGTTGACCGGTTTAAAGGTTAATTTTCATTATCAAAAATAGTAATTACTGGTCGCTCTTCTGGTTCGAGGGTTAACCAATAATTGATGAACTCTTCAGGGTTTCTTTTTTCTAAGTGACCATGTGATCTTTTACTATTGTAGTTCTTCACTGCCTTTTTCACCTGACTTTTAAGTTGAGTAAAAGTTTGTGGTTTCCAGTGATCCAGATATTCCTCTTTAATCGTTCTGTTGATCCTTTCGGCATAAGCATTATCCTGGGCACTTAAAGCCATACTGATCGTCGTTGTATTGGACTTTAAAAGATCAATATAGGATTTGTAAGTGTACTGACTCCCTCGATCTGAGTGATGGATCTTTGGAGCTTTATTGTCTTTTAAAGCCATCTTTAAAGCCTTCAGGTTTGCTGTCCCCCTCATGTGATCAGAGACTTCATAGCCAACTAATTTCTTAGTGTAGACATCTATAATGAAGACTGCATAATAAAATTTATCTCCTACCCGGTAATAAGTGATATCACTTTGCCAGATCACCGAAGGTGCATTGATCTCTATGCCTTTTATCTTGTTTGGATAGTAGATCTTACCCGCAATAGTGGTGCGTCTGTAATTCTTCTTCCTTTTAAGACGATAACCTAGTTGCATAAAAGTATCAACAAAGCGATCTCTTCCAATAAAATCAGGCTTTAGAGTATAGTACATTTTCTCCACCCCACAACCAGGATGGTCTTCTCGAAGGTCATCAGCTTCTTCCATCAACTGCATCAGGCGATGATCAAATACAGTTTGCCTTCGTGCATATTGATGTACAGCTTGTTTACTGATCCCGATACCTTCATAGAATTGGTTCATGGAATAACTCACTTTTTCTTTGTTTTTCCTGAACCAGTTGACTGTGGGGTGCTGTAGTTTTTTTTAATGTCGATATCCAGCTCTGACTTAGCCAGTTCAATCATCTTTTCCAGATAATCCAGCTGTATCTGTTTACGTCCTAAAGCTGCCTCCAGTTCTTTGTTCCTGGATTCCAGCTCTTGCATCTTTTTATTGCTACTGTCTTTTATTTCTACGACTCTAAAACCTTTCTCGTTAAAGGTAGAAAATTTATAAATCCATCGGTAAATGACCTGATTAGCTATTCCATGAAGCTTTGAAAGTTGATTGACACTAAACTCTCCACTTTCAAAATCGGCAACAATTTGTCTCTTGAATTCATCAGAATACTGACGAGATTTTCGCAATAATCGTACATTGGGTTTCATACAAGTTGATTTTGTGGTCAACCTATATCAGGGACGTACAGGGATTAGGGATTAGGGAAATTAAAAAAACAATTAACCATTCCCCAATTAACTGATTAACCAATTTCAGGGATTAGGGAAAATAAAAACCTGACCACTCTCTAATTAATCAAATAACCAAAAAGAAGATGGCAGAGAATTTTGAAAACCTTCAATGTTGGCAGGTTTGTAATGAACTGAAAACTTACATTAAAGAAAAAATTCTCCCTTCTTTACCAAAATCGGAGCGATTCGAATTATATTCTCAACTCTTGCGAGCTTCTAGATCAGCTACAGCTAACATAGCAGAAGGATGGGGTAGATATCATTACAAAGAAAATATAAAATTTCTCTTGAATGCCCGGGGCTCAATAGCAGAAATCCTGGACCACACTTTAGAAGCAAAGGCATGGGATTATATCTCGGATGAAATCCTACAAAACGTCCGTCACCAAACTGAGTCTTGTATAAAATTGATCAATGGATAAATTAATTACCTTAGGAGACAAGCCGATGAAAAGCAGTAATTTAGTATTAGAATTAACGATTTAGAAATGAAAAACTAAACCTTTTCCAATTAACCGATCACTAATTAACTAATAACAAAAACATGTGGAACTTAAAAGGACAAACGGCTGTCATTACCGGCGGCTCCAAAGGAATTGGTCGTGCGACCGTACTTGAATTCTTAAAATTGGGTGCAGAAGTACTGTTCACCGCCAGGAATGCAGATGATATCCTGAAGGTAGAAGATGAATTCACTTCGGACGGATACAAAGTAAAAGGAATAGTTGCTGATGTTACGAAAGCTGAAGACCGTCAAAAGATCTCGACCTGGGTAGATAACAACTGGAAAGCTGTGACCATTCTGGTAAATAACGCCGGGATCAACATTCGGAAGAAAGCTACTGAAATTTCAGAAGATGAACACCGGCAGGTACTCGAGACCAATCTAATATCGCCGTTTCTGCTGGCCCGGGAACTTTATCCACAACTAGTGAAGTCCAAAAATGGAAAGATCATCAACATAGCGTCGGCTGCTGCGACCCAGGATGTGGGCACCGGTACGCCCTATGCTATGGCTAAAGCCGGACTTTTGCAGCAAACCCGTAGTCTGGCAGTAGAATGGGCAAGAGATCATATTAGGGTAAACGCAGTTTCTCCCTGGTACACCCGTACTCCGCTTACAGATTCAGTTCTGCAAGGCGAAAGAAAGGAGATGATCTTAAGGAGAACTCCTCTCCACCGCATCGCAGAACCCGAAGAAATTGCTTCGATAATAGCATTTTTGGCCATGGATAAATCATCCTTCATTACCGGACAAAACATAGTTGCTGATGGGGGAATGAGTGTGAAAGCGCTTTAGGAAGTTAGATTTACGAAGGTAGAAGTTAGAAGTAAAAAAGGTTTTGTTGTCATCTCGACAGAGCTTTTTCTTTCGTGAGAAAGAGGGAGCGACGAGAGATCTCATCATTTGAGCTATTGAATGCTGGTTATATACGTCCTTTCGAAGGAGCTTTTCCTGCAACTGAAGCCAGCCTACCGGCGAGACAGGCAATATTATTCCCGGTAAGGAGAAAAGTTACTGCTAATCCTCTCCCCCGCCCTTTTCCCATTTTGTCCTGGCCGTAAAGCGAGCCGGGAAAAGTAGTTGGCAGTGCGCAGTGATTAGCTGGCGGTTTTATTATTATAAACTGATAGCTGTTAGTGATGGGGTATTAGCCTTTAGACTTTGTTCTCATGGTGAATTGTGAATTTTGGCTTGGAATCGTGCTTTTTAATTTATCGATTAACCAATCCCCAGGTAACTAGTTAACTAATTCACCAATCCCCAATTCACCAATTAACTAATCCCCCATTTTCATATCTTTATCCAATACCAACTATAATTATATGAAAAAGATCACTCTCCTCGTTCTCCTTCTCGTTGCCATCACATCCTGCAATAAAAATGAAGATCAAACTATTGTGCAAAAAATAGCTGAAGCTAACGGAATACAAAATTTTGATGATGTAAAGGAACTCCGCTACACCTTTAATGTAAAAGTTAATGATACGCTGAGGACCAGCAGAGCCTGGACGTGGCGGCCACAGGAGAAGACAGCTACCCTCACAACGCCCGACAGTACGGTAAGCTACAACTACGAAACAGAGGCTTCTCAACATGAAGCGGTAGATCAGCGGTTCATTAATGATCAGTACTGGCTGCTGTTTCCATTCCACCTGGTATGGGATGAGATGGAATGGGAGCATACGGAAGAGGCTACAGCGCCTATCAGCGGTGAAGAAATGCAGCGCGTCACCGTCACCTATCCCGATGGCGCAGGTTATACCCCGGGAGACATGTACGAAGTCTACTTTGGAAATGATTATATGATACAGGAATGGGTATACCTATCTGGAGGAAGTAGAGAAAATCCATTGGCTACTACCTGGGAAGATTATGAAGTTTTTGAGGGAATAGCCATTGCTAAAATGCACCGAAGTGAGGATGGGAGTTTTGAGTTGTTTTTTACGGATGTTAATGTTGTGACGGAGTGATGGAGTGACGGAGTGATGGAGTGACGGAGTGATGGAGTGACGGAGTGATGGAGTGATGGAGTGAAAATCGTTGCGGGTTACGGGTTGGGAGTTTTCCTGTTTCCTGTTTCCTGTTTCCTGTTTCCTGTTGCCAGTTCTCTGTTATCAGTTCTCGGTTATCAGTTTTTTTGATTTTACACCTGATGTTTATCCTTTTATTTATTAATCTTCAAACACACACTAAGCACTTACTGCCGACTTAGTACTACGTACTGCCGACTGAATTTCTTCTGTCATCTCGACAGAGCTTTTTCTTTCGTGACAAGGGATCTCATCTTTTGATCAGGTGTCAGTTCTCTGTTGTCCGTTCTTTTGATTTACACCTGATGTTTATCTTCTTTATTTATTATTCTTCACACACACCAAAAGCACTTACTGCCGACTAGTACTTCGTACTGCCTACTGATTTCTTCTGTCATCTCGACAGAGCTTTTTCTTTCGTGAGAAAGATGATGCGACGAGGGATCTCATCTTTTGATCAGGTGTCAGTTCTCTGTTGTCAGTTCTTTTGATTTACACCTGATGTTTATCTTTTTTATTTAGAATTTCTTCTGTCATTTCAACAGAACATTTTCTTTGGGTAGAAAGATGATGAGACGAAGGATCTCATCATTTGAGCTAGCGGCTGCCCGCCCGCCGAAGCTTTAGCACAGGAGAGTTGGCCTTTCTAAATGGAGTGAGCAAGCGACGAAGTAATGGTGTGAAGAGCTTTTAACCGTTGGCCATTTATCTGGTGGCAGAGGACAGTGAAGGTGGAGTTTAAACTACAATTACAGTGGCCGTCTCTTCGAGTGATTTCTTTGAGCGCAGCAAGAGGAAATAGTATCGAGAAGAGAGGCAGGGAATATAAGATTTCAGAAGTAAGAAAGTATAGTTACTTTTTTTGCTGCGCCTTTTCCCGTTTCGCCCCTCACCCTTTCCCTAGGTTTCGGGAGGAGCCGGGAAAAATAATTAAATTATTACTTATCTTTGAGTTAAAGATCTTGGTTATGGATATAAAGGCCACAAAACTGGAACTTATGCAGCTCCTACTTCAAACAGATGAAGAGAGTGTTTTAAAAAGAGTGAAGTCCATTTTAGAGGAAGAATCTACTGATTGGTGGGATGATCTCAACGAGGAAGAGATAGACGAAATTTATATTGGTTTATTACAAGCTGATAGCGGAGAGGTAATTGACCATGAGGAAGTCAGGAAAAAGTTTAATAAATGGCTACAAAAGTAGTCTGGACCCACCAGGCAGTAATTGGTCTTGAGAAAGTAATGGGTTATCTTGAAAAAGAATGGACTGTAAAAGAGATTATTAGCCTGAACCAAAAAATTGATAGTCTTATAATAAATTTACAAAACCAGCCAGAATTATTTAAAAACTCCCATAAGTATAAAAAACTCCGAAAAGCACTTATCGACAAAAATAATTACCTGATATACAAGTGGATACCTGCTGAAAATAAAATTATAATAATTAATTTTCGAGGTGCCAAACAGAGACCGATTTACTAATTCCAGGGAGGAGCCGGGAAAAGAAAATCGGCAGTTCCCCGTGATTGGTGGGTAAGTTTTGTTCGGTAATTAGGGGGCCGAATAATTAAAACCATTCGTGTATTCGTGGCCAAGAAAACTTCCCCTCCCAATCTTCACATTCTCACATCTTCAAATTTTCAAATCATTTCCTCCTTTTCATTCTTCCAACTAATCCTTACATTTGTTCAACAGCGGGGTTGCCCCCCAAAAATTTCTGCTTCCCTACCGCAGAAAAAATTTTATCAAATACAGACAACAGAGATTATATGAATTGGTACGCCCTGTATACTAAACCGCGGTGGGAGCAAAAAGTTGCGAATGAACTTGAGAAAAGAGACATTAAGGTCTACTGCCCTACTATTACGGAAGTAAAACAGTGGAGCGACCGCAAAAAGAAAGTCACTTCTCCCCTTTTTAAATCTTATGTTTTCGTGTACCTGGAGGAAAAAAACCGGTCACAAGTTTTCGATGTTCCCGGGGCAGTCCAATATGTATTCTGGTTGGGCAAACCTGCTATTATCCGCCAGGAAGAGATCAATACAATCAAAAACTGGCTGGAGGATGACCGCGTGGAAGCGGTAGAAGTATCCCACCTCTCCCCCGGCGACCGACTCACTATTGCAGAGGGCAGTTTTAAAGGTAAAGAAGGGGTTGTAGAGCAGATCGGAAAAAAGCGCCTCAGACTTGTCTTAAAAGATCTTGGAGTGGTTGTGAATGTCAGGGTGTCGGATGTTCTTTCGTAATTCAATATTCCGTGTTCAAAATTCAGGATTAAATGATTAAAGATCCTATTTTTCCATTCGCTAATTAACTAATTAACCATTCCCGAATAACCAATTAACTAATTCACCATTCCCCAATTAACTAATTCACTATTTCAGGGATTAGGGATTAGGGATTAGTGATCAGTGGTCAGTGGTCAGTGGTCAGTGGTCAGTAACCACTAAAAAGAAATCCAAGACACCAATCCCCATTAACCAATCCCCATTAACCAATCCCCAATTAACCAATTAACCATTCCAAGGATTAGAGATTAGGGATTAGTATTCAGTGATCAGTGGTCAGTGGTCAGTGGTCAGTGGTCAGTGGTCAGTTAAAAAAACAAATTGCCAAATAACCATTCCCCAGTTCACCAAAGCACCAAATTCCAATCTTTCCATTCCCTAATTAACTAATTAACCATTCCCCGAATAACCAATTAACTATTTCAGGGATTAGGGACTAGGGACTAGTATTCAGTGATCAGTAATCAGTAACCAGTAAAAAAATTCAAATTACCAATCCCCATTTAAACAATCCCCATTTAACCATCCCGTCAGTTAGAGTGAATTTGAGCCTGCGAGAGCAGGGGAAAATTAGTATCGAGAACAACCATTCCCAACTAACCATTCCCCAGTTCACCAATCCCCAATTAACCAATCTCCAATTAACCAATCCCCAATTAACTTATTAAACATCCGGTACTGTGTAATCTTGGGAACTATTTTGCTGCTAAATATTCTTTGGCGGTCATTACTGGTATTTTGGAGCTTGTAAAATCTTTTTTATTTCTGGTAATAATAATGTCTACGTCATTTTCTATTGCAGAATAATATTGCAGTCCATCTTCAAAATCAGGAAAACTGTTATCACTTAAGGCCAGTTCGATGATTTTATCATCGAGATTCAATATCTCCACAAGCACTTTAAATTTCCTTAAGATTTCCCTTGCTTCTTTTGCAGATTTTAATTTTGTCAGAATGTAATTCGTATTGGCAAATGTGTGAGAAGAAATGGCGAGATGAACTTCCTTTTTATCCGCCTGAGAAAAAATACGGGCTGCATCGTTATAAAATCCTTTTTTTTCTGAAAGCAGATCAATAACAATATTAGTGTCAACCAGTAATTTTTTCATTTATATTTTTCAATTAAATATTGAGAATATTCTTCTTTTTCATCAAAATCATTCTCAATTGAAATTACTCCACTCAGGCTTCTTACCAAAGGAGTAATTTCAGTTTTACCGGCCTCTTTTTTGGTAAGGGAGCTCAGATAAGATTCTATCAATTTTGAAAGACTAACCTCGTTTGATCGTGCATAACGTTTTGCAGCCTCAATAACATCGGCTTTTAAACTTAAGGTAAGTTTTTTGTCCATCTCTTAATAGTTTACGTACAAATATACAAATTTATTACGTATGAAGTTAGTGAATAGTGAATAGTGAATAGTGAATAGTGAATAGTGAATAGTGAATAGTGAATAGTGAATAGTGAATAGTGAATAGTGAATAGTGAATAGTGAATAGTGAATAGTGAATAGTGAATAGTGAATAGTGAATAGTGAATAGTGAATAGTGAATAGTGAATTTAAAAAACAATTATTATTCCCGAACTATTTAATTGACCATTCTAATTAACTAATTAAATATTCCCAAATTAGCTATTCTCCAATTAACTAATTAACTAATTTCAGGGATTAGGGATTAGGGATTAGTATTCAGTGGTCAGTCATCAGTGATCAGTAACCACTAAAAAGAAATCCAAGACACCAATCCCCATTAACCAATCCCAATTAACTAATTAACTATTTCAGGGATTAGGGATTAGGGAAAATAAAAAAATCTAATAACCGTTCCCCATTTAACCAATCCCCACTTAACCAATCCCCACTTAACCATTCCCCAGTTAACCAATTAACCAATTAACCAGTCCCCAATTAACCAGTCCCCAATTAACTAATTAACTATTTCAGCGATCAGGGATTAGGGATTAGTATTCAGTGATCATTGGTCAGTGGTCAGTGGGTCAGTTAAAAAAACAAATTGCCAAATAACCATTCCCCAGTTCACCAAAGCACCAAATTCCAATCTTTCCATTCCCTAATTAACTAATTAACCATTCCCCGAATAACCAATTAACTAATCCCCAATTAACCAATTAACTATTTTAGGGATTAGGGACTAGGGACTAGTATTCAGTGATCAGTAACCAGTAAAAAAAATTCAAATTACCAATCCCCATTTAACCAATCCCCATTTAACCATCCCGTCAGTTCGAGTGAATTTGAGCCTGCGAGAGCAGGGGGAAATTAGTATCGAGAAAAACCAATACCCAGTTAACCAATCCCCAATTAACCAATCCCCAATTAACCAATTAACCAATCTCCTGCCAGAAAAACCGACAACTGAGAACTCACAACCCATAACCGAAAGAGCGCAAACGTTTTCTTAAAGATTACTAAAAAAATCCTCCCGTCTCCTTAGAAAAATTTAACATTTCCTTCTCCTCGCTTCTTTCATTTTCCACCTTCTTCTCGACCATAAAACCTTCTGCCATTACGGTTTTCCGTAAAAATTGGTGTTTTTGACCAATGTTGATAAAAACCTCCATTATTTAACATTCATTGTTTGTCTTAAAGTAAAGTTAACGAATATATTTGCCGGCTCGTAGGTTTGGATGTCAGTCATCTGATTTTCTGAACCTTTCATCGATCTGATTTCACTAAATGTGGGACTCAGAGCGGCGAAGCCGTGACAGGAAGGTAGAAATACGAACTTAGAATTGCGAAGTTTGAATAACATCTTCTTAAATCTTACAGCGGAAATCGTTAACAGCAAAGTAATACTCGCCACGACGAAGCCTCTACCTTCTGAATTGGCAAAATAATCAAGAGACTTTATGTCAAGAATTCTTCACGTCCTCCTTACGGGAGGAGTAGGAAGCCGCTTGTGGCCTCTTTCCCGACAATCCCGGCCAAAACAGTACCTGAATATTTTTTCAGAATCAAAAAGCCTGTTTGAAATGGCTGTAGAGCGAAATGCAGGTTTTGTAGATCAAATAATAGTGGTTGGAAATCAGGGCAACAGGCAGCTTTCTGAAGAATGTCTTCAAAAACTTGGTGTCTCAGAATATATTGATATTGTAGAAGCCACACCTCGCAATACCGCTCCTGCTATTGCTTTTGCAGCTTTCGCTGCCAAACCTGAAGATATTCTCCTCGTAACCCCTGCAGACCACATCATACAGGAAGGACCGGAATATTCTACCGCAGTTCAAAAAGCTATTGATCTTGCCGGGCAGGACAGCATTGTTACTTTCGGAATTCAACCTTCGCGCCCGGAAACCGGCTATGGATATATTGAACATACCGGAGAAGATGTCCTCTCCTTTAGAGAAAAACCTGCTGCTTCAACTGCAGAAGATTTTTTAAGTAAAGGAAATTTCCTCTGGAATAGCGGGATGTTTTGTTTTAAAGCAGGTATCTTTCTTAATGAACTGAAACAGTTTCAACCGGAAGTTTACGAGAACTCTCTTACCGCCTGGGGAAACAGCAATGATGGTCGATTGGAACTTGAAACTTCCCTGAAGATCCCATCAATAAGCGTGGATTATGCTGTAATGGAAAACAGTGACAAAATCAAAGTAGTCCCCTCCTCTTTTGAATGGAGTGACATGGGCAGTTTTGAAGCTATTTATGATTACCTCCGCCAGCAGGGACACCCTGTGGATCTTGAGGGGAATATGGTAATAGGCACGGGTAAATTCACTGCTTTTGTTGGTATGAGAAACAGCATTCTTGTATGCACCCAAGATGCAAACCTGGTACTTCAAAAAGAAGTGTCCCAGGATGTAAAGAAAATATATCAGCAACTGGAGGAGGAAAATTCTCTTCTTCTTAATTAGAACGATCCGCGGAATCCTTACCAATCCGCGGAATCTATTTTAAAATGAAAGATTCCTCCCATAAGAGACATATAGCTAAAGCCATTACCTGGCGGGCTGTTGGAACCCTGGATACCATCCTGCTATCCTGGTTCATCACAGGAGATCCTTTGTTGGGATTGCAGATAGGACTGGCAGAAGTTCTTACTAAAATGCTGCTTTACTACCTGCATGAACGTCTTTGGTTTAAGATCAATATTGACAGCGAATCCTCAAACTGGCGACATTTAGCCAAGACGATAAGCTGGCGTGTAGTTGGTACAATTGACACAATGGTCCTCGCCTGGATCATCTCAGGCGATCCTATGATAGGATTAAAAATTGGGCTGGTCGAAGTAATAACGAAAATGATTCTTTATTATTTACACGAAAAGATCTGGTATCGTTCCAATTATGGATTACCAAATAGAAGAAATCAAACTAGTTCTGTAACAAATGAATAATATAGTACCACAGGATTACGCCATAACTCGTGCTATGCGCAGTGAACTTAAAAAGCATCAGCCACTGGTGATCTGGTTTACAGGGCTTTCCGGCTCCGGAAAATCAACTATCTCCAATGCGGTGGAAAAAGCACTTTTTGAAAAAGGAATTCACACCTATACCCTTGACGGAGATAATATTCGTGGCGGACTGAATAAAAACCTAGGCTTTACTGAAGAAGATCGAACTGAAAATCTAAGACGGATCGCAGAAGTAGCAAAATTATTTCTAAATGCAGGAGAAGTTGTTCTTTCTGCTTTTATTACGCCATTGGAATCTGACAGAAATCTCATCAGGGAAATAGTCGAAAAAGAAAATTTCGTAGAGGTATTTGTCAACACCTCATTAGAGGAATGTGAACGACGAGATGTGAAGGGGCTATACAAGAAAGCACGAGCGGGAGAAATCCCAAATTTCACGGGAATATCGGCCCCATTTGAAAAACCCAACAATCCCTCTGTGGAAATAAGAACAGAAGAAGAAACAATTGAAAGATCAGCTCAAAGAGTACTGGATCATATTTTACCTATAATACAATTGAAGCACAATGAATAAGTACTACCTGAACTATTTAGACGAACTGGAAGCAGAGGCCATTTATATCCTAAGGGAGGTTTGGGCTCAATTTGAGAATCCGGTTATTTTATTTTCCGGAGGAAAAGATTCTATTCTGGTGACTCATCTGGCAAAAAAAGCTTTCTATCCCGCTAAGATCCCGTTCGCTTTGATGCATGTGGATACAGGACATAACTTTCCGGAAACTATCCAGTTCAGGGATGATCTTATCAAGGAACTTGGAGTAAAACTTATTGTAGGTTCTGTACAGGATTCTATAGACCAGGGACGAGTAGCCGAAGAAAAGGGGAAAAATGCAACCAGAAATGCATTGCAGATCACTACGCTTCTTGACGCTATTGAAGCAAATAAAGTCGACTGCGCTATTGGAGGCGGAAGGAGAGATGAAGAAAAAGCCCGTGCGAAGGAACGGTTCTTTTCACATAGAAATGACTTTGGGGAATGGGACCCTAAGAACCAGCGACCGGAATTATGGAATCTCTTAAACGGAAAACACTTTGAAGGAGAACATTTCAGAGCATTTCCTATAAGTAACTGGACAGAAATGGATGTATGGAATTACATCAAACGTGAAAATATCGCCATTCCATCGTTATATTTTGCCCATGAGCGGGAAGTTGTGAGAAGAAGTAATTCTTGGATCCCACTTTCAGAATTTCTACGTCTAGAGCAGGGTGAAAAAGTAGAGAAAAAGAAGATCCGCTTCAGAACGCTTGGAGATATCACCATTACCGGCGGAATAGAGTCTGATGCCGATACTTTGGAAAAAATCGCACAGGAGGTTTCTGCAATGAGAAAGACAGAACGCGGTGATAGATCAGATGATAAAAGATCTGAAACGGCGATGGAGGACAGAAAAAAACAAGGTTACTTCTAATTATCGCGAATTAAAGCGAATTCACCCGAATGCCTTCTCAGGACGACAAAATTCTTTACAAAGAAGAAAGCTACAAGATCATTGGAGCCTGTATGAAAGTTCATCGTGCATTAGGTCCCGGATTTTTGGAGGCTGTTTATGAAGAAGCCCTGGAAAAAGAATTTGCAAATTCACACATACCTTGTCAAAAACAGGTAAAGCTGAATGTCTTTTATGAAGATGAAAAACTGACCAGATACTATGTAGCAGATTTTATTTGCTTTGAAGAGATCATTTTGGAGATAAAATCAGTAAAACATATACCTGTTGCTTTTTATTCTCAACTCAATAATTACTTAACAGCAACAAAAAAAGAACTGGGAATCCTCATTAATTTTGGAACTCCCTCCTTAACATATATGCGAGTAATAAACACGAAAAAGTAAATTCGCGTTAATTCGCACAAGAAATTCGCAAAATTCGGGTTAAAAAATTCGCGAAAATTCGCAACTAAAATGGAGATCAACAATAACCAACTACTAAGATTCACAACTGCCGGAAGTGTAGATGACGGGAAGAGCACCCTTATCGGTCGCCTTTTGTACGATTCAAAATCAATTTTCGAGGATCAGCTGGAATCGGTTACCGCAAGTAGTGTCAAAAAGGGACATGCCGGGGTGGACCTGGCCATGTTTACCGATGGACTAAAGGATGAAAGAGAACAGGGAATTACTATTGATGTAGCTTACCGCTACTTTACTACTCCAAAAAGGAAATTCATTATTGCCGATACTCCGGGACATATTCAGTATACCCGGAACATGGTGACCGGCGCTTCTACTGCCAACGCGGCAATAATTTTAATTGACGCCAGACATGGAGTTATTGAACAAACCAAGAGGCATTCATTTATTGCTTCTCTTTTAAACATTCCTCACCTGATCGTCTGTGTAAATAAAATGGATCTGGTGGATTTTTCTGAAGAACGCTTTAATGAAATTGAAGCTGAGTTCGAAGAATTTGCTTCAAAACTTCTGGTAAAAGACGTACGTTTTATTCCAATTAGTGCTTTGCTGGGTGACAATGTTGTTAACCGTTCAGAAAATATGGCCTGGTATCAGGGAGGAACTTTATTAAACATTCTGGAAACCCTGCACATTAGCAGTGACATCAATAAAATTGATGCCAGGTTCCCGGTGCAGACGGTTCTAAGGCCGCAAAGAGATGGCTTTATCGATTACAGAGGTTATGCAGGCAGGGTCGCCAGCGGCATCTACCGCCTAGGAGATGAAGTAGCTGTATTGCCTTCAGGTTTTACATCCAGGATCAAAAGTATCAATGCCGGGGAACAGGAACTGGAAGAAGCTTATGCCCCTATGTCCATTGCCATGACTCTGGAAGATGATATTGACATCAGCCGCGGGGACATGATCGTTAGAAAAAATAATCAGCCGGAGCCTTCTCAGGAGTTTGATGTGATGCTTTGCTGGCTGAACAATTCTGCTGCCAAACCTAAAACGAAATATACTTTGGTACATACCTCGAATAGCCAAAGGGCTATGATCAAAGAGGTGGTTTATAAAATGAACATTAATAGCTTTGAGCGAGACAGTGAAGATAAAGATCTTGCGATGAATGACATTGCCAGAGTGAAGATCCGTGCGACAAGTCCGTTAATGATCGATTCTTACCGTGACAACCGCAATACCGGCAGCATCATCCTTATCGATGAGAGCACGAATGAGACCGTGGCTGCGGGAATGATTGTTTAAAGCACAGATTGCACGGATTTTAAAAGGGATTACACAGATTAGGGATTAGGGATTAGGGATTAGAATAAAAAAAAATGAATGACCGATTAACCAATTTCCATTCAGTTAATCCCAGTTAACCAATTAACCAATCCCCAATTAACTCAATAACCAAACTTTAGAATGAGACAATTACTTGAAGTAGCTATACAAGCTTCATTAGCCGCCGGAAAACGCATCATGGAGATCTACAACAATGAAGACTTTGAAATAGAGGCCAAAGGTGATGATTCTCCGCTGACGAAAGCCGACCTTGCTTCTCATGATATTATCATGGAATACCTCAGGGAAACTAATATTCCTGTACTTTCTGAGGAAGGAAAGGATCTGCCTTATGAAGAGCGAAAGCAGTGGTCTGAGCTATGGATCGTAGATCCTATCGACGGCACCAAGGAATTCATTAAAAGGAACGGAGAATTTACAGTAAATATAGCATTGGTTAAAGATCAGGTGCCGGTAATGGGGGTGATCTATGTACCGGCATTAAAGGAACTGTATTTTGCTGAAAAGGCAACGGGTTCCTACAAACTAGAAGGAATTACAGAATTTTCAGGTATGGAAGAAATTGCAAAAACAGCAACGAAACTTCCACAAACCACAAACAACAAACCATATACAGTAGTAGCCAGCAAATCTCACCTTTCTCCTGAAACGGAGGAATATATAAAGGAACTTCAAAAAGAACTTGGGGAGGTGAATAGCATTTCCAAGGGAAGTTCTTTAAAGCTCTGTATGGTGGCAGAAGGGCAGGCCGACTGCTACCCCCGCTTCGCCCCTACCATGGAATGGGACACTGCTGCCGGACAGGCCATTTGCATGTATGCCGGCAAAACAGTAACAGACTACACCACAAAAAAAGAAATGCTATACAATCGGGAGAATCTTTTGAATAACTGGTTCCTTGTAAAATAAAGTTAGCGTCAGTTCGAGTGGCCGACCTAAGGAGGCTGTATCGAGAACAAGTGAACACAGAATAAAGTTAAAATCCGCGGAATCCACTCTACTCCGCAAAATCTTCATAAAAAATGGAAACAGACATTAGGCCCTGGGGGCAATATTGGATATTGGAAGATGCCGATACTCATAAAGTAAAAAGAATAGAGGTGAAACCCGGAGGACGTCTATCATATCAATATCACCACAAACGTGCAGAAGCATGGACTATGGTTCAGGGAACGGGAAGAATAACCTTGGACGGAGTGGTAAAAGATTATCAGACCGGAGAAACCGCCATGATTCCTTTGGGTGCAAAACACCGCATCGAAAATGCAACAGATGAAAAACTTGTTTTCATCGAAGTGCAGCACGGCACCTACTTTGGGGAAGATGACATAGTGAGAATAGAAGACGACTATAACAGAGACTAACACAATCCGCGGAATCAGCCAGAATCCGTGTAATTAACGAATAAAATGAGTAAAAAAGTAGCCTTAATAACGGGAGTAACCGGACAGGATGGAGCATATTTAGCTGAGTTCCTTCTGAAAAAAAATTACACTGTACATGGATTAAAAAGAAGAACTTCTTTATTCAATACAGACCGAATTGATCACCTGTACCAGGATCCGCATGAAGAGAACAGGAATTTTATTCTTCACTATGGGGACATGACCGACAGTACAAATCTTATTCGTTTGATCCAGGAGATACAACCGGACGAGATCTACAATCTGGCAGCAATGTCTCACGTTGCCGTATCTTTTGAAACTCCTGAATATACAGGTAATGCCGACGGATTGGGAACATTGAGAATTTTGGATGCGGTTCGTCTCCTCGGACTGGAAAAAAAGACCCGAATCTATCAGGCTTCAACTTCCGAATTATATGGGAAAGTACAGGAGGTACCACAAACAGAAACCACTCCTTTTTATCCGCGTAGTCCATATGCTGTTGCTAAAATGTATGCTTACTGGATCACGGTAAATTACCGTGAGGCTTACGGCATGTATGCCTGCAATGGAATTCTTTTCAATCACGAATCTCCGCTAAGAGGAGAAACTTTTGTAACCCGAAAAATTACCCGTGCAGCTTCAAGAATTGCTCTTGGGCTACAGGATAAGTTCTACTTAGGAAACCTTGATGCCCAAAGAGACTGGGGGCATGCCAAGGATTATGTTCGCATGATGTGGATGATCCTGCAGGCCGAAGAAGCTGAAGACTGGGTCATTGCTACCGGTAAAACAACGCCTGTGAGGGATTTTGTTCGTATGGCTTTTGCTGAAGTTGGAATTGAACTTGAGTTTATTGGTAATGGCGTAGATGAAAAAGCCTACGTAAAATCCTGCAGCAATCCAGACTTCCAAATAGAAGAAGGAAAAGAAGTGCTTGCCGTAGATCCTAAATATTTCCGTCCAACAGAAGTAGATCTGCTAATTGGAGACGCCAGTAAAGCAAAGAACAAACTCGGCTGGGTACCCGAATATGATCTGCAGGACCTGGTAAAAGACATGATGAGCAGTGATGTGGAGTTGATGAGAAAGGATAAGCATTTGAAAGAAGGTGGTTACCAGGTTTTAAATTACTTCGAGTAACAAACAAGATTACACGGATTAGAACGGATTACACGTAAACTCAATTCCTTTACCCCAGCCCTAAAGGGAGGGAATTGAGTTGAGAAATCGAATTCAGAAAATGGCCTATCGAAAGGTTTTCGTGAAATTTGAAATGAAAGTGCCGTAAAATTTTATGCTGTTTGAGCGGACCTGAACATAGTTTTCACACCTCTCATTAACGCGAGTTCATAAAATTTAGGCACTAAATGAAAAATTTAGAAAAGGTTTCGTAAGCCTAGACTTTTTTGTTTCTTTTTTGGGCGATGCAAAAAAGAAAAATATTACAGATAGCACCTTCCAAAATAGAAAATAGTGGGGTAATCTCTTAAAGTGAGAATCTACAATATTACATAGATGAATAAAGAAACTAGAATATATATAGCAGGCCACCGCGGCATGGTTGGCTCCGCAATTTGGAGAAAACTTAAAGCTGAAGGCTACACCGACCTAATAGGAAAAACCTCCAAAGAACTGGACCTTCGCAACCAGCAGGCAGTTACCGACTTCTTCGCAACAGAAAACCCTGAAGTGGTCATTGATGCAGCTGCAAGAGTTGGAGGCATACTTGCTAACAATGATTATCCATACCAGTTCCTGATGGAGAACCTGCAGATCCAGAACAACCTGATCGATGCTGCTCACAAAAATGATGTAGAAAAATTCATCTTTTTGGGTAGTTCCTGCATCTATCCCAAAAACGCACCACAGCCCTTAAAGGAGGAATACCTGCTAACCGATAGCCTGGAGCCCACCAACCAGTGGTATGCCATTGCCAAGATCGCCGGAGTAAAAGCTTGTGAGGCCATAAGAAAACAATACGGAAAAGATTTTGTCTCTCTTATGCCAACTAACCTTTACGGGAGCCATGACAATTTTGACCTGGAAACCTCCCACGTACTTCCTGCAATGATCAGGAAATTTCATGATGCCAAGGAGAATGGACATGTGCCGGTAACCTTATGGGGTTCAGGGAAACCAATGCGGGAATTTTTACACGTGGACGACCTTGCCGCTGCTGTATTTTTTGCACTGGACAACAAGCTCGAAGAAAACCTATACAATGTAGGTACAGGAGAAGACCTGACCATTAAAGAACTGGCAGAACTTATCCAGGAGATCACCGGTCATAAGGGAGAGATCATTTGGGACAGCTCCAAACCCGATGGGACTCCTCGAAAATTAATGAACGTGGACAAGCTGAAAAACGAAGGTTGGTCCTCCTCCACTCCACTCGAAGAAGGGATCAGAAAAACCTATGACTGGTTCTTAAACAATCAGAACAAATTCAAAGAAGTTAAACTTTAATTCTAACCATAGAGGACACAGAGCACCCCACAGAGGTCACAGAGAAAGACTCTTTTAATTCTGTGCCGTACTCTGCGAAACTCAGTGGGTAACAAATCCGCGTAATCCGCCCAAATCAGTGGAATCCGCATCTGAATGAAATGAAGATAACAAATATTTGCTGCATAGGAGCAGGCTACGTAGGTGGTCCAACTATGGCCGTGATCGCACAAAAGTGCCCCGAGATCAACGTCACTGTTGTTGACATTAATGAGGCAAGAATTGCTGCATGGAATGATGAGGATGTAGAAAATATTCCAATTTACGAGCCTGGTTTATCTGAAGTAGTAAAAGAAGCAAGGGGAAGAAACCTCTTTTTCTCTACAGATGTGGATGCCGCCATAGATAAAGCGGACATGATCTTCATCTCCGTAAACACTCCTACCAAGACCTACGGAATTGGTAAAGGCATGGCGGCCGATCTTAAATGGATCGAGCTTTGCGCTCGACAGATCGCCAGGGTATCCAAAAATGACAAAATAGTAGTAGAAAAATCCACACTGCCGGTGCGTACGGCCGAGGCTTTAAAAAGCATTCTGGACAATACCGGCAACGGAGTAAATTTCCAGATCCTTTCCAACCCGGAATTTTTAGCAGAAGGAACTGCGGTTGAAGATCTGCAAAACGCAGACAGGGTATTGATTGGAGGAGACTCGACTACTGCTGCAGGACAGGATGCTATCCAGGCGCTGGTTCATATTTATAACCATTGGCTTCCGAAGGAAAGGGTCCTTACCACCAATGTGTGGTCCTCAGAATTGTCAAAACTTACCGCCAATGCTTTTCTCGCACAGCGTGTATCCAGTATTAACGCCATGAGCGAACTCTGCGAAAAAACCGGCGCTGACGTAAATGAAGTAGCAAGAGCAATAGGAATGGATTCCCGTATTGGCCCAAAATTCCTCAAATCATCTGTTGGTTTTGGGGGCTCATGTTTCCAAAAAGATATTCTAAACCTGGTGTACATCGCAAAATCTTACGGCCTAAATGAGGTAGCCGATTACTGGGAGCAGGTGATCATAATGAACGATCACCAGAAAAGAAGGTTTGCGGCCAATATTGTCAGCAACCTGTACAATACTGTAGCCGGTAAAAAGATTGCACTGCTGGGTTGGGCCTTTAAAAAGGACACCAATGACACCCGGGAGACCGCTGCAATGTATGTAGCAGATTACCTGCTCAACGAACAAGCTGAGATCGTGGTATATGATCCAAAAGTAAAAGTGGAGCAGATCTACGCCGATCTCGATTACCTGGGCAGCAGAAGCCGGGAAGAAAACAGAAAATTACTTACAGTCGTAAATGAACCCTATGAAGCTTGCAGGGATGCACATGCCATTGCGGTAATGACCGAATGGGACGAATTTAGAACTTATGACTGGGAAAGGATCTACGACTGCATGCTAAAGCCTGCTTTTATCTTTGACGGAAGAAACATCTTAAATATTAAAGAATTGGCTAACTATGGCTTCAATATTAGCAGCATTGGCCTTCCACCTTTTAGGAAAGAAAAAGAACCGCAGAAATCTATTGTAATATAAGAAAAACCTGTTTAGCGTAGGAGTAGGTAATCCAGTCACCTCTGAATAGGGGGATTGAAGTGAGCGCTCCTGAACAAGTTTTACTTCGCTAAGAATTAGAGCCAAACATCTTTGATACCTGTTTAGCCTTAACCTATTAAATATCACCTCCTAATTTTGAGAAAAAGTACCATTGTAATCGATAGGGAAATCGAAAAAATCCAAGAAATTCGCGTTATTCAGGCTCTTGCAGAATCTGGCTACTCTATTGTCATTTCAAATGAGCAGAAAAAAAATCTGCAATTCATTGTTAAACACTTCCCTAAAAAGTTTAACACCGGTTATAAAGACGGATTGTTTTTTTCTGAATTGATAGCAATTAACCACTCTGAGCCTACCACCTCGATTGGATCTTTGATTAGACCTCTTATTTTTCCCCATTATTTTTGCTACCGTCTTAAATCCGAGTGGAAAGAAAAACGCAGAGTGAGGTTTTCTTTTGCAGGTTTAATGTCCGCAGAACGAAAAAGAGTCATTGAATTATGGTTAAATAAGCACAGAGTTCAGAAGAAAAAACTTGAACTTCCAGATGAAAGTGGAACTACATTTCGAGCAAAAAGAAAAATTCTAGCCTTACTTGGGAAAGGAATCTACTGGAGACATAAGGACACATATATTTGGCTATCAGATAGAGGCAGAAGATTCCCAATAAAAGCATGGGACAGAGAATATTATGATAATCTTTGCCAATCCCAATTTGTTTTATGTCCCTCAGGAGATTTTATCTGGACCTACCGGTTTTTTGAAGCAATTCTGTGCGGTGCAATTCCTGTGATTGAAGAGAATTGTCCTCTATATGAAAATTATAGGTTTTACTATATGCAAGATAATCGGGAAAATTTTACATGGTCGTGTGAGGATGCAGAGTACAATTACAATCTCTGTCTGAAAAATATGACTTTACCTATTAATCTGCTCAGGAATGAAATAAGAAAATATAGCCTTGTGTAATTAAAAAAAGGCAATAACTCTGCTGCCAGAAATATATATGAAAATAATTGTTAGAACTCTAAATTTTATTTTCCAAATACTTCCTAACAATCAAAAATGGAAGCTATTTGGAGTAGGCTTATTACTATTTATTAATTCCCTGCTAGAATTAGCAGGACTGGGAGCAATTATTCCCGTTTTTTCTGTTTTACTCGAAGAAAATATCGTGGAAAAAGCTGCTTGGGCCAAATGGCTTTACGATCTTTTTTCTTTAACAGACCAACGTCAATTGATCTTAATATTAGCTGCGGGTTTAGTAATCGTTGTCATTCTGAAAAATATATTAAGCCTATGGATCGCCAATATTAACAGCACATTTGCTTTATCTCTCTATAAAGATTTTTCATTGCGTCTTCACAAATATTATTATAGAAGCGGTTTTTCTTTTTTCAAGTCCCAGAATTCTAATGTTACAGTTCGTGATCTAAAATACGCAACAAATCAATTTGCCAATGCACAGGTTCTTGGATCTTTAAATCTAATAAATGAAATAACTATTTTAATGTTAATAATTATTTTTATCGCGCTTTATAATGTTCAGATCTTAGGGCTTCTTCTTATAACCGTTGTGCCTCCTTTTTTTATTTTTTATCGATGGGTTCGTCTCAGGTCTATTAAGTTGGGAGAAATAAAAAATAAAATTGAGCCCATGATCCTTAAGAACATGTTCCAGAGCATCTACGGATATGTAGACATAACTATTACTGGGAGTGAAGAAAGCTTTAGAAAGAAAATTAGTGACAATCTTGAAGATCTAGTAGATGTTGATATAAAGACGCACGTTTATAATCTTGCTCCAACAAAGGTCATAGAAACCTCCTTGATGTTGGCTATTGCAGTAATTATTTCTTTTGGTATTTACTACCTTCCCTCAAATTCAGAACTTATAAAGCTTTTAGGATTATTCGCAGTTGCAGGTTACCGAATTATGCCTTCAATAAATCGGATGATGATAGCCGTAAATGGATTAAACCAATTCTACTGGGTTACAACCATTCTAGAACCTTTAAAAAGCTTAAAAAAGCAACCTGACAATCAAGAAGTAGACGAAGAGCTCCCTTTTCACAATTATCTGATGCTCAAAAACGTAGATTTTTCTTATGATAAAAATGAAGAAAAAATCTTAGACAATTTTTCTCTTAAGATTCAAAAAGGAGAAGTTATTGGTATAACTGGGCCCTCTGGCGCAGGAAAAACAACCCTTATGAACATTTTATTAGGTTTTCTAAGGCCAATCCAAGGTAAATATCTGATAGATGGAATCGAATTAAAAGATAAGCATCTTAAATCTTTTTACGAAAAAATCGGATATGTGCAGCAGCAGGTGTATATAATAGATGGCACTTTAGCAGAAAATGTCGCTTTTGGCCATGAACCTAATAAAATTGACCAGAAAAAATTGAAGGAGGTATTAGTAAAAGCAAGTTTATGGCAAACTGTAGAGAATCTTCCTTTAGGTGTTAATGAACTGATAGGTGAAAATGGAACAAAACTTTCAGGAGGGCAGCGACAAAGGGTAGGAATCGCAAGAGCTTTATATTCTAACGCGGAAATTCTTCTTTTCGATGAAGCAACCTCATCCCTAGATACTGACACCGAAGAAGAAATTACTAATGCTATCCAACGACTTTCAGATGGGAATCTTACGCTAATAATTATTGCACATAGGTTAAGTACACTTAAGCATTGTAATCGAATTTTAGAAGTAAATACAAGAAATTCTAAACCCACTATGGTCACAAAGGAATAATTCCAACCTATTGTTACTATATCACAAGAAAATAAACCAGTAAGTTATATGGAAAAAAAGGTAAAAGCATGGTGGCATGCCAATGAGGGGAAATTTAATTTTGGTGATGAATTAAATCCTTATTTGATCCAGAAGATATCTGGCAAAGAAGTAATTAGAGTAGAAACGATTCCACTATTTTCCTTTCAGAAAGTAAATATTTGCATAGGAAGTGTGATTATCAAAGCAACACGAAGCTGCAATGTGTGGGGAGCAGGAATTATTGAGAAAAACTCTCATATACACAAATCCAACTTTTTTGCTGTTCGCGGACCTTTTACCCAAAGGAGGATGACAGATTTAGGATTAAAAGCGCCTAAAGTGGTAGGTGATCCTGCCCTTCTTTTATCCATGTTCTATAAACCTAAATTGAAAAAGAAGTACAAAATAGGAGTTATACCTCATATAATTGATCTTCCAGCGATTGCATCGAAAAAATTTTCAGAAGATATAACTGTTATTGATTTCACCTATCCTAGTGTGGAGTCTATTATAGATAGAATCGGAGAATGCGAGTATATAATTTCTAGTTCGCTTCATGGTATTATAGTAGCACATTCCTATGGAATTCCGGCAGTTTGGGCCGAATTTTCGAACAAATTATTTGGAGATGGAATAAAATTTTTAGACTATTTCGCATCCGTCGGTCTTCCGACAGAACTTACTCCTATTAAATTAGATCCCAAAAAGTTAGAAGAAAAAGGATTAAAGAAAATATTACCTGTGAGCACTTTAGCTGACCCGGCAGTTATAAAAGCTCGTCAAAAAGAACTGTTATATGTCTGCCCGTTTAAATAGCATATCTGTAATTATTCCGAACCGCAATAGAAAAGAAATAGCTGCAAATACCATAGATAATGTTTTAAATCAAAAAATTAATAATCTCGAAGTTATTGTCATAGATGATCATTCGGAAGACGGAACATTCCAATTTCTCGAAGAGAGATTTGGAAATTCAATTGTTCTAATCAAAAACAAAGGAAGAGGACCAGGAGCAGCACGAAATACTGGGCTTAAAATTGCAAAAGGGGCATACATTAAATTTTTTGATTCAGATGATTTAATGACCTGTAATACTTTAGAACATCAGAGAAATATTTTGGACGAGAGTGGTAAAGGATATATATATAGTCCTTATTTTCATGCTTTTCAAAACGAAAAGGATAATAAATGGAATGTTCCCAATAATGTAATTCTCAGTTACTTCAATACCCTAAAAGGTCACGGTCTGCAGGATAGGATGTGCAATGGACTCTTCATCTGCATACCTTCTATGCTGTTTAAGCGCGAATTTTTAGAAAAAGTTGGACCATGGAAAGAGGACGTAGTGGCTTACGAGGATTGGGAGTATTTATGGAGGATTAGTTGTTTGGAGAATTATCCTGCTCATACTAATGACTGCGCCTTTTTATACCGTCTTCACGCGGCTCAAACCACGTCAAGAAATTTTAGCAATAAGGAAAGAGATTTGCAGAAACTTCAAACATTTTCAAAAATCTATAAGGAACATTTCGAAAACAACCAACATCTAAGTCGGTTTCAAAAATCCCTTTTTCTAACTCAAATGTCACGAACTTGGTTAATCTATAAACACGATAAAGCTTTTGAAGAATTTAATTTTCTGAAAAGAGATAATTTACGTGTTCTCGCCTTTCTAATGAGAATAAAAAACAAGTTCGGCAGACTCACCACCAGAAACATGTGGCAACCAATGCACGGAACTATTAATTCCGGAAAAATAGTAACAAATTTTTTAGAAAAAATAAATTAATGATTTACGATTACATAGTTGTAGGATCAGGTATTTCGGGTATTTCAAGTGCCAAAATACTTTCAGAAAAGAAAAAGAAAGTAAAGATTTTGGAAGCAAAGCCTTATACGGGAGGTTTGGTTCATTGCGAAATTTCCTCGGGTAATCTTTACCATAAAGTCGGTGGTCATGTTTTTAATTCAAAAAATGAGGATGTTCTTGCTTGGTTTTGGAAATATTTTGATAAAGAAAATGAGTTTATTCCGGCAAAAAGAAATGCTCAGATATGGATGAATAATAGTTTTTTTGGTTATCCTCTTGAAAATTTCTTGTACAAACTTCCAGAAGATATTTTAAAGAAAGTCATCAATGATATATTGGCTTTAAGTTCTCAAAAGGAAAAGCCACCAATGCACTACGATAACTTTGAGCAATTTCTAAAGGGAAATTTCGGTGAAACTTTGTATGAACTTTATTTCCATCCATATAATCAAAAAATTTGGCAGTTTGATTTGTCCCAGGTGCCAATGGAATGGTTGAAAGGCAAATTACCTATGCCAAATTATCGTGATATAATCCTGCAAAATATTTTACAAAAGGAGGAAAGTGACATGGTTCACAGTTCATTTTACTACCCCAAAAGAGGAGGTTCTCAATTCATTATTGACAGGTTGGCAGAGGGTCTAGATATCAATTGCAATGAACCTGTTACAGAAATTAGTTATGAGAATGACGTTTGGACACTCAATAAGAAGTGGAAAACAAAAAATATTGTTTATACCGGAGATGTGAGAAATCTAAGAAAAATTTCTCAGCCTCATTTTGCCTATTTGGACAAGTTATTTGACACAATCGAAAAGTTACCTTCTCACGGAACCAGCAACTTACTATGTGAATGCGACAAGACCGATTTGTCATGGCTGTATATTCCGGAAAAAAAATTTAAAACACATAGAATAATATATACCGGAAACTTTTCACCATATAATAATAGTAACAATAACGGTGACAGGATTTCTTGTACTGTCGAGTTTAGTGGCGAACAGGACTTGAAAACTATGACAGAAGAAATAAAGAAACTTCCCGGCAACCTGAAGGCTCTGGATTCTAATAAAGAAAAAAATTCATACATTATTCATCGGAAAAACACGCAAACCTCTATTTCTCAACTGCAAAAGGAACTTAATAACAAAAACTTCATACTACTTGGAAGATTTGCCGAATGGGAATATTATAACATGGATAAAGCGATAGAAAAGGCTCTTTCTTATTTTCAACCTATGTAAAGTTTTAAATAATTTCAATAAAGCATACATACATAGAAGGTCCACCCTAGTTTTAAATATAATAATTGAAATTCTAAGATTTTATAAATGCATTTATACCTTAAAACATCAAATATGCAACCCTATTGAAATTATTATTACAAATGTGCATGGCTATGTAACTAAATTTACTAAACCGAAAGGGATATCCATAATTGAAGAACCCCATAAAAACGCTGAGATCCTCATTTTATAACTCGAGTTAAAAATTTTCATTTTTTATTCCGTAGGGTCTAATTGCATAATAAAAAGGATATATTATGAAAGACAATAGTAAAAGAGAACTCTATTTTCTAACCGGTTTACCTCGATCTGGTACCACATGGTTAGCTGACATTTTAGGAACACACGAATCATTTAATTATTTATCCGGTGAAATTTTTAATCCTGGTACTTCTAAAAATACATTTGGACTGAACAATTTACCATGGTACATTCATTCATCGAAAATGACAGAACAATTAGAAGAGCAAATCCCTAAAGCTCTTTCAATAAATTTCTCCCTTTCTTTTTTCCTGCAAAGAGTGTCGATTTTAATTAGAGAGAGAAATTTTAATCCAAAAAATTATGGGAAAATTATAAAGCATACATATTATTCTCTAAACAAAAAAGCAATTTTCACTAAAGATCCTACTGGTTTTTTATTAGTCCCGTATTTAAACCAAAAGCTTAATGCTAAAATCGTCATCATAAAACGAAATCCTTATCGGTTCATTGCTTCGATGAAAAGAATGAATTGGTTCTTTGATTTTAATTGTTTACCAGAATTATATTCTAAAAAATTTGAAGATGAAATTGCTGCGTACAGAAATTCAGGCAAAGAAGATATAGTTCATAACAGTATAATATTGTGGCAAATATTTGAGTGTTTTTTACTTGATTTGAAAAAAGACTGTATATCCTTTTATGAAATTAACCATGAAACGATAATGGAAAATCCACATAAAGAAGTTAGTCAAATTTTAGCCTTTTTTGGAGAAAAGATGGATAGTTCAGTAAGAAAAAAAATAGCTTTTTATCAAAATCAGAAAGGAGAAAAAAAAAACAAAAAAGAGGAGACACATAATATGTTACGCACAAAGGCAGCCGTGATGAAGTCGTGGAAGGAACAACTTTCAGAAGAGGACTTAATACTGATCAGGGAAAAAACAGGACATGAACCTATAGAGTTATGATTATGCTTATTTAAAATTCAAATTCTTGTGGTTGTAATAACGAATACGGTTATAAAATATAAAAATAATACAATTAATATACTATGAACTTTACTCTTGTCTCTACAACATTTAACGAAAATTATCGACTTGAAAAAAGTATAGTTGACATAGAAAGACAATCTCTTCTTCCCACAGAAATAATAATAACAGACGCGGGTTCAACTGACGGAACTTATGAAAAATTAATTAATTGGGGGAAAAAATCTTCTATTGATATAACTATTTTATCTGAAAAGGGTTGTAATGTGGCCAGAGGAAGAAATATAGCCATACAACACGCCAAATATACTCTAATTGTATCTACAGATTTTGGATGTAGATACCACCCTGATTGGCTTAAAGAACTTACCTCTCCTATCCAAGATAGAAATGTTGAAGTAGTGGGAGGTTTTTTTGGGGTGATTGAAGATAATATTCAATCACTATCCGCAAGGGCAAATTATCTGTTATCAAATGGTTATATGTGTTATAACGATGAAAATTTTATTCCATCATCGAGGAGCATAGCTTATTATAAAGATGTTTGGCAGGATGTAGGAGGATATTGTGAATGGTTAACTTTAGCAGCTGATGATCTAATTTTTGGAAAAGCATTATTAGCTAAAGGTTACAATATACATATAGTTGAAAAACAACATGTTTTTTGGGGGAGACATGAAAAGCGAATGGCCTATGCTAAAGAGGCAGGGAGATATGGTTTGGGAGACGGAGAGGCCAAAGTAAATAGAAATAATACATTTAAATTATTTGCGGAAACTGGTCTTAGGTATTTATTCTTTCCTTTAATTTTAATAGGGCTTAGATTCCATATTTTATTCTTTTTGCCTGTTCTTTTTTGCTTATTAGGGTTCAGGCCTTATTGGTTTGTCTATAATCAGTGGAAGAAATTTAGATCTGAAAAGTATAATTTTGCAGTATTTATTGAGGCTTTAATGATTCTAGAACTTTCCAGATTTAATTACTTAAAAGGCTATTGGAAAGGTTTTTTTTCCCAAAGACCGGAAAGAATAGTTGGTGTTAGAAGAATTCACAAAACTTTACAGCTGTCTTGAATTTAGTTATTTATAATCCTAATTCCTTTGGAGGAAATTACGATTATGCTCATAAACTTTTAAAGGAATATGGTTCTCAGGGAATCTCCAGTGAAATTATTTTGCCCAGGAATTCCGGAGGTATTGAAAGTCCAAGTCGAAAAAGGTTTCTAATTCCTGATGTATTAAATTCTAAATATGTATTCCTTAAGAAGGTTTATTTTTTAATCAGATCCTTCTTTAATCCGATTATCCTTTGGTTTTATTTGCTATTTAAAAAAAGGAGCATTGTATATTTTAATGATTTCGATCAGGTAACTTCAATTTTCTGGGCTCCTTTTTTTCATATTTTACGAGTGCGCCATCGCTTTGCCGTAATGCTACATGATCCGGATAGGGATGCTTATTTTCCTTTCAAAAAATTATCCGAAGTAAGTATGAAGGCTATTACTTCTTTTATGGATTGGGGGTTATACCACGAGAAATTACCTGATAAGACTTATTATAAAAATAGAACTTCTTATTTCTCTGTACCTCATGGAATTTTCAGTAAAAATATTGGTGAAGATGTGGCTTTGACTAATAAACTTGCTCCATTGCAGAAAAAGTTTATTACCTGTACTATTTTAGGAAATATTCGGCGGGAAAAGAATTATGAGGCAGCAATACAATCCTTGAAAAACAATCCTCAGTTGCATTTAATTATTGCTGGAAAGGAAGCTAACTCTTCTTTTACAATTGATGCTTTAAAGACTTTAGCAGGAAAGGTTAACGTAGAAAATCAAATTACGTGGATAAATAAATATCTATCTGATTCCGAAATAAACAGTGTAATTGCTAAAAGTGATCTGATTTTAATGAATTATGCATCAAGTTTCACTTCTCAAAGCGGAATATTGAATCTGATTGCTCCCTTTTCACCTCATATTATTGTTTCCAAAACATCTAGTGCATTGTTCGAAATTTGTGAGAGATTTAATCTTGGAACACATATAGAGGCAGACAAGCCTCAGGCCTTAAAAATGACACTAGAAAACTTCGACAAGGCTAGATTAAAAAAAGAAAGTGTAAAAAACTGGGAGGCTTATAGAAAATATGCCTCCTGGAAGAATAATATTACTATTTCTCTAAATAAATTTCAGATAAGGTGAAAAGGTACACTGGCGCTTTTATTAATTTTATTTTTAACGAGCTGATAACCCATATTCCTTTTCATTTCATTAGGATAAGTTTTCTCAGGCTATTCAATAAGAAAATTTCCAGATCCTCTGTGATTTTAATGCATACCAAAATTCCAAATTTCTGGAATTTAGAAATAGGTGACAATTCTATTATTAATCAAAGTTGTCATTTAGATTGTAGACAATTTAAGGTGATTATAAAAGATAATGTTGACATAGGCCCATATACGAGGATTTGGACTTTAGGTCATGATCCTCACGATGATAAGCATTCTCTATATGGAGGTGATGTTGTTTTAAGCGATCACGTTTGGGTGGCTTCCGGCGTAACGATTTTACCTTATGTTAATTTAGAAAAAGGTGCCGTGGTCGCTGCTTCATCTGTTGTGCATAAAAGCGTGAAGGAAAAAGAAATTGTTGCGGGAAATCCCGCAAAATTTATAAAGCTGCGTAATAATAAATTAATCTACACCATTAATTATAAACCTTTGTTGGATTAAAATTAATCATGAAACAGAAAATACTTCTATCTCATTCAGGCAAACAACATAGCTACCAGGTGGCCAGGGCTATGAAAAACCTTGGGGAGCTTGACACTTTTTATACAAGTTCATATGTGAAAAGTGAATGGTTTCAAAATTTTTTCAACCGGACAGAAAATGATTATTTCACGCGAAGATTTATAACTGGTGTTAATGGAAAAAATATAGATTCGAACTGGCGATTTGAATTAAAAGAAATAGTCTTAAGAAAGCTTTTCGGGAAGTCTAAGAAAGCCCAGGATGCTGTTTATCAACGCGATGTAAAATTCGATAAATATGTGGCTGGACAAATACGACGAAGAGCCAAAAAAGAAAAGGGACTTGAAAATAAAATTTTCTGGGGTTTTCAGGGGTCTTGTCATGACTCACTAATTGCCGCTAGTGAGGCTGGGATGACCACAGTGATCGAATTAGCTACAGCTCATGTTACGGCAGCTCAAAGAATCCTGGGGGAGGAAAAGGAACTTCACCCAGAATGGGCAGACAGCATTGATAACCTCTATTTCCCTCCAACCTATGAAAAGCGTTTAGAGCAGGAGCCCCATTTAGCCGATTATGTGGTTGCAGCTTCAGAGTTTACAATGAGTACTCTTAATGAAATTGGAATCCCTTCAGAAAAAATAATATATCTGCCATTGGGTGTTGATACTTCCAGTATTGAAGAGAAAAAAAAGGGTAGCTACAAAAAGCCGGTCAAATTGCTTTATGCCGGTACGGTTACGCAGCGTAAAGGTATAAAGTATCTTTTGGAAGCTCTTGCTGATATCGATTCCAAGGATTTGGAACTTCATATATATGGTCATATTCAGGGAAGCGGAAATGCTTTTAAGGAATATTCTTCTAAAGTTTATTATTATGGACCGGTAAGTCAGATGGAGCTATTTAAGTTATATAAAGAATTTGATTTCCTGGTCCTGCCATCGGTATTTGAAGGATTCGGACTGGTAATTGTGGAAGCTATGGCTGCAGGATTACCTGTGATAACTACAAGGCATACTTTTGGAGCAGAATTGATAGAACATGGTACAAATGGATTTTTAACCGAATTAAGGTCTGCCGATGACCTAAGAAATAATTTTGAAACTATAATCCAATTGAAAGAAGATGAATACAATTTAATATCAGATTTATCAAGAAAGGCAGTAGAAGAATTGACTTGGGGAAAATACGAGGATAATCTTAAAAACAGACTAAGCGAAAATCTGGGTAATTCTATTGTATGTTAGGATACGATATACTGAATATTTTTGCGGTTGCTTTTATCCTCTTGTGTGGAATCTATTACATCCGCAAGAACGATGAATTTCCTTTTATTCTATCCATTTTCAATTATTTTATTTCTATCCATCGATTTAATCTTATACAGCAGGGAACAATTGACTATATTAGAGTTAGATATTCTTTTAATATCTTCAATTTTACCGATGAGAAGGCCGTTATGGCAATGAACTATATTTTTATAGGCACTACCGTCTTTATTATCTTTTACGTGATTTTTTCTGCGGCTTACCGGAAAAAAGATGTTTTTAAGAAAGATAATCCAGATATCCTTTCTGTCTTTATTCAGAAAAATCAAAGCAAGTTAATTATTGGCTTTTTTATATTTTTTATGGTCAATTCCGTGATGCGGGCAAGTATTTCAGGCTCTCTGGCACTTGGGAATTCTTATTTTTTTCTTTTTGCCATGGCTGTTGGAGGCTTTAATTTATTAATAGCATTGTTGATCATTTCAGGAAAATTAAAACTTTCTCAAAAGATCTTTTTAAGTGCTTGCTTGACATTTGGTATTGTCGGTTCATATAATCCATCAACACGCTTTATTTTTCTTTCCTGGGCGATTGGAATCTCTTTTCTTTTATTTCGGGATATGAATCCCGGAAGAAAGTTGAAATTTTTAGTACCTGCAGGAATTCTAATTGTTCTATTCTTTTCCTTATTAGGTGCTGAACGAAAAAATAAGCTCGAGGATCTAAGCTGGCAGGAAAATTTGGAGCTGGCATTTGAAAGAGCTGCAACCAGTGAAGATCAGAATATGCTGGATGGTTTTATGATGGTGCTGGACGTTTATCCTGAACATCTTGACTTCCATTACGGTTTAGAACACCTTGAAATTCTTATGCGTCCTATTCCCCGCTCTTTATGGCCAGATAAGCCATTGGGAGGTTACGCCAATAAGCTCGGGCTTAATGATGTAAATAAAGGAACTGTGGGTATTTCGCAGACTATATACGGCTCTTTTTATGGTGAAGGCGGTTTTCTGGGCATAATTATCTTTTCCATTCTCTATGCAAAACTATTTGCCTGGTTGTTAAATCTGACTCGCTCCTACGCCTCAGATCTTCGCTTTCTGATCAAAGGTGTTATTATCGCCTCTCTAATTCCACTACTGCGGGGTGGAGACATACCAGGTATTTATGCCTTTATCGGCATGTCCTTCTGGCCTGTTTTTATCTTTATATATCTATACAATAAATTCTTGCAGAAAGAGGAATGGCAAGCAGAACTGTACGAAGAAGATAATCTTTCTTTAGGATCAAATTAATAAACAAGCAAAATATTGAAAATTTTAGTTGTTTGGGACCGGATGGGTGATTATCACCGCATTCGTACAGAAACATATAAAAAGCAATTCGGAACGGACAAGTTATTTACAGCTGACCTCGGTTCATCAGATAATTTGTATCACTGGAAAAATACTGAAGGAGAAGGTCACTATTCCCTGTCAAAACTACCTGCCGGAAAGAGAGATATTAAAAGAAGATTTGCCCAATTTAAGCAAATTATTAAAGAACATAAGATCCAAAAGGTAGTTTTATCCGGCTATGGGAAACCTGAATATCTCCTTTTTACTCTCTGGCTGAAAACAAAAAGAATAGACTGCTATTATTTTGCTGAATCGTGGTACCCCGGCAGCTATATTATGGATCGAGTAAAGAATAAGTTCCTGCAAAAGTTTGTAAGAGGGATCTTTGCTTCAGGGGAGCGGGCAAAGGAGCATTTCTCAAAAAGATTAAATTTTCCTGTGAATCTAATAAGGACAGGTTACAGTGTAGTGGATAATAACCATTTTCTTTATACGAGAAACATTTCTGAAGTTGAAGAAGCTCTTGCGAAAAAGCCGGTACTCCTTTGCGTAGCAAGACATTCTCCTGAAAAAAATCTTTTAATCCTTATTCGGTCTTTTCAAAACTCAGATCTTTATCCAAACTGGAAACTCCGCATTGTCGGAGGCGGGCCTTTGACCGAGGATTTAAAAAAGGAAGTTCAGGATCCTTCAAAGGTAGAACTAATGCACTGGCAGTCTTACCATGATCTTCCGAAACTTTATAAAGAGGCCAGTTGCTTCATATTGCCCAGTAGTTTTGAACCCTGGGGACTGGTAGTAAACGAAGCCATGGCAGCTTCTTTGCCGGTTATTTTATCTAAACAATGTGGTTGTGTGCCCGATCTCTTGGACGGCAATGGCTTTGTCTTTGACGCTTTGGATACCAAAATGCTTATCGGTACACTGAATAAGCTAAACTCCACATCAGCTGAAGAGTTGCATGGGATGGGAAAAAGATCGTTTCATATAATAAAAAATTACATCCCTACAACCTGGGCCCAAAATCTCAATACCCTTCTAAAGAATTAATGAATTATAATATCCTACATCTAATAGATAACGTCACACAGGTAAATTTCGGGATCTGGAATGCCGCCCTTGCCAATTCCACAAACCTTGCCGAAGAAGGGATTAACTCTTATGCTGCTTTTCCTGCTGCCAATGATTTTTTCTATGAAAATGTTAGCCTGCTGCCCCTAAGATCTTCAAAGGATATCTATGATTATATCCGGAAAAATGAGTTTTCACCAAATAACACTATCATTGTCTCTCACGGCTGCTGGAGATGGGCGACCAAAACAGGGTGTGATCTGGAAGCAAAAGGCTTTAAATGGATAGCAGTTCCGCATGGTATGCTAGAGCCATGGTCCTTAAAGCAAAAGGCGCTCAAAAAGTTCATTTACTGGAACCTTCTGGAAAAAAGAAAATTAAAAAAAGCTTCCGCTATTCGTGCTGTAGGTGCACCTGAATTCAAGAACCTGAAAAACGAATTCGGCCCGAAAGTACGGCTTATCCCAAACGGAATTGATGAACCTGATTTTCAGGCAGAAGAAGTCGAAAAACCTGTTCAGTTTTTATATATGGCCCGGCTGCACCATAAGAAAGGTATTGTTCCCTTGGTAAAAGCCTGGCTTTCCTCTACTCTTGCAGAAACTGACAACTACAAATTCGTAATAGCGGGTCCCGATGATGGGGAACTAGATCAGGTACAAAAACATATTGTTGAAGCAAGGAATATTGAGTACGTAGGTGCCGTTTATGGAGAGACAAAAACGCAACTTTTAAGGGAAAGTCACTTTTATCTTTTGCCTTCTTACAGTGAAGGTTTTCCTACTAGTGTCCTAGAGGCAATGAGTTATGGTTTGATCCCGCTGATCTCGGAAGGCTGCAATTTTCCCGAAGCTTTCGAAAATAAAGTTGCAATACGACTGGAACCTTCTGCGGAGCAAATAAGGAACAGCCTTGAAAGTGTAGTGACATTTTCTCCTGATAGAATCAAAGAAGAAGGGGGAAAAGCTAGGAATTTCATAATAAATAATTATACGAACAAGGAGATAAGTAGGCAACTGGATTATCTAAACAGATCCTTATTGGCATCTGTACCACAATAAATTAATTTAGAATTAAATGAAAAGAATTTTGATCACCGGTGGTGCCGGATTTGTTGGGTCACATTTATGTAAACGTCTCCTAAATGAAGGCAATGAAGTTATCTGCCTGGATAATTATTTTACAGGAAGTAAATCAAATATTATTGAGCTGCTGGATAACCCCTACTTCGAATTGGTTAGACATGATATAACTGAGCCGTATTACGCAGAGGTGGATGAGATCTATAACCTCGCCTGCCCTGCTTCCCCGGTACATTACCAGTATAACCCAATTAAGACCATAAAGACTTCTGTTATGGGGGCTATAAATACTCTTGGATTAGCTAAAAGAGTAAAAGCAAAGATCCTGCAGGCCAGCACCAGTGAAGTATACGGAGATCCTGCCGTACATCCCCAACCGGAGAGCTACTGGGGGAATGTAAACCCTATTGGTACGCGCTCCTGCTATGATGAAGGGAAACGTTGCGCGGAAACTCTTTTTATGGATTACCATTTACAGAATGATGTAAAGATCAAGATCATCAGGATCTTTAACACCTACGGGCCCAACATGAATCCGAATGACGGTCGGGTGGTTTCCAATTTTATAGTACAGGCGCTAAAAGGTGAAGACATTACCATTTTTGGGGACGGTACCCAGACCCGCAGTTTTCAGTATGTAGATGACCTGGTTGAAGGAACCATTAGAATGATGAACAGCAGGGATGGATTTATTGGTCCGGTGAACCTGGGAAATCCGGGAGAGTTTACCATGCTGGAATTGGCTGATAAGGTAATTGAACTTACAGGTTCAAAATCAAAAATCATCCACCTCGAGCTGCCAAAAGATGATCCTACTCAGCGAAAGCCCGTTATCGATCTGGCGAAGAAGGAGTTGAATGGTTGGGAACCGAAGGTGCATTTGGAAGAAGGATTGGTGAAGACCATTGCTTATTTCGATCATTTACTGAAAGAGGATAAAGTTTTAGTGTCCTAAAGGATGGACGCGGCGGTCGCCAAAGTAAAGCGCAACCTCGCCTCCCCTCCTCTGTTCTCGATACTGATCCCAATCTGCTATCGCAGTTCAGGATCAACTCGAACTGACGGAAAGTAAATCGGCCTATCGAAAATTTTGCGTAAAAATTAAGATGAGTGAGCCGTAAAATTTTAGGCTGTTTGAGCCAGACAGATTTTAGTTTGAAATTTACTGTTGGTGGCGAGTTCCTAAAATTTAGGCTCCGAATGAAAATTTTAGCAACATTTTCGTAAGCCTAGACTTTTTTGGTTCTTTTTTGGGCGATGCAAAAAAGAACAAACACAATTATGAAAACAAATCTTTCAAAATACGACAATAGCTGGTATAAGCCAGGAGGAAAACTAAAGATCCTGCTATGGTATTTCACCAACGTACTCTTTTTTCACAATACCTTAAATCCTTCTTCGGGTTTAAAAGTGGCTTTACTGAAGCTGTTTGGAGCAAAAATAGGATCGGGGGTAGTGGTGAAACCGGGAGTAAACATTAAATATCCCTGGAAGCTGAGTATCGGTGATCATTGTTGGATAGGAGAAAAAGTATGGATCGATAATCTGGGAGAGGTGAAGATCGGCAGTAACGTATGCATCTCCCAGGGCGCGATGTTGCTTTGCGGAAATCACAACTATAAAACATCCTCTTTTGATCTCATTGTGGAAGATATTGTTCTGGAAGACGGGGTATGGATCGGCGCACAGAGTGTTGTTTGTCCCGGAGTTACATGCCACTCTCACTCTATTTTGGCAGTGAACTCTGTGGCAACGAAAGACCTGGAGGCTTATAAAGTTTATCAGGGAAATCCTGCAGTTGTGGTGAGGGAGAGAATTTCTCGCAAGGAAGAGATTGCCACGTCGGCTGTCGCCTCCTCGCAATGACAATTTATATAGTTTCACGCGGAGGACGCGGAGGAAAAAGCGCGGCGTTCGCTGCGAGAAAAATTAAATTTCTGAATGAAAGTTTCAATAATAACAGCCACTTACAACTCTGAAGCAAGTATAGCCTCAGCTCTAAGATCTATTGAAGAGCAGGATCACCAGAATATTGAGGTGCTGCTAATAGATGGCAAATCCAAAGACAACACCATAGAGGTGGCAAAAAAGGCATTTTCAGGAGGCCTTAAGATCATCTCTGAAAAAGACCGCGGGATCTATGATGCTTTGAATAAAGGGATTTTTCATGCTACAGGCGATATAGTAGGTTTTGTTCATTCTGATGATCTGCTTGCATCGCCAACTACCATCTCAGATATAGTAAAAGCATTTGAAGAAAAGGTGGACGGGGTATATGGAGACCTGCAGTACGTGAAAAAAGAAGATCCTTCCAAAGTTGTAAGGTACTGGAAGAGTCAGCCGTTCAGATCACAGTTGTTAAGCAACGGCTGGATGCCGGCGCATCCTTCCCTGTTCCTGAAGAAAGAAGTTTATAAAAAACATGGTTTCTTTGACCTTGATTACAACATCGCTGCCGACTATGATTTTATGCTACGCATCCTTCAGGATCCCAATCTTAAATTTGCTTACCTGCCTCAGGTGATCACCAAAATGAGAGTCGGCGGAGCAAGTAACAGAAGTTTGAAAAATATTGTTCAAAAATCTTCCGAAGATTTACGAGCTTTGCGCGCAAATAAAATAAAAAATCCCGCTAAGGTTTTGGCCTATAAGAATTTGAGCAAGCTGTCACAATTTGTAAAAAAGTAGCTATTGGCCATTGGCTGTTGGCTTAGTGCTAAATAAAGCCAAAGGCTAACGGCTAAAAGCTAAAGGCTTCAATAGACAATATTCAATATACAATATTCAATATACATTATACAATTTCTAACCGTCGTCCCCTACCCGACTTTGACAAATAACCAACTATGAATATTCTCGATCAGGAAGTGATCCTGGAATTTTTTCGTCAGAACTACCTGTGGTTTGTAGCCATTGTCTTTGCAGGTACCTTTGGTCTTACCTATTATTTGATCCCCAAGGTTTTATGGGTGACCAAAGAAAAGAACCTGCTCACCGGTATGAATGAACGCAGTTCTCACAGCATCGCCGTGCCTTCTTTTGGGGGGGTAGCATTTTATATTAGCATTATAATGGTACTATCTATTTTGCAAAGTATGCGGTTAACCTATATTGGCAACCATTTGATTGCAGCCTGCACTATATTATTTATGGTAGGACTGAAGGATGACCTGGTGATCTCGACCGCCCGTGTAAAGCTGTTCGGGCAGGCTACCGCAGCAATGTTCCTTATCTTCTCTCCTGAAATGGCATTAAATACCCTTCACGGCTTTCTTGGCATTTATGAGATTCCCCTGGCAGTAGGATTTATAATAAAAGCTTTCCTGGTTGTAGCCTTGATCAATGCTTTCAACCTTATCGACGGGATCGATGGCCTGGCTGCCATTGTGGGAATAGTGATAAGCTCCATGCTGGCTTATGTTTTTTACATAGCACATCAACCCTATTATGTACTGGTAAGCATCAGCATTACCGGGATACTAACAGCTTATCTACGTTATAATTTTTCCAGGGGGGCAAATAAGATCTTTATGGGAGATTCCGGCAGCCTAATCATTGGCCTTGTATTAGCCTTTCTAAGTTTAAAGTTTTTGGTTATGGAGCCTCATCCCGAAACTGTAAAAGCAGGATATGACCCGGCCAACAGATTGCTGTTCCTTGCCTGCCTCCTCTTTATCCCTGCTTTTGACACGCTGCGGGTAATGTTCTTAAGAAAGATGTCGGGTAATTCCATGTTTACGGCAGACCGGAACCATGTACATCACGTACTGCTTGATCTGGGGATGCCTCACTGGAAAGCCAGCCTGGGAATAGGGATCCTGAACCTGATCGTGGTCTGGACCTTTTTCTTTTTTGTCAATAAACTTCCGCAAGCCTGGTTAATTTTTGTGGTAGTACTGCTTTATTCTGCCAGCTTCCTGTTGTTCTCAAAGCTGAAGAAGCTCAGCGAAAAAACTGCAAGACAGGCTATTCGACGTTCAGAATTCAGCATGAACTCAAAATAAAGGTTTAAGGGCTAATGTTTAAGGAATAATGATTTTCTGAATTGAACATGGGCAAATAATTATTGAACCTCTCAAAATTTAATTGTTTGGAAATTCTCCTAATCACTAACCAAGGACCACTGACCACTAACCACTAAAAAAATTGTTCATTTTTAACTGTTCATCGTTGATTGTTAATTGTTAATTGCACGTTGTTAATTGTCTCTTAAAAAATTACCTTCGCGCCTTCATAAAAATACCATGAATTTTAAGTTTTTAAAAGTACTAAGTGTTCTCATTCTGGGAGTTAGTTTAACAGCATCCTGTGTCTCCCGCAAAAGAATAGCCTACTTCCAGGGACTGGAAACAGTTCAAAAGCAGCAGATAGATGCTGCTGAAAAGAATATTCAGGTACAGCCAGGTGACATGTTGAGCATTATAGTTTCTGCTCCCGAACTGCAGGCGGCACAACCGTTTAATAATTTTAGGCCAACTCCAGGTTTAGGACAGGGCAGCGGAGGCGGAGGAAATCAGGAACCTCTTACCTACCTGGTGAATGATAACGGAACTATTAATTTTCCCACCTTAGGAAAAATGAAGGTAACAGGAATGACGGGAAAAGAGCTGGAAGAAAAACTGGAAGAGCAGTTAACTTCCTATCTACAGGATCCTGTTGTTACCGTACGGGTAGAAAACTTCCAGATCAGTATTCTTGGAGAAGTGGGCAACCCGGGGACATTCACTATTGAAAATGACGATATTAGCCTGCCGCAGGCCCTTGGTCTGGCAGGGGATATAACCCTCTCCGGAAAACGAAAAGAAGTGCTGGTAACCAGGGATGTCAATGGCGAAAGGAAATATGCTTACCTGGACCTTACAGATGCAAATGTTATGAATTCCCCCTTTTATTATCTGCAACAAAATGATGTGGTCTATGTAGAACCTGTAGGATCTAAAATACAATCTACAAGTTACCTGAATACGGCAGCCAGTTATCTTTCGGTAGTTTCGGTAATTACCTCCTTAATTTTAATTTTTACACGGTAAGTGATGTCCCAAAATAATAATCCTACAAAAAATAATACAAACGATATCAATATAAGGGAAGAACTAGAAAAGTATCTCAAATACTGGCCGTGGTTTCTACTTTGCGTTGTGCTGGCTCTGGGGTTTGCTTATCTCAAACTCCGCCAAACTACCCCTGTCTATTCTACTACGGCAACCATTCTTATTAAGGATGGCAGCAGCCAGAATTCTGAAATGGCAGCATTTGCAGAGTTGGGAATTTTTGATGGGATGAACAGCAACAGCATTGAAAACGAAATTGGAATTCTTCGTTCGCGTCGCCTGATGAAAAGTGTGGTGAAGGAACTGGATATCAATATCCGGTACTTTGATGTGGATCAACTGCGAAGCCCCGAACTATATCTAAAATCCCCCTTTATTGCAGAGGTGTTATTACTGGATGAAGAAAAACTTCTTGAAACTTCAGAAAGAAATTTTCATATAGAATATTTGGGGAATGATAAGGTGAAAATTTCAAACCTTATTTCCGAAAAAATGACAGAAGCAAATTTAGGATCCCCTGTTGACCTGGGATTTGCACAGGTACTTCTGGTTCGGAATGAATTACTTTCGGAAGAGGCATTTGAAGAAAACAGGCCAATCCTGCTACAGTTTGCTCCTGCAGAAAGCGTGGCAAATCATTACCGCAATGATCTTAGTGTGCAACTAAAGGATTATAATTCAAGTTTAGTTGAGCTTAAATTAAATGATCCTATCAGAAAGAAAGCAGAAGATATCCTGGATCAACTGGTGCTGGAATATAACAGAGAAGCCATAGATGATAAAAACTTGGTAGCTCTCAATACCGCTAAATTTATAGATGAACGTCTCGATATCATAAGTGAAGAACTGGATTCTGTAGAAACAGGAAAAGTAGAATTTAAAGAGAGTAACCGGTTAACCGATATAGAAGCAGAATCTCAGTTATTCATGTCCAATGCCAGCGAATTCAAGAAAAGGCAACAGGAGCTGGATACACAGATCGAACTGGTTAATGCTATGCTTGCGTATCTAAGGTCCAGCAGTATGGGCGATCTATTACCTGCGAACCTGGGAATTGAGGAGTCTGCAGTTAATACTTCCATTGGTGAGTACAACGAGCTGGTCCTGGAACGGAACCGGATTTTAAGCGGGTCAACAGAAAGAAACCCGGTAGTAATAAAATTGAACCGGCAGATAGAAGAACTGAAATCTAATGTACTGCAAAGTCTAAACCGACTGAAGTCCAATTTGGAAATAGCCGAATCCAATCTTAACCGCGAAGCTGCAGCCATAGGTTCCAGGATCGCCGGCGTCCCGTCAAAGGAAAAGCAATTCCGCGGCATAGAACGTCAGCAACAGATCAAGGAAACCCTTTACCTATTCCTGCTTCAAAAGAGGGAAGAAACCTCTATTTCCTTAGCGGTAACAGAACCAAAAGCGAAGATCGTGGACAGTGCCTTTAGTTCGGGTGTTCCTATTTCACCAAATCCCCGCAGCACCTATCTTACAGCCTTACTCTTAGGTTTGGGCCTTCCGTTTGGGATCATCTATTTAAAGAATTTGTTGAATAATAAGATCAGTAATCGTTCTGAGGTAGAAAGCCTGATACAGGATATTCCTGTGGTAGGGGAAATCCCCAAGATCGCCAAGGGCAATAGTGACCTCATTGAGCAGAACGATCGTTCGGTCCTGGCAGAATCTTTCAGGATCCTTCATACGAATTTGCAATACCTGCTTGTGAACAGCAATGAGAAGCAGACGGGGATAAGCATCCTGGTGACTTCTACTGTAAAGGGAGAAGGAAAGACCTTTACTGCTTTTAATCTCGCCATCACTCTGGCGAATACCGGGAAAAAAGTAGTTATAGTAGGTGGTGACTTGCGTAATCCCCAATTACAGCGATATGAGCCGGAAAGCAAAAGCTGGCCGGGAGTAAGTGATTACCTGGCAAACCGAAACCTGAAACTAAAGGAATTAATTAAAAGATCGACCCTTCATCCCGATCTGGATCTTTTAACTTCAGGAAGCATCCCTCCCAACCCATCTGAGCTGTTGCGACAGGAAAAAGCAAAGCTGCTGTTCAGGGAGCTGGAAGGGCAGTACGATTATGTCATTATTGACACCGCACCTTCCATGCTTGTGGCAGACACCTTCCTTATCAATCAGTACGCTGATATCACCCTTTACATGATAAGAGCTGGATACACCGAAAGAAAATTACTGGATTTTGCTGCCGGCGCTAAGCGTGATGGCAAACTTAAAGACGTAAGTTTCGTTCTTAATAACGTGGAAGCGGAGCAATTCGGCTACGGGAATAAGTATGGTTATTACTACGCTTATGGCGAAGAGCACAAGAGCTTGTGGAACAGGATCAAGAACAAAGCTGCTTTTTGGTAGGATGCGAACTCTTTTCCCGTTTTACCCCTCCCCCTAAAGGGAGCCGGGAAAAGCAAAGGAAAAGTTAGATTTACGAAAGTAGAAGTTAGAAGATCAATGCACTTTGTCATTCCGACAGAGCATGGGCTTCGGTAGAAGGCGAGGCGACGAGGAATCTCTTTTGAAGTACGATTTTAGAATTACGAAGAGAGAAATACCCCTGTCATACCTCACGCTGAGTCCGACCGCCCTTCGACTTTCCCGGCGCTACTTAACTCAGGACAGGCATGAAGAATAATCGAAGTTTGAGCTCAGCACAATTGTCACGCTGAGCCCGAGTGCACAGCATGAGGAATAGTCGAAGCGCTTGTTAAGTCCACTATTTATTATTACCAATAAATACCCATCTCCTCAAGGACTTCAACCCTTCGCCGCAACTACCGTTGCAGCGGCTCAGTCTGACAATACGGTTGCCACACTGAGCCAGAGCACAAGAGCGCGAGGAATAGTCGAAGTGTAAACCCAGCTCAATTGTCACGCTGAACCCGAGTGCGCAGCATGAGGAATAGTCGAAGCGCTTAAAAATACTAAATTACCTTTCATCACGAATGTCACGCTGAGCCCGACCGCCCTTCGACTCCCGGTTCCACCAGGCTCAGGACAGGCGCGAGGAATAGTCGAAGCGCTTGTTAAGTCCACTATTTATTATTACCAATAAACACCCATCTCCTCAAGGACTTCGACTTTTCGCCGCAACTACCGTTGCAGCGGCTCAGTCTGACAATACGGTTGCCACACTGAGCCAGAGCGCCAGAGCGCGAGGAATAGGCGAAGTGTAAACCTAGCTCAATTGTCACGCTGAGCCCGAGTGCGCAGCATGAGGAATAGTCGAAGCGCTCGTTACTGCTGAATTTCTTGTTGTCGGGAAACATTCGTTTTCAAAAGCACTTCGACCCTTTGCCACAACTACCGTTGCAGCGGCTCAGTCTGACAATACGGTTGCCACACTGAGCCAGAGCGCCAGAGCGCGAGGAATAGTCGAAGTGTAAACCTAGCTCAATTGTCACGCTGAGCCCGAGTGCGCAGCATGAGGAATAGTCGAAGCGCTCGTTACTGC
>NZ_JAIVCC010000001.1:29147-218356 GCF_020866905.1 Salinimicrobium sediminilitoris | reverse complement strand
TCGAAGTGTAAACCTAGCTCAATTGTCACGCTGAGCCCGAGTGCGCAGCATGAGGAATAGTCGAAGCGCTCGTTACTGCTGAATTTCTTGTTGTCGGGAAACATTCGTTTTCAAAAGCACTTCGACCCTTTGCCACAACTACCGTTGCAGCGGCTCAGTCTGACAATACGGTTGCCACACTGAGCCAGAGCGCCAGAGCGCGAGGAATAGTCGAAATGTAAACCCAGCTCAATTGTCACGCTGAACCCGAGTGCGCAGCATGAGGAATAGTCGAAGCGCTTAAAAATACTAAATTACCTTTCATCACAATTGTCACGCTGAGCCCGACCGCCCTTCGACTCCCAGTTCCACCAGGCTCAGGACAGGCGGGAGGATTAGTCGAAGCGCTTGTTAAGTCCACTATTTATTATTACCAATAAACCCCATCTCCTCAAGGACTTCGACTATTCGCCTGCGGCGGCTCAGTCTGACAATACGGTTGCCACACTAAGACCGAGCGCCAGAGAGCGAGGCATAGTCGAAGTGTAAACCCAGCTCAATTGTCACTCTGAGCCCGAGTGCGCAGCATGAGGAATAGTCGAAGCGCTTAAAAATACTAAATTACCTTTCATCACGAATGTCACGCTGAGCCCGAGTGCGCAGCATGAGGAATAGTCGAAGCGCTTAAAAATACTAAATCTAAATTACCTTTCATCACAATTGTCACGCTGAACCCGAGTGCGCAGCATGAGGAATAGTCGAAGCGCTCGTTACTGCTGAATTTATTGTTGTCGGGAAACATCCGTTTTCAAAAGCACTTCGACCCTTTGCCGCAGCTCGGGACAAACCACTCACTTCAAGTCCCGTTGCAGCTGCATAACAGGCCCTTACCCTAACTCCTTAAAAATCAGCAGGTTTTTAAATGATATGTATTTTTTTAAGAAAGATTTGTCATTATTAATATTCTTTCAGCAAGATGAACCCCTACTTTTGAATAAAAAATCTGAATACTCATGAAAATAAAATACATATTATTGATAATGACGCTGGCCGGGATCATCACTACCGGACATAGCCAAATTGAGGAAAAAGATGAAGATCTTGGTTATGAAGGTGAAATCCTTGATACCACAGAAACCTATGAAAGAGGTGTCGATTATTCAGCAGTTGTTAACTTTAAAGGCATGTTTTCGACAGAGGACGAGTTGCCATTCTGGATGTCCCGCAATAAAGTCGGCAGGGTAGCTCCGGATTCTAATATTTCTACATGGATTACTGGAAAAGCTCTCACTTACTTAAACCTGGATAGCTTTATCGAAGTAGGTGCAGGGCTGGTATATTTTGATGGGGTAAATGATGAGTTTGCCATAGATGAGCTTTATGCTCATTATGAATATAAATGGCTACAGATCACCGCCGGGCAGAAGCATGAACCCATTTTATATAATGGCCTGAGTGCCACAAATGAGAATATGCTATGGTCTCTTAATCACCGGCCCCTTCCCGGCTTACAGATAGCCACAAATCGACCAATCTTCTTTTCTTCAAACCAATATGAAGAACCTCAGGGGCTGGGAATAGAAGCTGCCTGGGAAGAATATTTTTTGGGTAATGATCGATATGTGGAAGGCGCAATGCTTCACCATAAAAACCTTCGCCTGGTTTACAGGTCTTCAAATGATTGGGAGGTCAAGGCAGGGATCCACCACTTCGCCCAGTGGGGCGGCAAACCGGGAGGTGATGATTCAGAAAAAAGGCCATCTTCTTTTTCCGATTATCTTGAGGTAATCACAGGACAGGGCGGAGAATCAGGATTGGCAGAGGATGCAGATGTACTCGCAAACCATCTTGGAAGCTACGAATTCTTCGTTTCTAAACAATTTCTGAACTACAGATTACAATTTATCTATAACCACATTTTTGAAGATTCCTGGGGGATGGGCTTTGGAAATTTTCCTGATGGCCGCTACGGGATCTACTATGAAGACGTAGATACAGAAAGATTATTCAACTCTTTCATTTTAGAATACTACACTACCCGAAATCAACGGCAACCAGGTCAATTAAGAGAATATTTCTCTCACGGGATCTATCGTTCGGGATGGACTTATATGGACAGGATCATGGGAGCGCCTTTCTTTACTCCTGCTCCCGACGGAATGGGAATCGATAACAATAAGTTTAGCACCATTCATTTCGGCACCGGAGGAAGACTGCCTTTTGGAACCTATAACCTCCCTTATAAATTACTGGTGACCTATGACCACAGAGAAGGCTCCTGGACCAATCACATAATTCCAAATGAAAATGTAATTCACACCTATGTAAATGCTACAGTTTACGATCGTGCACTCAAGGTCAATCTTGAAGCTGGAGCCGATCTGGGGGCAGATGCGGGTTCTAATTTTGGCGCAGGCCTACACCTCGTTTATGAAATAGAACCGCAAGATTTTTAAATCTTTTCCCTCAACCTAAATTAGCAACCGATCCTTCATTATATTTGAAGGATCTTTTTTTTAACCATAACAGCCCTTCTTATTTTCCCCTCAAGAATATTTACACTCATCATTTTCTGCATTTTAACCGGTCTTAATTTGCGTGGGCAGGAACTCGATTTCTACGGAAAGGTTGAAGGTCTTGTCCAGGGTGGTACCGGCGAGGAACTTCCTTTTTGGATGTACAGCAACAGTCGCGGCCGGCTTTCTAAAGGAACTAATGCTCTTGTGGCGGCCACACTGTCTTCTGTCTACGACTTCCGGAATGGAGGCCGCTTAGAAGCAGGAATAGGCTTTTTTACCGGAGATCAACAGGATAACCCTGTGGCAATAGACGAGGCTTATCTAAGATATAGTAAGGATTGGTTCCAGATCACTGCAGGTGCAAAACAGCAGGAAGAGCTTTACGCAGGCCTTAGCGGAACCAACAGAAGCATCCTCCATTCCCTTAATGCCAGGCCCCTTCCCGGACTGGAAATTGGTACAGTGAGACCAGTTTTCTTAGCTCCCTGGTTGGGCTTTGAAGCTAAATGGGGTGAATACATACTTGAAGAAGACCGATATATTCCATGGACCAGAGTTCATCACAAAAGTTTTCAAATGGTCATACGACCTGCAGATGACTGGATGATCAAAGCGGGATTGCTGCACTTCGCTCAATGGGGAGGCAATTCTCCGGATTTTGGACCACAACCCTCGGGCCTGCAGGATTATCTCAAGATCATCACCGGAAGACATGGTGGAGAAGCAGCCATTGCAACTGAGCAGCAAAATACACTCGGAAACCATCTCGGCTCCTGGGAACTAAATGTACAAAGGAAGTATAGAGACTTCTCTCTTGAACTTTTATACAACAGTATTTTTGAAGATGGCTCCGGCAGTCGCCTTGCCAATTTTCCCGATGGCCGCTATGGCTTGTTTCTTCAAAAATTGGACAGCGAAGTTTTATTTTCAGCTTTTATTTACGAGTTCTACTATACCCGGGATCAAAGCCGCACTGGACCACATCTTTATGATCAATATTTTAATAGCTACTTATATCAGTCAGGCTGGACCTTCCATGAAAAGGTAATTGGCGCTCCTTTTTTTCTATATGATAAAGTAAAGGATCAGATCATTAGCAATAAATTCCTGGTCCATCATTTCGGAGTCAGCGGCAATCTACCCTCTTCTTACGATATTTACCCTTACCGGTTCCTGCTTTCCTTTGCTCAAAACGAAGGCACTTTCGGAACTTCCCTCTTCCCCGGTGACGTTATCGAGCATAAACTTTCAATTCTTTTCGATATCAGGATCTTCAACAGCATCTATGACAATTTTCATATCAATTTTCTTTTTGCCACCGACTACAGTAACATGGCAAATCCTAACTATGCTGCGGGAGTAAGTTTAAAGTACGTGGTTGAGTGATGTTGTGTTGTCGTGATCAAGTGGTGTTGTGCTGTTGTTATGCATTAATGAAGTAATAACATGGAGCTGTACTATTTTGAAGCCTTTGGCTGTTTGGCTTTTGGCTGTGATAAGCTGTGACGAAGTGATCTATTGAAGCCAGTCTTGGCTCTAGTCTCTTATTTCTTGTTTCTCAATATTGTCATCTCGACAGAGCGTTTTCTTTCGGCAGAAAGAGGAAGCGACGAGAGATTTCATCATTGGAGTTGTTGTTCAATTAAGTGATGGTGTGACGGAGTGACGGAGTGAAGAAGGTACATACTGTTGCGGGTTTCGAGTTACGGGTTCTTCTGTCATCTCGACAGAGCACTTTCTTTCGTCAGAAAGATGATGCGACGAGAGATCTCATCTTTTGTCTATCGTCGACCATTTATAAATTACCATTATAGTTCTTTAGATTCTTGTCGTTCAGACGAAGGAGGAATCTCCGTATTGCTCCGCAGATCTCTGTCAGCAGGTTAAACCGGGTTCAGCCCCCTGCCAGATCTTGAATCTCATTTACTTACCGAATTTATATCCTTCCTTGTTACTGCACAATACCTTCCTGTTTTTACTAAAGAAAAAATAAAACTGCTACTGCTGCAATTATTTTCATACTCTTAGCGTTTTATGTTAATATATATTTTTTTCTTTGTAGAAACATTCTCTGAATGCAATTTTTTAGAAACTATATAATTTTTTTCTCTTTCTTTTTATTTGGAGGTATAGTTGCTAGAGCTCAGGAATTTAGCCTGGGATTGAAAGGTGGTGGCAATTACAGCGTCAATAAACTTTCTGCCCAGATCGACGGGAGTGCCGGAAATTTTTCAACCGATTCCCGCATTGGATATCAGGGAGGAGCCTTCGCACAGTTAGAATTCGGAAACTTTTTTGTTCGTCCCGAAATCTTTTACAGCCATGCGAGAGGAGAATTCCCTTTTCCCGAAAATCCTTCTCTCTACAGCATAGACAAATTGAGTATCCCTGTCCTGGTGGGTCATGATATATATAGACCACTAAGGGCTTTCGCCGGTCCTGCCTATCAAACTTTCCTGAAAACCAGGATTGAAAATGTAAATCCCCAACCCGTCAACCAGCAAAATAACTGGGCCTTTCAACTGGGGATTTTGTGGGAGCTGAAAAAATTCCAATTTGATCTGCGCTACGATATCACTTTTGACTCCCGTGAGAACCAGAGAATTAATATTCCGGGAGTGATGAATAATGCCTATTTTGATGACGGCCGCTTAAACCAGTTCATGCTGAGCATCAACTTTAAAATCTTTGACTCTGCCAATCTCTGGAGAAGAAAGAGGAGTTGTTATTTTTAGAGTTTTCGGTTGTGAGTTATAGGTGTTGGTCAAAATCCTTTGTCATCTCGACAGAGCGTTTTCTTTCGGCAGAAAGAACACACGACGAGAGATCTCGTTTGAAGTTAGATTTTAGAAGTGAAAAGGTAGAAGTGTAGTCAGTTCGAGGTTTTTTCCTGAGCTGGAGCGAAGTGAAATGTATTGAGAACAGAGGCAGGAGGAAGTAAGATTTTAGAAGTATGAAGATTGAGATAATTCGCAATGCATTATAAGTCTTTTAGCTGTTGGCTTAAGCAGTTGTAAGTTATCGGTTGTCGGTCAAAATCCTTTGTCATCTCCACAGAGCGTTTTCTTTCGGCAGAAAGAACACACGACGAGAGATCTCACCAATAGTAGCAAACAGCATTCTTAACAGAGAAAATCGCCTCATACTATCATTGTGGCAGATTTCTCAGTCGCCGAAGCAGCTCCTTCGAAATGACAGTTATCAATTAGACATAATTGCAAAAGAAAAACCCACTTTTTAAAAGTGGATTTTTTATTGATCTACATCATTTTACTGCCTTTCCATAGCCTTGACATCAGCTCCCAGCCCGCTGAGTTCGGGATCAAAGATCCAGAGTTCAGATTGTTTTCCATCTGTTGTCTCGCCCCACTCTTTCATAAAATCCTTCCAGCTGTCCTGTCCATACATCTCTTCATAGGCTTGAACGAATTTGGGATCTTCTCCCAGCCAGGCCATATCGTCAAAAAAGAAGACCATGGAGAGATCCCGGCCATCTTTAGTGGAAGGCATTTCATTGGTGTATATTCCAAAGGTCATGTCTGGAAATTTCTCCTTCATCACCTTAGCCACTTTTTCCACCGCTGCCATCACTCCTTCATCCTTAAAACGCTTAACATCGTACATATCTACCAGTAACTTATTCACTTTAAAATCTTTTAGGAAATTGGACAGCTGATTGTTAAACTTCCAGTAAGACTGATCAGAATCTGCTGTCATGTACTTTACAACGTTATTGATCCAGTCATCATCATGTGCCTTATCAGCAGGTCTTTCATCCATAGCACCCCACGGCAGTGGTCCCATGGTCCACATATATTTACCCACATTGGGTCCATTAGAGATATGGTAAACCCGCGCTCCATAAGGTTCGGAAGCGTGAAAGTTTTTGTTGTGCGCAGCCAATCCCTGCTCGAACTGCTGAACTTTGTCAGGTTGAGGGGTTAGAATGGCATTTTCAAATACAGCGTAAGGCTAATTGCTTTGTTCCGAATTTTGGGCTATTACCATCAATGGGATCAGGAATAACCAGTACACCAACTTTTTCATAATTCATATTTATAGGGTTAATAATCCAAATGATGAGGGAATAGTAAAAAAGGGGGAAGAATGTTAAATTTATAAATAAATTATTGAATTACAACCAGTTAGTTAAAATTTATTTGATATTTGGGCAGAGTGATGGAGTGATGGAATGACGTTTTAACGCTGTGAAGAAGTGATGCAGTGATGTTGTGAAGCTGTTGACTGTTAATTAATGGACGGTGGTCGGTGGGCAGAGGACGGAAAAAACAGCGAACGTCACCCTGAACTTGTTTCAGGGTCTTCATGTTCTTAATCCAATTAGCATTCTCTTTTCCCGTTTTGCCCCTCCCTAAAGGGAGCCGGGAAAAGCATTTTGGAAAATCTTCGGGATCTGCGAGAAATAATCAGTTAATGTTTCTGAATATCCGTAGAAAAATCGAGGATGTAAGACTTTTGTGCTAACGTCACCCTGAACTTGTTTCAGGGTCTTTTTTTTAATACACTTAGCATTCTCTTTTCCCGTTTTGCCCCTCCCTAAAGGGAGCCGGGAAAAGCATTTGAAAAATCTTCGGGATCTGCGAGAAATAATCAGTTAATGTTTCTGAATATCCATAGAAAAATCGAGGATGTAAGACTTTTGTGCTAACGTCACCCTGAACTTGTTTCAGGGTCTTCATTTTTAATCCACTTGTAAAAAAAGGAGATAAAGAGATTCTTCGCTCCGCAAAAGCTGCGCTCGGAATGACAAAGGATCAGTTGTCGGTTGTGAGGTGTCCGTTCCTTTCTGTGATGTTGTGACGGAGTGACCGAGTAATAGAGTGACATGGAAAAGCTTTTGGCTGTTGTCTTTTGGCCATTAGCTACTAGCTTAATAATGCACGAAGGTCAGTGGACAAAGGACAAGCTAACGTCACCCTGAACTTGTTTCAGGGTCTTTTCGTTGCAATCCACTTGTAAAAAAAGGAGATCAAGAGATTCTTCGCTCCGCAAAAGCTGCGCTCGGAATGACAAAGGATCAGTTGTCGGTTGTGAGGTGTCCGTTCCTTTCTGTGATGTTGTGACGGAGTGACCGAGTAATGGAGTGACATGGAAAAGCTTTTGGCTGTTGGCTTTTGGCCATTAGCTGCCAGCTTAATTAATGCACTGAGGTCCGTGGACAGAGGACAAGCTAACGTCACCCTGAACTTGTTTCAGGGTCTTTTTTTTAATCCAATTAGCATTCTCTTTTCCCGTTTTGCCCCTCCCTAAAGGGAGCCGGGAAAAGCATTTAGGAAAATCTTCGGGATCTGCGAGAAATAATCGACCGATTCTGACTGTCGGTAGAAAAGCCTTTTGGTTAGCTTCTAATTAGTGGATAGAGATAGGTGGACAAAAAACAGAGAAAAAACCAGGATTTAAAACTTTTGTGCTAACGTCACCCTGAACTTGTTTCAGGGTCTTCACGATGCAATCCACTTGTACGTAAGAAATAAAAGAGATTCTTCGCTCCGCAAAAGCTGCGCTCGGAATGACAAAGGATCAGTTGTCGGTTGTGAGGTGTCCGTTCCTTTCTGTGATGTTGTGACGGAGTGACCGAGTAATGGAGTGACATGGAAAAGCTTTTGATGTTGGCTTTTGGCCATTAGCTACTAGCTTAATTAATGCACGAAGGTCAGTGGATAAAGGACAAGCTAACGTCACCCTGAACTTGTATCAGGGTCTTCATGTTGCAATCCACTGGTACGTAAGATATATTGCCGTACCTATGGCACTCCTTGTTCTAGGTTATATTGTTTTTACCAATATACCGTCCCTACGGGACAAAATAAGGAATAAAGCCTTCATAAATGTCTTGCACTCTCGTTCACCCATTTTTCTCGGGATCACCAAAAAATCTTTATCTTCACCCCCACATCTTCAAATCCTGAATTTTTTAGTCTTGGCTCTTGCCTCTTGCTTCTTAAAATATCCCTTCAACACCTTTCCAAACTCCCACATATCCTGAAAAGAACAATAAAAAGGTGCCGGTGCTAAGCGTATAACATTCGGTTCCCGCCAGTCGGTTACTACACCATTCTTCATAAGATAATGAAACAGCTCCTTCCCCTGCCCATGGAGAAACACGGAAAGTTGAGTACCTCTTTCTTCCGGAGTAATTATTTCGAAATTACCTCCAACTTCCTTTGCAACCTCCTGCAGGATGAATTCGAGGTAAGCTACGATCTTATTTCTTTTTTCGATCAAGGCCGGCATTCCGACCTCTTCAAATAATTCCAGTGACGCCAGGTAAGGCGCTAAAGCCAACACTGGAGCATTAGAGATCTGCCAGGCGTTGGCGTTTGGTTCGGGTTGGAATTCCGGTTCCATTAAAAAGCGTCTTCCTTTATTGTGCCCCCACCAGCCCTCAAAACGCGGGATATCTTTTTTACCATGATATTGTTCGTGAACATAACAACCCGACGCATTTCCAGGGCCCGAGTTCATATATTTATAACTACACCAGGCGGCAAAATCCACTCCCCACTCATGAAGCTTCAGCTGGACATTGCCGGCGGCATGTGCAAGATCCCATCCCACAAAAGCCCCTACCTCTTTTCCGGCTTTTGTAATCACTTCCATATCCAGCACCTGACCGTTGTAGTAATTCACGCCACCCATCAACACCAGCGCACACTCCTCACCTACTTCTTCAATGGTCTGTAGAATATCTTCCTTCCTGAAATGATGTTCTCCTTCCCTTTTTTTGACCTCCACAATTGCCTCCTCCGGATCCAATCCATGAAACCGCACCTGACTCGCCACCATATACTGGTCGCTGGGAAAAGCCTTCTCCTCCATAATGATCTTAAAACGCTGCTTCGTGGGCCGGTAAAAAGAAACCATCAATAAATGCAGGTTTACCGTCAAGGTATTCATGACCGTAACTTCCGAAGGTTTTGCCCCTACAACAGGAGCCAGCTTCCCGGCAAATCTTTCATGATAGTCCCACCAGGGCTTCTCTGCCTCAAAATGCCCTTCCACCGCAAGCTCCGCCCAGTCGGTCATGATCTCATCCACATATTTCTTTGCATTCTTTGGCTGCAGACCCAGAGAATTCCCTGTGAAGTAAATTACTTCTTTGCCATTGACTTTAGGAAAGAGAAATTGATCTCTATAGGATTGAAGAGGGTCTTGCTGATCGAGTTGTTGAGCGGATTCTTTAGTGTTTTCGAAAGTCATTCCTGAAAGTTTGGTTCAAAAATACGTTTTTTTTGGAGGGATGGATAACACTTTTTCCTGGCCGCTTTAGGGTTGAGGCAGAACCACACAAGAGAATCCAAAAAAATTGTAAACACTGGAAAAACAAATTCTTTGGCCCCTCCCTAAAGGGTGAGAATTAGTTTTTCCTAAATTTACTGTAGTGAAAAAAGATAATCCATATCATGACAACAGCATGTGGAAAGGTGCTCAATCTGAAATTTTCAAGCGGGCAGAGAACCTTCGCAACAACCCGACAGAGGCAGAAAAACTTCTGTGGGAAAAATTAATTTGTGATCCTTTCAAAACATACCATTTTAGAAGGCAACACCCCATAAATCATTTCATTGCTGATTTTTACTCACATCAACTGAAATTAGTAATTGAAGTGGATGGAGAATATCACGAAAGTTCAGAGCAAAAAATAAAAGATCAAACCCGTACTGAACTAATTCAGTTTCAAGACATAAATGTTATTCGCTTCACAAATCAGCAGGTGATTCAAAATATGGAGAAAGTTTTAAAAATTATTTCTGAAAAGATCAATTCCTAAACCTTTTTCCGGCTCCCTTTAGGGCCGGGGCAAAACGGAAAAAGCAAACGGCCAGAAGCTAATGGCCAACAGCTAAAAGCTAAAGGCTATTTCCTCCTTGAAATAGTCAACCCATCCCTCACGGGCAACATCACCGTTTCCAATCTTTCATCTTCTGCCAGTAATTTATTGTATTCCAAAAGAGCTTTGGTAGATTCATCGTCTTCTTTGACCGGCTCCACTACCTTCCCGCTCCAAAGCACATTATCTGAAAGTATGACCCCGCCGGGTCGAAGCTTCTCCATGATCTGCTGAAAATAAGTGGGATAATTTGGTTTATCGGCATCTATAAACACTAGGTCAAAATCCACCTTTAGGGAGGAAATGATCTCTGTAGCGTCACCTAAATGTTGTACGATCTGTTCTTTCCAGGGAGAGGCTTCAAAATACCTTTTTTGAAGATCTATCAATTCTTCATTGATGTCAATGGTGTGAAGTACGCCATCGTTTTTCATTCCTTCTGCTAAACATAAAGCCGAATACCCGGTGTAAGTGCCAATCTCTAAAATGTTCTGTGGATTAATCAATTTAGACAACAGGCTCAGTAACCTGCCCTGGTAATGTCCGCTGAGCATCCTCGGTTGCAGGACCTTTTGATTCGTTTCCCGGTTTAGTTGCTGAAGTAATTCTGGTTCTTTGGCTGAGTGTGCCACAACGTAATCGTCTATTTCTTGTGGAAGAAAATGCATTTGGAAGTTTAAAAGTTAGAATTACGAAGTTAATATTTCTTTTGAAGAGCTGTTCGCAATTAAGCCTTAGCTGTTGGCATTTTTATTCCCTGTCATCCTTGCAACAGGTCAAAGGGTTCATATAAAAGATTTCAAAAAGGGCGGTTGATGTGCTGAATTCGGGAGTGGAATTTTGTGCCTGAAGGATTAAAATCTTCGTTTGATAGAGCCGGTTAGCTCCTCAATTTCTTCTTTTACCTTATCAACTTCTTTTTTGACATCATCTCCTACAGAAGTATCCATTCCATTCTTTTCGGCGCTGCGCATTACTTCCGATTTAATATCGTTGGTAGCATTTTTTATGCTGCGCATGCCTTTTCCCAGACCACGGGCGATCTCTGGAATCTTGTCGGCACCAAAAACCATTACCAGGATAAACATGATAAAGCCAATCTCGGCACCACTAATAAATAACGGAAGTGTTTGCATACGTTGCAAATATACTCACTATTCCAATCACTAAAAAGAGTGCCTTGTTAAAAACAAGATGAAAGACTATTGTGGTGCAAGAGTCAAGAATCAAGACTTGAAACACCTCGCCCAATGGGCATTCTTCCCTGGAGGGCTGGGGGAGGATGAGTGGAAAATAGATTAGTGGCCGCTGAGCTACAAAAATAAGAGCCAAAACTGGTTTTCAACAGCTACGCACCTCCTACGGAGTAACCTGTCTTCGGACCACCCCACCCGCCTGCGGCGGGCACCCCTCTTAGTAAGGAGGGGAACTCACAGGGTGCCTTTGACACCCCCTGCCTGCGGCAGCACAAGCGTCTAAAATCAGCGCTAAAACCTCACTTCCCCTCTTGAAGGGGCCGGGGGAGGATGAGCACAAAAAAACCCTCCAAAAGGGAGGGTCTTTTAAATTTCTTACTTGAATTCCTCCGAAGGAGGAAAACACCTTCAGGTGTTTTGAACCCCAATCCGCTCCCCTCTTTTTTTCAAGGAGGGGTGGCAAGCGAAAGCCTGACGGGGTGGTCTAGCCCTGGTTCTTCTCCTTGAACTCCTGGAACTTATCCACCTCTGCCTCTTTAGGCCATGAATTGTTGTTTACATTCACATCGGCAGTCTCCAGATCGGGATCTACTACTATTTTAGTGATCTCCTTATCTGTAGCCAATGCCCTGCTTACCTGCTGGTCGTTCTTTCTCCAGATTTGCGCCGGATAGGTTACTTTTTCAGAAGTACCATCGGCATAAGTATATTCCACTATCACAGGCATAATCAATCCGCCTGGTTTATTAAAAGTCACCTGATAGAAATACTTCGGCATCTTCATCTCTGCTCTTTGCTGCGGAGTGAAATTATCCATCATGTATTCATTAAGAGTCGGTGCATTTTCCGCAGGAGTTTTTCCTTTCATATTTGCATCAAACTCTTCACTGCCTTCTTCCACCACATAAACCAGGTCCATAGAAGATGGATCTTCAACTCCATAGCGTTTAAGCAATTCGGTACCTTGTTTGGTAGGTTTATCTGTCACGTGAAACTTCTTAACTTCCTCTACTCCTATATCGACAAAATCTGTAGAATAGAACCAACCTCTCCAGAACCAGTCAAGATCAACAGCCGAGGCGTCTTCCATAGTTCTAAAGAAATCTTCGGGGGTTGGGTGCTTGAACATCCATCTTTGGGCGTATGTCTTAAATGCATGGTCAAAAAGCTCTTTCCCCATTACTGTCTCCCTAAGGATATTTAATGCGGTCGCGGGTTTTCCGTAGGCATTATTCCCCAGCTGATAAACATTTTCGGGATTTGACATGATGGGAGCAATATATTTTTGATCTCCTTTCATATAGTTTACGATCCTGGCAGGCTCTCCTCTTCTCGAAGGATATTTGGTGTGCGGCGCTATATCTTCAGGATATTTCTCACCGTACTCCTGCTCGGCCACGTATTGCATAAAGGTATCAAGACCTTCATCCATCCAGCCCCATTGACGCTCATCTGAGTTTACGATCATAGGAAAGAAGTTATGTCCTACCTCATGAATAATTACACTCATCATTCCATACTTCACACGGTCGCTATAGGTACCATCTTCATTTGGACGACCATAGTTCCATGAGATCATGGGATATTCCATTCCCTGATTTTTAGCATGAACTGAAATCGACTTGGGATAAGGATAGGTAAAAGTATGGTCTGAAAAAGACTTTAAAGTATGTGCAACTACTTTGGTTGAATAATCTTCCCACAGAGGATTTCCTTCTTTTGGGTAAAGGGACACTGCCATGACATCTTTTTCTCCCAAATCAACAGCCATCATGTCCCATATAAACTTTCGAGAAGTGGCAAAGGCAAAATCCCTTACCATTTCGGCCTTGAGTTTCCAGGTTTTTTTCTTATCAGAAAAGCCTTTTTCGGCAGCTTCCGCTTCTTCCTGAGTTACGATCATCACAGGCTTATCATAAGATTTCTTAGCCTCCTCGTAACGACGCATCATTTCTTTTGAAAATACTTCCTTGCGGTTTACCAGTTCCCCGGTTCCGTCAAGAATATGATCTGCAGGAACAGTAATATTCACCTCGTAATCCCCAAAAGGAAGCGCGAATTCTCCATTCCCCCAAAACTGGTAATTTTGCCATCCCTCTACATCATTGTAAACGGCCATACGTGGAAAGAACTGGGCAATAACATAAGCATTGTTCCCATCCTTCTCAAAGCTTTCATATCCCGAGCGGGCACGATCTGTAATGTGGTTGTTAATGTTGTACCACCATCCAATATCAAAGGTGAATTTCTCTCCTGCCTTTAATGGCTGCGGAAGGTCCACCCTCATCATGGTGTTATTGATCACTGTTTTAAGAGGTTTGCCGTCGGCGCTCACTTCAGTAATATTAAACCCGCCGTCAAATGGTTCCTTCATATATTCTGAAACAAAATCTCCCGGCTGGGCCACTGGTGAAATACCATTCCCATCTTTTAATTTTGCTACAGCATCTTTAGAACGTATATTTTGATCCAGTTGTACCCATAGGTACTCCAGGTCATCGGGGGAATTATTGTGGTAAGTAATGGTTTCGTGACCGGTCAATTTTTGATTACGATCATCAAGCTCGATATCCATTTTATAATCGGCCTCATTTTGATAGTAAGCAGGACCTGGCGCTCCACTACCTGTGCGGTATTGATTTGGAGTTGAAAATTCCTGATACAGTTGTCGGAATTTATTCTCATTAATGTGTCCTCCTTCTGTTTGCTCCGTTTGTTGTTCAGTCTCCTGGGCAAAAACGCCTGCCGAAAACAGAATAAAAAAAGCTGCAAAGGCAGTTCTAATTGATCTCATATATGAATTTAAGTTTAGGTTGCTAAAAATAATTGAATTCTGAAGTTTCACAATTTAATTGCTGAAATTTATCGTACCGCTAAGGTTGTCCCTCATTAGCAGCAGACTTTTAATTTTCCCCTGTTGTTCCACCTTCACGACATTCTTTTGCTCCGGAAAAAGATCGGTTAAAACGGCATTTTCAACACGTATATTTTTTATTGGCTCCACGTCTTCAATCTCCAGGTACACAAGTAGCTGATCTTTATCGTACTCTTTCCCGATGTAATTAATCATCCTGTCTTTCCCATTTACGCTTACGCGGAATTTATCATTAAAGTACTTCTCAATAAAATCATCGGCTGCCGGATGTTCATCTCCTTTTACTAAAGCAAGTTTATCACTATAGCGCGCCTGAAGGAGTTTCTCCATATCATCTGTAAATACGTGCGAGATGATCTGTAGGGATTTTTGCTGTTCATTGTATTCAATGTCGGTCGCACTAACATAGAATTTATGTGCAGCCGTGAATGCCAGAAGCGGCAGGAGCGCCAGAATAAGTAGTATTGTCTTTTTCATGAATTGATTTGTACCTGAAGTTATCACCTTAACTACAAAGACTGTTCCACAGCAGGTATAGTGTATAAGACTGGGAGAATTGGAAAAGGTTTAATATTAGTTGCGGCAGGTAGTTTTTTGGCTTAAGGAAGAGAGACCTGCCAAAGTTCCATTTTGTGAGCCTCGGAAGAAATTCAATTACTTCTTCACCTGATGAAAACTTTGGCAGGTCTGTTATGAATTATAAGCCTCCCAACTAAAATCATTCTTCTCTTCAGTATATGAAAACTTTGGCAGGTCTGGACTGGTTAGAGGAAGAGAGAGACCACAGGGGCGGCAGACAATTCCCCACCCCGTCCTGCGGACACCCCTCCGAAGGAGGGGACGATTATCGAGAAAGTTTTGAGGTAAAGATGGCGTAGTTGAAAAAGATTTTTTCACTCAACTACTGGGAGATTGCCACGCTTCCTTCCAATAGTTCGGCAAAGACGGTGTAAAGATCAGCTGGCGCGGATTTGCAATCCGTGCCGGGAAATACTGAAATTCTCCCTTTGAGACTATTGTTACAACAGAATTATGGGATTATGCCGTGGAGACCTGCCAAAGTTCCTTGTTGTGAGCCTCGGAAGAAATTCATTTACTACTTTTCTTGATAAAAAACTTGGAATGTCTGGACTGGTTAGAGAAAGAGAAAGACCAGAGGGGCGGCAGTCAATTCCCCACCCCGACCTGCGGACACCCCTCCCAATGAGGGGACGATTATCGAGAAAGTTTTGAGGTAAAGATGGCGTAGTTGAAAAAGATTTTTTCACTCAACTACTGGGAGATTGCCACGCTTCCTTCCAATAGTTCGGCAAAGACGGTGTAAAGATCAGCTGGCGCGGATTTGCAATCCGTGCCGGGAAATACTGAAATTCTCCCTTTGAGACTATTGTTACAACAGAATTATGGGATTATGCCGTGGAGACCTGCCAAAGTTCCTTGTTGTGAGCCTCGGAAGAAATTCATTTACTACTTTTCTTGATAAAAAACTTGGAATGTCTGGACTGGTTAGAGGAAGAGAGAGACCAGAGAGGCGGCAGACAATTCCCCACCCCGTCCTGCGGACACCCCTCCGAAGGAGGGGACGATTATCGAGAAAGTTTTGAGTTAATGATAGCGCAGTTCAAATAGAATTTTAATTCAACTACTGGGAGATTGCCGCGCTTCCTTCTAATAGTTCCGCAAAGACGGTGTAAAGATCAGCTGGCGCGGATTTGCAATCCGTGCCGGGAAATACTGAAATTCTCACTTGGGGAATAGTGTTGCAACAGAATTACGAGACTACGCCGTGGAGACCTGCCAAAGTTCCTTGTTGTGAGCCTCGGAAGAAATTCATTTACTACTTTTCTTGATAAAAAACTTGGAATGTCTGGACTGGTTAGAGGAAGAGAGAGACCAGAGAGGCGGCAGTCAATTCCCCACCCCCTCCTGCGGACACCCCTCCGCAGGAGGGGACGATTACCGAGAAAGTTTTGAGTTAATGATAGCGCAGTTCAAATAGAATTTTAATTCAACTACTGTGAGATTGCCGCGCTTCCTTCCAGAAGTTAGCAAAGACGGTGTAAAGATCAGCTGGCGCGGATTTACAAACCGTGCCGGGACCCGAGTTCGGAACCTCGTAATTCTAACTTCTAAAATTTAACTTCTTATTTACTTGCAAACAACCTTACATCCTCCTCGCTTACTTCCTGTCCGCCGAGGATGATCAAACGTTCCACGACATTTCGCAGTTCCCGTATGTTTCCTGTCCAGTTGTATTCCTTGAGTAAATTCAAAGCACCTTCGGTAAAGGTCTTTTTAGGTACTCCCTGTTCTTCCGAAATCTTATCAGCAAAGAAATTCACCAGTAACGGAATATCCTCTTTTCTTTCGTTTAGCCCTGGAACCTGTATAAGGATTACGGCCAACCTGTGATAAAGGTCCTCCCGAAATTTATTCTCCTCGATTTCTTTTTTAAGATCTTTATTTGTTGCGGCAATTACACGTACATTGACTTTAATATCTTTATCACTTCCAACCCTTGAGATCTTGCTCTCCTGCAGTGCCCGCAGCACCTTGGCCTGAGCTGAGAGGCTCATATCCCCAACCTCATCAAGAAAAATAGTACCCCCATTGGCAGCTTCAAATTTCCCCGCCCTATCTTTGTTGGCCGAGGTAAAGGCTCCTTTTACATGCCCAAAAAGTTCACTTTCTATTAATTCTGAAGGGATTGCTGCACAGTTTACCTCGATCATAGGCCCGGCAGAACGGTCACTTTTTTGGTGCAACCAATGTGCTACCAGCTCTTTTCCGGTTCCGTTAGGACCTGTTATAAGCACCCTTGCATCTGTAGGCGCAACTTTTTCAATTATGTCTTTGATCTTTGTAATCGCTTCAGATTCCCCGATCATTTCGAAGTTCTTACCCACCTTTTTCTTAAGTCGGGTGTTTTCAACCATTAGTTCCTTGCGGTCGAGGGCGTTTCGAACAGTATTCAAAAGCCTGTTGAGATCTGGGGGTTTGGAGATATAATCAAAAGCCCCCATGCGCATAGTGTTTACTGCTGTATCGAGGTCGCCGTGGCCGGAGATCATCACGATCGGAATTTCCGGCTTGATCTTCTTTACTGCCTCCAGCACCTCTACTCCATCCATCTTCGGCATTTTGATATCGCACAGAATAAGATCGTATTCCTGATCCTTAATTTTTTCGATTCCCTCAAGTCCGTCGGCAGCTTCCTCCACCTCATAAGAAGAATTTTCTTCGGTAAGGATCTTAATAAGTACCCTTCTAATGGCTGCTTCGTCTTCGATCAACAGTATTTTTGGCATGCTTTTTAATTTTAAATTTTACCCCGCTTCGGCCATAAAAAATATTTTTTTTAGTTCCGAAACCTGATGTCATTCATAAATGTATGGCCGGTATACAGGTAATATACTAAGATTTTTAATTGTTTGACCGGTTGGCCTTGTAAAGTAACACAACCTCTTTTGGGAACCCTCTCAAAAAAATCTTAATATTTGAGCCACTTGTACAGATCCTTGTATCCAGGTTTTTTCCCATACATAAGGATCCCGACTCTGTAAATCTTAGCTGCTATCCATACCACTCCCGCTATAGTAAGAATGAGTATCCCAATTGAAAGCGCCAGCTCCCACCACGCCACTCCAAAAGGAATCCTCATGAGCATGACTATGGGTGATGTAAGTGGCACCATGGAGAACACGGTGGAAACCACCCCATGCGGATTTTCGATCACCGCAAAAAAGCCAACGTAGATGCCAAGCATAAGCGGAAGTATAACCGGAAGCATGAATTGCTGCGTATCGGTCTCATTATCAACAGCTGCGCCAATAGCCGCATAAATAGCGCTGTAAAGAAAGTATCCTCCAATAAAATAGATCAGGAAGCTCACAAGCAATAACAGCATAGGTAGTTTTGCTATATCAATTACGAGCTGCTGGAGTTCATTGTCGGATATCTGCTCCATCGCCTGCTGCTGTGGGCCATGGACCTCTCCTATATCAACACCGGCAATAATGGACACCAGGCTTAACATTACTCCTCCCAGGATCACCCAGATTATAAACTGGGTAATTCCGGCAAGGGAAGTGCCCAGTATTTTTCCAAGCATAAGATGAATGGGTTTTACCGAAGAAATTATGATCTCAATGATCCTGTTCGTTTTTTCCTCGATCACACTCCGCATCACCATATTTCCGTAGATGATTATGAACATCATCAAAAGGTAACCGGCTGCCCCGCCAAAGATCATCTTTACATAAGTAGACATCTTCGAGGTTTTTTCTCCCGAAAAGTTCTGGATCCCTATATCCACCTTTGTTTGGGAAGCTTCAATTAAATTCACGTCTATGCCACGGGCCAGCAGCTGCTGATTGGTAAGTTTGTCCCCTATTGTCTTCTCCACCTGAGAAAGAAACCCAAAAGCAGGGGCTTCCTTGGCGAAAAATTGAATATTAGGAATTGTATTGTTCTGAAATTTCGGAATGTACAGCAGCCCAAAATATTCCTGCTCTTTAACAATTGCCTTGGCTGCTTCAAGATCAATACTGGAAAGATCAATAAACCTGACATCTTCAGAATCATTAAAATCTCCTACGAACTGTTTGCTTTCATCATTGATGGCTACAACGCGCTGTTCGTTAGAATTTAGATTGACGAGATAAGCGATGAGCACGATCATCCCCACCAGGATGAGAGGGCTCAAAAATGTCATTACAACAAAGGCTTTATTTTTCACCCTTGCCAGGTATTCCCTCTTAATTATAAGCTTCAGGTTACGCATTGGTGGTCACGGTTTTAATGAAAATATCATTTACAGATGGGATCACCTCCACGAAATGGTTCACCTCTGCCCGGGAGGTTAGAAAAGTAAGCAGATCATTGGGAGAGGATTTTTCTCCTATCTGTATCTGTAGTTTCAGGTCGTCATTAATGCTCTTAAATTCGGTATCGGAAATACGGAATCTCTCCTCCAGTTCCTTCCGAAGACCTTCAGGATTCGCAGCCATCAATCCCACTTCATAGGTATTGGATTTGTAACGGCGTTTTATTTCATTCACTTCTCCATCGAGCAATTTGTTTCCGCGGTGGATCAAAGCCATATAATCACACATTTCTTCCACACTTTCCATACGGTGGGTAGAAAAAAGTATTGTCGCCCCTTCCTTCCGAAGTTGCAGGATCTCATCCTTGATAAGATTAGCATTGACCGGATCAAAACCGCTAAAAGGCTCATCAAAGATCAATAATTTAGGGCGGTGCAAAACGGTTACCACAAATTGCACTTTTTGAGCCATTCCCTTTGAAAGCTCCTGGATCTTTTTTCCCCACCAGTCCTCTATTTGCAGGCGCTCAAACCAGTATTTAAGCCTTTCTTTGGCTTCAGCTTTGGACAATCCTTTTAATTGTGCCAAATACAAAGCCTGCTCCCCTACTTTCATAGATTTATAAAGCCCCCGCTCTTCTGGCAGGTAACCTATATGCCTTATATCATCGGGTTGCAGAGCATGACCATCTAGCATTATTCCTCCTTTGTCGGGTAGGGTTATTTGGTTAATGATCCTTAAAAAGGTAGTTTTCCCGGCTCCATTAGGTCCCAAAAGACCAAAAATACTACCTCTTGGGATCTCCAGAGAGACATCATTAAGTGCAGTAAATTCACCAAATTGTTTTGAAACATTTTCTGCTACCAGGAGGTGATCCATAAAGGTTGTTTGTATAAAGATATAGTTTTAAAAAAAGCCATGACGGCATTGGGAAGAATTTAAGAATCCTGCAGGCTGTCAAAACCTTATTCCCTTAAAAGCAAAACCCACCCTTAATTACTTAAGGATGGGAAAAAAATTGCTATGAAAAAGAAAAATTTACCACTAACATGAATTAGTGATGCTCAAATATATGCAAAAATTTTTAACAAATAAAAATTATGTAAACATATCTTTAACTTTTTCAAAAAATGATTTATCCGATTTTTCCGGTTTCGGCTGGAAGTGTTCATCACTTGCCATACGCTCGAAGAAATCACGTTGTTCCCTGTTCAAAGTTTTTGGCGTCCATACATTTACGTGCACCAAAAGATCTCCCCTTCCGTAGCCATTAATGTTTGGAATACCTTTGCCACGAAGGCGCAAGATCTTACCAGACTGTACTCCTTCATCAATCTTTATACGCACCTTGCCGGATACGGTATCTATCTCTCTCGAGGTTCCTAATACAGCTTCAGAAAGGCTAATGTAAAGGTCATAGTGCAGGTTGTCTCCTTCCCGTTGCAGGACCGGATGTTCTTTTTCCTCTATAGCGACCAGCAGGTCCCCCGGAACTCCGTTACCGGGCGCTTCATTTCCTTTACCAGAAACTTTAAGCTGCATTCCTTCAACTACTCCCGCAGGAATTTTAATTGAAACGGTCTCCTCGTTCACTACTAGACCTTGTGCATCGGCATCGGCAGGACGTTGATCGATCATTTGTCCGCTTCCACCACAGGTGGTACATGGAGTGGCAGTTTGCATGCGTCCCAGTATGGTATTGGTCACCCTGGTCACCTGTCCTGTACCATTACAGGTTGAACAGGTTTTATAGGTCGTTCCCGGCGCCTGCACTTTGCGCTTAACTTTTATTTTCTTCTCTGTTCCATTGGCTATTTCTTCCAGGGTAAGAGCTACACGAATTCTCAGGTTACTACCTTTAACCCTGCGCTGGCCGCCGCCTCCAAAGCCGCCGCCAAAGCCCGAAAATCCTCCGCCGCCGCCAAAGGCACCGCCAAAAATATCTCCAAACTGGCTAAAAATATCATCCATGTTCATTCCGCCACCGCCGCCAAAGCCGCCATTCTCGAAAGCCTGGTGACCAAAACGGTCATATCTCGCCCGCTTGTCTTCATTGCTTAGAACTTCGTAAGCCTCGGCAGCCTTTTTAAACAGCTCTTCTGCCTTGGTGTCTCCCGGGTTCTTATCGGGGTGATATTCTATGGCCTTCTTGCGGTACGCCTTTTTGATTTCGGCTGTGGTCGCATTCTTGCTAATCCCTAATATTTCGTAATAATCCTGTTTCATGATATCTTTAAAATTCTCAAATTAAAAGTTACTTGCCGGTCACCACCTTTGGATAACGTATGATGCGGTCACCAAGTTTATAACCTCTCTCCACTACGTCAACAACCTTGCCTTTTAATTTGTCTTTTGGTGCAGGGATCTGTGTAATTGCTTCATGGATCTCGGGATCAAAGGTATCTCCTTCTTTTACCGTCATCTGCTCCAATCCCTTTGAACGCAATGTTTCCCTGAATTTATTGCTAATGAGCTCAACACCTTTCAACAATTCCTTGTCTTTAGCTTTATTGATCTCATTAATGGCGCGATCAAAATCATCAAGCACAGGCAACATTGCCACAATGACGTCCTGGCTGGCAGTTTTGAACATTTCTATTCGCTCCTTGCTGGTACGGCGTTTGTAATTTTCAAACTCGGCGAATAATCGCAGGAACTTATCCTTTTCCTTCTCCAGGTCGGCTTTAAGTTGCTCTTTTTCTGAAGTAGTCCCTTCCTGCGCAGTGTCCCCTTCGTTGTTCTCCTTACTTTCGGCTTCTTCTATTGCGTCATCAAGTATTTCCTCTACCTGATCTTTTATACTTTCTTCTTCTGAGTTATTCTCGTAGTTATGTTCTTTATCGCTCATGTGATACAAATTTTATTCTGTGAGACAGTTGGCAAAAGTACTGCCAAGAAAACTGAAATGCCAAAATGTCACGGGAAACTTTTAGTATTCTATTGGGAAAAAGTGAATGTTAAAATTTTAATTTTGCCAGCTTAATTAAACTTCAACAACAATGAAAAAAAGAGTATTAAATTTTGTACTGGTAGCAGGAATTACCTTTGGAAGCGTTGCCTGCAAAAACGATAAAGAAAATAAAGTTGAACCGGGAGAGGCCCAACAAGCTGCAGTTGCCGGTGAAGAGGCTATGACCTATGAGATTGATACAACTCAATCTACCATTGAATGGAGAGGAACCAAGCCTACTGGGGAACACCAGGGAACCATCAACATACAGGATGGAACTTTAATGGCTACGACGGAAGAGATCACCAGTGGCCGTGTTGTAATAGATATGAATTCTATTAACGTGACAGACGAAGGAATAGCCCCGGATGATAAAACAAGTCTGGAAAATCACCTTAAAGGAACTGTTGAAGGTAAAGAAACAGACTTCTTTAATGTAAACAAATTTCCAACTGCCACTTTCGAGATCACAGGAGTGACCGAAGAGAATGGACAGAAAATGTTACAGGGAAATCTTACTCTTAAAGAAGAGACTAAAAATATCCAGTTCCCGGTAAATTCAAATCTTGATGGAGAAACTATCACTCTTGAAAGTGAAACTTTCACTATTGACAGGACAGACTGGGGTGTGAATTATGGATCTAAATCTGTATTTGATAACCTGGGAGATAAATTCATTAGTGATGAAATGGAATTGACCATTAACGTTACCGCTAGAAGAGCTGAATAATTCTTCTCATCAAAAATGACAAAAACCCGGCTCTTTTTCAGCCGGGTTTTTTGTTCAATAAATCCTGGATTGCAGGTCTTAGGTTGACAAAATGAAAATCAAAACCTTCATCCTGAATTTTTCCGCTGCTCACCAATTGACTTCCCAGCACTACACTGGACATTTCTCCCATTGCAGCTTTCAATGCCAGCCCGGGAACTTTTGGAAGCCAGAGTTTTTTATCAAGCGCATATGCGACTTCTTTTGTGAGCTCCTCATTGGTTGCAGGATTGGGTGCTACGCCATTATAAATTCCGGTAAGCCCATTCGAAATAATATAAAGAAAGATCCGTGCGAGATCCCGAACATGTATCCAGGATTGCCATTGCTTCCCTGAGCCCAGAGATGCTCCCAAATTAAATTTGACCGGTTTCATGATCTGCGGCAATGCTCCGCCATCTGCCGAGAGTACGATCCCAATGCGTACTTTTGCAACCCGAAGCTTTAGATCTTCAAATTTGTCGGCGGCAGCTTCCCATTTTTCAGAGACTTCTCCCAGGAAATCATCTGCAATCAGATTATCATCTTCCTCATACATCTTACTCCTGGAGCTGGGATAGATCCCTATAGCACTGGCCGAGATCAATTGTCCTACCTCATGACTATTTTCCTTTAAAGTTTTGTACAGGAGATTTAAAGATTCTATCCGGCTATTAAGAATCTTTTTCTTGTTCGAATCTGTCCAGGGTTGAAAAACACTGGCACCTGCCAGGTTAATAATAGCGCCAACCCCTTCCAGACATTTCACATCAATCTCTCCCGAAGAAGGATTCCAGTAATACCCGCGGTAAGTTTCGCTTTTTTCAATCTTGCCTTTACTTGTGGTGAGGAAATTTACATTTATTCCCTGTGCATGACATTGCCGTGTAATTTCAGAACCTACTAGGCCGGTGGCTCCGGTGATGAGAATACGCATTTTTCTTTTTAATTTAATGGATATAAACGGGAGTACGAGCCGGTTTATCAAAGGTTTAACAAGGTCAAACTTTTGTCGCCCGCAGCATTTCCCGTTTTCCCGGTGGCCCGGGTAATCTCTCCACGACAAAGCCTGCAGCCTGCATCGCCCGTCTCACATCACCTTTGGCTGAATAGGTTACCAGAACTCCATTTTCCTTTAAAGTCCTGTACATATTTCTAAAGACTTCTTCGCTCCATAGTTCCGGTTGTACCCGGGGACCAAATGCATCAAAAAATATGAGGTCGAATTCTTCACTTTCTGAAATCTCACTAAAAAATTTCTTCTCCTTCTGAAGGCTGAACAATGGCGAAATATCATTCCATTTCTCCCAGTCGGTCCCATGTAATTTTTGAAAAACTTCTGAAGCATTATTTTCTGAAACAACTTCAGCATAATCCAAAGCCGAAAGTTCTTCCGCAGAAACCGGATAAGCTTCCACGCCGGTATAGTTCACTTTCACCTCATTCCTTTCAGCTTCAAAAAAGGTAAGAAGGGCATTTAGACCCGTACCAAATCCAATCTCAAGAATTGACAGCTGAGTAGGTTTATTTTTTTCAAGAAAATGATAAAATCCTGTTTTGATAAAAACATGCAACGCCTCCTGTAATGCACCATGTTTAGAATGATAGTGCTCATTCCACTCGGGAATAAAAATAGTGGCAGAACCGTCCCCGGTTTTGATAATTTCTCGTTTCAAAAGCTATTTTTTGATCTTCACGCCATCGGCCAGAAAGGAAAGGGTAACAGCTGGCGAAATAATGGAGCTGACCTCCTCTTCCGATTTTCCTGCATCCTGGGCATAATGCTTTTGATCTTCCACAGACATTTCGGTCACATATGCCTTACCTTCCAGAGTAACCTCCTTGTTTTCAATATCTTTAGGCACAAAAAAAGCATAGTCTTTAAATTTCACCATCACTTCGTTTCCGCCTTCCAGAGCGACTTTCATCCAGCAACCTTTGTTCTTACAAACAGAAGCAACCTCCCCTCTAAAAGTAACGTTTAAAGTGTCCCCCGGCTTCAGGTTTTGATAGCGCTCCTGCATGTGATGAGCAGAAAGAATATTAGAAACTTCAACTTCCTCTCCCACAGAAAAATAAGCGTCATTTTTACCCGAATTTATTTCCTGAGAAAAACCCGAAAAAGTTATCATTATGGAAGCAATCAGCAGTATAAACCTAATATTTTTCATTATGTTCCTGTTAAAGGTTTAAAAAAATCAAATTAAGATAAAATTAGTTAAATCCCACCTTTAGAAGCTGTATTAATTTAGGTAAATTTGCAACAAATATAAAAGCATGAAAAATTTACCTCTCGCAATCGATGTAGTTGAAGCAAAAACCTCAAAGATCGATTCGGTTGATTTTGACAATTTAGTATTCGGTAATGTCTTCACAGATCATATGATGGAATGTGATTATATCGATGGGCAATGGCAAAATCCTGTTATAAAACCTTATGGTCCCATTCAGTTAGATCCTTCAGCAAAAGTTTTCCATTACGGGCAGGCTATTTTTGAAGGTATGAAAGCTTTTAAAGATGACGAGGACCAGGTGTGGCTTTTTCGTCCTATGGCGAATATCGAGCGCTTTAATAAATCTTCGAAAAGACTTGCAATACCCGAATTTCCCGAAGATCTATTTCTAGAAGGTCTTGAAACACTTATCGACCTTGATCGTGACTGGGTGAAAAAAGGCTTTGGAACTTCACTTTACATACGTCCTTTTGTGATTGCTACAGAGACAGGAGTCTCGGCATCGCCTTCAAAAAAGTATAAATTCATGATCATTTGTTCTCCTGCCAAGGCTTATTACAGCGGCGAAGTGCGGGTGTTCTTTGCAGATAAGTTTAGTCGTGCTGCCGATGGTGGTGTGGGATATGCAAAAGCTGCCGGTAACTACGGTGCCCAATTCTATCCAACCAATCTGGCCAAGGAAGAAGGTTACCAGCAAATCGTCTGGACAGATGCCAATTCACATGAGTACCTGGAAGAAGCAGGAACCATGAATATCTTCTTTAGAGTTGGAGACAAACTTCTTACAGCCCCAACCAGCGACCGTATTCTGGACGGAGTAACACGTAAAAGCGTCCTTACCCTTGCCGAAGAATTTGGAATTGAAGCTGAAGTAAGGCGAATCAAAGTTTCCGAAATTGTTGAAGCTGCCGAAAAAGGAGAACTAAAAGAGATCTTTGGTTCGGGTACTGCTGCGACTATCAACCCCGTAAAAGGTTTTGGAAACAAAGGCAAAAAATACGAACTGCCACAACTTGAAGATTCCTACGCTTCCTTTTTCAAGAAGAAGTTAATGGAAATTCAATACAACAAAGCCGAAGATAAATTTGGCTGGAGATATCTTGTAAAAAAGAACTAATCAAATACCACCGGAATTCGAAGCATCCTGTCATGCTCCGGTTTTCCTGAAGCATTGGCGCGGCTAAAGATCAAATAGCCGCGCTTTTCTTTTGTATCAAATTCAAGCTGTCCCCGGAATGGCACCCAGTCTTTGGTCATCCACTCCCCTTGTGCTTCTATATATTTTTCTGCGAGTACTTTCCCACTTTCGGTTACCAGCCTCACAGGTGCAGTAGCCTCAAAGAACCAATAGCCTTTTGCCTCGCCTTTAATTTCCAGGGGAGAACTTACAGTTGCATTTTCCTGCGGCATTTCAACTTTTATAAGATCTCCTGTATCTTCACGTTCCCGGTTAGGATCTGTAAAATAAAAACTCTCTAAAATAGCATTTAGGGCGGCCTTTTTTTCTGCTGAAACATCCCCGTAAAACTTCATGGCATCGCCTTCCATGGGGTTGCATTGATCCATTGGGATCTCTTCACCCGTATTACTGCTGAAGCATTCAGCCCTAAAATCATCTACCTGGTAGAAAATGTAAATTCCGCCATACTCATTCCAGCCCGGTGGCGGGGAATGAAAGCTAAGGCCTGCTGCCCATGGCTGTCCGTTCTCCATCAAATAGACATAGGAATTCCGGCGATCAACATTAAAAGACAAAGGCAGATCTCCCTCCCAATCTTCAAGTGATTCTCGCGGGCCACCGGGACCATCAACTCCAAATCCTTTTGGTAAAACGGTGATATATGCCATGGAAGCATCATTGTGGATACCAAAAGGAGGCTGCTTCTCAATGCTGCTGTCGTAGAAATTTACAACAGGTGCTTCGCCGGGAAGTTCTCCTTCAAAAACCTCAAACCCCAGCGGAATTTCTGCTGAAAAATGCCATTTTTCAGAAGTGTATTCTGTCGTGCTTTCAACAGGCTTTGGCGCTGGCATGGCAGGTTCCTGGTCCTGCTGTTCCTTCTCTCCTGAATTTCGACAGGAAATAATAATTAAACCGAGTAGTAGAAAAATTAGTGCTCTCATACTAACAAGGTAGTAAAAATGAGCAACAAGAGTCAAGAGGTTGCGAGTTACGGGTTCTGCGTCAAGATTGTTGCAGGTTCCCGGGTTGCGGGTTGCCAGTTGCGTATTCTTTTGTCATCTCGACAGAGTAGTTAATTTCGCCAAAGAAAGTGCAACGAGAGATCTCCTTCAGTTCACATATAATTTGATGAAAATTAAAAGATCCCTCGCTCCGCAGAAGCTCCCCTAACAATGAACAATTTGCTTTTCAATCCTGGTGCTCGAATCCTAGAACTTAAGAATCTTTTGAAGGTCCGGCTGTGAGTAATCCGGGCCTTTTAGCACTTTCCCATCTTCGCGATAAACCGGTTTCCCGTCTTTGCCCAGTTTGCTCATATTGCTGCGCTGAATCTCTTCAAAGACTTCAGATATTTTATGTTGTAGCCCATGTTCCACTATGGTTCCACATAAAATGTAGAGCATATCTCCCAGCGCATCTGCCACCTCAACCAGGTCTCCGTTCTTTGCAGCCTCAAGGTATTCCTCATTCTCCTCTTTCATCAACTCATATCTTAAATGCACTTTTTCAGCCGCAAGAGCTGCCGTGGGCTGCTGTTGAATTCCCAGACCAAATGCTTTATGAAACTCCTGTACGGCGGCTAAGGCTTTTTCCATTCTAATACTTTAAATTCGCATAAATTTATAAAACTTAGGGCCCAATGGAAATGTTTAGCACAGGACAAATAATTTTTGCCGCATTATTTTTCGTGGCTTTTGTCGTAGTGATCTTCTTCAGCTATCGCAAGGACCTCAAACTCCACCGCAAGTACTATAAAGGAACACTCTACATCCTTTTTGGATTTATTGCTTTTATAGCGCTGTTATTCCTTCTAAAAACTTATTTAAAAGGATAGGCTTCAGCAAAAAAAAGCCGCCACTCTTTTCAGAATGGCGGCTTATAAATCTTCTTAATTAATTCTAGTTCTCCAGCGGAAGTACATCAAATTTCTCTGAGTAGTCCATCATTTGCTCCTCAAAAGATGTTGGTTGTACCACTTTAATTGCAGTGATCTCACCGTTAGCATCTGTTTCGGGCACAAGAACAGGGTTTACGAATCCGCTGTAAGGTGCAGATTTGAATTGTTTGTTTCTCTCAAGCACTTCCCTGTGAATATCCTGATCAACTTTAACTCCGTAGTTCTCTACAAGGTCTTTGGCTGCCTGGTAATCACCTTCAGATTTAATTCTCTGGGTCTCTTTAAGTAGATCCCCGAAAAGCCCACGCAAAGCAGCATAATCTGTAATATTAAAATAAGTTTTTCCGTCTCTGGTCACTTTTTCAATAATACCTTTTTCCTGGCCTTTTTCAAACACCCAGGCGCTAACCCACTGGCGGTTTCTCATGTGAGCTTCTTCAATGTTAGCTCCCGGTTCAAGTCTTATAAGCTGCGTCATCAAACCATTTCTGATATAACCGTCATAAGCTGCCTTACCCATTTTTTCATAATCGTCCACCAAACCAAGCTCTTCCAGTTTAGGATCCATCAAATAGTAAAGCCCCACAAGATCGGCACGGCCTTCTTCTAAAGTAGAAGCATAACTTTTCAAAGTTTCCTTTGTCTCTCCTACTCCAGGGTTAAGTTGACCAGAAGCGTGTCCCACAACTTCGTGAAGTGCGGTGTGAAGTTTATCGGCAAGTTCCCCATACTCTTCTTCAAGAGCTACTTCTTCCTCATCATGTGCAAATTCCTGAAGCCTTCCGGTACTACCCGCATTGTTATATGCTTCAATAATATTCCCCAGAGATACAGATTTACTTCCGTGCTCTTTTCTAATCCAGTTGGAGTTTGGCAGGTTCACACCAATCGGCGTAGCCGGTGAGGCATCTCCTGCTTCTCCTGCAACAATCACAGTTTTATAGGTTACTCCTACAACAGAATCTTTTTTGTGTTCCTCCATCAAAGGTGCATTGTCTTCAAACCACTGCACGTTTTCCTCCAGTACCTGCATCTTCTTGCTCATATCAAAATCCTTGATCTGCACGATAGTTTCGTAAGATCCTGTGTAACCCAGAGGGTCATTATAAACCTCAATAAAGCTGTTGATGTAATCAATGTTTCCATCGGTTGCCTCTACCCATGCAATATTGTAATCATCCCATGTCTCAAGGTCACCGGTCTTATAATAGTCAATTAAAATTCCAAGCGCATCTGCCTGTTGCTTATTTTCGGCAACACCTTGTGCCTTTTCAAGCCAGAATACAATCTTATCGATCGCCGGGCCATACATTCCACCGCTTTTGTAAACTTTTTCAACCAACTGTCCATTTTCTTTTACCAGCTTGGAGTTAATACCAAAAGCAAGAGGCCTGTTGGGGTTTGGAGATTTTTTATTAGCATAAAACCGCTCCACATCCTGTGCGGTAACGCCTTCCCCATAGAAATTCACTGCAGATCCTTCCACAAGACCTTTAGACTCATCCAGGTTTACTTTTTTGGCATCCACATCGTTAAAGATCACCTCGTAAGCTTCCCCGGTAAGCTCTGTTCCGGTTTCAGCCAATAATGTATCGAAATATTCTTTACTGAAAGCAGGCTTCAATTTATCCATAGAATAATGATGGTGGATACCGTTTGCAAACCATACTCGTTTTAAGTAAGTCTCAAAATTCTTCCAGTCTTCGGTAGTCTTGTCACCTTCATAAGTGGTGTAGATATTCTCAAGGGCTTCGCGAATCTTTAAATTGTGTTTGTAGTTTTGGTCCCAGATGATATCTCTACCGCTAAGACCGGCTTGTGTTAGGTAATATACAAGCTTCTGCTCTTTAAGACTAAGATCTTCCCAGCCTGGAATCTGGTACCTGAGTACTTTAATATCGGCAAATTCATCTACCTGATAATCAAAATCGTTAGTTTGTGCAACTTCTCCCACTTCTGCCGGATTCTCCCCTATGGAGTCGGCGCAGGAAATAAGGATCATTGACGCCAACAATGGCATCAAAAAGAATTTAATTTTCATTTTCTTAAAATTAATGGTGTATTAAATTAATTTGGGTGAGATCTTCCGCAGAAAAAATAACAGCAGGTCCTGGCGGGAGGGCTTCACCATTTGCTAACAAATGTAAGAATTAACAACTTCAAATTATTTATATTAGCCTAATTAATACAACAAACCTGCCAAGCAAGATGAAGATCCTTAAATACCTCCTGTTTTTACTGCTAATTGTTATCATTGCAGGATCTATTTATATAGCCACCAAAGATGGCACCTATAAAATCGAAAGTTCTAAAGTCATTAATGCACCTGCTCCCCTGCTCTTTAGGGAAGTGGCCGATCTTTCCAATTGGAAAACCTGGAATGCGTGGAGTAAAATAGAAGGAATGGACATGGACTTGACGGGGGAACCTACAGGTGCAAATGCAGCCATAAGCTGGCATGCAGATCAAATAAGGGACGGCAGGATCGTCACTACAGCTGTTATTCCATATTCCAGGCTGCAACAGGCCCTTACCATGCAAACCATAATTGGAGAAGCTGAAGGCGAAATCACCTGGACTTTTACCCCCGAAGATGGTGGTACCAGGGTAAATTGGACCCTGGAGGGCGAACAAAGTTTTAAAGAGAAGCTAGCCTTTACCATACAGGACCAGGATCTAGGCGAAGTTTTCTTACCCATTTTTGAGGAAAGCCTTACCAATCTCGAGCAAAACGTGATACAGAAAATGGAAGCATATTCTATTAACGTAGATGGTGTGACCGAACATGGAGGCGGTTATTATATGTATACTACAACAGCCTCCAGGCTGGGAGAAGTGAATATGCGTGCGGCAGACATGATCAAACAGGTTAGGCTTTATATGAAACAGAACAACATTTCCATAAGCGGCCAACCTCTTATTATTTATAATCAACGGGATGATCGCAACGGCACTACCATTTTTTCTACCGGAGTACCAACACCCAGCCAGGTGATTACGCCGGCTGGCAGCGAGGTTCTTAACGGGTATCTTGAACCTCAAAAAGTGGTTAAGACAACTTTAAACGGACATCATAAAAATGCTGCGGAAGCATGGGAAAGCACCTATAGATATATAGAAGAGAACGGGCTTATTGTAGATCCTAACGGGCAACCTTTTGAACTTCTTATTACAGATCCTGCCGAAATCGATAATCCCGCTCTTTGGGTAACCGAAATTTACATTCCGGTAGAATGATGAAACAGGTTTTACTTGTTTTTATAGGTGGTGGTCTTGGCAGTGCCTTGCGTTTCCTCATCTCGAAGAACCTCAATCAGGTTTCTTCGATTCCCCTGGGAACACTGCTGGTGAATTTCTCCGGAAGTTTATTGATAGGCTTAATTTTAGGATTAGGCCTAAAACAGGAAATGCTTTCTCCCAACACTACTTTACTCCTCGCTACCGGATTTTGCGGGGGATTCACTACTTTTTCGGCTTTCAGCTTTGAAAATCAGGCGCTGTTGAAAGCAGGAGATTATGTCAACTTCGGGATCTACTCGGCCGGAAGTATTTTTTTGGGGATCGCTGCAGTTCTTATAGGAATGTGGCTTTCAAGAATTTTTTAAATTGGAAATTTATTTGGCTCCTAAAAATGCCACACAAGCACAAACTTATTTCACCTGCTGTGCAAAACCTGCCCGGCAAAAGTCAGAAAAATAAGGAGCTTCAAAAATGTCATTTTTGAGCTCCCTCTGAGGCATCGTAAAATTTTGATTTTCCAAGGTGATTTTCAATTATCTGGTTATATTCCGGCGTTAATCTCAAACCCAGCGTTCCTTCTATATTATAGAGATTTGCCATGTCCTTGTAACCGTGCTTGAGCATTTCTTCAAGATAAAAATAGGCCGTTTGAAAATCATTGTCTTGCGCACTTAAAGAAATAATTTTTCGGTAGGCATCAAAGGCCTGGGGATCAAAGATTGTTTGGATCATATTTGCCACCAGCTTGCTCTCCAGAGGAGTACGCCTCTCTTCCATGTCCTGTCGCTTGAGCCGTACATATTCACTAATAAAATCCTGAAGTCTCTTCGCCATTTTGCTTTCAGCATTACTCTTTTGCGCCAAAGAGTCCAGTTGATTTTTTTGGTAATTCCACCAGCCCAGGTTTTCAAAATTAGCTGTGCGAATATCCTCTTCCAAATAATAGATGAAATCGTCTATAAGCCTTGTCTCCTTTTGTGTGACGGCAGTTTGTTCCCGTTTCTGCTGGGAATAGTTACGGGAACGGGAAAGTTGGTTCTGTTTATTTCTTATTTCGGCTGTGCTTATAAATCCTTCATATTTTTCTTCCATGATCTCCAGAAGCGCATTGGCATTCATAAGTTGATTTAGACTCATCAATTTATTTGACCGGGCAAGATCCTGCCGGTATAACTGTTCCACCAATTGTGGATCTACAGGACGAAATTTTTTCCGCATGGCTTCCAGGGTAAGTGATCCAACTGCACTGTTGATTATTTCGGGTTGGGGCCAGTCTTCATCTCCCGAATAGGTATAGATCTGGGTAGGAAACCTGAGGCGGGAAAGGGTATTAGCGGTATTCTGCATTCCCGAGGTGGAGAATTGTTCATCTCCAACGATCCCGATAAAGGCAAAATTCTTTTTATCATCTAACAAGTTGAAGTTAACCCAGTGATCTCCCACTGCGATTACGCCAAGAATATTATCAAAGATAAGCGGCACAGTACTCGCCACCCTTCCCCCGGTCATCGATCCCACACTGGAGATTTGGGTGGAATCAATAGGGAGAATTCCTGCCACGTGTTGTATTAGCCTTGCAGATGTAAGGACATTTTGTTCCAGATCTTTTTGACGACTAATATTATTAGAAGCGACTATTATATAACCCTGCTCCTCGGCAGTGGACTGGAAAAGATGGGCAGCAGCCTTCCCACGTCCTTCTCCGTCAAGAACGAAAAGCACCGGCCAGAGTTTTCCATTTTGATATGTTGTGGGAAGATATAAGGCATAGCTTTCATCCAGAGTGTCTGACACTTTCAGGTCATCCACCACTATTCCCTTTTTAACTACTAACTCCTGCGCAGAAAGCTGAAGACCCAGGAATAAAAAAAAGATTATTTTTTTCATGGAATTAAGTTAGTGAATTTTCTAAAATCCAATGTAGAATTTCGATTTAGGGTATAAAAAAAGCCTTACATAAATGTAAGGCTCAGGAATATAAATATCAAAAATTGAGACTAAGCTTGTCTCACGTTTACTGCATTTACACCTTTTCTACCTTCTTCAAGGTCGAAAGTTACTTCGTCATCCTGTCTGATCTCATCAACAAGACCATTAGCATGTACGAAATACTCATCATTTGATTCTTCGTCTTTAATAAATCCGTAACCTTTTGATTCGTTAAAGAACTTAACTGTACCTTTATTCATTATATAAAATTAAATTGAATGCAAATATACAATTAAAGGATGGATAACCAACTAAAAGTCAATTTATTATTTTCTTATTCCATAAAGGCAATGTGAATCCCCTGTATCAACATATTAACTCCAATAATGGCAATAATTAATCCCATTATTTTCTCCACTACCACGATCTTATTTGCTCCTATGTACCTCACCAAATATTCACTTGAAAGAAAAGCAAGGTGGTTGAGCCACATTACCAGTGCAAACATGACCAATATAATTCCCAGCTGTAGATAAGTAGCCGTAGTGGTAAAGTTCATGGCGGTTACTATGGTTCCGGGACCGGCAAGAATAGGAATACCCAGTGGTGAAATGGAAATCTCTTCATTAAAGTTCACTTCCTTCTGGTTATCAATACTTGAAACCTGCGCCCTTATCATTTCAAAGCCTACAAAGAAAACAAGGATTCCTCCTGTGATCTTAAAGGCAGGGATGGTCAATCCAAAAAAATCAAAAATATACTTCCCCAGAATAATAAAACCTGAAACAATAATAAAGGCTGTAAAAGTGGCTTTTTTGGAGATATTTTTCCTGGTAGGGCGATCGGCTTGCCGGGTGAGGCTTAAAAATATAGGCACGTTCCCAACCGGGTTATTGATCGCAATAAACCCCGTAAAAACTGCAATGGCAAATACCCAGATCCCTTCCATTTATTTTTTTTGCTTCTACTAATTATAAGGGGTAAAAGTATTTAAAATAAACAACCTGTAAAAGTGCACCGGATCCTTTCTATAAAGCCTGAGCTTTCAGCTAAGTTTTGAGACTTCTTTAACGAAGGTGAAGGCGCAATTTTTGTACATTTTGGCCTCAGGAACTACTGGATCAATGAAGACTTATAACGAAAAAAGAGATTTCAGCAAAACCAAAGAACCCAGGGATGTTCCCTCGGGTAAGAAGAATGAAAAACCCATTTTCGTAATACAGAAGCACGACGCAACAAACCTTCATTACGATTTTCGGCTGGAGATCGACAACACCCTCAAATCCTGGTCTGTTCCTAAAGGCCCAAGCACAGATCCTTCAGTAAAAAGGATGGCTATCCCCACAGAAGATCACCCTTTGAGCTATGCCGATTTTGAGGGGGTTATTCCGCAGGGCGAGTATGGCGGGGGTACGGTAATGATTTGGGATACCGGCACCATTGAGAGCAATAAAAAAGATGAAGACGGCAATATAATTTCCCTAGAAGATAGCTTTAAAGCAGGAAGTGTAGAAGTAACCCTGCATGGCAAAAAACTCACCGGCGGCTATAACCTTGTGGAAATGAAAGGAGGAAAAATGAAAGGTAACTGGCTGCTCATGAAGCAAGACGACGGGGAAGCCGATGCCCGCCGCAATCCTGTAAGCACTCAGGCAAAAAGTGTAGTTTCAGGAAGGACCTTGAAGCAAATTGAAAAGGAAGAATCTTGAAAAAGAATAATAAATGCAGATAGCCGGAGTTGAGATCTCACATCCCGAAAAAGTACTTTTCCCAGAGAAAGAGATCACTAAAGGTGATATGATTTCCTATTATGAGAGGATCGCGCCGTTGATGTTACCATTTCTCAAAGACCGGCCGCTCACCTTGCACCGTTTTCCGGGTGGAATTACCGAAAGTGGTTTTTATCAAAAAAACGCTTCAGATTATTTCCCCTCTTTTATTAAAACAATTAAAATAGAAACAGAGGAAGGAACAAATACCCAGGTTTTATGCAATGACAGGAAAAGTCTTGTTTATCTGGCAAACCAGGGAACCGTGGCTTTTCACATATGGCTAAGCAAAAAAGATAAGTTGCGCCAGCCGGACAGGGTGGTGTTCGATCTTGATCCATCTGACGATGATTTTGAAAAGATAAAAGAAGGAGCGAAAATTATGAGGTTTCTCCTGAAGAGCAAAGAAATTGATCCTTCTCTTATGACCAGCGGAAAAAGCGGCTTACATTTATATTATAATATAAGACGGGGGAAAGACTTTGATAAGGTTAAGGCACTAACCCGAGATATTGCTGAAGAAGCAGAGAAAAAAGAACCCGGATTATTCACGACCCAATTAAGAAAAGACAAGCGCGAAGGAAAGATTTTCGTTGATTACCTGCGGAATTCTTATGCTCAAACTGCAGTTTGTCCTTATTCATTAAGGGCTACCGAAGAGGCAGGAGTTGCCACTCCAATTGAATGGGAAGAACTCTCAAGGATCAAAAGCGCATCTCAATATCATATTGAAAATATATTTAGAAGGACAGCACAGTTAAACCGAAATAATGAAGAATAAAATGAAAGAAATCACCCCCGAAGAGGCTAAACAAGCACTTAATGAACAGGCAGAAAAAGTTGAGCGAAAAGACCTGGAAAAAGTATTGGCCAAAGAGCAAAAAATTGAAGACAAATTTCGAAATAATGATTCCATGAGTGGGTATCTGGCTAAGGCAAAAAGTATGTTTGGGCTTATTCGCGACTACTGGAACGGCAATTACAGGCAGGTGCCCTGGAAGACAATAGCTGCTGTGGCAGGAGCCTTACTTTATGTGCTCATGCCATTTGATCTTATTCCCGATTTTATTCCCGTGGCCGGCTTTTTAGATGATGCAGGCGTTATTGCTGCCTGCCTTACACTGGTAAGCGATGATCTGGTAGATTATGAGAAGTGGAAACTCCACCAGGATAATGTAGTCAACAACAACGAAGAGGACTCACTTATATAACTCCTGTAAATGAATAAGAACAAACTGGAGCGCATGCCTTTATACCAAAAGGCCATGGAGATCCTGGAGATCGTTGTACGAATTAAACAACTGGTTCCCGAAGATAACGAATTCACCACCGCGGTTGCCCATAACATGTATGCCGATGCCCTACAACTTGCACCTAAAATAGCGGGAGCAGAAGGCGTTGACCTCTACGACATAAAAATGGAAAATGCCGCAATAATCCGGAAGTGTGCCCGCGAGATCTATGTAGGCTGCAACGGGTTCATCATGGAAGGATTTAAAGAAGTGGAATACCTGGAAATGTTACGGGCAGAAGTCGAGGAATTTCGGGTGCTTTTTGCCGAATGGGTACAAACCTTTGATCAATGGAACTACATCATTGACCGCTGGGGATTATTTAATCCGCCCGGGGTTAATTATGATGATGTCGATCCCGATGACAATATTCCATTTGATAATCCTTTTGATGAGGAAGATTAAACCGGAAATCTCGGATTAAATAAAGATTTAGATATAAAGTGCTTCGGAAAAAGGAGTCTCAAAATGCCATTTTTGAGACTCCTTCCTGTTTTTGGCTCTTGGATAACCGCATTTAAACCCTGCTAAACGGGAATATAAAAACCTCACAAGTTTTGAACACTTGTGAGGTTTAAAGGTGAAACCCTTTCAGGGGTTTAAAACCCTGAAAGGGTTAATGATTTAGTCATCGCTATCCGTCATCGGGATAAGCGATTCGCACGGCTTTCACAAAACAATGAAAATTCTGTTTTAAATAGATCCCGATATCGCTACCGCTCATCCGGATAAGCAGCCTGCACCTTTTTCTCTGCCCTTCGCTTGAGAAAAAGGGCGATCTGCTTTTACCACACAAACGAAATTCCGGTTTAAAGAGATCCGATATCGCTACCGCTCATCGGGATAAGCGATTCGCACGGCTTTCACAACACAAACGAAATTCCGTTTTAAATAGATCCCGATCTCGCTACCGCTCATCGGGATAAGCAGCCTGCACCTTTTTCTCTGCCCTTCGGTTGAGAAAAAGGGCGACCTGCTTACATATTTCTTCTATACTGTCCTCCTACTTCAAACAAAGCTGTAGTGATCTGGCCAAGGGAGCAAACTTTGGTCGCTTCCATAAGGACTTCAAAAATGTTTTCATTTTGAATAGCTGCCTGTTTCACCTTTTCCAGCGTTTCATGCTCCAGTTCTTTTTTGGCTTCATGAAGGTCCTTCAAAGTATTTATCTGTGCCTGTTTCTCCTCTTCTGTGGCCCTTATAACTTCGCCGGGAGTCACTGTTGGGGATCCTGTAGAACTAAGGAATGTGTTTACCCCGATTATGGGAAATTCCCCGTTGTGCTTCAGAGTTTCATAATAAAGACTTTCTTCCTGGATCTTACTGCGTTGATACATGGTTTCCATGGCTCCCAAGACACCCCCTCTTTCGGTAATTCGGTCGAATTCCAAAAGAACGGCTTCTTCCACAAGATCTGTGAGTTCTTCAATAATAAAGGCACCCTGAATTGGGTTTTCATTCTTGGTCAATCCTAATTCCTTATTGATGATCAACTGTATGGCCATAGCCCTTCTTACTGAAGCTTCTGTTGGCGTAGTGATGGCCTCATCATAAGCATTTGTATGCAATGAATTACAATTGTCATAGATCGCATAAAGTGCCTGAAGTGTTGTCCTGATATCGTTAAAGTCGATCTCCTGCGCATGAAGGGATCTTCCTGAAGTCTGGATGTGGTACTTCAGCATTTGCGCCCTTGGGTTCGCTCCGTATTTATGCTTTAAGGCTTTAGCCCAGATCTTCCTGGCAACTCTTCCAATAACCGCATATTCCGGATCAATTCCATTAGAAAAGAAGAAAGAAAGGTTAGGTCCGAATTTATTGATGTCCATTCCCCTGCTCAGGTAATATTCTACATATGTGAATCCATTAGCAAGGGTGAGAGCGAGCTGGGTAACAGGATTAGCTCCGGCTTCGGCAATGTGATAGCCAGAAATGGAAACCGAATAAAAATTCCGCACATTCTCCTCGATAAAATATTCCTGCACGTCTCCCATTAACCTCAATGCAAATTCTGTAGAAAAAATACAGGTGTTTTGTGCCTGATCTTCCTTAAGAATATCCGCCTGCACAGTTCCCCGAACCTGACTTAAAGTCCTCTTTTTAATATCGGCATAAACATCTGCAGGCAAAACCTGGTCTCCGGTCACACCAAGCAACATTAATCCGAGGCCGTCATTTCCTTCCGGCAGTTCACCTCTGTATTTTGGCTGCCCCATTCCTTTTTCGGAATAGAGTTTATCGATCTTCTTCTGCACCTCTTTTTCCAGGCCGTTCTCTTTGATGTATTTCTCACATTGCTGGTCGATAGCAGCATTCATGAAAAATCCGAGCAGCATTGGAGCAGGACCGTTAATGGTCATACTCACCGAAGTCATAGGATCTGCAAGATCAAACCCCGAATATAATTTTTTGGCATCGTCAAGACAGCAAATAGAAACTCCTGCGTTCCCAATCTTTCCGTAGATATCTGGTCGGTGGTCGGGGTCATTTCCATATAAGGTCACCGAATCGAATGCCGTGGAAAGCCTTTTTGCCGGTAAGCCCATACTTACGTAATGGAAACGACGGTTGGTTCTCTCCGGAGAGCCTTCTCCCGCGAACATTCTTGTTGGATCTTCTCCCTGCCTTTTAAAAGGATAAAGTCCCGCAGTATACGGGAATTCTCCCGGCACATTTTCCTGAAGGCACCAGCGCAAAATGTCTCCCCATGCTTCATATTTTGGAAGTGCTACTTTAGGGATCTGTGTATGTGAAAGAGATTCGGTGTGGGTTTCGATTTTTATTTCCTTATCACGAACCTTAAAGCTGTAGACAGGCTGCTTGTATTTATTGACTTTTTCGTCCCACCCGGTAATTACTTCCCAGTTATATGGATCGAGGTCCATTTTTACTTTATCGAATTCTTTCTTTAAAAGTTCGGTAAGTTCTTTATTTTCTGAAGTTGTGGCATTATTAAGATCATCTTCATCAAGTCCATACTGGTTCAATCCCAGCTTTACTCCCGTAACAGATTCTATTGTTTTAAAAATGCCGTAAAGTTTTTGAGCCACCTCGGCCTGGGAAGCTGCTTTCTCGTCATAAGAGCGATTATTTTCAGAAATTTCTGAAAGATACCTCGTTCTGTTTGGCGGGATCACAAAAATCTTTTCGCTCATCTCTTTTGAGATGTTGAATGTAGAGTTGAAATGACCTCCTGCTTTTTCATCGATCATATCCATGATCTGTTTATAGAGGGTATTCATCCCCGGATCATTGAATTGGGAAGCAATAGTTCCAAAAACAGGAAGGTTATCCACATTCTCGTGCCATAATCCATGATTGCGTTGATATTGTTTCTTCACGTCCCGAAGGGCGTCCAATGCCCCACGCTTGTCAAATTTGTTGATCGCAACCAGATCGGCAAAGTCCAGCATGTCAATTTTTTCCAGCTGAGTGGCAGCACCAAATTCAGGGGTCATTACATAAAGTGAAACATCAGAATGTTCCAGGATTTCGGTATCCGATTGCCCAATTCCTGAAGTTTCCAATACAATAAGATCATAATTCGCGGCTTTTAATACCTCAATAGCTTCAGCAACATATTTTGATAAAGCAAGGTTTGACTGGCGGGTTGCCAAAGATCTCATATAAACCCGTGAGTTATTAATGGAATTCATCCTGATGCGATCTCCTAAAAGGGCACCTCCGGTCTTCCTTTTTGAAGGGTCAACAGAAATAATTCCAATGGTCTTTTCCGGAAAATCCATCAAATAACGACGAACAAGCTCGTCAACCAGGGATGATTTTCCAGCACCACCTGTTCCGGTGATTCCAAGGACCGGAATATCTCTTTCTTTATTTTCTGAATGTATTTTCTCAAGGGTGTCTTTTGCTATTTCAGGAAAGTTTTCTGCAGCCGAAATTACCCTGGCAATTGCACCCGCAGTTTTGTTTTCCAGCTCCTTTATCTCTCCGTTAAGGCTATCACCCAGCGGATAATCTGCTTGCTTTACAAGATCGTTGATCATTCCCTGCAGACCTAGTTCGCGACCGTCATCGGGAGAATAGATCCTTGTAATGCCGTAATCTTCAAGTTCCCTGATCTCCTCGGGCAGGATCACTCCGCCGCCGCCGCCGAAGATCTTGATGTGTTCTGCACCTTTTTCTTTAAGAAGGTCATACATATATTTAAAATACTCGGTATGCCCACCCTGGTACGAAGTCATTGCAATCGCATTCGCATCTTCCTGTATTGCACAATTCACAACCTCTTCCACACTACGGTCATGTCCCAGGTGGATCACCTCCACTCCGGTAGACTGTATGATGCGTCTCATGATATTTATTGCGGCATCGTGCCCGTCAAAAAGGGAAGCTGCGGTTACTATTCTTACTTTGTTCTTGGGTTTATAAGGAGCTTGTTGTTCCATTTTTTCGAAAACGTTTTAGGGCGTGCAATTTACGAATTTAGAAACGAAGTTGCCATTTTGAAGTAGATAATAAACTCACAAGGCTAATTCCTGAATATTACTAAAAAAAGGGAACAGCAGGATAACTTTTGTTTATGACTTTAATCCCCGGCTAATAAGTAACTTTGACAAAAACAGAATTATGAAGAAATTTTTCCTCCTCCTTATCATGGCTCCATTACTTACAGGTTGTGCAGAATTACAACAAATAGCCGATTCCCTGCCCCAGGAAGGTACCGGCGTCACCAATACCGAAGTTGCCGCAGGTCTACGCCAGGCGCTGGATTTTGGAATTGAAAAACAGGTGACCAAACTTGCACAGGAGGATGGATTTTTCAGCAATGAACTTGTGCGTATTAATCTTCCGCCGGAATTGCAAAAGGTGGACAGGACCCTTCGGGACCTGGGAATGAGCTCCCTGGCAGATGAAGGTTTAAAAGTGCTGAACCGTGCCGCCGAAGATGCCGTAAAAGAAGCGACTCCCATTTTTGTAGACGCGGTAAAACAGATCACCTTTACCGATGCCCGCAATATTCTTTTAGGAGACGACACCGCCGCTACCTCCTACCTCGTTCAAAAAACTACAGATCCACTTTACACCCGGTTCAACCCGGTCATCACCAATTCCCTTGACCGCGTAGGAGCCACACAAATATGGACCAACATCATCAACCGGTACAATGCTCTGCCTCTCACTAACGACGTCAACCCCGATCTTGCCGACTACGTGACACAGGAGGCTCTCGACGGAGTATACACTATGATAGCTGTAGAAGAAAAAGAAATCAGGAACAATTTCGCCTCCAGAACAACCAATCTATTACAGAGAGTGTTTGCTTTACAGGACTGATGGCAAGGTTTAAAGTTTTTAAGGTTCATGAAGTTTGGAGTCCGAATTGGGTTGGCGCTTTTCATATTGCTAACCTGGAATTTTATCTATTGAACCAAAATTGTAAAAAAAGAAACCGGCTTCCTTAATTTTAGGAAGCCGGTTTCTTTTTAGGATTAAATTTATCTACAACTATTCAGTAACTGCACGATAAGCATTAACTCTTCCTGTACCAAAATAAAGAGTTTGCCCGTTGCCAGCTACATGATCAGCTGTTTTGATCATTTGCTTTTCAACTTCAAAAGGATCCATAGAACCTCCGTTCTTAGCAATAATAAGTGCCGCTACACCAGAGGCATGCGGCGCTGCCATACTTGTCCCTGCATTGTAATTAAAGGCATTTTCCCCACTTGCAACACTCCAAATCATGTCCAATGAAGATACATCCCAGTCTCCACCCGGTGCAGCAAAATCTATTAAAGATCTTCCATAGGTAGTATAGTGAGTAGGCACATCAAAATTGGTATATGGATTGGAATAGGGATGCCATCCTTCAGGAGCTGTAGCGGAAATTGAGATTACGTTATTAAATCCCGCTGGAAATTTCAAATAAGATCTATTCCCATCAAAATTAATAGGATCATTTCCCGCTGAAGCAATAATAGTAGACCCCTGTCCGTGAGCAAAGTCAATAGCCTGTTGTAGAATATTAATTAAAGCCTGAATATCATTAGCAGGAATGTTTAGTTTTTTGCCGTTAGCATCTATGACATAACCTCCATTTTTGTTAAAGGTAGTACCCAAACTCATGTTAATAACATCGGCTCCATTTTGACCTGCATGTATTATTCCATAGTAGATGGAACTCATTGAACCAGTGCCATCAACCTCCTTAAGAACTTTTACTGCAGCTATTTCTGCCTCATAGGCAACTCCTATCACTCCAAAATCATTTTTATTTGCAGCTATAGTCCCTGCAACATGGGTCCCGTGGTTGGCAAAACGCCCAGGACTGGTCCAGTACGGCTCGCCCGGAACGAAGGAAGCAGAAAGGTCCTTATTCAGGTTTTGAGAAAATTCCACATTATCTCTATCTATCCCGGAATCAAGAATAAAAACTCTTGCACCTTTACCCGTAAAACCAGCATTCCATGCTTCTGGTGCTTCAATTGCCTCCATACCCCACAAACGAATATATGATGTCTCAGTAGAACCCGGGCTAGGGGTCAAGGCTTCCGAGGAAACTTCCATCGAAGTCACCTCCTGGTTTTGTGCTGAAGGTATCCATGCTATCTCGTAGTCGGGAATAACTGCAACTACCTCCTTACTTTTCATGGTATTTTTTGCAAAATCAAGATCTTTACTGCTAACCAGAGCTATACCTAATTCAGGAATACTTGAAATCACCTCCCCATTTATTACCGAAGGACTTTCTGCAGATTCATTTACTCCATTAGTTTCCGTAATTACCATATAATTGGTAAAAGGCGCATCTTCTAATTGAATATTAGCAGTTTCCTCCTCGTTCACAACCTCTTCCTTTTGGCAGGAGGTAAAAACCAGACCCATTGCAAGAGCCGACAACATGATTTTTGAAAAGTTTAATTTTTTCGTCATAATTATTAAATAAATGGTTAATGTTTTAGAAAGGAACAAGATATAGATGTAATCCTTTACAAACCACATATTTAACGTTTAGGGCTACGAATTAAAGAATCGTGTAAAAAATAAATCTTTGATGAAATATCAATAGAAAAATCCACCTAATTTCAGAATAACTTAAAAATTTAAGAATGCTATATTAGCAAATTTGCAGCCGACACCAAAACAAACAAAATTAAAATACTAAAAATCAGCAAGATGATGCAATTTATTCACTGTTCTGTCTCACCTCTTACCAGGTTGATATAGAAACTTTAAATGTTCAGGAAATCTCACCACTGACTTCTTTACTTCGGCTACTAATTAGGTATTTAAAAATTTCCCTCTAGAAGTTGCAAACCTTTCTTTTAGCACATTCTTACTCCAATTTATAGGGTTATGAACAGTCGAAAAACTCCGGGAACAATGGTAGAACCTCAAATATGTGATGCTAAAAGTTGAGTTTTTAACAAGAGAAGCCGGTATAAAACCCACTTTTACCAAAATGTTAACTTTAGGTTAGCACATGTTCGAAATTGTGAAAGATATCTTTGTGGTAATAAGAAAAACCCTATGTTTCGATTATTTGAACCAAGATCTACGCTGGAGCGCCTACAGGAAAAATATACTTTCCTAATGCGCAGGTCGTTTGAACTCGCCTTAGTGGACAAATCCCGCAGCGATTTGCTCAATGAAAAGGCCTGCAAAATCCTAAAGGAGATCCGTCGCATGGAAAAGAATCAGGAAAGGACTGCCTGAAGTTTTCTGAAGTAAGCAAAAGCTGAAATCAGACGCGACCCGTACCAGCTAAAATATTCTCCGTCCACAATGTGGACCCGGTCCATCTTCACCTCTTTTTTAAACGCATCTCTAACTTTCAATTTAAAGGGAAAAGGTTCTGTCGAAAGAAGCACCAGCTCTACATTTTGCTGTTCTAACTGTTCCAACTCAATTTCAGGATAACGGGAATCTTTCTCGGAAAAGGCATTTTTAAAGCGGTTAAGTTCGAGGAGATGATCTATAAAAGTGTCTTTTCCTGCCACCATCCACGGATTTTTCCAGATAAAATAAGCCACCTTACGTTCCGGAACCTTTTCCATTTCCTTCTGAAATTCGTTCTTCAAGAATGCTATTTTCTCTGATATTTCTGAAGCTTTCTCAGTTACCCCGAAAATTTCCCCGTACTGCAGAATAAGCTCAAGGGAATCCTCAATAGTCATAACATTGGAAACATGGACAGGAGCTATCTTTTCAAGCTCAGTTACCATTTCTTCGGTATTTTCTTCTTTGTTGCAGAGTATAATATCTGGTGCAAGGGCTTTGATACGGTCGTAATGTACCTGTTTGGTGCCTCCTACCACCTTTTTTTCCTTTCGAAGGTCTTCCGGATGTACACAGAATTTAGTTACCCCCACGATCTTTTTTCGAAGTCCCAGATCCACCAATAGCTCTGTCTGGCTTGGCACCAGACTCACGATTCGCCGTAGAAGATCCTTCAGCTCAAGTTTGCGATTTAGTTGATCGTAAAAAACTTTCATAGATCGGGGAATTTATGAGGTGCCAAAAATGACATTTTTGACAGCCTTTTCAGAAGTAATTCCGGTTACAGGTAACCGGCCATTTCCTGCTGTAATTTTCCGGCTTCGGCAGCAGCGGCTTCAGCAAAATCTTCAGCATTGGAGGCATAAATTACGGCCCGGGAAGCATTAATAAGCAAGCCCACATTGCGACTCATTCCATATTCACAAACCTCTTTTAAACTTCCCCCCTGCGCTCCCACTCCCGGCACTAAAAGGAAATTTTCGGGAATGATTTTTCTAATTTCACGCAGATATTCTGCCTTGGTCGCACCTACCACATACATCAAATTTTGACCGTTGGTCCAGTTTCTGGAGGTTTTGATCACCTTTTTATACAGCTCCTCTCCTTCCACAGTTTGCGTCTGAAAATCATAGGCGCCTGCGTTAGAAGTTAAGGCCAGGAGAATGGTATGTTTGTTCTGGTAAGCCAGAAAGGGTTCTATTGAATCTTTTCCCATATACGGGGCCACCGTAACCGAATCAAAATTTAGATCCTCAAAAAAGGCTTTTGCATACATGCCCGAGGTGTTGCCAATATCTCCCCTTTTTGCATCGGCAATGGTGAAAAGGTCCGGGAAATTTTCATTCAGGTAATTGATCGTTTTCTCAAGAGCTTTCCAACCCTTAAGTCCATGTGCCTCGTAAAAAGCGAGATTAGGCTTATAAGCTACAGCCAAATGTTGAGTGGCATCAATGATCGCCTTATTAAAAGCGAAAATTGGATCTTCCTCATTCAGAAGAAATTCCGGGATCTTATTGAGATCTACATCAAGACCTATACACAAAAAGGAATTTTTAAGGCGTATTTGCTCAGTTAACTGGGAAGTGGTCATGGGCTGGAAATAAAAAAGCTGCCGGGGTGCGGCAGCTTTAGTGGTTTTATTATTTAAAAAACGTCTGAATTCTCTTTCAGTTTCTCTGTGTTTTCTACAAGTTGTAACTCATCTAGGATCTTCTGGATATCTCCGTTGATAATGTTCCCAAGGTCATAAAGCGTAAGGCCTATACGGTGATCTGTCACCCTGCCCTGAGCATAATTATAAGTTCGAATCTTGGCACTCCTGTCCCCACTGGAAACCATAGAGTTCCTTTTGGCTGCATCTGCTTCCATCTTTTTTGCAAGTTCCTGCTCATAAAGCCTGGATCTCAAAACTCGGAAAGCCTTTTCTTTGTTCTTGTGCTGGGATTTTTGATCCTGGCACTGCGCCACCAATCCTGTAGGGGTATGCGTCAATCGCACCGCCGAGTAAGTTGTGTTTACCGACTGTCCTCCCGGTCCCGAAGAACAGAAGTAATCAATACGCACATCCTTAGGGTCGATCTCCACGTCAAATTCTTCAGCTTCGGGCAATACCATCACTGTAGCCGCCGAAGTATGCACGCGCCCCTGAGTTTCGGTTTGTGGTACACGTTGCACCCGGTGCACTCCCGCTTCAAATTTTAAAGTTCCGTAGACATCTTCCCCGGTGACGTCAAAAATTATTTCTTTGAATCCGCCGCTGGTTCCTTCGCTAAAATCTACAATATTATGTTTCCAGCCTCTACTCTCAATATATTTGGTGTACATACGGTAAAGGTCTCCTGCAAAAATACTGGCTTCATCTCCACCGGTACCTGCACGAATCTCCATCACGACATTTTTGGCGTCTTCAGGATCCTTTGGCACCAGCATCATTCTTATCTTCTCCTCCATCCCCGGAATCTGCTCTTTGGCCTCTTCCAGTTGCATCTTGGCCATATCGATCATTTCGGGATCGCTGCCATCGGCAATGATCTCTTCAGCTTCCTTTCTATTGTTGATTAGGCTCATGTATTCTTCACGAACCTCCATCAATTTTTTCAAATCCTTGTACTCCTTGTTCAGCTCTATATAGCGCTTTTGATCGGCGATCACATCGGGTTGAATGATAAGATCATTCACCTCGTCAAAACGCTGCTTTACAATATTTAATTTCTCGATCATAACATCTCCTTAAAAGGCCAAATTTACAATAAATCCGTCGGATTTCTTAAAAGGATTTCTGAAGGCATAAAAAATCTTATGCAGGAATAGGATTGGTTTTCAAAATTGTTTCCCGCAGATTTCGCAGATCACCGCAGATAATATATTATCTTAATTCTTCATGGACGAAAATGAAATTTCATATAAGATTCGAGGTCCTATTTTTAAGGTATTTAATTCCTTTGGGCCGGGTTTATTAGAATCTGTTTATGTCGCAGCTCTCGCGTCGGAATTGAGAAAAGAAGGGCTTAGTGTAAGAAAAGAAGTGGCTGTACCTGTAATTTTCAATAATGAAAAATTGGAGGTGGGGTTTCGAATGGACCTTCTTATACAAGAGAAGGTTTTGATTGAAGTGAAATCTATAGAGGCAATTGCTCCGGTTCATCATAAACAGACTCTTACATATTTAAAACTAACCGGATTAAAACTGGGAATTCTCGTGAATTTCAATGTAGACAACATTATTGAAGGAATTCCTAGAAAGATTAATGAACTTTAGATCTGTGAAAATCAGCGTGATCTGCGGGAAATTTAATGATCATTTTTCTATGTACATGAAAATGTCTTTTTTTACTCCTTATCACCATGCAAAGCCGGTGCTATTTTTTAATCCAATTTTAAAATTTATTGAAGTGGAAGATTCTCTTAAAATTGGCCTCGGCGGAGGTTGTCACTGGTGTACCGAAGCCATTTTTCAATCGGTAGATGGTGTAGTGAAGGTCGAGCAGGGTTATATTGCTTCAGAAGCTCCTGCAGAAGAATTCTCTGAAGCAGTCATTGTTCATTACCTTCCAAAAAGGGTAAAAATGGAGCGGCTTCTGGAGATTCACCTACACACGCATAATTCCACTTTCAATCATTCCTTCAGGAAAAAATACCGAAGTGCGATTTATTATTTCTCTACGGAAGATAAATTTTCAGCAAAAGCAATACTGGACAAGTTGCAGAAGGAGTTTGAAAAGAAACTTGTAACAGAAATTCTGTCCTTCCGGAAATTTAAGGCTTCAAGAGAACAGATACAGGATTATTACAGAAAAAATCCAGATGCTCCATTTTGTAAGCGATATATTGAGCCAAAGCTGGAAAGGCTAAAGGAAAGAAAATGGTGAAAATCCGGACTTTTGTTAGAACCCAAACAGTTTAATAACCAATTAATTAAATCACATTTGAAGCTCTAAATATTGCTGTCACCTGAAATAAAGGGAGTGATTTTTTATGGCATAAAAACACTGGAGAAGTAACACCTTCATTGGGTTTTGCAGACTCATCTATGAACCTGGACTTTGTATAATTAATTCCATTGTAATTATACCAATTCTTACCATACCTCCTAACCAGTTTTAAAACATAACGTAATTTACCACATTCATAGGATTTAGAATCATCTGATAAAATAAGGGGTGACAAGCCAAGGTTTAAATATTGCAAGCCTTCCATTTTAAATTTTTTAATGGCTTCAACAATTATTGCATAGTAAATGCCTTGCTTAAAACTAGGACTTGACCTTGATATATCTGGAATATATCCAACACAACTTCCATTTTCAAAAATTGGATCAAATATTATATATGCAATAAGATCTCCTTCTGAATCGTATGCGCAAAATGTTCTTGTACCTTTTTCAAAATATGGATGTATGCGGACAAGAAAATTTAGTTCCTTCTTACTAACCCGTCTTGTATTTAGCCACTTAGAGGATATTGCCTCAAAATCATTTTCATGAGGATTCTCTATAATTTTGATATTCTTTTTGGCTGCCTGGTTGTAAGAAGTTCGAATAACTTGTTTTCTCTTTCCACTTATTTCCCATTCCTGAATATTAATCAATCTTTCATTGCCAATCTGTGTAGAAAAATAACCAAATTCAAAATGAAGTAGTTCTGCAAATTCTTTAGAAGCCTGCACAAACGAAACTCGATTATACTTCCTTAAAAAATCCCGAATTAAAATTATCCTGGATTCCTTCTCAGGAAGTTTAAATAAAGGATCAGATAAAACAAAGTAACATCCGTATTTCTTGATAAAGGAAATCAAGCCATACTCATGTTGGAAATATTGCATTTGAGGCTGAAGAATTGAATAATGCATACAACTACCCTCACTGTATGGTTTAATGTAATTTTTAAAAACATGGGAAGCTGTCATTTCCATTTAAAAAGATCTTTAGCAATTAATTACAAATATTCGCGTAAAAGACTAAATCAACAATACTCAAAAGACCCATATTCAGATTTAATGGTCAGCTTTTTCTCTTCTGAAGCCTCTACTCTTCCAACGATTTTCGCATCCACATTAAAGGATTTGGAAATGGAGATGATATCCTCTGCAATATTTTCATCAATATACAATTCCATTCTATGCCCCATGTTGAACACCTGGTACATTTCCTTCCAATCGGTTTTGCTTTGCTCCTGTATCAATTTGAACAAAGGTGGAACCGCGAAAAGATTGTCTTTGATCACGTGCACCCCGTCCACAAAATGGAGCACCTTGGTTTGTGCCCCGCCGCTGCAATGAACCATCCCAGAAATGTCGTTTTTAGAATATTTTTCCAGGACCTTCTTAATGACGGGAGCATAAGTGCGGGTTGGCGAAAGCACAAGCTTCCCGGCATCCAGCGGACTTTCTTCTATAGCATCAGTAAGGTTTTTGGAGCCGCTGTACACTAAATCTTCAGGTACTGCAGGATCAAAACTTTCAGGGTATTTTTTAGCGAGACTTTTTCCGAAGACATCATGACGCGCAGAAGTAAGTCCGTTACTGCCCATGCCGCCGTTGTATTCTTTTTCATAGCTCGCCTGTCCAAAGGAGGCAAGTCCAACGATTACATTTCCGGGTTTGATGTTGGCATTATCGATCACTTCGCTGCGCTTCATTCTTGCAGTTACAGTGGAATCGACGATAATCGTACGAACGAGGTCACCCACATCGGCCGTTTCACCGCCTGTGGAATGGATATTAATTCCGAAGCCTTTTAAATCCTCCAGCAGTTCTTCGGTACCGTTGATGATAGCGGAAATTACTTCTCCCGGCACCAGATTTTTGTTGCGGCCAATTGTGGAAGAAAGCATGATGTTATCCACTGCACCCACGCAAAGAAGGTCATCAATATTCATAATTAGTGCGTCCTGCGCGATGCCTTTCCAAACGCTAAGGTCACCAGTCTCTTTCCAGTACATGTAAGCCAGGGAAGATTTTGTACCGGCACCATCGGCATGCATAATGAGACAGTAGTCTTCGTCCCCGGTAAGATGATCGGGGACAATTTTACAGAAGGCCTTTGGAAATAAGCCTTTGTCGACATTCTTTATGGCGTTGTGAACATCTTCCTTTCCGGCTGAAACTCCGCGACCGGCATATCTTTTACTTATTTCCTGGTTCATGTAGATCGATTTTGCGGGTCAAAGATAATTAGTTTAAGATTTTTGACCTTCAGTTTCTTTAAATATAAAAGCCACTCCAAAAAGAAGTGGCTTTAAGATGACATTTTTAAAAGGAATTATCTGGTAAAGAGTAATTCACGATATTTGGTCAATGGCCAGATCTCGTCATCGATCAACAACTCCAGCTTGTCGCAGTTGTAGCGAATTATATTGAAAAATGGTTTAACCTCATTGCAGTATGCAAATGCTTTTTCTTCGGCATCTTCAAGTTTATTAGCCTTTTTACGTGCCTCGATCATATCTGTAATTCCCGAATTGATCTTTTCAATATGCTCGGAAATTTCTTTAATGATCTCCAGTTGTTCCCTGGAATGGGTCTGGAAACCATCACCAAAGATATCTTTTAGTCCGCGTACGTTTTTGATCAAGATATTTTGATATCGAATCGCAGTAGGGATAACGTGGTTGCGGGCGATATCCCCAAGAATACGGCTCTCGATTTGAACTCTCATGATGTATTCTTCCAGCTCGATCTCGTGGCGTGCCTCAACCTCCACCTTGTTCATAACCCCAAGTTCATTGTACATCTCAATGGTCTTTTGGCTTACAAGAGCCTTAAGTGCTTCGGGAGTATTACGATTATTACTTAGTCCACGTTTTTCGGCTTCTTTTTCCCATTCTTCAGAATAACCATCTCCTTCAAAACGTATGTTTTTGGAATCTTTAATGTATTCTCTCAAGACATTGAAGATGGCATCATCCTTCTTCATTTTCTTGCCTTTGATAAGACTGTCAACCTCTTTTTTGAAATCCTTAAGTTGCTTGGCAACAATTGAGTTCAAAGCGGTCATAGGCTCGGCACAGTTTGCCGTGGATCCTACAGCACGGAATTCAAATTTATTCCCGGTAAAGGCAAAAGAGGAAGTCCTGTTCCTGTCGGTGTTGTCCAGCAGAATTTCTGGGATTTTTCCGACTACGTTTAACTTAAGTTCGGTCTTTTCTGCCGGAGAAAGTTTCCCGTCAGTCACTTTTTCCAGTTCATCAAGAACTTCAGTTAGCTGGGAACCTATAAAGGTAGAAATGATGGCCGGCGGAGCTTCGTTGGCACCAAGCCTAAAATCGTTTGAAGCACTGGCAATGGTTGCTCTCAACAATTCTTCGTTGTCATGGACGGCCTTTATGGTATTGATGAAAAATGTCAAAAACTGAAGGTTCTTCATTGGCGTAGAACCAGGACCAAGAAGGTTTACTCCGGTATCTGTACTCAAAGACCAGTTGTTGTGTTTCCCGCTTCCATTAATTCCTGCAAAAGGTTTTTCATGAAACAACACTACAAAATTGTGACGTTCGGCCACTCTTGACATGATATCCATAAGCAGGGAATTGTGATCCACTGCCAGGTTAGCCTCTTCAAAAATTGGGGCGAGCTCAAACTGGTTTGGAGCCACCTCGTTATGTCTTGTTTTTACAGGAATTCCCAGCAGCATACACTCCTTTTCCAGGTCTCTCATGTAAGCGAGAACCCGTGAAGGAATAGAGCCAAAATAGTGATCATCCAATTGCTGACCTTTAGCCGGGGAATGTCCTAAAAGAGTTCTTCCTGCAAGTTGGATATCGGGTCTTGAAGCAGCCAAAGCGGAGTCGATGAGGAAATATTCCTGCTCCCAACCAAGGGTTGCCTGTACCTTATTTACATTCTTATCAAAATATTTTGCTACATCTGTAGCTGCCTGGTCAACTGCCTGTAATGCTCTTAACAATGGTGTCTTATAATCCAGCGCATCTCCTGTATAGGAAACAAAAACACTGGGAATACATAATGTAGTTCCGTAAATAAAAGCGGGGGATGTAGGATCCCAAGCGGTATAACCGCGTGCTTCGAAAGTATTTCTTATCCCACCGTGTGGAAAACTTGAAGCATCGGGTTCCTGTTGTACAAGTTGACCTCCGCCAAATTTTTCAATTGCGAGTCCGTCCCCAATAGTTTCAAAGAACGCATCATGCTTTTCGGCAGTGGTTCCGGTTAAAGGTTGAAACCAGTGGGTGTAGTGAGTAGCGCCCTTAGAGATCGCCCACTCTTTCATTCCGGTAGAGATATGATCGGCGATAGTACGATCGATCTTCTTTCCGGTGGCATTGGCTTCCAATACGCTCTGGTAGGCTTCCTTTGTAAGGAACTGTCGCATTACACTTTCTGTAAAGACATTGCGGCCGAACAATTCTGAACGCCTTTCCTTTTCTTCAACCTCAACAGGTTTACGGTTCAGGGTTTCCTTGAGTGCCTGGAATCTTAATGTTGCCATGAGTAATTTTGTTTTTTATGGGTTAACGGCAACAAATATATTTTATTTTTAGACACACCCCCTAAAATTTTGGGGTATGTTTATAATAATTTTTGTTTTTCTTATGATAACCCCCTATTTAATTCAAGAATGCAAGACTCACAAATGCGGCATATCCCGCAACCAGGAAAAAACCTTTCCAGCGATTCATGGAATATCTCTTCGGAAGAAAGGCAAGCGGAATTAAGATAAAGGCTATTCCAATCATCCAGAAAATGTCACTGGTAAGTATAGCTTCAGAACTTACTGCGATAGGCTGAATGATCGCAGTAATTCCCAACACCGATGCAATATTGAAAATATTGGAGCCTATTAAATTTCCAAGAGAAATGGCTTTTTCATGCTTCATAGCGGCAATGACAGATGCTGCAAGCTCGGGCACACTCGTACCTATTGCGATCATAGTTACCGAGATCACCCTTTCACTCACTCCTAAAGCCGATGCAAGGTCTACAGCACCCGACACCAAAAATTCTGAACCAAAGTAGAGCGCCGCACCACCAATAATCAACCAGAGTATTGTCTTAAAGTTGGATGCTACCTGTAGATCTGGATCCACCTCATCGGGTTGTAATTCTGGTTTAATACGGGCCCGCCGAATTAAGATAAAGAGGTACAAAACAATTCCTATCAATAAAAATATGCCTTCGGGTCGGGAAAGAATTTTTTCGGTTGAGAGAAAATAAAAGAGTGCCAGGGAAAAGAGCATCATGATAGGCCAGTTAAACCTGTAGAATTCGCGGTCAATAGCCAATGGGGAGATCATAGCGGTTATCCCCAGAACAAGACCAATATTGGCAATATTAGAACCAATTACATTACCCAAAGAAATATCTGAAAATCCATCTAAGGCCGCTTGCAAACTAACCAGCAGCTCGGGTGCCGAGGTGGCAAAAGAGACCACGGTAAGCCCAATTACCATACGGGAAAGCTTTAATTTTAAAGAAATCGCAACAGATGATCTTACAAGGAATTCCCCTCCCACTACTAACAGGATGAAACCAAGGATAATATAAAATACGCTCATTAATTTTTTTTGCGAAGATAACAGATTCTCATTGAATGGATGAAGTCCGGCTTTTTTGGAGGATCAATAAATAATTCAAGGGGTAAATGATATGAGGATCTTTTGATACTCTTGAGAAATAGAATTTGATTTGACCTTTTTGGAAGAATTCCTTCAGGAAAAGGGCCACCTTTTCCTATAGACTTCAAAAAGAGAAAATTCAGAACTTATCTTTATATTTGATGGAAACCACCTTTTATGAAAAAGAACCTTTTTAGAGTTCTGGCCAAAGTGAACAAGAAAGTGCTCCCAAATTATTCCAAACGGCAATTGGATCTGGCTAAAGCCACTAAATTTCAGAAAGCTATCATAGGATGGAAGATTTGGGTGACTAAGAATTCTTTGTAAATAAACAAATTACAAGCACCAAATTCCAAATAGCATAATTTCACTTCAGTTCATCGGTAATAAACTGAAAAGGCTTCATAGACCCTTTGACCAGTCACCAATTCACCATTAACTAATAACTAATAAGCGACACTACTTTATAAGAACTGATTTTTTCCTTTCCGTTTAGGAAGGACAGGTCCATAAGGAAATTACACTGCACGATTTCACCTCCAAGCTTTTCAACCAGTTTACATGCTGCAGCTGCAGTTCCTCCGGTTGCCAAAACATCATCGTGTACCAGCACTTTTTCCCCTTGTTGAATTGCATCACTGTGAATTTCCAGAATATCTTCTCCATATTCCAGGGAATAACTTTCTCGATGGGTGTCAAACGGCAGTTTTCCGGGTTTTCTTATGGGGACGAAGCCTGCATTCAATTCCTGTGCTAAAAGTGTTGCAAAAAAGAAGCCCCGGGATTCAATCCCCACCACTTTATCAATGTTATGACCTTCCAAAAAAGACAAAAAAGCATCCAGTGTATTTCGGGTGGCAACAGGATCTTCGAGGAGAGGAGTAATATCCTTATAGACGATCCCTTGTTTCGGAAAATCTTTTATGTCACGAATGTAGTCTTCAATTTTGAACATGTATAGGGTTTATTTGCGAAGTTAATAAGAAAATCAGTGTTCCGGAAGCCTATCTTCCACTACTTCTTTAGTAAAAAACCAACAAAGATTTATTACTCATTTAACTGGTATAAACTGTTATGGAGTATACATTTATAAAAAAACAATTAAAACCAGAAAAATGAAAAATTTAAAAGACCTATTTGAACATCAATTAAAGGATTTGTACAGCGCCGAGAATCAACTGGTGGAAGCTCTTCCTAAAATGCAGAAGCACGCTACAGACGATAAACTGAAAAAAGCTTTTGAAAATCATCTCAAAGAAACTAAAGGGCATGTAAAGCGTCTTGAGGAGATCACAGAAAAGCTTGGCATAAAACCAACCGGCGAAAAATGCAAGGCCATGGAAGGTCTGGTAAAGGAGGCAGAGTCTTTTCTTAAAGAGGATACCGAAAAAGATGTACGCGATGCAGGTCTAATCGCAGAAGCCCAGCGGGTGGAGCATTATGAGATCTCAGGTTATGGTACAGCTGTGCGTTATGCAAAAGAACTGGGCCACGATGACATTGCCGATAAACTTCAAAAAACGCTGGATGAAGAATATAAAGCCGATAATCTTCTTACAGATATGGCCGAAGACCGCTTAAACAAAAAGGCTAAATCCTAACTGTTTAAATAATTTATTTTCAAGAGGCTGTCTTAAAAATTTATTCTAAACGTTGTTCAGATTTGCTTCAGGAACTTACGTTAAAAATTTACTTTAAGACAGCCTCTTTTTGCTAAAAAATAAGGGACAAAAAAGAAAAATTTATGAAACTTTTTGTCAGGTTTTTCTTCAAATGCCAAATAAGAGTTAAGCCTCCTTTTTTAACGAAAACGTTTGAGTAAATTCCTTAATTTAATGTCTCCTAATAAGAACAAAAATTAATGTAAGAATGTCATGAGTAATGAGGCGGTAAGAGAACTAACATTGCGACAACTTCTGGAAGATAATTTCAAAAGTTCAAAACGGTTACGCAAATTTACAGAGGCTTTGGAAGAGGCTTCTCTAAAATCTTATTTTCAAAAACTGGCTTCCCGCCGCTCTCAGTTCGCAATAGAAATAAGTGAAGAAATTTACTTTTTCAGTGGAAAAAAACCTTTTATCCCTTCTGTTTCTTACCCGAGAAAAATGGAAAGTAATTGCCAGGAAAATAAGATGAAATGCATTAAAAAAGCATTAAAAGCAAATAAAAATAGTCTGCTAAAATACCAGGAAGCACTTTGCCGAATTCATGACGGCTCATGCCGTGAAGTTCTAATTAGGCACAAAGCATATATTGAAAATTGCATCTTTGAACTTAAATCCCTCAAAACACTGCTTAGATATGTGGTGCCAAAAGAAGAAGAATTAGACGAGATTCGCAGTAATTCATAAAAACCTGCTTTTTATTATAATATCTGCCATAATAAAAGCACCCTTAGCCCCGGCGAGGGTGCTTTTGCTTTTACCCCTTTCCCGGGGATTTTTTATATTGCCGGTTCAATTCCAACTCTTATATATGACCAACAAGTATTTTCTCTTCATTCTGGCTTTTTTAAGCCTTCAGGTTATCCACGCCCAAACATCAGATCTAACGGTAGAAAAAATAATGCAGGATCCTTCCTGGATGGGAACATTTCCTTCGAACATTACGTGGGGACCTAATAATGATTACATTTACTTTGACTATAATCCCGACAAAAATCCTTCAGACTCACTATACAGGGTGAGCATTGAAAACCCGAAGCAAATAAAAAAAGTTTCATGGCAGGAGGAGAATAAGCTACTCCCAAGTTCGGGCGATTTCAATAAAGCACGAAACATGAAGGTCTATACCCGCGATGGAGACCTTTATCTTTATAAGCTCGAGAAGCAGGAAGAGCAAAAACTCCTTGAGCTGAATGGTAGTATTTCAAATCCGCAATTTTTAAATGACGAAACCCGCCTTAGCTTTATTCTGGCCGACAATGCATTTGTTTTTGATCTCGAGTCGGGTGGTATAAAAAAACTGACCAATATAAATTCAGGCACAAAAGAAGAAAAGAAAGAAAAAGAACTTTCTGCACAAGAGCAATGGCTACAGGATGAAAATCTTGAACTCCTCGAAGAAGTCAGGAAACGCCATGAAAATAAGAAATCACAAAAAACTTATCGTGATCTTACTGCCGGGCCTAAACCATTTACATTTTACACCGGCGGTAAACAGGTAAGAAATTTAACGGTATCACCAACCGGAAATTACGTCACTTTCCAGTTGATCTCCAGCACAGATGCAAAGGATACTGGTGTTCCGGATTACACCGACCTCTCGGGTTTTACCGTGAACCTGCCTGCACGGAGCAAAGTAGGCGGCGGGCAGACTACAATGGAAGCTATGATCTATAATCTTGAAAAAGATACGGTTTACCAGGTAAGGACCGAAAATTTACCCGGCATCAAAGATCTACCCGATTATGTTCAGGACTATCCCGAAAAGGTATGGGCAGAGGAAGTGCGGGAGGTATATTCCTATGGCCCGTGGTTTTCCAATGACGGAAAGAAAGCGGTTATGGTAATTCGTTCCCAGGACAATAAGGATCGTTGGATTGCAAGGCTGGATCTTGAAACAGGGGAATTAAAATCCCTGGACAGACAAAGGGACGAAGCTTGGATCGCAGGTCCCGGAATCGGCTATTCCTGGAGTGGAGGCGATATTGGCTGGTTAAATGACAATGAGAACATTTACTTCCAAAGCGAAGAGAGCGGCTATTCCCATCTTTATCTTCTTAATGTTAACTCCGGAAAAAAGAAACAGCTGACAAAAGGGGATTTTGAAGTGTTTGATCCAAAACTTTCGAATGATGGAAAAACTTTTTATTTAACGACCTCAAAAGTTCATTCGGGCGAGAGGCACTTTTACAAAATGCCTGTGCGCGGCGGCAAGATGCAGCAGCTCACCAGCCTCACCGGAAATAATGAGGTAAACCTATCGCCCAATGAAAAATACATGGCTATAAGATATTCCTACTCCAATAAGCCCTGGGAGCTTTACGTGAAGGAAACTTCGGCAGAGGCTCAGGCAAAGCAGGTAACATCGGGCCAGTCTCCGGAATTTAAGAATTACAACTGGCGTGATCCTCAACTTGTGAAATTTAAAGCTGAAGATGGTGCAATGGTACCGGCCAGGTTATATAAACCTACGCAGGAGGCGAAAAATGGTGCTGCCGTAGTCTTTGTTCACGGGGCAGGTTATCTTCAGAATGTGCACAAATGGTGGTCAAGTTATTTTAGGGAATATATGTTTCACAACCTGCTCACAGATCTCGGTTACACGGTACTCGATATTGATTACCGCGGAAGTGCGGGCTACGGCAGGGACTGGCGCACCGGTATCTACAGGCATATGGGCGGCAAAGACCTCAGCGACCAGGTGGACGGGGTAAAATATCTTATAGCTGAACATGGTGTAGACCCCGAAAAAGTAGGGATTTATGGCGGCAGTTATGGTGGCTTCATCACCCTGATGGCTATGTTTACTGAAGCCGAATCATTTGAATCTGGCGCAGCCTTACGTTCGGTTACAGATTGGGCCCACTACAACCATGGCTACACCTCAAACATACTTAACGAACCGGTCAATGACCCACTAGCCTACAGGCGCTCCTCCCCTATTTATTTTGCTGAAGGTTTAGAAGGGAATCTTTTGATCGCGCACGGAATGATCGATATCAACGTCCATTTCCAGGATGTGGTGAGGCTGGCTCAAAGGCTGATAGAACTGGAGAAAGACAATTGGGAAATGGCAGTATATCCTGTAGAAGATCACGGTTTCACACAGCCCAGTAGCTGGACCGATGAGTATAAAAGGATACTGAAGTTATTCAATGAAACCTTAATTGATTAAACTCCTGAAAAATGACAAGAAACCGGACCCTTTTGGGCCGGTTTTTCTTATTCCGGAGCTCTGGTGACTTTTAAAAACCGAGTATTTTCCCTAACTTTATTTCCCTAATCCAAACCAACATGAAAAAGATCCTTGTAGCGATCAACATTGAGAAAAATGCCGGTCGTTTATTAGCCAAAGCCGAAGAATTAGCACAAGCCTTTGGATCCAAGATATGGATCCTTCACGTTAGCGAACCCGATCCAGATGACTTCCTGGGTCTGGAAGCCGGCCCTCAATTTGCACAAGACAAAAGGGTAGAAAAACGTAAAATAGAAGGTGCCCTTGTTAAACGTTTAGCGGAAGATCTCCGACAAAAAAACATTGAAGCCGAAGCTGTTCAATTAGAAGGATCTACAGCAAAAATGATTAAAAAGGAAGTTCAAAAGATCAATGCAGATATTGTGATTGCAGGCCACCATAAAAAGAATTTCTTCTATCAAATGTTCGTAGGCAGTTTAGAACAGGATCTTATTGATGATCTAGGTATTCCAGTACTCTTGGTACCTGTAAAACACTGATTGGGAAGTAATTTATTAAAATAAAAAATATGCTTATCCTTCATTACCCCAATTAATGAAGGAATATTCTTACATAAATCTTCATTTTGTCAGTTAAAGGGGATAATTTTGTCGCCTAAAGGGCTAACATGGTAATTTTCAATAGCTCCAGACATTATTTTTTGATTATATTTGTTGTGCCTTTAACAAAAAAATAAGCCCAAAGGCAGGTTTTATTTTTCATATCCCCTACAATGAGAGAAAACTGCTGGAAAGACATTTTTGAAGCTATTCCATTTGCGTGCCTGGTGTTAAAACTCGAAGATTCCGGAGCGTTCACAGTTGTTGAAGTAAACCCGGCCTATCTTGAGTTAACCGGCACTACAAGAGAAGAGCTTATAAACAAAAACAGCAAAGAAGCTTTTCCTCCCAATCCCGATCTTCAAGAATACGGTCATGATCATTTCAATCTCGCACTGGAGAAAGTAATCCAGACCGGAAAAAAAGCCGAAGCCAAAGATCTTCGCTATGATATTAAAAACAAGAGGACGGGAAAGTTTGAAGAACGCTATTTCACCTCTCAAAATGTACCGGTAAAAAATGAAGGGGGAAAAGTAGAGGCTATTCTCCATACTACCCAGGATGTCACTCTGGAAAACAAACGTAAAAAACGCGATCGGGAAATTGAGGAAGAACTCAATGCCAACAGGCAACAATTCAAAAATTTTATCAGGGAAAATCCGGATGGTCTTTACAGGCTCGACCTGGAAGGTAATTTTTTGCATGCCAACGACAGCCTCGTAAAGTTAGCAGAACTTCCTTTCGAAGAATTAATAAACTCCAATTTCCTACCATTTTGCGCCCCTTATCACAAGCAACTCATCCTGGATCATTTTAACAAAGCAGTGGGTGGTCAAATCACTTCCTTTGAAGCTGATTTTAATTCGGCCGCAGGAAACACGGTTGTACTTAAGATTCTTTTAATGCCAATGTTCCTCGAGGGAAAGGTTGTGGAGGTTCACGGTATTGCCAAGGATGTTACCCAGCTCAAGCAGAGTGAAAAAGTAATTATAGAAAAAAGTCGTTTCCTGGAGGTCAACGCTGCATTTGTAAGTTCGCTCCTCGAGAATGAGATCAATAATGAAGTTCTTCATGAAACTTTTGGTGTCATAGCCGAAACCGTTGAAGCAGACAGAATGTATTATTTTGGTGCCGATACCCATCCCGAAACAGGAGAAATCCTCATTAGTCAGAAAGTGGAATGGTGCAGTGAAAGAGCTTTTCCGCAGATCGACAACCAGGAGATGCAGAATATGCCAATAAAAAAAGTTGAGGAGATCACAGCGCCCTTAATTAAAAACCTTCCCTTTACTGCTACCTTAGAAGAACTGTCTCCCGGCACCTTAAAAGACATTTTCCAGGAACAGCATATTAAGTCCATGTTATTACTTCCAATTTTTGTGGAGGAAAATCTTTCAGGATTTGTTGGTTTCGACGACTGTTCTGTTCAGCGTATCTGGAAAGAAGAAGAAATTAGTTTTCTCAAAAGCCTTACCCAAAACCTTACCAATGCTTTCGAGAAAAATGCGGCTTTGAAAAAAGTTAAGAAAAGAGAGGAAGAACTTAAACTTAGTGAGCAGAAATTCAGATCCATGGTCCAGGAAGGGTCAGATCTTATCGGGATTTTGGATATTGATGGTTATTACTCCTTTGTAAGCGAAAATTATAAATCCATCCTGGGATTTGATCCAAAAGAACTTATAGGAAAGAATGCCTACCATTTTATCCATTGTGATGACTGGGAAAGGGTTAAAGAACAATTTTACCAGCTTAAGGACAAAAAGCAGGTAAGGATCTCTCCTTTCAGGTTTAAAAATAAAAAGGGAGAATATCGCTGGGTCCAAACCACGGCCACCAATCTAATGAATGATTCGGCGGTTAAAGGTATTGTTGCCAATTCCAGGGATATCACTACGGTTATTGAACAGGCACGTGAAATAGAACATATTAATGAAAGGTACCAACTGGCAGCAACTGCCACCCAGGATCTAATTTATGATTGGGATCTTACCAGCAACGACGTTACCCGTTTTCACAGGGGCCCTCGTGAGTTGTTCGGTTATCCTGCAGATGTTGTTAATAAGAGAGATTTCTGGAAAATTAATATACATCCCGAAGATAAGCCTGTAGAAAAAAAGAAACTGGCCGATATAATTTCGAATCCTAATGAAGATTTTATAAAGACAGAATACCGCTTTAGAAAGGCCGATGGCACTTATGCCAGGGTAGTGGACCGTGGATATATCCTGCGGGACCACACCGGCAAAGCCCTAAGGCTTATTGGGGCCACTAGTGATATTTCAGAAATTACAGCAAAAAGAGAGGCTTTAAGGATCGCTAATAAGCGCTTTAAAATGGCCATGAAAGCAACCAATGAAATGATTTGGGACTGGGATATTGCTACAGATTCGGTGACGCGTAGCAAAGGTTATAAAAAGATCTTTGGGTATGACACCAATGAAGCCACCTCGGTTCATTCTTTCTGGCTCACCAAAGTGCCCGATGAGGACAGAGAAAAAGTTCAACGCTCCCTTGCCTGCGCCATAGCAGATCCTGAAGTCGATAAATGGAAGCTGGAATATCGTATCGTAAAAGCCGATGGAAAGATTGCCCACATTACCGATCGCGGATATATTCTGAGAGACCAGAACAAAAAGGCGACCAGGATGATAGGTGCTGTGCTGGACGTCACCAATTCGAGAAAATTACTTCGGAAAATACAGAGTCAAAACAAGGTTTTAAAGGAGATCGCCTGGGAGCAGTCTCATGTAGTGAGGGCTCCCTTGGCACGAATAAAAGGCCTTCTTCACCTGCTGGATGAAGAGGTTTTTGAAGATATGTCACAAGAAGAGATCCTGTTTCACATAAAAGATTCGGCAAATGAGCTGGACAGCATCATTCGAAGTATTGTAGAAAAAACTGAAAAGATTAATGTTGAAGTCAGGTAATGCAGGCCGGTTAGAAGTATTGGTAGTAGATGATGACAAGGTGGTTACCCTTTTGCACAAGAACAGCCTGAAGTCCTCTCGTATTGAACATCTACCGGTGTTGTGCTATAACGGAAAGGAGGCCCTGGATTATCTTCAGAAAAATGACAGGCCCGACAAGCATTTTCTCATTTTACTCGATCTCAATATGCCCGTTCTCGACGGCTGGAAATTCCTGAATAAATTAAAGAAAAATCCGCCGCAGGCCCAGGTGTATGTTATCGTAGTGACCTCTTCCATAAATCAACAGGATTATCTCAAAGCTCAAACGTATGACCAGGTCATTCACTTTTGTCGCAAACCCCTAAGCCCGGAATGCATATTGAAAATTAAAAAGCTGGAGCCGGTGCGACAGTTCTTTTTAAGAGGAGTTGAAGAAACAAAGGAAACTGAAAAATAGGTTCCAAAAATGCCATTTTTAGGGGGTGAAATTCTGCGGAAATTTCTACCTTGAAAATAAAAATGAAGCAGGTAAATACTGCCTTTGCCGGCTATGGTTCCGGTGGAAGCATCTACAATGCCCCTATTCTATCCAGTGTTGAAGGATTTAATGTAACTAAAGTCCTCACCTCCAGCCCCAAAAACATCAAGGCCGCCAAAAAAGATTTTCCGCAGGTAAAAGTGGTGAAAGAATATTCAGCAATTATTGAAGATCCAGATATTGATCTTGTTGTCCTGGTTTTACCTAACCACCTGCATTATACCTTTGCAAAACAGGCTCTTGAAGCGAATAAAAATGTAATGGCAGAAAAACCCTTTACACCACATTCAAGAGAGGCCAATGACCTTATAAAGCTGGCTCATCAAAAAAAATTGGTTCTTGGTGTAAATCACAACCGCCGGTGGGACAGTGATTTCCAGACCGTAAAAAAGATCGTCAAAAATGGCCTTTTAGGAAAGGTAGTGGAATATGAGGCCCACTTCGACCGGTTTAGAAATGAAGTTAAACCCGGCTGGAAAGAGAAAAAAGAAAATCCCGGCAGCGGAATTCTCTACGACCTGGGCAGTCACCTCATCGACCAGGCGCTAAACCTGTTTGGCAACCCAAAAGAAGTTTTTGCCGATATAAGGACACAGCGGGAAGGTGCGACAGTACCCGATGCTTTTGAACTCCTGCTCTTTTACCCTAACCTCAAGGTCACCTTAAAGGCAGGAATGCTGGTCAAAGATAAAGGACCTACATTCCAGGTTTTTGGGACCAAAGGGAGCTTTGTAAAGTTTGGCGCAGATGTACAGGAAGAAGCTCTTAAAGAGGGAAAAAGACCAATAGACACTTCGGAATGGGGAGTGGAGCCCAAGAATATCTGGGGAAAACTGAAAACCGTACAAGAAGAAAATTTAATCGAGAGTGAACGCGGAAACTACACGGTAATTTACCAGAATCTTTATAATGCGATCACGGCAGGTGAAGCCTTAGCGGTTAAACCAGAACAGGCCCGTGATGTCATAAGGATCATAGAGGCTGCGCAACAGAGCCAGGATGAACGAAGAGTGATTACTTTTGGTTAACAGGATTAGAAGAAGCCTTCAGGTTTAAGAAGTATCTTTTTGCTTCCTTCAGCACTCTGGGTGCCATAATAAGAGTCGCAGTCATGGTTGGAATTGCCATTAAAGCGAAAAATCCGTCAATGAGATTGATCATTAAGCTTAGAGAAGTTGTCGCCCCCAGAAGTATACTCAGGATATAAAAATAATTGTAATAATGCTTGTTCTTAGCTCCAATTAGGAAAGAAAGACATTTGCTTCCGTAGTAAGAATAGGAGAACAAAGAGGAAATACTAAAGATGGCGATGCACACCAACAGCAGGTAATTTCCATAGACCGGGATTGAGTCATTAAAAGCAGCAGCGGTTAAACTCACCCCATTAACGTCATGCGTTTGCCACACCCCCGTCACAAGGATAGCCATTCCCGTTAAGGAACAAACGATAAGAGTGTCAATGGCCGGTCCCAGCATAGCCACTAGACCTTCCCTTACAGGCTCGGCAGTTTTGGCGGCCCCGTGAGCCATGGGAGCAGTCCCTATTCCCGCCTCATTAGAGAAAGCGCCACGGCGTATACCCAGAATAATGAGTCCGCCCAACATACCTCCTAAAAATGGCTCTCCGGCGTAATTTTCTGCAGCAAAAGCATCTGTAAAAATGAGTCCGAAATAATATGGCACCTGATCAAAATTCACAATAAGTATTATGAGCACAGATACAAAATAAAGCGCAACCATAACCGGTACCATTTTGGACACCGTACTACTTATGCGGGCCAGTCCTCCATAGATCACCACTGCCGTAATTATCGCCAGAATGATCCCAATGATCAAATTGGAAGTAAAAGTCACCTCCACCCCATTGGGACTTAAGAGGATATAATTGATGGCCTGGGTAAGTTGATTTACATTAAACACCGGCAGGGCTCCTACCAGACCGGCAACACTAAAAAAGGCTGCCATGATCCACCATTTCTTTCCAAGACCTTCGGTAATGAAATACATGGGACCACCCTGCAGTTTTCCTTCAGAATCTTTTCCACGGTACATGACCGCCAGGGTATTGGTGAAAAATTTTGTTGCCATCCCAATAACGGCACTTATCCACAACCAGAACATCGCACCGGGACCTCCAATAGCAATCGCCACTGCAACCCCGGCAATATTTCCCATTCCTATGGTAGACGACAAAGCAGTAGAAAGTGCTTTAAAGTGATTGATCTCCCCGGGATCATTGGGGTCATCATATTTTCCCCGCAGCACTTCAATAGAATGCCGTAGATATCGAAAAGGGAGAAATCTGGAAAGTATAAGGAGATATAATCCACCTCCGGTAAGTAAAATTAAAAGCGGAAGGCCCCAAACGAAGGAGGCGAATTCAGCTACAAACTCATCTAGTTTAGCCATAAAGCAAATATAGTACTTGCAAGGTTCTATGCAAGGTGAGGAAGCAGCAAGTAACGTCCATTTTCTAATTCTCAGAAGAAAAATTGCAGGATAAACGAGTTATTACCCTCACAAAAGAGGATAAAAATTTCACACCGGTATAAGTATAAACGGGGCAAAGAGGAAAAATAAATTATTTAAGCTAAAAATGTTTTCGTTTTTTATAAAATCGCCTATATTTGCACCCGCAAAAAGGCCTCGTGGCGCAACTGAATAGCGCATCTGATTACGGCTCAGAAGGTTACAGGTTTGAATCCTGTCGAGGTCACAGAGTAAATCCGCAATACACTGATAACAAAGTGATTGCGGATTTTTTTATGCTTTTGTACCGCCCGATGTGTGGCCGTGTTATTCGTATAGAGGTAAAATAATATTCCAGGTCCTTGGTGTTACTAAATTAACTATTGGCTATATAAGACAAAAGAATTTGCTGCTATCCCTATACTAATTTCGGTTATAAAGCATACAAGAAGCTAAATACATAGCTCAAAACGAAATTTATATTGTATCTAATTTTTTGTTGCAGTTAGTTAGACTGGGGAGTGGCTTCTAAAAAAATATTTACCTTTTAAAAAAATTGAAAAAACCTTACTATTGAACTTCAGGAATTGGGCTTTTTCTAAACCAAGATAAAATTAAAATTAATAAAAGGTACTTTTCATCAGTTTCAAAGGCCTCCGCAGGAGCTTTAATGTCCCACCATTTTTTAACATTTTTGAATCTTTTCATGAAATCCCTTTCAATCCCATTTAGGCTATTATAATTCGCCGAGGTTAGAATATTGTACTGACGGTTTGCTAAGTCTTCATTATAATCGACAATATCATCCAATAAGCCAATAAGTTCACCAAAAGAAAAAAGCCATTTAAAGTATTCCATAGTTGGTGGCTTTTTCAGGCAGAGCAAGCCAGGCAAGGCCATGACAAGAAATGGATATACAGACTTTTTTTTCCAGATCTCCAAATCAATATTTCTGTTGGTACTTTGAGTGTTATTCTCGGCGATATACATTTCCCATATTTTATTCTTTAATAGTTTTATTACATTTTCATTATGTTGATATGAATTCTGATGAATGTGAACAAAATAGTTTTTTAAAATTGGCCCTAACAAACCTTTCTTACTAAAAAAGGCAATCTCCTTTTCTTGGTGAATAAATTGTCTTAAATACTTTTCATTAAGAATTCTATTTCTGGAGCATCCTTCATCCAGCATTATATCATAAATCGTGACCAATAAATTTGCTTTACTACCTAAGGTATTAGTAAAGGCTCTTTGTTCTACATTTAAAGGTAAGAAGGCCGTTATATAAGAAGTCATGGTGTGGCCATATCCAAGAATTCTAAATGTTTGGTCTAAAAAATTGTCTTTCAATCCCTTTTGGAGAATTCTGTTTAATACTTTTTTCTTTATGGAGTTTGATAATTTTTTATATTCTTCAGCGCCTTTATCGATAACTAATTTTCTACAGCGGAAGTAAATACTTTGGTCAATAATTGTTTCCTGGTATTCTTTCAGAATTTTATTTATCAGCGAGTTTTGTAGATCAGTCAGATCACTTTTTTTGTACATATTCAATATATTTTTGAATAGCAAGTATTGCAGTGGCAGTTGTAAAAAGCCTTTTTTCATCCAGGCGAATACTCCTTCCTCCCAACAATTCATAGCTCCAAGTGATATTCTCTTCTGGGTTTACCATCCAGGGAGGGGGAATTCTCAATTCAGCACTTGATGGCCAGGAACCGTCAGGATTTTGCTCTCGGATTAATCTATTCATCAAGAGATCAGCACAATCTATTAAATCTATTGCCAATGCAATTCTTAAAAATAAACTAAGGTTGAAGGCGGATATTTGATCGGAAACAATTTGATTTTTCAACCAATTCTTTGTTCTATCTAATTGTTTCTGTATGGGAAGTAATTTCTGAATTTTAAGGGCCTCAATAGCGAAGCATGTTGCATATTCAGGTCCATTCCACCAGTAACTATTCCAAGTTCCATCTTCATTTTGAGAGTTTCGTAAATAATTTACATTTTGAAAATTTAATTCTAATAAATTAAGACTCATAATACTTGCCGAAACACAATTATGAGATGAACACCATCCTAAAAATGAAGTAGCCGACAGTTTAGTGAAGATCCGGATAGGTATTGATGATTTAAAAGTTTTATACCCTCCGTCAGAGGTATTATGTTTTTTCAAAAATCTCTTTGTATAAAGTCTACTAAGAAGAGAAATATTACCCGGGCAGGTAATTCTTAAGAGTGCCAGGGCCCAGGCTGTACTATCGGCATCTGCAGGCACTTTTCTGCTATATCCCCATGTACCAAAAAACCTATTATTTTTTACCAGATATCGACTTGCTTTTTTAGCGCTTATATCACCAAAATTAGAAATTTGGGAAATGTGGTAACCGATATAAGCGGTTACCCATTCTGTACTATATCCTGCTAAGGTGTAGAAATCTTCCCAATGACCGTCTTTGTATTGCCGGTCGCATATAAATTGGAAGGCTTTCTTCTGGCTCTTAAGACCATCCCCCACCACTTGCTCCCGTATTGATCCAATTTGAATCCTGAAAACAGAGCGAACCTTTGATAATTTCCGAATCTCCCCATCCGCCTCCTTCAGTTGTTTTTCCCCATACTCTACCATCAGTCCTATTCCAAATTACGAACTTGCCTACCCTCTCATTCTCATTATCTTGGAAAGCATCTGTTTCACTGATAAACTTTGGCCAATCACCACTTGTTGGAAGTGTAGCTCCATTTCCATTAAAACATGCATGTTCAACTGCCTCAGAATCCAGTTCCGTCCCGCCACATACATGGACAAGTTCATGTAGTAAAAGAGCTCCAATCCTGTTAATATTTGTTACGCATAGCCAAATTTTGTTCCCTCTTCTTCTACCATCCAAACCTGATAAATCCGAACAATCACAGTCAATCTCTACTTCTTCCCATTTTTCTCTTAGGCATGCTCTTAAGCCTGGGAAACAGTCGAGACAAGAAGAACTGATGAAATTATTAAAGGCGTTGGTAATTCGGTTACGCTGCGTAAGGTTGCAATTTTCTACTTCTGTTCCTCCTCCATCCCAGCCACCTCCTACTGTACTTTTAGTCCATCTAGGCATATCTTTTAATTTTGATTTTTAAATTTCCATGCAATCCAAACTCCACCTCCGAAGTCGGATTTAGATGGACTATGAACTGTTCCCATCATTGCTAAAGTAGCATGGCTTCCTGCATCACTTAATTCGGCTTGGTATTTTAAACCTTCCTTTAATTTTCCAATTTCCAGTTCTAATGAAAGTTTATTATCTCTTAACTGTCCAGAGACTTGACCTTTGATTGTATGCGAATCATGTAATCCTTGTGGAACCTGGATTTCAAATTCTCCCTTAACCACTTCACCTTCCGATTCTAATTTAAAAGATACAAGGCATGAATATCCTCGCACGTCTAAATATTTACCTTCCCATTGGCCGGTAATGAGCTGTTGCTTTTCAGTTGTCATAGATTTAAATTTATGTTAATACGTACGTTATTTTATAACATTTAAAAGTGAGAGTAAAGGGTAGGGGATGCTCTCTGGGGTAAAAATTATTAATTGAGGTGCTTTAAGAAAATAGCTTATCCATTTAATGATCTATATATTATAAATAGAACTTGTGATAAATGAATTTTACTACTAAATTAACTAATGGGTAGGGCCAATATTTAGTGCAGTAAAAGCTCTGATTTAGCTTCTCTTAATAAATTTAAATATTTATTTATCTGATAACCAAATTTTTATGAAAAATTTAAAGAAAAAATAAGTTAGCATGAATCAAGGAGTTCTCAATAAACTTATTAGGTATAAGTATCTCAAAATTTTTTAGGAGTTTTTAATATAAAATAAAAGTTCATTTATTTCCAAATCCTCAAAATATAATCCGCAATATCCCATCCTTCCTGTTTCTCGTCGGCAGAAAATTTCTTCTCTACCAGGTCAGAAATTAATTACTGGATATTGGTCGGCAGATCAGCAACCTTTTCGTTCCACGCTTCGTGTCATCCTGCATCAGGGAAAAGAATTACTTTTCTATTGGCAATTGGCTCAAGAATGTCTCTTTTCAAGTCAAGTTCTTAGGCGACTCGTAGCCTCCAAAGGAATTCCGGAAATTGAAAGGATTGAATTAATTCGTTGGTTGCCAAGGAAAACTATTCCCACCAATGTGCCGATAATTTTCAGGATTTAAATCATCAAAATTGGCGGGCATATCTATAGGCATCGTCGAATAAGCACGAGCTACAAATTTAAATTCTCTCCTATTCTTATGATCTGGGGATGACCAAGCAAATCTTACAGTTTTATTTTCAAATCCATTGATATGTGTTCTCTTGCTTCCAATAAAATCCATTTCTTGGACAGTATCAGGATTATTTGTATTAGAAATTTCAGATGAGAAATTCTCTCTTTGTGATTTTATTATTATATCCCCTTCTTTAATTTTTTCGGTTTCCAAAGAATGAAACAAAAAAGCAGTTTCATTTCGAGCTCCAAGTCCTTCTTCAAATTTTAATGGCATTTTTCCGTATTGGTTACCGCGTCTCTGGTCGCTATATGAATTGGTAAGTAGGTCCACTTTTACGTTAGATTGAATGGCACCTTGTTCCACTGTCCCTGCTATAGCCTTGCCACGTCCAGTAATAGTAAAGATATCTTTAATACGAAATCTGAACATCCCTGACTCCTGATCCTCCTCGGGTGCTTCCACCAGCATAGGGAACTGACTCAAAATTTCTTGAAATTTATCTATGTGATCATTGTTTAGATCCAAAAGGAGAATTATTTGATCTTGTTCACTCCAGCCTTCCTTAATCGTATGTAGGCGGGCTTTATTTAATACTAAAACATCTTTAATTCGTGCAAAGAAATTTTCTTCTTTGCCCAGCAGTTTTATTCGATCTCCAATACTAATTGTTCCGTGAAGTAATCTTCCCGTTACAAAAGGTGGACCTCCGCTGCCCCCACCTAAATTTAACAGACCGCCAGAATGAACAAGAAATTTTACCCTATGGTCTTGATATTTTGGGCTACAAAAGAAATCAATATTGACATTAGGAACATGAAGATCACCCATATTTTTCAGCTGGACTTCAATCGAATATTCTGTACTTGCCGATATATAATTCAGAACATCTCCAGATGAAGAAAATAGCCTAATACCTATATTGGGAACTACTAAATAAGACTTGGCCTGAAATTCAGAGACATCTCCCTTGAAATATTTTTCATCTAAAGCTACGTCTTCACTTCTTTTTTCTTCACTTGTTTGGTAGTTTAAGAAATGTCTATAATTATGTTTAATTTCCTTATTTAATTCGGAAATTTCGTCGTTTAAATTCTTCAGAAAAAATTTCATGCCAAGAGAGTTTAAGTGTTGAACTTAAGGTTAACGGGTTCTTTAATGTTGTCATTAACGCATCCAGATGCTTCCCAACATGGATATCCAATCCCTCTATCTGCATCTAAATTTATATTCGGAATTGTTTCTCCTTTGTTGTACAAATCATACAAAGCTCCTGTTAACTCTACTGCGTTTCCCATAAGTTCACCTTTTGTAATGGAGTTGTGGTTGTTGAAATCAGTAATAGGAGCTATATTCCTAATAAATGGTAGAGAAATCCCTAGATCCTGATCAATGTAATAAGTGTGTGGCTCCTGTGAATAACTGACAGGACTTGGCGTTGTAGCTTCCTGCTCAATATTTAGAGGTGAGGGATAAACAAGATGGGACTCCTGTGGAGCAACACGCCAAATTCCTTCACCTACATCCATTTTTTTAAGGGGAAAGCCCCAGTTGTTGTTTAGGATGTTTCCCCTGATGTCTCGCGTCTGAGGGTTTAGCATATGTTGTACGCGCAAATCATTTAAATATCTCGGGCTCGGAAAGGCTAGTCCGTTTAGTGATACGGATAATCGAAAATAATCGTATATGCTATACAAAGCTTGATAAATCTGATTCAATATCCAATGCGTGGAATGTGTGGAAATAGTCGCAATGGAGTCCTCAATTGCCTCAATGGCTGCCGCTGCTGCTGCCGCTGCTGCTTTTATTACCCTTTCCAGTTTTTTAAACAGATTAACCAGACTATCCCAGCTAAAAGTTGATCCATTACTCGAAAATAAATCTTCGACTGCATCATCAAATTCGCTAAGAGCATTATTAAATCTGTTTTTAAAATCTTCCCACACTCCGCGCAAATCTTCACTTAAAGGTGGTAGATCAGGCAGTGAATCTGGTAAAATAGCCTCACTAGTACTACTTTTAAACCAACTGTACCATAGGCGGTAAGCAGCATCAACCTCTGCTGGCTCCATTCCACCTCCGAAAAGATGCTCCCCATTCTGTTTATATACTTCTTTCGTTGCCTCTGAGAAAAGGTTGGCTAGATCCTCTGGTAATCCTACATCGGTAATCCCCGGTGTTAAACTATCAATAATTGAATCGACTTCATTAATACGCTCACCAGAAAATATATCATAAACAGCTTCAGTAAATTTATATTTATCATGAAGTTCGCTGGTATTAAAGTCCAAATTGTCAAATTTTAAAAATGCTGAAACATCCTGAAATTTTTCAACTACACTATGTCTTTGGGAGTGAGTGCGATAGGGGCCTCTAACTATGTTGTTTACATAAGGATGACCTACCGCGTCAGCTGCAAAGTGTGAGAGGTAACCTATTGCGTACGAATGTAAAGCAGGATTATCTCTGCTATTTTCAAGTAAGTATTGCGAAAATTGACCTGATTTATTGTAATGTAGGATGTCAAACCACCACCAATTTTCTTTGGCTTCACAATTTTGGAGGGGACTTTTTAAAAAGCCGTATATGTCTATGTTGCTAGTAACCAGATCTTCTATTCCTTGGTTGACTATTCCCGTCATCAGCTCTAAGATTGCTTTTACGTCTTCAAGTAGTTGCTTTATTGCAGATAGCAAGGGAGAGTTACGTACTTCCTCAAGTAACCTCTCTCCAAGTTGATCTTTTAGTTCCTTAATCCTTATTAAAATGGGGAAACTCTCTTCTACTTTGGCCTCTAATGATTTTTGTATTTCTGCGAAACGTATCATTTTTCTTACCGGCAATAAATTGCCTTGGGGCCAGTCTTTAATGTTAAAAAACAGAAAATCAGGCCCTAAGGTTCCAAAATTGAGATGAGTTCTATTTTCGTCCATTTGATTCCTGATGTTCTGGGAAAATAAAAACTTTTCCCGGCGTGGTCCCTCTCCGTAATCAATAATGAAAGGATACTGTTCTCTTAATTTTTTACCTACGATGTAATGTACTGCTGGTCCCGGCATAAATTTGAAATTAAAAATTCGACATAGATATCGCCAGAAGGAGAATCCAGCAAATCTTTTAATAAAGGGGGGTGATTTCGTTAATATCCTCGGATGAGGCTGCTCAGTTTTACTCTAGAGAAGTAAATTATATTTTATAAATATGGAAAATATAATTGACAGCAAAGTTTAAAGAAGTGTTAAAATGTGTTATTCAATGAGTTACGATTTTATGGAACTTAATAGAAATTTTTTTCATGACCATAATTATCGTCCTAAGTCAAGTCTTTTCCTCCCCAAATCCTCAATATATAATCCGCAATATCCCATCCCTCTTGTTTCTCCTCAGAAGTAGCTTTTTTCTCCACAAGGTCAGAAATTAGGTACTGGATATTCTTCGGCAGATCACCAACTTTTTCGTTCCAGGTATTGTAACAGCCGGCATCAGGAAAAAGGATCACCTTTCTATTTGCTAAAGGTTTAAGCATTGAAGCTTTCAGATTCATAAGTCCGCCAGTAGCCATCCAGATAAATTCAGGAAAAGCAATGGAGGCGATTATAGCTGTCTTCTCACTTTCCACCAGGGCAATTGCCTTCTGCTTATCTAAATTCAGCAGGTGAAGCCCAAAAAGACATTGTTTAAGGTTATAGTCTGGTAGCTTTAGAACCGAATGAGCCCAATTTACCTTTTGTTTCTTTCCGTTATACTTGTTGTAAAGCATCATTTTTCCTGTGCGGACTATGTTCTGTTCATCAATCTGCCAGAAAACTGTTGTTCCTTTCCATTTTTTAGAAGTACCTATTCTATATTTTTCTCTGACATCTATTAAAGCATCCTTACCAATTACCGCCTCAAGAAAGACAAGAAAATTATTGGCAGATGATCCTTCGAGACTTTTTAGGTATAGCTCTTCTTCAATAAAAGATGGAGGCAACGATTTGCTTTTAGCTTGAAATGCAACTTGTCGTAAGACTGCTGGATTTATTGTAGTGTTCTGGTGTGAATGATCAATTGCGAAAGACGTCTGACTTTGAAAAAAATCTTTAGGCTTTAAGTGATAGCCGCATTTTTGCTCCCTATTACATTTGCCTACATTTTCAGAAATGTACTCCTTCTTTTCCAGATCAATATAACGAGTGAAGCTATGTTTCTTTCCACAGGAAGGGCATTGAAACCTGTTCTTTTGGGAGATATATGGTTCTAAAGTAAATCGATATTGGGGCATAAAAAGGTTTTAAATGACCTGCATCAGGAACACCTTCTACACGGTTAGTGTAGAAGGTGTATAAAATGTTACTCTTCAGAAACTTTTTTTTCTGCAAAAACTACCCATCCGGTGTTTTTGCGATCTGTATCAAAACCCCCGTTTTCGAGACGTTTTCTGAAAGTACGATCAGAACAAGGCCGGTTGGTATTTTCAAGGCAATACTGTCGGTATTCCTGGTATAACTCCTTCAACTTAATTTCCTCAGTACAGGATTTATGGTAATCATTATCATCAATAAAGCTGAACACGGAATCACTTTCCCTTCTAAACTTATTCACTTCCTCTTCTACAATTGTGCTGGAGGTAAATTTCTTCTTTTCCAGTAATCGAAGCATACCTGCCAGAATCCAGTTAAATATACCCGGTAATTCATGTCTGATTATTTTGGTAGAAAGGTTTTTATCTTGCCTCTCTTCCGGAATGGTTATTCGAAAAGGAATGATCAAAAATCGTCTAAAAAAAGCGTGGTTGTGTTCTATGTCCGTAGGAAGTTCATTGGCATTAAACATCAGCTTGGCATAGTCACGCATAATAAAGGATTGCTTGTAAACCTGACGGACATCTATTGGCTCCCTGGAAACCAATTTCTTAAAGATTTCCGATTGAACTGAGGTACTTGTTTCACTGCAGTAGTTAAGAAGCTTATCTGATATCATAGACCGGGAATCCTTGTCTTTAGTAAGACTGTCCAGGCTATAACTCGAAAAGTTTTCTTCCCCCAGTAGAGCACTTATAATATCGAAAATGACACTTTTCCCATTGGATCCACCACCATATAAGAACAAGGCTTTTTCAAGCTTCAGTACGTTGTTCTTGACAAAGATTGAACCGAGATATTCAGAAAGTATATCCTGCAATTCCTTTTCTGGTATAACTTCATCTAAAAACCTACAGAAGAGGGCCATATTTGCAGTTTCCTCATATTCAAAAGGTAATTGGTAGGTGAGAAAATCTTCCTTTCGGAATTCTCTAAGCTGCTGAACATCTTCCGAAATCTCAAAAGTTCCGTTTTGTAGGTTGATTAAGGTTACCTGGTTATTATCAGCTAAAGACGTCTGAAGCTTACCCTCGCCCGCAAATTGTTTAAACAGGTCGTCTTTAAATCTGTAATATTTCGCTTCAAGCTTCCCGGCTCCCATTTTTAAAGCAGCTTCACCAAGGAAATATCGGAATTCTTCTTCATCAACTTTTTCCCAGTATCTCTTGTTGAATAAGTAAATTGAACCATTTCTAAAAATGATATCCAGTTCAAGCTCCCTTGCTTTCTCTATTATAAACTGTATGCTCAGAACAACGAAATATTTGCGCGGCAAGGGTTTTTCATCATCAGTCCATTCTGCTTCCGTTTCAAAATTTTTCAACTCCAGGTTTTGCAGGATGAAATCTAAATTATTGGAGAGGGAAATCTTTTTTTCTAATTGCTCAGCTTCATTAACTAAGTCATCAATCGTGATGCTGTCCTCTGCAGCTGAATCACCGTTGCAACCGCCCGAGTGGTTTGCAGTTGAATTGCTGTTGCAACTGTCAAGAGCACCTGCGGTTGGATCCAGCGGTTGATGAGCGGTTGAGCCGTTGTTTGCAGGTTTTTCTCTAGTCTTACTGTCTTTGCTTTTAGCTTCAAGACTATTGTTTACCGTTGCTTCGTTTTTCTGATTAGTCTTTGCTTTTTGAGAAGAATTGCTCCCGTTGTCTTTTTTAGGTATATTTGTCATAATAGTGATTATTTCCGGAGTACGAATCCGGGAGTTAAAGAATTGAGCTTCAAGATTAACCTGCCAGTTATTTTGAAGCTCTTTTGTTTGAATTATGTAATACTTTTAGGATTTCAGATTTCTTGAATCTGATTCTGGTGCCAATTTTAAAGGGATGGATAACCCCTTCTTTGGACCAATTATAAATCGTGACCAAGGATACTCCCAGGAATTCGGCGGCCTCTTGCCTAGTGATCCAGATTTCCGGTTCCTTCGGAGTTAATTTTTCTGCCAATTCTTGCAGCTCAAGCCGAATGTCATTTCTAATCTCTCTTCTCAATTCTTCGGGAGAGATTTCATGTAGTTGTGTGATGGTTTTGCTCATGATTAATTTCTTTTAATTAAAAATTATATGAGCAAATGTAAAATGAGGTGCTTGCTTTTTATGCGAAACTAAAGTGAAGTGTTTGAGAAGTAAATGCGAAGTGAGTCTTCATAGTAGTTGATTATTAGTTTATTGAAGTGTACTTATCCTCAAAATTTATTTTAATTTTTTTAAAATAATGGAATTCATGTTCTTCAGGTTGGGCTCTCTCATCAATTCTCTTTATTATAATGGTATGCTCTTCTTCCAAAAACCTAAAGAAGTCTGCCCAAAGAGCTTTTTCTTCTATTAGTCCCTCTTTTTGAAAGAGATAGAAATACTTCGAAATAAAAGCTGTGCTTTTTTTTCTTTTCGGTTCAAAGGACAAGAGAAAATTAAACAATTTATGACCGTAACCATCTGAAAAAACCATTGGATATGGGCTAAATTTCAAATCCACTAATTCTTTATGACCTTCCATCTTTGTATAGATCAACTGTAACATTTTAATTTCTGACAGTATTTCTAATACCTTACCAAAATCTTTAAAAAAGTCGTTATTCCAGATTTCTTTACACTTAGTTATTGCATGTTGAGCATCACGACGCTGTGGTTTTATTTCTTCAATCCAGCGGACGAATTTTTCATGCACGACATTTTCATAATTTTCATAGGCATAATCAACAAAATCTGTATTAATCATTTGATCTTCAAAATTAGAAAAGGTAAAAAGGTGATTAAGATTGTTTTTCTGAAAATTTTGCCGGAGTTGTGTGGTTCTTTCCCCTATAAATTTCAATTTCTCCCTTTTCGAAAGATAAAATTGCATTTCGTTGGCTATCTTGGTAAATAATCTTTCTTTAAAATTATTTAACCTGTTCACATTATTCACCCATTCTTTATAAAAAGAAACATATTTAATATCACAAATTTCTTCAACATACATAATGTACGTAGTCGGTAGAGGCGTTTCCTTTTCAATTGCTTCTTCATACTCTAATCGAAAATCTCTCGTTTTCTCCCATTCAATTTCCCATAGTTCTTCAAGTTCTTGCGGGGTCATATCAGTCTTTCTTTTGGTAACACTACCTTTCTTTACATCCATTCATTATTGAAGTCTGTTGGCAGCAGTAATTTATTATCTCTAGTTTATAATTATAAATAAGCATCCATCGGCCAATCCTTGGAATGTTCTTCTTCCTGTTGAATAAAATTTTCGAAAATATCTAATAAGGATAATTTCCGATCACAGAATGAATTATTAGATCAATTCTTTCCTTTTCATAACCGTGGCAGTCTTCTGCTCCTAATAGATTACACCACTCTTGAGGTTTTACAGACGTCAATAAAGTGTTTCGAACCTTTTCTAAAGCTATATTTAGGTCACTTGTTATTGCTTGTGCGAGTAGTGCTATAAACAAATTATATTCAATCTTAAAATTGGTGCCAATAATCAATTGAATACCGTCAATTGTATGTATTTCTAAGTTTGGTATGAGGTGATAGTAGTAACGGAATAATTCGATGTATTCTCTTTCATCTCTATCGACTAGAAGATCAGAAATTTGATCCTCTTTAAATTCGGGAGACCCATAATTATCATCTCTGAACAACTGGCAGCTTAAAGATTTGGCTGCCAGTAATTTTTCAAAAGATATTTTGCTGGACCCAGTATTTATTTTTGACAAGATAAATTTAAATATTTCTGTATCCTCAATGCTACCTTCGTCTAAATTTTCAGGCATGAACTCTAATTCCTTCAGGATTTCGTCTATAAGTCTCAGTTCGTAGGTTAGTTCCATTGTTGATTTTTGAGATTCTATTTAATCATTTGGTTATATCTCCTTGTTCTTAGAAGAGTGGTTAATTTAAGCCTCCATCGGCCAATCCCTGTACTGACCCTCTGCCTGCTCGATCACTTCCTTCAGCAGATTATCCAGTTCCGAAAATGGCACTTTGCCGCGTAATTCTTTTTTCACTGCCAGCCGAATGGCGGCTCTCGCGTCTTCTTTTTTGGTCCAGTCGAGCTGGAGGTTTTTCTTGACGGAGTTTACCACCGTATGCACCAGGTCCTGGATGGGACCGGATTGGTTTAGTAACTTTTCGTTGGCAGACAAGAGGTCGTAGAAAGCCAGTTCGTCTTCGGTTAAACCGAGTTGCCTGGTCCTGATGTCGTCCTGCTGAAATTCATTCGCGATGTCCAGCAAATGCTTGATGGCGGCGATGGAATCCAGGGAATTCCGGTGGTAGTTGCTCAGTACTTTTTCCAGCTCGTCTTTCAGCTTGCGCATCCGGCGGATGTTCTTGGGCATTCGCACCCGAATCTCGTCATTGAGGATCCTGCGCAGCAGTTCGACTTTGATGTTCTCGTCGCCTTTTTCCTTTACAATAGCCTGGAACCTATCGTCTACTATGGAAATATCGATCTTGTCCAGGTTGTACATTTTTGCCAGGTCGACAATCTCCTGCGACTCCAGGGATTTGCTTATCAGGTCTTTTATCTTTTCGTTCTTTTCCCTGCGCGGACCGGGAGGGAATTTGATCTTTCTGATAAGCTGCCTGATCTTCTGAATGATCGCCAGTTCTTCCTGTATCTCCCAAACCCGCGGATCTGAACTGGTCATTGCCACCAATTCTGCCAGCTTTCGCTCTTCGAGTAAAAAGGCATCAGTAACGGCATCAGATTTTAAAAGGCTGTTCACTTTACTGTTGCACCATTTCAATCGGTCCATTTCGGTCATTGAATTGACGGCTTCCGCATCAAAATCGCCAATCAAATCCTTTACTTTCTCCAACTGCTCCAGACAAATTTCCACTGCGGCTTCAAGATCCAGAGTGGGTTTTCCTTCCCCGCCTCCGGCGGTGTATTTTTTTGTGGCTTCGGCAAGGAAGCCCGAGATGCCTATGAAATCTACCACGAGTCCGTTGGGTTTGTCTTTAAAAACCCGGTTCACCCTTGCAATGGCCTGCATCAGGTTATGGCCTTTCATTATCTTATCCACATAAATCGTATGGGCGCAGGGGGCATCAAAACCCGTGAGCCACATATCGCGAACGATCACGATTTGCAGCGGATCTTCAGGCGTGCGGAATCGTTTTTTTATGGCTTCCATCGCATCTTTGGTCCGAATATGCGGATTCCATTCTGTAGGATCTTTGCTGATGTTTCCGGTCATTATCACGGCTATTTCAGGACATTTTTTAAGTGCGCTTAGCGCATTGTACATTTTTACGCAGTTCTTGCGGCTCATACAAACGATCATCGCTTTGCCTTCCAGGCTTTCGGTCCTGGCCTTAAAATGGGTGAGGATGTCTTTAGCAACCCTTTCTACGCGGTCAGCAGCCCCGGCGGCATCTTCTATCGCAGCCCAAACGGCATTGTTCTCCTCGTCCTCATCTTCTTCCATTTCATCCAGCTCCTTATCGTATTTGGCTTTGATGTTGAGCGGAACCATTTTTGGCTCGTAATAAATAGGCACTGTGGAGCCATCTTCCACGGCCTGTTTGATATCGTAGGTGTGAATGGTGGGGCCAAATACCTGCTGGGTATCGGCATCTTTGCCATCTACGGGAGTTCCGGTGAAGCCTATAAAGGAGGCATTGGGCAGGGCGCGTCTTATGTTCTGCGCAAAGCCGCCGCTATGGAACCCGTACTGGGTGCGGTGGGCCTCATCTGCCATCACAATAAGGTTATACCTTTCAGAAAGTACAGGATGGGAGAGCTCTTTTCCCGTAGCCAGTTCTTTTAACCGAAATTTCTCAATGGTGGTAAAGATCACCCCGCCGCCATCGGTGCTCAGCAGGGCCCGCAGCTCATCTGTGGTATCGGCGTGTTGTACGTGGCCCACCAGGTCTTTGCACAGCACAAAATTCTCATAGAGTTGCTGGTCCAGGTCATTGCGGTCTACCTGGATGAGGATGGTGGGATTTTTCATTTCGGGCATTTGCCTCAGGATCCCGGTAAGGATGGCCATCGAAATGCTTTTGCCAGATCCCTGCGTGTGCCATATCACTCCCAGCCGGCCGTCACCTGTGGGTTTTATATTTTCTACCGCAGAGTCCACCGCTTTTTTGATGCCCCAGTACTGGTGATATTTTGCGCCTTTCTTGATTATTTTCCCGTTGTGGTCTTCGTGGAAAATGAAGTTTTGCAGGTAATTTAATAAAGTTTTCTTCGGAAATAATCCCTTCAGCAAGGTTTCCAGCTGAAGTTCCTGTTGCTGCTGAAGGTCATCCCCGTGCAGACTTTTCCACGGAGCAAACCACTTTAGGGAGGAGTTGTACATTCCGTGCAGGGTTTCCAGCCCATCTGAAACTACCGTGATGGCATTGTAATCAAACAGCTGCGGAATATCCTGAAAGTAATGCCCAATTTGCCGGTGCGCGTTTTCCACACCTACCTCGGGATCAAACATATTCTTGAACTCAAAAACAATGAGCGGAAGTCCGTTGATGAAAACGAGCAGATCTGTGCGCCGGCTGTTCTTGCCTATGATCTTTACTTCATCTGCACACACAAAGGTGTTTTTCTCCGGCTCCTTGTAATTGATAGGGTAAAGGTGCCGGGCCTGTTCCTTGCCCGAAGCATCTTTCCAGGTAATGGAAACCCCCTGGGTCATTTTAAGATGAAAATCGCGGTTGCGGTGATCGAGATCCATTCCCTCGTGCTGAGTGAAAGCTGAAAGGGCTTCGTTAATGGCAGTTGCCGGAACACCGGGATAGGAGCTTACCAAAAATTCCCGAAGATCCTCCTCCAACACCACCTTTTTGAGATCCCGCTGCAGGGAATTGCCTTCTTTATAGGTGTACCCTAACTCCTGAAGGCACTCTATGGCAGCCTTTTGCACCGTGATCTCGATCATTTGTGTCATAAGACTTCAGATAAGGTTTTCTCCACGTCTTTCACGCGGACTTCCCCGCTAATGAGTTTTGGAAGTAAGGTGTCGCGGAGTTTGGTTAGTGTTTGGTTTTCTTCACATAGAAGACTGCCTTGATTATACCAGCAAGTAACTTGTGTAACAAATTTTTCCATATTATCATTTTGGAAATCAATTGGAAGAGCAAATTTTAATTCTCTTATACTTTTAAGGCTAATCGTTTTTTGAGTGGAGCCCGTTACTTGCTCTTCTATCTGTTTTTTGATTTGCGAGCTATTTAATGCTGTGTATAAAAAACAACTATCTATATTTTTGGAAATGACTACAATAGTATTTTGTCCAAGGCAAAATTTATGATTATTACCCACAAATGAACTTATGCCATAAGTTCCAACTCTGGTCATTATAATATCTCCTTTTTTAGGTCTGTATTTTTTAGAAAACTCATTAAAAACTTCTTCATTGACCTTTAATGTGTTAGATAAATCCAGAAAACCAGTTTTCACATCCTTTACTCTAACCATTGGGTATCCAGAATCAGAATATTTGGGAGTCTTGTGCAAAGAGTCTATAACTTTTCCAATATCTTTGAGCGTTTTTACTTCCCATCCCTTCGGAATTTCCCCCAATTCGGAATCTACAAATTCCCCATCCTGAAAAGGCCCAAAATCAACAAACCAATGCTTATATAGAGCCATTGCCATTTCTTCCAGGGTTTTGTTCATCTGGAGATTGAGCTCGATCCTATCGTCCAAAGCGGAAAGGATGGAGGCGATGGATTTTTGTTCTTCAATTTCCGGAATTTCAATTTCAATTTTTCCAAAATCACTTTTGTTCAACATAGGCATAGTTGAGCCTGCACCTGCCATAGTTCTTAATTGTTCGTGAATGGAACATAATTTGTAGTACAAAAAATCTGAATCGGCGTTCTTATTAGGAATTATGGAATTTAGCTGCTGGTTTGTTAAAACTTCTGTTTTGTTAACCACCACTTTTCCCATTTGCGAGCCTATGCAGGTAACCAAGACACTGCCCGGGGGTAATATTTTAGATTTGAAATGTTTAATTCCTTCAGTGGATAAATATCTGGAAGCGAAACTCACGTTTTTGTGATAATCCGAAAAATCAGTAGGGGTTACAAAAGGTAAATGATCTCCAAAATGTTCAGGATGTTTGGAAGATGGAGTTTTACCGGTTACGACTGTTCCTAAATCTTCTAATCTATATGTTTTCCAGTTTTCTGGCATTAGTTGTTGCTTGTTTTTTTAACATCTTGTGTGAGATTAGTAGTGCCCAACCTAAAAAACCTGGAATAATGACCCATTAAAAGTTTTGGCTCGTACGCTTGGCTTTGAACGATTTGACAATCGATATTTTTTCTTGCTATCATTTATTCTTAGTATTAATCACTCCTATTAAATCTTCCTCATCAAAATAGTAAGCTCCACTTATTTCTAATCTTCCTGGATAGTCAGTTCCAAAAGATCGTCCGCCAATTATTTGCTTTTCTCCTAGTATCGTCCAAACAACCTTTAATTTGTTCTCATTTAGAAACTTTAAAAAAGAATCTTTCCGAACAAGCAGATAAGATTTCGAATCATGATAAACATTTGGTGCAAAACATTGAACCATTTCTGAATTGTCTATAAATTCTCCCTCTCTTTGGCTGTATTTTAAATCCATACCTTTATGTATAACAGTACTTGGTTTTAAAAAGCTAATGGTTTCCTCTTTCGATTTGTCAAATTCTTCTTCCCATAAAAAGCCTTGTGCAGTTACATTAACTTCAGCTACATACTTTCCAGATTCTTTGTCGTGAACTGCTGTCCATTCAGTCCCTCCATAATATTCAGTCATAAAATAGTTCTGAGCAGGTGACCAATAATATTCTCTGCTGAACATTTCGTACCTGTCACCACTTTCAGGCATCCAACGACCCATGAAATCCTGTTCAATAGCCCAATTTTTAACCGAATTGAATCCATCATCTTTAACTAGATAACTTCTAATATGACACCAAAGCTCTTTATGTGGTTGATCCCATTTTTCTTCACCAATTTTTTTTGGTTCTGACCAAGAGGGATAACCCTCCAATACCAACCATTCTTCTCCCTTATCATCTTTAATTTGAATGATTTCTTCCATATTAGGTAAAACACTTGAATCATTTACCCAGCTTTCGTTTGTACATTCCCAATTAAATACTTTGTTGTTAACCCACCAGAAATCTTGCGATTGCTCATCATCATAACTTCCTGTTTCACTAATCAGCATTGTCGGATCAATATCTCTAACATAAGGGTCCCAAGGTCCTTGATATGGATTTTCTTTCTTTTCTCCCCATCTTTCTTGTTTTATGAAGTTATCAGATAACAAGGCCATATATTCATAGTAGGCTATCCATTGATATTTCTTCCCAATTCTTTCGTGAGGAGTAGTACCTCTTCCCCTGCCTGTACCAATTTCATTATCAAATGAAAGATGTAATTCTGGATTCCATCCAAGTTCTATAACCCTTGACAGGATTAATCTTTGAGCAATCCTTAAATCAAAATACTCTCCGGTATTTATAATCTTATGATTGTGATCTAAATAAGGCTCTACTTCCTTCTCATATTCCGACAACAACTCAGCTGTTAATGATTTTTTGAAGTCATCTCTTGTTTGGTTCAACTCTTCTTCAGTTTTCCTGCCAATTGCCGTCTTAAAACTATATATGCTATCACCTAGTTTTAGACCTTCATCAGATTCCTCAGTTATTATCGGGTCAAGACAATTCAATAATTCTAATTGTTCAGGATTTAATTTACCCTTGAAATTTTTAAACACGTCTTCTCTATCTACTGGAGTTTCGCCTTTTTTGCAACCTGACCATTCTGATGAACCACTATTAGTGCCTATTGTATATCTTGAAAAATCACCAAATCCCATTACAGAACTCCATATGTTTCTGTAATTATCATTGTTATATTTTTCTTTCAGTTCTTCATAAGATGGAATTTCTTCTGGCCAATTACTTTGATACGGAGGCCGAACCTTTGATAAATCAAAACTCAATGCAATTCCAAGGTAACGAGCATATTCGATTGCCCCTCTAGCGTAATCTCTTAATAATATGTGTGGAATTACACCTGTTGGGTCGCTAAATACCGTTTTAAAAATATATTCACTTAGTTCAATTATTTTCTCCCTTTGATCCGTCCTTAATACACATCCATAAGCAACAGCAAATAGTCTTTCATATACAAAAGGGTCATTAACTTCTTCAAACTTTTTTAGGAGTTCTAACAATACATCAAGCCTATTTTGTAATAAGCAAACTAGTGCTTTTGTGGAACAATCCCTGAGTTCTCTATTGGTGGAAGTGTGAAACCATGTTAATGTGATACTAGATAGCAAAACTGATTCATCTGAAATGTGTGATTTATCTGTTTCACTCCAAGCCCAATCGATCAGGCGTTTTACTGATGATTCATCAGTAAATCTATGTTTAAGAAATTGAGTCCAGGAAGCATCTCTGTCAGGAAGTGAGTATTTTATTAAGTGATTATGTAAAGAATGAGCATTAAAGAAATGGTTCGGTATTCCTGTAACAGCGAGTATAGTTTCCCAGAAATAGTCATAAGTGCCTTGGTAGGAAAACACATGGTTGTTTACATATTGTTTTGACTCTTCATTAATGGTTTCGACCTTTCTCCAAAGTAGGCTTTCAACAAAAGACTCAACAATTGGATATTTGTCTTTAAGATCAAGAATGAGGTTATAAAACTCATAACCTTTTATTTCAGGCACCTGAATTGAAAAAGCCTCGATTAGTCCTTTATGTCTATAAATTGCGTTTTCATTTTCTACGTATTTATATAACCTACCATTTTCTTTAAACTCTTTCTCTAACTCAGGATAATATTCAAGTAAATATTTAACAGTTAAATGGTCCTCAAATCGCTCGTAGGCTAAATAAACTCCTTCTTCATAATCATCTGCTTCTTTCCAAAAGAGGTTTTTTGATAGTACACCTTCTGTAATTAATTCATCTATAAATCCTTTTTTGTCAATAAAACTTGAAATGGATTCATTGACAACTTTATAGGCTTGTTCGTAAGGTATATATCTAAGTTGATTGTCAACTTTGAACTTTATTAAAGCATTAATGGATTTTTGTACTAGGTTTAAACTATCCGAGTACCCAACTCTTTTCGGCCTTGATAAAACAACATTTACATTTTTGATGAAAAAGCTGATTATTGAAGTTATGCCTTGAAGACCATCAGGAATTCGGGTTAATCCAGCTTTGTTTATTCCCTCACAAAATAGTTTTAAGAAGAGAGGGTTTTGAAATTCTGGATGCAACAATGGCACATTAGGCAATTCAATGTTATAATTCTCAAAAAACAATTTACTTGCCTCATATTCGATATTCCTAAACCCATAAAGATGGTGTTCTACTATATCTAAGCTAGTTCTTTCTTCTTCAGGAAAAATTAAGTTCTTGTATGAGGTTCTTATAGTCAATACAAGACCAAGCCATTCATATTTCTTTATCCCATTAACGAAGCTTTTCAAAAATTCATTCCAGAAGTAGTTCCCTTTACCTTCATTGATCGCATCAATAAAAAGGACTATTCTCTTCCCTGACTTTTCCGCTTGTTGATTTAATTTTCTGAGAAAATCTTCAGACTTAGAGTTGATTTGAAGTCTTTTGAAAATTTGTGTCCATGGATCTTCTTCTGTAACAAAATGCTGACCCAGAAGAAAAACACTTTGATGTTCTTTTTTAATTCTCCTTGAAACTATATCTCCAATCAAATGTGATTTCCCAATGCCAGCTTCACCATCTAGTAATAAAAAAGGATTATTCGCAAGTTTAAATAAAGAGCTATGAATTAAATTTTGAAAAGTAGAAACCTCGTGCTCAAACTCTCTAATATTTCTTAATTCAGTACCGTGTTTATGATAATATTGGTAATCATTTTTTTCTTTTTGTACTTTACGTTCTTCCGTTATATAGTAGTCATAAATATCTTGAACAGAGCTTTGAGTCTTGTCCAATAAGTCTTCAAATTCATTTACAGGAATTGAAGTAGTTCCCAAGAAATCAATATTATGGAATAAAGCCTGTAATTCATCAAAGGTACTTTCTAAATTCTCTAGACTTTCTTTAACTTCAGGTTGATTTTTTAATACCTTTTTTCCTTTTATCAGAAACTGATCAAATTGCTTAGTTACCTTCCTTTTAAATTGTTCGGTTCTTCCTAGACCTTCGAATATTTCAGATACTTCAAGTTTTACATTTAGCTCAGGCGTGTACCTTTTTCCAAGGTCATCAATTGATGATTTACATTGCTCATTGAACCAATTTTGATTAGGTTGAAATGTTAACTCCGACTTTATACCTTCAATCTTGTCATCAATATCTTTTGAAAGGCGGTTGAAAATGTTGCTTGTAATACTTTCAACTGTTACTTCAACCCCTGATTTTTTAGCCTTTATCTCTTGAAGCCATACGTATGTGAACAGAAATAGTAAAATAATGATGAGCATTATGCTCCACCAAGGGAGGTTTATACTTACCCAAAAATGTATTACACCCCAAAATATTTCTAACCACGTATCGTTGGCATCTTCATAAAGTTTGGCTGTTGCAATTACAACGAACTCCAACTTATTCGCGATTTCTCCTAGAATTACCAATGCTAAAGGAACTGCAATGCTCCAATAGGTTTTTCGTAGCCTCAGCTTAAATACCCAAGAAAGTATCCATTCAACAAGTGGCTTTATTTTTTCTATTTTATTCATTCATCAGCGGCTAGATTATACAGCTTTTTTGGTTTTTAGGCGTTCGCTTTTTAGTCGTCAAATATTAAATGTGCTGTTTGAATAATCGTCTTTTAAAGGATCTTATCAAAATTAGTTTTAATCTTTACCTTCAATTCTTCAACTTTTTCAAACTGCTCTAACAACTCCGCTTTCAGGGTCTCCATCTTTTCTTTAAAAGGGATTCCGTCGTCTTCTTAATCCTCCCCCGGCCTCCCGATAAAAAATCGGGACAGGCTCTCCGAAGGAGGGGAGATGTTGCCCCGAATTTTTCATTTATATATTTTCCTGTTCTGCCGTATTAGTTGTCTTTTATTCCTCTTAGCAATGCGCTAAATATATTTTTTATTTCTCCTACATTATCATCTGTGCCCGCTACCATTTCACGCACTTTGGGACCAGTGCCGGTACCCAGTTCTTTTTCAAGTTCGGTAATGATCAAATTTTTTAAATTTTGGTCCCGGTCCAGGATAGATTGCATCTTTCGTCCCATCACTCTTGCCGCCGCTGTTTCCTGCCGAAAATCTTCAGCATCAAAAATATCGGCATAAGGAGAACCTTCCAGAAATAATTCTTCTTCATACAGGTTCCAGGCAGCTTTAAACAGGTCTTTAATATCCTTGAGATCTTTTGTGCGTTCCGGTCTTTCACTCCAGGAGATCAGCTTCAAAATGACCACTCCGTGGGTAGGAGAAACAGGTATCGCAAAACCTTCTGGATGTTTAAAACCCTGGATTTCCTCCCCAACTTCAGCTAAACCTACTACAGATAATTCTATTCCCGTCCCGGGCAGCTGTACCAAATTGTTCCCTGCAATGCCACCATAGGGCAGCAAGTCAATAAGAGTATTGGTTTTCCGGTGATGCATCCTGTATCCCTCCTGTTTTTTCTGCGGGAAAAAACCATTATCCACCAATTCTTGTAACAGGGCTTCGTAGGTGGAAATATCGGGCAACATTATTGCAAAATCGATATCCCCGGTTGCACGGGTGGGTTTTTGTCCGGCCTTATATAAAGCCACATCTCTTGCGTTGGCACCTATGAGATAATAGGAAATCCCAAATTTCCTGAAGGTCGTTTCCAGAAGCAGGTACACTTCCTTGTGATGAGCAAAAGAGTATGCTTTATAAGTTGGGCCTGATGTGTTCATTTAATATAATTTCGGCTGTTTCAATGTTTCTGCTTTCACCTGTTGCCATCAACTGGGCGTAAATAAGAATGGGGTGCACGTAAGGAAGGTCGTCATCTTCGGGATGGTTCCAGAATTTCTCATAAACCTCCAGTTCCCCCGTAGGAGATGGAACCAGTTTGTGTTTTTTTAAAATGTTTTCTTTAGTTGGTACAAAGAGGCTGAATTTTTCCGCGATCAGGTAATTGGTGAGTAGGGCAGCTGCGGGTTCTCCTCCCCATTTAAGCCCTGTTGCCCTTATTTCTTTTTCAGCTAACATTTCTTGCATATTTCTCCCTACCGGTTTGTAATTTCCTAGGAATTTAGAAGGCAATATTTTCTCACCTAACACTTCGGTCCACTTCAGTAAAAGTCCTTCTTTATTAGAGAGTTCCCATTTGTTCTTGTCGAGCCTTATAAGAAATTTCTCTTTTTGAAGGCCTTCAAAAACTTTAGGGATTGTACCAAGAGACACCCCGGCATATTCTGCTATAAGCCGCTGTGGCTCATTCACCAGTTGAGGGTCCCGCAAAAACTGAAAGACTACAGCTCCTCCTGCTTTGGAAAAGGCCCTGGATTTATATTTTCCCGGAACAGTAGGCGCAGATTTTCCGTCAATATGAATAAGAAGCGAATTGAGCTTTAAATACATATTGCCGGCCCTGTCCAGGTAATTGACCTCTTTTTCCCTTAGCAATTCTTTTGCTTTTGGGGTGATATATTCTCCTGCAAGCAGGATGTTATTTTCCTTATATCTGGTCTTGATTTCCTCAAGAACCTTTGAAAGGTTTACCGGAGTGATTTCACGTTTGGTCTCCAGGTAAATTACCTGGTCATTCAGCTGAATTCGCGCATCGAATCCGCCGGCCTTGGCAGAGAGTTCCTTGAAAGAAACATTCAGGGCCTGTTGCTCCAAAATCTCTTTTAGATGCTGTACCGGATCATATGGGGCAATGCTCTTCATTATTTTCTGTTCATTTTTTAATTACGTTCACAAATTGTGAACATTCAAATATAATGAACATTTATAGAATTTTATCAAAATTAGCTTTAATCTTTTCCTTCAATTCTTCCCCTTTTTCAAACTGCTCCAGCAACTGCGCTTTAAGGCTCTCCATTTTTTCTTCAAAAGGGATCCCGTCATCTTCTTCGGCTTCTGTGCCTACATAAATGCCCGGGGTAAGTTTGTAATCCTGCTTTTGCACTTCGGCTATGGTTGCTGCTTTGGAGAAACCTTCCACATCCACATACCCTTCGACGGGACTCAGGGTGACATTGCGCCACTTGTGATAGGTTTCTGAAATTTTATTAATATCATCATCACTAAAAACCCGCAGTTTTCTGCTGGCCATTGTGCCCATTTTGGAGGCGTCCAGGAACAGGACCTCGTTGTTTCGCTCCCGGTGGGTGCCGTCTTTCCCATCGCGGTTTTTGCTCAGGATGAAAAGGCAGGCGGGGATTCCGGTGGTGAGGAACAGCTTATCGGGCAGGCGTACAATGGCATCTATCATATAATTGTCTACCATATGCTGCCGCACGTTTTTCTCTCCTTTATTGTTGGAGGTCATCGCGCCGTTTGCCATAACAATTCCGGCAGTCCCGGTGTCGCTTAAATGGTGCCAGAAGGTTTGCATCCACATATAATTGGCGCTGCCATCTGTAGTAAATTCTTCCTTGGGTCCAAACAACCGGGGGTCGCCATCGGGCAAATCTTCAGGGTGCCAGTTGCTCACATTAAATGGCGGATTGGCAATGATATAGTCGGCTTTCAGGTTTGGAAATTTGTCATCGAGCAAAGAATTCCCCAGTTTAATATCAAAAGAAAGGTCCCGTAGCATCAGGTTCATAAGGCACAACCGCAAGGTTTGTGCGGTCATTTCCTGCCCATAGATCGCGATGTCTTTTTTGTTTCCGCCGTGTTCTTTGATAAACTTCAAACTCTGGACAAACATACCACCACTTCCACAAGCCGGATCAAAGATGCGGCCTTTGAAAGGTTCCAATAGTTCCACCAGCAGCCTTACAATACTTCCGGGCGTAAAGAATTGTCCCGCACCCGATCCTTCAGCCATTGCAAACCGGCCAATGTAATATTCATAGATACGGCCCAGGATATCGCTTTCCGGATTTTCCTTTTCAGAAAATTTGGGGTGGGAGAGGAGGTTTATAATTCCGCCGGTTTGCTTGGGCGATAATTCACTCCGCACAAAGATCCGCGGCAAAATATTCACCAGCTGCGGGTTATACCCCGTCAATAGTTCCTGGATCACATCAAAGGCATCATCAACCTTCACTTTGATATCATCCTGCTCTGCATTGTCCTTCAAATATTGCCAGGAAGCGGTTTCAGGAATTTTAAAAGTATTTCGGGAGCGGTATTCATCCCGGTCCTCCAGAACGTAATTGATCTCTTCCTTATCTGTAGTGTAATAATCGGAGTTTGGATCTTTCAGAAGATCCTTTAATTCCTCGCGCACCACCTCATAGCGTTCGCTAAGGTGTTTTACGAAAACGAGGGGAAGGATGTAGTTTTTATAGTTATTCTCAGATACCGCGCCGCGCAATTCGTTCGCTGCATCCCAGAGTTCTTTTTCAAAATCAATGTCTGCTTTTGCCATTTAGGGGGGAGGTTGTTCTTTTTTTATTTATAGTTAAGTGAGATTAACTGCACTAAAGTTATGATAATTTTAAGAGACTTACTGCTAAAGTTGATCACAGTTGCAACCGTACGGTTGGTATCTGTGCAACTGTACGGTTGGTTTTACGGTTGCTACCGGTTGCTGAAACAATTTTTCATATTACATTCACCTGTAAGTCAAAAACTTAACGAGCATATAATCGTGCAACCGTTATTTCTTCAAATCCAGTAAAATTAGTGTTAAACAGCTATTTAGCCATTCCTGTAGGGAGGGAATGGAGCAAATATAAATTAATAAAGTAAAAGTAAGTTAGCTCTTGACGTAAATATGTAGCTTCTGCAGGAAAAAAATCTTTGATGTAAAGTTGATCCTTCTTGAATAGGACGTATACCTTTAGAATTAAAGATTCTGAAATGAAGTCAGCAAGATATCTTTTCGATCAAGAAGTAGAAGCCGTGCTCAGCCGTTGCAACCGTAAAATTAATTGCCGTTGCATTAGCCGTTGCTGAACGGTTGCTGGAGCCGTTGATTTATTAAAATTGATTCAGGAATTAATTGATATGTGTCTTATAATCAGTTGTTTAATAAAAACAACATACGGTTGCAACGGTGATCTTCAAAAAGTGCTTTTATAGGATCTTTTTTAGTAAAAATCAACATAGGTTCCATTGTGATCTGAATAGGCAAAACCATCTTCTGAGAATTGATTCCAGGCTCCTGCTGTGATATTTATTTCTTCACATAAACTCTTAGAGATGCAGATGTGATCAATATTCCTTCTTTTTCTTCCTTTACCATCGGGCGTAAGGAAATTCATTTCATGAAAATCAATTTCTGTTACACAAGACATTCTACTGTCAGTTAATTTCTGCGTCAGAAGTTTTCTCCCCTGAATAGTACCGTAGCCTTTTGGCAGCCCATCTCTTGTTTGATTAAAATCGCCAGCCACTAAAAATGGAACATCTGGATAATTATCCATAATATTTTGCCAGTCTGAGGACTGATCAATTATATCTTCCACATGCAACTGCCATACTTTTTTTCCTTTATCAGGATACCGGTTGCCGTTCACTCCGGCCATGTGATAAGGAATAATAGTACCATAGATGATAATAGGACCAAAAGGAGCTTCAATCAAGCAACAGGCGGTCCGGAAGGAATTGGAAGTCTCTATTTCTTCTACAACTTTCCACCGGGACCAGATGGTGATCCATGGTTGATCTTTGTATAGCTCGAATTCTTTTGATTTGACAGCTTTATATTCCGGGGCAAGATTGATCAGCTCGGAGGTTTCTGTTAGGATGAAGATGTCTGCCGCAATGTTGTTTAACTTTGATTTAATTCGGTTAGCTTTTGAATTATTCCGGGGCCGGTCGAGATTCCAGGTTGCTATTCGATACTTTTGGTTTTTAGTTAGATTCATTATTCTTGCTCATCTCTAAATTCAACTTTTCCTTTTTTTATTTGCCGTGTTTTATCGGTGAAGAAATCGTAGTAATCCTGTTCCCATTTGCCCTTCCGGTAGATGCACGACATGTAATCATAAAGATCCGGGCGTTGTTGCCCGCTGAGACTTTTATGGACATATTCTTTTCTGACTTCCAGGTTATCTCCTTCAGAAGGTGAATATTCAAAATCAAATCGGTTGTTGGAATTAAGTTGCTGAAGCAGATATTCAGAAGTCATTTCCCCACCAAGACTTTCGACTGGCATAACTATTTCTCCCATCAACATATCATCTTTTTCACCAATGTACTTGTAGAGGGTCCAGATGTAATGAATCTTCTCATAATCAGCTTTGTCTAATTTGGCCTTGTCTCTAAGAGGCAAAGGCTTTTTACTTATTGAGGAACAAGTGCAGAAATGGAGGTTGGAGTTGGGTTTACACATTTATTTAAAGTATTAAGAATACCTATAAGCATTTAGTTATAGCTATATATATTCTTCGAAAGAACCTATCCGACACTTTTCCCATAATAAAAGTAAAAGGCTTCCATAGGTTTTTATTTAGCCCTGTAGGGAGGGCCAACGGAGCACAAATTAAGAAAGTTTAATGAAGTCTTGGAAAGAATTTTCGACTACTACTGGTTCATAATTTTGAAATTTCAGCTGCTATTAACTGTACTGAACTTTAACTAGCACTCTATTTCAGTGAAATTCCCCGCTGGTGAATATATTTTTTGTTTATATGCAACAAATATTTAACTTACTATGAATTAACCAATTAGAATATCGCCCTACCCGATTTCTTTCCTTAAATAAATCAAATGGCTAATCAATTAGTAGATCTTTCAAAGAATGGAAGTTTAGGAGTTAATAGTGAAAACGCTTTTGCATCGTTAGGATATGGAGTTGATTTGGCAGCGGATTTTTGTAACGGATTTAATTTACAGTTTGAAGCAGAGGCTTCAGGGAGAGCAGGATTATCAGCAAATGTTACCGATTTTTTCGAGGCTATTGTGGAAATTGAGGCTGGTGCTGAAGTTGGGCTTCAAATCGCGGCTCAGCTTTCTCCAAAATTACTTGATGAAATTGGATTAATCGCCTCTGTTCAGGCCTATTTAAAGGCCTATATAAGAGCAAGATTAGAACTAAGACTTACCCTGGAAAAAATCATTGAAAATGTTGGAGATAATTCCAGCACGATACAACTTCAAATATTTAAAAAATTTGTTGAGCAATTGGAAGTGGGTGTCGGGGTAGAAGCCAATGCACAAGTTGCCATTACTGCTGCTGCAGAAATCGTTTGTCGAGGAAGACTGATGGCGACTAACACTGAAAAGGCCGGTTTTGACTTTAGATTGAATGCAGAAGCTGCTTTTATGTTTGGAGCAGGTTTTGACTTCTTTACTATGTCTCGATTTGAAAATATTACTGAGTTTTTTAGAGATTCCAAGGATATCCTTCTCAAAGCAGTTAAAGAAGAAACTGCTGACCAGCAACTTTTAGATGATGATCAGAAAAAGATTGTATTTCTTGTTTGGGACACCGTACTCGATACCATTATTGACGCTAGTGCTTCGGAGATTGGTGACAAACGAAAATTATTTTACAATACAATCAGTGAATTCTCTTATCAGTTTTTATTTGATCAAATTAACAAAATATTTGAAGATTTAATTAATCTGCAAACCCGTCAATTGATTACCTGGTTAGATGACAATGAAGATCTTTATATTGATGATATCAATGAAATTCTGGTTTGGCTGGAGAAAATAGAACAGGATTGGAAGCAGAAAACAAACATTTTTAAATTATTACCCCATTTAGTTAGTCTGGTAAATTTACTTGATAAATTAGAATATGATCAGATAGCTCCTCTTAAAAACATAATTTCACATGCTTATTTCTTAGGATATCTAATCGATGATTCTAATAGAGATCAATGGAAAAATATTCCAGAGTTTACACAGGGGGATTTTCAAAATTTGGTTGGTCGATCTCTTCCAGAAATCACTTCCGAAAATGACTGCTATGATTATCTCGATGCATCTTGTATTGAGGAATTCCTACAAACCAATACAAATAATACCGTAAATAGGATCAAATTTTTAGTTGACCGAATGCGTGCAAATGGCTCTAGAATTACAAAATTGTTTCAACTGCTGATAACGTTGAAGGATGAACAGTCAAGGAAAGAATTATTAGATATTGGTATAGATGTATTGGAACATTTACTTAATGATGAGATTTCAAATCTTCTTGAAAATGAGTTCAGACCTGTCTTGGAAAATAGTACGGATTTTGGGGAGGATTTTGTCCAGGTTCTTTTAGACAATATTCACCAGAGTTATACTAGTGTTTTTATTGGTTTATTTCGAAAAGTGTTTGTGGAAAACGGAACCAAAAAAGATATCGACCAGGTTACCACCCTTGCCCTTAAATTTCTAATCAATATTTTAGGAAAGAATGTAAAATTTCTGGTCCACGAATTACTCGAATATTCTGCAAGAAACATAACAGATTCTATTACCCAATGTGAAAGTAGGATACGAGGTGGAAGTCTTAATAATATGGCTCTTCGACTTCAAAATAAAGTTGAGGATCAAATCGATGCCGTGGTTCCATATGACCTCCCCGATGATATTTCTTCTACCATGGTAGATAAAATGTTGCGTGCTACGAATCAATTTTTACTGGATATTTTAGCTATTGCACGAACTTCCATGGGAACTGAAACCTGGACCGAAGACCGGATTGCAGAAATAAGCGGCGGCTTAGAATATGTAATCTTTAATCCTGAAAGCAATCATTTAAATTTTCAAACCCTCACGGCAGATCAGATAGAGAATAAGCTCCAGGAGCTCAATGATTGTGATTTTTTACCGGACTTCTCCAAGGAGGAATTAGCAGAATTAATGGAAACTCTTCAAACAATTGGTTTGACACAGTTAAAAGCATTTCTTTTAGAAATGCCAGTAGCCTTGGCTATTTACCTATTGAAGCTGCTCAAAATTCTCTTCGTTGACTTTATCATTGAAATTTTAGATGCCTTATGGGCAAAATTGAAGGATTTACTAGAACGTATAGAGGAGCTGATTGAAGAATTTAAGGAAAAAATAGAAGCCCTTATCGAAGAAATTGCCGAAACCCTGGAACGTTTAGTTGAAGCTGTGGATGAGCTTTATAATAAAACAAAAGAAGCCATTGCGCTGTTCTTTGAAGATTTGATCAGGGATATAGACTTTGCTGAACTTCATTGGATAGTAGAGCCTTTTGTTGATGCTTATAACTTTATTCTTGGCAATGAATCCGAGGAGGATAAAGCTAAAAAATTTATGGAGGATCTTAAGTTGCTTGCTTTAAACAACTTGGAAAATAGCAATTTTATAATTAGAATGGTAAATAGAGGGAAAACCAATAATTTCAACAGCCAATTGTTCCAGACCTTTATCGAAGATGAAATTATTGATTTCTCCGTCCTTGAGAAAATAAATTTCAAAACTATAGATTCAATTCCAAATCATTGGAGAACTAAAGCTAATGAAGCTAGAATTAATTACAGTGTCTCCAATATTAAGGAAGAAAGTGTAAATTTTTTTGGTAAGGACCAACTTGACAATATATTACGAAAAGATCTCCGAAATATGGAGAATAAGTTCCTAAAGCTTCAGGAGCATCTTCAACATCTTAATGAGTTACAACCGGAGCAAATTAAAATTAATAGTCCGTTAATCATAGATGTTGCAAATAACGATACACCTATATATGGAAAATATCTCTATATAAATATTGATTTTGGAAGTTTGGATGCAGAGACGGTCATTAAAAATCAGTTATCCTTACACCCTGACAAGCTAATTGACCCAGACGGTAGATTAGCTTTATATGAATGGGAACGAGAATTACGATATTTGGGTGATCCTGAAAATTTCAGTCCGATTCAGATCAAACTCTTACTCAACGGTCGTGAAATCGATTTGAATTCCTGTGAAATTTTTGGAAGCAGATTGAATGGACATATTGATACTTCAGAGCTAAAACACGGATATAATGACCTATTTGTTTTAGTGGTAGTACCTTCAGATTTTTCCAATAAGCAAGTCCAAAGGCATGTAAGATTTTATTGTGATCATCGGAATCAGAATCGGCCTTCAAATTCAATATTTATCGATCCGATTGCCTCTGTGATCAATTCCAAAGGAGATGATCATAAAGATGCTCAAAGAAACAATATTGAGGATCGAGAAAAGGTAATTATTAAAAATAATAGCCCCAATGAAGTTAAAATGGATCATTGGACTTTGACCGATGCTGCAGGCCATAAATTTATTTTTGGTGACAGACAACTATTAAAACCCGGCAAGAAATATGAAATTTTTATTGGCGAAAGAACTCTAGGGGTTAAGAATTGGAAGGCCTACCATAAAGGACGATTGATCGCCATGCTAAACAATCGAGGGGAGTTTTTGAAATTAGAAGATTCTAATGGGAAAGTAGTTTCACATATATATACAGGAAACCCCAAATTGAATAAACACATACAATTCATTTCACTCAGATAATATGGATCCAACGGAAATAATCAACGAAAGCTATGCTATAGCTAATGATGGGTTTAGACATTTATTACAACGTCTAAAGGATAGGCTTAAAGATAAAAAGAATAAAAATTTTGTTCAGGATTTTGACTTATCTCAAAATGGAAAAGTAATTCATGCCCATATCTATTATATAGAGTGGCTGTATGGAGCAGTTTATCGTAAAAAAACAGAGCACTATTTTCTGTTATATGATTTTGAGGTACAAAAAAGCGAATTAAAACAAGCGCATAAAGATGCTTTGTCTGAATTCTTTTCTGAAATTTTTTTAGATGAATTAATTAAGAATTCGAAGCTGGATACCAGAGATTTCGAACATTACCAGCGCCCCTTTATCCCGAATATTGAAAAAGGGAAAAAAGAAGCCTTATTAATATCGCAGCTTTGGGGTCCGGAAAGTTTTGCATCTAATACCCGCGAAAATGTTATCCGTTTACAATTATTGGAACGATTTAAAAGTAGGAATGGATCAAATTCTTGGTGGGAATCTAATCAAATAGCTATTACTGATCCTGCTAATTTGATTGAGTTGGAAACAGATGTTGTTCCAGATGAGGCTTATCCGCCATTTAAAATTTCGAACTTATTATATTGGCGGAAATCGCCCGAACTCTCAGAAAATTTCTCAAAATTTGTCGGTAGAGCAAGTGAAACAGGCACAAATAGTATTAATAGTCCACTGTCACTACAGCGAGCACAAAATGTTATTGATTTTTTGAATGGGCAATTTACATCTTTACAAGATTATATAGAAGGAGAAAGTCTAGGATTAAGCGCTATTGGTCGTGGAAGTGAAGATCCTATAATCCTTAGCGAGGATATGTTGGAAATCAGTGAAAACAGGAGTGTACAGTTCTCTTTTTTCCAGGAGCATGATTACATCCATTTACTAACATCGGATGAATTAAAATCTACCTATAAGGATGAGGTAAGGAATGTCAATACAAACTTAAAAAACCAGGTCACTTATATGGAAAATTATCTGGCAAATCCTAATCAAACTTTCAATTTGCCTGCACCCACTCAGGGTACTCTAATGGACAATCTACGTAAGGCAGACCTAGTATTCTCGTTTGGAATGGTTAGCATAGATTTTGCTAAACGATATAAAGGAGATTTTAGAAACCTGCTTAACCAGACTGAAATACCTAATATTCCAGAAGGAATTAATTTAAAGAACCATAAGGTAAACGATCCGGAAGGCCGGGGCGGTACGCCCCCCATTTTACCTATGGCAGAGATGCTTCTTAGGGGAGAATTTTCGACAAGGAATTCTGATGTTTTTAAGAATCCACTAAGTCCTCAGACACGCCTAAAAAATGCTGCAAGTACTTTTCAGTTAATAATTAATGAAATGGTGCAAAATTATAGCAGTGATTACAGTCCGTCCCTAGCATCAGATGATTATATCTCATATTACAAGAGGTATACAAAGAATGATTTTACGGCAAATTCATTTTTAATGGTAGAAATGGCTAAATCAGAATTCCAGCAAGCCTTAAATCATAATATGTGGATTTTTCGATTAGATTTCACAAATGATAATTCTATTTATCAGGCGCGATTTGGTAATCCTATTGTAAACCTTCAGATTACTTTAGCCGATAAGTTGTTTATGGAAGGGGAAGAACTTTCTTTTACCCCGGGTTTTGTAGACAAAATGCAAGATAAAATCGATTCAAGGGTGATAAGGACATTTTTTTGGTATGCTCCTGAAGTAAAAGAATATCATTATCAAATGCGAAAAATTGTATCAAAGAACATCGTTAAGACAGTTATACTGTCCAGTCACCCTGAATTGAGACTGTTTTATTCAGGTTTAGGCTCTTTTGGAATGATCTTATTCATTGATAAAAAACTTCCAAACCTTAGGCATGAATGGTACCTACCTAGTGCAGGAGAAGCCAATTGGTAACATATTCCTATTACAATACCTTAAGCCATCATGGCGAAAGCTAAAAATAATGTTGAGGAAGAAAGGCTGAAATGGAAGAAATGGAGGTATATTAAAAGGATTCTACTATACGTCAATAAATGCTATTTAACTTTTTAAAAAGATATTCTCATCAGATTGAAAAAAGCTGATCAATTAAAGAACGAATGCTTAGAAATTTTCTCCAATCTCTCCATTGGCGAAGCTTTTATATAGTTGTAAAAAACCTTTTCTGAAGTATGTCCGCTAATAGCCATAATATCAATAACAGGCATATCTGCCTTATAAGCGTTGGTGCAGAAGCTTCTTCTGGCAGTATGGTTAGTTAGTAATTGGTGTTTTTTGAACGTGGTTTTAGTGCGGATTCCACCTTCAGTGCGCTCAATAGTAATTTCCTCATTGAGTTTGGCCTTTTTTCCAATGCTCTTTAGGGCCTCGTTGATCTTTTGCTCCGGAATCATAATAGGAAATTGGCCTTCGCGCTTTTTCAATATATCTTTTATGAACGGATGAAGCGGGATGTGCACTACTTTGCCTGTCTTCTGGGTTCTAATTTCCAGATAGCTGATGCCTCTAAAGGCTTTGATGTTTGAAGTTGAAAGGCTTTTATAATCGGATACTCTTAAACCAGTTACTGCAGCTATGACGAAAAGATCCCGGGCAATATCTAAATGTGGGCGCTTTGAGTACTCTATTTCCTTGATGCTTTTAATTTCATCCATTGTGAGATAAATATGGTTCACCTCTTCTTTGGGTTTGGTAAAGGCTGATTTTTGGTAGTCCAGACTCTTGTGAAGCCCTCTTTCAAAAGCATCATGCATGACCGTCTTTATGTTCTTGATTTGGGTTCCGATATAATTATCAGTATATCCTTTGTCCTGTAGCCATTGGATGAATTCGGAATGGAACGTCAGGCTGATATGCTGAAAAGCTAATCTGCCGCCGATATGGTTTTCATAATCTTCAAGAATCCGGAGAGTATTTTTATATGGCTTTAGAGTACTCTTAGCAAGAGGCTTTCCGGTGCTTGGTCGAGGTTTGCTCTTAAAGTATTCCGTAAACCACTTGTAATGGTCTGTCAAATAGTTAGCTTCTTTATTTCCGTCACTCTTGTTTTTCCACTGATTGATCCGCTGCTTAAGGATCCTATTGTCAATTGGAATATCCTCTTTTTCTAAATCTCTTAATAATTGCCGGGAAAAAGTTAGAAGCTCAGCCAGGTCTGCATTAATATTACTGCTATCGGGTTCCGCTAATACGTTCTTTACTGCATTATTTTGTTCATCCCAATGTGCAGTTTTTTTTATACTCAACCCGGTCGCATATCGGTACTGTTTCTTTCGGCCGTAATTGAAATGAATGTAGATATTTTGTGTAGTTCCTGTTCCTTGGCGGAGTTTTACTTTGACCGATCCCATTTTTTAGAGTTAATTTTGTACCGCCTAATGTACCGCCCTTTCTTGAATTTAACGTTATTCAACTTTAGTTTTTTATGAATAACATCCTTTAGAAACAGCTACGAACCGCCATACATAAAGGATATGTACTGAAAATTTAATTAAAATAGAATAAGTGAGTATAAATAAGAAGTAGTCCTGTCGAGGTCACTTTTTAGACTCGAAAACCCTGTTAATCTATTGATTTTCAGGGTTTTTCATTTTTTTGATATCAAATAATGTTGTCTGATTTAGGGTTGTAAGGTCAACAATCCGGTCAACAAATTAACTTGAGAAATTTGTTGACCAAGTGCTGAATTTTGTATCTTTCATTTATAGTTGGTTTGACTTTCGTCTTTCACGGAATACTCATTTAAAGACGAACAACTATGACTTCATCACAAACATTCTCTATTCTCTTCTGGATTAATAACTCCAGGGCCAAAGATGGATTGGCCGAAATTTATGCTCGTATTGTGGTTAACAGACAGCGAGCTAATATTAGTTTAAAAACAAAAGTAAATCCAGAACACTGGGATAAAAGCAAGGGTCGTCTGAGAACAAAAGATAAAGATTCAATTCAGGTAAATGGATTCATAGCGCAAACTCGTACACAAATATTCCAGTGCTATATGGATCTTAAAGCCTCCGGCACCATTTTTACAGCCCAATCCCTTAAAGCTCGTTTTCTCGGAGAAGATAAGGATCATACATCGATGTCGGAATTGATTGCTTATCATAATGAAAAAATGCAACCCATACTTCATTATGATACCATGCGCCACTTCAAGACGAGTCAAAATTATATCATGGAATTTATCCAGAAAGAGTATCAGAGCAGTGATGTTTTTCTAAAAGATCTTGACTACAGTTTTATCATCGGATTCGAAAGTTTCTTACGTTCTTATAAACCCAAGCATTATCAAGCAAAGATTGGTAATAATACCATTATGAAACACATTCAGAGACTGAGAAAGATGATTAGAATGGCGTTTCATATGGAGTGGATGGAGAAGGATCCTTTTATAAAGTTCAAACCCAAATTAATTAAAAAAGAAAGAGATTTTTTGACTGAGACAGAAATGGAAAGACTGGAAAACCTCTCATGTTCCATCCCGAGGCTAACAAATGTCAAGGATCTTTTTCTTTTTAGTTGTTTTACTGGTATTGCCTATGGGGATATTATGTTACTGACCAAAAAGAATATAGTGGAAGGTGAAGATGGCAACCTGTGGATCATAACCAGTCGCAAAAAGACCTCCACCCCGGTAAAAGTTCCATTGCTTCCTGAGGCCCTGGGGATTATTGAAAAATATAAAAAAGACTATCGCACTTCGATAACAAATACCTTATTACCTGTTCTTTCCAATCAGAAGATCAATTCCTATTTAAAAGAAATAGCATACCTGTGTAAGATCAAAAAACACCTCACCTTCCATATGGCGCGACATACCTTTGCAACAACTGTAACTCTTACTAATGGTGTTCCCCTGGAAACCGTATCTAAACTTCTAGGTCACACAAAGCTTACAACTACCCAAATATATGCCAGGGTAATTGAGAAAAAGGTTAGTGAGGACATGAATGAGCTTAAGGTCAAAATGCAGAAGAAAAAGTTAGTTGGTTAATACTTGTTCTGACACTTTTCTATTATCGTTTTATCATTGATTGAAGGAATCCTTTAGAGAAAGCATAATTCTGAGTCTTCGAAATAGTTAAAGTAGTTCTTCAATTCACTCCTCCATGAACCCTTTCTGAAATTGGCTTTCGAAAGTCAAACCACCTATCCCTCTGAAGGTCAACTTAAGACTTTTGGAGGGATTTTTATTTCACTATCATGGGTAAGAATAACACTTCAGCTTTTAAGCCGCCTTAGGTCCTGATCCCGCTTTAGAATTTATTCATCTTCTATTTCTTAATCCATATGCGTCCGATAAAAGTCCCGGTTCAACTACTGATCTCTGCCCAACAGGAACATTATGTTTCCAGGCTCCGGTTTTTCCTGCTACTCAAAATGATGTACCCGCAAGGAAAATCCAAACTGTCATGGGGAGAAATGAGAGCCATTCAGCAGGTATTAAGGATAAAGTCAGAGAAAACCATGAAATCCTATGTTCGGTTCTTTGAAGAAAAAGGATGGCTAAGGCTCAATACAAAAACCGGTTACTACCTGATAAAATCTTTTGATAGAATAAGGGATGAAAATGAGTGGAGGAGCCGTAGTGCTATCCTCATGCTACCATTTGACCTCTATAGATTAAAGGCTTTTATAGGGGCAGGAATTTTTGCTTATTTACACAGTATTTATCTGAAAAGACAAAGAGAAAAGGAAAGCGTTCAGAAAAAAGGGAGAACCTGTCATTTTCTTCTATCTGGTCGGAGCAGAAAAAAAGCTGTACCTGTTTCAGTCAATGGAGTAGAAAAGATCTTTAAAATTTCCAAAGCCATTGCTTCTCGTTTAAAAAGAGCTGCAGAAAAAGAAAGACTTTTAAAGATTAAGAAAAACTATTCGAGGCCAATTTCTAAAGAAACAGTACGATGGTGTCTAAAGTACAGCGGTCTGCCTCAGAAAATCGTCTACCGTAGAAGAAGACACCGTCTCCAGCTCACCGACACTATCACCCCTCTTTTTTCTTTTACCCGCCGGAAAAAAATGAAAACATTATAGAAAGGTACATAGGAAAACAAAAAAATATAGAAATAAAAATCTAATTTGAGAGGGTGTTTTTAATGTTTTACAATTGAAATCAAAACTATTACACAAGTTGTTTCACTGGTTGTTCCACAGGTTGTACAAATTATGAATAAGTTAAAAGACAACTTTAAATCCACTCCCTCAGCACATTTCCCTACGCTGCGCTGCGGAAAAAGAGCTTCGGGAAAGGTCTTGGACCCATGGCCATAGGATTCCTTTCATTTCGCTCCAGGAGGAAATCCTTCCACTGCATTACAGTCCTCCTCTAACCATGCGTCCGCCTGATTGCTAACTTAATAATCAAAAGTTAAAGTCCCCCGTCGACTTCAACAGCAACTTCTTCCCAAGCCTCCGCTGTTGTAACCATTTTTCTTCGGCAAAGGAACGGGATTTAGAAGTTAGCCGGCCTGAATGGGGGTTTTTGGCAAATCTATAAATTAAAAGTACGGCCTATCCTAATTCTAAATCCCGAAAAGTTGTGCATCAAAAATGGTTACGCGATGGCTCTGGAAGAAGTAAATGTTAACTAGCTGAAATTTTTTCAGCCGTCTTACTAGCAGGAAGGGTAATCAAAATGGAAAACGTTCCGGATGAAAAAAGTAAATAGTATTTATTCTTACGGGTTGGCAGGATAATCTTCAGGAGGATACCACAAATTCTAAAAACTTAAATACTTTTTGCTGGAACTTACGTGGTAAATAAAATTATTAAAATAAGTGTTTCAAAATAAATTTCTGAGCCACTATTTTGAACAACAACCCAAAACCATAGCATAAAGCGCCTAGTTATAACCACTTAAAGAACAAAACAAAAATTTTACAGTTTGATAGGGTATGATGAGATATTTTAAAGTGGAAAAAGAGAAATATAAGAGTTGGGAGAGGTGTTACTAATGAGCCAAAGCCAAAAAACCTTATTGTTCAGAACTAAGTTCTGGAATATCCCTCATTTTTCCATTTTCTTGTTTCCCAAGAATAACCACTTCATTGTTTACTTTGTATTCATCAATGGCCATTAAAAGCTGGTCTTCAGTATCTCTCGGGATTTTAATGTCGGATTGATTTTTGGTTTTTATTTTTGACTTCTATATAATAACCATCTTTCAGGTCTGTTGGTTTAGTGGCAGGTCTTCCCATAACAAGCTTAATTTAAAATTTATTAAAGGAAGTAATATTTATACCAGAATCCATGTAAAATTTCTCTTAAATCTAATACTTCGACTGTCTTTTTTTTCTGTGGTCGAATGTATCAATCATGCTTAAATGCCGCCAGCACCCTGAAAATATGCATTACCGCAGGAAAAACAGCATCCATAGATTCAGCTGCTCCTTTAGTTGATCCAGGGAGAGCCAGCACAAGGGTATTCCCTATTAATCCTGAAACAGAACGTGATAACATAGAATATGGTGTTCTTTCCTGCCCGTAATTTCTTATTGCCTCCTCGATTCCGGGCACCGGTCTTTCGAGAAGTGGCCGTACAGCTTCGGGAGTTACGTCCCGGGGGGAAAGTCCTGTACCGCCTGTAAGGATGAGCAGGTCTATTCCTGCTTTAGAATACTGTTTTATCAGCTCCTGAATTCTCTCCTTTTCATCAGGAATAATTACATAATTATTAACTGAAACCTCATGAGCTTTGAGCTTTTCCATAATGATTTTCCCGGCGCGATCTTCTTTTTCTCTCGCCGAAATTGAGTCTGAACACACGATGACAGCCGCCCTAATATCATTCTCTGCAACTACCTTGCGGTAATCTGTCTTTCCTCCTTTTTTCTCCAAGAGTTTGATATTTTCAATACTGATGCCTTTGTCTATTGGCTTTAGCATATCATACATGGTAAGAGCTACGACAGATGCAGCATGCATGGCTTCCACCTCAACTCCGGTCTTATAGATGGTATGTACTTCGACTTCAATGAAAACTGCAAGTTCTTCAATACGATACCTTATGTTGGTATATTCAATTGGCAGAGGATGACAATCGGGAATCATGTCGCTGGTGCGCTTCGCTGCAAAAAGTCCGGCGGTTTTTGCCATTTCAAACACGTCTCCCTTAGGCACCTTCTTTTGCTCTATAGCTTGGATCGTTTTGAGATCGCTTACTTTAACCATTGCCTGTGCAATGGCTTTTCTAAGGGTATTGGACTTATGGGTAATATCTACCATATAATTTCTTTTCAGGTGTTTTCTTTCCAGCTGCCTTCGTTACTTTCCAGCAATTCCTTCCCCCAAACCGGAAGTTCTTTTTTGATTCGCTCCACCAGTTCTTCACAAGCATCGATTGCCGCCTTGCGATGTTTTGAAGAGGTGAATACAAAGAGACTGATCTCCCCTGTTTTCACCTCTCCCAGGCTGTGGTAGATATGCATACAGGTTAGTGGATACTTCTCAAAAATAGCTTCTCTAATCTCAAAAGCTTTTTCCAGCGCCATATCCTTATATGCCGTATAATTAATAGCTCTCACTGTGCTTCCCTCCTTTTCATCTGCCCGTACCTGCCCCAAAAAGATGGAATGGGCACCAATATTGGTCTTTGAACTGTGGTTCTGAATGGAAGTAGCTATCTTATCGCTGGAAATGGGCCCTTCTACAAATATATTTTTTGGTTTTCGTGTCATTTTTCTTCTGAATTTACCGGGGAAGCAGGATGCATAATTCCTCCATCCACCGAAAATACTTTTTTCTCAGGAAATTGCTTTTTTAGCTCCGCAGCCATGTGTTCACTGCGTTTCCCGCTCTTGCAAAAAAGGATAATATTTTCAAAGGAACGAACTTTATCCTGATCTTGGTTTAAAACCGACATTGGAATTTTACTAATATCTACCCGCTCAAAAACTGGCTCCTCCTCGAGTTCCCGAATGTCCACTAAAACACAGCTTTTTAGACTGTGTTTCCAGTCCAGTGCCTTCTTCCAGTCTATGCTTTCTGAAAGTCCACAGGTGATATTATAATCCTTGCTTCGGAAGACTTCTTCACTAGCCGGAAGTTCCTTTTTTAAATCTGAATTCGGCGCTACCGCCACTTCAAAAAATCCTGATGTTTTCAGATTGTAAAACAAAACTTTATTTGTCAGTACTTTTCCAATTCCTGAAATAATTTTTATGGCCTCGGTCGCCTGAAGCGTCCCTATCAGTCCCGGAAGCACACCCAGAACTCCTGTTTCGCTACAGTTGGGAACCTCGTGTGGCTGCGGCGCATTTGGATACATGTCCCGGTAATTCACCGGATTTTCTCCATAATTAAAAACCGTCACCTGCCCTTCATATTGATATATGGCGCCCATTACCAGCGGCTTATCCAACAGCACGCAAGCATCGTTCATCATATATCGGGTACCGAAGTTATCACTGCCATCGAGCACCAGATCGTAATCCCTTAAAATTTCTATCGCATTGCTGTTGTTCAGGAATTCGGAAATTACATTGAAGTTGACATCAGGATATTTTTCTTTTAGCAGTTCTCCTGCGGTTTCAGCTTTATGTTTTCCAATATGTTGATGTCCGAAAAGGGTTTGGCGGTTGAGATTGGACTCGCTGATGTTATCTCCATCGGCAATTCCCAGAGTTCCAACTCCGGCGGCTGCGAGGTGCAACAGCGCCGGACAACCGAGTCCGCCGGCTCCAACCACCAGCACCCGGGCAGCTTTCAATTTCTGTTGACCTTCCTGTCCAAAACCGGGTAATATGGTTTGTCTTTCAAACCTGCTCATCCTCCCGAAAATGGCGGTAATAGAGCGATCTCTTCATTCCCTTTTAAAGGAGTGTTTTCCTGTACCAGCTGCTTATCCACAGCCAGGGAAAACTTCAGGTCTGCCAAAAAAGGATATTTTGTATTCAAAGCCTTCAGCAGCTCATTTGAATCTTTATGATAGGGAAACTCAAATTCGGATTGAGGCATTTTTTCGGCCAGCATTCCGAAGCTTTTTATAGTAAGTGGCTCCATTTTTCTTCAGCTTCTTTCAGTTCTTGTTCATTATTAATATTGCGGAAACACCACGGCATTTTCTGCGCTACGGAAGGTACTAAAGTGTGCGGATTCTTTAAAATGAAATCGGTCATTTTTAACTCTTCCGAAGCAATCGCATCTTCCACAGATCCCTTTAAGTGTAACGGATAGGCAGCGAATAAGGGGTTGATCCTGTCCTTTACCAGGGCAGCTGTAATGTAATCCTCATCTACTGCTTTGAGCAACAGGTTTATGGCTTCTGCATTTACAAAAGGCATATCGCAGCTTATAAGCAGTACTACCTCAGCATCTGTATTGTTAAATGCCGTCAATAAACCTCCCATCGGTCCTCTTTCCTTCACCACGTCTTTACATACCGGGAATCCAAATTTTTCGTAATCCCGACTGTTTGCGATGATCTTTACCGGCAGCTCCGCTTCTTGCAAGGCCTGGAACACGTAAGAGACCATAGGTTGGTTATTAAGATTCACCAAACCTTTGTCTTTACCCATCCTGCTGCTTTTGCCGCCTGCCAGTACAAAAGCTTCAATTTTTGGAGCAGGACTCATGATAGGATCAATTTGATCGCCGCGCCTGCAAGTACGAAGGTTAGCAGGTGTTTCACGACCCGAACATTAAAACGTTGGGATCCAAAAAAGCCCCCAAGGATTCCGCCAAGGACCGTAAATGGGATGAAGATCCACATGGATTTTTCTACCGCAAGATCAAAACCTACCGTGCCTAAATAACCTGCTATTGAATTGACGAAGATGAACAGCGCACTAAGAGCAGCTGTCTGTCGTACATTGGCCCAGCCCAGCATCAACAACAGCGGAGAAAGAATGATCCCACCTCCAATTCCTATGAGTCCCGAAAAGAACCCGATCATAATACCAATTACCGCCGGCATCCACGGGCGTTTTTCCAACAGTACGTCTGGATTTTTCGGGAATAACCCCAGAAATTGCATTATAGGGAACAGCAGTAAAACGCCCAATATATTTTTATAGATGGCCGAATCCACGACCACGAGTCCTCCTATAAAGGCAGCGGGAATGGAAAATAAAGCCAGTTGCAAAAACAGCTTTTTTGGAAAGTTACAGGTTTTACGATGTGTGGAAAAAGCGACAAAAGAGACGACGATATTAAGCAATAATGCAGCGGGACGAATTTCTTCAGGAGCAAATCCTGCGAGGGCGAGGATCATCAAGTAACTGCTCGCGCCTCCGTGTCCCACAGAGGCATAGAAAAATGCTGCTACAGGTAATAGGATAATGAGATATAGAAACAACTCTCCCGGCATACATCAGTGATTTAGGTTCCTACAATTTTTAAAGATTATAGATCTTTACAAGTGTTCCTTTAGGAACAACTTCGGCTTCTTCTTCAAGTTCCACCAGGCAATCGGCTGTACTAAAAGCCTGCAGGTTAAAAGATTGTTGTCCTGTCAAAATTTTCACCTTACCATCTTCTTTTTTAGCTTTCATAAAAAAGGTAAATCCCGGCTTCTTTTTTACATCTTCCAAAAGTGGCAAAATATTATCGGGTTGCCAAGCATCCTTTTTTCCCATGAGGTTCTGTAAACATGGTTTCACATACTGCACATAGCAACTGAGAACCGAAGCAGGATTTCCCGGAAGGGCAAAGACCATTTTATCTCCTTTTTTGCCCACATACATAGGTTTTCCCGGCCGTTGCTTTATTTTATAAAAAAGTTCTTTTACTCCCACCTTTTCCAGGCATTCCTTAACAAAATCGTAATCTCCCACAGAAATTCCACCGCTAAGGATCAGTACATCCTGTTGTTCCCATGCCGAATTTATGATCTGTTGGAGTTTTTCCTTATCATCTGAAGCTCTTTTAGCGACAATTTCTTTTATTCCTATTTGTTTCAGTAAGGCCTCGAGCATAGGACCGTTGGAATTATAGATCTCCCCAGTTTTGAGAGGTTCTCCCGGTTCCTTTAATTCATTACCCGTAACCACATAGGCTACTGAAGGAGGTGTGAAAATTTTCATTTTTGAAACCCCTACAGAGGCAAGCAACCCGACCACTCCCGATGTCACTTTAGTACCTTTCTTCAGGATCTGGTCTCCTGCCTTGCATTGAGAACCTGTCAACCGCACATTGCTGCCGGTCGAAATTTTTTCATGGTTGTAAATGATCCTGTCCCCTTTTCGTTCGATAAGCTCCTGCTGAATTACAGTGTCTGCTCCCTCCGGCATTTTTGCTCCGGTGAAAATACGAGTAGCTTCTCCGGATGCCACCTCGTGAACAGCAGTATCTCCTGCCTGGATCTCACCCTGCAGCCTCCAGCTTTCGCTTTCTCCATCGAATTTTAGAGCATACCCATCCATGGCCGAATTATCGAAAGAAGGCACATCGATAGAGGAATATATATCTTCTGCCAGGACAGTTCCTAAACTTTCTCTCAGTTCAATAGTGGTTATTTTTCCTCTTTCTGAATTTTCATAAAGGATTTTTCTTGCCTGTTCAACTGAGATCATTCTTGTGTATTTAAAACCAGAAAAAAAGCCCTTATGACTGAGATATTTTTGCACATCCTATAGGTAGAGTAACATGTGCCGGAAGACCTTTTACACTCTCAGCCGATTCGGGAACTGCCTCCTCTTCCACTCCATGGATCAAATAGGTAAATTGGCCAAAATCCATTTCCCCCCAGTCAAATTCCTCCATAAAACCCTGTCTAAGCTCATCAAGGTTTATAACTTGTTGATAGGAAATATTTCCGGTTTCATCAGCTGTAGGATAGGTTTCTGATTCCACCTCAAAATTAGTAGGATCATTATGCAGCATGATCATGGTAACTCCTGCCACATCATATGCTTCAGTAATATCCACAACCCCATCATTGTTTTCATCAGCTGCAGAATCAGGACAATTTATCTCCCCTCCATCTTTAGCGCCATGAAGATGCTGTAGGTACATCATTCCCGGTTCCAGGCCGCTCGCTTCTACAAAGACCTTTAGTTCATCTCCCTGTACCTCAAGCCTCACAATTCCTGAGACACTTCTGTTTTTATTGGCCTTACCATTCACCGAAGTTATCTGAGCCTGATATGATTCCACAGCAACCTGTTCTGTTCCGGTTTCCATTTGTCCCGACAATTCATCCTCATTTTGCCGCTGATCTTCTGTTTCATTTTTGCAGGAGCTAAAAGAAACCCCTATGACAAGGAGTAGCGTAAAAAATCTAAATCCTGAAACAGGTTCAATTTTACTTTTCATAATGGTTGGTTTTTGATGCTATGAATTATTAATCTAAAGAAAAATTTTATAAACAAGAGCTTTCCATTCCTCCACCCGATTATCCTCCTATCTTGATCATGCTTCGGTTCTTCAATTGAGAAGCATCGGCTCGTTTATAGCTCTTCCCAAATTGTCCACCCATTACAGCATGTTTTCTGATAACTGAAGATTTAATAAGTGGAATTATGTCCTTTCCTTTCCGTAATGTTCCCAAAAGGTCCATTTCTTCACTTCCAAAGAGGCAGTTCTTCATCTTACCATCCGCCGTTAACCTCATCCGGTTACAATCGCCGCAAAAATGTTCTGTCATGGTGGTAATAAAAGCAAAGGTGCCTTCATGACCAATGGCTTTGTATTTTTTTGCTGTGGCATGTGGTTCATCTTTGAGCTTCACCATGTCATATTCGCTTTCAACCCATTCCAGCATTTGCTTTGCTGTCACGACTTTTTTACTGTTCCAGTGATTCCCTTCAAAAGGCATGAATTCGATCATACGTACGTGCAGCGGAAGATTTTTTGTAATAGCCACAAAATCCAGAATTTCCTTTTCGATCACACCTTCAATGGCTACTGTATTTATCTTTACTCTAAAACCTTCTTGAAGGAGCAGCAAGATATTATCCCATACCTTTTGGAATTGATCTCTTTTAGTAATCTTTTTAAATGTTTCACTATTTAATGTATCAAGACTTACATTAATACTTCGCACCCCCCCTGCATTAAGTTCTGCTATGAATTTATGTGCAAGTACTGCATTTGTTGTAAGGCTTATCTCCACAGGTAATTTTGATAATCTATGAAGGATCTCGGGGAATTCTTTCCTTACCAAAGGTTCACCCCCCGTAAGCCTGATCTTATTCACTCCCAGGTCAACAAAAATTTTTGCAATCTGCTCTATCTCATCTACCTGCATGAGGTGATTATTAGGCAAACATTGGATATTTTCATTGGGCATACAATATTGACAACGAAAATTACAGCTATCCGTAAGGGAGATCCTTAGATAATCATGTAATCTTTTGTGGCTATCTACAAGCATTAGAAAATATTGAGAGTGAAAGATATATAATTAGATTTTTCTGGTATTAAGAACCTCATTTTTAGAAGATTCTGTGCGCATGAGATCTCTTTGATAAAAATTCTGTTTTTCCCCTAAAAACCTTTGAATTAATCTCGGTATCTCAAATCCGATCAGCTTAATTTTTTGGTTGATTGCTTGCAGTTACCTGGGGCTTTTTAGGCCCGTCTTTTCTGATAGGCTCAGGTAGATACTTCAGCAGCCAAATTGAAGCTATCGCCATAATAAGAGAGCCTATAAATGTGGTAAGGGCAAAGCCGAAATTCTCTTCAAGAGCATTGTTCAATGCTCCAAATAACAGCCATATCTGCATGCTTACAAATAGGATCTGCAACAGGATAATTCCCGTTAAGATCGTATTTGTCTTGTTGGGATGGGCCTCGTTCTGTGACCTTCTGAAGTTACTCATATTTATACGTTTTCGCGTTCTCTTTCTCTAACATAAACTTTTCCTTCTTTTACTACTACATCCAGTTGTGGTAATGGTCTTGGAGGAGGTCCTTGTAAGACCTCTCCGGTATCTGCACTAAACCAACCATTGTGACAGGGGCATTCAATTTTATTTTCAGTTTTCCTGTATCTCACTGCACAGGTGAGGTGAGTACATTTTTGCTCGAAAGCCCTCCATTCATTTTCCTCCAGATGGATTAGGATATAAGGAATGGTCTTTTCACCACTAATCTCAAACTGAACCATTTCTCCTACCGGAACTTCAGCTGCATTCGCAACAAAATGTTCACCTTCCAGTTTTTCCGAAGGAAAAGCCATTGCCTTTATTACTATAAAGCCGTTGCTTAATGCGAAAGCACCAGAAAGGAGTCCAAGGAATTTCGCGAATTCCCTCCGACTGACGTGTGTAGCCCGTTTGCTTTCTATAGGAAAATCTGCTTTCCAGCTTGGTTCTTTACCGGGATCTTCTTTTGACATTGCTCTTTTTTATTTAAGGTATGAGTAAAGAGTTTGTGCCTTTGGGCATCATAATATTAACCTTTGTATTTACTTCCTGCTGACCAAAGAAAAATGAGTTTACAGGTTCACTATCGGGTCTCATTCTTGCTATTTCTTCCCTTGTGCCGTAGTAAAGGGCTTGACTTGGGCAAACTGTTGCACACATTGGCTTTTTGCCTGCACTAGTCCTGTCGTAACATAAATTACATTTCATCATCAATTCAGCTTCTTCCATTTTTTTGGGAACTCCAAAAGGACATGCCAGGACACAATTTGAACATCCTATACATCTGGAAGTATTAGCGGAATGTACTACTCCAAATTCATCCTGATGAATAGCATCTGCCGGACAAACATTGGCGCAGGTTGGATCTTCACAGTGCATACACACCTGAACCGTGGTCTGGGGACTTTTCTTCCTGTCAACATAGTTCACGTGGATCATACTTTCCTGGCCATTCGTTTCACATTCAGCACAGGCCATTACGCAGGCCTGGCAACCTATACAGCGTTGCATGTCTACGAAAAAGGCCATTTCCTGGTCATAATTTGTTACCGGCATAATTTGGTTTTTAGGTTATTAAACTTCTCTATTCTTATCTTATTTTCTTTTATTCCTGATCTTGAGTTCTGGTTCTTGATTTATCTTCTGTGGTCCAGCTTTGATAAGCTGTTTCCGTTCTTTCCACAGATCCTTTTTTCCCGGTCTTAACCAATTGACAAGCACAGACCTTATACTCCGGAATTTTAGAAGTAGGATCCAGGTTATCAATAGTCAGTTGATTAGCGGAAGCTTTTCCTCCCCAGTGATAAGGAATGAAAACGGTATCCTCCCGAATTGTCTCTACCACATGTGCAGGAAATTGTGCTTCCCCTCTACGTGTTTTGACCGTGATCAAATCATGATTTTCAATTCCATACTGATAGGCCAGTTTTGGATGGATTTCCAGTAAAGGTTCTGGATATTGGTCTATTAGTTTTCCTATTCTTCGGGTTGAAGTTCCACTTAAATACTGGGATACTACCCGGCCTGTAGTAAGTACAACAGGATATTCTTTATTTGGCATTTCGGAAGCCGGTCTGTACTTTACCGGATTAAAATGTGCCTTTCCGTCAGGTGTTTCAAATTTCTTATCTTCCCATAGGCGTGGCGTTCCAGGGTGATCCAAACTCTTACATGGCCAGAAAACTCCGTAATTATCGACTACCTTCTTATAAGTAATTCCGTAGTAATCAGCGGTACCACCTTTAGAGGCTACTCTAAGTTCATTGAAGATATCCTCGCTGGTGGCAAAGTTAAACTTATCACCTTCCCCTAATCTATCGGCGAGTTCCATAAGGATCTCTCCATCCCTCCTTGTATTTCCGGGAGGTTTTATTGCTTCATTAATTTTCACTACTCGTCCTTCGGCTGTAGTCACAGTACCTTCTTCCTCCTCATGCAAGGAACCGGCAAGAACGATATCTGCATGCCTGGCAGTTTCACTGAGGAATGTATCAATATTTACGTAGAACTCCAGTTTTTCCAAGGCTTCCCGCACAAAATTATTGTTCGGCAGAGATACCAGCGGATTAAAACAAATTGAGATCAAGCCTTTAATTTCACCCCGATGTATGGCTTCAATTTGCTCGTAGGCAGTAAGGCCTTTTCCGGGCATATCTGGTTCATTGATCCCCCATACTTCAGAAATATATTTCCTGTGTTCAGGATTGGTAATGTCACGGTTTCCCGGGAGTTGATCACATTTATGACCGTGTTCACGTCCTCCCTGTCCGTTGCCTTGTCCCGTGATGGTTCCGTAGCCGCAATAAGGGCGTCCAATTCTACCGGATGCCAGAACTATATTTATACAGCTAAGAACATTTTCCACACCTTTTGTATGGTGTTCAATTCCACGAGCATGTAACAGGAAACTTGTGTTGGCTTTCCCCCACATTTCGGCAGCCTGGTAGATGAGATCTTTTGATATTCCCGTATGCTCTTCTGCCCAATCCAGATCGTAATCCTTTACCGCATCTATAGTTTCCTGGAATCCAGAAGTGTAATTATCTATAAAGTCGTGATCCAGCCAGTCATTATCTACCATGATCTTGAGTATAGCTCCAAAAAGTGCAGAATCGCCTCCTGGTCTTATAGGAAGATGCAGATCGGCTGTACGGGCTAACGGAATCATTCGCGGGTCAACTACGATCAACTTGGCGCCGTTATCCCTTGCCTGCCACACGTAATGAGTAAGGGTAGGGAAAGTTTCACTTATATTGGCTCCTGCAACTAAAATTACTTCTGCATGTTTAAGGTCGGCCCAGCTGTTCGAAATTCTGTCCAGTCCAAATGCTTTTTTATTTCCTCCCCCGGCACTAACCATACACAGTCGGCCGTTATAATCCAGGTTTGCAGTTTTTAAGGCTACACGGGCAAATTTCCCTATCATGTAGCTTTTTTCATTGGTAAGAGATACACCGGAAAGCATTGCAAATGCATCTTTCCCATATTTTTCCTGAATCCTTTTTATTTCATTAACCGTGCGAGACATCGCGTAATCCCAATCCACAGGTTTATAACCTTTCCCTTCTACACGTTCTATAGGATCCATTAACCTGTCGGGGTGATTATTCTGCATATAACGCATTACTCCCTTAGGACATAAGCGTCCTTCGTTAAAAGGAAATTCTTCCCAAGGTTCAAAGCCTGCGATCTTATTATCTTTAACCTTCAGCTTTATGCCGCATTGCATTCCGCAGTAACAGCAGTGGGTTTTCACCAGTTTGTCAGGCTCCTTATTTCCCTGGAATCCCGTTTGTGGGGCATATGCTTTGTGAGGTCCAAAATCCTCTATAATCTTATCGATAGAAACCGGAAGTTTTGCCATGGTATCTTCTTATCAAATTATTTAACCGAATAATTTTCCGGCTTCATTTCTTGCTTTTAAATGGGCTTTAGCCAAAGCCGATCTTTTTCCTTCAGGACTTAGATCCAAATGATTGGAACCGTCCGCTTTATCGTAGTTAAATCCTAATTCTTTTGTGACGTATTTTAAATCTTTTACGTGAGTTTGAGTGGCAAATTCCTTCTCTGTATGGGGACAAACTGCCATTCCACGTCGGGTACCTTCAGTTTTATAAAGATTTGCCCCCAGCTGAGCAAGCCGCTGGTAGATATGGAAAAACTTTCCGAAGGGTAGCCACACCAAGAACAGAATAACTGTAATGGCATGTGTCACAGCCATGAACTGATAGGTTTTCCCTTCAAGAAAAGTGTAATCATAAGAAATGCCAAGTCCTGTCACAGAGATGGCTATTAAAAGAATCAACGGCAGCCAGTCATTTTCAAGAGTTTGTGTAGCAATAAGACCACCATCAGTAAACCTTCTTTTCATCATTATTATAGCCCCGATAGTAACTAAAACAGAACACCACACAAGACCATGAAAGGCAATAAATGCGAGAGGCGAACCTAATTGAAAAGATCCTGCTTCAAAACCGAATAACAGGGCATAATACGTCGTGTCGTCTCCTGGCTTGAGCACAAAATGTATCCAACCAAAAGTAAGAGGAATTGTAATGGCAAAAGCTAACAAACATCCGGTTGCGAGCATGAAATGACCTACCCACCGCGTCCTGCTGCGATGAGCTATAAATCTCTGTGCAAGGATGTTTTTAAAAAATAATTTTGTGGAGCGCCACAAATAAGGAAAAAAATATTTACTGAAAAGAAACTGCATACTTCTGCGCCAGTACAACCTGGTGGGTGGTCGCTGAATCCAAACGGAATAGCGATATGCAACTCCAAAAATGGCAAATACGGTACCGATCAAATACGCGATTAGTGCCGGATCAAAATTCTGAAGATTCCGAGAACCTATAAGCACCAGTACAACTGTCAGAACTGCTGCGATGGTGGCCTTAATTAAGGCTACTTTATTTAAAGTTTTAAATAGTCTGTACATATCACGGATTCTTTAATCTTAAATTTTGAAGTTTCCCTAAAATAAAAATTTTACCGTAATTGAGGTGATCTTTGAGTCTCGGAGAAGTTAATTTAAACCAAGTCTAAATTATGAATGAACATTTTCTTCTCCCGATGATTTCTATACCTGAAATCGGTGGCGGGCAAAGATGTATATCAACTTAGGGAAAAAATATGATGAATATCATATTTAAGCTGTAAAACAGGTATAGAACAAAGACTATTCGTCTAGAAACGTTCGACTAAAATTTTTTTTAATTTTTAGTCATCACCTGAATTATTTCAGGTGCAGCTTAAATTCAAAAAAAAAATAAACACCCCTCCACTAAAAATGGAGAGGTGTTTTCTGCTTTCTCAAACCAAGGTACTAACAGTTAATACCGGAATTCGGTCTGTCATAATACCACCAGTTTAGTCCCAAACAAATTAAATAGTACACTCCAAACCCATAAAGGGCAAATTCGGGGGTTCCCATTTGAATCTGTTCTCCAAATACCTGCGGAATAATAAATGCCCCGTAGGCTGCAATTGCCGATGTCCATCCTAAAACGGGCCCGGCTTTCTCCTTGCTGAAGATATAAGGTATACTCCTGAAAGTGGAACCATTTCCAATTCCTGTAGTTACGAATAACACCATAAAACAAGCAAAGAAAGGCCACCAGTAAGCTTCAGGAGTAACACTTTCCCGGGCCTGTACCACGAAATACGCTACCGCCATAGTAGCTATTACAGTTATTATTGTGCTGTAAGTAGTGACTCTTGAACCACTGTTTACTTTATCTGACAACCAACCTCCCACAGGTCGAACCAAGGCTCCAAGCATAGGTCCAATAAAAACCCAGGTTAAGAAATCTGGTGCATTGGGATTTGTATATTGTGGATTAGCCGGATCGGTATAAACAAATATATCCTGACAAAGTTTTGGAAATGCCGCAGAAAATCCAATGAAAGAACCAAAGGTCATGGTATAAATAATTGTCATGATCCAGTTGTGCTTGTCTGAAAGTATGGAAAACTGTTTATCAAGACTCTGTTTAATATCCTTTGGGCTTAGATATTTCATCAATAGTAACGTAAGAATAACCACCACAGGAAGTACTATCCACATGTTGACCTCCAACCCTACCAATAAATAAGACCCTAAAGCGGCAGCTAAAAGGCCTATACCCACCATAAAAAGTGTTTTGGCAATACCCTGAACTGTGCTCGGAAGCTTCGGAGTACCAGTGACTACATTATTCATTCCAAAATATGCGGCAACCGCTGCTATAACAATAGGAATCCATATCCAGCCTGCATTTTGTAATCCTGCCAAAGGTTCATTTTCCACTACATCGCCCCCGCTCCCGACAGCTGAAAATAGAAAGATACCTATGACGAAAGGAATCATTTTTTGCATGATCCCTACTCCCAAATTTCCTATTCCTGCATTAAGACCGAGGGATGTTCCCTGCATTCTCTTCGGGAAAAAATAACTGATGTTGCTCATGGAAGATGCAAAATTCCCACCCCCAAATCCGGATAATAGAGCGAGTACAGCAAAGGTGATATAGGGAGTACTTTGATCTGCCAAGGCGAATCCTACCCCAAAGGCCGGAATCAGCAAAAGCGCAGTTGTAGTAAACACAACATTTCGACCTCCCCCCAATGCTATTAGAAAAGAATTGGGAATTCTTAAGGTGGCACCGGCAAGCCCGGCAATGGCAGGTAAAGTGTAGTATAAATTGTTTATAACCGCCAATTGTTCTTTCACCATTTCTTCGGACATCCCGGGGGTGATCATTCCAAAATGAAAATTGAATTCTTTCATTTTGGTGGTGATAATACTCCACATCATCCACACCGCGAAAGAAAGCAACAGAGCGGGAATTGAAAGCCACAGGTTCCTATAAGCTATTTTTTTACCTTTTTGCTCCCAAAAAACCGGATCTTCAACATTCCATTCCTCTAAGTTGGTCTTCATAACATTTATATTTAATCCACTTAATTTTTTTCTTTCGATTCAATCTGGCGCATTAATTTCGGTTGTTCCTTATGCATCATCTTCTGTATAGTCCGATGCATCCACCACAGGCAAATAGCCGAGATAAATAAAGTGAACATCCAGCCACTGGTCCAGAGGCCAGTTCCGTCCAGCAGATAACCGAAAATTATGGGACAGAAAAATCCGCCTAAACCACCAAGAACACCTACCATTCCTCCAACAACACCTACTTCATCGGGAAAATATTCTGGTATATGCTTATAAACTGCAGCTTTTCCTATACCCCAAACACTCCCGAGAAGTATGACCAAAATTGTAAAGACCCAGACATTCGCCTGGAAGAATATCTTTGTTTCTCCACTTGCAAGAAGCTCCTTTTTTTGTATCTGCTGCCCCTCTGATACTACCGGTTCTTGCCAAGTCTCTTTTTTCGGAAATACAAAATCTCTATTAGTTTCTTCAAAATCAGTTTCATTTCTCGGAATAAGATTATATTCTACCTCTCCAGCGATTATTTTATTTTCACTAACCTGAGTCACTTCCCCCGCCTGTTTTGCCATTATTCCATTGCCGGGTGAATATATCTCCATTTTCGGGAAAATAAGTAGAAAACTTATGACCAGGGAAGAACCGAGTACCCAGTACATCACCTTACGAGCACCCCATTTATCGGACATCCATCCTCCTAGGGCCCTAATAACCCCCGATGGAAAACTAAAAGCGGCAGCTAATATACCTGCAGTAACCAGGGGCAAATAATAAACATTCACGTAGTAAGGCATCAGCCATTGCGAAAAGGCAACAAAACATCCGAAAACAAGAAAATAATACAACCCAAATCTCCACACCCGTATATTTCCTAAAGGCTTCAGCAATTTTTTCATTGTACGTTGCGTGTCGGGCTTCTTATTTTGAGCAAAGACAACAAATACTACAGCCATTAAAATGAGTACTACAGAATAGATCACTGGAAGCATTCTCCAATTATCGATGTCTGCTCCATTATTGGTAAGATTTTGTAAAATCGTTGGGGCAAAAAGGGTAGTTAGAGCAGCACCGGCATTTCCGGCTCCAAAGATCCCCAGAGCCCTTCCCTGCCAATCCTTATCATACCAAACTGAAGTGTAAGCTATTCCAACTGCAAATCCCGCTCCCGTAAGACCATAACCAAAACTGTACAGGGCAAATTCCCAAAAAGAATCAGCATAACTCAATAGGAACATAGGAATAGCACTCAAAATTAATAAACCACCAAATACCCATTTTCCACCGTACTTATCGGTCAGGATTCCAACAGGAAGCCGAAAAATCGCTCCTGTAAGGACCGGAATTCCAAGCAGCCACCCAATTTGCACCGAATCCCAATCGTAAGCTCCATTATCCACTAAAAAGGTAACCGTAACACCATTGAACATCCAGGCAGCAAAACAAATTGTGAATGCCAGGGTATTTAAAAAGAGCATCTTGTGAGCAGTAAAAGTAGGTTTGGCCATTATGGGATATTTTGGTCCTTTATATTAAGCTACGAAACTACATGGAACTAGAACCTTGAAAAATGATAGAGATCATTTTCAAAGGTTTTTAAAGTTAGGAAATCTATTGATAATGCTAAAATTGTGAGATTTATAAATTTCTGCCATAACATTCAGAACAACTTTCAGATTATCAGGTGAAGAAAGAAACGCTGCAGAGAATCTATTTTCCAACCAAGGAAACCACAAAGAGAAATACGGGTCTTTAGGAGAGTTGAAAGTCAACCCATCTTTGACCGCTTTTTATATCCAACAAAAAAGGAGCATAAAATTATTAAACTTAATAATCATTCCCCTCCTGCCTCTCCTTTTTCAATTTTTGATAACTTGCGGCTCACAAAATTTTTGGACTTTCAAACTATAGCACATCAAAATCTAAATTTTGAAAATTAGAACCAGACGAAGGCTAGTCAACTATCTTAACATCCTGGACCAGCCCATTAGGTTCAGTCCTTTTGTCTTTAGCAGGAATTTTTTGCTTTGGGCACTATTAGGGATCATTGGAGGAGTCATTTCAGGCTTTTATTGGATCGTGCTGGAAATGCTAACGCACGGGCTCGCCTTTTTTGAAGGTTGGCAGGTGATCCCTACAATGGCAATTGCCGGGTTATTGGCCGGATTGATCATCCATTTCTTCGGTGATCCGGGAGAAATCGATCTTATTGTGAATAACATTAAGTTCAACAAAGGAAAACTGGATCCCAGAAACAATTTTTCAATGGTGTTATCTTCCCTTCTCTGCGTGGGCTCGGGTGGAAGCCTGGGACCGGAGGCACCACTGGTGCAAGTAACAGGCTCTACCGGCTCCTGGTTTGGGAAAGTACTACGGTTAAAAGGAGAGGATTTCCGGTCAATGACTATTGCCGGAATGGCTTCTGGATTTACGGCCTTGTTTGGGGCACCGCTTGGGGGCAGCTTATTTTCCCTCGAAATCCTTCACCATAAGCATGCTGCAGAATACTATCAGGCTATCATTCCCGCTTTTGTGGCGAGCTGTTTCAGTTACATCATTTTTGCACTAATTATTCATCTGGGATTGGGTCCTATCTGGGATCTTCCCACTTATGAAATGCAGGATAAGTTCGACTTTGTCTATGCTGTTCTATTTGCTGTTGGGGCCACAATCTTTGGCTGGATATTTATCATTTGTACCAAAACTCTAAAAAAGATGTTCAACAAAATTGAATATCCAATTTTCGTGAAAACTTTTCTGGGTGGTTTAGTTTTAGGGATCATTGCCTATTATTTTCCCCTTACCCGGTATTTTGGTCACCACCAGATCAATGAATTGTTCCTAAATGATCTTTCTCTTGGTTTCCTGTTTGCTATTTTAATTTTTAAGATACTCGCTATTGCCATTACCGTGACATCCGGATGGAGAGGCGGATTCATTATTCCGTTGTTTTTCGTTGGAGCCACTATAGGTTTAATTATTCACCAAATTTTCCCCACTGTAGATCCTGCCCTGGCGATCATTTCCTGTATGGCCGGGATCAATGCCTGTGTAACCAGAACCCCAATGAGTACAACTATACTGCTGGCAACTCTCACAGGTTTTGCTTATTTCATCCCAATCCTCTTTGCCAGCCTCACCGGATACTTTCTTGCACCCCGGATTCCCTTTATTTCTTCCCAAATGACCCGGAAATTGGAGAGTGAAGGGTGAATGCGATGTTTGAGGTAATGGTTTTTTCTTGGGATTAAATTTAGCTGTCAATTATGGGTTGTGAGTTACAACCACCCGGCTTTTTTTTTGCTACCTTTAAAGTTAAGTGAATATTAGATTATGAAGAATATACTTGTGGCCCTTGGAAATCTTGAACATGCTGATCAGCTAATAGCTCAGGCAGTAAAACTGGCAAAACTGACAGATGGAAAGATCTGGATCTCACATGTCACCGCTTCAAATCCCGATGATTTTCTTGCCCGCGAAAGCGGTCCTCAATTTGTGTTCGATGAAAGAGCTGAGGAGCAAAAAAAAGAAGCTGCTTTTGTTAAGCAATGCGTTTCAGAAATTGGAAAGGACCATGGTATTCCTGCAGAAGGTTTTATAGTAGAAGGATCTGTCAGTAAAGCGATCAAGGAGAAAGTAGAGGAACACGGGATAGACCTTGTAATCGCGGGGCACCGAAAAAAGGATTTTCTCTATGAACTTTTTACCTCCAATAAGAAAAAGGACCTTGTGGACGAATTGAAGATTCCACTTTTAGCGGTTCCTATAGTGTAAGAGTTATTCAGGATCCGGGCTTATAACAGATGGCAAAATTAGTGCTCCGGTAGCAGAGGCTAAAAATTATGTCCCTGTCTCTATTTCTAAAATTCCAAAACATCCTTAGAATCAAATCCGATTCTAATTCTCTCTGCCACATTCTTTTCCTTTGTGACTACCGAAAGTTGCTCGCCATTATCCAGCTTCAGCAATAACTGAACAGTTTCTCCTAAAAAGGTCTTTTTTATCACCGTTGCATGTGAGATGTATTCGCATTCAGTATTAATATTAAAGTTTTCATTGCGGATGGCGTGGCAGCAGTCAATGTTCAACGGACATTGAAAGGCTTCCTGTAGTGTATTGGTGAGCTGAATGGTGTTTCCGAAGAGGGAAGCAACATATACCGAATTCGGTTTTGTGTATAAATTGGCTGCACCATCTTTTTGAATTACTTCTCCCTCCTGAAGAATAAGTATTTCATCTGCTACTGAAAGTGCATCCTGGGTATCATGGGTAACAAACAAAGCCGTAACTCCTGTTTTCTTGATGATCTCAAAGACCTGATTTCTTAGCTGCATCCTCAGCATTGCATCCAGATTACTGAACGGCTCATCCAGAATAAGTAACGAAGGATTGGGAGCCAAAGCCCGGGCCAAAGCCACCCGCTGTTGTTGTCCGCCGGATAATTGGTGTGGATAACGTTTTTCCAGGGAAGTTAATCCAACCAGTTCCAGCACTTCTTTTGCTCTTTCTTTCTTATTCTTCTGTTTGGAAACCCCGTATAAGATATTTTCCAGAATGGTTAAATGAGGAAAAAGAGCGTACTCCTGAAAAACAAGTCCGATTTTTCGCTTTTCCGGAGGGATAATTTTTCTTAATGAAGAAATTGTTTTGCCATCAAGTTCGATAGATCCGTGATCTGGTCTTTCAAGACCGGAAATTAATCTTACCAGGGTGGTTTTTCCACTTCCGCTTTCTCCCACTATTGCACATACATTAGCCTTTTCAAGCTCAAAAGAGACATCTTTCAGAGCAAAAGTTTTTCCCCTGTCAAAGCTTTTAGAAAGTGAATTTATCTTCAGCATTATTTCCTTATTAAAAGTTTGTTCAAAAAGATCACAGGAATTGCAGCAGTAAAAATAATGAATAATGAGGGTATAGCTGCTTCCATTACCATTTCATCGCTTGCATATTGATAGGCTTTTACGGCCATTGTATTTATATGGAAAGGCTTCAGAATCAAGGTAAGAGGCAACTCCTTTAGTACATCGATAAAAACAAGAATAAGTGCACTGAAAATTCCTGCTTTGATTAAAGGGAACTCAATTTTAAAGAATGTTTTCAGGTTTCCCACTCCAAGCACCTTTGATGAATCGGGAATTGTACTGTGAACTTTCAGAGAAGTTGATTCTATAGGATTATAAGCCACCGCTAAGAAACGAACGGAGTAAGCATATACAAGGGCAACGAGCGTTCCGTTAATAAGTAGTCCCGTATGAATATTGAACCAGTCATCCAGGAAATGGATAAGCCATTTGTCAAAGGCGAGGGTGGGTATCATTACACCGATTGCAATTACCGCTCCGGGAATGGCATACCCTAATATTCCCATTTTCGCAATGTTTTTGAAAAAAGAGAGCATACTCCATTTGGCAAAATAAATGAGTAATACAGCAAAGAAAACCGTTATTAATGCTGAAATAATAGCAATTCCAAAACTTTGAACAGACAGCATTATAAAATCCATATCAAAAACTTTCCCCGCTGTTAAGAAGGTCCAATAAATCAACTGCAAAACCGGAATAAAAAATCCAAGGGCCACGGGAATAAGTACAAAACACAAAATGGAAACCTGCATTCCTTTACTTCCTCTTTTCCTGTGAATGCGGTGATTATTGGATTTTGAAGAAGATACTTCTACATTTCTACGTTGCCATTTTTCAAAGAGAATAAGGGCAAAAACTATAACAATTAACAAGGCCGATAAATATACTGCTGTATCCGGTTCTTCGAGAGAGAACCAGGACCTGAAAATTCCCGTAGTAAAGGTGTTCACACCGTAGTACTTTGCCGCGCCATAATCATTCAGCACTTCCATAAGCACAAGAATTAATCCTGCAATAATTGCCGGTCTTGCCAGGGGCAACATCAATTTAAAGAAAGTTTTAACTTCCCCTACTCCCAACATGGTTGAAGCTTCCAACAGGTTGTTCGCCTGATTGATAAAAAAAGCCCTTGCACTTAAATAGACATAGGGAAACAAGGAAATTCCAAGAATAAAAGCTAATCCGGTTTTATTCATAATATCGACCCTGATAAATTCGAGGTCCAATACACGAAGGATCAGATCCAAAGTGCCACCGTAGTCGAAAATACCGGCATAAGTATAGGCTACTATATAGGAAGGAATTGCCAAAGGTAGAATAAGAAGCCATTCCATCTGTTTCCTAAATGGAAACTCATATCTCGCTACAAACCATGCCGAAGAAACTCCGAGAAGTAATACCAGAATCCCGCAGAAAAAAACCAGGAACAAAGAATTACCAATGTAGTCCAGCAACAAATGATCGACAACATGACCCCAGGTTTCTCCCGGGCCGTCGCAAAGTTTTATTGCGATAGAAATAATTGGTAGAGCTATAAAAAGAATGATGGCCAAAGTAAATATTGACCATCTGTTACTATCTCTTTTAAGCCGCTGTAAACGGGATCCTATGGAAAAAATACCCCTACTTCCAACCTGCTTCATCAAATATTAAAACTGCCTCTTTATTATTATCTCCCAATACGCTTAAATTCAAGGTATCTTCTTTAAATTCTCCCCACTCCTGTAAGGTCTGTGCAGGTTCTAATCCTTCGAGAACCGGATATTCGTAATTTGAATTTGCAAAGATCTCTTGTGCTTCTTCGGAAGCCAAAAATTCTATAAACCGAATTGCATTTTCTTTATTCGGGGCATGTTTTGCAACTCCGGCACCACTTACATTGATATGGGTACCTCTTCCCTCTTGGTTGGGGAAAAACAATCTCACTTTCTCTGCAGTGGCTGCTTCCTCAGGATCTGAGGAGTTTAACATTTTCCCAATGTAATAAGAATTTACCACCGCGAGATCACCTTCTCCCGCAACTATTGCTTTAACCTGGTCTCTGTCACCTCCCCGGGGTGTTCTTGCCATATTTTCTACCATGCCCTCTGCCCAGGTAGTGGCTTCCTCTTCCCCGTTATGCGCTATTAGAGAGGCTAACAAACTTTGATTATAAATATTTCCTGAAGATCTTATAAGTACTTTGTCATTCCACTTATCTGAAGCGAGATCTTCATAGGTGCTTAATTCTTCCGGATTTACGCGATCTTTAACGTAAGCGATTATTCTTGCCCTTTTTGTGAGGCCAAACCATTCGTTATCTTCATCTTTTAAATGGGAAGGAATGGCATTCTCAAGAATTTCAGATTCTATGGGTTGTAGTAATCCCTGTTCCTTGGCCCTTGTCAATCTTCCCGCATCCACAGTGATCAAAACATCTGCCGGGGATTGTTCTCCCTCCATACTCATCTTCTGGATCAATTCATCGGCATTTGCATTGACCACCTGAACGTCTATTCCGGTTTTTTCCTCAAACATCCTGAATAATTCCTGGTCTGCTTCGTAATGACGATGCGTGTATACATTTACCACCTGACCCTCACTTTCAGTGGCGGGTCTATTTTCATTTCCACTTTTATCGTTTTTACAAGCCGTTAGCAAAACTATTGCGCTAAGGAGTATCAGTTTTTTCATTTCAGAATTTTATGTGTTTCTACAAAGATAATTATTTAGATTCATTATAAATAATTATTCAGATGTAGATTCTCGATAGTCTCTGTGGATATAACCCACCTGAAAACATAAAATCTGCAGCTTTCACTACAGATTTTTTAATGATTCAAAAGTTTCTGTTATTTCACATGGTCTCAACTACAGGACAAAGTGTGAGCTATTAATTTTAGCCAAATTGATTTAGATTCAACTCCTATAGTTCGACGCTGAATTCGGAAATGTCTTTCATTTTTCCGTTCTCTTGTTTACCCAGAATAACAACTTCCTTATTTTCTTTATATTCATCAATAGCCACTTGAAGTTGGCTTATGGTATCTCTTCGAATTTTGACACCAGATCTTTGGTTTTTATTCCTGACTTCAATGTAATAATCATCTCTCAAATCTTTTGGCTTTGTGGAAGGTCTACCCATAATTTAATTTTAATTAAAAATTCTCCTGTCGTTTAAAAAATAAAAAAACATGCTATCCCATAGTATGAAATAAATCTGTAGTTGAAATTACTTCCCTTCCTTCATAAATTGCCTCAAGATATATTGTAAGATACCTCCATTAGTGTAATATGCAATCTCTATGTCTGAATCCAGACGGGATTTAGCATCAAATTCTATTCTCTTACCATTTTCTATTTCTGCTGAAACCCTGATGATCTTACCCCGATGAAGATCTGCAGAAATTCCCTTAAAGGTGAATTTTTCATCGCCTTTAATTCCAAGCGTTTCCGCTGTTCCCCCGTTCATAAATTCCAGAGGCATCACTCCCATCTGCATTAAGTTACTCCTGTGTATTCTTTCGAAGCTAACAGCAAGCACCACTTTTATCCCGAGTAAATTGGTTCCTTTTGCTGCCCAATCGCGTGAAGATCCGCTGCCGTATTCTTTTCCCGCAATAACTATGAGCGGCGTATTATCATCAGCATATTTCATGGCTGCATCATAAACAGTCAGGGTTTCATTAGTTGGAAAATAGGTGGAATAACCGCCTTCCTTATCTGTGATCCTGTTCTTGATCCTCACGTTAGCAAAGGTTCCCCGCATCATCACTTCGTGATTTCCACGACGGGAGCCGTAGGAGTTAAAATTCTTCTGCTCAACTCCCTTGCTCTTCAAATATTGGCCTGCCGCAGATTTTTCACTGAAAGCTCCGGCCGGGGAAATATGATCTGTAGTTACAGAATCTCCCAGCAATAAAAGCACCCGGGCATCTTTGATATCTTCAGGATCTTTGGGTGTTTCAGAAAGATCTTTAAAGAAAGGAACTTCTTTAATATAAGTGGAATTGTCCTCCCAGATATATTCATTTCCTTCGGCGGTAGAAAGATTTTTCCATTGCTCCTCACCGTCAAAGATCACATCATAAACCTGTTTAAAATCCTCCACTTTCATACTCTCCTTAATGGTTTGGTTGATCTCCTCCTGCGTTGGCCAGATTTCTTTGAGGTAAACCGGCAGTCCGTTGGGATCAAAACCTAAAGGATCATTAATAAGATCAATATCCACACGACCCACAAGTGCATAGGCAACTACTAGCATCGGGGACATTAAGAAATTCATTTTCACCTGCGGATGTACCCGCGCTTCAAAATTCCTGTTTCCGGACAGTACAGATGCTACTACAAGTTCATTCTCATCTACCGCATCGGCAATATGTTTTGGAAGCGGTCCACTGTTTCCAATACAGGAAGTACAGCCATAACCAACGGTATGGAAACGCAAGGCATCAAGATCTTCAGAGAGTCCAGAACGATTCAGGTAAGTCGTAACTACTTTTGATCCCGGTGCCAGGCTTGTTTTGACCCAGGATTTGGTGCGCAAACCTCTGGATAATGCTTTTCTTGCCACCAGGCCTGCTCCCACCATTACTGCGGGATTTGAAGTATTGGTGCAGCTGGTAATTGCAGCAATAACAATATTTCCATCACTTAAATGATATTCTGCATTCTTGTGTTTGATCTTAACAGACCGGAGTTTCATTTCGTTTTCGACAGCTACATCCGGGGAACGATGTTCCTGATTATCCGTAAACTGGGTTTGGGAACCACCTTCTGCAAGCCAACGATGTTCCTGGCGTTCTTCAAGAGGAATATAATGTCTTTGAAATTCCTGCTTCAGCAATTCCTGGAACTTTGTGTCGAGCTCCTCCACAAAGATCTTATCCTGTGGGCGTTTAGGACCAGAAACTGTTGGCCTGAGACTACCAAGGTCCAGTTCAGCTATTTCTGAATATTCTATATTTTCATTACCGGTGCGCCACAACAGATTGTCCTCGCAATATTTTTTTACCAGCTCTATATGTTCCCCCGACCTGTTGGTTTTCTCCATATATTCGAGCGTCCGGTTGTCTATCGGAAAATAGGTGACCGTACAACCAAATTCAGGAGACATATTGGAAATTGTGGCCCGATCTGTAACTGTAAGGTGATCCAGGCCATCGCCGAAAACTTCCACGAATTTTCCAACCACTCCCACATCCCGTAATAACCTCGTAATTGTAAGGACCATATCTGTAGCTGTACAACCTTCGGGAATTTTGCCTGTGAGTTTTAATCCTACCACTTGCGGACAGGTAAAATAAACCGGTTGACCAAGCATAGCGGCTTCTGCCTCGATACCTCCAACTCCCCAGCCTAACACTCCGATTCCGTTGACCATTGGAGTGTGAGAATCGAGTCCTACAAGACTGTCCGGAAAAACCCATCCGTCTCTTTGAATAACTCCCTGCGCAAGATATTCAAGGTTTACCTGGTGACATATTCCCATTCCCGGAGGAACCACGGTAAAATTATCCATTCCTTTTTGACCCCACTTGAGCAGTTTATAACGTTCACTGTTACGTTCATATTCCCGTTCCACATTTTTATTTTCGGAATAATTTGTTCCGAAGTAATCAACCTGAACCGAATGATCGATTACGAGATCAACAGGAATTACAGGGTTAATCTTATTACCATCGCCTCCCTTTCTTATGACTTCAGATCTTAAAGAAGCAATATCCACAACCGAAGGAACCCCGGTAAAATCCTGCATAAGTACTCTGGCAGGCTTAAAGGGTATTTCCTTATCTGTTCCTGCTGCATTCCATTGGGAAAGCGTATCCAGATGTTCATCTGTTATGGCAAAACCATCATGGTTGCGCATGGCATTTTCAAGTAAAATACGTATAGAGAAAGGAAGTCTTTCTACATTTAAACCATTGTCCTGTAGTTTTCTTAAAGAGGCAATTTTATAGTCCATTATTTAATCTTGTTCATTGGGTTAAATGGCGAATTTTGCTTTTACATAAAAAGAATCAATTTACACTATTTCCAGAATTCATCACTAGTATTTTCCTGAAAACGTTCATCTTTATGAACTTCCAGAATCACCTCCAGCTGCTCGGGACTTGCCTGCTTTTGAATTTCATTAAAAAGTTCCCTTTCCTCATAACGTACGTGGAGTTCCAGCTCTTCCTCGATAAGGTTTAATGATCTAACGAAATCCTTCTCATCTCTAAATAGCCGTTCCAGGCGGCGGTGTTCTGCAAGAGCTCTTTTTATCATATCATGGTCTTCCCCTAAAACAGGGAACAGATACTTTTCTTCTATCTTAAAATGCGGGAGGACGTGACTTTCAAAGAACCAGTCAGAATAGGTTTTCATTCGATTGGGGGCCACCCCCTTCGAAAAACCTTTTCTTATCTTCCAGCACAGAAACAGCGTGTGATGATGGTCCCGACTTAGGGGTTGAATATTCTTATCTCGTTTTATCGGCTTCTTTTCCATGGTACTTGTCTTCGGTCTCCTATTAAAGAGTTCAATCTTTCTGAATTTTATAAGTTAGTCATTCTTCAGGCACCGGAGCTTAGAAGAAAGCTAAATTGTTGCCTTTTTAAATAAAGAAAAGCCGCAGACGATCAGGACCGTCTGCGACTTTTTCATTGAACAACTTTTTACTCCACAATAAATTTACCTTTCATAATGGAATAATGACCTGGGAAACTACAAACAAAATCGTAAGTTTCTTTTGCCGGTGCTGTAAATTCAATAGTCGTTGATTCTCCCCCACCAATTAATTTGGTATGAGCGATGACCCCGGTGGATGGGATGTATTCGTTCTCCTTTTCATCCATGGCAGCACGACCGAATTTGTTCACATCTGTCCCTTTTGTCAGAAGGACGAAATTATGCCCCATAACGTTCTTCGCCATTTTACCGGTATGGTTGAGGGTAAGCTTAATTTTTTCTCCCGCTTTTACTTTTATTTCATTGGTGTCGAACCTCATCTGGTCGTTTGAATTAATGACGATGGTCCTTACCGGCTGTTCTATTTCAGTGCTTACCACAGGGTTCTTTTCTGTGGATTCTTCTGAAGTAAATCCGTTAAAAGCTAAAATAATAGCTGCTGAAAATGTTACAAGTGTGTTCATCTTTTTTAATTGTTAATTGTTCTCCAAAGGGATGCACTTAGTTTGGCAGTTATTTCCTTTGGAATTGTTATTACTCGGGTTAAAATTATTCAGTTAAATCAGGTCTTCACTTAAGAGGTTGGAAAGCTGCTCCGTGAATGCCGTTTTATATAAACCAGATCATCAAACCGACCTTTTATAATTTCCGGAAATTTGGGAAAATTCATTCCAGCCTCTTCAGCAGTAAAGGGTCCAGCATGAAAAAAACAAAGCTGAACAGGATCCATGAAAGGATCATAGAATGCGTCCACCATAAGTCTCCTTCCTTAATGCTGTTCCATATTTCCCATTCGTACAAAAAGACCAGTCCGGTGGATCCCATGAGAATTGACGTAATCAAAGCTAATAAAGTAAGCTTTACACTCCATTGTGTATGATTTTTACCACGTTCTTCTTTCTCCAAAACCCTGAATAAATTCAGAGTTATTATTGGAATTACAATAATCCATAGCAGAGCTCCATAGGTGTGAATCAGACCCAGAATTTTTAAAGATTCCATAACTCGGTTTATTTAAATTTTACGTTTTGCTCCTGGTACTTTTATCATCAATAGTTTCCGGTGAGAAGGGCTGTCTTTCTAATAGTATTAGGGGCACAATTATGGCAGTTTGTCCTGTCGGTTATTAACTGCACTCCACGTTTAAAAGTGAGGTAGTGCCATATCCATTCAAAAAAAACGCGCATCCGGTTACGAAATCCTACCAGTAACAATATATGTACCGCCGACCAGAGGAACCATGCGAACAGACCGCTGGACTTAAAACTTTTAAATTCTGCCACGGCTTTCGCTCTTCCCACGGTTGCCATTGTTCCTTTATTCTCGTATTTGAATTTGAATTTATTAGGTAGAGGCAAGGAATCTACTGACAATAATCTTCCCAGAAATTGTCCCTGCTGTTTAGCGACAGAAGCCATTGCCGGCAAAGGCACTCCCTGTTCATCCTTAAAATGTGCCGAATCCCCCAAAACAAAAATATTTGGGTAACCGGGAACACTGAGATCTTGATTTACCACTACTCTTCCCATTCTATCCTGTTCTACGTGCAGGTAATCCAGGAGGGAAGATGCTTTAATTCCTGCCGCCCAAATTATATTTGGTGTACTTATGCGTCCCACTTTTAAATGCACCAGGTCCCTTTCAATATTTATCACCGGAGTTTCCAGCAGCACCTGCACTCCGAGTTTCTCCAACATTTTCCGTGCTTTTCCATTGAGGGGTTTTGCAAAACCATTCAGAATTTCTGAGGCAGCCTCCACTAAATAAACTTTCACTTCATTCTCATTTATATTCCGGAAATTGCGTCTCATACTTGTTCGGGCAATCTCGGCAATGGCTCCGGCAGTTTCGACACCTGTGGGTCCACCTCCAATAATGACATAAGTGAGGAAAGGCTGGCGTTTCTCAGGATCTTCCAGCTGTTCTGCTTCTTCCAGAGACAGGAGAATACGTTCTCTAATTTGCAGAGCATCTCCTAAAGTCTTGAGTCCCGACGCGTACTGCTTCCAGTCTTCATGCCCGAAAAAATTATCCTGCGCCCCAGGAGCCAATACCAGTTGATCAAATTGCACTTTATTTCCGTTAATTAGAGTTAGTTCATTTTCTTTCGCCTCAATACTTTTTACCTCTCCCATAAGCACTTTAATATTCCGGTCCTTTCCGAAAATAGCGCGAATAGGAGCAGCAATATCTCCCGGTGATAATCCTCCGGTGGCCACCTGATACAACAGCGGCTGAAATAAGTGGTGGTTCGACCTGTCTATGATGGTGATCTCTGCACTAGAATGTTTTAATCTATTAGCAACAGAGATTCCTGCAAACCCTCCACCTACAATTACAACCTTTCTTGGTTCAACTTTCATAAGATTTATTTATCGGCCAACATCCGCAAGATCTTCGAAAGAACGAACTGTCAACGACAATCTGCTCCAGCTATCAACAGTGGTGACCGCCATTGTTATAGCGACTAGTTCCTGTTCATCTAAAATCTTCCTGATATCATCGTGTAAAATATCTACTGCAGCCTGGCGAGAGGACGAAGTGATAGCTTCTGTCCATGCAAGGGCAGCTTTTTCTCTATCATTAAATTCATCAGATTCTCTCCAGTTCTTTAGAGCAAATAGTCGCTGCAGGGTATATCCTGTTGTTCTGGCTTCCCGGGTGTGCATTTCCCTACATTGTTCGCAGTCATATATCTGAGAAGCTCTGAGTTTTACAAGTTCCAGTAACGAACGTTCTATTGTACAATGATCAAGGCAGTTATCTAGCTCCTGAATTCCTTTGATCGCACATAACGTGAACTTTGAATGTTGGATTTTCTCTTCCATAGTAATTTATTTACGTTATTAAATTTTGTTTTGATTAATATTGAAACCTATTTCATTAATGCTTATGCTTTGCGGTGTCATGTGTAATTACATCGTGCAATGCCTCCACTGTGTGGGTATAGTCAACATAAGCGGCTACGTATGCACGACCTTGTTGTACAGATTCATTTTGAACCTGACGCAGTTGCAGGGCTTTGTCGTACTTCTCTCGTATCACCTTTTCGATATGGTTCTCTAAATTCCCGAAAAGTGTCTCGGGGTCTTCGTCCTGTAGAGCCTCATCGGTCATGACAATAATAGGTTTTGTAGTTCCTGCAGGTTTTAATCCAGTGTAAGGCGCCCCTTCTCCTTCCCGGTGCAGCCTGACTAAAGTTTCGAGGAAATGTTTCTCCAGGAGTTGGTACACCTCCTTATCTTTCTTCTGATATTTCAAAGTCTTTTGAAACAGATCTGAAATTTCTTCTTCCTGATCTTCACTGATCCATTTGTAAACAAGTGTGACATTATCTTGATCGAGCGCCTTTAAGGCATCTTGAATCACCGGTCCGTCATAGGAGTCACAGTGTGCCAGGGCATTTTGGGGAAGTATCCATAACACCATAAACAACCCGATAAGATATACTACGCTGTTTGAGCTCCTCACTCTTTTAGTCTTTCTATTTTCCATTTTATTCTCTTTTATATTTATACATTATTTAAATCCAAAAAGGATCATCTTATCCTTTATAACTTTATATTTTTTCTTTTTTTGAAATTATTGAACATATTTATTTTTTATTCCTCTCCCCTCCACAGGTGGGACAATCGTTAATTTTCCCCTTTTTCAGCCTGATCCCTTCGATTTGTTCCTTCAGGAGTTTTTGAATTCTCATGTACTTAAATTGATGATTGTTTACATCAACCTGTTTGTCTTCAATAACTGTCCTTATTTTATTATCGTATGCCTGGTAGCCCCAGCACATTGCGCAAACACCTTCAGGCGCTCTATCTCTTGTTTCGTCTTCTGGCTGTTCAAGGAATTTGATTATGTTGTTGTAAATACTCATAGCTCTTATTTTTAATACCTTTCTCCATCATTCAATTTTATAAAACTTCATTCTTTATAAAAACAGAACCTTTCGAAAGATCTGCGGCAAGACTACCAACAGATGTTTCCTGAAAAGTCTTCATTAACTCATTTCTTGTCCCGGCATACTTGTAATGCATAGGGCAGGGATGCGCATCAGAACATTGATGTAAGCCCATTACGCATTCCTTAAATACAGACATACCATCCATCGCATTGACAATCTCTGAAACCGCCAGATCAAGCTGATACTTCTCACAGTAAAAACCGCCATAAGGCCCCTTGAGAGATGTAATGATCTTATATTTACTCAAAGTCCGCAAAATCTTTGCTGTAAATGCTGGCGGCGCCTCGATCTCAGCAGCGATTTCCTTCACGCCAAACCTTTCTTCCGCATTGGCACGGGAGGCGATAAAAACTGCTGCACGAATAGCATATTTACAGGACTTTGAAACCATTTTTATAATATTAACCAGTCTAATGATCCAAAGATAAGAAATAAATTCTAAAAAAGACAAATTTGTCCTTTATTAAATTTATTATTGTTCTTGTCAAGAAATTACGCTACATTAAGAACATGAACTCTTATCAATCAAGTTACCTCCTTGAAGTATAAAACCAGAGAGTTATTTTGATTGGTGTAACAAAAACCACAACATGAAAAAAGCCTCTTTAGTAAATGACCTGCAATACAATGAAAACAAACCCGCAGTACAGGTCCTTTTGGATACAGATACCAGCAGGGAAATTAGAATAGCTATGCGAAAAGGCCACGTGATGAAAGAACATAAAACACCTTATCCCATAGTAGTCGAGATTTTTGAAGGAGAAATTTCTTTCGGCGTACATGGAGAATCATACAAACTTAAAAAAGGTGATCTTGTATATCTTGAAGGAAATGTGCCCCATGATTTAAGAGCAGAGAAAGACAGTACCATCCGGCTTACTCTAACGAAAGCAGATACAGCTGAAAGAGTTAAAGGAGTCGCAGATAATTCCTGAACATCGAATAAATATATTCGCTAATCATGCAGAACCAGAATTGGTAATTGGTTAGGCACCTTAGCATATAACCCGTCCTTGTTGTGCAACAGGAGATCGCAAATGCGAATATTTTTTCCTAATATAACAATGTGGTCGAATTTATTCTGAACATCTGCCCATGTAGTTTTATCGTAAACGGATGATTCGACAAATGTGGAAAAATTTACTCTAATATTTTTTAATCTGCTGAAGATTTCCTTCTTCCCTATATTCCGATCATCCCCAAAATTCTCAACACTTGGGATTTCCCAGATATCAAGATGTTTTCCTTTAAAAACTTCAGAATCCTTTAAAAAGCGAATATTTTTACTGCCAAAAGAAGCATTGTAATCAAGAGGCATTAGTAACCTTTCCGGTTTTTTAAATTCACTTTCATGGGCCACTGCCAGAGTATTGCACTTTATTTTAGACATTATCTCAAAGGTATGCTTTCCTAGAATTGTGGAGTGACGTTGCTCATGACCTACTGCTCCCATTACTATGAGATCAATACGGTGCTTTTTTACAAATTCGCGTGCAGCATTCACAAGCTTCTCTTCAGAATAATGACCTGTTACCTTGTGAGGTCTATTCTCCGATCTCTGTTGTAACTTTTGCACGCGTTCCTCCAACGTTGCTAACGTCATGGCTTTTTCATCTTCTGCACAATTATCTATACATTCAGGATCGGGATCATAAATGTTCAATAAATAAAAATTGGCCTGTTGATCCTGTAGAAGATCCATGGCATAATGAATAGCATTAATACCCACTTTTGAAAAGTCGGATAGTAAAAGGACGTTCATAGCATTTTCTTCCATGGTACGAAAGTAGCTCAACTATTTCTCTGTAAAAATGATACAGATCAGATTCTCAAACTTTTAATCCAATTTTTACCGGATTTAAAACACTGGAAAATAGTTATTCCAGCCAGAACTGATCCTCCCATTCTGCATCGTTGAAACAAAGGCCCTGATGATGTTTTTCGATCTCTGCCAGCTCCTGAGGAGTGGCAATTTTTTTAATTTCCCAATAAAGAATACGCTCTTCGAAACGAACATGTGTCCCAAGCTCCTCCTCCAACAGGTTCAGGACCATTATATGTTCACAGCTACAGGTGAGCAGCTTAATTATTCTCCTGTGGTTTGCAAAAGCTCTTTTTACTCTCACATTGGTACCTAAAAGAGGAAAAAACACCTGCTCCTCTATTTTAAAATGTGGTTCCAAATACTTTTCTTTAAACCAGTCGGCATAGAAAATACAAGCAGTTTTAATCTTTTCTGTAACCATTTCGGCTACCGTTTTGGTTTCCTGAAGTTTCATACTCTTTGCATGAGTTTTAAATATGTAAAAAGAATCAAGATTAGAATATGAGATCAACCATAAAAGACTGATAATCAAAACCCTTTTTTAAATAAGAGTCCAACAAAATAACAACTGAGTATGGCACTGAGGTTCTATTGCATAAAATAGGGATGCCCACCAACAACTAAATATCCTAAGACAATTTTTATGTATAGTAAATACCAGTAAAAATATAGGAAGGGGTGAAGCAAGAGGATGACACGCTGCCCGATGTCATTAGGTCTCCCCCCTTTGTTCATAAGGCTTCGGATATGTTCTTACAGAAAAATGTTACTAATTTTACGGCCAATGCTTTTAAACCCCTTGTAAATTGGTAATTTTTTGCGGTAACTATTACTAATTTCCCACAACTTGCCTCACTACATAAGACCAGTTCGATAGATTTAGACTTGCAGCACTTGACTGTGTATTGCTCCCTTTTTGTAAATCATTTACCTATATCTCGAAGCTTCATACATTTGCAATTGTACATTCTAGAATTTTGTGAGTTTCCATGTTAGGCATTTTGTAATTAAAATCCTTGCAATGGATTCTCAGAGTTGAAATTTGTTAAATAGCTTCTTTTGATTTCAAAACTCCAAATAACAGTGAGGTCACCATTAATAACCATAAACCTTTTTCAACCCAGTAAATATGGGGTGGGTTCAAATCCCGTAAATTAATGAACCTTTTTGAACTGTTCAACAATGTAGAAATGATTGTTGGATAATATCTATTTTTATTGCTCTATTATTGTAATCAATTGATATTAAATGATTATATTTAGTTCATGGCGAAAGGGATCTACTAGAAGAAGGTTCACAATTCGGTCAACAATAACAAATCTGAAAATTAAAACCCTTGATTTTACTAGGGTTTATAAATAGGTTCAGGGCCTGTCGAGGTCACTTAAAGTAGAAAGTCCGCAGCTTTCGCTGCGGACTTTTTTCGTTTTACGGAGAAGCCAGGCTTGCCTGAAGCTTCGTAGGAAAATGAAAAAACGCAACGCCGACAGGCGGGACGGACTTTGTATTTTCAGGCGGGGACTTTCTCAGGAACAGCGAAGCTAATCCTGGACCGAAATTCCAAAATACAAGCACCAAATTCCAAAAAGGCGACGAAACACACAGAAAGGATTTTCTATTTTCAGGCAGGGACTCAAAGAAAAAACATCCTGTCGAGGTCACAGAGTTAATCTGCAACACATTGACAATAAAGTGGTTGAGGATTTTTTTATGCGTTTGTACCGCCCATTCTAATCTTATTCTCGTAAATCCTGGCAAAGTAAATTTTTGCACCTTTGTAATTCCTCCTGTTTTAATCGAATAGTTTTTTCATGACTAACTATGCAAAATGTTTAATTCGTCTTTTGTGACGCACTTCGATTATTAGCGACAGCCTCCTCCCACCTTTTTTCTCGAAACCTTTAAATGATAAAAAATGTGGCAGCCCAAGAATATTCTTTTATTTTAGCACTTCATTAAAAAAATAATTATCATGAAAGATCTTATTGAAAACATCCAAAGCACTTTTGAATCCTTTCAAACTGATGCCAATACACAATTAGAAAATGGAAATAAAAGCGCCGGAACCAGAGCAAGAAAATCTTCTTTGGAATTGGAAAAGCTATTAAAAGAGTTTAGAAAAGTCTCTATCGCAGAATCGAAGAAGTAAGAACCTTCTCCTTAATTGGGCTGCGTCTCAAAGATAATCCGCAACACACTTAATATAAAAAGTGGTTGCGGATTTTTTATTTGTACCTACTGATGTTCGAGTTCTATTTCAAACTCTCATCCCTCTTTCCCGGTTTTAAAAAGCCATTGGCACTACATTTTTCAATAAACTCTGTTCAGTTACAGCGACCTGGTAGGTCTTATTGCCACCATCAAGGTTCTTAACGGTAAATCCATTTTCCTGAAGAATACGGGTGGCTAAATATCCCCGCAGCCCGGCATGACAGTATAAATAAATAGTTTCTGAGGTTGGAAATTCCTGTAGACGATCCCGAAGTTCATCCAGTGGAAAATGCACTGCCCCCTCAATGTGGCCTGCCTCCCACTCTTTATTTTCTCTAACATCAAGTATAAAAGCTCCGGACTCCTGTAATTTTTCCACCTCATACCACTGAAAGGTTTCCAGGCTGCCATCCTGCATATTCTGGGCAACATACCCCAGCATGTTCACCGGATCTTTAGCAGAGGAGAATGGTGGCGCATAGGCTAATTCCAGCTCAGGCAGGTCGTAGATCGTGAGATCTCCCTTTATGGCAGTAGCCAATACATCAATACGTTTATCTGCTCCCCTGGCACCTACGGCCTGTGCTCCCAGGATCTTTCCATCTTCGGGAGAGAAAATGAGTTTTAGAGCAAGGGGTGCCGCTCCTGGATAGTAACCGGCATGAGAATTTGGATGGATGTGCGCCACTTCATAAGCGACTCCCTGTCGTCTTAATACTTTCTCATTGTTGCCGGTGGTAGCAGCAGTGAGGTCAAAGACCTTAGCAATTGCAGTCCCTAAAGTTCCCTTATAAGCGGTGGGTTTTCCTGAGATCGTATCGGCCACAATACGGCCCTGCCTGTTGGCAGGCCAGGCAAGCGGCACAAAACAGTTTTGCCCACTAATATAATCTTTCACCTCAATAGCGTCACCTACTGCATAAATAAAAGGATCTGAAGTCTGCAGGTATTCATTGACCCTGATGCTTTTTCGATTTCCCAGCTCTAGACCTGCCTCTACAGCCAGTTTACTTTCGGGCTGCACTCCTGCTGCCATGATGATCATATCTGTATATAGTTCTTCTCCATTCTGCAGAACAACTTTTTGACCTTCAGCTTCAATTCTTTCCAGACCATTTTTCAGAAAAAGCTCCACCCCTTTTTTGCGAAGATGATCCTGGAGAATTGCAGCCATTTCAAAATCCAGGGCTTCCATAACCTGTTCCGAAACTTCAATCAGGCGTACGGTTATTCCAAGATCATGCAGGTTTTCTGTCATTTCCAGACCAATAAACCCACCACCAATGATCACTGCACTTTTTGGCCCGAAATCTTCCACATAGGCTTTGAGTTTATCGGTATCGGGGATATTCCTGAGGCTAAAAAGGTTCTTAGCTTCAGCAATTCCTTTTATGGGTGGAAGAAAAGGTTTCGCCCCGGGAGAAAGCAGCAGCACGTCATAGACTTCCTCGTACTCCTTTCCCGTTCTAAGATCCCGTATCCTAATTGTCTTTGCAACTCGATCTATCGAGAGCACTTCGCTCAGATTACGAATATCGAGCCTGAACCTTCTGGACATTCCTTCTACCGTTTGCACCAGTAGTTTCTCCCGTTTTTCTATAGAACCTCCTATGTAATAAGGCAGTCCGCAATTAGCAAAAGAGATATGTTCTCCCCTTTCAAGCAGGACTATATAACTATTTTCGTTTAGCCGTCTTAACCTCGCGGCAGCCGTTGCGCCACCCGCGACTCCCCCAACTATAACTATCTTCTGTTTCTCCATATTTGACTTCTAAAATTCAGGATTAGGTTCTGTTCATCTTTTTCATTTTGAACAGGTACCTCTAATTATTCTCAGCATGCAAAATTGAGGGGAATTGTGAAGAATATTTATGACCGAGGTCAGGAGTTGAACTCATTATCTTTATTGGTCTTTAGTAAAAAGGTGTCATTTTTTCCATTTCCAAAATACCATCTACTGTATAAAAATCGGAATTGAGATAATTATTCTTTAAATTAGCATCTTCTGTTTTCTTTTAATGATTGAAAACGATAGGATCCCACTCCCCCACATATTTCTTCCCCAATTTTGAGGCAGGAGTTCATTTAAAATCACTTACTGACTGAATTTTCCATTAAAAGAAAAAGTCTTCATTAGAACAAAAACCGAATTGTGAAAAACCCATAACCTCATAAATATTTAATTTGAATGGCCGATGATTCAACCCATTAAAATATTGATAGTTGAAGATGAAATGATCATTGCAGCCAACATCTCTCTGCAACTTTCAGAAATGGGTTATGAAGTTTCCGGTATTGTTTCCAGGGGGGAAGATGCATTGACCTACATTAAACAAAATCTTCCAGATATAGTGTTGATCGATATTCAGCTAAAAGGGGAATGGGACGGGATCGATACCGCTCTAAAGATGCAGGAATTCCAAAGCACCCTTGCTATCATTTATCTCACGGCAAATGCCGATGAAGCCAACTTTAACCGGGCAAAAGTGACACATCCCTATGCTTTTATTCCAAAACCTTTTAAAAAGCTGGACCTGCAACGCAGTATTGAACTCACTGTTAATCAACTAAAATGTAATATCGCCACTTCGTCCGGTGAGCCATCAAACGAAAATTCTACTACAGTCCTAAAAGATTGTCTTTTTGTAAGGCACCAGGAAAATATGGTCAAGGTAGATATTAAGGCTATACGCTACATTGAAGCAGAGCGTAATTACTGCAGGATCTTTTCAACCGAAAAAGATTATCTACTGGTATCTACACTAAAGGAAATGGAAAAAAAACTGCCACAGAAGCATTTTTTAAGGATCCATAGATCTTACATAGTTAACCTATCCCGTATAGACGAGATTGCCAATACTCATGTAGTTATTTCACGTAAGGCCATTCCCATGGCCAGGGGCATGCGGCAGGAGCTTCTTAAAAGATTACAAACCATTTAACTCCCGGTAAATTTATTGTCACTTAGGACAATATTTACCTCCATTCATCCTAATCCATTTGTATACAGATTTTTACAGAAGTAATTTGCCCCTGAAATTAAATTCTAAATCAGGAAATTATGAAAAATGTAAATCTTATCACTTTGTTCTTTGCAATAGTAATTTTGCAAACCAGTGATCTTTTCGCCCAGAGTTCTAATGCAAATCAAGCTTTTTGGGTACACGAAGACCAGGTAAAACCTTCAATGATTAAAGAGTATGAAGCTGTTACAAAAGATTTTATTGCTCAATGTAAGAAACACGATCTTAAAGATTCAGATTGGTCTACTGCCAGTATCGACGATGGAACTTATTTAAGTATTTCCCCTATTAATAACATGGCCGATTTTGATAAAAACACCATGGCGCCCTTAGCTGAAAAAATGGGAGAAGAAGAGTTTACAAAGATTTTCAGCCGCTTTAATAAATGTTATGATTCGCACCGGGATTATGTTGTTCATCTAATAAGTGACATGTCTTATATGCCAGGAGGCCTCACCACAAATACCCTAGGAGAAGACTATCGAAAATGGCATTTTTTCCATGTCACTCCAGAAAATGTTGCGAATCTTAGAACCAAGATGAAAGAGATCAAATCCCTTTATGAGAAAAAAGATGCCAAACAACATTTTAGGGTTTACCGCAATGGCTTCGGAAACCCGGGGGATTATTATCTCGTGGTAATATCGGCAAAGGATGCCCAATCTTATGCAAAAACATCTCAAGAAACAGATATTCTTTTAGGTGAGGAAGGTGAAAAATTATTCGATGAAATGTTGAAATACGTCTATAGATATGAATCGAAAACAGGCCGCATGCGTCCCGACCTGGAATATGTATCTAAGAAATGATCAATTAAAACAGAAACGGAAATAACTCAAGATCTCTTTATGACAGGATCTCGGGGAATTTATTGAAAAGAACTAATTAAAAACTATGACCATGAAAAACCCATATTTATATTGGCTCCTTTTAATAATTGGAATTTCAACTTCCTTCAATTTACAGGGACAGGGCATTGAAGACCATTCTGCGGTAAAACAGGTATATGAAATCTTACAGGACAAAAACACTACTTCGCAAGATATCGTAGCTATTTCACCCGGCTTTAACTGGAACTTATTGGAAAACCAGCCCGGAGTAAATAACCGGTACAACATCACCCTTAACTCAATTATGAAAAATGAATGGGGAAGCCTTCAATTTGATGATCTAATTTTTAAAACTGAAGAGAATGAGGTATTTGTTACGGGAGTAGTAAAAGGCCGCCGCCCATTAGATTGTGAATTTATCTCAACAAGATTTTTACATCACTGGTCTCTAAATGCCGGGGAAATTGTTGGCTTTACTGAAGGATCTCAAAATTAAAGTTATGAAAACCGTAGGAATTATAGGTGGTTCAGGTTTTATTGGAAGCTATATCACCAGGAAGTTTTTGAAAGAAGGCTATAAAGTTAAAGCCTCAGTAACCGATATGAGTAAGAGTGAAAAATATGAACACCTATTCAAATTTAAAAAGTCTGACAATCTCAAGATCAAGGCATTTAAACTGGAGGACCCAGATCCTGTAAGAGATTTTATTGAGGATTGTGAAATCGTGATCCATAGTGGTACTCCATTCCAACTGAATGTAAAAGATCCTCAATCGGAACTTTTTGAACCAACAATAAACGGAACCCTCAATTTTCTTGAAGTAGTTAGCAAGGCACCGAAAATCGAGAAAGTGATTTTTGTTGCTTCGGTTGGAGCCTGGAACACTAATTTTCCACTCCCGGCAAACGGTAAAAGTTTTACAGATCCCTTTGATGAAAAAGATGTAAGATTCACCAGTAAAGAAAGTCACCCTTATGCCCAGGCCAAATTTATTGCCAATAAAGTAGTGGAGCAGTTTATCGAAAGGAATCCCAAACTTCCTTTTGAGATCTGCTCGGTCTCACCGGTCATGGTGATAGGAAAATCATTATCAAAAAGGGAAGATTCAACATCAACCGGTTTACAAATGCTTATAAAAAACAAAATAGCACCAGATGATTTTATTCAATCCCTCTTTGACATTAATGTTCCCTTTGCCCTGGTGGATATTGAAGATGTTGCCGACGCAATTTACAGAGTGGCCACAAGAAAAGGTCTTCATGGTAAAGATTACCTCTTAACAAGTGAAACCTACAAAATATGGGATATCCATGAAATGTTGAATCACCGGGAGCCCCGGGAAAAAGCAGAAATGGTCTACAAAAACGATCTCGCGAAGCTGGATTTAGGAATCCACTTTCGACCTGTCAAAGAAACTTTGAACAGTTATTCAACTTAATAAATTCGTAATACATGAAAGCAATTTTAATTTTAATTGGAAAACTGACGACTTGAAGAAAATGTTCAGCTTAACAATTACCAAAGAAGCTTTTGCATAAAAAATATACGATCATATAGCTGAACCAGACGCTGTAACCACACCAAAGATTACATATTTAAAGATGAAATTGAACAGGTAAAAATGCCGGTCCTGAGTCTTTCTCCCGGTAAACCTGAGCCTCTCCATCATCACTGGTCGTAGTGCACTACATATTCCATATACCAAAATTTCAGGAATATGAAGATTGTCTTTTAAGGCAGTTGGAACCTGGCACTTTTCACTTTTCCGCAGCCATCTTCAATACTCAATAAGCATCGCATTCTTCTAATAAGCTTATGAGCAGAACCTTATTCGCCTCAAAAGAGCCGAAATGAAACAGAAATAATCGTTGACTAAAATTATGAATCATGAAAAATTTAATCTTAATATTCGTTCTGGCCTTTATAAGTACGGGCACATTTGCTCAACAAAGCAACATTGATAAAGATCTTCAAATGTATATCCAGTTATGGGATAACATTACTAACAAGGGTCAAATCGACCTTATAAACGATAAATATTTCGATGCAGAAATCACCATTCCGCTTGAACCCGAAGCTGTTGTAGGCATTGATGCCTTTAAAGAATATTACCAAAATTATCTTAGTGGTTTTTCAAATATTTCCTTTACCATCACCCAGGCTTTTGGACACGGGGATAACATTGTTAAACACTGGAATTTTAAAGGAACACATACTGGGAACTTCTTCGGAATTCCTGCCACAGGAAAACAGGTAGATATAGATGGCGTCACTCTTGTGAAAATGAAGAATGGGAAAATTGCGCGGGAGCAGGATTTTGTGGACAATATGACCTTTTTGAAACAAATAGGTCTCGTGTCTGACCCTAATAACATCAAGGTGATCGATAACCTGTACAAGGCTTTTGCTGAAGGTGATATTCCTAAGGTTCTGGAGGGTATGGATCCCGAAATTATTTGGAATGAAGCCGAAGGCAATATTTATGCTAAAGGTAATCCATATATTGGACCGGAAGCTATCCTGAATGGCGTCTTTGCCCGTATAGGGGCAGAACACGAGTATTTCAACCTGCAGGACGTTAAGCTCCACGAAATGAATAACAACCAAATTCTTGCGACCCTGCGGTATAATGCTAAAGTGAAGCAGAATGGTGAATCTTATAATGCGCAGGCAGCTCACCTCTGGACTTTAAAAAATGGAAAAATTAGTGCCTTCCAACAATATGCAGATACCAAGCAACTTAATGAAGCATTGACGGCTCCTTACTATGCCATTTCCAACTCGAAACTTTATGACCTGGACTCCTTTTCTCCGGAAATAGAATTTATGCTAAAAAGTTCCAATGTGACGATTGATGAAGGAGATAACCTTACAGTTTTCTTTTCTATTTCTAAAGACAAAAAGATACAACATGTCAAGGTAGCTTCAGAAGATAAAAAGATCGCTCTTCTAATTGCAAAAAAGCTGAAGAATCGCCAGCTCGATGGAGATAAATGGCGGGAAGGAAAAATCTATGAGCATTGTGTAAGTTACTCTCCCGAGGATTTCGTTCTCTACTGCGGAAGAAATTTTTGATCTCTAACAGCTTCCGGAATTAAAACTCCGGAAGCTTTATTTTTTTCTTTAATAGAAGATTCTAATGGCAGCCTGAAATTCAGGAGACTCCTTGTAATCTGAAATTAAAAAAATATTCAGTACCCGAAGTATGGAACACCTGCAAAGTTCCGTCCAGCTGTTGGGTAAGCAGATCGATAAGTTTTTTCCCAAAGCCTGTTCCTTTCACAGGTTCATCTTCTGTGTAACCTGTTCCATTGTCTTTGACGATTAGTTGAATATTCTTGTTGGATTTTCTTTTAAGATCTATGGTGATCTCTCCCGGTTGTTTATTTGGAAATGCATATTTGAGGCTGTTGGTCAACAGTTCATTTACTATTAATCCTAAAGGCACAGCAGTATCTACATCCAAATGCAGTTCGGACATTTCATAGTTGATCTTTATTCGCTTCTCTTCCCCAAATGAATCAAGAATGTGGCTGCCAAGGTGGTAGAAATAATCTTTCATTTCGATGGTAGACAGGTGGTTTTCCTGGTATAAGCGCTGGTGAATGATACTCATAGAAAACACCCTGTTCTGGCTTTCCTTCATGGCGTTTGCTATTTGAGGATTTTTTGTTTGAGCAGTTTGAAGAGCCAGGAGGCTGGTCACTACTTCCAGGTTATTTTTTACCCTGTGATGGATCTCCTTTAACAAAAATTCCTTTTCAAGATTCTGTTTCTTCAGAAGTTGATTTTTCTTTCGGTTATTGGTGAAACTCACCCATAGGATCAATAAAATTACCAACAGAAGGCCGACAATAAAGATGATAAAATTTTGGGTTGTTCTTTGTCGCAAAAGCCGGGTCTCTTGTAACTGGATGGTATTTTCTTTTTGTGCTACATTAAATTCAGTTTGAAGTTGAGAGATCCTTTGATCAGCCTCTGCAGTAAAAACAAGGCTATTTAAAGAATCATATTTAGAAAAGGCTTCATAGGCCTCTTTAAACTGGTTATATTCTGCATAAGCTATTCCCAGACTATGATAGGCCTTGCTTAAGAAGAAGCTATCTCCAAAGTTTGGTGTGGCAACTTCAATAGATTTCTGAATGTTTTTTATGGCCGCAGGATAATTTTTATTTTGGATCTGCAACTCTCCCACAGAAAGATAGGAGCGCATGAGCATAAAGGCATTATCAAGGAGGTAAGCATATTTAACAGCATTTTCGCCGGCTTCTTCAGCTTTTTTGAACTCATTCAAAAAAACGTATAGATCTACCAGAGAGATGTATACATCACTTAAATTATTATAAAAGCCATAGCGCTCACCTATTTCTATGGAACGTAGATAATACTCCATGGCCTTATCATACTGCTTAAGGCTTAAGTAGTTATTTCCAACTATATATACCGTAAAATCATAATCCAGATCATTGATCCCTCTTGGTTCAAAAAAAGAAAGGGATCTTAGGCCATACTCCAGGCCTTCCTCATATTTTCCCTGTTTCCAGAACAGGTTACTCAGGTCGCTGTAGGCAATTCCTATGGCTTTTTTATCATTAAGTTTTTCCCCAAGTCGTAAGGTTTCCATGGCATAATCTGCCGCCCGACCAATTAGTCCCCTGCGCTCATATACATAGCCTAATTGTGTGTTTAAAAGAGCAAGGTCACTTTCTGCTACCTTTGATTCGGCCTCTCTAAGAGCTGCTTCGGCAGCATCGAGTTTTTCCTGGCGTAGCAAAATTGCTCCCTGGGTGATTTGAAATCTTCCATGCCACAAGAGGTTTTTCTTTTCCTTTGTAATTGCCAGTCCTCTTTCTGTAAATTCCAGGGCAGTGATAAGATTTCTGGTATGCCAGTAATAAGCCAGGTCGTTTAAAACCTCAAATTGCAGGGTATCCTGTTCAAGCTTTGGAAGCGCCTCTTCCAAAACCTGCAAATAGGAAGCATCAAAATCATCGGTTTCTACAAATACCTTTTGGTATGGATCGGGTTTGCTAAAGTCAAAAATCTGTCCATAGGCAGAATGGCTAAGAAGTACTGCAAAGCCAAACAACAGACCAATATATTTTCCAGGGATCAAGAAGCCTTTAATTAAGATCTAGAATTAAAGATACCACTAAATAACTGTAAAATAATAACTTATAAAGACAGGGCTCCCCGGTTAATGCATAAGAATTAAAAGAAGACCTATATCCTTTTCCGCGGAAATAAGAGTCCAAAGATTGAAGAAATGGTTCTCGCTCGTGTACAGGAAAAATTTTGAAGCAGATGATTCTGCTGCCTATCTTTGACGGTAGTCAACGCTCTGAAGCACCATAAGGTCGAGCAGCTGCAATTCGTTTTCCTTTTGCAAAAGAACCTGCGCCACTCCCTTCTCACTTAAAAATGCAATATATGCTGAGATCTTTTCCCTTTCAATTTGCAACACTTCCTTAAAGAATTGAGGATCATAGCGGCTAGTTAACTCCCTTTCAAGCATGATAAAAGAGGCTTTTTTCTTTAATGGATCTACTGCCTTAGAACCCGAAGTGGGCGCTAAAATATCAACCAGGCCTCCAATGATCTTTTTGGGTTGAAAACCATATTTACCACCGCCTCCACCCATGGCGGCATTGGAAACCCCGGATTGACGATCGGGAGCAAAAGCAAAATCCATATTATTAATTTCGGCAGCCGACCATGTGGGCAGATCAAGTTGTTGAACAGGAATATTTTTAAGATCGGCAGTGAGATTTCCCGTAAGGTTATGCGGCCTTATCACCACCTCGGCCAGTTCATTGATATTTTCTGTGATTTCTACGTGAAGACTTCTGGTTTTAAGGATATTATCATCTACCACCACCAGGAGATCGCTGTACTGTAAAGCTGAAAAATAAAGAGAATCATTCAAACTTACGGAAATAGCAAATTCTCCATTTTTGCTGGAGACACTTCCTTTACCGGTATTCTTATTATAAATGGTTATTCCCTCAGCATCAGCTTCGGCAGGAACTGTGATGCTTCCATTGATCTCAACCTCTCCAAGAGTTTGGGCTATGGTGGTCATAGAAAAGAACAAAAAGCAGAGGAGTAGCAGGTGCTTCATGTCTCAAAGAACGCCAAAAATTAAAAATAATTGCAGTGTTTATATGAAATTTTTATCGGTAATCTAGATATAACCTTTCAAAAATGACAAAATGAGAATAAAATATGGAGATTCATAAAGATAATTATTAACGTTCACTTTCCGCTTTGCGCTGTTTATATTTCTGGCTTTGTGCTACCAGAAATTCGATTAGTTCCATTTCATTTTCCGGCTTTAGCATTTGGCGGGTCAAGCCGTTGTCTTCAGCGAAATATATGAACTCACGAATATTCTCCTGCGGAATGTTTAGCTGTTCTTTGAAAAATTCATCTTCGTGTAATTGAAGAATCTGATCATCAATATCTTCATCACCTCCTACTGTGGTCATTACATCACGCGAGGTAAAAATATTCCTGAAGATATTGGCAAAATTCATCCCACTGTAGATCATTCCGCTGCGCATGGCAGCATTTGGGGGAGAAACAAGGGAATCGGGACGAAAAGTGTTTTCGTAAGGATTAATTTCGGCAGCAGATTTTGTAGGAAGTTCTGCCTCAACTACGGGGATAATCCTGACATCTACCTGTACATTTCCGGAGAGATCGTAAGGTGAAACCACTACTTCCGGAAGGGTGTTCACCGCTTCAGAAACAAAAACATTAAGCTGCCTGTTGTCAACCACACCCTCATCCACAACAACCGAAAAATCCTGAAATTGAATTGCAGAAAATTGCAGGGTATCTCCGGCAGCTACTCTCACAGAAAAATTTCCTTCTTCATTAACAACGGTCAAACTTTTTCCTGTCCGGTTAAATACGGTAATCCCTTCCGGACTCTCTCCCATTGGCGGTGTGACTTTTCCGTCTATTTGCACCCGATCCTGGGCAAAAACGGTAAGAGAAATGAAGAATATAAAATAAGATAAAAGGGGTTTCATAATTATGCTTTTCTTAAAGGAACAAAATCTAATCTTTATAAAAATCTAATTTCCGACTAAACTTTAGTTAAAGGTTATGGAAACAGCTATAGGAAAAGATGTTTCAATGCTCGAAATTGGAATCCCGGGTTTCAGCTTTCATGAAATCTGTGGACCGGAAATTAAACTTTGAACACACGGAGAGAGAATTGGCCAAATTTTAGAATCTGCCTCTGGCATATTTCTTAATTTTACACAAACTGCTAATAAAACCGCATGAAAAACTTAATTCTTGCCAGTACTTCCACCTTGCACAGTCAGGAATATCTTGAGTATTTGATCCCCCTTCTAAAAAGGCATTTTTCAAACTGTAATAAAGTTCTCTTTATTCCCTATGCCCGTCCCGGCGGAATTTCACATGACGATTACACTGCAACAGCACAAAAAGCCTTTGAAAAAGCAGGCCTGGAGATTGAAGGTATACATGAATATGATTCCGCTCATGAGGCTGTAAAAAATGCTGAAGGAATATTTACCGGTGGAGGAAACACCTTCCTCCTGGTGCAACAACTTTACAGATATGACCTGCTCCCTGTTCTAAAGGAAACCCTGAACAATGGCACTCCTTACCTGGGAACTAGTGCAGGCACTAATATTGCCGGCCTTACCATAAAAACAACAAATGATATGCCTATTGTATATCCTCCCTCTTTTAATGCACTGGGGCTGGTGCCATTCAACATCAATCCGCATTACCTGGATCCAGATCCTAAATCCACTCATAAGGGAGAGACCAGGGAGACTCGCATAAAGGAATTCCATCGTCATAATACTCCGCCTGTTGTAGGTCTCCGCGAGGGGAGCTGGCTGGAAGTCAAAGGAAAGGACATAAGATTAAAAGGAAGCCTCACGGCCCGTGTTTTTGAAGCAAATCAAGAACCATTTGAAGTAGAACCGGAAACCCTCTTAAATGACCTCACATAACGTAGATTACCAAAAGATCCTTAACCAGATCAATCAGGAATATATAGACCAGCCAAGATCGGGGAAGGTGGCATCATACATCCCCGAACTGGCTAAGGTGCCGTCAACGAAATACGGGATGCACCTTCATGACCTGGAGGGAAACAATTACAGGTTTGGGGACAGTCAGGAACGTTTTTCGATACAGTCAATCTCCAAGGTTTTTACACTCTCCCTTGCCATGAAAGCGATGGGTGACAAATTGTGGAACCGGGTAGGTGTAGAACCCTCTGGCGACCCCTTCAATTCCCTTTCGCAACTGGAAAATGATTCGGGAATTCCCAGAAATCCTTTTATCAATGCTGGTGCCCTTGTAGTAGCCGATGTTTTGGTGTCTTCATTTAGCAATGCCAAAGCTGCCTTACTTACGTTCTTACGCGAAATCACAGGAAATCAGGAAATTGATTTTGATCCCGTAGTGGCAGCTTCAGAGCAATCTGAAGGTTATCGCAATTACGCCATTGTCAATTATCTCAAATCTTTCGGGAATATTGAGAATGATGTGGAGGAAGTCCTGGATTTTTACTTTCACCAGTGCTCCATCGCCATGTCCTGTAAGGAGCTGGCTAATGCGTTCATTATTTTTGCCAATAACGGAACAACTATAGGGTCGGAAAGGGAATTTCTCACCGGCAGACAGGTGAAAAGGGTGAATGCACTTATGCAAACCTGCGGGTTTTATGACGAAGCAGGGGAGTTTAGTTTTGAAGTAGGCCTTCCTGGAAAAAGTGGTGTAGGTGGTGGTATTGTTGCTGTTCATCCCGACAGGTTTGCAGTAGCTGTATGGAGTCCGCCGCTTAACCCTAAAGGAAATTCGGCTTTGGGCATGGCGTCTCTCGAGCGACTCACCACCCTAACAGGTTTTTCTATTTTTTAATGTTTCTGAAAGTAAGGTTGATCCTTGGCTCCTTTATTTTCTTTGACTTCGGAAGTCTGTGCAACCAGTATTTCTGAGTTTCTCCTGCCATGAGCAGCAAGCTTCCCGGTTCCAGCTGAAGCTCAATTTTTTCTCCGGAAGATTTGTGCTTTAGAACAAATCTTCTTTGTGCACCGAGACTTACGGAAGCAATTGCCGGCTGTTTGCCCAATTCTGCTTCTGCATCACTGTGCCAGGACATTCCCTCCTCGCCGGTATGATAAAGATTGAGCAGGCAGGAATTAAATTTCAGGCCCGTTTTCTCTTCCACCAGGTTCTTTAGTTCAACCAATTCAGGCGTCCAGATTTTAGCTTTTCGGGTGATTTTCGAGTAGGTGTATTCAAATTCCTTTTCGCCATACCAGCCTGTCATTCTTTTGGTCACGATCCTTTTTCCGAAAATGATCACCTCATCCTGCTTCCAATCTACCTCTTTCAGCAAAATCTCAAAAAATTTTTTCTCTTCCTGCTCACTAAGAATTCTTCCGAAGTAATAACTCTCCCCGTCTGCAGGCAACAAATTAGCAGGATAATTAATGGATTTCATGAGCAGTTCTAATTTATTTTTTTCAGGAAGATGAATAGACACATCAACGAGTGATTCTTTTGCTTATTTTTAATTCACTTTTATTGAAATATATGAAAAAAGTTATTCTTATCCTGTTGAGCTTTATGTTTTTCGGCTTTGGGAATGCCCAGCAGCAGTTTGATACTGTCGCCTATAAATCAACTTATAAAAATCTCTTCGAAAAAACGGCTTTTGGAGACAGCCTGACCACCGAAAACAAGATTGCCGGCCTCAGCAGGGCCTGGGCCGAAGCAAAATATAATTTTGCGAATTTTGATCTTGTCCCACAAGTCAATTGGGACAGTATTTATCATGCTTATATTCCCAGAGTTTTGGCTACTAAAAATAAAGAGGAATATTACAAGGTCCTGGTGGAGTTCTACAAACCTCTTAATGACGGCCACACACTTATTGTTGCTCCAAGGGAGCTTTGGGACAAGATGTATGCCACGCTTCCTATAAAGACAAAACTTCTTGATGGTAAGGTGGTGATTACCCGCCTTAAAAGCACAGAGGAGGTATATAAACTTTTACAACCTCGAACAGTTATCCATAAGATCAATGGCCAACTGGTAAAACAATATACCGAGAGACATATTGCCCCATCGATCAATTCGAGCACTCCTCATGATCTCAACGCCCGGCTCTACTCTTTCTTTTTCACTCGCGGAAAACTTTCTGAACCGGTCATCCTGGAATTGGAAACTCCCGAAGGCAAGCTTTTCACACATAGTTTCCCACGGAAGAAAATGGATCAATTACTTCCTGCTACTAATGATTATAGCTACAAGAAACTGGATGAGAGCACTTCTCTCCTAACGATAAACACCTTTATGCAGCCGGATGTAATCAAATTGTACGACAGCATTTTTAAGGCCCCACATCCCAAAAATTTACTAATTGATCTAAGAGAAAACGGAGGTGGAAACGGCAACAATGGATTTGAACTTATTGGATATCTTACTTCGGAACCTTTCCCTATGAGCAAACAAATTATGCGAAGATACAAGCCGGTGCAACGAGCCTGGGGTGGAGAACCGGACGTTCTTGAAATTGGCGAATATGATTGGATGCCTCACCAAAAAACTGTTTTTAAAGGAAGGGTCATCGTACTTACCGGCCCCGACACCTACTCGGCTGCCGAAGATTTTCTCTCCTCTTTCAAAGCTATAAAAAGGGGAACGGTCATTGGCCAAACTACCGGCGGCAGCACAGGACAGCCTTTAACTTTCCCCCTTCCCTTTGGTGGTTTGGGAGTTGTGTGCGCCAAGCGGGATGTACAGCCCGACTGGACAGAGTTTGTAGGTGTAGGTATTCATCCAGATGTTGAAGTACAACCCACTCTGGCTGCCTTTATTGCAGGAAGAGATGAAACTTTGGAGACTGCATTAACCATACTGAAACAATGAGAATTTTGACATGTATTTTCATGCTGCTCCTTTTGGCTTCAGCATGTACCCAAGAGCAGAAGCAGGAAGTCCTTGTGCTTCCGGTAATTCGCGGAGCACATGAAGTGAACCCGAATTATACTTACGACGACCTCCTGCAAATTGTCGATGCCTATGATCCGGAAATAATTGGAGTCGAAATTAGACCGGAAGATTTTCAAATGCAATCAGATTCTCTGGATCTTTTTTATCCGCTGGAGATGATCATGATTCGGGACTCTTTTCCGGGTAAGGTGCACGGGATTGATTACTACAGTGAAGATACCCGGAACATCAGGGTGAGTCGGGAAATGTTTTCAGATACTGTTTCAGAAATATACAGGATGACACGTTTGTCCCAAACCATGAAGCTTGATTCTTCTTTTGTTGCCCAATATCAACAAACCCGAATTCCCATGATCCAGGAGGAGCAGCGAAGAATGGCAATGAATTATTCGGCTGAAGATTTCCTGAAAGGAGAATACGACAGCATTACCGGTTTACAGTACCATATCGAGGATAGCCTCTTTGAAAATAGTATTTACGCTGCATATCCGGTTTTCAACAACCGTCGTGACCTGCAGATCACCCAAAATGCCCTGAGACTTATCGAAGATAATCCGGAGAAGAAAGTATTGATCCTGGTTGGCGCAAATCATCGCAACCGCCTTGTTGATTCTTTAATGAACAAAGATGTAGAACTTGTGAGAGATTTGAGCTTTATGAAAGATCTACCTTAGGTGTAATTACTTTTAAGGAAAAACGGGACTGCCTGGACCAGGAAATAAGAATTGGCAGGATGATCAATATTCTTACTACTGAAAAAATAATCTCTCCCTGTGCATCCAGATTGAGGGGATAGAAAAAATTTGCCATGAAGTGCAGCAAAACAGCTGCCAATATGCTTTTCTGGGTATGGTTATGGATCCAGGTGAAGATAACAGACAGCACCATAATCTGAAGGGACCAGCTCCAAAAGGAAAAGCCGAAGCCTTTTTGGGATTGAGAAGTACCTGCTATGAGAAATAGCGGCAGATGCCATATCAGCCAGAAAAATCCGACAATCAAACTTGCTTTTAAACTCCCCCATTTCTCCTGAAGTGGATCCAATAAAAATCCACGCCAGCCCAATTCCTCGGCCAGCGGGCCACCCAAAAGCATAAACACCAGAAATAGAACTATAGCCTCAAAGTTGTCCAGACCACTAAAGTACAAGGAGAAATCTGGAATTTCCTTCCCTATCAAAAACAGAATAAAATATCCAACAGCAAGAATTACCGGGAAAATGAGAAAAATAAGGAGAAGCCATTTCTTCCCTATATGACGAATGTCAAAGACACGCTTCCAGAATTCTCGTTTTCCCCTGGCACTCCACGAGGTCTGCACCATTAATACAGCTGCTAATGTAGGTCCGAATGCCCCCAGAAAAAGCAGAGGAATAAACCAGTTTTGGGATGGAGGGAAAATTATCATAGATCCCCAAACCAACCATGAAAATAAAAAGGTGAAAAATAGAAATTTGCGAATGTTCTCTGTTGCTTTCATACCAGAATAACAAAACATTTATTCAAATGTTACAGTTTAGAGGAACATTTCCATCTCGTATTGATTAACCGTATTTTCAAAGTCCCTGGAGAGTAATTCTTCGATAAGTTCGGTACGTTCTTCAGGAATATTTTTGATCTGGATTGTGGAGTACAGCTTCGAAATAGCGTCAAGCAAGCCGGAAAAATGCCTGTCTGTACTTTCGAGCTGAAGAATATTTTGATCATGATCAATGATAAAATAACCAGAGGGTTCATTTTCACCGTCTATCAATAAATGGGTTTCGGTTTTCTCTTCGGCTATTTTTACTGCTTCTGCCAAATTATCCCAGCTATAGCCCTTAGGATCATAAAGCTCCAGGTCGAGAACCCTTTGATATGAAACATTCTCAATTTCATATTCATCTCCCCCATCTGCATCCAGAACTCCTTTATACGATCTAAGAGTCCGCGTCACTTTAAAACCAATCCTTTCATAAACCTTTATAGCCCTTTCGTTTTTCACGATCACTTCCAGCAAGCATTTTACGACCCCCTTACTTTTTAAAGCAGGAATTGCATGAATATAAAGTTTCTCGGCGATTTGTTTACCGCGATATTGGGGAATAGTCCCGGTCCCGGTATTATATGCTGTTAATACTCCATTGTGAATATCCACACCATGGATAATAAATCCAACAAGTTGATCATCATCAAACATCCCGAAAGAAAGTTCCCAATCCACCCGGGCTTTTAAAAAACGTTCTTTCCAGTATTCTGTCTTCTGCGGAAGGGTTACAAAATAACCTTCAAAGGCAGAAAGGAAGCAGGACATTACCTCTTCAATAGGTGTAGTAGCAAGATTTTGGATCTTCATGAACCAGGTTTTATGGTCCTAATTACGGAATTTTATTCCTCTTGAGGCTGTTTTCTTTTCATCATTACCCATGTTCCCACAATCAGGAATATTGCGAAAACCGGATACAACATCTCCAGATTTGAGGCAGCAGCCTCTTCAGAAGTAATGGCAGCCATCAAAACGTGCAACATAGATGTGAAAAGCATGCCGAGGGTGCCGATAAGAAAAAAGAGGTTGATTTGTCTCATTTTTGGAGATTTAGATTGAAATCCATTATTAATGTACAAATATTGCCGAATAGTCGCTATTGTTAATAAGAAACAATTAACAGTTTTCAATGGATCAAATGTAGTTTGAAATCCCTGTGTACCGGGAGATCTGCGGTCTTATCACAAAAGGCAGAATAAAGAGACAATTAAGTCCGGGACAGGCTTCTCACCCCATCTCCCGCATAAAAAAAGCCCCGTCTTTCGACCAGCGGGAGACCGGGTTCCCCTCGACGGAGTTTATCCCGAGCTTGACGAGGGGCTCGGGACAGGCTTCTCACCCGATCTCCCGCATAAAAAAAGCCCCGTCTTTTGACGAGGCTTTGAGCGGGAGACCGGGTTCGAACCGGCGACATTCAGCTTGGAAGGCTGACGCTCTACCAACTGAGCTACTCCCGCATTGATAGAATGTTTTAATTTTTCCAGAGAAGAGTTGACGCTCTACCTCCCGATACCTATCGGGAGAGCTACTCCCGCGTTGATATTGCACTGCAAATATATACTGAAAGTTTTTATTGCTCAAAATAATTTTAAAGCTTTTTCAGGAAATGATACCCTTTGATCTCATAACCCTCATTCAGGTAAAATTTATGACTGCGATAGTTGCTCACATAGCTGTTGAGTTCAGAAGTTTCACATCCCTTTTTGGCGGCGTATTGATAAATAAACTTGAAAAGTTTTTTCCCTACTCCTTTACTCCTGTAGGGCTCCATAATGAATATATGATCTGGTTCACAGGAGCGACCGGCATAGTGCCGGGTCATGAACCACATTCCAAAAACCCCCACAGGTTCGCCTTCATGAAAAATTCCAAAGCATTCATAATTTTGATCAAACATTTCAGAAAACCTCTGGGTAAGGATCTCATTAGAAAACTGATGTCCCATCAACTCCTGGATCATAGGTAGTATTTGCGGAATTTCTTCCTTTAAAATCTTGTTAAATGCAAGGTTCATCCCCTTCTTTTCTGCAAAAATAGTCATATTTTTAGCTAGAATAATTTAAAATTCCACATGAAAGACACAGATAAAACCGGAAAAATTCAGGATCAAATTGAACGCTCCCTGCTCAACGATAGAAAAATTTTTATTTGGGGAACGGTAAATGAAAAAACAGCCAAGCATGTTATTGAAAGGATGATGTATCTTGACGCTACCGGTAACGAAGAGATCCAGTTTTACATTAGCAGCCCCGGAGGGTATGTTACTGCGGGCTTCGCAATTTATGATACCATGCTTAGCCTTAACAGCCCGGTCTCCACAATTTGTACGGGTCTTGCCGCTTCAATGGCGTCAATTTTACTTTCGGCAGGAGCCAAAGGCAGAAGGTTTGTACAGCCCCATGCCAAAGTAATGATCCACCAGCCCAGTGGCGGCGCTCAGGGCCAGGCTTCCAATATTGAAATCCAGGCCGCAGAAATTCTTAAGATCAAAGAACAAAGTGCACGCATCCTCGCCGAAAATTGCGGTCAGTCTTATGAGCGTGTTTATAAAGATTTCAACCGGGATTACTGGATGGACGCATCAGAATCTGTAGAATACGGGATCGTAGACGAGATCCTTCAAAAAAAATAAAGATGAACAAAGAAATTCAGCAAAAAGAAACAGACGGGAAAGGAATGTTCTACATTGAAAAAGATGGTGACATTGTTGCCGAACTTACCTACACCCTTCAAGATAATAATATCATGACCCTGGACCATACAGAAACCAACCCGGAATATTCAGGGGAAGGTTTAGCCAGTGGTCTTGTAAAGCACAGCGTTGATTATGCACGGGAAAAAGACCTGAAGATAGATCCGCTTTGTAAATATGCCGCAAAACAATTTGAGCGACACGAAGAATACCAGGAGGTGCAGGCTACCGAAGAATAACCCAAAGCTTTGATCCGGAAGATTACAGCCGAAGAAACCTACCCGGTACGGCAGGAAGTCCTACGCCCGGGAAGACCTTTAAAAGAATGCTTTTTTGAAGGAGACCTGGAAGAAGACAGCATTCACTTAGGTTATTTTGACGGCGAAAATCTTGTCGCAGTTGCAACGTATGTTGCACGTATAAATGCCCTTTTTAACGCCCCACACCAGTACCAGTTAAGAGGTATGGCCGTATTGCAGGCCTATCGCGAAAAAAAGCTGGGCCAAAAACTCCTTTTAGAAGGGGAAAAACACCTGAAAAAGAAAAATCCCAGCATTCTTCTATGGTTTAATGCACGAGAGACCGCAGTAGGTTTCTATGAGAAGTACGGGTATAATACTAAAGGCCCCGCTTTTATGATTCCCAATGTGTGTATGCATATTGTGATGTACAAAAATCCTCCAGAGTTATGAAAAGAATATTTTTAGTTCCAGTTCTTATATTATTAATCAGCCTAAGCGCATGCCAGGGAGATAAAAATGATCCTGCAACAAAGGCATCATCGGTCGAGGCTTCGGAAAGAATAACTGAAGCTTCACCCGATGGAATTAAAACAGAAATATCTGCCAATAATGACATTTTTGAAGGGGGATCACTGGAAAAAATATACAGTGAGCGCGATTATAAATCCCTGTGGCGTGACGGTGAGAGGCTACATGCCTTTTACACCAGTTTAAAAAGCGCAGACAAAGAAGGGCTTAACTTTAATGATTATCACGGAAAAGAGATCGATTCCTTACTGTCGTCCACAGATATTAACTCCACGCAGGCAGCCCGACTCGATTTAATATTATCGGATGCTTTTCTTACTTACGCCCGAGATCTTTATTACGGAAAACTAAATCCTGAAGAGCTGCATGAGTTTTGGGGAATATCCCGAAAAGAGAAAGATTTCGTGACCCTGCTTCAACAGGGGATCGAAAACAATGAAATCCCTACCGTTTTAGAAGACTTGAAACCGTCCCACCAGATCTATCGCGACCTCAAGAAAAGCCTGGCTGAGTATAAAAATGTTGAGACTAAAGATACCTCTTCTAAGAAAATATCCCGTGGAGAGCTTATAAAACCGGGAGAATCTGATCCCCGTATCAATGCTATAGCAAAGAGGCTTCAGGAGTTGAAGGCTTTTGAAGCCGATACTTCAGGAACTGCTAATGTTTATTCAGAAGAACTGGTTGAAGCAGTAAAGAAATTTCAGCAGAGCAAAAGTATTCAAACCGACGGTATTATAGGGAACTCTACCATTGATGAATTAAACAAAGGACCAAAGGATATTTACAACCAGATCCTCGCAAACCTTGAGAGGTGGCGCTGGTATCCAAGAGATTTGGGAGATCATTATATTTTGATAAACATTCCCAATTTTAAACTGGCGGTGGTAAAAGCCGGAGATACGATTAGGCAGCATAATGTAATTGCGGGCGCAAAAGCACGGCAAACTCCAATTTTTTCAGATACCATTAATCATCTGGTGATCAATCCTACATGGACGGTTCCGCCTACAATCAAATCAAAGGATATAATTCCTAAAATGGCGGCCGATCAATCCTATTCTCAAAAGAACAACATGACGGTCACCAGCACAACAGGAGAACAAGTTGATCCTTCAAGCGTGGATTGGAACAGCCCGGATGCCCGTAACTATACCTTTACGCAACGTGCCGGACCTTCTAATCCTCTGGGGAGAGTGAAGATCATGTATCCCAACAAATATTTGATATACCTCCACGACACCCCTGCCAAAAGCCTGTTTAGTCAAACACAACGTGCAGAAAGTTCGGGTTGTGTACGCGTGGAAAATGCCATTGATCTGGCTTCTTATGTGGTAGAAAACCAGGATGAATGGACCCAGGACAGGATTCAGGAAATTATCAATTCAGGAGAAACGACTACTGTAGAAGTAGACCGGCCCATCCAGGTCCATCACTTCTATTGGACTGCCTGGAGGGCTGGAAATAAAACTGTAGTAATTAATGATGTATATGACCTCGACAAACAGATCTACACGAAATTAACAGCGGAATAATTTATACCATCTGGTCATTAATATAAGTGGAGTTCGCAATGTAATTATCATTCGTGTGGTAGATAAACAACGCAGATCCACCTTTGATCTTATTGATGATCTCCTTAGATACTTCGGTAGGAACGGCAGGACATCCATAGCTACGACCTAATCTCCCAAGTCTTTGAATAGATGACTCTTTAGCATAATCTGCTCCATGAATAACAACATAACGCTCACGAGCCTTGGAGTTAAACTCCTTCTCCATCCCGTCGATAAAAAGGGACAGACCATTTTTTCCGTAGTAAGTTTCAGCGGTAACATAAAAACCCAGGGAGCTCTGCAGGGAATTTGGGGTATTAGAGAATTTTGTAGCCATGTTTCCTCCCGTATTCTTTCCGTGGGAAACATAGGTATGATAAAGGACCTCATTGCTTTCCATATCAAGGATCCACAATCTTTTTTCTGTAGAAGGAAGACTAAAGTCTACAATACTTAGGAGTTTATTTTCAATCTTTTCCTCGTCCTCCAGTTTGTTGTACCCAGTAATTGCATAAGTAAAAGAAACTCTGGAAGGCATATTTTCATTTACAGTGGCAAATTCTTCATAAAGAAGGCTAATTTTTTCTTCGGCGGTTGGTGCGGCTATTGCTTCCACTTCTTCTTTGACGGAAGTATTGGCGGCAATGGCAGCCTCGGCATTAGGCTCGTAGGTGGTGAAGGCGAATGTGGCGGTTAAAGACAAAAAGAGAACAGAGGCAGTTATTTTATTTATCATATTTTTTTGTTAAGTGATTAGTTGCCATATATATTTCAAAGGTCATACCAAAGACAATAAACGCAAGAATAATTCGGTAACAATGAGGACATTAACATTCCTCTCTTTGTCAAATATAAACGCATTATTTTTAAAAATATTATATAAAGTAAATTGAATATTGTTAAAATTTTAATTAACAACTAACACTAAAGAGAACTCTCATATACTCCTTTTAAAACTTTCTTCACCAGTCATATTTCGTATCTTTGCGCAAATACCTATTTTAATGGATAAGAAAGTAATATTGATGATCCTGGACGGCTGGGGGATTAGCAATGACCCTAATACATCGGCCGTTGACAAGGCAAATACCCCATTCATAGATACCCTTTATAAAAAATATCCTCATAGCCGGTTGAGAACCGATGGAATGAACGTGGGACTGCCCGAAGGGCAAATGGGCAATAGTGAAGTTGGCCACATGAACCTTGGTGCGGGAAGAATTGTATACCAGGATCTGGCAAAGATCAATTTGGCCGTACAAAATAATTCCCTCGGAAAAGAACCGGTTTTAGAACAGGCTTTTGATTATGCTAAAGCCAATAATAAACCTGTGCATTTCATGGGATTGGTGAGTGACGGAGGAGTACATTCCCATATCAACCACTTAAAGGGGCTGCTCTCTACAGCAGAGGAATACGGAATAAAAGAAAAGTATGTCCATGCTTTTACTGATGGTCGTGATGTTGATCCAAACTCCGGAAAAGGTTTTATTGAAGACCTACAGGAGCACCTGGAGAAAACAAATGGGAAACTTGCCTCTGTAATTGGCAGGTATTATGCCATGGATAGAGATAAACGCTGGGAAAGAACTAAAATGGCTTATGATCTTATTGTAAAAGGCATAGGTGAAAAACATCAAAACGCTGCCGAAGCCATTCAGCAGAGTTACGACAATGATATCACCGATGAGTTCATCAAACCTATAGTGATGATAGACAACAATGGTAATCCTGTCGCCACTTTGAAGGAGGAAGAAGTAGTGATCTTCTTTAATTTTAGGACCGACCGCGGCCGACAGCTTACCCAGGCTTTGACCCAAATAGATTTCCCGGAACAGGATATGAAAACTTTGCCTCTGTACTTCGTCACCATGACAAGGTATGATGAGACCTTTAGGAATATTAATGTTGTCTTTAATAAAGAAGACATTAAGGCTACTCTTGGTGAAGTGCTGGAACACTCCGGTAAATCGCAGATCCGTATTGCCGAAACCGAAAAATATCCTCACGTAACATTTTTCTTTTCCGGTGGAAGAGAGGCCCCATTTGAGAGGGAACAGCGTATTATGATCAATTCTCCCAAGGTAGCAACTTACGACCTGCAACCTGAAATGAGTGCATATGAATTAACCGATGCAATAGTGCCTGAGATCGAGAAGAAATCTGCCGATTTTATCTGTCTCAATTTTGCTAATCCCGATATGGTAGGTCATACGGGAGTATTTGAGGCAGCAGTAAAAGCTTGTGAAACAGTTGATGAATGCGCTAAAAGGGTGGTGGATGCTGCTGTCGAGAACGACTACTCTGTTCTTGTAATAGCCGATCATGGCAATAGTGAATTCATGATAAATAGTGACGGGAGTGCTAACACTGCCCATACTACGAATCCTGTACCCTTTATATTGGTAGATAAGGATGTAAAAGCTGTCAAAGATGGTATTTTAGGAGATATCGCACCCACTATCCTAAAACTCATGGGCGTAGAAAAACCCCAGTTAATGACCCAAAAACCTTTATTTTAAGAATGAAAATTTTTCTTTATTTAATGCTGTTGATAACAGCTGCCAATTGCGGTAGCTCTAAGGCACCAGAAACTGAAAATAAAAATATTCCCGAAGAGACTGTTTCACAGGAGGCTCAAAATGATCTGTTGATAGGTGAAGTAGAGCTGGAAGATTTTCAGCAGCCACCTTTCTCCACCTGGTTTGATCCTATGTACAAATCTTATGCGCCAGATGAGGCAGCTCTAAAAACGATTCAGGAGAATATCAATGACTATGAGATCGTTATGTTCATGGGCACCTGGTGCGCAGATAGCCAGCGGGAAGTTCCAAAGTTCTATAAACTTTTAGAGTTAAGTGATTACGATCTGTCCCGGCTGCAGGTAAAAGCTGTAAGTGAAGACAAAACTCTGCCTAATGATGGTCAAAAAGAATATGATGTAATATATGTTCCCACAATTATATTCTTAAAAGATGGAGAAGAAGTAGGCAGGTTCGTTGAGTACTCAAATGAAGAACTGGAAGAGGATATTGCGAAAATTGTGTCTGGACAGGAATATATGCATCCTTACCAGCAATAATACGGTTTTTAATGTTTAATTGTCGTTTTTACATATGCCCAATTTGTTAACTATAGCAGTAGATTTTGACGGAACATTGGTGGAGAATCGGTATCCAAAGATTGGAAAACCGGTGTTGTTTGCCTTTGAAACCCTAAAGAAACTTCAACAGGAGGGACATCAAATTATACTTTGGACCTATAGAAGCGGCATTAAACTTACAGAAGCAGTAGAATTTTGCGAAAGTAAAGGGATTAAATTTTATGCAATAAATAAGAGTTATCCCGAAGAGCAATATGAAGAACAGATCATGAGCCGGAAGATCCTGGCCGATATTTTTATTGATGACCGCAACATCAATGGATTACCTCCATGGGGAGAAATCTATCATAAGCTCGCCAACTCCTCTTCAAAAGCCTTAGAGCCCAGGAAGAAAAACAATAGATTACTTGAAATTTTTAAGAAGTTATAATGATCATACCAAAGACCAGAGAAGAAATTGAACTCATACGCCACAGTGCCTTGATTGTGTCGAAAACCCTTGGCATGCTCGCTTCGGAAGTTAAACCCGGAGTCACCACCCTGCACCTGGATAAAATGGCCGAAGAATTTATTCGCGACCATGGTGCCGAGCCGGGTTTTCTTGGAATGTATGATTTCCCCAATTCTTTATGTATGAGCCCCAATGCACAGGTGGTACACGGGATCCCAAATAATAAACCTTTACAAGAAGGAGACGTGATCTCTATAGATTGCGGAGCTTTCAAAAATGGCTTTTACGGCGATCATGCCTATACCTTCAGCGTAGGCGAAATAGATACGGAAACCCAAAAGCTTCTCGATGTAACCAAGGAATCATTGTATGTCGGGATCCGGGAGTTCAAAATGGGAAACCGGGTTGGAGACGTGGGATTTGCAATACAACAATATGCAGAAAAGAACGGCTTTGGAGTGGTTCGGGAGTTGGTTGGCCATGGTCTTGGTGCCAAAATGCACGAAGATCCTGAAATGCCGAATTACGGGAAGCGCGGCCGCGGAAAAAAGTTTGTTGAAGGAATGGTGGTAGCCATTGAACCAATGATCAACGCAGGTACTCACCGCATTAAACAATTACGTGACGGCTGGACGATCTTAACAGCAGATAATAAACCCAGTGCCCACTTTGAACATGATGTTGCATTAATCGACGGAAAACCGGAACTATTATCAACTTTTCACTACATTTATCAGGCTCTGGGAATAGAAAGTGACGAGGAGGAAGAATTCAGGGCCCAAACCATCAACTTCAATGATTAAAAATTTTCGACAGGAAAAGTGGCTCCCCTATTCCAGAGAGAACTGGCATGAACGTTTTCGTTATGCCATTTCGAATTATGGAAGAGTAGTTAGTTACGTAAAAAATCCTGACGGAGATCTTCTAAAAGGCGGAAAATCGCAAGGCTTCCTCACCTTTGTAGCTACTCTCAAAAATGGCAAAAAACAAGCCTGCTATATTCATAGGGTAGTTGCTGAACTTTTTATTCCGAAGAAAGAAGGAGATGAGTTTGTCATCCATAAGAACTATCAGAAGACAGAGAACAAGGTAAATAATCTTGCATGGGTGACTAAAAAAGAATGGGTCGCTCACCAGCAAAACAATCCGCAGGTAAAGGAGAATAAGCTGAAGCGCAAGCTTGGCACCATCAAATGCTATTCTAAACTTTCTTACGCTCAGGCGACCATTCTTAAGAAAAAACTGCTTGATCCAAACCGAAAAACCCGCATTAGGATCCTGGCAAAGCAATTCGGGGTTTCAGAAATGCAACTTTACAGGATCAAGTCGGGAGAAAATTGGGGAGATATTAAGGTATGATCGGGAAGACTTTCAAGTTTTTTCTAAACAAAATTCCCCGTCCTTTGCTCATTAGGCTTAGCTATGTGGTGAAGCCATTCTTTCTGTTCACGTTAAGAGGTAACAAATACACCGATCCCATCGACGGCCGTAGTTTTTCAAAATTTTTGCCTTATGGTTATGAAGAGCAGCGGGAAAATGTTCTTTCCCCCTCTACTCTTTCGCTCGAGCGACACCGCCTCCTCTGGCTTTTCCTGAAGGATCACACCTCTTTCTTCACTGCCCCTCACAAAGTGCTGCATTTTGCACCTGAACAGGCTTTTTTTAAGCCCTTCCGGAAACTGAAGAACCTGGATTACACAACCACAGATCTCAATTCACCACTCGCCGATGTAAAAGCTGATATTTGTGATCTACCCTTTGAAGACAACAGTTTTGACTTCATTTTGTGCAACCACGTCCTTGAACATATTCCCAACGACACCAAAGCAATGCAGGAACTGTATAGAATCCTAGAACCCGGTGGCACGGCCATCTTACAAATACCCCAGGACCTGAAAAGAGAAAAAACCTTTGAAGATGATTCTATTACAGATCCAAAGCAGCGGGCAAAGATCTTTGGCCAGTATGATCATGTAAGAGTCTACGGTAGGGATTATTTTGAAAAACTAAGAGGAATAGGTTTTAAGGTAAAAGAAGTAGATCTCACTTCCCAATTATCTCCGGAGCTTGTGGAGAAATACAGGCTGGCAAAGGGGGAGATCATTCCCGTGGCAAAAAAATAGAACGGGTATTTTAATGTATCATGGTCTATGAATTCCAAAAAAGGGAGTAATGATTATTACCTTACAACTATAGCTACACAGAAATTACAGCCGGCTCACTTTCCAACTTTCAATTTAGTAACCTCGCAGTCTCCTTGCTATAGATCCTTTAAAGATCCTTCATTAATTCTTCAAAACCAGGCGTGGCAAATTCCTTCATTTCCCCTTCCAGGGTAGAGTAGATAAGAAAAGCATCAAGTTTGTCATTTTTGGAAAGCAGCAGCTTTGAGAGATCGTAGCCCATAGCCATAAAAGCAGTCGCATAAGCATCGGCTAAGGCACAGTTTTCAGCAAGAACCGTTACACTTAAAAGATCACTTTTCTGAGCAAAGCCGGTAAGAGGGTTGATGGTGTGCACATAAAGCGCTCCTGTTTCAGGATCTGTTCTGTGTTTCCGGTAATTACCTGATGTAGCCATGGCTCTGTTACGCAATTCTATTGTAGCTGTTAGCTCCCTTTGTCCTTCCTCCTGCATAGGATCATCAATTCCAACAGTCCAGTAAGATCCTCTCTCCCGGTTGACGCCCTTTGCAAGAAGTTCTCCTCCCACTTCAATAAGATAATCTTCAATTTCTTTTGAGTCCATATAATGACCAATGAGGTCAATTGTGTAACCTTTGGCAATGGCATTAAAGTCGAGATAGACCTGGGGAGATTCTTTTATAAGCCTATCACCTTTTAATTCCAGTTTTTCAAAACCAACAAATTGCATGAGGGAATCAATGGCTACAGAATCTATTTCTTTAGACCCTGCTTCGGGTCCAAAACCGTATTGATTAACCAAATCCCCCACAGTAGGATCAAAGTACCTGTTACTATCCTTCCACACCTGTTTTGAGATTACAAAAACGGCCTGGAAAAGACTGTCAACCTTTACGAGGCTATCTCCCTGATTAATTTTCGAGATATCAGATGAATCTCTATAGGTGCTCATAGACTGATTAACCCTTTCAAAGATTGAATCGAGAGCTTTATCTAAAGGAATAATGTCTTCAGAATAATATTTAATGCTGTAAGTAGTTCCCAGAGCTTCTCCGTATGATGCTCTTTCCTTGGTAGATTCAGAACAAGACAGAAAAAGAGCAACTAAGCAAAAGCAAAGAACAGGTCTTAAAAATGTCATTTTTAGATCTCTTTTAATCCGGGGTAGTTCACAACATAATCCTCTGAACTGGACACCGGCAATTCATAATCTTTAGAATTAGCCAAACCCACTCCCGCATAAAATGTGCGGGCATTGAATTTTAGCGCATGTTGTTTTATTGTTTCAAGAAGTATGAAAGGGATCTCTCCCGGATCATAAGGATATTCAATTGCCCTGACAATAACAAAATGCAGCTTTTTATCTTTAAGGGCAACAAATTGCGGATCCTTCTTGAATTCACTGTTCACCCCCAGAAATTCATATCCCTGATCCTCCAGATCCTTCCCCGCAATGTTCATTGCGAGATTATGTAATTCCTGATCTGATAATTCCGCCATAGGTAAATTTAAATAATTAAGACTTATGTGCTACCTCAAACGAAAAAAAACAGCTGGAAAAGCAGCTGTTTTTTATTTATTTTATTTTCGATTAACCTCCAAAGTCATCGAATCTTACATTTTCTGGTGGGACACCAAAATCGTCGGTCATTTTCTCCACCGCCTTGTTCATCAATGGTGGTCCACAGAAGTAGAACTCTATATCTTCTGGTTCATCATGATGGTTAAGATAGTTATCAATCACCACCTGGTGAATGAATCCAACGAATCCGTCGCCTTCTCCCTCAATTCCGTCTTTTACTTTCCAGTTGTCTTCTTCCAATGGTTCAGAAAGGGCAACATAGAATTTAAAGTTTGGGAAATCTTTCTCCAGGGCTCTAAAATGATCCACGTAGAACAATTCTCTTTTTGATCGACCTCCATACCAATAAGTAACTTTTCTATCGGTCTTCAATGTTCTGAAAAGGTGATATAGGTGCGAACGCATTGGGGCCATACCAGCTCCACCTCCCACATAAAGCATTTCGGCATCACTGTGGTTGATAAAGAATTCACCGTAAGGCCCAGATATTACAACTTTATCGCCTGGTTTTTGATTAAATATAAAGGAAGAAGCAATTCCGGGATTAACATCCATCCATCCATTTTTTGCTCTATCCCATGGCGGCGTAGCTACTCGAACGTTAAGCATAACCCTTCTTCCTTCGGCAGGATAAGAAGCCATGGAGTATGCACGTTCTACTGTTTCCACGTTCTTCATCACTAAAGGCCACAGGTTGAAGTTATCCCATTCTGCTTTGAACTTTTCGGGTTCCCCCGGATGTTCTTCAGGGTGTGCAGTGATATCCATATCTTCATATTTCACTTCACATTTAGGGATCTCGATCTGAATATATCCACCTGCCTTATAGTCCATATCTTCAGGTATCTCCACTACGAATTCCTTAATAAATGAGGCCACATTATAATTACTTACTACTGTAGCTGTCCATTTTTTAATTCCGAAGACTTCTTCAGGAATTTCGATCTTCATATCCTGCTTAACTTTCACCTGGCATCCAAGACGCCATCCCTGTGCAATCTCTTTTCTCGTAAAGTGAGGCTCTTCTGTAGGAAGAATTGTTCCCCCACCTTCAGAAACGATACATTTACATTGTACACAGGTACCACCACCACCACAGGCAGAGGGTAAGAAAAGCTTGTTATCTCCAAGAGTGGTAAGTAATGTTCCACCAGAACCTACTTCCAGATCTTTCTCTCCATTTACGTTGATCTTCACGGGACCTGAAGGTACCAGCTTCGCTTTAGCACCTAAGAGGATACTCACCAGGATGAGGATCAATAATAAAAATACAATTACACTTGCTATAATAACTGTCATGACTTCTCTATATTTTAATTCCCATGAAACTCATGAACCCTAAGGCCATAAGTCCGGTGATGATGAAAGTGATTCCCAATCCCTTTAATGGTAGCGGGATATTTGAATAAGTAATTTTTTCTCTTATAGCAGCAATTCCGAGGATTGCAAGGAAAAATCCGATTCCACTACCAAACCCATAGGTAGCCGCCTCACTAATTCCGCCAAAAGCCTTTTGTTGCATGAAAAGAGAGCCTCCAAGGATGGCACAATTTACGGCAATTAACGGAAGAAATATTCCCAAAGCTCCATAAAGAGCCGGAGCGAATTTCTCCACCATCATTTCCACCAATTGTACCATGGCAGCAATTACCGCAATAAACATTATAAAGCTAAGGAAACTAAGGTCAATAGTAGCATATTCTGCTCCCAACCAGGACAAAGCACCGGGTTGTAGCAGGTAGTTGTCGAGCAGGAAATTAATAGGTACGGTCATAGTAAGAACGAAAATAACCGCCGCTCCTAATCCAACCGCTGTCTTCACTGTTTTTGATACTGCCAGATAAGAACACATTCCAAGGAAGTATGCGAAAACCATGTTTTCAATGAAAATACTTCTGACAAATAAATTTATATAATCCATAGTGATTTATTTTGCTGTTATAGATTAGGCTTCAATTAGTTTCCTGTTCTTAGATCTTTGTACCCAGATGATCAATCCTACTACAATAAGAGCCATAGGCGACAACAGCATTAAACCATTGTTCTCATAGCCTAAAGCATACAATCCTGAGGATTCGGCAATAGTTGCTCCTTTATGTCCAAGAATTTCATATCCAAATAATTTTCCGGCTCCAAGCAATTCCCTGAAGAAAGCTACAATTATAAGGATCAATCCATACCCGGCAGCATTTCCTACACCATCAAGGAATGACCTCCAGGGTTTATTCCCCAATGCGAATGCCTCAAGACGCCCCATTACGATACAGTTGGTAATAATAAGACCGATAAAGACCGAAAGCTGCCTGCTAACATCGTACGCATATGCTTTTAGAACCTGGTCCACCAGCGCCACCAGGGATGCAACCACTACGAGCTGCACAATGATCCTGATTCGGCTTGGGATCATATTTCTTAATAATGAAATGATAACGTTACTGGCTGCCATAACAAAAACCACGGCAAAGGTCATAACCACCGCAGGTTCCAATTGAACAGTAATTGCAAGAGCAGAACAAATTCCAAGTACCTGAACGGTAATTGGGTTATCATCATTTAAAGGATCTTGTAGAAGCTTCCTGTTCCTCTTTGAAAAAAGACCTTCTCTCTCCTCAGTATTGGATAAGAAAAGTACAAGTGCATTTCTCTTAGCTTCTTTTTCTTCTATACTAACCTCAGCTCCCTGCTCAGGTTTATTTTTTATTTCCTGTGCCATAACAATTAATTATTTGGTACATTAAAACCTTCCTGCTTCTCAAAGAAGGGCAGGTAGCGATTAAGTCTTTCAGAGATCATATCAGATACTCCATCTCCGGTAATAGTAGATCCCGAAATAGCATCCACTTTATTGGGATCTCCCTGAGAACCTCCTTTTACAACAGATACTCCTACAAGAGCTCCGGTCTCGTCAAATATTTTCTTACCCGCAAAACGCTCTCTGAACCATTGCTCGGTAATAAGAGCTCCTAAACCGGGAGTTTCACCAAGGTGATCGAAAGTAGCTCCTTTAACAGTATTGATGTCTTCCTGAAGCGAAATATATCCGAAGATCGCATTCCATAGTCCCGATCCTCTTAAGGGAACTATATAATATTGCTCTCCTTCCACGTTAGCAATGTAAAGCGGAAAATTCTGAAGATCTGGAGATCTCTTAAGTTCTTTAGCAAGATCAACATCAAAAGCATTTACGCCTTCTTTCTTTTCTCCCTGGCTATCCAGAACGATCTCTTCGGTAATATACTGGTCGTATAATTCCTGTGCTTCTTCCTTACTTGCCTGCACTCCAACAGTAGCGAGAATACTCTGCATTTTATCTATACGCATGTTCTCATACTGCCTTGGCTGCAATGAAGTCGCAGCGAAAGCCAGGACACTACCAACTATCACCACCATCACTATCGCGAATATAAAGGTGTATGAGTTGGTGTTTGTCTTATTTATTCCTTTCTCTTCCATAATTAAACAGCTGTGTTAATTTGCGGATTAATTCCTTTTTTTCTTTTATTTCTGCGTGAAATACTTGACTGAATCACGTAGTGATCAATAGTGGGTGCAAATACGTTCATCAACAGAATAGCCAGCATTACTCCTTCAGGATAAGCGGGGTTAAACACGCGGATCATTACTGAAAAGAATCCGATTAAAAACCCATAGATCCATTTTCCTTTTGTGGTTTGTGAGGCCGATACAGGATCTGTTGCCATATACACAATACCAAAAGCAAGTCCTCCAGCCAAAAGGTGGTTGTACCAGGCAAAATTCGTCAATTCGTTACCGGCAATCCCCATAGAGGGAAGTGCGTTAAAAATCAATCCCATTGCCGCAGCTCCTATAAAACAACTAAGCATGATCCTCCAGCTACCAACTTTTGTAAAGATAAGCATAAGCGCACCAAGCAGGATCAAGGCCATAGAAGTCTCACCTATAGAACCTGGAATAATCCCCAGGAACATATCCATTGAGCTATATTCAACTTTCTGCCCTGCTGCAAGAGTTCCCAATATGGTTTCACCTGAAACTGCATCAAGACTACTCGCCTCACTTACCCAAACCTGATTACCAGACATATATGTAGGATAAGCAAAAAATGCAAAGGCACGCGCTGTAAGAGCGGGATTTAAGATATTCATTCCTGTTCCTCCAAAGGCTTCTTTCCCAATCAATACAGCAAAAACAACAGAAATCGCCAACATCCAAAGTGGAAGATCTACCGGCATGATCATAGGGATCAACAATCCAGTTACCAGGTACCCCTCGTTAACTTCGTGTCCTCTAAAAATCGCAAAGGCGAATTCAATTCCCAGTCCCACTGCATAAGACACCACGATCATTGGCAGGATCTCTAAAGCTCCATGACCAAAGGCATCCCAAAAATCAACTTCGGGTTGAATTTGTTTAAGGTATTGATAACCTGTATTCCACATTCCAAACAATAAAACCGGAACAAGAGCAAGCACCACAGTTATCATCACCCTTTTAAGGTCAACCGCATCCCTTATATGCGCCCCCTTACTCGTAGTATGATTGGGAGTAAAAAGCAGCGTATCAAAAGCGTTAATAGCCGGCGCAAACTTTTCGTATTTCTTACCCTGATTAAAGGGCTCTCTTAATTTATCTAATTTTGTTCTAATCCATTCCATAGTTAACGCTGTTTAACCTACTTCGGTAATCATTAAATCCAAACCTAATCGTATAATCTCCTGCGCTTCGATCTTGGAAGTATTCACGTAATCAATAAGTGCAAAATCCTCCGGCGCTACTTCATAGATCCCAAGATTTTCCATTTTTTCAATATCTCCAGCCATACATGACTTTATCAATTGCATTGGAAAAATATCCATTGGCATCACCTCTTCCATTTCACCGGTAACAACCAGGGCTCTTACCTCACCATGCAGGTTCGTGTCAACCTCATATTTTTTCTTCGGAAACATCCACGATAAATTGGTACGGGATTTGGAGGGGATATCATTATATGTAAAAGGCAACCAACCAAACATCCTGTATTTATTCCCTTCGGGAATCAAGGTAATGAGGTTTGGGAAGAAACCAACATATTGTCCATTGGTAAGTTTTTGTCCTGTAAGCACATCTCCGGAAATAATTCTCACATCATTCCCAACAGTACCAATGATATCGGTAACATTAGCTCCGATTTTCGTTCTGAAATATTTACGGTTTTCAGCCTCACTTCCTGCAACGGCGATCGTACGTACAGCATTAAATCTACCAGTCGTAAAAAGCTCACCAATAATCGCCACATCCTCAGGCTTCAAAGTCCATACACGCTCTCCCATATTAATGGGGTCGACATGATGAATCTGCACTCCAACATTTGCCGCCGGGTGTGGCCCTGAAACCTTATGAAGCTCCACATTGTTCACATTCCCAAACAAGGAACTGTCATGCGCCACACACAAATGCACCTTCGCCATACGGCTTAAAGCATTAATTCCGACCTGGAAGGCATCCATTTTATCCTTGAGGATAAATTCCACATCGGGTGAAAGAGGTGCTGTATTGAATGCCGAAACAAAAATTGCCTTAGGACTGTCTTTTGGATCTGCTACAATGTCGTATGGTCTCTGATTAACAAAAGCCCAGCAGCCACTTTCAAGGATCCTGTTCTTCACAGCTTCAGCGTCGGCCGAAAGAGGATCCATAGTTCCGAATTCCCTGTAGGTGTCAGATGGATCTGCATCAATGATCACCTCCATAATTCGTCTCTTCTCCCCTCTTTTTATCTCTTTAAGCGTTCCGCTCACAGGAGAAGTAAACTTCACTTCTTCTGAATATTTAGAAAAGAAAAGCTCATCTCCGGCTTCAACCCGGGCTCCTTCTTTCAATACCATTTTTGGGATTACCGCATGAAAATCTGGTGGTTTTACGGCAAAAGTCCCAGAACGCGGTGCGTCAACCAGGGTTTTTTCCGTCTCCCCTTTTAGGCGCAGCGTATGTCCTTTTTTAATTCTAATGTCTTTTGACATAGGATGGAGTGTTAAAATTTCGTTTAAAATTCGGGCAAATTTACAGATTTCCGACCCATAAATCCCAATTTAAACTGAATAAATTCCGTTCCCAATTGTTAAATCCAACAAATAATGACTGTAATCAGTTTTTCAGTATATTTAGATTTATTTTTGGTGCATGAAGTTATTCTTTACCCTCTCCTTTCTAATATTCTCCGGGATCTACTTTGCTGCTGCCCAGCAAATAATTGAAACTACCCCCCCAACCTATATCAGGACCGTAATCTTTACCGGCGCCGAAGAATACAGTGGTGTGCCCATAGTTCGCCTGGGAGAGCCCATATTCCTTTCTTTTGATGATCTTGTGGGAGATGAAGCAAACTATTATTATACCATTGAACATTTCAACTACGACTGGACACCTTCAGAATTACTAAAAAATGAATATCTGGAAGGTTTCGATAACGTAAGGATCACAGATTACGAAAATTCATTCAATACCCTGCAGCTTTACTCACATTACGAACTTAACATACCTAATGAGAATACCCGTGGCTTAAAAGTAAGCGGAAATTACTTGCTCAAGATCTTTAATGATAACAAGGAACTGGTATTCTCCCGGAAGTTTATTGTATACGAACCTCTTACGAGGGTGAAGGTAGACGTAAGAAAATCCAGGGAAGTAAAATTGATACACAGCCAACAATTGGTAAATTTTGAAGTCCATGCCCCGGAATTTATCATCCGAACGCCCGAACAGTCTGTATGGGCTGTAATTCTTCAAAACAATAATTTAAAAACCGCCATTTACAACATTCGCCCTCAATACCACATTGGCTCCACCCTTATTTATAAATATGACGAGCTAACCTCATTTTGGGGAGGTAACGAATTTCTAAATTTTGATAGTAAAGACCTGCGTTCTGCTACAGTAAAGATCCAGTATATCGATGTCCAGGACCTTTACCATCATTACCTCTTCCCCGACAAAATTAGGGCTTTTGAACCCTACACCTATAACCCCGATATAAATGGAAAATTTGTGGTGAGAAAATTTATGGCCGAGGAAGATGATATTGAAGCAGGTTATGTTTGGACTCATTTTTCCCTTCGTACTCCTGAGCCGCTGGAAGGTGGAGAGGTACATCTATATGGAGAGTTTAACAATTTCAATCTCGATGAGAGCACCAGGCTAAAATATAATCCTGAAACAAGTGCTTATGAAAACGCCCGCCTTTTTAAACAAGGTTATTATGACTATAAATATGTATATCTGCGGAATGACGGGATTCTTGACGAAGGATTTATTAGCGGAAATTTTGTTAGCACCGAAAATGATTATACAGTCCTAATCTATTACCTGCCTCCCGGCGGAAGATACACCAGAGTCATTGGCGTTGGCAATGCCACATCATTAAATATCAGCAACTAGTTTTTCCGTAAAGCTCATGGAAAAAGGAAACAATCTGCCGACCATCTACAAAGAGCGTCACAAGCTCAAATACCGCAACACCGAGTGCCTTAACTGCTATCACCCTCTTGATATTAGCGATGAATTTTGCCCTAATTGCGGACAACTGAACAGCACCAAGAAACTGGCTTTTAACGACTTTTTTAATGAATTCTTTGCAGGTATATTTGCTTATGATTCCCGTTTCTACCGCACTTTAGGAATTTTACTTTTCAAACCTGGAAAAATTTCGAAAGATTATATAGAAGGAAAGCGTGTTCGATATGCTAATCCATATAGGTTCTACTTAAGCGCATCCATCATTTTTTTTCTACTTTGGAGTGCTACTCACCAGTTGGAGGCACCTGTTGAAATCGATCGTGAAGACTCTCTGGAACAACGAAGAGAAGCAGATTCCATTTTGGCCGATCAACGCCTTGAAAATCCGGCTCTTGATGTGATTCTCCCAACCTTGGATACCACTGGGACTCAAACAGTTGAATATATTCCCGAAAAAGACCTGGACACCATGTCCTATTTTAATGCCCGATTCAAACAATGGCAGGTTTTTTCGGATCACTATAAAAGTACAGAAATGCGAAACGCTAAAGCTGCTCTGGACAGTCTCAACTATTCTCAAACCGGCTTCAATCAATGGTATTACAAGAAGACAGTTGATGCTGAAAGATTCAGTTCAGATTCCGACCTTTTCTGGAACTATTTTACCAGCAAATTACCTTTTATTATCTTCTTTTATCTTCCGGTTTTTGCTCTTTTTATATGGCTTTTGTATCTGCGACGGCCTTTTACTTACATGGAACACCTCATCTTTACTTTCCATAATCAGACCACCTGGTTTGTCCTTTATGGAATTGCGGTTGGATTCAATTCGATCCTTAACACCGGTACAGCTACATGGATAGCGACCCTTGTTTTTGGTTTCTATCTCTACAAAGCTTTTCGAAGATTTTATGGACAGGGAAGAGTTAAAACGATTTTAAAGTTTATCATTATCAACATAATATTCTTTATTTTAGCGGTAGTGGCTGCAGGATTTTCTTTACTTGCATCTTTTGCGATCTATTAGCATGATTCAACAAATAACCAGAGGTATTAAAATCTCAATAGAAACAAATTTTGAAGGGACTTTTTATAAAAATTATAGAGTCCACTTCGCCTTTGGCTATCAAATAACGATTGAAAACCAGAGCAAAGATTCTGTGCAGCTTACTTCGAGATTCTGGAAGATCAAAGATGCCTTAAACCGAACTGAAATTGTAGAAGGCGAAGGCGTTATTGGTAAGAAACCGGTTATAAAGCCGGGAGAATCGCACACCTACAAAAGCGGATGTCTCCTCACCTCTCCCTTTGGCGCCATGAGTGGTTTTTACAGCATGATCAATTTTACCACTACCAGAAAATTTAGAGTTGCTATTCCTTCCTTTAAGTTAAGTGCTCCTTTTGCACTAAATTAGTTCAAGGTTTAAAGTTTAAGGTTTGGAATTCAGGTTTTTTCGAGCTGAATAAGTGACCAGCAACTGGAAACACCTTCCGAAAATGACATTTTTAACACCTGGCTCTAAAAAGGTTTAAAGTCTTTTTTACTCTAGAGTATCTTCAAGTTTTCAAATCAGCACATCTTCAAATGTTCTTAAAAAATGCCATTTTTTTGACCAGACTACTAATACCACGTCTCCTCGAGCAGAGTCGAGAGGTCTTTCAGTGTTTGGCAGATTTGAGTTATGTTGTAATTTTCAAACCAACAAATTCTCAAATTACCTTCAAAAATGTCATTTTTGACACTCCTTTTTAAGACTCAAGACCTACCGATTTCTATATAAGAATAAGAAGCTGAACGATTAACCTCGAACCTCCAGGATTTAATATTTAAAACTTTGGCAGGTCTGTATCATCTTGAAATCCTCAAATCTCCAAATCAAGCTGAGTCTCCCCGCCTCCTTCGAGGTCCCTATAGTATAATTTTACTTCCCCCTCAAAAACGGTAATTTGAGAAATACTTTTTGTTTTAACGAATCCTCTATCCATGATCACTCCTTTATCTTTATCTCCCTTACCTGCAGAAAAATGGAAATTTAGCAATGCTTCAGGCGTTAATTCCTGCTGTTTCTGAAGTTCTGAAAACCAATCTTCCCGAACCTGCTTCATTTCAGCTGAATAAAGAGGACTTGAAGACCAGATGTGCGGCTTAAGAGATAACCTTCGGAAATGTTTTGCACTGCCATCCCAGACAAATTCAGCATAAAAAAGCTCCTTTTGCCAATCGGCAGCTACAATGGTAAAAGGCTCAACTTCCGAAAGATCATAAGCATCCGCAGCTTCAGTAAAATCTTCAGCAGCAAGAAGATCTTTAACCACTACTCCCCTGCTTTTCCCGTATGGCAATTTTCGCACATGTTTTTTAAATTCCCCATTAAGCAAACAGATCACTCTCTTTCGTTCACTCACGCCAAGCCAGGTTCCACCGGCAAGAACATCCTTTGGAAATGCCATTTTCAAGCCCTCTATTTCATACATCTTTGGCGGTAAAGTTTCCCGCCCGGGTGCCTCATCTCTATTGGAGGTAAGAACAAATAATTTATCACCTTTTAAAGGAGTTAAGCTGACGGTGCACATTATGAAAATATTAAGATTTATTACCTTTTAGCTCCTGATTTTGAGTAAAGTTCAGAAAAAATTAGGGGAAGTAAAATTCTTTTAATTTTTTTACCTTTACGACACTTATTTAGAAATCAAAAAAATCTGATAAAACTATGGGAAAAGGTGTATTCCAGGTTCCGCAGGCAGTAAATGAACCAGTAAAATCATATGCTCCGGGAACCCCCGAAAGAGAGGCCGTTTTAAAGGCTTATAAAGAATTGTACAACAGCAAAGTAGAGGTGCCGCTTTATATTGGAGGCGAAGAGATCAGAACCGGTGACACGGCACCCATGAATCCGCCGCACGATCACCAGCATCATCTTGGAGATTACCATAAGGCTTCAAAAGAGCATGTGGAAAAGGCTATAAATGCAGCTTTGGAAGCCCGTAAAAAATGGGCGAACCTTGAATGGGAGCAGCGAGCTGCTGTTTTCCTTAAGGCTGCCGAGCTTATTGCAGGTCCTTACCGTTACAAGATCAATGCTGCGACCATGATTGGGCAGTCAAAGAACATTTTTCAGGCTGAAATTGATTCGGCTTGTGAATTGATCGATTTCCTTCGTTTCAATGTGGAATACATGACCCGCATTTACGAAGAGCAACCGGAATCTTCTTCGGAAGCATGGAACAGACTTGAATATCGTCCTTTGGAAGGTTTTGTCTATGCGGTAACTCCTTTCAACTTTACAGCTATCGCAGGAAACCTTCCATCTGCACCCGCATTAATGGGGAATGTGGCAATCTGGAAACCGAGTGACTCCCAGGTTTATTCTGCACAGGTGATCATGGAAGTTTTCAAGGAAGCCGGAATGCCAGATGGGGTTATTAATATGGTCATGGGAGATCCAAAAATGATCTCTGATGTTGTTCTTGAACACAGGGATTTCGCCGGACTTCATTTTACCGGAAGTACTACTGTATTCAAAAACCTTTGGAAACAAATTGGAGATAACATTCACAACTACAGATCTTATCCAAGGATCGTTGGAGAAACCGGAGGTAAAGATTTCATTCTTGCTCACCCAAGTGCCAAACCAAAACAAGTGGCAACTGCTATTTCCCGCGGAGCTTTTGAATTTCAGGGACAAAAATGTAGTGCTGCTTCAAGGGTTTATATTCCAAAGAGCATGTGGGAAGAAGTAAAAGGCTATGTTGTTGAAGATCTAAAGTCGTTCAAGATGGGATCTCCGGAGGATATGAGCAACTTCATTACAGCAGTGATCCACGAAGGTTCATTTGATAAACTGGCAAAATTCATTGATGCTGCCAAAAATGACAGTGATGCAGAAATAGTAGTGGGTGGAAATTACGACAAATCTAAAGGTTGGTTTATAGAGCCTACTGTGATCCTTACAGATAATCCTAAATACAGTACCATGTGTACCGAATTATTCGGTCCTGTAGTAACTGTTTATCTATATGAGGATAACCAGTGGGAGGAAACTTTAAAGCTGGTGGATGATTCTGAATATGCTTTAACAGGAGCAATACTTTCACAGGACCGCTACGCCGCAGCTGAAGCTACCAAGGCATTACAGAATGCTGCAGGGAACTTCTACATCAATGACAAGCCTACCGGTGCCGTTGTTGGTCAGCAGCCATTTGGCGGAGCCAGAGGAAGCGGAACCAATGATAAAGCGGGTTCAATTTTAAACCTGTACCGCTGGATCTCTCCACGAACAATAAAAGAAACCTTTGTGACCGCGACAGATTACAGGTATCCGTTCTTAGGAGAATAGACGAGAAATCGTTTAACAAAAATTGGGTATTCTCCAAATTAAGGATTCCCATTTGGAATTTAAAGGAGCTGATTGTTAAAGAAATGTACTTTTTTTAACTTTCGGCTCCTTTTTTTTATTAGTCATTTTCTTACACTTCACTAAGATTTTCTCATAATTTTTTCTTAAAAGGAGAATCTAATCGATGTTTTTCATACTTTCACCTAATAATCAGCATCTTACGACTTATATATTGTAAATTAGTTGGTTACTGAGCTCTTTGCAGGAGCTCTGTTTTATAATTCCCCCTACTCTAACAAGGCTGTTTATGGCAAAAAAATTACTTCTAAAAGTATTTACTTTTTGGGCTTTATTACTGACCTCTGCTGTGGGGTGGGGGCAGTGCGTCGATAGTGTACCAACTGTTCCTATTTCCAATACCACCGGTTCATCTACTTTGTGCAAGGACGGTACGACCACCAATCTTCCTATTACTTTTACCTCCTCTATTCCATCCAATTCTGTAAAATCATATCAGTGGCAGGTACAAATTGGAGGTGGAGAATGGAATGATATCGCCAATGCAATTGAATCTACTCTGTCATACAACAATCCAGCATTAGGGAGCAATAGAATTCGGCTGGAAGTAACTTATTGTCTCACCTCGGAGCCTGATATTGAAAAAACAACAACCAGCAACCCATCTGGAATAATTTCAGTTTACGAAAATAAGGAAGGAAAAATTACTATTTCCGCAAGTAATACAGACATTTGCCCTGGTGAAAATGTCACCTTCACTACTTCAAATCCAGGCAATCTTGGAGCAACTCCGAAATACGACTGGCAGCTGACCAGAAACGGTAATACCACTACAATCAGTACTGCCGCGTCTTTTTCAAATAACACCTTACAAGGAGGAGATCAAATCCGCCTTTTAGTTACCTCCAGTGTACCGTGTGTGGATCCTGTTTATAGCACAAATACAATCACATTCATAGAAAAACCAGGAACTCCAGATGTTCCCGGAACCATTAATATTACGAACGGTTTAAATGAAGATGGAATGGTCTGCCCCAATTCCTCTGTTACTTTGTCCATATCAGATGTGGCGAGGGCATCCTCTTATAAATGGACTTTGCCTTCAGGTTGGACAGGTCAGACGACGGGAACTCAAGTAACTGTAACTACAGGTGCTATAGGCAATGAAAAGGTTGTTAAGGTTCAAGCAATTAACGACTGCGGTACAACAGAAAATTCGACTAGTATAAATGTTGGTCCGGGAAAACCTGCTACTCCCGGAGCAGTCACTGTTGACACTTCTCAGGAAAATGATCTTATTTGTGAAGGCGGATCAGTAACATTGAGTGTACCTAGTGATATTTCTGTTGATGAATATCTTTGGACACTACCTACGGGCTGGAGTATTGCTTCCGGTGCGGGCACCAACCAAATTATAGCTACAGCAGGAAACTTCGGTCAGAATGGTACAGCTTCTGTCATTGCAAGAAATGCATGTCTGGATAGTGATGCTCGTAACGTAACACTATCAATCCATGATCCTATCCCCGCAACACCAGGTGCAATATCGGGTGAATCTGTGGTTTGCCCAAACACAGATGTGACCTATACCATTTCATCCGTGACTTATGCAGACTCGTATATTTGGACCCTTCCAAATGGTACAGAGGTAACTACGCAAACTACTCAAGTCACCTTTAACAGTGGTGCACCGGGCAACGATAAATTGTTAAGTGTGATTGCCGTCAATGAATGCGGTGAGAGTGGTCCTTCCAACGCAAAGTCAATAGATGTTGATAATGGTTCACCCGATGACATTACTATAACTAGTGCCTCAGATGATTCTGAATTCTGTCCACAGACTCCCCAAATAGTTTTTTCTGTTCCTGTGGATTCAAAAGTTGATACTTTCACCTGGACAGTCCCCAGCGGATGGACAATTACCAGTGGTCAGAATACGAATGAACTAACTGTCACTTCCGGAAACCTTAATCAGGATGGGAATATCACAGTTACTGCAAAAAGCGATCACTGCGGTGAAGTTTCTGCTTCTTTTTTTGTAACAGTAAAAAATCCTGCTCCTTCTACGCCGACAGCTATTTCGGGCCCAACAGAAGTTTGTATGGGTAGCACAAACACTTTCACTGTTGACGCTGTAAATTATGCAACCACTTATGAATGGACCTTATCTGACGGCAGTACAGAGACTACCACAAACCCATCCATAAATTTTACCTTAAATTCTTCCGGTAATTTAACTTTAAATGTAAAGGCAATCAATGAATGTGGAGATAGTGAGGCATCCTCAGATTTTATAATCACATCATATGATGGAGTTCCTTCTAAACCAGGACCTATTACCAGTTCTCTTCTCAGTCCAAACGTGTGTCCGCCGCTAAATGGAGTGACTTTTACTGTTCCTAAAGTAGAAAATGCAACAAGTTATAGTTGGAATTTACCAAATGGCTGGAATATAATAGGTGGGGCAGAAAGTAGTAGTATAACTGTAGACATTTCTGCTAACGTCTCCTTGGATAGTGGTAACATTACTGTAAAGGCTAACAATGTCTGTGATGGTGGGAGTGAGGCTTCAGATCCTTATGTAATTAATTTAGGAGAATACGTAGTTGCCGATCTTGGAACTGATCGTATCGTCTGTGAAACAACATCTTCGTTATCATTCACGGCAAATGTTTCTTTTAATAACAAATCAATAAAGATTGTTGACATCTATTCTCCTGATGCTTCAGGCACTCTACCAGCTCCTCCTAACGGAAAAGTCACGACTTTTGATTTTAATTACACGCCTGTTGCAGCCGATTTTAATAAAGAATATATTACCATAAGATTAAAAACAGAAGAGCCAAATGGGGATTGTGAATCTCCGGAAACTGAAGAATTTAATGATGAAGTAAGAATATATTTTCGCGATGATCCCACCATTTCTTTTTCCGAAGACACAGAAATCTGTTACAATACTTCTACAGATATTAATTTCTCTGCAGGAACTCCTAATGCAGTCGTTACATACACCATCAATGGGATTAATCAAAAAACTGTGACTCTCGATGAGAGTGGTAATGCTTCATTTAACACCGGCAACCTTACATCCACAACTACCTACGAACTTGTGAGTGTGGCATATCCTGATTCTCCTACTTGTACTGAAAATGATTTTTCTGATGTAGTAACCATTACAGTAAATGAACATCCAACAGCTACCTTAGAATATTCTCAATCTAATTTCTGTAATTCCGATACAGGCACTTATAATCCAACTTTAGACATTACAGGTATTTCTACAGGAGGTTCTTATTCCGGTCCGGAAGTATTGGGACTTGATGCAAATGGAGCTTTTTCACCCGAAAATATTCCCTCCGGAAACTATACAATCACTTACACTTTTGATGATGCCTTGGAATGTGGTTTTGAGATAGTTACTGCAGATATTACCATTTTTGAAGAAGTAGTAATTGAATCAATCGGGACTAATCAAAGAGTTTGCGAAGGCGGAAACGTACAGCTCGAAGTAAGTGCGACCGGAGATGGCTTGACCTATAAATGGTTTAAAGGAGATTTAGGTTCCGGTACTGCTGTTGCAGGAGCCACTGCCTCACTATTAACACTAGAAAATGTCACCACATCAGACGCTGGAAATTATTATGTAGAAGCCAGCGGCACTTCGCCCTGTAGTACAGTTGTTTCAGATGTTGTGAACCTGGAGGTAGATGAGAACATCACCATTGCTACTCAACCGGCTAATACCTCAATTTGTGTGGGTGGAAACGCAACTTTATCTGTCGAGGCATCATCGGGTAATGAGATATTGAACTATGAGTGGTTCAAAGGAACACCGGGCTCAGGTACTGCAGTAGGCACAAATTCAGCCTCTCTTGACATCAACGCAGCAACTCTGAATGATGCGGGAAATTACTACGTAGTGATTAGCGGACCCGAAAGTTTTATATGTTCCCCTGTAACTTCACAAACCGCTGTTCTCACAGTAAGAAACATACCAACAGTAGCGATCTCTGGAACTACAGAAATCTGTGATGCAGGGATGACTGATATATTCTTTACCAATGGAACTCCTAATGCTGTAGTTACCTACACCATAAATGGCGGAAGCCAGCAAACAATAGCACTGGATGCTGCCGGGGAAGTTACTTTATCAACTGGTGCCTTAAGTGTGAATAACGATCAGGTTACAACCTACACCTATGAACTGGTAAGTATAGAATATCCTGATGCTCCGGAGTGTTCAAATACCATTACGGGTTCTACTGAGATCATTGTAAATCCGACACCCGATGTGGACGTTTCTTTTGAAAATGATCAGGTGACTTTTTGTAATGATACCTATCAGGGAACCTTTACACCTACACTCACAGGTTCTGGAGCCTTCACCGGGGGACAGTTTTCATCCCAGGGTTTAGCCGTCAATGAAGAAACAGGAGCTTTTACTCCTGCAAATGCTACTGCTGGTGAATATATTTTGAATTACTATTTAGGAGAAGCCGGAGGTTGTTCTGAACTTGCTGCCACCCTCCCTATAACAATTTTTACCAACGTAGAAATAACTTCTGAACCTTTTCCCGTGGCGGTTTGTACAGCTAATTCCACTCAGCTTGAAATGGCAGCTTCGGGAGATAACTTGAGTTACCAGTGGTTCAAGGTTGGAGCAACTTCAGATTCTCAAGTGGGAACAGATTCTCCCATCCTGCAACTCAACAACGCAACTTCTTCTACTGGAGGTAGTTATTATGTGATTGTTAGTGGAGACAGTGCCTGTTCTCCGGTCACATCTGAGGTGGTGACTGTGACTGTAGACGAAAATATTGTAATCGCTGAAGACGAACAGCCGCAAAGTCAGAATATATGTGCAGGTGATGAAACAATTTTAAGAGTTGCGGCTACGGCGTCTGGAGATAACACTGCAATACAATACCAGTGGGAATACAGAGCCACTTCACAAGATGCCTGGAGCAACTTCGGAGCTACAGAGACAGGTGAACTTTATTCTGAAATTTCAACAGGCCAGGCAGGAGAGTATCGTGCACGTATTGACGGTCCGGATGGTTTTTCCTGCGATACCGGATATTCTCAAATTGTAAATGTTGCCACATTTGAACCGCCAACTGCAGGTGCAGGAGACGATTCTGAGGCTTGCAGTACAGCAACCTCCATATCAATTGGCACTGGCGCGACAGCAGAAAACTTTAGCTCCTTTGAATGGACAACAAGTAATGGTTTTGGAACTATTACGAACGGTAATAGTCCAACAGCTGCAACCTATGCTCCGGTTGAAGGAGATCATGGTAAAGTGTTGGAATTTACACTTACTACGTTTTTTAAAGTTGACGGAGAGCAAATTTGTACTGCAGCTACAGATAGCAAAACAGTTACTATTGTTCCCCAACCGGTAATAACTGAGTTTAGTTACATCTCAACAGATAACAGTGCAACTACAGGAGAATTTTGTGAAACTGATGACACCACCTACACTCCTCATACTAACGGTGACAATTTGACCAATGGTACAGGAGTATTTTCAGTAGATAATCCAGCACTAACGGTTAATTCTTCAACCGGGGCAATTACACCAAATGGAACTACTCCTGGCGATTATGTAATTACCTATAGATATACAGTAAATCCTCAAACAGCAGGTTGTACTGTAGCAGAAAAGAAATTCACCTTCACTATAGGAGAAAAACCAATTGCTGACTTTTCTTATGAAAATTCTTCTTTTTGTAGTAATGCAGAAAATCCATCCCCTATAATGGCTACAAATGCCGTGAAAGGAAAATTTTCATCTTCTGCCGGATTAGTATTTGTAGATGAGTTAACAGGAGAAATTAATATAGCCGCAAGTACTCCTGGAACTTATACTGTTACAAACACTATTGCCGCGGCCAACGGTTGTGCAGAGGTTATAGCACCAACAACTATTACCATTTATCAAAGACCGGCTGCCCCAGGCGTTACAGATGTTGCTTACTGTCATAATGCAGAAGGGGCACCTGCTTTAACTGCCACTGCAGACACCGGAGCAACTTTAAACTGGTATCCCAGTGCTGATACTGAAACTTCATTAGAATCCGCTCCCGTTCCAAACACGGAGACTGTCACTGAAACCCCTATTTCATATTGGGTAAGCCAGATCTCAACGGAGGGATGTGAAAGTGAAAGAGTGGAAATTAAGCTCACAATAAATCCTCTTCCTGACTTATCTATTACGTTTGATGAATCCACAGCTGTTTCAGATGCAGGAAATCCTTTGATCTGTTCGGGAAGCAGTATTGTCCTTACAGGAAATGGGGCTACTTCATATAGTTGGAAAGATGAAAATGGGCAGGAAATTGGCACTTCCGCAGAGCTAACTGTCAATCCAACTTCTGCTTCTACCTACATTTTGACGGGAAGTTTTGAAAGTGGCTGTACAACTACCCGAAACATTACTATAGAAGTTGATGAACCAACGGTGCCCGGTACCCTAACAGGTCCGGAAAGTGTCTGTGTTACCTCTCCAAATGGTACATTAACATTATCCGGACATTCAGGTGACGTGCAATATTGGGAAAAATCTGAAGATGGCGGAACGAATTGGATTTCTATTAATAATACGTCCGGAACCTACGATTTTACTAATTTAACAACCACTACAAAATTTAGAGCCATCGTAAAAAGCGGTGTGTGTGATGAAATGTCCTCGAATAACATTGATGTCACAATTGATGCTTTACCAGAGGGAGGTGTTTTATCATGGTCTCAGGAAGAGTATCAAAGAATCTTTTTAACCTGTGAAATTCAGACTAACGATTTAGAGCAATCTTTAAAATTAGAGGATTTTAGCGGGAATATCCTGGAATGGGAATATAGAACTGCTTCCACTCTCACCTGGGAAATTTATGACAGTCAAAGTTCCACTTTATCGAATTCAGATTTTTTAACGATTTTAGAAAACAATGTGGAAACAACAATTTTTAGAGCTAAAATTGTTAATGGAGCTTGCGAAAATGGTGTTTATTCTCAAACAGCAATTTTAAGTGTGATCCCCTCAGATATTAAACCTGAGCCGGTTGAAGTTACACCCGAAGTCCTTTGTTATGGAAACGAGATCACTTTGAGTTCTGAAATTAAATATGTATCAGAATTTGGAAAATTTGAAGGTGGAGATTTTACAAGTGCCGGAATTAAAAATAATGGATGGGATTTTACAGATCCTAATGGCAATGAAATCAATTATAATGCAAATGCAGATTCAGGAACTCCTATTCACTGGCATAAAACGCAGCCAAAGTGGAAATTTATCACTGCTGATATAAATTCTCCCTACAATACAAGCGAACAATGGTGGAATCCTCGTAATGATGGTCAACAGAATGAACATTTTGCAATTGCACAGAGTACTTATGACTCAAACATGGATACTCCTCCATTTAATTTATTGGCAACCGATGAAGCCGTGCTAACTTTTGATCAGGCGTACAATCTAACCACCGATGCTTCAATAAGAGTAGTATTACTTAAAAATGGATCGGAATACCAAGAGCTTTACAAAGTGGTGGGGCCGGCAAAAAGTGGTGCTCAGGATCACTTTGGCTATGGTGAGAAGCAGGTCAATCAAATGACCTTTGATTTGGGTAGCTACATTGGGGAGTCCAACCTGCGAGTTCGATTTGAATATAGAGGAGTACGATTAGGAGATATATGGGCGGTAGACAATATTAAAGTACCGGAAGGACCTCAAAATGTATTATTACAATGGTTTTATGATGATAAAGATCCTAATACTGCAGAATTAGAACAAATAGGGTTAGACAACGAGAGCACTGTCTCTTTTACACCAAGAAAGATAGGATGGAACGATTTCGAAGTTAAAACGGCACTAATATTAGATAGTAACGGGGATCCTTGTGAAGACATTAACAATTCGGAGACTATTAGAGTGTTTGTTTTCGATCAGTATACAACAGATGTAGTTGCCGAAACGGGGGAATGTGGAAATACTATCGTGAATTTAGCAGCTACTATAACAGGAGCTTTTCAGGGAGATATAACTGAAGAATTTAAAACCGGATCTAAACAAACAATTGACGGTTATACCGGTGCTTGGGTGATTACAGGAGGAGAATATACCTTAACAAACCCGGACGGAACTACAAATGATCCTGATCCAGTAACAAATCCAGATGCCATTTTTGAAGCTGATAATTTAGGAAATTACACTTTTACCTGGGAATTGACACCTACGGCGGAAAATGGTGATGGAGTTCTTATTGAAAACTCGGGTTGCCCTCCGACTATCAATCCGGAAGATGTAAGCCTCCCAGATTGTACCACACTTGATTTTGATGGAGTGGATGATTATGTTGATTTAGGAAACAAGTATAATGGAAATTTCTTTATTGAAGCCTGGATAAGACCATTTGATAGATCCATAGAAGGTGAAACGGGTTCCACAGATGCATCTACCGGTGTTATCTTTAGTAGTGCCGGTTTCGAAATCAGCATGGATAATCTCCCTGAGACAATTGTCAAAAATGACAGATGGTATCATATTGCCGTAGCTAACAACGGAGATCTTTGGGTTGATGGAATTTACTCTAACAAAATCACTGTCAACGGTTCTAATATCAACAATACGAGTATTGGAGCCAGGTATAATGCAAATACAAAAACAACATCAAACCATTTTTCAGGTTGGATTGAAGAATTAAGGATTTGGAATGGTGATTCGGCACCAGATCTTAAGGAGTTACGCTTTATGATGAATCAGCGAATAAAACTTTATGATGGCAATGACTCCTCTACTCTAATAGAAGGAGAAGTAGTTCCCAACCTAATTATGACCGATGGAATAAGCAGTTATAATATCGATGGCACTCATAATCTTGATCGTGATGGAGATAAATTCTATGACCAAACCTGGGGTGATCTCGCAGGATATTACCGATTGTATTCGGCTATTCCTGATCCGGACGGTCTGATAGATTGTGCAACCTTTGACGATAATCTAAAACCATTAGGAGGTTATACTCCTGATCATTCCTTAAACAAAGTACCCGGTAAATTAGTAAATATCACAACAGATCAGGAAAACACTTCCCCTACTCCTTATTGCTCTGGGGCTGATGATATCTGGGCAGAAAGAAATACCTGGGCAAGGCCGGATGTTTGGGATTATCCAAATAGTACTTTTGACGGTACACCGATAACCTGGAATATTGCCAGAACTCAACATAATATTACTTCTGAGAGTAAAAATATCATTATGCTTGGTTTGTTATCTGATTCAGGATTATTAAGTATAAATAAGGACAATCCATTAACCATCACTCATTATCTACTTTTAAACGGAAACATAGACCTCGTAGGTGAATCCCAGCTTTTACAGGATCATGGCAGCATACTGGACAATGCCAGTGGTGGTTGGCTGCAAAGGGATCAGCAAGGAAAAAAGTTAAGCTTTAATTATAATTATTGGTCCAGTCCTGTTAGTGCACAAGGAGCTGCAAATAATGCTACCTACAACATTCGTGGGGTGCTACTGGATGGCACTGACCCATCGAATCCCTTAGGAATCGATTTTAAGGATGAATATGCAGCTGCAGATGGAGGACCTGGCGTGAACTTAATTTTGAGCACCTATTGGATGTGGAAATTCAAGGGTTCAGCTAGTTTATATAAGGACTGGGAGTGGACAGGAGCGGAAGGAACAGAAGAGCGAGCTATACTTGCAGGAGAAGGTTATACTATGAAAGGAACAGATGGAAATGCCAGTATCGATGATCAACAGAATTACACCTTTAAAGGTAAACCCCACAATGGAGATATCACGCTCCCTTTTGAAACTGCCTTTGAAAATTATTTAGTAGGCAATCCTTTTCCTTCAGCCATAGATGCAAACCAATTTATTGATGACAATATTACAGGAGAAAATTCAAGCTCAAACTTTAATGGCGCTCTTTATTTTTGGTCACATTTCGCAGGTAGAAGCCATTATCTTCAAGAATATGTAGGAGGATATGCGACTTATACAAAAGCTGGAGGTATAGAACCTGCTTCCTCAATGGATCAGCGAATTAATAATAACGGTCAATCTGGAGGAAAAAAAGCGGAACAATTTATACCTATTGGACAGGGATTTTTTGTCAATAAGGTAATAAGAGCTGAAATAGCAGATTCTTTAGCTCCTCTTCAACCACTTGAAAAAACAGGAGGAATTAATGTAATTTTTAATAACACTCAAAGAGCATTTGAAATTGAAGCTGAGGAAAAATCTGTTTTCCACTCGCAAGAGAAAAAAACCATTAAAAGTTCGTCGATAAATACAGCAACAAACGACCAAAGAAAAATCTGGTTAAAATTTAAATCACCAATGAAGTATCATCGTCAACTCCTGGTTACAGCAGATCCTAACGCAAGTAGCGGCTTTGATTTGGGTTATGACGCACCACTTATAGAGGACATTGAAGAAGATATGTATTGGTCTCCTGAAAATTACAAGTTTGTCATCCAGGGAGTGAACAATTTTGATCTCGACCAGGAGCTTAATTTAGAATTAAAAGTTAAAGAAAAAGGAGAGCTCACCATAACCATTGATGAATTAAGAAATATTCCCGACGAAATGAACATCTTCCTAAGAGACAGTTTGCTTCAGATCACTCATGATTTAAGAGAGGAAGATTATGTTACAGAATCGGAGGCTGGAACTTTCACTAACAGGTTCCAAATTGTCTTCCATGACAGGTGGGCTGTTCAGGAACCCGAAGAACCAATCATAGAAGAAGGTCCCATTGAGGTGATCTACGTAAACGGCACCAGGGAAATTATAATTAAAAATCCGGAATTGCTGGAAATTTCGAGAGTCTATCTGAATAACATGCTGGGGCAACAGGTGCATGTATATTACAATATTCCTCTGGAAAGAAGAATTCCTCTTCCAGTTCAAAGATTCAGCGCGGGAGTTTATGTTGTGAAAGTGCATACCGAGCAGGGAATTATTGTCAAAAAGGTGATTCTGGAATAACTCCTTAAAACTAACTAACCAATTAAAAGGCTGCATTTTGCAGCCTTTTTTGTTTTAACAACCCACTATCTGATTTGACTCCTATATACACATAATCCTATAAAACATGCACTTTACCTCCAAAAAAAAACATAAATAAGAAAAAATGTGCTTTTTTTTCCTACTTTTACTTCCTGATTTCTAATGGTTTGGTATGGAGAAAAACTTTACTCCTCTAAAAATTTTGGTTTCTTTTTTATTGCTGGCAACTCCAGCCCTTGCTTCCTATTGGAGTTATCCAGCACTGGATAGCTATGATTATCCTCAAGAACATTCCGAAATTTCTGTATCCTGGTATGAGTCTCCTAATGGGATTTTTGCGTTGGAATATAACGACTGTGAAAACGATACTGAAGATCCAACCATTATCAATCTACCAACAGACATTGAAAAAAACAACGACATCGGAGTATGTGGTGCTCAGGTAACATGGACAGCACCAACTGCAGATGATAATTGTGCCGGAAGTATAATCGCCCAAACCGCAGGACCTGCAAGTGGCTCAGTATTCCCTGTTGGGGTTACCACCGTAACC
>NZ_JAIVCC010000001.1:0-29139 GCF_020866905.1 Salinimicrobium sediminilitoris | reverse complement strand
TTGTGCCGGAAGTACAATCGCCCAAACCGCAGGACCTGCAAGTGGCTCAGTATTCCCTGTTGGGGTTACCACCGTAACCTATACCGCTACCGATGCTCAAAACCAAACTTATTCAGAAAGCTTCACCGTAACTGTAAACGATACTGAAGATCCAACTATTGTCAATCTGCCAACAGACATTGAAAAAAACAACGACGCCGGAGTATGTGGTGCTCAGGTAACATGGACAGCACCAACTGCAGATGATAATTGTACCGGAAGTACAATCGCCCAAACCGCAGGACCTGCAAGTGGCTCAGTATTCCCTGTTGGGGTTACCACCGTAACCTATACCGCTACCGATGCTCAAAACCAAACTTATTCAGAAAGCTTCACTGTAACTGTAAATGATACTGAAGCTCCAACTATTGTCAATCTGCCAACAAACATTTCTGTAGGTAGTGATGAGGGAATTTGTGGTGCGGTTGTAAACTGGATAGCACCAACAACACAAGACAACTGCTCCAGTACTATTGTGCAGACTAAAGGACCTGCCAGTGGCTCCACTTTTGATGTTGGCGAAACCGTAACTATAACCTATACTGCTACTGATGCAGCCGGAAATGAAACATCCGATAGTTTCACCGTAACCGTTACAGATAATGAAGTCCCAGTCCTGACTCATAGTGGCAACCAAACCTTGAATAGCAGTTCAGGAACATGTAATGCTTCAGTAACAGTAAGTGCTACGGCAACCGACAATTGTAGTGTAGGTAACCCCACAGGGACAAGAAACGACGGACAGTCCTTAACTGCAGCTTATCCTGTAGGCACAACAACTATCACCTGGAGTGTCACCGATGCTAACGGTAACGCCGCAACAGAGGTTACACAAACTGTTACGGTCATGGATAATGAGAAACCTGTAATTAGCCACAATGGTGATCATAACGTTGATAATGATACCGGAGAATGTGGGGCTTTTGTAGAGGTCAGCGCCTCCACTTCCGATAACTGTACTGTTCCTGACGCAGTCGGAACAAGAAGTGATGAAAAACCTATAGACGATTTGTTTCCCGTAGGAACTACAACGATTACCTGGACAGTTACAGATGCCAACGGGAATGAAGCCGAGCCTGTCACTCAAACAGTAACTGTTAACGACACAGAGGCTCCCGTCATACCTGAATTACCCCCATTAACGGGAGAATGTCCTTTGACCGTTACGCCACCAACAACAACCGACATTTGTAATGGAATTATTACGGCTACAACAGGTATTACCGATCTTACTTTTGAGGAATCTGACACAATCTTCTGGACTTTTACCGACTCCTCAGGAAATCCAGTTATAGTTGAACAAGAAGTAATAATTACTGACACTACTGCGCCTGAACCGGACGTTACAACACTTCCGGAAAAAATAATTGAAGGCTGTGAAATTTCGAGTATAGCAGAATTAGATCTCCCAACAGCTACAGATGCTTGCGAGGGACCGGTCATAGGAACTTTAAGTAGTAACTTCCAATTTCCATATTCCACCCCAGGAACAGATATTATTACTTGGGAATACACTGACAGCCATGGCAATAAAACTTTTCAGGAACAGGAAATAACCTTCATTCCCGTGACCATTAATGGCGGAACAATTTCTGGAAGCTACAATTCCTCAGACTTTCAGAATGTGATTGAAATAACATCTTGTGAGGAAAGTGCTACAATCAACCTTCGATTGACAGGTCAACTTGGTGAAATTGTTCGATGGGAGAGGCTAATTCTGAACGAGGGTATCTGGGAACATATAAATAATACTAGTAGTACCTTACACGCAGAATTTCAATCAGGGGAGTTAGAGTCTACAATATATAGAGCAAGAATAAAGAAAGGAACATGTATAGAATACTCTGATGTTTTTGAAATAAAAGCAATTCCTCCCGGGCCGAGACCAACAGTAACAAATTTGGGCTCTGAAGAAATATGCCTTGGTGATGAAGTTAGTTTAAAAGCCACAATTGAAGGTATTGCTACTCCTGGAGATGCAATTCCAGGTTCAGAAGGGGATTTTCACAATGGACAATTTAAAAACGACTGGCTTGTTGATGGTGAAGATGGTGGCTTTACCTGTGGTGGGAACAATGAGAAAACAAGAAATTGGTCCTGCACCAGTAAAGCTCATGATTTTGGAGATATTACCTATGACAGCGGTAGTAAGTTTGCAATTGCCCAAGGTGATTATACTGATAACAATTTTAAGGGAGAAAATCCGACCACGTTAGAAACCCCTATTCTCGATCTTTCTAATGCTTTATCAGCAAGCTTGGATTTTGATCAAGCATACCACTTCGCAAATAATGATGAAGCCATCATTGAAATTTCTATTGATGGAGGGGAGAATTATGCAATCTTAGTGGATATGCATGAAGGCAATAATGTAAAAGCCTGGTATACTGAAAAATTACAGGCTGGGGAACCCGTAGGTGATTCAGATGCTGAAAATTACAATTTTAGTATAGACAACACATCCATTTCCCTACAAGATTATTTGGGCCAAAGTCGGGTAAGAATAAGATGGTCCTTTTCAGGAACCAGTGATAAAAGTATATGGGCTTTGGATAATATCATAGTCAAGAAAAACGCCTCTGTCACGGCAGAGGTCGAGTGGACCGAAGGTATTGGTGACCCCGATGAAGACCCTATTACTGTTGGGGATAACGAAGCAACCATTAGTTTCCAACCTGATACTCCCGGTGTTCATTTATATGGAGGAACAGCCTTAATTAATGGCTGTAGAACCTACAACGAAGAGGGCACAAACTTGGTTGAAATTAGGGTGTCTTATGCTTATGCCGGTGAAAATATAGAGTTTTCGAATGAGGAATGTGGTCAAAACATCGTGCAGCTGAATGCTTACGATAACACTAAAACAGCTCGTGAGAACATTGAAAAAGAAACTTTTGAAGAACCAGTTAAAGGTTGTAAAAAATGTGATGCTCCGGGAACTCAGATGAAAGGAGAATGGTCAATTGTGGATGGCCCGGGAGTTTGTGGAGATTTCACTGCCAGCTTTAGTGATCCTACTTTACCAGATGCTACCTTTAAAGGTCCGGCAGGAACCTACACCTTAGCTTGGACTCTTGAAAATGGATGTTCAGATGATGTACTAGTCACAATTAAAGATTGTACGCAGATTAACTTCGATGGAATTAACGACCATATTGATTTTGGAGATAATTACGACTTAAGCGAAGCTTTTAGTCTGGAAGTCTGGATAAAACCCGGAGGACCTGAATCTACTGAACAATTACAAGGCACCCAAACAATTTTTTCTAAAAGAGACGCAGACTACTCCGGAGATGCAAAAGGCTATGACTTGAAAGTAACGAATGGCATAGTTTCCTTTAATTGGGATAAAACAGGAACAATAGCTGCTCCCAATCAAATAAAATCCAATCGCTGGTATCATATTGCAGTTACTCGCGCAGGATCTGGTGAATACCGACTATATATCGACGGAATACCTCTTCCTAACGATCCAGTTGGTGGTGGTTCACCCGGTGAGAATAGCTATAGAGCTATTCTTGGGGCCATGGACAGCAATGGAACAACGGGAGCAGACAACTTTTTTAAGGGGTGGATCGATGAGTTAAGAATTTGGAAAGTTGCCTTGACTAAAGATCAAGTGCGTCAAATGATGAACCAACGCATTAAAGAATCTGAGGAAAATTTTGTTGTAGGAGAAGAAGTTCCACTGCCCGTACCTGATCAAATTGGGAATGAACTGGTATGGAGTAGTTTAATGGGTTATTACCGAATGGATGAAACAACAGTAGAGTGTGGTAATATTGACACGAACGTAGGCGTAGTGGGCCGTCTTCATAACATTACTTCACCGCAGGAAAATACAGCTCCTCTTCCATATACTTCAAGAGTTGATAATCAAAATTGGTTTACAGATAACACCTGGACACATTCAAACGTTTGGGATCCGCCCTACAGTCCTGGAGTGGATAACACAACATTGATTGAATGGAATATTGTTAAACTTTCACATAAGGTGAATTCTGGCAACAAAGACATTAAACTTCTAGGTCTCATAACTGAAGTAACTGGCACACTTGATATGCAGGGAACAGTCCAAACCAGAACTACAGTTGGATCTGGTAATGGTTTGACTGTCACAAAATACCTGGATTTGAGCGGCTACGTAGATCTTAATGGAGAATCTCAATTGGTACAGCCTGAAGGTAGTTTGCTTGTCGGGAATGGATATTTAGATCGTGACCAGCAGGGAACGGCCAGCAGCTATAATTACAATTACTGGAGTTCACCAGTGAGTACTAAAAAAAATGCTCCAAACTCTGGGTATAAAATAGGCGAAAAAGCAGGAACAGATTATATTGGTGTTCTTCATGATGGCTCCAATGTTACTCCCGGACCAATCGATTTCAAGAATGAATATCATTATGCCGATCACATTTATCCTTCTTCAGACCCTATAAGAATAAGTTCCTACTGGCTCAATAAATTTTTTGGGGAAGCAGGCAAATACAGTAATTGGGCCCCAATTACTGTAGACACAAAGCTGGCTGCAGGGGAAGGTTTTACTATGAAGGGCTCCTCGGGCCAAAAGAACATTGCTGATTTGCAGAACTACACCTTTAGAGGAATGCCAAATAATGACCGTATTACTTTAAATGTGGGAGCAGATCAAAACTATTTAATTGGTAATCCATATCCTTCTGCCATTGATGCTAATAAATTCATTAAAAATAACCTGAAGGATATTACCGGGGGTACAAACGATCAGAACGTGTTCAACGGTTCTCTCTATTTTTGGTCCCATTTTGCCGAAAAGACCCACTACTTAACTGAATACGTAGGTGGTTACGCTGTTTATAATCTCTCGGGAGGAATTAAGGCAATTTCAAACGACGTGAGGATTGACAACAGTGATCCGAATCGCACAGGAGGGGAAATTCCCCGGCAGTACATTCCTGTAGGACAGGGATTTTTCATAAACACAGTTTCAGATGATGGTATTACAAATGGTTACAATGAACCGGTAACCATTAGTGGTGGTGATATCATCTTTAGGAACAGCCAGAGAATATTTATCTCTGAAGCCGAAAAGTCCAAATCTGTATTTCATTCTATTGAACGAAAAGAGCTAAGCAGCAGCACGACCTCTGCTAGCATAAAATCTGAGTCCGACAGAATGCAACTTTGGATAACATTTGACTCTCCGGAAGGGTATCACAGGCAACTTCTTGTAACTAAAGATTCTGAAACTACTTCGGGATTTGATCTCGGCTATGATGCGACTTTAATTGAAAATAATAAAGAGGACATGTACTGGCTCATGGGAGAAAACCAGGTGGAATTAGTTATACAGGGAGTACCCGATTTTAATTCTGACAGAACACTTCCGTTAGGAATAAAAATAGCTACAGAAGGACAGTTTAAAATTGCCATAGATGAAATGATTGACGTGCCAGAAGGTCTTCCCATATATGTAAAAGATCTCACCACAGAAACTTACCACAACCTTAGAGATTCCGAATTTGTAGCCTCAAGTGAAATTGGGGAAATTCATGACCGCTATTCTATAGTGTTCAGTAAAGATGAGGAGGAGCCAGAAGATCCTGACAGTGGCGAAGGAGACGGCGAAGAGGAAGACGGCGATGACCAGGATGGTGGTAATGGAGATGGAAACGACGAGGGCGATGGAGAAGATGAAGGAGACGGCGGAGATGGTGATGGAAACGACGAGGGCGATGGCGAAGATGAAGGAGACGGCGGAGAAGTAGGAGTTGAAAATCCTGAGCAACCCAATCCTACGCCACCTTTAATTAAATTGATCTATTCTTCAAAAAATAAAGAATTAGTAATAAGTAATCCCGAGATGTTACCTGTCAAAAATGTTGTTTTGTACAATGCTTTAGGCCAGGAAATACAAGCGTTTTATAATCCGGAAGTAAAAGCTGTAATGGAATTCTCTGTAGAGGTGCCCAGTAAAGGAATGTATTTTGCAAGGATGTACCTGGAAAATTCTAATTTGATAGTTAAATTTTTGGTAGACTAGTTTATAAAGTTTCTAAAATAAGGAGGTTCAAAAATGCCATTTTTGAGCCTCCCTATTTTTTATACTTCAGTGGAAGGTAAACTACTTTCTTGGTTTCATAAAACTCTTCTTCAAAGAAATCCTGCAGATCATAAATCACAGCCGTCCGGTATTCGGCAAGTTCTTCCGAAAGATCTCCTCCCTTTAAATATAGAATTCCATTTCTAAGTTCATGCTTACTTTCCTTTGCTATTTTTCCTTTGGTCCAATGTACGAAGGTCGGCATAGCCGCAACGGCCCGACTTACGATAAAATCGTAATTTCCCGGCACCTCTTCTACCCTGGCATTGGTGGTGTGAACATTTTTAAGCTTTAGCCCCTCAACAACTTCATTGACTACTTTAATTTTTTTACCTATACTATCAACCAGGTGGAAATTAGTTTCAGGATGAAGTATTGCCAATGGGATTCCTGGAAAACCTCCTCCGGTACCCACATCGAGAATAGAAGCTCCGGGTAAAAATTGTTGAACTTTTGCTATTCCAAGGGAGTGTAAAACATGTCGCAGGTATAGTTCATCAATATCTTTTCTGGACACCACGTTGATCTTTAAGTTCCAGTCTTCATAAAGATCCTGAAGTTTTTCAAACTTATTTTTTTGATCTGCAGTAAGGTTTGGGAAATATTTGTCGAGAAGTTCCAATTTTTTTTATTTTAAAGGCAAAAGTAATTAATTTAAGGCTTAATTAGCAGCTCTTATATCTGCAGAGAAAATATATCTTATACCTTTGCAGATCAATATTATGTTTTATAATGGATAATACAACAGTACGTTTTTCCCGAACAGATTCAGCGAAGTTTTTTCGGACACTCAACAGCAGGGTGAACAACTATTTTAAAGAAAATAATCTTTCCAAAACCGGAAACTGGAGGTTGCATGTAAAAGCACTGGTCATGTTTTCTCTCTTTTTGTCTCCCTACTTCCTCATTCTAACACTCGATATCTCACAGTGGTGGATGTTGTTACTTACGGTGGTGATGGGAGTTGGCATGGCCGGAGTAGGAATGAATATAATGCACGATGGAAATCACGGTTCTTATTCCAACAAGAAATGGGTCAATAAATTAATGGGAGGAACTATTTATATTCTTGCGGGAAATGTTTACAACTGGCAGGTGCAACACAACGTTTTACACCACACCTACACCAATATTCACGGTCATGATGAAGACCTTGATGCCGGAAGGATCATCCGCTTTAGCCGTCATGCAAAATGGCACAGCTTTCACAGGTTTCAGCAATACTATTCTATACTTTTGTACGGTTTGCTTACTTTTAACTGGGCACTCACTACAGATTTTAAGCAGACTAAAAGATATCTCTCCCGCCAACTTTCCTACGGAAAAATGCCAAATCCTGTAAAGCAGTGGAGTATCCTTGCAATTACTAAACTTATCTACATATCTATTTGGATTGTCATTCCAATGTTGATCCTGTCCATTGCGTGGTGGAAGATCTTAATAGGATTTTTTATTATGCATTACACAGCCGGATTAATTCTAAGTGTGGTTTTCCAGCTCGCCCATGTAGTTGAAAAAACCGATATGCCTCTTCCAGATGATACCGGCTCCATGAAAAACACCTGGGCAATCCATCAACTTTTTACTACAGTGAATTTTTCAACTAAGAACAGGTTAATGAACTGGTTTACCGGGGGACTTAACCATCAGGTTGAGCATCATATCTTTCCGAATATCAGCCATATTCACTACAATAAATTATCTAAAATCGTGAAGCAAACTGCTAAAGAATGTCAGTTGCCGTACAACGAATATAAAACAACAAGGGCCGCCATTGCCGCACATTTTCGCCACCTTCAGGAAATGGGAATGAAGCCGTCAATTTCAGCTTAAACAATCAACTTTTTTCACATGCACCAATTATCTGACCGAATTAACAACATGTCTACCTCTCAAACCCTGGCCATGGCAGCCAAGACCAGAGAGCTAAAGGCAGAAGGAAAAGACATTATAGGCCTTAGCCTGGGAGAACCCGATTTTAATACTCCCGATTTTATAAAGGAAGCCGCAATACAGGCTATTAATGATAATTATAATTCCTATACTCCGGTTGACGGTTACGTAGAACTTAAGGATGCTATTATCAACAAATTCAAGAGAGACAACGGCTTAACTTACGATAGATCTCAGGTAGTTGTTTCTACAGGGGCAAAGCAGTCGCTTGCCAATGTGGCAATGGTCATGCTTAACCCCGGGGACGAAGTGATCCTCCCCTGCCCTTATTGGGTGAGCTACGCCGAAATTGTAAAGTTAGCAGAAGGTGTTCCCGTAGAAGTGCCTACTTCTGTGGAATCAGATTTCAAGATGACACCTCAGCAACTGGAAGCAGCCATTACTCCAAAGACTAAAATGCTTTGGTATAGTTCGCCTTCCAATCCCAGCGGAATGGTCTACAGTAAAGAAGAACTTCGGGCCCTGGCCGATGTACTTGTAAAGCATCCAGACATCGTTGTGGTAAGTGATGAAATCTATGAGCATATCAATTTTGTGGGAGATCATGCCTCAATGGCTCAGTTTGAAGACATGTACGATCGTGTTGTAACTGTAAACGGAGTCTCCAAAGCTTTTGCAATGACAGGGTGGCGAATTGGTTATATTGGTGCTCCCGCAGAAATTGCAAGAGCATGTAATAAAATGCAGGGCCAAATTACAAGCGGGGCAAACTGTATCGCCCAGCGTGCTGTTATCACTGCATTAGAAGCTCCTGTGAGCAAGATCCAATACATGATCGACAGGTTTAAAAGCCGCAGAAAATTGATTATTGACCTGCTTTCCGACATTAAAGGTTTTACAATTACTGAGCCCGAAGGTGCATTTTATGTATTTCCTGATGTTTCCTATTTCTTCGGAAAGACCATCAATGGCTATGAAATAAAAGATGCAACAGATTTTTCTATGTTCCTTCTGGAAAAGGCATTGGTAGCCACAGTTACCGGAGATGCATTTGGAAGCCCTAACTGCATAAGACTTTCTTACGCTGCCAGCGAAACTGAAATAGAAGAAGCAATGAAGCGCATCAAAAATGCCCTTTCTGAAGCCTGATAATATCTAAAAGATCATAAAAAATCCCTGCTGAACAAGTAGGGATTTTTTTATTTAAGACTAAATCCGGTTTTAAGAAGAAGCCGATATATTATCTCTCAAAAATTTCATTTTTGAAAAGTATTTAAGGAAAGGTCCAGGACAAAAGTCGTCACGGATTGCCAAATCCGCGCCAGTTGTTTGAATATACTTTAAATTTTGGTCCACCTTCGCTCTTCCCCAGCCAAATACCACGGAGGATAACGAAAGCTTCGGTGGGTAAAAATTTGGTGCCTGGTATTTGGTGCTTGGTATTTGGTGCTTGGTGCTGGGTGCTGGGTGCTTGGTGCTTGGTGCTGGGTGCTTGGTGCTTGGTGCTTGGTGCTTTAATTAACTAATTATGGATCACTGATCACAAAACCTACCTGTTTCTCCAGAAGAATGGAGTTAGCAAAATAAGTACTGTGAATAATTCAAGCCTTCCTATTAGCATTAAAAAAGAGCACCACCATTTGCCTTGAGGAGGAAGAGAGTCAAAATTGTTCACGGGTCCCAGGTCTCCAAACGCAGGACCTATATTACTAAGAGCAGAAGCCGCTCCCCCAATTGCTGTTTCAAAATCAAGACCCATAGAGGCCAGAACAACGGCCCCAATAATAAAAGACAGCATGTAAAGGATGAAAAATCCCAGGATGTTAAAAACGATCTTTTTGCTAATGCTTTTTCCGTTATAATGCACAGGCAGAACGGCATTTGGATGAAGAGTTCTTTTAAATTCAATCAATCCGTTCCTAATCATGATCACATGTCGCATCACCTTCACACCTCCTGCGGTTGATCCCGCTGATCCTCCCAGGAAGAACATTCCGAAGAAAAAGACGGTCAAAAAAGTGGTCCACATGGTGTAATCTGCGGTTACAAATCCGGTAGTTGTGACAATTGCAAGAACCTGAAACAATGCATGTCTAAAGGCACTCTCAAACTCCCCCAAAACCATTGGATGTTCCACCGATGAAATTGAAGGATCGGCTTTAAAAAAGATAATGAGGGCAGCGATTACCGTAAAACCCAATACAAAATAAGAATACCATTTAAATTCTTCATCCCTAAATACTTTTCCGAAATTACCCTTAAACCCAAAATAGCTTATCACGAAATTTGTTCCTGCGAGGAACATGAAGAGGCTCACAATATATTGCACCAGAGGATTGTCATTCCAGTACGCAAGACTTGCATTTTTGGTTGAAAACCCACCTGTAGACAATGTGCTTAAAGAATGGTTTACAGCATCAAAGAGACCCATCCCGGCGATGTACAGGAGAACAGTTTCAGCTAAGGTAAGCCCTACATAAATGAACCACAGTCTTTTTGCAGTATCTGTAATTCGCGGCTTCAGCTTATCGGCACTGGGGCCGGGAGCTTCCGCAGCAAATAACTGCATCCCTCCAATTCCCAGGAGCGGCAGGATGGCAATAGCCAGAACAATAATTCCCATTCCCCCTATCCAGTGAGTGAGGCTCCGCCAGAAAAGCAAACCTTCGGGAACAGATTCTATATCGTTAAGAATGGACGCTCCTGTCGTGGTATAACCAGACATAGTCTCAAAAAAAGCATTTGTAAAGGAGGGAATCCCGCCACTCAGCACGTATGGCAAAGTTCCGCTAAGGGCCATGAAGATCCAGCCCAGGGTAACAATTAAGTAACCGTCCCTTTTTTTGACTTCCCGGGTATGTCCCCGGGTGAGCAACATGGCAAGTCCTCCTACGCCCATAGTTAGAAGAGCAGCTATAAAGATTTCCAGGGCAACTCCATCTTCATAATAAAAACTAACTCCCGAAGCAGTAAGCATAAAGCCCCCGTTACAAACCAGGAGCACACCCATAATATGAGTAATAATAGGTTTATTAAGTCTTGGCATTACAAGAAAAGTTTTTCAACCTTTTGGATGGCATGAGGTAAGCAACAAATTACAATCCGGTCTCCGGGCAGAATTTTAAAGTTCCCCAGGGCAATTACTCCAATCTCATCTCTTATCACTCCTCCAATAATTGCTGATCTTGGAAAATCAAGGTCAACAATCTTTTTGTTGGAGACTTTTGAGGTTGGCTTTACTATAAATTCAAGAAGCTCGGCATCCATATTACTAAGTCGCGTCATGGCTACAACCTCACCTTTTCTAATATATCGAAAAATATTACTCGCTGCTAAAAGCTTTTTATTTATTAAGGTATCGATACCTATAGAATGGCTTAGCTGGAAGTAATCCATATTTTCAACCAAAGCTATTGTTCTCTTTACATTTTTTGACTTAGCAACCAGGCACGTCATTATATTGGTTTCCGAATTTCCCGTTACTGCGATGAAAGCGTCCATATCCTGAATACTTTCTTCTTCAAGTAATTCAACATTGCGCCCATCTCCATGTATGATCAACGCCTTTGGAAGTTCATCGGCAAGATCGAAGGCTGTGTCCTTATCGCTCTCTATGAGTTTTACGTTCATCTTCTTTTTACACAGGTCCATGGAAGCTTTTCGGCCAATTTTACTGCCCCCCAGGATCATGACATTTTTCATGTTCTGTCGCTTTTTCCCGGTAAGCTTATAGAGATCATTAACTCCTCCCTTTGTTGTAACAAAATAAACCTGATCTCCCTCTTTAAAAGTTGTATTACCGCGAGGAATATGGGTTTCAATAGTGTCCCTTCTACGTAGCGCAATTGGCATAAAATGGATTCCAGGAAAAATATTAGCAGTCTCCTTCACCGATTTGCCTATAAAAGCAGCACTTGCAGGCAGGGTAAGGCCAACCATAGTTAGAGCCCCGTCTTCAAATTCGTAGCTGTCGTTAAAAGCAGACTGGTTAAGCAATAATTCAATTTCTTTTACAGCTAGAGCTTCGGGAGAAATTAGCTCATCAATTCCAAATTGAGTAAATCCAATTTCTTCCTTATTTTCCAGAAACTCTTGATTGGCAATCCTGGCAATAGTGCGTTTAGCGCCCATTTGCTTCGCAAGAACACAAACAGTGATATTGGTAGTTTCACTACTAGTAACTCCTATAAGCAGGTCCACATCTTTGACTTGTGCATCCTTTAGGACAGAAATTGATGTGGCATCCCCCCTAAGAGTACGAATATCGAGATGAGCATCAGCATAAATAAGATTTTCACGATTAACATCGATAAGAGTGATGTCCTGTGACTCATATGATAACAATTTCGCTAAATGGAACCCTACCTCACCGGCACCGGCAATGATTATTTTCATAAGGAACGAATAAGTTCAAGAGGCACAAAGCTAAGGTATTTCACTCAACCAAAATAAAATACCGCTCAAGTATTTGGTTTACAGCCTCAGCAATTGGTAGATAAACTCGTATCTTTGGCGAAAATTTTTCCGAATGAGCAAGAACGTGACACCATACAAAGATTCCAATCTCAATAAAAAGAAACAGGTAGAGCAAATGTTTGATACCATCTCCACAAACTATGATGGTCTAAATAGAGTGATCTCTTTTGGAATTGATGTTAAGTGGCGCAAAAAGGTAATCGAAATGGTTTCTGCGACCAATCCTGAAGCTGTACTCGATATAGCCACAGGGACCGGGGATCTTGCAATAAGCCTGGCAAAGACTGGCGCTAAAAGAATTGTAGGTCTTGATCTTTCTGAAGGAATGCTAGCTGTGGGAAGGGAAAAGATAGCAGACGAGAAGCTAACAGGAAAAATTGAAATGATACAGGGAGATTCTGAAGCCCTGCCCTTTGAAGATAACAGCTTTGATGCAATAACAGTCGCCTTTGGAGTAAGGAACTTTGAAAATCTTGAAAAAGGCTTATCCGAAATTTTCCGGGTTCTGAAAAAGGGAGGAATATTTGTCATTTTAGAGACCTCTGTTCCTACTAAATTCCCATTTAAACAGGGATATAATTTTTATACGAAGAACTTACTTCCTTTAATAGGAAAAATGTTTTCCAAAGACAAGGTAGCCTACAGCTACCTGAGTGAAAGTGCTGCAGCTTTCCCCTATGGTGAAAAACTCAACAATATTTTGAGAGAAACCGGGTTTATAGATGTACGGCATCATCCCCAGACTATGGGAGTGGCGACAATTTATTCGGCATCAAAATAAGCTTATGAAGAAGTATTTAATCCTGGCTCTTATTGTACTTGGCGCTTTGCCGGCACACGCACAGATCTTTTCGGGAGAAGACGTGATCAATAACCCTAATTTTGATAAGCAGCGTTTCTCCTATGGATATTTCCTGGGGTTCAACACCTATGATTTTGATTTTGATTATAAAAATTATATAGAAGGTGCCGCTCTTGGAAAAGATTATTCTGTTGACAGGACTATAGGTTTTAATGTGGGTTTGATTGGAAATATGAGGCTAAGCGACCATCTTGACTTACGTCTCGAGCCGGGAGTTTCTTTTAATAGGATCAACTTCCAATTAACAAAAGCAGATGCGGGAACTTTTAGAGAAGTTAATTCCACCTTTGTTCATATTCCGCTTTTGCTGAAGTTCTCCACAACCCGAATCAACAACTTCAAACCTTTTGTGGTAGGAGGAGTTTCTACATCAATTAATCTGTCCAGCAACGAAAATAATCCAGAAGATAACGAGGACGGACAATTTCGAATGACTACCAATAATTTTTACTATGAAATAGGTTTGGGAATTGATCTTTACCTTTATTATTTCAAATTCACTCCTTCCATTAGAGGTGTTTTTGCCATAAACGATGAATTGGTAAGAGATGACAACCCCAACAGTATATATACCCGTAACGTAGAAAAAATGTCTTCGCGCGCTATCTTTATCAACTTTACTTTCCAGTAATTTTTCTTCGACTGAATTCGCTTAAAAAGATCGCAGCCGCTGTGGCAACATTAAGGCTTTCTGTTTTATGAGAATTTCCGAACTGCGGAATAAGAAGTTTTTTGGAAATAAGCTGTTCAACTTGTGAAGAGATACCATTGGCTTCGTTGCCCAAAACAATGATTCCCTCAGGAGACAGAGGCTGGGTGTAAACATTCTCACCTTCCAAAAATGTGCCGTAGACGGAAGTTTTTTCCTTAGCTAATGCCAAATATTCGGTGATGTCAAGGTAATGGATCTTCACCCTTGAAATCGAACCCATTGTAGCCTGTACCACTTTTGGATTGTAACAATCTACGGTACCCAGGGAACAAATTAAATCTTCCACCCCAAACCAGTCGCACAAGCGAATTATTGTTCCCAAATTTCCCGGATCCTGCACTTCATCCAGCACCACCTGTAAACCTTTTACTTCAGGCTGCGTTACTTCTGGCATATGAAAAATGGCCAATGCAGTTTGGGGAGTATGTAGGTTGCTAATCTTCTTTAGATCGGCTTCAGAAATAAGATTTATCTTTTCTTCCGAAGCATTAAAAATATCTTCAACAGTATAAAGAGAATGAAGCTCAAGTGAAGAATCAAGCAGCTCAAAAATGCCTTTTTTGCCCTCTATTAAAAACAGACGATGTTTGTTCCTAAACTTTTTTTGGGACAGGCTTTTTATAAGTTTAATTTGGCTTTTGCTAAACATACCAAAGTTGTATTTTTGAGCACATTAAATAGGCTACTTGAGACAATTGCAGGCAAAAATATCATTAATTCTTTTAATTGCTTTATTTCTTTCTTCTTGTAACGCTGTAAAAAGAGTTGAAGATGGACAAAGACTACTAACAGAGAACAGCATTTATGTAGACGGAGAGGAGGTCTCAATAAACACCATTTATAATCAACTCTACCAGGAACCTAACAAATCCTTTTTAGGCCTTCCCATACAGTTGTATCTCTACAATTTAGCTAATCCAAATCCCGATACCACTTATTTGAACTGGCTTCAAAAGAAACCTAAGAGAGCAGAAAGATTAGCTGATATTCTTTCCGAAAAACAGGTTGTGAGGCTTGGAAATATATACGTCAACATAAATGAGTGGATCAAAAATGTAGGAGAACCACCTGCAATTGTGAGTGAAGGCCTCACTGAAAGATCGGCAGAAAGGCTAAAGGCCTGGTACTGGAACAATGGCTGGTTCAATGCAGAGACAGGTTACGAGATCATTCCCACCAAAGAAAAAAGAGCGAAAGTTAAATATTTCGTCACTCCAAATGAGCCTTATATAGTTGACTCTATCACTCCAAGAATTGCTTCAATTGTAGCAGATTCTATCTATGAGGCTCACAAACAGAATTCACTTATAATTCCAGGGATGCAATATGAAACACAGGATTATGGTGCCGAAAGAGAAAGATTAACCAAGCTCTATCGTAATAATGGGTTATATCATTTCGAGCAGGAGTCCATTAGTTTTGAAGCAGACACTATTAATACAGATCATAAAGTAAATACGGCGCTCATAATCCAGAATAGAGAAGCGACAGTTGAGGGCGTGCAGACCAGGATCCCTTACAAAGTTCATAAAATAAGCACTGTCAATATTTTTCCCGATTACAGGTATGAAAACCGAAATGAACCTATAACAGACACTGCCTCGAATGAAGGCTACAACCTGTATAGTTTTGATGAGTTGCAGTTTAAACCTGGTGCCCTTACCAATGCGATATTCATTACGCCGGGCACCATATATTCAGATGCAAACAGAACGCTCACCTACAACCGACTTAACCAGCTAAGGACCTTTCGGTACCCTAATATCCAGTACATGGAAGATCCTTCAGATACCACAGGAAATGCTCTTATTGCCAATATTTTTCTTACACCCCGACAAAAATATTCCCTTGGTTTCGAGTTTGACATCTCCCAAAGCAATATTCAGAAAATAGGAATTGGTTTTGGAGGTTCTCTTTTAATCCGGAATGTTTTTAGAGGCGCCGAAATCCTGGAGATTGCGGGCCGCGGGAGCATTGGTTCTTCAAAAGACGCCGCAAATGATGCCGATCGTTTTTTTGATATTACCGAAGTTGGTGTAGACGTAGATCTCACGCTCCCCCGTATTTTATTCCCTATTCCGACAGAAAGGTTTATACCAAAGTACATGTATCCTTTTACCACACTGGGAATAGGTGCCAGTACCCAAACCAACATTGGTTTGGACAAGCAAAGTCTTACGGCCGTGATGAATTATCGCTGGATGCCCAATGACAACCTCACACACCTAATGGACCTGGTGAATGTGCAGTATGTGCGCAACCTCAATGTAGATAATTATTTTAATGTTTACCGAAACTCCTATCTTGAACTCAATGAAATAGCAACTTCTGAAGATATTAGTGCCTCCGAACAATTTTACACCACAAATGAACAGGGTGAAAGATTTCTTTCAATTCCTGCAGGAGCCGATGGGTTTCTTCGTGCTGCCCGGCTGGGAGAGGTTGATGGACTAACCGGAAATCAAGACGAGATCCTCAACGATCTTAGGGAAAGAAAAAACCGGCTTACCGAAGACAATCTCATTTACGCCACGAATTTTTCCTATATCCTCAACAACAAGGAAAATATTTATGATGAAGATTTCTCCCGGCTGCGGGTAAAACTGGAAGCCGCTGGTAACATCTTGTCTGTAGCTTCAAAACTGGCGGGATTAGACAAAGATGAATCTGGCAGGTACAGCATCTTCGGAGTTAATTTCTCTCAATATGTGAAAACCGAAATTGATTATATCAAACACTGGGATCTCGGTGGGGAAAATGTTTTTGCTATTCGTACTTTTGGCGGAATTGCTGTTCCTTATGGAAATTCTAACAGTATTCCTTTTATAAGATCTTTTTTCGCCGGTGGGCCCAACGACAACCGTGCCTGGCAACCTTATTCCCTGGGACCTGGAAGCAGCGGTGGCCGCAATGAGTTCAACGAAGCCAACTTAAAGATCGCCCTAAGTGCCGAATACCGCTTTAACTTTTTTGGAGATCTCAATGGAGCTATTTTTGCCGATGCAGGAAATATCTGGAATGTTTTTGACGTGGTAGAAGAGGAAGCCTCTACCTTTACAAGCCTTTCCGATCTTGAAGAACTTGCTTTGGGAACAGGTGTAGGTTTCCGATATGACTTTGATTTTTTTGTCCTCAGGTTTGATGTTGGATTTAAAACATACAATCCTGCCCTTGAACCCGGAAACAGGTGGTTTAGTGGTTACAATCTTTCCAAAGCTGTATTCAATGTAGGCATCAATTATCCTTTTTAACCCGACTATTTTTCTTATTTTTGTTAACCTAAAAATAATACTTATGAGTCATAATATTAAACCCGGAGTTGCCACCGGCCAGGAGGTACAGGAAATTTTTAAATATGCCAAGAAAAAGAATTTCGCTCTTCCTGCTGTCAACGTAATAGGTTCAAGCACTATTAATGCTGTACTTGAAACCGCAGCCGAATTAAATTCCCCCGTTATCATACAATTCTCCAATGGAGGAGCACAATTTAATGCAGGAAAAGGTCTTTCCAACAAAGAAGAAAAAGCAGCTATAGCAGGAGCTATTGCCGGCGCAAAACATGTTCATGAACTAGCAGAAGTTTATGGTGCGACGGTCATTCTTCACACAGACCATTGCGCAAAAAAATTAACCGGATGGGTTGATGGAATGCTTGATGCAAGTGAAAAGCATTTCGAACAATTTGGAAAGCCACTTTACAGTTCTCACATGCTGGATCTTTCTGAAGAGCCGCTTGAAGAAAACATCCAGACCTGTAAGAAGTACCTTGAGCGAATGAGCAAAATGGGTATGACCCTTGAAATTGAATTGGGAGTGACCGGTGGTGAAGAAGATGGAGTGGATAATACAGATATTGACTCCTCTAAACTTTACACTCAGCCTGATGAAGTTGCCTACGCCTACGAAGAATTGAGCAAAGTTAGTGACCAGTTCACCATTGCTGCGGCTTTTGGAAATGTTCACGGAGTGTACAAACCAGGAAACGTTAAGTTAACCCCGGTAATTCTTAAAAATTCTCAGGACTTTATTTCTGAAAAATATGGAGTTGGCGAGAACACAATTGATTTTGTTTTTCACGGCGGAAGTGGATCTACTGTTGAAGAAATAAGAGAAGCAATTGGGTATGGTGTGATCAAGATGAACATCGATACCGATCTTCAATATGCATATATGGAAGGAATTCGGGATTATATGGGCGAGAAGGCAGATTACCTGAAGTCACAAATTGGAAATCCTGAAGGTGCCGATTCTCCCAATAAAAAACACTACGATCCAAGAAAATGGGTGCGTGAAGGAGAATTGACTTTTAAAGCCCGCTTAAAAAAGGCTTTTGAAGACCTTAATAATGTAAATACACTTTAAGAATTTTACTTAGAAAGGCTTCAAAAATGCTATTTTTGCAGCCTTTCTTTTTTAATCCCTATACAACATGGCCTGGTTTAGAAGAACACAAAAGGGTATACAAACTGCAACCGAAGACAAAAAGGATGTCCCAAAAGGTTTGTGGTATAAATCCCCTACCGGAAAGATCGTAGATGCAGAACAGCTGGAAAAGAATTTCTATGTGAGTCCGGAAGACGGGTATCATGTGAGAATTGGAAGCAACGAATATTTCAAGATCCTGTTTGACGATAACAAATACACCGAACTCGACAAAAACCTTTCCTCCCGTGATCCGCTGGAATTTGAGGACACCAAAAAATATACAGACAGGCTTGATGATGCTCAAAAAAAGACCGGCTTAAAAGATGCGGTTCGTACCGCGGTTGGAAAGTCAAAGGGAAAAGACCTGGTGGTAGCTTGTATGGATTTTGCCTTTATTGGAGGTTCCATGGGATCTGTAGTAGGAGAAAAAATCTCCCGTGCAGCAGATCATGCCCTGGAAAACAAAATTCCATTAATGGTAATTTCAAAATCTGGTGGGGCAAGAATGATGGAAGCGGCCTATTCTCTTATGCAGCTGGCTAAAACTTCGGCTAAACTGGCACAACTGGCCGATGCTAAAATCCCATACATCTCTCTTTGTACAGATCCAACTACAGGAGGAACCACAGCTTCTTTTGCCATGTTGGGAGACATCAATATTGCTGAACCCGGAGCTTTGATCGGGTTTGCAGGCCCAAGAGTTGTAAAAGACACTACTGGTAAAGACCTGCCGGAAGATTTCCAGACTTCAGAATTTCTTCTGGAACACGGCTTCCTGGACTTTATCACAAAAAGATCTGAACTAAAGAACAGGGTTAACCAATACCTTGATCTTATTCAAAATAAGCCAATAAGAGCTTAAAAAGACCATTTCTGGCTGATCTTCAGAAAAGTAAAAATTTAGACAGCTAGTATTTTAGAATATATTATATTTGCGCCCTGGCAGAAATACTGTCAATACATAAAAATCATTAAAATTAATATTGGAATGTATTTAACTAAAGACGCAAAAGAAGAACTTTTTGCAAAACACGGTAAGGGAAAGAACGACACTGGTTCTGCCGAAGGGCAAATCGCCCTGTTCACTCACCGTATTGAACATTTGACTCAGCACTTAAAAAACAATCGTCAGGATTTTAATACAGAGCGGTCTCTTGTAATGCTAGTAGGTAAGAGAAGAAGCCTGCTTGATTATTTAATGAAGAAAGATATCTTAAGATATCGTGCGATCGTTAAAGAATTAGGATTAAGAAAATAATTAAAAGGGGCTCTTGCGGCCCCTTTTTTTATACCATTTCTTCTTTAAAAGTGGTTTTTATAAAAAATTAGTGCAGGTTTTTCTTTTCCTTTAAAAAATCTACGTAATTTTTAACCTGAAAAATTTCAGTAATAAAAGCTCATTTTTGACACCTGTAGTTTTTCTGACTTAGCAGGTGAGAAAACAAAAGGTAGTTTTTCATTGGTCTTCACAACCCACAACAACAACACAACCAGTCCCGTTTAGACTCAACGGGAGACCATTGTTTAACAAACCTGCAAATGAGCAGGAGTAGAATTAAAAAATTTATGATTCCAAAGACATTTAAAGAGGTCATCGAACTTGGAGATGGAAGAACCATTTCTCTCGAGACCGGAAAATTAGCAAAACAGGCCCATGGTTCTGTTGTAGTGCAAATGGGAGACGCAATGTTACTTTGTACCGTCGTTTCAAACTACAACAAAAGCACGGCAGACTTTTTCCCCTTAACCGTAGATTACCGGGAAAAATTTGCAGCTGCAGGTAGATATCCAGGTGGATTCTTCAAAAGAGAAGCACGTCCAAGCGACGGTGAAGTACTTGTAATGAGAATAGTTGACCGTGTATTGCGTCCACTTTTCCCTTCAGATTATCGATATGAAACTCAGGTGATGATTCAGTTGATGTCTCATGATGAAGAAGTTATGCCCGATGCACTTGCAGGTTTGGCAGCTTCCGCAGCTATCCAGCTTTCAGATATTCCTTTTGAAACTACAATTTCAGAAGCACGTGTGGGAAGGATCAATGGCGAATTCGTGATCAACCCTAGCCGAAGCCAACTGGCAGAATCTGATATTGATATGATCATTGGTGCCTCTGCCGATTCTGTGATGATGGTAGAAGGTGAGATGAAAGAAATTAGCGAAGAAGAAATGGCAGAAGCCATTAAGTTCGCTCATGAAGCGATCAAAAAGCAAATTGAAGCGCAAAATAATCTTGCCGATGCCTTCGGAAGAAAGCAGGTAAGAGAATATGCTGTTTCAGAATCTGATGAAGATCTTTACGCCAAAGTTCGTGAGACTGCATACCAAAAGGTATATGACATTGCTAAAGGTGCTCACAGTAAACACGAACGTAGTGATGCATTTTCAGCAGTAAAAGATGAGGTATATGCTTTGTTTTCTGAAGAGGAACTCGAAGAGAAAAAAGACCTTATAAAAAAGTATTACAATAAAGTTGAAAAAGAAGCAGTAAGAGAATTGACTCTTGCTGAAGGCTTACGCCTTGACGGAAGAAAGACAGATGAGATTCGCCCTATCTGGTGTGAGATCGATTACCTTCCTTCTGTTCATGGATCGGCTTTGTTTACAAGAGGTGAAACTCAGGCGCTTGCTACAGTGACCCTTGGAACTTCAAGAGAAGCAAATATGATAGACATGCCTACCCACCAGGGTGAGGAGACTTTCTATCTACACTATAACTTCCCTCCTTTTAGTACAGGAGAAGCCTACCCAATTCGCGGTACTTCCCGTAGAGAGATTGGTCATGGAAACCTTGCTCAAAGAGCATTAAAAGGAATGATTCCTGAAGATTGCCCATACACTGTAAGAGTTGTTTCTGAAGTACTGGAATCAAATGGATCTTCTTCTATGGCGACGGTTTGTGCCGGAACTATGGCAATGATGGATGCAGGTATCCAGATGAAGAAACCGGTTTCGGGTATTGCAATGGGGTTAATTTCTGACGGAGAACGTTTTGCAGTGCTTTCAGATATCCTTGGAGATGAAGATCACCTGGGAGATATGGACTTTAAAGTTACCGGAACGGCCGATGGTATCACCGCGTGCCAAATGGACATTAAAGTAAAAGGCCTTGCATACGAAATTCTTGTAAAAGCATTAAAGCAAGCAAGAGCAGGAAGACTTCATATTCTTGATAAACTTCAAGAAACAATTGCAGAACCAAAAGCATCTGTAAAAGCTCACGCTCCAAAAATGGAGAAAGTGGAGATCCCTGGAGAGTTCATTGGTGCCGTGATTGGACCTGGTGGAAAAGTGATCCAGGAAATGCAGAAGGAAACAGGTACTACCATTGTTATCGAAGAAGTCGAAGAAATGGGAGTTATCGAGATTCTTGGTGTAAACCAGGAGATGATCGATGAGGTGAAAAAGAGAATTAAAGCTATTACTTTTAAACCTGAAGTTGGAAAGGTTTACGAAGTGAAAGTAGTTAAGATGCTTGATTTTGGAGCCGTGGTTGAATATACCCAGGCTAAAGGAAATGAAGTTCTTCTTCACGTATCTGAACTGGCATGGGAACGCACCGAGAATGTATCTGATGTTGTGAACATGGGAGACGTATTTGAGGTGAAATACCTTGGAATTGATCCAAAGACCAGAAAGCCAAAAGTTTCGAGAAAAGCACTTCTTGAAAAGCCTGAAGGATACCAGTCAAGACCACCACGTGACAGAGATAATAATCGTGATAGTGGTAGACGCGACAACCGCGATAACCGCGGCCGTGATGACCGTTCAAGAGGAAACAGAGACAGAAATGACAGGAATTAATTCCTGAAAATCTAAATATTCAAAATACCCTGCCCTTCGGCAGGGTATTTTTTTTGCCTGAACCTCAATGTTTTAAACACTTCCCATAATTTTTACTATTTCTTTCTTTGTTTTTATTTAGAATGAATCTACATTTGCCATTATTTTAAATTAATCTAAATAAACATCAAATGAGAATTCTTTACCTTCTGTGTTTTATGGTTACCGGTATGATGGCACAGGCTCAAAATGCTACCCTGAGCGGGAAAATCACCGGCCCTCAAAATGAAGAAGTCCCCTACGCCACTCTTAGTTTTCAAAAAATTGATCTTGTTGCCACTGCAGGAGCAAATGGCAACTACAAATTTGAATCTATAGCTCCCGGAGAGTACTTTTTAAATATTTCCTCCCCCGGATTTAATTCCACCGTAAGAAAAGTGAAATTAGAAGCCGGAGAAAATAAAATTCTTAATATCACTCTTGAAGAAGAGCTGAAAAACCTCGAAGAGATCGTTATTACTTCCAACCGAAGAATAGAGACTCTTGATGAAGTACCTTCTTCTGTTTCGGTTTTGAATTCCCGTGAAATAGAAAAATTAAATCTTACCAGCAACTCCATTGCCGATGTGATGAATGAGGTTCCGGGACTGGCTATAAGTACCAGCCAAACCAGCAGCACAGGCCAAACCTTGAGAGGCCGAAAAATGCTTGTTCTTATCGACGGAATCCCACAATCTACCCCTCTTAGAAATGGAAGCCGTGATGTCAACACCATAGATCCAAATGTCATTGAAAGGATCGAGATCATTAAAGGCGCTACTGCCATTTATGGAAATGGAGCAGATGGTGGTATCATTAATTACATCACAAAAACTCCGAAAGCATATAAAAAATTAGAGAGCACAACCGAACTTAGCAGCGGGATTTCTCTTGTGAATACCGAGCATACCCTTAGCTCCAAATTATCTCAAACTTTTTCGGGACAGGTGGGTGATCTTGGATATGTGGCAAATGCCAGCTTCGGCCAAACCGGGATCTTTAAAGATGCCACCGGGGAGGTGGTCTCACCTTCCTACGGTCTTGGAGAAACCAACCAATACAACTTCTTTGGAAAGCTCAATTATGAAATAGACCACAATAACTCTGTGGAATTCATGTACAATTACTTCAGCAGTAATCAGGATACAGAATATGTGAACCAGCCGGGGGTTTATGGAGAGCGACCTGCCATTGGAGTAATTGGTGAAGAATTGGGTGTTGACCAGGGAAATCGCTACAACCACAACGGCCAGTTTACATACAATTCATATGATCTTATTGGAGATACCGATTTTAGTGCAAATCTTTATTTTCAGGATTTCAAAACCGTTTATGGCTATTCTCCATTCTTCTTTAACAGTGAAACAGGTTATGAAGGAGGACAATCCATGATCGAGTCAGATAAAAAGGGTATACGTGCAAATTTCAGAACTCCTTACGCACTTGGTTCAGATCTTTCGGGTGACATCCTTTATGGAATTGATATTTTGAACGATATAACTTCCCAACATCTGGTCGATGGACGCCTTTGGGTACCGGAAGTAGATATGAAAAACTTTGCTCCTTATGCACAGCTTAAGACTGTTTACCAGGATTTTGTTCTTAAGGCCGGAATAAGGTTTGAGAACATCAATATCGATATTCCAGATTATACTACAATTTTTATTATGCCTAACGGAGGCACAGCACAGGGAAATGTACCTGTTGAAGGAGGAGAATTGAAATATGACGCTACCACTTTTAATGCAGGTCTTCGTTATAATCAATGGGAGCTGTTCAAGCCTTTTGTAAGTTTCTCTCAAAGTTTTTCAATTGCCGATCTTGGCCGTACCCTTAGAAGTGCTACAGAAAATACAGTAGGGCAAATTTCCTCGGAAGCAGTTATTGCAAATAACTATGAAGTAGGATTTAACAGCAACATTGGAAATACTTCCCTTAGCGGAGCATATTTTATTAGTACTTCTGAACTGGGAGCTACTTATCGGGAAGTGGATGGGATCTTCCAGATTGCCCGTCAGCCAGAAAAAGTTTACGGATTCGAATTGGCCCTTGACACAAGACTGCTTCAAAATCTCACTTTTGGAACCTCAGTTTCTTATATAGAAGGAAAACTTGATTCAGAAGATAGCGGAGATTATGACCTCTGGATGAACGGGGATAGAATTCCACCGGTTAAAGTGGCTTCTTACCTCAACTACAACATCTTCAACAAGATGAACCTCCGTTTAGCTCACATTTACAGCGGGAACAGGGAGAAATTTGACCCACGACCAAACGGAACGTATGTATATGGACAGGGACCGGTAGATTCTTTCAACCTGGTGAACCTAACCGCCAACTACCATATGACAGGAAATACACTTTTAAGCCTTGGAGTCCAAAACCTGCTTAACGAAGACTATTATCTTCCAATCTCCCAGTGGGATGCAAGACCCGACAACTACATCAAAGGAAACGGAGCCAGGCTTAACCTTTCATTAAAGGTAAATTTATAACAAATAATAACCGGCAGCTATGAAAGAATCATAGCTGCCTCTTTTTTATGAACAACAGGAAGATCCTAAAATATCATTCTCTTGCCGGCCTCATCGCGGGAATTTTTCTTGTGCTCATGGGCCTGTCGGGTGCTATTCTGGTTTTTCAGTATGACATTGAAGAGTATCAATGGAAGGAATATATTGAGGTGGAAAATTATACCGGACTTAATATTGACCGCGGAATTAGAGAGATTCAAAAAGAATATCCCGGCTGGGATACTCGGCTTATGCATTTTGAAGAACAGGAAGCATTAATTTTTAACCTTCGGAAGCCCACTGAGAGACTTTTCATTTTTGTTCATCCTTCTACAGGAGAAATTATCAAAGAGATCAATGAACTAACTACTTTTACACGTTGGCTGCTTAAGTTCCACTATTCTTTCCAGGCTGGACCGGCCGGCAGAATTCTGGTGTTCATCATAGGGATCATTTTTTTATTTTCTCTTTTAACCGGCATCTACCTTTATCGCAGGAGTGTTCTAAAAACGATAATGTGCAGTACCCGTCTTAATCTCAAAACAAGACGGACTCTTTATTCTTCATTGCACCGCATCGTTGGCACCTGGGCCCTGCTCTTTAACCTGGTTCTGGTCGTAACCGGAATTTTTCTCGCCTGGACTGTAGCTGCCTCCGGATTGAATCCACCGGCTGCACCCCAAACCCCGGCTGTCAATGCGCCCGTGGGAAATTTGTTAGCCCAAATTTCTTCTGAGTACCCAGATTTTACTCCTACTTACATCCGTTTACCTCTTAAACCCGATGCACAATTAACTGTCTACGGCTTGTTTGATGACGATGCATTCTTTTATTCCGAATTTTACAACAGTATTAGAGCAGATTATCAGTCTGGTGAAATAACAGGAGTAACACGTGTACAGGAAGCAGATCTTATAACCAAAATTTCCAGCTCCCTAATTCCCTTACATTTTGGTCAATACGGTGGCATCTGGACCAAAATACTCTACTGTTTGATTGGCCTATCCGGCCCCTTTCTCTCCATTACCGGCTTCCTAATCTGGTGGCAGGGAAAACCCGCAAAAAAGTTAAAACAGAAAAAAAAAATTTCATTATCTTTAATTCTTGTAACATTTTGAACCCTTCTTACGTATAACTACTACAAGAGTTATTCATAATTAAAAATCCAAGGAGACGTTAGATGAGACAACTTAAAATTACGAAGCAGGTTACAAACCGTGAGACTGCTTCGCTGGATAAGTATTTGCAAGAAATTGGTAAAGTTGACCTGATCACCGCAGATGAAGAGGTGGAGTTGGCGCAACGAATTAAAGCGGGTGATGACCGTGCTCTCGAGAAACTAACCAAAGCGAACCTTCGTTTTGTGGTTTCTGTAGCAAAACAATATCAAAACCAGGGATTGACCCTTCCCGACCTTATAAACGAAGGAAATTTAGGATTAATTAAAGCTGCCAAACGATTTGATGAAACCCGTGGTTTCAAATTCATATCCTATGCCGTTTGGTGGATTCGCCAGTCTATTCTACAGGCATTGGCAGAACAATCACGTATTGTGCGTTTACCGCTCAATAAGATTGGTTCCATAAACAAGATCAACAAAACTTTTGCTTTCCTTGAGCAGTCACATGAGCGTCCGCCAAGTGCCGAGGAGATAGCGAAAGAACTTGACATGACCATTAATGACGTAAAGGAGTCAATGAAAAACTCCGGCCGTCACGTATCCATGGATGCTCCACTTGTAGAAGGTGAAGATTCTAACCTGTATGACGTATTACGGTCAGGAGAATCTCCAAACCCAGATAGAGAGCTTCTACATGAATCTCTTCGTACAGAGATTGAGCGTGCCCTTGAGACCCTAACTCCTCGTGAAGCAGATGTTATTCGTCTTTATTTTGGACTGGGAGACCAGCATCCAATGACTCTTGAAGAAATTGGCGAGACTTTTGATCTAACAAGAGAGAGAGTACGACAAATTAAAGAAAAAGCTATTAGAAGGTTGAAACACACCTCCAGAAGCAAGATCTTAAAAACATACCTGGGATAAAACCCGGTAAAGAAGCAACAGTTGATTACTGTTCGTTTTTTGATTGATTGATGAGAACCCCGGCTGATTACCGGGGTTCATCTTTTTGTACAAATTCCTATCTTATTCCTATCTTAAAAACGACTATGACTATAAGAAAAATAACCCGGACTTGGGTCTCTTCGCTAGTCAATAATTGAATCGTTCAATATAGAAAGCAGTAAAATATGTTCTAAAATTTTTTCCTTATTTAAAACTCCGGAAAATTAATAAGCCCCGAATAAATAGCCACAGCCACTATTATAAGAATTAGAACAGCAATAAAACATCCCATTTTTCCGTAGTTGCGTTTATTACTTTTTTCTTCTGTTTCCATAATTTTCTTTTTTGGTTGAGTGTTTAAATTTAAAGATACAAAATTCCTCCTACAGCAATTCGGTTGCAACCAGTTAAGTCTTTTAGCATAATTCTTGTTACTTTTGCCAAATAATAAAATCCTCATGAAAGACAGACTTATTGCCCCATCTGTTCTGGCAGCCGACTTCGGAAATCTCCAGCGCGACATCGAGATGATCAACAACAGCGAAGCAGATTGGTTTCACATTGACATCATGGATGGAGTGTTCGTTCCAAACATTTCTTATGGAATGCCCGTTCTTGCCGCCATACAGAAGCACGCAAAGAAGACTATCGATGTACACCTTATGATCGTGGATCCCGATAGATATATTAAAGAATTTGCTGCTCTGGGTGCCAATATTCTCTCTGTACATTATGAGGCCTGTACTCACCTGCACAGGACGTTACAAGCCATTAAAGCTGAAGGTATGAAGGCAGGAGTAGCCATTAATCCTCATACCTCTGTAGATCTTCTCGAAGATGTAATTCAGGACATCGACCTGGTGTGCATGATGAGCGTAAATCCCGGCTTCGGGGGACAGAGTTTCATTGAAAACACCTTTAAAAAGGTGAAAAAACTGAAGCAGATCATTGAAAGAAACAATGCATCCACTTTAATAGAAGTGGATGGCGGGGTGACCAATAAAAATGCTGCACAATTAATAGAAGCTGGTGCAGATGTATTAGTCGCAGGTAGTTTTGTCTTTAAAGCTGAAAATCCCACACAAACCATAAAAGAACTAAAGACCCTTGTCAACCAGTAAGCAGGAAGAAATATTTGAAATAGTCATTGTAGGCGGAGGACCTATAGGCATAGCTTGTGCTCTTGAAGCAAAAAAGAAAGGCCTCTCCTATGTCATTTTGGAAAAAGGTACGCTGGTAAACTCACTGTACAATTACCCGTCAAATATGACGTTTTTCTCTACTTCCGAAAAACTGGAACTTGACGAGATTCCTTTTATAAGCACCAACCCCAAGCCACACAAACAGGAAGCTCTTGAATACTACAGGAGAATTGTCACCTCAAATCATTTAGAAATTCACCTTTTTGAGGAGGTTAAAAAAATTGAAGCTGAAGATAATCTACACAGGATTACTACTTCTAAAGGTCACTACCGTTCCAAAAATGTCATTATTGCCACAGGTTTTTATGACATTCCCAATTACCTGAATATACCCGGTGAAGATTTACCTAAAGTGGCACATTATTATAGAGATCCACACTTTTATACCACCCAGAAAACAATAGTCGTCGGCGCCAGTAACTCGGCAGTGGACGCAGCACTTGAAATCTATCGAAAAGGTGGAGATGTGACCATGGTCGTGCGCGGCCCGGCAATTGGAGAACGTGTAAAATACTGGGTTAAACCCGATATCGACAACCGTATAGATGAAGGCAGTATTAAAGCCGTTTTTAATGCTGAAATTAAAGAAATTAGAGAGGATGAGGTAGTAGTGACTTCAAAAGAAGGAGATCAGGTACTGGAAAATGACTGGGTACTTCTCCTAACCGGCTACCGTCCAAATTTTGAATTCCTGAAAAATATTGGCATTACTACTTCCAATGATGGAAAAAGAATTCCGCAGTACAATCAGGAAACCATGGAATCCAACGTGAAAGGCATTTATCTCGCCGGAGTCATTTGCGGGGGTATGGAAACCCACAAATGGTTTATAGAAAATTCGCGGGTACATGCGAAGATGATAATAGAAGATATAGTTAAGAGTTAGGTGTTCAGAATTATATAACTTTTAGCTGTTGGCTTTTAGCCGTTTGCTGTTGCGGGTTGTGAGGTGCGAGTTTCAAGTTGTGTACTTGTGGAGTCCTAAATAGAGTTGACCATTTTTAGAAGTTGGTTATTAATCTATTCATTGTAAAATTACTAATTCCTT
>NZ_JAIVCC010000013.1:447177-458267 GCF_020866905.1 Salinimicrobium sediminilitoris | reverse complement strand
AGTCCTGCAGATGCGAATTCAACTTGTCCAGACGATTATTCAATAGCAAGTATCACCATTGATGAAGCATTATATGCTGGTGAAGATGGCGAGGATCGTTTTTGTGAGGGAGATGAGAGCAAGGATGCAGTAAATCTCTTTGATCTCATTGCCAATGAGGATGCTGGTGGTATCTGGGCTGACACAGATGGTAGCGGAGTAGATATCAGTGATCCAACGATGGTAGATTTTACCGGTCTGGTTGCCGGTTCATATACTTTCACCTATACAGTAACACCTGGTGAAGGATCTGAATGTCTTGCTGACAGTTCTGAAGTAGAGATAATAATTGATGAACCTGTATATGCAGGAGTAGATGGTAGTGTTGAATATTGTGAAGATGATACCGCATTGTCCTCAATAGATCTTTATTCTATTATCACAGATGAGGAGCCTGGCGGTAGTTGGGCTGACACAGATGGTAGCGGAGTAGATATTAGTGAGCCAACCATGGTAGACTTTAGCAGTCTTGGGTTTGGCACTTATACCTTTACTTACACAGTAAGTCCTGCAGATGCAAATTCAACCTGTCCAGACGATTATTCAATAGCAAGTATCACCATTGATGAAGCATTATATGCCGGTGAAGATGGCGAGGATCGTTTTTGTGAGGGAGATGAGAGCAGGGATGCAGTAAATCTCTTTGATCTTATTGCTGATGAGGATGCTGGTGGTATCTGGGCTGACACAGATGGCAGCGGAGTAGATATCAGTGATCCAACGGTGGTAGATTTCACCGGTCTTTCAGCTGGTTCATATACTTTCACTTATACGGTAACACCTGGTGAGGGATCTGAATGTCTTGCTGATAGTTCAGAAGTAGAGATTGTTGTTGATCCTCTTCCAGAACCTCCAGCTTACCAAACTACACAAGCCGACTGTCTTGGTGGTGATGGAGGTCTGGTCTTTACTGATGCCGGTGAAAACCTCTACTATAGTGTAGATGGAGGTGAGTTTGTCCTCTATGCTGGAGAGATCGATCTTGCAGTTGGCACTTACACCTTCAGGATTCGATATGATGAAGATGGATGTATTTCTGATGACTTTGAGGTAAATATTAACAGACCAAGCGATGTTGTCGTAGATGTGTTTGCAGAAGTTATTCAGCCTGACTGTGAGACGCTAATGGGAACTATTGTTATTACTAATGCTGAAGCACTGGTCGATCTGAATTTTACTGTTACTCATCAGGGAACTAATAAAGTTTATTATTCCGAAGTGGCTTATCCATTAGGAGGCTTCACTGGTCTTCCTGTTGGTTCCTACTTTATCGAGGCTATCAGTGATAATGGATGTGTTTCAGGAAACACTTCTGCAGAATTACTTGAACCAGAATGTGTCGAATTCACAGGATGTACACTCGGATACTGGAAAAACCATACCGACAGATGGTGTGGTGATTACAATACCTGTACATCTTATGTCGAAGCTTTCTTTAACTATGAGGGAGGTTATAATGATGCACCCGCTGAGCTCAGAGATTTAACACTCCTGGAAGTGCTGAACCTTGGTGGAGGCGGAGTTTACAACTTCGGTCGCCAGTCTGTAGCTGCATTATTAAATGCCTGTCATGAGGGAGTTGATTATGAACTGCCTTCAACAACAGATGTTATTGATTACGTGAGAGCTAATGTGAACAATGTCGGTGCTGCTGGAAGTTATCTTGATATGCTAAATAATTCCGACTGTCCACTAGGAGGTTCGAAAGCAACAAAAGCACCTTCAGATGGTTGTGAGGATACAGCTGATAGTGGTAAAGGCAACAAGGGTAATAAAGACAACAAAGGAAAAGAAAATAATGGTGCTCAGGAAGTATCTAATGTAAGGACATTCCCTAACCCGTTCAAGGAGAACTTTAATGTCCAGTATGATATCAACTACAAATCAAATGTTGAAGTACAGGTATTTGATATGAGAGGTAATCACTTGAGAACTTACAGGGATAGAAACGTTTCAAAAGGATCTGTCTCCACCTTTAATGTTGACTTCGCACTTAGAGGTAATCAAATGTATGTTCTTAAAGTTAAAACTGACAGAGAGACGTTTGTTAAACAAATCATCTCTTCCAGAAAATAGATTTTGATTAGTAATTATTTACTACAAAAGAAAGCAGCCGGAAACGGCTGCTTTTGCTTTTATTATACGTTAAGTTAAACTTATTTCAGCTTCCTTAGATCCTGAGACAAGGTCAGGATGACGCCTTTCTTCTAGTCTCTTAAGATACTTCTGGAAATAACGATCTTCTGGATCTCTGAAGTCCCCTCATAGATCTGGGTGATCTTCGCATCCCTCATCAAGCGTTCTACATGATATTCTTTTACATATCCGTTTCCACCATGAACTTGGACTGCTTCAACAGTTACGTCCATTGCAGTCTTGGAAGCAAAAAGTTTTGCCATGGCTCCAGATAGATCATAGTTCTCTCCATTGTCTTTGTCACATGCAGCTTTCATCACCAGGTGACGCGAAGCTTCAATAGAAGTATGCATATCTGCCAGTTTAAAGGCAATTGCCTGGTGGTTCATGATCTCGGTTCCAAAAGCTTTTCTCACTTTTGAATACTCTCTCGCAAGTTCGTAGGCTCCGGCTGCAATACCAAGAGCTTGTGCAGCGATTCCAATACGGCCTCCGGAAAGAGTTTTCATAGCGAATTTAAATCCGAAACCGTCTTCCCCGATCCTGTTCTCTTTTGGAACCTTCACATCATTGAAATTGAGAGAATGGGTATCACTTCCGCGTATTCCAAGTTTCTGCTCTTTTGGTCCTATTTCGAAACCTTCCATTCCTTTTTCCACGATAAAGGCGTTGATACCTTTATGCTTTTTCTCCTTATCTGTCTGTGCGATCACCAGGTAGAAATCGGCAGTGCTTCCGTTTGTGATCCAGTTCTTGGTTCCGTTTAGCAAGTAGTGGTCATCCTTCTCGATGGCCGTAGTTCTTTGTGAAGTGGCATCACTTCCGGCTTCAGGTTCAGAAAGGCAAAACGCCCCAATAGATTCTCCTGTGGCTAGTTTGGTAAGGTATTTTTGTTTTTGCTCCTCATTTGCGAATTTCTCCAGACCCCAGCAAACAAGAGAATTATTAACCGACATTACTACAGATGCCGAAGCGTCAATCTTGGAAATCTCTTCCATAGCAAGAACGTAAGAAACAGTATCCATACCGCCTCCACCATACTCGGGAGAAACCATCATTCCCAGGAAGCCCAATTCCCCCATCTTTTTAATCTGCTCCTTCGGGAACTCCTGTTTTTCGTCTCTTTCAATCACTCCGGGCAACAATTCATTTTTGGCAAAATCTCGTGCCGCATCGCGAATCATTATATGTTCTTCTGTAAGCTTAAAATCCATTCGGTGTATTTTTTAAAAAATGTTCGATATTGGTAGCCAAAGATACCCTTTTAGTGGCATTTTTTCAATTGAGTTGGCTATTTTTACCCCAATGAACAAAAATAACTATAACGTTGTAGGAGTTATGTCGGGAACCTCCCTTGATGGCATAGACCTGGCGTATGTGAATTTCACTTCTTCTGAAGGTTGGTCCTACAAAATTTTAGCTGCGGAAACCGTTCCCTATCCTTCCGAATGGCAGGAGATACTTGCTGAAGCAGTTCACTATGATGATATTCGGCTGAAGCAGCTCAATGATAATTACACGCAGTTTCTTTCTGAAGTCATCTCAGAATTTCTTTCCAAAAATGACATTTTTGAACCCGATGCAATTTGCAGTCATGGTCATACGATAAAGCATGAGCCCGAAAACGGATTTACCTTTCAAATAGGAAACCTTCCGGCCCTTGCTTCTAATCTTGGTCACACCGTGGTTTGTGATTTTAGAGTACAGGACGTAGAATTGGGCGGCCAGGGGGCTCCTCTTGTACCCGTTGGTGATGAGTTGTTGTTTGGATCCTATGACTATTGCCTCAACCTGGGAGGATTTGCGAATATTTCGACTAAACCAAATGGAGAGCGAGTGGCCTATGATATTTGTGCGGTTAATACAGTTTTGAATTTCCTATCTCAAAAAACAGGTGCCCCATATGATATGGATGGGGAGATTGCAGCTTCGGGAGAACTTAATGAAGAACTTTTCGAAGAGCTTGAAAAATTACCTTTTTACGGACTCCGTCCTCCAAAATCTTTGGGAATCGAGTGGGTAAGCAAGTACATCTTTCCACTTTTAGAGAGGTATGAGAATTCCATTCCCTCTTTGCTTAGAACCTATACTGAACATGCTGCGGAAATAATTTCGAACGAATTACGGGATACTTCCGAAGAAAAGGTTTTGGTAACCGGCGGTGGTGCGTTCAATGATTTTCTTATTAAAGAAATTCAAAGGCGCACAAAATCTGAAATAATTATTCCTTCAGCAGAAGTAGTGAATTATAAAGAGGCTTTAATATTTGCCTTTTTAGGAGTGCTTAAGTTGAGAGGGGAGAACAATGTTATGAGCTCGGTTACCGGAGCTTCAAAAGACCATTCTTCAGGAGTAATTTTTTTTCCAAAAGGATGAGATAAATCAAGATGTTGCGAAAATTAGTTTTTTATATTTGCCTCAATATTTAATAAGATTATGAAAGAATTATTGAATTTATATCAGAATAAAGCACCTGAAATTGTTTTTAATTGGAAAGATCCCGAAACTGAAGCCGAAGGCTGGGTGGTAATCAACTCTCTGCGTGGTGGTGCTGCGGGTGGTGGTACCAGGATGAGAAAAGGTCTTGATATGAACGAGGTGCTCTCCCTGGCGAAGACCATGGAGGTGAAATTTACCGTTTCGGGTCCTGCTATAGGCGGCGCGAAATCGGGAATAAATTTCGATCCCAATGATCCCCGTAAAAAAGGTGTTTTGGAGCGTTGGTATAAAGCAGTGTCTCCACTCTTGAAAAGTTACTATGGTACTGGAGGAGATTTGAATGTCGACGAGATCCATGAAGTTATTCCGATTACCGAAGACTCAGGAGTTTGGCATCCACAGGAGGGGGTTTTTAACGGACATTTCAAACCTACAGAAGCCGATAAGATCAATAGAATTGGACAACTGCGCCAGGGAGTGATCAAGGTGCTTGAAAATGGTAAATTTTCACCCGATGTTACCCGAAAGTACACCGTGGCCGACATGATCACAGGCTATGGTGTGGCCGAAGCCGTGCGTCACTACTATGATATTTATGGTGGTAATGTGCAGGGCAAAAAAGCAATTGTGCAGGGCTTTGGTAACGTAGGTTCTGCCGCTGCCTATTACCTGGCCCAGATGGGCGCAAAAGTGGTTGGAATCATTGACCGTGAAGGTGGATTGATAAATGAGAGAGGTTTCTCCTTCGAAGAGATCAGGGATTTGTTCCTTAACAAACAGGGCAATGCGTTAAAGTCTGAAAACCTTATTCCTTTTGAGGAGATCAATGAACGAATATGGTCTTTAAATGCCGAAGTTTTTGCTCCTTGCGCCGCCTCCCGACTAATTACAAGGGAACAGGTAGATAAGATGGTAAATTCCGGACTGGAAGTCATTTCCAGTGGCGCCAATGTACCTTTTGCCGATGAAGAGATCTTTTTTGGACCCATTATGGAATATACCGATGAGCGCATAAGCGTGATCCCCGATTTCATTGCTAACTGTGGAATGGCAAGAGTATTTGCTTATTTCATGGAACGCAGAGTGCAAATGACAGATGAGGCTATCTTCAACGACACCTCAATTACTATAAGGAATGCTATTCAAAATACCTTTAACCATAACAGCAGTAAAACTAATATCAGCAAAACTGCCTTTGAAGTTGCTTTAAAAAAGCTGGTATGATGTTATAGTCATGGTAAGCCTTTTAATTGTCATCTTTATTGTTGGGTATCTGGCAATAACGCTGGAACATCCACTACAACTTGATAAAGCGGTTTCTGCCCTCCTATTGGCCACCATTATTTGGGCAGGAATCGCTTTAGGTTTTAATAACGGGATCCTTTCAATTGTAGATTATCACGGGGAAGTTTTTAATGTAACTAAAGGGGACCTGGCAGAACAAATGTGGGGATTTAAAGCAAATCTCATGCACCACTTTAGTTCCATAAGTGAGATCCTGTTTTTTCTTATTGGGGCAATGACCATTGTGGAGATAATAGATATTCATCGGGGTTTTGCTATAATAAAGAAAACTATTGTCACTACAGATAAAAAGAAGCTGCTCTGGGTGCTCGGTGCCCTGGCCTTCATTCTTTCTGCAGTTATTGACAATTTAACTGCCACGATCATTCTTGTTACGCTGCTGCGCAAGCTGGTTCCCAAACGGGATTACCGGGTATGGTTCGCTGCGCTCATTGTAATTGCCGCCAATGCGGGGGGAGCCTGGTCGCCAATTGGTGATGTGACCACAACAATGCTCTGGATCAATAATAAAGTAACTGCGGCAGGCCTGGCAGAGCATCTCATAATCCCTGCACTATTCTGCTTTATACTTCCTTTTGCTGCAGCTATGCGGCTTAAAGCATTTAGGGGAGAAACAGTTTTAAAGAAAAAGGTGATAGATGATGATTCGGAAAGGTTGTTAAGTAGCCGAAAAATGCTTTACGCAGGTTTGGGTGCTATTCTTCTGGTTCCAATATTTAAGGGAATTACAGGTTTGCCGCCCTATGTGGGTATGCTGTTTAGCCTAAGCCTTGTTTGGTTGCTTTCAGAATATGTAAAGCCGGTGAAGAATATCAGCAAAAACGAGAAGAATTTATACTCCACTCATAAAGCCCTTTCTAATATTGAATTTTCGAGTATCCTATTTTTCCTGGGAATATTACTGGCAGTGGCGGGACTTGAGAGCCTTGTATTTGGAACTCTTCAGGGGCAGCAGGTTGGCACTCTGTTTTATGCGGCCAGTCAGCTTTCACAGGCTATTCCAAGTATGGACGCTGTGGTGGTAATTCTCGGGGGACTTTCAGCAGTGATAGATAATGTGCCGCTGGTAGCAGCTTCTATGGCTATGTACGACTTTCCTGTTGATGACAGGACCTGGCATTTTATAGCCTATAGTGCAGGTACAGGTGGGAGTCTTCTTATCATAGGTTCTGCTGCGGGAGTAGCTGCTATGGGAATGGAAAAGGTCAACTTTATGTGGTACTTAAAGAACATCGCTCCCCTGGCATTGCTGGGATTTTTAGGGGGAGCTGTTAGTTTTATTGTGCTTACTCATTTCTTCTAGATTTATATTCCGCTTTTAGGTTGCATTAAATCAAAGGCTGTTTATCTTTACAATTAAAATTAGATTCTCACGTTACATAAAAAAACCAGATACACAAATGCTATACTTTATTCAGGAGGATGGTCTTGCCCAGGCGGCACAGGAGACAGAGCCTATAGTTGAGGAAAAAACCCTTTCGTTGTTTGATTTATTTCTTAGCGGCGGAATTGGAGGACAGGTTATCATTCTCATCCTTTTCATATTGCTGTTTGCAGCCATTTATATCTATTTCGAAAGATTGTTTGCTATTAAAGCTGCTTCAGAAACTGACAGTAATTTCATGAACCAGATCAAGGACTCCGTTTTGCATGGTAATATTGAATCGGCACGTATTCGATGTGCCCAGGCTAACTCGCCAGTAGCACGACTTACAGCCAAGGGGCTTGACCGCATTGGAAGTCCGCTTGAGGATATTAACACAGCGATTGAAAATGCAGGACGTCTTGAAGTTTATAAACTGGAGAAGAACGTGAGTGTACTTGCAACTATTGCAGGTGCCGCGCCTATGATTGGTTTCCTCGGAACAGTAATAGGGATGGTTATAGCTTTTCATGAACTGGCTACCAGTAGCGGCCAGGCAGAAATGGGCGCCCTGGCTGAAGGTATCTATACAGCGATGACTACCACAGTTGCAGGTCTTATTGTAGGTATTATTGCCTATATTGGATACAATCACCTGGTGGTCAAAACAGATAAGGTAGTGCATCAAATGGAAGCTACAGCTGTAGATTTCCTTGACCTTCTAAACGAACCCGTATAGTATGAACTTAAGAGGCAGAAACAAGATTAGTCCGGAATTCAGCATGAGTTCCATGACAGATATTGTATTCCTGTTGTTGATCTTTTTTATGCTCACCTCGCCGGCTATTACTCCGGAAGCTCTTGATCTTATCCTTCCAAAGGCTAAGGGAAAGACCACGAACAAACAGAACGTGGCAGTGAGTATCACAAAAGACCTTCAGGTTTATATTGATAAGGAGAGAGTAAGTAGCAGCTCTTTGGAATCCAGGCTTAAAGAAGTTCTGGCAGGGGTAGAGGAACCTACTATTATATTGCGTGCCGAAGAAGGTGTGCCAATTGAAAAGGCTGTAGATGTCATGGATATTGCAAACCGGAACCGTTACAAGATCGTGCTTGCAGTAAAACCCGAATAAACATTCTCTGCTCTACCCTTTTTGGTAATTGTGGAACTATGTTTGCTGAATAAAATCTAGAAAAAGAACAGAGTGAAATACCTGGAAACAGAACACGAAAGAAAATCAATGGCAATCACTGTGGTTCTCCACGTGTTGCTAATCCTGCTATTGCTGTTCTTTGGCTTCACTTATCTCGACCCACCACCCGAAAATGGGATAGCTATAAACTTTGGTACTTCAGAGGTTGGTTCGGGCATTGAACAGCCAACTGAGCCTGTTAAAACAGCGCCTCAACAAACCAGTTCTCCGGTAACTCCTGTGGAAACCAATATTAAGGAAGAAGTGGTTACCCAGGAAGTTATTGAAGCTCCAGTAATAGAAAAGAAGAAAGAAGAAAAGGTCGTGCAAAAAGTGGAAACCCCTGTGAAAAAGGTGGAAGAGCCGGTAAAAAAGCCCGATCCCAAACCTTCTAAATCTACTACAGATGCCTTGAGCAGTATTCTTAACGGCCCTGCTAATGATGGGCAGGCGAGAGGAGGAGAAGGTAATGATGACGTTGCAGGTGATAAAGGCAGCCCCGATGGTGATCCTAATGCGAAGTCATATTACGGTACAGGAATGGGACTTGATGGCGACGGGAACTATCGACTTGGTGGTAGAAAAGCCCTCAATAAGGAAAAATTTGTACAGGATTGTAATGAATCGGGCCTCGTAGTGGTTCAAATCGAAGTAGACCGAAGTGGTGCTGTAACACGTGCTATTCCAGGGGTAAAAGGTACAACCAATAACGCTACCTGCCTTACTGATCCTGCAAAAAGAGCTGCCCTTGCTACCCGCTTTAACAGTGATCCCGATGCTCCCGCGAAGCAGGTGGGCACCATTATTTACAACTTCAAACTTACCGAATAACTTGATGACCTATACAGAAACTGTTGAATGGATGTTTCAACAGTTGCCCATGTATCAACAGGTTGGGAATAAAGCCTATAAGGTGGATCTTTCCAATATACATAAGTTGATTGCACAGCTGGGAAATCCTCACCATAATTTTAAGACCATTCACGTCGCCGGTACTAACGGCAAAGGTTCCGTTTCTCATATGTTGGCTTCCGTACTTCAGGAAAGTAACTGTAAGGTGGGTCTATACACCTCTCCTCATTTAAAAGATTTTAGGGAAAGGATTAGGATCAACGGGGAGGTGATTTCCCAGGAGGCAGTGATTGATTTTATTCATCATAATAAAGCCTTTTTGGATGCCGAAAGTCTTTCTTTCTTCGAAATGACCGTGGGAATGGCTTTTGAATACTTCTCAAATGAGAAAGTCGATATTGCTGTAATTGAAGTTGGTCTGGGCGGAAGGCTGGATTCCACCAACATTATTTCTCCTGAAGTTTCTGTTATCACAAATATTGGTTTTGACCATGTGAACATCCTCGGGGATACCCTGGAAAAGATCGCTGCAGAAAAAGGTGGGATTATTAAGCAAGGGACGCCGGTTGTAATTGGCGAGTACCATGAAAATACTTTTCCTGTGTTTAAAAGGCTTGCTGAAGCAAATAAAGCCCCTTTTTACCTTGCTGAAGATTTTTCCGGCAAACCATTCCTTTCAGATCTTAAAGGACATTATCAGCAAAAGAATATCCGCACCGTTTCCATGGCTCTGGAGGTGCTGAAGGGTCTTGGATGGGAACTTACAGAGGAAGCTGTGGAGAAAGGTCTCAAAAATGTCATTTATAATACCGGCCTTAGAGGAAGATGGGAGGTGTTGCAGGAAGAACCGAAGGTTATTTGTGATACGGCACATAACAAAGAAGGACTGGTTTATGCGATGAAGCAGTTACAGGAAGAAGCGTTTGAAGATCTACACCTGATAATTGGAGTGGTAAACGACAAAGACCTGGATGCGGTGCTCCCGCTTTTTCCAAAAAATGCAAAATATTATTTTTCGCGTCCGAATGTCCCAAGGGGTCTTGATGCCGGAGAACTTCAAAAAAAGGCAGCCGAAAATGACCTTTTTGGAGGCTTATATAATTCAGTTCCTGAAGCTTATAAAGCTGCGCTGCAAGCGGCTTCGGTTAAGGATGTGATCTACGTTGGAGGCAGTACTTTTACAGTTGCAGAAATAATTTAATTTTTTTTAAAATATTCTTTGCAGAATTGAAAATGTGGTCTATATTTGCATCCGCATTCAGAGAGGTAAACGCCTTAAAAGATGCAAAAGTTCATAAAGATGTTAGGGCAATTAGCTCAGTTGGTTCAGAGCACCTCGTTTACACCGAGGGGGTCGGGGGTTCGAATCCCTCATTGCCCACAGATTTTTTAAAGGCTTCCTCTTGGAGGCCTTTTTTGATTTCAAGGGTGATTAGCTCAGCTGGTTCAGAGCACTACCTCGACAAGGTAGGGGTCACTGGTTCGAACCCAGTATCACCCACTAAAGTGGGAACTTTCAAGTTCCAAAAAAATACAAATTCCAAAATATTTGCAAACCTAACAGGTCTCCAAGACCTGTTAGGTTTTTCGTTTTCAGACTACCTGTCTTTTGGGGGAGGTTGTGGCTCATTATAAAGTAGAATTTGGGTGTTGGTCACTGGTTCTCCCGATAGCTATCGGGACAATATCACCCACTAAAGTGGGAACTTTCAAGTTCCAAAAAAATACAAATTCCAAAATATCTGCAAACCTGACAGGTCTCC
>NZ_JAIVCC010000013.1:0-447169 GCF_020866905.1 Salinimicrobium sediminilitoris | reverse complement strand
ATATCACCCACTAAAGTGGGAACTTTCAAGTTCCAAAAAAATACAAATTCCAAAATATCTGCAAACCTGACAGGTCTCCAAGACCTGTTAGGTTTTTCGTTCCCAGACTACCTGTCTTTTGGGGGAGGTTGTGGCTCATTGTAAAGTAGAAATTAGGTGTTGGTCACTGGTTCTCCCGATAGCTATCGGGACAGTATCACCCACTAAAGTGGGAACTTTCAAGTTCCAAAAAAATACAAATTCCAAAATATCTGCAAACCTGACAGGTCTCCAAGACCTGTTAGGTTTTTCGTCTTCAGACTACCTGTCTTTGGGGGAGGTTGTGGCTCATTTTAAGTAGAAATGAGGGGTTGGTCACTAGCTATCGGGACAATATCACCCACGTTTGGAATTTTAAATTCCAAAATACAAATTACAATATCTGCAAACCTCAGAGATTTTAAAATCTGTGAGGATTATTTATCTTCGCTTTGAGCCTTTAGTTAAATCAACTCCATCACCCTTTCCAAAGCCATACCTCGCGATCCTTTGATCAATATGGTTCCTGCATTGAACTCTGATGGCTGAAACCAGGCCCTAAAAGCTTCAAAACTTTCAAATTTTTTGATCTTTTGAGAGGTGGTTTCTGTCTGGCTAAAATTGGAACCTATTGCGTAAACTTTATCTACAGGAGAGGTGGAGTAGTCGTCCAGTAATTGTTGATGTTCTTTTTTAGCTTCGGGACCCAATTCAAACATGTCTCCTAAAATGGCAATTTTTGGAGAGCCATCCATCCCGCTTAGGTTTTCGAGAGCTGCAGCCATACTGGAAGGATTGGCATTGTATGCGTCCAAAATGATCCTTCGGTTATTTTTTAGAATGATCTGTGATCTATTGTTCTGCGGACTGTATTCTTTTATAGCTGCAGTGATCTCTAAGGATGGAATTTCAAAATATGTGCCCACGGTATAGGCAGCCGCCATATTGGTGCCATTATACGCTCCTGTAAGCTTACCGCAGATCTTTGCTCCTTCTACCTCGATCCCTGCATAAGAATCTTCTCTAAAATATTTCAGGGTAACATCGGCTTTTTCAGAAGATCCAAAGCTGAAAACATGTGGATAGGAGGTTTCTTCTTTTTGAAGTGGATCATCCAGGTTCAGGAAAAGCAACTTTTTATGCTCTTTTAGATGGTCATACAGTTCCTTCTTGCCCTTTATTACGCCTTCCACGCTTCCGAAGCCTTCAAGATGGGCTTTACCAAAATTGGTGATGTAGCCATAGTCGGGCATGGCGAGACTGCACAGGAATTCAATTTCCTTTTGATGGTTGGCACCCATCTCTACAATACCAATTTCGGTCTTTTCATTCATGGAGAGAAGGGTAATTGGTACTCCAATGTGGTTGTTGAGATTTCCTGTAGTAGCCACAGTTCTGTACCTTTTTGAAAGCACTGCATTGAAAAGTTCTTTGGTGGTAGTTTTACCATTGCTGCCGGTAAGGGCAAGGATTGGAAGACCCAGGTGTTTCCTGTGGAATGATGCCAATTGCTGCAGTGCTTTAAGACTGTCTTCAACCTGGAGCAACCTTTTATCTTCATTTGGAAGATCTTCGTCAATAACTGCATATAATGCTCCTTTCTCGAGAGCTTCAGCAGCAAATTCATTGGCGTTAAAGTTTTCTCCTTTTAAGGCAAAGAAAATACTGTCCTTCCTGATCTTTCTTGTATCGGTGCTAATTCCGGAGCTATTTAAAAAAAGCTGGTGGAGTCTATCTATGTTCATAAAATAAAGCTATAAAAAAAGCCCTAATCAAATTAGGGCTTTCACATTTATATTTTCAGGAATATTAATTCTTTGCTGTCTTGTTTTTGTTGAGAGACTTGGAGCCTACTCGTGACATTGCATTTCTAAATCCAATATAATCGGTCGCCATATCCTGTGGGAAATATCTTCTTTGTGCAGGGTCCAACCAGTATGCACGGTCTCTCCAGCTTCCTCCCTTATATACACGTACGTTGTCATCTACAAGGGTTGTGCGACCTGTTGAAGTGTCGTACTCGAGGCTTTGCCCACCAACACTGTCTACAGTGGCAGTGTGTACAGGGGAATTATACATTCGTTTGTTTGGGTCTGCCATATCTTCATCCCCGAAAGAATCATAGTATCTTGAGGATTTCCTGTCACCATCTCTAAAGTTTCTTTGATCGCTTTCATTGAAGTTCGTACGAAGGTAAGTGTCTTCAGATGTGATAGGGACTGTTTTTATTTCTCCCGGAAGATTTCTTGCCACTATTCTTCCGTTGCTTAATGTATCATATTCAATTTCATCTACTCCCAATACCTTTACAGTTCCATCTTCTGTAATAGCGTGCTTAGTGTAAACATTACCTCGATAGTAGTTGAAGTCGTTAAATTCATCATCTACGATTGGGCGGTAAACATCGGCAACCCATTCGGCAACGTTTCCGGCCATATCGTAAAGTCCGAAATCATTTGGCTCATATGATTTAACTTCGGCAGTGATATCGGCACCGTCATCGCTCCATCCCGCAATTCCGCCGTAATCTCCATCGCCTTGTTTAAAGTTTGCCATTTGATCTCCACGTTTTCTAGCATCACCGCTTCGGGTGTACTGGCTGTCCCATGGATATTTTTTTCTTCCGCGGTAAACATTATAATTTCTAATCCCTACAAGTGCAAGGGCGGCATATTCCCACTCTGCTTCGGTAGGAAGACGATATTCAGGAAGTAGAACCCCATGCTTACGTTGCACGTAAAGGTTTGTACTATCCTCGGTCATATAACGATCTGTTTTATTTCCTCCACGTACAATACTGTCATTCCCGCCATAGGTCATGCTTGGTGCGTTAAGATAAGTTTCAGTGTTGAAAGTTTCACCGGGTTCGGCAGCAAATCTTGCGCCCTCGAGTGTGAATCCTTCCTTTTCAAGACGAAGTTCGTTCACTCTGTCTGTTCTCCATTTACTGAATTCAACAGCCTGGATCCAGCTCACTCCAACAACAGGATAGTTTGCATATGCAGGGTGACGCAGGTAGTTATTGGTCATGGTTTCATTATAACCCAACCTGTTTCTCCAAACCAAAGTATCTGGTAAAGCTCCCTGGTAGATATTTCTATATCTCTCTTCACTTGGAGGGTAAACTCTTTTTAAATAATCAAGGTATTCCAAATACATAAGATTTGTTACCTCGGTCTCGTCCATGTAGAAGGATTGAACGTGTTGCTGAGTAGGAGTGTTATTCCAGTCATGCATTACATCATCCTGCACACGTCCCATTGTAAAGGTTCCACCTTCTACAAATACAAGTCCTGGACCTGCTTCCTGCTCGTCATAGTCGGCATTGTAGTTAAAACCACCTTCTTTGGAATTAATATCCCAACCGGTAGCACGGGAATTGTTCTTGTAGTCTCTGGAGTTGTTACAGCTAAAAAGGCCAACGCTTACAGCGACGGCAAAAAGAGCTTTTACAGCAACTTTATTTCTCATATTCACAATATCTTTTATAGCAATTATGGCTTTGCAATATAGTAATTAACGCAAAACTACCAAGATTATTTCAACCGAAACGAAATCTTGTAGTTTCCTGTAAATCTTTATGATAACGCGACTTATAATGGTTTATTTCATGGCCTGCCACAACCTGAAAGTAAAAACATTGGGGCATTATACGGCAAAAGTAATGGTTTTTTGTCAACTTTTTTCTTTTCTTTAAGGTTCAGTGGAATTGATCTTCCGGTTTGTGAAGCTTATAGAAAAGGTCAATACAGGGTCAAACTTGAGAAAACACAGGAAAGTGGAGGCTCTGCATAAGCTTCTGTTAAAATAGACGTTATGTTAGGGTAAAATTGAGAAATTCGGTTCTTATAACTTATTCTAAAGGTTTTCGGGTATATTTGTTAATTATTAATAGTCCTATGAAAAAATTATCACTCTTCACCATATCGGTGATTTTGCTGTTTAGTGGGAAATCTTTTGCTCAGGAAGAACGTGATCGTGTGATCACCACGGCGGCTTCTACTTTAATGATCGCGGCCGATGCCCGTGCTGCCGGGCTTGGTGACCAGGGAGTGGCAACCTTTCCCGATGCCTATTCGCAACAATGGAATCCAGCCAAATATGTTTTTGTTGAACATCAGCAAGGTTTGGGCGTGAATTATACTCCTTATTTAAGTGAATTGGTGAATGATATATTTCTAGGGAATATCACCTATTATAATAGGATAAGTGAGAGAAGCGCATTTGGAGCAAGTTTAAAGTATTTTAGTATGGGTAATATTGAAGCCCGTGACTATCCAGACGAGGTGGCCAGAATCCTTAGTCCAAACGAATTCACCCTTGATCTTTCCTATGCGCTTAAATTAAGTGAGCATTTTTCTATGGCTGTAGCGGGAAGGTTCCTGCGGTCTGATCTTAAGATTGCAGAACTTGATCCAGATGCTTCTGCCGCCAGTACATTTGGAGTGGATGTGGCAGCTTTTTATCAAAGTGACCGCATTGACTACACAAGTTTTGACGGGCGATGGAGAGCAGGAGCAAATATTTCCAATATTGGACCTAAAATTAAATATGATGCCGGCGGGCAGGAAAATTTTATTCCTACCAATTTAAAACTGGGTGCAGGATTTGATTTTATCCTGGATATGTCTAACAGGATTGGCACTTATATAGAGTTCAATAAACTTCTGGTTCCAACCCCTAAAGATTTTGATCTTGATGGAGATATGGATGCAGAGGACATTCAGGAGTATAATTCTATTGGGGCTATTGAAGGTATTTTTAAATCTTTTGGAGATGCTCCAGATGGTTTCAGTGAAGAAATGAAAGAGGTGACCTATGCTTTAGGAGCCGAATATGTGTATCAGGAGGTTTTCTCCCTAAGGACAGGATATTTTCACGAAAGTCCTGAAAAGGGATCCCGTGAATTTATTTCTTTCGGGGCCGGGTTTAGGCATACAGTGGTAGATATCGACCTTTCTTACCTGTTCTCAACTTCCGAAGTCGTGAGTCCGCTGGAAGGAACACTGCGGTTTGGATTGACCTTTAACTTTGGAAGGCAATATGAACAGTATTAGTGATTATTTCAAGCTATAGCTGTTTTTTCCATTATGCATATCTTTGAATTACGAAACCAGAACTTAATATACTCCCGGGCTCTTTAGTCGCGGGAGCTTTTTTCTATAGAAACACCAAAAATGAAGACAATTACAATAAGTGCCGATCTTGAAGTTTACGACAATGAAGCTGAATTACCCGGTGATGTACAAAGTTTGATGGAGCAGGCAATTGAAGCCCGGGAGAAATCTTATTCTCCTTATTCACAATTTAAAGTTGGAGCAGCAATTCTTCTTGATAATGGAGAAGTAGTTACCGGAAGCAATCAGGAAAATGCATCCTATCCCGCAGGACTTTGTGCTGAGAGGACAGCCATTTTTTATGCGGGAGCAAAATATCCAAAAGCCAAAATTCTCAAAATGGCTCTAACCGCCCGGTCAGAAAACCATCAAATGGAGGTGCCTACGCCGCCCTGTGGTTCATGCCGCCAGGCTATTGCCGAGTACGAGGTAAAGCAGGAACAGCCCATTGAGATCTATTTCATGGGTGAGAAAGGGAAGGTGGTAAAATCCAGTTCTATTTCAGATCTTTTGCCGCTTATTTTCGACAATTCCTATCTATAACGTTTTCGCGCTTTTTCAAAGAGAAACTGTTTTTAGTTCCTTTTGAAAATAGTATTTTTGTGTTTCGCTTGGCGCAAGCATCGCTTAGCCTTAAAAATAAGTAGTTAAATGAAGAAAATCACAAAAGCCACTTACCTTAAGTGGTATGAGGACATGTTGTTTTGGCGTAAGTTTGAGGACAAACTGGCGCAGGTTTACATTCAGCAAAAAGTTAGAGGCTTTTTACACCTTTATAACGGGCAGGAGGCTATTCTTGCAGGTGCTTTACATGTAATGGATCTATCGAAGGATAAAATGATCACCGCCTATAGAAACCACGTTCAGCCAATTGGAATGGGAGTGGATCCAAGAAAGGTGATGGCCGAGTTGTATGGTAAGAAAACAGGAACTTCCCAGGGAATGGGTGGTTCTATGCATATTTTTTCTAAAGAACACCGTTTTTACGGAGGTCACGGGATCGTAGGAGGGCAAATTCCTCTTGGTGCCGGGCTTGCTTTTGCAGATAAATATTTCAAGAGAGATGCCGTTACGCTAACTTTTCTTGGAGACGGGGCAGCAAGACAGGGTTCGCTTCATGAGACCTTCACTATGGCTGTAAAATGGAATTTACCTGTAGTCTTTTGTGTAGAGAACAATGGTTATGCAATGGGAACTTCGGTTGCACGTACTTCAAAAAGTACAGAAATATGGAAACTTGGTCTTGGATATGATATGCCTTGTGGTCCTGTTGATGCAATGAATCCCGAGAAAGTGGCCGAGGCTCTTGATGAAGCAATTAAAAGAGCACGTAAAGGTGAGGGGCCAACTTTTCTTGAGTTGAAGACCTATCGTTATCGCGGGCACTCTATGAGTGATGCCCAGCAGTACCGTACAAAAGATGAGGTGGCCGAGTATCAAAAAATCGATCCAATCACACAGGTTAAGGATATCATCAAAAAGAACAAATACGCTACAGATAAAGAAATAAAAGAGATCGACAAGAAAGTAAAAGATCTTGTTTCTGAATGTGAGAAGTTTGCTGATGAGTCAGATTACCCAGAAGTGCAGACCATGTATGACGTAGTGTACGAACAAAAAGATTATCCGTTTTTACCCCATAAATTATAAGAATTATGGCAGAAGTTATTAAAATGCCACGTCTTAGCGATACCATGGAAGAGGGTGTTGTGGCAAAGTGGTTAAAACAAAAAGGTGACAAAATCGAAGAAGGGGATATCCTGGCCGAGATCGAAACAGATAAGGCGACCATGGAATTTGAATCTTTCTATGAGGGTACCTTGTTGCATATAGGAATTGAAGAAGGAGAAACTGCACCTGTTGATGCGTTGCTTGCCATTGTAGGAGAAGAAGGAGAGGATATTTCCTCACTTTTGGATGGAAAGGATGATGCATCACAAGACTCTTCTAAAGCTGACTCTAAGAGCGAAGCTAAAGCTGAAGAAAAGGCTGAATCTTCTTCAAAAGAAGATACCTCAGTTTCAACAGAAGATGCTTCTGAAGAAGGTGAGATCCCTGAAGGAGTAGAAGTGGTTAAAATGCCACGTCTTAGCGACACCATGGAAGAGGGAACTGTTGCTTCATGGTTAAAGAATGAAGGAGATGAAGTAGAAGAAGGAGAAATTCTTGCTGAAATTGAGACCGATAAAGCGACCATGGAATTTGAGTCTTTCTATTCCGGGACTTTGTTATATATAGGAATTAAGGAAGGGGAGACTGCTCCTGTAGATGCAGTTCTTGCTATCATTGGCCCTAAAGGTACAGATGTTTCTTCTATTGTTAAAAGCGGTGGGGCTGCAAAACCTGCAGCTTCCAAAAAGCAGGAAGATAAGAAAGAAGAGAAAGCTGAGGAAACCGAAAAGACTGAGCAGAGCACTACAACTTCAGACGGAAAGCGCATTTTTGCTTCTCCGCTTGCGAAGAAAATGGCCGAAGATCTTGGAATAGACCTTGCCGACGTTAAAGGTTCAGGAGAGAATAATCGAATTGTCAAAAAAGACATCGAGAACTATAAACCTTCAGAAAAAACTGCAGAGGCCAAACCGGTAACTGCGGCTTCACAGGAAGAAAAAGCTCAGCCTTCGGCAGTGCAAACTTATACTCCTGCAGGAGAAGAAAGTTTTGAAGAGGTGAAGAATTCTCAAATGCGTAAAACCATTGCGAAGAGACTTGCCGAATCTAAATACAACGCTCCTCACTACTATCTAACCATTGAGGTGGATATGAGTAATGCAATGGCAAACCGTAAGCAGATCAATGAAATTCCAGATGTCAAAGTTTCTTTCAATGATTTGGTGATAAAAGCTTCTGCCATGGCTTTGAGAAAACATCCAAGGGTGAATTCTCAATGGACGGGAGATACTACTAAAATAGCCAAACACATCCATATGGGGGTTGCAGTTGCAGTAGATGAAGGACTGGTAGTTCCGGTTCTTAAGTATGCAGATCAAATGTCATTGACTCAAATTGGTGGTAACGTTAAGGAACTTGCAGGAAAGGCACGAAATAAAAAGCTACAGCCCCAGGAAATGGAAGGCAGTACTTTTACCGTCTCTAACCTTGGAATGTTCGGTATTACAGAATTTACCAGTATCATCAATCAGCCAAACTCGGCAATTCTTTCTGTTGGAGCAATAGTTGAGAAGCCTGTGGTGAGGAATGGAGAGATCGTGGTAGGAAATACCATGAAGCTTACTCTTGCTTGTGATCATAGAACTGTAGATGGTGCAACAGGAGCACAATTCCTTGAAACACTTAAAACCTACATAGAGAATCCTGTGACCATGTTGGCATAAGGAAACCTGTAGACTAATACTTAAAAATCCCGCTTTTCGCGGGATTTTTTTATCTTTAGCCACATGAGAAAAAAAACCCTTACCGTCTTTGTTACTCTGGTGCTTTTAGTCCTCCTTGGCTGTAAACAAACTCAGAAAGTATCTGAAAATTCTAACCCTGAACCCATCACAGAATTTGATTCTTCCACGCAAATAGCTATTGAAGAAGCAATAACTAAAGATGGAATTAGCAGCATCTTGAAATATCTGTCTTCAGATGAACTGGAAGGGCGAAAAACCGGAAGTGAGGGTATTGACAAAGCAGCCGATTATATTCAAATCATTCTAAGAAAGAGCGGGGTAAAACCCTTTTTTGAGACCTATAGAGATTCTTTCCAGGTGAAGGATATGGCAGGTTTTAATGTTGTGGGTCTTGTAGAGGGCACAGATTCCAGCTTAAAAGATGAATATATAATTATTGGTGCTCATTATGACCACGTTGGGATAGTGGAGCCTGTAGAGGGCGATTCAATTGCCAATGGAGCTAATGACAACGCGGCAGGAACCACAGCTGTTTTGAAATTAGCCGCATACTTCGCTGAAAATCCTCCTAAAAGGAGTATTTTATTCACTCTTTTTTCCGCGGAAGAATTAGGCCTTGTTGGAGCAAAACATTTGGCAGAAAGGCTGGAAAAAGAAGCTATAGACCTTTATGTGATGTTCAACATTGAGATGGTGGGCATACCAATGATGGATAAAGATTATCTGGTTTACCTTACAGGTTATGAAAGGTCAAATTTCGCTGAAAAGTTCAATGAATATTCAAATAATCAGGTTCTGGGTTTTCTTCCCCAGGCGAAAGAATATCAGCTTTTTAAAAGGAGTGACAATTATCCCTTTTTTGAGAGGTTTAATGTTCCGGCACAAACAATTTCTTCGTTTGACTTTACCAATTATGAATATTACCATCATGTGAATGATGAATTTGAAGAAATGGATCTTGACCATTTAGAAAATGTTATTGAAAGCCTTATTCCGGGATTGACCGCAATGGCCAATTCCCCCGAGAAGGAAATTAAGATGCACACGAAATGAAAAATATAATTATAACAGGAACCAGCCGTGGGATTGGCCTTGAGCTGGTAAAAAAGCTGGCTGGCGAAGGGCATAAAATATTAGCTCTTTCAAGAAACACTAAACCGGTTGAGACGCTGAGATTGGAAAATGTACAAACTTTTCCTTTTGATATCACTGCGGAAGCTGATCTTGAAAAAGCAGTGGGATTTGTAAAAGAAAACTGGAGGCAAGTGGATATCCTTATTCACAATGCCGGAGCTATCATAAATAAACCTTTTGAAGAAATAACTTCCGAAGAATTTGAAAAAGTTTACAAGATCAATGTCTTTGGAGTAGCAGCTCTTACGAGAAAAATGCTGCCGTTAATGAACAAAAAGGGACATGTTGTGACGGTAAGCAGCATGGGAGGCGTTCAGGGCAGCATGAAATTCCCCGGCCTTTCTGCTTATAGCTCAAGCAAAGCAGCGGTGATCAACTTAACCGAAATTCTTGCTGAAGAATATAAAGAAACCGGTCCGTCATTTAATGTATTGGCTTTGGGTGCAGTGCAAACGGAAATGCTGGAAGAGGCTTTCCCCGGCTATAAAGCTCCGTTGCAACCTTCGGAAATGGCTAAGTATATAGCAGATTTTTCCCTTACCGGAAATAAATTTTATAACGGAAAATTACTGCAGGTTTCCAGCAGTACCCCCTAGGATAATGAAAAATATTCTCGAGAAATATATACCCACTCATGCCGTCGAGCCAATATTTGGCTTGATTAAAGTGAATAATATACATCTCAAGATCGTGAATGAAAGGAAGACCCGGCATGGGGATTATAGGAATCTGCCCGGAGGAACGCATCAAATCACTGTTAACGCCAACCTCAATAGATACCGTTTCCTTATCACCCTGGTTCATGAAATTGCACATTTGGTAGCTTTTGAGCATTTTGGAAGGCAAATTAAACCTCATGGTGCAGAATGGAAAAGAAGTTTTCAAAAACTAATGTTGCCATTCATTAGGCCCGAGATCTTTCCTGCGCAGTTACTTCCTTTGATCGCCCGGCATTTTAAGAACCCCAAGGCGAGTAGTGATACAGATGCTCATCTTGCTGTAGCTTTAAAACAGTTTGATGAGGATAACGATAAAAACTACATTTTTGAGATCCCGCATGGTGGAATATTCAGGATCTATAACGGTAAAGTTTTTAAAAAAGGAGAAAGACGTATTAAACGATACGAATGCCTGGAGGTCAAAACAGGAAGAATTTACCTTTTTCAACCCAATGCGGAGGTGGAATTATTAAAAACAGCCAATTAGTATGAAGGAAAATAATTTTGCAGTTTTAATGGCTGGGGGAGTAGGTTCAAGATTTTGGCCGGTAAGTACAGCAGCAAGACCTAAGCAATTCCGGGACCTGTTAGGAAAGGGGGAAACATTGATTCAAACCACCTTCAACCGACTTGTAGCGCTTGTACCACCCGAAAATATTTATGTGCTTACCAATGAAAGTTATGAGGAGCTGGTAAAGGAGCAGTTGCCACATTTAAGCGCAGAACAAATTGTACTTGAACCTGTAATGAGGAATACTGCGCCTGCAGTATTACTGGCGGCTCTTAAGATTAGAAAAAAAGACAGTAATGCAGTAATGATTATGGCACCCAGTGATCACTGGATAGAAAATGAAAATGCTTTTTTAGAAGACATTACAACTGCTTTTGAAGCTGCAAGAGGTGAGGATAAAATTGTGACTTTGGGAATTAAACCTACTTTTCCCAATACCGGGTATGGCTATATTAAATTCGATCCTACATGGAATGACAAAGTAAAACCTGTTGATGTTTTCACTGAAAAACCTTCATATCAGGTCGCCAGGTCTTTCTTTGATAGTGGTAAGTACCTATGGAATGCGGGAATATTTATATGGAATGTTGATTACATAATCAGATCCTTCCAAAGAAACCTACCCGCGATGTACAAATTGTTTTCCAAAGAAGAAGATGTTCTTAATACTTCCGCAGAAAAGGCTTTTATAAAAGAGAATTTTCCGGCAGCAGAAAATATTTCGATTGACTACGGAATTCTTGAGAAGGAAAAGGGAACGGTATATGTCATTCCGGCTTCTTTCGATTGGAACGATCTGGGTACCTGGGGATCCCTATATGACGAAAGTGTAAAGGATGAAGATAACAATGCAGCTTTAAATGCACGTCTCTATTCCGAGAATGCAACTGGAAATATAATTTCTTCAGATAAAAATAAAGTAGTGGTTATTGAAGGTTTGAGAGACCATGTAATTGTAGATGAAAATGAGATCCTGCTTATAGTGCCGCGGGCGAAGGAGCAGGATATAAAGGGCCTAAGGGAGCGGGTTCAGAAAAAATTTGGAGAAAATCTTGGTTAGTTAATGGAAAATAATTCAGGAAGTAATACGATTTCACCCTCGGGAGAAGAAAACAAAGGCAGGACTGTTCTAAAGGAGATAAAGGAATTCTTGCGGGAACTCCTGGATATACATGATGATACAGATCGTGAGACGACGCTGGAGATAGTGAAGCGCGATATCTCTTTTAAAGGACATAATGCCTGGATCCTTATATTTTCGATATTTGTGGCTTCTATTGGCCTTAACGTGAGTAGTACTGCCGTTGTCATTGGTGCCATGTTAATTTCACCTCTTATGGGACCGATCGTAGGAATAGGATTTTCGGTTGCCATTAATGATATAGATACGCTCAAGCGAAGCCTTGTAAATCTAGGGGTGATGGTAGTGCTTAGTGTACTTACTGCTTACCTGTACTTTCTCATTTCCCCTATAAAAGAGGAAACTCCCGAACTGGTCGCCCGTACCTATCCTACCATTCTGGATGTCCTGGTTGCCATCTTTGGCGGAATGGCATTGATAGTTGCCAAGACCAAGAAAGGTGCAATTGCGAGTGTGATCATGGGAGTAGCTATTGCCACAGCCCTTATGCCGCCGCTTTGTACAGTAGGCTACGGGCTTGCAACTGCACAGTGGAACTATGCAGGTGGTGCTTTATATCTCTTTTCGATCAATTCTGTCTTTATTGCTTTGTCTACTTTTTTAGTAGCTAAACTTCTTAGATTTCCATTGGTAAAGTACGTAAACAGTAGGCACCGTAGAAACACAGCCCGGCTTGCATCTTTAATCGCCATTCTGGTGATGATCCCGAGTATCATTCTATTTGTGAATTTATTAAGGGAGCAGGTCTTTGTAAGTAAGACAAAAGAATTTGTGGATGAGGTGATTAACTATCCCGGCGCTGAGGTCTTTAAATTTGAGCAAAATTACAAGACCAAGATCATAGAGGTCTATCTTATTGGCCGCACAGTTCCCCAGGAACAGATCGCTGAGTGGGTTGAGCAGATCAAGGAGAAACCTAATCTTGAGGATGTGGTATTGGAAATCTATCAGGGATCAGATCAAAGTTCAGAAATGGCAAGCCGACTTTCCTCGCAAGTAAGAGCAGGGATCCTTGAAGACCTGTATGTGAGGAATCAACAGCTGGTAGAGGATAAGGATGCTCGTATCCAGCTTTTGGAGCAGGAATTGGTGAAATATAGAAGTACGGGAATTCCTTTTGAAGCTATTTCAAAAGAAGCCAGGATCAATTATTCAGGGATTCAGGAAATGAGCTATGCCAACAATCTTGTGACTAACTTTTCTAAAATAGACACTATTCCAACCTTTAATGTTAGATGGTCTTCTAATTTAAGCCCTGCGGCGCGAAGAGCCGAAATGAATAAACTGGAGCAATGGCTGCAGTTAAGATTAGCACTTGATACTCTGGTAGTGAGAACAGTTAATTAATTTAAAGCCCCTGTTGCTGTGCCTCACGCACTTTTTTAAACAGGTCTGAGGAATAAACGAAATCGGTTACTGTTTCATCGTCAGTCTTAAAGATCTTCGATTTATCACCCTTCCAGGCAAGCACTCCATCTTTTAAAAAAGCAATATTTTCGCCTATTTCAAGGAGAGAGTTCATGTCATGGGTAATGACCACCGTAGTAATATCATATTCCACAGTAAGTTCGTGAATTAGATTATCAATAACAGTAGCAGTATGAGGATCAAGACCCGAATTTGGTTCATCACAAAATAAATATTTTGGTCTGTTCACAATAGCGCGTGCAATTGCAACACGTTTTTGCATCCCGCCACTTATTTCTGCAGGATATTTTTTTCCGGAATCCACGAGGTTTACTCTTTCAAGAACCTCATCAACCCTGGTTTTTAATTCACTTTTTTTCTTTTTTGTAAACATTCTCAAAGGGAACATCACATTTTCTTCCACTGTCATAGAATCAAATAATGCCCCTCCCTGGAACAGCATGCCCATTTCCTGTCGCAAATCCCTTTTTTGTTCATCATTAAAGGTGGAATAAGGTTTGCCGTCGTATTCAATAGTGCCTTTCTCGGGGGTAAAAAGTCCTAGCATACATTTCATCAATACGCTTTTACCCGACCCGGACTGACCTATTACCAGGTTAGTTTTCCCTGTCTCAAATACGAAATCAATCCCTCTAAGGATATGCTCATCTCCAAAACTCTTATGTAAACCTTTAACTTCTATCATTAGCTGAGTAATAATTGAGTAACTATGTAATTCGTAACAATAATAACCACACTGGTCCAGACAAAAGAGGTAGTACTCGCTTTCCCTACTTCAAGAGAACCTCCTTTCATGTAGTAGCCATGGTAAGAGGGGATGGTGGCCAGTATAAAAGCAAAGAGGAAGGTTTTAAAGAATGCGTAAAAAAGATGGTATGGATCAAACTCTTCCTGTAGGCCCTGTAAAAAAACTTCTGCCGGGACAAACCCTCCCATCACTGCCGCAGTGTATGCTCCCAAGACTCCCAGGAACATTGAAATCGCAATAACAAATGGATAGGTGAACATAGCAATGATCTTCGGAAAAACAAGGTAATTAAGGGAATTTATTCCCATTACTTCGAGTGCATCAATTTGTTCTGTAACCCTCATAGACCCTATACTGGAAGTAATAAAGGAACCTACTTTCCCTGCCATGATTATGGAAATAAAAGTTGGGGAGAACTCAAGAATAATAGATTGTCTTGCCGCAAAAGCAATAAGACTTTTTGGAATTAAAGGATTATTAAGATTGAGCGCCGTCTGTAATGCCACAACCCCTCCAATGAAGAAGGAAAGGAAAGCTACAATTCCCAGGGAGCCAATAATGATCTCGTCTATTTCCTTAAAAATCAATTCTTTTAAAACCGAGCGTTTGGTCATTCTTCCAAATACGCCTTTCAACATTAAGAAATATTCCCCAATAGACTGCAGGTACCTCATTTTAAGCTTTTGTAGCGGCTAAAATACTAATTTTTTGAAGGAATCTATTTAAGCTTAACTTAATCTTAAACTCCCCAAACTTTGTATTTTTACAACAAAATTTTTTAGATGAGATATTATATCCAGGTCTTTCTTTTGACCTTTTATTTTACAGCAGCCAGCGCACAGGAAACTTCTAACAGACCTTTTGATTCGGAAAAAGATCTTTATGCAACCCCTAAACTTGTAGTAGGGGTAGTAGTGGACCAAATGCGCTATGATTACATTACCAGGTTCTGGACTCACTACGGAGATGAAGGCTTTAAAAAACTGGTTTCTGAAGGATTTAACCTTAGAAACAATCATTTCAATTACGTTCCTACTTATACAGGACCCGGTCATGCTTCTGTTTATACTGGCGCTGCACCCGGTACTCACGGCATTATAGGAAATAACTGGTATAACAAATTTGAAAAAGAATATGTGTACTGCGTAGAAGATGCTTCGGTTGAGCCGATAGGAACTATGGATGAGGCCGGAAAAATGTCTCCTCACCGACTAATAACTACGACAGTGGCCGATGAAAACCGACTGCACACTCAAATGAGAGGCAAAACTATTGGAATTGCATTAAAAGATAGAGGAGCAGTGTTACCTGCAGGTCATACTGCCAATGCAGCCTATTGGTTTCATGGTGAAAACGAGGGTAATTGGATCACCAGTTCATTTTATACCAGCCAACTTCCGGAATGGGTAGAAAATTTTAACTCCTCTGGAAAAGCAGATTCTTATCTTAAACCCTGGACTACGGTTGCAAATATTGACAGCTACATTGAAAGTGGGGTAGATGTAAATGATTTCGAAGGTGGTTTTAGCGGCAAGGCAGATACCGGATTTCCTTATGACCTTGGAGCTTTAAAAGATCAAAATGGAGGATATGACATTATAAAAGCCACTCCATATGGGAATAGCCTTACCACAGATTTTGCCATAGCTGCACTTGATGGAGAGCAACTGGGGAAAGATATCCATACTGATTTTCTCACGGTGAGCTATTCTTCTACAGATTACATTGGTCATAATTTTGGGGTGAACTCTAAGGAAATACAGGATGTTTACCTTAGGCTGGATTTGGAGCTGGCACGGCTACTCAAAAATCTGGATGAGAAAGTAGGAAAGGGAAATTATACTTTATTCCTCACTTCAGATCATGGCGGAGTGCATGTTCCCGCTTATTTGGAAACAGTGAATATTCCCTCTGGATATTTTGAATTTGACGAGCTTAAAAAGGACCTTAATAATTTTCTTATGGGGAAGTACCAAAAAGAAAACCTGGTGGAGAATATCTCCAACAATCAAATATTCTTTAATTATAATGAGGTTCTAAAAATGGATGTTTCTTCTGAAGAACTTCAGCAAGAAATTGCCCATTTTCTCTTACAGTACGATAAAATTAACAGGGTGTTTACCAGAAGCCAGTTACAATCGGCTAGTTTTTCAGAAAAGATAGCATCGACTGTTGAGAACGGTTTTAATCAAAAGCGAAGTGGAGATGTTGTTATGGTTCTCGAGCCTTCGGTGATTTCCTATTCCCGCACCGGTTCTACTCATGGAAGTGGTAACAATTACGATACTCACGCCCCATTAATATTTTACGGAAAAGGAATAAAATCCGGAAATAGCCTGGAAAGAACAGAGATCGTTGATATAGCGCCAACAATTTCAGCTTTGCTTGGGATCCCTTTTCCTAATGGAGCAACGGGGCGGCCCCTGCATATGGTTTTTGAAAACTAATTAAAAGATCTTTGACAACATCTTTTTATACCGGAGCCTTCTAATGAAGGCTCCTTCTTTTTTACCCACTAAAAACGGCATTTTTGAAGCCTTTGCTCTTCGGAAGCCGTTCATGTAATCCAGCGCAAGCTTAAGATCTCCTTTTTTCATGGCAAGTTTAACTGAAGCAATTCCAGTAATAAACCAGCCGTAGCGGAGCTTGTAAAAAGCCTCACCCTGTTTCCATTTTGCTGCTTTATTATAAGTTAAGCCGGTAGGGCGCAGGTGTTTTACTGCCAAAGAAGGATCTGTTTTTATTTTCCAGCCATTGTACTGGGCCAGTAACTCATCAACTGTGTCCCAGCCCATGGAAGGCTTTAGTCCGCCAATATCTTCAAAGCAGGCTTTTCGATAGGCTTTGAGAGCACCGCGAATGTGATCTTTATCTGTAAGACTCTCCAGTTTCCAGTTTCCGTTTTTTTCCAAATGACAAAAGCCGCCGGCCATACCCACTTTGGGATCTTCCTCAAAATGTTTTTTTATGGTTTCCAGGTAATTTTCCGGGAAAATAAGATCGGCATCAAATTTACAGATGATATCAAATTCCCCATCCAGCTGCCCGAGACCAAAATTGAAAGCATTGATCACTTTACTGCCGGGTAAATGTGCTTCGGAAGAAGTAGTGCTCCCTAGAGAAATAAAAGGAAATTTTTCAGCGAAATTCTTTACAACTTCAGCAGTGTTGTCAGAGGATTGATCATCGACAACCACGATCTTATCCGGTTTCAGGGTTTGTTCTGAAAGGGATTTGAGGGTCTTTCCGATAAATTCCGCTTCATTATGGGCGGGAATGACAATGTAGAATTTCAATGCTGCAAAAACTTTCAGCTAAAGTACAATTTTTGAATATCTGTTTGAGCAGGAGAGCGTAAACTGAAAGATTTAAAAATCAGGAATGAACAGGTTTAACTTCAGAAAAGCAAAGGTGTCAAAAAAGGTATTTTTGATTATCCTTTTCTTTCGGCATAAACAGCGTAGTAGCGCGGAGTAAATTTCCGAAGCAGCGGTCTTATGCCAATCTTACTCACAGGATTTGTCCACTTATGGCGCTTCTTTATTTCCCAGCCTGCTTTTTCCAGCAACCAGTCGAATTGCCAGTCCTCAAATTCATGGTAATGCCTGTCCCACTTATCGGTTTTGCTTCGGTAGGCGGGAGAGAACCAAAGCCTTAAAGGCACACTTGCGACAAGTTTTTTAGCGCGGATATCCCTCAGCACATTGAAAGGCGCCACGAGGTGCTCAAAAATCTCAAAAGCGGTAACAATTTCGGCAGTGGAGGTCCTTACGCTTTCGGTATCCACGTCTAGGTCTTCTCCCCGTGTATTTGTGACGTGGTAGCCGTGTTCTTCCATCACCTTGGTGAATGGATTACGCACTCCCAGGTCCAGGATATTTGCCGGGGCAGGGGCGACACTCGTTAAAAAATCAGTGGTTTCTTTATATCGCTTATCGGGAAATGTTTTTTCGTACATTTTATAACTGGTACACAATGGCATTGATGTTCATCCCCGCACCAACGCTGGCCAGAATAATAACATCTCCTTTTTCTAAAGATTGCCCCTGCATTTTCCCTTTTAGGATAAGGTCGAGGAGAGTAGGCACCGTTGCAACACTACTGTTGCCCAGTTTGTCAATACTCATTGGCATGATTCCCTCGGGTACCTGTCTTTCGTAAAGCTTGTAAAAACGTTTTAGAATGGCTTCATCCATTTTTTCATTTGCCTGGTGGATGAGGATCTTTTTAACGTCGTCTATATTCTTTCCGCTTTTCTCAAGACAGCTCTTCATAGCATCGGGAACATGGCTTAATGCGAATTCATAGATCTTGCGACCATGCATCTTTATGTATCTGCGTTCGTCTTTTGCTTCGCGGTTGTTCGACTTTCCGAAGAAAATGAAATTTGCTTCTTCAAAAGAATAGGTTGCACTTTCATAAGCAAGAATTCCTCCCTCTTCTTCACTGGCTTCAATAACCGTAGCTCCTGCACCATCTGAATAGATCATGGAATCCCTATCGTGCTTGTCAACCACCCGGGAAAGAGTTTCAGAACCAATCACAAGGCATTTTTTGGCCATCCCGCTTTGAATAAAAGCTTTCGCCTGAATAACGGCTTCCACCCAGCCAGGGCATCCAAAAAGAATGTCATAGGCGACGCATTTAGGATTTTTTATGCGAAGCTTGTGCTTCACCCTGGTGGCAATGCTTGGAACGGTATCGCTCTGCAGGTCGTTATGAAGTACATCGCCATAGTTATGAGCGACAATGAGATAATCCAGTTCTTCGGGGTTGATCCCAGAATCTTCAATGGCGCTGTTTGCGGCCAGATAAGCAATGTCTGAATTGTTTAGCTCGTTATTAATATAGCGCCTTTCGGCAATACCGGTGATTGCCTTGAATTTCTCAATTATAACCGTATTCGACTGAGGAAAAACAGATCCGTCTTCATATAAAAACTTATGTTCCTGAAAATCTGAATTCCTTTCAATTCTTTCTGGAATGTAACTTCCTACGCCCGTGATTTTAATGCTCATTCTGTGTTAGTTAAGGTGTCGCCAAGTTTCAAAATTAATAAATGTATGGCCGGTTTCCTTCAATTTTTACTATAAAAATCACCTTTTATGGTATCGCTAAAAGATCATAGGAAATATTTTCTTCTGGTTAAAAAAGGTAAAGGTTTTCTGTCGATTACTTAATAATTTGTTAAAAAATAATTAACCAAAAAGAGAAAAGGCTGTTGAAAAACCCTGCGAAAGGTTAATCTGCACTTATTAAAGATTTAAATCTATCCGAAAATCAGATAAAAAAGTCTTTTAAACAAATCCAGATGAACGATTAATGATTTTTCAACAGCCTCCTTTTTGTTAATCCTCCATATATTCTTCTATGGGGGCACAGGTACAAATGAGGTTCCTGTCTCCAAAAGCTTCGTCTACTCTTCTAATTGAAGGCCAGAATTTATTTTCGGCCAGGTAATCCATAGGGAAAGCGGCTTTTTGCCTTGTGTATGGGAAATTCCACTCCTCTACGGTCAACATGGCAAGAGTATGCGGAGAATTCTTAAGCACATTATTTGGTTCATCTTCTTTGGCCTCATTAATTTCTTTCCTAATGGAAATAAGTGCGTCACAGAATCTGTCCAGTTCTTTTTTGCTTTCACTCTCGGTAGGCTCTATCATAAGAGTTCCTGCAACAGGGAAAGAAACCGTTGGTGCATGGAAGCCATAGTCAATAAGTCTTTTTGCAATATCTGTAACTTCTATTCCTTTTGCTTTAAAAGGCCGACAGTCCACGATCATTTCGTGTGCTGCTCTGCCACGCTCTCCACTGTAAAGGGTTTTATAATGCTCTTCGATTCGCGCTTTGATATAGTTGGCATTCAAAATAGCAAACTGTGTTGCTCTTTTTAGGCCTTCTGCGCCAAGCATCTTAATATAACCATAGGAAATTAGACATACAAGCGCAGAACCCCATGGCGCCGCAGAAATCGCGGTAATGGCATCATCTCCTCCGGTCTTGATAACAGGATTCCCCGGAAGGAAAGGTACAAGTTGCTCAGCCACACAAATAGGACCAACTCCAGGGCCACCACCACCGTGTGGGATAGCGAAGGTTTTGTGCAGGTTGAGGTGACAAACATCGGCGCCAATTACTCCGGGACTGGTAAGTCCAACCTGGGCATTCATGTTTGCACCATCCATATAAACCTGTCCGCCGTATTCGTGGATAATGTTTATGATCTCAACAATAGCCGATTCAAATACCCCGTGTGTGGAAGGGTAGGTGACCATTAAGGCTGCCAGGTTATCTTTATGTTTCAGAGCTTTTTCCTTAAGGTCATCAACATCGATATTTCCGGTTTCGGTAGATTTTGTAACAACTACTTTCATTCCCGCCATTACTGCCGAAGCCGGATTGGTTCCGTGAGCAGATGACGGGATTAGGCAAATATTCCTGTGGGATTCATTTCTGGATTCGTGGTATTTGCGAATGACCATTAGACCCGCGTATTCCCCTTGTGCGCCCGAATTGGGTTGCAGGGACGTACCGGCAAATCCCGTGATTTCTGTTAATTGCTCTTCAAGTTTCTTGAGAACGATCTGGTAACCTTCTGCCTGTTCAACAGGAACAAACGGGTGCAGGTTTCCCCATTGCGGGTAACTAATTGGCAACATCTCGGCAGCTGCATTAAGTTTCATTGTGCAGGAACCAAGGGAGATCATGGAGTGATTAAGAGAAAGATCCTTACGCTCCAGTTTTTTAATATATCGCATCAACTCTGTTTCTGAATGATAGGAGTTGAAAACCTCATTTTTCAGGAATTCTGTTTTGCGTTCTACTGAAGCCGGAATATGACTTTTTTCTGAAAGCTGGGAAACAGTTATGGTTTCTTTACCTGCAGCTTCAGCAAAAATGGAGACGATGGTGTTAATGTCATCGATATTGGTTGCCTCATTTAGAGAGATTGCAACAACATCTGAAGCCGGATAATAGAAATTCACTTCATTTCTTTCAGCAATTTCTTTAACTTTTGCGGCTTCAGCCTTTACCAGCACAGTGTCGAAAAAAGTAGAATTGAGCTGTGAATAACCTAGTTTTTCAACACTTTCGGCAACTGTTACGGCACAACTATGAACTTTGTTGGCAATAAACTTCAATCCTCTTGGACCGTGGTAAACCGCGTACATTCCTGCCATGACAGCAAGTAGCACCTGCGCAGTACAGATATTTGATGTAGCCCTGTCTCTTTTAATGTGTTGTTCACGGGTTTGCAAAGCCATACGAAGGGCAAAGTTGCCATCTGTATCTTTTGTAACTCCAATGATCCTTCCCGGAATACTTCTTTTATATTCTTCTTTGGTTGCGAAATAAGCTGCATGTGGACCTCCGTAACCCAGGGGAATACCAAACCGCTGAGTCGTACCTACAACCACGTCAACTCCAAACTCACCGGGAGCACGTAGCTTCACAAGGCTCAAAATATCTGCAGCAACTGCAGTTTTTATATTATTTTCTTTTGCTTTTGCAACAAAAGGGGCATAGTCATAAACCTGTCCCATCTTACCGGGATACTGAAGAAAAGCTCCAAAGAAATCCTTAAAGAAATCAAATTCTTCGTGATCTCCAATTACCAGTTCAATTCCCAGAGGGATTGCACGGGTTTTTAAAACATCAATGGTTTGGGGAAGCACAGCTTCAGAAACAAAGAATTTATTTACTTCATTCTTCTTTTGATCCCGCTCTCTTACTTCAAATAACAAAGACATAGCTTCGGCTGCTGCGGTACCTTCATCAAGCAAAGAAGCATTAGCCAGTTCGAGTCCCGTAAGATCGGCTACTACTGTCTGGAAATTAAGAAGAGCTTCCAGCCTTCCCTGGGCAATCTCGGCCTGGTAGGGAGTATAGGCGGTATACCATCCCGGGTTTTCAAGAATATTTCGCTGAATGACCGGGGGCGTTATAGATTGGTGGTACCCCAGACCAATATAAGTCCTGAAAACCTTATTTTTGGCAGCCAGTGAAATACTATGAGCGATGTATTCGTGCTCACTCATGGCAGGAGCCAGTTCAAGATCCTTTTTTAGGCGGATATCATCGGGCAGGGTTTCGTAGATTAGCTGGTCTATTGAATCAACTCCAATGGTCTCCAACATATCTTTTAGATCGTGTTCCCGGGGGCCTATATGACGTGTGGCAAAAGAAAAAGTATTCATCAAGTAAAAGTTGTGTTTTGAAGGGCGAAAATACGCAATTTCAACCTAAATTTTAATGATTTAGAGCAGCAAGATTTGCAAAGTTTTTCCATTCTTTATTCTGCTCTTAAACAATCATGAAGAAGATATTCGATTTCTATATTAACAGCAGTATACACGTGGCTTTGGCAGTTGTTTCCCTTTGCCTTATCACTGTGCTGTATTATGAAGTGGAACTGAATATTTTTCTTCTGTTTTTCCTCTTTTTTGGAGCTGTTTCGGGCTATAACTTTGTGAAGTATGCAGGGGTGGCGGGATTACATCATCGCAGCCTAGCCAGGGAGCTTAAAAACATCCAGGTTTTTTCTATTTTCTGCTTTACAGGATTGGTCTTTACGGTGTTTTTTATTGATCCTGAAATTTTACTTTGGAGTTCCTTTTTTGGCGCGCTAACTTTGCTCTACGCTTTACCGGTATTCAGTAAAAAAAGAAATCTTAGAAGTATATCTGGAATTAAGATCTTCATTATCGCATTCGTATGGGCGGGGGTGACAGTTATACTTCCAGTTTTAGGTGTCAAAAATGCCATTTTAGATGATCTATTATTGGAATTTCTGCAGCGTTTTCTTTTGGTAGTGGTGTGGATCCTTCCGTTTGAAATTCGGGATCTTAAATACGATCTGGAAAAACTGGGAACCATACCCCAGCGGGTAGGGGTGACGCCAACAAAAATTCTGGGATTAATTGTACTGGCAGTGGTAGTGATAATTGAATTTATAAAAGGTGCAGCCACCCTGGAAACTAAACTGGTGCTGGGAATAATAGCAGTAGTGACCGCTATTTTTGTTTGGAAAACCAAAGAAAATCAATCCCGCTACTTTGCTTCTTTTTGGGTTGAGGGAATTCCCGTGCTGTGGTTAATGCTTCTTTTGCTGATTAGAAACCTGTGAGTTTTCTTGTTTGATCTTTTCTTTAAAATTTTCTTTTTCCTGGTGAGAGCAGGCTTTTAAATCGGCTTTTTTCAACAAACCCGAAAGTTTCTTATTGTCCTGATAGTAATCCTTGCACATCCTGCAAAAGTAGAGGTGTAGTTTAAGTTTAATCTTCTCCCGGAGACTTACCTCCTTGTATTCGGTTTTTTCACAGAGTTCTGCTGCTTCTGAACAACTTAGTTTCATAAAACTTATTCCCTTCATATTAAAACCAGTTTTTCTCCAGGCATTTGGCCAGAGCAATTCTGGCCCTGTGAATGATAACCCAGAAGTTAGACGGACTAATATTGAATTCATTACAAATGGCCTCCGTATCTATGCCATCAATAGTTTTCATTTTAAAGATAGTTGCCTGCTTCTCATTAAGCTGGTCAAGGCATTCAAGAATTGCAAGTCCCAGTTCCCGGTTCTCCATTTGATCTTCGGCTGTCATGACAGAGAGATCTGCAACTTTTTCCTCCAGCCAGTCCCCTTCATTGTCGCTGTTGGGAAAATTCATTTTTACTTCTGCCTGCCCTTTAGACGAATTGTTGCGGCGGTAGTAATCAATGATCTTCCGTTTAAGAATGGAAATAAGCCAGGTTCTTTCCGATGCTTCCCCCTTAAAGTTCTTCATGGAATTTAGCCCGGCCAAAAAGGTTTCAGAAATAATATCATTCGCCACTTCCCGGTCATTTACCCGCACAATGGTATAGTTGAACAGGTAATCTGCATACCGGTCAACCCATTTTTCGGGATTAAGATGGTTCTTTTCCATTTCCTGAACGTGGTCTCTCTCTCAAAAATAACAAAAGATTCGGTTATAATTATCCTAAAACCTTGGGCTGTTGCTGCGGAATTTTTGGTGCTCCTTATTTCTTTGGAAGCAATCCTGCCCGTCGTAAAAGGGCTTCCGGGGCAGCTTCTTTTCCTCTGAAGCGTTTGTAGAGGGTCAATGGATGCTCTGTCCCTCCCTGGGAAAGTATCGTGTCCCTGAACTTTTTAGCGGTTTCCCTGTCAAAAATGCCATTTTCTGTAAAAAATTCAAAAGCATCGGCATCCAGTACTTCGGCCCATTTGTAGGAGTAGTAACCGGCAGCATAACCGCCCTGGAAAATATGTGAGAATGATGTGCTCATACAGTTCTCCTTTACTTCGGGGAAAAGTTGTGTGGGCTCAAAGACTTTGTCTTCATGCGCTTTCACATCTGTTATTCCTGAAGGATCTTTACTGTGCCAGCTCATGTCCAGCATTCCAAAACTTAGCTGTCTTAGAGTGGCCATTCCTTCATGAAAAGTGGCCGAATCTTTTATTTTTTCAATAAGCTCATCGGGAATAACCTCCCCTGTCTCGTAATGTTTGGCAAAAAGCTTAAGAGCATCTTTTTCATAGCACCAGTTTTCGAGTACCTGACTAGGAAGTTCAACGAAATCCCAAAAAACGTTAGTTCCCGAAATGCTTGGGTAAATTGTGTTTGCCAACATGCCGTGCAGGGCGTGGCCGAATTCGTGGAAAAGGGTGGTAACCTCGTTAAACGTGAGCAGGGATGGTTCCTCGTCTGTAGGTTTAGTGAAGTTGCAGACAATGGAAATATGCGGCCGCTCATTTTTATCGTGCTGGTGGTACTGCGATTTGTATGAAGTCATCCAAGCTCCGCCGCGCTTGCCTTCCCGTGGATGGAAATCTGCATAGAAAAGAGCGATCTCATTATCGTTCTCATCTGTAACCAAGTAGGTTGTAACTTCGGGGTGATAAACTTCAACTTCAAAAACCTGTTTGAATTTTAATCCGTAAAGTTTTTCTGCCACTATAAAAACTCCGTTGATCACATTATTCAGTTCAAAATATGGTTTCAGTTGTTCGTCATCAAGGTCAAAAAGTTTTTGCTTCAGCTTTTCTGAATAATAGGCGGCATCCCATTTTTGAAGTTGATCTAATTTGTCCAGGTCTTTGGCGAAATCTTCAAGCTCTTTAAATTCATTTTCGGCTGCCGGTTTAGCTTTATCCAAAAGTTCTTCCATGAAAGAATTCACTTTTTCGGGAGTTTCGGCCATTCTTTCCTCCAGTTTAAAATGGGCGTAAGTTGGATAACCGAGAAGATTAGCTTTCTTATGACGCAGCTTTACAATTTGCAGTACATTCTCCCGATTGTCCAGTTTATCACCGTGAAATCCTTTTGCACCAAAAGCTATCGCCAGTTCCTTGCGAAGTTCCCGGTTTTTAGCATATTTCATAAATGGAATGTAGCTGGGATAGTGGAGATTAAAGATCCAGCCTTCTTTATTTTTTTCTTTGGCCAGCATTCGTGCTGCGGTTCTCACACCTTTGGGTAGGCCATCAAGATCTTCTTCCCTGGTGATATGAAGTTCATATTTGTTAGTTTCTGCCAAAACATTTTCCCCAAAGTTGAGACTCAAGGCAGCAAGTTTTTTGTCTAGGTCGCGAAGTTCCTGCTTTTTCTCCGGATCCAGGTTAGCTCCGTTACGTTTGAACATCTTGTACTTCTTGTCCAGTAGGGTACTTTGCTCTACGTTGAGGTTTAGCGAATCTTTTTGTTTATAGACCTCTTTTACTTTTCGGAAAAGTTCCGGATCCTGGATAATATCATTTTTAAAGTCGGTAAGCACCGGGGAGATCTCCTGTGCCAGCTTTTGGATCTCATCGTTGGTCTCGGCGGAATTAATATTAAAGAAAATACTTGTAATTCGATCCAGCTGTTCCCCCGCAAATTCCAGGGCTTCCACCGTGTTTTCAAAAGTGGGAGGTTCATTTGAGGCAGTGATCTTCCTTATATCTTCCTTAGCCTCTTTAATGGCTTCTTCTATGGCAGGTTTGTAATGTTCAGTTTTTATCTTCATGAATGGAGCTGTATCAAACGGCTCCAAAAGTGGATTTCCTTTTATCATAATCACTTATATTGTAACGTTAAGAAACGTATTTTAACAAATTTTTTTAAAAACGTTCGGAAAGTTCTAAAATAATTCTTTACTTCACATGATCTAAAATATAAAGATAGTAGCTTTTAGGTTTTTGATTAATATATTTAGAATGGTTAATAAATACTATTAAAACAACAAGATGCTACTTAAAAGCCACGTGAAAACGTGGCTTTACTTTTTTACATTTTTGGAACCTTCAAGAACTTTCTGCTTTAAGCTTTCCTTATAATCTATAATTTTTTGGAGGATCTGGTTATCGGAACTACCAAGAATTTGTGCAGCGAGAATTCCTGCATTTTTCGCGCCATTTAAGGCCACCGTTGCCACGGGAACTCCGCCGGGCATTTGAAGAATAGAAAGGACAGAGTCCCATCCATCTATAGAATTACTGGATTTAACGGGAACTCCAATCACCGGAAGAGGTGAAAGGGAAGCGATCATCCCCGGGAGATGGGCCGCACCGCCTGCTCCTGCTATGATCACATTGATCCCGCGGGTATGAGCATTTTTGCCGTAGTCAAAAAGCTTATCGGGTGTACGGTGAGCAGAAACTATGTCAACTTCTACCTCTATTCCAAAAGATTTCAAAATATCTATTGACTCCTGCATTACCGGCATATCGCTGGTACTGCCCATGATGATCCCTACTTTGCTCATTGATTTGAAGTTGAGACCTACAGGTTTTTGACACTCCTGTGAGGTCTGTTATTAAATTTTATTCGCTTATTACTTTAATGGTATTTTTCACCTCTTCGGCAATTCTTCTGGCTTCAGCAAGATCGGCATTTACGATAGTTACATGGCCCATTTTTCTGAAAGGTCTGGTGACCTTCTTTCCGTAGATATGAGGGGTAACCCCTTTTAGCTTCAGAATGTCCGAAATGTTCTTGTAAACGACTTTTCCGGTATAACCTTCTTCACCCACCAGGTTGACCATTATGCCGCCGGTCTTACTCTCGGTTTCTCCTAGAGGAAGATCGAGAATTGCTCTTAAATGCTGTTCGAATTGGTTGGTAAATGCAGCTTCTATACTATAGTGGCCGCTGTTGTGCGGGCGCGGAGCCACTTCATTGACCAAAATTTCATCATCTTCTGTCTGAAACATTTCCACGGCCAGTAATCCAACGTGCTGATAAGCCTCGGAAACTTTTTTGGCCACTTTTCGGGCTTTTTCGGCTACAGAAGCATCAATTCGGGCAGGACATATTACATATTCCACCTGGTTTGCTTCAGGATGAAACTCCATTTCCACCACCGGATAAGTTCTCACTTCTCCTGATGGATTTCGTGCCACGATCACTGCCAGTTCATTCTTGAAGGGGATTAGATCTTCGGCTATGCAGGGAGTTTCGGGTAATTCTTCGGCAGTATTTGCGTTTTTAATTACACTCACACCCTTCCCGTCGTAGCCTCCGGTAGTACTTTTCCAAACTAAAGGTAAGAAAAGATCTCCTTTTTGGAGACCTTCTAAAAATGCCTTTTTTGAAGAGTATTTTTTATAGGGAGCAGTGGGAATACCGTGCTTCTCAAAAAAATCTTTTTGAATACCCTTATCCTGTATCTTCTTCAGGGTTTTTGAAGAGGGATAAACTTTTATTCCTTCAGATTCAAGTTTTTCAAGTGCCTCAACATTCACTCCTTCAATTTCGAAGGTGAGTACATCTGCTTTTCTTCCGAAGTTCACAACCGTCTCAAAATCCATAAGATCGCCCTGTGTAAATTCATCGCAGGCAATTCTGCAGGGAGCTTCAGCACTGGGATCGAGCACTACTGTTCTAATGTCAAACTTGCGTGTTTCATAAAGCAGCATTTTTCCTAATTGGCCTCCGCCAAGAATTCCGAGGGTAAAATCTGAAGAAAAATAGTTGATCATTAATGAGGTATTTCAGCAAAAATAATTTTAAAAATCTGAAATGCCGCAAGATTCGGTTATAAATGCACAGGGTTTAGCATCCTGAGTTGAATGGAATATGTATCTTTGCTTCCCAAAAATATTTTTGTTTTGGTACAACTACACGATTTAAAATTCACACCTTTTATTTCTGAAGCCGAGATCAACACAGGCATCGAAAAAGTGGCAGCGCAGGTAAACGCCGATTTTGAAGGAAAGAACCCGGTTTTCCTGGGCGTCCTTAATGGAGCTTTCCTCTTTGCAGCCGAACTTATCAAAAGATTCAAAGGAGACTGTGAGGTTAATTTTGTGAAGCTGAGGTCTTACGAAGGTACAGATACTACCGGAAATGTAGAATCGCTCATGGGGCTTACACAGCCTCTAAAAGGCCGAAATGTGATCGTGATTGAAGATATTGTTGATACCGGGAACACCCTGGTAAGTATTGATAAAATTCTTAAGAAGGAAAAAGTGAACCAGTATAAGGTCGCGACTTTGTTTTACAAACCTGCGTCTTATAAAAAATCTCTTGCCATAGATTATGTTGGTTTGGAAATTCCGAATGATTTTATAGTAGGATATGGATTGGATTATAACGGTCTGGGAAGGAATCTTACCCAGGTTTATAAACTTAAAAATACTAAAATGACAAACCTCGTGTTGTTTGGACCTCCTGGAGCAGGAAAAGGAACCCAGGCGTCAATTCTTAAAGACCATTACAATCTAAGGCATATCTCTACCGGAGATGTTTTTAGGTATAACATAAAGAATGAAACGGAACTTGGAAAGCTTGCCAAAGCCTATATGGATAAAGGCCAGCTAGTACCCGACAGTGTTACCATCGACATGCTTAAAGCTGAAGTAAGGCAGACAAAAGAAGGTAATGGTTTTATATTTGACGGTTTTCCACGTACAGTTGCACAAGCCGAAGCTCTTGAGGAATTTCTAAACGAGGAGGGAACCGAGGTAAGTGCGATGATCGCGCTTGAAGTAGATGATGAGATCCTCGTGGAGCGTTTACTTGAACGTGGAAAGACCTCTGGCAGGCCAGATGACGCCAACGAACTTGTGATTCGCAAGAGGATTAAGATTTATTACGAAGAAACTGCTATCTTGAAGCAGTTCTATTTGAAACAGGAAAAATATTACGGAATAAATGGTGTAGGCTCTATTGAAGAGATCACTGCACGATTAAAGAAAGCTATTGACCAGCTGGTTTAAGACCCGTGGGTAAAGAAAAATGTCATGACTGAAGGGAATTTTGTTGATTACGTTAAGATCCACGTAAGCTCCGGGAACGGAGGAAAAGGATCTGCTCACCTGCACCGCGAAAAATATGTTGCCAAAGGAGGTCCCGATGGTGGAGACGGTGGTAGGGGAGGTCATGTGATCCTCAAAGGAAACAAAAACCTCTGGACACTTTTCCATTTAAAATTTAAAAGGCATGTAAAAGCCGAGCACGGGGAACATGGAAGTAAACAGCGAAGTACCGGTGCCGAGGGTAAGGATGAGATCATAGAAGTACCTCTTGGTACAGTGATTCGTGATACCGAGACCCAGAATATTCTTCATGAAATAACAGAGGATGGGCAGGAGATAATTATTGCCGAAGGTGGAAAAGGCGGACTTGGAAACTGGCATTTTAAATCTTCTACTAACCAGACTCCGCGATATGCTCAACCTGGTATTCCCGGGGAAGAGAATGATGTGACGCTTGAATTGAAAATTCTGGCAGATGTTGGACTTGTAGGTTTTCCTAATGCAGGAAAATCAACTTTGCTCTCAGTCATTACTGCCGCCAAACCAAAAATTGCCGATTACGAATTCACTACTCTTAAACCCAACCTTGGAATTGTAGAGTATCGCGATTTTAAAACATTTGTAGTTGCCGATATACCGGGAATCATTGAAGGGGCTGCGGAAGGTAAAGGTATTGGTCATAGATTCCTTAGACATATAGAGCGGAATTCTACTTTACTGTTTCTTATTCCCGCTGATGCAAAGGATATCAACAATCAATATGAGATCCTTGTAGACGAATTGAGACGCTACAATCCCGAAATGCTGGATAAGGACAGGCTTATCGCTATCTCAAAAAGTGATATGCTGGACAGTGAACTAAAACAGGAACTTAAGTTGGAACTTGATCAAGTTCTTGACACACCATATCTGTTTATTTCTTCTGTTGCCCAACAAGGTCTAACCGAACTAAAGGATAAACTTTGGGAAATGTTGAATAGGGAACCTGTTTAAATCCTGTTAATCTCTTAATATTCAGAGGTGTTTTCTTTAAATTTAAAAAAAACACCTTATGAGAACTCTTAAACTAATTCTTGTTTGTGCAGTAATCTATTCCTGTGGCGGTCCACGTACAGTTTATGATTACGATGAGCAGGCAAATTTCAATTCCTATTCTTCAATAGCCGTATATCCTGAAATAAGGACAGGCCTCAGTGAACTTGACGAAAGACGACTTCTTTCAAGTGTAGAAAGTTTTCTGGCTTCCAAGAATTTGGCAGCAACCGGCGATCCTGATCTCTACCTTAATGTTTATACCGAGCAATATCAGGAACCTAGCCGCACTAATGTAGGATTAGGGATAGGAGGAACCGGTAGGAATGTTGGAGTGGGAGTGAGCGGAGGAATACCTTTGGGTGGACCCGAAACATTTCTAAGGCTTACTTTTGATCTTATTGATGTGGAAAATGATGCCCTGGTTTGGCAGGCTGTAGTCGACAGTAAATTTGATTTTGACTGGAGACCTGAGGAAAGGGAGCAGCATTTTGCTAAAATTGTGGAGGAAGCTATGGTAGGTTATCCTCCAAAAAGGTGATTTATGCTTTTCATTTTTTGCAAAATAAAAAGGCCCCGATCTCCCGGGGCCTTCTTTTTGGTTGGTTAGTTGTGTAATCTAATTCTCGTCCTGCTCTTCAGCTTCAGGTTGGTCCTGTAAATAAGGTGTACTTCCGGTTATTTCCGTGAATTCACTTCTTCGGTTTTTGGCATATTCAGCCTCAGTACACATGTTAGGTCTTGTACAGTCGTTTAACGGTACTTCTTCACCATATCCTTTAGACTCAAGTCTATCTCTGCTTATTCCCTGGCTTACCAGATATTCAAGTGTAGATTCTGCACGACGTTGGGAAAGATCCATGTTGTACTTATCAGAGCCACGAGCATCTGCATGAGATCCGATTTCTATTCTAAGCATTGGATAATTCTTCATGATCTCGGCAACACGGTTAAGAGTTGGTTTAGATTCCGGCTTAATAGTTGCTTTATCGAAGTCGAAGTAGATGTTACCAACTCCGGCGATCTGTCTTCTACCTGTTTCAGGATTGATCTCCATTTCTTCTTTTGGAAGAATTGGTGGTGTGTAATCCTCTCTTGTAAAAGCATAAAGGTTATCAGATCCTCTTCTATTAGAAGCAAGGTATCCCTTTTCTTCACCTTCTTTCAGTACAAATGCGAAATCATCGAATTCACTGTTTAACGAGTTTCCAAGGTTTTGGACTTCACCAAAGGAACCATTCTGCTGCTCACTTTTGAAGATGTCCAAATTCCCGTAGCCCATGTGACCATCAGATGTGAAATATAAAGTACCATCATTTGCGATGTAAGGGAACTGCTCACGATGAGCAGTATTTACATTAGGTCCAAGGTTAACAGGTTCTCCGAATGTTCCATCTTCATTAACAGCTACGCTGTAGATGTCAAATGATCCCATAGATCCCGGCATGTCACTTGCAAAATACAAAGTTGAGCCATCCTCACTTAACGTAGGGTGTTCTACAGAATATTGATCGCTTGTGAAAGGCAATGCTTCGATGTTGGTCCACTCTCCATCAACAAGCTCTGCACGGTAGATCCTTATCGTTGCAACAGGTACTTCTGCCCAATCAACCTTAACTCTTCTAGAATTGGTTCTGTCAAAGTACATAGTTTGTCCATCACTGGAAAAAGCGGCTGAACTCTCGTGAGTGTCTGTATTGATCTTATTATTGAATAATTCAATGTTGCTCAACTTTCCTTCATCGTCGATATTAGCCAGGTAAAGATCAAGATAAGGCTTCTTGTTCCAGGCGTAAATAGGACGATCCTGATTACGGGTAGAGGCAAAAACGATGCGGTCTCCCATAAAAGTGATCCCGAAGTCTGATGACGCTGCATTCTGCATTACCTGGTTTGTAGTGTAGGTATGAGATACGGCAGTGTCAAGTTTCGCAGTCCACTCTTCAAAATCTACAGTTTTGTTATAGTACTCGCTAAAGTACTCATCGGCTTCCTCATCTTGTCCGGTAGCACGCAGAGCGTGTGCAAACCTGAATGAATATTCAGGAGCAACCGTTCCATCATTGTACTTAAGAAAAAGATCGCGATAGGTTTCCGCTGCATTTCCCATTCTATTGGTAAAGAAATAAGAATCGCCCAATCTTTGGAGGACTTCCTGATCTTTATCCTGAACCAACCGGTATGCTTCAGAAGCATCCATGTAGGCTCTTTGATTATATAGGCGGTTAGCTTTCTTTACCTGCGAACTCTGGGCCATGGCCGAGAATCCAATAAGGATAGCTAAAAGTGTCGTATAAAGTTTTTTCATGTTTTTTTAGGTTTTAGAAGAATCTTGGGGATACGTTGTAACCTTTTGAAAGGCCAAGCAGGTCAAGGTCAAACAGCACCATGATTTCATGAGTACCATCATTAAAGTCACCAAGGTTTCCTGTAGTGTAGTCATAGGCGTATCCTATTCTAAGTTCAGGAGTGACTCTAAAATTGACAAGACCACTTACTGTTTCATCAAAGCGGTAAGCAGCACCTACCTCGAACCGATTGTAAAGTAGGACGTTTGCTGTGATGTCAACAGAAAGAGGGGCTCCTTCTACGGCACGGGCCATAAAAGCTGGTTTTAGCTTTAGGTTAGGGTTTAAATCGAACACATAACCTCCAGTTAGGAAGTAGTGAATGTTCTCTTCTCCTAAACGTGCCAACCCTGTTTCATTTTCCAGGTGCTTTGCAGTAAAAAGGTTTGGAGCCGATAAACCAACATAGTATTTATCTCCAAACCAGTAGGCGCCTACCCCAAAGTTTGGGAAAGCTTCACTGATGTTTTGGTTTGCCGCAGGATCGGTAACAGAATTTCCAGTTTCAAGGCCTCTAAGATCAGCATCAAAGAAGGTAACCCCTCCTTTGACCCCAAAAGACAATTTTGAAGTTTCAGTAACAGGAAGAACATACGCTACATCTACGTAAAGATTGTTCTCCTTTACAACATCTCCAATCTCATCATGAACAATGGAGATACCCGCTTCAAGCCTCTCAGTGAGTCCTGTGTGAGCGAAGAAATTCGCTGTTTCAGGTGCTCCGTCTATTCCGGCCCATTGGTTCCTGTAAATACCACCAACGTTAAGCATGCCCAGGTCATCTATCGCATAAGCGGGGTTGATCACGCTCATGTTATACATATACTGGGTATACATTGGATCTTGTTGTGCATTACCCTTTATTGAAAAAAGGGCAATGCAAGCAACTGTAAGAATTTTTATAAAAGAATTTCTCATTTGTTTTGAATGTTTCAAAATTATCTGCTTAAGTACAATTTACCTTGAGTAGGCGCTGTTTGTCCGTCGTTGTAGTACAATATGTAGAAATAAACTCCCACAGGTAATACCCCACTTCCAATCGAGCCTTCAGTAGAAGTTCCATCCCATCCTGGGTTTTCTCCTTTACCAACGTATACTGGCTCTCCCCATCTGTTGTAAATTTCCAACATGTGGTTAGGATATTCCGCAGAGATGCCTGTGATGGCAAAATAGTCGTTAATACCATCCCCATTAGGAGTAAAGATCTCAGGAATAACTATTGGACAGAAGTCAGCAGTCACCGCTAATCTTGTTGAACTTTCACAGCCTTCATCGTTTGTAGAAGTTGCGTAGTAAATAGTGCCGTCTGTAAGTGTAGTCATTCTACTTAATGGATCGGTACTTGTTGCAGTAGCATACCAGGTAATATCTCCATTAGCAGAAACAATCTCTTCAAGATCAGCAAGAGTTCCATCAATAGGAATGCACTCTGCGTTCGACACAAGAACAGGAGCATCTGAATTTGAGAAAGAAACTGTTAAGCTGGCAGCATCAGAGACACAACCGGCAACATTTGTCTGTGTTACGTAATAAGTTCCTTCGGTAAGTTCCTCTGTACTTCCTACTTCGGTTGCTAATGTCTCATCTGAATAAACAGTGAAAGTAGCATCAGCTTCTCCGGTGATATCCAGGTCGGCTATAGTGGCGCCATCAACATCACATTGTGTGAAAGGGGTTACAGTAGGAACTGCTGGACTGTCAGACAAAGTAACTGTTACAGAAGGTCTGTCGTCACAAATTCCTTCAACAGGACCGGCGTAATAAACGCTTCCATCTACAAGAACGGTGGTTACATCAAGTGCTTCTGTAGCATCTGTTGAAGAATACCAAAGAACTCCTGCAGGCATAAGATCGGCCACAGTTGGTTCGCTATCACAGAATGTTTGTTCTGTTACGGTTACTTCAGGACAATTTTGCTCCTGAGTACCTATTACCACAGTAACTGTAGCTGAAGCTGAACATCCATTCTCGCTTGTTACAGTGTAGGTGTAAACTCCTTCTTCATCGGTTGCAGGATCAAAGGTTCCATCAACTTCTTCTCCATCAAAAGTCCAGGTTCCGTCAGCTTCTGGCGTTCCGCCTAGTTCGTCAAAAAGATCAGCCGTTTCGGTAGCATCTTCTTCAAGATTTACTGTAACTGATTGACCTGCGTCTGGATTTTCAAGGACTGTAACCGTAAGTTCGACAGAAGAAGTACAATTTCCTGATCCGAGAGTGTAAATGGTAGTGAAATCCCCGCTCTGGTCTCCTCCCGTATATCTGTCAGCTAACTGTTGAATAGTTGGATTGAAAGTACCATCACGTGAAATTCCCTCGTCCAGTAAGTCTAAATAAAAATTTCTTACCGCAATTACATTTGGAAGCATTTCATCAATATCAGATTGGCAAACTTCTGTTGAATTATCTCCTCCTGCATTAGCATCACCTTCAATAACCTCAATTGTATACACAGCAGAATCCTGACCAGTAACACAATTAATTGATTCATCTACAGTATATGTAAAGGTAAAAGTACCCACACCCGCTTCGGAAGGATTAAACATGTTATTTTCAAGTTCTTCAAAATTACCAGACTGATTAGCATCTGCATTAAGGTATTCTGTAAGATTTAACTCTCCTTCAGAAGAACAGAAGGTAAGAGTAGTTTCTGATCCTGCATTTGCCTCTTCTACATCATTAATAGTAACGGTTAGTTCTGCGGAGTCTACACATTCTCCTTCACCAAGAAAATAGAAGGTGGTGAAATCTCCTGTTTGCTCTTCGTTAACGTATCGGGTGGTAAGTTCACTTAATGGTGGGTCAAAATACCCTGTCCTAGAAACATTTTCATCTAATAGGTTTAGATAAAACCTTCTAACACTTGCGCCTGTATTAAATAGATTGTCTACTTGATCACTGCAAAGAATTCTTTGTTTGTCAGATCCCGCGTTAGCACCTTGTATCACTTCTAATGTATAAGTTGCTGAATCTTCACCTTCTACACAACCAGTTGATGCATCTACAGTGTAAGTGAAAGAAAAAGTACCTACACCTGCTTCGGAAGGATTAAACATGTTATTTTCAAGTTCTTCGAAATAACCGGATTGATTAGCATCTTCATTAAGGTATTCTGTAAGATCTAACTCTCCTTCAGTAGAACAGAAGGTAAGAGTAGTGTCTGAGCCTGCATTTGCTTCTTCTACATCGTTTACAGTAATAGATAGTTCTGTAGAGCCTGAGCACTGCCCTTCACCTACTGTGTAAGTTGTTGAAAAGGTTCCAATTGGATTTTCGACAAATTGAGCTATTAAAATCTCTAACGATGGAGAAAATTCTCCGCCTTCATTAACATCTTCTCCTAATAAGGAATTAAATAATTCCAGAACTTCAGCTTCGGTCATATCTTCAACTTCAGTTATGCAGTACTGCAAAGCAACATCTCCTCCTGCATTAGCATCACCTTCAATAACCTCAACTGTATACGTGGCAGAATCCTGACCGGTTACACAATTAATTGATTCATCAACAGTGTATGTAAAGGTAAAAGTACCCACGCCCGCTTCGGAAGGATTAAACATATTGTTATTAAGTTCCTCGAAATAACCAGACTGATTAGCATCTTCATTAAGGTATTCTGTAAGATCTAACTCTCCTTCAGAAGAACAGAAGGTAAGAGTAGTTTCTGATCCTGCATTTGCCTCTTCTACATCATTAATAGTAACGGTTAGTTCTGCGGAGTCTACACATTCTCCTTCACCAAGAAAATAGAAGGTGGTGAAATCTCCTGTTTGCTCTTCGTTAACGTATCGGGTGGTAAGTTCACTTAATGGTGGGTCAAAATACCCTGTCCTAGAAACATTTTCATCTAATAGGTTTAGATAAAACCTTCTAACACTTGCGCCTGTATTAAATAGATTGTCTACTTGATCACTGCAAAGAATTCTTTGTTTGTCAGATCCCGCGTTAGCACCTTGTATCACTTCTAATGTATAAGTTGCTGAATCTTCACCTTCTACACAACCAGTTGATGCATCTACAGTGTAAGTGAAAGAAAAAGTACCTACACCTGCTTCGGAAGGATTAAACATGTTATTTTCAAGTTCTTCGAAATAACCGGATTGATTAGCATCTTCATTAAGGTATTCTGTAAGATCTAACTCTCCTTCAGTAGAACAGAAGGTAAGAGCAGTTTCAGAACCCGCATTTGCTTCTTCTAAATCATTGATGGTAACGGTAAGCTCTGCAGAATCTTCACATGCAGTACCTAAGCCAACAGTATAAATTGTTCTGAAATCACCAATGTTATTTTCTACATATTGCGCTATCAGTTCTTCAATAGAAGGTTCGAAAGAACCACCTTCCGTACCACCAGCCAGTGCTACATAGAATGCTCTAACATCCTCAGGAGTTTCTTCGAACAACATAGGTATGTCTGAAATACAGATAGTAGTGGAATTGTCTGTAACTTCACCTCCTTCAATTATTGTAAGAGAAATTTCAGCAGAATCTTCGCATTCTGTTCCTTCACCAATGATATAGGTGGTTGAAACTTCAATAGGACCACCGGTTTGATATTGAGTAATTAGTGATGTTAAAGGATCTCCAGTAAAATTGCCATTGGTATCTCTGTCTCCAATCCATTCCGCAAAGAAGATATCCGGATCCGGGGTGGGATCTGTCGATAAATATTCAGTCACTAAATCTACAATTTCAGATTTGCAGAAAACTAAATCCGCATCATCACCTGCATTCCCGCTTTCGAGGACTGTTACGGCAATTTCTGCAGAATCTGCACATTGATCTGTACCACCACTATAGGTTGTACTGTAAGTTCCTGTTCCGTCTCCGCTATTAAAGGCAGCTGTTATTTCAGCAACAGTTTGTGCAGAGAAAGTACCATCAGTATCAGCATCCTCACTTAATAATGACAGTAAAAGATTACGTGTATCGGTTTCGGTTAATGAGTCAGGTAATTCGGCACGACATACAGTTGTAGTAATATTATCTTCTCCGGCATTAAAGTCTTCCTCTATGGTAAAAGATAGTGCTACACTATCTTCACACCCTCCTTCAGTAGTAATAGTATAGGTCGTTGAAAAGCTTCTAATTCCACTCTGATATTGTGAAATAACTTCATCGATGCCTAGATTTTCAAAAATTCCATCAGTTGGAACGGTAGACCCCAGTTGCTCTGTAAAAAGTTCTCTTACCAATTGATCTGCAGGAGTACTTTCAAGACGACTGTCGATCTCAGACTGGCAATAGATGCCATCCCCAACTTGTTCCCCAGCATCTAAATTTTGAACTTCAACTATAACAGGTGTAACATTACTTTCACATGGAGGAAAAGGACTATTTCTGTCATTTACTATTTGAGTAGCATAGTAAGTTTGGCCATTAATGAGTTGAATGTCATTAGCTAATGGGGAATTGGCAGCTGCTGTTCTATACCATCTAATGGCTTGAGTGTTATCATAAGTCCCTTCTGCCTGTAAATCTGCCACAGTAGCTCCCTCACAAAAAACTTGAGGAGAAGTTGCTACTGGAGGAACTGGGGTAATAGGATTATATCCAACTGCAGCTCTCAAGGACGGGCATCCGGCTGTGCCGGTTGACGGCACCTGTGCAACAAAATAACTCTCACCCGGGGTGAGTTCGCCTTCAGCTTCGTTAGTGCCAAATTGAGTAGTGTAAACCTCTACTTGATAACCGGTCCGGGTAGCATTAAAGTAAATTGCCAGATCATCTGCTGTAAAATTAGTAGATGAACAAGGAGTTATTTCGAAACTAGGACTGTTTGGAAAAATAGTGTTGGTTGGCCGTTCTACAACGTTTACCGTTACAGTTACAGCAATACGCTCGCAATCTCCAGATGTTCCACCTATATAATAGGTTACTCCATCAGTTAAAAGCTCATCTTCCGGAATTGGTTGAGTGTCGTTAACATTGTCAGCAGTTTGATAAACTGCACTTCCATCTGTAACAATATCACCTATTGTCTGTAAATAACAAAAGGATTGTTCGGAGTCAGTACCACCCGGAGTAGGACATCCTTCCTGTCCATACATCGTGGTTCCGCTAAATAAAAATAAGGCAAAAAAGAGTAATGGTACTCCCTTCTTACCTAGAGTAAAAATTCGCATAGGCTTTAAGTGTTAAATTTAATCAATTTGTATTTATGGTTTTCATGGTTCAAATATACAGTATACATGCATATTAAAACTTAAACTCCTGTTAAGGCAGAGTTCAAGAGGGGCGCAGCAATGAGCTGTTTAATACGTTGAAGTAGGGGACGTTAAAAGTACAATTTTTTCATTAATAATATTTTTTTAGGAGTTTTTTTACATGCATAAAGTTAAAAAAGTTATTTGTCGAACAAATTGAACTCACAGTTGGACATAGGAACTGCCTTTTTGTTACAAATAATCCTATTATTTTTTTAAATAATTCTAAAGCCAGTCTTTCTGCGTATTGCTTTATATTTACTCAAAAAATAGAAAAATGCGGCTACATTTTATAGCAATTGGTGGTAGCGCGATGCATAATCTTGCTCTCGCACTACATCATAAAGGATATACAATAACCGGGAGTGATGATATGATTTATGAACCTTCCAGATCCAGACTTGAAAAGGAAGGGCTTCTCCCAGGTGAATACGGTTGGTTTAAGGAAAAAATCACAGAAGAAATTGATGCCGTTATACTGGGTATGCACGCCAGAGAAGATAACCCCGAACTGGAAAGAGCCAAACAACTCGGATTGGCAATTTATTCTTATCCGGAATTTTTATATGAGCAGTCAAAAGAAAAAACCAGGGTAGTCATTGGTGGTTCTCACGGTAAGACTACAATTACTTCTATGATTCTCCATGTTCTCAACTACCACCACAAAAATGTGGATTACATGGTAGGAGCACAACTGGAAGGATTTGACACAATGGTTCACCTGACTCAAGAGAATGACTTTATCGTGTTGGAGGGGGATGAATACCTTTCTTCGGCTATAGATCGTCGTCCAAAGTTTCACCTTTATAAACCAAACATAGCTCTGCTTAGCGGAATCGCGTGGGATCACATCAATGTTTTCCCCACTTTAGATGAGTACCTGGAGCAGTTTAAAATTTTTATAGATTCCATAGTTAAAGGAGGTATCCTTGTATATAATGAAGAGGATGAACACCTTAAAAAACTTGTAAAAGAATCTACAAATACCATCAGGAAACACCCATATAAAACTCCAGAGTATCACGTGGAGAATGAACAAACCCTCCTACATACTCCTGAAGGAGACATGCCGGTGTCAATCTTTGGGGAGCACAACCTACAAAATCTGGCAGGCGCAAAATGGATTTGTCAGCATATGGGTATAGACGAAGAAGATTTTTACGAAGCTATTGCCTCTTTTAAAGGAGCATCAAAAAGATTGGAAAAGATTGCCGAAACAAAAAGAACTGTGGTGTATAAAGATTTTGCTCATAGCCCCTCAAAGGTAATGGCTACTACAAAAGCGGTAAAACAACAATATCGCGACAGGCATGTTATAGCTTGCCTGGAATTACACACTTACAGCAGTTTGAACTCAGAATTTCTCCTGCAGTATCAATCGTCTTTGAATACCGCCGATGAAGCTGTAGTTTTCTTTTCTCCTGAAGTTGTGGAAAATAAAAAACTTGATCCTATCTCAAAAGAGCAGATATTAGAATCTTTTTCGAGAAAAGATCTTACTGTATATACCAATCCCTTGGACTTCAAAGAATTTTTAAAAGAACAGGATTATGATAATAAAGTACTCCTGTTGATGAGCAGTGGGAATTATGGAGGTCTGGATTTCGAGGAGATCAAGAACTGGATAACCTAAAATAGCATCTATGAATAGCTTCATTTTGCTATCTTTAAATAAATTGAGCCAATGAAACCTCAAAAATCATCATCTTTTACAATTAAGCATTGGGCAGAGGGAGACCGCCCCAGGGAGAAACTCCTTCAACATGGCAGACAACACCTCAGTGATGCCGAGTTGCTGGCAATTTTAATTGGCTCTGGAAGCAAGAATGAATCTGCAGTCGAGGTGTGCAAAAAAGTACTTTCCAAAGCTGGTGATAATCTTAATGAATTAGGGAGGTTTTCTGTAAACCAGCTAATGGAAGTAAAAGGGATAGGACAGGTGAGGGCTTTAACAATTGTAGCAGCGCTTGAACTTGGCCGTAGGCGCCGCTCTTCTGAAGCTTTGGAAAAGAAGAAGATTTCCTCAAGCACTTCAGTCTTTGAACTTATGCAGCCAAAAATAGGGGAATTGCCTCATGAGGAATTCTGGATCCTTTATCTAAATAATTCGAATAAGGTAATCCAGGAGCTGCCTCTTAGCAAAGGAGGTATAACCGGCACCTTAGTAGATGTTCGGCTGGCATATAAACAAGCATTGAATTTGGGAGCCACGGCCACTATCCTGGTGCATAATCATCCATCAGGGAATCTTAATCCGAGTGCAGCGGATAAACAACTGACTCAAAAATTCAAGACCGCGGGAGAGTCCCTTGATATTAAAGTTCTGGATCATCTCATAATAACCGAAAATTCCTATTTCAGCTTTGCCGATGAAGGCTTGCTGTAAAACCTAATCTATGCTGCTGGTATATACCCAGAAAATCACCCCAAGAATTACATATGTGTTTAAACACGTGTGTACACAAATTTTATGTTTACCGGTAGGTTTCACATCAAAAATTGAAGAATTTGTAGCACATGAAGGAATGAAACTTTCTTATGGCAAACAAAGTTTGGCAAATGAGGTTTTTATTCAGAATGTAGACCTTTTATTGGAGCAGGGAATAAATGATCTTGAGGTAAAGGTACAGGACTGGGATGAGGTACCTTGTTTCTTTGCAGTGGGGGAGGCTAGTTCTATTCCCTTTGATATTTTTGCGGCTTCATTTTACTTACTAAGCAGATATGAAGAGTATCTTCCACATGTAAAAGATGAAGAAGGAAGATTCCAGGCTAGTGAGAGTTTGGCTTTTCAGGAAGGTTTCTTAGAAAAACCCATTATAGATATTTGGGCCCGGAAATTTCAACAGGTCCTTGAGGATAAATTCCCAAATCAAAAATTTCCGAAACGGAATTTTAGCACGCAGACCATAATTGCTGTTACCGAAGCTTATTGCTATAAGAAGAAAGGAATTGTAAGGGTGGTGCTGGGACTGTTCCTGGACCTTTTTAGATTTAAGCCGAAGTACGTATTGCATAGGTTGCAGGTGATGACCAAATTTAAAAAGGATCCCTACGATATCTATTCTAAAGTAATTAGGTTCCTTAAAAAATACGATGTTCCAATGAAGTTTATGTTTCAGTTAAGTGACTTTTCCACATATGACAGAAATATAAATCACAATCGCCTGGAATTCCAAAGTCTTATAAAATCTGTTGCCGATTATGCCGAGGTAGGATTGCAACCGGGATTTTATGCCAACCAAAAATTTGCAGTTTTAAAAGAAGAAAAAAAGCGGCTGGAACAAATAATTAAGAGACCGGTTATAAGTGCTATTAATAACCACTATAACCTGTTGTTGCCCGATACTTATAATCACATGGTGGAACTTGATTTTCAGGACGATTTTTCCATGGGTTATCCCGAAGCTGTGGGCCTGAGGGCGGGAACCTGTACTCCTTTTCTTTTTTACGACCTGAATTTTGAAATAACCACACCTTTATTAATCCATCCCTACGCTATAAATTCTGAAGCTTTTAGTAAATTAAAAGAAAATGAAATAGAGTATAAGGTTCTGGAAATAAAACGACAAATTTCAATGGTAAACGGAAATTTAATTTCGGTATTCACGAATAAAGATTTTTCTGAATACGCCAATGCGAGAAGGAATTTTTCAATTTTAAAGATACTAAATGAAATTCAGTAATATTCGTCATATTTTTTTTGACCTTGACCACACATTATGGGACTTTGACCGCAACTCGGGTTTAGCTTTCAATTCGATTTTTGAAAAGCACAAGATCAAAGTGAGGCTGGAGGAATTTCTCGCCATTTACGCTCCTATTAATGCCGATTACTGGAAGTTGTACCGGGAAGACAAGGTCACTAAAGAAGATCTACGGTATGGCAGGCTGAAGGATTCTTTTGAAGGCATGAAAGTGAACGTTTCAGATTCTCAAATCAAGCAGTTGAGCATAGATTACATTGACCATTTACCACATCATAATTATTTACTTGCAGGCGCGCTGGAAATTCTTGAGTATCTTCAGCCCCAATATGAGCTTCACATTATCACAAATGGTTTTAAAGAAGTTCAACATAAAAAGTTGGAGAGTTCAGGAATTCTCAAGTATTTCAGAACAATTACAACTTCCGAAGATGTTGGAGTTAAAAAACCCCACCAGAGGATCTTTGAAGTAGCTCTGATTAATGCTGCTGCCAAAGTTGATGAAAGTATTATGATAGGTGATAATTTTGAAGCAGATATACTTGGGGCGAAGAATTTTGGAATGCAGGCCATCTTATATAATTATTATAAATCCGAATTTTCTGCAGATCATTACCAGGTGATGGAAATGGAAGAATTAAGGGGCTTTCTGTAATAAGCCGAGACCAATTTCGTTAGATAGAGAACTGTATGAACATGTCCCTCAAAAAAACATTGTCCAAAATAGCATTTTTGACGATCCTGCTCGTGTTTTCTTCTTGTGTGAAAGATGTTGATCTTGACCAGGCCGAAGATATCGTTCTCACCCCCGAAGCGGCTATTGATTTAGTATATTTCACTATAACTTCCGAAGATTTTGCCCCAGGTCCCGGAGTGGTGGAAACAGCAAGAGATGAGACAAGACTGGATTTTCTTGACGACGACTATATTCAGAACAGTCTTGTGCAGGCCGATTTTAACTTTAGGTTTACCAACACCTTTGAAAGTCCTTTGACAGCGACTATTAATTTTGTTTCCCCTGGAAATGCTGTGCAGCATACTATTATTATACCTGTTCCGAAGGGAAGCATTGGATCACCTGCGACTGTAGATCTTACAGAGATCATTAATGAAAATCAAATAAACAGAGTAAGAAGAAGTATTAAAGTGTCTATAGAAATTACAAGACATGAACCCCTTGCTGTTGAAGGGTCTTTGCAGCTGGAATCAAAAGGGTTCTACTACTTTGAATTCGAATAGATGAGATTAATTTTTTTCCTCCTCATAATGACCTTTTCCATGGCCGCCACGGCCCAGAATAAACAGCTCCTGTATAATTTTGATGACTTACCTCAAACGCTGCTTTTAAACCCTGGTGCCGAAACAAATTTTGACATGCATTTTGGCGTCCCTTTTTTTTCGCAAATTCATTTGTCTGCGGGGTCTTCAGGGGTGAATATGTACGATATTTTTAAAGATGATGGTGGTTCTATTAATGACAGGATAAAAGAATCTCTGCATAAACTTTCCAGGAAGGATTTTTTTACCATCAACCAGCAGCTAGAGATTTTCTCCATTGGATGGAGAGATAACAAAAGAAGGTACTATACTGCAGGGGTATACCAGGAGATGGATGCCATAGTCTACTTTCCCAAAGATCCTGCTTTACTCGCTTATGAAGGTAATAAGGATTATATAGGAAAGAACTTTGATTTTTCAGATGCTGCTTTCACTGCAGATGTGCTCAATGTGTTCCACATAGGATTTACAAATTATTATTCTAAAGATCTCAACTACGGCTTTAGGGGAAAGATCTATTCGGGAGTATTTAATGCTCATAGTGTTGACAACCAGGGTGTATTTAGAACTGAACTATCTCCCGAGGGCCCTAATCTTTATCGTCATTACATGTCAAATGTTGATGTCTTAATAAAAACGGCAGGTTGGGCCGATCTGGAAGATTCAAAAGATGATATGTCGAACCGGGAATTAATGAGTAATCTCGTTAAAAAAGCATTTTTAGGAGGTAATGTGGGGTTGGGACTTGATGCAGGTTTCACCTGGTATCCCTCAGATCAATATCGTGTCACCGGGAGTATCCTGGACATTGGATTTATGCGTCAGACTAATAATGTAGAGAACTACAGGTACTATGGAGATTATCAAACCGATGGTATTGAGCTGCTATTTCCCGGCACCCGGGAGTATTGGGATGAATGGGAAGATGATCTTGACAGGAATCTTAAAGATGAGACTCTTACTAATTCCTACACCACCTGGCGCCCTGTGAAATTAAATGCCTCCATAGATTATGGTTTTTCTGAAAACGCCGAACCTTGTAATTGCTACCGTCCTATGGGTAGGAGGAGGTATTTCAACCATCTTGGGGCGCAATTCTTTGCAATAAAACGTCCCCGGGGTCTTAATTATGCCACCACCATTTATTATGACAGGACCTTTAATGAAAATTTTAGAGGTAAGATCACCTACACAGCCGATTCTTTTTCATTTTCCAATATTGGACTCCTGGTTTCTGCCAAACTTTCAAATTTTAATGTTTATCTTGCTGCAGATAACCTGCTGGATTATACTAATCTTGCAAGAGCACAAAATGCTTCGATACAAATTGGTTTCCAGTTAATGTTTAGCAGAGAATGAAATCAATTATTCTATTTTTTACTTTGTTATTTGGAGTGACCGGAAATATTTTTGGACAGGACTTGAGCCACTATCAATATGTGAAAGTGCCCAATCAATTCGAGTTCCTTAAGCACCAAAATCAATATGAACTTAATGCACTTACCGCTTTTCTGTTAGAAAAGTATGGTTTCGAAGCCCTTTATGAAGAGGAGGTTCCGGCTGGCGTTGATCCCTGTAATGTGCTATTGGCGAATGTGCACAATAAATCTGGCCTTTTTAGATCCCGCCTTTATCTTACTCTTGAAAACTGTAAGGATGAGGTGGTATTCACTTCAAAAATAGGCGTGAGCCGGGAAAAAAACTTTCAAAAATCCTATCATGAAGCATTAAGAGATGCCTTTACTTCTTTTAAAGAACTTCGGAAGGATCCTGAGGTGATCATCGATCCTGTTCCCGAAACTGAAATGGCAGAAAAAAATACCACCCCAGGTGAAGTAATCATCGACCCGGTACCGGCCCCTGAAAAAGTTCAGGAAAAACCTTCTGAAGTTATTGTTGATCCTGTAATTACTTCAGAAGAAATGGAAAAGGCTGAAGAAGAAGAGTCTAATAGGACCTCTTCAGAAGATCATCTGCAGTTTGTAAATGGACCTGTTAATTATTTGCTGAAGCAAACTGCAGTAGGTTTCGAGTTATATAGAAAAGGGGAGAAGGAGAAGTTTGGAACACTACTAAAATCGGGAGGGGGAGAGAACTTTTTGTATTCCTCAAAAAACCTTTCCGGAAATGCCTTTTTTGATGCTCAGGGAAACCTGGTGGTTGAATATCTTGATCCTAATACCCAGCAACTGGTAAGCGTTATTTACAAGCGCAAGGGTCAATAGCCATATTTACCTTTCCACCTTTTGTTTAGAAAATCACGCTGTGCCTGTTCCCGCTGGTTATTACCCGGATTAAAGAAAGTGGTGTTGCTAATTTCCTTCGGGAGGAATTCGGCTGCCGCGAAATTTCCTTCGTAACTGTGGGCATATTTATAATCCTCACCGTATCCAAGATCCTTCATTAATTTGGTTGGCGCATTCCGTATCGCAAGGGGAACCGGGAGATTTCCTGTCCTTTTAACCGTGGCCTGGGCTTCATTAATGGCCATATAAGTGGCATTTGATTTTGGAGAGGTTGCAAGATAGATACAGCACTGGCTTAAGATAATTCGTGCCTCCGGGTGACCTATAGTAGAAACCGCCTGAAAAGTATTGTTGGCTAGTATAAGTGCCGTGGGATTAGCATTGCCAATATCTTCGGCGGCCAGGATCAATAATCGACGGGCAATAAATTTCACATCTTCACCGCCTTCTATCATCCTTGCCAGCCAGTATACCGCGGCATTGGGATCACTCCCACGGATGGATTTTATGAACGCCGAAATTATATCGTAATGCTGTTCCCCGGTTTTGTCATAGAGGACAGTATTCTGCTGCACTTTATCGAGCACCATTTTATTGGTGATCACAACCTGATCGCCCTCTTCAGAAGTTACTACCAGCTCAAAAATATTCAGGAGCTTCCTGGCATCGCCGCCGCTCAACCTTAATAAGGCTTCAGTTTCTTCTAATTTGATCTGTTTTTGAGAGATGACTTCATCTTCTTTCATTGCCCGCTTCAGCAGTGCAACAAGATCATCTTTAGAGAAAGAGTTAAGAACATAAACCTGGCTTCGCGAGAGCAAGGCCGGGATCACTTCAAAACTTGGATTTTCTGTTGTTGCACCAATAAGTGTGATCCATCCTTTCTCTACAGCTCCCAAAAGAGAATCCTGCTGTGACTTACTAAATCGATGGATCTCGTCTATGAAGAGGATAGGATTTTTTGTTGTGAAGAGACCATCACTTTTTTTAGCTTTCTCGATAACCTCCCTCACATCTTTCACGCCACTGCTAATGGCACTAAGGGTAAAGAACGGCCGGCCAGATTCGGTAGCAATAATATTAGCTAAGGTAGTTTTTCCTACTCCCGGCGGTCCCCAAAATATTATGCTGGGAATGATGTCTCTCTTGATTTGTTTACGCAGAGCAGCTTCAGGGCCCACGAGGTGTTGCTGGCTTAAGTAATCATCAAGGTTTTTAGGACGTAATCTTTCAGCTAATGGTTTATTCATGAGGTAAAAATAGTAAATTGAAATATGGTTCAGAAATGATTAAGATTCTTGTAAGGTTTAATGACGAAGTGACATATAAAAAAGTCTTTTACAAGAAAAGAGAGGAGGAAAATGACATTTTTAAATGCTTTAGCAGCCAATTATTTAAATGGTTGAATTTTTGTAATGAGAACAATATGAGAGTTCGGAAAACTGAAAAACATGAGCCGTTTATTTTTACAACAGGAGTTGTAGGGTACCCGCTTTTGTTTGTATTGGCCATCTGGATAGTATTTTGGATGGAGATTAGGTTTGGATGGGATTTCACCAACTTCGGAGTATACCCGCGGACAGTTGAAGGTCTAAGAGGAATAATTTTCTCTCCTTTCATTCACAGCGGGATAAAGCACCTTTTTCACAACACGGTACCGCTGTTCGTCCTTACTCTTTCCCTCTTTTATTTTTACAGAAAACTAAGTTGGAAAATCCTCTTTTTGGGGCTTTTACTTTCAGGGTTTCTTACCTGGCTAATAGGAAGGCCTGCTTTTCATATAGGAGCTTCAGGAATGATCTATGTACTGGCCGGTTTTCTTTTTTTTAAAGGTATCTTTTCAAAATATTACCGGTTGGTAGCTCTTTCTCTAATTGTTGTTTTCCTTTATGGAGGCCTTCTTTGGTATATTACCCCAATTGATCCCAAAATTTCCTGGGAAGGTCACTTGTCAGGTCTTCTGTCTGGATTCTTATTTTCGCTTATATACAAGAAGAACATTGCACGGCCACCAAAATATGAATGGGAAAAAGAAACTTATAAAGAAGAAGAGGATCCCTTTATGCGCCATTTTGATGCAAATGGAAATTTTATTGAAAATCCAGACGAAGGGGAAGAGCCGCAATATATTTACCACTATAAAAGATCTGAGGAGGATAAGTCCGGAAAAAGTGGAGATTCGCTCTAGGACGGCTATTCAAGCCTTTGCCTCACCACCTCATACAGGAATGCTCCACAAGCTACAGAAACGTTTAAAGAGCCAATGGTACCCAGGATAGGCAGCTTGGCCTTTGCATCAACCAGCTTAAGAACAGATTCCGAAATTCCTTTTGCCTCGTTACCCATAATTAGTGCAGTGGGTTGGTTGAAATCTACTGAATAAAGAAGGTCGTCTGTCTTTTCTGTGGCCGCTACTACTTTTATCCCCGAGCCCTGCATATAAAAAATTGCATCTTTAATATGGTCAACTTTTATGAGAGGGATCTTAAAAATAGCGCCTGCCGAGGTTTTGACCGTATCGGCAGTTACCGGAGCCCCACCTTTCTTTTGGATGATGATACCATTTACCCCCGAACATTCGGCTGTTCTAATGATAGCCCCAAAGTTGCGCACATCATCTACCTGGTCCAGTAAAAGGAAGAGAGGAGTTGTTTCTTTTTGGAGGGATTCTTCTACTACGGTTTCAAGGTCGGCGAATTCAACCGGGGAAATTTTTGCTACCACTCCCTGGTGATTGCCTTTCACTAAACGGTTCAGCTTTTCTACGGGTACGTAAGAAATGTTGTAATCGCCCGATTTTGTTTTTTGTTGCAACTCCTGAAACAATTGCCCGCTAAGGCCTTTTTGAATATAGATCTTATCAATAGTCTCATTGTTCTGCAGCGCTTCAATGACTGCGCGAATTCCAAAAATGGTGGTAGTATCTTCCATGGGACAAATATAGAGATAAAAAGGTGGCTTTGGATATCTGAAAAAGATTACCTCACCTCCCCGGCAGTGACCTCAATATATTTTTTTACAGAAACAGGTTTTCCTGTGCTGGTGAAGCCTTCAAGATGAACTTCAAATGTCCCTGGTACATCTGAGGTGTAGAATTCCAGATCTTCTGCGGGTAAATCCAACTCAACAGAAGGTGCCCAAAAGAGTTGTGTCCTTCGATCGGGTATTCTTGATAACTGTTCAGCAGACTGATTTCCATATGTTTGTTTGAAATAGTATTTTGTTGGTTCCGGAAGTTTTAAATCTACCTTTTTGATGTAATCCTGGTTGAGGATTTCATCAAAATTGCCTTCAATGGTCTTTACGTCAACTATTCCGGCAAAAATATGAGAACCATAAAAAATGTTATCTCTCAGGATGTTGATACTTTTTACATATTTAGCAGGATAAGTAATAAGCAGATCGTGATCCTGTACCATAGCACCGTCTACTATTAGCAATGTTGGAAGATTATAATTTGTAGCTCCCTGCGGCTGTCTCACTACGATCCTGGATTCCTCTTTGTTCGTGGCTATCCATGCAAACCTAATGATCTCTACAAAGGTTTCTTTTATAGTTTCAAACCGGGTGTAAGCATCAAGATCATAGACGGTTGGTTGCCTGACATAAAAGGGTTCTTTTTTCTCCAGTGCTTTTAAAGTGTCCGGTTTTACGCTGTAGTATGCGTTCTCAATCTGGTTTTGGACGCTGCGGTCGAGAATCCATTCTTCCATTTCGGGGGTGATGTGGAATTTTCCAAACTCTAGATCAGGTGCATTAATGTTTGGAAGGGGATCGAGTTGAATGGTCCAGTTTTCTGCATCTTCTCCAAGGACCTGCATCAAAGCTCCGGAAGTATCATAGCGATCATCTAAATTGATGTAAAATTTCCCCTCATTGTTTGTAGTTGCCACTTTGAAAATATAATCTTCGCCCGGGAGTGAAAAAGCCAGCTTATTACCGGCTAATTTAGGTTTAGCATCAGAAGTTTGGGGAACAATCCGTCCGGAAATAAGGTTCCCGCGCATTTCGGGCACAAAAACCGAATCTTTGCTGCTGTTTTGGTTTTTGTTTTTGAAAAGTTGAGTGAAATCTTCAGAAGTAAATTTCTTCGGAATATTAATGCTGTCTGTTTTGCGAATGGAAAGTGAGTAATTACCTGGGGCTCCTTCTAATTTTAGATTCACTTTTTCTCTCTTCCCAAAAAGGTCATTTTCCACTATAATTTTTACAGGTGCATCGGAAGTTTCTTTTAACCTAATTACGCCTGAATTTCCTTCTATAAGGAGGGAATCTTCTTCAGAATCTGCCGAAATTGCCGACTGATCGCCCAGATATGGATTTATAACTGCGACATCCCCGGCAAAAAAGGTTCCTTCATTCCTCATCCAGTTGGTATAGCCTAACAACTTATAATTTCCTGAAGGAACATTAGTAGGGATAAAAAAATCTCCCTGTCCCACCCCGTTCTTCAGGAGGATTTTATGTTTAAAAATAGTATTTCCGCCTTCACCCAGGAGTTCAATATAAGCAACCTTGCTTGTTTTACTTAACTGGTCAGTTTCCGCCTGGAGGTTGTAAAGCTTGTAATACATGTATTCTCCAGAGAATAATAAGGAAGAATTATAATGGACAAAGATCTTCTCTTGCGGGATTTCCTCTAAAAGTTCTGTGCCTTTAGAAAGGTCCAGAGCCTGGGCATTTAAAGAGCAGGGCAGGAGACACAAACTGAACAGTAAGACAGGTAAATATTTCATTTCAAATTTTATTCTTCCCAAAATTCAGGGACTTCATTGGTTCCATAAACTGTACAATCCACGCACTCTGTAGCTATGACCCGTATAGGGCCTTCTCCAATTTCTCCTTCCACAGGAGGGCCGGCCATACTAAGATAGCGAACAGTACCACCCTGTATCATACCAATTGGAGTGTCAAAATTTTCCCCCGGTCTAAAAGGTATACAGCTTTCAGGAAATTGAGGTCTTGGTTCATCAAACTCAAAAAAATCGTAATAATTGAAGTAGATCCTTTTTGTTGAGATATTACTGAGGGTAAAAAAACCCAGTACTTTCTCGTCTTCATCATTAAGAGAATACATATTTCCATTTACAAATCCCGGTTGGTTTTGGGAGAGTAAACTTTGTGAGCCGGAGATCTTTTTTAAAGTGGAGTAATAGGAATGCGCTTCCCTGGTAAGGGAGTAGCGTTTAACGAGTATACTGTATCGTTGTCCTAAAACCGGATCATCTTTTTGGATGAAGCGAACCAGGTAAGAGTCGAGATTATTTTCCCTTAGGGAAGTTGTATTGGACAGCAGGATCTCCTTCGAGGGTACCGTATTATAGCAAATTGTTTCATTACGGGTATTTGGCACAACCCTCCAGTTTTCTCCTTCAAATTCTATAGTGCTGCGAACTACATAGGGAGAAACAATCTTATAGGTTTCTTCATATTCATAAAGGGCATATTTCGAAGCAGCCTCAGAATTTTCGCTATCTACGAGTAAAGCAACTCCATCGTCTCCTTGCAAAATCATACGTTGTGCGTATAAATCGTCTATTTCATTCCCCGGCAGTAATTCTGCGGGTTCTGATGAATATGCGTCGCCACTCATAGTGTTAATAAGTAGTTGGTACTTATGTTGAGGCTGTACTCCAAATGCTGTGTTGGAAACATAATTTCCGGGTGTGGTTTCGTAAAAGGGGAATTCATTTCCGGCATCATCGGTAACTACGACATTGGCATGAGATTCCGGCTTTGGAAAATCTTCTTCAAGCCTGTAGGTCCTTGTAAGTTTTACTTCCTGAAACTTAACTTCATCTGTAAGAATTGCCTCGACCACCAATGCATCTTCAAAGGTTTCAGTTTCGAAATCGTAGGGTTCTACGCAACTGTTGACCAGGAAGGCTGCTGCCAGTAAGGATATAATTTTATATATGTGGTCTAAATTCATTCTCTCTAAATTTACACACTTAAAATTTAAAATTGTAGGTAATTGTTGGCACCGGGATAGAAAATATAGAACTCTTATATGCCTTTATCTCGCCTTGATCTGTCACAAAAAATACGGAGTAAGGATTGTTCCTGCCCAAAACATTGTAAATCGAAATATTCCAGAAACTGTGGGCAAATTTTTCAATCTTATGGTTCCCCTCTACATTGAAGCTCAGGTCAAGACGGTAGTAATCTGGGATACGGAATTGGTTCCGGTTGCTGTAAAGAACGTACTCCATTCCATTTTGCACATATTTTCCTGTCGGGTAAGTCACAGGCCTCCCTGTTTGATAAACAAAGTTTGCTGAAAAACTGAAACGCTGGGTAACTTTGTAATTAGCTACTACGCTTAGATCATGCGGCTTATCATAATTAGAAGGAAAACACTCTCCGTTATTAACCACTTCCTCCCTGTATTCTCCATCGAGTTGTATGTAAGAGCGGGAGTAGGTGTATCCCAGCCACCCATTTAATCTTCCCTCCGTTTTCTTCATTAGAAATTCTACACCGTATGAGCGGCCATTTCCTTGCAGTACTTCTGTCTCAATACTTTCGTTTAAGAAAAGTTGTGCACCAACTTTATAGTCGAGAATATTTTTAGATGTTTTGTAGTATCCTTCCAGGCTCAGTTCATATTCGTTATTGTCAAAGTTTTTATAAAGACCAAGCGAGTATTGATTTGCCTGTTGAGGTCGAACATATCTGTCTGTTAACTTGTAAGTATCGGTAGGGGAGACCGTGGTATTGTTGGATAAGGTGTGGATGTATTGGTAGGTGCTGTTGTAACTAAGTTTGGTTGAGAGATCTGGCATGATGAAATATCTCGCTGAAAATCTAACTTCCGGTCCACCATAGGTGTCCATCACTTCATTTTTTCCAAAGTATAGGGTGTCAATAACGGTATCATCATTTTTAGGAAGATCATCTTCATAGATCTTTTGTGCTTTCTCTCCCAACGCCGCATACAGGGAATAACGTACACCGGCATTGATCAAAAGGCGATCATTAACCTCGTAATTATCGGAAATAAAGACTGCCGATTCTAATCCTTTTTCCCCGGGAATTGTGAAGGGCTCAACATTCGATTCCGATCCTAGGGGTTTCAGCTCTCCCGGATGCACATTGTACAATTTACCTGAAATTCCATAGTCGAATTTATGGGCATCACTCAGCAGGTAACGCATGTTCAGTTTAGCCTCTGTTTCGTTAATGGTGTAGCCCGAGGAGAAATTGTTGTTCAATTCACTTTCGTAGTCAATATTGAATTTATAATTACTATTGGACAGTATTAAGCTTGCTTCGTTCTTTTTATTGATCTTATGGTCTGCACGTACTGAGAAAAGCAGGTTTTCATAGCTGTAGAGAGAATCTGAAGTTATACTGAAGTGGTCATGGCTAAAATAACCTGTAGTTTTTATAGATGTTTTGTCATTAATTTTGTGGTTGTATTTTGCTAAAACATCATAAAAAGAAGCTTTGCTATTTTTTAGTGATTCCTCTTCCAGAGTTTGCAATATCCATCCGGAATAAGTGCTCCGACCTCCTAACAGTAAACCCGATTTTTCTTTAATTACAGGAATTTCCAAAGCAACATTTCCCGTGACAGGACCTACAGACACTTCTCCTGCAAACTCTTCAGTATTGGCATCTTTTGAGGTAATATCAAAGACAGAGGAGAGTCTCCCACCATATTGTGCGGGGATACTTCCTTTGTAGATGGTCATGTCCCCGGTAGTAAAGGGATTAATTGCCGAAAAGATTCCGAAGAAATGTGCAGGATTGTAAATAACAGCATCATCTAAAAGAATGAGGTTTTGATCTGTTTTGCCACCGCGAACATTAAAACCGGCGGCACCCTCCCCGGCTGTTGAAATACCCGGCAGGGTAGCTGCAACTTTCATAACATCCCTTTCTCCCAGGATCAACGGGATATTTTTGATTTCTTCAATATTGATTTTCTCTTCTCCTGCGATAGAATTACTTACGTTTTCATCGGGATCGGATTCCAACAGGATCTCCCCTAAAAGTTCATAATCCTCTCTTAGGTTTAAGTTTAGGTTTCCATTATTGTAAATCACCAACCTCCTGGTGATATCCTCACTTCCCAGGGATCTTGTTTGTAAAATATGTACTCCTGCAGGAATTTTTAAAGAGTAGAACCCCTGTTGATTAGTCACAGTTCCAATATCGGTGCCTTTGATGAGAACAGCAAGGTTTGAGATTGGTTCTCCTGTTTCGAGATCTTTTACCAGGCCAGAAAGAGTGAAAGTCCCTGTTCCTGAGGTCTTGTCTTCTTTCCCTATATAAACTGTTTGTATTTCTGAATTTGGCCTGTCTTCCTGGCTGTAAAAAACAGGGTTATATTTTTTAGCAATTTCTTTTTTGATTTCTGAAGGAAGAGAGTCTTTTTTCGGGAAAAAACCCTGTGGCAATTCATCGTATACGATATTATTCCGGGTGATCACAATCTGGTTGTTATCCAAGCGGTAGAAGTTAAGAAGTGTCTCCGAAAGAATTTGTTGCAGTGCTTCCTCTACCGGTACATCTTTAAGATTGACTGTAATGTTGCCCTGGTTTACCCATTGTTCAACATAAAAGAATTTTAAATCTGTAGCCTCTTCAAATTTTAGGAGGGCCTGCTCTACAGTAGCATTTTCAAGGGTGATCGTGATTTTTGAAGATTCCTGGGCCATAAGTAGGCCACAGTTCAAAAGAAGCAAAAACGAAATGATTCTTCTCAATGTCTATTGTGTTTTTACAATTGGGAATTAAGGCTTTGAAGCAGTTGTGACAGGAAGCGATCTGGATTTTCTTTTCTTAGCTGCCTGTTGCTTCTATAGAAGATCCTAATTTGTTTTTCATGATCTGGAAAGATCTTTTGAACATCCCTTCTGGATTTTATTGGAAAGTATGAGTCCCCATAAAAGATCACGTGTTGCGGATCATCATTTTCAAATTCATAGTAGGTGAAATTCCTGTCCAGGTGCTTACTGATTTTCTTTACATGTTTTTTCAGTAACATTAACTCCGGCAGGTTCAGCAATACCTCGTGGAATCCCTGAACTTCGGAATTTTCTTTTGATGGTACTCTAATGAAATCGTGATTTCCAATTTTGAAGGAATCGACATTCTCCTTGTGTAGCTCAAAATTTGACACACCTCCTGAGTTCTCAAGTAGGACTAACAGGATGTCATCATAAATATTGTATTTTAAAGAAATATCAAAATAAGGTTGCCCGTCGTATTGTAGGTTTCCTAACACGAAATCTGATGAGAGGAAATATTTGTGCTGGTCGTTTCTAATTATATGTTGCTCCAGGTATTCAACGCCATTAGAGATTCCGGTATTTTCTAAAGCAATAGCCTTGTCAAACACTTTGTAGGAGGTTTCCAGCTCTTCACCATTCTGTGAATAGGAGGAAAGGGCTGTACCAACAAGCAGGAGGCCTAATAACGATAAATGGGTAGTGCGTTTTTTGATTTGTGAAAAGATTTTATTAAATCTGAATAACTCTTTGAAGTTTGCGGTACAAAAGAATTGGTATTATAGGTAAAAATACATTTTTTTTAGAATAAGCAATATTTACTTTCTAGAATTTAAGGGAGTTTTCTAAGAAAGAACATTAATTATATTAAAAAACAAAGCCACCTAAAATTCGCATTTTAGGTGGCTTTTATAATTCCAGGATTTTAAAATCCTTTTTCCTTTTATCTTGGAATTAATCTTGATCCCAGAATATTCGGGTTTGTTGTTCGTCACCTCCCATTGCGCTTATAGCAGCGGCCAGGTTCTCCCCATTAAGAGTTGCCTCTGTAGTAGGATAGGTGAATCTAAGTGGTACAGGAAGACCAGATTGTGCTGCGTTTGGCAACTCAGGAACATCAAGTTTTCTCCATGTAGACCATGCTTCGAAACCTCTGTTGTATAGAGCGATCCATTTCTGCATCCCTAATCTTTGTACCCATACAGTTTCATCCCATGCTACTTCAGGCTGAGCAAGATATTCATTAGCTTCTTCTTCGGTACCACCCCAGTAAAGGATAGAAGATGTGATAGCTTCATTGTAGTGAGCTTCAGCATCCTCTGTGATATATCCTCTTGCAGCAGCTTCAGCTATAAGAAATTCCACTTCAGTGTAGTCAAGGATAACACCCTCTAATGTTGGGTCTTCAAAAATTTCACTGTAGATAGTGCTGTTACCCTGGGTGTTTCCATTAGCACCATAAGTACCACCTTCGTACACACCTTCTCCAAGATTCTGAGCAAAATAATCATTTCTTCTTGGATCATCCAGTTCATTCATTACATCTACAATAGTATGTGCTGCAACGAAATCTGCACGACCAGATTGTACCAAATCTTCCCATAGAGGGTTAGTGTTTGGAGCAGATGCAAGATATTGAATTGTAGCATCGTCTGCGTGAGATTCAAAAACACCTGCGGCAATAGCTTCAGTAGCCATAGTTGCAGCTTTTGCGTCATCAACATTAGCATATCTTAAAGCTAGTCTAAGCTTTAAAGAGTTAGCGAATTTTGACCATTGTGCTGCATCACCATTATATATGTAATCTGCACCGCCGCCAAAACCTCCGGCTCCTGCTTCAAGTTGAGAAATTGCAGCATTCAATCTTACAACAAGATCTGCGTAAATTGCCGCGTCGTCATCATATACAGGCGTGGAATCATCAGCATTTAAAGCTTCTGTGTAAGGAATATCTCCAAAAGTATCAACCAGTACGTGCCAGGTAAATACCTGTAATACTTCGATCATAGCTTTTCTATTCTGAAGGTTAGCTTCAGTAAGAGTTGGATCGGGATTCTCAGTAAGGATCATGTCTGCTTCTTTAAGATCTTTTAATACATCGCGGTATAAAATAATCCATTGAGAACCATTGATGTTCCTTCCAATCAAGTCGTAATTCGCTTCATCGGTATAGGTGGTTTCGGTCCAGTACTGGGCCACCAGTCTAAAAATGTTCGTGTTAACATTTGTATTGACCATTTGGTCAAACAAATTTTTGGTTGCATTTGAAAACAGTACGTCTGCAGGAACTTCTGTTGGATTTTTCGTGTCAACGTTGACTTCCGAAAGATCATCAGAGCATGCAAAGACTGTTGCAGCCATAAAAAGGATGAAAATTATTTTCTTCATGATTTATATTTTTAAAATTGTAGTCTTACGTTAAAACCATATTCTCTGGATGTTGGAATGGCTCCAGACTGGTATCCCTGAATATTTCCAGAGCTTAATCCTGCTTCTGGATCTGAGTAAGGAATATTTTTGTCGATGATCCAAAGGTTTCTTCCTACTGCAGAAAGAGTAATATCTGTCATAGAAATTCTTTCAGATAAACTTGCTGGAAAAGAATAAGACAATGTTACCTCTCTTAGCTTTACAAAACTCGCATCGTATACGTGGTATGCATTAGGTGCATATCCGTAACCAATGGCGTTTGCATAATTCTCCATTTGAGTTCTTGTAGTATTTGGAGATCCATCAGGGTTAACTCCTTCCAATAATAGTCCACCACCATCGGCGATTGGGTCTCTTACAGGATTTCCAAGTTCATTAAGTCCAGCAGTCTTAGCCGGTACTCCGGTTGCGAAACCATACCAGGTATCAAGTGAGAAGATATCTCCACCTTCCTGTATATCAATAAGGAAGCTTAAAGAAATATCCTTGTAAGAGAAAGAGTTGGTAATACCTGCTTTCCAGTCTGGATTGATGTCCCCAATAACCTGTGGAGTTCCATCTACAACAAACCTTCCATTCGTTGGATTGATCACAGGACCGCTTCCATCTTCTAAATAAGTATAGTTAGTTCCCCAGATCGTTCCGTAAGGCTGTCCTACTGTAGCATTAATAGTTATCCCTCCCTGAAGTGCTGCCATTTGCAGGTTCTGGTTGTCTTCAAATAATGAAAGTACTTCACTTTCATTTTTGTACCAGTTGGCGTTGATTCTCCATTCGAAGTCTGTAGTTCTAATTGGGCTACCATAAACACCGAGCTCTATACCCTTGTTTTCGATCTCACCTGCATTTACCCATCTTCTTGTATATCCAGTTGCAGCGGAAACAGTTACTGGCATCAATTGGTCAACAGAATTAGACTGGTAAACAGCAGCATCAAAGCCTACACGTCTTTGGAAAAATGACATTTCTAGACCAGCTTCCCAACTTTTGGTTGTTTCACTCTTAAGATCTGGATTGTTTGCTGTACTGGAAACAGAATAAAGAGGAGTTGTAAAGTTAGTTGGACTAAAGTAAGTGTCATCTACAGACAATGCTGGTGCATAGTTACCTACTTCTGCATAGTTAGCTCTGAACTTACCAAAACTTAACCAGTTGTTATCAAGTAATTCTGAGAATACTAAACTTGTTGACACAGAAGGATAAAAATATACATTTTCCTCTTCTGGTAAGGAAGATACTGCATCAAATCTACCTGTAGCATCCACATATAAGAAATCTCTGTACCCGAAAGATGCACTGGCGAAGTAACCATTTGTATGAAGTTCTGTAACTTCTTCAGTTGGAGGCACCAGGAGGTTTACAGAGTTTGACAGGGCAAATAGACCCGGGATTACCAAACCACCGGTAGTTGATGCTCTCATTATGGAATTATCCATTCTTCTTGCTGTTACTCCTAAAATACCTGCAAGGTTAATATCTTCGTTAAGATCGTGATCGAAATTAAGAAGAAGGTCATAGTTAAGTTCTTTATAGTTTCCGTCATATCTGCGATAATGAGGTACCCCATTACTTCCTACGTTTCTTCTCTCTTCACGAAAGTCACTATAGTAATCCATAGATACACGTCCTGTGGCTGTAAGCCAATCTGTTAACGTATAGTTTATATTAAAGTTACCGTAAAGTCTGTTTCTTTCATCACTCTGATAGTTTTCATAAAGTTGCCAGTATGGGTTATCAGTGTAAATAGGAAGTAAATTTCCACCTTCAGCATTGGCATAGTTCCATGTGATGTTACGTCCGGTTTCGAAGTAGGCTCTTTTCTGAGCTTCAAAATCAACGTTTGCCTGGTTCCATTGACGCATAGACTGGAAAATGTTTGTTCCACTGTATCCTGTACCGTAACGTCCTTTACCGCTTGTATTGGTATAAGTGGCAGTAACTCCTGCAGTCAATTTATCGGTGAAGTCATGAGTAGCTTTTACATCTACCGTGTTTCTTCTTATATTACTGTTTGGAAGAATACCTTCCTGATCGTAAAGCGTATAACCTAATCTGTAGGTGCTTTTGTCAGTTCCTCCATCAAGTGAGATACTGTTGTTATAAGAAACCCCTGTTCTAAAAATAGATTCCGGTCCATTCTCTGCAGCTGTCCATGGAGTAGCTTGTAGGTAGTTTGGAGATTCAGGATATAAGGCGTCCCATTGGAATACCATTAAACTAGGATCAAATCTAGCACCAAAAGATGCATCCTCTGTAAAAGGAACAACAAGATCATCTGTCCCGTCTCCATCTACATCCCAGCTGTCGAAATAACCTGTTTCATAGAATTCTCCATAACCAGCACCGTATTCTTTTTGGTAATCAACAAAAGTGTCATCATCCATCTTCGAGAATGTTACTCCAGAAGAAATTGTAACACCGATGTCTTCATTTTTTTGACCTGACTTGGTAGTAATGATAATTACACCGTTTGCAGCGCGTGACCCATAAAGAGCAGATGCAGCAGCACCTTTCAATACGTTTACGGAAGCTACATCATCTGGGTTGATATCCATTGCGGCGTTACCATAATCGTATCCTCCTCTACCAGTAGTTTGGTCTGAGGTGTTGGTGTTGGCATTACTAATAGGCACTCCGTCAACTACGAAAAGAGGTTGGTTGTTACCTGTTAAAGAGGTATAACCACGGATGATAATATTAGAAGAACCACCTAAAGTACTACTTTTCTTAATGTCAAGACCCGAAACTTTCCCGGATAATGAATTGATAAAGTTTCCTTCTTTTGCGGTGTTTACTTCGGCTCCGCTAACCTCTTCGGTCGCATAACCGAGGGACCGTTTCTCCCTGGAAATACCCAGAGCAGTCACCACCACTTCTTCGAGTTGTGCAGCGTCTTGCTGTAGTACGACATCTATTGTATCTACGTTAGTAACAGGATATTCTGCAGTTTTCATTCCTAAATAGGAAAAAACCAGAACTTCACCCTGACTTACTTCAATAGAATAATTTCCGTCGAAATCGGTTTGCACCCCTTTGGTGGTACCCTTAACGAGTACGTTTACACCTGGGAGAGGCATTCCGTTACCATCGGTCACAGTACCCGTGACTGTGAGGTCTTGTTGTGCAAATGTTATTTGCACGACTAACGCCAGTAACAGCGTTAGCATTCCACTTAACTTTGTTTTCATTTTAAGATTTATTTGAATTAGCCAGTGCCAAATTTGACGATAAATTGTCATGTGAGCAACTTTTTTTCTTTAAAAAATCATTTTCAGTCTCTTTCGGGGTCAATATTTAGCTTTTATTTAACCTTTTTTATGATTTCGTGACATTAATGTAGTTGCCTTATTTATAGCTGAATAGAATGCGTAATAGGGGTGCAATAGATTTCCATCTTTCTGTTTGCATGTGTTTGTAATTAAATTTTAATATAAATTTTTCAGAATTATATTGCCAAGCTGTGTGGTTTGTTAAGAAGCTTAAAAAGTTATTCCTTCGTGTAAAATAATTTCTTGTATTTAGCGAATGTTGGACAGATCAAACTGCAGGAATGCGAATGGTTAGTTTTTTTAAAAAGATGATATGTCTGAAAATTAATTGCTTAAGATTTGATTAATTCGGTTTTATTTCTACCTTTGCAGACCTTTTTAAAAAAGGGATTATATCAAATAAATAATTAGTGTAAAAGAAATTATGCCAACAATTTCACAATTAGTACGAAAAGGAAGAGCCACAATTACCAAGAAGAGTAAATCGGCTGCTTTGGATTCCTGTCCTCAAAGACGTGGAGTATGTACTCGTGTTTACACCACTACACCTAAGAAACCAAACTCTGCTATGCGTAAAGTAGCAAGGGTAAGGTTGACTAATGGTAAAGAGGTGAACGCGTACATCCCCGGTGAAGGACACAACCTCCAGGAGCACTCGATAGTATTGGTTAGAGGCGGAAGAGTTAAAGATTTGCCTGGAGTAAGGTATCATATTGTGCGTGGAGCCCTTGACACCGCTGGTGTTGCAGGAAGAACTCAGCGCAGGTCAAAGTATGGTGCTAAAAAGCCTAAGAAATAATCTATTTCCACGGCAAGTAACAATTAACTTATTACAAAGAAGAAATGAGAAAAAGACAGGCGAAAAAAAGGCCACTTTTACCAGATCCAAAGTTTAATGATCAGTTAGTAACACGTTTTGTTAACATGATGATGTGGGATGGTAAGAAATCTGTTGCCTTTAAGGTATTCTATGATGCTATTGCAATCGTAGAAGAGAAAAAACAGGACGAGGAAAAAACTGCACTTGAACTTTGGAAAGATGCTCTTTCTAACGTTATGCCTCACGTAGAAGTGCGTAGTCGTAGAGTTGGAGGTGCTACTTTTCAAATCCCAATGCAAATTAGACCAGATCGTAAAGTTTCGACCGCTATGAAGTGGTTGATTTCCTTTTCCAGGAAGCGTAACGAGAAATCTATGGCTCAAAGATTAGCTGCAGAGGTTCTTGCTGCTGCTAAAGAAGAAGGTGCGGCTGTGAAGAAGAGGGTTGATACCCATAAGATGGCTGAAGCTAACAAAGCATTCTCTCACTTTAGATTCTAAAAAATGGCACAAAGAGATTTAAAATTTACTAGAAATATTGGTATTGCTGCGCATATTGATGCGGGTAAAACCACTACAACAGAACGTATCCTTTTCTATACCGGTATAAGTCATAAAATTGGTGAGGTGCACGATGGTGCGGCTACTATGGACTGGATGGAGCAGGAGCAGGAAAGAGGTATTACAATTACCTCTGCTGCGACACACTGTAAGTGGATGTACCGCGATCAGGAATTCACAGTTAATATTATTGATACTCCCGGGCACGTTGACTTTACTGTAGAGGTAGAGCGTTCACTTCGTGTTCTTGACGGGATGGTTGCTCTTTTCAGTGCGGTTGATGGTGTTGAGCCACAATCTGAAACTGTTTGGAGACAAGCCGATAAATATCGCGTTCCAAGACTTGGATTTGTGAATAAAATGGACCGCCAGGGTGCAGATTTCTTTAAGGTGTGTAAGCAGGTTAAAGAAATGCTTGGTGGAAATCCTGTTCCACTTCAAATTCCTATTGGGGATGAAATCGACTTCAAAGGAGTTGTTGATCTTATTTCCAAAAAGGCAATTGTTTGGAATGAGGAAGATTATGGAATGACATACGAGACTATTGATATTCCTGCAGAACTTGAAGAAGATGTGAATAAATATAGAGCTGAATTGGTTGAGGCGGTTGCCGAGTACGATGAGGCTTTAATGGAAAAATTCTTCGAAGACGAGAACTCTATTACAGAAGACGAGATCATTGCTGCGCTTAGAGCTGCAACAATTGATATGTCTATTATTCCTATGATGTGTGGTTCTGCCTTTAAGAATAAAGGAGTTCAGGCGATGTTGGATGCGGTAATGCGTTACCTTCCTTCACCGGTTGATGTTGAGGCTATCGTAGGTGTTAATCCTGATACAGAGAAAGAAGAAAGTCGTAAGCCACATGTGGATTCGCCTTTTTCTGCACTAGCTTTTAAAATTGCTACCGATCCTTTCGTTGGACGTTTAGCTTTCTTTAGAGTTTATTCAGGAGCGTTAGATGCGGGTTCTTATGTTCAGAACAACCGTTCTGGGAAAAAAGAGCGTATCTCGCGTATTTACCAGATGCATGCAAACAAACAACAGCCAATTGACAGAATTGAAGCCGGAGATATTGGTGCGGCTGTTGGATTTAAAGATATTAAAACAGGAGATACCCTTACAGATGAGAAACACCCAATTGTATTGGAGTCTATGTCTTTCCCAGAGCCTGTAATTGGTATTTCTGTTGAGCCTAAAACTAAGGCAGATGTGGATAAGATGGGTATGGCTTTGGCTAAATTAGCTGAAGAAGATCCAACTTTCCAGGTTAAAACTGATGAAGTTTCTGGACAGACGATTATTTCAGGAATGGGTGAGCTTCACCTTGAGATTCTTGTAGATCGTTTGAAAAGAGAATTTAAGGTTGAGGTAAATGAAGGTCAACCCCGTGTTGAGTACAAAGAAACAGTTACCAGAGATGCAGATCACAGAGAGGTTTATAAAAAGCAATCTGGTGGTCGTGGTAAATTTGGTGATATTGTATTCACATTAGGACCTGCAGACGAGGACTTTAAAGGACCTGGACTACAATTTGTTGATGAGATAAAAGGTGGTCGTATCCCTAAAGAATTTATTCCTTCAGTGGAAAAAGGATTTAGAGAGGCGATGAAAACCGGGCCAATGGCAGGTTTCACCATGGATACTTTAAAAGTGGTTCTTAAGGATGGATCTTTCCACCCTGTGGATTCCGATCAACTTTCATTCGAATTGGCTGCAAAAATGGGATATAAAGTAGCTGCTAAAAAAGCAGGTGCTGTGATCCTTGAGCCAATCATGAAAGTAGAAGTGGTTACTCCTGAAGAGAACATGGGTGATATAGTAGGAGATTTGAACAGACGTCGTGGACAGGTGAATAACATGTCTGACAGGTCTGGTGCAAAAGTGATCAAAGCTGAAGTGCCATTATCTGAGATGTTTGGATATGTTACTACATTGCGTACCCTTTCTTCGGGACGTGCAACCTCTACTATGGAATTTTCTCATTATGCCGAGACTCCTTCTAATATATCAGAAGCAATCATGAAGGCAGAAAAGGGAACCGCTAACGATTAATTTATCAGGAAAATGAGTCAAAAAATCAGAATAAAACTAAAATCTTACGATCACAACCTGGTAGACAAATCTGCCGAGAAGATTGTAAAAACCGTAAAAAGTACGGGAGCTGTGGTAACGGGACCTATTCCATTGCCAACTCACAAGAAGATCTTTACTGTATTACGTTCTCCGCACGTGAACAAGAAGTCTAGGGAGCAGTTTCAGTTGAGCTCATATAAGAGACTACTGGATATATACAGTTCTTCTTCAAAAACTATCGATGCCTTGATGAAACTTGAATTGCCAAGTGGAGTAGAGGTTGAGATTAAGGTGTGATAGCACTAACGGCTTCGAACCAGTTTCGGGGTCATACATGTCCTGAGCTTTAGGCGAGGGAAAAACGGTGAAAAATACATTCAGGATTGGAAGTGTTTTTCAATCCTGAATATTTTTAAATAAATATAAATTAATAACTAATAATTAATTATGTCTGGGTTAATAGGAAAAAAGATTGGCATGACCAGCATTTTTGACGAGAACGGGAAAAACATTCCCTGTACCGTTATCCAAGCTGGGCCATGTGTAATTACCCAAGTCAGAACCGAGGAGGTTGACGGGTACGAAGCTCTTCAACTTGGTTTCGATGACAAAAAGACTGCTAATAAGGCTGCCGAAGGGCATGCTAAAAAGGCCGGAGCCGCAGCAATGCGCAAAGTCGTTGAATTCAAGGGATTTGAAGGAGAGCACAAACTAGGTGATACTATCACCGTTGAGCATTTTACTGAAGGCGAATTTGTAGACGTTTCCGGTATTTCAAAAGGTAAGGGTTTTCAAGGTGTTGTTAAGCGTCACGGTTTTGGTGGTGTTGGGCAGGCGACTCACGGTCAACATAACCGTTTAAGAGCTCCCGGATCTATTGGTGCGGCGTCTTATCCTGCGAGAGTTTTCAAAGGAATGCGCATGGCCGGTAGAATGGGTGGTGAAAAAGTAAAAGTAGAAAACCTGAGAGTTTTAAAAGTGGTAGCAGATAAGAACCTTATAGTGATAAAAGGTGCTGTTCCAGGACATAAAAACTCTTACGTAATCATTCAGAAGTAATGGAAGTAGCAGTTTTAGATATAAAAGGAAAAGAAACAGGGAGAAAGGCAAACCTTTCTGATGCTGTTTTTGCAGTGGAGCCAAACAACCATGCTGTTTATCTTGATGTGAAACAATACCTGGCTAACCAACGCCAAGGTACTCATAAAGCAAAAGAACGTGCAGAAATTACAGGTTCTACGCGTAAGATCAAGAAACAAAAAGGTACAGGTACTGCCCGTGCAGGGAGTATCAAGTCTCCTATTTTTAAAGGTGGAGGTAGAGTATTTGGTCCACGACCAAGAAATTACTCTTTTAAGTTGAACAAAAGCTTGAAGAGACTGGCCAGAAAATCTGCGCTGTCTATGAAAGCAAATGACAACTCTATAATAGTAGTAGAAGATTTTTCATTTGACACTCCAAAAACCAAAAACTTTATTGAAGTTTTACAGGCTTTGGGGCTTGACGGGAAAAAATCTTTGATAGTGTTGGGTGACTCGAATAAAAACGTATATTTGTCGTCACGCAATTTAAAGGCCTCTGAGGTTGTAAGTGCTTCAGAATTAAGTACTTACAAAATTTTAAACGCAAATAATCTTGTGTTTTTAGAGGGGTCTCTAGAAGGAATTGAGTCGAATTTAAGTAAATAAGCATTATGAGTATCTTAATAAAACCTATTATTACAGAGAAAGCTACGGCAGATAGCGAACTTAACAATAAGTACGCTTTTGTAGTTGATAATAAGGCGAATAAGATTGAAATTAAAGACGCAGTTGAGTCTGCTTATGGTGTTTCAGTTACTAAAGTTCGTACCATTAACGTTCGCCCGGACAGAAAAACCCGTTATACAAAGACAGGTGTTGTCACTGGTAAAACCAGTGCTTTCAAAAAAGCACTAGTACAGGTGGCGGAAGGTGAAACTATTGATTTATATAGTAATCTCTAAGATTAAAAAAATGTCAGTTAGAAAATTAAAACCAGTTACCCCTGGTCAGCGTTTTAGAGTAGTGAACGGATTTGACGCGATCACTACTGATAAGCCGGAGAAAAGTTTATTGGCTCCGAACAAAAGATCGGGTGGTAGAAACAGTCAAGGAAAAATGACCATGCGCTACATAGGTGGTGGTCATAAAAAGCGTTATAGGATTATCGATTTTAAAAGAGACAAGCAGGGAATTCCTGCAACTGTTGCTTCTATTGAATACGATCCAAACAGAACTGCTTTTATCGCCTTATTGAATTATCAGGATGGTGAGAAACGATATATTATTGCTCAAAATGGACTTCAGGTTGGGCAGAATATAGTATCTGGAATGCAAGATGTAGCGCCCGAGATTGGGAACGCTATGCCTTTGTCTATAGTTCCTTTGGGTACTATTATCTCTTGTATTGAGCTTAGGCCGGGACAGGGAGCTGTAATGGCTCGTAGTGCAGGTGCTTTTGCGCAGTTAATGGCGAGAGAGGGAAAATACGCCACCATTAAATTGCCTTCTGGAGAGATCCGTAGGGTATTGGCTAGCTGTATAGCAACTATTGGTGCTGTTTCGAACAGTGATCACCAGTTGTTGATTTCAGGTAAAGCCGGTAGACATAGATGGTTGGGTAGAAGACCGAGAACAAGACCTGTGGTTATGAACCCTGTGGATCACCCAATGGGTGGTGGTGAAGGTCGTGCTTCTGGAGGTCACCCACGTTCTAGAAAGGGTATACCTGCTAAAGGTTTCAGAACCCGTTCTAAGACGAAGTCGAGTAATAAATATATTGTAGAACGTAGAAAGAAATAATAAGATATGGCACGTTCATTAAAAAAAGGACCTTACGTTCACTATAAATTAGAGCAAAAAGTTGCTCAGAATACAGAGTCTGGAAAGAAAGCGGTTATTAAGACCTGGTCAAGGGCTTCTATGATCACTCCTGATTTTGTAGGGCAAACTATTGCTGTGCACAACGGGCGTCAATTCGTTCCTGTGTACATTACTGAGAACATGGTAGGTCATAAATTAGGTGAATTTTCACCAACAAGATCTTTTAGAGGTCATGCTGGTGCTAAGAATAAAGGTAAAAGATAATTGAAGCTATGGGAGTTCGTAAAAGAGAAAGAGCAGAGCAGACTAAAGAAGCTAAGAAGCAAATAGCTTTTGCTAAACTAAATAACTGCCCTACTTCGCCAAGAAAAATGCGTCTGGTTGCAGATCTTGTTCGTGGTGAAAAAGTAGAAAGAGCGCTTCATATTTTGAAATTCAATTCTAAAGATGCGTCTAAGAGTCTTGAGAAGTTGTTATTGTCGGCAATTGCCAACTGGCAATCTAAGAATGAAGATGCAAGCATTGAAGATGCAGAGTTGTTTGTAAAGGAGATTCGTGTTGATGGAGGAAGTATGTTGAAGAGACTACGTCCTGCACCACAAGGTCGCGCACATAGAATTAGAAAACGTTCCAACCATGTTACATTGGTACTAGGAGCAAACAATAATACACAAAGCTAGTTAAGAGTATGGGACAGAAAACAAATCCAATCGGGAATCGTCTTGGTATCATTAGAGGATGGGAATCCAACTGGTACGGAGGAAATGACTACGGCGACAAATTAGCCGAAGACGATAAGATTAGAAAATACATCCATGCTCGTCTATCAAAAGCGAGTGTATCAAGAGTGATTATTGAGCGCACTCTTAAACTTGTAACCGTTACTATCACCACTGCCCGTCCTGGTATCATTATTGGGAAAGGTGGACAGGAGGTAGACAAGTTGAAAGAAGAGCTTAAGAAGATCACCGACAAGGAAGTTCAAATCAACATCTTTGAAATTAAAAGGCCAGAATTGGATGCTCATTTAGTGGGATCCAGCGTTGCAAGACAAATTGAGAATCGTATCTCTTACCGTCGTGCAATAAAAATGGCAATTGCGGCTGCAATGAGGATGAATGCTGAAGGGATCAAGATTGAGATCTCCGGGCGTTTGAATGGGGCGGAAATGGCTCGTTCAGAATCCTACAAGGATGGAAGAATTCCATTGTCAACATTTAGAGCCGACATCGATTATGCTTTAGTTGAAGCTCATACTACTTATGGTAGGCTGGGTGTTAAAGTATGGATCATGAAAGGCGAGGTATACGGTAAAAGAGAACTTTCTCCACTTGTTGGCATGGCCAAAAAACAAGGAGGAAAAACCGGAGCCGGACGAAGTGGTGCACCAAAATCACGTCGTAGAAAGTAATTTTTTAAAGTAAAGAAAAATGTTACAGCCTAAAAGAACAAAATATCGCAAGATGCAAAAAGGCCGTATGAAAGGTGTCTCTCAAAGAGGACACAGGCTTTCAAACGGGACCTTTGGAATCAAATCATTAGATTCAAATTTTGTGACTGCAAGACAAATTGAAGCTGCACGTATTGCCGCTACCCGTTATATGAAGAGGGAAGGTTCACTTTGGATCAAAATTTTTCCAGATAAGCCTATCACAAAGAAACCTCTTGAAGTACGTATGGGTAAGGGAAAAGGTGCTGTTGAATACTGGGCTGCAGTTGTAAAACCCGGAAGAATACTTTTTGAAGTAGGAGGAGTGCCTTTTGATGTTGCTAAAGAGGCTTTGCGCCTGGCAGCACAGAAACTACCTGTGAAAACTAAGTTCATTGTAGCTAGAGATTATCAAGCTTAATTAGACACGTCATGAAACAATCAGAAGTTAGAGAATTGTCTGTAGCAGAATTACAGGAAGAACTTGGTAAGGAAAGGAAAGCATATTCCGATCTTAAAATGGCTCACGCAGTATCGCCATTAGAGAACCCAATACAGTTGAGAACTGTAAGAAGATCTATAGCGCGTATTGCTACAGAGTTAACTAAAAGAGAACAACAATAAGTGTTATTCTGCTGAAAATGGAAAAAAGAAACTTAAGAAAAGAACGTATAGGTGTTGTTACTAGCAATAAGATGGTTAAGTCTATTGTGGTTTCAGAAACTAAGAAAGTAAAGCACCCCATGTATGGGAAGTTCGTTTTGAAAACGAAAAAATACATGGCACACGACGAAACAAACGACTGCAACATTGGAGATACTGTAAGGATCATGGAAACTCGTCCTTTGAGTAAATCAAAATGCTGGAGATTAGTAGAAATAATTGAAAGAGCGAAGTAATTATGGTACAACAAGAGTCTAGATTAAGAGTTGCAGACAATACCGGAGCTAAAGAAGTTTTAGTGATTCGTGTATTGGGCGGTACAAATAGAAGATACGCTTCTGTTGGAGACAAGATCGTTGTCAGCGTAAAAGAAGCTACACCAAACGGAAACGTTAAGAAAGGTGCAGTTTCAACAGCAGTTGTTGTTCGTACCAAAAAAGAAGTGCGCAGACCAGACGGGTCTTATATCCGTTTTGACGACAATGCGTGTGTTCTTCTTAACCCTTCAGGGGAGATGAGAGGTACACGTGTTTTCGGTCCTGTAGCACGTGAACTTCGTGATAAGCAATTCATGAAGATTGTATCATTGGCACCAGAGGTGCTTTAATACAGAAGTAAGATGAAAAAGCTTAAAATAAAAACTGGAGATAATGTGCGTGTAACTGCCGGAGACAATAAAGGTCAGGAAGGTAAAGTGCAGCAAGTATTTCTGGATAAGAATAAAGCCATTGTGGAAGGAGTGAACATGGTTTCCAAGCATGAGAAACCCAGCGCATCAAATCCTCAAGGCGGAATTAAGAAGAAGGAAGCACCTATTCATATTTCCAATCTTTCTTTAATTGACAAGAATGGTGACAACACCAGGGTTGGATATAGAACAGAGAATGATAAGAAAGTTAGGTTTTCCAAAAAATCCAATGAAGTAATTTAGTTATGGCGTACGTACCAAGACTTAAACAAGAGTATAAAGAGAGAGTGATCTCCGCTCTTACAGAAGAATTCAGCTACTCCAATCTTATGGAGGTTCCAAAACTACAGAAGATAGTTGTGAGCCGTGGGGTTGGTGCTGCTGTTGCAGATAAGAAACTTATTGACCATGCGGTAGATGAATTAACAGCTATCACTGGACAAAAAGCCGTTGCGACCATTTCTAAAAAGGATGTTGCTTCTTTTAAACTTCGTAAAGGGATGCCTATTGGTGCTAAAGTTACTTTACGGGGAGAAAGAATGTATGAATTCCTTGATCGTTTAATTACCTCTGCACTTCCACGTGTAAGAGATTTTAATGGGATTAACGCTACTGGTTTTGATGGAAGAGGAAACTATAACCTTGGTGTAACCGAGCAGATTATTTTCCCTGAGATCGATATCGACAAGGTGAACAGGATCAATGGTATGGATATTACCTTTGTAACCAGCGCACCTACAGATAAAGAAGCGAAATCATTGTTAACCGAACTAGGATTACCTTTTAAAAAGAATTAATTATGGCTAAAGAATCAATGAAAGCCCGTGAGGTGAAGAGACAGGAATTGGTAGAAAAGTATGCCGAGAAACGCAAGGCTCTTAAAGAAGCTGGTGATTACGAGGGCTTACAAAAATTACCAAAGAACTCATCACCTGTACGTTTACACAACCGTTGCAAACTAACAGGAAGACCAAGGGGGTATATGAGACAGTTCGGTATTTCCAGGGTTACTTTCAGGGAAATGGCGAACAATGGATTAATTCCCGGAGTTAGAAAAGCTAGTTGGTAAGATTATAAATTGGGAGAAGGTTCCCCGGTAATTATCGAGAGAAAACCCCTTCCGCAAATTAAAATAGATGAATACAGATCCTATTGCAGATTATTTAACAAGAATTAGAAATGCAGTTGCTGCAAGCCACAGAGTGGTGGAGATCCCTGCTTCTAAACTTAAAAAGGACATCACCAAGATACTTTTTGATCAGGGGTACATCCTTAGTTACAAATTTGATGATTCTACTGCCCAGGGCAGCATCAAAATTGCACTAAAATATGATAAGGTTACTAAAGAACCTGTTATCAAGAAAATTCAACGCATAAGTAAACCCGGTTTACGTAAATATGCCGGTGCCAATGAACTTCCTCGTATCCTAAACGGCCTTGGAATTGCTATTGTTTCTACTTCTCATGGTGTAATGACCGGAAAGCAGGCACAACAGGAAAAAGTTGGTGGTGAGGTATTGTGCTACGTTTACTAATATTTAAAGACGAAAAGAAATGTCCAGAATAGGTAAAAGTCCAATCACAATTCCACAAGGTGTTACAGTAGACATTAAAGACGGAGTTGTTACGGTAAAAGGAAAATTAGGGGAGCTAACTCAGGAGTTTTCTGAGATTGATATCATCATCGAAGATGGTGTTATCACTTTTGAGCGTCCCTCAGATAAAAAGGATCACAAAGCAAAGCACGGTTTATATCGCGCTTTGATTAGCAATATGATCGAAGGTGTTACTAACGGATTCACACATGAACTTGAATTAGTTGGTGTAGGATACCGTGCATCTAACCAGGGTCAAAAATTGGATCTTGCTGTTGGGTACTCTCATAACATTGTCTTAGATTTGGCTCCCGAAGTAAAAGTGGAAACAATTTCAGATAAAGGTAAAAATCCTATTGTGAAATTGACTTCACATGATAAACAACTGGTAGGCCAGGTAGCTGCAAAGATTCGATCTTTCCGTGCACCGGAACCATACAAAGGTAAAGGTATTAAGTTCAGAGGTGAACAGTTAAGAAGAAAAGCAGGTAAATCAGCTTAATAAGTAAGATTATGGCAGTTTCAAAACAAGATAGAAGAACTAAGATCAAGAAAAGGATCAGAAGAGATATAAGCGGTACTCAGGGCCGTCCAAGACTTTCAATTTTTAGAAGCAATAAAGAAATTTATGCTCAAATCGTGAACGATGTGGATGGAAAAACTTTGGTAGCTGCTTCTTCAAGAGATAAAGAAGTTGCATCTGCGACTGTAGAGAATAAAATTGAGCAGGCGGCATTAGTTGGAAAAGCTATTGCTGAAAAAGCTTTAAAGGCCGGGATAGAGACCATCTCTTTTGATAGAGGAGGATACTTATATCACGGAAGAGTAAAATCATTAGCAGAAGGTGCTCGCGAAGGAGGACTAAAATTCTAAAAATATGTATCAGGATTATAAAAACGTAGAACTTGTAAAACCGGGCGGACTTGAATTAAAGGATCGCTTGGTGGGTGTACAACGTGTTACTAAAGTTACAAAAGGTGGTAGAGCTTTCGGTTTTTCTGCTATTGTAGTTGTAGGTGATGAAAATGGTGTTGTAGGCCACGGGTTAGGAAAATCAAAAGAGGTAGCCGATGCTATTGCGAAATCAGTTGAAGACGCGAAGAAAAACCTGGTGCGTATCCCTCTAAACAAGGGTACCCTGCCTCACGAGCAAAAAGGTAAGTACGGTGGAGCCAGAGTAATGTTATTGCCGGCCGCTCCCGGTACCGGAGTTATTGCGGGTGGAGCGATTCGTGCAGTACTTGAGGCTGTTGGTGTTCACGATGTATTATCAAAGAACCAGGGTTCATCAAACCCTCATAATGTGGTGAAAGCTACTTTTGATGCTTTACTTCAGTTAAGAAGTGCAGAGACTGTGGCCCGTCAACGTGGTATCTCTCTTGAGAAAGTTTTTAAAGGTTAATAACAAGGAATAATGGGAAGAATTAAAGTTACACAGGTAAAAAGTGCAATCAAACGCACTCAAAACCAAAAACGTACTTTGGAAGCACTTGGTCTAAGAAAGCTTGGACAGGTTGTGGAGCATGAAAATACGCCAAACATCCTTGGTATGGTAAATAAAGTAAATCACTTAGTCTCTGTTGAAGAGACCAAATAAGAAATTCACATGGATTTAAGTAACTTAAAACCTGCGAAAGGTTCAGTTCAAAGTAACAGTAAGCGAGTTGGGCGTGGTGAAGGATCAGGGAAAGGCGGTACTGCTACCCGTGGTCACAAAGGTGCCAAATCTCGTTCTGGTTACTCCAGGAAAATTGGATTTGAAGGTGGGCAGATGCCACTTCAAAGACGTGTTCCTAAGTTCGGGTTCACTAACATCAATCGCAAGGATTACCAGGGGATCAACCTTGATACTCTTCAGGCGATGGTAGATGAAGGTAGAATTACCGATACGGTAGACATGAAAGTTCTTGTAGAGAACGGATTGGCCGGAAAAAATGAGTTGGTTAAGATATTAGGTAGAGGAGAATTAAAAGCAAAGTTGAAAATATCTGTTCATAAATTTACTGCCTCAGCAAAGCAAGCTATTGAAGCTGCTGGTGGTGAAGCCGTTACTTTATAATAGATAACAATGAAATTCATCAATACATTAAAGAATATCTGGAAAATCGAGGAACTAAAAAATAGAATTTTAGTGACCCTCGGTTTGTTGTTGGTGTATCGCTTTGGAGCACAAGTAGTGCTTCCGGGTATTGATGCGTCCCAATTAGCGAACCTCTCTTCTCAAACAGATGGAGGACTCCTTGGACTGCTTAACGCCTTTACCGGCGGTGCATTTTCGAATGCATCGGTTTTTGCTTTAGGTATTATGCCTTATATCTCTGCCTCGATTGTAGTGCAGTTAATGGGTATTGCAGTTCCATACCTTCAAAAGTTACAGAAGGAAGGGGAGAGTGGTCGTAGAAGAATCAACCAGATCACCAGGTGGCTTACCATAGCTATTACGCTTGTACAGGGGCCGGGTTATATTTATAACCTTTTTGCCACTTTACCGTCAAGTGCATTCCTTCTTGGAAGTACAGTAACTTTCGTTACTTCGTCGGTAATTATCCTTACTACAGGTACCATCTTTGCGATGTGGCTTGGTGAAAAGATAACCGATAAAGGTATTGGTAATGGTATTTCCCTTCTTATCATGGTAGGTATTATCGCCACTTTACCACTAGCATTCATACAGGAATGGGCTTCCAGAGTGACTCAGTCAGACGGAGGTTTAATCATGATCCTTATTGAACTGGTTATTTGGTTCGCTATTATCATGGCATCTGTAATGTTGGTTATGGCGGTGCGACAAATCCCGGTGCAATATGCAAGAAGAACTGCAAGCGGGGGATATGAAAAAAATGTATTTGGATCTAGACAATATATTCCATTGAAGCTAAATGCTTCTGGAGTTATGCCGATCATTTTCGCGCAGGCGATTATGTTCATTCCTGCCGCGGTAGCCGGACTTTCACAGTCTGAAACTGCCCAGGGAGTGACTGCTGCCTTTAGCGATATCTTCGGCTTTTGGTACAATCTGGTGTTTGCGTTACTAATTATTATTTTTACGTACTTTTACACCGCGATTACGGTACCTACCAATAAAATGGCAGATGATCTTAAGAGGAGTGGTGGTTTTATCCCCGGAATTAGACCCGGGACGGAGACTGCCGAATTTTTAGACCGCATCATGTCGCAAATCACCCTGCCGGGTTCTGTTTTCTTAGCGCTTATCGCAGTGTTCCCTGCTATTGTCGTTTCTCTTTTAGGAGTACAGGCCGGATGGGCATTGTTCTTTGGAGGAACATCATTGTTGATCATGGTAGGAGTTGCAATCGATACCATGCAACAGGTAAATTCATACCTGTTGAACAGACATTATGATGGTCTTATGAAAACCGGTAAAAACAGAAAAGCAGTAGCATAATGGCAAAACAATCGGCAATAGAACAAGACGGAACGATCATTGAGGCATTGTCAAATGCCATGTTCCGGGTGGAATTAGAGAATGGTCATGTAGTGACCGCGCATATTTCAGGTAAAATGCGAATGCATTATATTAAGTTATTGCCTGGGGACAAAGTGAAATTAGAAATGAGCCCGTATGATTTATCTAAGGCTCGAATAACTTACAGATACTAATAACTATGAAAGTTAGAGCATCAATTAAAAAACGAAGTGCCGAGTGCAAAATTGTGCGAAGAAAAGGCAGACTGTACGTGATTAACAAAAAGAATCCAAAATTTAAACAAAGACAAGGGTAGTTATGGCTAGAATTGCAGGTGTTGATATACCAAAACAAAAGCGAGGCGTTATAGCATTGACCTATATCTTCGGAATTGGAAAGAGCAGAGCTCAGGAAATTCTAAAAGAGGCCAACGTAGAAGAAGGGAAGAAAGTTTCAGACTGGAACGATGACGAGATCGGAAGAATCCGTGAAGCTGTTGGAGCCTTTAAAATTGAAGGAGAATTACGTTCAGAAGTTCAATTGAGCATCAAGCGCTTAATGGATATTGGAAGTTATAGAGGAATTCGTCACAGAGCGGGATTACCGTTAAGAGGACAAAGAACCAAAAACAACTCCAGAACCAGAAAAGGAAGAAGAAAAACAGTTGCAAACAAGAAGAAAGCAACTAAATAATAAGTAGGATGGCAAAAGCAAAAGCAGCTCAAAAGAAGCGTAAAGTTAATGTTGAGTCTATTGGAGAAGCACATGTTACTGCTTCTTTCAACAACATTATAATTTCGTTAACCAATAAGAAAGGTGATGTTATCTCCTGGTCTTCTGCCGGTAAAATGGGCTTTAGAGGATCTAAGAAGAACACTCCTTATGCAGCACAATTAGCTGCAGAAGACGCATCAAAAGTAGCTCACGAAGCAGGTCTTCGTAAAGTGAAAGTATTTGTGAAAGGACCAGGAAACGGTAGAGAATCTGCAATTCGTTCCCTTCACAATGCAGGAATTGAAGTAACTGAGATCATTGACGTTACTCCACTTCCACACAATGGATGTCGTCCTCCAAAAAGACGTAGAGTTTAATTAACAAGTATAACAAAAGTAAGCAAAGAGATCTGCGAAGGACAGTGACCTTAATTCCACGATCGCTTGCTTTATAACAAATTTTTCAATGGCAAGATATACTGGTCCAAAGACTAAAATCGCCCGTAAATTCGGGGAAGCTATTTTCGGAGATGACAAATCATTCGAGAAAAGAAATTATCCTCCGGGACAACACGGTAACAACCGTCGTCGCGGAAAAAAATCTGAATATGCTGTCCAGTTAATGGAGAAGCAAAAAGCTAAGTATACTTACGGTATCCTTGAGCGTCAATTTAGAAACATGTTTGAAAAAGCAACACGTGCCCAGGGAATTACCGGGGAAGTGCTTTTACAATTATGTGAGTCTCGTTTAGACAATGTTGTATACAGAATGGGAATTGCCCCTTCGAGACGTGCTGCAAGACAGTTGGTTTCTCACAGGCACCTAACTGTGAATGGTGAATTAGTAAACATTCCTTCTTACCAGTTAAAGGCAGGAGATGTAGTAGGAGTAAGAGAGAAATCCAAATCCTTAATAGCTATCCAGGATTCATTAGCTAATTCCAGCAGTGTATACGAATGGATCACCTTTAACAATGAGACCAAACAGGGAACTTATGTTTCTGTTCCGGGAAGAGTACAAATTCCCGAAAATATAAATGAACAATTCATCGTCGAATTATATTCGAAATAATAATTCACAGAAGTCGTAATATGGCAATATTAAATTTTCAGAAGCCCGATAAAGTTATAATGATTGATTCTACCGATTTCGAAGGGAAATTTGAATTTCGCCCTTTGGAACCAGGTTATGGATTAACTGTTGGTAACGCTCTAAGAAGAGTACTTTTATCTTCACTTGAAGGGTTCGCTATTACTTCGGTTCGCATCGAAGGAGTAGAGCACGAATTCTCAACTATCCCGGGGGTAGTAGAAGACGTAACCGAAATTATCCTGAATCTAAAGCAGATCAGGTTTAAAAGGCAAATTGATGAAATAGACAATGAAGCCGTTACTATTTCTGTTTCAGGTCAGGAGCAATTAACTGCAGGACACTTTCAGAAGTTTATCTCTGGTTTCCAGATCCTAAACCCAGATCTTGTGATCTGTAATATGGATAAGAAGATAAACCTTAATATGGAAGTTACCGTAGAAAAGGGTAGAGGATATGTTCCTGCTGAAGAGAACAAGAAAGCCAACGCTCCTATCGGTACGATCTATACAGACTCCATTTACACACCAGTGAAAAATGTGAAGTATAGCATCGAGAACTACCGGGTTGAACAAAAAACCGATTATGAGAAACTTGTTTTTGAGATCTCTACAGATGGTTCTATTCATCCAAAGGAAGCCTTGACTGAAGCTGCCAAGACTTTGATCCACCACTTTATGCTGTTCTCTGATGAGCGCATCACTTTGGAGGCCGATGAAATTGCACAGACAGAAACGTATGATGAAGAATCTCTTCATATGCGTCAGTTACTAAAAACCAAACTGGTTGATATGGACCTTTCAGTTAGAGCATTGAACTGCTTAAAAGCTGCTGAAGTTGATACCCTTGGTGACTTAGTATCTTACAACAAGAATGACCTTATGAAGTTCCGTAACTTCGGAAAGAAATCCCTTACCGAACTTGAAGAGTTGGTAAACAACAAAGGATTGAATTTCGGTATGGATCTTTCAAAATATAAATTAGATAAAGACTAGTCGCGGTTAATTTCGCAACTGTCAAAATTATACAGTAACCGTCATAGTTTGCTCCCCAAAATGGGTTGTAGCAAGATGATGAAACAAAAATGTCATGAGACACGGAAAAAAAATAAACCACTTAGGAAGACAAACCGCACACCGCAAGGCTATGCTTGCAAATATGGCTTGTTCCCTAATTGAGCACAAACGTATCAATACTACTGTTGCCAAAGCAAAAGCTTTAAAGCAATTTGTAGAGCCATTGGTAACCAAATCAAAAGAAGATACTACCCACAATAGAAGAATAGTTTTCAGTAAACTTCGCGACAAAGATGCGATCACTGAATTATTCCGTGAGGTAGCTCCTAAAGTTGGTGACCGTCCCGGAGGATACACCAGGATCATCAAATTGGGTAACCGTTTAGGTGATAATGCAGATATGGCACTTATAGAGCTTGTAGATTACAACGAGATCTATAACGTGAACAAACCAGAGAAGAAGAAATCTACTCGTAGAGCCGGTAGAGGTAAGAAATCTGCCGATACTGCTCAAACGAAGCCTGAAGCTTCTGCTGATGACAAGAAAAACGAAGGAAACGAGGAATAGAAATGACTCTTTCTTGATAAATTTTAAAAAGGATAAGCCGTTAAAGCTTATCCTTTTTTTATACCCTGAAATCAAGGTTCCAAAAAAGGTATTTTCAGGAATAAATTTTTAGAAAAGAATCAATATCATTTAGTTCAAAATTATCTGCTTCAAAAGTGATAATTTTGCAAAAGTTTAAAGAGGAAACACTTATGAAATACCAAACAAGAAAAAAAGCTATTCTGTTGCTTGAAGATGGTACGATCTTCCATGGGAAAGCTGTAGGGGATAAGGATGGAAAAGCCTTTGGGGAGGTTTGTTTCAACACCGGAATGACAGGTTACCAGGAAATCTTTACAGATCCTTCTTATTTTGGACAGATCATGGTAACAACGAACGCCCATATTGGCAATTACGGGGCGAATGAAGAAGAAAAGGAAGCCGACACAGCTCAAATATCAGGATTGATTTGTAAGAACTTCAGTTACTATCAAACCCGTCCCGCTGCCGATGAAACCTTAAAGGAGTTTTTGGATCGCAGCGATCTTTTCGCTATTTCAGACGTGGATACACGTGCTTTAGTGACCTATATAAGAGAGAACGGAGCTATGAACGCTGTGATCACTTCACAATTTGAAGATATGGAAGCTTTAAAAGAAGAATTGGCTGCCGTACCTAATATGGATGGTTTAGAGCTAGCTTCTAAAGTTTCAACAAAAGAACCTTACTTTTTTGGAGACGAAAATGCGAGATTCAAGGTGGCAGTTCTTGATGTAGGTGTCAAAAAGAGCATTTTAAAGCATCTTTCTAAAAGAGATGTCTACTGCAAAGTTTTTCCTTACAACGCTACCTATGCAGATATGAAGGCGTGGGAGCCAAATGGTTATTTACTTTCAAACGGTCCCGGGGATCCAAAGCCACTTGAAAGCGCTATCCAGGTCGCAAGGGAAATAATGGAAGATGATAAGCCGCTTTTTGGGATCTGTCTCGGTCACCAGATCATTGCTTTGGCTAACGGAATTTCTACATATAAAATGCACCACGGACATCGTGGAATAAACCACCCCATCTTAAACCTTGAAACAGGTAAGGGTGAGATTACTTCTCAAAATCATGGTTTTTCTGTGAACAAAGAGGAGACAGAAGCTCATCCCGAGGTTGTGGTGACTCATACTCACTTAAATGATCATACGGTTGCAGGGATCAGGATGAAGAATAAGAACTGTTTCTCAGTTCAGTATCATCCCGAGGCCAGTCCCGGTCCGAATGATGCTCATTATCTTTTTGATGAGTTTATCCATAACTTAATTGGTCAGCAAATTTCAGCTGAGTAATATTCTAAAGTTCCATAAAAAATCCTCTTCAAAAGTGTCATTTTTGGAGAGGATTTCTGGTTTCTAAGACTTCTGTTTTTACGTGACCTCCCTGGAGAATTTTTTTTTTGGAGTCATGGAGGAACCTGGTTATTCTTTTACTTTTTCATTATAATTTCCCGCTTAAAATATCTTTCAGTATTGCGATAAGATAATCACAAGTGTCCCGGGTTTTGGCTATTTCTAATGTTTGATGTGCTACTATAATTTTCAGGAGCTAAGTGCTAATCATCTACATCGTATTCGTTAATAAATTTCTCTTAATTCCCTTGAAGTAAAGCCTTTGCTTTTTACTATTCTTTTGAACTATTCGTATCTTGCAGGGGCAAAAAAAGATAATTAATTAAAATTTATAAATATGAGCATAATAATAAATATTCATGCCCGTCAAATTTTTGATTCTCGCGGAAATCCAACCGTTGAAGTGGATGTTGAAACCGAAAACGGAATAATTGGAAGAGCAGCAGTTCCTTCAGGAGCTTCTACAGGTGAACATGAAGCCGTTGAACTTCGTGACGGAGGTAAGGATTACATGGGTAAAGGTGTTTCAAAAGCGATCAAAAATGTAAATGAAGTTATTGCTGAAGAACTTCTAGGATATTCAGTTTTTGATCAGAACATAATCGATCAGGCAATGATCGAGCTTGACGGTACACCAAATAAATCAAAACTTGGAGCCAATGCTATTCTTGGGGTTTCTCTTGCAGTGGCCAAGGCGGCGGCAAATGAACTCAACATGCCTCTTTATCGTTACGTAGGTGGTGTTAGTGCTAATACGCTTCCGGTGCCAATGATGAACATTATCAATGGTGGATCTCACAGTGATGCTCCTATTGCTTTTCAGGAGTTTATGGTGATGCCCGTTAAAGCAAAAGATTTTTCCGAAGCTTTAAAGATGGGTACCGAGATCTTCCACAACCTGAAGAAAGTATTGCATGACCGCGGACTTAGTACAGCTGTTGGTGATGAAGGTGGTTTTGCGCCAACCTTAGACGGAACAGAAGATGCTTTGGACACTATCCTGAAGTCTATTAAAAATGCAGGTTACAAGCCGGGTGAAGAAGTTATGATCGCATTGGATTGTGCTGCTGCTGAATTCTATGAAAACGGAAAATACGACTATACCAAATTCGAAGGAGAATCCGGGAAAATTAGAAGCAGTGAAGAGCAGGCAGAATATCTTGCTGAATTAGCTTCAAAATATCCTATTATTTCCATTGAAGATGGAATGGACGAAAACGACTGGGATGGATGGAAAGCACTTACCGAAAAGATTGGAGATAAAGTACAACTTGTAGGGGATGACCTTTTTGTCACCAACGTTGAGCGTTTATCAAAAGGTATCGAGAACAAGATTGCCAATTCTATTCTTATTAAGGTAAACCAGATTGGTACATTGACCGAAACAATTTCGGCAGTAAATATGGCACATAATGCAGGTTATACTTCTGTTATGTCCCACCGTTCGGGAGAGACTGAAGATAACACCATCGCCGATCTTGCTGTTGCTTTGAACACAGGGCAGATCAAAACCGGTTCGGCTTCACGTAGTGACCGTATGGCCAAGTACAATCAACTTCTTAGAATTGAAGAAGAACTTGGAAGTGTTGCTTATTTCCCTCAGGAAAAAGCCTTTAAGATCAACAGATAGGTTGTCTCATTTTATACTTTAAAAGCCTTTCCTCTTCGAGGAAGGGCTTTTTATTTTAAAATATGATGTTCGTCATACTTTTTGATCTTTTACTCTCCTATTTTTAAGATGGTTCAAAATTAAGTAGATAGCTGGAAATTTAGCTGTCACAGAGATGTTTTATGGCTATTTCCCATTTTTTTGCAGAGTTGAGGAAAAGGGCTGCTCTGGCTAAAAATTAAGGTAGAATTTTGTAAATTAGCAATCCTGAAAATAAATTATAAGCAAATCCATAAAAAATATGTCAAAAGTAGCTACTATAAAAATAGATGGAAAGACCTATGATCTACCAATGGTTGTGGGCACCGAGAAAGAAGTTGCCCTGGATATCACCCAGTTAAGAGGGCAGAGTGGAGCAATAACCTTAGATCCCGGGTACAAAAATACCGGTGCATGTGAAAGTGCAATCACTTTTCTTGACGGGGAAGAAGGAATTTTAAGATACCGCGGATACTCCATCGAAGAATTAGCCGAAAAAGCTGATTTTCTGGAAGTAGCTTACCTTTTGATTTTCGGAGAATTACCAACCGAAACTCAGCTGCAAAAATTCAATACCGATATTCTTGATCAGAGCATTGTGAACGAGGATATGAAAACTGTTCTTAAAGGTTTTCCACAAACTGCACACCCTATGGGAGTTTTATCCTCTCTTACCAGTGCACTTACCGCTTTCAATCCAAAGTCGGTAAACGTGGATTCCGAAGAGGATATGTATAGAGCTATTGTAAAGATCCTCGCGAAATTCCCTGTTCTGGCTGCGTGGACCTTACGTAAAAAGAACGATCAGGTGCTTTATAATAAAGACACCAATATTGGCTATGTTGAAAGCCTCCTGAAAATGATGTTCCAGGATGATAATCCTAAGAAATCTTACAAGCAAAACAAAGTAGTGGTAAACGCACTGGACAAGCTGTTGATTCTTCATGCAGACCATGAGCAAAACTGTTCTACTTCTACCGTAAGAATTGTAGGTTCTTCTCACGCCGGACTTTTCGCTTCAATTTCAGCAGGAGTATCTGCACTTTGGGGGCCACTACATGGGGGAGCAAATCAAGCGGTAATTGAGATGCTTGAGGAGATCAAAGCCGATGGTGGTGATACTTCGAAGTTCATTGCTAAAGCAAAAGATAAAGATGATCCTTTCAGGTTAATGGGCTTTGGTCACAGAGTTTATAAGAACTTTGATCCAAGAGCAAGAATTATCAAGAAGGCTGCCGATGAAGTTCTGGGACAATTAGGTGTTGATGATCCAATACTTGAAATTGCCAAAGGCCTTGAGAAAACGGCTCTTGAAGATCCATATTTCGTAGACAGGAAATTATATCCTAATGTTGATTTCTATTCTGGTATTATCTACCGTGCAATGGGAATCCCTACAGAGATGTTTACAGTAATGTTTGCAGTAGGACGTTTACCTGGATGGATTGCACAATGGAGAGAAATGCGTTTAAGAAAAGAGCCTATTGGTCGTCCAAGACAGGTTTATATTGGAGAGACTAAACGTTCTTTTAAAGAGATAGAGAAGAGATAATATCTCTTTCAATCATAATTATGTAAAGCCCCACATTTGTGGGGCTTTTTTTATGGCTTCGGTTGTATGGAGCTACGGAATTTGGAAACCTAAATCTTTATGAGAATCCCGGTTTAAGCAGAAAAAAATTCCGAAGGAACAAAGTTCCACAAAGCTGCTTTAAAGAAACATTTTGTGCCCTTATGAGGGATGATTCCTTTTCTTATATTTGCAGCAAATTTGGGCACTATGAAACTGAATATTAAAAATGAAACTTCACGTTTAAGAGCTGTAGTCTTAGGAACTGCCGAAAGTCCGGGTCCAACACCGGAATATGAGCACGCCTATGATCCAAAATCAGCCGAGCATATCAAGGCAGGAACTTATCCTGTCGAGGAAGATATGGTGCGGGAAATGGAAGCTGTTCGTGAGGTTCTGGAAAGATATGATGTCAAAGTCTACCGTCCAAAACTGGTTAAAGATTTGAACCAGATCTTTACTCGTGATATCGCCTTTGTCATTGATGATAAATTTATAAAGGCTAATATTCTCCCCGATCGTGAGGAAGAAATAGAAGCCATTCAATATGTTATCGATCAAATGGACCCGGACAAAGTCATTGAATTGCCCGAAGATGTACATGTGGAAGGAGGAGATGTTATGCTTTATAATGATGATCTTTTTATTGGTGCTTACTATGGAGAAGACTATTCTCAATTTATAACAGCACGCACCAATCTTAAGGGGGTGGAGCATCTTAGGAAAATGTTTCCCAATAAAAAGGTGAGATCTTTTAACCTTAGAAAGTCAAACACCGAGGCGAGGGATAATGCCCTGCACCTGGACTGCTGTTTTCAACCTGTAGGCAGAGGGAAAGCCATACTTTATAAAGATGGATTTCTTAATATGGAAGAATACCAGTGGCTGGTCAATTTCTTCGGAAAAGAGAACGTATTTGAGATTACCCGCCAGGAAATGTTTGACATGAATTCCAATGTTTTTTCTATTTCTGAAGATGTGGTTATTTCAGAAAAGAACTTCACCCGACTTAATACCTGGCTCAGGGAGAATGGCATGAAAGTGGAGGAAGTGCCTTATGCCGAAATAGCCAAACAAGAAGGCTTGTTGAGATGTTCAACGCTGCCTTTAATAAGGGATTAAAAATTTTTATGAGACAAATCACAGATACTGTACTAATGGTGCGGCCGGTTGCTTTCAGGATGAATGAACAAACCGCCGTGAATAATTATTTTCAGGAAGGTCTGCACATGGATAACGAGCAGATCAATAAAAAAGCTCAGGAAGAGTTTGACAATTTCGTGGCGAAACTCCGAGATGTCGGAGTGAATGTTATTGTGGTAGATGATGACGAGAAACTGGACACTCCAGATTCCATTTTCCCTAATAACTGGGTCACCTTTCATGAGGATGCTACTGCAGCGATCTATCCTCTTTTTGCCGAAAACCGAAGAAGAGAACGCAGGGCCGAAATTTTTGACAAGATCGAAGCCGAAGGCTACCTCATAAAAGATGTAATTGATTATACCAGTGCAGAGGAGGAAGAACTTTTCCTTGAATCCACAGGGGTTCTTATTATTGACAGGGTGAATGAAAAAGCGTATTGTGCACTTTCTCCCCGCGCTAATGAAGAATTATTAATAGAATTTTGTGAGGATTTTGAACTTACTCCGGTCATTTTTACCTCATACCAAGATGTGGATGGTCGCAGGATGCCCATTTACCACACTAACGTAATGATGTGCCTGGCAGAGAACTTCGCGGTAATTTGCCTGGATAGTATTGATGATCCAAAAGAGCGGAAAAATGTTGTAAAACATTTGAAGTCAGACGGGAAAGAGATCATAGAAATTTCTGAAGCCCAACTCCATCATTATGCCGGGAATATGCTACAGGTACAAGGTGCCGACGGAAAGAAATACCTGGTGATGAGTGATGCAGCAAGAAAAAGCCTTTTGCCTGTTCAGGTCGCGGCAATTGAGAAACACTGTGATATTCTAAGCAGTGATCTAAGCACGATTGAAACCTGTGGTGGCGGGAGTGCCCGCTGTATGCTGGCTGAAGTTTTTCTTCCTAAGAAAGAAAATATGAAGGTTGTCTAAAGTTTTTTACGTCAACCTAAATTATAAATTATAAGCCCTTTCAAAAAGGGCTTTTTTTATATCTCTTTATTCCTGATCTTCTATTCTCGGCAGCGCCTTGTCTGCCTTGTAATGACGTAGCTTCTTTATAAAACTATGCACTTCGTGCTGTCCTGCGCCGGCATGGATCTTTATAAAATGATGATCCTTATAAAAGGAATATTCCTCTGCCCGGCCTTTGTATATTTTCAGCTTGTAAAAAGGAATTACAAGGGAATAAGTTTCCCCTCCGGCTTTAAAACTTATCAATACCCCTTTCGAACGCATTTCCAGCGTACAATTGGTTTGGCCTTCGTTTAAAACAAGCAGGTTGTAAATTTCAATACTTGCTGCAGTGACAGGAAGCTCGCGAAGACTCGTGCTTTTTAGCTCTTCTCTTTCTGCAAGGTTGAAAGGTTTGCCCACCAGGTCATTGATTTCTTCTCTTTTGTCACTAAAATCCTGGGAAATATTAAGTAGCATTTTCTTTTTTCTTAAAGATAAGCATTTGCGCGCAAACCCTTTAACCAAGCTCAAAATTCTGTTATCTTTGCGACTTCCTGTACCGGGCCTGCAGGTGATAAAAAGACAAAACAATGAATGTTCAGGACAAACTTTCCGCTCAGGTAAAAGAAGCGGTGAAAAATATTTTTGATGTAGATCTGGAAACGGTAGAATTTCAGCCTACCCGTAAGGATTTCGAGGGTGATATTACTCTTGTGACTTTTCCCATGTTGAGGCAAATCAAAACCAGCCCCGTCAAACTTGGGGAGGCTATAGGTCAATACCTGGTTGAGAATAACAAGGATATTCAAAAATTCAATGTGGTTCAGGGCTTTTTGAACATTGTTCTTGCAGATCAATCCTACCTGGATTTCTTCGGAAGCATGAAAGACAACACCTCTTTTGGAAGAACTCCTGAAAGGGAACAGTCGATCATGGTGGAGTACTCCTCGCCAAATACGAACAAGCCACTACATTTAGGACACGTAAGAAATAACCTTTTAGGATATTCTGTTGCCGAAATTCTTAAGGCTTCCGGAAAGAAGGTTTACAAAACCCAGATCATTAATGACCGCGGAATTCATATTTGTAAGTCCATGCTCGCATGGCAGCGCTTCGGAAATGATGAAACTCCCGAGACTTCCGGTCTCAAAGGTGATAAGCTGGTAGGGAATTACTATGTAAAATTTGATAAAGCTTATAAAGAAGAAGTTTCCTATTTGCTCGCCCAGGGAAAGACTGAAGAAGAAGCTAAAGCCGAAGCACCCATTTTGAAGGATGCGCAGGAAATGTTGCGTAAGTGGGAAGCCGGGGATAAGGAGGTAGTGGGGCTGTGGAAGACTATGAACCAATGGGTTTACGATGGCTTTGAGGAAACTTACCAGAAACTGGGAGTGGATTTTGATAAAAACTACTATGAAAGTGACACCTATTTACTGGGAAAAAATGTAGTTGCTGAAGGTCTCGAAAAAGGTGTTTTTTATCGTAAAGATGACGGCAGTGTTTGGATAGATCTTACTGAGGATGGTCTTGATGAAAAGATCGTGCTGCGTAGCGACGGGACCGCGGTTTACATGACCCAGGACATTGGTACTGCCATACAACGTGTGAAGGATTTTCATATCAACGGAATGGTTTACACCGTAGGAAATGAGCAGGATTATCACTTTAAAGTGCTTTTTTTGATCCTCAAGAAGCTGGGCTATGAATGGGCAGATAACCTTTACCACCTAAGCTACGGAATGGTTGACCTTCCCACGGGAAAAATGAAAAGTAGGGAAGGAACTGTGGTTGATGCCGATGATCTTATTGATGAAATGACGGCCACCGCCCGAAATATTTCTGAAGAACTTGGAAAATTGGATGGATATTCAGCAGCCGAAAAAGATGAACTTTACCGCATCATTGGCCTGGGAGCCCTTAAATATTATATTCTGAAAGTTGATCCCAGAAAAAGAATACTTTTCAATCCTGAAGAATCTGTCGATTTCCAGGGAAATACCGGTCCGTTTATTCAATATACTTACGCCAGGATCCAATCTATCCTTCGTAAAGCTGAATTTGATTACACCCAGCCAATTCTTGCTTATAATTTAAATGATAAAGAGAAGGAGCTAATAAAGCAACTTCAGGTATATCCTGAAACTATTCAGCTGGCGGCAGAAAATCATAGTCCGGCATTGATTGCCAATTACACCTATGAACTGGTTAAGGTATTCAATAGTTTCTATCAAAACGTCACTATTCTTGGAACCGAGGATGACACTGAAAAGAAATTCAGGGTGCAGCTTTCAAAAGCAGTGGGGGATGTTATTAAATCTTCCTTTGAACTTCTGGGGATTCAGGTGCCGGAGAGAATGTAGGTCGAAGTACGAAGGTAGAAGTGGGATTGTAGAAGTTAAAGATAACAGGTGTCAAAAATGTCATTTTTGACACCTGTTCCAGATGGAATTTTTTTCCGGGGGAAAAATAGAAATTATAAAGTTGAAGTGGAGTTGAAAAAGTTTTCACTTCAGCCTCAAATCATTAAATTTGCAACTGCCGACTATAGCCGGCGGTTTAAAAAAATCTGAGAGATTATGTTCGAAAGTTTAAGTGATAAGCTGGATAATGCCTTACACGTCCTTAAGGGACACGGGCAAATTACCGAAGTTAACGTTGCCGAAACCCTTAAAGAGGTAAGGCGTGCCCTTGTAGATGCCGATGTGAACTATAAGATCGCCAAGGAATTTACTACCACAGTAAAGGAAAAGGCATTAGGACAGGACGTGCTTACCGCTTTAAAACCAGGGCAGATGATGGTTAAGCTCGTTAAAGATGAGCTTACCCAGTTGATGGGTGGAGATGCAGAAGGAATTAATCTTTCGGGAAATCCATCGGTGATCCTTATGTCGGGTCTTCAGGGGAGTGGTAAAACCACTTTTTCGGGAAAACTGGCGAATTATTTAAAAACCAAGAAAGCAAAAAAACCTTTACTGGTTGCTTGTGATGTTTACCGTCCGGCGGCAATTAATCAGTTACACGTAGTTGGAGATCAGGTAGGAGTTGAGGTCTTTAGTGATGAAGGTAATCAGGATCCTGTTGCTATTTCTAAAGCAGCGATCGCTCACGCAAAAGCAAACGGTCATAACGTGGTGATCATTGATACCGCCGGTCGTCTTGCCGTTGATGAAGCGATGATGACCGAGATTGCCAATATCCACAGCGCCATCCAGCCGCAGGAAACACTTTTTGTAGTGGATTCGATGACAGGACAGGATGCGGTGAATACAGCAAAAGCCTTTAACGACCGACTAAACTTCGACGGGGTTATCCTTACCAAACTTGATGGGGATACTCGTGGTGGAGCGGCAATTTCCATTAAATCTGTCGTTAATAAACCAATAAAATTCATTGGTACAGGGGAAAAAATGGATGCAATTGATGTATTCTATCCTTCCCGTATGGCCGATCGAATTCTGGGAATGGGAGATGTTGTGTCTCTTGTGGAAAGAGCCCAGGAACAATATGATGAAGAGGAAGCAAGAAAGCTTCAGAAGAAAATTGCCAAAAACGAATTCGGGTTTGACGACTTCCTAAGTCAGCTTCAGCAGATCAAAAAAATGGGATCCATGAAGGATCTTATGGGTATGATCCCCGGGGCAGGAAAGATGTTGAAGGACGTGGAGATCGATGATGATGCTTTTAAACCAATTGAAGCCATTATCCACTCAATGACTCCCGAAGAACGTTCAAAACCTTCAGTAATTAATGCTTCCAGAAAAAAACGTATTGGAAAAGGATCGGGAACATCTGTTCAGCAGGTGAATCAGCTTTTGAAGCAATTCAACCAAATGAGCAAAATGATGAAAATGATGCAAGGCGGTGGCGGAAGAAAGATGATGCAGATGATGAAAGGAATGAAGTAAGTGATCAGTATTCGGTGATCAGTATTCAGAAAAATAAAAATTGATGAACTTTCAGGATTTATTTGCTTATCAAAAGTCTGTTTCACTGTCTATGCAAATATTGGAGATTTCAACACAATTCCCAAAGAAGGAGACTTACTCTTTGACCGATCAAATTAGACGCTCTTCCCGCAGTGTTTCAGCAGCAATTGCTGAAGCTTATAGAAAAAGAAATTATCCGAGGCACTTCGCAAGCAAATTGGCAGATGGTGATGCCGAAAATTCTGAAACACAAGTTTGGTTAGAATATGCTTATAAATGTCAATACTTAGCTGAAGGATCTTACAAGAAATTAATGATCGAAAGTGAAGAAGTAGGCAAATTAATTAATTATATGATTCTCAATCCCAAAAAATTTGGGGTGAAAACAGAAGAATAAATTCCAATATAAACTGATCACTGACCACCGATCACTGAACACTAAACATATGACTCTCCTCGACGGTAAAAAATTAAGCAACGAAATCCAGGATGAAATAGCCCTGGAAGTACAAAAAATGAAAGAGCGCGGGGAGAAAGTCCCGCATCTGGCTGCCATTATTGTTGGTAGTGACGGCGCAAGCCTTACTTATGTGAACAGTAAAGTGCAGGCTTGTAAAAGAGTAGGCTTCGAATCTTCAGAATTTCGCATGTCTTCAAATACCAGCGAGCTTGAGCTTTTGGCCAAGATCGAGGAACTCAACAACAATGATGATATCGACGGCTTTATTGTACAGTTACCACTACCTCCACAAATAAATACTCAGAAAGTACTTTTAGCAGTAAGTCCCGATAAGGATGTGGATGGATTCCATCCCACCAACTTCGGAAAAATGTCTCTTGACATGACTTCCTTTATTCCTGCAACACCTTTTGGCATTCTGGAGATGCTTGAGCGTTACAATATTCCTACTAAAGGAAAACATACCTGTGTAATTGGGCGCAGTTACATTGTGGGAAGACCAATGAGCATCCTCATGGGGAGAGAAGGCTTTCCAGGTAACTCAACGGTAACCTTAACTCACGAATTCACAAAGAACATTACCCAAATAACTTCGCAGGCAGATATTATTATAATCGCAGTAGGAATTCCCAACTTCCTTAAAGCCGAAATGGTCAAGGATGACGCAGTTGTCATTGATGTTGGTATCACAAGGGTGCCAGATGAATCCAAACCTAAAGGTTACAGGATCTCAGGTGATGTGGATTTTGAAAATGTTTCAAAAAAGGTAAGCTATATCACTCCAGTTCCCGGAGGGGTTGGGCCTATGACCATTGCCATGCTGCTGAAGAATACCCTGTTGGCCAGGGATACTCATCGCAGCAGAAAAATGGAGTTAAAGAATTAGATTAAGCATTTGCTTCTTTTGCCTCTGAAATTTTCCAATCCAGGTAAGCATGTAGATCGGACTCTATGAAGCGAACAGCTACTGTAAAAAGGGCGAAATCATCCACATAACCTACTCCGGGTAGAAAATCGGGTAACATGTCCATGGGATTGAATACATAGAGAAGTGTAAGGCCTATTGCTGCAATGGTAAACCATGGTGGAGCTGTGTATTCTCCCCTACGGTAGTCTTTTAACATACCAAACATGAGCTTTCCAAGTTCGGCGTACTTTTTCATTCCGGAATTGTTCAGCTTTTTATCAATGGCCTCTTTGTTATCCATTACCATATCCAAATCTCCGTCTTCTACTTTGGAGACCTCAGATTTCAGGTAATCTTTGTTGATCTTCTTTTTTACGTTTTCAAGCATAGCATTAATTTTTTAGGTTAAATCTTATTTTCTGTTTTTCCGTATTCGTGCTTGTATATCTTTAAGATAAGCAAAAACAGGGATACGAGCAAAGGCCCAAATATGAGTCCTATGAACCCAAAAAGGGGAACACCTACTACCACTCCAAAGAGGGTAATCAAAGGATGCACACTTGCAAGCCTGTTTAGGATGTAAAGCCGCAAAATGTTATCTGTGATCCCGACAATTACGAATCCATAGATCATAATAAAAATTGCCTGCCATTCCATTCCCATGGAATAAAGCAGGATCGTCACCGGGACTATACCAATGGCTGTTCCAATAAAAGGGACCATTGCCCCAATGGCAGTGATCACGAACCAGAAGAGTGGATCGGGTACTCCAACAATGAGGTAACCTATAAGAGCTACAATCCCCTGGAAAAATGCCACAAGTGGAATTCCCAGGGCATTCGATTTCACCATTTCATCCCCTTCATGCCCAATTACCTCAAGATTGTCTTCTCCAAGAGGGATGTAGGAGATAACCACATCCTTAAGACTATGCCGGTATATAAGCATATAATACAGGAGGAAGTACATGATACTTATAGCAATAAAGGCATTAAAAGTCCCGGCACCCAGTGATTGCAGGTTGTTAGAAAGCCAATCGGCGACCCTTGCGGAGTCGATACTCTTACTTAGATCATAACCTACGTAGATTTCGGCCTCGTTAATCTGATCTTTCACTGCCTGCAAAACCATTTCGGAATTTGCTACGGCCTTGCCGATCTTTGAGGTAAGCATAATGGCCGTAAGCGTGATAGGTACCAGAATTCCAATAAAAGAAAGGAACATGAGCATCGATGCAGCCATCACCGGTTTCCAGCCACGTCTCACCAGCCAGTTCATAGGTTTTTTAAGCACGACATAAAGCGTGATTGCTCCCAAAATTCCTGAGAGATAAGGTAATATCTCCCGAAAGATTAAAACCAAAAGGAAAATAATAAGGAGTAGTACGAACAATTGTCGTACTAAAGATGGTTTTAATCTGTTCATTTAAATTATGTAATTATTTTGCGAATAACTGGGCCGGGTTTTTAAAGGCTTTAAATTCTAGTGCATTGCCACAAGGATCTTTAAAAAACATGGTAGCTTGTTCCCCTGCCTGTCCTTCAAATCTAATATAGGGTTCAATAACAAAAGAAATGTCTTTTTCCGCAAGTTCTTTAGAGAAAGATTGGAAGGTATCCCATTCCAGGACTACTCCAAAATGAGGAATAGGTACATCTTTTCCATCTACTGGATTACTTCCCGTATTTCTTCCTTCGGAAGCCGCTTTATAATGGATCACCAATTGATGGCCAAAGAAGTTGAAATCTACCCAGTGGTCACTGCTTCTTCCTTCTTCGCAGCCTAAAGTATCCCTGTAGAATTTCCGGGCTTTTTCAAGGTCATCGACCGGAATGGCAAGGTGAAAAGGTTGAATCTTCTCCATGGATTAATGGTTTCTCAGGGCGCTGATCAATTCTTTTTTGCTCATTTTTGAACGGCCATCAATTCCCACTTCCTTTGCTTTCTTGTAAAGGTCTTCTTTACTGCGGTCCTCGTACTTCTCTCCTTTACCACCTTTCTCGCCGGAATTCGAAGAATTGGCGATCCTGGCAGCTTTCTCTTTACTGGCTCCTTTATCTCTAAGAGCTTCGTATTGATCTTCGTTTTTGATTCTGTTGTCTGGCATAATTTTTTTATTAAAAATAAGCAGATACAGCAGATAATTTGCTTAATTCTCTGTTAAGATTCCCTATTTCTGGGGTTATTTGGAGAATTGCGTTTGTGGTGGGATTTTTTTGAAGCCGTTCCTTTTGGCGCTTTTTTCTGTTTTGGTGGAGGAGTTTTTTGGTCCTGTTTTAAAGAGGCTTCTTCAGTCTTAATAGATTCTCCGGTAAGTTGGTCGAGTCCATCAAGTTCTTTTTGGGTGAGATGACGATACTGTCCAACTTCGACATTCAGTTTAATATTCATGATCCTTACCCGCTTGAGCTTTACTACTTCAAAGCCAAGATATTCGCACATCCTGCGTATTTGCCTGTTAAGGCCCTGGGTGAGTACAATCCTGAATGTGAATTTACTCAGTTGTTCTACCTCACATTTGCGGGTAACGGTGTCTAAAATGGGAATTCCCGATGACATTCTTTGAATGAAGTCGGCTGTGATTATTCTGTCAACCGTAACTATGTATTCTTTTTCGTGATTGTTTCGGGCCCTGAGGATTTTATTAACAATATCCCCGTCATCTGTAAGTAAGATAAGGCCTTCACTTGGTTTGTCCAGGCGTCCTATTGGAAAAATACGAGTGGGGAAATTAATATAATCCACAATGTTCTTTTTCTCGGCTGGATTGGTGGTGCAAACAATTCCGATTGGTTTATTAAATGCCAGGTAAACATTATCTTTTTTCGGCGGAACGATAAGTTCACCATTGACGCGTACTTCATCGTCCGGACTCACTTTAGTTCCCATTTCGGGCACCTGCCCATTGATCGTAACTCTTCCCTGTTCAATAAGTGTATCGGCCTTTCGGCGGGAGCAGTAACCTACTTCACTCAAATATTTATTTAACCGGGTAAGATTTTCAGAAGACATTTAGAAGTTTTAAAAAATTAATCCCAATCGATCATAAAGTATTTGATCTTCGCATCATCGGGAATTTGTGATGCCTGGATACGGGTTTGCGTATCATATCGCAGTTCCACAGGGAGCTGCTTTTTATCAATAGTAACGTAAATGTTCAAGTCATCTATAAAGACCACGGCTGCACTTAAGGTATTTTCAATTCTGGAAATATTGTAGTTTTCAACAAGGTCCTTAAAGGTGCTTTCTTTGCCTACTCCTTTAGCTGTCTTATAGCGGGGGTCAAGTACCTGGATAAATCCTATGGTGCTGGTAGAATCAAAAGCCTGTACCGGTTCTATTAAAAGAAGTTTATTACCCTTGTTGTCGTAAACTTCGATTTCATTGCTTTTTCGGAATAATTCGCTGGTGCCTACCTGTTTCACAATGGAATCTTCGGCAAAGATCGAATCAAGCTGATTAATTTTTATATCACTGGTCAAACGCCCAATGCTGTTGGCGCTAATTAAAAAAGGATCCTGCTCTTTTTCGCATGAAATAAGGAAGCCGGTTGTGATAAAAAGTAGAAGTAAAAGGGCTTTTCGCATTTTTGTAAGGTTATTTTAAAAGTTTATTGAGTACTCCCATGACACCTCTTATAAAAGTGGCACTGGTGAGAACTTTAATTACAGCTTTTTGAGAACCGTCACCAGATCTACTGCGCCGGCCCGATGTGGTTTTCCTTATTTTCTTTCTCTCTTCCGCGGCTTTTTCCCTGGCTCTTTCCTGGTCTGCCCTCTCAATTTTTTGGGTCAGGATCTCATACGCACTTTCGCGGTCAATTTGTTGATTGTATTTTTCCTTAAGAGCCGAAGATTCAATAAGTTCCTGTAACTCTTCCGAACTCAGGATGTCCATTCGGCTCATCGGTGCCCTTAACATTGTCGCCGCAAGGGGAGTAGGCCTTCCTTTTTCATCCAGTGCCGTCACCAGCGCTTCCCCAATTCCTAACGTAGTGAGTTCATTTTTGGTATCGTAATATTCTGAAATAGGATAATTTTCTGCAGCCAGTTTAATTGCTTTGCGATCTTTAGCGGTAAATGCTCTTAGTGCATGCTGAATTTTTAATCCCAGTTGCCCCAGCACATCTGCAGGAACATCGGCAGGATTTTGGGTGACAAAAAATAAACCTACGCCCTTTGATCTTATAAGTTTGACGATGCTTTCAATTTGATTAAGCAAAGCATCGGAAGCTTGATCAAAAATTAAATGAGCCTCATCTATAAACAGCACCAGCTTTGGTTTATCACTGTCTCCCTGTTCGGGAAAACTGTTGTAGACCTCGGCGAGGAGGCTTAGCATAAAGGTGGAAAAAAGCTTCGGTCGATCCTGAATGTCGGTAAGTCGTAAAATATTAATGTAACCGTGCCCGTCGCTGGTCTTTCTTAGCAAATCCTCGACCTCAAAAGATCTTTCGCCAAAAAAGAGATCTGCTCCCTGTTGCTCCAGTGCTACAATTTTCCGAAGAATAGCGCCGGTGGATGCAGATGAAATCCTTCCGTAGGACTTTTCAAACTCCTCTTTGCCATCTTCTGTCGAATATTGAAGGATTTTCTTTAGGTCCTTAAGATCCAGAAGTGGCAGGTGGTTGTCGTCACAGTATTTGAAAATGACCGATAATATTCCACTTTGGGCCGGGGAAAGTTCAAGGATGCGGGATAGGAGTACAGGTCCAAATTCACTGGCTGTAGCCCGTAGTCTTACTCCCTTTTCTTCGGAAAGACTCAGGATCTCCACCGGAGAAGCACTGGCTTCAAAAGGAAATTTCAGCTTGTCATGCCGAGCCTGGATAAAAGTCTCTCCGGCTGAAGGTTTTGCCAGGCCACTCATATCTCCTTTTACATCCATAAGCAATACCGCAACTCCCTTTTTTGAAAGGTTTTCAGCAAGGATCTGCAGTGTTTTGGATTTTCCGGTGCCGGTAGCTCCGGCTATAAGGCCATGCCGGTTCAAAGTTTTCAGCGGAATTTTTACTGCAGCATCTGGATAGACTTCCCCGTCATGCATGGCAGCACCCAAATAGATGTAATCACCTTTTGTTTGATAGCCGGAAGTAATATCTTCTGTAAAATGCTGTTTATTGAACACCTTCAAAATTTTTATAAATGTAAGAATTGTGAGGGATTAGACTCCTTTCTAATCCTTCGAATTTATCGAACTGCAGGATTAAGCATCTTAAAAGTTCCCTGTTCTGCATTCATCTCAGCTCTTATTCCATTGGGAATGGTGAAGTTATCGCTAATGTGCCCAATCATAGTGCCCGAAAATGCCGGAATATTTAATGGCTTTATAAAATGGTCCAGCACCTCTTCCATGGTCAAAGAGCCGTAGCCTCCTGCACCTCCCGGTTCGCAATCGCTGCATTTCCCGAAGATAAATCCGCTTATTTGGTCGAGTACACCTCCAAGTTGCAGTTGAGACATCATTCTGTCTACTGCATAGATCCGTTCCCCAACATCTTCCAGGTACAGGATCTTTCCCTCCCAGTTAGTAGGGAAATAAGGAGTTCCCATAAGCCCTGTGAGGACAGAGAGATTGCCTCCCAACAGTTCTCCGGTAGCCGAACCGGCAGTGATGGTCCTAATTCTATTGTTGGTTTGTGTTAGCAGTCCTCCCTTATCCACAGGATTGGAATATTGCACGGCGTCAGCTTCAAAAAGCAGATCCTTAAAGTGTTCGACTGCAAAAATATTCCAGGTTGAGGTTGCCAAAGGACCGTGAAAAGTCACCAGTCCTGTTTTTTTGTAAATCGCAAGATGTAGTGCGGTTATGTCACTGTAGCCTATAAATATCTTCGGGTTTTTTTGAATAGCTTCATAATCCAGTAAATTGAGAATACGTGCTGCTCCAGATCCCCCCCTTAGACATATGATGGCATTGATGGATGGATCTTTAAACATGAGGTTAAGTTCCTGTGCCCGCTCTTCATCTGTGCCTGCGAGATGGCCATATCGCTTTTTCACATGCTCTCCCAGTTTTACTTTAAGCCCGAGTGCCTGCATGGATTCCACTGCAATTTCATAAGGCTCAGATTCAAAAATGGCTCCAGAAGGGCTCACGATTCCAATAGTATCTCCCGGCTGAAGACGCTTTGGAAGAATTTCTTCCCCGATCCCGGTGTCAAAATTCATTAAAGCCGGTGCTACGCAGCTATATAGAGGTAAAGCCAGGCTACCAAATCCCATATTTTGTAAAAACTTCCTTCTTTCCATAATTAGTAGTTGAGGTAAAGTTCCCTAAGCACGTCGTCCATCCTGGATTTCACGACTGCTGTTGGTACCATATAATGATTATTCATAAAGCTAAAGATAAGGACCCTGCCCGATGATGTTATTAAATATCCGCTTAGGCTGTGGTTGTTGCTTAAATTTCCGGTTTTGGCGAAAACAAATGGAGGTTTGCCAACGGGAGCCTTGTAATCTTTCTTCAAACTACCCGAAACTCCTCCTGCGGGCAGCAGAGCGAAAAGTCGTTCCCGGGGAATTTCCCTGTATATTTTTTCCAGTACCCAAACCAGGCTTCGGGGAGTCAAGAGGTTGTAGCGGGAGAGACCAGAGCCATCAACCCATTTAATTTCATCGGGCATCTCCTTAAAAAATTCGTTTTGCACATAGTCAATTGCTATTTCTGCCTTAAGGGTATCAGAGATCTCTCCTGCAGCCATGAGGAGTAGCTGCTCGGCAAAAAGATTATCACTGTCCTGCAACATCTTTTTGTAAAGACTGTCCGATGGCCGGCTAAACAATTTATGCTGAAGATTTATATGCTTCGGAAGATTTCGGATTAAATTCACCTTTCTCTTCAGCGTATCGGAAAGCAGTCGTGCACTGAGTTCGGCTGAAGTAATGAAGGGCACCTGCTGTTCAAAAGCTGAATGTCTTAAAAGTGGAATTTTGAATCTGTTCTCTTTTAGATTTCGCTGAATCCCGGAAGAAAAGCCTGTACTGTCTTTTTTCATTTGATTTTCAAAAAAGGACGGTTCAGCTTTAAGGGAATCTTCAGGAGAAAAGCTGAAGTTCACAGTATTTCCATAAAGCGGAAAAGGAGAGCGTTCAGCAGAAAAGCTATAATTGTAATCATCCCATGCCCAACCTGGTCCAAAAGGTGTTTCTGTGGCTTCAGGATAAATGAGCATAAGGGTTTCGGAATGGGAATTAAAAAACTCCAGGATTTTAGAAGAATCGAAATCGCTGTGTAAAAAAGTAGGATCCCCGGTGGGGGCGAAATAAAGGGTGTCATTCGAAAATTCATATTTCAAAGCAGGAATTGAATCTTCAAGAATTTTTAATCCTGCGTAAAAGCTAAACAGTTTGATGTTGGAAGCAGGAGTGAAATATTTATGGGAATTGTGTTCAATAATCACTTTCCGGGAGTGAGGGTCATAAACCATGAACCCCGTGAACCGGGAATTGGAAGCTTCGGCCTTAGAAAAGCTCTTTTTAAGTTCCCGGCTTACATCTTTACCCGGCGCACAGGAAAAAAGGAGCAGAAATCCGAAGAAAACTGGAAGGATCTTTATGATTCGGCGTAAAACAGGCAAAAATTTGTTGCTTTAAAAGAAAGGGTTAAAGTAAGAAAACTTTGACAGGAGTCCGAAAAATTTATTGATCTGAAAGGGGTTCAAAAAATGCCATTTTTGACAGGTGTGCTTTTCTTTACTCCGCAGGGTCCGGTCATGGTTTTTATGTACCTTTGCCGGTTATGAATGAGAAGGAAATGAACGAATTGGTGGAGCAGGGAAATATGCTGCCGCTAATGGAGGAATTTTATACCATACAGGGCGAAGGTTTTCATAAAGGAACTGCGGCTTATTTTATAAGAGTGGGTGGATGTGATGTAGGCTGCCACTGGTGTGATGTTAAGGAAAGCTGGGACGCAAAATTGCATCCTCCTACCGGCGTGGAAACTATTGTCGACAATGCTTTAAAGAGCAGTAAAACAATAGTGGTTACAGGTGGAGAACCTCTTACATGGAATATGGAGCCGCTAACCAGCCGTTTAAAGGAAAAAGGGGCTAAGATCCATATTGAAACTTCAGGGGCTTATCCTCTTACGGGGACCTGGGACTGGATATGTCTTTCTCCCAAGAAAATTAAACTTCCTACCGAGGAGATCTATGAGGTTGCCAATGAATTAAAGGTGATCGTTTTTAACAAACATGACTTTAAATTCGCCGAGGAACAGGCGGCCAAAGTCAATGAAAACTGCATTCTTTACCTGCAACCCGAATGGAGCAACAGGGAAAAAATGATGCCTCTTATCGTAGAGTATGTCATGCAGAACCCAAACTGGAAAGTTTCCCTTCAAACGCATAAATATTTGAATATCCCATAAAAAAAACGCCCTCTTAAAAGGGCGTTTTTTAGTCTGTTTTCAATAGGTTATTGGGCCTCTTTGAATGGTACTATTACATAACTGTCATCCCAGCCAATGAAAAGATCGGCGCCATCATTACTTTTTGCGAAATTCATGGAAAGCGCGTCAATAGGTACAGGTGACTTTCTCACCGGCACGGTAATACGAGCTACATCTTTTTCTACATGATAATCATACGCACCCCATATGTTGGTGCTATTGTTTAGGATGATCGTCCATTCCTTTTCTCTTGGAATGGTGAAAAGTGTATAGGTCCCTTGTTTGATGGTTTTACCTCCTACCATAAGGTCCTGGTAAAGAGTAATTTCGGTTGCCTCGTTGGCTCCTGTTCTCCATACTTCTCCATAAGGTACCAGCTTTCCAAAAACTTCTCTGTCGCGGGTTTGGGGCCTACTGTAAAGCACTCTTGCTAAAGGTTCATTGTTTTCACCTCTAAACAAGGCGACATCCATAGGGCTTACATCAAGTTTTGAGAAGTTTGGACCGTCATTATCCTTTAAAGTTTCTGTTGTGTCCTGTGCATATAATTGGGTGGAAAGAGACCCGGCCAGAACTGCGAACATTATAAATATTTTCTTCATTTCGTCTTTATTTTAAATTTGGTTTAAATATAAAGCATGCTGTCGGATTTTTAGTTAAGATTTTCCTTATTTACCGTTAAAAAGATGGAAAAGTAAATCGGCGGGTTTAATGAAAAATTTTTACCCGAAACACCGGGTTTGGGATAAGTTCTATTTTGTGAATAAGCTGTTTCTTCTTTGGGTTTAAACATATCATTTAAAAATGTTGAGAGTATTGATTTATAAAAGTCTAATGCGTAAATACAATAGTTCATCTAACTTTTCTCAAATGGCTACAGGAGAGGTTTTTTCCACATAAATTGTTGATAACTTAGAGGCTTTAACAAAGGTGGAGGTGGATTTACAGGTATGATTTTGGTATATTTGTTCGTTATAGAAATTGATAAAATTTTAACGAATTTAAGTATGAGCGAAGAGGTTAAAAGAAGCAGTTATTCGGCTGACAGTATTCAGGCACTGGAGGGCATGGAACATGTGCGTATGCGACCTTCCATGTACATTGGGGATACTGGAGTGAGAGGCTTGCACCACCTGGTTTATGAGGTGGTAGACAATTCTATTGATGAAGCCCTGGCGGGACACTGTGATGTTATAAAAGTCACTATAAACGAAGATAATTCTATTACAACAGAGGATAACGGTAGAGGTATCCCTGTAGATTTACATAAAAAAGAAGGAGTATCTGCGCTTGAGGTTGTAATGACCAAAATTGGTGCAGGAGGGAAGTTTGATAAAGACTCTTATAAAGTTTCAGGTGGACTTCATGGGGTAGGTGTGAGTTGTGTTAACGCACTCTCCGATCATCTAAAAGCCACAGTTTACCGCGATGGTACTATCTGGGAGCAGGAGTACGAAAAAGGGAAGCCAATGTATCCGGTGAAATCTGTCGGTACGACAGATCTTAATGGAACTGTAGTTACTTTTAAACCCGATGTTTCTATTTTTCAGCAAACCTCCGAATATAATTATGATACCCTTGCCAGCAGGATGCGGGAACTTGCCTTTTTGAATAAAGGGATCACAATTACACTTACAGACCGCAGGGAGAAAGATGATAAGGGAGAATTTGTTTCTGAAGTTTTCCATTCAGAAGAAGGGCTTAAGGAGTTTATAAAGTTCCTTGATGGAACAAGAGAGCCTATCATTAGCGAAGTAATTGCGATAGAAGGGGAGAAAAACGATATCCCAGTGGAAGTAGCTATGGTTTATAACACTTCTTTCAACGAAAATCTTCACTCTTACGTTAACAATATCAATACACACGAGGGAGGTACTCACCTTGCCGGTTTTAGGAGAGGATTGACTACCACCTTGAAAAAATATGCCGATGCTTCAGGATTACTTGATAAACTGAAGTTCGAAATTTCAGGAGATGATTTCCGGGAAGGGTTGACAGCGATAGTTTCGGTTAAAGTTGCAGAGCCTCAGTTTGAAGGGCAGACTAAGACCAAGCTTGGAAACAGGGAGGTTACTGCTGCGGTTTCGCAGGCAGTTTCTGAAATGCTGGAAAACTACCTGGAAGAAAATCCTAATGATGCGAAGACCATTGTTCAAAAGGTGATACTTGCTGCGCAGGCACGTCATGCCGCCAAAAAGGCTCGTGAAATGGTGCAGCGAAAAACGGTGATGAGCGGGGGTGGATTGCCTGGAAAACTTTCAGATTGTGCATCCCAGGATCCGCACGAGAGTGAAGTGTTCCTTGTAGAGGGTGACTCGGCGGGAGGAACGGCCAAACAAGGTCGTGACCGTCATTTTCAAGCTATTCTTCCTTTAAGGGGTAAGATCCTGAATGTAGAAAAAGCGATGAGCCATAAGGTTTTCGAAAATGAGGAGATCAAGAACATTTATACTGCTCTTGGTGTCACAATAGGAACTGAAGAGGATAGTAAGGCACTAAACCTTTCCAAATTGAGATATCATAAAGTAGTGATCATGTGTGATGCCGATGTTGATGGAAGTCACATCGCTACTCTAATTCTTACTTTCTTCTTTAGATACATGAAAGAATTGATCGAGGCAGGTCACATATTTATTGCGACGCCGCCGCTATATCTCATTAAAAAAGGTAGTAAAAAGCGTTATGCCTGGTCCAATAAGGAGCGTGATGAGATCGCCAATTCCTTTAGTGGAGGGGTGAGCGTGCAGCGTTACAAAGGTCTTGGGGAGATGAATGCAGAGCAGTTATGGGATACCACTATGAATCCTGAATTCCGTACGCTACGCCAGGTAACGATTGACAATACAGGAGAGGCCGACAGGATCTTCTCGATGTTGATGGGAGATGAGGTGCCGCCTCGTAGAGATTTCATTGAAAAGAATGCCGTTTACGCTAATATTGATGCGTAAAACACCAGTAAATATTTAAAGAAAGCCCTGCAGAAATGCAGGGTTTTTTGTTTGTAGGAGTCTTCTGAAGAAGCTATACTTTTTTTATTATTTTTACTCAACTTCAAAAACAAACCTTGTGAAAAAAATCTTTTCTTTTCTTTTCTTGTTATTATTGTTTTCACCTGCTTCTGCCCAATCTGAAGACGTGAATGATTTTATTGATGACGTCCTTCTCATTGGTGGGGGATTTTCTGATCCTGCAGCCCAGGGAGCCGGCTACCAGGCCAGTGCGGGCTGGTTCAGTTCAGCAATACCTCTTGAAAAATGGGAATTTCGTTTATCTCTTTATGGTAATGCTCTTTTTGTACCTTCAGGTAAAAAGGAATTTAGTCTTTCGAATTCAGATCTTAAAATCCTACAGATTGACGGCGCTGAAAATGCTGTTTTGCCAACAGCTTTTGGTGGTGGCAGTTCCATAACCCTAAGTGGAGAAATTAATCTCAATGGACTGGTCATTCCTGTAAATGATTTTAAAGCCATAGAGGGAATTGGAAGGAGTTACGTTCCGCATGCTTTTCTTCAGGCCGCTGTAGGTGTTTCAGCAGGAACTGAAATCACTGTTCGTGCGATGCCAAAAGTTACTATTGATGGAGTTGCAGCCAGTACCTACGGAATGGGAGTAAAGCACAACTTGAGCCAGTACTTTGGCTACAATTATCCTGAAGATTTCCAATTTGCTCTGGGAGCTTCTTATTCCAAATTAACTGTAGGGTATGCATTTGATCCTACAGGGGCTGAAGGTTTAATTCTTTTAGATGAAATTGATGTTGATGCCAATCTTTTTATGGCTGAAGTTATTGGGTCAAAAAACTGGGGGCTCTTTGAGATCTTTGCTGCAGCCGGTGCAATGAATTCTTCGTTCAGCTACACCTTTGGTGGAACGGGACAGGTAGACCTTGTAAATGCTCAGGTTGACACTCTTGAGGATTCAATAATTCAATTTAAAGGAGACCTTGGTTTTAACGTACATTTTGACCGTTTCAGGTTGAGCGTAATGGGCACGGTAGGAGAATTTTTCAATGCGAATTTAGGACTTCATGTAAGGATTTAAAGTGCGGTTTTTGCCGTTAAATTTGAAGGAAAACTCCTGTGAAATTCGTACTTTAGCAGCACTGTTAGTCAAAATTAACCAAACTAATTTACAATGAAAGTTACTATAGTAGGTGCCGGAGCTGTTGGAGCCAGCTGTGCGGAATACATCGCCATTAAAAATTTTGCTTCAGAAGTGGTTTTAATTGATATTAAAGAGGACTATGCCGAAGGAAAGGCTATGGACCTTATGCAAACCTCTTCTCTTCTTGGATTCGATACTAAAATCACCGGAAGCACAAATGACTATTCAAAAACTGCAAATTCAGATATCGCTGTAATCACAAGTGGTGTGCCACGTAAGCCTGGTATGACCAGGGAAGAACTTATAGGCATCAATGCAGATATTGTAAAATCTGTCTCTCAAAGCCTTCTTGAGCATTCACCAAATGTGACTTTGATCGTGGTGAGTAACCCGATGGATACTATGACTTACCTGGTTCATAAAACCACTAAGCTTCCAAAGAACAAAATTATAGGAATGGGCGGTGCTTTGGATAGTGCCCGATTCAAATATAGAATTAGTGAAGCACTTGGCTGTCCGGCATCTGATGTTGACGGGATGGTTATAGGAGGGCACAGTGACACTGGTATGGTGCCATTAACCAGACTTGCCACACGTAATTCTGTACCTGTTTCAGAATTCCTTTCTAAGGAGCGTATAGAGCAGGTTTCAGAAGACACAAAGGTGGGTGGAGCTACGCTTACCAAAATGTTAGGAACCAGTGCATGGTATGCACCAGGGGCCGCTGTTTCTTCTCTTGTACAGGCAATTGCCTGCGACCAGAAAAAAATGTTCCCATGTTCTGCCCTTTTAGAAGGGGAGTACGGGCTTAATGATCTGTGTATTGGAGTGCCGGTGATCCTTGGCAAAAATGGAATTGAGAAAATTGTGGAGGTGGAACTTGATGATGCCGAGAAATCCAAACTGAAGGACAGTTCAGAGGGAGTTTCAAAAACCAATGATCTTCTCGACCTGAAGAAATAATTTTTCACGAAGAATAGCTTTAGAAGAAGCTTCTCGAAAGTGTCATTTTTGAGAGGATTTTTCCTGCCGTCAGAATCGCCGGCACCTCGGAGAAACCTCGATATGACAGTACTTTAGAGAAGCTTCTTATTTTAATTTTAAAAGTTAATTTTTTCAAAAAATATAATTGGGTTTTCTATCTTGAAAACCTATATTTGTCCGTTTTAAAAAAATGAACATAAATTAAAGAATAATGCAGAACAAGGGAATAATCAAGGTATTCGCAATATTGTTTGCCCTGGTATGTATTTACCAGTTGTCTTTCACATTTATTGCTGGCAATATTGAGGACGATGCCGAAGAATTTGCACAGCAGGAAATTCCGCAAAGTGTTGATAATTATGTCACCGCCCGGGAGAGAGCAGAACAGAGGTATCTTGATTCCATAGGGAATGAAGAGGTTTTTATGGGGATCACCTATAACACGGCCAAGGAAAAAGAGCTTAATAAAGGTCTTGACCTTAAAGGAGGGATCAATGTGATCCTTCAAATTTCTGTTAAGGACATTCTTAGAGAGCTGGCTAACAACAGTAAAGATCCTGCCTTTAACCAGGCATTAGTTAGAGCCGATGAGGCTCAAAAAACAAGTCAGGAGAACTACCTTGACCTCTTTTTTGATGCTTTTGAAGAAATTCCTGATGCACGTCTTGCTTCTCCCGATATTTTTGCCAACAGAAACCTTAGCGACGAGATCAATTTTGAAATGACTAATGAGGAAGTAAAGCCTATCATTAGAAGAAAAATTGATGAATCCATTGTTTCAGCATTTGAGGTTCTTAGAAAACGTATTGATAAATTTGGAGTTACTCAACCTAACATTCAGCGTCTTGGGTCTTCAGGAAGAATTCTTGTTGAATTACCGGGAGCTAAAGAAATAGAACGTGTACAGGACCTTTTACAAAGTACAGCTCAATTGGAGTTCTGGCATGTTTACAAGAGCAATGAATTTCAAAACTTCTTTGTGCAGGCCAACAACCTGCTTAAGCAGATGGAAGTTGAAGAAACGGCCGAGGCTAGTGTAGATACTGCAGAGGCAGAACAGGATGAGATCGATGCTTTATTAGAGTCGGCCAGTGATACAGCTCAAATAGCTGAACAAAACAACCCTTTGTTTGACTTAATGGCTGCTCCCGGTTTCCAGGGAGGACCTGTTTTAGCAACATTTAATATTGCAGATACTTCCAAAGTGAGGGAGTATTTAAATAATCCGCAGGTGCGAAACCTTCTTGAAGGTGAACAGCGTTATGCGAAATTCGTTTGGGGAATTGTAGATGAAGATGCTCAGGTTGCTCCATTGTATGCACTAAAAGGAAACAGACAAAATGAGCCACCACTTTCAGGTAGTGTGATCACAGATGCGACTCAGGCTTACGACCAGGTAGGTAGAGTGGCAGTGACTATGCAAATGAACGGGAAAGGTGCTAAAGTCTGGGAAGAGATGACAGGTTTTGCATCTGAAAATCAAAGCCAGATTGCTATTGTTCTTGATAATGTGGTTTATTCTGCTCCAGGAGTTTCGACCGGACCAATTTCAGGTGGAAGAAGTGAAATCACAGGGGACTTCAGCATTACCGAAGGACAGGATTTAGCTAACGTTTTACGTGCAGGTAAATTACCGGCTTCAGCAGATATTGTGCAGAGCGAGATCGTTGGACCGTCACTTGGTCAGGAAGCTATTGACAGCGGTATCACTTCTTTCGCAATTGCTTTGGTCCTGGTATTGCTTTGGATGATCTTCTACTACGGGAAGGCAGGTATTTTTGCTGATATCGCCCTCGTGGTGAATATACTTTACATCTTTGGTGTTCTTGCAGGACTCGGGGCGGTACTTACTTTACCCGGTATTGCCGGTATCGTTCTTACCATTGGTATATCTGTGGATGCGAACGTACTTATCTTTGAGCGTATTCGGGAAGAATATGCAAAAGGCAAGGTGCAGAAAGATGCGATTAGAGATGGTTTCAACAACGCTCTTTCTTCAATTCTTGATGCAAACATCACCACAGGTCTTACTGCATTGATCCTATTGGTTCTTGGAACCGGTCCTATTAAAGGATTTGCCACTACCTTATTGATTGGTATTGCAACTTCTCTTTTTACTGCGATCTTTATCACAAGATTGTTTATTGACAGGTATGCTAAGAACCCGAATAAGAGCCTTGACTTTTCAACTTCGGTTACAAAAAATCTTTTCTCTGGCCTTACCATTAAGTTTCTTGAAAAGAGAAAGACATTTTATATAGTTTCAGGAGTATTTATCCTTGTAAGTTTAGGATCATTGTTTACCCAGGGATTGAACCAGGGGGTTGATTTCGTAGGGGGTCGCAGCTACACAATAAGATTTGACAAGTCTGTAAATCCAACTGAACTTCAGGATGAGCTGGTTACCGAATTTGGAAGTGCAAGTGCCAAGACTTTTGGAGCTGCAAACCAAATTAAGGTTACAACAAAATATAAGGTTGAAGAAGAAGGAAGCGAAGTAGATGAAGAGATCACTCAGAAACTCTTTAGCGCAGTACAAGCTTATCTTCCTGAAGGAACAACTTATGCCGACTTTACTGTAGGAGGAGAGGGCGAAAGAGAGATTGGAATTATGCAGTCTATCAAGGTAGGTCCTTCTATTGCAGATGACATTAAACAAGCTTCAATTTGGGCGGTATTAGGATCCCTGTTGGTGATCTTCCTTTACATCCTGTTGAGGTTTAGAAAATACCAGTTCTCACTGGGGGCGGTAATTGCTGTTATTCATGACGTGTTGATCGTACTTGGTGTATTCTCATTGACGTATAAGTTCATGCCGTTTAACATGGAGATCGATCAGGCGTTTATTGCTGCTATCCTTACAGTTGTTGGTTACTCGCTGAATGATACCGTGGTTATTTTTGACAGGATAAGGGAGTTCTTTAATGAGCATCCTTCCTGGACCAAGAAAGACGCTATTAATGCCGCGATCAACAGCACGGTGAGCCGTACAGTAAATACCTCTTTGACTACCCTTGTGGTACTTCTTGCGATCTTCATCTTTGGAGGGGAAAGCATTAGAGGGTTTATGTTTGCTCTTATTGTAGGGGTGATAGTAGGTACTTATTCTTCTATCTTTATTGCAACTCCTATTACTTATGATACTTTTAATAAGGAGACTAAGAGAAGAAAACTGAAACAAAAAGAAACAGTGGCTTAGTCACAAGCTTCTTGAAAATAAGAAAAGAGCCTTCCCACCGGAAGGCTCTTTTTTTTGCCCTTTTTGGAAGGTAAAGAGGTGTTTATTGGCTATATGATTTAGATAGGGACATGATGTTGTGCCGGTTTATCAATCGGGAAGCGAATACACATACAAGTGGTACGGAAAAGGATCGAAATATAGGTTGCCTAATCCTGGAACCGGATCCTATGCGTCAAAAATGTTATTTCTGAAGGTTTTTTTCTCTGTTGAATGAGACCAAAGCTCTTCCATAGTTCAGTAGAAAATTACAAACCGAGCAGTTAAAAGAGGAGGGCAAAAGTATATGAAGTGCATTGCTGAAGCTATTTCAGGATTTTATAGATCGTAACTTCAGAAGGAATTAGATCTTTAAACACGAGAAACACCAAAAAGAGGGAGTGCAAAAGTCAATTTTGAACAGCTTAAAAAATGTCAATTTATAAGACTTTTTCTGCTATTCCCGATTTAGGATAAGGCTATCGCCTACAGTTAGGTTCCATTGATCTGAGAGTTCTGCATTCACTTCCAGAACGTATTGGGCCGGGGCTTCAGAAGGAATAGTTTCCAGGCTTTTTGGTTTGGCGTTTTTCGAAATGCTCACAATCCTGTTTTCTGAATCTAAAAAGATAAGATCCAGAGGGATATTGGTGTTCTTCATGTAAAAACCACGCGGTTCCTCTTTCTCAAAAATGAACAGCATTCCCTGGTCCTGTTCCATGGAATTACGGTACATAAGCCCTGTTTCCCTTTGATAATCATCATCGGCTATTTCCAGTTGTAGATGTTGGATAGTGTCTCCCGATGTCTTTACAAGATAAGCCTCAGCTTCCTGAGTGAAAGTGATAGGTTCTGAAATGGACTCCTGTACTTTTTCCGCCTTGTCCTTGCAGCCCGTTGCCAGAATGCCTGCGAACAGGAGGCTCAAAAATGACTTTTTCCGAATCATTTTACCCGGGTTTTTGGTGAAGGCCTGTACATAAAGTAAAAGCCGGCGAGAATAAATGGAACACTTAGCCATTGTCCCGTATTAAGCACCCAGTTTACCCTTTCACCTACTTGAGGTTCTTTCACGAATTCCACAAAGAATCGTACTGACCAAAGAAGAACGAGAAACAAGCCGAAGATATAACCCAGTTTTTCTCTTTTCAAAGTTTTCCAGTAGGTAAGCCATAATATTATAAAGACGATCAAATAACAGGCGGCTTCGTATAACTGTGCCGGATGCCTTGCAAAATCTTCACCTAATTTAGTAAACACCACTCCAAAGTCGCTGTTGGTGGGTTTTCCAATAATTTCGGAATTCATGAAATTCCCTATTCTTACGAAGATTCCTCCGCAAGCCACAGGAATCACAATCCTGTCCAGGATCCATAGTACCGGCTTGTGCAGCACATTGCGGCAATAAAGGTACATTGCCGTGATAATTCCAATGGCAGCTCCATGACTCGCAAGTCCTCTAAAGCCCGTAAATTGAAATTCAGGTTCAAATCGTACCGGCAGGAAGATCTCAAGAAGATGGTTTTGAAAGTAATCCCAATCATAAAAGATCACGTGTCCCAGCCTCGCACCAATGAGCGTGGCAAGAACAGTATAAATAAACAGGGAATCCAGCTTTTCTATGGAAACACCTTCCCTTTCATAAATGCTCTTCATGAGGTACCAGCCAATGGTAAAGGCCACAACAAACATTAAGCTGTAGTAATGTATTACGAAAAAACCGAGATCTATACCTTCGGAAGGATTCCAGTAGATTTGATTGAAAAGCATGAAGAAATTTTATTATTGGTAGGTAAATATACGTATTTGGTGCCTTTTCCGATTATTTTTCCTTCTGAAGTTTCTCCGGAACGGGGTCATAACCATGACCTCCCCAGGGATTGCAGCTTGCAATACGTTTAATTGAAAGCCAACTCCCCTTAAAAGCTCCGTGTTTTTGAAGCGCTTCAACCGAATATTGAGAGCAGGTTGGAGTATAGCGGCAGGTTGCGGGCGTAAACGGCGAAATGACTTTCTGGTAAAATCTTACCAGACCAATAAGAGGGTATGAAAGCCACTTTTTCAAAGGCCAATTTTTATTCGATAGTAAAACTTGTGCCGTCTTTACCGTCCTTCAGCTGTATTCCCATTCCTGCAAGTTCATCCCTAATTTTGTCGCTAGTAGCGAAATCTTTATTCGCCCGGGCCTCTGCTCTGAGCTTAATAAGCAAATCTACAGTGCCGGAAAGTTTATTGCTAAAATCGTTGTCTGCAGCTTCAGTTGTGTCTACTAAACCGAGAACCTCAAAAATAAAGTCGCTCATGGTCTTTTTTAGGAGCTCAAGATCTTCAGCAGTTATTTTAGCTTTTCCTTCTTTGAGAATGTTGATCTGTTTTACGGCTTCGAAAAGTTGTGCTATTAGAATTGGGCTATTAAAGTCGTCATTCATCGCATCATAGCACTTCTGTCTCCATTCGGCTATATCAAGATCAGATTTTTCTGAAGTTTGAATGTTTTCAAGACTGTGATAAGCATCCATTAGGCGTTGGAAACCTTTTTCACTGGCTACAAGGGCCTCATTGGAGAAATCGAGTATGCTTCTGTAATTTGCCTGCAGCATGAAAAACCTTGCTACAGTAGGGGCAAAACCTTTTTCAAGGTTAGGATTGTCCCCGGTAAAGATTTCATTGGGAAGAATGTTGTTACCTGTACTCTTGGCCATTTTTTTGCCGTTTAGAGTAAGCATGTTGGCGTGCATCCAGTAATTCACCGGTGTTTTGCCTGTTGCTGCTTCTCCTTGAGCAATCTCACATTCATGGTGAGGGAACTTTAGGTCCATTCCGCCGCCGTGAATATCAAATTCTTCTCCAAGATACTTGGAGCTCATTACGGTACATTCCAGGTGCCAGCCGGGAAAACCATCACTCCACGGGGAAGGCCAGCGCATAATATGCTGGGGCTCGGCTTTCTTCCAAAGTGCAAAATCCTGCGGATTTTTTTTATCGCTTTGTGCTGTCAATTCCCGTGTGTTGGGAATCATATCTTCAAGCTTTCTACCACTTAATTTTCCGTAATCGTGAGATTCGTTGAATTTTAATACATCAAAATAAACCGATCCATTGGCTTCGTATGCGTAGCCCTTTTCCAGGATATCTTTAATGATTTCGATTTGTTCTACAATATGTCCTGTAGCCGTAGGTTCGATGCTGGGAGGAAGGTTGTTGAATTTTTGCAGGATATTGTGAAAATCAACTGTATAACGCTGCACTACTTCCATAGGCTCGATTTGCTCGAGACGAGCTTTTTTTGCAATACGATCTTCCCCAGAGTCGGCGTCATTTTCTAAATGACCCGCATCGGTAATATTTCGAACATACCGCACTTTATACCCCAGGTGTTTAAGGTATCTAAAGACAAGGTCAAAGGAGATAAAAGTGCGACAGTTGCCAAGGTGAACATTGCTGTAAACCGTGGGGCCACATACGTACATGCCAATGGCACCTTCGTTAATGGGGGTGAAGACTTCTTTTTCTCCAGATAGTGAATTGTAGATCTTTAGTTCCTGCTGCTGGTAAAGTGCCATAGAATAGTGGAGAATTTAAAATTCAGTTTCCAGATTGATGTAGTCCAAAAAGTCACGTCGGGCTTCGGGATCTTTGAATCGGCCGCCGTATTCACTAGTGACGGTGCTACTTTCAATATCCCTTATTCCGCGGCTGTTTACGCAAAGATGTTTTGCATCAATAACGCAGGCTACATCTTCTGTTCCCAGAACTTCCTGTAGTTCTTTTACTATTTGCATTGTTAATCTCTCCTGTACTTGTGGACGCTTCGCGTAATAATCAACTATGCGATTCATTTTTGAAAGCCCTACAACAGTACCATTGGAGATATATCCAACGTGTGCTTTTCCAACAATTGGAAGCAGGTGATGTTCACAGGTAGAGTAGAGGGTAATGTTCTTTTCTACCAGCATCTCCCCGTACTTGTACTTATTTTGAAAAGTAGAGGCTTTTGGCTTTACCTGGGGATGTAACCCGCCAAAGATTTCGTTGACAAACATTTTCGCAACTCTCTTAGGGGTGCCTTTAAGACTGTCATCGGTAAGGTCCAGACCTAAGGTCTCCAGGATACTTTTTACGTCAACCTGGATGCGTTCAATTTTTTCTTCATCGCTTATATCAAATGCATCTTTGCGCATTGGTGTATCTGTGTTGGGGCTTACGAATGCATCTCCCATTTCATCAATAGCCTCGTCTATATTGTCTTTTTTCATAATACGTTATAAGGTACGGTCTAAACACTGTGTATTTAAGCTTGCAAAGATACATATTTAAACCCTTTTCTGGTAATATGTAGCAGCAAGTTCGATTGCAAAAAGGTCCTGAATTAAAAAAACAGCCCGAAGGCTGTTTTAGAATTTATATGTGAGATTTTACAACCCGAAACTTAGTGAAAGCACATAATTAGAATTTTCTCTTGAATTTCTAAAGCGATCTGTTAATCCGGTTTGATATAATTGAGGATTGTTTTCCCTTGAAGAATGGTCATACGCCAAATCAATTTTTATATTTCCGAAGTTATACCCAAGTCCTGCGGAATAACCTTCAAGGTCACCCACTGTAAATCCATTGCTGTAAGGGCTCTCCTCAAACCTGTAACCACCTCTAAGGCTCCAGTTCTCAATCCTGTATTCTCCTCCAAGTCTAAAAGTTGATGCTCCCTTCAATTCATTTGAAATAAGATCATTTTGAGCCCTAAAAGCAGGATCATCTGTAGGTTTAAATTTCGTGGTGGAATAATCTTTATATGTGTAGTCAAAGCTTATAAGGGCTGCTGAGCCAAAAAGATAGGCTAAACTTCCTGTATAACCGGCGGGAGTTTGCAACTTGTAATCGGGATAAATGTTCACAACATTTGGATCAACAATGGCCTCACCAAATTCCAGACTGTAAGTTTCAAGGTACTGAGTGGTTTCTTCAGAAATATTATACCATGTTGGAGATTCATAAGCTATCCCGGCTCTAACATTTTCACCAACTTTTGCCAGAGCACCCAATTGAAAACTAAATCCGCTTCCCAGGGTGCTAAGCCGGTCCTCAAAAAGTATTTCATTTATTTCACTTCCGGTGTTACTATTTACTTCAAAAAAGGAAGTCATTCTTTCATAATTGATGAAATGGCTATTCAAGTTAAGTCCCAGGTAAAGAAAATCCTGATATTGTGTTGCAAAGTTAAAAGAGAACTTACCGTTTAAACCGGTAGCAGCATAGGCATATTCCTGGTCGAAACTTCCTGTTGCAACATTAGAAGTGTAGGGAGCAAAAGGGCTGCTCGCGTTATCGGGTTCGTAATCATATAAGTAACCTTGATACCCCAAAAATGCCTGCTGGGCTGCAAATCCTTCTCTTTCTCCAAGATCGGCATAAACGCCTGCTATAGTTTCATTTCTTGTTAAATCTACTTCAAGTAAGTCTACAGGAATTCCTTGTGTGAATTCGAGAAAGTAGTTATCGATGGAACGAGTGTTAGTTCCAAAAGCTAAAAAATCATCCTCATAGCTGGATGATTTATTGTAATTAAAGCCAAGGCTAAATTTCTTCCAGTCTGCATTTTCATCAAAACTGTTGAATACAAAAACTGCCCCTGCCTGTCCTAGATCGGTATTTGAGTTAGAGTTACTATTGAAACCGTTCATGAAGCTCACCTCATTGCTGCTGTTCTCGACATTTAAGCTAAGAGTTGCAGAACTGTTGAGAAATACAGCCGAGCCGGCGGGATTTACATTTAGAGAAGAGATATCTCCTCCCAATGCCCCAAATGCTCCACTCATAGCACGGTAACGTGCTGTTCCATTAAGGTCTGTGCCGGAATACCTTACGGCATCTGTAATATTTTGTGCCTCTACAGACATAGAAATTATGGCTGTAAAGGCAAAAATCAATTTTTTCATTTATAAATTTTTAGTCTAGACTATTTTCCACCTCTTCCACGGCTGGACCTGCTGGAAGATGAACCGGTACCTGAGGACGAGGATCTCGTATTCGATGATGAGGATCTATAGGAACTATTGTTGCTCCTTGAAGAACGACTCGATCTTGCTTCCGGTCTCGGGTTTGAAGATGAATTGCTCCTTACAGCAGGTGACGATCGTCTTTGAGAAGAACTTCTGTAGGTATCATTTGTTCTTGTCGAAGAGGACCTAACCCTGGTTGAGCGGGTTTGATAGGTTCGATTATCATTAACCCTTGTTCCTGCAGCTCTGACATTTCTGGTGTTTGAATATCCCTGTATTCTGGAAATTCTACTTTCAGAATTAGCTTGTCTGTCGCGATAACTGTTAGAATAGCTGTCTCTGCGACCAGTATTATAGGCTACGTTGCTTCGATTGTAATATGGGTAGTAATTAGAGTAACCTCCGTATGGGTGGTAAGGGGAATATCTATGACCGTAGCCGTAGTAACCGCCCCATCCAAATCCCCAGCCAATGTTCCATCTCCAGGAATTATAAGTATATGGTGATCCAAAATAAAAGGGATCATAAAATCCATAAGGGTAGTATCTTGGACCCCAGAATGGATCGTAGAAGCCGGTGTAATAGGGGTAGCCGTATGGATAATAGAATGAACCATATGCAGGATAATTATTATAAATGTTTACCGCAATCTCATCTGGATCTGTTCCCCATGCAGCTCTACCGGGTTCATATTCCATGCCCTCTGCTCCAAACATGTTTTCATCATACTGGCCCGAGGAATATGATTCGACATCAGTAAAAATGGCTCCGTCTTGAGAAACAGCTCCAAATTGCTCGGCTTTTTCTCCAAAGAGATTTTTATAATAAAGGGCGTCTTCATAAGATTCCTCGTAATCATTAGCAGTATAAGCCTCGCCGCTTTGTGAGGAACTGTAAATTCCATCATTTTCATACCCGGCATACTGGTAAGAACTACAGGAAGCTAATAAAAACAGAGAGCCCAATGCAGGAAGAAGGCTTCTCACGTTTAAAAGCTTGTAGTATCGTTTCATGGCGTTGAATTTATTATTGAACAAAGATAAAAATAGTTAGTTTTGCACTAACTTTATTTCATTAACAAGGTGCAAGATTTGTGCCAAAAGACTGGAGATGGCAAAGAACCTCACTACAAGAAAAGAAGATTATTCGAAATGGTATAACGAACTGGTAGTAAAAGCCGATTTGGCTGAAAATTCGGCCGTTAGAGGCTGTATGGTGATCAAACCGTACGGTTATGCTATTTGGGAAAAAATGCAGGCGCAGCTTGATAAAATGTTTAAAGAGACCGGTCATCAAAATGCTTATTTTCCCCTATTTGTTCCCAAAAGTCTTTTTGAGGCTGAAGAAAAGAATGCCGAAGGTTTTGCAAAAGAGTGTGCTATTGTTACTCACTACAGGTTAAAGACCGATCCGGACAATGCTGGTAAGTTAATAGTAGATCCTGAAGCTAAACTGGAGGAGGAGCTCGTTGTTCGGCCAACTTCTGAAGCAATCATCTGGAACACGTATAAAGGTTGGGTCCAGTCTTACCGGGATTTGCCTATCCTAATCAATCAGTGGGCAAATGTGGTGCGTTGGGAGATGCGTACGCGCCTCTTTCTACGTACTGCCGAATTTCTTTGGCAGGAAGGGCATACTGCCCATGCTACAAAAGCTGAGGCAATAGCCGAAACTGAACAAATGAATAATATCTATGCTGAATTTGCTGAAAATTTTATGGCAATGCCGGTAATTAAAGGAAGAAAGACCGAAAGTGAAAGATTTGCAGGTGCTGTAGATACCTATTGTATTGAAGCCATGATGCAGGACGGTAAAGCCCTGCAGGCTGGAACTTCCCACTTTTTAGGTCAAAATTTCGCAAAGGCTTTCGATGTTAAATTTGCAAGTAAAGAAGGTAATCTTGAACATGTATGGGCTACTTCCTGGGGTGTTTCTACCAGGTTAATGGGAGCTCTTATTATGACGCACAGTGATGACAACGGACTGGTTTTGCCTCCAAATCTTGCGCCTGTGCAGGTAGTGATAGTGCCAATCTATAAGGGAGAAGAGCAGTTAGATCAGATCTCTGAAGTGGCGAATAAATTTGCTTCCGATCTTAGGGCACAAGGCATATCGGTAAAATATGACGATCGCGATACTCAAAAACCCGGATGGAAATTTGCCCAGTACGAATTACAGGGAGTGCCGGTAAGGATAGCTATAGGTCCCAAAGATCTCGAGAAAGGTTCTGTGGAACTGGCAAGAAGAGATACCTTGAAAAAAGAATTCATCGCTCAGGAGGATGTGGTGAGCAAAGTGAAAGGTTTGATGATTGAAATTCAGGAGAATCTGCATCAAAGAGCCAGAACCTTTAGAAATGAGCATATCACACCGGTAGAAAACTTTGAGGAATTTAAAAAGGTGCTTAAAGAAAAAGGCGGATTCATTTCTGCGCATTGGGATGGCACTGCCGAGACTGAAAACAGGATAAAAGAATTGACCAAAGCCACTATTCGCCTTATTCCGTTTAATGGAGAGAAGGAAGAGGGGACCTGCGTGTACACAGGAAAACCGTCTGTAGGGAGAGTTCTTTTTGCGAAAGCTTATTAATTTTCAAAAAATTTTCCTGAACATTTGCGGCATTGAAAAATAGTTGTATTTTTGCATCCGCATTTGAAAATAAATGGTCCGTTCGTCTAGGGGTTAGGACGCCAGGTTTTCATCCTGGTAACAGGGGTTCGATTCCCCTACGGACTACAAAGGTTTACAAGTCGTGTAAACCAGCTTTGAAATAATAATAATGGTCCGTTCGTCTAGGGGTTAGGACGCCAGGTTTTCATCCTGGTAACAGGGGTTCGATTCCCCTACGGACTACTGAGAAAGAATTAATTTAATAACAGTGTAATGGCAAATCATAAGTCATCGTTAAAGAGAATACGTAGCAACGAGACAAAGCGTCTTAGAAACCGCTACCAGCATAAAACTACAAGGAATGCCATCAAGAAGTTGCGTGATGCAGAGAAAGAAGAGGCAGAGACTTTATATCCTACTGTAGCTTCTATGATTGACAAATTAGCGAAGAAGAATATCATTCATGATAATAAAGCCGCTAACCTTAAGTCAAAGTTGGCTAAGCACGTTGCTGCGCTTTAATTAAGATAGTGTTCAATTTATAGAGAATGCCTTTCGTTTAAAAACGAGAGGCATTTTTTCGTTCTAAATATTAAGAAGTACCTCGCAGTGAAAGCTGCGGGGTTTTGTGGGATCAAGAACAAAAGTTGTGGACTAGCTAAATATTGTAGTTAATCTATAAAGGAAAAATTCTACATTTTTTACACCTCTGAATTGACTTCTAAAGGCTTTAATTTTTGCATTGAAAGATTCTGCGGAAGCATTTGTACTTCTATTTTTAAAGTAGTTTAAAATTGATCTGTAGTTGAGACTTATTGTGTTGGCGACGGTATTAAAGGATTTAAACCCTGATTCCTCTACCTCTTTGTACCAATGAGCTAATCTTGTATACCCTGCTTCAATAGTTGATGTTTGGTTAAATAGATTTCTAAGGTTGTTGACCAGTTCATAAGCTTTAGCAATGTCTGGATATTGATCGAATAAGATCTTAGCTCTTTCAGATTGACTTTCTGTCCATTTCGATGGGGTTTTGTATAGCAGATATCTACTCCTGGCCAACAATTGTTTCCTTGTGTCTCCATTGCTAAGATTCTTTGGTATATAACTTTGACCTTTCGTTTTTCCCTTCTGTATTTGCTCGTTTTCATAATCAATGGCTTCCCATCTATGTTTGATTCGGAGGTTCTGTAAGGCTTCAATAGCCAGCTTCTGAACGTGGAATCGATCTGTGACTTGGATTGCTTTAGGAAAACACTTTTGTGCAATGAGCTTCATTGAATGAGCCATATCTAAGGTGATCTCCTTTACCTTATTACGTTGAGAGGAGGGGATCTTCAGTAATTGCTCAATGATGGATTCTGCTCGAGTACCCGCTATAATAGCGACCAATGCTCCTTTTTTACCTTTAGCTTTTTTATTGGTGATGATCGTGTAGAGTTCTCCTTTGGACAAAGCAGTCTCATCGATGGAGAGATAAGGTCCCATATTCTCTGGAAAGATCAGCCATTTTCTGGCATGCTTCTTTTCTTTCCACTGTTTGAAGTCGCTTAGATAATCTTTGTATTGCCGCTGTAACTTCTTTCCATTGACACTGTAGAAACTACCAATGGTATGACAGTCTGAGGCTTTAGTATCGACTAATTTCTTTTAAAAAAGCAGCGAACTCGTTGGTCATACGTGTTCCCTGTGCTACTAGATTCCAATCTCTCTGCACTATCTGGCCGGTATCTTTATCCAGCCATCGACGGCGCTTTACATGAAGATAAACCGTGTTTCCCCGGAGCGGAAAGTCTTGAATAGTGATTTCTTTGTGGAAACCTTTAGACATTAAGATTCTGGAGGAATGTTCCTGGGGAGGGACATTACGCTCTTCAAAATAAAAATGAAGTATTTCTTTTTCTTTTCTACTCTTTACTAAATCAAAATTCTCCACAAGGAATTGTGGCAGTACAAGCTTAATCAGATCCAGGTAATTATTATCCACCTACAGTATTTTTCTGCAAATATCCAGATTTACTTCAATTCCTCCACAACATTTAGGAATGATCCGTTTTGTGATTTTAACCACCCCGTCCGCTACCGCGGACATCCCGCCTTAAAATAAGAAGGGGAGCCTTTGGTCTGTTTTACGACCTCTTGGAGGTCGTCGTCCGCTGACGGACATATCTGTCTCCGGACGTGTGTTCTGCAATTACTAAATGCGCCCCTCCTACTTGAGGAGGAATGTCCGCCACTGGCGAATGGGGGAGGTGCTCGTTCTATTCGATTCTTCTTTAGAACCGCCTTTTAGCTCCCCTCCTCGTTGAGGAGAAAGCGGACGGGGTGGTGCTCGTTTCCACAATTTTTCTCTTAAACCGTAAGACAAAAAAAATCCGGAGCATCAAAGATGTCCGGATTTTATCATTTTTGGAAGGTATGTTCCTTATCCGTTCATAGAGATCAGGAATTCCTCATTGTTCTTAGTTTGTTTAATTCTGTCATTGATGAATTCCATCGCTTCAACAGGATTCATGTCTGCAAGATACTTGCGCATCACCCACATTCTTTGTAGTGTAGTTTCGTCAAGAAGGATATCATCTCTACGAGTGCTGGAAGAAGTAAGGTCAATGGCAGGGAAGATCCTTCTGTTGGCAATTTTTCTATCCAACTGAAGTTCCATGTTACCTGTACCTTTAAATTCCTCAAAGATTACCTCATCCATTTTTGAGCCGGTTTCGGTAAGAGCTGTAGCGATTATAGAAAGAGATCCACCTCCTTCAATATTACGGGCAGCACCAAAGAATCTTTTTGGTTTGTGTAGTGCATTGGCATCCACCCCACCGGAAAGTACTTTTCCGCTGGCAGGTTGTACCGTGTTGTAAGCTCTGGCTAAACGCGTAATGGAATCCAGAAGGATCACTACGTCATGTCCACACTCTACCATACGTTTGGCTTTTTCAAGCACTATGTTTGCAACACGTACATGTTCATGAGCTTCTTTGTCAAAAGTTGAAGCGATTACTTCTCCTCTTACATTACGTTGCATGTCGGTCACCTCTTCAGGGCGTTCGTCAATTAGAAGGATGATCTGGTATACTTCAGGATGGTTTGCTGCTATCGCATTGGCGATATCCTTAAGTAGCATTGTCTTACCAGTTTTTGGTTGAGAAACTATCATTCCTCTTTGTCCTTTTCCAATAGGAGAGAACATATCTATTACCCTTGTCGAAACTGTGCTCTGTCTTTCAGCAATATTGAATTTTTCCTGTGGGAATAGTGGCGTAAGGTGTTCAAATGACACCCTGTCTCGTACTACCTGTGGAGCAAGACCATTAATTTTATTGATCTTGATAAGCGGAAAATACTTTTCTCCCTCTTTTGGGGGTCTTACCTGGCCAAGAACTGTATCTCCGGTTTTTAAACCGAATAATCTTATCTGTGACTGGGAAACGTATATATCATCTGGAGAAGAAAGATACATGTAATCTGATGATCTAAGGAAGCCGTAGCCGTCCTGCATGATATCAAGTACTCCTTCGCTTTCTATGATCGCGTCAAATTCGTAATCGGGTTCTTTATAGCGGTTTCGGTTATCGCGGTTCCCGGAATCTCTGTTCCCGCTGTCGCGATTTTCCCTGTTGCCATTATTGTCCCGGTTCCCGCTGTCACGATTGTTGTCCCGACTGTTATCACGATTTCCCTGGTTCCGGTTATCTCGTGGTTCCTTTTGACGGGAATCTTTGCGGTTGTCTTTTTGTTGATTTCGGGAAGAAGAATCCTTAGAAGATTGTTGTCTTGGAGAATCTTCTTTTTTTCCTTTTTGCTCACTCCTGTTGTCGGAAGAAGCTTTTGTTTCCTGAGGCTGCTCTTTTTTCCCTTCAGATTTCCCTTCAGATTTTCCTCCGGAAGTTTCTGATTTTTTATCAGAAGTCTTTCGCTGGTCTCCGGAGCTTTTTGGAGTGGTGGGTTTCTCTTTTCTGGGGCGGGTTTTTCGCTGATTCCTTCCGGAGTTTTGATCTTCCTGAGGCTGAGGTTTTTCTTCTTCGTCTGTCAGTGCCTCCTGAACTTTTTTCGGATTTGCCGCCTGGTAGTCGAGAATTTGGTATACCAGGTCAAGCTTCTTTTGCGTGCGGTACTTTGGAACCCGTAGCGTTTTGGCTATTTCCTGAAGTTCAGGCAGCTTTTTAGCCTTTAATTCTGAAATTTCAAACATGAATGTTCTTAAATAAAATTGGTCTTTGGTTTAACTAACCTTCTCGAGGAAGAATCGAAAAAATTTTTTGGAGTCTAAGTAACCTTTATTGAATTGGTTACGAATCGATACTGCAATTATACGACATTATTTTCAGATTATTAATATGGTTTCTAAAAAGAATCTGTTATTTTTGTGCCTCTATTGAAGAGAAATGCTACAAAGAATTCAGACTGTTTACTTGTTAACTGCGGCTTTTTTTAGTGCTGGTTTTGTCTTTATTTTTAAGCTGTGGAATGACCAGACAGGTAATGCGGTGTATATCGAAGATGTTTATACTGCTCTAGGTTTAACCTTGCTTTCGGCTTTGATCTCAATAGTTACGATCTTTTTGTTTAGGAATAGAAAGCTTCAGTTTGTGCTGGGGCGTATCAATATCTTATTAAACTTAATTTTACTAGGATTATTTGTCTATTGGTCCCTAACTATATCTGGAGAAACTTCGGTTTCAGAGAAAGGTATTGGGATGCTGACTCCTGTATTTTCTATCGTTTTTTTAGTGCTGGCCAATAAGGCTATAAAAAAGGATGAAGATCTTGTAAAATCTGTGGACCGGTTGCGATAAACCTTCTATCTTAGTAGTATTAGTGCGTAAAAACCCGAAGTGAAAGCTTCGGGTTTTTTAGTTCAAGGTTGGAAGTGGTTTAAAGTTTAAAGTTCAAGGTTCCAGGTTCAAGTTTGCAGAGGTGTTTGAATGTTGTCATCTCGACAGAGTTTTCTGAACCGAAGTGAAGAAAACGACGAGAGATCTCAACAGGTTTTCTACAAGGGTTGGGCAGATTTCTCAGTCACTGAAAAGGCTCCTTCGAAATGACATTTCATTTTTAGCCACTGATCCTGGTCTTAGTTGTTAGTTGTATATTGAAATTTTTTCTTTCCTAATGAACATCCAGAAAAGATCAATGTTTAGTGAAAAAAATCGTACTTCTAACTTTGTAAATCTAACTTCGATTTTACCGCCTACTTAAGCCTGCGCACTACCAACTTCAAAACCTCTGACCACTAAATACTGACCACTGACCCTACTTTTTCCCCAACTCAATCACTTCAAGATCCTTAATCTCCTTGCCATCGATCACAAATCTTAACATCGTCCTCACCTGGTGGAAGCCCTGCTTGCCTGCCGCGCCGGGATTCATATGAAGAACGCCGAGTTTTTTGTCATTCATCACCTTAAGAATATGGGAATGACCACTTATGAAGATCCTTGGGGGGTTAGCTTTTATTTCCTCTTTTACGGCAGGAGAGTAGCGGCCGGGATAACCTCCAATATGGGTGATCCATACATCCACTTCTTCACACATAAAACGGTTGTTAAGCGGAAATTCTTTTCTCACTTCTGCGCCATCAATGTTGCCAAAAACGGCTTTTAAAGGTTTAACTTTTTTCAGGGAATCGCTTACTGCAGTTGTCCCAATATCCCCCGCATGCCATAGCTCATCTGCGTCTTCTGCATATTTCAGGATCCGTTCATCCAAATGTCCATGAGTATCACTAAGAAGGAGTATTTTTTTCATTGAGAATTTTTATGGTGAGATTAACAATCTAAAGGCAGGAAGAATGAGCAGTTGCCTTTAATGGCTTATCTTTGTTTCTTTAATTTGCAAAAGTAGAAATTTAGATTGAGATATTTTTTGGAGCTGGAATACTTCGGAAAGGCTTATCATGGTTGGCAACGTCAACCTGAAGCAATTTCGGTGCAGCAAGTTGTTGAAGAATCTCTACGCACCCTGCTTCAGGAGGAAATCGAAGTAGTGGGTGCGGGAAGGACAGATGCCGGAGTACACGCCCGGCAAATTTTTGCCCATTTTGATTCCGAAGCAAACCTGTCCAAAAGTTTTATTTTCAGGATAAATTCTTTACTGCCAAAAGACATAGCGGTAAAAGATCTACTGTTTGTAAAAGCTGATGCTCATGCGAGGTTTAATGCTGTTTCACGCTCCTACGAGTATCACATCACATCACGAAAAAATGTTTTTGTTAATGATTCGGCTTATTTTGTAAAGAGGGAACTGGATGTGGAAAAGATGAACAAAGCAGCTAAAATTTTATTGCAATATTCAGATTTTAAATGTTTTTCCAGATCCAGAACAGATGTTCACACCTACAACTGCAGCATAGAGGAAGCAAGATGGGAGCAGCAGGATAGTACCCTTATCTTTTACATTACTGCCGACAGATTTTTGAGAAATATGGTAAGGGCCATTGTAGGTACCTTATTGCAAATTGGATTGGGTAAAATTGAAGTGCAGGAATTGCATCGAATTATTAAGAGCAAAGACAGGAGCAAAGCCGGAGCCTCTGTACCGGCTCACGGATTGTATTTAACAAGGATCTTGTATCCCAATAGTATTTTTAATTAATGGCAGCATCAACGGGAAACGCATTTGATTTTGGACTGTTTAAGCGATTGCTCAAATATGCGCACGTGTATAAGTGGGCATTTTATTTTGTGGCCGTTGCTGCTATCCTTTTATCCTTTCTAAGTGTAATGCGGCCTTATCTATTGCAGCTTACAATAGATAATTCAATTGTGCCGCAGGATAATGATCAACTCCTGTTCTACATAAGTCTTATGGTGGGAGTTTTACTCCTGGAGGTAATTTTTCAATTCTGCTTTATTTATTTCGCGAACTGGCTGGGCCAGGAAGTTATTCGGGACCTAAGGGTAAATTTATTTAAACACATGCTGCAGTTCAAAATGAAATATTTTGACAATTCTGCAGTGGGGCGCCTGGTGACCAGGGCAGTGAGTGATATAGAAACTATATCCAGTATTTTTAGTGAAGGTTTATTTGTGATCATAAGTGACCTGCTAAAAATGATCGTTATTCTTGGTTTTATGTTTTATCAAAGTTGGAAGCTTACTCTTCTTGTCCTGGTAGTGCTTCCTTTTATCTTGTATGCGACACGAATTTTTCAGAAGAAAATGAAATTGGCATTTGAAGAAGTTCGAACTCAGGTGGCGAATCTTAACACTTTTGTTCAGGAGCGAATTACAGGTATGAAGATCGTGCAGCTTTTCACCCGGGAAGAAAAGGAATATGAGAATTTTAAAGAGATCAATGATAAACACCGCAAGGGCTGGGTAAAAACCGTGTGGTATAACTCCATATTTTTTCCAATTGCCGAGATGGCGACTTCTATTACAATTGGTTTGATCGTGTGGTATGGAGGGTTAAGAGTTGTGGCTGGAAGCGAAGCCATTACTCTTGGGGTTATCGTTGCCTTCGTCGAATTGAGCCAGATGCTCTTTAGACCACTTCGTCAAATAGCCGATAAATTTAATACGCTACAAATGGGAATGGTGGCCGCAAACCGGGTTTTTGGAGTTCTGGATACAAAATCTTCTATTCCCGATAATGGCAAGACCGTGGTAGATCACCTTAAAGGAGAAATAGAATTTGAGGATGTTCGTTTCAGTTATGTTGGGGATGAAGAAGTTCTTAAGGGGGTTTCCTTTAAAGCCCAGGCGGGAGAAACTGTTGCTATTGTTGGAGCTACCGGTGCAGGAAAATCCACCATCATTAATTTGCTTAACCGTTCTTACGAAATCTCCAGCGGGCGTATTCTTATTGATGGAATAGATGTAAAAGATATTACTCTCAAATCACTTAGGGGAGAAATTGCCATTGTTCTCCAGGATGTTTTTCTTTTTGCCGATACCATTCTTAATAACATTACGCTCAACGATCCCACGATCACCAAGGAATCTGTGGTGCAGGCGGCTAAGGATATTGGTGTTGATGAATTCATTGCCAGTCTGCCGGGCGGTTACGACTATAACGTCAAGGAGCGTGGGGTTATGCTTTCTTCGGGACAACGTCAATTAATCGCATTTTTGAGAGCTTACGTGAGTAACCCGAGTATCCTGGTGCTTGATGAGGCAACTTCTTCTGTCGATTCCTATAGTGAACAGCTCATACAGGATGCGACGCTCAAGATCACCGAAGGTCGTACTTCAATTGTCATTGCTCACCGACTGGCAACCGTGAAAAAGGCCGATAAGATCCTGGTGATGGATGCCGGTAAAATAGTAGAAATGGGAACTCATTCCCAGCTGCTTAAGAAAGAGAACGGCTATTATAAAAATCTTTATGAGGTCCAGTTCATGCAGGAAGAAGAAACCCTTTAAACAAGGTCTGCTTTTAACTTTTGGACCAGATCATCCCTGTCTTCATACATGACAAATTCCCCGTCTTTAATATAAGAGATCTGTCCTGTTTCCTCGCTCACTACAAGGGCCAGAGCATCTGTTTTTTCAGTAATTCCTACGGCAGCTCGGTGTCTCAGTCCAAACCGTAGTGGTATAGTGCGGTCATTGGATACAGGCAGGATCACTCTGGTAGCGGTGATATAATTGTCTTCTATGACCAGCGCCCCGTCATGCAAAATACTGTTCTTGTAAAAAATAGATTCAATAATGGGTTGATTGACCAGGATCTTCATTGGGTCTCCACTTTGTTTAATAAAATCCAGACTGGTATTCCGCTGGATCACAATAAGAGCACCGGTATTGGTTTTACCCATGTTTTCGCACGCCTTTACAATCGCCTCAACGTCATTCGGGGTTTCAAGGTCATCCTTTATTAACTTCAATGTTTGAAGAAAGCGTCTTCTTCTGGCAAAATTAGTGGAACCAATCATGAGGAGGAATTTTCTTATTTCCTGTTGGAAAACCACTATTAAAGCAAACATTCCTACTCCTATGAACTCACCCAAAACACTACTAAGCATTTCCATACGAAGTAACTGCGTGAGCTTCCAGGCAAAATAAATGATCACGATCCCAATAAAGATGTTGACAGCTACAGTGCCTTTAACTAATTTATATATATAGTAGAGCAGGGCTGCAATAAAGATGATATCAACAATATCGAGAATGCGTAGATCTAGAAAATCCAAAGTAGGCGTGTGTTTTGGTAAATGTAAAAAAATATAGGTTAGTTTTTTAACTGCTGCAGTAATTTCACGCATTCCACCGCTTCTTTCACGTCATGTACCCGAAGGATATTAGCTCCTTTTAATAAAGAAACTGTGTTAAGAACAGTTGTGCCGTTGAGGGCTTCTTCTGGCGTTGTGTGAAATGTTTTATAAATAAGCGACTTCCGGGAGAGACCTGATAGGATGGGTAAATCCAGGTTTTTAAATAGTTCCAGGTGGGACAGTAATTCAAAATTCTGGGAAATATTTTTAGAAAATCCAAAGCCGGGATCTATGATGAGGTCATTGATCCCAAGCTCTCTTGCGCGGTCAATTTTTTCAGAAAAGTAGAAGAGGATATCTTTGGTAAGATCCTCGTATTGGTTGAGATCCTTCATAGTTTGAGGGTTCCCTCTCATATGCATCATGATATAGGGTACCTGCAGTTTTGCAACAGTTGCCATCATTTTGTCGTCAAGGTTTCCTGCGGAAATATCATTGATCATAGCCGCCCCTGCTTCCACACACGGTCGTGCCACTTCACTGCGGAAGGTATCTACAGAAATAATAATGTTCGGAAATTTCTTAATCAGCACCTCCACAACCGGAAGGATTCGCTGCAATTCTTCAGCTTCTGAAATATCTGTGGCTCCGGGCCTGCTGCTGTAAGCACCTATATCAATAAAATCTGCTCCCTCTTGAAGCATTTTGTCTGCCTGTTGCAGATGCTCCTCCAGGTTTTGTCTTTGTCCCCCATCGTAGAAAGAATCTGGGGTGATGTTAAGAATACCCATTACTTTGGGAGTGGAAAGATCTATTAGATGGCCTTTGCAGTTGATATACATCCTAAAAAATGCTGTTTTTTGGTTGGAAAAATTAACTTTGACAAAAAGAATAAAATCAGCGAAATTTACACAAATTACCCGTTTCTATGAAGGACACCTCTGCTCAATATGATTCTGTTATTGCCGAATGTCGCGGCCTTTTTATGAAGAAGATGAAAGATTACGGCTGTGCCTGGCGTATTTTGAGACTTCCCTCGCTTACGGACCAGATATTTATTAAAGCTCAGCGAATAAGGGGGCTGCAGGAAAACGAGGTGAGAAAAGTGGATGAAGGAGAAGTGCCCGAATTTATTGGTATCATCAATTATTCGGTAATGGCTTTGGTGCAGCTGGAAAAAGGAGTCGCAATACAACCCGATCTTTCAGTAAATGAAGTAGAAGAGCTTTATGATCGAACGATTGCACGTACAAAGCAGCTCATGGAAAATAAGAATCACGATTATGGGGAAGCCTGGCGGGATATGAGAGTAAGTTCCCTTACAGATCTTATTCTCCAAAAGGTCCTTCGAGTAAAACAAATTGAAGATAATAAAGGCAAAACCCTGGTAAGTGAGGGAATCGAAGCAAATTATGAGGATATGATCAATTATGCGGTTTTTGCTTTAATACATATTCACGAAAATAGCGAATTGAGTAAAACATAAAACGGTTTGATATGAAACTACTAGTAGGCATTTCCCGGTGGGTAACAGGTATTCTATTCATTTTTTCGGGATTTATTAAACTCAACGATCCTATTGGTTTTTCATTTAAACTGGAAGAATATTTTAGTCCTTCGGTGCTCAATCTGGAATTTCTAGCGCCATTTGCCCTGGTAATTGCTCTATTGGTGGTGGTCTTTGAACTAGTGCTTGGTGTCATGTTACTTATAGGCTACCTCCCAAAATTTACGACCTGGGCATTGCTTCTTATGGTTATATTTTTTGGCTTTCTCACCTTCTATTCGGCCTATTACAATAAGGTGACAGATTGTGGGTGTTTTGGGGATGCCATTCCTCTCACGCCCTGGCAGTCCTTTTATAAAGATATGTTCCTCCTGGTACTTATACTAATCCTCTTCTTTAACAGGAAATACATCACTCCTTATTTTGCCAAAGCCTCTCATAGATGGATCGTTTTTCTGTCGTTCATGCTCTGTTTCGTGTTTGCGTATTATGTATTGATGTACCTGCCGGTTTTTGATTTCCGGGCGTATAAAGAAGGGACAAATATTGAACAGGCTATGACCGTTCCCGCTGGAGCGCCCGAGGCAGTCTATGATTATCACTGGAAGTTTAGAGTGAACGGGGAAGAAAAAATCTACACTACCAGGGGCGCCTACCCTTCGGTGCAGGGAGAATTTATAGAAGTGGAAACCGAAATGGTCCAGAAAGGTTACGAACCTCCCATTCACGATTTCTCCATAGAAAAAGATGGAGAAGATCAAATCTCAACAATCCTTGCTGAAGATAAGCTCCTCATGATCGTTGCTTACAGCCTTCGCCGCAGTGAAAATGATGGTCTCCGCAAACTACAGGATGTAATTGAGAAGGCCCGCAGCAATGGATACAGGGTTGTTGGACTTTCGGCTTCGGGAGAAGACCTTAAGGAGAAAATAAATGAAAAATACAACCTGGACCTGGATTGGTATTTTAGTGATGAAACTGCTCTTAAGACCATCATTAGGAGTAACCCGGGGCTTGTGAAGCTTGAGGAAGGCACTATTCTCCAAAAATTGCACTGGAACGATTCCGACAAGCTTGAGCTTTAAAGGCTTCAAAAAAGGCATTTTCGGAAAGGAATATTTCTGCAGTAATTTTAGATAATACTCACTTCAGCAAAAAAAAAATCTTCTGAAAATCTGAAGCGAAAAAATTCAGATAACTTCAGAATTACCGGTGTCAAAAATGGCATATTTTATATCTCATTTTTCTTGGTTTTTCTTGGCTTTCCGCAGGTTCTTAAAGTCTGCAGCCTTATATTTGCACTTCCAAAACCAGCTAAAATTCCGGCTGAGTTAAACGGTTCATTATTAAGATTTTCCGGAGGGATTTTATAAAAGTTTTGGCTAAACCATCAAAAACAGAATACTAACTTACCATTAAACATTGATTATGAGAGATAAAATAGTAGCCGGAAACTGGAAAATGAATAATGATTTGGCTCAAACTGAAGATTTGCTGTCAAACATTAAAAAACTTTATAAGGAATCTGAAGGTGTAAGAGTGATTGTAGCACCATCTTTCACCAACCTGCACCACGCGTTTGAATCATTACGAAAGTCGTCCATTGACGTGGCTGCACAAAATATGAATGAGAACAGTGAAGGAGCTTATACAGGTGAGGTTTCTGCAAGAATGCTTACCAGTATTGGGGTGAAAACAGTCATTTTAGGACATAGTGAGCGCCGTGCCATTTATAAGGAAACAGATGAACTGCTGGCCAAGAAAGTAGATGCTGCATTGGAAAATGACATGGAGGTGATCTTTTGCTGCGGAGAGGAACTTAATGAAAGAAAAGCCGACAAACATTTTGATGTTGTAAAACGACAGCTGGAAAAAGGACTTTTTCATGTATCTGAAGCCAATTGGAAGAAAATTGTAATTGCATATGAACCGGTATGGGCGATTGGAACTGGAGAAACCGCTTCTCCCGAACAGGCACAGGAAATGCACGCCTTCATACGAAAAACTGTTGCCGAAAAATTTGGCAATGATTTGGCCAATGAGGTCGCAATACTCTATGGCGGAAGCGTTAAGCCTGGAAATGCCCAGGAAATATTTGCAAAAGAAGACGTAGATGGCGGACTTATTGGCGGTGCCAGTCTTAATGCCGAAGATTTTATGGCTATTGCCAATGCCTTTTAAAAATGGAGAATATGAATTATCTGGAGTTTAAATTTTTGATTGAGCCTCCACAACCGGCTTCCGAAATTCTTATTGCCGAGCTCGGCATGATGGGGTTTGAAAGCTTTGTGGAGAATGAAGACGGGATCACAGCATATATTCCGAAAGAAGAATATGATGCCGAGTCCATGACGGGAATACACATTCTCCAGTCCAATGAATTTGATATTTCCTTTACCCAGACCGAAATTGAACAGGTGAACTGGAATGTTGAGTGGGAAAAGAATTTCCACCCTATTGTCGTAAACGAGCAATGCGGAGTAAGAGCTCCCTTTCACCCAAAACCCGATGTGACTTATGATATAGTGATCGAGCCAAAAATGTCATTTGGAACGGGTCATCATGCGACCACTCACATGATGATTGAATTCCTGCTTGAGCAGGACCTGCAAGGGAAGAAAGTTCTTGATATGGGTTGCGGTACAGGGGTATTGGCCATAGTGGCCGAAAAAAGAGGCGCATCACAGTTGGATGCTATTGATATTGACAACTGGTGCTACCAAAATACCCAGGAGAATGTTGAGCGCAATGAGTGTATTAAGATTGAGGCTTTCGAAGGTGGGGCAGAGTTGCTCCAGGACCGTCATTATGATGTCATCATAGCTAATATAAACAGGAATATTCTACTGGAAGACATGCCGAGTTATAACAGATCCCTCAACCCGGGCGGTGAAATGTACCTCAGCGGATTCTATTCCGGAGATATCCCCGTGATAAAAGCGGAATGTGAAAAATATGGCCTGGAATATGAAGATTCCAAAGAGCGGGAAGAATGGGTGGCTTTAAAGTTTAACAAAAAGAAGGATTGAGAAGAAATTCTTATATTTGAAGCTGTTTTTGTAAATGAAAATGTCTGGTTATGAGCACACAAGAACAAGTTCTTGAAAAGAAGAAAGTAGAAAGCAAGGAGTCAAAGCTGCACGAGATCGTCCTCTATAATGATGACTACAATACTTTTGATCATGTTATAGAAACCCTTATTATAGCCTGTGATCACACACCCGAGCAGGCCGAGCAGTGTTCTCTGCTCGTGCATTATAAGGGAAAATGTACTGTGAAAACGGGTACGTATAAAGAACTCGAACCCCGCTGTGGAAAGTTGCTTGAAGAAGGCTTGACCGCCGAGATCGTTTAGATAGTAAAATCGTTTTTTATATGGGCAGGAGTTATACTCCTGCCTTTTTTTATCTGTATTAGCAAAAATACTGGATTATTATCTGCTCCAATCTAGTCTTTTATGAATTTATTAAGGATTTGTTCCTAAAACACTAATTTCCTGTTAAGCCTTTTTAGTAAGTTTGTAGTATGAAAAAACAGCAGATCCTATGGACTGCTCTCTTTCTTTGTCTAATCACGCTGCTTGGATGTCAGGACGGGGACAAGGAGGAGATGCCACCGCAGCCCTTGCCGGGTACCGCAGGGCATTATTACCTTTTGGGGTTGGAAACTTCAGATCCCGGGGAAAAACTCAGACTATACAATAAAGGCCTGGAGGTAATAACAGACAAGAGTGATACTTCTCTTGTAGCCTTACTCGATGGTAAGATCTATGCTTTCCGCATGCTTGACGAGCATGATAGTGTTCCTTTTTGGGTTGACAGCCTTATTGCCACAGCAGAGATGCAGGGGGATCTTTTTTACCAGGCAAAAGGCTATTTCAGGAAATCTCAAATTTATAGAAGGGTAAATCCTGAAGCCCAATTGCGAAATGCTTATTATTCGCGCAATTTGTACTTGAAGTTAGGAGACACCGCCCTGGCAGGTAGACGTTCGCTGGACATGGCAAATGCCCAGCTGGGACTGGGGGACTATCCCGGGAGCCAGGAAATGGCTACAGAAGCCTTAAAATATATAAATAGTGAAAGGGATTCTAACTATGTGAGTTCTGCACACAACGTGCTTGGTCTTTCTTATGGGGCGCAGGGGCTTTATTCGGAAGCACTTAAGGAATATAATCAGGCTTTAAATTACGCAGTTAACAGGCAGGATAGTCTAAGTTATCTGCACAATATCGCACTTCTTCACAAAGATCAGCACAATTACACCGAGGCGATCAACATCTTCAAAGAGATAATAAAATCTGAAGAAGTAGATGAGAATTCACGAATAAGGTTTCGGGAGAATTATGCTTTTACCCAATGGTTACAGGATTCTACCTTTAATTCGGGAATAATTCTTCAGGAAGTTTTAGAAAAGAGACAGGAGATAGGGGATAAGGAAGGTTTAATTGCCAGCTATTCGCACCTTTCCAATTACTACCTTAATAGTGATAAGGCAAAATCAAAATATTACGCCGAGAAATTTTATGAAACGGCTACTTCCCTCTCATATCCTACAGGTGAAATGGAGGCATTGGAAAGGCTTATCTCTCTTAGTGACGGTAACTCCAGGGATAAATATCTCGATCGATATCTCTTCTTAAATGACAGTCTTGAAGACGCCAGTACAAAGCTGAGGTATCAATTCGCGAAAATTAGATTTGATGAAGAACGAAAGGAGCAGCAAATTGACCTTTTGGAGGCCGAAAATGTAAGTCAGCAACTTAGAGCAGAGAAACTGCGCACGAGAAATATTGTTAGTTACCTCACCGCTATGGTAATTTTGATCCTTTCGGGAGCACTTTTTTACAACTACAGGCAGCGAACTAAAAGAGAAAATATTAAACAGATCTATCTTACAGAAAGCAGGATTTCAAAAAGAATACATGATGAACTGGCAAATGATATTTACCATGTCATGAGTTCGTTAGAGCCGGTAGCTCCACCGCCAATAGTAGACAAACTGGAAAAAATTTACCAACGAACCCGTGATTTTTCAAGGGAGAACAGTGAAATTCATACAGGAAGTGAATATCTACAGAATCTTCTCCATATGCTTTCTGGGGCTGTCCCGCCGGGAACCAGGTTGATCATACGTGGTGAAAACAGCATTAACTGGAACGGTCTTGAACCCGAAAAAAAGATCGTATTATATCGTGTGCTTCAGGAAATGATGGTGAACATGAGGAAACACAGCGATGCAAAACTCGTAGCGCTTATTTTCTCTCCTGAAAATGAAAATTTAAAAATAAGCTATTCAGATAATGGAGTAGGCTCCAAAAAGGACATCCTAGAAAACGGAAACGGAATAAAAAACCTGAAGGCACGTCTAAAAACAATTAAAGGAAATGCCGTTTTTGAAACCTCGGGGAAAGGCCTCAAAGCAGAATTTCTTATTCCATTTAGTTCTTAAAAAGCCGTTTGACTAAAAAAGATTTCCGGAGCTTATTTATTCGTCCTTTGCAGGTGGAGTGTATTTAAGAAAGTACATCTTATCTCCACTGGGATGATCCCATTCATTGAATAATTTAAAACCATACCGGCGATAGGCAAGACTTATGCGTCTTATCCTGGTTTCCGCGTAAATGGGAAGCTGCAGGTCCCTGGCAATTGCGTAGAACTGATTTTTCATGTCATAGGCCGTCTTGGCATCATCACTGCCACGGGCATCACTAAGAATTCCCCAAAACCAGCAGTAAAGGTATTCGCCTTCCTTTGGTCTTTGGGCCTTTACATACTTTTGCACTTTCAAAGCATTCAATCCCTTAGAAATTCCGGTAACATTAACTGCCAGTTTAATGTCCATAATAAGGTCTTTCCAGAAATTTTTGTCCTTACTGCTGGTTTTAAAAAGAATTGCTATCCCTTTTCCGTCTGGAGAAGTTATGAGCGCATCTTTTTCAATGGCTTTTTCGACCATGTGTTTCGCGAGGTAGTGAAATCTTTTTTCCCTTTTATGATCATCTTTAACGATCTCCATGGAAGTAGGTATTTCCTGTAGTAGGGTGGAGACGTTATCAATTATTTGCTGCTTGTTCAAGGAGTATTAATTTTTGCGAAAGATAGAAAATTGACTGCAGTTAAGCTTCTGTGAAAAAGGAAAAAATTTAAGTTCAAATGGGCTTCAGGAAAAAAATCATTAATATTTTCTCATCTTTGAGCAGGTTTGGAATGATTTTTACATTTGTTTACTGTTTAGCAAAATCTTATGAAAAAAATAGCAGCTCTTCTTATCGTACTTGTTAGCTTGAATGCAAGGGCACAATCTAATTCACAGCAGGATTCCCTTGCTCTTAGGAAACTTTATGATGTCGCTTTACTTCACGGGCAGGGTTATGCCTGGCTTGATCATTTGTCCAATTACATTGGAGGAAGATTATCGGGTTCGGTGAGTGCACAGCAGGCGGTAGAATACACTAAGGCCGAAATGGAAAAATTAGGTCTTGATCGTGTTTGGTTGCAGCCGGTAATGGTGCCAAAGTGGACGCGTGGCACTCCCGAATACGCTTACGTGCAATCCCAGGGAGGGCCTTCAACTATTGTAAATATACTTGCTTTGGGTGGTTCTGTTGCCACTCCAGATACCGGCCTTAGAGCCAATGTGATCGAGGTGCAGGGTATTGAAGACCTGGCGAGATATGGAAGAGAGCAGATCGAGGGTAAGATCGTTTTTTACAACCGCCCAATGCGTGCCGATCTTATTCACACTTTTGAAGCCTATGGAGGTTGTGTGGATCAAAGATATTCTGGAGCTGCCGAAGCTGCTAAATATGGTGCCGCCGGAGTAATAGTGCGATCGCTTTCTCATAAAATTGATGAGTATCCACACACTGGCTCTATGAGTTATGGGGATGTGCCAAATAATGAAAGAATTCCTGCAGCGGCAATTAGTACTAAAGATGCCGAGTACCTCAGCAGCATGCTTAAATTAAATAAGGACCTGGAATTTTATTATAAAATGAACTGCCGCAATTATGAAGATGTTGAATCTTATAATGTAATTGGAGAGATCAAAGGCAGTGAACGCCCAGATGAATATATCATAGTGGGGGGGCATTTGGATTCCTGGGATGTTGGTGACGGGGCTCATGATGATGGCGCAGGAGTTGTTCAATCTATGGAGGTGTTGAGACTGCTGAAAGAATCGGGAATCAAACCTAAAAGGACAATAAGAGTAGTGCTCTTCATGAACGAAGAAAATGGTCTTAGAGGCGGGAATAAATATGCTGAAGTTGCAAAGAAGAATAAGGAAAATCACATTTTTGCACTCGAAAGCGATTCCGGAGGCTTTACTCCACGAGGTTTTTCCTTTGAGGCGAGAGATTCCCAGTATGAAAAAATCCAGGGCTGGAAACCCCTTTTTGAACCCTATTTAGTTCATTACTTCGCAAGAGGAGGTAGCGGGGCCGATATTGGTCCCCTTAAAAATGGCAGCACGGTCTTAGCCGGGCTTCGTCCAGATTCGCAACGATATTTTGACCACCACCACTCCGCGACAGATACCTTTGATGCTGTAAATAAACGGGAACTGGAATTGGGAGCCGCAACCATGGCTTCGCTGGTTTACCTGGTGGACAAATACGGATTTGACGATATAGAAAATGAGTCCGAAATCCTGAAATAAAAAGAATGGCCGGGTTGTCGCCCGGCAATTAAACTTTCTATCTTTGCAGCCTCAAACTTTTAAGGTTGCAGCTTACAGCTTACACAAGAGAATTTGGTAAAAACCTGAACATTGCATATCCTGTGATGCTTGGGCAGCTGGGCCATGTTATGGTCGGCCTGGCCGATAATATCATGGTTGGCCAACTTGGAGCTGCACCCCTGGCCGCCGTATCTCTTGGCAACAGTCTTGTCTTTATTGCCCTTTCCCTTGGGATCGGGTTTTCTTTTGCTATCACGCCTCTTATTGCTGAAGCCGATGGTTCAGGAGACATCGAGACCGGGAAAAGTTACTTCCATCACGGGGTGATCATGTGCGGTATCAATGGATTATTTCTTTTTATCCTGTTGTTACTGGCCAAACCAATTTTATATCATCTTGACCAACCGCCAGAAGTGGTCGACCTCGCAATTCCTTATTTGGAGATAGTCGCATTCTCTATGATCCCGCTAATGTTTTTCCAGGCTTATAAGCAGTTTGCCGATGGTCTTTCCCAAACGCGCTATGCAATGTATGCCACCTTGATCGCCAATGTTGTGAATGTGGTATTTAATTACCTGCTCATATACGGGATCTGGATTTTTCCAAGACTTGAACTGGAAGGGGCAGCATTGGGGACCTTAATTTCGCGATTTTTTATGTTGTGGTTCCTGTGGGAGATCTTGAGGAGAAAGAAAAAATTCAGAAAATATTTTATCTGGTCCAAAAGAGGCCTGTTAAGGATTGATATTTTTAAAAAGTTATTTGCCCTTGGATTTCCTACCGCTTTACAAATGCTGTTTGAAGTTGCTATTTTTACCGCTACTGTTTTTCTCGCCGGTACTTTAGGAACAAATCCGCAGGCAGCAAATCAAATTGCCCTCAATCTCGCATCAATGACTTTTATGATTGCGGTTGGGTTAGGGGTGACCGCAACCATTCGCGTGGGAAACCAAAAAGGGAAAGCAAATTTTCATGAGCTTCGACGTATTGCGTTCTCAACTTTTTTACTCGTTTTCTTGATCGAAGCAGTCTTTGCGGTAGGTTTTATTTTGCTGAAGGATTGGCTTCCCACGCTTTATATCGATAATGCCGAAGTTATTTTACTGGCCGCCCAGTTGTTGATCGTAGCGGCCCTGTTTCAACTGAGTGACGGAATGCAGGTTGTAATACTTGGAGCATTAAGAGGGCTGCAGGATGTAAAGTTTCCAACGCTTATTTGCTTTATAGCTTACTGGATCATTGGTTTTCCTGTATCCTGGTACCTGGGGAAAGAATCTGCTCTAGGCAGCATGGGGATCTGGTATGGGTTACTCGCCGGTCTTACTGCATCGGCATTAATGTTGTATCTTCGGTTTAATTATTTAAGCAATAAATTATTACTTACGGTAGAGCCTGCGGGCCAGCCTGCCGAACAAAATGTACAATAGAAACTATGGACTTTCCAAAATTCCTCTTAGGTGATAATACAGATTATCCCGATGCAATTTTTATCATTCATACCGAATTTCCAAGGTTCATTATAAACCTGGAAAATGACGAGGTAGAATGGCTGGAAGATTTTGATGCAACCGATGAAAAGGAGCTTTCTTCTGAAGCCGAAGGCTTTATTCAACAGGCCACCGATTTTTATGACCGGGAAATTTCCAGATACGAAGACTAAATTATGGAGCAGTTGGTAGAACTGGATCACGAAATTTTCCTTTTTCTCAATAATCTTGGGAATCCCGCCTGGGATGACTTCTGGAATTTCATTACCAATAAGTTTGCGTCTATCCCATTTTACATGCTGCTTGTTTTTTTTCTATACAGGGCACTGGGATGGAAGAAGACTTTGCTAAGCCTCGTACTGGTAGCGGCGGTGATCACCTGTACAGATCAACTTTCCAACCTGTTTAAACATTTTTTTGAGCGTCCCCGCCCGTGCAGGCAGGAAGGTGTGATGGAATACGCACGATTTGTAGCAGTGAGGTGCGGCAGGTACGGCTATTTTTCTGCGCATGCAGCAAGTTCGGCAGCTCTTGTTGTGTTTCTTGGAATGATCCTCAAAACTTACTGGAAACACATTTTTGGAGTATTAATAGTCTGGGGGCTCCTGGTTTCCTACAGCCGTATCTATATCGGCGTACATTATCCCGGAGATATTCTTACCGGCTGGATAATTGGGATAGGAATTGGATATACTTTCTACCTGCTATTTCGATTTTTGCTGAAAAAGTATTTTAGTCCTTCCGTTTCAGGAGATAAAACTGCCTGATCAACCTGTCCTTATATCCCGAAGCTTCAGGATTGACGTAGTTGAGGTCATATCTTTCTGAAGACAGCATTTCAAAATCCCCTTTTAGAGAGTCTATTAGGACTGAATCCCGTTCCCTCATAATAATTCCGAATTTCTCTTCTTCAGGTAATCTAAGGTTTTCCCTGGTTAACTTCGGAATAGGTTTTCCAAACTCCCAAATGATCTCGGGGGTTTCAGTAGCATACTCATAGACCTGGAAACCACCGGCTTCAGAAACCTTCCGAAGTTCATCAAAATTCCTGAAATCCGGGTTTTTCAGAAAAGCGTTTGAAAGCGGAAATGCAAAGACAATTATTCCGCAGATAAAGGCAACAGTGAGATGAAAAATTTTCGGATATTCTCGCTTTTTCAGAAAGTATAATAAAGCAAGTCCAAGTCCGAAAAGTACTATGGATGCAGAGATATACCAGAACCAGTGACCTTCCAGTTCGAGCAGGAAGTAGCCGGCAACCGGGAATACTAGTCCTATAGTCGCGATCAAACCATGATTAAAATAAACAACCCAATTTTCCTTTTTTGGGAGTTCTTTGAAGTTTCTAAAGAGGTATTCTATATAAAAGCTGGTGTTTAAGGCCATGGGTATTAAAACCGGCAGGAGGTAGCGGGATTTTTTTTCGGGAATGATCGATAGCAAAACCACTGCAGCCAGGGTCCATAAAAGAGCGAATTTATAAGCCTTTTTATTCGAGACCCGCGTCTTCAAATAAGGATACAGTAAAGCAACAAAGGCCGGAATTGTCCATATTCCACTTTGGGTAAAGAAGCTCCAATAGTAATAAAATGGCCGTACGTTGTAATTTGTCCAGCGGGTAGTCTCCCTTGAGGTGATTTCTATAAACGAAACAGGATCTGCCAGTCTTACGTATAAAAACCACCAGCCACTAATGAAGAGGGCTATTATTAGAAAGATAAAAAAGGCTCTCCACTTTTTTGTAAATCCTTTGAAGCCATAAATACTTCCATAGGCGATAAGGAAAGGCAGGAGCAAGGCATAAAGGGAAACAGGTCCTTTACTTAAAAAAGAAAAGCCAAAAAATAATGCTCCAAAAATGGCATTTTGTATCAGGTTTTTTTCACTGCTAAAAAAGTTCCACAGAAAATAAATTGCCGCCATCATGAACGAATGGGTGAAAATATCCCATTGCCCATTTCGCCCCATGAAGATGATATAAAAAGAACTGGCCAGGATAAGCGTAGCCAAAAATGAATGCTTTAAAGTGACCCCCAGTTTCGGAATGAACCTGTAGAAAACGTAAAGCAGCAGGAGGGTTAGAAGGGCTGCCGGAAGTCGCATTCCAAAGATACTTCTGAATCCGAAGATCATGCCGCTTATGGCGGTCAGCCATGTAGGCAACGGGGGCTTTTCATAACGGGCTTCGGCGTTCATGGTGGTGAGGATCCAATTTCCATCGGTCACCATTTCCCGGGCCGTAATAAAATTACGCGCCTCCATAATGTTTACATAGATCACGTCGAGGTGGACCAGGAAGATCAGAACCCAGACAAGGAGGATGTAGAGCAGGTATTTTTTATTTTTAGTCATCTTCTCTTCTTATTAAAACCATATTCCTTACGTAGATCACACTTCCCGCCAGGTGTCCTACAAACAGGACAGGATCTTTCCGCAAAATTGCATAAATGAGGATCAAAACCGCGCCTGCAAAACTGAGGAGCCAGAACCCCATTGGTAATACAGACTTTTTTATCCTTTCAGAATAAACCCATTGATAAACAAAGCGCAATGTAAAAATTACCTGAGCGGTGGATCCTAATACCAGTAGCCATAATGGTATTTTGTCATTATAGAACAGGTTTTGAACGTCATAAACATTGTTGTTATATGAATAAATGAACAGAATTACCGGGAAAAAATAAAGAAAAAGCTGCAGCCATCGTGACATTTTTTTCCATTCTCCCTGTAACTGCATATTACGTATGTAGATAAAATAAGTAAGAGCCTGGCCCAGCATTATAGAGAAATCACTACGTAAGTAGCCATAAACGAACAGTAAGAAAGAAGCGAAAAGAGAGACCTTCCAGAAGTTGGAAGGGGTGAGAACCTTTTTTTGTTTTTCAGAAGCTATCCATTGTAGCAGGAGCCTGGCCGAGAAAAGGGCCTGGGCAATAAACCCAATAGTATACACCTGCCAGCTACTCATTCTTTTGAGCTACTTTGTAATTGATGTAATTCCTCCTCATCCACAAATAAGCAAAGCAATCTACAAAGGGACCCACGAGCCTATTGAGCAGGTGGAATTTCGCTTTCCCTGCGATCCTGGGGTAATGTCTCACGGGAACCTGTTTTATTTTACCATTTTGGAGAAGGATCATCGCGGGCAGAAACCGGTGCAGTCCTTTAAACATGGGAATACGTTTCGCATAATCTGCTTTGATTACTTTTAAGGGGCAGCCGGTGTCATCCATGCCATCTTGGGTAAAGCTGCGTCTTATACCATTTGCAACAAGGGAAGAAAGGTTCTTTTTAAAAGAATCTTTTCTATCGGTGCGCACCCCCGTTACAAGGTCATATTCCCCTATCTGCTCCAGCAGCAAATCAAAATCTTCGGGATCTGTTTGAAGGTCTGAATCTATATAGCCAATCAAAGGAGTTTCGGCACGATCAAAACCTGCTTTGATAGCCGAACTTAAACCGTAATTCTGGTCAAAAGAGATATACTTAAAAGCTGTGTTACGACGTGAAATTTCCTGAACCAGTTGAAGACTATTGTCTGTAGATCCGTCATTGACAAACAGGACGCAGGTTCTAATAGGTGCTTTTTGTATGTATTTATCTAATTCCTGCTCCACCCTTAATAAATTAGGTGCTTCGTTGTAGAGAGGAACTACGATAGTAAATTGGTATTCCATTAAAATTAAATATGCGCAAAGGTAGTAATATTACAATTTCTATACAGCCACAGGGTAAAGGCGCTTTTTAGAAAATTACTCGTTTCTTTGTAACCGTAAAACTCGAGAAAAAGACATTTAAATATGAAGGTATTAATAACGGGAGCAGCCGGATTCATTGGATCACATGCTGCGGAACGTTTACAAAAAGAAGGTTACACCGTGACCGGACTCGATAACTTTTCAGATTACTACGATGTTTCTTTAAAAGAGCTTAATGCTGAAACTCTTCGGAAAAAAGGAATTGAAGTGATCAAAATGGACCTGCGAAAGCCTGAAGCCTTTGATTCACTTTCTTCAAATTTCGACTTCATTATTCATTTTGCGGCTCAACCCGGAATTTCTTCTGAAAGTACTTTTGAAGAATATTTCAGCAACAATGTAATAGCCACTCAAAATCTCCTGGAGTTCGCTGAACAAAATGAAAACCTGAAGCATTTTTTCAACATTTCAACTTCTTCAGTTTATGGTCTCGAGGCAACTTTCCGTGAAACTGTAGCACCAAAACCGGCCTCCTGGTACGGAGTTTCAAAACTAGCCGCAGAACAGCTTGCGCTGGTATTGAGCAGGGGGAAAAAGATAAAGTGTTCTTCTCTAAGACTATTTTCTGTTTACGGCCCACGAGAACGTCCCGAGAAGCTTTATACCAAACTAATCGCCTGCGGATTAAAAGGAGGGGCTTTTCCTATTTTTGAAGGGAGTGAAAAACATCTAAGGAGTTTTACCTATGTAGGCGATATCGTCGACGGGATCTTTAAAGCCGTACAAAATCATGAATTGTTGGATGGAGAGATCATTAACCTTGGAGCCGAAGAAGAACACAAGACTCAGCAGGGAATTGAAATGATAGAGGAGATCCTTGGGAAGAAGATTGAACTTGAGGTAAAACCAAGAAGACAGGGGGACCAGTCCAGAACCTTAGCCAATATTCAGAAGGCGAAAAAAATGCTGGGATATCAACCAAAAACCACACTTAAAGAAGGGCTGCGGCTTCAGGTAGAATGGTACAGGGAAAATTTTCTATAGTTCCCGGTATTGCTGAAGCAAATAATTAGCTGCTTCAAAGGGAGTTGTTTCGTTGTTCTCCAGCGCTTCGAGCTGCTGTTTTAGCAATTTCTTGATCTCCGGATGGTTGTAAAAGCGGCTTTTTAAATGCTCATTAATCGTTTGTAATAACCAAAATTTATTCTGTTCATGCCGTTTTTTGCTGAAATCCCCGCCGGCTTTCATTTTTTGCTCATAATCTAAAATAAGCTCCCATACTTCAGAAATTCCCTCTTTATAATATGCACTGCAAAGTAAAACCTTAGGCTGCCAGCCACTTTCTTTGGCCGGATAAAGGTGCAAAGCCCTGCGGAACTCGGCTCGGGCTCTTTCGGCCGGTTTTTTATTTTCACCATCAGCTTTGTTGATGACAATAGCATCGGCCATTTCCATGATTCCGCGTTTTATTCCCTGAAGTTCGTCTCCAGCGCCGGCCAGTTTCAGAAGCAAAAAGAAATCGGTCATACTGTGAACGGTGGTCTCACTTTGTCCCACGCCCACGGTTTCAATAAGAAGGGTGTCAAAACCTGCCGCTTCACATAAAATGATGGTCTCACGTGTCTTTTTTGCCACCCCTCCAAGGGAATCTCCCGAAGGGGAAGGTCGAATAAACGCATTCTTATGGTTTACCAGGGTCTCCATCCTGGTCTTATCTCCCAAAATACTTCCGCCCGAAATTGTGCTGGTGGGATCTACCGCCAGCACTGCTACTTTTTTTCCGGCGTCAGCCAAATGGCCGCCAAGGGCTTCAATAAAGGTGCTTTTTCCAACTCCGGGTACACCTGTTATCCCAATCCTGATTGATTCATTTGCAAACGGCAGGCATTTTTCAATAAGTTGAGCGGCCTTTTCCTGTTGCTTTGGCTGGTTGGTCTCGACGAGGGTAATTCCCTGGCTCAGGGCTGATTTGTCCCCCGATCTAAGCCGGGCGAACATTTCATCAACCGTGAATTCCTTCTTGCGGGAATCCCTTATTTTTTTGGCCATTGCCGCGTTAATCTCCGATGAGGGGCGACTGCCTTCTTTTTCATGTAGAGCCGATGGATTTTTCAAACTGGGAATTAATTTTTAGGTGGAGATCTTATTTGTATATTGAAGTACTAAAATAATAAAATAAAAGATCATTATGAAGACATTGTATACTGGTGTAGCTACCACAACCGGCGGGAGAGAAGGAAGCGTAAAAAGTGATGACGGAGTTCTCGACCTAGATCTTAGTATGCCCAAATCCATGGGCGGTAATGGTGAGGAAAAGACAAACCCCGAACAACTTTTTGCTGCCGGCTATTCTGCCTGCTACGGGAGTGCATTGCAGGTTGTAGCCAAAAAACATAAGGTAGATCTGGGAGATTTTTCTGTGACAGCTTCTGTAGACCTTGGACAAACTGAAGAAGGAGACCTGCAACTTTCGGTCATTCTTGATTCTTACATTCCGGGGGTAGATGTGGAGACAGGCGAAAAGCTGGTAAATGAGGCGCACGAAATTTGTCCATACTCAAGAGCCACCCGCGACAACGTTGATGTAACGCTTAATCTTATGCTGGATGATGAGGAAGAATAGATTCTTCACGTTTTACCATTCAAAAAGGGCATTTTTTAATGCTCTTTTTTTATGACTTTATTTCAGAGAAATTAAAGATTTTCATCGTCTTCTGAATCCGGGTTATAGGCCAGGTGAAGGCTATTGTATACTGCTTCCACGTTGCGCTGGTTTTCCATGAGAACGATCAGGGTATCGTCTTCTTCGATTTGGGTAGCGCCGTTTGGAGTAAGAAACTGGCCATTGCGGGAGATCATTGCAATAATAGCATTCCGAGGAAAATGAATATCTACAATCCTTTTTCCTACGGTAAAATTATCTGGCGAAATGGTGATTTCCCGAATAAGGGACTTTGTGCCATCTGCGAGAAAGGCGTCAACAGGGGATATTCTTTTTGCCTTTTTTGGAAGTGCAACATGCAGCCATTTTGCAACTGTTGAGAGCGTAGTGCCCTGCACGAGTACTGAGGTGAGGGAAACAAAAAATACGATGTTAAAGATCATGTGCGCCTTTTCGATACCCGCCAGAAGGGGATAAGTGGCGAAAACAATTGGCACGGCTCCCCGCAGGCCAACCCAGGAAATATACCAGCGGCGGCGCATCTTCATTTTAAAGGGAGCAAGACTTAACATGACTCCTATGGGCCGGGCGATAAGAATAAGAAATCCTGAAATTAAAACCCCAAGACCAAGAACCGGGATAATATCACTTGGAAAGACAAGAAGCCCAAGAGTGAGGAAAAGAACGATTTGCATAAGCCAGGCAACCCCGTCAAAAAAGCGCATAATTGTACGTTTGTGGATGAGGTCTTGATTTCCAAGGTAAACTCCGGCAAGATAGACAGCTAAAAAGCCGTTTCCGCCCAGCCTGTCTGTAGCCGAAAAGGCCAGGAACATCAGGGCAATCGCAAGTACAGGATAAAGCCCTTCAAAATCCAGAGTGATTTTATTAATGATAATTTTGCTCAGCTTTCCGAAGAGAAAACCAAGCGCACCGCCAATGAGTATCTGTTGGAGAAAAAGCGGAATTATTGAAAGCAGACTTTGATCCTGGTTCACCACCAAACCCAAAAACGCTATAGTAAGAAAATAAGCCATGGGGTCATTACTCCCGCTTTCCAGCTCCAGCGTAGGTCTAATATTTGCTTTTAACGCCATGTTCTTTGAGCGAAGAATAGAGAAAACTGCAGCTGCATCTGTTGAGGAAACAATCGCTCCTAACAACAGTCCTTCATAAATAGTAAAATCTGTGATCGCCCAAACAAAGGTCCCCACAGAAAGTGCAGTAAAGAGGACGCCAAGGGTAGAAAGGGAGATTCCATGCCAAACAATAGGCTTTATACTCTTCCAGTTGGTGTCCAGACCTCCAGAAAAGAGGATGAAATTTAAAGACACTATACCTATAAACTGTGCAAGTTGAGGGTCATCAAATTCAATCTTTCCAATTCCTTCGGAACCTGCTAACATTCCCACCGAGAGGAAAAGTATAAGCGTGGGTACTCCAAATTTATATGAGGTTTTCCCTGCCAGGATACTTATAAGAAGCAGAATTGAACCTATTAAAAGTACATTCTCTGTGGTAATATCCATTTATAGGGCTTATTCTGTTTCGGCAAAGAAAACCAATTTTAGGCTTTTTTGGGGGTTATTGAGGTTGATTTTCCTTAAGTAACTGCGGAAATTTTTCCTTGAACCTGTTCATGCGGGGAACAGAAACATTCCGTATATATGGATCATTGGGATTAAGCTTCTTGTAATCCTGGTGATAATCTTCTGCCACCCAGAACTTTTGAAAAGGCAATACCTCTACAGCAATCGCCTTTTTATACTGGCCAGCCAGTTCTTTCATTTTTTGCTCAATGATTTTTTTTTGATCGGCATTTTGATAAAAAATGATCGAACGGTACTGGGAGCCGAGATCGGGACCCTGTCCATTTTTTTGAGTAGGATCCATTGAGCCGAAGAAAACATCTGTAAGAGTAGCGAAATCCACTACCTCGGGATCATAAATTACTTCTACTGCTTCGGCATGACCTGTCCGGCCGGTGTTACTCTCTTCATAGGTTGGGTTCTTAGTATGTCCGCCGGAATAACCTGAGACCGCTTCTTTCACCCCAGCTACACTTTCAAAAACTGCCTCCACACACCAAAAACAGCCACTGGCAAAATAAGCTCTTTTAAGACCATCCTGAAGAGGTACTTCCACCGGTTCGGCATTGGCTATTTCGGGTAAAGTAACCGGCTCGCCCGAGGAATTTCCGCAGGCAGTTAGACTGAAAAAGAGAGTTAAGATCAAATATTTCATTTCATTCTTTTTTATATGTTCCTTCTAATGTTTTCTTACCGTAAAGTGCATAATCTGTCACTACTTCTCCGTTTTTTGAGAACCCGAGCCAGTCGAGTTCTGCACTTCCGTCCTGTTGAAAGGTGAGAGTAGCCACGGGAGTATTGGTATCGAATTCATTCCAGGGCAAGACCCTGTCGGGGGAACTCTCTCTGGAAGCTGAGACGAAATATACATCTGCCGTGTTATCTCCTGTTTTTTTACACATAGCATTTATATACATCTTATCCTTGTCTATACACCACTCTGTGGCATGGTTGTATGAAATTTCTATGCATTCGCAGCTACAGTCAGCAGCTGATTTGTTTTCTACCAGTTTTCGGTATTTTCCTAAATTACTTTTCATAGGCTCAACTTCAGACAGGGCCACTTCTTTTTCTGTCTGTACCGCGTCTCTTTCTTCCTGGAGATTTCCGGGAGGCAGAGTGTCGGCAGAGATTGTGTCTGGATCTATTCTTTCAGAGGTGTCGGAGCTGCCCGTTTTTCCATCGTTGCAAGAGAATAAAACAACTGCTGTGAGAATGAAAAATATTTTTTTCATAGTTGTAAGTTTAGTTTTTAAAGTTAAGCCATACAAATTAGATTTCTGTGAAACAGATGTTAATGGAAAAAGAAACAAGATCGCTGCGCTTCAAGAAACAAGAGCCAAGATTGAGGTTTTAATGTTTAATAGTCTCAATAGTCAATAGTCAATACTCACATCTCAAATCTATTTTCAACAAAAAACCCCTCACTGTTGTGAAGGGTTTAAATACTTTATGGAAGTAAAATTAGAACTTTTGGAAAAGTTCATTCATTTTTTGTCTTTCTTCCTGTGCCAATTCTTCATCTACAAGGATTCTACCACTGTGCTCATCTGTAATGATCTTCCTGCGACCGGCTATTTCCATAATAACCTGCGGTGGAATGGTAAAAAATGAACCTCCAGATGCTCCTCTTTCAACAGGAACTACGGCAAGACCGTTCTTTACACTGGTACGAATTCTTTTATAAGCATTTACCAGGCGATCTTCAATTTGCTGTTCAAACTCTTTTGACTTGTCAAGAAGGGCTTTCTCTTCCTTCTCAGTTTCAGCAAGGATCTCATCAAGCTCTCCTTTTTTGTGTTCAAGGTGTTTTTGGCGTTCGGTCAAGCGTTCTCTCGTTTGCTCGATCACCTCTTTCTTCTGGTCGATCTGTGCACGGTACTCTTTGATCTGCTTTTCAGCAAGTTCTATTTCGAGCTCCTGGAATTCGACTTCTTTTGAAAGTGCATTGAATTCCCTGTTGTTACGTACATTTTTTTGCTGCTCGTTATATTTTTTGATCAATGCCTTCGCATCTTCTATCAAAACTTTTTTGGTGTTGATACCCTGGTCGATCACTTCCAGGTCGGCATCCATTTTCTCCATACGAGTGTTAAGGCCCGCAACTTCATCTTCTAAATCTTCTACCTCAAGCGGAAGTTCACCTCGTACATTTCTTATTTCATCCACGCGGGAGTCTATAAGTTGAAGATCGTACAACGCTCTTAACTTCTCTTCTACAGTAACATCGGATTTTTTTGCCATAGTTAAAAATACTTGATAGGATTGGTTTCTGTGTTTGATAAAACGACTGCAAAATTAGCAAATTTTTTCTTAAGAAAAGAGGCTAAGAGGTTTTTTGTGTACCGCTCACTTTCGTAATGCCCAACATCGGCCAGCACCAGTCTTTGCTCGGCTTTATAGAAGTCGTGATACTTAAGATCTGCAGTAATAAAAATATCTGCCCCGGCGGCTATAGCTTTATCAATGGCAAAACTTCCGCTTCCTCCCAAAACAGCAACTTTTTTAATTGGTTTTCCCAACAGTGATGAATGCCTTATGAGTCCACTTTTAAAGGTCTCTTTCACCTGCCTTAAAAAAGCCTTTTCTTCCATTTCTTCCTCGAGTTCTCCAATCATTCCAAGTCCAATTTGTTGATTGGTATTTTCAAGACTGGTGACCTCATATGCAACCTCTTCATAAGGATGACTGTCAAAAAGGGCATTTAAAATGTTCTTTTCAAGATGCTTCGGAAAGGTCACCCCAATCTGCGCTTCTTCCTCATAATGGGTTTCTCCTTTTCTTCCAATGACGGGATTTGATTCCTCATTTCCGCGGAAGGATCCACTGCCAATAAGATTGAAACTGCAGTGATCATAATTTCCAATAGTTCCTGCGCCGGCGGCAAATAAAGCCTCTCTAACACTTGCAGCATCATTCTTTGGAACAAAAGTGAGTAATTTCTTAATTGTGTTTCCCTGGGGGACAAGGATCTTCCTCTTATTTAGCCCCAGTTGTTCGCAAATTACGTCATTTACACCTTTAAAGCTGTTGTCAAGGGCAGTGTGAGTCGCGTAAATAGCGATGTCGTTCTTTATGGCCTTTAGCACAGTTCTTTCAACATAATTGCTGCCCGTAAGTTTTTTAAGGCCTGAAAAAATTATGGGATGAAAACTTATGATGAGGTTACAATTCTTCTCCAATGCCTCATCCACCACATCTTCCAGGGTGTCCAGGGTCACCAACGCACCTGTGACCTCGGTATTTGGGGAGCCGGTGAGCAAACCAACATTGTCATAAGCTTCGGCATAGGCAGTAGGAGCAAATTTTTCAATTTCCTGAATAACGTCTTTAATGAACATAATTTCTTTTTTACTGAAGAAGTCAAAGATAAATATTCTGATGCCAAGCGCATAAAATCAGAAAGTTTCTCTGGAGTTTTTATTTTCTTAGTGGATCTTCAGAAGAAATTTCCACAGAAACAGAGTTTCAAAAAAGGGAAATTTTAACTATAATTTTTTTTGCTGTTGCTATAAAAGATCTTTTCCGTTTCCTGAAAAAAATTACCTTCGCATCCATGTCTGCAAGAAAAATACTTTATCCTTTTTCCATTCTTTACGGGGGAGTGATGCGTGTGCGTAATAAGCTTTATGACCGCGGAATCTTACCTTCCCAAAGTTTTGACCTGCCTGTTATCGTGGTGGGCAACCTAAGTATGGGTGGCACAGGTAAATCTCCCATGGTGGAATATCTTACTCACCTGCTCAAAAAGGATCATAAAGTAGCAACTTTAAGCCGTGGTTATAGGAGAAAAACCAAGGGGTATATTTTGCTTTCGGGCAATGAACCGGCGACAGAAGTAGGGGATGAGCCCCTGCAGTTCAAATATAAATTTCCGGATGTTGTGGTGGCTGTAGATGAAGTTCGCACTCATGGAATAGCAGAACTGCTTAAAGAAGATCCAAAGCCCGGGGTCGTGTTGCTGGATGACGCTTTTCAACACAGAAGCGTTGCTGCCGGATTGTATATTCTACTCACTTCATATCAAAAAATATATCGCAATGATCTTGTGCTTCCCGCAGGTGACCTGAGAGAACCGGTTTCGGGAGCAAAAAGGGCTAAAGTGATCGTGGTAACGAAATGCCCTGCAGATCTTTCTTTGGAAGAGCAGATGGAGATAATCAAAAAACTGAAACCCACTCCCGAACAGGAAGTTTTTCTTAGTAGTATAGAATACAGCGAAACTGTTTTTGGAAGAAATAATTCCCTCAAATTAAAGGAGCTTCAAAAAACCCCTTTTACGCTGGTAACAGGTATAGCCAATCCAAAACCTCTTGTGGATCATCTTCAGGAATTAGGGTTGATCTTTGAGCATAAGGCATACAAAGATCACCATAACTTCACAGAAGCCGAACTGCGGGAACTTCAACACCAGGAGCTTATTATCACTACCGAAAAAGATTATATGCGGCTCAAAAATGAAATATCCAGAGAGAAGATCTTTTATCTCCCAATAAGGAACAGGTTCCTTCATAGAGGTGGGGAGTTTGATGCTCTGGTACTGGATTATGTGCAAAAAAAATGAGACCTTTTACAGTCTCATTTTTTATTATTTGGCTAATTCAAACTATCTTATACAATAACCTGAGTCAGACCTAAATCAAACCTCATGCCAGTTTTTTAAATCGTGGCTTTTTCCTGACTTAAATATTTATTTATTTTTTGAAAGAATTCTTCCGTTTTATACGGTTTAGGAATAATATCGTTAAAACCATTGAGATAAAATTCATCCAGGCTCTCTTCGAGGGTTACGGCAGTAAGAGCAATTATAGGAATGGTCTCATTGAATTTTCTTATCTCCCGGGTAGCCTCGATCCCGCTTATCCCGGGCATGTGGATATCCATTAAAATGAGGTCGAAATTCTCGTTTTCTGCTTTTGAAATTGCTGCAGTTCCATTGTCGGCCACGTCGCAAATGACCTTATTTTTTTCCAGGATTTTGCGGGTGATCATTTGATTGATCTTATTGTCTTCTACAATCAGAATTTTCTTTTCATGCATGATGTCGTTTGACAACGGCTCGGGAATTTCATTGATCTTCTTATCCTGAGGATTCGCCGGTTCAAGAGCTTCAAAAGTTAATTCAAAATGGAATAAGGAACCCTCTCCAAGTTCGCTTTCCAGGTGAATCTCGCTGTCCATTAAATTAAGCAGGTTTTTCACAATGGAAAGTCCCAGCCCGGTACCGCCAAATTTCCGGTTGATTTGAAGGGAACCCTGGGTAAAGTTCTCGAAGATCGCTTTTTGTTTTTCCTTGCTTATCCCTTCCCCGGTATCCTGAACTTCAAATCTTAAAAGTACCCTGCTATCCTTCTGGCTAAGGCGCTTTACACGTACCCAGATGTCTCCGTCTTCGGTGAATTTGATAGAATTGCCTATAAGGTTGATAAGGATCTGTGATATCTTAAGTGGATCTCCTTTTAATTTTCTTGGGATATCCCTGTCGAATTCGAGGTGCAGTTTAGTTTTCTTGTCTTCAGCCGAATTCTTTAATGCAATCAAGACATCTGTTATCCTCTTTTCTAAGTTGAAGGAACTCTCCAGCATCTCCACTTTCTTAGCTTCGAGTTTGTTGAGGTCAAGGATATTATTGATTAGAGAAAGCAGATATTCTCCCGAGAACTTGAGGGAATTGAGATGTTCCTTTTGATTTTCGGTTGGACTCTCTTCCAAAAGCAGGTGGGTTAAACCTGTCACTGCGTACAACGGGGTCCTAAGCTCGTGGGTAATGGTGGAAAGAAACTGCGCTTTAGCAAGAGAAGCTTTTTCGGCGTTTTCTTTGGCGGTAATTAATTCTGAATTCTTCTTTTGTAGCAGGTCATTTGCGCGGGCCCTGAGATTATTGTTTTTATAGAGGGAAAGGGTAAGAAGGGACAAAATAGTTATCAAAGCCACACTAAGAATAGTAGTCAATTTGTTGACCTTTAAATTTCTCTCTTTCTCTTCATTTTTTCTCGTCAACTCACTAACAGTGCTCTTGAGCGCATCAACCCCGTAGCGGGCATTTGCGTCCAGAGCTAAGGCCTCCCTGTTAAGGGCATCCAATGAATCCTGAATTTTATTGTTCTGCTTAAGAAGTGCCAGGGCCTCTGCAGGATTTCCCATTTGCTCCTGAAGCTGACTTTGAACCAGCATGGTATGCTGTACCATACCTGCAAAATTGTTCCTGCGGGCATATGACATACTTTTTTCTGCCTCGGCTATAGCCTCTTCCCATTGATCTGAAGCCTGATAGGCACGTGCTTTATAGAAGTGAACCCGGCCGCGCTCATATTCATTGTCGCTGCCACTAGACTTTAATTTTTCCTCGGCTGAATTAAGTAGTGTAAGGGCAGCATGTGGTCTATTTGCAGTATTTAAATAAAGAATTCCGCGGTTGAGGTCCACAATTCCAAGACCTTCAAGATCGTTCTGTTTTTTGTAAAGAGCTTCAGATAGATCGAAATATTCGGTTGCCCGATCGAACACTTTTTTGGCAGTAAAAATTTTTCCGAAGTTAAGATAGCTGTAGGCAAGGCCTTCCTCATCTTCTATATCCCGCTGTATCGAAATTGCCCGTTGCAACTCTGTGGCTGCCTTATCGTTTTCTTGACGTACATAATGCAGTTGTGCCAAAATACTACTGGAGAGGGCGATCAACCTTTGATGGTTGATAGATCGTGACAGTTCAAGAGCGGTATGCAATTCACGCATTGCCTGATCAAAGTTTACACTGTTGATTGACTCTTCTGCGTCTTCCAATAATTGCTCAATAGTGACATTGATTTCATCTGCTTCCTGTAGGTTTTTTTCCTGAGGATAGGAAAAGGAATAGAAAAACAACGCCACCATCAAAAGAGTAAAGTTCTTCATTGGGACCTTAATAACTTGCTAAATATAACTATTTAATTGATACATGGGAAATTAAATCAATGAGTCGGCTGGAATAACCAATCTCATTATCATACCATCCAATGATTTTCACAAAATTGCCTCCCACTACAGAGGTCATTTGCGCATCAAAAATACAGGAGTGGGTATTTCCGTTAATATCAATTGAAACAATAGGGTCTTCGGTATATTCTAAAATGTTTTTAAGAGGTCCTTCGGCAGCTGCTTTTTTAAAGGCGGTGTTTATTTCTTCAATGCTGGTTTCCCTTTCCACGTGAAGGGTCATATCTGTGAGGCTGCCATTTGCTACCGGCACCCTGATTCCACAGCCGCCAATAACCTCACTCAATTTGGGGAAAATCCTTGTGAGTGCCTTTGCTGCACCGGTGGTGGTGGGAACAATGGATTGCCCTGCAGCCCTGGCCCGTCGTAGATCTTTGTGAGGCTGGTCGTGCAGGCTTTGGTCTGTAGTGTAGGAATGGACAGTGGTAATATATGCTTGTTTTACTCCCGCCAGTTCATCTACGATCTTCAGCATGGGGGCAGCATTATTGGTAGTACACGAAGCATTTGAAATAATATCTTCTGTCCCGTCGAGGATGTTTTCGTTTACACCCAATACTACCATTTTTATGGAATCATCCTGGGGAGGAACACTTAAAATAACCTTTTTAACACCCTGTTGAAAATGTGGCTCCAGATCTTTCCGTGATTTGAATTTACCTGTGCTCTCAACTACCACATCGACCTTATACTTACTCCAGTTAATCTCTCCCGGACTCCTGTGATTCAGCACTGGTACTTCCTTTCCGTCTACCATTATAGTATTAGCGGTTGAAGAAATCTCCCTTTTTAGCACCCCATGAATGCTGTCATATTTGAGTAGGTGAGCAAGGGTGGGGGCAGTAGCAATATCATTAAGAGCTACTACTTCCAGGTTTTTATGGTCGAGTAGTAACCGGAATAAATTTCGTCCAATCCTACCAAAACCATTAATCCCAACCCGGATCTTTTTGTTTGTCCCTGCTGAAGGTTTTGTCTCCCCCATTAAGTGAGATGTTTTTGTGCTTTATAGGATGATCTTACCAGGGCACCACTTTCTACATGCCTGAAGCCCATCTCGAGGCCTATAGTTTCGTATTTTTTAAACTGCTCCGGAGTAATAAATTCATGAACCGGAAGATGTTGTTTTGTAGGTTGTAAATACTGGCCTATAGTCACAATGTCGAGATCAACTTCTCTCAAGTCTTTAAGAGTTTGGATCACTTCTTCTTCCTTTTCACCCAGTCCAAGCATAATTCCCGACTTGGTTCTCTTAACCCCCTGCTGCTTCAGGTATTTTAGAACCTGTAAGCTGCGTTCATATTTGGCCTGGATTCGCACTTCGCGGGTCAATCTTTTAACCGTTTCCATGTTGTGGGAAACTATTTCGGGATTTACTTCGATTATTCGGTCAATGTTTCTTTCCACTCCCTGAAAATCCGGTATTAAGGTTTCAAGAGTAGTATCGGGGTTCATACGTCGTATGGCACTTACAGTCTCTGCCCACATGATAGACCCCATATCTTTAAGGTCATCACGATCTACACTTGTGATCACCGCATGCTTGATCTTCATTAATTTTATAGAACGTGCGACTTTTTCCGGTTCATCCCAGTCCAGCGTTTCTGGTCTTCCGGTTTTTACACCACAAAAACCACAGGAACGGGTACAGATGTTTCCAAGGATCATGAAGGTTGCAGTTCCTTCTCCCCAACATTCGCCCATATTTGGACAACTTCCCGAGGTACAAATCGTGTGAAGGTTATATTTGTCCACCACACTTCTCAGCTCGGTGTACTTTTTTCCGGTAGGTAATTTCACCCTTAACCACTTGGGTTTTGGGGTTCTTTGAGTAGGGATTTGCTGTGTTTCCATAAGTCAGCAAAGGTACAATTAGAATGCCTAAAAACCAACGCTAATATGGAAGGCAAAAGTGAGTGCGGTTGGTGAGCAGGAAATGACTTTAAATTGGATTTTTTAAAGTGCGAATTCAGAAATAAGGAAGGAATCAAATCCTCTGAAGACTTTGTTGTCCGGTAAAGAGCCGGGAGCATTCCGTTATTAAAATAAGATCCCACTGAGTAATGTTCCCTGGTCAGGATCCTTTTTTCAGGAAGTTCTTTTTTCAATTACTTCCGATAAAAGTTTTTTTGCCCTCAGCAGTTTTACTTTCACATTGTTCATGGGCTCCTGTAGATGAGCCGCAATCTCTTTATAGCTCATTTCCTGAAAATATCTCAGGTTAATTACCTCCTGGTAAGGTGTTTTGAGCTTTTTGATATCTCTAAGAAGTTGGGCCAGGTTCTGTTCCGTAATAAGGGTGTCTTCGATGCTAGGCGTCTCATCGGCAATTCGGTGCACCCTGGCGTCCTCTTCATCGGTGGTGCGGGCCCTGATGGAGGCATTCTTCTTTCTTACCAGGTCCACATGAATGTTTTTTGAAATTGTAATGAGCCAGGTCTTAAAAGTATAGCTGGGATCAAAAGTATCGATCTTATCAAAAGCTCTTGAAAATGCCTGAATGGTTATGTCTTCGGCATCAGATTCGTTTTGGGTGCGCTTAAGCTGAAAACCATAAACATCATTCCAAAACCTGTCCAACAGGTAGTTAAAAGCCGCCTGCTTCCCTTTTTTAGCCTTCTCAATTTGTTCCTGAAGTAGATCGGGCTCTATTTCCAATGAGTGGGTTTTGAAATAATATTAGCAATAAATATAATTAATTGAGCTGAAATAAGGAACAATTCCAGAAAAGGAAAAACCCAGAAAAGATCTGTCTCGCCAAACTTCTTTCCGGAATTGTAAAAGACCATGCCCTGTACAACCCACCTTACGGCAAGAAGACCAAGGGCAGCTTGCCAAAAAGGACCAAATAGCAGGATGAAAAATAATATCCAGAAAAGTAGCTGGGTAGTGTAAAACAGCCCCAGCATAAATTGGTGTTCAACTTTATAATGGGAAGCAATGGAGACATGTCGTCTTTTTTGCGTGAACCATGATTTAAAATCCGATTTTGGTACACTGCGGGTGATCCCTAAAGGCGAAAAACACAAGGCGGTATTCCTTTTATTGGCTGCCTGGTTTACAAATAGATCATCATCTCCCGATTTTATATGTAGATGAGTAGCAAAACCATTTTGAGCAAAGAATTCTTCCGAAGTATAGGCAAGATTACGCCCTACTCCCATGTACGGTTTGCCCCAACCTGCATACGAGAAATACTGGATGGCCGTAAAAAGTGTTTCAAACCGGATAATTTTATTCAGGATGGAGCGGGTTTGGATAAAATATCCGCCGTAGCCAAGTACAATACTCTTTTTCTCCTCAAAGTGAGCGCTCATTTCCTTTAGCCATTGGCTGGTCTCGGGTCTGCAATCGGCATCGGTGAAGAGTAGATAAGGTTTTTTGGCCTTTTTAATACCCAGGGTGATCGCGTATTTTTTATTGGCCCAGAAGGCTTCATTATTTTGTACGTCAACAATTTTTAGCCTTGAATCACGACTTTGAAAATCCTCAAGCACCTCAAGGGTTTCGTCTATTGAAGCGTCATTGATTACCACCACCTCAAAGTCGGGATGATCCTGAGACAGGATCACGGGAAGAAAGTTTTTTAAATTTTCGGCTTCATTCTTTGCGCAAATAATAATCGAAACCGGAAGATTCTTATATGCGGGTGGATTTTCATTTTTAGCAAAGGCAAACTTTAAAAAGCCCAGGTAATAGCACAGGTTGATTAGGCCAATGAAAACAAAGGCAATAAGGATGGTTAGCATTTATGTGGCGGGAATTATTTTACCGTTTGAGGTTGATCACAATCTTTGGCTTCATCGGGTAATTTTCCGCAGTAACTACAGGCTTCTCCTTCTTTATTTAGAAAAGGACTTTGGCTGGCACAGGTACCGGCAAACTTCCCGTCTTTCTTTCCCCAGATTTTGATGGCGATACCGGCCACTGCAAGAGCTAAAAGGGCTATAGTGATTAATACGAGTTCCATATTCAAAAGTTTTGGCAAAAATAAACAATAATGTACAGTATATAAAAGGTATGCAAAAATTTGTCCAGCCTTTATTTGGTTCACTTTTTAAGGCTTAATTCAGGGAATTTTAACTTAAATTTATTTGCCTTAAATATGTTTTGGGTTTATATCACAATAAATTGCAGATAATGCTTTAAAACCAAAAATTATGAGTTACAAATTTTTAAAAATTGTCATAGTCGGTCTTTTAATTGGTCTTTCCTCCTGCCAGGATAAAGAGAATCGGGGGGATTCTGAGACAGAAATTTTTCCCGCAGAGGAGAAGAAGGATGAATTAAGAGAGGAAGATAGACCCATGCCTCGTAGTTATCTCCTTGCAAAAATGAGGGAGAATGATGAATTGAGCACCTTTACAGAAGAACTAAAAAGAACTGGTCTGGAGGAAGAATTCGAGGGTGAAGAAGGAATCTATACCATTTTTGCGCCTTCAAACGCAGCTTATGACAGGATTCCTGCCAAAGAGATGAAGGAAGGAGACACCCTGGAGGCAGGAGAGGGTCAAAAAGATCTTTTGCGCTATTATATGGTAGAAGGGGAATTGACCTTAGGTGCTCTGCGCGAAGAAATAAGAACTTCAGATGGTGGAAGATATGAATTTGAAACTGCACTGGGCGAGAAACTTTGGGCAGTTGAGGAAGGAGATGATATCGTACTTATTGATGTGTTAGGGAACAAAGCGAAAATTCTTACTTCCCAATTGGAAGAATATTATGGCGCCTATCACATCATTGACAACGTACTGGTTCCCGGTGAAAATAATGATGCCGAAGTACAGGAATAATATTGAAAGGATTATTGGTAGGCTTTTGTGAATAAATTTTCCTTTTAACTAAGGATTATAATTTGATATTGGTTTAACTGAAGCTTTTTAATAAATTCATATCTAAACAGTTAAATACAGGATATTATGAAGATTAAGAATATAATTTTATTTAGCGGACTCTTATTGCTGGGTTTCAACTCATGTAAAGACAATGAAAGAGAGGTAGATACAGAGGCTGAAACTCTTGAAATGCAGGAAGAGAATTTTGAAGAAAATGTGGAAGAGCTGCGTCAAAGAAATGCGACTGTAGACGCCATTGAAGGAAACCCCGAATTAAGCACTTTTGCTACAGGCCTTAATGTCTGGAACGTTGAGGATACCCTGGACCAGGTGACAGGATCTTATATGGTCTTTGCGCCAAGTAATAGAGCTTATAGTCTAGTCTACAGACAACAGGGGTACGATATTTTGACCACAACTCCCGAGGCTGTTATTCCCTACCACATCGTAAAGGCAGACTATACCATGGATGAACTTAGAAGTGAAATCCAGAATGCTAATGGTTCTCTTGTGCTTCCAACTTTTGAAGGGGAAAATATAACCTTTACTATGGAAGGAGATAAAATTGTGCTTACAGGCACAACTGGTTTGAAAGCCAATATCACCGAAAGTTTTGAGATAGCAAACGGTACTGCTTATATCATAGATAGTGTGTTGATGCCGGAAGGAATAGCCACAGTTACTATTACTACGGAAGAGTAGAACTAGTTTGAATAAAATGAATAAGGCCTCAAAAATGACATTTTTGAGGCCTTATTTATTTTTACCCTGTTCAAATAATATTGACCTCAGGGTTGATTTCAATTCCAAACATCTCCCGAATTTTTTGCTGAATTTTCCTCGACAGTGCCAGTATTTCCTGTCCTGTGGCATTTCTATAGTTCACAAGCACCAGTGCCTGTTTTTTATGAACTCCCGCATCTCCTTCCCGGAAGCCTTTGAGTCCGGCACGATCTATTAACCAGCCGGCAGGAACCTTCACATGGTCTTCATCGATCTCATAAAACGGAATTTCCGGAAATTGCTGCTGAAGGTCTTTTAGTGTTTCCTGTGAAACAATCGGATTTTTAAAGAAACTTCCGCTGTTACCCAGCTCCCTGGGATCTGGTAACTTTGATTGACGTATACTTATCACGGCTTTGGAAACATCTTCAATTGTAGGATTTTTGACACCCTGCTCTTCCAGGTATTGGTCTATGGCGCCATAGGAAGTGTTAAGCTTATGATCTTTCTTGTAAAGCCTGAAGCTAACGCTTGTTATTATGTACTTGCCTTTTGCTTCATTTTTAAAGATGGAATCTCTGTAGCCAAAACGACAATCCTCCCGGTTAAAGGTCTTTAATTCCAGGGTTTGTAAGTCCATTGCGGTACAACTTACAAAGCTGTCCTTAAGTTCCACACCGTAGGCGCCAATATTCTGAATTGGGGCTGTACCTACTTTCCCCGGGATCAATGAAAGATTTTCAAGGCCACCAAAGCCTTTATTTATAGAGAATAACACGAATTCATGCCAGTTCTCCCCGGCCATGGCCTGCACTACGACTTCATCTTCGGTTTCTTCAAGGATCTCACGGCCCTTCAGGTTTATGTAGATCACCGTTTGCTTTACATCTTTGGTGAGAAGCATATTACTTCCGCCGCCAAGGATTAAAAGCTCTGATGCATACATGTTCTTCAAAACCTCCCGAAGTTCTTCGACAGAAGTTACTTCCACTAATTTGCGGGCGTTCACATCTATGCCGAAAGTATTATATGGCTTAAGGGAAACGTTTGTAAGAACCTTCATATTTATCCTTTGTACTGCTTTAATGCTTCCTTTAGGAGCTCTATAGCTCTCAACAGGTTTTCTTTCTTAAGTACATAAGCGATTCTCACCTGGTTCTTTCCTGTGTTTGGAGTAGAATAGAAGCCGGCGGCAGGAGCTACCATTATAGTTTCGTTGTCCATTTCAAAGCTTTCCAGGAGCCACTTGGCAAAGTCTTCGGCATCTGCAACAGGTAATTCTGCAATACAGTAGAAAGCGCCTTTAGGGTTCGCTACTCTTACTCCCTCGATCTGCTCAAGACCCTGGACGAGGGTGTTTCTTCGGGAAGTGTATTCCTCAATTACTTCATCAAAATACTCCTGCTCGGTATCAAGGGCAGCTTCACTTGCGATTTGGGCAAAGGTCGGCGGGCTTAGACGTGCTTGTGCGAATTTCATCGCTGTAGCCATAAAGTCTGCATTTTTGGATACTACACATCCAATACGCGCGCCGCACATGCTATAGCGTTTGGAAACGGAATCAATCATAATGGCGTTCTGCTCCAATCCGGGAACACTCATGATAGAGTGGTGTTGTGCCCCGTCATATGCAAATTCGCGGTAAACTTCATCGGCCACAATGAACAGATCGTGTTTTTTGACAACTTCGGCCAATTGATCGATCTCCTCTTTCGTGTATAAGTAACCTGTGGGATTCCCGGGGTTACAAATAAGAATGGCTTTTGTTTTAGGAGTTATGAGTTTCTCGAATTCAGAAATTGGAGGCAGGGCAAAGCCGTCCTCGAATTTAGATTTTACAGGTACTACTGTAACTCCAGATGCTGTTGCGAAACCATTGTAGTTTGCGTAAAATGGCTCGGGAATGATCACTTCATCTCCTGCATCACAAATACTCCCCATTGTAAACATCAATGCTTCAGACCCACCTGTGGTGATGATCAATTCATTGGCCGAAATATTGATGTCATGCTTGCTGTAGTAGGCGGCAAGTTTGGTACGATAACTTTCGAAACCTGCAGAGTGGCTGTAGGAAAGAACTTCGATGTCGTTGTTCTTAACTGCGGCTAGGGCTTTCGCCGGAGTTTTAATATCAGGCTGCCCAATGTTTAGCTGATAAATTGTGCGACCTTTTTTAATGGCGGCTTCAGCGTAGGGGACCAATTTTCTTATAGGAGATTCGGGCATTGACTGCCCCTTGTTTGAAATGCGTGGCATACTTAAAATTTTGGCCTACAAAGTTGCAAAAATTAAACTTGACAACGATAATTTTCGTAATTTTTATGATATCCTAATTCGGCCGTCATGCTTACGTTTAAGCTGTTCATATTGCTGTTATGTGCCGCCATTACTTCCGGGTTTGGTCAGGAGAACTTCAGGATCAAAGATGGAAAGAAAAAGGACCGGATAAAATTTGAAATGGTCAATAACCTCATTATTGTACCAGTGGAACTTAATGGGACCCAACTTTCCTTTCTTGTAGATACAGGTGTAAAGACCACAGTATTACTCACGCTCAATGAAGAAGATACTCTTTTACTCAAATCGGCCGAAAGGATCTTTTTAAGGGGTATAGGCGGGGAAGAATTGATCAAAGCTTATAGATCTTCCAATAATGAGTTTAGGTTAGGAAATACAACCAGTACTAATCTTAATTTTTACGTCATTTATGACCCCGATATTAATTTCTCTCCCAGGCTGGGAGTTCCTGTTCACGGGATCATTGGCTACGATCTTTTTAAAGATTTTGTAGTGGAGATAAATTATCCAAGGCGCTTCCTTGTGCTTCACGATCCTGAAAAATACAGTAAAAAACTCAGAAGATATAAGGAAGTGCCCCTGGAGTTTTTTCAGGATAAGCCTTATGTGCAGGTGGGTCTTAACATTGAGGGAAAGGAGTCGAGGGCGACCTTACTTCTGGATAATGGTCTGAGCGACGCGCTATGGCTTTTCCCCGATTCCGAAAAGATACATGTTCCCCAAAATACTTTTCACGATTTTCTTGGCCGGGGCTTGTTGGGTGATGTGGTAGGGGAGCGTAGTATCGTTGAAACATTAACTATGGGAGAAGAGGTTCTAAATAATGTCTCTGCCTCTTTTCCCGATAGTCTTTCGGTTGAAGGATTAAAAACATATCACGCTCGCAACGGGAGTATGGGGGCAGAGATTCTAAAGCGGTTCCATGTAGTTTTTGATTACCGGGATCAAAAGCTTTACTTGAGGGGCAACAAATGGAGAAATAACGAATTCAGGCATAATTTAAGTGGGATAGTACTGGAACATAAGGGGTACCAGATTGTAGAATCTTATGAGGAAGTTGTGAGATCTATCTCTTCAAGGGAACTGAGTAAAAATGAAATCATCCTTGAGCCGTCACTCTATAGGAAGTTCGAATTAAAGCCAGCATTCCAAATAGCCAGGTTAAGACCAGATTCTCCTGCAATAAAAGCAGGGCTCAAGGTGGGGGATGAGGTGCTAAAGATCAATGGGCGTGACACCTGGAAGCTGGACCTTAATGATTTTAATAGCTTTTTTACCTCTGGAGAAGGTAGAAAAATTAAAATGCAAGTGCTTCGGAAGGACCAAAAGATGGAATTTGAATTTCAATTGAGAAATCCTTTAAAATAAAAAAGCCCCTCTAAAAAGGGGCTTCTAAAATGTCATTTTTGGAAAGTCTTATTCCAAAACCTTTCCTTTGATCTTGATCGATTTTGCAGGCTCTTCTGCATTAGAATAAACCGTGATGGTCTTTCTTATAGGGCCAACAATTTTAGTGTCATATTTAACCTTGATCTCGCCAGTTTCACCTGGAGCTATAGGATCTTTAGGTCTTTCGGGGATTGTACATCCACAACTTGATGTCACATCTGTAATCACAAGAGCAACATTTCCAGTGTTCGTGAATTCAAAGACGCGTACGCCGTCACTTCCCTTTGCTATTTCGCCATAGTCTATTACTTCAGACTTAAATTCGATTTTTGCTGTTTCCTGAGCCTGAACTGCGAAACCCACTAAAACGAAAATGGCAATTGCAATTAATTTTTTCATAGTTTTTAATTTAATCAGAATTGTAAATATACTACTAATCTGTTTATTGTAGCAAATAAAAAGGCAATCCACTGCTCTGCCTTTTTTAATCCTGAAGTTATAATTACTTTTGCCAAGATATTCCAAAAACCGCACCAAAGAATGACTGTAGCATCAAATTACGTAGCCCGGGAAGTTGAAAATAAATGGTATGACTACTGGATGAAAAACAATTATTTTCATTCTGAAGTTGATGAAAGGGAGCCGTATACGATCGTGATTCCGCCGCCCAATGTTACAGGGGTATTGCACATGGGCCACATGCTTAACAACACGATTCAGGATGTGTTGATCAGGCGGGCAAGGCTAAAAGGTTATAATGCCTGCTGGGTGCCGGGAACAGACCATGCTTCTATTGCTACGGAAGCAAAAGTCGTGGCCAAGCTTAAAGCTGAAGGAATTGATAAAAATGATCTTTCAAGGGAAGAATTCCTGAAGCATGCGTGGGACTGGACTCATAAACATGGCGGAATTATCCTCGAGCAATTAAAGAAACTCGGCGCTTCCTGTGATTGGGAACGCACCAAATTTACGATGGACGATGATATGTCTGCTTCGGTGATCAAAGTCTTTGTGGATCTCTATCGCAAAGGACATATTTACCGGGGATATCGTATGGTAAACTGGGATCCAGAGGCGAAAACCACGCTTTCCGATGAAGAAGTGATCTATCAGGAGCGGCAGGGGTATTTGTACTATCTAAAATATAAAATTGAAGGCACAGAAGATACGCTTACCATAGCAACCACCCGTCCCGAGACAATTTTGGGAGATACTGCAATTTGTATTAACCCAAATGATGAGCGTTTTTCCCATCTAAAAGGCAAAAAAGCAATTGTGCCTTTATGCGAGAGGGTTATTCCTATTATTGAGGATGAATATGTTGATGTGGAATTTGGTACCGGATGTTTAAAAGTGACTCCGGCGCATGATGAGAATGATAAGATGCTTGGCGACAAGCATAATCTAGAGGTGATCGATATTTTTCACGACGACGCTACCCTGAATTCCTTCGGAATGCAATACGAGGGATTGGATCGTTTTGAAGCCCGAAAGCAAATGGTGAGGGACCTGGAGGAAAAAGGGATCCTTGTTAAAACCGAGGAGCACGTAAATAAAGTGGGGACCAGTGAGCGCACCGGTGCCGTTATTGAACCAAAATTGAGTGATCAATGGTTTCTTAAAATGAAAGAATTGGCCCAGCCTGCTCTTGATGCTGTATTAGAAAAAGAGGTGAACCTGGTGCCCGATAAATTTGTAAATACCTACCGTCACTGGATGGAAAATGTTCGCGATTGGAACATTAGCCGTCAGTTGGTATGGGGGCAGCAAATTCCGGCGTTCTTCTATGGAGATGGCAAGGAAGACTTTGTTGTGGCCGAAACTCCTGAAGAAGCCCTTGAATTGGCCAGGAAACAATCTGGAAAAGATCTAACAGCGGCGGATCTAACACAGGACAAAGATGCACTGGATACCTGGTTTTCTTCTTGGTTATGGCCAATTAGTGTGTTTAACGGGATCCTGGAGCCGGACAATAAAGAAATAAATTATTATTACCCAACCAATGATTTGGTTACTGCACCCGAGATCCTTTTCTTCTGGGTGGCGCGAATGATCATTGCCGGATATGAATACAGGGATCAAAAGCCTTTTAATAACGTTTACCTTACCGGAATTGTGCGCGACAAACAGCGTCGTAAAATGTCAAAATCCCTGGGTAATTCCCCCGATCCTCTTGGGCTTATCGATGCTTATGGTGCAGATGGGGTTAGAGTAGGGATGCTTTTGAGCTCCCCTGCAGGGAATGACCTAATGTTTGAAGAAGATCTGTGTAAGCAGGGTGGGGCGTTTGTAAATAAAATATGGAACTCTTTTAAGCTGGTGAACTCCTGGGAAGTTTCAGATAAAGCTAAGCAACCCGAAGCTGCTAAAATTGCCATTCAGTGGTATAAGGCAAAATTCCAGAAGAGCCTGCAAGAGATTGATGATAACTACAAAAAGTATCGCATGAGTGATGCTTTAATGGCAACTTATAAGCTGGTGTGGGACGATTACTGTTCCTGGTTCCTGGAAATGGTGAAGCCGGTTTATGGCCAACCAATGGACAAAACAACTTTTGATGCAGTGACAGAGATCCTGGAGGACAATTTAAAGATACTCCATCCCTTTGTGCCTTTTGTATCTGAAGAGATCTGGCAGTCAATGAAAGAGCGTTTAGAAAATGAAGCGCTTATCATATCATCCTGGCCGGAAGTTGAAACCTTTGATGCTTCTTTAGTTGAAGAATTTGCAGTGGCTTCCGAAGTTATTTCGGGGATAAGGAGTATCAGGAAAGAAAAGAACATCTCTTATAAAGATCAGATTGAACTACAGGTGCTTAACAACGAAAATGTGGCCGGTACTTTTGATCCTGTTATCGAAAAACTGGGTAATATATCTACGCTTGGATACACAGATGCACAAGTGAAAGGTGCACTGTCGTTCAGAGTTAAATCGAATGATTATTTCATTCCTGTTGCCGGTGCGATAGACGTTGATGCCGAAAAAGCCAAACTTGAGGAAGAACTAAACTACACCCGCGGATTCCTAAAATCGGTAGAAAAGAAGTTGTCTAATGAGAAGTTTGTTGGCGGTGCTCCTGCAAAAGTTGTGGAGAACGAGAAGCAGAAAAAAGCTGATGCCGAAGCAAAAATCGAAGCAATACTGGCAAGCTTAGAGGCGCTTTCTTAAAGATTCAGGTTTTTTGAATAGAGTAGTTTCACCAGTTGGTTTTTGTTCTTAAAAACTAACTGGTTCATTTACTTTTCAAAGGTTTTCAAGGCATCTCGACAAAGTAGGTCCTTCCGTAGTTGAAAGGATCGAAAGGAGGTTTTCAGAACCTGTGAGGTTTGTGTTGGGACCAGAGATAATTATACTTTTCCAAAATGCAGAAGGCTGAAATTTAGATCTGCAAGGGTGGAGATTTTGTTTCTGTCACCGAATTATTGGAACCCCAAATTCTTTGTACCCAATATACCCAAGCTAAACTCTAAGTTTATGAGAAAGCTTTGGGTATACCTTTTTTAGGGCTGTGAAACAGAGATTTTCGGCAATTGACATGCCCGAAAACTTTCCGGTAAATGTGCTTTTTGGAACTGGTAAATTGAAAATTCCTTTCTTAACTAATCGACAATATTCTCATCGACAAGTTTAATGTATGCCTCCTTTGCTTCCTGCGGAGTCATGTTTCGCACCTGGAGCAGAGCGTTCAGTTTAAAGGCATTTTTGACGTCACTGTCCCCAGAAGGAATATATACTCGGGTGTGCTCTGTCGCCTGTTTATAAAAAGCATAGAGCTGCAGCATGATATCTGGAGGGAACTTCAGGGAAGTCTTACTGGCTTTTTCATAAGCCCTCAAAAATTCCTTATCAACTTCTTCAGGAGTCATGGCTGTTAGATTAGGAAACTTTGGCAATGAGACTAATTCCACCTTTTACTTTTTGATTCAGTTTAACTTCCAGAGGGGTGCCTAAGGGAAGAAATACATCTACCCTGGAACCAAATTTTATAAAGCCGCTGTCACTACCCTGTACAACTTCTTCGCCTACCTTGGCATAATTGACTATTCGCTTTGCCAGAGCCCCGGCGATTTGCCTATAAAGGATTTCTCCGGCAACTTTATTTTCAACGACTACTGTAGTGCGTTCATTTTCTTCACTTGCCTTTGGATGCCAGGCAACAAGATATTTTCCCGGGTGATATTCGCTGTATTTTACAACTCCACCTACAGGATGTCTCGTAACATGCACGTTAATAGGTGACATGAAAACAGAAACCATTAACCGCTTATCTTGAAAATATTCTTTTTCGTAGACTTCTTCAATGACCACTACTTTACCGTCAACCGGTGAAACCACATGAACATCGTTGATCTCAGTGTTTCTTTTGGGATTTCTAAAGAATTGGAGTACCAGGAAAAACAATATAATTGACCCCACAAGAATAACGACCCGAATCCAGTAGGTGAAAATAAAAGTCTGTGCAAGCAGGTTTACAATGATCAACAGGATCATCGCAGTTCCCATTATTTTATATCCTTCTTTATGAAACATAGTTTATTAGTTGTAAATAGGCATAAACAAAAGGGCTCGAGAAGATAATGCTATCCAGCCTGTCGAACAAGCCACCGTGTCCCGGCATTAGCCTTCCGCTGTCTTTGACCCCTGCCTGTCGTTTAAATTTAGATTGAATGAGATCTCCCAGGGTTCCAAAAATGCTTAAAATCACCGCTAATCCTATCCATTTTTCAATGTCCAGCAACCCGGTAAAGAAAAACACAAGATAGGCGGCAATTGCACTAAAAGTAAGGCCTCCCACGAAACCTTCTACTGTCTTTTTTGGAGAGATCCTTTCAAAGAGCTTCTTTTTTCCAAAATTTTTACCTACAAGATAGGCAAAAGTATCGTTTATCCAAATAAGGGAAAATATCCCTACCACCAGTTCTGGTGTGAAATCTCCGGTATAGCTGGGAATGAGAGTAAGAAAGATCATGGAGGCAATAAGATAGAAGATGATAATCACATACTTCTTCTTTTCAAAAAGCGGAATTTTATTGACCAGCATAAGGTCCTTGACCAAAAAGAGATTCACAAAAATGGTGATCATCAAAAGGACAAGGGTGGCATATGGACTCCAGCGCATGTAGCTGAAAATGACAAACAGTCCAATTAACAGAAAATATCCAAGAAAACTTTTAAGATGTAGCAGTCGCTGCAGTTCCCTTAAACAGATAACTCCAAATAATAGAAAAAGGGTGGTAAAGGCGAATTCAGAGGCGAAAATGGAGACCACGAGTATAGATACGTACATGACTCCCGATAAACCCCGAATAATATTTTCCTTCATATTACAGATCTTCCAGAAGCAGCAAATATAGGTTTTTTGTGCTACTTCCATAGCTCATAAAATCCCCTTCTTTGTTGGTCTCAAAATTCTTGATGGTTGTAATATTTGAAGGAATGCGATCTTTGTTTTTAAATTTAATGCCTCTTAGGCCTTCTCCAATTGCATCCACAAGCTTACTTGTAGAGGCAAGAATAACAAAATTATAAGGTAATTCTTTTAATTTCTTTTCCTTAATTTGATTCGAGGAAATGAGTATGGAGCCATCATTGGCAATGAGATACTCACAGGTGCTAAGAAAAAAAGCCGCTTCGCCAGAATAGCTGAATTCCAGATTCTGGTCAGAGAATTTCTCCCTTAAATTTTGATCAAAACAACAAGCTTCCTTTTCATACCAATCATTCTCCAACATGATGTTTTCAAATGTTTCTATCAACTCCTCGTTACTCTCACAATATAGAAATTTGCCGCCGTTGTTTTTAAAGTTGAGCATAAAACGCTCATCTGTTGGGAGCTTAACATCTGGCATGTACTTGCTACGGTCAGAATTATCTTCCTTATCCTGACCTTTGTCTGATTTAGATTTAGGGTTTAAAAAATTTCTAAATAGACTCATATAGGTTTTCGGTTACTCAGGGTAGCATTTCACCCAAAGGTAAAAAATCTTAACTTACAGATTAGGATAAGTTAAGATTTTTTACGGGTAATTAATATATTATTTTCCTTCGGAAGTCGGGGCGTCTTGAGCCTCTGAAGGCGTGGTGTCACCTGGGATCGTTCTTTCGGTAACAGTTTCTTCCTGTGTAGGTACCTTTTTTTCCTGGCTATTGCCGCTCATGATCTCATCCCGGCTTTTGTATGGCCTCTTGCCAAAGATCTCTTCAAGATTGTCTTTAAAAATAACCTCTTTCTCCAGTAGGATCTCAGCCAATTTAGTAAGCTTGTCCTTGTTTTCTTCAAGTAATTTTATCGCTCTTTGATACTGTTCTTCAATAAGATTCGAGATCTCTTTATCTATTAATTCTGAAGTCTTTTCACTGTAAGGCTTCGTGAAGTTGTATTCACTTTGACCTGATGAATCGTGATAAGTAAGATTACCAACTTTCTCATTAAGCCCATAAACTGTCACCATGGCCCTTGCCTGCTTGGTTACCTTTTCCAGGTCACTAAGAGCTCCTGTGGAAATCTTGTTGAAAATCACCTTTTCAGCAGCCCGTCCTCCAAGGGCAGCACACATTTCATCAAGCATTTGTTCCGGCCTCACAATAAGTCTTTCTTCCGGAAGATACCATGCAGCTCCCAGAGACTGTCCCCGAGGTACAATTGTAACCTTGACCAATGGCGCAGCGTGTTCGAGGATCCAGCTTACTGTAGCATGTCCAGCTTCGTGGAAAGCAATTGCCTGCTTCTCCTCGGGAGTAATGATCTTGTTCTTTTTCTCAAGACCACCCACAATACGATCTACTGCATCAAGGAAATCCTGTTTACCAACGGCAGTTTTGCCTTTACGGGCAGCAATAAGGGCTGCTTCATTACAAACGTTGGCAATATCGGCACCCGAGAATCCCGGGGTCTGTTTTGCCATGAACTCGGTATCCAGCTCGTCTGCTACTTTCTTAAGAGGTCTCAGGTGAACTTCAAATATTTCCTGTCGTTCCCTAACATCGGGAAGATCAACATAGATCTGTCTATCGAACCTTCCGGCACGCATAAGGGCTTTGTCAAGTACATCTGCCCTGTTGGTGGCGGCAAGTACGATCACATTTGTATTCGTTCCAAAACCATCCATTTCTGTAAGAAGCTGGTTAAGGGTATTCTCACGCTCATCATTAGAGCCGGAGAAATTACTTTTCCCACGGGCACGTCCAATGGCATCAATCTCATCAATAAAGATAATTGCAGGGGATTTCTCCTTGGCCTGTTTGAAAAGGTCTCTTACCCTTGAAGCTCCAACACCTACAAACATCTCTACAAAATCTGACCCGGAGAGTGAGAAGAAAGGTACTTTTGCTTCTCCTGCCACTGCCTTTGCCAGTAACGTTTTCCCGGTTCCCGGAGGACCTACTAATAAAGCTCCTTTAGGAATTTTTCCTCCTAAAGAGGTATATTTTTCGGGCTGCTTAAGGAAGTCCACGATTTCCTGAACTTCTTCTTTCGCTCCTTCAAGTCCCGCTACATCTTTAAAGGAAACTTTTACATCTGTATTTTGATCAAAAAGCTTGGCTTTAGATTTTCCAATATTGAAGATCTGTCCACCGGCACCTCCGCCTGCACCTCCGCTCATGCGACGCATGATGAAGATCCATATTCCAATGATAAGGATAAACGGTAACAGGGTCAACAGGATGTCCCCTAATAAATTTTGCTGGGTCTCAAATACCACAGGGGTATCAACATTAGTTTCGGCTTTTACCTCTCTAATATCGTCTTCAAGATTTTGAAGATCTCCGAATTCGAAAGTATAGGCTGGAGAATCTCCACCGGGGAAAATTTCCTCCTGGACTGCATCCTGGTGTACTTCCTTTGATTTCGCTTCTTCGGTAAGGAATACCCTTGCCTGGTTGCGGTTAACTATAACCACTTTTTCTACGTCCCCCTGCTCAAGGTAATCCAGAAATTCAGCGGGATTGGTCTTGGCAGGTTCATTGAACCCGCTTCCGCTGTAAAAATTGATTCCCAGGAAAACAAGTATTATAGCGGCATAAATCCAGTATGCACTGAATTTAGGCTTTTTGGGCTCTTTATTTTTAGGTTGCTCTTTGGCCATGCGTTCTTTCTTAACTCTTAATAATTTGTTTCAATTGAGGTGGATTTTGCATCCCCCCAAAGACTCTCAATATCGTAAAATTCTCTTATGTGCTTTTGGAAAACATGCACTACCACACTTACGTAATCCATTAGTACCCATTCGGCATTGTCCGATCCTTCAATATGCCAGGGCTTGTCTTTAAGCGATTTGCTAACGGTTTTTTGAATGGAATTTACGATGGCATTTACCTGCGTATTTGATGTTCCATTGCAGATTATGAAATAATCGCAAACAGTATTTTCTATTTCCCGAAGATCAAGAATGTCAATGTCATTTCCTTTCACTTCTTCAATCCCCTTGATTATATGTGCTATAAGTATGTCGTTGTTAGCTTCTTTTTTTACCATTAAATTTATTTTCTTTGCGCAAAGTTATTACTTTTTAAGGTTTTTTGAACCTTGGTTTTCATAACATTTAACGCCAGCATTATCTATCGTTCGTATGCACCTTATCAAAGTTAGTGCCATCAACTCCACCAATTCTTTTGCCCGGGAGCTTCTTAAAGAAAATTCTCAACTGCCACTTACCTGTATTGTGGCTAAAAAGCAATTGCAGGGCAGGGGGCAACGGGGGACCGCCTGGGACGCCGAAGAAGGTAAGAACCTTACCTTTTCGGTATTTTTACCCCGGCCGAAAATTGATCCTTCGCTTCAATTTTTGCTAAGCGCCACGGTCGCAACTTCCTTGCTCACCGCGTTAAAAAGTTTTCTACTGCCACGACTTAAAATAAAATGGCCTAACGACATCTTGTCAGCAAACCAGAAAGTGGCGGGAATTCTTATTGAGAATATTCTTGCTGAAGGAAAGGTAGTGGGATCTATTATTGGAGTTGGTCTTAATGTTAACCAGAAAGATTTTCCAAACCTGCCACAAGCTGCATCCATGAGTACTGTCACAGGACAGGAGTTCGATTTGGATGAAGTGCTGAAGGTAATTCTGAAGGAATTGGAATCCGGTTTCGCAGAACTTTCCGAAGAAAATTCCGAAGCTATATTAAGCACTTATAAAAATGACCTTTTTCGCAGGTTGATCCCGTCGACCTTTAAATATCCCGACGGGCAACTATTTACCGGAATGATCCTCGATGTCACCCCGGCAGGAAAACTGCTAGTGCAAATAGATGAAAAGGAAACTGCCGAATTTGACCTGAAGGAAGTTAGTCTCTGCTATTAGATCTTCGCCAGGTTTTCTGAAAGATTCGTAATGAACTTCTTAAGAGGTCCTTTCACCATCATTGCCATCATAGTATTAAACTTCCCGTGGAAGAATAATTGTGCAGAACTCTGGTTTTCTCCAAGGGATTCTATTTCCACATCAAGGGAAAAATTGAATTTATCTGAAGTTGATCCCAGTTTAATAAATTCCGGTTCACGCGTCTCCTTTATTTGAAGAGCAATCTCGGGCATTCCCTTAAGTGCAAAAGCAAAAGTGTCCTGAGATTTAACTTCGAACTTTTCTTTGCTTTCGGGCATGATCTGTTCGTAGTTACTCACATCTGTGAGGAAATTGAACAATTCCTGCTGACTCTTCTGTACTGTTACTTTATCACTCTGTAATTCCATGGCTTATTTTTTCCAGTTAGCCGGATCTTTGTGCCAGCTTTTCAGGAGCTCGCTTTCGGCTTGATTTATATAATTTGTTTTCAAAGCTACTTCCAAAAGGTAATCATAGTTACTTAAGGTGTGTAGCTCAATATTTGCTTTTTTAAAATTTTGATTGGCGGTTTCAAACCCATAAGAAAAAATGCCGAGCATCCCTTTTATCTGGAGATTGGCTTCCTGTAGTGCCTTAACAGCATTCAGGCTGCTATTTCCCGTACTTATCAGGTCTTCGATCACAACAACCGTTTGGCCGTCCTCAACTTTTCCTTCTATCTGGTTCTTTCGACCGTGGGATTTTGGTTCGGGTCGAACGTATGCAAAAGGCAGGCTAAGGTATTCTGCAACCAGCATTCCTATTCCTATTGCCCCGGTGGCAACTCCAGCAATTACGTCGGCTTTACCATATAGCTGCTCTATTTGGCGCGCCATGTGTTCCCTTACAAAATTGCGGATTGGAGGATAAGAAAGAATAATGCGATTATCACAGTAAATAGGAGAGTTCCAGCCGCTCGCCCACTTAAACCCTTGTTGTGCATCTAATTTTATTGCTTTAATTTGCAATAATAACTCAGCAGTTTTGCGAGCTGTTTCCTTGTCTAAAATCATAGTGCAAATGTATAAAGTTTTTGTAAATGATATTCCTATAATTCTCTCTACGGAAAAGGATTTGGGCGAAAAATACCTTTCCGTTCCGTTAAAAGAAGTGAAAATTAAGAGGATTATCAAAAAAATTAACAAAGGTAAGTTGCTCTATGTGAATCTTTACCATGATAAAAGAGAGAAGCTGCTAAAGCACCTTTTTAAGAAGTTACCTGTGGTTACTGCCGGGGGAGGAATGGTTTTAAACCCCCAAAAAGAGGTGCTGTTCATTTACCGCAACGGCCGCTGGGATCTTCCTAAAGGAAAGGTGGAAAAGAATGAGAGTATCGAAACAGGAGCAATTCGTGAGGTAGAAGAGGAGACGGGTGTGAAAAATCTGAAGATTTCTAAATTTCTCCAAACAACATATCATATCTTTCAACGCAAAGGGCGCTACAGGCTTAAGGTTACCTACTGGTATGAAATGACGACCGACTATGATGGTGAACTCATCCCCGAAGAAAAAGAAGGTATTAAAAAGGTGAAGTGGAAGAACATGGAGAAGGCGCAAAAGGCTCTTAAGAAATCCTATGCCAATATTAAACTACTCTTCCCCGAAGAGATCTTACCGGTTCACTCTAAAGACCGGGTATCTTAAATGTGAACTTTCATAATACTCACTTTTTTTATGGATCCAGGCTAACTGCGCATACCAGTTTGCTGCAAATTCAGGATCGTTAGTTTTCTTAGCCATAAATTCTTCTTCGATCTCGGGATAATCATCCAAAAATTCCCTTGCAATTTCCTCAAAAACATAAGGGGAGAAACCTTCTTTTTGCTGCAGGACGCTGTCGAAGAAATTCCAGTTAAAAAATGAATCCGGAGCCTCAGGTTCGAGTGTCGCCATTAGATATTTTGCTGCTTTTTGCTTTATGGGTATAAAAATATCTCCTTTTCTAAGATTCACCTTTTGTCGGCTGCTTTCCACCTCCACATTAGAGTGCGGGTAATGACCTTCATAAGCATTCTCGCGTGTCTCGTAATTCTTTATGTTATAAACCTCTACAACCATACTGGTGTCCTTTTCAAAGGGGATCATTTCAACGTTATTCATTTCCAATAGATCCAAAACCGGCCACCATGCCTGGGGAACAATGTAGCCCTGCGGCATTTTCACCTCCCGGGAAGCCGTAAAGTTGTCGTAATAATCAACAGGTTTGGTAAATGGACGGGTAGTGTCATATTTAAGCCGTTCAAAACCTGTTACCTGGCTGGGAATTCTTTCTGCTTCATAACCTTTGAACTGCAAATTGGAAACTTCACTGCTGTCAACCACAAAATCAAAGGCATAACTGCTTTTGCTTTGAAACTCCTTCAGGTCCTTTGCCCGCAGCTTTTTTATCAATTCAGTATCCTCGTCGGCAATGTCGATCATAGAACGCATAAATTCATAAGTGCCGTGTACCCGTTTATCGTATGGCTTAAGCATATGCGTTTCGATCATTACCCCAAGTGTGTTCCAAAGAGCAGCGTATCCCGTGGAGTAGCGGGGAGTATCAAGGAACTGTGAAAATCCTTTTTCAGGAACATCTCCAAAAACATTAACATAAGGAGTTACCTCCCATTCCTTCTTTTTTAGCGCTTTTTCAAGGGCGGGTCTCAAATCGGTCTTAATATATTTTCCAAGGGCTCCACCCATCTGGTCATGCTGTGTAAAGAGATGAGTGAGGGTGTATTGATAATCGGCCCCGTTACTAACATGAGTATCAATAAAAACATCTGGATCAACGAGATGGAAGATCTCGTAAAAGCTTCGGGTATTTTTTGTGTCGGCTTTTATGAAATCCCGGTTGAGATCGTAATTCTGTGCATTTCCGCGGAAACCGTAAGCTTTGGGCCCGTTTTGGTTCGTACGGGTAAAGGAATTGCGGTTCAATGCGCCTCCTACGTTGTAGACTGGAATTGCTGCAATAACAGTATTTTCAGGAAGAGCGATCGAATCCTGGGCGAGGTCCCGGAACAACATCATAGTAGCATCAATCCCGTCACTTTCCCCGGGATGAATTCCGTTATTGATCATTACAACGCTATGATCTGCCCTAAGGTTCTCAAAATCAAATTCCCGGTTACGGCTGTAAGTAACCAGGTGCAGGGGTTCTCCACTGTCGGTTTCTCCAATACGCTTTAGGTTTATTGTGGAATATACAGCAGCGAGATCCTCGTAATAGTCAATGATTTCGGTATATGTGGCAGTCTCGGTTCCACCAGATTTCTCAAAGACAGTAGTGAAATCGTAATCCTGTTCCAGAATGTAATTAGAAAAATCACAGGAGCTTAGGCCAAGTGCGAAGATCGCCAGAAACAGAATCTTTTTCATGCAGGGATTTTTAACAGCTGTAAACATAAAGAAAAACTTCAAAAGCCTAAAGAAATGCTAAGAATAAAGCAGGCTTTTCCAGGCTTCAAAAAAAGCTTAATTTAGCTAAGGCTTCTGCTTTGAATTAAAGGTAAGGTGCCAAAAATATCATTTTTAAAACTTCTTTCCATTCGGAAAACAAAACGCACATCTTGAGAAAATATCTTTTTCTGCTCTCTATCTTTCTTTTCTTCGGAAATCTTTCTGCCCAGAACATAAAAGGAAAAGTAGTTGATGCCTTTACCAGTAAACCTCTCGAAAAGGTTAAAATTACTTCTGAAAAACTTTCTGAACCCGTTTATTCCGGTCCTTCAGGGGAATTTTTGCTTTCGTTGGAAGAACTGCCTGTTAATGTCATTTTTGACTATCCCGGTTACGGCCGAAAGGTTCTTCATATCGAAAATTATTCCGAAGATTTGATCGTGTTACTTGCACCTTCCGAAGGTTCCCTTTCCGAAGTAGTGCTACGCAGTACCATTATTCCGCAGGAGCTTCTTCAAACCCCGTCGGCTGTTTCTGTGTTGAGCGGGGAAGAGCTGGAAAGATTTGATGAGACCAATATTATGCAGAACTTTAGTACTGTACCGGGAGTGAATGTGCATCAAGGTGCGCTCAATACAAATAAAATGAGTATTCGCGGAGTTGGGGCACGGTCTCAATATAGCACCAACAGGGTAAAGGCTTATTTTATGGAGATCCCCATTACCAGTGCCGAAGGTGAAACCACGCTTGATGACCTGGATCCTGCCGTTGTGGAGCGTGTCGAGATCATAAAAGGACCTACTTCCAGTGTTTATGGGGCCGGTCTTGGCGGGGTAATCACTCTTTTTCCTGCCCGGGCAGAGGAGCAGGGAACTAATGCAAAGGTAAAAGGAACTTATGGCAGCTATAACTTAATTCGGGGAACTGTGCAGGCCTCCCATGCTTCGGAATCTTCAAATTTAGTGGCAACCTATAACCATGTCGAAACTGATGGCTGGCGGGATAATTCGGCTTATAATCGTGATTCCTTTACCATGTTTGGGCAGGTTGCGGGGGGAGAAAACGGGCAGCTATCGGTACTTGGGCATTTTGTTCGGCTTAAAGCTTTTATTCCAAGTTCCTTGAACCGGGAAACCTTGCTCACAGACCCTTCTTCGGCAGCTTTCACATGGGGCGCGGCAAAAGGTTATGAATCTTATGACAAAGGTTTGCTGGGGCTTTCTTACAAGTACAACTTTAGTGAAACTTTTCACAATACTACCAGCATTTACGGCACTTTTAGAGATGCTTATGAGCCAAGACCATTTGATATTCTCAATGAAGAGCAAACGGCTTTGGGAGCCAGGACAAAATTTAATCTCGAAGGGGATTTTCTAAATGCTCCATCCCGTCTGAGCTTTGGAATGGAGCTTTACAATGAATGGTATGACATCGCCACTTATGAGAATCTATACGAGCAATTTGAGGATGAAGGAAGTGTCCCGGGAATTAACCTGAGCCATAATGAGCAGGACAGGATCTATTACAACTTCTTTTTTCAATGGAATTTGCAGGTCACTTCCCGGTTAAAACTGGAAGCTGGACTGAACCTGAACTCCACTTCCTATGAGCTAAGCGATTTATACGAGGAAGATGAAGTAGACCAGTCGGGCGACTATACTTTTGAGGATGTACTTTCGCCAAGGTTTGGTGCCGTATATTCAGTTTCTCCGGGCAAGAATTTCTATGCTTCTGTGAGCCACGGATTTTCAACTCCAACAGTAGCTGAAACCCTCACTCCGGAAGGTTTGATCAATACAAGCCTGAAGCCCGAAACAGGGATCAATTATGAAGCAGGCTTTAAAGGGAATTTCCTGAATAACCGTTTATATGCTGAAGTTGCGGCTTTTTCCATACAGGTTGACAATCTCTTAGTAGCCGAACGTGTAGCCGAAGATCAATATATTGGCCGTAACGCCGGAAAAACCGACCATAACGGGCTGGAGCTCCTGCTTAATTACAATTTTCCAATATTTTCGGCACTTCGCGCCCGTACTTTTGTCAATGCAGCTTACAACTCTTTCAGCTTTGATGAATTCATAGATGAAGAAGAGGATTTTTCGGGTAATGATCTGCCGGCCGTACCGCAGGAAACCGTTAATGCGGGGCTCGATCTAATAACTTCCTTTGGTCTAAGCCTGCGCACCACCTACCAGTATGAAGGACAAATGCCGCTGAACGATGCCAATACAGAATTTAGAAGTTCCTATGATCTTCTACATTTTAAAGCCTCATTAAAACCACTGGAGATGTTGAGTCCCGGGGTGATGAATGACTGGGAATTCGAAATTTTTGGCGGAGTGAACAATGCACTTGACGAGAAGTATGCGGCCTCGGTAATTCCAAATGCCGTTGGCTTTGGCGGCGCAGCACCGCGCTACTTTTATCCGGGTATGCCTCAGAATTTTTATGGAGGATTGGCGGTTGGTTATAAGTTTTAAGAGACTAGAGACTAGAGGAGAAATTAATGATTTATAATTCAGGGTTTTCCCACCCCGCCTGTCGGCACCCCTCCGTGGGAGGGGAAGTATGAAATGATCTATGAATTGCCTTCGACTTCAGGCGGAGGATAAAGAAATAATTTGGAAAAAGGGGCTTTAGCCCAACCGAATACCTGAGAATGATTTTTTAGGTATTTATAATTCAGGGTTTTCCCACCCCGCCTGTCGGCGGCACCCCTCCGGAGGAGGGGAAGTATGAAATGATCTATGAATTGCCTCCGACTTCAGGCGGAGGATAAAGAATAATTTGGAAAAGGGGCTTTAGCCCAATTATCTACGGAGCAATATTTTCCAGTTCACCAATCCCCAATTAACCAATCCCCAATAAACTACCGGCTATTTCCTAACCACATCGGGTACCATGAAATGGTAATCTCCGCCGTTGCGTATCACATCCCGAACAACTGTAGAGGAAATATGGCTTTTTCCGGAGGAAGTGATGAAGAAAACCGTTTCCACTTCGCTTAATTTATAGTTGGTTTGTCCAATCGTCTTTTCAAATTCCAGGTCTATTGCGTTTCTAAGGCCGCGCAGGATGAAACCTGCATTTTGAGACTTGCAGAAATCCACAGTCATACCTTTATAGGTCATTACTTTGATCTTCGGCTCATCCTTAAAGGTCTCTTTCAAAAAACGCACCCGGTCTTCAAGAGAAAACATGTATTTTTTATCTGAATTAATCCCAATTGCAAGAATGATCTCATCGAAAAGCGGAAGGCCGCGGTTGATAATATCTACATGTCCCAGGGTTATGGGATCAAAAGAACCCGGAAATACAGCTGTTTTCATTGGAAAAAATTTATCCTAAAATAGACATTTTTGAGCACCTAGTATTTTAAGGCGGTTTCTATCGCACTGCCAAAGAGTTCTTCCAGGGAAATACCCGCTGCCTGAGCCTGCTGTGGCAAAATACTCGCCTCGCTAAGCCCGGGATTGGTGTTCATCTCAATGAAATGCGGCTCATCGTTGTGGAATATAAATTCTGAACGGGAAAAGCCTTTCATCTTCAGTTTTCGATAAATAAGTTTGGCGATTTCCTGCACCTTTTTTGTCTGCTCTTCAGAAATTCTTGCCGGAGTGATCTCCTGGGACTTTCCGAGGTATTTGGCTTCGTAGTCAAAAAACTCATTTTCAGAAACAATTTCGGTGACCGGCAGTGCAAAAATTTCTCCGTTATGTGTAATCACACCCACAGAGACTTCGATTCCATCGAGGAAAGATTCAATAATGATCTCGTCATCCTCTTTAAAAGCAAATTTTGTGGCAGGAATAATTCCTTCGCTCTTTTTGACTTTTGTGATCCCAAAGCTGCTTCCGGCCTTGTTGGCCTTGACAAAACAGGGCAGTCCTACTTTGGCAATGATCTCTTCGGGATCTACTTCATCTCCTTTATCGACAAAGAAATTTTCCGCAGTTTTTATTCCGAAGGGTTTAAGCACGCTAATAAGATCTCTCTTATTAAAAGTGAGTGCCGACTGGTAAAAATCACAGGATGTTTGCGGAATATCCAGTAACTCAAGATACGCCTGCAGGAGACCATTCTCCCCGGGAGTACCGTGAATGGTGTTAAAAACACAATCAAATGTTATGAGTTTTCCATCTATCGTGACGGTGAAATTGCTTCTGTTAATTGGATAAGGTTCGTCATTTTCCCCAATGACAAACCACTCTTTCTGCAGGATGTGTACCCGGTAAGGGTTGTATTTACTGCGATCAAGGTTATTATATACTACATTACCGCTGTTAATAGAGATGCGGTATTCGCTGGAGAAGCCGCCCATGGCTATGGCTACATTTTTCTTCATAATTCAATATGGCCCGATTATTTGCGTTAACAAAAGTAGCGACTATAAATGAATGTCTCCAAACCCACCTGTTTTTATATCTTTGTTTTTTATTTTAAACTATGAGTTTTTTCCGATTTTTATTTAGCAAAACCTTTTTGATACAGTTGGTTTTGGCAGTATTAGCGGTTGTTTTGATCGCTTTTATTATGCTGCAGTGGTTAGATTATTCTACCAGGCAGGATCAAAGAATTACAGTCCCTAATCTTGAACGTTTGTCCCTGGATAAAGTGGACGAGCGCCTTGCAGAACTTGAACTGCGCAGGGAGATCCTGGATTCGGCTAATTACAATCCCGATTTTCCACCATATTCTGTGATCGACCAGGTGCCGCTTCCGGGAAAAGAGGTAAAGGAAAACAGAAAGATCTATTTGACGCTGAATCCCTCGGGCTTTACGAAAGTGGAAATTCCTGAAAATCTAATCCGAAGAACCCGAAGACAAGTGGAACCAACCTTACGTTCCCTTGGTTTTGAAATAGGGACTATTTCTTATAAGCCCGATGTGGCTAAAGATGTGGTGCTGGAAATGCGTCACAGGGGGCAACTCCTGGAGCCGGGAATGAAACTTATGAAGACTTCAAAGATTGATCTTGTCCTGGCAGATGGATCAAAGAGGTATGGAATGGAAGAAGAAGAGGATTCCAATGCCGAAGATCAAATTATAAATGACCTGAAAGAAGAAGAATATGATTTCTGAAAATAATAAACCGGAGCCGGAAGATAATGATGATGAGCTGTATGAGCACCACCGGTTTGTAGCCGATAAAGGCCAACAACCTTTAAGGGTAGATAAATTTCTGATGAACTACATCGAGAAAGCTACCCGAAACAAAATACAGACAGCAGCCAAAGAAGGAAATATTCACGTTAATGAGATTTCGGTAAAATCGAATTATAAGGTGAAGCCGGGAGATGTAGTGCAGGTGTTGTTCGAACATCCACCATACGAATTCCTCCTTACACCCGAAGATATTCCTCTGGATATAGTTTATGAAGATGATTCCCTGCTCGTGGTAAATAAGCCTCCGGGGATGGTAGTGCATCCCGGTCACGGGAACTACAGCGGTACTCTTATCAATGCCCTGGTATATCATTTTGATAACCTGCCGCAAAACAGCGATGAACGCCCCGGCCTTGTGCACAGGATCGATAAAGACACCAGCGGCCTTTTAGTTATTGCCAAGACAGAAAAAGCAATGACAAAGCTGGCAAAGCAATTCTTCGACAAGAGCAGCGAGCGAGAATATGTGGCACTGGTTTGGGGTAACGTAGAAGAGGATAAAGGAACTATTGAAGGTAACATTGGCCGTCACCCGAAGAACAGGCTGCAAAATACAGTGTATCTCGGGGAGGATGAAGACAAGGGAAAACCGGCAGTTACCCATTTTAAAGTTCTGGAAAGACTTGGGTATGTAACTCTTCTTTCCTGCCGCCTTGAAACTGGACGTACTCACCAGATTCGGGTACATTTAAAACATATTGGGCACACGCTTTTTAACGATGAACGTTATGGCGGTGACAAAATTCTCAAGGGTACAACATTTACTAAATACAAGCAGTTTGTAGAAAATTGTTTTAAAGTGTTGCCAAGACAGGCTTTGCACGCGAAAACGCTCGGCTTTAAACATCCTGAAACAGGGGAGTGGCTTAGTTTTGATTCTCCTATCCCGCAGGATATGGAAGATTGTATTGAGCGGTGGAGGAACTACGCGAAAAATCAAAAGGAATTCATTGATGAATAAACTTTTTTGATAAGCCTATCAACAGTAAAAAACAATCCCGGCAGGAAATCTTGTCGGGATTTGATATTTTTGAGGGGTAAAGCAAAAAATCCTTAAGAGAACTCCATGAAAATAGTCGTATCCCCCGCCAAAACTCTGGACTACGAATCTAAATTACCAACTACCAGAGGAACCCAGCCGTCATTTCTCGAAACCACAGCTTCCATTAACCGGAAACTGGCGAGAATGTCCAAAAAGGAAATAGCCGATCTTATGGGTATCAGCGACAAGCTCGCCGACCTTAATTACAATCGTTATCACGAGTTTTCTGAAGAACATACAAAGCAAAATTCCCGTCCCGCAGTTTATGCTTTCGCCGGGGATGTTTATACCGGTCTTGATGCCTATAAAATTCCTTCTGAAAAATTGGATTTTATGCAAGATTCTTTGCGGATCCTTTCGGGCTACTACGGAATATTAAGGCCGCTGGATCTCATGCAGCCATACCGTCTTGAAATGGGTACTAACCTGCATGTTGGGCGTAAAAAGAACCTCTATGAAGTATGGCAGGAAAAAGTGACAGATTTTTTGAATATAGAACTGGAAGAAGATGAACTGTTTGTGAATCTTGCGAGTCAGGAGTATTTTAAGGCTGTAGATACTTCAAAGCTGAAAGTTCCGGTGATTTCCCCTGTATTTAAGGATTTTAAGAACGGGAAATTAAAGATCATCAGCTTTTTTGCAAAAAAAGCCCGTGGTGCTATGGCTAGGTATATTATCGAATCCGAGGCACAGACCCTTGAGGAGATTAAAGCTTTTGATCTCGATGGATATCGATATTCGGCTGAAGAAACTTCGAATGAAAACGAACCTGTTTTTACGAGATAGCTTCAGCAGTAGTTTATTGTTAAAGTATTTAAAAAAGCGGTGTCTCACCGCTTTTTTCTTTTTAATTTCTGAACCTGCACAAGGTCCCGAAAATGACATTTTTGGAGGGTCTTCAGCAGCAACACTTTAATAATAAAAAAAGCAACTTCATAAAATGAAAATTAAAAAGGTTTTAGTAGCAAACAGGGGAGAGATTGCAATAAGAATTTTTAGAGCATGTACCGAGATCGGTTTAAGAACTGTAGGAATTTATACCTTCGAAGATCGATACTCCCTCCACAGATACAAGGCCGATGAATCCTACCAGATAGGGGCAGATAAAGATCCTCTTAAACCTTATTTAGATATTCAGGCCATCATTAAAGTGGCAAAGAAAAATGGTGTGGATGCCATACACCCGGGTTACGGATTTCTTTCTGAAAATGCCGAATTTGCCAAACAATGTGAGGAGAACGATATCATTTTCATAGGTCCAAAAGTCTCTGTTCTCAAGTCATTAGGGGACAAAGTTAAGGCCAAGGAAGTTGCTGTAAAGAATGATATTCCGGTAATACGAAGCAACGAAAAAGATCTTACAATTGTTGAAATCGCACTGGAAGAAGCTGATAAAATCGGGTATCCGGTGATGCTGAAGGCTGCTTCAGGTGGAGGTGGTCGTGGAATGAGAGTGATTAGGAGCGAGGAAGACCTCAAGAACGGGTTTAATGAATCCCGAAGGGAGGCTAAAAATGCTTTTGGAGATGACACAGTTTTCCTCGAGAAATTTGTGGAAGATCCTAAACATATTGAGATCCAGATCGTAGGTGATCACCATGGAAACCTGGTGCACCTTTTTGAGCGAGATTGTTCTGTACAGCGCCGGTATCAAAAAGTGATCGAATTTGCCCCGTCCATGGGACTGGATGAAAAGGTAAAACAGAACCTTTACGATTATGCGGTCAAACTTTGTAAGGCCGTTGATTACAATAATATTGGAACTGTGGAATTCCTTGTGGACAGGAGCGGGGAGATCTTCTTTATTGAGGTGAATCCGCGGATACAGGTGGAACACACAGTTACAGAGATTATTACGAATATTGATCTCGTCAAGGCACAGATCTTTATTGCCGGGGGATATAAACTGAGTGATAAGCAGATTAAAATTGAATCCCAGGAATCTATTAAGATCAGTGGCTATGCTTTACAGTGCCGTATCACTACAGAAGATCCTACTAACGATTTTAAACCGGACTATGGTACGATCACGACCTATAGAAGTGCTTCAGGTTTTGGAATTAGACTGGATGCCGGAAGTATTTATCAGGGAGTAAAAGTTTCTCCTTTCTTTGATTCCATGCTTGTAAAAGTATCTGCGAGCAGCCGTACTCTTGACGGTGCCTGCCGAAAAATGCGCCGGGCTCTGGCCGAATTCAGGATTCGGGGCGTGATGACAAATATTGGATTTCTTGACAATATCCTGTCGCATAAAACATTCAGGGAGGGCGATGTGACCGTGAATTTTATCAAAGAACACCCTGAACTCTTCCAGATCAAAAAGACCAGAAACAGAGCCACCAAAATGGTGAAGTTTCTTGGAGATGTGATCATCAATGGAAATGATGATGTAAAAAACCCGGAAAAAAAGAAGTTCATTACTCCCGTAGTACCTTCTTTTAAAGATGATAATGGCTACCCAAAAGGAACTAAAGATCTGTTAACCGAATACGGACCCGAAAAATTTTCAAGGTGGTTGCTTCATGAAAGTAAGGTGCATTTCACTGATACTACTATGCGCGATGCTCACCAGAGTTTGCTGGCTACCCGCATGCGTACTTATGATATGGAAAAAGTAGCTGAAGGTTTTGCACGAAATCACCCGGAAGTTTTCAGTATGGAAATTTGGGGAGGAGCGACCTTCGATGTTTGTATGCGCTTCCTGAAAGAGGATCCATGGGAAAGGTTGCGAATCCTTAGAGCGGCTATGCCAAATGTTCTTATGCAAATGTTGCTTCGCGGTTCCAACGGCGTGGGCTACACTGCTTATCCCGATAACCTTATAGAAAAATTTGTGGAACAGTCCTGGGAGAATGGGATAGATGTCTTCAGGATCTTTGACAGTCTTAACTGGATGGAATCCATCGCACCTTGTATTGAACACGTTCGCAACAGGACCAACGGTCTTGCAGAAGGTACGATATGCTACACGGGAGATCTTATGGACCCTAAAGAGTCAAAATACAACCTGGATTATTATGTTCAACTTGGAAAAGACATAGAGAATGCCGGAGCTCACATCATAGGGATCAAAGACATGGCTGGTATCCTGAAGCCCGATGCGGCGTATGAGTTAATATCTGCATTAAAATCCAGGATAAATGTTCCAATCCATTTGCACACGCATGATACCTCCTCAATACAGGCAGCTACTTACCTCAAAGCCATAGAGGCCGGTGTTGATGTAGTAGATGTGGCACTTGGTGGGCTCTCCGGACTTACCTCTCAGCCTAATTTTAATTCAATAGTTGAAATGCTTAGGTTCCATGACCGGGGCAGAATTTTTAATACAGATAAATTAAATGAATACTCGCAATACTGGGAGGCTGTAAGAAGCTACTACTACCCCTTTGAATCCGGACTTAAAGCTGGATCGGGTGAGGTTTATAAACACGAGATCCCCGGCGGACAGTACTCCAATTTAAAACCCCAGGCAGAAAGTCTCGGTCTTGCAGATCGTTTCCACGAGATCACCGAAATGTACAGCAAGGTAAATGAGCTTTTTGGAGATATTATTAAGGTAACACCGAGCTCCAAAGTAGTGGGAGATATGGCGCAGTACCTGGTGAGCAATAATCTTAGCATAGAAGATGTGCTGGAGAAAGGGGATGAAATCTCTTTCCCTCAGTCGGTAAAAAGTTTCTTTAGGGGAGACCTTGGACAACCTCATGGAGGATTCCCGGAGAAAATTCAAAAGATCGTTCTTAAAGATGAGAAGCCATACAAAGAAAGGCCTAACGCACATCTTGAACCTATTGATTTTGAAACGGAATTTGCCGAATTTGAAAAGACATTTGGAGAAGGAATGGGCAGAAATGTGGAGATCACAGATTTCCTTTCCTATAAATTGTATCCCAAAGTGTTTACAGATTTCTACAACCACCATATGGAATTTGGTGGCGTAATGAATGTGCCTACAAAAAGCTTTTTCTATGGAATGGAACCTGGAGAAGAGATCATTGTAGATCTTGACCGCGGTAAGACCTTGTTGATCGAATTCCTTTCAATAGGAGAGACCGATGAGGATGGAATGGCAAAAGTGTTCTTTAAGGTTAACGGACAAACCCGCGCTGTCGATGTTAAAGACCAGTCGGTCAAGGTAGAGAAAGTGGTACATCAAAAAGTAGATAAGAATGATAAGAAGCAGGTAGGAGCCCCTCTACAGGGAGCTCTGTCTAATATACAGGTGGAGCCGGGGCAAAAAGTGGAAAAAAATCAGCCGTTGTTTGTGATCGAAGCTATGAAAATGGAAACTACTATCACCGCCAATGCTTCGGGAGAGGTTGATAAGATCATCCTTAAAGAAGGAGATATGGTCTACGCAGATGACCTGGTTGTTGTGCTTAAATAGTATTGAGATGTGAGATATGAGATATGAGATTAGATATGAGATTAGATATGAATATTGAGAACTATTGGCTGTAAGATCAAGTATATTTTGAGAAGCGGTAGTGAATTAAATTTATATCGAGAACACAGCCAGGAGCCAGAACCAGATGGCGTGGATTTGCAATCCGTGCCGATTACTTCTACTTGCAACCGGCCCGACAATAAAAGATCTAAAACCTTAAAACCTAAATTTTAAAATTTGAATTCCGAACTTTTCCATCATACGCATCCTTACAAACCTTTTATTCCCGAAAACGCCACAAAACTTATTGTGGGTACTTTGCCGCCGCCGCGTTTTACTACAAGAGAACTAAAAGAAGGGGACGTGGATTTCTGCTATGGCAGCAGGGACGGAATGTTATGGCAGATCATTGACAGGATCTTTGATCTCGATCTCAAGTTTGAAAATACTCCCGAAGCCGTGAAACAGCGCAAGGAATTCCTGGCGGGTAAAGGTATTGGGATTTGTGACACTGTGGAAAGTTGCAGGAGGGATAAAGTGGATGCGTCAGACTTGGGGATGCTTCACGTTGAATTGCGTGATCTTCTAGGGATACTGCGGGAAAATGAAAAAATAGACACCCTTCTTTTCACAGGTGGCAATAGTAAGAACGGGCCGGAATTCTTCTTCAGGAAATTACTGAAGGAGCAGGATATAAAGATCAAAGTCATCTCTAATGATGTGCCGCGGGTTCACCAGTTCCTGCTGGATGGACGCTTGATCAATACCGTCTCCCTTACCGCACCATCAGGGTCGGCAAACAGAGCTATAGGAAGTATGGAATTGTATAAACATTTGAAAAAACAAGACCCCGAATTCAATACAATTGATTTCAGGGTCTTGCAATACCGTCAGTTTTTTGAAGACTAGACGGATTCTTTTTCCAGCGGATTTTTTATTTGCTGAGGTCTAGTAGTAAACTTTCCTCTTTTCGGTCGCAGTTTTCCAAAAGTAGGCAGGGGAGTTTTACCTCCTTTGTTCTTTTTTTTCTCCTTTTCCATTACTTTTTGTTCTGCTGATCTTTAATGTTTTTTTTCTCAAGATCAAACTCGTTCGTTTCTCTATCGCGGTTTCCTAATTCTCCACTAAGAGGATCATTATCACTGCTTCTTTTTCTTTTATCGTGTTTATCTTCTATGCGTCCCATAATTTCGTTTTTTGAATTCACTTCAAGATACGAAAATTTATACCGGGGCTCTATTAAATACTTGTTAATAAGAGGGTTAATTATCTTATGGAATTGATAAAGTCGGCAATCCCCGAGGTGCCGCTGTCAGTAAGTTGCTTAATAAATGCACTGCCAATAATTGCCCCGTTCGTCACTGCCGTAGCCTGCTCGAAACTCGTACTGTCTTTTATTCCGAATCCTACAATAAGAGGGTTCTGTAATCCCATTTTTGACACCCTGTCAAAATATTCTTTTTGTGCTTCGCCAAAACCTCCTGTTCCTCCCGTAACTGCCGCGGTACTTACCATATAGATAAACCCTTCGGAAGCTCTGTCAATCTCCCAAATTCTTTCTTCTGAAGTTTGTGGGGTAATAAGGAACACCGGAAGTAGATCGTACTGCTTAAATATCTCTTTGTACTGCAGCTCGTATTCTTCCAAAGGAAGATCGGGGATAATAAGACCGTCAATACCTATTTCGCTGCACTTGCGGCAGAATTTCTCTACCCCGTATTGAAGAATGGGATTAAAATACCCCATGATCAACAAAGGAATGTCGATGCTTTCCCTGATGTTTTCCAGTTGAGAAAAAAGTTTGTTGGTGGTCATGCCACTTTTTAAAGCAGCTTCAGAACTTTTTTGGATCACAGGACCATCGGCCAGGGGATCGCTAAACGGCAGCCCTATCTCCACCATGTCCACGCCGCTGTTTTGCAGCTCCTGTAAGATGGTTGTCGTATCTTCAGGTTCGGGGTATCCGGCTGTAAAGTATATGGAAAGCAGCTTTTTTGAAGGCTTTTCCTGAAGTTTTTGTTTGATTCTGTTCATGTTCTTTTTTTGAAACCTCACAGGTTTTAAAAACCTGTGAGGTTTGATTTTATTTTCCTTGCGTCAAGCTGAATTTGTTTTAGCTTCTCATTGATCCTGAAACAAGTTCAGGATGACGGGGTTTTCAATTGTGTTTTGCGTCAAGCTGAATTTATTTCAGCTTCCATCAGATCCTGAAACAAGTTCAGGATTACAGGGTTTTAATTTTGTTTTACATCAAGCTGAATTTATTTCAGCTTTTCATTGATCCTGAAACAAGTTCGGGATGACGGTTGTTTTCAATTGTGTTCTGCGTCAAGCAGAATTTATTTCAGCTTCCATCAGATCCTGAAACAAATTCAGGATAACGGGGTTTACAAATTAAAATGTTCGATATATGTGTTGAGGTCCTTGTCTCCACGCCCCGACAGGTTAACCACCACAACTTCATCTTTCTTAAATTTCCGCTTGTCAAAAATGGCAAGTGCATGGGCGGTTTCTATGGCGGGAATGATCCCCTCCAGTTTACAAAGTTGTAACCCGGCTGCCATAGCGTCTTCATCGGTGATAGAGATAAATTCTCCACGTCCTGTCCTAAACAGGTTGGCGTGCATTGGCCCCACTCCGGGATAATCAAGGCCGGCAGAAATTGAATAAGGTTCAGTGATCTGTCCGTCATCGGTTTGCATAAGCAGGGTTTTGCTGCCGTGAATGATGCCTTCCCGGCCTAGAGCAGAGGTGGCAGCGCTTTTTCCGGTAAGGATGCCCTCTCCGGCAGCTTCCACAGCAATGATATTTACCTTTGCGTTATCAAGGTAGTGATAGTAGATCCCGGCGGCATTACTGCCTCCACCTACGCAGGCCACCACATGATCTGGTGCCTCACGACCTTCTTTTTCCTTAAGCTGGGTTTTCACCTCTTCAGAAATCACACTCTGGAAGCGGGCTACCATATCGGGATAAGGATGAGGCCCTACAACAGAACCAATAATATAATGCGTATCCAGCGGATTGTTGATCCAGTCACGGATTGCTTCATTGGTTGCGTCTTTCAGGGTTTTACTGCCCGAAGTTGCCGGCACTACGGTAGCACCAAGCATTTTCATTCGCGCAACATTAGGAGCCTGTCTTTTGATATCCACTTCCCCCATATAGACAATACATTCAATCCCCATAAGGGCGCAAACGGTAGCAGTAGCAACTCCATGTTGACCAGCCCCGGTTTCGGCGATAATGCGGTTCTTGCCCAGGCGTTTTGCCATGAGGATCTGCCCCACGGTGTTATTCACCTTGTGTGCCCCGGTATGGCAAAGATCTTCCCGTTTTAAATAGATCTTTGCCCCATAGTTTTGGCTGAATCTTTCAGCAAAATAAAGTGGGGTCGGTCTCCCTACATAATCCTTCAGCAGTTGGCGGAATTCCTTTTGAAAATCCTCCTCCTGCATGATCTCTAAATATTGGGAGCGTAGTTCCTCCACGTTTGGGTATAACATTTCAGGAATAAAGGCCCCGCCAAAATCCCCGTAATATCCTTTTTCGTTTACTTGATAACTCATAATGTTCAATTATATAGCCGTTCCCTGAAGATCTTCAAAGCTTCGGCGTCTTTTACTGCCGGGGCAGTTTCAAATTTGCTGTTTACGTCAATACCGTAAAACAGGTCTTGATTTCCTTCTGTTTTGAAGTTGCTGTACAACAGTTTTATTGCAGCAATTTCTTCCAATCCTATACCGCCACTTAAGAAAAACGGTGTAGAAGACGGGTATTCTTTTAAAAGATCCCAATCGAAGGTGATCCCGTTTCCGCCTTTATTTTTTCCACGGGTGTCAAATAGAAAAAAATCAACTATGTCCTCATAGGGTTTTAGGCGGTCGAAATTAAAAACTTCTTTCATTCCAAAAACCTTAATGATCTCTAGAGGAGTTTCTGATCTGGAAAAATGATCTTTCAAATTCTCACAAAATTCCGGAGACTCCTCCCCGTGTAGTTGAACAGCTGCAAGATTATAATTTTTTGATTTTTCCAGGATCTCCTCTTCTGAAGCATTTACAAAAACTCCGGTAATCTTAATTCCCGGCTCTAAAATTTCTATTTCTTCTGAAACGTAACGCGGGGAATCCCTGTAAAAAATCAACCCAAGGTAATCGGGCTGTAAAGCCTCGATCCTGCTCAGATTGTCGGGCTCCCGCATTCCGCAGATCTTCAGTTTCAGGTCCATCAGTCTTTATTTTTTAATTTCTGAATAAATTCTAAAGCACTTCTTCCGGGATCTTCGGTTTTCATGAAATTTCCGCCGATAAGAAAGCCCTTAAATCCACTTTTTTGAAGCTCCAGTATTGCTGAAGTTTCACTAATCCCGCTTTCGGAGATCTTCACGTATTCGTTTGGAATCTTTTCGGCCAAAGCCTTGCTGATTCCCAGATCTACTTCAAAAGTTTTCAGGTTCCGGTTATTTACCCCAATCATATCTACGGTGTCAAAAATGGCATTTTCCAGCTCCTCTTCATTATGCACTTCCAGCAGCACCTCAAGACCAAGATCTTTTGCCTTTTTGGAAAGACTTTTGATCTCTTCGGGCTTCAGTATAGCTGCGATCAACAGGATCACATCTGCACCCATGGCTTTGGCTTCTACGATTTGATATTCGTCGATCATAAAATCCTTCCGAAGCAATGGAAGCTTCACTGTTTCTCGCGCAATTGCCAGATCATCCAGGCTGCCGCCAAAGAATTCCTCATCTGTTAGCACCGAAATTCCCGATGCACCCGCGGCTTCATATCCAGCCGTCACTGTGGCAGCATCAGCTTCCAGATTTATCTCGGGATGAGAAGGGGAGCGGCGTTTGAATTCTGCGATAATCCCCGTGGAGGAATTCTTAAGGTTTTCCTTTAACGAGTAACATTTGCGATGAAAGTGGGGCAGGAGTTGCAGGGATTCGGCAGGCACTTCTTCCTTTAGAATGGCCACTTCTTCTCTTTTTCTTGCTGCTATTTTATCCAGTATGTTCATTTCTATTTAACTAATTTAATTGCTGCAGTTTTTTAAGCGCATTTAAAGCACGGCCTGAACGCAGACTTTCCTTTGCTTCCAAAAATGCATTTTCCAGACCAGTATTTTTCGCGGTATTTATTGCCACTGCCGCGTTGGCGCAAACTACATTTTCCTGTGCTGCCGTACCTTTATTGCTAAGTACGTTCATGAAGATCTCTGCCGCTGATGATACACTGTCTCCTCCTGAAATTTCGGTTGCACTAATAGTTTTCAGGTGCAGGTCGGCCGGTCTTAACATGGCTTCGGTATTATTGGTGATCATTTTGGTATTTCCGGTAAGGGAGATCTCATCATAACCATCAAGGGCATGTAAAATGGTAAAATTCTTATCTGTTTTCTGGTAAAGATAAGCATACATTCTGGCGAGTTCCAGACTGTAAACCCCTACGACCTGATTCTTTGGAAAAGCCGGATTCACCATGGGTCCCAGCATATTGAAAAATGTTTTTACTCCCAGATTCTTCCTTATGGGTGCTACGTTCTTCATTGCCGGGTGAAATAAAGCGGCATGCAAGAAACAAATTCCCGCCTCATCCATACTTCTCTTTAAGAAATCCTGCTCATTGCTGAATTTTATTCCCAGGTGCTCCATGACGTTTGAACTTCCGCAGCTTGAAGACACTCCGTAGTTACCGTGCTTAGCTACATTTACTCCGGCGCCTGCCGTCACAAAAGAGGCAAGCGTGGAAATATTAAAGGTGTCCTTGCCATCGCCCCCGGTACCACAAAGATCAATGGGGTCATATTGAGAAAGATCTGTGGAAAGGCACATTTCCAAAAGTGCATCTCTAAAACCTTCCAGTTCTTCAAGGGTAATGCTGCGCATCATGTAAACCGTAAGAAAGGCGGCAATCTGACTGTCATTGTATTCGCCGGTAGAAATGTTCACCAAAACCTTTCTGGCCTCTTCCTTTGAAATGGTTTCGTGATTGATCAACCTGTTTAAAATGTCTTTCATCCTGCTAAATTGTTTCGGCTTCCCGATTATTTGATTCTTCTCTGCTCTTCTTTACCGGACTATTGATCCAGTTTGCAATCATCTTTTTGCCCTGTGGCGTTAAAACCGACTCAGGATGAAATTGCACTCCGCGCACATCAAAGTCCCTGTGGCGCAATGACATTACTTCCCCATTCTCATCATAAGAAGTGGCCTCCAAACAATCTGGCAAAGCTTTGTCTACTACCCATGAATGATAACGTCCTACTTCCAGCTCATTTTCTAATTGATCAAACAGAGGTTCATCTTCTACACATAATTTTATTTTGGAGGCTACTCCATGATGCACTTCTTCCAGATTAATGATTTTTCCTCCAAATACTTCTCCTATAGCCTGCTGACCTAAACAAACACCAAAAATGCTCTTTTTGGAGGCATAGGTGGAGATTATTTTTTTGAGAAGGCCTGCTTCGTCAGGAATTCCGGGGCCGGGTGAAAGCAGGATCTTGTCGTATTTTTCTATATCCTCGAGATCCACTTCATCATTGCGGCGTACAGTTACCACACAATCCAATTCCTCCAGATAATGTACCAGGTTGTACACGAAGGAATCGTAATTGTCGATTACCAGGACAGTTGGCTTAGCTCCTCCTTTGTTCTCTTTGGAGGGAAGGGAAGTACCGGTATTATATTCTTTATTTTCCATTTTTATTTTCTTTTTCTCTCCTTTTTAAGGAGGGGTGCCCGCAGGGCGGGGTGGTTATATCTCTTCTGCCAGTTCCAGTGCTTTTTTAAGTGCTCCTATCTTATTGTAGACTTCCTGTAATTCCCCTTCGGGTGTTGATCCTGAAACTATTCCGGCGCCGGCCTGGTAATAGAGTCGGTGGTTTTTACTTAAAAAAGACCTGATGATGATGGCGTGGTTGAAATTTCCATTGAAGTCCATAAATCCTATGGCACCACCATAAAAATCCCGATTGACATTTTCGTATTTTTCAATAAGCTGCATGGCCTTATGTTTTGGGGCGCCGCTTAGTGTTCCTGCGGGAAAAGTATCGGCCACCATTTGCATGGTGCTTACATCCCCATTTTTAATACCTGTTACTTTACTCACCAGGTGGATCACGTGAGAGAAATACTGGATCTCCTTATAATTTTCAACCTTTACCTCTTTACTGCTGCGGCTTAGATCATTCCGGGCGAGATCCACCAGCATTACATGTTCTGCATTTTCCTTTTCATCTGCGGCTAAAACTTTTGCGCTTGCAGCATCCTGTTCATCATTTCCGGTACGTTTGAAGGTTCCTGCTATGGGATGTATTTCGGCTTTCCCTTCCTTCACCACCAGCTGGGCTTCAGGGGAACTTCCAAAGATCTTAAAACTTCCGTAGTCAAAATAGAAGAGATAGGGAGATGGATTCACATTCCGCAAGGCGCGGTAGACATTGAATTCGTCACCTTTAAATGCCTGAGAAAACCTTCGGGAAAGGACCAGTTGAAAAACGTCGCCGCGGTGGCAGTGTTCTTTAGCCTTTAAAACCATCTGGCGGTAACCTTCATCGGTTTCATTTGAAGCCGGTTCTCCTTCCGCAGAAAAAGCATAGGAAGCGAAATTCTTGACTTTGAGAAGTTGCTCTATTTGCTCAAGATTGCTCTTTGAATTAAAGCTATGGTCGAATATATAAGCCTCATTGTTGAAATGGTTAATGGCTATTATATTCTGATAGATCGAATAGTTGATCTCCGGGATTTCCAGATCTTCCTTTTTCTTTGAAAGGTTAAGCTTCTCAAAATACTGCACACCATCATAAGCGATATAACCAAAAAGCCCTTCGTTGATAAAATTAAAGTCGGGACCTGTAGTGCTGAATTTTTTAGAAAACCCATGAATACCAGCAGGAACGTCAAATTCCGGTGAAATTTCAGTTTCTTTGGAAGTACCGTCGGGAAAGGATTCGATAAATTGCCCTTTTTCAACCTTTACTCCTGCAATAGGGTTGCAGCAAATGTAGGAGAAGCTGTTTTCGTTCCCGTGATAGTCACTACTTTCCAGCAACAGGCTGTTGGGAAAAATATCCCGAAGCCTTAGGTATACGCTCACAGGGGTAAAGGTATCGGCCAGGAGTTTTTTATAGGTAGTGTTGAGTTTGTACATGTTTTTCTTCTGTTTTTACTGAAATACGGACATAAAAAAAGGCTTGTCGTGATTGACAAGCCTTTGTATATGATTACAGGAGGTGTTGCTCACGACGATTCACGTAAGGACTTCCACCACCAGTTATTTTTGTTTATCATGTTCATTTGAATAGCAAATATAGAAGGGAATTATTTCTAAAAAAATATTTTTTGGAAAAATTTCTAAGGCATAAACAATCTGAAGTTGGAAAGGAGCTCTAAAAGAGCAGGTGATTCTTATATTTGTGAGCATAAATTTAAAAAATAAAATTATGAAAGAAATAAATCAGGAAGAGTGGAGAGAAAAAATTGCAGAAGATAATGATGCCGTTATTCTGGATGTTCGAACTGAACAGGAAGTAGAGGAAGGGTATATTCCCGGAGCAAAAGTTATTGATATCTATAAAGGGCAGGAATTTATCGATGAAATTGATAAGCTGGATAAGAGTAAGAATTATTACGTCTATTGCCGTAGTGGAAGCAGAAGCGGCCAGGCCTGCACTATCATGGATCAAAAGGGATTTAAAAACACCTATAACCTTCTTGGCGGATTTTCTCAGTGGGAAGGAGAGAAGACAGAATAATCCTACAAATAAATGTTAAAGTTCTAAAAGGCAGAATCCCGGAGATTCTGCCTTTTTTATTTTTTCATAACAGCAGCAGGAGCAAAGGTTATAAGGATATTTTAACATTTCAAAACCGGTATAATTACATTGATTTTTTGCTGTTAAATTCCCCAAAATGCTGATGTAGTCGCTGTTAAAAAGTTTCATTTAAAGATTTAATAACATAGATTCGAAAAATCTTTTAACAATAACCTAAAATCTTTACTATGAATTTAAAGAAGTACTACTCCGGTTTTGCGGCTGCTTTGGCCGTAACTGCAATGGTGTCGTGTTCCCAGGACGAAACGCCGAATTCACCAACTCCAGAGGAGCCTCAGGCTGCCCAGTCCTATTCTGAAATTATCCCGGGCCAGTACATTGTCGTATACAGGGAAGAAGGAAAAATGAGTGGCGATCACCAGCTTAACAGTTTGCAGGTTCAGCAAAAAACTCAGGCTGTATTAACCATGAACGAGGTGGAAGGTGCCGAGATCGTAAATGTTTATAGCGCTGCACTATCGGGCGTGACACTAAGAATGTCCAAAAGTGCTGCTCTAAAATTGAGCAAAAGCAATGATGTTGCTTATGTAGAGCAAGACAGGATTGTAGCTCTTGCCCCTCCATGTGGGACTAAAAATGGCGAACCATGTCCAGATGACGGCGGTGGCGATACTGGTGGAGGAACAGGTACTCAGACAACGCCTTATGGAATAACACGCGTTAATGGCGGAGTTGCCTACACCGGTAGCAATGTGGCCTGGATCATTGACAGCGGGATCGACATTGACCATGAAGATCTTAATGTTGATGCTTCCCGTGGGTTTAACGCCTTTACTTCTGGAAGGGATGCCGGGTCTCCAGATGACAACAATGGTCATGGAACACATGTGGCAGGTACTGTAGCTGCTCTTGATAATAATGTGGGAGTAATTGGAGTTGCTGCCGGAGCAACCGTTGTTCCTGTAAAAGTACTTGACAGCCGTGGAAGCGGATCTTATTCCGGAGTTATTGCCGGGGTGAACCACGTAGCTCAATACGGTCAAACAGGAGATGTTGCCAATATGAGCTTAGGAGGACCAACTTCTAAAGCGCTTGATGATGCAGTATTAGCTGCATCTTCAAAAGTGAAATTCGCTCTTGCAGCGGGTAATGAAAGTGCAGATGCCAATAATTCCTCACCGGCCAGAGTAAATGGAACAAATATTTATACAGTTTCTGCACATGATTCTTCAGACAGGTTTGCATCGTTCTCTAACTATGGAAATCCACCTGTAGATTACGCAGCACCCGGAGTATCAATTAACTCAACATGGAAAAACGGCGGGTACAATACTATTAGTGGAACTTCAATGGCCTCACCACACGTAGCCGGTATCCTTTTATTGGGTAACGTCTCTTCCGGGGGAACAGTATCGGGAGACAGGGATAACAATCCAGACACTATTGCTGTACATTAAGAGACAAAAATTTTAAAAAGAAAGCATCCTTCGGGGTGCTTTTTTTAGTTTTAATGACTTTGGTCAGCCCTGCGGCAAAGTGTTATAAGTACCTTTATACAAACTTTACCACCCATGCGTACTCTCGGATTAATTGGCGGCACTTCCTGGCATTCGTCCATAGTTTATTACCGGCTCATCAATGAGATGGCCGGGAAAAGGACAGGATCTCAAATAAACCCTCCCCTCATACTTTACAGTCTTAATGTAGAACTTATGCGGGAGCATGATATTGATAAAATAAAAACAACTTATTTGCACATAGCGCGTAAGCTTGAAATTGCCGGCGCCCGGGCAATAGTTATCTGTGCCAATACCCCACACCTGGTGTACGAATATGTGCACGATAAAATATCCATTCCCATTTTACACATTGCCGATGCTATAGGGATGGAAGCTACTCGTAAGGGTTATAAGAAATTGGGGTTGCTGGGCACACGGGCTACAATGAAAGGAGATTTCCTTCATAAGCGACTTAAAGAGAAATTCGGGATTGAAACTGTTATTCCTGAAGAGGATTTTATGGATGAGATCCACCACTATATTGCTGCGGAACTCACCCGCGGAAAATTTACTGAATCTGCAAAGTCTTTCTTTCTGGACCATATCCAGTTGCTAAAAGAAAAAGGGGCCCAGGCAGTGATAATGGGTTGCACCGAACTACCGCTTTTAATAAGTGAAGAGGACACAGACCTTCCTTTGTTGCAAAGCACTAATCTTCATGCAAAAATGGCTGTGAATTTTATCTTTCAAAAAGAACAGACAGGTACATAAATAAAGAAGAGAGATCCCCCAATCTCTCTTCTTCATTTTAAACAAAAATTTACAAATTACCTTTTGATTAGATCATGTCTTAACTAAAGGTAAGTGTAAAGATAACGTATGTTTGCTTTTAAAACCTATGGGTGAATTCCCCTAATTTTTAAGCATGAAATCTTCTGTATTTCGCCATGAGGAACATATATGCCGCATAGGCTACAAGACCGGCAGCCACTACTCCCATTAACCATGGACCATAGGCCGAATCCTGAAGGAATCCAAAAGCTTCCTGTGTTGTCTTTATTTCTGAAGGATTAGAATTTACAGCAGCCTTGACTGCAAAGAATCCAATGATCACCAGGATCACCCCACGGGCACTCAAACCAAATTCGGCAGTTTTCTTTATGCTCTCTCTTTTCTTTTTGTCGTCAAGGGCAGCAAGACCAAGTTTCTTATAATAATCGTTCTTATAGGCTTTTACAAATTGGAAAATACCGGCGATGATAATTCCTACACCTACTATCCCAATGATCCAGAGTCCTGTTTCACTTGCCAAAAAAGAGGATTTTTGGGCAGAACCGGAGGAGCCCGAACTACCTCTTCCCGACCCGAATGCTTTTAAGGCCGCAAGAACCCCAAAGCCCAGATACAGGAGTCCACTACAAAAGAATGCGATGCGTTTTGCCGCACCCTTTTTGTCATCTCCAATATTCTCTGGATCCTTTATAGCCTGTATAAATCTCCAGGCAGCATAACAGGCTAAACCTATCGCCATTAAAATAAGCAGGATGTTACCGAATGTTTGTTTTTCCAGAAATTCAAGAACCTTTAACTGCCCTGCCTTTTGGCCACCCATATCAAAAGCGGCTTTAAAGGTCAAAACGCCAATAATTCCATATACCACTCCCTTTGCCACAAAGCCGGTGCGGGCCATAGTCTTAATCTTACTGTCTATCATAATTTTGGTGTTGGTTTTTTTCTAAATTAAAGGAAAGAGACGTGATCCACCAATGAATTATGTATATTTTAAGGTATTGTCCTTAAAAAGCTAAGAAAAAGGAAAAAAATGTGGTTTACCCGGGGCCTCTTTTACGGCTTAAGCAGCTCCTGTAATTTTGGGTTCTCTGCTTTTTGAGCATAGGTGTATGCAGTATTCCCCTTCACATCCCTCATTGATTTATCTGCTCCGTTTTCCAGCAACAGGTGAGTGATCTCCAGTTGATTGAACATCGCTGCGAAAATAAGAGGTGTAGCCCCGCCGAAATTCCTGGCATTGACATCAGCACCACGGTTGATCAACAGCCGGGCGATTTCAAGGTTGCCTTTGAAACATACTCCCATGAGGGCTGTATTTCCCGCAACGTCTTTTGCATCAATATCGGCAGCATGCCCGAGCAGGACCTTTGAGACTTCAGGTTGTTCATTGTAGGTTGCAAGAACAATAGGAGGGAAGCCTTTTTCATCCTTTTGGTTTGCCAGGGAAGGATCCTGCTTCAGCATTTGTTCGACTGCTTCGGTTTTACCCGATCTAATATTTTCGTAGAAATCCATATCTGTATATTATGAGGAATCAAAATGTAATTTTTAAAGCAAATTTTTTTGAGGTTGAATTAATCTTAACCTGTACAATCCAACTTCTGTTTGAATTTAGTATTTATAAACCAGGAATGGTACCTGTACCTTTGCTTTTTTGCTCGGCAGAACCTTCCGGTGGATACTGGATCTTGTCTTCGATCTCTTTGATATGCTCAGGATCGAATTTAGGCAGCTGCAAGTCTCCTTTCTCTTTCCATTGGCGAACCTTCTCTTCGGCAGTTTTGGATTTTTCCTTTGAAAGACCGGTATCTTTTCCGAAGTAAATGGTTTGAGATGGGAAAGCGAAACCTGTACCGCTCTCTCCAACCACATCCATGATACGCAGGAGCAGGTCTTCCTTCACTTCCAGGTATTCATCATAGGTGCTCACCTTTATATACGTAAAAATTTCAAGGTTTATGGAATCCGATCCCAATTCTATGAAGCGAACCCTTGTAGTGTCTGAAGTTACTATGGGATGAGCATATAAAATGGATCTCAACTCAACCAGGAGATATCTTATTTGGTCTGGAGTGGTTTCATATCTTAAACCTATGACTGTATTAAACCAGAATTTATCCCGGTGGGCATAATTTTCAATTTTACTGGAGGAAAATTCCCCGTTGGGAATAGTAACTACTGTCCTGGCTAGGGTCCTTATCCTTGTCGAACGCATCCCCACCTTTTCCACGGTTCCTACTGTATCTCCCACTTTACAGAAATCACCTACTCTTATTGGCTGGTCGGTAATAAGGGTTACACTCCCCACAAAATTTTCGATAGTTTTTTGAGCTCCCAGGGCAAGGGCAATACCACCAATTCCCAGGGCAGCAAGCCCGGTGGTGACATCTACTCCTATAGTTCCTAAAACGGCAATTATACCAAAAATTATGATTGCAATTTTCGCAGCCCTTTTCAAGAAAAGCGCAACAGAGACTCCCGAAAGATTTCCGCGGGAACTCATCCTGTTTGTGCTAAAGTTTCCTAAGAATTCTGACAGGCGCCACAAGAGGATTAGGAAAGCCAGCAAACCAATAATTATCGAGATGCCACTAAATCGCTGCCGCAGGATGATACTAATTCCTATTTCCTGTGACAGCATAACAAAAAGCCATACTGCAAGATAAAGTTTGACCGGCAGGGATAAAGCCTTTAGCACCCCGGCAGTAGGCTCTGTTCGGGCTCTTTTCCAGATAAGGGGAATAATATAAAGGAAAAAATGGATGATGAGCCAGGCAACTACGTACGAAAAAGCAGCTAACAGCAGGATGGCCAGCCATTGTCCAATTGTTGCTCCCCACAGCTCATATCGCTCTAAAATTGGCGGCATTATACGGCTAAGAAGCAGGACATTTTCTTCCAGGACCGAAAGCTCCTCAATATATTGTACGGTTTGATCTGAAAACAACCAGAGTGGTCCTCCCAAAGGTCCTTCTACCTTTTCGAGCAAAATATCATAATCTTCCCCCGAAGAGCTAATCGTTCCCACCCGCTCCAAATGATTGGGCAGGTCGTCATCAAGCCGACCCTCAATATCTTTGCTCAGCCACGAATAGGGCATCATTTGCCCGCGTTGATTGAGCAGGATTTGAAGTTCCCTTGCCAGTTCGGCACTTCGCTCATCTTCTAATCCTCCTTCAGGAATTTTAAAATATTCACCCGCCAGATCATAATTTTTATCGGCTACGGCAGAGATGAATCCGGCGACACTTCCACGGGGAGTACGTCTTTTTAGGGCATCTTCGGGCCATTCGGGTTCTTCGGCTTCTGTTTCAGATTGCATTCCCGGGATTTGCGCATGCATTTCGGCAGAAGCCAATAGCTGAAAAACAAAGATTAAGCTGAAGAGTATTAGAATATTTCTTTTAAAAATGGGGTTTTCGGGGAAGGTTTCTGTCATGATTCTCAGCTGAAGGTTCTGCTAAATAAGGTGCCGAAAATGGCATTTTTGATCTGCTTTTCTTCGGAATTTTTCAGGAAGATATAAAGATAAGAAAAATCAAATAAGCTACTGAAGGTGTTAAGGAAGCTTTTAGATTTCCAGGACGGCTAAGCCTCTTCCGAAGAAAGTTTTCGCGGCACGGTACGTCGATGCTGGATGTACATTTTCACATCTTCCAGAATGAGATAAAGACAGGGCACAATTAACAGGATAATGGAAGTGGCAAAAACGATCCCAAAGCCAAGCGAGATAGCCATGGGAATAAGATAATAAGCCTGGCTTGAATTTTCAAGAATAATAGGAGTCAAACCTCCAAAAGTGGTAAGCGTAGTAAGTATTATTGGCCTGAAACGGCGGAGACCTGCTTCGTGAATGGCTTCATAAATGGAACTGTTCTTCCGCTTTTTATTGGCATAATCAATCATGATAAGGCTGTCATTCACCACTACGCCCGTGAGGGCGATCACCCCCATTAGGCTCACCAGGGAAAGATCGTAACCCAAAAGGATATGTCCTATCACTGCACCTACGATCCCAAAAGGGATAGCTGCCATCACAATAAGCGGCTGGGCATAGCTGCTAAAGGCTATTGCCAGTAGCACATATATGATCAACATGGCCATGGAAAAGGTGTCCCAAAGGGTGTCTGTTGACTCGCGCATATCGGCCTGGCTACCTTCAAAGGTCCAGGTAAGCCCCGGGTAATCGGCCCGCAATAGTGGCAGTACTTCATTCTGGATCGCTGCAAGCACCTGTCCTACAGTATTGGCGGGTTCTACATCCAGGCCTACGTTCACCACCCGGCGGCCGTCGCGCCTGTTGATGCTGCTAAAAGCCTCATCTTTTTCTATCTCTACCACATCCATCAAAGGCACCTCCACTCCTTGCGAGGTTCTTATTAGAAAATTCTCCAGGTTTTGAATATTTCGTCTCTCCTCCAGGGGCAGTTTTACCCTCACCTCGATCTCGTTTGTGGCCCGCATTTGCCTCATGGCCAAAGCTCCATAAAAAGCATCCCTTACCTGCCGCCCAACCTCGTTGGAGGTGAGGCCAAGATTTCGCCCCTGTGGAAGGAGCTTGAAATCGAATTGCTGCTTTCCTTTATTATAGTTGTCATTAATGTCGCGGGTATTTTCAAAAGCCTCAAGTCTTTGGGAAAATGCCGTACTGGCTTTTTCCAGCACCTCAATATTGGTGTGGCTAAGATCAACACTTATTGCCTGTTGATAGCCGCCGGGGCCGCGCTCGGCTTCAAATGTTATCTGGTCTACACCTTCAATTTCACCAATATTATCCCGCCATAATTCGATTACCTCCCTGGCAGTCATTTCCCGTTCATCGGGTGGTTTCATCACGATCTCCACATCAATAAAGTTTTGTCCTCTCACATTGGTTTTCACCCCTTCGGCAGCTTCAAAAAGGTTGTGCTTTTCAAACATTTCAAAGGTAGAGTTGGTGATCTCTTCGGCTACTTTCGCGGCTTGTGGGGTAGTGGTGCCTTCGGGCAGGCGCACCCCGGCTTCGATTTCATCGGCAGCTACTTCGGGCATCATGATCATTCCCATATGGTCGCTGTAGCCATAGCCGCCCACCATAATTAAAAGTGCAATGGCTGCGGTAAGGGTTATATAGCGATACTTGAGGGATTTGTCGAGAAGCGGCCGGTAATAATTCTGTATAAATCTGTCAAAAGCATCAGCAAATTTTTGCTGCCATTTTTCCAGTTTGAGGGCCAGACCTTTTGGCTTTTTCTCTTTAAGATGGCCAAGATGGGAGGGGAGGATGAACAGGGCTTCCAGCAGGGAAACTGCAAGGATCACGATCACCACTACGGGTAAAGGCCACCAGAATTTCCCTGTTTCCCCCGGCAAAAGTAACAGCGGTACAAATGCGATAATGGTGGTTGCTATACTAAAGACCACAGGTCTGGAAACATCTTTGGTTCCGGCAATGGCGGCCTGCATGGGTTTGAGGCCTTTCTTACGATATTCATATACGTTTTCTCCTACTACAATGGCATCATCGACTACGATACCAAGCACCACGAGGAATCCGAACATAGAGATCATGTTGATACTTACGCCCACCAGTGGAAGAAAAATTATTCCCCCTATAAAGGAGATGGTCATCCCCATCATCACCCAAAACGCCAGTCGGTATTCAAGGAACAGGGTGAGGATGATCAAAACTATGCCTATTGCCATTAAGCCGTTTTCTGTTAGCAGGGACAGCCGATCACTAAAGTCTTCGGCGCGGTTGCTGTCTATGCGGTAACTTACTCCCGGCGGCAACCTAAAGTCATCCAGTATTTCCTGTACCGTCTCGGCAATAACGAGGGGAGACTGGTCTCCGACCCTAAAGATCTCCAGGCTCACTGCCGGCTGCCGATTAAACTGTCCGTGAAAGCCTGATTCTTCAAAACCATCGGTTACTGTAGCTATTTCACCCAGGGTTACCTTTGCTCCTGAATTGGAATTGATAATTGCAATCCTCCTGAATTCTTCTGCCCATTGTTTCCTCTCTTTCATCCTGAGCAGGATCTCTCCCGATGCGGTTTCCACGGCTCCGGCCGGCACATCTTCGCTTGATTCAGCTACGATTCGGGCTACTTCGTTCAGGGTAAGGTTATATTTCCGCAGGTTATTTCGGGGGATTTCTATATGTGTAAAATAATCGGGCACATTCCCCAGATCTACCTGGGTGATCTCCGAATTGCTAAGCAGGATATTCCGAAGTTGTTCTCCAAGTTGACGCAGGGTCCAGATATCCACCTGTCCATACAGGCTTATTTCCATCACATCCTGCTGCTGCAACTGAAGGCTTACCTGGGGCTGTTCAATATCATCGGGAAAGGTGCGAATCCTGCTTACGGCCTGATCAATATCCTGAAAAGCTTTCATTCGGTTGGCGCCCGCTATGAGTTCAATGGCAATTTCCCCCGAACCTTCCCTGGCGGTAGAAACGATCTCCTTTATCCCCTGTATCCCGCGAATAGCCTCTTCAACCGGTAACAGGATTCCCTGCTCCACTTCGGCAGGAGCAGCTCCCGGATACTGTACATTTACATTGACATAATCTAACTGAAACTGAGGAAAAACTTCTTTCTGGATCTGTAGCATGGTCCAGATACCACCGGCTATGAGCAGGACCATCATTAAATTAGCAGCAATAGAATTGCGCGCCATATATGCAATGACTCCTTCCTTCCTGGTATTTGACTCTTTTTCGGCCATTACTCTATGCTATCCTTTTCGCTTCCTTTCTTTTGCGCAGTAGTATCTTTCTCTGTACGTAAGGCTATTCCTTCGGCTACCGTACTCAGGTTGGTGGTGATAATCTTTTCTCCCCCTTGCAGCCCCTTGCTTATATATGCGTACTGGTTATCGGTTAATAAAACTTCCACTTCTTTTATGCTGAGTTTTCCATCCATCATGACCCACACTTTATTATTATCGCGCAGGTAATCCCTGTTAAGCCGTACCACGTTCGATATCTCATTTCCTTCCACCAAAGTTTCCACAAAGGTGCCAATGATGAGCTCGGGTTTCCCTGCAGCTGTGTCCTGGGCAAGAGGATCCGGCACTTCCACCAGAATTCTCGCCTGTCGGGTTTGATTGTCTAGAGCTCCCACCTGGCTGGCAAGATATCCAGTACGGTAGGTGTCGGGTGGCCAGGCTGCAGTGTTCCTAATTTGAACGGGAGATCCTTTTTTATGTTCTGAATCGGGAAATGTTAGCCAGCGCAAACGGGAAACCGGCAGACTCAGGATCACTCTATATTGCTCGGTACCTACAATTCGGCCCAGATCTTCACCGGGAGCAACCTGTGAGCCGGTGGTCACATTTTGTGTGATAATATGAGCATCAAAAGGAGCACGAATGGTACTACGATCCAGATCCAGGCGGGCTTGATCTACAGCTGCCTGTGCAGCCTTTATCCTCGCCCTTACCGCGTTGAGCTGAGGTTGCCGCAACACCAGGGATTTTTCCTGCTGCGTCAAAGTTTGACCTCCCACCAGTTCAAGATCCTGTTGTGCCACTTCCTGGCGTCCCATTTCCACATCAAGTTCCGTTTGTGCCTGTAATAGTTCACTTTGTCGCAGTTCAAGGTTGTTCCGATAGTCTGCAGGGTCTATTTGCAGGAGCACTTCCCCTTTCTTTACAAATCCCCCGGGCACAAAAGCAGGGGCACGACGCACTACTTCCCCACCTACACGGGCACTAATGATCACATCTTCTACAGGTTCCACTGTGCCCGTAGCAACCAGCAAAGGCGCAAAATTGCCTTCTTCTGCTTCTGTCACATTTACCAACATGGCCATTTCTCTTGTAGCTCCCTCTTTTTGGGCCGTGGGTTCACTCATAAAAATAAAAGAGGTCACCACTATTGCCAAAACAATAATGCCTATGCAAATAAGAATGATCTTCTTTGTACTCATGTTTTTACATTTAAAGGCTGGTTTCTCGTTGGATATCAAAGGCACCTGCCAGGGCCCTGTACAGGCCTATTCTTATCTCCAGCAACACCTGCTGCGCCTCAATTATTTCCCTTTCCAGTTGCTGTTGCTCATCAAGCGCCAGCAGTACATCCAGGTATGGGCTCAACCCGTTGAGGAATTCAATTCTAAGTTGCCGGGAAGTTTTATTCGAAAGCTCAATTCTTCTTTCAAGTACCTCCAGCCTTTCAAGTTGTTTTTTTTCCTGAAGAAGTGCGTACTCGACTTCCTCAAAAGCTGTAAGAACTGCCTGTCCATATTCAAAAAGTCGTTGATTCTTTACTGCTTCAGCACGATCTACTTCTGCTGAAAGTCTTTTACCGTAAATAAGTGGTGCCACTAAATTACCGGCCAAACTGTAGGTCCAGTTCTCGAACAGGTTGCTTACTTCCGAAGAATTAAAACTCCCGGTTGCGTCGAGGGAAATAATGGGAAATTTACTCCTTACCGCATATGCCATTTCCCGGTCGGCTGCCAATACAAGATTATAAGCCCTTTGCAGATCGGGCCTGCGACGAATTAGTTCCAGAGGTAAACCGGTATCAGGTAGCGGAGGCATTGAAGGTAGAACGCCAGATCGAAAATCTTCTATGTTCTGTGGCGGGCGCCCCAGCAGTACTGCCAACCGGTTCTCCAGTACTTCAAGATTAGTTTCGTAAAAGATCCTTAGATCGCGTGTGCTTTCCAGCAGCTGTTCCTGCCTCAAAATGTCAACAGCACGTATTTGTCCGCCGGCAAATCGGGCGCGGATCAATTTTACAATATCTTCATTGGTTTGGATTTGTTCCTCAATAAGCGCCAGCTGTCTTCGGGCAGTGAGAAGCTCATACCAGGTGTTAGTGATCTCGGCCGAAATTGTCATCGCAGCGGTTTGATAGTCGCGTAAAATAGCTTCAGAAGTATATTTTTCTGCTTGTATTCCGGCACGAATGCGGCCCCAGAGATCTATCTCATAGGAGGCAGCAAGACCGGTCTCTAATCTCATGTCCCGGGAGAAAATTGTTGGCCGTCCGTCTTTTGAGACTCCCGCAAAGGCATCTACCTGAGGAAAAAGTAAAGATTTTTCCCTTTTCACAACAGCTAGGGCAGCCTGGTATTCCTGCCAGTTTCCGGCCAGCATAAGATTCTCCTGCAAGCCCTGTTCCACCAGGGAATCAAGGATAGGATCCTCAAAGCTCGTCCACCATTCATCGGGAAGGGGAGTGGCGCCCGGGGTTGAAAATTCCTCAGGTTCGGGGATAGGAGCTTCCTGCGGTGCGAGCCTGGGAGTGCAGGAAATAAGAATAAAAGCGCCGAGACCAAGGAGCAGCCTGGAGCTCTCAAAGAGGTAAGTTCTTGAGGGAAGAGTGAAATATGTGAATTCCGGCTTCAGTTAAAATTGATGTTTAAGTTGAACTTCATCTTCAAACCCTTAAAGATCGAAGGGTTTTAAAGTTACAGATTTTTCGCATATAGGCAACCGGGATAAAAAGGTCTCAAAAATGACATTTTTGGAAGGTATTCCGGGGCTTATTCAAAAAATTATAGAATATACAGTTACAACTAAAACACTTCAAGTTGATTTATTAGATTAAGCCGATTTATGGATGGTTTAGCCTGGGTAAGGTTTTGGTTACAGTTCTCTATGATGATATTCATTTTCTGAAGTACTTTGATGAATCCTTCTTTGGGTAAAGCTACGCCGTGAATTCTCCTGTGTAATCACCATTAAGCACAGTAATTTCTGAAGATTTTTTTTTGAACTGGGGTGAATAGTGAAATTGCTGTTGAAATGGTATCTTGCACACCCTGTAACCAGGTAAAATATAATAAATTGAACCTTCCGGATATCTTCCGTTTTAGAAAAAAGCACGAGTATAAAGTAGGCATTAGCCTTAGTGGTGGCAGTGCCCGCGGGTATGCTCACGTGGGGGTGCTGCAGGCGCTGCATGAACACGGGATTGAGCCGCAGATAATCTCGGGCACCAGCATGGGCGCAGTTGTGGGATCTCTATATGCTGCAGGATATTCTCCCGGAGGTATAAAAAAGATCCTTACTGAAGAGACTTTTTCAAAGATGACCGGCTTTTCATGGAGACGCACCGGGCTCTACAAACTGGAAAAGATGAAAGTGGCACTCCAGAGGTATATCGCCAAAGATGATTTCTCGGGTCTAAAAAAGCCGTTCTATCTCGCACTTTCCAACCTCAATAATGCCTGTGGCGAAATGCGTAGCAGCGGCCCTCTCTTTGATTATATTGTCGCCAGTTGCTCCGTTCCGGGGTTTTTTGCACCTATTGTGCTGGAGAAGACCAATTTCGTAGATGGCGGACTTTTCTGCAACCTTCCGGCTTCGGCTATCAGGGAAAAATGCAAATACCTTATAGGTTCCCATGTTAATTTTCCGGGTCAAAAAGATAGTTTTCCGGGGCCGCGAAGTATTATGGAACGTGCTATAAATCTCGGGATTACCCAGAATTCAAAACCTGAAATGGATCTGTGCGATTTTTTAATTGATCCGCCGCAAATGCAAAATTATACTTTGCTTGATTTCGCAAAAATCGAAGAAATTATTCGGGCTGGATATGAGCACACCAATAAAATGATAGAGAGCGGGGAGATTCCTGTGGAGAAACTCAGGACGAAAGTAAAATAGTCAATTAGCAGCGATACTGTGTAGGCCGGGAAATAACTTCCCATACAAATTCAGCAGAAAGATAATGCTATGTTTCAGGGACGAAACACAAAGCAACTTTTGACAAAATAAAAAAGCAGCTTCCTTCGCAAAGAAAACTGCTTTTCAATATTTGGAATAATTTATTGTATTGGGGTATATTCAAATCTTTGTCCACCTACAGAGATTCCTGCCATGGCGCCACCTTTAGGAACAGTAACAATTGCCACCCCGTCCTGGAATTCCAGATCTTCAGAAAATCCTTTGTCGAGGATTACGCCAGAGGCGTTGGCACTTACTTCATAACTGCCATCTTTAAAGCGTTGAAGAGCTTCTTCGGTTTCAAAGAAAAGTACCTCTACGAAGGCTTTTCCTCCCAATTGCAGCCCTATATCCACCTGCTTTAGATCGGCGTAGCCAATTAAATTTCCGTTGTCATAAACAACCCCGTTACCCGAGGCTCCGCCTATGATATAGGCTCCTTTCCCCACATTGGGAAAAATAGCGTATCCTTCAGCCGAATTAAAATATTCAGCCATCATAGGATGTTCTCTCTCGATCATTGCCTTTTCCTGTGACGCATCGGTAATGAGGTCATCACTTGTTTTTTTGGCCGATCCACAAGCTGTCAGAACCAGAACTAACAATACAGTAGCTGTTCTGACCAGGTTTTTTGTCAAAGTTTTCATCTTAATTGGTTTACATTTAATGCTTTAAATTAGAGAGATTTATGGATATTTGGTGTTAACCAGATGTTATTTTATTGACGGGTTTCATATCTGTAAATGACATTTTTGAACTGTAACATTCATTCTCAATTTTCCTTTCTGAAAACCCTGAATTTTCCCCGGCGTCACCTTTTGGCGCCATTCAGGTTTATGTTTGTATCAAATAAGAGGTTATGGGAGATGCAAATAAATACCAACTGCTGGATTTTTTGGCAGAATGTTTCCTGGAGCGGGGAGCTTCGGTAACATATCTTGACATGGGAGGAATTTCAGGATTAAGAGTAATTTCTGAAGAAGGGCCGGCCCGGCTCTATTTTTCCGCGGAAGAAGAGGTGTCAAAAATGGCATTTTTGAAAGGGGATCTTTCCGAAGAAATTATTATTCCCGTGCTCAAAACCCAGGAGGAGATACGGCTTAAGGCTGCCCTGGCTCAACAGGGAATAGAGAATATAACGGTCTATAAACTTTCCCTGCATGAACGCTACATTTGGTACAGCAGGATATTTTTAAGTAAAAGTCATGATAATTCCGTTTCGGTCAATGGTTCCTGTGGATTGTAGGGGTGTACAGAACGGGAGGCCGGAGCGGAAATTATCTCAATACCGGGAAAAGTATTTTGGACCATAATAGAAAGGTAAAAAAGATTTCCACTAGAAGAAGGCTTGAGCTAAAGGAAAATTTTATACTGAATATTGTATATTGAGAATTACTATTAAACCTAAAAACCCGGAATTTTGAATATTTTATATCTACACGGCCTGGACAGTAAACTAAGCCCCGAGAAAAAAGCCATTTTAGAGAAGTATGGAAAAGTCTATGCGCCCGATCTTAATTATTATGATAATCCCGATGCGATACAGACCATCATTGATCTCCATACAGATGTGGAGATCGATGCAGTAATAGGCAGCAGCATGGGCGGTTTCGCAGGATACTACGTTTCAAATGCCCTTTCTCGCCCGGCGCTCTTGTTCAATCCTGCATTGATGAAGCGGTCTGTCCCTCAAAATGTTCCGTCGCAAGAGAATTACAATAATTTGAAGCAGATCGTTATTGGCCAAAAGGATGATGTTGTTTCCCCTGCAGACACCCTCACTTTTTTGTCAGAAGATTTTAATCCTGTAACAGATATCCACTTACACCTTGTTCCCTGGTTGGATCATAATATTCCCGTGGAGTTTTTTGAAGAGGAAGTGGAGTCTTTCTTCAGGAAATTGGGCTACTAAAATTGAATTTGCTCCCGGTATAAAAAAGTCTTCCTTCTGAAAATCTCTCCGGGACTTTTTGGTTTCCCGCGAGAGACGTAAATTAGTAAAATCAAAAAAAAGAAAGATGAAAAACTGGTATATAAGTATTGTTGTCGTGCTGGGAATGATCACAATGACACCCGCACTAGAGGCACAGGAAACGGAAGTGATGGTAAGGGTTAAGTCGAAAGACGCCAAATTTATTGGCAGTTCTATTGGGGGAGCCATGGTCCTCATCAAAAATGCTGAAACAGGAGAAGTGCTGGCCAGCGGAAAAACGAGTGGAAGTACTGGAGACACAGAGCTTATCATGAAGCAGGCCCATAGCCGTAACCAAAGACTTACCGATGAAAATACGGCAGGATTCCTGGCCACACTGGATCTTGAAGAACCGGTGTTTGTGACCGTGGAAGCACATGCCCCATACAATAAGAAGCAGGCAAGGGTAATGAGCAGCACCCAGCTGTGGTTGATACCCGGGAAAGATATTACCGGCGACGGATTGATCCTGGAGGTGCCGGGATTTGTTGTGGATATACTTTCCCCTCAAACTCATGAGCGAATTAGTGAAGAGAGTACCATAATAATAAAAGCAAATGTTGTAATGATGTGCGGTTGCCCGGTCACGCCCGGCGGAATATGGGATGCCGAAAAATATGAAGTTAAGGCTATCCTAAGCCGCGAAGGAACAAAGGTGAGTGAACTGGAACTCAAGGCAGGAGATAAGCCCAGCACATTTACTGCAGAAACTACACTCGAAAAGGGACTTTATGAACTGCTTATCTACGCTTTTGATCCTGTTAGTGGAAATACCGGTCTGGACAGAACAAATTTTATTGTGAATTAGTTTTGACGGTAGATCAACAGGAAGCTAAAATATCCCCGGCCTAAGAATGGGGGCAGGGGGTGGCGGTTGTTTTAAAACCCCATCCATTGGCCATTCCCGACCTCACTACAGGTTCCATGCACGTCTTTGAAATGGCACTCAAAATTTATTTTGTGGTGCAGGGAAATAGTCATCGGGAGTTTCAGCGGATTAAAATTTTCTCTTCAAAAATGTTAAAAAATCATCTGTTTTAATTTTTAAATCCTTGAAAATCATAACTTAACTGATTATATAGAAAGTTATGAGAAAGAAACCGACCATCCAGATTTTACCCGTCTTCTTAGTTTTATGTCTCAGCTTTGGAACTTTCTCCTGTAATGAAAGCAAAACTCAGGGTGATCCTGAGCAGGTAGCTTCAGGGGAAATGAGCCTGTTGCAGAATTCTTCCGAAGATATTTTGGCAATGAATTCTGAAATTCTTCCAGTGGAGGCTACAAAGGATACTAATGTCCTGCTCACAGTGGATACCGAAAATATTACGGAAGAGACAGTAGAAGAATTTGTAAAAATATCTGATGACAGATCGGGTTCCTCAGAAGGCGTTTTACCCTCAGATCATGTTGCTTTGGTTGAAAAGAACATGAAAATATTCTGGAGTGCAGAAGCTTTAGATCCTCAATTAGAAACTACGGTAGATGTGCTGGGGATCTTTAGAAAACCAGAGGGCGGTGCAGAAATTCTGGACGGGGTTTTCCGCGATCCTAATAAAGACGGAATTGTCATGGGAAAGATCAAAAATAAAAAGGTAAACGGGCTGGAATATTATAATATCATGATAAGGATTAATGAGGAAACTCCCAGGACTTTTGTAATTGATCCAAAGCTGCAAATGAAGCATGATTAAGAAGAGAAAGGGGATAGCGAAGAGGCTTTTATGTTGAAGCACTGGACCTCTGGCGGTTTTCCTGGAACCAGATTTTATTTTTGTTCAGTTATATTCCTCTTCGGTTTCAAATAAATGCAAACTGAAAGGTGCCGGTTTTTTACTTCATTCAAGCCTATCTATCACATTGGCTTTATCTTCGATGAGGTCACAATTCACAGCTGAAATATCCCTTTCCGGCGGTCCAATAATAATTCTTCAAAAAAGTCTTCATGTCGGGTCTGGCAAAATTGACTGCCATGAAACTTTGGCGGTTATATCTCCTACAGTCTTATGAATTAATTTTCTACAAACTTGAGCTCAATGATAAATGTCATTGAATAAGACGGTTACAGTTGGTAAATTCAGATAATCTAAATATTTAGAAAATGGAAATTTCACTATTCCTGGCGAAATTCTGGGGTTGGTACCTGTTGATATTCTTTTTTATCCTGAGCTTCAACCCGGTGAGGATCAAACAAATATTTGATGATCTTAAAGATCAAAAATTTCAGATCCTTGCAGCCTTCATTGCTATAGTTGTGGGATTATTAAATATTCTGTTCCACAACATCTGGCAGCCCGACTGGCGGTTTATTATCACGCTGCTGGGATGGGCCTCACTTTTTTTGGGACTGGGGCTGTTTGTTTTTCCGGCTCCCACTACCCAAAAACTGCAAGTGCTGAATGTAAAACTGGTTCAGACCATTTATTTTCTCCTGTTTCTGCTGGGTATATTTCTGCTGAATATGGGATACCAAATCGTTCAATATTAACTGAAAAAAAATTACCTGTCATGGATAAGTATATACGGAAGTTTAGAGAAATTGGAATGAAGGATGTTCCTCTGGTGGGTGGAAAAAATGCTTCCCTGGGGGAAATGTTTACCGATCTGGCCTCACATGGGGTAAGGATTCCCGATGGTTTTGCCACTACGGCCGAAGCCTTTAGAAGTTATCTTAAGGAAAATGAGCTCGATCAAAAACTGGAAAAGCTTCTGAAGGACCTGAAGCGGCCAGATTATTCCAACCTGAATAAGATAGGGGAAGAGGCAAGGCAGCTTATTTTGGGTGGTAATTTTTCCGAAGATCTCGAGCAGGCAATAATACAGGCCTATAAAGATCTGAGTGGAGAAAAGCATATTGAGGTTGCTGTGAGGAGCAGTGCTACGGCCGAAGACCTTCCACAGGCAAGTTTCGCCGGTCAACATGATTCTTTTCTCAATATTTCCGGGGAAGAGGCATTGCTAAAATCTGTAAAGAACTGCTTTGCTTCTCTCTATACAGACAGGGCGATAAAATACAGGGAAGACCAGGGATTCGAGCACCGGGAAGTTGCCCTTTCTGTTGGGGTTCAAAAAATGGTGCGGTCAGACCGCGGCAGTTCGGGGGTTGGCTTCACTATTGATCCTGAAAGTGGTTTTAAAGATGTGATCCATTTGGCCGGAGTGTGGGGACTTGGCGAAAACATTGTGCAGGGAACGGTAAACCCTGATGAATTCTATGTTTTTAAGCCGGCTCTTGTAAAAGAAAAGATGGCGATTATTCAGAAAAAACTTGGGGCTAAGGAGAAAACTATGGTCTATTCCGGTTCAAACGGGCATGCCTCAACAATGAATATGGATACCGAATCTAAAAAGCAGGACCAGTTCGTATTGAATGACAAAGAAATACTGGCCCTTGCCAAGTGGGCCCTGGAAATAGAAGAGCATTACGGAAAGCCTATGGATATTGAATGGGCTAAAGACGGAATCACCAATGAGCTCTTTATAATTCAGGCAAGGCCAGAAACAGTCCATACTTCAGTAAAAGAAGAACTTCAGCTGCAATATAAGCTTCTGGAGAAAGGTAAGGTTCTGGCTAAAGGAAATGCTATTGGTTCCAAGATCGCGGTGGGACCTGCCCGAATTCTCGAGTCACCCCGCGAGGCAGATAAACTTCAGAAAGGGGATATCCTGGTTACCCAAACCACAAGTCCCGACTGGGATCCACTGCTCAAAAAGGTTGCCGGGGTTGTGACAGATCGTGGGGGACGTACAAGTCATGCTGCCATAGTTGCACGGGAACTCGGTGTTCCTGCAGTGGTAGGTTCGGGTGCTGCTACTGGCAACATCAAGGATGGGGAAATAATCACCGTGTCTTGTGTGGAAGGGCAAACCGGATTTATTTATCAGGGAGAGCTTAAATTTGAAACACAGGAGATCGACTTTGGAGAGATCAAAATGCCTACTACAGAGGCCAAGCTTATTCTTGCAGATCCGGAAAGGGCATTTCAGCTCTCTTTTTATCCTAACAACGGTGTAGGCCTTCTTAGAATGGAATTCATTATCACCCACATGGTTAAGGTACACCCGATGGCCCTAATAAAATTTGATGAATTAAAAAATGAAGAGGCTAAAAAAGAGATTAGTCACCTCACCAGGAATTACCCGCAAAAAGAAGAATATTTTGTCGATCAATTGTCCCAGGGTATTGCCACCATTGCAGCTGCTTTCTATCCTAAAGAGGTGATTGTGCGAATGAGTGACTTTAAAACAAATGAGTATGCAAATCTTATTGGGGGTAAACAATTTGAGCCTGAAGAAGAAAACCCGATGCTGGGCTTTAGGGGAGCCTCCCGGTATTACCACGACCTGTACCGGCAGGGATTTCTGCTGGAATGCAGAGCGCTGAAAAAGGTAAGGGAAGAGATGGGTCTCGAAAATGTCAAATTAATGATCCCATTTTGCCGAACCGTAGAAGAGGGTGAAAAAGTAGTCAACCTCATGGCCGAAAATGGATTGAAACGCGGAGAGAACGGCTGCGAGATCTATGTCATGGTAGAAATACCAAGTAATGTGCTCCTATTGGAAGAATTTGCCAGGGTATTTGACGGATTTTCAATTGGATCCAATGACCTTACCCAACTTACTCTTGGGATAGACAGGGATTCGCAGTTAATTAGCTCCCTTTTTGATGAAAATAATCCCGCTCCCAAAAAGATGATCTCCCTTGCCATTGAAAAAGCCAATAAAACCGGGAAAAAAATAGGCTTGTGCGGACAAGCTCCCAGTGATTTTCCTGAATTCGCATCCTTCCTTGTAAAGGCAGGAATAAACAGTATTTCATTCAATCCTGATGCTCTTATAAAAGGGATCAAGAATATTAAAAACGCTGAAGAAGAAAAAGAGGAACCCGTGGTTTGATCTGTGCCACTTCTAGATCACTTCAGGAGTGGTACAGGATTTCAGGTACTAAAGTTACTCCCGGCGTCATTTAATGCAGCCGGGAGTAATTTTTTACTTAATGATCATTCCGCCGTCAATTACCTGGGTGGTACCGGTCATGTATTTGCTGTCATCGCTGGCAAGAAAGAGGGCAAGATCGGCTATCTCAGAATTTTCTGCATAGCGTACAAAAGGAATATTGGCCTCGAAATCTTTACGGGAATCTGCAGGTTGTTCGGGGTGTATTTGTTCTTCAATAGAATGCATCATTCGGTTATTCACAGGTCCCGGATGTATGGAGTTAACTCTTATTCCTTTATCTGCAAATTCCAGGGCAGCCGTTTTCATAATTCCTACCACTGCATGTTTGCTCGCAACATAGGCACCTAAATGAGCAAACCCTTTGAGGCCTGCTACAGAAGAGGTGATAATGACACTCCCTCCCTGGCTCATTTTTGGAATTAATTGTTGACACCCCAACCACACACCTTTTAAATTGACTGCGATTACTCTGTCAAAGACATCTTCGGGATATTGGGATATTGGAAAGAATTTACCTTCTATACCCGCATTTAAGAAAGCAATGTCAATCCTGCCGAATTTCGACAGGGTAGCTTCAGTAATAGCCTTGTTATCTGCGAGCTTTGAAACATCGGCTGCGAAGGTGGCTGTTCGTTCCTTATTCATGCTTTGGGTAACGTTCCGAAGGTCATCTTCAGTGAGATCTACCAACATCACCTTTGCCCCATGCGAAAGAAACAGTTCAGCTGTAGCTTTTCCAATTCCACCGGCCGCCCCGGTTACGACACAAACCTTATCCTTAAGTTTTTCCATTTTTTTTATATTTTATTGGTTCGTTCAGTTGCGCTGGCTCGCCGGAGCAGATCAATGGCTTCTGAATCTTCTACAGGAGCAAAATTTTCATAGAATTGGCTAACACCTCTAAAGTATTCGGGAGTTTCCAGACAAACCACCTCATTTATTAAAGGGTGGTCTTCCATTTTCCTGATAGTTTTAGCAGGGGCCACCGGGACGGCTACAATAATTCCTGCCGGAGACTGCTTTGCCAGGAGATCTACAGTTACTAAAACAGTACTGCCGGTCGCCACCCCGTCATCCACCAGAATGATCCATCTGTCTTTAAGTTTAATACCGGGAAATGTCTTGTGGTACATGTGGTCCTTCTCCTTCACGTCCTTCTTGACCCTTAAAATTTCGTTTAATAAATAATCTTCAGGAATTCCCTCGGCGGTATGATTAAGAGAATGACCTCTCATCCCTACGGCACCAATGGCATATTCCCGGTCGATGGGATGGCCTATTTTTTTGGAAATGACCACATCCAGGGGAGCTTTTAATATTTTTGCCACCTCATAACCTACCGGCACTCCGCCTCTGGGAATAGCAAGTATTACCGGATCCAAATTCCGGAACTTTTTTAGAGCAGCTGCCAGTAATTCTCCCGCTTCTTTTCTATCGTAGAACATAGTTTACAAAGTCTTCGTGTGATTTAATTATCTGAATATAAGACTTTTAAAATTATGAATTAATGATATTTATCATTTGCGGGGTTGCCTTCAATTTTTCTGGTTATCCTTTTTAAAGACTTCTTCCTGTTGGGCGGGCTACGTACAGTAGGCAAAGATCCTGTAGATTTTTTTTTGTAAAACCTGGCTGTTAATTCTTTTTCAGCCAGATACTATAAATAATTTACTGTCAAAGCATCAATATTTACTATAAGGAGTTAAAACTTATAATTCTTAATTATTGTAAATTTATAGGAATAACTAACTAAAATTTAATTAAAATGGCAGACAATGAACACCGAAATTCCCCCGGGACCCACAAAGCCTGGGAAGTTAACGAATCCAGTAGATGCCCCTTCTTAGGCGGGGCCTTAGATAAGACTGCCGGCAGCGGAACTACAAACCGTGACTGGTGGCCTAATATGTTGAACCTTAGTATTCTGAGACAGCATTCAAACCTCTCCGACCCAATGGGTGAGGACTTTAATTATGCTGAAGAATTCAAAAGCCTCGATCTGGCTGCAGTGAAAGAAGATCTTAATAAACTCATGACCGATTCCCAGGACTGGTGGCCGGCAGACTATGGTCACTATGGAGGGCTCTTTATCCGTATGGCATGGCACAGTGCGGGAACCTACCGTATTAGTGATGGAAGAGGAGGGGCTAGTTCGGGTTCCCAGAGATTTGCACCTCTAAACAGCTGGCCCGATAATGCCAATCTTGATAAAGCCCGCTTATTGTTATGGCCAATCAAACAAAAATACGGAAGAAAAATCTCCTGGGCAGATCTTATGATCCTTACAGGAAACGTTGCTCTCGAAACCATGGGACTAAAACCATTTGGATTTGCCGGGGGCCGTGAAGATATCTGGGAATCTGAAGAAGATATCTACTGGGGTTCTGAAGGAGAATGGGTTGGTAATAAAGAACGCTACGCAAGGGAAAATGAACTTGAACAGCCACTTGCAGCCTCTCACATGGGGCTTATCTACGTAAATCCCGAAGGTCCAAATGGTAACCCAGATCCCCTGGGTTCTGCCAAAGACATTCGTGAGACCTTTGGCCGTATGGCTATGAACGATTACGAGACCGTGGCTCTTATCGCCGGGGGACATACCTTCGGAAAAACCCATGGAGCGGCAGATCCTGTAGAATATGTTGGCGCAGAGCCCGCAGGGGCAGATATCATTGAAATGGGATTGGGCTGGAAAAATAAATTGGGTACCGGAAATGCAGAAAGCACTATTACCAGTGGTATAGAAGGAGCCTGGACAAACACCCCGACAAAATGGAGTAACGGCTTCTTTGATAATCTCTTTGGCTATGAATGGGAATGCCATAAAGGTCCAGGTGGGGCCTGGCAATGGAAGCCTAAAGACGGGGCAGGAGAGGGCACCATCCCCGATGCTCATGACCCCAATAAAAAGCACGCCCCATTCATGCTAACATCGGATATTGCATTAAGGGAAGACCCCGAATATTTCAAGATCTCAAAACACTTCCATGAAAACCCTGAGGAGTTTGCAGATGCTTTTTCAAGGGCGTGGTATAAATTGACCCACCGGGATATGGGACCGCTTTCCCGGTATCTGGGACCCGAGGTGCCTTCGGAAGAACTTATTTGGCAGGATCCAATTCCCGAAGTAGATCATGAATTAATAAACCGTGACGATATCGCCGAACTGGAGAAAAAGATCTTTGCTTCAGGCCTTTCTGTCTCCCAGTTGGTGACCACCGCCTGGGCTTCGGCTTCTACTTTTAGAAATTCAGATAAACGTGGAGGCGCCAATGGAGCACGTCTTCGCCTGGAACCACAAAGACACTGGGAAGTGAACAATCCACCTAAACTTCAGCAAGTGCTTACAAAATTTGAGGAGATTCAGGAGGAATTCAACCGTGCTCAAAAAGGCAATAAAAAAGTATCCCTGGCCGATCTTATTGTGCTTGGTGGAAACCTGGCTGTTAAAAAAGCTGCAAAAGATGCAGGCTATGAGATAGGCGTTCCTTTTGCCCCCGGAAGAACGGATGCTCTTGAGGAGCAAACAGATGCCGAAGCCTTTGAGCCGCTGGAGCCCAGAGGAGACGGTTTCCGCAACTATGTAAAAAAGAACGAATATATTTCAACCTCTGCAGAGGAGATGTTGGTAGATAAGGCGCAGTTACTTTCCCTTACTCCGCCTGAAATGACTGTCCTGGTAGGAGGGATGAGAGTTCTGGGAGCGAATTATGATGGATCAAGTCACGGTGTATTTACTAACAGACCCGGGCATCTTACCAATGATTTCTTTGTAAATCTATTGGATATGACCACAACCTGGCAGGCCCGAACCGATGCTCAAAATGTCTTTGAAGGTCGTGACAGGAAATCCAATGAGGTAAAATGGACCGGCACAAGAGTTGACCTTATTTTTGGTTCCAACTCAGAACTTCGTGCCCTTTCGGAAGTCTACGCACAAAATGATTCTAAAGAGAAGTTTGTCAAAGATTTTGTAAAAGCATGGGATAAAGTAATGAACCTGGATCGTTTTGATTTAAAGAATTGATCTGTGTCACCGGTTTATTAGAAAGAGGCGATTTGGGAACAAATCGCCTTTTTTCATGAATAACAATAACGAATATTATTCGGAAATGAACCGGTATCGCTGTGGCTGTCCTACCACTCTTGTCTACTTCTCCGCTGCCCAAAGTATGCCTTTAATAATGTGTTCTAAAAACAGGGGTTCCTTATAGGCTTCATTAGTGTGACCGCCACCGGTGTAGAAAGCTCTGCCGCCATCGTACTCATGATACCAGGCAATGGGATGATGATTTCCGTTCTCTCCACCTTCGTAGGATTGTTCGTCCAGAGTAGCAAGAACCCGAATCTCGGGATTCAAACTCTTGTAGTTGTACCACTCGTCCTCGCGTTCCCATATTTTTGGCAGGTGAGATGTAGAAGGATGGCTTTGATTTACAACATGAACTTCTGCTTTTTGAATATGAGGATGAGATTTGAAGTAGCCACCTACCAATTTGCCATACCAGGGCCATTCATATTCGGTGTCGGCTGCGGAATGAATTCCAACAAAGCCTCCGCCAGCCCGAATGAACTCTTCAAAGGCTGTTTGTTGAGGGATATTGAGAACATCTCCCGTAGTGTTTAAAAAAATCACAGCATCATATTCCTTCAGGTTTTCAGGAGTAAAAAAATTAGAATCACTGGTAGTATCAACCTGAAACCCCACTTCTCCTCCTAATTTAATTAGCGCCGCCTTTCCAGCGGGAATGGATTGATGTACAAAACCCTGCGTTTTGGTGAACACGAGAATTTTATCTTTCTGTGATTTTCCCGATCCCAGCAGAATCAGAGCCATTGCTCCAAAAAAGATGATTAAAGTGCTATTTTTAAGAGGTGTTATTTGTGGCATTTTTTTAATCTTGATGTTTTTGTAAAGCTAAGAAAGATCTGAACATCAAATCTTCATGAATTTTTTCTTTGGGGGTTAATCTGCAAATTGAATTCACACCACCCCGGAAGTGAGCAAAAAAAATAACCCCTGAAACTTTTAGTTGCAGGGGTTACTTAATGATCTACGGTAAATAACTTTTATTTTGTCCCTGGGCTAACTTCTACCTTTGGTATTTCCTGGTTTCCCTCTTTTAAATATGTGTTGAACCACCGCATCATTCGAAGGCTGTAATCATATCGTGCAGTTGATTTTCTGTTCCCATGGCCTTCACCGGGATATAAAACCAGTCTCACCGGAGTTTCTGTTCTGGTTTTAATATGACGGTAAAGTTCATATGACTGACCCGGATCAACTCGAGTGTCTTCCTTTCCGTGAAGGATCAAAAGAGGAGTTTTGGCTTGATCTGCATAGAAAATAGGACTTCGCTCCAGGAAAAACTGGTAATCATCCCAAATTCTTTTTCGGCTGTGCACAAGAAACATTTCTTCAGGAATATCACTTGTTCCCCATTTTGAAAGGTTGTTACTTATCCCCACAGACATTACTCCTGCAGCAAATCTTTCGGTATGGCGGGTAGCCATCCATGCGGTAGCATATCCCCCATAAGATCCACCGGTCACTCCCACGCGGTCTCTGTCCACATTTTTATTTTCTATAAGGTAATCTACCCCGTCAATGATATCATCAAATTCTTTTCCGCCTGGATCTCCCTGGCTGGACTTGGCAAACTCGGCTCCGCGACCGGTACTTCCACGGTAATTAGGGTAGAATACAGCGTAACCTTCCCCGGCACCCATTTGACCGGGCATGCTGTAATTGGTAAGCCAACCATTGTCGTAATGCGCTTCGGGTCCGCCGTGAACGACAGTGATCAAAGGAGTTTTTTCCTCACCGGAAACAGGGTGAATAAGAATCCCCTCGATTTCCATTCCGTCGGCAGCTTTGTAGGTGATCACTTCCTGCTTTCCTAATTTTTCCTGTTCCAGCCATGGATTGGAATTGGTAACGCGATTAGCGTTCGCACCTTTTGCGTCTAAAGTGAATAATTCTCCCGGATGCCGGGCAGTACTACCTACCAGGGCCATTGATCCATTCTTGGCCATTGATAAACCTGCAATACTCAGATTATCATCTCTGAACATTTGGTTCATTTTTCCGTTACGGCCTATAGTTCCAATGCTGCTGTAAACTCCTTCACTGGCTAAATAGGTGAGGGTATTATTGTCTTTCCACGCCAAGTCTTCAAATTTACCTTTAAAGGTAGGATTAAGATTAGAGGGTGTTCCTCCCGTTGCATCAACTATAAAAATTCTTCCATCTATTGGATCATGTTGGTCTTCTCCGGCAATGAAAGCAATCTTCTTACTGTCCGGGCTCCATTTAAGTATCCCAAGCTTGGCCTTATGATCCACCTGGGCAGAAACATTTTGAGAAGCAGCATCAAGGATATATATCTTTTGTCCCGTATAAAAGTCGTCAACCAAAGAGGATGGTGCTGCACTTACCGCCATCTTTTGCCCGTCTGGACTCCACCAGGCGCCGGTAACATGTCCATCTACAGTCAATGACGCAGGAGAAGGACTGGAAAGATCTATTGTATAAAGCGTAGATTCGCGTAGTCCTTCTTCATAAACTTCCGGTTGATATGGAAGCTGGGAGTCGCGGCTTTCCTTTGGCTCATGAGATACAAACAGTAATTTGCTTCCCTGTGGATGCCAGTCATAGTGAGTAATGGAATTATTGAACTCGTAAATTTTTTGAGCTTCACCACCATTTAAACCTATTTCATAGAGGGAAGAGAACTTATCCCCGTCTTTCTTTGCAGTAAAGCTGATGCTGTTGTGTCGGGGCCTGAATTTTACATTGGAAACGCTGTAGCCGGTGATAAAAGGCATGGTTCTATTACTCTTCTTATCGTACAGATAAAGATGAACATCGGCGGGTGCATTTTTTTCCTGGGGCGCCATGGGTTTAAGATGCTGGTAAACGATCTTTTCCCCATCGGGCGAAATGGAAGTGTTGATGACATATTCTATTCTTGCAACATCCTGAGGGGTAAGCACATTTTGCTGTGCAAACACGGCGTTGCAAATAAGAAACATGAGAAATGTTAGGGATCTTTTCATTGCTGTTATTGAATTATAGTTAAACCTGATTTTCGCACCTTAAGATACGGGAAAATGAGCATTTGCCCAAGTCTACTTTTTCAGCCTTACCACCTGGTACTACACTTAAGAAAAAGGCTGTTTTCCCATTCCTTCTGAAAGAATGAAAACATCAGGTTGTACTTCTTTTAATGAAGCGTTGCTTCCAGATAAAGTATCTTAAGATAATGTAAACGGGAGCGGCAATAAAACCAAGAGCTATCCCGAAGATAAAAAACAGAAAGGTGAGAATTTTTATAAAGATCTTTGTGAGGAAAGATTTACCCTTAGGGATATATCGCCGGTAAGGTGTGAAAAGATATACATTGGCGAGTACGGCACTTACTACAAATCCAACTATAGGAATAAACCCCAGGAGAAAAGATACTCCGGCGAGTTTATAGAATTTTATGTCCTGGTAATTAATATATTCCTTTGGGGTGGGAGAATCGAATAAAGTGGAACCGCAGAGATCGCACTGCTGAAATAAATCTGTGTTTTTCAACTTGTTCCCACAGTCAGGACATTTGCGGTGAGAGGCAAGGTGGAGCCGGTGTTTTTCAAGACTAGATACCAATTCCTTTTTACGCTGCCCAAAAACACCTATTTGGTGTACCTCCGGTTGCGGAGCTTTGCAGTTATAGCATTTTACAGCGAAGGGGAGGTTCATTTTTCCGCAGTTGGGACAGGCGAGTTTTTGCTGTTCCAGTTTCCGTTCTGTTCTTTTCTTCAGAAGAATAAAAAAGCCTATAGCCGCTGCATAAACTGCAACCATTATCAAGCCGAGCCAGATGAGTAGCAGAAATCCGAAGACGACCAGGCTGTCCTCCAGCCAACTGCTTATTTTACTAATGTAAAAATTGTCATCCTCATCTACGTCTTCTAAAAAGCTGATAAAATCCCGCCTTAGTCCTGCCAGCCAATGCACCACGAGAGTTCCAAAAAGCAAGAGGATCCAAAGGGGATCAAAGGCTGCCCATTGAACTTCTCCAAGCACTTCTACAGAGGCTTCGTCAAGTAAATTAAGATTGATGATAAAAAATATGAGCGGCTTGAGGTAGGTTTCTGCATCTTTTAAAAAATTTCTTATCTCGGTACTTTTATCGCCCACGATCTCTAATAAACTTAAGCCTCCCAAAGTGTATAAAACCCAATCCTTTGTAATAAAAGAATCTGTTGCAGGGGAAACGATTTCCCCCATTCCCGGAAAATATTGTGGATACCTTAAAAAAAGTGCTGCAAGAAAGGCGGGGAGGAAGGTTCTCATTGAGAACAGGGGAATCATACCTAAAATGCTGACAATTTGAACGAAAGTCATGTAAATGGGTTTAGGGAAGAAAAGATAAAAAAAATTGGGCAGGAAAAGGAGAAGCAGTTAAAAGCCTGCTAATAGCAATAGAACATTCATCCTGAAATCTTCCCGTAACTTAGGTGTCAAAAAGGGTATTTTTGAAGTTCTTTTTGGCGGGCGTTAAGGCACGCCGGGTACCGGAGGGGAAGACAGCATCTTACTTTAAAGATCGGCATTTATATTCATAAGAGGCAGGTCGAGGTGATTTAGGATCTTTTCGGTAATGTTCCTTCTAAAAACAGGGTTCAGGCCACTGCGGCCATGGGTGATGACGCTAACCAGGTCACACTCGTAAGAGTTCACATAAGCATCTATTCCCCGCTCTTCATTATAGGCGTTTATAATAACCGGCTTAATCTGCATTTTAGAATAAGGGGCAGTGAAAGGCTCTAATTTTTTATGGATCCCGGTGGTTTCTTCAAAGAAATATGGAGTATTTACATAAAGGATCTGTACAGCGGCCCCAAGTTTTTTTGCCAAATCCATGATCCTGTTGAAGCTTTCACGGGACTTCTCCAAAAAGTCGGAAACGATTACCCATTTTTGAGGCACATTGGGGTTAGCACCCAATTTCACGGCAATAACAGGAACCGGGGATTTGTGGAGCACCCTCAGGGTATTCGTGCCGGCTGTTTTATTCCTGCCTTTCTCGCCGTGGGTGCCAATCAACACCAGGCAATAATTTTTCTCGTTGATATACCCATAGATTTCTTCCATCCCTGCATCATAGACTAAAGAAGTATGGGCTTCAACCTCCATATCGTGAGCCTTTCTTTCCAGGCTGAACAGTTTATCTTTAGCGTCCCCAATGGCGGCTTTGGTTTCGGGATAAAGATTCTCCTTCTCGAGAGGAAGCTTTCTCCATTCGACCGGGGTTGAAACCAGGTGCAAAAAAGTTATCCCGGTTTTAAGTTTTCCGGCGATCGCTAAACCAATATCTGAAGCAAGATTTGCGGTTTCAGAAAAATCTGTGAGTACAAGAACATTTTTCATAGCCAGAAGTTTTACTTAAAAATATGTAATTATTGGCTATGCGGAAATGACTTTTGTCATTCTTGGTAGTTTATTGATAATAAGATATTTGAAAGTAGAATTCATCTGAATTACTACCTGGTTTCAGCGCTTTTAAAAGCTGAAGAAATTGAATTCGGATGGATCATAAATGAACCTTTACTGATTTGAATTAGGGAAAATTACCTTTTCAGGATGTTTTTTCAGTTCTTTCATGATGTGCGTAAACAACAAGGATTTGGTGGGACCTGAATTTTTTGGCTCAACCAGAAATCTGACAGTTACTTCGATCCAGGTATTGTTGTTAGCTGTGAATATTACTGAAGGTTTCTCTTTAATTTCCAGCTCCTGGATCATAGAATCGGCAAGAATGGTTTTAAGTCTTTTTACCCTTCTCATCATTGCTTCTCCCAGTTGCTTTTCGGCAATCTCTGTTACTAAAAGGGAGATGAAATCAAAATCACTGTCATAGGAAACATAAAATTTTACTTCGTTCCATATAAAAGGAAAAAGCGGCCAGGAATAATTAACTACATATTCACTGAAGATACGGGAATTGGCATATTTGATAATTCTTCCGCTGGGATGATCCCCCGATAAATAGTCCCCGCGAAACTCCCACAAAGTGGTGTCGAAATATCCCACATTCATCACATCGCCGTAAACAGTTCCTATTTTTATCCTGTCCCCAACTTCATAGGGCTTCCGAAGAAGAAGATAAACCCACCCGAAAAGGCTGGTGAGGGGGTTTTGAAGTGCCAAACCCAGAATTAACGAGATAACCCCAAAGGAGACCAGGGTCGCATACCAATTTGAAAACATCAGGGAAATGACAATAAGAACAATAAGAAAGAAACTGACAAAGTTGATGAGGCTTCTAAAATTATACGCGCTGGCCTTGTCATCTATTTTTCTTTTTAAGATCTTCCGCAGAAGACTGTTCAAAAAGAGTACAGTCGTGATCAATACCGAGCCTAATATGAGTTTTTTGGCTATTGGGAGATAAGCTTCAGAAACTGGCAGGTTGCCCGATTCCAGCAAGAAATATAGGAGACCAGCTACTACAATGATAAGGGCAGTGTAACCCACAAGAAGAAGGATTTCTCTTCTTGCACTGGGAAAGGTTTTCTTTGAGGTATCGGTCTCTAAAAGGGCTTTTTTTACATTCTCTTCTTCAAGGATCTTTTTTATTTCTTCCTCTTCCGTTCTTTTGTCGGCATTCATTTGTAATCTTCTTTTTAGACCGTTAATAATTGTGCTACGGTTAAATTAAAGAAAATATTGTTGCAAGTTCTTTAAGGAAGGTTAAACCACGGGAAGATTTGGCTCCAACCCGGCAGGTTGTTCCTTAACTGGAATGGCCGCTATGACTACAATGATCTATAACGAAAGAGACACTCCCGTCATAATAAAAAATTCATGGGCGAGGTCAACAGCATAATTTTCCATCCTGTATTCGAAGGAAAAACCAAGTTCAAGATCCTTAAAAGTACTGTTTTCAACACCCAGCGAAAATCTTTGCTCAGCTTCAGGTTTTTGATGGGCAGAAACGGCATATAAAGCTTCTGTGGATATACCCAGGGAAAAAGCTTCGCTCATGGCAAAGGAAGATGCCAATTCATATCTTAGTCGGTGAGTCAAATGTTCTCTAAACCTTTGTTCCAGCCGAAACCTGTGCGAAAGGGGCAGATAAGAATTGACGGGATCGATCTTTACCTGTTCCATAATTCGGAATTCATCTACTTCAGAAGAGTCAAAAAGTTCTTTAAAACGATACCTCAGTCCAAGACTTAATACGAGTGACTTGCGCTCCCGGTAATTGGTGAAGTGGTTAAATTCCAGATGTTCATTGCGGGAACCGGAAACTTTTCGTCCTTCCAGTCTCTCCTGTAGTAACCCCCTGTATCCTGCACTAATATCCATGGACCACCCGGTATTTACAGGCAGAGAAACTTCGAATTCGTGATCGTAAAAGTAAGATTGTGGATTTTGAGAAAAAGCCTGGTTTATACTCATCATGCTGAGGAGCATTAGAAATATAATTTTCTGCCTGAAAAAAGATGCCATAAGTCCCTGATTTAAGCTGTGCTGTTTGATGTTCTTTTTCTTTTGTCCCAATATACATAGAGCCCAAACAAGATGAGGCTTACAATTGATCCCCATAACAACCCGGTTTTAAGGCCATCTGTACTTTCTCCTATCACTGCAATAAAAAGTGTGAGGGGGGCAATACCTGCTAAGGTGGCGGCAACAAATTTCCAATAACCCATTTTAAGGATGCCGGCTACAAAGCTAATGGCGTCGTTTGAAAGAAATGGATTTAGCCGGGTGACAATAACTGCCCAAAATCCATAGTCATCAATAAAATCTCCAATTTTCTTTTCGTTTTTGTGACCTATGAGTTTTTCTACGATCAAAGGTCCAAAATACCTTCCGATAAAGTAACCTACAGAAGAGGCCGAAAATACAGCCACAAGAATTATAATACTTCCAAAGACTGGTCCGTATGCCAGTACCGAAACTACCATGAGTGCAATTGTGGGAATGACAAGAAGGAACATTTGCAGGATCATGGCCAGAACAAGTACCACGGGACCAAACCATCCAAAGTTTCCAACCCAGGCTTCAATTCTTTCGTTATCATCGCTAGTGAGGACATTCCAGGCTTCCGTGAGAAAATCCTGAACCCCCGGAATAAAAAAATAGGCGAGCACCAGGGAGACAACAATTAACGCTGAAATGTAAAGAGGGAGCTTACTTTGCTTTACCGAAGCTGTTTCAATAGAATTATTTTCCATTCTAATTTATGATTTTACTATCTGAATAAGAAAATGCTACAGTTTCTACCTGCAGGATTTTTTTCTGATTAATTTTTGTTTATTTCCTGTTGAGAGAGACTCTAAGAATATTGGCGGGACCTTCTTCCGCTTCATTGGAAATGAATAGATCTCCTTCAGAATTAAAGGTCAATCCCTCGGGGTTTGCAAAATCTTTGGAACTAAAAATGTACAATTCCTTTAGCGTTCCACCTTTTTCGACAATTAAAAGTTTAGGCCTGGTGCCGTCAAGAATGTATAGCTCACCACTATGTGGGTGGATATTTAATTCTCCCGGCGAAAATTTATTCTTTAGTTTTCCATCTACCCGGTCAAAAAGAGGATCGGAAAGACTGACTTTAAACTCGGGCTTTTCACCTGAATCTTTTTTGTTGAGGTCAAAAGCATAGATCTCTTTTTCGTGTTGAGAATTTTTACGCTCTTTTACAGCCAGCAGGAGCCGATTATTTACGGGGTCGGCACAAAGACCTTCGAAGTTGATCCCGGGCAGGGCATTAGCTTTAGTAACTTTCTTGGTGACCTGCGGGTTTGTGCTCTCAAAATCTATTACTTCGAAAATAACTCCGTCGCTCCGCAGAACATATGCATCATCTTCTATTACGGCTATTCCTTCATAATCTCCGCCATCGCCGAATTCTATTTCATTCTCTATTTTGGAAGTTTGGAGATTAAAAATGTAAATTATCCCATCCTCATCCTGGATACAGGCAATGCGATCTTTTCCAAGCCATGCAATCCCCGATACTTCATCAAGAACATCGGGTAAATCCCATTTTTGAAGGATCTCATAATTCAGGTTTTTGTCTAAATTTTCTGAAGGCTTTTCTTTAAAGGAGAAAAAGGTCAGCACCCCCACGATTAAAACTACTATTCCAAAAATGATCTTTTTCATAACTTTTTTATTTCCAGTAAATCAATGTGGTGTCGGTTTTTCCTGCTTCATTCAGAACCACCTTTTCATTTGAAAAAAACCGACTGACTTCTGCCTGGTAGTAAGTTTCTTTCCCTGTTCTCACTACCTCAGGATCTTTAATGTTTTTTTCGCCATATTTCTGCTGAAGCGTCTCCTGTACTGCAGGAGGCAGGGCAGACCAGGGTATTTCCCACTTTCTCTTCAGTATGCCTCCGGAAGAATCAAAAAGGGCTTTTTGGTCATTATCTCCAATTTCAAATTCTACTTCATAGGTTTCTCCAACCTGGTTGAATTCAGCATCGGTGGCTTTAGGATATTCGGCCCAGAATTCATTCAGCACAACAGAGGGTACTTCTGCATAGGGATAATCATCGTCGTCGCAGGACAACAACAAGCTGCTTAGTAGAATTAATAAGAGATGTCCACACTTCACTTTATTTTCTTTCCTGCTAAAATGGGAAAGGAAACTGGAAAGATTTGGGAACTTTAAAAGTCTATTGTGAAGATGTGGGTTTGATCGTGAAAAGTATAGGTGAGGTCCAGGTCCATTTTTATGGCAATGGCTTTAGAAATTGCGAGGCCAAGACCTGTAGAATCTGCTTTTTCGGCTCCTTTAAACCTGCTGAAGATCTTATTTTTTTCGAGGGCGGCCTTTCCGGGATTTTCAAATTTTATTGACTTTGAGGAAATGATCAGCTTGACAACAGTGCCCGAAGGGGTGTGAAAAATGGCATTTTTGAGCAGGTTTGAAATAAGCATGCCGGCGAGATCTTTACTTCCGTGATTTTCCATGTTGTGTTCTTCAGTAAGAACTATTTTCACCTCCCGATGGGCCGCAAAATCCTGAAATTCTGCAATGATCTGTTTGACAAGGCTATTCCAGTTGATCTTTTCTTCTTCTGCAAATTGCCTGTTCTCGATCCTTGAGAGCAATAACAGGGACCTGTTAAGCCGGGTAAGTCTTTCCAGGCTTTGAAGAACCGTTCCCAGTTCTTTCATTTGTTCCTGTGATAATTCGGCATTTTCGGCCATTAGCTCCAGCTTATTGATGCTTATGGCCAGGGGAGTTTGCAACTCATGCGACGCATTTTCTATGAATTCTTTCTGACTATTGTAGCTTTCAACAGATTTCTTCAGCAGGCTGTCTACCCGCTCATTCAGAAGCCGGAACTCATCTATTTTTGTTTCCTCATATTTGATCGCCCGGTCTCTTTCAATACTGAAGTTTTCCAGGCGTCGAAGGAGTTTATAGAAAGGTTGCCAGGTCTTTTTCTGAAAGTAACTGTTAAGCAAAACAATAGTCAGGATCAAGCCAATGTAGAGCCACAGGAGGGAAAAGAACAATTCCTTGCGAAGATCATCCTCTTCCACCATAGAGGTTATTACCTTTATTTTGTAAAAGGAGCCGTCCTGCTGGAAAACACTTTCTATAAGGCGTATCGGCTCGTATTCATCTTCGTTTTCCATGTACATGAGCGAGTCGCGATAAGCATCTGTAAAGTCACGGCCTATTTGAGGAGTTGTGGGGGAAATGATATAATTTCCATCCTCAAAAGCGCTTTTTTCAAGCACCGATGGATCCTGCCTGGCCTTTCTAATCACCAGCATCTTCTGGTTGTCCAGGCCGTCATCCATACTGTCATAGATCTCATCCAGGATCTCGAAATAAAAGATGAGCGCCCAGAGTGCCAGCAAAAAAAACAGGATCACAGCAAAATAGGTAGTAGTATAATTGAGGAGTTTCATGGAACGAGGAGCTTATAACCTATTCCATAGACAGCTTTTATTTCCGGTTCTGCCCCGGTATCGGAAAGTTTTTTTCTCAGGTTTTTGATCTGGGAATATATAAAGTCAAAATTATCTGTCTGGTCAATATAATCTCCCCACACATGTTCTGCCAGCGCAGATTTACTCACCAAACGGTTTTGATTGGTGCACAGGTAAAAAAGCACATCAAATTCTTTACGGTTTAGCTCAAGGTCCTTATCATTTACGGTGACTGTATGGCTATCGATGTTTATTTTCACGTTGGCTACCTCCAGTAAATTGTTCCCTTCAAATTTTCGTCTGCGAAGAACGGCTTTTACCCGGGCATTTAGCTCGGCCATGTGGAATGGCTTGGGGAGATAATCATCGGCGCCAAGTTCCAGGCCTTCGACCTTATCATCTATCGAATCTTTAGCCGAAACGATAATGACCGAATCGCTGTAGCCTTTCTCTTTTAGGGTTTTTAGAATTTCAAGTCCGTTACCGTCTGGAAGTGTTATGTCCAGCAGGATACAGTCATAATCATAAACTCCAATTTTGGAAATAGCTTCTTTATATGTAGCTACAGGTTCCACCAGGAAGTTTTCCTTTTCCAGGGTGGTCTGCATATTTTGCCTCATATCTTTCTCGTCTTCAATAATCAGGATCTTCATGATTCGAAAGTAGAATTGAATTTGGGAAACATTTAGGATTCCTGCTGAGATCTATTCCTAATTTCTTCCAGTTTTGGCGCCTTACTTCGCATAGAATTTAAAATAACAAGTTATGAAAAAAGAAATTGTATCAGCATTTATTGCATTGTTCTCTATGGGTATGTTTGCACAGACAAGTACCGGAAACTTACCGGGAACAGCCCAGAATTTTATTAAGCAACACTTCTCTTCAGTCTCTGTAGCAGGAGTAGAGGAGAACAGCAACTGGAAGATCTGGGAAGATGAGAAATACGAAGTAAAGTTAGCGAATGGAATTGAGCTGGATTTTGATGAGAATGGAAATATCATTGAGATCGACAGCCAAAATAGAGAGGCGCTGCCTATGACTGTTTTACCTGCAAAAGTAGCTTCTTATTTACAGGCCAACCATGCAGACGCACAGGTGATTGGATGGGAGAAACAAGATAAGGAACAGGAAGTGGAACTTGCAAGTGGTATTGAAGTAGAATTTGATGCACAGGGGAATTTTAGAAAATTAGACTAAAATCCACCGGAATATTTCAAATAAGAGGCTGCCAAAAGGCGGCCTCTTTTCGTTATACCATATTTCAATCTTATCTGAAGATCATTTTGAGCCCATTCAGAGCTAGTCGAGAATTTACTTTTCAGCTAAATTGGAAGCCAAACCCTGTATGAACTATTCTTAGGTCATGATTTCGAGGCATGTAGGTTTCTGAATCGCCGGTTTAAAATTTCAGGAAAAATAATAATTCTTTCAGCGGCGTCACGAACTGTCGCGCCTGCTCTGTATATTTGGATTACTAACCATTACCATCTCATTCATGTCTCTTCCACGACACCGCGCAATCATTACCAAACTACGCAGAAGCCCAATGGGTTTTGAGGAGTTGCAGGATTATCTTCAGTTTCAGAGTGAGATCTCGGGCGATGATCTTTACTGTTCCCGGAGAACCTTTCAAAGGGATATTAAGAAGATTGATACCATGTATGGGATCGAGATCGAATACAACAGCTCCACCGGGAAATATGAGATCACCTATGACGCCAATGAAGAGCACAATGAACGGCTTATGGAGGCTTATGAGATCTAACGCCCTTAATATTTCTCACAATTTTTCTCGGCATGTGATCGTGGAGAAGCGAAAGCCTTTGGGGGCCGAAAACCTCCATGGACTGCTGCATGCCATTAAGAACAGCTATAGTATTTCCTTTCTGTATGAGAAATATTCAGGTGGAGACCTTAGGAGGCGGGTAGTAAATCCTGTGGCTTTAAAGGAGTCTCAACATCGCTGGTATTTACTGGCAGAAGACCCAAAAGGCGGAATCGTGAAGTCTTTTGGACTCGATCGTCTCTCAGGTCTGGAGATCTCCAACAAAAAATTTGAACCTGTAGCATACGAGGCCGAAAAAGAATACAGGCATAGTTTCGGGATCATCAACGGAGTGGAGAGCCGGCCTGAAAAGATCGTTCTCTCCTTTACTCCCCGGGAAGGAAAATATATCCAGTCCCTTCCCCTGCATCACAGTCAGAAGGAAATTCTAAAAACCGATAAGGAATGGCAATTTGAATATTATCTCCTGCCCACTCACGATTTCATTATGGAAGTGCTTTCCTATGGTGCCGATGTAAAAGTGCTGGAACCTGAGAGCTTTCGGAATAAGGTTTTAAAACAGTTACAGGCCGCACTGGACAGGTATTAAAAAGAGGCTTTGCCATTCCCGATTCGTCGGAGTAGGGGCTGACGAAGCGGGAGGTGTAGCCTCTTAATTTAACCTGAGTATTTATAGACTTTCGACCAACCGGTTGGGAAAGTGAAACTTTTGGGTGGGAATGACTATGAAAATATTGTCACCTATTAACCCTGATCACTGAACGCCATTTTTTGGCGCATCCATTGGCTAAGTTTGTTCTTAAATTAGAAGATCATGGTACTTAATAAGCAAAATAACCCGTCAGATGTTTTTAGCTGAAGGTTTTCTAAGACAGAGACCATCAGGGAGCTATCAGAATTTTTCAGTATTTCCACGTAACTGAGTTTAACTGAAGATAAGGTGCTGTGGTTTTATATCTCTGCGGAAGATGAAGTGTCAAAAATGCCATTTTTGGAGCAGCTTGCTTCCGAAGAAACATTAGAAGCTAAAAAACAAAAAAGCAAAAAATGAATTTTAAGAATAACATAGAACCTTCATTTGTTCCCGGCTTCCACCTCAATTCTCTTTTTGACCGCTGGGGCTGCTTCAATGTTGATATTCTTTATATGGGATATTTTAATGCCGTGGCAAGTCAGCAGAAATTTGCAGACCTGGATCTGGAAAAATTTTATAGCGAATTTGCGAAGGTGTTTGAAGATAAGATCCTGGGCTACCATGTGAAGAAAGACTCTTCAGAAGAGGAGTGGAAGAGCGATTTCATTTATGTTTTAAAAAATGAGCTCATGGTATCTAAGGAAGGGGAGGAAGTCACTGTTTTCTTCAGCAAAGAGCATTGTAAATTGCTTCAGGAAGTCATAGACTTTACTACAGACAAAAGGAAAAAGGAGGAAGACAAAGCCCATATAAATCTCATCATCATGAAGCCTCATGGGCTTGATAACAGGAAAATTGATTTTGCAAAGCCCGAACTCCATCTTAAAAAGATCTACAATGATGGCTTTGAGGTTTTCCACGCGAAAATGCTCAACATCCTTCAGGAGCAAAACAGGAGCGGACTTCATTTACTGTACGGCAAACCGGGCACGGGGAAAAGTACCTATATAAGATATCTGTGTGGGCAAATAAAAAAAGATATTATATTCCTGCCGGGGCAGATGGCGCAGAATCTTGACAATATAGCCATGACACGCTATCTTATGGATAATGCGAACTGCATTTTAGTGATCGAAGATGCCGAGGAATTGATCGTTTCCCGTGACCAGCAGCGCAATTCCAACCTGGCCATGATCCTCAACATTACCGATGGGATCTTAGGAGAATCATTAGGCATCCAGATCATCGCTACTTTTAATACCGATGTGAAAAATATTGATCCTGCACTAAAGCGAAAAGGTCGTTTGCGATCGGCCTTTGAGTTCAAAGCCCTGTCCCCCGAAAAAGCGAATGTTTTGCTAAGGGAGCAGCATACAGGTTATGCTACAGAGGAAGAGATGACCCTGGCCGAGATCTACAACATTAGTGAAGAAGAGCAGTATAAGAATCCCGAACATAAGGCGGTGGGGTTCAGGTAATGTAAATTGGATATGCTTATAGAATATTTTATATTGAAATGAATCCTGAAGTCCGGTGAAAAAATGAAACATAAAAAAATACTTTACCTCGATATGGATGGCGTAGTGGCCGACTTTGAAAAAGCGATTGGAGCTCTCACTCCTGAAATTAAGAATTTTAAAGACTATCACGACCAGGAGGAACTTTCCAGGAGGATCGATGATACCTGTTATGCAAATCCCGATATCTACCACGATCTTCCTCCAATAGAGGGAGCTTTGGAAGCGGTGGAGGAGCTGGCCGGTCATTTTGATATTTTCTTTTTATCCACCGCCATGTGGAGCCTGCCCGAATCTTTTACCGGAAAAAGGATCTGGATAGAGGAACATTTTGGAGATCTGGGGAAAAAGCGACTGATTCTTAGTCACAGAAAAGACCTGCTGAAAGGGGATTTTCTTGTTGATGACCGCACGCACAATGGCGCAGGCGAATTCGAGGGGGAGCACATTCATTTTGGCACCGGCAGATTTCCGGATTGGGAAGTCACAAAGAAATATCTAATGGAACAGGCAGGGGAGTGATTACGTAACAATTATTATTTTCAGCGCGGACCCGGTATTGCCGGTAAAATTTGATTTGCACCTCTTGCTCAAATTTGAGTGCTCAACCTCTTCATGTGTAATTTAACTCTCTTGTTTATTAGTAAGTTGGCAAAAAGCCGACTTTAGCTAGACAAAGAGAAATTCCGGTCATGAAGAAATTGATTATATTAGCTTATGACAATAAAGGATAGCATACAAGCTAAAATGGTTGACTTTACCACATTATGTAAATTGTATAATGTGAAGAATCTTTATGCCTTTGGATCTGCTACCACAGAAAGATTCGACGAAACCTCCAGTGACATAGATCTACTTATCGAAATAGAAGAAAATGATCCTTTAGAAAGAGGAGAAAAACTTTTAGCAATTTGGGATAAATTAGAAGAATTTTTTCAAAGAAAAGTTGATCTATTGACCGACTCTTCTCTTAAAAATCCTGTGCTCAGGAAAAATATTGAGGCTACAAAAATTCTAATCTATGACGGAAAAAGGCAAGAAGTATCTCTCTGACATACTAATGGCTATTGACTTAATAGAAAATTTTATAGCTGACACACCAGATTTCATCTCCTACGAGGCAGACTTAAAAACACAAAGCGCCATAGAGAGGCAATTGGCCATAATTGGTGAAGCTTTAAACAAATTAAAACAATCAGAATCTGATCTGTCTATCCGGCACGATAAACAGATTATTGGGATTAGAAACCGACTTGTTCACGCATATGACAGTATTGATAATGCTATTGTGTGGGTAATTGTAAAAAGGCGTTTACAAGAGCTCAAACTCGAAATAAAGCAATTATCATTTTAACTGAACATGGCCAGGTGCCAACAATATATCCTAAAAAACGCCCAAACCTGTGCCAAATCGAAACTCTGTCCTCGCCAGCTCCTGTTTTTATATGAGACGTTAAGCTTACCCCAATTGAAATGATTTTACTCTGAATAGTAACTAAATTTCAGGTGGAATCTTAAGTTTATTAAAATGTACCGGTGCATTTTATACTTCTTTTTTTGCAGCATTAGCTGTTATAGCCAGTTCTATACGGGAGTTGCCATAGATCCTAATAAAGCTTTTGGGATCATTGATAATCCAAGGACCGAAGAAGATCACCGCGGGCTTCATTTCGATATCGAAGCGGGATTAATTGAAAATGAGTTTGCATTTTACGTCCTCTTCGGAAAATTTCAGCAGGCAAATTACCAAAAACTGGCATTCGGAACCGACTACTTTTTTCTAAAGGATGACAGGATCGAAATGGGAGTAGGAATCAGTGTTTCCAACATCTGGAAAAAACAGGGGGATAATTCAGAAACCAAAACCTATTTTGGCTGGCTTGGACGCCTTACCGGGATCTTCTGGATCAATCCAAAACTTGGACTGGTGGGACATTTTCAATATCAGAGTCGACCCGACCTGGAAGTAACAGGTATTGTGGAAGGAAAAATTGGCCTGAGGTATTTTTTTAGAAACTGATCTTTTCCTCTGTTCCTTTTCTCTTAAACTCCTTGCAGCTGCAGGCTAAAGCTTTAAAGAAGTTTTGAGTATCAATCCCGCATTTGGTTAATCATAAATTCGGGTTCCATCCATTCCGAATAAGAACCATCGGCATGAACTTTCCTGAATTTGCAGTAATGTCCGTCAAAACTGTACTCATAAAGCACTGTTCCTTTGCTCTTCAAAACTCCTTCCTGGGGCGTTTTTTTAATTTTCACCTTCCAGCTTTGGCGGGTGCCGGGCATGTTGAACAACAGGTATTCGGGGTAGGTCCCGGTCCTCTCGAATTCTCGCATGCCGCCCTGTACGTGTGTGACGTCTAATGTCATTAATCTATTTTAATTTAACCCGTCCTCCTTTAGTGTGGCCAGAAAAGATCGGGAAATTTTCAGGTTTTTCCAATGCCGGTACAGCCGGGAAAAAGCAGTTCGGTAGAAGAGGGTTTAAAAATGTCATTTTTGGAAGGGCTTATTGTCATTACCTTTAACAAGGCATTATTACACTTCCAGGCCTATTCTATTTATCTTTAATCGAGTAAAATAGAAGAATTATGTCTGAAGAAAAAATGCTGAAAACAGTCAATCCCGCGACGGGTAAGTCAATAAAGGAGTATAAAATGATGACAACAGATGAGATGAATTCTGCTGTCACTTCATGCCACGAAGCATTCCTGGAATGGAAGAATAAGCCGGCTGAGGAAAGGGCCAAAATCATTTCAAATATTGGTAAAAAACTGGATGATCATAAGCAGGAGCTTGCCGAACTCATGACTCAGGAAATGGGAAAACTTGTAAAACAGGGTATTCAGGAGGTGGAACTCTGTTCCGGTATTTGTGATTATACTGCAGAAAATGGTCCTCTAAGCCTCCAGGATGAAGAGCGGGATTTGCCTGAAGGTGGAAAAGGTTACATTACTTATTCTCCTCTTGGAGTGATCTACGGAATCCAGCCCTGGAATTTCCCTGCATATCAGGTAGTCCGTTATTCCATTGCAAGTTTAATGGCCGGTAACGGGATACTTTTAAAACATTCTGAAGGAGTGACCGGAAGCGCCCTTCTTCTTGAAAAGATCTACCTGGAAGCAGGTTTGCCGGAAAATCTATTTAAAGTTTTATTGATCTCCCATGACCAAAGTGATGCTGTTATTGAACATAAGCTGGTACGTGGTGTAACTCTCACAGGAAGTCCGGCTGCCGGAAGGATCATCGGGAAAAAGGCCGGAGAAAATCTTAAAAAATCAGTACTGGAACTTGGAAGTAATGATGCCTATCTTGTGCTGGAGGATGCCGATCTGGAATTAGCCGTAAAAACCTGTGTTATGGGGAGGATCTATAATAATGGGGAAACCTGCGTGGCCGCAAAAAGATTTATTGTAGTAGAAAAGGTGTATGACCAATTCAAAAAAGCCTTTGTAGAGCAAATGTCCCAGGTTAAAGCAGGGGACCCTTCAAAGGATGAAAGTGATATTGGTCCCATGGCCCGCAAAGATCTGCGGGAGGAATTACATGAACAGGTGGAAGAAAGTGTGAAGAAAGGGGCTAAAGTATTGTGTGGAGGAAAAATTCCCGATGGCGATGGTTTCTTTTATCCGGCAACTGTGCTGGATAACCTTGAGCCGGGAATGCCTGCCTATGACGATGAGTTATTTGGTCCCGTAGCCTCTTTAATAAAAGCTAAAGATGCCGATGATGCCATGCGTATAGCCAATAGCAGTAGATTTGGTCTTGGTGGCGGAATCTTTTCTAAAGATGAAGAGAAGGCAAGAGAACTTGCCAAATATCACTTTGATACGGGAATGGTGTTTATTAACTCCTTTGGGCTTGCTAAACCCAGTATGCCGTTTGGAGGTGTAAAAGATTCAGGATTCGGGCGGGAACATGGAGGTTTTGGGCTACATGAGTTCGTGAATGTGAAAGCGATTATGTTGGCATAATAATAATCAGTGTTGTCCGGGGAAAGAGCCAGGATCGCTTCGCTGCAAGAACCAGGAGCCAAGACTAATATATAAGTAACTGATCCTTAGTGGTGGCTGATGAAAATAACAATAAACCTAAGTACTTCTAAAAACCGGAATTTAAAAGTTCCGGTTTTTTATGGCTGTAAATTATAAAGTCAATAAAGTTTTGAAAAACCTGGTATGGTTTATCAGGGACCAAATAACCTACGCTGGTTTTATTTTACTTCATACAGAGTAGTAACTAAAACTCCTTCAAAACCGGGAGATCGAACTGATAATAACTGTTTCTCTTTCCTGGCTTTAAAATTAAATGGTGGTGCGGAAAGCCTTACGCCACTTTGTTTTTTCAGCCTGATTCCCTGTCCCGAGATAATATCTTTGTTGGGTTCAAAATCTTCTTCCGGGAGATGCTCGGTTAAAATAACATATTTAAAAGCATATAGTTTTTCTAACACACTTTTAATTTCCGCATTCGATAAATGCTGCAAAACCTGTCTTAGCACTGCGCAATCCCCCGAAGGCAATTCATCTTTTGCGATATCCAAAACCCGGAATTCCAGATGCTCTGCCCTGAATTCGGTTTGATTATGTGCGATAAGCTCCGGAACTATGTCCAGGGCGATATACTTCCCGGTGTACTTTACCAGTTCTTTACCAATATTAAAATCCCCGCAACCCAGATCGCAGACTACCGGCGGAGCTGCAAAACCTTTTAAAAAAGCGGATACTACAGCTATGTATGGATCCACAGTTTCAGGATGATGGGAGCCTAAACCGGAGTAGAATTCAGATTCACCAGCACCCCATAAATTGTTTTCATAGATCTGCACCATGGCGTCTTTGGTGGGCCAGGGCTTCTTTATTTTTTTATTTTTTGACATTAAAAAGATAAAATGGGTTTGTACTGCAGGAGAGAGTTACGAGGATTAGAAGGTAAAGCGGCAATGGCCTTCTTTTGGGTTTCAGATTTTTCATGAGATGTTAAACATTTTTACCGTGCTGAAAGTTGAGGGTTTTCTACCGGTTTCAGTCTCCTGCTTTTAATTTTTCTTACTACATAAACATTTTCAATATTATCAACCTTCTATTACCAAAGGGGTACGCACAGGAATCTTTACTGTTGCTGAAATTCGAATTTGTAATGCGACTAATATTCTTTAAAACCGGGCCCTTATAGGGAATTGCACTAAGGCTTTTTATGTCATAATTCTGATCAAAACATTTTTCGAGATCTTTAATTTCATCAACCTATTCTATTTTTACCCTGACCCCTTTTGTGTGGCCGGAAAATTCCGGGGCATACATGCTTTCAATCGTGGTGATACCATTTGAAAATTTCCCTGCATTGTTTGCCCTCACCGTATATTCCAGGACATAGGTTCCTTTGCGCAGAAGATCAAAAAAGAAATGGGTGGCAGCGTCACGGGTGCTTTCGTAGTAGGCGGTGCCATCCTGATATTTGTATTCACTCAGCACATTAGTGGGTTCAAAACCACTGGCGCGCATGTCTTTTAAATGAATGAATTCCATATCGGCAGTGCTGCGCACTACGAGCCTTACCGTCACCAGGTCTCCCAGCTGCAGCATGGTTTCGGGAGTGATCTGTTGTAAGGTGTTGCCGTTTTCCCCGGCAACATTAAGATAGAGTTCCTTTTCGATATTCAGCGGACTAGTACCGTGATCTTTTATTTTATCCAGGTCTTCAAAATATTGCCAGTAAGCGCCCCCGTATCCTGCGGTGGAATTATTGTTTTCTACAGTGATCGTGCTAAAATCCTTTGTGATCTCATTGGCCTTCCAAACCAGTTTTCGATATCCGGTGCCGGCTTCTTTTTCGGTTGCTGAAAGTTTTTCCTTTGTAACAGGTTCTCCTCCAATTTTAAGCAGGGTTTGGTCATCTGTCTGCAGCCAGTCATTCCCTTGCATCAGCAGGGCATAAGTGGCCTCCGTAGTGGCTTTAGTGGTGGGCCAGTGATTGGTTCGCTTGTTCTGCAAAAGCCAGATCTTTAACTCTTCCACTATTTCTTCCTCTCCAAGTTCGCTGAAGCCTTCAATAAGCAGCGCCTGAGTCTCTACCGGCGCACGATACCAGTACCAGCCAGAAACATTTTCTTTCCAGTACATTCCGTAATCTTCAGATTTTACTGCTCTTTCCTGCAGCGATTTTGCGATTTTTTCGGCAAATTCGGTCTCCCCGGTTCGTGAAAAGATGAGTATCAATAAACCTTTGTTGTATAGATCTTTGTCCAACCAGGTTTCCTTATTGGCTGCAATGGCTTTTGTCATCAACTCTTTGATCTCTTCGGAAGGCGGAAATTCTTTCAGGTAATAGCTGCGGGTGTATAGATAATGCAACAGGTAATGGCTGTGGTAAAATTGTTCCTGCTTATAACTGTCCTTAAGTTGAACCAGGATTTCCCTGTCAAGGTAATCGATCGCCTTTTCTGTCATTTCTGAATCTTGAAGTTCAATCCCTAGACGGTCCAGATGGCCAAGGCCTGCCACAATATGCCGTGTGATGAAAGGACTGGCCCTGCCACCGGAAAACCAGGGCCAGGCACCCGAAGATTGTTGCATCTGTTCCAGTCTTAATAACATTTCCTCCTGTTCCTTTTGCAATCTTTCGGGCTCAAAAAGTTGGGCGAGCAGTTGCTTTTGAGCGCTTTCTGAAGCTGCATCTCTAATCCACGGCGTTTCCGCAAGAATAAGGTCCTTCAATTCTTCCTTTTTTTCAAGGTCGCTCACCAGCGAAGAATCTTTTTGCCAGGCTTCAAAAACCTGCCTGATCTTTGGCTGGGAATTCATGATCTTTCCGGCAACCGAATTGGCATAGAGGCGGGCAAAGGTCTGTTCGGAGCACTCATGTTCGAACTCGATGAGGTATGGCAGACTCTGGAGGGCATACCAGGCGGGATTCGAACTGTATTCTAAAGTGTATTTGTGATGCTCCAAAGTTTCTGATTCATTCTCCTGAAAATTCTTAAAAATGTAAGTTTCTGTTTCCCCGGCTCTCACGAAGAATGGAAGGCTTTCTTTTACCAGCATTCTGTTGGAAAGCACCGGGAGGAAATTCTCTTCTCCATCTGAGAAATCCCCTGCTTTTGCAACAATGCGATAAGTTACTGCCTGTATTCCTTCCGGAATAGTGAGATCCCACGAAACATTGGTATTTCCTGATGCAGCAATATTAAAGTTCTTCAGCTTGTTAAGATTCGCCAGCAGGCTGTCGATAGGTTTCATGGTAAGGGCATCGTACAGTTCCAGCATTGCGGTTCCCGTCATTGCTTCCGGAGAAAGATTGGAAATTTTAGCTTTGAATACTATGGTATCGGTTTCCCGAAGAAAACGTGGAGGATTCGGAATCACACTGAGTTCCTTTTGGGTGCGGACCGTATTCTCGTAGCTGCCGGTGGTCCAGTTAGCAGTGTGAGCAAGCAAACGGAATTTCCACTGGGTAAGGGCTTCGGGCGAAGTAAAACTGAATTCCAGTTTGCCGTCTTTCCCCAACTGCAGGTGCGGATAGAAAAAAGCGGTCTCATCCAGATCTTTTCGGACAGTAATATTTTGCAGTTCCTGCATGCCTTTTTTGGTACTGATGATAACGGCTCCATTCGCGGCCCGGGCGCCGTAAATTGCCATGGCCTCTTCGGCCTTCAATACTTTTATGGAAAGTATCTCGTCTGTAGGCGCCTCGTAATCTGTCACGATTTTACCGTCCACGATGTACAGCATTTCGGGATCACCCGAAATGGAAGAAGCACCTCTTATCTTGATCGTATTACTGGAAGTTACATTGACTCCTGCTGCCTTTGCCTGCAGGGACATGGCAACTTCGGCCTCTTCAGCCACTTCTGCTTCCTCGTCGTTTGCATAAGCTACCACAACTTCTTCCAGCATAGCAGAATCGGCCGTCAGCGTCACATAGATCTCCCTATCTTTATTGATAAGTACTCTTTCCAGAAGAAACCCGACGTAAGAGAAAACCAGCTGGTCTCCCTTTTGGGTGTCTAAGGCAAACTGCCCGTCAAAATCTGTAGTGGTGCCGGTAGTGGTGCCGTCGATAACTACATTGACCCCCGGCAGGGGTAAACCTGCTTCGTCTGTGACTTTTCCCCGGGTGTTGCCAACCAGGTCCCCGGAGGCTTTGTCTTTATTTTTATTTCTTAAATAGTTCCTGTATTGGTAAGAGTCAGGATTGGACATCATAAACCCGAAAAGGTGGAGCCGGTCGAATTTTCTTGGCTGCGGACGGTACCTCCAGGGCGAAGGGAACCTGTTGTAGAGCATAGAGGTCTCCTCAATATTGGGTAATCTGTACGATGGGTAGGATTGGTAGGTATTGGAAAATTGAGTCGCGGTTTGCCATTTTTGAGTGGTGAACTGGTCCAGGGACATGTCGTACATGGAAGCCAGCACTTCAGCTTCCGGTGCCTCATGAGCGGCATTTTCGATCTTAAAACTCCAGGTTTCTTCTATGCCGGGTTGCAATTTGCTGCGGAAAGTTTGTGTGCTGATCTTTAAAAAATCCTCAGTTTTTGGCAACCGAACCCGCTGAGTTTCATTAAAAGCAGAATTGTTCTTTACGCCCGTGATCTGTACCTCCAGCTCTTCGGAAGTTATCTCCTTAAGCGGAATTTCCAGGAATTTATTTCCGTTGAGCCGAATGTATTCTGTATAAACCGGCCGGTCCTCGTTATAGACGCCTATGTGCAATTGCAGATCGTCATAACCGGTTTGCAGGAGCAGCTTTAATAGTTTCTCTTTTTCGAGATCTTTGGTGATCACAGCAGCAGTAAAGCGTTGGTTGTCGGGAAGAATTCTGTCTGCGGGATCGTTCACCTCAAAGGTCCTTTTACTCGTGGCTAGATTGCCGCTACTTTCGGCTTCTACCATGGCGAGGTATTTCCCTGTTTTCCAGGCGGCCGGTATTAAGATTTCAGGTTCATAGCTGCCGTCGGATTCAAAATTTGCTTCAAAGACCAATTTTGCCCTGGGCCAATCTATAGGTTCGGGAATATATTCATAGGGTTCTTCAGGAAAAAGTTCTTTAAACTCCTCTTCAGGAATCGTCTGAATTTCGGGCGCCGGCCACAACCTGTCGCGTAGCAACCTGTCCGGGCCGCGCAGCTTATAGATCTTCAGCGAGCCGGAAACCGGCACCGGATGATCATTAAGATTGGTTGCCAGGATCTTTGGTTGCAGGCTATCGCCTCTGCGGATACTTTCAGCAAGATCCAGCTTCAGCAATAAATTCTTTTTCCCGATCTTCAGGCTGGTCGTGCCTGTACGGGCTTCTCCGGAAACATCGGTGAATGTTGCCTCAATGCTGTACTCGTAGATGAGTTCCGGCTTTTGTTGATCGCCCAATGCTATTTCCGCAGGGAAAGCAAGGGTGAAATTACCTTTATTATCAGTGTTAATGGTGTCAGATTTAATGGTGACGACGTCGCCACGATCATAATACCACCAGCGGTAGACCACCTCCCGCCGGTTCACTGTATAGGCTACCCGCACATTGCTCACGGGAGCACCCATAAAAGCGCGGGCATTTCCTTTAATACTAACGCTGTCCCCAAAGCTGAAGCTACGGTTTATAGTATCAAAAGCCACTTCAAAAGTGGGGCGCTTATACTCCTCGACACTAAAATAATGCTCGTTATACATATAAGTGTCCCCGTCCAGGATCTCCTCCCAAAAAGGGGTTTCTGCTTCGGTGTCTTCTTCGGTATGAATGCTGAACTTACCGGTGATACCAGATTGGGGTAATAAAAACTCCCCATTAAAAGAACCGAATTTGTTGGTCTTTAACCTCAAGGTTGCGACCTCTTCAGAATTCGGGTCTTCTACATATACTTCTACAAATTCATTGGGGACAGTTTTGGTCTTTCCGTCTTTATGGCTCAGTAAGATTCCCTTAAAATGTACTTTTTGACCGGGGCGGTAAATGGCACGATCCAGGTACAGCAGGGTCTTGGCCATGAGAGGACGTTCTTCCTGGTTCCCCCCTCTGTAGTAACCTTCCCAAAAACGGGAAATTAAGGTGTCTCCCGCTTTGGATGCCTGCAGGTAGTCGAGGTCCATACGGTTAAAGCTATTTTTTATTAAAACCTCCCCGTTTTCACCGGTGATCTTTTCCCTCACAATTTTTTCTTTAGCCACCCAGTCAAGGTGCACTTCTTCTTCGGGAAGGCCGGTAGTACGATCCAGGGCCCGGTATATATTTATAGTTTTAAATGCGGTTTGGGAAAGGGTAAGATTCGTGACCCTCAAAAAGCCGAAACTAAAACCTTTTTTTCCGAAGCTGTTCTGCCCCGAAATGGTCAGCATATAAGTCCCTGCTTCCAGTGGGGGAATTAGCGCCTCGGTGGAGTGGGAGTTAAAATCTTCTGCCCGGGGCAGGAGGAGGGATTTACTCAAAACGGCAGTGCGTTTTTCCATCATCACCTGTATATCATCAACCATGTTATACCATCTGTCCTGTACGGGAAAATCGGCCGGTATTTTAAATAATTTCATTTGTACCGAATCAATGCTTTTATAGGAAAGTCGCATCCTGCCGGTATTCCCGGGCACCAGGTAATCGGGGATCTGAACATCGAGATCAACCGATTTAATAGCACTGATCAGCGAAAACGCCTTCTGTTCCATTTCTGTACCGGGAAATTCCTTAATGATCTTTTCGCCCAGTTCCACTGCTTTTTTATTGAAGTCGGGATGCAAAATATTACCCTCTTCCCCGGTTAATTTCGCACGTTCAAAATAGGCAAGGGCGCGTGTATACAGTAGCAGGGCTGTAGCCGGAGTGTTTTCATACTGTTGCGAAAGCCTGTCCAGGGCCTGCATGTATTTTTCCCATTTTTGGGTGTGTGAGTTTACATAATCCAGCCGTTGGAGCTGTGCATATACCAGCGCGGTGGGATCCTTGTCTTCGGAATGCAGGTCTTCAAGATCTTGCATGATCTTCAGCACATATACTTCGGAAGTTTGCTGTGCCTCCTTCGGAAATTTCAGCTGCAGGAACTGCGCGGTAGATCCCAATAATTCTGAAGCGTCAAAAAGGTATTCCGCAGCCGGATTTACATCCGGGAAATTTGAAGAATCGGTAAAAAAATCCAAAGCCCTGTGGGCCAGAAGATCGTAGAGGGAAGGCTTATATTTTCTGTTGAGCGGTTCCTGCTGCAGTAATTCGGCAATTTTTTCCACCGGGGTGTTGATGAGTTGCTGTCTGTTTTGCAGAGAGGCTTCATAACTGCTCCTAATGCTGTCCTGCAATGTTGCTTCGCTCCAGGTGGCGAGATCCAGGGCGTCAGGATTATCCACCTCCTTCCGTCTTTTGATCCTCCAGCGGTGCTGCCGGAAGTACTGCTGCAGGAATTCGGCCTTGTAGCTCATTAGCACATTCCGGTAGGGTCGGGGCAGCCGGGATAGGGTTTGATTGAGATCCTTCAGAATGAATTGATCTGAATTTTCGTGGTTGACCTGGTGAAATTTGTACTGAAAGATCTTTGCTTTGATAAGCTGTTCAAAATCCTTCTTTTTCATGGCAGTTTTGAGAATACCTGAAACCACTTCATTAGCCGACTCTATTCGACCCTGCAGCTCCAGGGAATCTACTGTTTTCCATTGTTGGGAATTCTGTGAAAAGGAGAGGGTAGTGCACAGAAAAGCAACCGCTAAAAATAATTTTTTCATACGGGGGATTTGATGCTGCGCCGGTAGGGAAGACGTAGTAGATGATGAAGATACTAATTTTTAAAAAACCAGGAAGATTTGCATATAGGTTCTAAAAAGTTGATTCTATGAAATAATTTTCAGAAACCAAAAACCAAAAACCAAAAACTAATCCCCAATTAACCAATCTCTATTTCACCAACTATATTCCTATTTAATTGTATAATTGTCTTATGATAAAAGCAGTAATTATTGATGATGAGATCAATGCCCAGGAGCTACTGGAGAAAACCCTTAACAGGTACTTTCCAAACAGGTTCAATATTGTAGGGAAATGCAATTCGGTGGATTCCGGGGTGCTTGCCATCAGGGAACATCAGCCCGAACTGGTTTTTTTAGATATTCAAATGCCAGAGAAAAATGGGTTTGAATTGTTCAAATATTTTGAGACCATAAATTTCGAAGTCATCTTTACCACTGCCTATAATCAATTTGCCATTAAAGCAATTAAGCGAAGTGCACTGGATTATTTATTGAAGCCCATAAACCATCTGGATCTATCTGAAGCTGTAAAAAAGTTTGAGCGCAGGAACCAGGGGAGCTTCGCCCAAAAGAAATTGTCTTTATTGCTTGAGAACCTGAATGTAAATGATCAAAATGTAAGCAAGATCGCTTTTCCCACGCTGGAAGGATTTGAACTCATTCATGCAAACCAGATCTTATATTGCAAAGCTGAAAGTAATTACTGCTGCATTAAAAAAATTGACGGCTGCAGTAAAACAGCCACCAAGACCTTAAAATATGTGGAAGAAATACTGCCGGACACATCTTTTATAAGGATACATAAGACCTACGTCATAAACCTGAATTATGTGGTGAGGTACCATAAGGCAAATAAGGAAGTGGAGTTGACCAATGGAGAAAAACTTCCTGTTTCACATAGAAAAGAAGAAGAATTTATCAATGCCATCCTGCAAAATCACTAAACCTTTACTTCTCCTGTTTTTGTGGGTCAACATTGCGTTTTCCCAAAACTTTCCCGGTAAAAATTATACTGCAGCCAACGAATTGCCTAACAATGCCGTGAGGTCTTTGTTGGTTGACAGCAATAATATTCTGTGGATTGGTACTGAGAACGGAGTGGTGAAAAAGGAGAATGATATTTTCACCTATTTTTTTGAAGAGGACGGCCTGGCATTAAACAGCTGTTGGGCCATTGCAGAAGACAGGAATAAAAAATTGTGGTTTGGAAGCTACGGGGAAGGGGTGAGCATCTATGACGGCTTCAAATTCAGGGTAGTTTCAGAAGAAGACGGCTTGGTTCACAATGAAATCACCACCCTCTTTCCCCATGGGAAACATATGTACGTGGGAACCAGTGACGGTGTTTCAATAATAGACATTAATACTTTTAATGTACTTCCCTTAGATACCCCTCCCGTTGACGAGCTGTTTAGGATCACTGGTTTCTTCGAGCATGAAAAGCAAATCTACGTTGCCACCTATAACTCCGGGTTATATAAAATTCAGACTAAGAATAATAGAACCAATCTGCTGAAGGTAAATGATCACACTTTCATTTATTCGGTATTTGTTGATAAAGACAGCATTTACAGCAGTAACAAAGAATTCTTTACCAAAAGCAGTGTGGCTGAATATGTGAGCGAAAAGGATCGTGAATTCAATGAAAAACTCGGGTTTTCAATTTTGTGGGATCATGTGAAGACCCGCGACGACAGGATCTTTGCCGCAGGCTGGGGAATATATGATGCCAATGGAGGGATCTATGAAATAGTCAATGATGAATTGATCTCAAAGGCTTCAGAATTTAATGTTTTAAGCAATAAAGTTATTTCCCTGGCTTATGATGCAAGGTTTGAAAAATTATACATAGGAACTAAAGATGCCGGACTTTATGAGATCAATTTGAATCCTCAAATAAAGATCAATTCGATCCACGGGAAAAACATTCTTGGATTTGCCGAAACCGAAAACACCTCTGCAGTATTACTGAACGACGCGCTCATTTTAAAAAATTCCGGGAATGAACTTAGCATTACTTTAAGCCGGCTTAAAAAATGGCAGGAGGAATATGTCTTAAATACCAAAATACCCTTACCAAAACATCGGGATCACTTTTATGAACTGGATTATACCACCAAGGCGGAGGACATCAGTTTTAATGACCTTAAGGTATTTCAGAATATTTACTGGTTAAACACTAATGTTGGAATATTTGCAATAAATGATTCCGGGGAATTGCGGCGCTATTTACCGGTGCATTCCGAAGAGATCAATTTTACGGAAGCCGGTAATCTTCTTGAAACAAATCCTTATGGCGGCGTAAGACTTTACAATGATCTGGACGCTTTTAAATACACCTATTTTACACCCGAAGATCCCAAAACGCCAACCATGGTGGTCAATAGTTTGCAACAGGGGAATAAAACCTATTTTCTTTCTGTTTTCTCAGGACTTTATGTGTGGGAAAACAATGGGTTTAAGTCTTATCTGGATACTGGGATCTGGAAAGAAAAAAAATTAAAACACATTACCCCTTTAGAAAATAATATTGCTGTTTCCAATGAGTTTGGGGATGTATTTATAGTCAATGATGAAGCTGAATTTAAAGTTCTTAAGAAGATCCCACGGGCAAAAATCCAGGGGAACTCCATTTCTTTTCTGAAGCAATACCGTGGGAATTTAATCATTGGGACAGAAAAGGGGTTGACGCTTTATAAGAACGACCGCTTTATATTCCTGGATGAAGAACAAGGACTAAAACAGCCGTTATTGAGTGCCGATGTAGACCACCACAAATTATCTATTGGCAGCGAAAATGGGTTTTATAGTATAGATCTCGAGGTGGTAAGTAATTCCGAAGCATTGGTAGATGAAGTAAAACTGAAAGAAGTTTTTATCAATAACGATAAAACTCCTTCGGAAGAATTTATCAATAAGGAGGAATTGGAGTTGCCGCACAATGAGAATACCCTCTTGCTTAAATTAAGCACCAACGCACATCCTTATCCGCATAAATTGACTTATCAATACAGGTTGAACAAAGATGACAGGTGGAGTCTTCCTTCCCCTAAACCTGAAATATTCCTGCCTTTTTTACCTGCAAAAAATTATGATGTCGCGGTAAAAGTGCTTGATAAAAGTACAGGTTTAAGTCATACCCAGTCGCTTTTACACCTGGCCATACTTCCGCCATTCTGGAAAACCTGGTGGTTTGGATTAGCGGTCACGAGCCTGATATTTATATTGGTTTACAGTGTTTATAGGCTACAAATAAGGCAAACCCGGAATTTTGAGGTACAAAAAGGATTGATCCAGAAGCGCTTTGAAGAAACCAAAATGGAAGCTTTACTGGCGCAAATGAATCCGCATTTTATTTTTAATGCCATGAATTCCATTCAAAACTATATCATGGACAGGGATATAGACAATGCCAGTAGTTTTTTAAACGACTTCGCAAAATTAATAAGGCTAAACCTGGATCACTGTACCAAACCGAGAATTCTGTTGATCGAAGAAATTGAGTATCTGCAATCCTACATTCGGGTGGAAAATACGAGGTTCAATAACCGGATCAAGGTGATATTTGATGTAGATCCTTTAGTTGATGTTTACGATGTAGAAATTCCCACGATGCTATTACAGACCTTTGTGGAAAACGTTTTTGTTCATGCTTTTCCGCCGGGGATCACAGATCCGACGTTAAAAATTTCCTTTAAGCGCCTTTCTGAAAACCTCTTACAGTGCAAAATTGAAGATAACGGAATTGGTTATGCTACTAACCGGGCTAATAAACTGCACAAATCAAAGGGGATCACCCTGGTGAAAGAGCGTTTATCCCTGCTTGGCTATGATGTCGAAAAAGCAGTGCAGGTGAATTGCCAAAGAGATAAAGGTACTACCGTCACGCTCAGACTGCAGGTTTGACGTTCCCTGTTTCCCGTTCCCCGTTTCCCGTTCCCTGTTTTCCGTTTTCCGTTTTCCGTTGCCCCAAATCCTGAATCCCGGATAAAGGAATCAAAATTGAACGATAACTTTTAAAATCCGCACGTTTACTAAATCGGTACCTCCTGCACCTAAATAACATCTAAATTTGCGGAAAATTAATGATGTTACAGTTGTAACTGTCTATTTAGAAATTGCTCCCGGTTAAAACATTTATGTAGGGTAACGTGTTTTTCTGGGGGCATTTTTTAATGTATAAGGTTTATTGTCTATGGATTAATGTTCAATTCCCGAACGGGGGATTTCCGAATCTACGGATCATTAATTAACCATTTCCCGATTAACCATTCGACTTTTTGACCATCAAGATTTTTATCAGTTAAAGCTAAAAGGTATATTCCGGGGTAATTTCCATCTTCTAAGAAGCGGTTTCCAGTTCTTATTTAAAATTTCGTGAATTTTCTCTTTCATAAATTATTCGTCCTCTCACTTGGAATTTTTGCATTGTCTAAACTTGCGAATAGGTGATTTTTAATTGCATTTTTAGAAACTGATTATTTAAATACAGCAACACGATCTTCTTCTAAGACTTCTTTTAACTTTTTCACAAAGTACTCCCGGTTTTCATTTGAAATATTTCTGTTATAGCCTAATATGTGGGAATGATTAGGTTGGTCAAAGAAATAACCAAAACCTTTGTCATTCCAGACTTTCTTCTCATAACATTCCTCAACAATAAAGTCAAACACAGTTTTACCTTCCAGTATAATTACTTTAGGTTTTAAAATATTAATTAGCTGGATTGAAAACTCAGCACTTTTGTTGAAATATTCTTTGTTAAGATTTACATTCTGAAGTACTCTTTCAAGGTCCTGAATATTATCTGTGGCCAAATGATAAAAATTCGTTTTCACTGCTTTCCTGGAAAAAACCTTCATTATTTTAGCATCCTTCCACCCCGCCAGTTCAAAGAATTTAATTGTTTTTTCTGCTAAATGGTATCGGTTAGGATAATCCTCCTGGTAAGCATCATCATATTTGTCAAGATAGGAAATACGATCCTTAGCAAAGACGTTTCTATCCCTTTGTCCATTTCCTCTTCCCGGATTTATACCAATAAACAGTATTTCCGGATTTTTAATTAACTTCCCATCAATGACTTCAAAGCCGTAGTACAAATCTTTTTGATTGGATTTCTCATCGAGAATTCTGCTTAGAGCGGCATTATATTTCTCTACCTCTTGTTTCCACTGGAGTATGTCTTTCATGATGTTTTTTATGATATGATTCAATTATTATTGAGGCCAAAAAGTTTTTTGCCTAAAAAGTGAATTTTAATTAAATTCCAGCTCTAGGAGATTATATATTTCTTTTTTATTCTCCTGGTATACCTGTTTAGCTCGACTCTCTAATATTTTGAGCTTTAGAGGATCGGTCTCATCCATTTTAATATTTTCTGAAATTTTTTCAAACATTGTATTAAGTCTTAAATAATCGAAATTGTCGGGTTCTTCTTTATCTATACCGTTCTTTAAAAGGCTTATCAAATTTTCTACTTGCTGTGCCTGCCCTTGCATAAAAAGCTCAATTATTCTTTTTTTTGTATTTATGGCCCAGTATAATATTCCAAATCCCCTCTTTCTCTTTTCTTCTAAAAAAGTACTGTGACCTGTACCAATTGATAATAAAGATATTTCCTCAAGGTTCTTTTTGAAAGCTTTTTGTGCTTCAATTAGTGCTATTAAAGATGGATTATTCGCCCATACTCCCCCATCAACCTTGTATTCAAAGGCAACTTCGATGCTCTTAGAATCAATATAAGTTCCGCCAGAATATGGATCAAAAAATGTAGGAGCAGCAGAAGTGGCAAGAGCAGCCTTAAAAACAGGTAAATTTGGATCTCTCGTAAATCTTTTGTGATATTGACTTTTTAGAACAGAGGGGCTTCCATTATTAAGGTTATAAGTGGTTATCCCGATAGGAACCATACAATCTTTTAACAATGGTGCTTCGCCATTATTTTTTTTAGAATATATTTCTTTGACTAGCTTTTCTAAATTTTCTCGTTTATGTGTAGAGCTAAAAAAAGACCAGAACAGATTTTTACCCAATCCGAATATTTGTTTAGCGTGATGGATATACAGGTTTTTTATTTCTTCAGCGGGAATTCCTAAGGATAAGGCCAACCCTAATATGCCTCCAGTTGAAGTTCCAAAAATCAGATTTACGTTCTGATAAATTTGCCAGTTACTGACGCCTTTAGCTTTTAAGTCTTTTTCGATTTCAGCTAGTATAGTAGCCGAAAAGAGCCCTCTTATCCCTCCTCCGTCTAAACTTAGGACTTTAAATTTCTTATTTTGCATGTTTAGATCTATTCTTTTTTGTTAGATCCTGGATGAATACCACCTCCTTTCCAGCTTCCAGTTATTAACCATATTTCGTAGTGATAAAGCCAGTCTATAGTCCATGGTAGGATAGTGCTTGCAATGGATTTTGTTTCGTTCCACTCTTTGGCTTTAGGATAATATAAACAAAGCCTCTGTTTATCATGATCGTAAACATGTTCTAAACGATCTTCTCCTTTGGGTAATGGAAGCTTAGGAGGGTCAAGTACAAATATTTTTGGATCTTCTCCTTTTTTATAAGATACCTTGACAAGGTATTCATCTCCAATAGGCGACGATTTAAGCTTCCCTTTCCAAATGATTTGATTTATGCCAATTCTCTGAATCTCTCCAAAATTATAGTCTCTTTTTAGCGAAATATACTGCTGCATTGGAGTAAGTTTTGGCGCTTTAATCTTTGCCATAAAACGTGTGCTTCGGAAGTTTTGACTCAGTCGATTTCCCAAGTGTAGCTGATCCTATAAGACCATTTTCCCTGTCTATGAAATTTTTTCCTGATTCAGTCAAATTTTTTCTGTTGCTTCCTATGTCAGAAAAAGTTTTCTGTACAGGTTGAGATCCGAAAGCTTTTTCTAATGACTCAGAGAGTGACCTTCTATTAAAAGAAGTTTTTAAAACATGAAAGTCAGCTTCTAGAGCATCTAACCAGTCGTAAAAGAATTTCTCTCTTTTGGAGCCCGGAAGAGCCCATCGATCAGCAAAATTTTCCCTACTATTTACAGGATTCGCCACCCACTTTTCTTTTTCTCCGGTATGAGGGTTATAATCTAAAATTTGGTTTCTGATCTCTGATATAACACTAACTAAAGCGTCATAGACATTATTCTCTCCTTTATAAGCTTTTCCAGCCAAAGTCGTAATAATACAGGAAATTGGCTTTTCTTTTTTATCAGCTTCATTATAGTCCTTGAACATAATGTCTCTGTGTCTTTTCAATAACTGTACTACCCTTTGTAAGGGCAATCTCTCTTTCTGAAATTTCGGAGTAGGATTCACTTGCTCATTCAAGGAATACATCCTTTTTCTCTCTCCGATAATATTGTTTGCCTTCTCAAAGAACCATTTAGCGTAGCCAAAAGGATTACTTTGTAGCCACTCTCTAGGTTCGGTAGACTGATGATATTCAGGCAATCTCTCATTATCTGTAATACTCAACATTAAATTCTCATCTTTCTGCTCCATTAGGTTAGAAAATACTTTTTCTAAAATTACAGAATGGCCTTGAGTATTTACCGCAGGTAGAATATCCATGTGATATCGTTCATTCTTAGAACCATTCTCACGGTATTTCAGTGTCCAACACCTACGACCTTCTTCATCCAAAAGAGACTCATACGTCTTATGTCTGGTTAACTGATCTCCAACAATGTCCTTAATATTTTTTTGGGTCCAACTGGATTTTTTTCCATTCAGTTCGCAAACAATGTCTAAATCAATATCTCCGTCTGGGTCAACTGTCTGGATTATGGTGCCTATAAGAAAGGATCCCTGTGGACTTACTACAGGCTTATAAGGCCTTAGTTCAGAGTCTTCAGAAGTTAACCAGTTCCCAACTGCTTTATAGCTGTCAACTGCAGCATTATGTTGGCTTTCAGTGATACTGAGATTTTCTCCCAGCTTGTCTAAAATCTCTTCTGTTTCGTTTTTTCGGTATAGATCAATCATAGTTAAAGTTTGACATGGCCACTAAAAATTAATTTAAAGTGTTTTTTGTTTTTACTATTTTTCAATTTTATTTTTGCTTTCAACCACATTATTTCTGTTTCCTATGCCCCAACCCCTCTCACAAACACCTCCACAAACTCCTTCATCTTGTTTATAATCCTGTCGCCGATTTCCCGGGCTTTCAAAATGCTGGGGCGGTTGTCCAGGCATTTGAAAACTTCGTCTCGAAGGGGTTCATGTTCGTTATAGATGTAGGCGTCAATTAAGGACTTGAATTGATCCTTATCCAGGTGTTCTTCTTCGCATAGATTTCCTAAAGCTAATACGCGCTGATCGCTCCAGTACTGGTCAAATTCATCTGGAATGGAGTCTATATCTTTTATTTTGGGGAGGTTTTCTTCTATGAATTTTTCGATGAGTTCCCGTTTGCTGCGGAGTTCCACGTCTCCGGCAAGCAGATCCAGAATTTGCTTTTTCTGCTGGGCGGCAGATTGTCCTTTGGCTTGTTTTAATCCGGCGAGCAATTTCAGGATGTAAGCCACATTCACTTCGTCGCGGTGGATCAGTTCCAGCTCAAAATCCACATCATCTAAAATAGAAGCTTTCTGTCTTTGATGATCGCCTTTTGCCTTCTCATAAAGATCGAGGTATTTGCTTTTGTAATCTTCAAAGGTCTGTTCATCCATCGGCACGTCCTCCCAGCTGAAATCAGCAAAGGAGGTCAACACATTCTTTGCACGGATCAACGCCCGGAAAGCCTGCACGAATTGCAGCTCCTCTTCTTCAGAAGGTAAATTGTCTACACTTTTTATCGTTGGTGCGATTTTCAGCAGTTCAATAAAGGCTTCCGAAAATTTCTCGCTCACCTTCTCGTAATCGGGGAGCAGGATCTCTTCCTTTGCATCTTTATTGGAGAAAAGCGCGATGGCTTCGTCGGTAGCTTTTTTAAGATTGCGGAAGGCCAGAATTTCTCCCTGGGATTTCTTCTCGTCCAGGATTCTGTTGGTTCTTGAAAATGCCTGAATTAGTCCGTGATGCCGCAGGTTCTTGTCAACGTATAAAGTGTTCAGCTTTTTTGCATCAAAACCGGTGAGGAACATATTTACCACCAGGATAATATCCAACCGGTCTTCATCTTTAAAACTTACCTTCTCCCGATTCTTGTACCGCTTGCTTAGATCCTTGAAGTAGTTCTCAAAATCTTTGCTGTCCCGGGTGGAGAAGGCGGTGTTGTACATCGCGTTGTAATCTTCTATAAATTCGTCCAGCTTCTCCCGGGTATGGCTGGTTCTGTACACCACCATGGGTTCCGCTGCCATTGCTTCGGTTTCGGGTAGCAGTCCCTCTGCTTCTTCATCTTCTTCATTGGCGCCGTAAGTGAAGATGGTCGCAATTCTAAGATCGTGTTCGCCGGCTTCTTTTTTCTTTTTAAATAGTTCGTAGTACTTGATCAGGTTTGGAATACTGCTAATGGCAAAAATGGAGGAGTAGTCCCGGTTCTTGGTTTTAGTATCGTGATATTTAATGATGTAATCCACGATCTTCTCCATTCGTTTTTCACTGTCAAGTACTTCACGAGTGTCAATATCTTCAACTTCTATATCCACAAAGGTGTTGCTCTTGCGCTTGTACCTGCCAATATATTCTATGCTGAATTTCAGGACATTTTGATCCCGAATGGCATCGGTAATAACATACTTGTGCAGACAAGTGCCAAAAAGGTCTTTTGTGGTCCTCTTTCCCAGATCATTCTTTGCTGCATTATCTGCAAAAATCGGCGTGCCGGTAAAGCCGAATAACTGCAGGTTATTGAAGAAGCTCGTGATCTTTTTATGTGTATCTCCAAACTGGCTGCGGTGACATTCGTCAAAAATGAACACCATTCGTTTATCCTGCAGGTGTTCCATGCGGGACTGATAGCGGCCGGGAGAAATCGCATTATTCAGTTTCTGAATAGTGGTGAGGATGAGTTTCGTATTATCAGCAAACTGCGTGACCAATGAATTTGTGTTATCTGTCACATCAACAGAATCTTTTTTGAAGCTGTTGAATTCCTTCATGGTCTGGTAATCCAAATCCTTCCTGTCTACCACAAAAACCACTTTATGCACCTGCGGCAGATCCATGAGGATCTGACTGGCTTTAAAAGAAGTAAGGGTTTTCCCTGAACCTGTGGTGTGCCAGATGTGTCCATTATCCCTGCTGGTTTTTACCTGCTCAATAATGGCTTCGGAAGCATAGAACTGATACGGCCGAAGCACCATGAGAACCTTATGCGTTTCATTATGCACAATGTATCTGGAGAGCATTTTTCCCAGGTGAGCGGTATCTAAGAAGGTCTTTGTAAAAGCTGATAATTCCTTGATGTTCCTGTTCTGCTCATCTGCCCAAAAGAAGGTTTGTTTGAAGGTGAGCGTTTGCAGCGGATTATTTGAAAAGTACTTGGTGTCCACTCCATTACTTATCACGAACAGCTGGACAAAATTAAAAAGCCCGTAGTTGTTCCAGTAAGAGTGACGTTTGTAGCGATTGATCTGCTTAAAAGCCTCTCTTAATTCGAGTCCGCGCCTCTTCAGCTCGATCTGAACGAGCGGCAATCCGTTGACCAGAAGGGTAACGTCATAGCGATTTTTATAGGTTCCCTGTTGGGTGATCTGGTTAGTTACCTGGAACAGATTCTTCGTCCAGTTTTCGGAGTCAAAGAACCGAACCCAGAAGGATTCATCACTGTCCCGGGTGAGCTGATATCTCCCGCGCATGATCTTTGCTTTTTCAAAGACATTGCCTTTCGCGAGGTGATTAAGGATGCTGCCAAATTCCTTTTCTGAAAAGCTGGTGTCATTAAAAGCCTCCAGCTGACATTTGAGATTCGCCAATACAGAAGCCTCAGAGTTTACATTAACTCTGTCATAACCCTGGCTTTGCAGTTGCTTTACCAGGTTGTTTTCTAATACGGCTTCAGATTGGTAGCTCATAGTTATTCAGCAGTTTGAAGTTTTTTATGATTCTCTTTTAACACAGAAGCAGACACTTTTTCAGCATAATCTATAATGAAGTTCCTGCTTTGGTTAGCCACCAAATCCACTAATTCTTTATATTCACTGCTTTCCGGTTTTGAAAGTTTTTGAAGAGAAAAAACATCTCGTAATTTGATTCTATTTTCATCATTTGTTAGTAACGGTTGGGTGTGTTTCCACCACCTACTCAGCCTTTTATTATCCGGAATGTGATCTATGATTTTAGAATCGTGTTTATTAAATAATCCTACAAAAAGATATCCATTCCCGTGTCCTTTCCCACTGAAGGGTTCTATTCCAAATCTTAATCCTGAATCTCTCCATTCCTTTCTAAATATCCAAAGCTTGGAATATTTGTTCCCTATTGCCTGTTTACCATACTCAATTTCAAAACCTGATAATTCTTGCCTAAGCCGTTCTTCTACATCTTTCCTGAATTTGGCCTGAAAATCTTCAATCATTGTCTCATATTTCCTGGCAATATATCGGGATTCCTCTAGGTAAGTAGCCATTAAGTTCTGTAATTCCTTTTCCTGTTCCATATGCAGTGTGTTGGTCAATTTTTTAATTAGTAGGATATATTGATTAATAGCTTCCCTAACGCTGGTAAGATTTGGAACCTCTCTAAGACACAACTCCAGCCACTCTACTATATGTTTCCGATAGCTGATATTGAAGAAATGTTCTCCGGATTCTAATTCCCCTTTACTGTCCTGGTGAGGATCTCCACCTTTTAAGGTCAAGTAGAAAACTTTGTTGCTTTCAGAATTGTAATTGCTGTAGCGCTCAATCTGCGCTTTTTGATCGAGTGCATATATTTTATTCTCAATACATATGCAGTCATTACCATTTCTAATCAGAATGTCCAGCCTGCCACCCTCTTTGTTTTTGTCATTACGTTTGCCGATGCTGTATTCTGTAATGACACAGGTATTTGTGGTATTGATATATTTCGCGGTTAAGTCTTCAACTGCATTTTCTCCCGGCAACTCTTTTCCCACCACCTGAAGAAATAAATTTAAAAATTTGTTCTCCTGTTTATGGCTGCCTTTCGGATCTAATAATTCAGCTAAAAAGGCAGAATGAGTTTTGTTTTCTCTTGATTCAATTCCCAATACCGAAAACAGGTTGAAATGCTCCCCCTTCGCAACTGTAATTTTCTCGTGGTGATCAACAATCCTTTTCGTATTCTGAAGTAGGTGCTTCAACTTCTGTTTTTTAATCGTGGGCTGGCTCATTACCTTCTTTTAAATTAATTTTATTATCGACAGATTTGGACCAAAGTGGCTCTTGCTGCCAGCTCGGCTTCATGCCAAGAGCGTTTGGATCAACATTCGGATATTTTACAAACAACTCTTCGAGCTTTTCAGAAAAGTGATTTCCCGGCTGCACCAAATTCAGCATATACTTCATTAGACATAGATGGATATATAGGAATTGAAACTGACCCTGAGACGGAACATTAACAATCCAACTATTAGGTGGATTAGGCAACAATTTTGGTTTTCCGGGTAAGTTCCTATTCCATAATCTTGAATGATGAGCACAGAAATTTCTGATCTGTGAAATACTTTGGAGCCAGCTTGGAAGGTAAGTATGATTTACAGCCCCGTATTCCTTTGCAATAACATCTTTGGATTTGACCGTGTTTTTTAAATTTCCGTAGAGCTTTGATAAAGCTCCAAAGCTCGTTTGCTCCAGAGATTTCCAGGCAGGAGGAAACCGCAGGTCATCCTTGTGCTTCTTAATATGGGACTTTATAGTTATGTCTTTTGTACGACTTATTTCTTCTTCCAGGTTTGCCAGAGTCTTCACCAACGCCCTGCTGTCCTGGAACAATTCAAAGTTCTGAAACCACCAGGCATTGAATTCGTGAGAAAGATGATAGATCATTTTGGTGCGGAGGCTGATTTCCAATTTTTCTATGACATCAAATAGAAGAATTCTGAGTTCCCGGTCAAAATTGTACAGAGCGATCACATCTGCAAATTTGCTGTTGGGTTTAAAGGTATGCTCCACTTTGTCCTCCTGCATCACGTACCAGTATTCCCCAAGCCTGTAATAGCTAATGTGGGAAAGGTAATGCTCAGCTTCATCTTCAGGAGTAATAATTAAGCCTCTGGATTTAAGCCGCGAAATTTGCTCCTGTATGGTAAATGCCTTTTTCTCGAACATAAAATTTTTATCAACTAAAAAACCCCACACGGCAGCACCATGTAGGGTTTAAATATTATTCCTTAAAAGCAAAAGACACACCCTGGGACGCTGTTCTAATGGGTAGCGTGGTGTGTACTGTTATGGCAAATATACAACACTTGTTGTTATTTTTGTTGTCAATATTCACTTTTTTGCTCATCATCTTATTAATTTCTCTCAGAATTACACAAACATCTGCTGTAAAAGCCCTTTTTTGAAGGTCTTTGTTTTCTCAATTTGCTGCGAAACAGCTTCTGTTTTTTTGTCAATGGCAGATAAAAAATCTGCTATTTTTTGTTGTTCTCTAAGTGAAGGAATTCGAAGTTTTACCTTCAACAAATCCTTAGTGTAAATTGCAGCAACGCTAGTTGTACCTGTTGCAAATCTCTTTAAAGCTTTAATTCCCTCATATGAATTCATTCTATAATTCATGAAGAAGTTATTTTCAAATTTGAGATACATTAAATTGGAATTATAATAAGCGATAGGTAATTCATTTTGCCAGATGGAAACCTTACCTACGAGTTCTAATGTATTCCTAGTATTGAAAAGTAAATCGCCATATTTTAGTTTGTCTTTTTCATCTAATTTTTCCTCTACCGGAATGTATTCAACCTTACTCAAGTTAATTTTCCCTCTGCCCAAATTTCCCATTTTAATCAAGGGATAAGCTGTGACATTATCTGTGTTAGTATAATTGCCTCCCAAGCGGTAATTGATTAAAAGAGTTTTTAAAGATTTCTCTTCCCACTCCGGAAAATCCTTACCATCCTCATCTTTAAACCTGATCTCCTGCGAAAACAACTTCTGCATCACCCCTTTTTTATAGGTCTCTAAAAGGGTTTTTTTGCGGGTGAGCTGCTGGATCTTTTTATCTACTGCAGAGAGGAAGGAGGCGATTTTTTGTTGTTCTGGGAGAGAGGGTATTTTCAGCTTCAACCGTTCCAATTTCGATACAGCTAAACCGGGTTGAGCTGAGGATTCGGACAGACGGTTGAGATCGAAATAATCTAATTTTTGTGCTAACCATTCGGTGTCGTTTTCTTTGTCAGCTTGTACTGCAATGGCATGTTCGGAAATGAAGTTTTTCCCATGCACTTTATTAATGTTTCCACATAAAGCTCCCTGTCTGCCAATTAACAAAAACAAACCCTCATGACTAAATGTATTAGTATATCCTCGGAGCCCATTCCCTCCATAGACAGGGTAAGGACCTTCTTCAAAAATGTTTTTAGACGTAATATTCGTACCACTCTTAAAGTTCGAACAGATTTTTCCAAGGCGGACTTCTCGCCATTTTTCTTGAAACTCCTGAAATCTCAGTTCTGGAATAAACCTTTTCTTCTTTTCTATGACTTCTTCACTCATCTTAAAAAGGTTGTTCAATACCTAACTGGTTACAGAAATTGGATATTTCATCATCTGTTGCTCTCATATCCTGTTCCAGAGCTTTTAACTCTGAAGCAACGGCTTTAATATCTACCGGTTCTTCCTCTTCAAAAGTGTCTACATAGCGTGGAATGTTGAGGTTATAATCATTTTCCTTAACCTCTGCCAGGGAAGCTACATAGCTGTATTTATCTTCGGTTTTGCGCTCCCTGTAGGTGTCAACGATCTTCTCCACATCCTCTTCCCGCAAATAATTCTGGGTTTTTATTTTCTCGTAATGTTCGCTGCTGTCAATGAACAAAACGTCTTTAAGGTGCTCCCGGTTCTTTTTCAGAACAAGGATACAGGTGGGAATACCTGTTCCGTAGAAAATATTTGCAGGTAACCCGATCACCGCATCCAGGTAATTTTTGTCCTTGATGAGGTATTTTCTAATATGACCTTCGGCCGCACCTCTAAATAGCACTCCGTGTGGCAGCACACAAGCCATGGTTCCGGTATCAGACAGCTGGTGCACCATATGCTGCACAAAAGCAAAATCGGCTTTAGTTTTTGGCGCAAGCTTTCCGTAGGCAGCAAATCGGTCGTCACTCATAAACAACGGACTCGCACTCCATTTTGCAGAGAAAGGAGGATTGGCTACAATAGCTTCAAAGCGTTCATCAAAATGATTGGGAGACGGGTTCTCAAGCGTATCTTCATTATAAATGTCGAAGCGCTTGTAATGCACGTCGTGCATGATCATATTCATCCTGCACAGGTTGTACGTGGTAGGATTGCTCTCCTGTCCGTAAAAAGCCCCGACTTCTGCCTCTTTTGAGACACGAAGCAGCAAAGAACCCGAGCCGCAGGTGGGATCATAAACATTTTTAACCTGGTCTTTCCCAAGCGTCACCAGTTTTGCCAGTACTTTACTTACCTGTTGAGGGGTATAAAATTCTCCGGCTTTCTTCCCGGCACCCGAGGCAAATTTTCCAATCAAGTATTCGTAAGCATCGCCTAAAACGTCATTCTCTGTATTCTCCAGGTCAAAATCCACCTGGTCCAGGTGCGTGAGCACCTTTACAATCAGTTCGTTTTTGGCTTCTTCAGTTTTCCCGAGTTTACTGCTGGTAAGATCCAGGTCCTCAAAAAGGTTCCCGAAATCTTCTTCACTTTCACTCCCCATAGTGCTTTGCTCGATATTCCGCAGCACCTTATCAAGGTCGGCAAGAATGAATTTGCTTTTCCCGTTGCCATTCCCACGTCGGGCTAGTTCGCTGAAGAGTTCAGAAGGTTTTAGGAAGTAACCGAGGTGCATTAAAGCATCCTCCTTGACAGCCTCTAAATAGAGATCCTCCTGAGGATGGCCATCGAGTTCCCTGAAGCTAAGATTGTCGGGCTTGAGGATCTTATCGGCATGCAGCTCCATTTTACGACTCAGGTACTTGTAAAAGATAAAGCCTAATATATAATCCCGGAATTCATCGGCTCCCATTTTTCCCCTCAGGGTGTTGGCAATGTTCCAGAGCTGATTTTCCAGTTGTTGTTTTGATTGGGTCATAAATAATATTGCTTACGCAGTTCTACCGGCAGTGAAATATTTGTAGCCGGAGAACGCATTTGTGTAGGGGTAGTAAATCTAAATATTTTCTTAAAGAAAAGGAAGCAGGAATCGGATATTCATGAAAAAAGAAGGAGAAAGTTTCGACTTTCTCCTTCAGTAGTTCTTAAGAGGTATGGCATACCCTGCTACAATGGTAACATCCGTTCGCTGTTGGATAGGTATCCTTCGCTTTTTGAACTGCACTGCGACATCCGAAATGATAACCAAGATCCTTTTGATTATGATAGACCGGCAATTTGAGGCAGGTGTTCTCGTGGACTTCATGATCCCCGTTAGAATCGGCGGTAGTATTAACGATGTATTTTTTCATCAAGGTTAGTGTTTGCGGGAATCATTTTTCCCTTTGGAATATTCGACAAAGAATTTATCTGGTGCGGTTTCTTTGAAAAATTTACTTTTTACCGCACTTTTCTCGCCGCAGAATTCTTCAAATTCATTTACAGTGAATTCTTTTTCAGGATAATTGGAAATTTCAGAAACATAAAATTTGTTTTCAAATTCCCTTAACTGAGAATTTTGTCCCACTGTATAGGCGATTCTGTTACTAAATTCCAGCGGAGAATTTGCTGCCGAATACCTTACGGTTTCAATTTGTCTCTTTTTAGGATATAAATACAGATCGCAATTTCTTAGAACAGCCTCATTTATGGTGTATTCCATAACAAATTTTGAAGTTCCCGGTGGAATTACAACAATTTCCGCATCCTGGTAAGACACAGATTTACCTGAGGAAGATTTAGTGCCGACTGTTCCGCTATTAGCTACCTGATTCGTTTGTAGAAGATTGAGGAAATTGAATCCTGTTACTGAAGCTCCTGAATATGAACCCTTAGATGCAGAAACTTCTGAGCTATTTGTATAGGTTACTACCCTGTCCAAATAATAATCATGAGCAACCTGGTTTAAAATAAAATAGCTTCTGTTAAGATGAAGAAAAATGGGCTCTTCTGTTTTGTTGTGGAATTGGAAACCGACATTTCCACCTTCACCCCAGAGGTTATAGAGAACCCGGGCATTTTCATCTTCGTAGACGAGAGAATTATCTTTTTTAGTTAAATCTCCTGAATGTTCTGCCTTATATACCTGGTAGAAATTGGTTGATGCGCATGAGGTTAAAAAACTTACTGATAGAATAGCAAAGATGGCCTTGGTAATTTTCATTGAGATATTGGTTAATTGTTAATTAAATGTGAAATTATGACTTTAAATACAAAGAGCCTTACGGTTTCCCGTAATGGAGGATTTAAGTCAGCCATTTTTCAATCGAATTTAAGCCCGTTGATCTTTATCTCCGGCTCCAGCTTGATATTCCTCACGTAGTGCCTAAAATCGAATTTTAGAAGCTCAATTTCTTCCAGCCGCCCTACATGACAATTCACAGACTGCGGCGAAGGATGCCGCGGATTGGCTTTTCCCGTGCGACCTATGCTAAAGTAGTTGAGGTCGTGAAGCAGCAGATTCCTATAGAGATAACCGGCAGCCTGTTTCAGGTACGGCCGGTTCAAATTGTCAACTCCGTCGCCCCATGCCAGCCATGCATCTTTTATTTTGAATTGATCTCTGTCCAGCAGGTGTTTTATAAGGTGGAGGTTATACCAGAAGATCTCGGTTTCTTCTTTCAGTTCAAGGTCTGCAGGATTTGGTTTGCGCTTTGGATACAAATTAACCAGCAGCCAGCCGTCGTAGCCATTGTTGCCGGCAATCCTGTCAATATTCCTCATGGTAGGATCGGAATTTTCAGCATCGGCCCTACTGGGATTCAGCCCCACCACAAGCAGGTTGTTTTTGCCCTTTTTGGCCAGGAGGTAGCGGAGGTCGGGGTGGTTCTCGGGGTGACAGATCATTTGTTTCTGCATGTTTAGGCTTTTATTTGCTTAAAGGTAAAACAAGGCTGCGACAAAAGCCGTCGCGGAGCTTAATCACCTCCTTTAAAATTAAAAGCGCTATTAGTTGATGGCATTGAATTTACTTATTTATCAACAGGAGATGCAACAGGTAATATTTGAAACTTCTGTTCTTTTTACTCATTGTTTTCTATTTTCTTTTGGAATTCGTGAATCTTCGATTTCCATTGATGAAAAAGAACCAAAAAATCCAGGCTTATGAAAATCGATCTAAATTTTTCATTCGAGATCTAAATTTTCTGAACTCGCGAGAATAGTTAGTTTTAGAAAGAATAATTCGTTTCGCTCAAACAGCAGAAAATTTTACGCCCTCTCATTTCAAATTTTACGATCAATTTTCGATAGGCCGGAGGGAATTCGGGAATTGGTCATTTTCGAGGATACAGTTTAATTAGTTTCTATTTTAGATTTTTGATCTGCTCCTTAAAAAACTCCACGATCATCACCATGGCCAAAGTGTCCAGTTCGCAGTACTTCAGCAGGGAATTCTTTAACTCCAGGCGCTCTTCAAGGGGCATATCGGTGTACTGCAATTTCCCATAGGCGGTAAGGGCCGCGCCACCATCGGCTATAGATTCCATTTCAGAAACCGTGGCGTCCAGCTCTTCCTCGCTCCAGTCCTCGAACAAAGCAGGTAACATCTTGTACGGACTCAGCGGTTGCCCGTCTTTGAACTGCAGCCAGTGATGTGAGGGATCGAAATTTTTAGAGCTGATCCCGTTATCACTTAGCGGACGGGAATATTTTTCCTGTAGAAAAGGGGAGGAGTTGAGCACCGCGGGCAGAACAGCTTTAATGGAATTTGAGCCTTTGGTGTGCGGATCGTAATAATACTGCTTAACCAGGTCCCACAGGTCTATCATATCACGATCGCCCTTCCATTTTTCGGCGCTGCCACCGGTGGAATGGGTGATGCTTTTGATGAAATCCTGCAGCTCTTTTTTGTCCGGTTCTGTTGATTCTTCCAGCTGCACGTAAATGGCATTCAGAATAGTATTCTCGTGCGGGGCATACCTGAAGATGCTGCCGTTGTTCTTTGACAGCGCTTTTTGCAGCTCCCTTACAAATTCAAAGTTTGGGAATTTTCCCGGTTCGAAATTGATGTATTCAGTTTCGTGTTCCACTTTTCCGGTTTCATCCATGGTGTGATGGGAGAACTGAAAGGTCACCTGTTCGTATGGATGCAGGCCTTTATTAAAAGGCAGGGCCGCTGCGCTGGTCTCAAAGTCGATGAAATTCAGCGGATATTTCCAGGTGGACATTTCGGCTGCCAATTCTTCCCGCAGGATCAAAGCCTGCTTATCTCCATTTACTGCTTTTTCTATCTGCACCCATTGTCGTTCTGAAGCGGAGATCTTTCCGGCTTCGGGTTTGATGTTGAGATCGGTCTCTTCCAGATCTTCCAGCAGGATCTTGCCCTCCTCAAAAAGTTTATTTCCGGCCCTGAAATTCCATACCTCGTAAATATTGGGTTTTGAAAAATGAGTTTCGGTCCAGTCGTAGGCGTTGGTCCAGCATTCTTTATAGCCCGATCTTTTACCATCGGCTTCCTGTTCTTCCGTAGCCCTGAATTCGCAGGCCTTGCAAGAAGAGAAGGAGGGAGGAAAGGCATAAAATTCATCTTTCTCATAAGAGGAAGCGAATTTGGAAATACATTCTGCAAATTTTAGATCTTCATAGATCCTGTACCTGCCGCTTTCGATACCGGCGATCTCGTCATCCACTTTTATTTTTCCCAGCACACTATTACCGATCTGTTCCAGGGAATCGATTTTTTTGACGATGCCGGTCCGGTTATTAGAATTTTTTGTCACCCTAAAAAGCTGATTGAGTCCGTCGATCTCCGCAGCTTTGGATTTGTCGGCCATCATCAGCCACGAACTGATCTTCCATTCCGGCCGACACTTCTGCATCACATATTTCTGAAAGGCCACATCGAAAAGATAAGGTTTCCACCCGCTGTTCATGCCGCCTCTCTTGCCTATAAAAAGATTTTCATCTTCAGGATCAAAGGACTTCGCCTTGACTTCAATGAGCTGCACCTTGTTTCCCTGCTTTACCAGGATATCGGTGCGAATGAAAAGGTTTTCAAATCTAAAAGCTGCTTCAAAGATCACCACATTCTCCCGTTTCAGCAGCTTGTTCGTTTCATTGACGAGCCAGGTGTAATCACCGTCATTGCCTTCTATTAAAATCCCCTCCGGATATTCCAGCCTTGCCAGTTCCTCTACCTGGAAGCCACCCTGCGCCAAAGCTTCCAAAAAAGCATCTTCTTTTTTAGCATTGGCATATTCCTCTTTGCGGGTATAGTAGAGTTTGTTTGGACATTCCAGTGCCAGTTTAAAGCGGGATTTGGTGAGGAGACGTGGTTGCATGGTGGTGTTTTTTTGCTTTGTATTGCAAGATAAGAGGAAGAGGCGACAAATAGTGTCGCTTTGGAATGTTTAAGGTTTAAGGAATAAGGTTTAATTGAGGAAACCGGGCATTTATGCAGTGTGCAGTGCGCAGAGATAAGTAGGCAGTAAGCGTTTAGTGCTTAATGTTTAGTAATCAGTTCAACCGGTAAAATGTCTTGGTTCCTGGCTCTTTTATGATTGGCGGCAGGAGGTGTACTTCTACCTTCGTACTTCTAATTTCGTACTTTATTACACTTCGACTATTCCTTCCTGCGGTCGGGCTCAGTGTGACAGTGGGGATCTAACTTCGTAATTCTAAAATCGTAATTCTTTTATAATTTCGTTATCTCCCTTCGGTCGTTAATAATTCGCCTTGTTTCATGATTGCTCATTTTTTTGCTTGTCCAAAAAAACGAACCAAAAAAAGGACACTTTTTTGATAGGTGTTTCCAATTTTGCTCAGGCAAAATTAGAACCGTGCTCCCACGGCTAAATTTTCTCCAAGGCTTCAAAAATTTTTAACGCCGTGGGAGCACTACACTTACAAAAAAGACACTAAACAATGAAGAAATGAAAAATTAAAGGTTCTTTGCCTAAGCTAGAGTATTTCTTCCAGGGTCTCGCAAAGTCATGTTTACAGAAAGGAAGCATTTCTTAGTGCTAGTTGGTTCCCAAGGCATAACTCTGAACTCATAACTCATCACTAAATTTCTAACTTCGTACATCCAAAATCGTATTTCTCTCACAACCTTACCTCGTGTTTTGCTTTCTCACCTTCAGGAAAACATAGCCAAAAAACAGTCCGAATAACAGGTCATTAAGTCCGTAAATGCTGAAAAATAATCCGGCAAAAGTATCCTGCTCATACAAGTTGCTGAGGGAGTTTGAAAAAAGCCATTTTAACCATACGATGACGTAGAGCAATTTTTCGATTACAAAAACAGCAAGTAACCAGGGTACAGAAGCATAGGAGTGACGCACGGAAATATAGGCCAGTCCCCACAGTATTATGGAAATGAGGCCAAAATATCCCATAACCTCGGGCTGTGCTGCCATTAATTCTTCATTGGTGAAGAACTTTGAGAAGATAAGCACCCCCAGAATATTACTGAGTCCCGCAAAGAGAAAGACGCGGGAAATGGTTTTCGATTTCATATGGAGGTTTTATTGGATTCTGTATGAAGGTAGTTATAATCTTAAAATGAAATTCAGATAGCGGTAGGTGCTTTTAAATTATGCAGTGCGCAGAGATAAGTAGGCAGTAATTGTTTAGTGCTCAGTGTTCAGTGTTCAGTAAGCAGTTTAACCCAAATAGTCTTGCTTCCTGGTTATTGGTTCTTGGCTGGATGTGATAAGAAATTTTGACAAATCACTCCACCCCAATTAACCAGTGATCCAATCCCTAATTAACCATTCCCTAATTAACCATTACCAAACCTGAGTAGGATCATATCTTCCCTTAAAAGAGAACAATATTTTTGCATTTTAAAATTTATCCTTATGATAGAAAAACTGGCTCAAGGTCTGGAAGGCTCGATGACCTACACAGAATATATGGACCTCATGAATAAGCTGGTGCTTACCGAAAGCACTACAGGAGAAATTGATCAGGACCGGGTTGAGTTTACTGCTCTGAACTATAAACGTTCCCTGCGGCTGAATAAAACCATTCAGCTTTCGGAAATCGAAACCTCTCTTTTTAAAGGTGTTGGAATTAAACAGATCTGGCTGCTCATTACGGAATCCTGGTGTGGAGACGCGGCCCAAACGCTGCCGGTGCTCAACAAACTTGCAGAGGCTTCAGAAAATATTGAACTCAGGGTTGTTTTGAGAGATGAGTACCCGGAACTAATGGACCATTTCCTTACCAATGGCACCCGCTCCATTCCAAAGCTCATTATAATGAATCCCCACCTGGAGGTGATGGCCACCTGGGGGCCACGAACGGCTGCAGCTACTAAATTGGTGACCGACTATAAAGAGAAATTCGGCAAGATCGACGCCCAGTTTAAAACCCTGCTGCAAATTTGGTACAATAAGGACAAAGGAAAGAATATCATCAACGAACTTGGAGTAGTAGTACAACAGCTGGAAAAGCAGGAAAGGATTTTGGCTGAGGACCGGGTTTAAGTTAAGCTCTTGACTCTTTTGTGATTGACAGAAGAAGGTGTACTTCTAGCCTCGTATTTCTAATTCCGTACTTCACACCACTTCGATCTTTCCTCCCTGCAGTCGGGCTCAGTGTGACACTGGGATCTAACTTCGTACTTCTAATCTCGTACTTCAAAAGAGATTCTTCTGTTCTTTTTCCTGTGCATTCCTCTCCCTGCGGTCGTCGGATGCAGGCAAAGAACCAATCCCTAAACGTCGGGACTAGGCTTACGAAACCTGGCCTAAATTTTTCGTTTGCTGCCTAAATATTAGGAACTCGCGAGAAATTAAATTTAAAAAAGAATAAGTCGTTTCGCTCAAACAGCCTAAAATTTTGCGGCAGTTTCACTTCAAATTATACGGCAAACTTTCGGTAGGCCGGAGGGAATCCGTTTTCATTTTTCGAATTTAAGGCAGGTGCTCTAACTTCGTACTTCTAATTTCGTACTTTATTACACTTCGACTTTTCCTCCCTGCAGTCGGGCTCGGTGTGACACAGGGATAGGCTGTCAGGCTCAGCCGCCGGGAGGCGAGTAGTCGAAGCCGTTTTTTAAAGAGAATTTTTGTTGACGAGCACTTCGACTTTTCCTCCCTGCGGTCGGGCTCAGTGTGACAATGGGATCTAACTTCGTGCTTCTAATCTCGTACTTCAAAAGAGATTCTTCGCTTCGCTGCACTACGCTCTTAATGACAGGGCTTTTTTTATAGGCAGTGCGCAGGGGTTAGTTGGCAGTAAGTGTTTAGTGTTCAGTAATCAGTTCAACCGGCAAAAAATCTTGATTCCTGGCTCTTGGCTCTTTTTTAAAAACCGTATTTTTAAGAGACGAAACAATATTTAATGTTATGCCGGTAATAAGGTTGAAAACATATATAAAAGCTGAGCAGAAAATTGTATTTGATCTCTCCAGGAGCATTGACTTTCAATCGGAGATCAATAGATCGTCAGATGAAAGAGCAGTTGCAGGCAGGACCAGCGGATTAATTGGCCTGAATGAAACTGTTACCTGGAAGGGGAAACACCTTGGGGTAGTGCAAAGTCTCACTACCAGAGTTACAGAATTCGACAGACCCAATTTTTTTGCAGATGAAATGGTGAAAGGTGCGTTTAAAAGTTTTAGGCATGAACATTATTTCTCTACTTCGAATGGAGGAACAATTATGAAAGATGTGTTTAAATTCCAGGCTCCGCTAGGCATTTTAGGTGAATTGGCAAATAAATTATTCCTCAGAAGCTATATGACCAGGTTTTTAAAGGGGCGGAATAAGGTTCTTAAAGATTATGCAGAAAGTGGCAAATGGCGGGAAGTTTTAAAGGAAAGTGACTGGTGATCAGAAAACAGTATGCAGTGCGCGGGGGGTGGGTAGGCAGTGCGGAATAATGTTAAAGGCTAGTGGTTGATGAATGAACATTAAATCAAAATTAATTTATTTTTCTATTAGCAGGTTCTGTTCTTTTCAGCTCCCTTTAGGGTTGGGGAAAAATGAAAAAGAACAGTGGAATAAATAAATAAAAAATGCAGTGCGCAGGGGGTGGGTAGGCAGTAAGTTTTTAGTGATTAGTGATCGGTAATTAGTTCAACCGGCAAAAAGTCTTGGTTCTTGATTCTTGGCTCTTGGCTCTTGACTCTTGACTCTTGACTCTTGATTCTTGATTCTTGGCTCTTCTAAAAGACAAACAGAACTTCACAAGTTTACTTCTACCTTCGTACTTCTAAAATCTTACTTCGTTTTAGAATTGCTCGGAATTGTTCAAAATATACTTCATAAAATGTTTTAATTATTTCATGATTAAACAGAATAGACAAAATCCGAAACTTAATTTTTGAGGGTAAATATCTGTAATTCAGAAGTTATTTCTGTAAAAGCGTGTAAAAACTATTTTCTCTACCGCTTTTGAACAATTTTACCCCCTTCAAAAGTGGCCAGAACAGGTAATTTTAAAGCAAATTCAAAACAATAAATCATGATCAAAAAATTAAACATGAAAGTCATTGCTGTGTTGGCAATGTTCAGTTTCATAATTGTCGGCATCGTTTCCTGTGAAACAGATGATTTTGCAGAGGTTCCTGCAACCCCTTATATCTCGCAATTTGCTATTACTTCACCTATTAATGCCACTGCTTCTATTGATGAGGAAGCGAAAACGATTGAAGTAACCGTGCCACAGGATACAGACCTTAGTAATGTTGTTGTGGATTTCACTACTTCTGAAGGTGCTACTGTGGATCCAGAGCCGGGTTCAACTGTAGATTTTTCTGCAGGACATGTCAACTTCCATGTATCTAAAGGATTTAAAACAGTGAATTATGAGGTAAACGTTTACAAAGCGGGTGTGCCGAAACTTTCGGCCTTCAGGATCATCGAACCTGTGCAGGAAGTCGGTACTGTGAACCAAACTCTTAAGAAAGCTTCAGCTAAAGTGCCTATAGGAACAGACCTTTCTGCTCTTACTGTCGAATTTGATACCAACGAAGGTGCGACTGTGAGCCCGGAATCTGGTTCAATTATCGACTTTTCCAATGGCCCGGTAGCAGTGACCGTGAGCTATTTTGGAGCCACAACTACCTATGAGGTAAGCGTACAGGAAAGAGCTGAGCCTACCATTAACAGCTTTAGCATTACTTCTCCTGTGGAAGCAAATGGTAGCATTGACCAGGAAAATAAAAGAGTCACTGTCTCTGTCCCTGGAGGAACCGATCTAAGCGCTGTTGAAGTAAATCTAGCTTTGCCTAACGGTGCCACTGTTACTCCAACTGCCAATGGGGTGGTAGATTTCAGCAATGGTCCTGTTACCTTCACTGTTACACTTAACAATAATTCTGTAGATTATGTGGTTACAGTCACAGAGCCTCAAATAATCGCATTTTTGGGAAGTGCAGCGAGTATATCAGCCCTTTCTGAAGCTGATACTAAAGCAGCTGCCGAATTTTTAAGATCTTATTACGGAGAAAATTTCATTTACCTTGAGAATGGAAACTTCACCGCCGAAGATCTTGAGCCGGTACAGGTAGTTGTTTATTACTATGACAATACCGGAAGTTTTGACAACCCCGATGGCAGCCTTACTGCAGCTTCTATTACCGCGCTTACCAATTATGTTAAGAACGGGGGAAATATGTTCCTTGGCGGTTTTGGAACCAGGATCATAGATGATCTTGGCCGTATTCCTTACGAACCGGGTATTGCAGGGAATGGTGCAGGGGGACCAAACCCAGACAACTGGGGTATGAACACAACCACCGGCTTACCTACAGATGTTATGAGTCATCCTGCCATGCAGGGGCTTAGTTTAACCGACGAGATAGTGCCGGGGGAATCCATTGGTCATAACTTCGTGCCTTTTATCAATCCCGGGTACAAGGAAGATCATAATTCTATGTGGGACCTTGGAGCTGTTCCCGAGCTTACCGAGCCTCATGCGAGCGTTGCCCGTGGAGCAGAATTTGAGGAGTTGACCACCTCAAGGATCCTGGGAACCTGGCAGCATGTAACCGATCTTTGCTGTATAGCCGCCATTGAATTCCTGCCAACTGCAACTTACGAAGGTAGAATTATAGCTATTGGTATCGCAGCTTATGAGTGGGAAATGAACGATGGAAGGACTAATGAATTCCAGGCCAACGTGGAGAATTTTACTACCAACAGCATTAATTATATGATGAACAACTAATTGGAATAGTCACCCGATAGTATTGGGCTGTCTAAAAAGCTTATAAACCGTCATTCTGAATTTATTTCAGAATTTTTGAACTAATTATCAGGTTTCATTAGAACCTGAAACAGGTTGAGGTAGACGTAAAAAAGCATTTTAGACAGCCTTTTTATTTTTGAACTACTGGAACTTTTTTCGGTATTCTGAAGGATAGATCTTGAATTCTTTTAAAAAACATTTGGTAAAGTATTTTACATCAGAAAATCCGGAGAGATAAGCGACTTCAGAAATGGTATTGTCCGATTTCAGGATGACCTGCGAAGCGTATTCCAGTTTAATTTTCCGCAGGTAATTAACAGGGGATAATCCCGTTACATCCTTTACCTTACGATAAAATTTTGAGCGGGACATTCCCACCTTTTTAACCACCTCATCGATCTTAAAATCCTGATTGGTAATATTTTCATACACAATTTCTTTAATTTCATTCAGGAAGGCAGAATCCTTGTCTCCCGTACTTTCCAAAGCATCAATAGGGACTTTTCCTTGTGAGGCCGATCGTTTTTCCAGTAGATTTCGCACTCTTGCCTTAAGGGTTTCAGGATTAAAAGGTTTGGTGATATAATCATCTGCCCCAATCTTATATCCACGAATGATCGATTCATCACTACTCACCGCCGAGAGAAGGATCAAAGGAATTCCCATAGTAACGGGATTAGAAAAGACCTTTTGAGAGAATTCTATCCCATCCATATTTGGCATTAGCAAATCACTAATGATGAGGTCGGGATTGTGATAACAGGCTTTCTCATAACCGTCAAGCCCATCCACTGCTTCTATGACTTTATACTCTCCGCGTAGGATGTCTTTTATCCTTTCCCTAATCTGCTGAGTATCTTCGACCACCAGGATCTTTTGCTTTAAGTTCCCGGCATTTTCTATTGTTTCTGAAACGTCGATCGTCTTAACGGATTTTTGCCTTAGGGGAATGGTGATAGTGAAGACAGAGCCTTCGCCTTCTACACTCTCTACTTCGATATTTCCCTCATGCATAAGAATAAGGTTCATACTGAAGTCGAGTCCTATGCCCGAAGAATCTTCGGAGAAATCTGAAATAGAAGAATGCTCAAAACGCTCAAAAATCTTACTTTTTTCATTTTCAGGAATTCCAATCCCGGTATCTGTAACTTTGATCTTCACCAGGTCTTCCTCTTTAAAAAGCTCAATTTTCACTTTTCCTTTTTCGGTATATTTTATGGCGTTGTGTACGATGTTGGTGAGGATCTTATCCATAATATCACGATCAAATTCGCAATGTATGTGGGGGGTATTTACCTCGAGGGATAATCCCTTACTTTCGGCTGTAGGTCGCAGGTTTTCGGCTATTTCATTAATCAGATGCGAAATATTTCCATACTCAAAACTCACGGGATAGTCGGGATTTTCAACTTTTTGGAAGTGAAGTAACTGGTTAAGGGTCTTCGTAAGTTTCGTTACGTTATTTCTTAGGTGGTGTACTGTGGAATCTGTGGAATTAAGTTTGTCGATATCCAGTTTGAGTACAGTAAGCAAAGTTTTAAACTCATGGGATATATTGGTGAAGAAATTCGTTTTCACCTCTGTTAACTCCTCCATCTTCCTTACTGCTGTCAACAAATGATCCCTCTGTTGTCTTATATACTGGTTCTGGTTATCAATAACCTGTTGTTTTTCAAGCAGAAGTTTGTTTGCCCTGTTTTTGTGGTAAAAGAAGTAAAATATCACCCCCGATATGAGCAACAGTAATAAGATAAGGACCAGGGAAAGAGATATTACATTGGTTTGTTTTTCAATATTCAGGTTTAGATCGTCATTCCTTTCAATAAGATTACGAAGTTTTTCCTTTTGTTCCTGGAGGCGTATGCCTTCGTAAAAAAGAGTTTCGGCGTTGCGGGAATCTATAGGCAAAGTATTAAGGTAATTGTATTTATCCACTTTGTTTCCTGCCAGGGCATTAAGTGCAGTTCTCACCGCCAGGTCACCTCCTGTAGGATAGGAAATTGTGCCGTCTATTTGCTTTTCGAGGATCATGGGAACTCCTCCATTGGTAGTAATAAGCCCATCCACTCCCAGGATGAGCGGATTTTTGGAATATTTTCTCGTGACCAGATAAGCCGCATGGGCCATTTCATCATTATGGGCAAAAATAAGATCGTAATCTATATTTGAAGATTTGAAGAGGCTGTCTAACTTGCGGTAGGCAGTTTGCTTATGCCAGTCGGCTTTAAGAATATCTACAACATGTGTAGAGTTGTTATTTATGTTTTGGTTAAACCCATTGAGCCTTTGTTCAGCAGGGGAGGACCCTGGCAATCCTGTTACCTGTAGGATTTTGGCGGTATCAATACCTCTTTGCTCCAGCTTGTTAAGTGCCATTGTTCCTGCCGAAATTCCCACCTCAAAATTATTACCCCCAATAAAAGCAGTAAAGTCATTGGAATTGATGTTCCTGTCAACTACTATAACCGGAATTCCTTTTTTATAGGTACGGGAGACAACATCTGTTAGGGGTGCAGCCTCGTTAGGGGAGACAATAAGTACATCGACATCCTGTGCGATGAGTTCCTCAATTTGTTCTACCTGTTTTTGATTGTTTCCGTTGGCAGAGCGATAGAGGACATTGATATTTTTGTCATCCAGTAAATTGGCTTCGGTAAAAACTTCCGAATTCATTACCTGCCGCCACGCATCATCAGATAGACATTGGGAAAAGCCTATGGTGATCTCCTCTTTTTCTGAAGTAGAACATCCTGAGAAAATGAAGCCAAAAAAGAGAAAAATTATGTATTTGATTATTTGCATGAAGGTATTTTTACAAATCTTAATAAAGATATAATATAACCGGTCGCTAAATGTCAAGTTTTAAAGGGAGTACCAATTGGTCACCCCAAAAATACCAAAACAACCCCCGCATAAACAAGCAGCTAGTCTTAAATTGCTCCTGCTTTTGAGACTATTTGCTCATCAAAACAAAACGTTAAACCGACTGCAAAGATCACTCTGATTTTTATGTTCAGAAAACGTTTGAGAAAAAACAAATGACGAATAAATATCAATAAGCCAAAGAGAATAACTTAAATATCTTTTATGAAATTCAAAGCATTTATACTGTGTTTCTTTTTACCTTTTATTTCCTGGGCACAGCAGATGGAGGTAAGTGGTACTGTGATCTCGGCCGAAGATAATATGCCTCTTCCCGGGGTGAATATTTTTGTCCAGGGCACAAGCAAGGGTACCGTAACAGATTTTGACGGGAATTATAGCCTGGAAAATGTAGAACCCGGTGCAACCCTGGTCTTTAGTTATATTGGATTTGAGACAAGGGAAGAGCCGGTTGGAGGACGTTCCCGGATCGATGTTTCCCTCACGGCCGACACCGAAATGTTGAGTGAGGTGGTCATCACCGGTTATCAGCAAATACAACGAGAGAATTATACCGGTGCGGTTAGCGTGGTGGAAATGGATGAGGTGGCAAAACAATCCAACACGAACATTCTTCAGGCGCTTGAAGGAAGGGTGTCTGGTCTTAGAGTCGCTACAGATGGTTCCCCCGGTGGTGGTGCCGGCATCAGGCTGAGAGGAATTACCAATAGTGATACAACTAATGATTCCCCTCTTTTTGTAATTGATGGGGTTCCTACGCAATCTGGGTTGAATACTTTAAATCCAAATGACATTGCCGAGATACAGGTGTTAAAAGACGGGGCTTCGGCTTCCATATACGGAGCCAGGGCTTCGGGGGGTGTAATAGTGATTAGGACCAAGAAAGGAAAGGGGGAACAATTGAATTTCACCTTTAATACCTTTAGCAGTCTCAGTTTTTTGCGAGACGATGTAGATGTACTCGACGCTTTTCAATGGTCCCAGGTGTATTGGCAGGCCCAAAGAAACGATGGGGCAACACCGAGCCATCCTCAATACGGAAACGGATTAGAGCCCGAATTTCCCGATTTCATTGATGAAGATGGACTGGTTCCTGCAGGAAACACAAACTGGCAGAATGAAATTTATCGTACAGGTATTAAACAATATTATGATATAGGTTTATCTAAAGGTTTTGAGGACGGGCAGATCTTTGCCAGTGCTTCCTATACAGATGTTGAGGGTACTATGAAGTACACCAATTACCAGAGGTTGACAGTGAGAATGAACTCAGATTTTACCCTTTTTGACAGGTTGAAAATTTCTGAAAACCTGAGCGTGGTAAACCAAAGAGAGATCAATTCTAATGTTGCGGGTACTGCTATAAGCCAGCATCCATTGATCCCGGTATATGATTCTCAGGGCGATTTTGCGGGTCCGTATGATGGGCTGGGAGATCAAACCAACCCTTTAGCTACTCTATATAGAAACAGAAATAATCAAAACAAAGGCTGGAGGATCTTTGGAAGCGCGATAGCAGAATTAGATCTTTTTGAGGGGCTAAAATTTACTTCCCGATACACTGTAGACTACGGGAATAACTACGGCAGGAACTATGCTCCTGTAATTACCGAAGGTTATTTTGGAGAGGTGGAACAGGAAAGTAGCCTTACCACATATTCAAATTATGGAATCGAGCAGACTTTCAATAATTTCCTTACCTATGAAAACGAGTTCGGGGACCATGGCTTCAATTTACTGGCAGGGATGGAAAGGGTGAAATATGAGAATGAATTTTTTGATGCCCGCCGGGAAGGGTATATTCTTGATGATCCAAACTACACCTATCTTTCTTCAGGCTCGGGAGAGCAATTCAACGCCGGGGGTGGCCTGGAGTGGAGGTTGCAGTCATACTTTGGTAAACTGGATTATGATTACGATGATAAATATCTTCTTTCAGGAACTTTGCGTTATGATGAGTCTTCAAGGTTCCCGGGTAACGAAGGGGATTTTTTTCCGGCAGTTTCTGCAGGATGGAACATTCATAATGAAGATTTCTTTCCCGAAGAAAATACGTTTAGCAGAGCCCGATTACGCGGTAGCTGGGGTGTAACCGGAAATCAGAATTCCGGTTACACTTATCCCTCTTATAACCTTTTTGGATATCGTGTAGATTACTCGCCTTATCCTCTAAGTGGCCAAAATTCCGGCACCCTTGAACAAGGTTTTAACCTGGTGCAACGCGGGATCACAGGGATCACCTGGGAAACCACGACCGACTATAATGCAGGATTTGATCTTGGATTCCTTAATAACCGAATTCTTATTTCTGCAGATTACTTTATCAAGGAAACTGAAAATATTCTACTGTTCCAGAAATTACCCGGAACAGCTAATGTGGAGGCAGGAGATCCTCTTTCCAACGCAGGAACATTTGAAACTAAAGGCTGGGATGCCAGTATTCATTACCAAAATGATGCTTCCACGAAATTTCAGTTTTCCCTCGATGCCCAGTTCTCCGGCTTCGTGAACGAAGTTACCGAAATTGACAATGGGGAATCCTACTTCTTTGACAGTCCTGTAAGGGGCATGCTAAACAATCCATATCGCAAATTCTATGGATATGTAGCCGATGGCCTCTTTAGAACAGAAGAAGAGATTGACAGGCACGCCATTCAACCCGGTGCAGGTTTGGGAAGAATAAGATATGCCGATATAAACGAAGACGGGGTGATCAATGCCCAGGACCGAACCTTTATAGGAGATTTTTATCCGGACTTCGCCTATGGTTTTAATTTTAATGCAGAGTATAAAAACTTTGATCTGGCGATGAACTTCTCGGGGGAATATGGAAAAGATCTTTACAATGGCATTAGAGGGAATGAATTCACCTATGGTACGGGCAACTGGTCTACCGCAGTACTTGACGCCTGGTCCCCGGATAATTTTGATTCTAATATTCCAGCGGTGAACCTCACCAATCCAAATGATGAGTTAAGGGCCTCAAGTTATTTCATTGAAGATGCTTCTTACCTAAAGCTGCAGAGCCTCACGTTTGGATATAATTTAGATGCTAATTACCTGGAAAGGATCAGGATGAAAAGCCTTAGGTTATACCTGCAGGGAGAGAATTTATTCACCATCACCGATTATTCTGGTCTGGACCCGGAACTGGAAGGAGTTAGCGGGGCGATCTATCCTATCCCACGTGTGTTCACTATAGGGTTAAACTTACAATTCTAAAAAAAATGTTCAGTATGAAGTCAATACATAAAATTACCGGCCTCTTTATCTTTTTTGCGGTAGCTACGGCATGTACGAAAGATTATATAGATGTGGAGCCAAAAGGTACTGTAGAGTATGAACAGTTGATCACTCCAGATGGGGTTGAAGGTCTTGTTACGGCAGCTTACTCCGGTCTTGACCTTAGTTTTGCCATCCTTAACAGCAACAATGCTACAGGGGGTACAAATCTTTATGGAAATACTACCTTTTTGCATTCTCCAACCAACTGGGGCTTTGGGGATATTCGCTCTGATGATACTTACAAAGGAGGTGGTGGAACTGCCGATATTATCGAGCTTCACCAAATAGAGACCGGGAATATCACTTCTGAAAATGGCCTTTTAGAAAGGAAATGGATTGCCATGTATGCTGCAATAGGCAGAACCAATGAAGCCCTTTATGCGTTGGATCTTATTTCTGAAGAGGAGTTCCCAGCAAAGCAAACCCGTATGGCAGAGATGCGCCTGTTGAGAGGACACTTCTATTTCGAGATGAAGAAGCTCTTCCGCACTTTCCCTTATATCGATACTTTTATAACAGTAGAGGAATCCTATGAGATCACCAATGACCTTTCTGAAGCCCAGCTTTGGGCAGAGATCGAAGAAGACTTCCTTTTTGCAAAGGAACACCTTCCTCAAAGTCAGCCGCAGGAAGGAAGGGTAGACAAAGATGTAGCTATAGCTTACCTGGCTAAAACATATATTTTCACAGAAGAATGGGAGAAAGTAATGGCCGAAACAGAACTACTAATGGATAGTTATTCTTTACTGGAAAGCTATGAGCAACAATATGCTGTAGAAAATGAACATGGTCCCGGGATGATCTGGGCCATAGAACATTCTATAGATGATAATTCGGCTTTTGGACAGATCAATTGGGGAAATCTTCTAAACGTACCCCGCGGACCTTATGGCGGAGACGGATTTCACCGTCCCAGCCAGAATGTTGTAAATGCCTTTAAGGTAGATGCCAATGGTTTGCCCCTGCTGGACAATTTTAACGATTCTAATGTAAATGAAACCTCCTTTGTAGATCCCCGTTTGGATCATTCTATAGGTCGTCCCGGGATTCCATGGCTGGATATGGGAGAGTATGAAGCCAATTGGGCAAGGGAAGCTAATATTTACGGCCCTTATGCCATTAAAAAGAACCTGCTTTCGGTAAACGATGAGCATGCTACCGACGGTTGGCCCTGGGGAGGCTCAGCGCTAAACTGGCCAATCATTAAATATTCCGATGTGTTATTGTGGAGAGCCGAAGCAGCCATTATGCTTGGAAATCTTGAAACAGGAAGAGAATTGATCAACCAAATTCGCCAAAGAGCTGCCAATTCTAATGTGGTGCTAACTGAGGAGGGAGAACCTGCTGCAAACTACAATATTGGCTTATATGATAATTTTCCAAACCGGGAATACGCGCTGAAAGCTTTACGTATGGAACGCCGCCTGGAGCTTGCCTTTGAAGGTCATAGATTCTTTGATCTTGTAAGATGGGGGATATCTGGTGAAGTTCTTAACGAGTACTTTCAGGAAGAGCAGGATGAAAGAGGTTATTTGTCGGGAGCACAATTTCTTGAACCGAGACATAATTATCTCCCAATTCCGCAGAGACAAATAGACCTTGCAGGAGGAATTTACACACAAGACCCAAATTATTAAGAATGAAGAAGATTAGTTTTATAGGTATTTTAATCAGCTTGTTTTTGGCAGGCTGCGGTGAAAAAAAAGAAGCGACTGAAATGGCGGCCGCAGAACCTGAGCTTATGGACGAACAGTTTAGGCCACAATACCATTTTACCCCAAAGGAAAAATGGATGAATGACCCAAATGGTCTGGTTTATCAAAATGGGAAATACCATTTGTTCTATCAATATTATCCAGATGATATTGTATGGGGGCCAATGCACTGGGGTCACGCCACGAGTGAAGACCTTATAGACTGGGATCACCGGCCCATAGCGCTATATCCTGATAGCCTTGGATATATTTTTTCCGGAAGTGCAGTTATTGATAAAGATAATACTGCCGGGTTTGGGGAGAATGCCATGGTGGCCATCTTTACCTATCACAATCCCAATATGGAAAAAGAAGGCCGTGAGGATTTCCAGTACCAGGGAATCGCCTATAGCCTGGATGAGGGAAAGACCTGGACCAAATATTCAGGAAACCCTGTCCTGCCAAACCTGGGTGTTCGGGATTTCAGAGACCCAAAGGTATTTCATGATCCTATCACAAATAATTGGAAAATGATCATCGCAGCCGGAGATCATCTACAGCTGTTTTCTTCAGATGATCTTAAGAGCTGGGATAAAGTAAGTGATTTTAAAGATCCTGTTGACGAGCCGGTGGGAGTCTGGGAATGCCCCGATCTGTTTCCACTGCAGGTAGATGGAACCGGGGAAGAGAAATGGGTAATGATCATAAGCCATAATCCCGGAGCGCCAAATGGAGGCTCGGGCACCAGATACTTCATTGGAGATTATGATGGAAAGAATTTCACTACAGACCAGACAGAGAACCAATGGTTAGATTACGGAACAGATAACTATGCCGGTGTAACCTTTAATAATACCCCCGATGGGAAAAGAATTTTTATAGGCTGGATGAGCAATTGGGATTATGCTACCCAAACACCCACAGAAACCTGGCGCAGTGCAATGACGCTTCCCAGAGAGCTTGAATTGAAAAAAAATGAAAATGGTTATTTCCTGGCTTCTTTTCCGGTAGAACAGCTTTCAAAAATTAGTGAGCAGGAATTTTCAGAAGCAAGAGTAAACCTTCAGGAAAATTTTACTAAAGAATTTGATTTTTCACAGGCAAAAGTCTCTTTTCAGTTTGAAGGAGCACCCAGCGACTTTGAAATCGAATTTAAGAATGACAGCGGAGAAAAATATTTGATTGGATATGACGCCACTGGAAGCACCATCTACACAGATAGAAGGGAAGCAGGGAAAAATGAGTTCAATGAGAAATTTGACGCCCGCGTGCAGCAAATGGATGTAACGGGGCTTGAAAATGCCATTTTTGACATCTACCTGGATCGTTCTTCGGTTGAACTTTTTATTGACCAGGGAAGGTACTCCATGACAAACCAGATCTTTCCTTCAAAACCACTTTCTCAAATGACCATAAGGTCAAAGGAGGGAAGCATCCTAAAGGATGTGAAAATAAGCAGCATAAAAAGTATTTGGAAAATTTAAGATTATGAAAAAACTAAGATTTATAATTCCGGTTTTTGTGATGGCCTTTATATCGGTGCATTGCAGCAATGATGACCTGGAAGTGCCACGGGATACTTTGAATGAAGGAGGTTTTGAAACTCTGTACAGTTTCGGCTTTAATGAGGAGAGCGGACTTTCCACTTCAGAAGGAGAGACCGGAACAGAATTTACTATTTCTGCTACCGGAAATGAAGTTAACAGGATGCAGGGTGTTGATGGTAATGCTCTGTTTTTTGATGGCTTATCAACTACCGTAAGCGGGGAATTACCTACTATGGAGCTTCCTCAAGGCCTGCTTACAATATCACTCTGGACTGCCGTGAAATCTTATCCTATAGGCACTGCGGGAATGGTCACCTTGATGAGCCAGGGAGGTAATACAGGTGCAGTTGTTGGATTAAATAAATTTGGAAGGGTAGTGGTCCAGCTTTATGTCAATGGAGCTTTGCAAACCACTGTAGCCAGTACTAAATCAATTCCAAGACACCAGTGGAGCCATATTACAGTATCTATAGACACCAAAAGAGGTGTAGTTACTACTTATCTCAATAAAGAAAGGATTGCAGAGAACAATACTGCAACAGGCTTAATAACCTGGCCCGAAGGAAATACCCAGGTTTTCATTGGAAAAAATGCCTTTGGTGAAAAAATGGGGCAGTTTGATATTGACTACTTCAGCGGAGCCCTGGATGAGATCAGGATCATTAAAGGTCGTCCCGGGGTAGCTGATGTATCTACACTATTCTCAGCAGTGAACCCACCTGCAACAGTAGATTTTAATACTGAATTTGAATTTTTAGCCGAAGATACCAACAGGCCCATATATCATCCAATTCCGGATTACGGATGGACCAATGAGCCAAATGGACTGATGTACTATAAAGGAGAGTATCACATGTTTTATCAGAAAAACGATGTATTCCTTGGAATTGCGCAGCAAAACTGGGGCCATATGAAGAGTCAGGATCTTGTGACCTGGGAAGACCTCAACAATGTTTTATGGCCAACTTCCAATCCTTATGACAACTTTGGAGCCTGGGCAGGAGATGCTACGGTAGATGATGATGGGAATCCTGTAATTGTCTATACGGGGGTGAACGGGGTAAAGGCCAGCATTGCCCTGGCAGTGAGTTTTGACGATATGCAAACTTTTGAAAAATTTGAGCAAAACCCTGTTATCGCAGGTCGTCCGTCAGATGTTAATCTGGACTTCAGAGACCCTTTTATTTGGAAAGAGGGTAATACGTGGTATATGATCGTGGGGGCAGGAATTGGAGGAGTTGGTGGAAATACCGTGCTCTACGCCTCAAATGATCTCTACAACTGGGATGACAGCTACCAGGGAGTTTTCTTTCAGGGTCAGATGGCCGAGGGGGAAGGAGAATTCTGGGAAGTTCCTATTGTTCACAAATTTCCAAATGGAAAATATTTGTTCCTGGTGCAAAAAACGCCAGATCACACCAGCCCCGCCCGAACTTTTTACTGGATTGGAGATTTCAATGGACAGGAATTTATTCCCGATCACCAGGAAGCTAAAGATTTTGAAGTGGTTAACGGCTTCCTTTCTCCCACTGTTACTGTAGATGCCCAGGGAAGAACAACAGCTATAGGGATCATTCCCGATGAGGTAAGTCCTGGTTTCCAGCAACAGGCCGGGTGGGCACATCTATTTAGTCTTCCACAGGTTTGGGAACTGAATGCTAATAACAAATTGAAAATAACACCCCATCCAAATGTTTCAGAATACCGTGGGGAAATGAGGGAATACAGCAGTATCTCCCTAACTCCCGAAGAAGGAAATTACCTGAACGAGAGCGGTAGACATTATGAATTAAACGCAACTCTTAACACAGGTTCAGCTGAAAAAGTTGGCTTTGTTTTAGGCCGGTCAGATGATGGTGCCGAGCAGTTGAAAGTCTACTATGACGTTGCAGCCCAGGAATGGGTGATTGATGCTTCTCAATCTTCTTTGGCTGAAGGTGCGAGAAAGGATATTCGACGGGGTTCCTATCCTGTTGCTGCCGGGGAGAACGTTGATGTAAGGATCTTTGTGGATGGATCTGTCCTGGAAGTATTCATCAATGGAGAAGACCACTTCACCGGAAGATTCTTTCCAACCTTGCCTTCGGCTGATGGTATTGAATTATTCGTGGAAGGTGGTAATGCCACTGCCGAAAATGTAAAAATATGGGAGATGCAATCTTCCACAAATTAGATCTTGAATGAATTCATCTAAATTATATTACTGGTCAATTGTTGTTGCGCTTGCCGGATTCCTTTTTGGGTTTGACACCGTAGTTATTTCGGGAGCAGATAAGCAACTACAGGCGCTGTGGGGAACCTCCGATCTTTTTCATGGACTTGTGGTAATGTCCATGGCCCTATGGGGGACAGTATTGGGAGCTATTTTTGGATCTTTCCCAACTAACAAATTCGGAAGAAAACACACACTTATAGGCATAGGGATCCTGTATTTCATCTCGGCTGTGGGTTCTGCATATGCGAATGATCCCTACTTATTCGCATTTTTCAGATTTCTGGGAGGGATAGGGGTTGGAGTCTCTACTATTGCGGCTCCATCCTACGTCTCAGAAATTGCACCGGCGGCTAAAAGAGGTCGTCTGGTTGCGCTCTACCAATTCAATATTGTATTCGGGATCCTAATTGCCTATCTATCAAACTTCCTTTTGAAAGACATGGGAGAACAAGCCTGGAGATGGATGATAGGAGTAGAGGCTTTTCCTGCCTTAATTTATACCATTCTTGTTTTCACAGTACCCGAAAGTCCGCGCTGGTTGATCATTTACCGTAATAAAGCCAAAAAGGCCAAAGAAATACTTGAGTTGATCTATCCTCTTAAAGATGCAGAAACCGAATTAGCCATAATTGTAAGGGATCATGAAAAGGAAAGCCGGCAGAAAAGCAGCATTTTTCAGCCAAAATATTCCTTCCCTCTTATGCTGGCTTTCTTTATCGCCTTTTTTAACCAATTTTCGGGGATCAACGCCTTCCTATACTATGCGCCCCGAATATTTGAAATGTCGGGTCTTGAAGAATCATCGGCTCTACTAAGCAGCGTTGGGATAGGTGTAATAAACCTCATTTTTACTCTTATTGGCGTAGCTCTCATTGATAAAATGGGAAGAAAGAAATTGATGTATATAGGATCCGTAGGTTATATAATTTCCCTGGGACTTGTAACCCTGGCCTTTCAACAAAGTTGGCCGGGAATGTATGTGCCTGTGTTTTTCTTTTTATTCATTGCCTCTCACGCTATTGGACAGGGAGCAGTGATATGGGTGTTTATTTCTGAAATTTTCCCCAACCACCTGCGCGCCAACGGGCAATCATTTGGTTCTTCGGTACACTGGGTGCTGGCTGCATTAATACCCTCATTTATTCCTTTTCTTTTTGATACCATTGGAGCTCCGGTGGTATTTGGAATATTCACTTTTATGATGGTATTGCAGTTATTATGGGTTAAATTTTACATGCCCGAAACTAAAGGACAGGAGCTGGAGTTTCTTTCAGAGAATATTTCAGGTAGTCGAAAAAAAGCAATGGTAGAACAGCATTAGATTTAAAGAAGAATGTCAAAAGTTATAAAAGCCGTTTGTTTTGGAGAGGTGCTCATGGATGTCTTTCCCGATGAGGAGAGAATAGGTGGCGCTCCGTTAAATGTTGCTGCCCGGTTGAGCAGCCTTGGAATAAATACCCAGATGGTAAGTAAAATAGGGACCGATAAAAAAGGGGAGCAAATAATCGCATTTTTGAAAGAGCAGGGAGTGGAGACTTCCAATGTTCTCAGGGATCCTAAATACCCAACCGGGGTGGTGAATGTAAGTCTTTCCAAAAGCGGATCGGCCACCTATGAGATCGCCTACCCGGCCGCCTGGGATAAAATAGAATTAACTCCCAAAAACCTGGAAGCTGCAAAAGAATCTGATCTTTTCATCTTCGGAAGTTTAGTGTGCCGGGATGAGGTAAGCAGAAACAGCCTTTTTGAACTGCTTGAAAAAGCAAAATATAAGGTCCTGGATTTTAATCTAAGGCCTCCGTATTATACCAGAGAACTTTTATGTGACCTCATCAATAAAGCCGATTTCATTAAGTTCAATGATGACGAGCTTTTTGAGATTGCGGAAATCCTTGGATCTTCTTTTCATTCTCTCGAACAAAATCTTATGTATATAGCAGAGAATTCTTCAGCAAAGACTATCTGTGTTACCAAAGGAAGACATGGTGCAGTTCTGTACCGGGATGGAAAATTGGTGTACAACAGCGGATTCAAAATTGAGGTTAAAGACACAGTAGGTGCCGGGGATTCTTTTATGGCCGGACTGCTGGCTAAAATCTTTCAGGGAGAAAATTCGCAGAATGCCCTCGATTTTGCCTGTGCCCTAGGGGCACTGGTAGCAGGGGAGAAAGGAGCCAATCCAAGGTTGGATCCGAAAAAGGTCAAAGAATTTATTTATGCCCCGGGTTTTACCTGGAGGTAATTTTTCTCTTCTTAATGAGAATTTTTAACGGCGCAAAAGCTTTAGAGGACATAGCACCTAAACTTTTATATACTGATCCCTACTCCCAAATTCAGGTTGGAGGTATATTCTTCGGTGTTCAACGGAGTTTTACTGTCAAAGTAGTAGTTGTAAAGAGTAAAGACTTTTAGCCAGGTGGAAAGGGGAATGTCAAGTCTGAATTGTTCCAGGATCCTGTAGTCGCTTATATCTCTATATAGCGGCTGATAGTAAACAGTATTGGCAATGGAAAATTTTTGTGATTTGGCAGTGTATGATAAAGTAAGATAGGTGCTGTTGCGGTGATTATAGTTAGTGGTTCCTGCCTGGTCACTGGATTCCATTTCATACATATAGCTGTTACCGGCATAACCGGTGAATCTTTCCTTATCAATCCATTTTACCCGGAGCCCGGCACCGATCAAATTTCGCTGCTCTACCACCAGAAGTTGGTTGTACTGCCCCTGGAGAAAGGTCTCAAATCTAAATAGCTGACTAAACTTGTAATTGAACCTCCCGTGAAGGAACCACGCATTCTGCAGGTTTTCTTCTCCCGAATCAATAAGCTTATAATTCCCCAGGAAAAAATAGATCTTCCGGAGGTCCTTTGACTTTAGCTGCGTGGTAAGGGCTGCATCTATCTGGTTGACCTGGCTCCCGTCATTGTTGGTGTGATTGAAGGAGAAATCGGCGTTAAGGGTAAACCTTATAGAGTCGGTCTGCATGCGTTTGGATTCAATATTCACCAACTGTGCAGAGAGTACCCCCGGAATCAATAAAGCTGTAGCTAAAAGGAGAATTCTTATCATAGCTGGCAAAAATAAAATTTTTAAATTGACCTGTTCCCGGGCTTTTCGGAGCCTCTTTTTTTGCCGGCTATTTTATCCTGCTAAAATCCAGGTCCTGAAAATCAAAACTAAAGTCGGTCAAAGGAGAGACGGGTTCCATAGTGAAACCGATGGGCCGTCCTTCGCGATCAAGGGAGAAGATTACAAAAGCATCTCCATTCAGGCTGCGATCATCCCATCTCACCACAAATGAATTTCCTTTGTAAAAACTCATTTCCCCATGCAGATCGGGAGAATTTTCGGCTTCAAAACGCAACTTTCCATCCTGCATTTTGATGTGCACCTTTCCAAACCATGGATCCTCGTAAGTTCCGGAATAATTTGAGAGCGCTTCTGCACTCATTTTACTTTTCTTCTGAACTTCAGCAACATTCTTCCAGACTTCGGCCACTACAGAATCTGCTTGCTTTTCATAACGCAACCTGCTTTCATTGTACTGGCTTATCCTGTCTTCTCCTTTAATTCCGAAGTAAGCATCCTTAATGCTGTTGGTGATCGACCTGAAGGCGGCACCAGACTGCTGATTGGTAAGAACAATAATCCCCAGGTCAAGTTCAGGGATCATGGTCACCTGGCTCACGATCCCCAGGAGACCACCGGTGTGGGTGACTTCCAGGTAGCCGTTCACGTCACTTAAAAACCAGCCCAGCCCGTAAGCTTTGAAGTGGGTATTATAATCACCTTTTCCGGTACCCGTGAGGGTTTGTGGTTTCCACATTTCGCGATGTTGCCGCTCGCTGAAGAGTTCCTTTTCCAGGTTTTCGCCATACTTTCCGCCGTTAAGCTGGGCCTGTACCCATTTGCTCATATCTTCTACGGAAGAATACACTCCCGCTGCCGGATTGGCGGCATCGGTAAAGCTGAGGCCTACCGGTACCAGTTTACCGTCTGTAGGCGCATGGCCGTCGATCACATTGGATTTGTCCTCGATCAGGTTATAGTTCACAGCCGAACGATCCATGCCCAGGGGTTCAAAAATGTGTTCTTCAATATAAGTTTCATAATCCTGTCCCGAAACCCTTTCCACAATAACCCCGGCCACGATGTACAGCAGGTTATCGTAATCGTACTGAGAACGAAAAGAGGAAACAGGCTTGAGATAGCGCAGGTTGTAGATAAGTTTATCTTTTTGAGTGGTATTTTGTGATGGCCACACCATAAGGTCCCCGGCACCCAGGCCGAGTCCGCTGCGGTGGGTGAGCAGATCCCGCACTGTAAATTCGCTGGTGACATAAGGATCATATAATTTAAATTCCGGAAGTACTTCAATGACTTTGGTATCCCATTCCAGTTTACCTTCATCAACAAGCATTGCCAGGGCCGCACTGGTCATAGCCTTGGTGTTGGAAGCTACTCCAAAAAGGGTATTTTCGTCCACCTTTCCCCCGTCTTTTAGAGACCGGGTGCCGTAGCCTTCCATATGAATTACCTCCCCATCCTTTAGAACTGCAACAGCAATGCCGGGTACGTCAAAGGTTTTCATGGTCTTTTGAACAAGGCTGTCTATTTGCTTCTGATTAAGACCCTGGGAGAATCCTGAAAATCCGAAGAACAAGAAAGTAATGAGGGAAATTTTGATAAGATACGTTTTCATGAGGTAAAATATTTTGCCTCTAAAGATAACACTTCCAAAGAATTCTCTTACATGAGGGATGAGGCAATAGTCCTCACCTTTGAGCTCTTCGTACCAATATTAGAATTAAAATGTTTTTTTTGATTTATTTAAAGATACCGGTTTAAGGATGCAATAAAAAGCAGGAATGGAATCATAAAAATTCCCTCGAGGAGTTAGGAGTTTTTTAAAGGCTGATGCTTTGTTGCTGCTTATAACCTGATCTCCCGGGGCAGCAGGTTCGGTCTGTAGAAGAAGACGACCTTTAAAATAAGGTTCTGCCCTGGCAACTGCATGAATATTCACGATCAATTGACGGTTCGCCCTGAAGAACTTTTTAAAATCAAGCTTTTCTTCCAGTTGATCGAGGGTATAATCAATGACAAATCTTTGTTTATCAAAGTTCACCAGAAGCACAATTCCTTCTTCGGCCAGAAAAAAGGCAATTTCTTCCTGCTGAATGACCTTTATGCTTTGTCCACTTTTAACCATAAAACGGGACTTTTTTGCGACTGATGGCTTTAATTGGCTGTTTTGTAATAAGTTCCTTAGACTTGGGTATTTAAAAATCTATCATCTGGGTTTTCCTCACAAAGGAACCAGAGTCTAAATCCTTCCAAAGATAAAGGGTCTAAAAAGACATTTTTTAACTTCATTTTTTTGGATCCATTTCTTACCTCAAAAGTATTTTCCAAACATTCCCGGTGAGGGAGTAGTACAGGGATAACAACCTTTATTTTACCTGAAAGAAATATGGTGTCTTGGCAAATTCTATAAATAAAGAGTTTTTTGCGAATTCAGGTAAAAAGGTGCTGTTGTTAGGGGGGATTTACGAAATCCAAAACTTCAGGCTTACAAAGCGAATAGTGACAATCTACTGGGTTTAAGCGACTATTTGCTCAATGATAACCTTTGCTTAAAATTCCTTGTGGGTCCTTCTAATCTTCATAAGGATATAGATGTCCTGACTTCGGGAAGTATTCCTCCAAACCCTTATGAACTTTTAAAGCAGGAAAAAATGGCCACGGTCTTCACTGATTTGGAAGTGAGGTATGATTTTATAGTAGTTGACACAGCACCGGCTATGCCTGTAGCAGATACTTCATTACTAACCAGGTTTGCCGATGCTGTTCTATTTGTTGTAAGATCAGGATTTACGGAGAAAGAACTATTGGAATTTCCTTTGGATTGTTTAAAAGAGGGGAAATTTGATAATATTAGCTTTGTTCTTAACGATCTCAAACCAACACATTTGGGATATGGGTCTAAATATGGTTATGGTTATGCACAAGACAAAAAAAGTTCATGGTTAAAAAGGAGTAGAGATCCCGAACCTGTTTACAATTAAATAAACCCTGAAGATCCTGAAGATTATTTTAAAAGTAAGAATTTAACAAGGACAAAAGATCTAACAAATTGTTATTTAAACATTATAAATTTTCTACTACTTTGATTGAACACATCCTTTTCTAAATATCCTCTCTAAATTTTGGTACAATGATTGATTATTATTCTGAAAATAAATATTATGGGTAGACCTTCTACAAAACCAAAAGACCTTAGGGATGGTTATTATATTGAGGTTAAAAGTAAAACTCAAAAATCTGGTATTAAAATTCGAAGAGATACCAGAAGCCAATTATTGATGGCAATAGATGAATATAAAGAAAATAAAGAGGTCATTGTTTTGGGTAAACAAGAAAATGGCAAAATGAAAGAAATACCAGAACTTAAGGTTAAACCTTAGATTTTTCAATATTAAATTGTTAGAATTTTTTGGTGAATGATGATCTAGTAGTTTTTTATCATTAAAAAAGGTAGTTTTCGCCTTCTTCGTGAAAACCTATTCTGCTCATTTATACTTTTACCGTCCCTAAGGGTCGGGCTCTCTTTAATCAGAAAATCCCGCTAAACAAATGTTTGGTGGGATTTTCTGTTTTAAAACCTAGCGTTTGCACCTAAATAGTTGAATCTTTAGATTTTGTGCTTCGAAGATAAGTTCTAATCGTATAGTATAGTAAATTAAAATATTATCATTTATTTAATACACTTTAACATATTTTTCTTATTCTTGTGTAGCCATTTTGAGATTCTGCCCTACCAGATATATCTCGAATGAGATGATCCGGAATTCCGGTATGAAAATTCTATTCAAAATTATTGTACAATGAGAAAAACTCTAATGAGCTTCGCACTTGGTTGCACCCTCATCGGCTGCACTGTGCAGCAAAAAGTGGTTCAAGTGGAGCCTCAGGTCATGGAATTGCAACAACCTGAGGCGCAGGGATTGAAGCGAAAAGTAGCTATTGCAAGATTTTCTAATGAGACCCAGTACGCCAAAGGGATCTTTTATGACAAGGAAAATGATCCAATTACCAATCAGGCACTGGACATTTTAACTACCAAACTGGCTTCCTCAAATAAATTTATTCTTTTGGAACGGCAGGAGATGGACAAAATAATGGAGGAATACAGGCTCTCTGAAAACCAGGGGCAAAAGGTGGGGGCAGATTACCTCATTATTGGTTCGGTTACAGAGTTCGGGCGTAAAAATGTTGGTGATGTAAATGCTTTTTCCCGAAGCAAAACCCAAACCGTACAGGCAGGGGTAAGCCTACGATTGGTAGATGTCTCTACCGGGCAGATCATCTATTCTGAAGAAGCAAAAGGTGAGGCCGAAACTACCAGCAAAACAGTGATGGGCCTTGGGGAACGTACGGATTTCGATGCGACTCTTAGTGACAAGGCAATTTCAGTGGCAATTTCCAAGCTTGTTGAAAATATTATCAACAACTGTATGGACAGGCCATGGAAATCTTACTTCCTCAATTATGACCAGGATGGGATCTTGATATCTGGAGGTGCCAGTCAGGGGATAAAGGTTAATGATGTTTTTGAAGTCGTTGAAAAAGGTAAAAGAGTAAAGAATCCGCAAACTGGTATGATGGTCGAATTGCCGGGTAAAACTGTCGGGAAGATTAAAATAACCTACATGGGGGGTGAAAATCCGCAGTCCGAATTCTCAATGGTTTCTTTTGTGGAAGGAGCGATTGACAGCAGTAACCTAGATAGCTACTACATTAAAGAAACTGAAATATGAAAAAACTGATCCTTTTATTTGCTGTGCTTACGGCAGTAGGATGTACCGGTGTAAAAACCACTACTGCAGGTTTGGAAAATGAGGCCTTCCTGGTTTTTCTGGGAAATCCAAAAGATTACGAAACGGGTGTAGAGGTAAACATCGATGACAAAACTTCTTTTTCAGCAGAAGTACAAAAAAATCATAGTGACAGACCCAAGGGTAAAGTCTACGCTATTTCAACAGGACCTCATATGGTTTCTGTTATTCACAACGGTGAAATGATCTTTCAAAAAAGAATTTTTATATCCACCCAAGAGACTAAAAAAATAATCCTTCCATGAAAAAATCAATCTTAATATTTATCGTAGTAATCCTGGCTACGTCCTGTAGTGCACCCAAACAATTATATTCCTGGGAAAAGTACGAAGCTGCCAGCTACAATTATATCAAAAACAGTGACGAAGCATCCTTAGCGACTCTGCTTGAGAATTATGAAAAAGTAATCTCAAAACAAAAGGGTACAAGAAATGTTGTTCCCCCCGGTATTCATGCTGATTACGGGTTTATTCTAATGAAAACGGGAAGAGTAGCCGAAGGGAAAGATATGTTGGCTAAGGAAATGGAGCTTTATCCCGAATCTAAAATTTTTATTGACAGAATCTTAAAAATCACCGAGTTATGAAAAAAGCACTGTTTATCTCCTGTTTAATTGTTTTGAGCCTTGCCAGTTGCAGTGCACCAAAAGTGGCCAAATCTGTAGCCTATCCACAAATGTATGAGCAAGAATCACTCACTGTTTTATTGATGCCACCCATCAACAGAACTACTAATGTAGAAGCAAAAGAATATTTCCATACCACATTAAATGTTCCCCTGGCCAATGCAGGATATTATGTTATTCCTCCTTTTCTTTCAATGGAAATTCTGAAGAAGGAAAGTGCCTATGACGCAGAATTGTTTTTAGATTCATCCCTAAAACCTTTTGGGGAAATCTTTGGTGCCGACCTGGCTGTTTTTACTGTTATCAACAAGTGGGATAAGTCTTCAATTGGCGCCACTGTCAAGGTTGAAGTGGAATATATTATTAAATCAACAATGACTAATGAGGTCCTTTATAACAGAAAAGGTGAAGTGATCTATGACGCTTCCGTAAGTACCGGTGCCGGAGGCGTGCTGGGTCTTGTCGCCGATCTGGCAATATCTGCACTCAATACGGCTGCGACCAAGTACGTGGATGTTGCCAAAGCCTGTAATGCATATACTTTTCAAGATCTACCTACCGGGAAGTATAATCCAAAATTCAAGCTTGACGGTGAGGAACTTGCTGGTCCTAAAGAATTTCAGGTTCGTTTAAAGAATCAGGCCTACTAGTTTAACTGAATATATATTTAAAGACAAATCCCGCTCAAACTAACGTTTGTCGGGATTTCCGCTTTTAAGCCGCAGCATGGCTGCGCTTGATTGTGGAGCCGGAGGGAACGACCTAAATTTAATTTTTTCAGAGTTTACGGGGCTTCCTGAAGGCATCATAATATTGGTCACCGTATTGGTCTCTCTTTAACAAAGTTTAACTTTTAGGCATAAAATTAAATGGATTTTACTCAATTTATCGATACTAGAACCAAGTAAAGAAAACCTTTAACTCAGATTTTTTGAGACCGGGTGAACTGATTTACTTTACTATTCAATACCTACGGAAAACTTATTTTGGGTATTATATTTTTCCGGTTTCCCAATAGATATCATCCACCTGTCATAGGCGGCTTTCCTTAACCATTGGACCTGATAGTTTTCCTGGAGACCGGGGGATTCCGCCGCAGAAGTAGCCAGTTTGGAAGCGGTTTCATAATCTTTGCTGTTGTCGTTGTGATGGTAAACAAAAGCAGCATGAAACTTATCAATGGTATGTTACTAATTCCCATTATGGTAAAGTATTATGTGGGAAACTCTACTTTCAACCTTCAGGCTGGACCTCAGGCAAGTATTATACCTGAAGATACGGGAAAGGAAGTTAATTCTTTTGGTCTTGATGCCAGCATTGGTGCTGAATTTGATATTACTGAAAATTTCCAACATCAGGCCCGTTATTCACTAGAAATAACTAATCGAATTGGTGAGGTGGAGGGTATGCCCGAGGACGTAAAATCTAGAGTTAATTCGTTGATTTTTGGTATAGGTTATCAGTTCTAAGTAACTTTAATTTTTCATCTAAAAAAGCGGGCATAACGTCCGCTTTTTAGGATAAGCAATGTTGTAGAATCTGTCAAATTGGATCTTCAATTCCAGAATTTAATTTTGCTTGCAGATGCGATGTTCGCCTAAGCTTTTTGTATGCTTTAAGGCTCTTTTTCCTCCTGACAATTCAGATTCTGTCTATGGATTAAAATGTTAGGAAACATTTATCACCTAATTAAAGCAGCAGGTTAATAACATCTGTGTCTACCCATTTCTTCAAAAGATCTTATGCCGCCAGTGTTCTTTCATCTGTATTTCATTTGTGGAAAAACATGTGGAAAACTATTTAGGGGTTCCGGGAAATTGGCTATTGGAATACCTAATTTTATTCCCGTAAACTTGTAACCGAAAAGTATTACCATTTGGGTAATAAGAGGGGAATCATGTGAGAATCATGAGCTGTTGCGCAACTGTAAGTAATTTTATTACGAGCCAGACCACCTTTCTTTTCTGTTAGACTTTACTTTCGCATAAAAAGTAATTGTCCGCCGAATTTTGTGATCCTTTCTATCACTCGATCCCGTTGGAACTTTCTCCTTTTATGCTTTTGAATTCAACTAAAAACAAAAGTATTATGAGCATTTTTGACAAAAGGATTAATTACAAACCCTTCGAATACCCCGAAATTTTAAGTTTTACTGAGGCTATTAATAAATCCTTCTGGGTTCATTCGGAAGTTGATTTTACTGCCGATGTTCAGGATTTTCATTCGCACCTTTCCCCTAATGAGAAGCAGGTAGTAAAACGTAGTCTACTCGCTATTGCACAAATTGAAGTCGCTGTAAAGTCCTTTTGGGGGGATCTTTATTCCCACCTTCCTAAACCCGAGTTTAACGGACTTGGAAGCACATTTGCCGAGTGTGAATTCCGGCATTCTGAAGCTTATTCCCGATTGCTTGAAGTACTTGGCTATAACAACGAATTCCAGACCTTAATCGAAACCCCGGTTATAAAAAAACGTATTAAATATCTTTCTGAAGCTCTTGCCCATACAAAATCTGATGATAAAAAGAAATATGTGACTTCTCTAATCTTGTTTTCAATTCTTATTGAAAATGTCTCTCTTTTCAGTCAATTTGCAATCATTCTTTCTTTTTCTAGGTTCAATGGGGTGATGAAGAATGTAAGCAACATTATTGCATGGACATCTGTGGATGAGCAGGTACATGCCAACGCAGGAATTTATATTGTTAATAAGATCAAAGAAGAATTTCCAGATTTCTTCGACGAGAGCAGCAGAGAAGAGATTAGGAAGATTGTAAACAATTCAATGAAAGTAGAAGCAGAGATCCTGGACTGGATCTTTCAGGATGGAGAGATCGAAAACCTAAGCAAAAAAGACCTGCTCACCTTCATGAAATTCAGGATAGATGACAGCCTTGAAAAAATTGGAATGGAAAAACTCTACCTGGATGTCACCCGTGGAGTCCAGCCACTGTTGTGGTTTGAAGAGGAAATCTTTGCCAACAGCCTGGATGACTTCTTTGCTAAAAGGCCAGTGGACTACACAAAGCACGATAAAAGTATTACCGCCAACGATTTGTTCTAATAACCCCATTTCTTCAGCTGAATCTAAAAGCTGAAAATAAATTCAACAAACTATGTCCGTACAGCTTCAGAATGAAAAATTGAATTCAGGAACACAAAATGAGAGATTATGGTGGCTAAATGAAGAAAGCCAGCAGATCCTTAATCGGGGTTATCTTCTAAAAGGTGAAACAACAAAATCTGCCATTGAAAGAATAGCCAATGCCGCTGCAAAAAGGTTGTATAAACCCGAAATGGCAGGAGCCTTCATTGAAATGATTGAACGTGGGTGGATGAGCCTTAGTTCTCCAATCTGGGCAAATATGGGGACTGAAAGAGGATTGCCTATTTCCTGCTTTAATATTTATGTCCCCGATAATATAGAGGGGATTACGCACAAATTAGGGGAGGTGATCATGCAAACCAAGATTGGTGGGGGAACTTCGGGATACTTCGGGGAACTCCGCGGGCGCGGCACAGCGGTAACCGATAATGGGAAAAGTAGCGGTGCCACCAGTTTCATGAAACTGTTTGACGCAGCTATGGATACTATTTCCCAGGGTGGGGTGCGAAGGGGAGCCTTTGCTGCTTACCTGGACATTGATCATGCAGATATTAAGGAATTCCTTGAGATCAAAAATATTGGCAGCCCTATACAGAATTTATTTACCGGGGTATGTGTGCCCGACTACTGGATGCAGGAAATGATAGATGGAGATCAGGATAAAAGGGAAATTTGGGCTAAGGTTTTGGAGAGCCGGCAGCAAAAAGGATTACCTTATATTTTCTTTACAGATAACATCAACCGGCACAAGCCGCAGGTCTATAAAGACAAGAATCTTCCCATTCACTCCAGCAATCTATGTTCGGAAATTGCATTACCTTCTTCTAAAGAAGAATCCTTTATTTGCTGTCTTTCCTCTATGAATTTAGAGCTGTATGACGAGTGGAAAGATACCGAAGCCGTAAAACTTGCTATTTATTTTCTGGATGCGGTACTACAGGAATTTATTGTCAAGACTGAAGAGAATTATTACCTGACGCCCGCAAACCGATTTGCAAAACGCCACCGGGCATTGGGACTGGGGGTTATGGGGTGGCATTCTTATCTTCAAAAAATTATGGTTCCATTTGAAGGGCTTCAGGCCAAAGGACTTACGAACAACATCTTCCAAGATATTAGCAATAAAGCACTAAAAGCTTCCAAAGAACTGGCTCAGATTTACGGGGAACCAGAAATGCTTAAAGGTTACGGGCAGCGTAATACTACTTTGATGGCGATAGCCCCAACGACTTCCTCTTCAGCCATTCTGGGACAAACTTCCCCTGGTATTGAACCCTTCAGCAGTAATTACTATAAAGCCGGACTAGCTAAAGGTAATTTTATGCGGAAGAATAAATATTTAAAGAAGCTATTGATCGAAAAAGGCATGGATACCGAGGATACTTGGCGAAATATTATGCTCAATCATGGAAGTGTACAGCAGCTAAATCAACTATCGGCATTAGAAAAAGCTGTTTTTAAAACATTTAAAGAGATTAGTCAGTTGGAAATCATTCAGCAGGCATCGGTCCGGCAAAGATTTATTGATCAGGCGCAAAGTTTAAACCTGAATATTCCATCAAATCTACCGGTAAAAGAGGTGAATCGATTAATAATTGAAGCCTGGAAATTGGAAGTGAAAACCCTATACTACCAGAGAAGTCAAAGCGTTTCCAAGGAGTTTATAACAGAAATGGTAACCTGTTCCAGTTGCGAAGCTTAGAGGCAGTTTAGACACTGTTACTTCCAGCAGTTGCTAATAGTTTTGTGCGTTATTAATTATTAGGTGATAGCTTAAATCAGTTGAATTTTTCCGATTTAATGATTTTTCATAATTCTTGATTTTTTGCTGCTGATTTCTGAAAATGTACTACCTTTTATAGTTAAACTCATGAAAAGAGAACTTTGTTCTTTTTTCTCTCTTATAATTTGGTGAAGTAACCAAAACTTCATCAAAATGTCAGACGAAAAACAATGGAAACCCTCTCAAGGTATCGCACAGCACCTAAAGCAAATTAAACTGGAAATTTCCAACCCTTCTTCTAAAAATGTTCGATCTCCAGAGCCTCATCATCCCTTTGTAGATCGTATGGAATCCGTCGAAGATAAATTAGATGCTCTTCTTAGAGTTTTTCGGGAAAAGGGAATCTATACCACTAAAATGCTCATTTTGGATAATGCAGATTTCATTCAATTGTTCAAGATATCTGCAAGAACAGCTCAAAACTGGAGAGATGAAGGTCTCATTAAATATTCCCAGGTAAAGGGGAAGATATTCTATCGATTGGAGGATGTAGAAAAGCTTCTTAACCGCAGTAGAAAGTAATGACTCTTTCCACCATTCTTCTTGAGCAAAGGCAAGTAAATGTGCCTGTGGAACTCCTAATTGATGCTCAGAAAAAAGGATATCAAAAGAAGCTCCGGCTCTTTCTTCTCCTTAAACTGATGTTTCCTTCCGGAAAAACCAGATTGTCCAGGAATGAGATGGAATTTATTCTCATGGTTGAAAAGATCAAGTCCAGAAAAACCTTCATTTCCTATTTCGACTTTTTGCTGGATAAAAGCTGGATTTACTATAATTCAAGAACCGGATATTTTATCCTAAAATCTCTTGATCGAATAAGAGAAGAAAATGAATGGAAAGGACGTTGGGCAATTCCGGTAAATTTTACGAGCTACCGGAAATTAAAAGCAGTTATAGGGGCAGTCATTTTTGGATTTCTCCATAAGGACTTTCATAGAAAATTGAGGAGGAAGAAAAGCGTACTGGTAAAAGGCGGTACCTATAATTTTCAACCTGGCTCATTGTTGCGAATGTCTCAAACTGCCCCGGTATCTGTCTATGGAGCTGCAATTCTTTTTAATATTTCAGTATCAACAGCCAGTAGATTAAAACAAGCTGCAGAAAAGGAAAAATTACTGGAGGTGAAAAAGAACTTCGGAGACAAAACTTTAAACAAAGAAATGGCTGTAAAATGTCTCAAGTACAATGATATGAACAATGAGGTGGTTTATCACAATGGAGGATACCGACTTCAGTTAATTGACGCTATTTTACCTCTTTTTCTTTTTGTAAGACGGAAAAAATTGAAACCATAAAGAAAAGGTAGGGTGGGAAAAATAAAAATAATTTTTTGCTCTATCGTTTTAACTGTTTTTATAAATTATTCAACTGGTCCCTTATCGTGCCCCACTACTATGTCCAGTACCGAGCCCATTACTATGCCCACTACCTGGCCCACTACCTTTCCAAATTTGGGTACAGCTATTTCTTTTCAGACCTGGAAGAATGATCTCACCTTCCCAGAAGAAAAAATTAGCCTCTTTACGCTTAATAAATTCGTTGTGGAAAAAAATAAAAGCCTGCAACTTCAGGATGCAGGCTTTTAGGACAAAACTTCGGTTATTATCAAATTGCAGTATTAGTCTGTTTTTCTGAAAGGGGAACAGGAAAATAAGCATGCTCATCTGCATTAAAATTAGTTCTGCCTTTTTCGTGCATCTCTGTTTCTAATAAATCCCATCGACGCAGATCGTAAAACCTGGTAGATTCAAGTGTTAGTTCCATAGTGCGTTCATGGATTATTTGCTGAAATATTTCTTCCTGGCCGCTAAGGTTAAGGGCGGGCATATTGCCGTGAACCGAACGAACTTCATTAATTAGTGTCATTGCTTCAGAAGATTTTCCAAGTTCATTTAAAGCTTCTGCCTGCATAAGCAGTACATCTGCATAACGCATTAATACTACGTTTACACCCACATAACCATTATTATACACATAAACCGGCAACCATTTTCTAAAATAAGCACTATTGTCTTTGGCATCGGCGGAACCATATGTTTCTGCTATTAATTGATCCCAGGTACTTCCTTCCATTCTATTAGTTGCGGCATCATTAAAATAAGGATCATCAAAATATAACGTAGCATACAGGCGATTATCGTAAAGGTCATTTTCTGCAATCTTTCCTTCCTGTTTCATCTCCTCTACAAGGGCATAATTGGCTTCAATTCCTCCCCAGCCTCCTATTGCCCAGTCTGCAACAAAGGCATGTAGGCGGGTATAATTATTGGAACTGGCATCGGCGCTTTTAAACTGAAGTTCAAAGATGCTTTCCTGGTTGTTTTCGTTTTCCCCATTAAAGAGGCTTCCAAAGTCTGGTTCCAGGTCGTAAATCCCACTGTCTATCACCTGTTGAAAAGCGGCAGCTGCATTTTCATAATCTCCGGCTTCAGAAGAGCTCTCATCACCAGCCTTGAATAAATAGGCTTTTCCAAGATAACTCAAGGCTGCACCTTTATTCGCATGTCCAAGATTTTCAGCAGAAACTTCGAACGCCAACATTTCCGAAGCAGTTTCAAAATCGCTAAGGATAAGCTCCCAGGTTTCACTACGTGTACTTAAAGGTTTGTTTATATTTTCATTGGTTATGGTTTCTGTACGGGTAATGATTTGCTCATATAAGGTAAGCAGTCTAAAATGATAGTAGGCCCGCAAAAAGGTGGCTTCTCCAATTATCCTCTCTTTTTCAGCTTCAGAAATTTGCTCTGCCGTCATCTTACCAACGTTAGCAATTACCTGGTTAGCAAAATTTATTCCTTTATAATTAGTTTCCCATAGCACGTCCAAAAAGATATGACCATCGGTATAATTAAAATTAAATATTGACATCCAATGGGAGTAGTTAGAGGCATCGGGACCCGGTAAGGCATAATCTGAGCGAAAATAGTCGACTATTGGACGACCTTCCTGCCAGCCGTTCCAAAAATCGCTTCGTGCCTCCAGTTCTGAATATGCGGCTACCAGACCAGACCGGGCATCATCGGCGTTCCTCCAGAAATTCTGCGAGGTTAACTGATCCGGAGATTTTTCATCTAAAAATTCTTCTTCCGAACAGGAGAGTACTGTTAGCACCAATAATGGAAGTATTGTAAATTTTATTAGTTTCTTCATTTTCTAAAATTTTTAAATTAAAATTTAAGCTGAATTCCGCCAATCAAAGATTTGTATTTTGGATAAAGATTGCTGTCTATTCCTCTTGAAAGTATAGCTCCCCCCACCTCAGGATCAAGGCCTGAATAACTGGTAAACGTGAAATAATTTTGTGCAGTCACAAACAATCTTAAGTTATCGATAAATAGGTTTTCAAGTCGGGCTTCGGGTAAGCTATATCCTAATTGAATTGTCTTTACCCGCAAATAATCTCCATCTTCCAAAAATCTTGTTGAAGCACGGTTATTTCGATTTGGATCATTCAATACAGCCCGTGGAATATCGGTATTGGTATTTGTTGGCGTCCAGGCATTAAGACTTTCTGAACGAAAGTTTCTTCCTGTGTCCAGACTTAATAATCTAAAATCATTTCCATTATAGATTTTGTTCCCACCTGCACCCTGGAAGAATACTGTAAAATCAAATCCTGCATAATCTGCAGACAGGTTTAAACTGTACTCATATTTGGGAATTGCAGTTCCCGCATAAATTTCGTCTTGCTCATTGATTACCCCATCGTTGTTTTGATCTACAAAGCGAATATCTCCTGGTGCTGCATTGGGTTGAATTAGATTCCCATTAACACTATGAGCAGCCACATCGGCTTCATTCTGAAAGATACCGTCGGCTACCGGAAGAAAGAAAGCTCCGGGTTCAAAACCTATTTTGGTTTGATTTACAAAATGATCTGAACCAAACAGTAAGCCAACGCCGTAAAGTACCTGGTCTTCATTGCTTAACCTGGTCACCTCGCTATTAATAGTAGTAAAAGTCGCAGCAGCCGAATAATTTACCGCATGATCATTGTTGCGGTACTGCATTTCAAATTCAAAACCTTTATTTTCAAATTCGCCCACATTCACGACAGGATTATTTACCCCGGCCGAAGGTGGTACTTCCCTGATAATTAATAGATCCTCGGTGGTGCTCTTGTAATAATTCACTGAACCGGTTAATCTATTTTGGAGGGAGCGAAAATCCAAACCGAAATTAGAGGAAGTATTAGTTTCCCACTTAAGATCGGGATTCTCCAGATCTCTTGCAATACTTCCAATATAGGAGGTTTGTGGCATTCCAAATACATAACCGCCGTCATAGTAGCTTTTCCCTTGTGAAATAAGAGGGATGTAGTCATAATACCCTAAAGCACTATCATTCCCTGCCTGACCCCAGCTGTATCTCAGTTTTAGGAAATCAAAAATTTCCTGCTCCTGCATAAAAGCTTCATCTGTAATCTTCCAGCCAAGGGCAAAAGATGGAAAATAGCCATACTTATTGTTTTCCCCAAATTTAGAGCTGCCGTCCCGACGAAGGGTTGCCTGTAAGAGATATCTATCCATAAATGAATAATTAAGACGACCAAATTGCGACGCCAACGTATAGGTAGCATTTGTGCCGCTTGCGGAATAGGTCCCGTCGCTAAATGCATCTAAAGTATTAAAGCTTGGGTCAAGGATGATAGCAGGAATTTTATTACCATTCTCATCAGATTTGTAACCTTCTGCCTGTGCATAAGTCCATTTTAGAGGCTCCGCTATTCGCTGATATCCAGCTAGAAGATCAAAATTGTGTTGGGCAAGTTCAAAATTATAATGCAACGTATATTCCTGATTCAACCTTCTGGAGGTGGAGTTGTATTCAGAAATAAAAGCGAATTCCCGCTGCGCAATATCCTGTACATCCCTTACCCTAAACGGCTGGTGGAATTCGTAAGTGTAATCCTGTAAATTTGAGAGCGAATAACCGGCTCTGGCTGTTAATCCGTCAATTACTTCATAAGAAATATTGGCGCTCCCCAGGAAATATTTAAGACGGGTATGGCCATCAATAAAGTTATCTTCTCCAATAGGATTTCTATGATCGGGGATGTCGCCGTTTCTGTACCCAAAACCTGATTCTTTACTCTCATCAAAAACCGGTATAAGCGGAGAAATAAAATAGGTTTCCCTAATAGAGAACTTATTATCTTCTTTATAAGTCTCGTTATAATTAAGACTGGTGCTAAGCTTTAATTTGCCTTTGGTAAGGTTTAGATTTGAAGAAATTCCTTTTTTAGTAAACTGAGATCCTAATAGTACCCCTTCTTCTTCGGCCATGTTGCCGGCGATGCTATAAGTTACATTTTCAGCTCCGCCACTTACCCGCACATTATTATTGAGCAGATAGCCGTCTCTATGAGTCTGATCAATCCAGTCTGTATCGACATTTGGGGGATTCTGCACGTATCCCGGTAGTTCCATTCCTGCATTTTCATACATTTGTCTATGTACCTCTACATATTCTGAAGCATTGAGAAGATTCATCTCTTCCCGGGGAGAATTAAGGCTGTAGGAGGATTCTATATCTACCTGCGGCAGACCCTTTGTTCCTTTTTTGGTGGTGATTATTACCACCCCGTTAGCTGCCCGGGTACCATAAATTGCTCCCGAAGCTGCATCCTTTAAAATTTCTATAGACTCAATATTATTACTGTCAATGAAATAAGGATCGGCCTGCACGCCATCTACAATGTACAATGGCTCATTATTACCAAATGTACCAAAGCCTCTAATTGAAACTTCAGGTGCTGCGCCGGGGCTACCTGAGGAATTAGTCACATTAACTCCCGACACACGCCCCTGCATTCCGTCCAGTGGATTTGTAGAAACCACCTTGTTTAGCTCCTCGCTTTTAACGGTGCTAATGGCTCCGGTCACATCGCTTTTCTTTTGCGTACCATATCCTACTACCACGACCTCATCAAGACCTTCCAGTTCTTCTTTTAAAACTACATTAAGCACTTCTTGATCACCTACTGTGACTTTTTGCGTTGTAAACCCTAAAAACTGGAACACCAGTATATCTTTGGGCCTTACTTCTAAAGAATAGTTCCCATCAAAATCTGTTTGGGTTCCGGTTGTTGTACCTTCCAGGTAAACATTTACTCCCGGCAAGGGCATACCTTTTTCATCTGTCACCGTACCAGACACATTTTGCTGAACTTCCTTCTTGAAAACAGGAGTCCCGTTGGTTTTTTCTTTGAGCAGAATAGCCCGTTTTTCGGTAATTTCATAAGTGTAACCCGTATTGGCCAGACTTTTTTGAAGAAGATCTTTCAGAAAAATTTCACCTTTTTGCACAGTCACTTTGGGAGCTTTTGCAAAAGCATTAGCCGGAAATACAAAGCTGTAATCGGTTTGTTGCTGAATAAGGTCAAAGGTTTCTTCTACAGTCATACTTTGATCCTTTTCAATTGTTATTGTGGCTGCCTGAAAAGAAACATTATTTTCAAGAGCATAACTATTAATACAGAACAGGAGTAAAAATAATTTTAAATAGAACGGAGCTATCCGTTTTTTGCGATCATTCGCATCAAGTAATTTAGTTTTCATAAATTTACATCTTGTTAATTATTCAGATTAATTAATAAAGGGGAATGGAGGTTTAAATTGTCCAGGTCTAAATCCCGTTCCCTTAATTTTTGCCCATAACTTTTATGGAGCTTCCATTTAATTCAAAATTTGCTTTATTAGTGTTTTTAAAGATTTCTAAAAGTTCTTCCAGCTGTTGATTTTTATTTAGCACTCCATTGAATCGCAAGTCCCGCATGGCTGGCTGCTCAAAATTCACCTCCACGTCATACCATCGGCCCACTACCTGCATAATTTCATCTAATGACTCATTATTAAAAACATACTTTCCTTGAGTCCATGATATATACTTCCAAACATTTACATGTTGAACCTCAAAATTTTCGTTAGAAACCAGAGATTGTTGGCCGGGCTTCAATTTTAGCGACCTCCTACCTGAGGAAATTTTTACTGAACCTTCCACAAGAGTAGTAGCCAGGCTTTCTTTATCGGGATAGGCATTGACATTGAATTTAGTGCCCAATACTTCAATTTCCTGCTCCCTGTTTTGCACTATAAACTTTTGCCCATTATTTTGTTTGCTGGAGGTGATTTCGAAATAAGCCTCTCCATATTCAATTCTAACGAACCGACTTTTTAGTCCCTTGAAGCTGGAGGGGAAGGATATTTTAGTATCAGAGTTTAACCAGACTTTAGATCCATCGGCCATTACTACAGAAAATTGGATACCCCTGGGCACTACCACCGTGTTCATTTTTATTTCTTCTGATACATTTTTTTCCTTATCTGAAGCATCAGGCTCTTTAATTATCAAGGATTGGCTGTTGGCGTTGTAATACCCACTTGTTATTGCGGCTCCTTCACTCATTAACTGTTGCCGGCCGGATTCATCTATAAGCAATACTCCTTTTCCCTGCTCTTCAGCAGAAGGAGTACTGGTAACTTCCACTTCTGTAGAAATAAAATCCGCGGTAAAAAAAGGAATGCTGAGCAACACCACCAATATGGCAGCGGCTGCCATGGCCCAGCGATAATTTCTGCGTTTGGTAGCAAATAGTCGTCTGTCCATTTTTTTCCAGGCCTTATTTGTAGAAGGGGTCTGATAATGCTCTTTTTGGAATTCGATCTTAACACGCTGATAATAATCTTGATGTTTTTGAGAAGCCTCAAACCACTCCTGAAATTCTCTTTCTTCGGCAGCGTTAAGCTTATTATCAAGTTTTTTAAGGAGGGTCTGGAATTCCATGAAAAAATTTAGGTATTTAATTATATGACAATAGGAAATCGTTTTCGGGTGACAAAAAACTTATTTATTTGTAAAATAAATTTTGATTTAGAACAAAAAGTCATGAATTCGGCCTATAATAGCCGGTGACAGGTAAAATAATTTAGATCAGGCTAAAGAAGAGAATGAGCAATTCATTCAGTTGGGTAATTTTAAGTCTGGCACGTTTAAGCTGGGTCTTCACGGTATTTACTGAAACATCCATCTCTTCAGCGATCTCGGCATAAGAATAACCTTCTATCACCTTTAAACTGAAGATTTTTCGCATTTTTGGCGGTAAATTTTCCAAAATAATTTCTGCCTTCCGCGTCATTGCTTCCTTCTCCTGTTGCTCTATCAGCTCAATAGAATCTGGAGAACAAAGGGAGGCGCTAATATCTAAAATTGCGTCCCGATCGGTTATTTTAAGGGATTTTAGTTGGTTAAGGCAGCGGTTGCGTACCGTGCTGTAGAGGTATCCCTTAATTGTGGTATGAATATCATAAGAAGCCGCATTTTCCCAAAGGTCGACGAACACCTCCTGGACTAGATCCTCACTTGCCGCTCTATCGTAGAGAAACCTGTAGGCGTACTCCACCAGACCGGAATATAGCAATTCAAAAAGCCGCTGAAAAGCTTTTTGATCCCTATTAATAATGTGACGGATTTCCAGATTCAAAGTTTATTCAGTATAAGAGGCAAAGGTCACAAATATAAAAATTTTGAGTACCTAAAAGTTTTTATCCTACAGTTTGCTAACCTCTTGTTTTGTATATTTTTTTCTCGTAATTTGGCTGCGTCCAAAATCCTTCTGCACAGGAGGAGCTTCTTTTACTTCCATTTTTTTCATTTTGCATAACCTCCCCATAAAGGGGTCTTATCTTTATGCGCTATGAATAATAAATCTTTTACACCCCTTTTCTTATTGGTTATTGGGTTAAGTTTAAATTATGGCTGTAGTTCCGTGAAAAAGGAAAATACTGCAACAGGAGTAACCTACCCGATACTGCCAAAAAACCTCCTCGATTATACCGGTACCCCGGCCTCGGATTTTGATAAGGACCTCCTGATGTTTTCAGATCAAGGAGCGTGGTTTGGTTATTCCATTCCAGAAAATGCAGAGCAACAAGGTTTTTCTGGACCCTTTTTGATGACCCAGGACAATGGCATTTGGAGCAGCCCAGCGATGGTACAGCTGGAATTGCTTCAGGAGGAAGTGCCTGTGAAATTTACCTCCCATAACAGTCTCTCCAGCCTCGGATTTTTAGAATTTAACCAGGCTACGAATGAACTGGAGGTGACTCAGCAACTCTTTTACTCAGATTCCAATACGGCAGCCATAAAAATAGAAATTACCAATACTTCCGGCAGCCCGCAGAAATTCGTACCTGTTTTAAAAGGCCAGCTTTCTCCCGAAAGTCTCAGTTTTGAGCAAAAGGAAAATAATATTCGCATGAATACCAGCGTGAATGATTCCTTTGGAATATTAAATTTTCCTGAAAACAAAAGTGCAAATTCAGAAGTTGCAGAAAACAGTTTCCGACTTTTATACCCACCTGTAGATCTTGCTTCCGGCAGCTCCTTTGAATTTGTTTATACCCAGAGTTTTTTCTTTCCCGCGGAAGAATCCGAAGTCAGTTTGCAGCAAAAACTAAAAGCCGCCGGGGAACTGCAACGTTCCTATTCCGAAGAATTTGAAGGCCGAAATCTTGAAAAACAACAAATCCTGAATAGCCTTTCTTTAAAATTGGAGGAAAACTGGCGGGGCGAGGAGTATCGGGATTTACTTGCGAAATTGATATTGACCCTTCAGAATAACTGGCGTAGTCCCGCCGGAAATCTTAAACATGCAGGACTTTTCCCCAGCTATCACTACAAGTGGTTCCATGGATTTTGGGCCTGGGATAGTTGGAAACATGCTGCCGCACTGGCTGCCTATGATCCGCAATTAGCGAAAGACCAGGTAAAGGCGATGTATGATCATCTCGATGAAAATGGATTTATGCCAGATGTTGTGTATCGGGATAACCTTATTGAGGAAAATAATTACCGGGATACCAAACCTCCGCTTTCGGCATGGGCAGTGTGGAAAATTTACGAGACAGATGCCGATAAGGAGTTCTTAATAGAGCTTTTTCCAAAGCTTGAAAAACAACACCAATGGTGGTATACAGATCGTGACCATGATAAGGACGGCCTGGCAGAATATGGCTCTACCGACGGAACGTTGATTGCTGCCAAATGGGAAAGCGGCATGGATAACGGGGTGCGTTTCGACCGGAGCAAATTGCTAAAAAATGGAGAAAAGGCTTATTCCCTCGATCAGGAAAGTGTGGATCTAAATGCATATCTCTATGCGGAAAAACTATATCTGGCAAAAATAGCTGCTGTATTGGAGCTGGATAATAAAATAGGAGAATATGAAAACTTGGCTGCAGCTTTAAAAACAAAGATCCAAAATCAGTTTTTTGATACAAAAACCGGCTGGTTTTACGACACTAGTCTTGATGGAAACGAGTTTATAAAGGTGAGGGGAAGTGAAGGTTGGATTGCTCTTTTTACTGAAGTTGCTAGCCAAGAACAGGCAGCACATATGAAAGAGACTATGATGGATCCACAACATTTTAACCTAAAAGTACCTTTGCAAACTTTGGATGCCACGCACCCGGCTTTTGAGCCTGATGGGGGCTACTGGAGAGGTCCCAACTGGCTTGACCAGGCCTACTTTGGATTGATGGGTTTAAGGAACTATGGATATGAGACCGAAGCCAACGAATTGGCTTATAAGTTGCTTCACCAGGCCGAAGGGGTGTTGAAATCGGGAAAATCCATTAGAGAGAATTATAATCCGGTCACGGGAGAAGGCCTGGAAGCACAGAATTTTAGCTGGTCGGCAGCACATCTTTTAATGTTACTCACTAACGAATAGACCATGCAGGAACCTTATCATTTCTTACCCCTTGAAGAAGCCCGACAACTGCTCAGGGAGCATTTTGGAATTGAGGGCCAAATGAAAACCTTAGCCGGAGAAGTCGATGCTAACTTCAAAGTAAAAACAAACGAAAATAATTTTCTACTCAAGATCTCCCGCTCCGGCACAGATGAAGAATTTTTGCTTTTTCAGCAAAACATATTAAAGTATTTGGAGCAAAGGGAGATATGTTCTTGCATATATGAAGATGGCCAAAAAGAACAAATTTGGGAGTTCCCTTTAGAAACTCCGGAGCTTTTTCAAGATCTAAAACAACAGGATTTTGTTAGGACCCAAAGAAGCAATGGAGAAAAAATTTACCTGCGTCTCTTAAGTTGGGTAGAGGGAAAGCTATGGAGTGATCTTAGGTATTATGACGAAAAATTGTTATACAGTCTTGGGAGTGCGGCCGGAGCGTTAACAGCTTCTTTAGCAGAATTTCGTGATGTATACGCCCAAAGAACTTATGCCTGGGATATCAATAATGCGGGTTGGACACAGGAATATCAGCACTACTTCAAGGGCAGGAAAAAAGAGCAGATAAAAAAATTCCATCGGGGGTTTAAAAATATAGCTTCCCAATTAAAAAGCTGCAGGCATTCTGTGGTACATAACGACTCAAACGATAATAACATTATTGTTACCCCCTTTGACCAAGGATACCGGGTCAAATCTATTATTGATTTTGGAGATGCTGTATATACCGCGACTATTAACGATCTGGCGGTTTGTATTACCTATGCGGTAATGGATCAAACAAATCCTTTGGAAGCTGCAATCCCCATAGTAAAAGGTTATCACCGGCAATTTCCACTGGAGGAAAAAGAGTTGGAGCTGCTGTACTGGCTGGTGGGTGCAAGACTGATTATTAGCCTTACCCAATCGGCACTTAATCGTGAAAAAGAGCCGGAAAATGATTATCTCATTATTAGTGAGAAGCCAGCTTTACTTTTGCTGGAACAGTGGGATCAGATCTCACCGGAAACGGCAACTGCTTTTTTTAGAAAAGCTTGTGGCTATGAGGCTCACCGGAATTATTCGGCATTTAAGGCTTTTGCACAAAATAACCGGGTGAAATTTTCAAGCCTGTTCAAAACACAATTACCTGTTGAAGAAATAAGGTTGGACCTTTCTTCGGCGACTATTCCAAACCTTGCCGACTATCGCGATCCAAAAAAACTGAAACATCAGATCAGGGAAATAAATAGTGACCAAAAAATGTCACTTTTGACCGGAGGCTATGGCGAAGTGCGGCCCGATTTTATGATGGATGAACAGCGGGTGGAAACAAACAGCGGCAGCTATTGGAAAGCAAAATTATTGGGAACACAGGCGTGGCAGTTCGAGGTCCTGTCTCTTTCTTCTCCTTTTGACGGAAAAGTTGTGTATAAAGACTCTTGGCGGCTCTTTGTGGCGCACGCCATGGAGATAAGTCAAACTGCTTCAACAAAACCGGAAGAAAACGAACTTTATTCGGAAGGAAAAACCGGGGGAGATCAGCCCGGAAGACCTGAAGCCTTAAAAAATGGAAAATTTCATCTTCTTTATTCAAATGTAGAACCCGCTGCAACGGTGAAAGTAGGGGAAATGGTTAAAAGAGGGGATTTCCTGGGAATAGTAAAATCGGACGATTCACCTTTTTTCCTACAATTAATGCTTCAGGATCCATTAGACACATCTGTGGAAGTGTCCTGCCTCTATCAGAATTTCGGGACCTTCCAAGAACTTTATCCCGATCCTGCCCTTTTATTTGAGGATTTGAGGGTGCTGGATAATCCTGTAGATATAACATCAAAAATAATGTTTAGAAAAAAGCATTTGGGCAAAAGCCTGAGTCTTAGTTATAAACAGCCTCTGGAAATGTTGCGTGGCGAGGGGGTCTTTTTAATTGACCATACCGGAAGAAGATACATGGACCTGGTCAACAACGTGGCACATGTAGGGCATGAACATCCAAACGTGGTAAAGGCAGGACAGGCGCAAATGGCAATGTTAAACACCAATTCTCGCTATTTACACGATAATATTCTTGAATTAAGTGAGAATTTACTCTCTACTTTTCCTGTCGAACTCTCTGTAGTGCATTTCGTGAATTCCGGCAGCGAGGCTAATGAACTGGCCATTCGAATGGCCAAAGCGTACACAGGGGAGAAGGATTTTATAAGTATGCAACTGGGCTATCATGGCAACAGCAATGCCTGCATAGACATTAGTTCATATAAATTTGACGGCAAGGGCGGCAAAGGTGCGCCCGCGCATACTCACGTTGTACCCTTGCCCGATACTTTACGGGGAAAATATTGCGGTGCAAATGCAGGGGAAAAATACGCCTCGCACGTTCGCGAATTGGTGCAGCAACTCAGGGATAAAGGTCTTAAGCCTGCAGCTTTTATTGCGGAAAGCATTATTAGTTGTGCAGGACAAATTGAACTACCCGATAATTTCTTAAAGGAGGCTTATGAAGTGGTACGGGATGCCGGTGGACTTTGTATTGCCGATGAGGTGCAGGTAGGTTGTGGCCGGGTGGGAACACATTTTTGGGGCTTTGAGCATCATGGGGTGGTGCCCGATATTGTAACCATAGGAAAACCTTTAGGCAATGGCCATCCTTTGGCAGCTGTAGTTTGTACGCAGGAGGTAGCAGAGGCCTTTGCTAACGGTATGGAATATTTCAACACTTTTGGAGGAAATCCTGTTTCCTGCGCCATTGGTAACGCTGTGCTACAAGTTCTTAAGGAAGAAAAATTACAGGAAAACGCTTTACATACCGGGAATTTTCTAAAGGAGGAGCTTAAAAAAATGGCTGCAAAGCATCCTGTTATTGCCGATGTACGCGGGCAGGGACTTTTCCTTGGCTTTGAATTGCTGGACCGGGAAAAAAATCCCCTTTCAAAGCAGGCGAATGCATTGGTACAGCGCATGAAGGAACGCGGCTATTTGATGAGTACCGAAGGACCAGATGATAATGTGCTAAAAATCAAACCTCCCATGAGCTTTGATCAGGAACATGCAAATCAATTCTTAAAAGATCTGAACCTAGTGCTGACAGCTGATTTTTTTCAATTATAAAAAAAACATTCAATAAATTCAAGATTATGAAAATATATTACGGATTTTTTATTCTCTTCTTTATCAGCTTTACCGGTGAGGCGCAGGAGAGGCAACCACATGAAGATCATCAGGTTTTTCAAATAAATCGTCTGGAACCAAGGGCAGATTTTTTTGCGTATGAATCTTCAGAAAAAGCTTCCGAAGCAGATAAAACACTTTCCGGGAGATATCTTAGCCTGAATGGAAAATGGGATTTTAAATGGGTTCGTTCTCCAAAAGACCGACCCACCGACTTTTTTGAACCAGGGCTTAACAGCTCAGACTGGAAAACAATAGAAGTTCCCGGGAATTGGGAGACCCAGGGTTTTGGGTTTCCCATTTATTTGGACGAGCGTTATCCATTTGATAATACCTGGCCCGATGTGCCACAGGATTATAATCCTGTAGGTAGTTACCGCAAAACCTTTTCAGTTCCAAAAGAATGGGAGGATCAACGGGTAGTGCTGCATTTCGCAGCTGCCAAGGCTTTGTATGTCTATCTTAACGGCGAATTTTTAGGTTATGCCGAGGGTTCCAAAACTCCTTCGGAATTTGACCTTACCGGCAAGTTAAAAGATGGGGAGAATCTGCTTGCCATTCAAATGTACAGATGGACCGATGCCAGCTACCTCGAAAGTCAGGATTTTCTGCGAATGAGCGGAATTGAAAGAGAGGTATATCTTTATGCCGAGCCTAAAATTCATATCTCTGATCTGGATATAAAAGCAGGATTAGATAACCAGTATTCCTCCGGAATTTTTAAGACCGATCTTAGTTTAAAAAATAGCACTCCGCGTCGCGCAAACCTTGATTTAAAACTTAGTCTTAAGGATGCAGATGGTCAGGAGGTTTTTGAAGAACAACGCAGCCTGCGACTTAAAGCAGAGGAGGAGTCGGAAATCAGTTTTGCCGCCAAGTTACCTGAAGTCGCCCAATGGTCGGCCGAAATTCCTAATCTTTACACCCTGGAAGTTTCTTTAACATCCAAAAAAGGAAATAGCAGTCATCTTTCTAAAAATATTGGTTTCCGAAGCGTGGAGATAAAAGGAAATCAACTGTTGGTCAATGGCAAGGCTATTTATGTACGAGGTGTGGACAGGCATGAAACAGATCCACATACTGGTCATGTAGTAAGTCGCGAGTCTATGGAAAAAGATATCCGTTTGATGAAGCAAAACAACATCAATGCAGTGCGTAGCAGCCATTATCCAAACCATCCACATTGGTATGATCTTACAGATAAGTATGGATTATATGTCATTGATGAAGCTAATATTGAGAGTCATCCATTAGCCATTAATGAAGCGACACAAATTGGGAATGAGGGAAGTTGGATCCCAGCTCACCTGGACCGGGTAAAAAAAATGTACTATCGCGACAGGAATCATCCATCTATTATTATTTGGTCGCTTGGAAACGAAGCCGGACATGGTAAAGTATTTGAAGCCACTTATGACTGGTTAAAGGCACATGACAACAGGCCTGTACAATATGAACCTGCCGGTACGGCAGATTATACCGATATTTTTTGCCCCATGTATCCTTCCCCGCAGCGACTGATCGATTATGCAACAAGCAATCCTCAAAAACCTGCGATTATGATCGAATATGCCCATGCCATGGGAAATTCAGTAGGTAATTTACAAGATTACTGGGACATTATTGAAAATTATGAAGTGTTACAAGGTGGATTCATCTGGGATTGGGTGGACCAGGCGCTGGAATACAAATATCCCGATGGCACTCCTTACTTGGCCTATGGTTATGATTATCACCCGGACCTGCCCAACGACGGGAATTTTTTAAACAATGGCCTCGTGGATCCCTACCGTAACCCGCACCCGCACCTTATGGAAGTAAAGAAGGTTTATCAACCGGTGAACTTCGAATTTGATTCCGAATCAGGGAAGCTGAAGATGACAAATAAAAACTTTTTTCGAAGTCTGAATGATTATCAGTTGGAATGGGAACTATTGAAGAATGGGGTTGTAGCCGCTTCAGGGGAAGAAATTCTAGTGAATATAGCACCACAGAACAATACTATTTTTGAACCCGCCCTGCCGGAAGTGGATTATGCGGAAGCCGAATATATCCTGAGATTTAGCCTTAAGACTGCAAAGGAAGAGCCGTTACTTCCAAGGGGGCATGAAGTGGCCTTTGAAGAATTTGCACTTAATGATCCTCTTTTTATGTCTAAAGAAATGACTGTTGATACTTCCGGTGAAAAGACACTGAAGCTGGAATCTACACCTGACAGCTTTATTATTACAGGGGAGGATATTGAATTCAGGATCGATTCGGAAACGGGAGAATTACAGTTATGGAAATTTAAAAGAGAAGTAATGACCGAGGCTCCTATTAGGCCGCAGTTTTGGCGCGCTCCTACAGATAATGACCTTGGGAATAAAATGCATGAATGGGCTGCGATTTGGAAAGAGGCAACAGCAAAAGCTACGGCAACCTTAACAGAAAAACCAAAAAAATCTGATAATGTGGTGACTTTTAAAGTGGGTTATGATCTCCCTAAAAAGGTGGCAAAGGTGGAAGTGCAATATACTGTTTCCCCTGACGGAGTCCTGAAGCTCGATTATAAATTTGAGCCTTTGCAGGAGGATTTGCCAAATATTCCAAGGTTGGGAATGTACCTGCTGCTTCCAAATAAATTTTCCGAAATGTCCTGGTACGGGAAGGGACCGGAAGAAAGTTACTGGGATAGAAAAACAGGTCAAAAAACCGGGATTTTTGGAGGCAAAATTGTTGACCAGTTTCATCGCTACTCCCGTCCTCAGGAAACCGGAAATAAAACCGAAGTACGTTGGATGCAGGTGCAGGCAAAAAATCACATTTTACAGGCCACAGCACTGGACAACTTTCTTCACGCTAGTGTATGGCCTTTCGCAATGGTAGAAATTGATCTTCAGGAAGATGAAATAGAGACTTCTGCTTCGGGGCTTGTTCCTGTAACGCGAAAGCACGGAGCCGACATAAAGACTGGAGAGGTAGTGCAATGGAACATAGATCACCTTCAAATGGGAGTCGGGGGAGATACATCCTGGGGGCGTCATGTGCATCCTGAATATACAATTCCCGCTAACCAAAAGTATGAGTATTCTTTTGAACTAAAACCTTTTTGAAAAGCGTGAAAGAAAAATAAATTATTATAGGTGGGAAGCCGGTTTCGAAATGAATTTGTTGAATAATAGGAAGAGACCGGCTATAATTTCCTAAGAGATTGGGGTAAAATGTTTAGGTACATTTTTACCCCTTTAATTTTAAAGAAACAGACGGTTGATTTGGATTCTATTAGTAGAATCTTTTACTAAGTATTATGGGTATATAAGAATTAAATTTTTTTGTTGAGAATGTGGTGGCACTCTCTGTTTACAAATTATACTAACCCGCTGGTCAAAACAGTCCAGGTTTTACCACATGTCCTTTTTCTTAAAATATTCTATGCCTTCAAATGCAGCTAACTTTGCAAGTTTTATAGTTTCAAACTGCTTCTTCCCATAAAATTCTCCAATCTTGCACCGGAATTTTTTTGTCCTTTTATCCCTGAAGATTACTACAAGGTGATCTTTCACTTTTACGAATAAATTACCATTTTTACTTGCCTTCCATTCTTTTCTTAACCAGTTAATCCTTCTTTGAGCTTTGTGCCTTAACCTCTGTTCCTGTTTTTTTGGATTAACATAATCACTGGTCATTTTTTCCGCGCATACACAACCTACTTTTAACTCTTGAGAAAATGCTTTATGGCTGACAACATGAACAAATCTTATTCTTTCATTATTACACATCATACATGTCTCATAATCTGTTTCATCGACAGATTCCCCTTCTTCTCTGATGTCATAGACATATTCTAAATTCCAACCTTTATGCGGAATTTCTGGTATGTTCCAATAGGTATTCAAAAGATAGATAATTGAAACATTGATTGTTAAAAATTACTAACAATATAAGAAAGATCTCCTGCAAATGCTACCTCGATTTTTCAAAATTAATCGGTTAATTATTCTCTAATTGGTTACTATAAGAATTCTGTTGAGTTAAAAAAAGAACGGCTAAGTAGCATGTGGAGCTATTTTTTCCACCCTAGTTATTCCTTAGAAGGATTAGGGGAGAAAGCAAGAGGATGACACGCAGAGCGATGTCAAGTGATCTCCCCCCTTTGTACATAAGTCTTCTCATATTCTACCTGGAAGGTTTATTACTAAACTTGCGGAAAAGGCAATGAGAAGCCCTATAAAAAGAGATATAATTTTGGAAACCATTACTAAAATGAAGATTCCAGGCCTCACAACATAGTATTAGTTCGATAGATATGGGGGCTTGCAGCACTTCGCTGCGCTTCGTTCGCTTCTCTTATAATCATAGATGAGGAAAATAAGCTATATTGACTTACATTAAATTTCTTAGGTACTTTTAAGATGACAATCCCTAATTATAAGCAAATTGAAATTTCGAAAATTCACCGTGCCTCGGATCGGAAAAAAAGAAGTGTATTTTAAAGGGCTGCAACAATTATGCTATAAATTCTCATCTTCTTCAGAGGAATGGGATACTAAGCAATATATCAGAAAACGGACACCTCATAGAAAGAAGAATTATAGATGCAAACCGATTTACTCGCCATGAATCACCCTTTGAATTTAAAAAAGTCGGTTTAAAGAATGCTCTGTCCAAACCTTTACTTTGCAACCATCATGATTCGTCAATCTTTAAGGAAATCGAAAATGGACAACCAGATTTGGAATAGTATAACTACATTGAATAACACAAATTGCGGATACCTTTTAAAAAGGGCATTGTTGGCTACCTTTCAAAAACAAGGATTAACGGATAAATTTGTGTATCCTAAGCCGCAACATGCGTTTTTCGAGACGGTGGGCGTAATTAAAAAAATCTTCATCAGATAATTAATGGAATTTTCACAATTAGATTTTATTGAAATAAGAAACTGGATTTTGCTTGTAGTAGGACTAATTGGTATTGTAATAACACTAAGAACTTTTAGAAATTCGACAAAACGGAGGAAAATTGATAATACCTATAAAACTCTTGAATTTTTACGTGATCATATTGGAATAGGAGAAATAAATAAATTTATAGAACTATTTCAAGCCAATAATGAAATATCAGGAGTGAAATATAATGAATTCCGATTTGAAGATGGACAAACCGACACTATTGAAAACATGTTTTCAGAGGGCGGATGTGGTAACGGTGAAATTCATAATATGATAGAACTTTTCAATTTAATTTCACCAACACTTCAAAAGTTGGAGACTAAAATCATATGGTACGAATACGGACAAATAATGATAAAGATCCATAGCTGGACAAAGTATTTGCAAGGTCTTGAACCAAAAGATAAGAGAAAATCTTTTTATTCTGACTTTAATTCTTATATGGACAAAAATTGGAAAAAAATGCTAAATGAACCGACTAAAACTTATATCTATGCTGAATAATACTACGCCCAACGATTATAAAACAATGCTTAGATCAGTCTCGAATCGAAAATCCGTGCTAGCTTGCATAGCGGATTGTCCTGCGGACAATAATGCTCGCCCGCTCGCACGGTTTTCATACAGGATGTTGGGGGTAATTAAAGAATAACAGGACAAATTGGACAACGAAGCAGAACAGTATTATCCGACCTACAATTTTAAACCTGAAAATCGGGATGTTGTTCTATTAGAGTTTGAGGAAGCTCAAAAAATTGCAAACGGACAAACCAAAGTTTATGGACAAGTAACTAACATTCTTTTAGCTGTTGTTACTGTTTTAATCCCGTTATTTTTTAATCTCGATAAAAAAAATAACCATGCCTTTAATCTTATTAAGGAAAACGCTCTGTTCTTTTCGACTATTATTTTTCTATTCGGTGCATTATTACTTCGCTATTTTGTGGACTTGCAAAAACAAATAACAATTAACGGAAGAAAAGTAGTAACGTTAAGGGCGATGCTTGGGCTTGACTATGGACGCATTCATTTAACGCTCCCCAATTGGCGAGTAGAAGGAGCTACAAATCCTTTCGCTATTAAATATTTCAACGGTTGGTTGATGTTTCAAAGCATGCCGTTTTGGGTTTTAGCAATCGGCGTAAATGCTATTTGGTGGTTAACAACTAATGACAGAACGGCATTTCCAGTTACAATAAACGATACAATAATTTTTAGAGTTCCTTGGCTGACAGGAAATTTTATCATTTCTATTGCTTACTTGTTAGTTTTTCGACGCAACCTAAATGACACCCACGAGACGAGTTTTCTCAACATTGGGAGGTTCTTAGCCAATCTTATTCGCTATCATTTAATCGACAACTTCGAATATGTTATCTACAGGGCAAAACTTGAAGTTGTTGAAATGTCACGACTAAATGTAAATTTTGAGAACCTTAAATCCATACTAATTGATATTGAAGACAAAAGTTTTTATTCAAATAAAGGTGTATCAATCAAGGCAATTATTAGGGGAAGCCTAAGCCAAATTAAACCTTTTCGGAAAGCATTTAGATTAATAGAAAGTGGCGGCTCCACAATAACAATGCAGCTTGCTAGAACTTTATTTATTCCTTCAAACCAAAACAAATATTTGAGAAAGTTTTTTGAGATTTGGATTGCTTTGTGGTTGCAAAGAAAATTTACTAAAAAAGAGATCTTGGACTTATACGTCGTGTCAGTGAGATATGACTATGGAGTTATGGGACTTTCCAAGGCCATTAAACATTTTTATGGGGACATTAAAAGGAAAAAATTAACTCCAGAAGAGAGCTTTGTTTTAGTGGAAAGATTATCAAATGTTACCGGAACTCATAGACAAGATAGGATTGACTTTTTAATATCCAAATCAACTGTCAAATTAGACAGTGGTAAAATTAATATCATCTATAAAACATTAAAAGAACAAGGAAAAATAAAGAAATAACTATCGCCAAGAACGTGTAAAAACATGCTAGAGCCAGTCTCAAATCGAAACTTCCTGCAAGCAAGCGAGCGAGCACAGTTTTTACACGGGAAATTAGCTCATAACGATCCAGGACTATGGAAATAATATTTATACCGAAACATACTTCAGATGATCTAATGAATTTTCCTATTGAGGAAATCGAATCATCATTTTTGGAAGAGATTAAAAAGGATCTAGAATTCCTAGATGCCGATTTCGAATTAAAAGAGGTCAATTTAGGTACAGGAGCGGATTGGGCTTTAATATTGGCGGTTTTAAATGGAGTAACGACCGTATTTCTATTAGGGGATAAAATTGAAAAAGGTATAGAAGGTTGGTTGAAGATTGGGAAAAGGTTAAAATCACTTTTTCAAAAAACAGACGCTATTTATATAGATTTGGAAGCTGCCAAACTTATTGCTCTACAATATTTAGCAGAGAGGTATGATTTAAAGTCATTTTCCATAGTAAAAGAATCGACAGAAGAAGTTCTAAATTTAAGCGGAATGTTGGGAGACAGAAAACCATGGGATTTTATCGCTAAACCTTTCAGTATTTATTTTTTAACCTTTAGAATTAATGATAATGTCAAGACAATGCTTGCTGTTCGATCGGATGGCAAGATAAAAGAGTTATACAGCTACGATGAAAACTTTTGGCATCCATTTTAAAGGCTTTAAGGTTACTTTTTTACTGTCCGTCCTGTCATTCGAAAAGATCGGTCTACTTCAAGGGAATTATTCTATTCTTCTTTCTGTTTTTCAGAAATAGATTTTATTTCCTCCTTTTCTAAAAGTTTAATCTTTAGTGCCTTCATGTCATCACTAATTTTCCTATCAACAATTTTAGCATAATGCTGTGTGGTTCTAAGATCCTTATGACCCAACATCTTGCTAACAGATTCAATGGGGACACCATTGGTTAGAGTAATGGTAGTTGCAAATGTATGCCGCGCCAGGTGAGTGGTGAGAGGCTTAACAATTCCGCACATCATGGCGATTTCTTTTAAAAATGCGTTTGATTTTTGGTTACTGAGAACGGGAAGGATGCAGTTTCCTTTCCTCACTTCCGGGTGGTCTTGATAGCGCTCTATTATTTCTTCGGCAATAGGTAATAGAGGAATACTGCTAAGAGACTTTGTTTTGGTTCTTTTGATGCGAATCCATTTCCCTCCGTCTATACCTTTGGTAATATCGGCGCTGCTGAGTTTTTTCACATCAGAATATGCCAGGCCGGTATAGCAGCTAAAGACAAACATGTCTCGCACAAGTTTTAAGCGATCGAGGTGCAGGTCTTTATCTACCAGTTTTTGAACTTCTTCTTCATTAAGATATTCACGTTCCACCGTTTCAAACTGAACCTTATAATTATAGAATGGATCCCGGTCCATCCATTGATTGGCTAAAGCGATTCTAATTATCTTTTTGAAGTTGTTGACATACTTCAACGCCGAATTATGATTGCACTCCCGTTTGGTCTTGAGGAAATATTCAAATTTTGAGATGAATTGATGATCAATATTTTTCATTCGGTAATCATCAGTTTTATATTCTTCATGAATAAATTGTTCAACATGATTATAACAAGTCCAATAGCGTTTAGCAGTACTGTTTGAAATACTTTTATTGGAGAGTCTATCCATCTGCTCATTGTGTTCCTTAAAAACTTCTAGGGTCATCCTGGACTTGTGCTTTGTTTCTCCTTTCAATTCTTGGATCATCCGTGAAGCAGTAATGATTTCATCATTATCAGATAATATTTGATGAATTTTGTTAAGCTTGTGGCGGATATTATTAATATGAGTATTGATTTCTTTTTCAGTTGGATTATTACCCATCACTTTTTCCATTTTTATATTCCAGAATTCAGGTTGGATTCTACGGGTAATACTATATTCTTTTCTCTTTCTGTTGACGGTTAGTCTGAGAAAAATTGGTGCTAAGCCACGTTTATCTAGCTTATTTTTTACAATGTGGAAGTGGGTGTGGAAATCTGTTTTCATACGTTTGATCAATTTTAGGTCTCGTTTGGTCTCTCAAAGTACCTAAAAAGAGCATACGATTTAAAACTTTAACTTTGTGTAAATAACTGGAAAATAAGCCTTTGTGGGCTTAGCGAGACCTGTTTTTTAGTTTCGAAACAGGTCACCGTATTGGTCTCGCTTCAGGTGGAATTAATTGATATTAAATGATGTTATTAAAAATGAAAAACCCCGTAAATACTGGGTTTACGGGGTTTTTGTTATTGGAACTCGTCCAAAAAGTGGAGTCGGAGGCTATCGAACTAATTTTATATTAATTTCATTCATCCCTTATCTTTGCTGTGTTATCCCTTGATTTTGTTGATAAACTTAATCTTATTATCATTTGAATTTATAGTAAGTTTATGTAATATTGTCACCGATCCTGTCACCTAATATTGTCACCTGATCTATAAAACATAATCAAATGACCAGCACATTTTACCTCAAAGAACCCAACTCGAAAAAGGAATCATTGATATATTTCTCCTGCTATTTTAAGGAGGAGGGGAAAAAATTCGTGTATTCCACAGGAGAAAGAATTTTACCTGCTCATTGGGATCAGGAAGGGCGTATTCCGACTACTAAAGGAAAAAGTAAGGCAGCTAATCGGGGAGTGATAAAAGGGCAATTAGATCGCTATTCAGCCGTCTTTAATGAAATTCGTAACCGCTGCCTCTCCATGCAGGTAGATTTCACCTCCAGACTTCTTAAAAAAGAGTTTGATGAAAAATTCAAAAAGGCACCAGGAGGAAAGAACATTTTTTTTGATGCCTATGATGAATTTACGGACCAAAAGACCAAGAATCAAGAATGGAAACCTTCTACAGCGAAGCGGTATAAGAACATAAAGAATATCCTAAAGGAGTTTGAAAAGGATCGGAAGTACAAGATGACCTTTAATGCAATTACGGGCAAGTTTCACGCTGAATTCACGGACTATTGTATGGGTGAAAAGAAGCATGTGAATAATACTTACTCCAGAAACTTCGGACTTTTTAAGACCTTCATGTTATGGGCTCTCAAAAATGGCTATACCTATAATGAAGAATTTAAGGAGATGCAGAAGGTTCCCAAGGTGATCATTCCCCAGGTAGCATTACAGAAATCTGACCTGGAAAAGCTGATGCAACATGACTTCAAAAATGAGCGACTTGAAAGAGTAAGAGATGTGTTCGTTTTCGCATGTGTGACCGGATTAAGGTTTGGTGAATTAGGATTAGTTTCCAAAACCAATGTTTCAGGTGATACGCTGCACTTGAAAGAGGAGAAAGGAGCGGAGAAAGAGGTAAGGACTATACCTCTTAATGATTTGGCTCTTTACCTGCTTAAAAAATATAAATACAAATTACCTCTAATTGCTAACCAGAAGCAGAATGAATACATCAAAGAGGTTTTTGAAAAAGCGGGGTATGATCATGAAATAGAAAGAGTGGTAATCAGGGGAAAACAGGTGCAAAGGATCCCGGTTTTATTTAAGGATAGGGTAAGTACCCACACCGCCAGAAGAACCTTTATTACAATGCTTAAGAGGGACGGTAAAAGTGATAAACTTATATCGAAGATCACCGGACATAGGGATTTAAAGACATTGAATCAATATTACCAGGTGGATGATGATGCCAAAAAAGAAGCCGTTGCAGAGACTTTTAAGATTAATTTCCAAACCGTAAAGAAAGCTGAGTAGATGAGCCAGGAAACATTTTTTACTCTGTCCGAGTATAAGGAGAATTATGAGCGACTCAAAGACCTATTTGTTGAGGCCTATGTGGATAATGATGAAGAAGAATTCATTTCCCTACAAATTGATTGGTATCAAAGATGCTTAGAAAATACCAAGCTTAAACATGGCTTTGCTGGTGATACCATTGGGTGGTTTCCGAAAAGCGTATTGGATGGTAATGGCGTCATATGGGAGATTAATGAAAGAATTAGAAATGAAAACGGAGGAATAGACCAGATCGCTGCACAAAATCTTAGTGTTAGTTTTGGTAAAATTTTAAATTTTCTAAAACAAGAGTTGAATAAGCCTAAAGCAAAATTAACGGCAGCCGGTGCTATGCTTTATCATTTTGTTCTTCAAAAATCAAAATTAGAACCTTATTTCCCAGATGGAGGTAAGAAGAAAGCTATTGAATCCTTGACCATACGCTACGGACTTTCATATGACAATTTAAAAAATAAATATAATGTGATAATGCCGAGTGATGGAAAAAGAGGATATTCCAAAAAAGATGCCGAAGCGGTTCGTTACCTTATAATTACTCATAACCCTACCGCCTTACCTGTCTTTGAAGATATAACTAAACATATCTTATTTTAAATTGAGGTACCCTACCTAAGTATACCTGCTCCCCTTTACGTTTGCTGTTATTCGGAATTTTGTTTCATCAATTTTAAATAACAGCAGATGAAATTAGTATTCGACGTTGAACCACTTCAACAAATCTACAGCCAACTCGAAAGGCTGGAACAGAAATTAGACCGATTAGAAGGTCAGAATCAAAAGGTAAAAAAACGGTCCATAAAAGAATTGGCAGATCATTGCGGAGTAGCAGAGCTTACGGTACGCAATTGGATCACCGATGGTAAGGTTAAGGCAAAACGTCTTGGCCGAAGGATCTTCATAGAAGAAGCAGAATTTCAGAAAGCCCTTTCTGAAGTTAAATCAATCAAGTACAAGAGAAATTAATAACCGGAGGCCATTCGCTTCGGGTTATTGATCGATTTAATTAAAACTCGGTCTTACCTGATTAGCGTTAGCCTAACGTAAAACTTACGCTATTTATGGAAAATCATGAGTATAGCTGCCACTATTGTGGAAAATACTATGTCCCCAGAAGAAGGTTTGTGCAAAAATATTGTTGTACGAGCTGTCGGGTAAATGCATTTAAACGACGAATCAAACCGGCCTCAACTGAACCTTCCAAAGGTCTTTCACTGCCTCAAAAAGAAATGGTGAAGAATGAGCCGAAAATTAGTTTGGCAGGAGTTGGCAATGCTGCAATCGCAAATGTCGTCACCGATTTTGCCAAAAGCGCCCTTACCCGTGAAGAAGACAAACCGCTTACAAAAGGTGAGTTTAGGGCCTATACGAGGCAGCAACCCCAGGAGAGGTATCATCCGGTTTACAACGTCCCGCACAGAAATGACGGAACGTCCCCGTTTTATGACACAACTACTAAACATATTGTTTACCTAAAACAGTTAAAAAAATGGCAGTAAAAAATCCAAAAGCGATCGGAAAGAAATCCTTTATTCTTTATACAGATAGCAGGGAACTGTGGGAGAGTTTGCCTAATGAACAGGCAGGAAAGCTTATAAAACACATTGTGAAGTACATGGACGGGGAGGAGTGTGATCCACCAGATGAACTGACGAAATACCTCTTTATTCAAATTAAAAGCACATTAGATAGAGACCAAGTGAAGTGGGAGGCAACGAAAGCAGTGAAATCAGAGAATGGAAAGAAAGGTGGGCGGCCGCCAAAGTTCAAAAAGCCTGATGACCTTGAGGAAAAGCAAAATGAAACTAATAAAGCTAATGGTTTGGAGGAAAACCTAACTAAAGCTAAAAAAGCTAAAGGTTTTGATGATAACCTGACAAAAGCTAATAAAGCTGTAAGTGTAAATGCCAATGCAACTGTAAATGAAAATGCAATTGTAGAAGAAGAGTTCTACGACATCGACATCCTCTATCAAAAATATCTTACCAATAATACTTTGATCCAAGCAGCAAAACAGAAAATGGAGTTTATTGGAGAACTAACTTTAGAGAAGCGACTTTTAGATTTCAACCTGTATCTCAAAGCAATAGGCCAAAATAAAAAAACATGGAAAGACTATCTATCCCATTTTATGAATTGGCACGAAAAAACCCGTAAGCCTTGTAAATTATCCGCTGTACCTACTTTCCAAAACCCTGTGATATGATGGCCTGGAGTGAAATAGATACAAAAGGGAGAACAACTGGGCAAATAAAAGTAAAATGCCCTGCCTGCATTGACAGAAGAACCAACAAGAGGGATACTTCTCTGAGTGTTAATCTTGATACAGGAATGGCAAAATGCCACTACTGCAATGAAAAATCTTTTCGTGAATCTGGAATATCAAACAAATTGAACAAAAGTTACTTATTGCCAGAGCAAAAATGGAAAAACTATACTTCCATTTCAGAAGAATTTGTCCGCTATTTTGAAAAAAGAGGTATTAATCAGTCTACAGTTATTGACAATCGAATTACTGAAGAAATCATATTTCAGCCCGCCTTAGGTCGGAAGGTTCCCAGCATTGTTTTCAACTACTTCGAAGGAGATACCATAGTAAATAAAAAATATAGATCAATAGACAAAAAGTTTACCCAGTCACCAGGCACTAAAAACATCTTCTATGGTTTAAATGACATACTCGAGTCCGATGAAATATACATTGTAGAAGGGGAAATGGATAAGCTCGCACTTTGGGAAATTGGGATCAAGAATGTTATTAGCGTTCCTAACGGGGCTAACGACAATGACGATGTTTGGGAAAATGCGCAGACCGTTATTTCTGGGGTGAAGAAGTTTTACATAGCGACAGATTGTGATGAAAAGGGTCAGAATCTTAGCGAAAAAATAGCCCAACGATTGGGCCGTTGGAAGTGCGCCAGAGTCGTCTTCAACAATAAGGACGCGAACGGAGATTTAATGGAAGGGCGTGAGGTCCTGGAAGAGGCAATTGCCTCAGCAAAGCCTTATCCTTTAAGCGGCACCTATACTGTGGAGGATCTTTTTGATCCTCTGATGGCTCTATATAATAATGGCACTCCAGATACCCTTTATCCCAAGAAGTCTTTTTTCGGACCTATGAAGGAAGTATTCTCAACTATGAAAGGACACTTGGTGACGGTTACTGGGATTCCTTCCCATGGCAAATCAAATTTTCTTGATTGGTACGTCCTTAATTTGATTAATGACTATGATCTAAAAGCCAGCTGGTTTTCTCCAGAGCACCACCCAATGGCTCTTCATCAATCCACATTAATTGAAAAGGTGACAGGGAAAGCATTTGATATGGAAAAGGCAGAGAAATTGGGATGTGAGAGAGTCAGTGCAGAGGAAATATTGAAATACAAAGAATGGGCTAATGAAAAAATCTATTTGACCGGGCCAGAAGGAAGTGAATCTCCGACCTGGGATTGGCTACTGGACAGGTTTAAGGAACAGATGTACTCTTACGGCATAGATATCTTTATAATTGATGCATTCAATAAGGTTCTTTTTAAGGACAAGGGAAATAAATATGATCTCATCAACACCTGTTTGACGGAACTTACCAGCTTTGCTCAGCGTAACAATGTCATCATATTCTTAGTTGCTCATCCTACTAAAATGCAGAAAAACGAACAAACGGGTGCGTATAACATTCCTTCCTTGTATGATGTTTCAGGAAGTGCCGATTTTCGGAATCAGACTCACGACGGCTTTACGATCTATAGGAATTTTGGAGATCAACAACTGGGGACTCAAGACAGCACTGATTTTTACAACATGAAAACTAAATTCAGTTTTCAGGGTAATATTAACGGTCGGGTTAACTTCAAATACCATTTACCCAGTGGTAGGTATTATGCCGCCGATTATAACTTTCAAAACGAAAGCTTCTTAGATCAATCCAAGGTTGATAATAGCAATCCCTCTAATCTACCGTCTAACTTGATCCCAAACCCTCGTCCAGATAGGTCGTGCAGTTCTATAGAAGCACCCTGGGATTCACCAGAGGATGAAATTCCGTTTTAATGAGAGTAGATAACCAGATCATAATTCTGAACCCATATCTTGTTCAGAAGAGTCCTAATGGTCGAGAATTTAGAATAGTAGGAGTCGAAAAGGATTTATCTTGTGATCCACAATGGATAAATGGGTCCAAAAAATATTGCTGGATTGTCACGATTAAGTTTATCGACAATAGTCAGCGAGTCATGTTATACTTTAATCATAGGGATGAATGTATAAAAAAGCTTCGAAATACTGCCACTGAGAAAAACTTTCGTCTCCCAGATATGACATGGCGTGCAACCGCCCTATGTCTTGCGGAACTCGAACTCAAGAACAGGAATTTAATTTACGGTTCATGATCCAAATATTGCATATATGGTCAATTATTCATGATATTTAGCATCCCAAAGAGCACAACCGCAATATAAACCAGCAGAACACTTCCAAGGGTAACGACCTGCCACCGTTTAAAACCATGTCCGCTTTTCCTGCTGCCCATATGAATGAAAGCAGCATAAAGAATGCCTACTAATCCCACAAAACTTAAAACTGTTACGAATAGGGAAAAGTTGCTTACCGGCAAGCCAACTAAAGCCAGAGGGAAAAATGCTACTGTCAGGGTAACGGCATGATCTCCTATGACGCTGGTGACACCGGAAGTGATTTGACCACTTTTAGCTACACTCCAGGTAGCAAAAACTTCGGGCAATGCAGCCATTGGAGCTGTAATAAATAAACCACCCACTATTTGTGATAATCCAAAGGAGGAAACCAGGTTTTCTGTAGCACGAACTGTGAAAAAGGCGCCTAAACCTAAAGCAACCAGACCTGCTACCGCCAACCAGATCTCCTTTTTCTTCCATTCCACTTTTTCGCTTTCTTTTTTTCCTCTAAGGAGGGCCTGAGCAAGAAAAGCGATATACATTCCCAACATTATCCAGCCATCCACGGGCTGTAACCCTCTCCAGGCAGAAGGAACAGTTAGTATAGCTACTACTGCTACAATTACCAAGTACGGTAAAGCCTGGACTGTTACGGCCGTGGGATCTACTTTTAGCAGGTGCTCCTTCTTGTGCTCCTGGTGTCCTTCATCTTCGTTCTTATTTTTTAGATGTCTGGTCGCAATGTAAGCTGTTATGACCATTAAAGGAATAGCAATAACATTAGAGCCAAACATGGTCCCCAGACCAATATCTCCCACGCCGGTTACTGCACTGGTGATATTTATTCCTATTTCAGGACTGGCAGCTGCCAAACCAATTAAGGCGCCACCGGCAGCTACCGAAAAGCCCCACTGTTTTCTTAGTATTTTTAAGGGCTTTGCCAGGTGCTCCGCACCCCAGTGAGCTGCCCATACAGCTGCAATCAGAACCAAAGCCCATAACCAGGTATTCATAATCTATTTTTTTTTAGCCTTCTAAATAAACCGTGAGCAATGCGAACAGGGAAAAACCTGAAGTCAAAAGAACAGAAGCATAGGCAGGATCGGGTTTACCATGAGCTTCTGTCAAAATTTCTTCGATGGCGACGCTGAGCAGGATACCGGCGGTAAATGCCAGCAGACTGAATTTGATCAAATCACCACTGTTGCGCATTGTCCAAAAACCAATTGTAGCGCCGAGAAGAATAGGAATTGTAAAACCGGCTGCAAGTAAGTAGCGCATTTTTTTAGGCACTCCCTTGCTCTTGAAGGTGGCAATTGTGGCAAAACCTTCCGGGATATCTGCAGGAACTTGGCCCAGGGCGAGAAGGAGCCCTAAAGACACTGATACAGTAGAGCCTGTGCCTATCATGATGCCGTCGCTAAAAAGATCAATTGCAACTCCTAAATAGATCCCCCAGGCTGATCCCGTTGCCTTGCCTTCACCTCCGAACCGGTCTTTTATGAAATGAACCGCTTTTTCCAGAAGAAGAAAAGTGAAGCCTCCTCCCATAAAAGCTGCAATGGGAATCCATGGTTGCTCTACTTCAAGTGCAGTAGGCATTAATTCTAAACCTACAACAGCGAGTATTATACCTGCAGCGAAGTGAAGCGCCAAATTCAAGGTTTTTTCGGAAACATTGATCCACTCTGCCAGCAAACCGCCTGAAAAATTCCCCACGGCAGGCATAGCGGCAAGTAATAAAACCATTAAGAATTCGCTCATTTCCGGTAAAAAAGAGGGTTTTGTACTCTAAATTAACCATTTACATCCTGCTCCTTCTTAAACTTCTGTTATAAAGTCGCGGCTTTCCAAATCAACCCGCTCTACTTTGATAATTTCAAAATTCGAAGAGCGCCTCGCATGACAAATGAAAAAACAATGCCTCCAATAATTAAATCTGGCCACTTACTGTCGAGGAAATACACGAGAACTCCGGCCAGTATTACTCCACCGTTTACAATGATATCGTTGGAAGTGAAAATAGCACTGGCTTGCATGTGAGCCTCATCGGTTTTAGCTTTGTTAATGAGCCAAAGGGAGATCAGATTTCCGGCGAGGGCAAAAATGGAAACAAATATCATCCACTCGAACAGAGGCATATCGGTACTTGAAAAAAATCTTCTCAAGACCTCTGCAAATCCCACCAAAGCCAGTCCCATTTGTAGATAACCACTTATTCCTGCTATTCTCTTTTTTCTTCCTATAGATGTTCCCACAGCGAACAGACTTAGCGCATAAACAAAGGCGTCTGCAAGCATGTCCAGAGAATCGGCAATAAGACCCATCGAGTTTGAAATTAATCCGGTGGTCATTTCCAGAAGAAAGAACCCGAAGTTGATTCCGAGTACCCACCATAAAATTTTCTTTTGATGCGAATCATCTGAGGGCAAAGGCAAGACAGCTTCAGTTGTTTCCTCAAGTCTGTCATTTAAACCCAACTGGCTAATGGCGCGGTGGATTTCATCCCCATTCCCTGTATGATATACTTCGAGTTTTCTCCGATTAATATCGAATTCCAGATGCTTTACCTGGTCAACCGGTTCAAGTTTCATTCTTATCATCTGTTCCTCCGAAGGACAGTCCATCTTCTGGATAATGAAAATGCTTTTGTTCATACTTACGTCAAGCTTTAGTAAATTAATTTTAGTGACTCTTCAGCATCGGGCATTTTTCCTTATCGAGTTCTAACTGAAACGTATGATGGCTAAAATCCCACTCTTCCACAGACTCTATAGCCTTCTGCCGCACGTCATCTATTTGATCGAAGTGGCTGATCTTTTCCAGGACCAGGTGAGCCGTCAGCACATGGTGTTCTCCGTCCAGGGACCAAACGTGCATATGATGAATAGAACTAACGTGATCAACCTGCTGTAGCTGCTTTTTGACTTCCTGCATATTTAATCCTTCCGGAACTCCCTGGAGAAGCAAATGAAGAGTGTCTTTGAGTCTTCCGCCGACACCCCATAGGATGTAAAGCGTAATGCCCAGTGAAAGAATTGGGTCCAGAATGTACCAGTCTTTAAACTGCAGAATGATAGCCACAATAAAAACAGCGACCCATCCCAATACATCTTCCAGTAGATGCCAACTTACAACCTTATCATTTAAAGATTTTCCTCCACTTACTCGCCAGGCAGCATAACCGTTAGCCAGGACTCCAAGGATAGCGAAGCCAATCATGTACTTTGAATCAACAGCCTCCGGATTTTGAAGTCGGGAGATTGCTTCGTAAATAATATAAACAGAACCTGCTACAAGAACTACAGAATTAATTAAAGCACCCAAAAGTCTGAAGCGGGCATACCCGAAGCTAAATTCGTTTGTAGCCCCCTTTTTATTAGCCTTACCTTCTATATACCACGCAAGCCCGAGGGACAAACTATCGCCCAGGTCATGCAAGGCATCAGAAATGATCGCGACGCTATTGGTAAGAAATCCTCCAATGATCTCGATAATGGTAAAGCCGAAATTGATGAAAAATGCCAGCTTAAGATTCTTTTCAGAGTTTCCGTGAGAATGATCGTGACCCATGTCTATTGTTTATTCCAAGTTACTTATAATTAATGGCTGTGTCCGCCTTCGCCCTTCTGCATCTCCGCCATTAGATAGTAGGCATTATTATAGGCAAATCTTGTCTCTTCCGGCAGGTCTTTTAATAGCTTTACTTCAACCCATTCACCTCCATTGGTACCGGTAATCACCTCTACAGGTCTAAAGCTCCATGCATCTCCTTCCTCTTCTGCCGTAAAAGCATAAAATTTACCCCCTTCTCTAACTATGGCAGATTCGGGAAGAGCTGTTGTTTGTTGGTTGTCAACCGCAATTCGCCCTCTCACGTACATTCCCGGTACCAGGTTTTCAGGCCTGTCGATGATTTCCGCATGAACATGAACTGCTTTGGGATCCTGTTCAAAGTTCTTGCTTACAGAAATTATTTCCGCAGTCAATTCAGTTCCGGGTAATGATTCGATCGTGAAATATACTTTCTGTCCTTTCTCTACTTTGGCAACATCTTTTTCAAAGACCATGAGGTCTACATGCACATCTTTCGTATTGATGATATGAAACATCTCCGACTGCGCCTGTACAAATTGGCCTGTTTTGATGTTGACCGATTGGACAGCTCCATCTATAGGGCTCCTAACCGGAATCCTCTGTTGGATGTTGCCATTTTGAATAGTTTCAGGATTAATATTTAGTTGTTGCAGTTGAGCCTTAAGCCCGGCAACCTGTCCTTGGAGGCTTTCCAATTCTGCCTCGGCACGTTGAAAAATTTGCCCTGAACCGACTCCAGCTTCGTACAATTTTTCTTGTCTTTGGAACTCTTTTTCCTGATAATTCAGACTGTTTAAGGCATTCATATATTGCGTTTGTACCTCAATGATCTCCGGGTGTTCAATGTAGGCCAATACATCTCCACGCTGAACTTCATCTCCTTCGATCACTACTATTGACGATACATTGCCTCCAATCACAGGAGTAACTGTGGCTTCACTTTGAGGAGGGACTTCCAGCTCTCCATTTGCCTGTACATAGCCGCTCATTAATCTGGTTGTAAGGCTGTCAATTTTTATATCAAGGACATCGAACTGCTGCTGTGAAAGCATAGCTTCCTTGACGGCTTCTGCTTTAGCAGGTTCACCGGCTTCTTCTTTCTGATTCTCCTCTTTTTCTGCATTTTCCCCGCAAGACAATAGGAGGAGAAACGGGAGTATATAAATTGTTTGAAATTTCATTTTTTAGTTTTTTCCAGTTAGGTAAAATTGTAATTCTGCAAGGGCTATCTGGTAATTTTCAAAAGCCTCGAGCGCTTTGATTTCTGACTCCATTGCATTGTCTAAGTTCTGAATAAAGGCCACATATTCAATGGCACCTTCATTAAAGGCAAATAATGAGCCCTCCCGTTGTTCCTTCAGTAAGGGCAGGACTTCATCCTTATAAAACAGCCAGGAAGATTTCCATCGTTTATAATTGCTCAAGGCAATTTCAAAATTTGTTCTTATCTGGTCTTTCTGAAAGTCGGCAGCTCTTTGTGCAATTTCCTTTTCTATTTTTGCCGCTTTAGCCTGGCCGTATGCAGCTCCGGAAAGAATTGGAATAGAAATACCCGTCTGATAATTATAAAAACCGGTTGCCCCATTTACTTTTTGAAGTCCGTACTGAACACTGAAATCGGGTAGAAAATTAGCCTTTTCTGCAGCATAAGCAGCTTCTGCCACCGCAGCCCTCTTTTCAGAAACTTCCAAAAGAGGATGATCCGTAGGTAATTCTCCGGTAAGGAAAATTTCATCCTCCTGAATACCTTGAAAATCATCCGGGACGTCATAGCTTTCTTCATTTCCCAACCAAAGATTCAGTTTTTGGACGGCTGTTAAATAATTCGTTTCCGCCTGTTGCAAATCAATCGATATTTGGCTGATCTTATTTTTGGCTGTCAGCATTTCCAATCTCGAAATGGCTTCGACCTCGTACCGCAGACTAACTGCCTGCTCTAATTTTTGGTACAGGGAATCCAGTTCCTGAAATAACAGATACTGTTGTTTTGCTGAAAAGGCACGACTCCAGGCTATTTTGACCTCCTGTGCCACCTGAAGTTGAGACAGATCATAAGCTTCTTCGGCAAGTGCGATCCTTCTATTGTAAAGTTTGTTCTTAGAAGGTATTCCTAACAAATCAATCCCTTTCTGTTGAACACCAACAGTCGTGTATATTCCACCTGCTTCTCCAAGCTCTTCTCCACCCGTAAATACTTCGGTTTCCCCAAGATCCCAGGCAGATCTTTTCATTGCCTGCTCCTGGTCAATTCTTAACTTTTCATTTTTCAGAAGTGGGTAATTCTGAAGAGCCAGGGCAACGGCTTCCTCCTGACTTACCTGCGGAGATAATTGAGTTGTCTGTGCCTTTAGACCGGCAGGTAAAAGGAACAGGACAAGAATTACTGCAAAAGAACCACCTGTTGCGGGTTTAAATTTCATACTGCCCGACTTTGACTCAACCCATTTATAGAGAATAGGCAAAATGAACAATGTGAGCAGGGTAGAGGTGATCAGCCCTCCAATAACTACGGTTGCCAGCGGCCGTTGCACTTCTGCTCCCGCCGAGCTTGAAATCGCCATAGGCAAAAATCCAAGCACATCGGTAAGAGCCGTTAATAAAATAGGACGGATTCTACTTCTTGTTCCAAGACTGATCCTTTCATTTAGATTTTTCACACCTTCTTCTTTTAATTCATTGAAACTGCTAATAAGTACAAGACCATTTAAAACAGCCACTCCAAATAAAACAATGAAACCAACCCCGGCTGAAATGCTAAAGGGCATGTCTCGCAGCCATAAAGAAAATATTCCACCAATAGCGGCAAGTGGAATGGCTATGTAGATCATGGTGGTTTGCTTGAAGGATTTAAGAGCAAAATAGATCAGGATGAAAATGAGGAGCAGGGCAATAGGGACTACAATTTGCAGTCTTTTGCTTGCCCGTTCGAAATTTTCAAAAGCTCCACCGTAGCGAATGTAATAACCCGGTGGTAAATCAAATTCAGCGTCCAGTTTGTTCTGAATATCTTCCACCACAGACTTTACGTCACGATTCCGGATATTTACTCCCACGTAGGTGCGACGGTTGGTGTTATCCCTACTGATCTGCATCGGGCCGGGCTGATAACTTATATCAGCCACTTCTTTCAGCGGGATCTGGCTACCTGAAGGCAGGGTTACGTATAGATTCCTGATATTCTCAATACTCGTTCTTTCTTCTTCCTGTAATCGGACTACCAGGTCAAATCGCCTTTCTCCTTCAAAAATAACTCCCGCATCCCCGCCTGCAAAAGCCGACTGGATTAGGGAATTCAGCTCCTTGATCTGTAAGCCGTATTGCGCAGTTTTATTCCTGTTATAGTTGACCGTGATCTGCGGTAATCCTGCCGTGGCCTCTACTTTCATATCGGCAACTCCTTCAACAGTAGAAATAATGTTACCCATCTCCTGCGCCTTACTTGCCAAAACCTCCAGATCTTCACCATAAAGTTTGACTGCAACATCTTCCCTCACCCCGGTAAGAAGTTCGTTGAACCTCATTTCGACAGGTTGCGTGAATTCATAACTAACCCCGGGAATAATGCCGATGGTTTCTTTGATCCTGGCAATAAGCTCATCTTTTGATTCGGCAGATGTCCACTCATCTTTATCCTTTAGAATAATGAAGCTATCTCCAATGTCCATAGGCATAGGATCTGTTGGTACATCAGAAACTCCAAAACGGGTGACTACCTGTTCTATTTCCGGAAATTCGTCTAGGAGAAGCTGTTCTATTCTTGTAGAGGTTGCAATTCCTTCGTCAAGAGAACTTCCCGGTTTTAAAATGATATGAAAAGCTATGTCCCCTTCGTCCAGCTGTGGAATAAATTCCCCTCCCATTTTGGTGAACATGAACGCGGCCAAGGCAAATAAGGCTATAGCGGAGCCGAGGACAATTTTTCCTCTTTTTAAAGATTTCTTTAATAGAGGCTCATATTTATTCTGAACCCAACCAACAAATTTGTCACCATAGGATCTCTTTCGTTTTTTACTTTCCTTAAGAAAGAGAGCAGAGATCATTGGAACGTATGTCAAGCATAAGATCATAGCACCCAGCATGGCAAAAATAAAGGTGAGTGCCATTGGCTTGAACATCTTTCCTTCAACCCCTTCCAGGGCGAGGATTGGCAGAAAAACGATGAGAATAATGAGCTGTCCGAAAAAGGCAGAATTCATCATCTTTTTTGCAGAAGAGGAGGCTATCGAATTTCTCTCAGTCTTGTTCAACTCTCCTCTTTTCTTCATGCGTTGATGAATAGTAAAAACAGTACTTTCTACAATGATCACGGCTCCGTCGACTATGATCCCAAAATCTATTGCCCCAAGGCTCATCAGGTTTGCCCAGACGTCAAAAAGGTTCATCAGAATGAAAGCAAACAGGAGGGAGAGCGGAATTGTTGAAGCCACTATTAATCCTCCCCGCCAGTTTCCCAGGAGCAGCACCAGAACAAAGATCACAATGAGTCCTCCTTCGAGCAGGTTTTTTGTAACTGTGGAAGTGGTGTCACTAATGAGTTCACTTCTATCCAAAAATGGCTTTATGGAAACACCTTCAGGAAGGGATTTCTGAATCTGCGTGATCCTATCTTTTACATTGTCAATTACCTCATTGGAGTTGGCTCCTTTCAGCATCATGACCATTCCGCCAACGGCTTCTCCCTGTCCATTTTTTGTTAGTGCTCCATAACGCACGGCACTTCCTATTCGAACATCAGCAACGTCTGAAACTGTTATAGGTACTCCGCCGGAAGTGGTGACAACGATCTTTTCCAGGTCCTCCACACTTCGGGCAAGGCCCTCGCCCCGAATGAAGTTGGCCTGGTGGTTCTTCTCGATATAAGCCCCGCCGGTATTCTGATTATTGTTTTCGAGGGCGGTAAAAACATCAGAAATGGAAAGTCCAATGGCTTTTAGTTCGTCCGGATCCACAGCAACTTCATATTGCTTGATCATTCCGCCAACACCGTTGACTTCTACAACTCCCGGCACCATAGCCATTTGTCGTCGTACAATCCAATCCTGAATTGTTCTCAGCTCAGTAGGGGAATAGTCGTCCTTGAATTCCTCTTCTACCTCGAGAGTGTATTGATAAATTTCCCCGAGACCGGTAGAAATAGGTCCCATGGCAGGTTGTCCAAATCCTTCGGGGATTTCATCTTTTACAGCATTAAGTTTTTCACCGACTAACTGCCTGGGGAGATAAGTACCCATGTCGTCTTCAAAGACAATGGTTACAACGGAAAGTCCGAACCTGGAAACTGAGCGAATCTCCGTGACGCCCGGCAAATTACTCATGGCAATTTCCACGGGGTAGGTGACGAACTGCTCGATGTCTTCAGTTCCTAAATTAGGTGCCTGGGTGATCACCTGCACCTGATTATTCGTGATGTCTGGTTGGGCATCTACGGGAACCTGAAAAACGCTCCAGATCCCTGCGCCAATGAGCACCACTGTTAAGAGACCAATAATAAATTTATTATTGATCGAAAAATCAATGATCTTATTAATCATACATGATAATTTAATTCAGTTTGTAACAAATTCTCTGGCAGCAGCCAGTGACAACAGGATATAGCTATCCTAAAACTAAATTAAATACGGGGAGGCTGGAAGTGAGAAAAGGAAACTTCCTTGCCCGCGCTTTCCCCAAATAAGGGAGTCAAAAAAGGTGTTTTTGGCTCAAATACTTCGAAGCTACTTGTTTCGAATCTCACCACATGCACATGGCAGCAGTGACACTGGCAAAAAGGAGGACAGTCATCAGAAGTTCCATGCTGGTCTCCTTGCTGATCCTGATCTACTTCCAAATTAACGGGCACAGTATCCTGATTTTCGGATACAGCTGTGTCATCACAGGGAATAAAGTTTAGCCCCAGGAAATAAAGAGATAGTATGACTGCGAAAAATTTCACTTTGCAAAGGTAAAAAAAGAACTTAGAAGGAAAGCTTATAGAATTTCTAATTGGTTATAATTTTCATTTGCCACAACATGACTGCGCCTGTTGAATTGGTGGACACGGTACAGAGCCGTAACTGCAAAAAACACAGCAATCACCTTCCAATGGCTTTACTACGGTTCCACAGCTGGCGCATTCGTGAAAGAATTGGCATGCATTTGTAGGCATGGTTTCTTTCTTGGATACATTGCAGTTCGGGCAAGTGAGAATAGACTTTAAAATTGTCTCCATTATCGATTTTTTATAACATTGATGTGATATCCGAACCCATTGTGGGATACGCATATATCATTTTCTTTAAATCTTGAACTGGTATCGATTTGTAAATAGCAAGAGAGAAAAAATTAATTGTTTCCTCAACTCCCGGACCAATTAAATGTGCACCTACTAAAGTTCCACTATCGGTGTTTATGATGGTCTTGAATGCATACTCTTCGGTGTTTAGTCGCTTCGCATTAAACCATTCCGGGACCGCTTTGCTATTTACTTTTACATTCATTCCGGTCTTTTTGGCTTCCTCTTCTGTTAAACCTACTGAAGCCATAGGCGGTAAGGTGAAGACCACTGAGGGCATGGGTGGATACTCTGCCTTTCTGCTATTTCCTTTTATAATATTGGAAGCAATAATATGACCTTCATAAACGGCTACCGGAGTTAACGGAAGTCCATTGCTGTCGGCAGCGTCTCCGGCAGCATACACCTTGGGGTTTGCAGTGCTCTGTAAAAACTCATTGATCTCAATACCCCTTTTGTTTGAAGCAACAGATCCAGCCTTAAGATCCAGATCATTAATATGAGGCACTCTTCCTGCACTGTTAAAAACTGCTTCAGCCATAAATTCTACTTCAGAACCATTTTTTTCACCAACAACAGTAAAACCTTTTGTTTCTTTTTTGATTCCGGTTACGTTTGTTTCAAGCACTAATTTTATGCCCATCTTCTGTGTTGCTTCGGACAAATGCTGAACTATATCTTTGTCAAAATTTTCTAAAGGTCTGGTTCCCCGGTGTACTATGGTAACTTCGGCCCCACATCGCCTGGCGATATGTGCAAATTCAAAGGCAATATAACCGCCGCCTATAAAGATCATGGAATTTGGCAGCTCCTTCAGGTTGAGAAAATCTGTACTGGTCAAAGCGTAATTACCGCCTTCAAAATTTAATGTACGTGGTCTGGCTCCTGTGGCGATAACAATTTTATCGCCTTTTAAAATTTGCGATTCAATTTCAACTGAATCATTTCTTATAAAGCGGGCTGCACCGTGATAGGTGTCTATATCATTGTGTTTGTATCCTTTTTCGATTTTCCCGGGCATGGCATCTACGAATTCCTGCTTAAAAGCGATGACGTCTTTCCAGTTAACTTCAGGAACAGTATCAATGCCTTTTCCCGCCAATCTTTGAGCGAAGTCTCTCACTTCGGTAGCACCAATGATTATTTTTTTTGGGTCACATCCCCGAAGCGCACAAGTTCCTCCATAGGGTAATTCATCTGTCACAGCAACTTTTAATCCTTTAGACGCACATTTGTTGGCAACTGTCATACCAGACATGCCCGAACCTATTACTATCACATCATATTGCTTCATCATCTTTCTATTTTTGTGACTTTATATCCTGTTCGTTCAATAGCCGTTTTTACTTCTTCAACGTTTGTGCGTGTACTATCGAATTCAACAACCGTATTACCTTCTTCGTAAGAAACTTTGCAGGTGACAATCCCATTTAGCTTGTTAACTTCAGATTTTACATGACCCTCACAGCCTGTGCAGGTCATACCACTCACAGAGAATTCTACCGTTTGAATATTTTTTTCCTGAACAAAAACCACTTCTTTTTCATCAGAAGGATAAAATGCCTCAGCATAATAAGGAAAAGCCAGGCTCAGAATAACAAAAACAGTCACTCCAGTCAAGAATTTACGGGACTGGAAAAAGGAAGATCGGGAATTGCTTTCACAGCCGCAGTCATCATCTGTAGACTTCAGGTTCAAATACCAGGCGATTCCCAAAGCAACTATTGAAACTGCTACAAGTGGCCATCTAAAAGGCTCCAGCCATGCAAAAGCACCTGCAATGCTTCCTGTTCCTGCTGCTATAGCAAGTATGGGAGCAATACAACAAAGGGAACTGGCAATACCAGTAAAAATACCTACTCCAAGAAAGCTGTTTCTTGTCTTCATATAGCTTCAGGTTGATGAATTATTAAATTGAAAAAGGGAGCAAGGAGTTCCCGATGGTCATTCCGAAGAGAATAAAATATGGTCTGACCTTCTTTTTCCGCTTTTACAAAATCTCTATCCTTCAATTTTCGCAAGTGTTGCGAAACTGCCGGAATGGTCATGTTCAGGATGTCACTTAGATCACACACACATAATCTTTCTTCTGTTTGCAGGACATAAAGAATCTTTAGCCTTACACTGTTACTCACCAGGGAGAGCTTATCTGTTAAGGCACTCACAGCCTCTTCAGCTTCGGAAATTTGCTCCTGACACCGTTTGATCTGATCTAAATCGGCTTCTTTACGTATGCAGTTCATATCCTTCATATGCCAAAAGTAATAAATTATTTAAGCAATTGCTTAAATAAGCTTCAGAATAGAAACTCTTAAATTAGCCAGGAATTAACTCGAAGCTTAGTTCTCGGCTTATAATTTCTTTGAAAAGCGGCTGAATAACAATGTCTGCAACTGTGTGCAACGGTTCGCAACGGCTTTTCTGCAACCCTTTAAGGTTTTTCAATCTGCTATATCTTCAATGTTTGCTTTTCTTTAACAAAAGTGTATTTTTACCAATACCCTACCTGAAGAAGAAACAGCCTTTGTTCCTGAGCACGTGATGTGCTGAAGTGACCAGAGGCTAAATAATATTTACCGAAATACATGTTCGAACAGACGTTTAAAAACATTGATGATATCCTGTACAAAGATTCAGGAGCCGATAGTGAATTAGATTATATAGGCCAGACTTCCTGGGTGCTCTTCCTTAGATATCTGGATGATCTGGAAAAAGACAAGGCCGATGAAGCAGCCCTGGAAGGAAAGGAGTATGAATTCATCATTGATGAGAAATACCGCTGGGGCACCTGGGCCATGCCAAAAGATAGTGAAGGCAATCTGAACAGAAATGCCGCCTTAAGAGGGCCGGAGCTGGTGCAGTTTGTGGATTATGATCTATTCCCGTACCTGGCTGGTTTTAAAGAAAAGGCTAAAGAGAACCCGAAGACAATTGAATACAAAATTGGAGAGATCTTCAGCGAACTGAAGAACAAGGTTCAGAGTGGTTATAACCTGGGAGAGATCATCGACTTGGCAGATGGGCTGCCATTTCATTCTTCAGAGGACAAGCACGAGCTAAGTCACCTGTACGAGACCAAGATCAAAAACATGGGAAATGCTGGTCGCAACGGAGGCCAGTATTATACGCCGAGACCGCTTATTAGAGCCATGATTAATGTGGTGGACCCGCAGATAGGAGAAACGGTTTATGATGGTGCTGTAGGTTCTGCAGGCTTCTTATGTGAAGCTTATGAATATATGTACAACCGCATGGAGCGGAATGTTAAAAACTTCCGCACGCTCCAGGAGAACACCTTCTACGGAAAAGAAAAGAAGAACCTTGCCTACGTCATAGGAGTGATGAATATGATCCTTCACGGAATTGAGGCACCGAATATTGTCCACATCAATACCCTGTCGCAAAATCTTAACGACATCCAGGAGAAGGGTCGTTACAACGTGATCCTTGCCAATCCTCCGTTTGGGGGGAAGGAGCGCAAGGAGGTACAGCAAAACTTCCCGATTAAAACTGGAGAAACAGCTTTCCTGTTCCTGCAGCATTTCATCAAGAGCCTGAAAGCAGGTGGGCGTGCAGCTGTAGTTATAAAGAACACCGTCTTAAGCAACACAGATAATGCCGCAATAGCCTTAAGAAAACACCTTTTAGAGACTTGTAACCTACATACAATTCTCGATATGCCGGGAGGTACCTTTCTCGGTGCCGGAGTGAAAACGGTGGTACTTTTCTTCGAAAAAGGGGAACCTACAAGGAACATCTGGTATTACCAGCTGGACCCGGGCAGGAATATGGGGAAAACAAATCCGCTGAATGATAAAGATCTTGAGGAGTTTGTTAAATTGGAGAAGGAAAAGCCGGAGACAGAGCAGTCCTGGAATGTTTCGGTAAATGAAATTAACTCCCAAACTGTCGACCTTTCCGTAAAAAATGCGAACACTCCTGAGGAAGCTCCTTTGAGGAATCCGGAGGAGATCCTGGCGGAGATGGAGCGTTTAAATGCTGAGACCAGTTCTATCTTGAAAACTGTGAAGGAGCTGATATGAGAGAAGGATTTCCAGTTAAAAAACTCGGTGAGGTATGTAAAGTCATAGCAGGGCAATCGCCCGAGAGTAAATTTTACAATAGTGAGGGGCGTGGCCTATCATTCTACCAGGGTAAAAAAGAATTTGGACCTAAATTTCTGAGGACACCTACTACTTGGACAACAAAAGTCACCAAAGAGGCTGAGGAAGGTGATATCCTTATGTCAGTAAGAGCGCCAGTAGGCCCAGTAAATTTTGCTACTCAGAAAATTTGTATAGGTAGGGGATTAGCAGCCATTAGAGCCTCAGAAAAGATATATAAGGAGTATCTATTTTATTTTCTAAAAAAGCACGAAACTGAAATTGAAAGTAATACAGGAGCTGTTTTTAATTCTATAAATAAAACTCAAATTGGCAATATTGAAATTCCTACACCTTCTATTTCAACACAACATCAAATAGTAGCAATTCTGGACAAAGCCTTTGCCGCCATAGATCAAGCCAAAGCAAACATTGAGAAAAACATTCAAAATACAAAGGAGCTATTCCAGTCTAAGCTAAATGCAATTTTTTCCCAAAAAGATGAAGGTTGGGAGGAAAAAACGATAGGCAGCATATTAGTAATAAAAAGTGGAGGGACACCATCGAGAGCAAAAAAAGAGTATTGGGAAAATGGTGAGATAGCATGGTATTCTTCAGGAGAATTAAACGATCTCTACACACAAGAACCTGAAAGATACATAACCGAAAATGCTTTAGAGAATTCAAATGCAAAACGATTTCCGGCAGGTTCCCTTCTTATAGGTATGTATGACACTGCAGCCTTAAAAATGTCGATTTTAGACAGAGAAGCTACGTTTAATCAGGCAATTTGTGGGGTAGAGCCAAACAGAGAGTACAACCTTGCATTTATTATGCACGCAGTTAATGCAAAAAAGACCGAGATATTAAGCCAAAGAAGAGGAGTGCGTCAAAAAAATCTCAATCAGTCAAAGATCAAGAATATCTCTATTCATTTTCCTGATATAACTCAGCAGAATTCTGTTGTTGAAAAAGTAGCTTCAATAGATGAAGCTATGCAAGGGCTCATAAATTTGTATAAAATAAAATTAGATAGGTTACAAGAACTTAAAAAATCCATTCTTCAAAAAGCCTTTACAGGTGAGCTTACGCAAAAAGCAGTTGAAGTCTAATTGAATCTACTAATATGAACGAAGCACAAACTGAATTCGAATACATTGAGCCGGCTTTAAAAGCTGCAGGATGGGGGGTGGTAGAAGGCAGTAAGATCCGGAAGCAATTTCCCATTTCTCAAGGTAGAATATTAGGGCAGGGGCGACGTGCTAAGCCTTTAAAGGCAGATTATGTGCTTCAGTACAAAAACAGGTATCTGGCAGTGGTGGAAGCCAAAGCCATGGATGAATATTATACCGCCGGAGTAGGGCAGGCAAAGGATTATGCAGAGCGGCTGCAGATTAGATATACATATTCTACCAACGGTCTCAAGCATTACGGGATCGACATGGCACTTGGCCACGAAGGAGACGTAACAGGTTTTCCAACACCGGATGAGCTGTGGGAAAGAACCTTTCCAAAAGAAAATGAATGGCGGGAGCGGCTTTTCAGTGTTCCTTTTGAAGATCGCGGAGGCACGTGGCAACCGCGCTACTACCAGGACAACGCCATTACAAAAACCTTAGAAGCAATTTCAGAAGGAAAAGACAGGATCTTACTAACCCTCGCCACTGGTACAGGAAAAACAGCAATTTCATTCCAGATTGCATGGAAATTGTTTCAGGCAAGGTGGAACCTTCAGAGAGACGGAAAAAGAAGCCCCAGGATCCTCTTTTTGGCAGACAGAAATATTCTGGCCGATCAGGCTTTTAATTCCTTTGGAGCTTTTGAGGAGGAAGCACTGGTAAGGATCACTCCGGCAGATATCAAGAAGAAGGGAAAAGTGCCCACCAACGGCAGCATCTTTTTTACCATTTTCCAAAGCTTTATGAGCGGCCCTGATCATTCTCCCTACTTCGGAGAATATGAACCGGATTTCTTTGACTTCATCATCATCGACGAGTGCCACCGGGGAGGAGCAAAAGACGAAAGCACCTGGAGGGCAATTCTGGAATATTTCAAACCGGCAGTGCAGCTGGGACTTACAGCTACTCCAAAGCGGGATGTGAATGGAGACACCTATAAGTATTTTGGAGAGCCTGTGTACAGCTATTCCCTGAAACAGGGAATTAATGACGGTTTTCTAACTCCTTTTAAGGTAAAGGAGATCAGCACCACCATTGATGAATACGTGTACACCGAGGACGACGATGTAGAAACTGGAGAAGTGGAGCAGGGGAGAAAATATACCGAAGCAGAATTCAACCGAATCATAGAAATCCGGGAGCGGGAAGAGTTTAGGGTGAAGCTGTTGATGCAGATGATCAACCAGAATCAGAAGACCCTTGTTTTCTGCGCTACCCAAATACATGCTGCGGCTATTCGTGATCTAATTAATCAGCTTTCCAGCAGCACCAATCCAAATTATTGTCATCGAGTAACTGCCGATGATAGTGGAAGGGGAGAACAACATTTAAGGGATTTCCAGGACAACGAAAAATTAATTCCGACGGTGCTCACGACTTCAAAAAAGCTGAGTACCGGAGTGGATGCACCGGAAGTAAAGAACATCGTCCTGCTTAGGCCGGTGAAGTCCATGGTAGAATTTAAGCAGATAGTAGGGAGAGGAACTCGGCTATACCAGGACAAAGACCATTTCACCATTTTTGATTTTGTCAAGGCACACGAGCATTTTCAGGATCCGGAATGGGATGGGGAACCTTTGGAACCGGAACCGGCGAAACCACGAAAAAAAGCCCAGGTATGTCAGGAATGTGGACAGAAGCCGTGTAAATGTGAAGGAGCTGAGGATTATGCCTGTAATGATTGCAGTAATGATCCCTGCGTGTGTGAAACTCCGCCAAAATACCTGATCAAAGTGAAACTTGCCGATCATAAGGTGCGGGAATTTGATAGTATGGTGAAAACCTCTTTCTGGAGTCCGGATGGGAAACCTATTTCTGTAGAGAAATTTGTGATGAACCTTTTTGGGGAGCTACCATCTCTTTTTAAAAACGAGGAGGAGTTAAGGCAGCTATGGAGTGTTCCGGGCACCAGACGAAAGCTCCTGGAAGAGCTTTCAGATAAAGGTTACTCAGCAGCCCAGCTGGAGGACCTGAAAAAAGTGGTACATGGAGAGGACAGTGATCTTTTTGATGTTCTGGCTTACATTGCTTACCACAGAGATCTTGTGCCGCGTATAAAACGTGCAGAAAGAGCTAAGGTTCATTTGGATGATTACAACCCGGCTCAGCAGGAGTTCCTGAATTTTGTTCTGGATCAATACATCGCTTCAGGCTTTGAGCAATTGGATGATGCCCAGCTTGGGGACCTGTTGGTACTAAAATATCACGCCCTGGCAGATGCTAAAGCCAAACTGGGAGATATCCCGAGCATTCGGGACACTTTTATTGGGTTTCAGCAGCATTTGTATGGACGTGGTGTAGAAAGTCGTTCAAGTATTGGAAATAATATTGCCTAAACTCTTTTCTGTATCGTTAAACCAATCAACCTTCTAACTTAATTTAGAAGAAGTTTTTCCATTTTTTATTGTCGTTGTTACGGTATCAAAAATTTCATTTTTGCCATCAACAATGTTCTGCAGAGTTTCCCGGGTTTGTTTATAAAGTTCTTTCTCTTCTTCTGTTCTTTCCCTTACTTGAACCCATTGTTCATAAGGCATATATTTATCTAACATTTTTTGAGCTTTAGCTTGCATTCTTTCTTTTTTAGATGCCATAATTTAGTTTTTATTTTCTTTTCTCCATTTTGCATATGCTCGCATGATTCCCTCAAATCTTGGGTTGTCAGAATCGAAATATTTTTTATATGCATTACCCTCTACGCAATTTATCAATTCCCTTTCGTATTGAGATTTGAACCTTTTTCTGTCTATTTTATTATCAAAATATAACATACAAGCCGTGTCGTACTGATTAAGAAGATCCTCTATATAGGAGTAAAGAATTTTGTCAAATCCAGTATTGTCAAATTCTCTATTTGCGACCTTTAGAGCTTTATATTCAAATTGAAAATTATTTAGCTTAAATCTGGCCTCACTTATCATAGATCGAATTGCTAATTCTGTTGATCCTTCGGAAAGCCTTAACGCCTTTTCTGCTTTTTTGTTCGATTTCCTGGTATCTCTAATATTTCCGTATCGATCCCAAACGCTTACAATTATAGCAAGCCCCGAGAATAGTAAAGCTAAAACCTCAGTAGTAAAAAATGAGAAATCTATCACTACTTGTCTGGACTGAATTCATTGATAATGTCATCAACTGCATCATTAAAATCCGAATTATCACTTTTTCGCTTTTCCTCCCTGAGTCGATTTAGGATTATTGTCCTTTCTTGAGGTGGGAGCTGGCGAATTTCCCTTTTTAGGGAAATAGCTTCAATCTTTTTATGATTGGCTCCTTTTAGCCTGGAAATAAGATTTTCTGTATTCATAAAAAATATAGGTATTGTTATTAGTAAGAATAAAATTACAAGGTGCTAACGGAATTAATACCGATATTCAGGAAAAGTGTTAACAAAGTTTTCAACACAACTGGTTAATTATCAGGAAAAAGGTTTTTTCGCCACAATAAGATTGGCCTGTTGTACTACCTTCAGTATTAAGAGTAAGAATTAAATTTGGGCGACCCCCTTCTGTAGGAAAAAACGCTTCTAAAGTTGTCACCTATATTGTCACCTTAAAACAAAAAACCCAGTAAACACAAGGCTTACCGGGTTATAAAGTGGAGTCGGAGGGGTTCGAACCCTCGTCCAAACAAGCAATTCAGAAGCTTTCTACACGTTTAGTCTTCGTTTAGTTTTCGATGCAAAGCCGGCCGAAAACCACCAACTTTACACTTATCCTCAATTAGATTTCGAAACTACATCAAGGTCCTGCAGTTTCTATATTTACTTTATCGGTGCCTCTTATGTGAATGCCGTAAATCAAGGCCTCCACGAGACATCTTGGCTCCCTACCTTGTAGGGACTAGAGCAATCCTACTATAATTCAGATTATGCTGCCAAGGCGTAGTTATTCTCGCCGTTTAAAAAGTGTGAAAAATGAGATTTACGAGCTATTTCCCAGCGCTCGACGTGCTTACAACTCAATTAGACTCGCTGTCAAAACCAAGTCGACCCCAATATGTAAAGAACTTCTGCAATAAATAATGCACTTTTCATGCCAAACAATAGATATACCGCTTTAACATGAGAGAAACAAAAGTAGGAATTATTACTGAATAAAAGGCAAGTCCTGTCTCTTGTTTCTTGCAACCAGCCTGACCAACCGGGGAGGCGAAGCCGTTTTAAGTCTTTTTTTCGCCCTTTATAATTCCTATCTTTGAGAAATTCCAAACAATTTTTAAAGCTATACAAGAATATGATAAAATTTGCCCTCATTAAAGAGCGAAAAACTCCTCCAGATCGTCGTGTAGTATTTTCCCCAGATGAACTTTTAGAAGCTGTAAAGCAATTCCCTGAAGCCGAGTTCAAAGTGGAAAGTTCCGATGTCAGGGTTTTTCCGGATGAGGAGTATAGACGTGCCGGTTTTGAGGTCCTCGAAGATGTTTCAAATTGTGATGTTCTGCTAGGTGTTAAAGAAGTGCCAATACCCAACCTTATCCCTAACAAAAAATATTTCTTTTTCTCTCATACTATTAAAAAGCAGCCTTATAACCGGGACCTATTGAGGGAGATACTAAAAAATAATATTGAGCTTTATGATCATGAGGTGATCGTCAATAAAAAGGGCGGCCGACTTATTGGTTTCGGAAGATATGCAGGACTTGTTGGTGCATATAACGGTTTACGCGGAATAGGTCTCAAAAATGGCTTTTTTGAACTCCCTAAAGCCGAAAGTCTGCCCGACCTTAATGCCATGTTGGCAGAACTTGACAAAATTGAGATTCCGCCTTTAAAAATTGTACTCACCGGAAATGGAAAAGTCGCTCATGGTGCCCGGGAAATTCTGGATCACCTGAAGGTGAAAAAAGTGGGAGTAAACACCTTTTTAAATGACACTTTTGACACCCCGGTTTATTGCCAGATTGATGTCCTGGATTACAACAAACGCAGGGACGGAGAAAAAGGCAGTAATCAGGATTTTTATAAACATCCCGAAAAATATGAGTCTAACTTTCTTCGCTTCACCCATGCAGCCGACTTTTTTATAGCGGGACATTTTTATGGGGAAGGAGCCCCGGTTTTCTTTACCGCGGAAGATGCGAAATCTACAAATTTCAGCATTAAATATATAGCCGATATTTCCTGTGATATTGCAGGACCAATAGCGAGTACTTTAAGACCGTCCACGATTGCCGAACCTTTTTATGGATACGATCCACAGGAAGAACGGGAGGTGGATTTTCGGGAGAAAAATTCCATCCTTGTTATGGCTGTCGATAATCTTCCATGCGAATTGCCCAAAGATGCCAGTGAAGGTTTTGGTGAAATGTTTTTGAAAAATGTGCTTCCAGCTTTTTTTAACGGCGACAAAAATGGAATTCTGGAGAGGGCAAGAATGACCCAAAATGGCAGACTTACTTCCAGGTTCGAATACCTTAAGGATTATGTAAAAGGTAAGGAAATAGGAATATGAAAAGAGAGATTATAAGTTTTATGGTTTTAATGTTTACAATGCTCCCGGCTAAAGCTCAGCTCACCGTGATGAGTTATAATATTAAATATGCTAACGAGGATGACGGCAGGAACAGCTGGTCTCTTAGGAAGGATCATCTCGCCGGACAACTAAAATTTTACGAGCCGAATATCTTTGGAGTTCAGGAAGCATTGCACAGTCAGCTGGAATTTCTGAAGGATGAACTTTCAGGCTACGAATATTTTGGAAAAGGTCGCGACGATGGGGATCAAAAAGGGGAATTTAGCGCCATATTTTTTAAAACCAACAAATTCGAACTCCTGAAAGACGGTACCTTCTGGCTTTCTACAACACCAGAAAAGCCGGGTAAAGGTTGGGATGCAGACTATCCTAGGGTGTGCACCTATGGATTACTCAAAGAAAAGGAAACGGGGAAGGAGTTTTGGGTTTTTAATACTCATTTTGATCACAAGGGTGAAGCCGCAAGGGCAGAAAGTGTGAAATTGATTCATCGTAGGATAAAAGAAATTAACCAGGAGGAAAGGCCAATGATCTTAATGGGAGATTTGAATCTTGAACCCGAAACTGGAGAAATAGAATTTCTCACAACCCATTATAAGGACTCAAAAAATGAAGCTGAAGTTGTTTTTGGTCCCGAAGGTACTTTTAACGGCTATGATTTTTTTTCGCCGGTAACCCGGCGCATTGATTATATTTTCACTTCAGGAGAAATTGATGTAAAGAAGTATGGAGTTCTAAGTGATTCAAAAGATTTGAAATATCCTTCAGATCATCTTCCGGTGCTTGTACAGCTTGAGTTGCCATAAAGCTTCAACTAATAACAAAAAAAAAGCCACGCATTTGCGTGGCTTTACATTTTCAACCAATCCTAGGTGGGATTGATCGGTTTATTCGGGCCCGCTCCCGCAGGACCATTTTTATCTGAATCCCTCGACGGATTATCTTTGTTTAGATTCGGTCCTCCTGTGTTCCCCGATCGTGGAGGATTTGGATCTGCCGGTTTATTTCCTGTACCTCCAGGTGTGTTAGGAGTACTCGCATTTCCGGCTCCGGTACCTTTAGGCGGAAAATTTCTTCCGGTATTGCGAACATCGGGGTTTTCTTTGTTTGGATCTTTGGCATCAGCAGCTTCTGTTCTAAACTTCTGAATGATATCCTTAAAATGTTCTCCTGCTGCCTCACGGCCTCCAAGACCATAACTTAAAGCTACTGCTACTGCAATGGCACCAAGTACCAATCCGAAGGCAAGCTCTACGATTTCATTGGCGATTCCCATGGTGCGTAAAGCTATCGCAATGAATAAGGCAAGCGAAGCCCATCTTACCACACCCGCGATAAAATGGTTTTTGCTAGACCGCGTCATAGTGTTGTAGATCAACAGGGAAATATAGTTACCTATGGCAAGAATTACCAGCCCGAATAAAATTTGACCTGTGACCTCCAGGATTTGATGGAGAATTTCTGTGAGTCTGGAAAGTCCAAGGATCTCGACAGCTGTAATAATTCCGAAGAAAACCAGGAAGAAATATATAAGGTTTGCCACAAGTTTTGATAAAGACTGTCCCGCTCCAATCATATTGTGGATCTGGATCTTTTCAGCAGTTTGGTCGAGTCCCATACTTTTGAACAGATCTTCAAGGAAGTTGGCCAGATATTTCCCTCCCCAAATAAAAACAACAAGGATAAGCGCTGCAATTACGATCTCTCCAATAAGCTCGGTAAAGCCATAAAGGATATCGTTCGCAGGTTCTGAGATGGCATCCAGTTGAAGTGTGTTAAAGGCTTGAATAAGGAATGGAATGAAAATCACTATGAAAACGATCTTACGTATAATGTTCACGAGCTTATCTGTATCCTTAAATCCTGTTTTATCTACCCACCGGTCCAGCAATCCTCCACCAATGTTTATAAGATTGGAGACGAATTTTGCAAGCACATAACCAATAAAACCTATGAGCAGTGCTCCAATAAGGTTTGGAATGAACATGAGGAACTCATTGAGCATATTTTCAAGAGGTGTGAGCACTTCACTAATTCCAAGAACCTCCAGGGCGATCAACAGGACGATGATCATAATAAGGTAATAAAAGATATTACCTACAAAGACATTGGTGTCCTCAATATTATCCCTCCCAAAAAGGCGTTCATCCCAGGTGGTCTTCCGAAGGAGTTTTACTACTAATGTTTTGATCCCTTTAGCAATGAGCCAGCCTATTAAGATGACAAGTAAGGCTCCCAGCAAATCGGGTAAGAAATTGGCAATTCTATCACCAATGTTTTCCAGTTGCGTTTCCATAATTTATTGGTTTTTTAAGAAAGTTAGTATTGGAAGTTAGAATAAAAAGGACTTATGCCACAGTCACTTAACAAGAGTTTAGAAAAATATTTGGGATGTTGTTAATATTTATTTGGTCCGAAAAGTGTAGAAGAAAATTCTGGAAATTAAGGAGTAGCAAGGGCTGAAAGCAAATGCCGTTTTTCAGAAAAAAAGTTGAATTTTTTTTCAACAGTGTTTAGTTAATAAGAAAGCTAAACCTCCTAATTGAAAACTCAAGAATTAAAATAACTTTATCCCTCTTTCAAGTTAAAACAAAAACAAATGCCATGGTTGAAGAATTATTTAGCACCCAGACTTATACGTACGATGAAGTACTGCAAGCATGTTTAAAATATTTTAAAAATGACGAGCTCGCAGCCACTACCTGGATAAATAAGTATGCAGTAAAAGACAGAAACGGAAAGTTTCTTGAACTAACTCCCGAAGATATGCACCGGCGAATGGCAAAAGAATTTGCCAGGATGGAGGCGAAATATTCCGATCGTGCAGCGGGAAAAGAAAACCTGTCTGAATACGGTAAGTCAAGAGAATTTTTAAGTGAAGAGAGAATATTTCAACTCTTTAAAGATTTTAAATACAGCATTCCCCAGGGTAGTGTCATGGCAGCCCTTGGTAATGATCAAATGATAGCATCCCTTTCTAATTGTGTGGTTGTGCCGCCGGTTTATGATTCTTACGGTGGAATCCTTCATACAGATCAACAACTGGTACAATTGTTTAAAAGGAGATGTGGGGTAGGAGTTGATCTTTCGGGTCTTCGTCCTAAAAATGCACTGGTATCAAATTCTGCGGGAACAACAACAGGAGCTGTTTCTTTCATGGAAAGGTTTTCAAACACCACCAGGGAAGTTGCCCAAAACGGCCGAAGGGGAGCATTAATGCTGACAATAGATATTTCTCATCCCGATGTTGAGGATTTTATTACCATAAAACAGGACCTTAAAAAGGTAACTGGTGCGAACATCTCTTTGCGTCTAACAGATGAGTTCATGCAAGCCGTTACCGAGGATGCCGATTTTACCTTACGCTGGCCAATCGACAGTCCAAATCCTAAGTACACGAAAGTTGTTCGTGCCAAAGAATTATGGGATACCATTATTCAATGTGCACACAATACAGCAGAGCCCGGTCTAATTTTCTGGGATAAACAACATACTTATTCAACATCATCTTTTTACCCCGGCTTTAAGAACAGTTCCACCAACCCTTGTTCTGAAATTGCAATGCAGGGAGGGGATTCATGCCGTTTAATTGCAGTAAATCTTTATAATTTCGTTGATAATCCATTTACAGAAAATGCCTCTTTCAACCACGACAAATTCTATAAAGTAATTTATGAAACTCAGCGGTTGATGGATGACCTTGTAGATCTTGAACTTGAAGCTGTAGAAAAGATCCTTGCGAAGATAGATAAGGATGAGGAGCCCGATTTCATTAAGAAAAATGAGATCGACACCTGGAAATTACTTGCAGAAAATGGTAAAACAGGAAGACGTACCGGCCTTGGCTTTACTGCCCTTGCCGATGCTGTTGCTGCCCTTGGCGTGAAATTCGATACAGACGAGGCTCTTGAAGTGGTTGATAAGATCATGCAGACCAAACTTAAAGGAGAATTCGACAGTAGTATTGATATGGCCATCACCAGGGAACCATTTAAGGTTTTCGATCCTGCTATCGAAGAGCAGTCAGACTTTGTTCAAATGATGAAGAGAGAGTTCCCCGATCTTTACAGTCGCATGATGCAGCATGGAAGAAGGAATATCTCTATTAGTACTGTTGCTCCAACAGGAAGTTTAAGTATGCTTGCCCAAACCTCTTCGGGAATTGAGCCGGTATTTATGTTGTCTTATAAAAGAAGAAGAAAAGTAAACGCTTCCGGAGCAAATGCCAAAGTGGCCTTTGTTGATGATACAGGAGATGCTTTTGAAGAATTTACTGTGTATCATCCTAAGGTGAAGACATGGATGGCAGCTTCTGGGAAAGATGCTATTGAGCAAAGTCCTTATGCAGGAGCAACTGCTTCAGAAATTAATTGGCAAAAGCGTGTAGAGATGCAGGCGCTTGTACAAAAATATACCACGCACTCTATTAGTTCTACTATTAACCTGGCGACAGATGTGAGCCAGGAGAAGGTAAGCGATATATACATTGAATCGTGGAAACAAGGTCTAAAAGGTATTACTGTTTATCGCGATGGTTCGCGTAGCGGAATTCTTGTCTCTTCAGATGATAAGAAGGACAAGAGTGCAGAAGCAGCTCAAAATGTATTTGCAGAAACTTATGCGCCAAAACGTCCGAAGAAACTGGAGTCAAAAATTATCCGATTCAACAACGAAAAGGAGAAATGGCTTGCGGTAGTAGGTATTCTCAATGACCGTCCTTACGAGATCTTCACCGGAAAAATGGAAGATGTATTTAACCTTCCAACCTGGGTAGAGAAAGGATATGTGATCAAAAATCGTGATGAGGATGGTAAGTCCAGATATGATTTCCAGTTCTGTGATAAGCATGGATATAAAGTGACTATTGAAGGTTTGTCAAGATCCTTTAACGAAGAATACTGGAACTACGCCAAATTGATCTCAGGAGTACTCCGCCACGGAATGCCAATTCCATACGTAGTTGATCTTATCAATAACCTGAACTTGCTTGACGAAAGTATCAATACCTGGAAAGCGGGTGTTGTACGTGCCCTTAAGCAGTTCGTGCCCGATGGTACGCCTGCCGCCGACAAAACCTGTGGCGAATGTGGTGATCCCGAAGGAATTATATTTTCTGAAGGATGCCTGGTTTGTAAGAGCTGTGGTTACTCCAAGTGTGGATAGAATTTTTTGCCCCCAATAAACAGAAAACCCCGCTTCCATAAAGAAGCGGGGTTTTTGCATTTTCTGGCCACGCCTGCGTTGGCTGTTGGAGGATTTTTAGGACCTAAAATAAATAGACCTCACAGATTTTTGAAATCTCTTAGGTCTAATATCTTATCTGTTGGCGCGGATTTGCAACCGAGTCACAAATTTTTAAAATGAATTTATTGTTTTCCTTATTGCAGTTAGGTTGCTCAGCAATTTTTCCAAATACTGAATATCGAGCATATTGGCACCGTCGCTTTTCGCATTTGCGGGATCGAAGTGGGTTTCAATAAACAATCCATCGGCTCCTGTTGCTATCCCGGCACGGGCGATGGTTTCTATCATATCTGGTCTTCCACCGGTGACTCCGCTGCTTTGGTTGGGCTGTTGCAGGGAATGGGTGACATCCAGAACTGTAGGTGCAAATTCGCGCATGGTTGGAATTCCGCGGAAGTCGACTATCATATCGTGATAACCAAACATAGTCCCACGGTCGGTCACCATTACCTGCTCATTATTGCTGTCGGTAACTTTGGTCACGGCATGTTTCATGCTTTCGGGACTCATGAATTGTCCTTTTTTGAGATTGACTACTTTTCCGGTTTCGGCGGCTGCGACCACAAGGTCTGTTTGCCGCACTAAAAATGCAGGAATTTGTAGTACATCCACATATTCTGCTGCCAGGGTGGCATCTTCTCTCTCGTGAATGTCGGTTACCGTTGGGATGTGGAAAGTTTCAGAAACCTTTCGAAGAATTTTTAAAGCCTTTTCATCTCCAATTCCCGTGAAGCTGTCAACCCTGCTTCGGTTTGCTTTTTTATACGATCCTTTAAAGATAAAAGGGATCTGTAGCTTATCGGTAATCTTTAAAATTGTTTCAGCGATTCTTAATGCCATCTCTTCGCCTTCAATGGCACAGGGGCCGGCCAGCAAAAAGAAATTGTTGGAATCTGTGTGCTTTATCTGTGGTATCTTGTTGAGTTGCATAAAATAAATTTACTGCAAAGATACCTTTTTTGAAGTTTTTAATATTGAAATCAATCATTCCTACTGTTTACCATCATAACCTTCGAGGAAATTATTCTTTTCCTCCTTAAAAGGAGGATGGATTTCATAGCCTAAAGCTCTTATGATCCTGTTATTGTCATAGTAAAAATGTATCTGGCTCACATTTTCATCACGAAATTTGATGGCGACGTGATAGGGAAAGGTTATAGTTTCACCTGTAGGATAGCTCAAGGTATTTGTTCCCCAGTGTAGGATCCAATTTCCTTCCCGAGGGCCTTGAGGAACGGCTACTGCAAGCCATACCCCGTCTTCAGAAAGAACCGGACTGGCGATCTTTCGACCCTCGGTCCAATACTCTATGGTTTGGTCCAGATTTAAGCTGTCATAACTGCCGAGATTATAAAATCGTGCATCTTTAGTTGCATTTCTTCTAAGTGCTTCCCAGTTTCCCATTTCGTAAGCCTTAACTGTTTCATGGGCCACTTCCATTAATTTATCTTCAGCGGGAAAATCCAGGCTTACCTGCCCGTCTACCTGTGCCATGGCCGGTTGTATTCCCAATGCACCTGTAAGGCAACATAGAAGTATAAATAATACATTACTGGTGAATATGTTTCTCCTTTTCATAGCCGATGTATTCAAATAATTACCGTTTAATATACTGAAATTGAATGACTTAAAGTTACGAAATTTTAAGGTCAAAAGGAATTTAAGACTTATAAAATATGATAATGCTCAGCCTCTCCAGAAGTTACCAAATAAATTTTTCAGTTCTATATCTTTCCGAAGAACCTGTAAATAGTACTTGGTTTACAAGCTGCTGTTAATCAAATTATTACCATAAATACAAATAAATATTTTATTCTCTTACGCAGTGTTTTTTATGGAAAAAATAAACGTACCTTTGCAGCCTTTAAAAATCAGGCGTTTATATGACAGCTATTAAGAATATCGCGATTATCGCACACGTTGACCACGGAAAAACTACTCTGGTAGATAAAATAATGTACCATTGTCAGCTATTCAGGGAAAACGAAAACACCGGGGATCTTATCCTTGACAACAATGATCTTGAAAGGGAGCGTGGAATTACCATTACCTCTAAGAATGTTTCCGTAGTTTATAAAGGAACAAAGATCAACATCATCGATACCCCAGGTCACGCCGACTTTGGGGGAGAAGTTGAAAGGGTGTTGAACATGGCCGATGGTGTTCTGCTTTTGGTAGATGCCTTTGAAGGTCCAATGCCGCAAACGCGTTTTGTACTTCAAAAAGCTATTGACCTTGGATTGAAACCTTGTGTGGTAATCAATAAAGTTGATAAAGAGAACTGTACTCCCGAGGAAGTGCATGAGAAAGTTTTCGACTTGATGTTTGAATTAGGTGCAGAAGAATGGCAGCTTGATTTTCCTTCAGTCTATGGTTCAGCCAAGAATAACTGGATGAGTGACGACTGGAGAAATGAGACTAAAAACATTGAGCCTTTGCTTGACATGGTTATTGAGCATATTCCTTCACCAAAAACTGAAGAAGGATCTCCACAAATGTTGATCACCTCTCTTGACTTTTCTTCTTTTACAGGAAGGATCGCAATTGGTCGTCTGCAACGCGGTACCTTGAAAGAAGGGATGCAGGTTGCGCTTGTGAAGAGAGATGGCAGCATCAAGAAAACTAAAATTAAAGAATTACATACTTTTGAAGGCCTTGGCCGTAGAAAGATAGAAGAAGTAACTGCAGGAGATATTTGTGCTATTGTGGGGCTTGAAGGTTTTGAAATTGGAGACACAGTTGCCGATATTGAAAATCCTGAAGGACTTAAAACAATCGCTATTGATGAGCCAACAATGAGCATGTTGTTCACCATCAACGATTCGCCTTTCTTTGGAAAAGACGGAAAATTCGTTACCTCGAGACACATCAAGGAACGCCTGATGAAGGAGCTTGAGAAAAACCTTGCCCTTAGAGTTGAGGAGACCGACAGTGCCGATAAATTTATGGTGTTTGGTCGTGGTGTACTTCATTTATCTGTATTAATTGAAACCATGCGTCGTGAAGGCTATGAGCTTCAAATTGGTCAGCCACAGGTGATCATCAAGGAGATCGACGGAGTGAAATGTGAGCCTATTGAGGAATTAACCATTGACCTTCCTGAAGATGTTTCAGGAAAAGCAGTGGAGATGGTGACTATGAGAAAAGGTGAAATGTTGAGCATGGAAGGAAAAGGAGACAGGATGACCATCCAGTTCCAGATCCCTTCACGCGGTATCATTGGATTGCGTAATCAACTGCTTACTGCTACTGCGGGAGAAGCTATTATGGCACACCGTTACAAGGAATATCAGCCGCTTAAAGGAGGAATTCCAGAGCGTCAAAATGGTTCTTTGGTATCCATGGAAAAAGGAAAAGCTATTCCTTATTCTATAGATAAACTTCAGGATCGTGGAAAGTTCTTTGTTGATCCGGGAGAGGATATTTATGAAGGTCAGGTAATTGGAGAGAACTCCCGCCAGGATGATATGGTGGTGAATATCACAAAAACCAAAAAGCTTTCCAACGTACGTTCTTCGGGGGCAGATGATAAGGCGAAGATAGTTCCGGCTATAAAGTTCTCTCTTGAAGAGGCACTGGAATATATTCAAAAGGATGAATATGTTGAGGTTACCCCAAAGCATATTCGTCTTAGAAAGATCTATCTCACAGAAAACGACAGAAAGAGAAATAAGACGCTATAATATAAGATTGATTTTTAATAAAAAAGGGCTGCTAAAAATTCCATTTTAGTAGCCCTTTTTTATTGGTGCTACTCATTTCCCAGGATTTAAAAATGATTTCTTACTTTTAATTCCTGTTCATAAATTCAGAAAAAATATGGAAATACTTGGGATTTCTTACGTGGAATGGATTGGGTACCTGGCATCTTTCTTTTTACTGTTGTCTTTTCTAATGAGAAACATCACCACCTTAAGATACATTAACAGTCTTGGTTGTTTATTCTTCGTCGCCTACGGAATTCTGCTGGAATCATATCCAATTATTGTCACCAATGCAGCTATCGTTATCATTAACATCTATTACCTCTTTATCAACAGGAAGAATGAAAATTAGAGATTAGAATTACGAATACAGATTGAAAAGAAAAACCACTCCAAAAATGTCATTTTTGAGTGGTTTTTTTATTCTTCAAACCAACCATTTTCAAAGTTTCAAACTTTGGAAATGGTTATCTCTCCTCTATTTTCAATTTAAACCGTTTTTTGTACCACCTCAAATACCTTTTGTCCGTCACATTTCAGGGTTTTGGAGGGATACTTCAAGAGTAAGGCGTAATCATGGGTAGCCATAAGAATGGTTTTTCCGTTTTTGCTGATTTGCTGCAGGACTTCCATTACTTCAACCGAAGTTTGTGGGTCAAGGTTTCCGGTAGGTTCATCGGCTAAAATGAGTTCGGGATCATTAAGAAGGGCCCGGGCGATAGCTATACGTTGTTGTTCTCCTCCCGAAAGTTGGTAGGGATTTTTAAAACCCTTGGTGCCCATTCCTACTTTTTTAAGAACTTCCTCGATTTTTGCATCCATAGATGCTCTGTCTTTCCAGCCCGTAGCTTTTAGTACAAACAGCAGGTTCTCATTGACATTACGATCGTTGAGCAGCTTAAAATCCTGAAACACGACTCCCAGTTTGCGGCGCAGGAAGGGGATATCTTTTTCCTTTAGGGTGCGCAAATCGTAATCCACTATCTGTCCTTCCCCTTCGGTTAGAGGAAGATCTCCATAAAGGGTTTTCATGAAACTACTTTTTCCTGTTCCGGTTTTCCCGATGAGGTAAACGAATTCCCCTTTTTCGATCTCTATATTGACTTCAGAAAGGATAAGCGTCTCCCGTTGATAAATGGCAGCGTCTTTTAGGTACAGAACATTATTGGACATGAAAAATCACATTTTTGAGAGGTAAAAGTAAGAAAGAGAACGTAAATATATGAGCTTGTGTTGCTTTTCTTCTGCTGAAATTTTTCGAAGGAAATTTTAGGTTTCATTTAACGGAAAGACATAATTTATCTTACAACATAGGCGTTATTACCTTAGAGTTTCTTATATCTTTGAATCATCAACAAAATAAAATTTACGAATGAAACATTGCAAAATCTGCCTTTTTGTTGTTCTTGTTTTTTCTTCGGTTTTAGGTTTTTCACAACAATCTGCTATTCAGACTAATGAACTGGCCGATTATAACCGCGCCCTGGAGTTATACAACAATCAGCAATATCTTGCCGCACAAACCTTATTTGATGAAGTACAGGATGAAGTGGATGATGAAAGGATCAAGGCCAATGCCGCCTATTATATAGCCAATGCTGCTATTCGCTTAAATCAACCGGGAGCCGATGCGCTCATGGAGGATTTTGTAGAGCGTTACCCTACCAGCACCAAAACCAATGCAGCCTATCTCGATGTGGCCGACTATTATTTTGAAACAGGAAAGTATTCTCTTGCCCGCAAGTGGTATGACACGGTTGATCAAAGGAACTTAAGCAAAGCTGAAAAGGAACGTTTTAACTTCAATAATGGTTACGCTTACTTTAAGGCAAATCAACCTGAAGAAGCTAAAGAATATTTGAGCAAAGTAAAAGACTCCAAGAAATATGGTTCCCAGGCAAAATACTACCTGGGCTTTATGGCTTATGAAGGGGATGATTATGAGCAGGCAAATGCCCTTTTTGAAGAGGTAGAGGGCACAGAGCGTTACGAGGAAGATCTTTCTTACTTCCAGGCCGATATGAATTTTAAGCAGGGGAATTTTGAAAAAGCTATTCAACTTGGACTGGAGCAATTACCCCGGGCCGATCGCCGCGACAGGTCCGAGCTAAATAAAATTATTGGGGAGAGCTATTTTAACCTTGGACAGTATGAAAAAGCTATTCCTTATTTAAAAGAATACCAGGGGGAAAGAGGGAAGTGGAACAACACAGATTATTATCAGTTAGGTTACGCCTATTTTCAGCAGGGAAATTATGAGGCCGCCATTTCCGAATTCAACAAGATCATTGATGGGAAAAATGCTGTTGCCCAAAATGCATATTATCACCTGGCTCAGTCTTACTTAAAAGATGATAAAAAGCAACAGGCACTCAATGCATTTAAGAATGCCAGTGAGATGGATTTCAATCCCGAGATCAAGGCAGATGCTGCACTTAATTACGCCAAATTGAGCTATGAGATTGGGAACAGTTATGCCAGTACGCCACAGGTTTTGATGAACTACCTGGAAGCTTACCCAAATTCTCCTGCCAAAGAGGAAATTAATGAGTTGCTCATCAACTCCTTTATTACTTCGAAGAACTATGAGGAAGCAATGCGTCTTCTCAAAGGAAACCGAAATTTTCAAAATAATGTAGTTTACCAGCAAGTGGCATTTTACCGCGGACTGGAACTTTTTGAAGAAGGAAAATATCGTGAAGCAAAGGAATATTTTGATCTGGCCCTTACGGAAAGACGCGATCCACGATTTACGGCCCTGGCAACCTTCTGGAAAGCTGAGACAGATTTTAACCTGCGCAATTTTGATGAGGCCCTGGTTGGCTACCGGGAATTTGCCGGTATGAGTGGTGCAAAGGGAGCTTCAGAAAAGGAAAACCTTGATTATAATATTGGTTACGCGTATTTTAAACAGCGCGATTACGCAAGATCGATAGAGTTCTTTAAGCGCTTCGCTAATGATGCTGCTAAAGATCGGGGCAGGAGAAACGATGCCTTTGTGCGTTTGGGGGACAGCCATTTTGTGAACAGTAGCTATTGGCCTGCCATGGATGCTTACAATGCAGCAATTGCTCTTAATGGATCCGAAAATGATTATGCAGCTTTTCAGAAAGCAATAAGCTATGGTTTTGTGCAGCGCAATGAGACAAAAATTCAGGAGTTAACCGAGTTTCTTAGAAAATATCCCCGCTCTTCCTATCGGGATGATGCAGCGTATGAACTTGGGAATACTTATGTAGCGATGAACAATACGAGCCAGGGGATGGAAGCCTACAACAGGCTTATTAGAGATGTTCCCGGAAGTGCTTTTGTGCCGCAGGCTTTACTGAAGCAGGGATTGATCTATTATAATAATGACCAGTCGAACCAGGCGCTTGACAAGCTTAAAAAGGTAGTAGCCGATTTTCCTAATTCGGCTGAAGCTATCCAGGCTGTAAGTACCGCAAGGCTTATCTATGTCGATCTGGGCAGGACAGATGAGTATGCAAACTGGGTGAAAGACCTGGATTTTGTAGAAGTGACCGATGTGGATCTTGATAACACCACGTTTGAATCTGCCGAAAAACAGTATCAGAACAACAATACTTCAGCGGCCATTACTGCGCTGGACAAATATCTTGTAAAATTCCCTAACGGAATACATTCGGTACAGGCTCATTTTTACCTGGGGCAATTATATTTCCGTGAAGGAAACAGGGAGAAAAGCATTCCGCATTACAAATATGTGATTGGAAGATCGGCATCAGAATATCTCGAGCAATCTCTTGCGAGACTTTCCGAAGTTTACCTGGAAAACAGCAATTATTCCGAAGCTATTCCGCTGTTAAAGCGTCTTGAATCTCAAGCATCTTTTGCTCAAAATACCATTTTTGCACAGTCTAACCTCATGAAGTCTTACCTGGAAACTGGAAAATATGATGAGGCTGTAAGTTATGCCGAAAAGGTGCTGGCAAATCCAAATGCCGAAACCAGTGCTAAAAACGATGCGCAGGTGATCATTGCCCGTGCCGCTATGAGAACGGGAAATGAAGAGCGCGCAAAAAGAGCTTATGCCGAAGTGCAGAAATCGGCCACCGGAGAACTGGCAGCCGAGGCATTGTACTATGATGCTTATTTCAAGAATAAAGCCGGAAACTTCCAGGCTTCAAATGATGCTGTACAGCGTTTAGCCAAAGATTATTCTGGTTACAAATTATTTGGTGCAAAAGGGCTTGTGTTGATGGCGAAGAATTTCTATGCCTTAGGTGATGCTTACCAGGCCACTTATATTCTGGATAACGTGATCAAGAATTTCACCCAGTTCCCCGAAGTTGTAAATGAAGCCAAACAGGAACTAGCCAGGATAAAAGCACAGGAAGCCAGGACCAATGCTTCTGTAGAAACCAACAATTAAAATACATAAAAGCCTTCCCATGAAAATCAACTCGTTAAGTGTAGTTATCATGTTCTTATTTTTTACCGGCTTCACATATGCTCAGGACCTTGGGAGCGAAACGGTAGAAGTGGTGAAACCATATACTCCTACTGTTAGTGATGCCTCCAAAATAAGGGAGACTCCAAAAATATCAGATTCAGTGAACCTTGAAAAAAGACCTGTACAATACAGCATATTTTCTGTTCCGGTTGCCTCCACTTTTGCCCCTGCCAAAGGAAGGGCTACAACCGTGGAGCGCCAGCGTCCGCCAAAGCTGTATGATAATTACATCACCCTTGGTTTTGGTACCTACACCAGTGCTTTAGCCGAGTTCTACAGCAATATTGAAGTCACCAGGACCGATAACTTCGGAATTTTCCTCACTCATAATTCCGCTCAAGGTGGGATTGACGGTGTGGAACTGGAGGATAATTATTACGATACAGAACTCAATCTTAATTACTCTTCAAGGAACCGAAATCTCATCTGGAACACCGATTTTGGGGTAGAGCACCGACTATTTAACTGGTATGGAGTACGCGGGGATGAAGTAAGTAATAACATTATCGATGATATCGATCCCCAGCACAATTACTACAGTATATATGCTGGTGGGGAAATTAACTGGGAAAAGGCCTTTTTTGACAGGGCAGAAGTCAAATACCGATATTTTGGTGATGATTTTGAATCTAACGAACACCGCCTTACATTTAAACCAACGCTTGAAATTCCTATTGGGGGCGAATTGTTTCATACCAATGTGATTTTAGACTATTTAAATGGTAGTTCTTCTCTAGCCATAGGCGATTCTGAGGAAATTAATTACAGTTATATGAATATTGGACTGGCCTCGAGTCTAGTGGTGCTTAGAGACGATCTTACTCTTAATTTGGGTGCAGCGATCTATTACAGCTATGATTCAGAGAACAGTGACAGCGGGATATATGTTTACCCGCAGGTCACTGCAAGCTATCGCGCTGCCGGAGATTATTTTATAGCTTACGCCGGTCTTGAAGGAGAACTGCGACAGAATTCTTATTATGAATTTACGAAGGAGAACCCTTTTCTTACTCCGGGAGTAGGAATAGCACCTACAGATCAACAATATAAAGCTTACGTAGGTGCAAAAGGAAAATTAACCAGCAGTATAGGTTATAATACCCGTTTAAAATATATGGCCGAAGATTTTAAGCCACTCTTTGTGTCCACGCCTTCCGATCCTTCTGAAGCCCTAAGCAGGCCGCCTTATGCTTTCGGGAATTCATTTGCAGTTGTTTATGACAAGGTGAGTACCATTTCAGCATTTGGAGAATTAAACTTCGATGTAAATCGCAAACTTAACCTGCGTATCAATGCTGAATATTTTGTGTATGACACCGATGAGCAGGATGAAGCCTGGAACCTGCCAGACTTCAAAGCGAATTTATTAGCCGATTACCAAATCACTGAAAAATGGTTTGCAGGAGCCAATATTTTTATAGTTGGTGAGCGGGAAGACTACGGGACGTTTGATTTTACTTCGGGAATACCTGTTGTAGAAGAAAATGTCACCCTGGATTCTTATGTTGATCTCAACGCAAATCTTGGATACAGATTTAACGACAGGCTTTCTATATTTGCCCGTGGTCATAACCTTTTGGGAGATAATTACGAAAAGTGGGCAGATTATCCCGTCTTAGGGCTGCAGGTGATGGCAGGAGCTACCTACAAGTTTGACTTCGGAAGATAAAATTAATGAAGTTCGAAAAAGCCGGTTTTTACCGGCTTTTTTTATGCTTGACAACCAAGGATATTGGCTTTAAAGAATTCTTAACAATTAGATAACATTGGAATTAAACAGTGGAAGTATGCAAGTATATATTTTTGCAGCCCCAAAAGAGGGAAAAGAAGTTATATTCGCAATTCTAGAAATTTTTGAAAACCTATAATTAGGAAATGGCAAAAGCTAAATTTAACAGGATTAAAAGGAACCGGCCGTATTTGAACGTGCTCGATTTCATGGTTCAGGAAAAAACATTCCTGGCCATAGTGATTGTGGGACTCGTTCTGGCAGGAATTCTTACAGGTTATGGACAGGCCGGGATGTGGCTTGGATTCTTTTTCGCCGCTTATGCAACTGTGGCTAATGACAGTATACAATCCCTGGGAACATTCATTGAAAGTAATAAGAACCGGAAGTGGTGGACAATGTGGTTGTTCATTGGTATTATATTTCTGGCCGTAGTGACCTATAGCTGGATAGTTTTTGATGGGGATGTCACCTACCAACGACTGTTGAACCCAGATGGCACAACAAAATACCCTCATCCCGAGAACTTTAGCTTTTTCCAGATCATTGCACCCCTTGTGCTTTTAATACTTACAAGGTTAAGGATGCCGGTATCTACGACCTTTCTTATTTTAAGTGTTTTTAGTGCCGATACATCAGGTATTACCTCTGTAGTATGGAAATCCTGGACCGGGTATATTATGGCTTTTGTGCTTTCATTCTTAGTGTGGTACTTATCTTATAACACCATTAAGAAATACTTTAAGAGCCGTAAATTCAGCAAAAGCTGGAATATTGTTCAGTGGCTTGTGAGTGGTACGCTATGGGGTGTATGGGTGATGCAGGATGGTGCGAACATAGCAGTATTCCTTCCACGGCAGCTTGACTTCATGCAGTTCATAATTTTTGCCGTCACTATTTTTGTAGGTCTGGGTCTCCTGTTCTATCTAAGAGGAGATAAAATACAACAAGTGGTGAGTGAAAAGGCGAGGATTTCCGATATCAGGGCAGCAACTTTAATTGATGCCACCTACGTGATCCTGTTGATCTATAAACTTTTTATTAGTACCGTACCAATGAGTACCACCTGGGTATTCCTGGGAGTTATTGGAGGTAGGGAAATCGCAGTGAGTCTTTCACGTACCAAAAAAGGTAAAAAGCACCGTAAAAAAGCAGGAAGGATGATATTTAAAGATTTCTCCTATGCAATGATCGGGTTATTTATTTCCATTGCTCTTGCAGCCGGGGCCAACCCCGATATTCGTGAAGCCATTTGGGAAGCAATTGTAACCTGGTTTTAATGACTATTGCTCAAAATAAAATAAATGCGCTCCGGTTTGGAGCGCATTTTCTATTTTTACCCTAAATCTCTAAACGATGATCAAAAAAATATTTTTTTACATTCTTAGCTTCGGAATTTTCTTTGGCTGCAATGACACCAATAAAGAAGAAGCCGATCTTCTTGTAATTAATGCCAATGTATATACCGTGGATGATGAATTTTCTACTGCGGAAGCCTTTGTAGTGAAAGACGGAAAGTTTCTCGCTGTTGGTACTTCAAAAGAGCTGCAGGAGAAATACAATTCCGCCGAAGTCGTCGATGCGCAGGGGAAAACTATTCTCCCCGGTTTAATTGATGCGCATGCTCATTTCTACGGCCTTGGGTCTACCATGCAAACGGTCAACCTTACCGGCACCAACAGTTTTGAAGAAGTGGTCGCTCGTATCACTGAATTTCAAAAGGAAAAGAATACCGATTTTATTGTTGGTCGGGGATGGGATCAAAATGATTGGGAAGTAAAGGAGTTTCCGGTAAAGGACACTCTTGATGTATTGTTTCCCGATACTCCGGTGGCCATAACCCGAATTGACGGGCATGCCCTGTTGGCAAATCAGGCGGCGCTGGATGCTGCGGGTATTACCACAAATACACCTGCTGAAGGTGGAGAAATTGAAAAGAAGAATGGAGAGTTAACCGGGATCCTTATTGACAATCCCATGGCACTGGTGGAGAATGCTGTACCTCAAACAAGTTTAGAGGATCAAGCCGCTGCTTTACTGGATGCTCAAAAAGAGGTTTTTCAGTATGGTTTAACAACAGTTAATGATGCAGGTTTAGATCGTTTTACAATAGAACTAATTGACAGTTTACAGCAAGCAGGAGAGCTGGATGTAAGGATCTATGCAATGATTAGTAATACAAAGGAGAATCTGGATTATTTCCTCGACAGAGAACCTTTAAAAACAGAAAAATTGAATGTACGTGCTGTAAAATTCTATGCAGATGGGGCTTTGGGATCTAGAGGAGCTGCTCTAAAACAGCCTTATTCAGATAAGCACAATCATTTTGGAGCCTTACTATCTTCGGTAGCCGACTTTAAAGCAACGGCGGCGCGTATTGCCGGTTCAGAATATCAAATGAATACGCACGCAATCGGGGATTCGGCTAATGTTGTTGTGTTGAAAACTTATGATTCCCTTCTTGCAGATGCGGGAGATAGACGCTGGAAGGTCGAGCATTCACAGGTCATAGCTCCCGAAGATTTTAAATACTTCAGTAAAAATATCATTCCTTCAGTGCAGCCAACGCACGCTACGAGCGACATGTATTGGGCGCAGGAAAGACTGGGGCCGGAAAGGGAGAAAGGAGCCTATGCTTACAAAAAGTTATTGGATGAAGCGGGGATCATCGCCCTTGGAACAGATTTTCCTGTGGAGCAGGTGAGTCCCTTCCTTACATTTTATGCCGCGGTAGCACGTAAAGACACCAAAAATTATCCTGAAGGCGGATATATGTCCGAACAGGCTCTCACCAGAGAAGAAGCTCTTCGCGGAATGACAATTTGGGCCGCTTACAGCAATTTTGAAGAAGATGAAAAAGGATCAATAGAGCCAGGAAAGTTTGCCGATTTTGTCATTTTAGACAGGGATATCATGAAAGTTTCCGAAGAACAAATTCCGGACATGAAAGCAAGCGCTACCTATTTGGGTGGTAAAAAGGTTTATTAGGAGTACGATTTTAGAAGTACGAAATTAGAATTAGAAGAGCCCTTTGGAGAAAATTCAAAGGGTTTTTTGTTGTGTGTCATGTATAGCGTATAAAAACGCCACGAATACACGGATGGTTTATTTTTAGTTTTACTGAATTTCTTCGTGCACTTTTTTAGATTTTGTGATCTTCATGTGAAACTTTTTGGGGGAATTTGAAACTTGATGGCGATAAAAAATAGCCACGAATACACGGATGTTTCTATTCGATTTTATAGAATCTTTTCTTTCTAACCTTTATGCTTGATGTGAAACTGCGCTCTATTTAGGGCTCCACACTCCACAGACCTTGAACTTTAAACTATAAGCCGCAGGCCTATTTCCCTCCATTGGCCTTGAGGTCCAGCTTACATTTCTCGTCAAAATCAATGACCTTTTGCCCGTTTTCGAAAAAACTTAGGGGAGAGGAGCTAATATCTATAGCAGCAGCCATTAGACATCCATCCACATTACAGTGGGCCCTGTATTCTTTATTTGTGTCTTCGTGTTCACTTTGAGCCGGGGATCCATTATTGACCAGGCCGAAAAGATGTCCAAATTCATGATGCAGCGTAACAGTCTGGACTTCACTTCGGGAAATATTGCCAGCCATTTCATCAATTTCATTTTCAAAAACAACCATCGAAGTATTCATATATGCTTTTCCGAGGATTCTGTGGCGCTCTCCGCTATCTTCACTTTTGTTGTCGGCAAAAAATATAAAAGTTGCCAGTTTCTTATCTTTTGAAAAAGCTGTTCGGTTTTTTTTCTCTACACTTTTGATCTCTTCAATAGAGTAGGTATCAGTCTGGGGACTGGCAATAGCCCTCTTCTTAATCGAGATCCCGTCGGGTTTATTTGTATACTTGTTGAGAAATGTAGAGAGGCTTTGTAAGGCTTCTTCGGCAGGTTCGTGTCCTGTCACATAGACTACTTCCAGCTCCATGGAAGTAAATACTTCATCGCTTAAATAATCTCTTGCCGAAGCTCCTAGAACCAGGTCATTTCTATGCGCAGATGGTTCCTTTGCAGGATCATCAGGGCTACAGCCGGTTAAAAAAAGCAGAAAAAAGATCCAGCTAAAATAATATTTCCCCCTCATTTTAATTTTTTATTGTTAGCCTTGCCAGGTAGTCGTAATGTTCTCCCTCATAGATTTTTGCACAATCAAATCCATTCTTTGATGCTGCTAAAGATAATGAATCAAAATCAAGGTACAACCAGTCGAATCTTGCTGAAGTTTCACTTTTATAACTCAGACTGTAAGTGAGTTCCCCATAATAACCTTTAGAAGAGTCAACCCAAACCCCTCCATCTTCATCGGCATCAAAAAGATAAATAAGGTCTGATGAGTCAATGATCACCTGTCCATCTTCGGCCAGTAAATTTCTGAGCTGCTTAAAAAAGTTGTCCAGGAATTTCATTTTTCCTACGATTCCCGTGCCATTCATGAGCAGCAGAATCGTGTCAAATTTCTCTTCGGAAAGTTTGTCAAAAGCAATGTTTCTTGCATCTTTAATGCCCCGTTTCAGGCAAATGTCTATAGCTCCGGCCGAAGTATCAATGGCAGTAACCTGAAGCTTTCGTTCCTCCTGCAGGTAAAGTGAGTGGCTTCCGGCACCGCAGCCAACATCAAGTACTTTTCCGCGGCACAATTGTAAAGCTTTTTGCTCCAGCTTTGGCATTTCTTTATACCTTCTAAAGAGGTAAGGCACCGGGATCACATCATCATCAAAGTCGGGAGAGTGGACTATTATATCCTCTTCGTCACCGGTTTCAAAGAATGCAGTTAGTGCTTTTCCAAAAATATCGGGATCGTTTTTTAGCTTGTTCACGTGTTGGTTCTGTTTATCTTTGCATCATGCAGGATGAGTTAAATGGGCTCCCGCAAAGGGCCAAAGATAAACATAAGGAGAATAAGAAGTTTTTCTCCCAGCTTAAAAAGAAGCCGCCTAAGCACCTGGATCTTCAAATGCAGGAGTTACATGAGGAGGAATTTGAACGTACCGACTGCCTTAATTGTGCTAATTGTTGCAAAACTACAGGCCCTCTATTTACCAACAAAGACATAGAACGTATTTCGAAGCACCTGCGTTTAAAGCCCCAGCAGTTTATTGATCAATACCTGCGCATAGATGAAGATAATGATTATGTGCTACAGGAAGTGCCCTGCGCCTTTCTCGCTCCCGATAATTACTGTCTCATTTACGACGTGCGCCCAAAAGCCTGCAGTGAATTTCCTCATACCAACAGAAAAGACTTCCACAAGATCTCTAACCTCACCATTAAAAATGTTGGCATTTGTCCGGCAGCGTATAATATTGTGGAGGAGATGAAACGCAGAGTGTTGAAATAACCAATTTTAGATTTGGCTATTGCCAGGAGCAAATTTCATTCAAACGGCAATGTTACGGGTTACGTGTTGCGGGTGAAATTTATCATCTAATTTGCTTAACTTTTCTCCTGAAGTCTATTACGCTAATCTTATTCACTCTTTTAATGGCAAATTCTTATAAGGAACTGGAGATTTATTCATTATCATTAAAGCTCTTTTATAAAGTTCACTCTTTGAGCCTTCAATTACCGAAATATGAACTTTATGAATTGGGAAGTCAAATTCGCAGGTCTGCAGACTCAGTAAATACTAACATAGTAGAAGGTTATGGACGTAGGAGATATAAAGCCGATTTTCTTAAGTTCCTAATTTACTCTCACTCAAGCAATGATGAAACTTTAAATCATTTAGAGAAGATTTTTCATCTTTATCCGGGAATTATGGAAGATCACCTTTATCTGAAAAAGGAGTACAATAATTTGGGAGGCAAAATTAATTCGTTTATTAAGTATGTCGAAACATCCTGGAAAAGTTAAATTTTATACCGCAACCCGCAACTCGCAACCCGCAACAAGCAACAGGCGACAATTAGTACACTAAATAATTCTTCCTAACCTTCGCAAATTCTTCCAATCCCGCTTCCCATGTAGCACGAATCTCTTCTGCACTCATTCCGTTTTTTATTTGCTGCTGAAGTTTTGTCGTGCCCGCCAGATTTGTAAAAAAAGAATTGAAAAACTCCCCTTTTTGAGAGGTGTGGTTGTAGGCTTCAATTAACCATTCCAGGTTAATAAAGTCCAGCCGTTCGGTTTTAGAAAGATCTTTGCCATAGCAGGTTTTTCCGAGATGTTTTGGAGATTTTGCCCCTTCGTTAGACTCCGGAAAATAGGAAAAGGGAAACTTTTCCTTCGGAAGAAATGGGGATCCAAACACCTGAAATTGTTTTGATGTGCCACGGCCGGCATTCACATTGGTGCCTTCAAAAAAGCACAGGCTGGGATAAAGGTTTATTGCTTTAGCATTTGGCAGGTTGGGAGAGGGTTTTACCGGTAGCTCGTATGGCTCGTTCCGGCCATAGTTTTCCATTTCAACGATCTTCATAGGCGCCTGAATTCTATCCTTTAGCCAGCCTTCCCCATTGATCATTTTTGCATATTCTCCTATGGTCATTCCGTGTACCACCGGGATGGGATGCATTCCTACAAAGCTTTTATGTTCAGGTTCGAGAACCGGCCCGTCGATGTAATGTCCGTTTGGATTAGGACGGTCAAAAACAATAACCTGAATATTATTTTCGGCAGCTGCTTCCATTACGTAATGTAGTGTCGAGATGTATGTGTAGAATCGGGCACCGACATCCTGAAGATCAAAAACCAAAACATCAATTCCTGCCAGCTGTTGTGCAGTAGGTTTTTTGTTGTTCCCGTAGAGGGAAATTACCGGAAGCCCCGTGCGTGGATCTTTACCATCTTCAACTGCCTCGCCGGCATCGGCTGTGCCGCGAAATCCATGTTCGGGAGCGAAGACTTTCCGAAGATCAACTCCAAGAGACAGCAGCGTATCTACGAGATGCACATTTCCGGCTTCAGTGGGAATAATACTAGTTTGGTTCCCGACGAGCGCAACTTTTTTACCTTCCAAAAAAGGTAGAAAATAGTCGGTTCTTTCGGCGCCGAGTTTTAGTTCCTGCACAGCTTCAGCAGTTGTCGAATCCTTCTTGGCTTCAGCAGGAACGGCAGAAGGATTTCCGGAGTTGTTTCCGCAGGCAGTAGCGGCAATAAATAGGAATAAAAATGTACTTTTGAAAAATCTTAAACTCATAGCTACTCTTGAATCTGGAATTCTTTATCGCCAAACGCCTCATAAGTTCGAAGCAGCACAAAAGTAGCATATCGGCACCTATAATAAAAATAGCCATCGTGGCCATTGCCATAGGGGTGATCATGATGCTGGTTGCTTTTGCGACCGGAATTGGCCTACAACAAAAGATAAGGGAAAAAATGTCGGCCTTTACGGGACATATTACCATTTCCAGCTACGACAACAACAATTCACAGGTGTCATTGATGCCAATCTCAACAGATCAGGATTTTTATCCCGAATTTACAAGTGTCGACGGAGTTGAGCATATACAGGCAACAGCATATCTGGGCGGAGTGATTCGCACCGAAACCGATTTTGAAGGGATTATTGTAAAAGGGGTGGGAACCGATTTTAACTGGGATTATTTTGAAGATTTTCTTGTTGAAGGAGAAATGCCTAATGTGACCGGAAGCCTTAACGATGAGGTTCTTATTTCCAGCTACACAGCAAACAGGCTGGGGCTAGAGGTTGGGGATAAAGCGATCACTTACTTTTTGAGGGACGAAAGCAGCAGAACCCCTTTGACAAGGGCTTTTGAGGTAAAAGGTATATACAATTCGGGGTTTCAGGAATTTGATGAGCTGTATATGTTAGGCGACATACGGCATGTGCAACGCATTAACCGCTGGGAAAAAGATCAGGTAGGGAATTTTGAGGTTTTTCTGGAAGATTTCAGTCAATTGGAAGAGAAAGGGCAGGAGATTTATGAAAACACCGGCTCCTTCCTTGATACGCGTACAATAAAGCAGCAGTATTACTCCATTTTTGAGTGGTTGTCGTTGTTTGACTTTAATATTGCACTTATCATCGGGATTATGATCCTGGTGGCAGGAATTAACATGATCACAGCTTTGCTGGTGCTTATTCTTGAACGCACGCAAATGATTGGGATCATGAAAGCGCTGGGAAGCAGCGACTGGATCATAAGAAAGATCTTCCTGTACAACGCCGGATACCTTATTCTGCTCGGTCTCTTCTGGGGGAACTTAATCGGCCTGGGCTTATTATTTGCGCAAAAGTACCTTAAGCTCATTCCCCTTAATCCCGAAACTTATTACGTGACCGAAGCGCCTGTTTATCTGGGTTGGGAGTATATTTTGGGAGTGAACCTGGGAACTCTGCTTCTTTGTATGCTCATGTTGCTTATCCCTTCGTTCATTATTACCAGGATCTCTCCCGTCAAAGCAATGAAATTCGATTAGAAGCGACTGTCAAAAATGACATTTTTGGCACCTCTTTTGAACCCTTTTAAAAGCTGCTTTTTTTCTTACCTTTGCAGCCGAAAAATTAAGACATGGAATACGCTGAAAATATATTAGGTACTATTGGAAATACGCCTCTCGTCAAGATGAATAAATTGACAGAAGTTATAGATGCACTGGTACTGGCAAAATATGAGACTTTTAATCCGGGGAACTCGGTAAAGGACCGGATGGCGGTGAAAATGATCGAAGATGCCGAAGCTGCCGGACTTTTAAAGCCGGGAGGAACTATTATTGAAGGGACTTCAGGAAATACAGGGATGGGCCTTGCCCTTGCTGCTATTGTGAAAGGTTACCGAATGATCTGTGTCATGGCCGATAAGCAATCCAAGGAGAAAATTGACATTTTACGTGCCGTAGGCAGTGAGGTAGTCGTTTGTCCGACAGATGTGGCGCCAGATGATCCTCAGTCTTACTACTCTACCTCCAAACGCCTTTCTGAAGAGACGCCGAATTCCTGGTATGTCAATCAATACGACAATCTTTCGAATACCAAGGCTCATTATGAGAGTACAGGGCCGGAAATTTGGAGGCAAACTGATGGTAAAGTGACTCATTTCGTGGTTGGAGTGGGAACCGGCGGAACCATTTCGGGGGTTGGAAAATACCTGAAGGAGCAGAATCCAAATGTAAAAATCTGGGGTGTGGATACTTATGGATCCGTTTTTAAGAAGTACCACGAAACAGGAGAGTTTGATGAAAAAGAGATATATCCATATGTGACGGAAGGCATTGGAGAAGATATTTTGCCCAAGAATGTTGACTTCGATATTATTGACGGCTTTACAAAAGTGACCGATAAAGATGCTGCTATCTACACCCAAAGACTTGCCAAAGAGGAAGGAATGTTCCTTGGGAATAGTGCAGGAGCTGCGATCAAGGGTTTACTTCAGCTAAAAGAGCATTTTAAAAAGGATGATGTGGTAGTGATCTTATTCCACGATCACGGAAGTCGGTATGTAGGCAAAATGTTTAATGATGACTGGATGCGAAAAATGGGATACATTGAATAAGATTCAAGAACCAGGACTTATAAAAGTAAAATAGTAAAGAGCTGTCTTTTTAGGCAGCTTTTTTTATTTCTAATACTGAAGCTTTCGTGATGATGCTTCAGATCTTTGGACCAGCCAGAAAATTAAGGCTCCGCCGAAGTACAGCAGCACATCTAGTATATCCTGAGTGTATCTTGTTGTAACTTCAGGAAGATACCATTCAAAGTAAATGGAATAAAGTGTGGCGAGAGAGAAAGCAGAAAAAAGAGAAATTTTGAGGTCTTTCCTTTTGCTGATCTTTCGGATAATGAAAAGACAAAGACTCAAAACTATTGGCATGCACAGCAGGTCGTTAAGATAGGAGGAGAAGAAGGTGGGCAGTGGTAAAGAAAGATGAAGCAGGAATAAATTTCCAAGGAAAATTCCGAAGCAAATAAAGAACAGCAGATAAATATTTCTCATACCAGAAAAAGAGCTGTAATAAAGGCCAGGGCACCGCCTATGATCATTACCGCTAACCAGACGTTAAATCCCACTTTTTTAAGTCCGCTCATGAATTTACTCTCCTTTTTGGAGGGATTCTTTTTGTTCTTTTCCGGTTTCTGCTCGCCCGGCGCAGGCTGCTCTGGCATCATAGTTACGATTTTTGAATAAGATAAAATTTTTATTGAAAACTTCTTGATGCAGCAGCCGGTTTAACCGGGAATTAAGAATCTTTAGCTGCACAAAAGAAATGGAACCAGATAGTTTTACACAATTTTATTTCCCTGAGATTCAAAATTTGGCTTGGTTGGCAAATTTCAGGAAAGAAGTTCTGCTGCTGCGGGAGAAAAATATATTTTAGTAGATTCAAAAAAATGATCCTATGAAATTTACTTATCTGTTACCATTGTGCTTCATATTCCTGCTTACAGGCTGTAAAGAAAATGAATCTGAAAATGTTACTGTCGTCCAGGAAGATGCACTAAGATATCTTGCTTTGGGCGATTCGTATACCATTGGCGAAAGTGTCAGGGCAGAGATGAGATGGCCGGTGCAACTCGTGGAGAGACTGAGAAAAGAAGGTCTTGACATTGAAGATCCCAGGATAATTGCCACAACAGGCTGGACCACGCAGGATCTGCTCAGCGCCATGGAGGCTCAACTCAACAATGAAAAATTTGATCTTGTCTCTGTATCCATAGGAGTTAACAATCAATACCAGGGAAAATCCATAGATGCGTATCGTGAGGATCTTTACGAAATCTTCGAAAGAGCGATTTCCCATTCCGAAAGTGGAGCAGAGGGAGTTTTTGCTGTAAGTATCCCCGATTATGGAGTTACTCCTTTTGGCGCGGAAAGAGCTGAGGAAATTGGAAAGGAACTTGATGAATTCAACCAGGTTTTTGAAGAAGTAGCTTCAGAATTTAATGTTGATTTCTATGATATCACACCAATTTCCCGAAAGGCCGTCAATGAGCCTGAGCTTATTGCAGAGGATGACCTGCATCCAAGTGGGGAAATGTATCGCCAGTGGGTAGATCTTTTTTATGAAGAAGTAATGCAAAAAGTCGCTTTAAAAAATTAACAGTATTTGTAAGGCTTCTCCTGCATTTTATTTAGCTGATCCTTAGATGTGTATGGAAATATTCCATACTTTTATTAAATGCGGGAGGATTATTTACATTACCTATGGCAGTTTCAAAAATTCGATCTTCAGGAGATGAAAACTGTGGATGGGAATGTTGTTAGAGTTATTTCTCCTGGTCGACATAATGAGCTCTCCGGTCCAGATTTCTTTAATTCCCGGCTGCTCATTGGGAAGCAGGAATGGGCAGGTAATGTGGAGATTCACCTTCGTTCCTCCGATTGGTACATGCATGGGCATGAGACTGACCCGGCCTATGATAATGTAATTCTTCACGTAGTGTGGGTGCATGATGTGGAAATTTTCCGAAAAGATAATTCCCCGCTTCCGGTTATGGAGCTACAGCAACTCGTTTCCCAGGAAAGTCTTCTCTGTTATCAAAACCTTTGTGCCGAAGGCTCTTCCAGATGGATCAACTGTGAACAGGATTTTCCTGTTATAGATGAGTTTTTAATCAACAACTGGCTGGAAAGGCTTTATGTGGAAAGGCTTGAGAAACGATCCTCCCTTATAGAAGGGCTTTTAATAAAAACGGCCGGGGATTGGGAAGCAGTGCTTTTCCAAATGCTGGCAAAAAGTTTCGGGCTAAATATTAATGGAGAAGCATTTTTAAGTATCGCGGGCTCCATTCCTTTTTCGGTAGTAAGGAAAGTTCGATCAAGTAAGGTCCAAATGGAGGCACTACTACTGGGGCAGGCGGGAATCTTGAATGGGGATTGCGAGGATCCACATTTTTTACGGTTAAGGGAAGTATACGTTTACTTAAAACATAAATTTAAGTTATCCAGTACTGGAGTATTGCCTGTAAAATATTTTCGATTAAGACCCGATAATTTTCCAGAACTTCGGTTAGTACAATTGGCAGCAGTTTATAGTGAACATTCTGCATTGTTTTCGAAACTTCTTAAATGTGAGGATCCACAGCAGGTGTTTAATCTGTTTGAGGTTAAGTTGGATGAATTCTGGAGTACACACTACACCTTCTCCAGCAGTCATCCTCCAAGGAAGAAGAAAATGAGCAGGAAATTCCTTGATCTCCTTATCATTAATACTGTAGTCCCTGTGAAATTTGCTTACTTAAGAAGTAAGGGAAAAGATGCATTTGAAAAGATAGCACCATTAATTGAGGCAGTAGATGCAGAGCAGAATGAGGTCATAAAAAAATTCCATTCCATAAGACCTTCCATTCCCACCGGCGCCTTACAGTCTCAGGCTTTATTGCAGTTAAAAAAAGAATACTGTGATAAAAAAGCCTGTTTGAATTGTGCAGTAGGTTTAAAGATCCTTCAACCGCAACTCCAAATTTAATATCTTTGCCGTATGCAGCAGTGGGTAAACCAGATAAGAAACTTTTTTGAGAGACATGGGTTCTATGTTTCCTCACGCTTTGCCGATAAGCTGGGAATGAGAGCCAAAAATGTCCGGCTTTTCTTTATCTACCTCTCTTTTGCAACCTTTGGGATTGGTTTTGCCATTTATCTCACACTTGCCTTTCTTTTGAAGTTCAAAGACATGATCTATTCCAAGCGAACTTCTGTTTTTGATCTTTAAAAAAGATCCTGTCACATTATCTCCCGTGGATTAACGTTTCGTTTGCAATTTAACTTCAGAAAATTTGAAAACGTTAATATTTTTAGCATCTTGCTTCGCCGAAAATTCCATTTAATATTATTCTAAAATTCTTATATGAGAAAGTCCATACTTTCATTATTGTTTTCTGTTTTCTTTTTGTCCTCCTATGCACAGGAATTAGAGGTTGATGTCCAGATTGAAAACCCGTCAAAGGTGATCAATGATGGTTTTGCAGAGCTGGATGTGCGAGGAGGGACGCCTCCTTACCAATATAAATGGTCCAACCAGCAAACACCTTTGGATGCTGCCAGGGCAGGAGCACTTGTGGAAGGGGTAGAATATACAGTGACGGTTACCGATGCTGCAAACAACTCTGTCACTAAAGCAGTCAAAGTACCTGCGGAGGCTATTACCGAACACTTCAACGGAACCTTTGCACCAATTGTTGCGAGCATGGGGAGCGTTTTGTTTTGGGATCCGTTTTCGGCAATAGGAATTTATGACCCGGTAGTATATGCCGATATTAAGAGAGTGGCAGCACCAAATTGGGAAGCCCGTACCGAGGGTCGATTTGTTCTTAAAGAATGGCTTAAAGCCGAAGGGGAGCGTGTTGAAGAAGGGGAGCCAATTGCTATTGTGCTTCAGGATGGAGAGGAAGAAACCACGGCTTATGCGAATGCAACCGGAACCCTGGAATATCTTGTAAAAGAGGGTGGGGTTATTTATAATTCTGAAAATGTAGAACATGTCATAGAACAGGGAGCTCATTATCTCGCAGCAATAAGATATGACCAGCCGGTGCCATTGTTGCATCCTAACGGAGACCTGCAACAAAAAGATATTCCTTTTATCGTAATATGGTTGGTTCTCGGAGCACTATTCTTTACAATAAGAATGGGCTTTATCAATATTAGAGGATTTAAACACGCTCTTGACCTTGCAAAAGGTAAATATGATGATCCAAATGCGCCGGGGCAGGTAACGCACTTTCAGGCGTTGGCTACGGCAGTGTCCGGTACAGTTGGGCTTGGTAACATTGCAGGGGTGGCGGTTGCTATTTCTTTAGGTGGAGCCGGGGCAACAATGTGGATGATCCTTGCAGGTCTACTGGGGATGTCCTCAAAATTTGTGGAATGTACCCTGGGAGTAAAATACCGTTTTATTAACTCCGAAGGTCGTGTTTTTGGAGGTCCAATGAACTATCTCCGTTATGGTCTCGAAAAGAGAAACATGGCTGGTTTTGGTAAATTCCTGGCGGTTTTCTTCGCTATACTTGCTATTGGAGCCTCATTTGGAGGTGGAAACATGTTCCAGGCGAACCAGTCTTTCGTAATTCTTGCGGGGGAGTTTCCTGCCCTTGTAGGAAATGGATTCCTTTTTGGGGTAGTTGTTGCTATCCTGGTAGGGATTGTAATTATTGGAGGGATTAGTAGTATTGCCAAAGTAACAGGAAAAGTGGTTCCTATTATGGCTGCAATTTATATTCTTGGAGCTTTGGTGGTAATTGGAGTGAATATTGAAAATATAGGGCCTGCTTTTGCGGCAATATGGGATGGTGCATTTAATCCCAGTGCTTTAAAAGGTGGAGTAATTGGAGTTTTAATAGTAGGTTTCCAAAGAGCGGCATTCTCGAATGAGGCCGGAGTTGGATCGGCGGCCATAGCACACTCGGCAGCCAAGACTCATCATCCGCCGTCTGAAGGTTTTGTAGCACTTCTTGAACCATTCATTGATACCGTGGTGGTTTGTACGCTTACCGCTCTTGTGCTAATTTTTACCGGAATGCACGAAGTTGAAGGAGTAGGAGGAGTAGAACTTACCTCTTCGGCTTTTGGTAGTGTAATTTCCTGGTTCCCATACGTGCTTGCTGCTGCAGTATTTCTTTTTGCTTTCTCTACCATGATTTCCTGGTCTTACTATGGAATGAGAGCCTGGACTTACCTATTTGGAAAAAGCAAAAATATGGAGCTACTGTACAAAGCACTTTTCCTTGTGTTTGTTGTAGTTGGAGCTTCTGTGAGTCTTGGAGCAGTTCTGGACTTTTCAGATATGATGATCCTTGCGATGTCCTTCCCTAACATTATAGGTCTTTACATAATGTCGGGTGAAGTGAGAAGAGATCTAAAGGAATATTCCAGAAAATTAAAAGCAGGTGAGCTTTTTCACAATCCTTCAAAGGAGCGGGTGAAAAAAGCTTCTTAGGCCGAACTAACATACATGAATAACTGGAGATCCCATTTTGTTTTCAATAGAAGTCAACAAAATGGGATTTTTGTTTTAGTTGTCCTCATAGTTATCCTGCAGGCAGTTTATTTCTTCTATCCTTTTTCTTCGGAAAGTCACCTCAATCCTGAAGAAGAAAAAATTGCCAATAAGCTTCAGGAAAGTATAGATTCCTTAAAACTGGCTGCGGCAGAGCGGGATTTACTTCCAATAAAGCCTTATAATCCGAATTTTATTTCAGATTACAAGGGGTATATGCTGGGGATGTCTTTAACCGAAATTGACCGGCTTCACGAGCATAGGGCGCAGGATCGTTGGGTGAATTCTGCTGAAGAATTTCAGAAAGTGACAGGTGTTTCAGATTCCTTGCTGAAGATCCTCGAGCCATCCTTTAATTTTCCCAATTTCCGCGGAAGAACTTCCGAAGAGAACAAAGTGTCAAATAAGGCATTTTCGGCACCTCTTTTCAGGGGCGATCTTAATACAGCTACAGCCGAAGATTTACAGCAGGTCAATGGCATTGGAGAAAAACTTTCGGCCAGGATAGTGAATTACCGTAATAGCCTGGGAGGTTTTCGGGCCGGAATTCAGCTAAAGGATGTGTATGGTCTTTCTCCCGAAGTGGTGGAAAGGGTCTTGCAGCGGTTTGAAGTTCCAAAAATGGCTGTAGAAAAGTGGAACCTTAATGAGGTGAGCCTTATTCAACTTACAGAGCTGCCATTTTTTAATTATGAGCAGGCACGGGCAGTAGTGAAATATCGGGAAGAGGTGGGGGAGATAAAAAGTATGGAGGAACTTCAGCAGATTAGGAATTTTCCCTTCGAAAAATTAGACAGAATTGCACTATATTTGACGATCGACCAGAAAAACTGAGTTTTTCTCATCCCCAAAACTAATTTCGGGTTATTAATCATTTCAGAAAATAATTTTATGAACAGTAGATATTTTACAGAAGAACACGAATTATTCCGCAAGAGCTTTCAGGAATTTTTACAGAAAGAGGTAGTGCCCCATATTGAGAAGTGGGAAAAAACAGGAACCATTGAGCGTTTCATTTGGGAGAAATTTGGAGAGATGGGATATTTCGGTCTAAATTATTCCGAGAAATATGGTGGACTGGACCTGGATATTTTCTATACAGTAATTTTCCTCGAGGAGTTACAAAAGATCAACAGTGGTGGATTTGCTGCTGCTATGTGGGCTCATTCTTACCTCGCAATGACACACGTGGCAAAAGAAGGTGATGAAGCAATCAAGGAAAAATACCTTACTGCAAGTATTAGCGGAGAAAAAATTGGTTGTCTTTGTATCAGCGAACCTGCGGGAGGGAGTGATGTTGCCGGCATGAGAACAACGGCTGTGAAAAAAGGAGATAAATACGTGATCAATGGATCGAAGACATTTATAACTAACGGTGTCTATTCAGATTATTTGGTGGTTGCGGCCAAGACTAATCCCGAGCTAAAGTCTAAAGGGATGAGCATTTTTATTATGGACCGCGACACGCCGGGTATCTCGGCTACCAAGCTTGATAAAATGGGCTGGAGAGCATCAGACACTGCAGAGATCGCCTTTGATAATGTAGAAATTCCCGCCTCAAATTTAATGGGAGAAGAAGGTAAAGGCTTTCCATACATTATGCAGCATTTTGCTTTTGAAAGGTTGATCATGGGTATCAATGCTCATGCCCGTGCAGAATTTGCGCTTGATTACACCCTGCAGTACATGAAAGAAAGAGAGGCTTTTGGTCAAACTATAGATAAATTCCAGGCTTTGCGTCATACCTATGCCGAGATGGCTAGTGAAGTGGAAATGGCAAAAGAATTTAATTATTCCATTGCCGAAAGAATGCACCGTGGGGTTTACGTGGTAAAAGAAGCCAGTATGTCGAAATTGCTTTCTACAAAAATTGCCGATGAGGTGATCTACAAATGCCTGCAGTTCCTGGGAGGTTATGGGTATATGGAGGATTATCCCCTTGCGAGATTATCACGTGACAGCCGCCTGGGACCTATTGGAGGCGGTACTTCGGAAATCCTTCGTGAGATCATTGCAAAAATGATTATCGACGGTAAGGAGTACAAGCCGGCAGCCAAGTAGTTTAAGGTTTCAGGTTTAAGGTTGTGGGTTAATTAAATTTTGAGAAGTCAAAAATAAATGAGGTTCACAACCCGCAACGGCCAACCCGTAACAGAATTTCAGAAAATAAAATGAATTAAAATTGTGAGTTTGCAATTAACGATTATCTTTGCAGCTCGAAAATAATTTCTAAAGAAAGGAGGTGACACTATGTTAATAATACCAGTTAAAGACGGAGAGAATATTGATAGAGCGCTGAAGCGTTTTAAGCGTAAGTTTGATCGTACAGGAACAATGCGTCAGTTAAGAGCTCGTCAAGCATTTACAAAACCGTCAGTAGAACGTAGGGCTCAAATCCAAAAAGCTGCTTACATTCAGCATCTAAGAGATCAGGAAGAGATCTAGTATCAATTCCTAAGCCTGAGTTCTTAGGTATACAATTATAACTGTTGATAGATAAAGTTTAATAACTTTGTTTGTCAACAGTTTTTTTATGCCTCAAAATCAATATGCCCACTTTTTTGAATACCTGGAGCTTGAAAAGAATAATTCGGCTCACACGATAACCGCCTACCGGGCCGACCTCCTGTCGTTTTACGATTTTATTTCTGCTACATACGGCCAGGATGATATTAGAGAGGTTAACTATTCCCAGGTGCGCAGCTGGATCGTGCAATTGGTGGAGCAGGGGCTATCCAACAATAGTATTAACCGAAAAGTTTCTTCTCTAAAGGCCTATTATCGTTTTCTTCAAAAAACGAAGCAGATGGAGGTATCTCCTTTAGCCACCCACCGTGCTTTAAAAACTTCCCGAAACCTGCAAGTGCCTTTTTCTGAAACTGAGGTGGAGAATGCTCTGCAGCAGATCCCGGCTGAAGGTTTTGAGGAGGTAAGAAATAAATTGATGGTAGAACTGTTCTATTCCACGGGGATAAGACGCAGTGAGCTAATTGGAATAAAGTTGCAGGACCTTGATCTAACAACGGGAATTTTGAAAGTGAGGGGTAAGGGTAACAAAGAAAGATTTATTCCGCTTATAGCTTCGGTTGTAGCAACAGTACAGAATTATCTTGAGGAAAGAAAAGGTGTTGAAAATGGCATTTCTGAAGGGTATTTATTTTTAACAGCAGCAGGCGTTAAAATGTATGATTCCCTTGTTTACCGAACAATTAATAATTACTTTAGAGGTATCTCGAGTAAGTTAAAGAAGAGCCCGCACATCCTGCGACACTCCTTTGCTACTCACTTATTGAACCAGGGTGCTCATTTAAATGCTGTTAAAGAACTTCTGGGACATTCCAGTCTCGCTGCCACTCAGGTTTATACCCATAACAGTATGGCCGAGCTTAATAAGGTCTACCAGAATGCGCATCCACGGAACAAGAAGAAGGGATCTTAGAATTGTCTAACTAAAACTTCTATTTTATGAAAGTCAATGTACAGTCCGTGAATTTCCACGCCGATCAAAAACTAGTCAATTTTATTCAGAGAAAGCTGGACAAGCTGGAAAATCATTTTGACAATGTGATTTACGCCGATGTATATCTCAAAGTTGAAAAAGCCAGTGATAAGGAGAACAAGCTTACTGAAATTTTATTGAGCCTTCCGGGAGATGAGATAATTTGTAAGAAGAGGGGTAGGAAGTTTGAAGTAGGTGTGGATGAATGTGTTAGTTCATTAGAGAGACAACTTCAAAAACGAAAGCCAAAATTTAATGCGCAGGTAGCGTAAAATATTTTTCTCAAATGTTTTGAGAACAGAATTAAATTTATACATTTGCAGTCCGTTAGAAATAGCGGACTTTTTTTGTGAAAAAGTTAAGAGTTTCGCCGATGTAGCTCAGCTGGCTAGAGCAGCTGATTTGTAATCAGCAGGTCGTGGGTTCGAGTCCCTCCATCGGCTCTGAAATTTTGTAGTGAAAACGCACGGGTGTAGCTTGGAAAAACATGGTTTTGAAAAGCTGCAGGGGGACGAGAAGTTTATCCCGAGCGCAGTCGAGGGGAGTCCCTCCATCGGCTCTGAAAAACCGAATAAAGAACGGTTTTTAAAGTTCTTGAAATTTTGAATTAAAAAGCTTTGGTTGGTAAATTAATTTTCTTTTAATTTGCGGCTTCAAAAAATAAGCCATTCCAAAACGATGGTTCTCTGAAATACTGAAAAAATTAATTGGGGAGATACTCAAGCGGCCAACGAGGGCAGACTGTAAATCTGCTGTTTTTAACTTCGCAGGTTCGAATCCTGCTCTCCCCACAAAAATTAAATTCCAATAACAAATTCCATATACCAAACTGGGATTTGGTGCTTGAGGCTGGAATTTAAGAATTGCGGGAGTAGCTCAGTTGGTAGAGCGTCAGCCTTCCAAGCTGAATGTCGCCGGTTCGAACCCGGTCTCCCGCTCTAAGTTTTTCTTTTAATTGTAAAGTTCGGATAATTCTGAGTTTTATTGAAAAGGAAAGCAGAGTGAGAATCCCAAAACTGGTTTTCTTCTCTAAATCTTTTTGTGGTGGATCTTAAATTGGCTGTTAAAGCAAATTGAAAAAGATTACCTGCATAAAGTCTTTTGCTGGTTTAAATGTTGAGTTTAAATCTGTGGAAGTAAGGAGGAATCTGGTCTTCTTTTGTAATTGAGATTATCACGCTACAAGGCGTGTTTTCCTGTTAGCAAAAGTTGCACCTTGAGTCTCGAAAACCTATAGTTGTCTCCCCAAGAAATAGCTTTGTCGGAGGGGACTTTTTTTGCCGACGTAGCTCAGGGGTAGAGCGTTTCCTTGGTAAGGAAGAGGTCACGGGTTCAATTCCCGTCGTTGGCTCTGAGATTTGTATAAAATTGAACACTAATATATAACTAAGATTAAATAAGTATTAATTATGGCAAAGGAAACTTACGATCGGTCCAAGCCGCACCTAAACATAGGTACAATTGGACACGTAGATCACGGAAAAACAACTTTAACAGCAGCGATTACTAAGGTAATGGCTGATGCCGGTTATTCAGAAGCTAGATCTTTTGATCAGATTGATAACGCACCGGAAGAAAAAGAAAGAGGTATTACTATTAACTCTTCACACGTTGAATATTCAACTGAGAAGCGTCACTACGCTCACGTTGACTGTCCTGGTCACGCCGATTACGTAAAGAACATGGTAACTGGTGCTGCTCAAATGGACGGTGCTATTCTTGTGGTTGCGGCTACAGATGGTCCTATGCCACAAACTCGTGAGCACATCCTTCTAGGACGCCAGGTTGGTATCCCAAGAATCGTTGTGTTCCTTAACAAAGTTGACCTTGTTGATGATGAGGAGCTTCTTGAACTAGTTGAAATGGAAGTAAGAGATCTTCTTTCTTTCTACGAATATGATGGAGATAATGGACCTGTAATTTCTGGATCTGCTCTTGGAGCACTTCAGGGAGAGCAGCAGTGGGTTGATACAGTTCTTAAGTTAATGGAAGCTGTTGATACTTGGATCGAATTGCCAGAGCGTGATGTTGATAAGCCATTCCTTATGCCTATCGAAGATGTGTTCTCTATTACTGGTCGTGGTACTGTTGCTACAGGACGTATCGAAACTGGTGTTGCTAACACTGGAGATCCAGTAGAGATCATTGGTATGGGTGCTGGAAAACTTACTTCTACTATTACAGGAGTTGAGATGTTCCGTAAGATCCTTGATAGAGGTGAAGCCGGTGATAACGTTGGTATCCTTCTAAGAGGTATTGAAAAGAGCCAGATCTCTCGTGGTATGGTAATTACCAAGCCAGGATCTGTAACTCCACACGCAAAATTTAAAGCTGAGGTTTATATCCTTAAGAAAGAAGAAGGTGGACGTCACACTCCATTCCACAACAACTACCGTCCACAGTTCTACGTTCGTACAACTGATGTTACAGGAACAATTAACCTTCCTGAAGGAGTTGAAATGGTAATGCCAGGTGATAACCTTACTATTACTGTTGATCTTATCCAGCCAATCGCAATGAACGTTGGTCTACGTTTCGCTATCCGTGAAGGTGGTAGAACTGTAGGTGCTGGTCAGGTAACTGAAATTCTGGACTAATACAGTCTTATATTATAAAGTTGAGGTATTCACTCTGGTGAATACCTTGACTTATATTTACGGGTTTAGCTCAGTTGGTAGAGCACTGGTCTCCAAAACCAGGTGTCGGGAGTTCGAGTCTCTCAACCCGTGCATAAAAAGAGGGGTGATTAAAACCTCTTTTTAATAACAATATTGATCAACTACATGGCCACCGAATTCTTTCCGAAGAAAGGGGTAGTAAAACGGGAGCCGGCGCTTAATCTCAAATTAAGCGAAAAAAATTTATACCATGGCAGGAATAGCAAATTACATTTCGGAGTCCTATAATGAATTGAAGAACCACGTTACCTGGCCAACCTGGGCAGAAGCTCAAAGGTTAACAGTAGTTGTGGCTGTCTTTTCTATAATTTTCGCATTATTGATCTGGGGTGTAGATACTGTCTTTAGTGGCGTGATAGAGCAATATTTTGAGTGGATTAAATCATAAATAATATTGCAATGGCAGAGGTGAAAGACAAAAAATGGTATGTAGTTCGTGCCGTAAGCGGACAGGAGAATAAAGTTAAGGAATATATTGAGCGTGAGATCGCTCATGAAGGCCTTGAAGATTTTATTGAAGAAGTCCTTGTTCCTACTGAAAAAGTCATTCAAATAAGAAATGGCAAAAAGGTAAATAAGGAGCGTGTTTACTTCCCTGGATATGTTATGATCTTGGCCAATATAGGCGGAGAGATCCCTCACATTATTAAATCTATCAACGGTGTTATTGGGTTCTTGGGCGAGACAAAAGGAGGGGATCCTGTGCCTTTGAGAAAATCTGAAGTTAACCGTATGCTGGGAAAAGTGGATGAACTTTCTGTTAAGGCAGATAATGTTGCAATTCCATTCACCATTGGTGAAACTATTAAAGTGATTGACGGTCCTTTCAACGGCTTTAACGGTACGGTTGAAAAGATCAATGAAGAGAAGCGTAAGCTTGAAGTGATGGTGAAGATATTTGGTAGAAAGACACCACTGGAATTAAGCTACATGCAGGTAGAAAAAGTCTAATAAACTGTTACACTATATATTTTTGGATAGTTTTAGTATGCTTCCACTAACAAAACTATCATCTTAAAATTAATAAAATGGCAAAAGAAGTAAGTAAGGTTGTAAAGTTACAAGTTCGCGGAGGTGCTGCTAACCCATCACCACCAGTTGGACCAGCTTTAGGTGCTGCCGGAGTTAACATCATGGAGTTCTGTAAGCAATTTAACGGCAGAACCCAGGATAAACAGGGAAAAGTATTGCCTGTTGCAATTACAGTTTATAAAGACAAGTCTTTTGACTTCGTTATTAAAACTCCACCGGCTGCAGTTCAAATTTTGGAAGCTGCGAAAGCTAAAAAGGGTTCTGGTGAGCCAAACCGTAAGAAAATAGCTAGTGTTTCTTGGGATCAGGTAAGAGCCATTGCTGAAGATAAAATGCAGGATCTAAATGCATTCACAGTTGAGTCTGCAATGAAGATGGTAGCTGGAACAGCAAGATCTATGGGAATTACTGTAAAAGGACAAGCACCTTTTTAATCCAAAAAGAAATTAAAAATGGCAAGATTGACTAAAAAGCAAAAGGAAGCACAGTCTAAGGTTGAAAAAGGTAAAACTTATTCGGTTGCAGAAGCTTCAGCTTTAATAAAAGACATTACCAATGTAAACTTTGATCCTTCTGTGGATATCGCCGTTCGTTTGAACGTAGATCCCCGTAAGGCGAATCAAATGGTGCGTGGCGTAGTTACTTTACCACACGGTACAGGTAAAGACGTAAAGGTTTTAGCTCTTGTAACTCCAGATAAGGAAGCAGAAGCAAAAGAAGCCGGTGCAGATTACGTTGGTTTAGATGAGTACCTTGATAAGATCAAAGGTGGCTGGACAGATGTGGATGTAATTATCACTATGCCTAGCGTTATGGGTAAATTAGGACCCCTTGGACGTATTTTAGGACCAAGAGGTTTAATGCCTAACCCAAAGACCGGGACTGTAACTATGGACGTGGCTAAGGCTGTTTCTGATGTTAAAGCCGGTAAGATCGATTTCAAAGTAGATAAGACAGGTATTGTACACGCTGGTATTGGAAAAGCATCTTTTGAGGCTGATAAAATAGCTGGAAACGCAAGAGAATTATTAACTACCCTGGTAAAATTGAAACCTACGGCTGCTAAAGGTATATACATTAAAAGTATACACATGTCTAGCACTATGAGTCCTAGTGTTGAAATTGATACTAAAAGGTTCACTGAGCAATAATATTATTGGATTATGACAAGAGAAGAAAAATCAAGAGTAATTGAAGATTTAACTGCCCAGTTAGCTGATAATACCACTATTTACCTAGCAGATATTTCAGGCTTGAACGCCTTAAATACATCAAACTTACGTAGAGCTTGTTTTAAAGCGAACGTAAAGCTTGCGGTAGTTAAGAACACCCTTTTGGCTAAAGCCATGGAAAGTTCAGATAAAGATTTTGGAGAACTTCCTTCAGTATTGAAAGGAAATACTTCCATCATGTTTTCTGAAACAGGAAATGGACCGGCCAAAGTAATTAAAGAATTTAGAAAAAAATCTGACAAACCTTTACTAAAAGGCGCGTTTATTGAAGAGGCTATCTTCATTGGAGATGATAAACTAGATACCCTGGTTAGCATCAAATCTAAAGAAGAAGTTATTGGAGATATTGTTGGATTACTTCAATCACCTGCCAAAAATGTTATTTCGGCACTTAAATCTGGTGGTGGTAAGATCGCAGGAATTCTTAAGACTCTTTCTGAAAAAGAAGGATAAACACGTACGCACTTTTTAACAAACATAAATTACATTACATTTTAAAAACGATAGAAAATGGCAGATTTAAAAGATTTCGCAGAACAATTGGTTAACTTAACAGTAAAAGAAGTTAATGAGTTAGCTGATATTTTGAAAGAAGAATACGGGATTGAGCCTGCTGCTGCAGCTGTAGCTGTTGCTGGTGGTGCTGCCGGTGGTGGTGAAGAAGCCGCAGAAGAGCAGTCTGAATTTGACGTAATCCTTAAAGCTCCGGGTGGATCAAAACTAGCCGTAGTGAAATTAGTAAAAGAACTTACCGGTCTTGGCTTGAAAGATGCTAAAGAATTGGTAGATAACGCTCCAAAACCTGTAAAAGAAGGAGTTTCTAAAGATGAAGCTGAAGCACTTAAAGCACAGTTAGAAGAAGCAGGAGCCGAGGTTGAGCTTAAGTAAGCTAATCCCACACACTAATATAGGTTTAGACCCGGAGATTAGGTTCTCTGAGGTCTAAACCATTTTGCGTATATAAACATTTCCTGTTTATTTCGCACACATTTTTTTATTTAACATAATTCCGTCCATTGATGTTAGCAACGCAAACTGAAAGATTGAGTTTCTCTTCTGTAAAGAACAGGCCTGCTTACCCAGACTTTTTGGATATCCAAATTAAGTCATTCCAGGACTTCTTTCAATTAGAAACGAAATCAGAAGAAAGAGGAAATGAAGGTTTATATAATACCTTCATGGAGAACTTTCCCATTACGGACACCCGTAACCAATTCGTACTAGAATTTTTAGACTATTTTGTGGACCCACCGCGATACTCCCTTCAGGAATGTATCGAGCGTGGATTGACCTATAGTGTGCCGCTTAAAGCACGGTTAAAGCTTTATTGTACAGACCCGGAACATGAAGATTTTGAAACTATTGTTCAGGATGTGTACCTTGGGACTATTCCTTACATGACCCCAAGCGGGACCTTTTGTATCAATGGAGCTGAGCGCGTAGTCGTTTCTCAGTTGCACCGGTCTCCCGGAGTATTCTTTGGACAAAGCTTCCATGCAAACGGGACTAAACTTTATTCGGCCCGTGTAATTCCTTTTAAAGGATCCTGGATTGAATTCGCTACCGATATCAACAGCGTTATGTACGCGTATATCGATAGAAAGAAAAAATTACCTGTAACAACCCTTTTCCGCGCCATTGGTTTTGAGCGTGATAAAGACATTCTGGAGATCTTTGACCTTGCAGAAGAGGTTAAAGTTTCCAAAACCGGACTTAAGAAAGTCCTTGGACGCAGACTCGCTGCACGTGTATTGAATACCTGGTATGAAGATTTTGTAGATGAAGATACAGGGGAGGTAGTTTCAATTGAACGTAACGAAATTGTATTAGATCGTGATACTGTTCTTGAAAAAGATCATATAGAAGAGATCGTAGAAACCGGATCTAAAACCATCCTTCTTCACAAAGAAGATAACCAGACCGGGGATTACGCTATCATCCATAACACATTACAAAAAGATCCAACCAACTCCGAAAAGGAAGCGGTTGAACATATATACCGTCAACTTCGTAACGCAGAACCACCCGATGAGGAGACTGCCCGCGGAATTATTGACAAATTGTTCTTTAGTGACCAGCGTTACAACCTTGGGGAAGTAGGGCGTTACAGAATGAACAAAAAGCTTGGTCTTGATATCGCTATGGATAAGCAGGTGCTTACCCGTGAAGATATCATTACTATTGTAAAATACCTTATTGAACTTATTAACTCAAAGGCAGAGGTTGATGATATTGACCACTTGTCTAACCGTCGTGTAAGAACAGTAGGAGAGCAGCTGTCTCAACAATTTGGTGTAGGTCTTGCCCGTATGGCACGTACTATTCGTGAGCGAATGAACGTACGTGATAACGAGGTTTTTACCCCAATAGATTTGATCAATGCGAAGACTCTGTCTTCTGTGATCAACTCTTTCTTTGGAACCAACCAGTTGTCTCAGTTCATGGATCAAACAAATCCACTGGCAGAGATCACTCACAAAAGAAGACTTTCGGCTTTAGGGCCAGGTGGTCTTTCCCGTGAGCGTGCAGGTTTTGAGGTACGTGACGTTCACTATACACACTATGGAAGACTTTGTCCTATTGAAACTCCTGAAGGTCCAAACATTGGACTTATCTCGTCACTTTCGGCTTATGCTAAGGTGAATTCAATGGGATTCCTTGAGACTCCTTACCGCGAGGTAGTTAACGGTAAAGTTAATGTTACCGAGGAGCCAAGATATTTAAGTGCCGAAGAGGAAGAAGACAAGATGATCGCCCAGGCGAACATTGCAATGAGTGATGATGGTACTATTGAGGCTGAAAGAGTAATTGCGCGTGAAGAAGGTGATTTCCCTGTTGTTGATCCTACCCAGGTTCACTATATGGATGTTGCTCCAAACCAGATCGCTTCTATTTCTGCTTCTCTTATCCCATTTCTTGAACACGATGATGCTAACCGTGCCTTGATGGGATCTAACATGATGCGCCAGGCAGTACCATTATTGAGAGTTGATTCTCCAATCGTAGGTACAGGACTGGAAAGACAGGTAGCTACAGATTCCCGTGTATTGATCAATGCTGAAGGAGATGGAACTGTAGAGTATGTTGATGCAAACCAGATCACTATTAAGTATGATAGAACTGAAGAGGAGCGAATGGTAAGCTTTGATTCAGATTCCAAGACTTATGAGCTGGTAAAATTCAGAAAGACGAACCAGGGAACTTCTATCAACCTGAAGCCAATCGTAAGAGTAGGTGACAGGGTTGCTAAAGGACAGGTGCTTTGCCAGGGTTATGCTACCGAGGCCGGGGAACTTGCTCTTGGACGTAACATGAAGGTTGCCTTCATGCCATGGAAAGGTTACAACTTTGAGGATGCAATTGTGATCTCAGAAAATGTTGTGAGAAATGACATTTTTACTTCGATTCACATTGATGAATATTCTCTTGAAGTTAGAGATACTAAACTTGGTAACGAAGAATTAACCAATGATATTCCAAACGTTTCAGAAGAGGCTACAAAAGACCTTGATGAGCATGGTATGATTAGAATTGGTGCAGAAGTTAAGCCTGGAGATATTCTTATTGGAAAGATCACTCCAAAAGGAGAGAGCGATCCAACTCCGGAAGAAAAACTTCTTAGAGCGATCTTTGGTGATAAAGCCGGAGATGTAAAAGATGCTTCTCTTAAAGCTTCGCCATCATTAAGAGGTGTGGTAATAGACAAGAAATTGTTTGCCCGTGCCATTAAGGATAAGCGTAAGAGAGCTCAGGATAAAGAAGATGTTGCGGCACTTGAGAAAAAATATGAAGCGAAATTTGCCATTTTAAAGTCTGAACTGGTAGATAAATTATTCGCGATTATTGGTGGAAAAACTGCCCAGGGAGTGATGAACGACCTTGGTGAGGAGATCCTTCCAAAAGGTAAGAAGTATACTCAAAAAATGCTTAACGCAGTTGATGATTATGCTCACCTTACACAAGGTACGTGGACTACAGATGATCACCTGAACGCTTTGGTGGCCGATCTTCTTCACAACTACCGTATTAAGGAAAATGATATTCAGGGTAACTTAAGAAGAGAGAAATTCACTATTTCTGTAGGGGATGAACTTCCTTCTGGTATCATCAAACTTGCTAAAGTTTACATCGCTAAGAAACGTAAGCTTAAAGTAGGGGATAAAATGGCAGGACGTCACGGGAACAAAGGTATTGTTGCACGTATCGTTCGCCAGGAAGATATGCCATTCCTTGAAGATGGAACGCCTGTTGATATCGTGTTGAACCCACTTGGGGTACCATCACGGATGAACATTGGGCAGATCTATGAGACTGTGCTTGGATGGGCCGGACAAAAACTGGGTAGAAAATTTGCTACTCCAATTTTTGATGGTGCAACTATAGACCAGATCAATGAATTGACAGATGAAGCTGGAATCCCGAGATTTGGTCACACCTACCTTTATGATGGTGGAACCGGAGATCGTTTTGATCAGCCTGCGACTGTTGGGGTGATTTATATGCTTAAGTTAGGGCATATGATCGATGATAAGATGCACGCACGTTCAATCGGGCCATACTCATTGATCACACAGCAGCCGCTTGGAGGTAAAGCTCAATTTGGTGGACAACGTTTTGGAGAGATGGAAGTTTGGGCGCTTGAGGCATATGGTGCTTCTGCAACCTTACGTGAGATCCTTACTGTGAAGTCTGATGATGTAATAGGAAGAGCCAAGACTTATGAAGCCATTGTAAAAGGTGAGCCAATGCCAGAACCTGGACTACCTGAATCTTTTAACGTGTTAATGCACGAATTGAAAGGTCTGGGATTAGATATTAGATTAGAAGAATAAAGCTTTGTTGTGCAGGGCCGCAACCCTGCACAGCATTTACAATAATTAGATAGCACCATTTATTATGGCTAGAAATAATGATAAGAATACAGTACAGAGGTTTAACAAGATCTCTATAGGTTTAGCTTCTCCTGAGTCGATTCTTGCCGAGTCACGCGGAGAGGTTTTAAAGCCTGAAACTATCAATTATCGTACGCACAAACCCGAAAGGGACGGGCTTTTCTGTGAACGCATCTTTGGTCCTGTGAAGGATTACGAATGTGCCTGCGGAAAGTACAAGAGAATCCGCTACAAAGGGATCGTGTGTGATAGATGTGGTGTAGAGGTGACCGAAAAGAAAGTGCGTAGAGACCGCGTAGGACATATCAACCTTGTGGTTCCTGTAGCACACATCTGGTACTTCCGTTCTTTACCTAACAAAATTGGTTACCTGCTTGGTCTTCCGTCTAAGAAATTAGACATGATCATTTACTACGAGAGATACGTAGTAATTCAGCCGGGTATTGCCAAGAATGAAGATGGATCGCCGTTGAAGAAGATGGATTTCCTTACCGAAGAAGAGTACCTGAATATTCTGGATACCCTTCCGCAGGAAAACCTTTACCTTGATGAAAAGGATCCGAACAAATTTATCGCTAAAATGGGTGCAGAATGTCTTATAGATATCCTGCAGCGTATTGATCTTGATGAACTTTCATATGAATTAAGACATAAGGCGAATAACGAAACTTCAAAGCAACGTAAGACTGAGGCTCTTAAGAGACTTCAGGTTGTTGAGTCGCTTCGTGATGCAAATAAAAACCGCGAGAACCGTCCAGAGTGGATGATCATGAAGGTAATTCCAATCATTCCGCCGGAATTGCGTCCATTGGTGCCGCTTGATGGAGGACGTTTCGCAACTTCAGATTTGAACGATCTTTACCGTCGTGTAATTATTCGTAACAACCGTTTGAAGCGTTTAATGGAGATCAAAGCTCCTGAGGTGATCTTACGTAACGAGAAGCGTATGCTTCAGGAATCTGTGGATTCGTTGTTCGACAACACCAGAAAATCTTCAGCAGTAAAAACCGATTCCAACAGGCCGTTGAAATCTCTTTCCGATTCCTTAAAAGGTAAGCAAGGACGTTTCCGTCAAAACCTGCTTGGTAAGCGTGTGGATTATTCAGCACGTTCGGTAATTGTTGTGGGACCTGAGTTGAAGTTCTACGAATGTGGTCTTCCAAAAGACATGGCAGCCGAGCTTTACAAGCCTTTTGTGATAAGAAAGCTTATTGAAAGAGGTATTGTTAAGACAGTAAAATCTGCCAAGAAAATTATAGATAAGAAAGAACCTGTTGTTTGGGATATTCTTGAGAACGTGTTGAAAGGGCACCCTGTGTTGCTTAACCGGGCCCCAACCCTTCACAGACTTGGTATCCAGGCATTCCAGCCAAAACTTATTGAAGGTAAGGCGATCCAGTTACACCCACTTGCGTGTACTGCATTCAACGCCGACTTTGATGGGGATCAAATGGCTGTTCACCTTCCGCTGGGACCTGAGGCTATCCTTGAGGCGCAGCTGTTGATGCTTGGTTCTCACAATATTTTGAACCCTGCAAACGGTTCTCCTGTTACTGTTCCTTCTCAGGATATGGTGCTTGGTCTTTACTACATGACAAAGGCCAGAAAATCTACTGAAGAGAGAAAAGTTCAGGGTGAAGGCCTTACTTTCTATTCTGCGGAAGAGGTAGTTATTGCCTACAACCAGAAGAGGGTTGAACTGAACGCTATCATTAAGATACGTACGAAAGATTATAATGAAGAAGGTAAACTGGTAAGCCAAATCATCGAATCAACTGTTGGTAGGGTATTATTTAACCAGGCTGTGCCAGAAGTTGCAGGTTATGTGAATGAAGTACTTACCAAAAAGTCTCTTAGAGACATTATTGGAAATATTCTTAAAGTAACCAGTGTACCTGAAACTGCAGAATTCCTTGATGCCATTAAAGAAATGGGTTATGGATATGCATACCGCGGTGGTCTCTCCTTTAGCCTTGGGGATATTATTATACCGGAGGAAAAGCAGAGCATGATCGATGATGCAAATCAGCAGGTAGAAGGCATCATTGGTAACTATAACATGGGTCTTATCACCAACAACGAACGTTACAACCAGGTTATTGATATCTGGACTTCTACGAACGCCGGCTTAACGGAATTAGCCATGAAGCGTATTCGTGAAGACCAGCAAGGATTCAACTCGGTGTTTATGATGCTTGACTCGGGTGCGAGGGGATCTAAAGAACAGATCCGTCAGTTAACCGGGATGCGTGGTTTGATGGCTAAGCCTAAGAAATCTACATCTGGAGGTGGAGAAATTATTGAAAACCCTATTCTTTCTAACTTTAAGGAAGGTCTTTCGATTCTTGAATACTTTATCTCTACTCACGGTGCACGTAAAGGTCTTGCCGATACGGCTCTTAAAACGGCCGATGCAGGTTACCTAACCCGTCGTCTTGTTGACGTTTCACAGGATGTGATCATCAACGAAGAAGATTGTGGTACGTTAAGAGGTGTTGATGTAGCTCCGTTGAAGAAGAATGAAGAGATCGTGGAATCACTGGGAGAGCGTATTCTTGGTAGAACTGCCCTTCATGATGTATACGATCCTTTAACAAATGAGCTATTGGTAGCTTCGGGTGTTGAAATTGATGAAGATATCGTCAAGAAGATCACCAGTGCACCAATTGAAAGTGTAGAAGTACGATCTGCCCTTACATGTGAGGCCAAAAAAGGTATTTGTGTGAGATGTTACGGCCGTAACCTTGCTACCAATAAAACGGTACAGAAAGGTGAAGCGGTTGGAGTTGTAGCTGCCCAGTCCATTGGAGAACCGGGAACACAGCTTACACTACGTACCTTCCACGTGGGGGGTATTGCAGGAAACATTTCTGAAGAAAATAAATTGATCGCGAAGTTCCCGGGAATTGCAGAGATCGAAGATCTTAAGACTGTAAAAGGAGAAGCTCCTGATGGTAGTGAGGCCGAGATCGTAATTTCCAGAACTTCAGAATTGAAACTGAAAGATGAGAAATCTGGAATAGTTCTTAGTACAAGTAACATTCCTTATGGATCACAGTTATTTATCAAAAACGGAGACAAAGTTTCCAAAGACGAGGTTGTTTGCCAGTGGGATCCTTATAACGGGGTGATCATTTCAGAGTTTGCAGGTAAGATCAGGTATGAGAATATCGAGCAAGGGGTAACATACCAGGTAGAGATCGATGAGCAGACAGGATTCCAGGAAAAAGTAATTTCCGAGAGTCGTAACAAGAAGCTTATCCCAACTCTTCAGATCCTTGGTAAGAAAGATGAAGTAATTCGTTCTTACAACCTTCCTGTTGGAGCTCACCTTATGGTGGACAACGATGAGAAGATCAAGGTAGGTAAGATTTTGGTTAAGATCCCGCGTAAATCTTCGAAGTCCGGGGATATTACAGGAGGTCTTCCAAGGGTAACAGAGCTTTTCGAAGCACGTAACCCATCTAACCCTGCTGTGGTAAGTGAGATCGACGGAGTTGTTTCCTTCGGAAAGATCAAACGTGGTAACCGTGAGATCATTATCGAATCTAAACTTGGTGAGGTTAAGAAGTATCTTGTGAAACTTTCCAACCAGATCCTTGTTCAGGAGAATGATTATGTGCGTGCCGGAATGCCATTATCCGATGGTTCTGTAACGCCTGAAGATATACTTTCTATCAAAGGTCCAAGTGCTGTACAACAGTATCTTGTGAATGAAGTTCAGGAAGTATACCGACTACAGGGGGTGAAGATCAATGATAAGCACTTTGAAGTAGTTGTGAGACAAATGATGCGTAAGGTAAGAATCGTTGATCCGGGAGATACTATTTTCCTTGAGAACCAGTTGATCCACAAGGATGATTTCACTCTGGAAAACGATGAGATCTTTGGAATGAAAGTGGTAGAAGATGCAGGAGATTCAGAGAACCTTAAACCGGGACAGCTAATTTCTCCAAGAGACCTTAGAGATGAGAACTCTATTCTTAGAAGAGAGGATAAGAATCTGGTTACTGCAAGAGACGTAGTTGCTGCCACAGCGACTCCGGTACTACAGGGTATTACCCGTGCATCACTGCAAACCAAATCATTTATTTCTGCAGCGTCCTTCCAGGAAACTACGAAGGTACTTAACGAAGCGGCCGTAAGTGGTAAGGTTGATATGCTTGAAGGACTTAAAGAAAATGTTATTGTTGGACACAGAATCCCAGCCGGTACAGGTCTTAGGGAGTATGACAATATCATTGTTGGTTCTAAAGAAGAATTTGACGAAATGCTTGAAAAAAAGCAGGAAGTGAATTATAACTAGCAGAAGAAAGGCTGCAATAGCGGCCTTTTCTCTTTAAGAAAGAAAATCCCGACCCTTACGGTCGGGATTTTTTTGTACTTTTAATCCTATAAAAATTTAATAATGAGCGACGAAAACAACAATCCTAAAAAGTCCAAAAAAGGGCAAATCAATATAGAACTTGATGAAAAAGTTGCCGAAGGCACCTATTCCAATCTGGCGATCATTAATCATTCTGTCTCCGAATTTGTAGTGGATTTTGTAAGTATTATGCCGGGTACTCCAAAGAGTAAAGTAAAATCCCGTATAATTTTGACTCCGCAGCATGCGAAACGCCTGTTAAAAGCTTTAGGGGACAACGTACAGCGTTTTGAAAAAGCTCATGGGGAGATCAAGGATTACGACCAGCCGCCAATCCCTTTAAACTTTGGACCAACAGGACAGGCTTAAATTAAATATTACGGAATTCTTTTTAGAAGATTTTTCATTTGCAGTTTTTTTGTGGCAGGCATTTATGTTTGAGTTTTTGGTGTCCTAAATGTATTTCCTGTATGAAATTGTTAACTCAGAGTTCCATGGGGGAGAAGGGATGTTATGGGGAATGCTGGTCTTTTTTGTACCCTTCGTTGGACTACTGGCTTATTTTAATCTATGGAAGAAATACCAGGACCGTAAAAAATAAATACCTGAAATGACTTGCTTAAATGCTTTTTTATTAATCTTACTGGATTTCCATTCCAGAACTTAGAAGCAGAGCTCACTGGGTTCAGTTCCTAAAAATTAATAAACTAGAAAAGACCATTTTTAAAGAAGAATGACATCTATGAAGAAGGTGTTGTAAAAGAAAGAATAGTAACACATACACGTCAGCATGAAAGAATTCACACCCTTTTAAAAAGGATTTTTTGCGAATTAATAAACCCGAAACTTATGCTTCGGGTTTTTTGTTTTTACGAAAAGATAAAACTTTTTAAGATTTTTGTAACATTTTGAAATGAGTGGCTACTAATTTCTTAAATCAAAGGAAGTACCCTTAATTAATTTTAAAAAAGAATGAAGTCCCTCAAGATTATCCTGTTACTCACCGTTATTGTTTCTTTAGCAAGTTGTGCCTCTTCGTATAAGGCCATTAAACCTAATGATGTAGCTTATGTCTCTGCAGAGAGCGTCGGTGGTGTTAAACTGGAGTACAAATATGACCTGCTTCATAAGAAGTATGAGAAAAAAGAAATGAAGAAAGGAGTGAAACTGGTGGCTGTAAAGATCACCAACAACACCGGTCACGATCTCACCTTTGGCAGAGACCTCACCTTGGAATATGCCAATGGAAACGAGATCTACATTATGGAAAATGAAAAAGTATTCAAAAACCTTAAGCAGCGTCCTGCCACTCATTTGTTCTATCTTTTGCTTACTCCTATCAACCTTTACACTTCCAAGTCCAACGAATATGGGATGCAGGAGGAAACCAGCTCATTTCCTATAGGGCTTATTGTTGGACCTGCTTTGGCAGGAGGTAATCTGTTAGTCGCCAGTTCGGCAAATAAAAAATTCAAGAACGAGCTGGAGGAGTATAACATTCACGGGACCTTGATTAAAAGCGGGGAAACAAGAGCCGGCCTGATAGGGATTAAAAGTGAATCTTTTGAGGCTTTAAAGCTTAATCTGAAGCCTGAGCTCCAAGTGGAGCCTCAGGAAAAGGAAGTCGTCACCAGATCTTAATTCTACACCAAAAGGCTAAAAAACCGAAGCAACAGCTTCGGTTTTTTTTCACTCTTATAGGTAACGTACAGGATAAATTGAGACTAAATTAATTCACAGATTTGTAAATCTGAGCAGAAAAGGCAATAAAGAGATAACTTTCATGTTAAATTAAGTGAAGGTGCAGCAGCAATGCTACAAATAACTTTAAATCGTTAGGAATGGCAGAAAGAATTACTAATTATAAAGAATTTTACCGGTTCTACCTTACAGAACATCAAAACAGAACCAGCCGAATTATTCATTTTACAGGCACATTTCTCGTATTCGTGCTTTTGTTTCTCGCAATATTCAATGGCTGGGGCTGGGAATGGATCTTTTTGCCGCTTGTGGGTTATGGTTTTGCCTGGGTAGGTCATGCCTTTTTTGAAAAGAACAGGCCGGCCACTTTCCAGTATCCTTTTTGGAGCCTGATCTCCGACTTTAAATTATTTTTCCAAATTCTCTTCGGGAGCAAGAGCTTTGATTCCCGAAAGGATTAGAAAATGATCAAAAATTTTCCGCTTCTTATATTCTTTCTTTTAAGCTTGTCTACAGTAGGGCAGGAGAGATCTCTGTTACAGGGAAAGATACTAACACCAGACGGTGAAATTTTCTCTATCAACATTGTCAACCTAACAAGTAAAACAGGGACAACTAACAATAGTAAGGGAGAATTTGAAATAGAAGTAGTGGTTAACGATACTCTTTTGTTTTCTTCGGTTCAATTCGATCAGCGGGAAATAATAATTACAAAGGAGGTGCTAAAAAAGGCATTTTTGACGGTACTTCTTGTGGAGAAAATAGATGAGCTTAAGGAGGTAAGTATTAGTAATATTAGCCTTAGTGGAAATCTTGCTAAAGATATTGAAGATATTCCAACGCTTACACAGGCAGATATCGGCTTTCCAATGTCTGATGTTCCCCCGCCAACTTCCATAGAGAGAAAGCTCACTACGGCGTCCTCAGGTATGGACTTACTCTTCAATACCCTTAACGGAAAAATTAAAATGCTGAAGAAAGCTGCTGCGAATGAGGATCTTTCCCAGCTGGTTGATGCCGGTGAAAATGCGCTACCGGAGTCCTTTTTTGAGGAGCTTTTGATTCCGAAAGATAAAATAAGGGACTTTGTGTACTTCTGTGCAGAAGATCCCGACTTTCATACATATTTGCCTGATGCGAGGCGCCTTGAACTCGTAGCGTATTATCGGGAAAAAGCTCCGACGTACGTAAAAGAAGGAATGTAGTTTGACTTATTCAATGAAGAAATCTCTAACCTTTATTCTACTGCTAATTTGTAGTCTTTCCTCAATGGCGCAGGAAAAAACTTTGTTGCAGGGTAAGATTTTGACGCCAGAGGAAGAAATTTCGGCTATTAATATTATCAACCTTACCAGCAAAACCGGAACAACAAACAACGCGAGTGGCGAATTTGAAATAGAAGTAGAAGTCAACGATACACTTCTTTTTTCTTCGGTTCAATATGAGCTTCGGGAAATAGTAATAACCAATGAGGTGCTAAAAAAGGCATTTTTGACTGTGCTTCTTGTAGAAAAAATAGACGAACTTAATGAGGTAAGCATCAGCGATATCGATCTTAGCGGAAATCTCGCTACAGATATTGAAAACATCCCCACCCTTACCCAGGCTGATCTTGGTTTCCCAATGTCAGATAGGCCCAGACCTACTTCCATTGAAAGAAAGCTCAAGACTGCTTCTAATCTGAGCACTTCATCTCCGCAGACACCTGCAGGGGCGAAAGTCAGCCTGGACGGAATCTTGAACAGCATCAACGGCAAAACTGCAATGCTTCAAAAAGCTGCTGCCAACGAAGATCTTTCCCAAGCCGTGGATGCGGGAGTAGCGGCATTGCCACTTTCTTTTTTCACAGATTTGGGTATTCCCGAAGATCGTATTAGAGACTTCGTTTATTTCTGTGCCGAAAACAGAAGATTTTACACCCTTTTACCTGAAGCTAAACGGTTCGAGCTTGTAGAGTTTTACCAGGCAAAGGCACCAGAGTTTATAAAAGAGCGACTGTAATTCAATTTTAAGGGAGTCGCATGATTGCAAAAAAACTTTCCAAAAATATCTTTTTTGGAAAGTTTTTTTAGTCTCAATTCTCAGTACTCAATTCTCAATACTACTTTAAAATTCCGAAGTGAAGTGGAACTTCACGTCGGGATATTTTTGTTGTGCCATTTGTAGTGAAAAAGCAGAATCTGCCAGGAACACCAATTGACCTCGTTTATCAATGGCAAGAAACTTCGACTTTACTCTTTTAAAATCTTTGAATTCCTCGCTTTTTGGATCCTTGGGTTCCACCCAACATGCCTTGTGCACGTTCAGGTTTTCATAGGTACATTTAGCGCCATATTCGTGTTCAAGACGGTATTGTATTACTTCAAACTGTAGTGCCCCAACCGTTCCGATAACTTTTCGGCCGTTCAATTCCAAAGTAAATAACTGGGCCACCCCTTCATCCATAAGCTGGTCAATACCTTTTTCCAGCTGTTTGGACTTCATTGGATCGGCATTATTGATGTAACGGAAATGTTCGGGAGAGAAGCTTGGAATACCTTTGTATCGCAATTCTTCTCCTTCAGTTAAGGTATCACCAATTTTAAAATTTCCGGTGTCGTGAAGTCCCACAATATCTCCGGGATAGGAAACATCAACGATCTCCTTTCTTTCAGCAAAAAAAGCATTTGGGCTGGAGAATTTTAGCTTCTTATTGTGCCTTACGTGCAGGTAAGGTTTGTTCCTTTCAAATTTTCCTGATACGATCTTAATAAAAGCAAGACGGTCCCTGTGCTTGGGATCCATGTTGGCATGTATCTTAAAGACAAAGCCTGTGAAATTATCTTCGGAAGGATTAACCTTTCGAATATCACTGTCTTTCGGGCGGGGAGGAGGTGCGATAGTAATAAAACAATCCAGCAGTTCCCGGACTCCAAAATTATTTAACGCAGAACCAAAAAATACCGGTTGCAGGTTTCCGGCCAGGTAAGCCTCCTTGTCAAAATCCGGGTATACACCGTGTACCAGTTCGAGCTCATCTCTTAAAGTATCGGCAGCCTTTTCACCTATAAGGTCGTCCAGCTCTTTAGATTCAAGATTAGAGATCTCCACAGTCTCCTCAATATCTTTTCTTGGGTCTCCCGTAAAAAGATTTACGTTTTGTTCCCAGATATTATAGATCCCTTTGAAGTCGTAACCCATCCCGATAGGAAAGCTTAAGGGAGTAACGGTGAGGTTAAGCTTTTGTTCGATCTCGTCAAGAAGTTCAAAAGCATCTTTTCCCTCCCTGTCAAGTTTGTTTATAAAAACGATCATTGGGATATTGCGCATGCGACAAACCTCTACAAGTTTTTCGGTTTGTTCCTCAACCCCTTTTGCAACATCAATCACTACGATCACACTGTCAACGGCAGTAAGGGTTCGAAAAGTATCTTCGGCGAAATCCTTGTGGCCCGGGGTGTCCAGGATATTGATCTTATTCTTTTTGTATTCAAAAGCAAGTACAGAAGTAGCAACCGAAATTCCCCGCTGGCGCTCTATCTCCATAAAGTCACTGGTCGCGCCCTTTTTGATCTTGTTGGACTTTACAGCCCCGGCTTCCTGGATTGCGCCTCCAAAAAGCAGCAGTTTTTCGGTTAGGGTAGTTTTCCCGGCATCGGGGTGGGAAATGATCCCAAAAGTCCTTCTTCTCTTGATCTCTTCTGAAAACTTCATACTTGTATTTAAGGCTGCAAAGATAATTATTTGATCGTGAATTTCGTACTCAGAAGAGGTTCTCCTTTTCCGGCTTTTCTGAAGCCTTAAAAAGAGGTTTTCCCGATCGATTTTGTACATTTGAAGCTCAATTTTTACAATGAAAGAAGAACAAGTCATCCTGGTTAATGAAAATGATGAGCAAATTGGCCTTATGGCAAAAATGGAAGCTCATGAAAAAGCATTGCTGCATAGGGCCTTTTCAGTCTTTGTATTTAATGATAAGAACGAGCTCATGATCCAGCAGCGCGCACTGGGCAAGTATCATTCGCCCGGGCTGTGGACCAACACCTGTTGCAGTCACCAGCGGGAAGGAGAAACCAATATTGAGGCAGGTAAGCGTCGCCTGCAGGAAGAAATGGGATTCTCTACTGAGTTAAAAGACACTATTTCCTTCATTTATAAAGCTCCTTTTGACAACGGCTTAACGGAACATGAATTCGATCATATTCTTGTAGGACATTTTAACGGAGAACCAAATTTAAATCCCGAAGAGGCCCATGCCTATAAATGGATGAATTTGGAAGACCTGAAGCAGGATATGAAAAAGAATCCAGATATTTACACTGCGTGGTTTAAGATCATTTTTGATAAATATTACAAGCACATCCAGTAATGAAAGTAACGGTAAATCGACGGGCACATTTCAACGCAGCGCATAGATTGCATAGAAAAGACTGGGATGATGAGAAGAACCGTCAGGTTTTTGGAAAGTGCAGTAATCCTCATTATCACGGCCATAACTATGAATTAATTGTTGCGGTCACAGGAGAAATTGACGAGCAAACAGGATTTGTGATGGACCTTAAGGATCTTAAGGAATTGATCTATAATAAAATTGAAGTTCCTTTTGATCACAAAAACCTCAATGTAGAAGTCCCTGAATTCAAGGATCTGAACCCTACTGCCGAGAATATCTCTGTGGTGATATGGCGTAAATTACGGGCAGAACTTGAGCCACATCTTGATTTGGAAGTAACCTTGTATGAAACCCCCCGAAACTTTGTTACCTATAAAGGGGAATAATTTTTTTTTACAAAACTGTTTTTTGAATTGAGAAATAGTGTAAATTCGCACCTGAAAAATTACGCGAAAGATGGCGAATAGAAGAACATTAAAAAGGGATATGAATTATGTTTTTGGAGACATTATCGAGGCTGCTTACCTGCACCAGATAACCCATCCCGATGAAGATCCTGCTAAATCTGAAAAAGTTGTTGATGAGGCGATTTCAGATTTTGATGAATTGATTGGAAAGATGAACCAGAAAAATGTTGAGAACAAAAAGCAACATTTTAAAGGAATAGAGGAAGAATTTGAGGCGAAAGCAACAAATCTTGTAGAAAAGATAAACGCTTTATAGTAATAAAGCAATTGCCGATGTAGCTCAGCTGGCTAGAGCAGCTGATTTGTAATCAGCAGGTCGTGGGTTCGAGTCCCTCCATCGGCTCTAAGCTCCTTCAGAAATGAAGGAGCTTTTTTTATGGAGGACGAGAATCCCGATAGCCATCGGGACCGAGCGCAGTCGAGGGAAGTCCCTCCATCGGCTTGAAAGGTTTCGAAAAAGAGATTTTTTAATTATCTAAACACTAAGTTTTTGACTCAAGACATTCAATTCTCAAGTATCAAATCTCTGATCTCAAATCTAATGAAGTACATCCAGTTTTAGAGCTTTAGAAGCTTCAGCCTGTACTTTCTGAAATTCCTCTTTGTGATCCTTTATATCCCGATTCCAAAATGGGATCATTTCAGTTAATTTCTTTTGCCATTCTTCAGTTTTCATCTTTTCAGGAAATACCAGGTCGAGCACTTCCAGCATAATCTTAACTGAGACCGATGCTCCGGGGGAAGCTCCCAATAACGCCGTAATAGCACCATCTTTACTGTGCAGTACATCTGTTCCAAATTCTAAAGTTCCACCTTCCTCTTCATCTCTTTTAATGATCTGTACTCGTTGCCCTGCTACCTGCAGTTCCCAGTCTTCGGGTTTGGTGTCCTTTAAAAAGATGCGCAGTTCTTCGATCCTGTCTTCATGCCCCATACTTACCTGCTCAATAAGATATTTCGTAAGGTCCAGATTGTGCCAGAAAACTCCCCACATCGATGGAAGGTTACTCAGGTTTAGAGATTTGACAAGATCGGCCTTGGATCCCTGTTTAAGGAATTTGGTGCTAAAGCCTGCGAAAGGCCCAAACATCAACTCTTTTTTTCCGTTGATATAGCGTGTATCCAGGTGGGGAACAGACATTGGGGGCGAACCTACTTCTGCTTTGCTGTAGACCTTACCGGTGTGTTGCTTTATTAATTCTTCGTTTTTACAAAACAGCCATTGCCCGCTGATTGGAAATCCGCCATAGCCATTTTTCGCATCAATTTCAACTTTTTGAAGGAGGGGAAGAGCGCCACCACCGGCACCTATAAAGACGTTTTGTGCATCAAAATAGATTTTATCACCGGTTTTTAGATTCTTAACCTCTGCCAGCCATTTATCTTTTCTACCGGGGTCTATGTCCAGTACTTCGTGTTCTGTAAGGACAGGAACATTGAATTTTTCCTTAAGTACACCAAAGAGTTTTCGGGTAAGGGCTCCAAAATTAACACCGGTTCCCAATTCCATTCTTGTTGCTGCCAGTTTCTCATTCTTTGACCGTTCTTTCATGATAAGAGGGAACCATGATCTCATGGTGTCGTGATCTTCTGTATATTCCATGGTCTCAAACATGAAATGCGACCGCATGGCTTCAAACCTGTCTCTAAGAAATTTTACATTTTTTTCTCCGGGAACCCAGGCGTGGTGTGGAATACTATTTATGAAAGCTTCAGGTTCATCAAGTATTCCTGCCTGTACAAGAAAAGACCAGAATTGTTTAGAGGTCTCGAACTCTTCAAAAATCCTGATGGCTTTACTAATATCTATGCTCCCGTCCCCGTTTCTTGGGGTGTAATTCAATTCACAAAAAGCAGAATGACCGGTACCTGCATTGTTTTTGGCAGCCGAACTTTCCAGCGCCACCTCATCCAGTTTTTCAAAAATAATAACGTTGAGGTCGGGATCAAGGATCTTCAGCATTATAGCTAAAGTTGCACTCATGACACCGCCACCCACGCATATAAAATCATATTTTCGATTAATCTCTTCAGGTCTGTTCATTTTTATTGCTTTTTTTCAAAATAAAGATTTCAGGAAATAAGCTTTACTAAGGAAGTATTAAACCTTTCCAAAAACAGAGACAAAAAAAATCCCGCCGGTTAGCGGGATGAGTATTTAAAAAATTCTTTCAGATTTATGACTGTGAATTAGCTTCTTCCTGAACTTTTTCATTTTCCCGACGTTCCTTCAGGAATTCTTTAAGATTCTTTCCGTACTGGGACTCCTTTACTTTGGGAGTAAGGGAAGAGTAAATGGTGTCAAGATATTTAATGTTTGCGTCAAACACTTCGGACATGGCCAGATAAGGGGCTATTTCAAGATTCTTATTGTTGATGGCGAAGTTCACGGTGAATAAGTACCTCCTTCTCAAGAGCCTGTCATATTCAGCATTTGCTGAATCTAAAGAAGCCAGGTTTTCCTCCTGCCGGGCCTTTACACTCTGTTGAATAAGTTCAAGATTTCGGGTATTAAAGCGATTTACCATTTTTCGGTACTCTAAAAGCTTTTTTTGATTTTCGGACCCTTCCACGACAACATCATCTTCAAAATTTTTGAGGGTGGTGTTGATGGTCATTTCCCCGGGTTCGGCAAAAAACAGGATACGATCGTCGTAAATATTATTGTCCTTTTTGTTTAGGTAGAGATATAACACCTGCGGACTTTCTATGAAGGTTTCAAAAGCAAAGGTCTCGTTTCCCTTCATTACTACAGAATCAATTGTAACAAGGCTGGTGTCCTCCACCTTTTGGAGGTAAAGAGTTCCTTTTTTTAATCCCTGAACTTTCCCCTGGATCTTGAGGTTTTTTTCTTCAGAAGAGCAGGCCGCCAACATAGTAAGGGCGAGTAAAAGTAATCCTATTTTTTTCATGTTTTCTTTTGGTAAAATGCGCGCAAATATGCTAAAAAAATCCTTTTTAACCTTATCCCCCGGCAGCCAGTTGCATTAAAATTGTACTAAGGATAGCACCATACGTCCCTACTACATATCCAAAAACTGCTAAAAGAACACCCACAGTAGCAAGAGAAGGGTGAAAGGCGGCTGCAACCACAGGAGCAGAGGCTGCACCTCCTACGTTAGCCTGGCTTCCAACTGCGAGAAAGAAATAAGGAGCCTTAATTAATTTTGCAACAAGAACCAGGAGCCCTGCATGAATAGACATCCAAACCAGTCCAATTGCGATTAGACCGGGATTATCAAAAACCATGGTAAGGTCCATTTTCATACCAATAGTGGCTACAAGGAAATAAATGAAAACACTTCCCAGTTTACTCGCTCCTGCTCCTTCATACTCCTTAGCCCGGGTAAATGATAAAATTATACCAACTGCAGTTGCAATAGATATCATCCAGAAAAAGGAGGAAGCAAAAGAAGATAATGCTGATTTATTGTCGCGAAAGGCTGCAAAATTAGAAGACAAATATTCAGAAATTCCATCGGCACTCCAGTGAGCAAAACCAACTGCTCCAAATGCTAATGCAAGCATGATCATTAGATCTGGAAGAGAAGGATTTCTTGTTACACTTTCAGAATATGCGATAACTTTCTTTTTTAGGGTTTCTATTGCAGAATTATCTGCCTGTAACCATGCGTCAATTCGGTCACTCTTACCAATGCCCATGAGGAGCAAAGCCATAAGAATATTTGCTACCACAATATCCACGAGAACCATTCCGCCGTAAAGATCGGGATTATATTCGAAGATTTCCAGCATTGCGGCCTGGTTGGCACCACCACCAATCCAGCTTCCTGCAAGTGTTGACAAGCCGCGCCAAACCGCATCTGGTCCTACACCGCCCACGGTCTCGGGGGAAAAGGTGGAAATAAGTAAAATAGCCAGGGGTCCTCCAATAATAATTCCTATAGTTCCTGTAAAGAACATGATAAGGGCCTTGGGACCGAGGTTAAATATTGCCTTGAGATCGATACTCAGTGTCATCAACACCAGGGAAGCCGGAAGCAGATAACGGCTTGCAACAAAGTACAAATTTGAAGTCTCGTCAGATATGATGTTGAGGGAGTTAAGAATCGCCGGGATGAGATAACACATCAACAGCGCCGGTACCACTTTATAAAATTTATACCAAAAACCTTCTTCTTTAGAAGAGGTAAAGAATACGAATCCTAACGCCAGCATTAATAGTCCAAGGACTATGGCATCATTAGTAAAAATAGGGGGATTGTCCATAATTTTCCTTTAAAGGCCGGCAAAATACGATTTTTAGAAGTGTCATAAAAATTTATTAAAACTGAGAGAGGTTAAATAATTCCTGTAAGCTTTTTGCCACTCCGTCTTCGGTATTATGATGGGTTACCTGTTTGGCGATTTCAAGGACTTCCGGCCGCGCGTTCCCAACTGCAATCCCCATTCCTGCTGCTTTTAGCATTTCAAAGTCGTTGTAATTGTCGCCGAAAGCAATGGTTTCTTTTAAAGAAAGATTAAAGTGGTTATCCAGTAAATATTTTACTGCCGTTAGCTTTGATACATCTTTATTGGTTATTTCCAGGTAAGTATCCTTCGATCGATATAAATGCAGTTGATCTTTAAACCTCCCAAAAAGGTGATCTTCAAGAGCATTTATTTTGTCTGCTTCCCCCATACACATGATCTTATGAGCCCCTTTTTCTGAATTTTTCCAGTCCTCTAAAACAGCATTAGTGGATTTTATCTGTGGAGTAACTTTAGTATTATTCTCTTCCCTTTTCGCCCATTGATCCATTTTGGGAACATACCAGTCGGTGTTATTATAAAGGCTTATATGACAATCCAGTTCAAAATTAAAATGGTGCAGATCTTGAATTATTTCCCACGGAATTTCCTTTGATCCCACTGTCTTCCCATCAATATTTATTAAAGCTCCATTATAGCAGATAAGTGGGTGATGAACAATATCCAATTCTTCCTGAAGGTGCTTCATAGCCTGAGGCATTCGGGAGGAAATAAGGACTACGGGAATTTCTTCCCTGAGCTGCTGAAAAACCTTCAGCGTAAGCGGGGAGAGTTGTCGGTCCTTGTTGAGGAGGGTGCCGTCAATATCGGTAAAGATAATCTTATAGGTCATTTTAAATTTTTTACAAATCCAGATATTAACTGGATCAATTCGGGGTATAGGGGCCGGTGGGCTTCATTATTGGATTTTGAATTTTCAAGGCTGTTACCTTCAATTTTCCGAAGATATGGTTCATGTCTTCGAGAACAACCAGGTTTTCTGGGGGTCTTGCGGCTTTTAATACGTCATTTAAAAAAGTATTTACCGGCTGGAATTTGTTTTTATAAAAGTAATATTTCCTGTTTGTCTTTACAACCTTCCAAAAAAGGGAAAATTAGGCAGGATTTTTGAAATCCACTTAAAAATGTCCACCTTTTTCTATCTTTACGGACCTAAAAATACTAACACATGAAAATTTATTTACTTGCTGCGGCTATGTTTATTTCCACCTTCACATTTGCTTCTGAAAATGATTGGGGTAGGACGGGCCACAGAGCTACAGGAGAAGTGGCAGAACAGCATTTATCCAAAAAAGCAAAAGCAAAGGTTAGAGAACTTCTTGACGGGATGAACCTGGCTTTTGTATCTACTTACGGGGATGATATTAAAAGTGATCCAGCCTATAGAAAATATAACCCCTGGCATTATGTGAATCTTGAACCGGGAGAGACTGAATATTCTAAGGAAAAAGCCAATCCCGATGGTGACCTGGTACATGCCATTAATTCTTCTGTTGAGGTACTAAAGGATAAAAATGCCTCTAAAGAGGACAAAGAATTTGCCTTGAAAATGCTGGTGCATTTTGTGGGAGACCTACACCAGCCACTACACGCCGGGAGAGGAGAAGATAAAGGAGGAAATGATATACAGGTAAGATGGTTTGGAGACGGTTCAAACCTTCACAGGGTATGGGATAGTGAAATGATCAATGATTTTGACATGAGCTATACAGAACTTGCTTATAACACCGATGAGCTTTCTAAAGAACAAATTCGTAATATTCAAAAGGGATCTATCCTGGACTGGATGTATGAGTCAAAAGAACTTGCCAACAAAGTTTATAACTCGGCTGAAACAGGCGAAAAATTAGGTTATAAATATATGTATGAATGGTTTCCTGTTGTTCATGATCAAATCCAGAAGGGTGGTCTAAGGTTAGCCAGTATCCTTAATGATATTTATAAGTAAGATTTTTTTTTCTATAATATTGAAGAACCCGGATTTAATAAATTCGGGTTCTTTTTTTGTGAGATGTTTTCCTGGAGAATGCTTTAACAAAAAATTAAGTATTTTAATATAATTTTAAAATTTTGTTGGATAAGATGCTAAAAATAAATAATTTGCATTGCCCTATTATCGAACTTAACATGTTGCAGAATTGAACGCAAATTACGCTTCTCTTTTTCTGGCTTTATTGATTTCAGGCATTTCTTTTTCCCAATCTGAAGAAGATAATTCTTGTGATAGTATTCGTGAACTTCTGGAATTGTCTACAGAGGCTATGAATGGTTATGAGTACAGCAAAGCCATCGACTACTCACTGCGTTTAATACAGTTGGCAGAAAAGGAAAAAGATTATTATAATCTTTACCACGGTTATAACAATCTGGGAATTACTTACGATGAATTGTACGATACCATTAGAGCTAAAAATAATTACGAAAAAGCTTTAAGGTATGCCAAGATTGTAGAAAATGATACGCTTCTCTGGTGGGCTTACAACAATCTTGGAAATATGTTTACTTCCAACAAGGCGACTGTAGAGGAGGGTTTTAGGTATTATGATAAAGCCATAGAAGCCGCATCTCACCTGGATGACCCCGATAGCAAGGCAACACCGCTCATGAATAAAGGATGGACCCATCTTTACATGAAAGAATATGATGAAGCCTATCCATATTTGGTGGAAGTTGAAAGACTTATTGGGAATGTAAAGGATCCTTACATCCAAAGTCAAATCGCTTCCCTCTTTGGTAACTATTATTCCGGGAAAGACAATTTTGAAAGATCCAAGGACTATTATGAAGAGGCCATAGCAATTGCCGAAAAAGATTCTCTTTACTACGAAGCTGTGACTGCCTATGACGGGTATGCCGAAGTTTTGTTCAAGAACAAGGAATTTGAAGAAGCTTACAAGGCTCTTGATAAGTATATCGAATACGACGCCGAATTATACGAAAAGGAAAAACTGGAGCAAATGGAAGCTGCACAGGCCCAATTCGAAACCAATCAATATAGGGACAACCTTGAAAGAGCAAGAAGAGAGCAACAATATAAAGATGAGGCGATAGCCAAATCAGAACAGGTTTTTTATATCATGCTCATTTCCTCAATTGTAATGCTCCTGTTTATTTTACTTCTTGTTAGAAATAATCGCGCAAGAAGAAAACTAATTCTCGAATTAAAGGATAAGAACAGCGAATTATTAGCGGCAAAAGAAGAGGCCGAGCGATTATCCAGTTTGAAAAGCCGCTTTTTTTCTACGGTTAGTCACGAATTAAGAACTCCGCTTTATGGGGTGGTTGGATTGACTTCTTTGTTGCTTGAAGATAATCACAATAAAAAAATGGCAGAGGACCTCAAATCTCTGAAGTTCTCTGCCGATTACCTACTGGCTCTTATAAATGATGTTCTGCAAATGAACAAAATGGAATCCAGGTTGGTTTCACTGGAGAATACACCCTTCAACCTCAAGGGTCTTATGAAGGGTATTGTAAAATCCTTTGAATTTACACGGCATCAAAATAATAACACGGTTGAACTTAACATTGATGATAATATCCCACGGATCCTTATTGGAGACTCAGTACGCCTTTCTCAGATCATCATGAACCTTGTGGGGAATGCAGTGAAATTCACCGAACGTGGTAAGGTCTGGATCCAAGCTACATTTAAACATTGTGAGAACGGGAAATGTCTTATTTATTTTGAAGTCGGGGATACCGGAGCGGGAATTCCTAAAAATAAACAACAAGAGATATTTGAAGAGTTTTCCCAGTTAAAGGCGAACAATTATAATTACCAGGGTACAGGTTTAGGTTTACCTATAGTAAGGAACCTGCTAAAATTGTTTGGGTCAGAAATTCACCTGGAAAGTAAGGAAGGTGAAGGATCTGTGTTCAGTTTTGAAATTTTGTTCGAAGAGGGTGAGACTGAAGAAACTGTCGCTCGATCTGGAGATGAGAATGCTTCCGAAGACAATGGGTTGAAAAAGGCACTTATTGTGGATGATAACAGGATCAATCAGGTTGTAACCAGGAGAGTTCTCGAAAAACGCCATTTTAGATGCGAGGTAGCCGGGGATGGATATGAGGCAATTGAAATGCTCAAGAAGGAAGATTTTGGGGTGGTATTGATGGACGTAAATATGCCGGGATTAAGCGGAATGGAAACTACTCAAAAGATCCGGGAATTTAATCCCGATGTTCCTGTAATTGCCTTGACAGCAGTGGAGGTACAGGAAATGCGGGATGAGATCCTTGCTTCCGGGATGAATGATATTATCATAAAACCCTATGACATCCCTACTTTTTTTAATACGATCTTCAGGAATCTTAGAACGCCCGTTAGTCCGGATGCGGAGTAGTGGGCAGGGAAGCGAACCACAATATCTCCATTATATCTGGAAATATTTTTTAGTTCATAAGAACAGAACCTCAATAATTCAAAATAAAAAACCGCCTCCCTTATATGCAGAGAGGCGGTTTTTCTTTTAAAGATTGTAAGACCTTATTTAATCATCTCAAAGCTTCGCTTAATAAATGATGTCAATTCTTCCCCTTTTAGGAGGTTCTGTGAAAGTCTAGCCAGGTCAAGGGATTGTTTGATCAATCGTTCCTGTTTCTTTTCTGTTTTTGTGTTAAGGATTTCGGTAACCAGTGGGTGGTTGGTATTTACCACCAGGTTATACATCTCGGGCATGTTACCCATTCCAAACATTCCGCCGCCACCGGTTTGCTGCATTTCCTTCATGCGGCGCATGAATTCCGGCTGAGTGATAATAAGAGGAGCCGCATTGCTGTCCATAGCCTCAAGTTGTACAGTGTACTTCTCTTTTGGTACTACCTTCTCAAAATCACCTTTTAGCTTTTCTTTTTCCTCTTCACTTAATTTAGAGATCTTCTCTTCGTCTTTCTTAATTAGGTTGTCAACATGATCTGCATCTACACGGGCGAAAGAAACTTTTTCCTCTCCCGACTCCAGCTTTTGAAGAAGGTGAGATACAATTGGAGAATCTAATAACAGTACTTCATAACCTTTTTCTTTGGCTGCTTCGATGTAACTGTGTTGCTCATCCTGGTTGGAAGCGTAAAGGATCACCCTGTTGCCATCTTTATCGGTCTGGTTGTCCTTGATCTTTTCAATAAACTCTTCAAAAGTGAAATATTTGTCGTCTACTGTTGGATAAAGAGCAAAGTCTTTTGCTTTTTCGAAGAACTTATCTTCAGAAAGCATCCCGTATTCGATAACGATCTTGATGTCATTCCACTTTTTCTCGAAATCTTCACGGTTATTATTGAAAAGAGACTTCAGCTTATCTGCTACCTTACGGGTAATATAGCTGGAGATCTTCTTCACGGCTCCGTCTGCCTGCAGGTATGAGCGGGAAACGTTTAGCGGGATATCTGGTGAATCTATCACTCCACGCAGCATGGTAAGGAATTCAGGTACTATACCTTCCACATTATCGGTCACGAAAACCTGGTTTTGGTACAGCTGAATCTTATCTTTCTGAATGTTCATATCCTGAGACATCTTTGGGAAATATAGAATTCCTGTAAGATTAAAAGGATAATCAACGTTTAGGTGGATATGGAACAAAGGTTCTTCGAACTGCATAGGATAAAGTTCCCTGTAGAAATCTTTATAATCCTTGTCCTCAAGATCTGTAGGTTGCTTGGTCCAGGCCGGGTTGGTATTGTTAACAATATTGTCAACCGTTTTTGTCTCTGGTTTTGCGTCTTCGGGAGCATCTTCAGGAAGCTCCAAAGTTTCTTCACGAGTTCCAAATTTAATTGGGATAGGCATGAACTTGTTGTATTTCACAAGTAGCTCTTCGATCCTGTTCTCTTCAAGGAACTCTTTGTCGTCTTCATTGATATGAAGAATTATATCTGTCCCGTGTCCTTTTTTATCGGCTTCTTCAAGGGTAAATTCTGTAGTACCTTCACAGATCCAGTGAGCTGCAGGCTCATCTTTAATGGATTTGGTGAGGATCTCCACCTTGTTGGCTACCATAAAAGCTGAATAGAATCCCAGACCGAAGTGTCCTATGATTCCGCTGTCTTTGGCTGAATCTTTATACTTTTCAAGAAATTCTTCAGCACCCGAAAATGCTACCTGGTTGATATATTTTTCAACCTCTTCCTTCGTCATTCCAATTCCCTGGTCGCTTATAATAAGCTGTTTCTTTTCCTTGTCGATCTTCACTTCGATGACAGGATTGCCATATTCTGCCGTAGTCTCTCCAATAGTGGCGAGGTGCTTCAGCTTTAAAGTAGCATCTGTGGCGTTAGAGATCAATTCGCGTAAAAAGATCTCGTGATCACTGTATAAAAACTTTTTAATTAAGGGAAAAATGTTTTCAACAGATACATTAATGTTTCCGGTTGCCATATATTTTAGTTTATAAAATTTTACGTTCCCACAGAGAAGTCAAAAAAAGTACCAACTAATCTTCGCTGACAAACTGACAGCGAAAGTAATTTTTCAGCTTCTTTTACGACTACGCTAAAAGTCTTTCCCTGATAGCGAATTTAATTAACACGATATTGTTTAAATTTTAACCTTTAAATTTAAACATAAGTTGTAAATTTGACTTAATTAATTAATAAACAATGGCAAAAGCAAAGAAAATACAAGAGCAGGATGAGGTTTTAACTCAGGATCGTCTTATAGAAATGTATATGAATGATGTGCTGGAAAATGGAGAAGAGCCGGGAACGGTATACAAGTTTTGCAAGCAGCATGATATTACTGAAACAGAATTCTATAATTTCTTCGGAAGTTTTGAGGGGCTTAAAATGGGAATCTGGAAACGATTTTTTGAACATACCCTGGAGGTAATGCAGAGCAGCAAGGAATATGCTTCTTTCGACAACCGGGAGAAAATGCTCACCCTTTACTATACCTTTTTTGAAATGTTAACTGCAAACCGAAGCTATGTGCTGTTCACTCTTCGAAAAGAGGAACCAATGCTGAAGAATGCAGGGCAGCTGAAGGGGCTTAGACGTGAGGTGAAACACTATACTGCCGAACTTATTCGTGAGGGCAACCAGGAAAAACAAGGAAAACTACTTAAAAGATCGGAAACCATATTTTCTGAAGCTGCCTGGGTACAGTTGATGTTCCTTCTTAAGTTTTGGATGGATGACAATTCGCCACAATTTGAAAGTACAGACGTGGCTATAGAAAAATCTGTCAATACTGTTTTTGATTTATTTGAAAATAGCCCTTTAGAGAGGGTGCTTGATCTTGGAAAATTCCTTTGGAAGGAAAAAATGGCCTAATCAGGTTTTCAAAAGTACCCTTTTATGCCTGCGGTCGTTTTACCCCTACTATTTCGGCCCCGGGCTTTTATTTTAAATTAATATGAAAACAATAGATAAAATTCCCACGGGAAAGATAAGTCGTACCGGTAAAATGGTACAAACCGGGATCAGGGTAGGAGGTAATTACCTTAAATACTACTCAAAAAAGGCAATAAACAGCGATCTTTCCCGGGATCAACTTGACGAAAGTAATGCAGAAGATATTTACAATGGGCTAAAAAGTCTAAAGGGAAGCGCGCTCAAGGTGGCGCAGATGCTCTCTATGGAAAAAAGCCTGCTTCCCAACGCGTATGTTGAAAAGTTTAGTCTTGCGCAATTCAGCGTGCCACCGCTCTCTGCTCCTTTGGTGAGGAAGACCTTTAAAAAGTATCACGGGCAATATCCCGATGAACTTTTTGATACTTTTTCGCTGGATTCTGTAAATGCTGCCAGTATAGGTCAGGTGCACCGAGCGACTAAAGATGGGAAAGAACTTGCGGTTAAGATCCAGTATCCGGGAGTGGCCGATAGTATTAGCTCAGATCTTGCCATGGTAAAACCCATTGCCATTAAGATGTTCAATTTGCAGGGAAAAGATTCCGAGAGATATTTTAAGGAGGTGGAAGGAAAGTTGCTTGAAGAGACAGATTATGTGCTCGAAGTGCAGCAAAGCATTGAGATCTCAGAAAAATGTAAACATATCCCTAATCTAAGATTTCCTGTATATTATCCCGAGTTGTCAAGTGAAAAGATCATTACCATGGACTGGATGACAGGTCTTCACTTAAGCGACTTTGCAAAGCAGAATAAGGATAAAGAAAAGGCAAATAAGTTGGGCCAGGCGCTTTGGGATTTTTATATGTACCAAATGCATGTCTTGAAAGCGGTACATGCCGATCCACATCCCGGAAACTTTCTGATAGATGAGGATGACAACCTAATAGCCATAGATTTTGGTTGCATTAAGCAGGTGCCGCAAGATTTTTACGATCCTTACTTTGAGCTTGCCGATAAGGACAAGATCAATGATCCAGAAGTTTTTAATGCTAAACTGTTTGAACTGGAAATCCTGAGGAAAGAGGATAGTCCGAAGGAAATTGCCTTCTTCTCAGAATTGTTCTACCAGATGCTTAGTTTATTTACTGCTCCTTTCCAGGGGGAGGAATTTGACTTTTCAGATGAGGGTTTCTGGACTTCGGTTACAACCCTTAGTGAGAAGTACAGCAAGGATCAGGAGTTGAGGAAGATGAACGGAAACCGCGGAAGCAAGCATTTTCTTTATATCAACCGGACTTTCTTCGGGCTATACAATTTACTGCATGATCTGGGAGCAACAGTTAAGATCAATAACTTTAAGCAGTATTCCTGATTCTCAGGATCTTATTAATTTCCAACCGGAACAAATTTGTTCCGGTTTTTTTATTCCTGTTATTATAACTCTAAATTCCTTCTAAAGCCTGTTAAAAATATTAAAGTGCTTTATATCAGTGTGATTACATGTTACATTGAAAATTGTAGAATTAAATGAAGTTGAACTTAAAATATGATTATGAAAACTTTTAAAGGAACATTTATGGCAGTCTGCATGATCTTTGGAACTGCAGTTTATGCTCAGGATTTTGACACTTATGATATCGATACTGATGGCAGGCTCGACCAGACCGAATTTAACGAAAGAAATAATGCAGGTTATGATAACTGGGATGCTAACAGAGATGGAAATATAGATGACAATGAATTTTCAGACAGAGCCTATAATAACCTGGACCGTAATCGTGACAATTTTATAGATGAAAATGAATGGAATGAAGGAATGGACACCGGAATGGGTGAATCCTTTAGAGACGAAGATTACGACTTGTTTGATACCAACAGGGACGGCATGTTAGATACCGATGAGTGGGATGAAGGCATGAACAATAATACCTGGTTTAACAGATATGACACCAATGAAGATGGGCTTATCGATAATGATGAGTGGAACATTAGTACCTTCGATGACTGGGATGTAAATGATGACAATTTTGTTGATGAAGAGGAATTCAACGATTATGATGCATTTGAAAATTGGTAGGATGTAAAGCAGCCTAAAATGATAAAAGCCCGCAATTTGCGGGCTTTTTCAATTTTCAGACTTTCCTAATTCTGAAGCTCAGGCGTGGTCTTCTCAATATTAGCTTCTGTTTGTTCCTTGTTTTTCACATACTTCTCAAGCCATTGATCCTGCTCCCAAAGTACGTGCAGTACAGATTCTTTTGCACTGTACCCATGACTTTCTTTTGGCAACATAACCAATCTGGCAGTTGCACCAAGACCTTTTAAGGCATTGAAATAGCGTTCACTCTGCATGGGGTAAGTTCCCGAGTTATTATCGGCTTCTCCATGGATAAGTAGCAGCGGAGTCTTCATTTTATCGGCATGCATAAAAGGTGACATATTGTAATAAACTTCCGGTGCTTCCCAGTAATTTCTCTCTTCGCTCTGGAACCCAAATGGGGTAAGCGTACGGTTGTAAGCACCGCTTCGTGCAATTCCGGCGGCAAAGAGATTGGAGTGGGAGAGAAGGTTGGCTGTCATAAAGGCGCCATAGCTATGCCCACCTACAGCAACTCTGTCCCTGTCGATATAACCCATATCGTCAACGGCATCAATAGCTGCTTTTCCATTGGCAACAAGTTGATTTCTAAAGCTGTCATTTGGCTCATCCTCTCCTTCTCCTACTATAGGAAAAGAAGCGTCATCCAGAACCACATATCCGCGGTTTACCCAATAAACAGGAGAACCGTAATATGGATAGGTAAAGTCATTTGCATTAGAAGTGTTTTGTCCGGCAGAAGCCTTGTCTTTAAATTCCCTTGGGTATGCCCAGACGATCATTGGAAGCTCTTCAGGATTTTCTTTATCATATCCGGCAGGTAAATATAAAGTTGCGTTGAGGTCAAGCCCGTCTTCTCTTTTGTAGGTAATCACTTCTTTGCTTACTTCTTCAAGACTTTTAAAAGGATTTTCAAAAGAAGTAACCCTGGTTAAATCCTCTTCATTATCTATATCACGTATAAAGTAGTTAGGATATTCGGTAGAAGCTTCAATTCTTACTAAGATCTCTCCTTCTTCCATATCTATGGCTTCGACCAAAGTCTCTTTCCGGTCATTATAGCTGGACTGGTAAAGCCTTTTTGTTTCCCCAGTCTCAAGGTCAAGACGATCCACGAATGGATATTGTCCTTCGGGAGTAAACCCATCTCCTAGAAGGAAAGTGTCGTCATTTACTATTTTTAGCACCTGTTGCCCGAACTTATTTTTTACTCTCACAAAGCTTCCGGGATCACTGTAGCGATCCTGGTAGTTACGATTAAAGAGTACCTTAGGATCCTGCCCCGGGTTTGATGGATCAAAAACATAGGTGCGGGTGTTACGGTTGTTCCACCAGTAGTCATTGGCTATTGCGGTGTTTTTATCACCCCAGATAATTCCTGCGTATCGGTCTTTTGTTTTTAGAATTGATCTTCCTTCCCCCTTGAACGGAGCTTCCAGAAGAAGTACTTCATCTCTAAACTCAGCTTCTCTTTCGGGGTCACCACCATCAAGTGCTTCTACATATACAAGAGTGGATGGTGAATCATTTCTCCAGCTAAGGTTTCTTCGGCCCTCTCTTTCTGCCATAAAGCCCTTCGGAAGATCTTCTGTAAGAGGCACCTGGTTCACCCGGTTTACAAGTTGTCCATCTTTGGTGTAGATATTAGTTTCTGAAGGGAAACGGTAATAAGGTACGAGGTAAGAAAATGGTTTTTTGATGTGGCTTACCATCACATAATCTCCATCGGGAGAAAAAGAAATGTCATCGTACATTTTAGGATCCAGCCATTTTGAAGTCTTTCCTTCGAGATCCACCTTCACCAGTTCGGCACGGGCTAGTTGCTCAAAGTTGAACTCATCTGTCGGATTTTTTAACAGGTCCTGATAGGTCCTGTTTTGAGCTTCTTTTCCATCACTTACTGAAACTGTTGGGCCGGTAGGTACAGAAGTTTCAGGATTAATTAATTTTTTACGGTCTTCGGGAAGCATCTTTACCAAAATAGCCGAATTGTCCCTGTACCAGTTGAGCACATCTCTCATGTTGGCATTGAGGGTAGGGCCGGTAAGTCTTTTGGCAGTTGCAGCATCAAGATCGGCTACCCAAAGTTCCACCCCTTCTGAAGTGGTATGTGTAAATGCCATTTTTGACTCATCTGGCGACCAGCTGAAGTTAGTAAGACGTGGGTTTTCGGGAAGGCCCTTCACCTGCGTAGGTTGATCTGCCTCCATTTTCTTTACTTCAATATTATTAAAGTAGGTTGCACGGCTGCTAATGTTTGTAACAGGATTGATCCTTAGACCCCCAAGGCGCATTTCTTCCTCACTCAATTCGGCTATAGATTTGAACTGGTCCCGGTAAAGGAAGACGATTTTTTCGGCATCGCTGTCGATCAGGGTGGAAGGAGCAAGTGGAACGTCAACGAGTTCCAGGATCTCCTGCGGTGGTTTTTGATAAGTAAGATTTTCCTGACCAAAAGTGGCTCCTGTGAGGCAAAGAAAGGAGAGGAAGCTTAAAAAGGCTTTTTTCATGGTTATAAAATTAGATTGATAAGCACTGCACTGAGAAAATGTTAATCTTTCTTATATTGCGGCGCAACTTTTTATTAATTGCTTAAATTTAAAAGAAATAATTTATCAGAGCCTAAAAATTACTAAATGTATCAATCAAAGATAGCGGGTCTGGGATTTTACGTGCCCGAAAATGTGGTGACTAATGATGATCTTTCCATGATTATGGATACCAATGATGAATGGATCCAGGAGAGAACAGGAATTAAAGAAAGGCGCCACATCAAGAAAGGAGATGGAAATTCTACTGCCGTGATGGGAGCCAAAGCCGCCAAAATAGCCATTGAACGCGCAAATATTTCAAAAGATGACATTGATCTTATTGTTTTTGCCACCCTAAGCCCCGACTATTATTTTCCAGGAGGAGGTGTACAAATTCAGGAAATGCTGGACATTAATACCTGCCCTGCATTAGATGTGAGAAACCAGTGTAGCGGATTCATCTACGGACTTTCTGTAGCCGATCAATATATCAAGACCGGCATGTACAAAAATGTGCTGCTTATAGGTAGTGAAAACCATAGTGGAGGACTCGACTTTACCTCCCGCGGTCGCGGTGTTTCAGTGATCTTTGGAGATGGGGCAGGAGCAGCGGTTCTTACCCGTAGCGATCACCACGGGCAAGGAATTCTTTCCACTCACTTACATTCTGAAGGGAAACATGCACTCGAATTATCTCTGAAAGGTCCTAGTACCATGCATTGGGTTCCCGAGATCATCGAGGAGAATCCGCAGGGAGATGATATCATCTACTATCCATATATGAACGGGCAGTTTGTTTTTAAAAACGCTGTAGTTCGTTTTTCTGAAGTTATTAAAGAAGGACTGGACGCGAACGGTCTTGAGGTTAAGGATATTGATATGCTTATTCCGCATCAGGCGAATTTGAGGATTTCACAATTTATTCAGCAGAAGTTCAGCCTTGGTGATGATCAGGTTTACAACAACATTCAGCGGTATGGGAATACAACTGCTGCCTCTATTCCTATTGCTTTGACCGAAGCATGGGAAGAAGGAAAGATAAAAGAAGGAGATACTGTTGTGTTAGCGGCTTTTGGTAGTGGTTTTACCTGGGCCAGTGCAGTTATCAAGTGGTAATTAAGAGGAGTCAAGAATCAAGAGTCAAGAACCAGAACTTTAAGATATCTCTTTAAAAGTCTAAAATAACAAAAATCCGCAGCTTTTCAGCTGCGGATTTTTTTTGGCTAATTAAACGTCATCATTAAAATATACCTCCTCCGGAGTTGGTATTATCGTCTCTTTGTTTTCTGTCAAGGGCTTTGTTCTTTCCGCCGCCAAATCTGTAGGAAAACCCTAGGTACACTGTTTGTGAATCACCTTTAAAATTACCCTTCTGCGAATAAGGCACATCTGTAGTGAAGGTGAATTCCTGGGTGTCAAAAATGTCATTAATATTTAGGCTTAAAGTAGCTTTGTCATTCAAGAAGCTATAACGGGCTCCGGCATTCATAAAATAGAATTCTTCCGGTTGTATCTGTAACATCTCTGTGCTGCTGCGGTACATCCCGAAGAGCTGGAGCGTAAGTTTCTTTGTCACGTTAAAGCTTTGGCTTAGTCTAAAGTTGTAAACGGTGCTCTCCACTTCCAGGTAATCTTCTCCTACAATTCCCTTTTCGGTACTGCTGTACAGCTCAAAACTTGGGTTCAGGCTCCACCAGGAAAAGGGTTTATATCTTCCGCTTAGTTCAACACCATAGGAGGTGTTATCTTCCCAGTTCATAAAAGTGAGCAACAAACGGGAAGGATCTTCGGGATCTATTAATAATATCTGGTTAATTTCATCTTCAATGATCCTGTAAAATACTCCGCCAGTAAAACTTCCTTTTTTGAAGTTATGGGTATAGTTGAGCTCTATAGAGTTCGTAAACTGTGGATCCAGCTCGGGGTTACCCACTGCAGTGATCCTGGGAGTAGAAAATTCCCTTACAGGATTCACCTGATTGAGACCTGGGCGGTCAACTCTTCTTCCGTAGCTTATCTGCAGGGATTTCATTTCATTGATTTTGTAAGAAAGAAAGGCTGAAGGATAAAGCGTAAAATAATCTGTTTCATAAACAAGGTCTCCATCCAGGACGGCCTCTACATCATAGCTTTCTACCCTGGCTCCCAATTGGTATGACCATTTGTCCCAATTCTGTCCAAAAGTGGAGTAGAAGGAATAGATGTTGTTGTCATAATCGTACAACGCATTATCCAACATCTCATTGGTGGTTCGATAATCGTTGGTACTTCTTCTCAATCTTGCTTCGGCTCCCAGCTCCAGTTTTGCAGTTTCAGAAAAAGGGTTTTCATAATCCAGGTTAAACGTGGTGTTGGAAATATCTTCCTGCACGTCATCGCGATAAGAATCCAGGTTCTCTGCGCCACCTCCGGTATATTCAAAACGTGCTATCTCTTCTGCATCGGTCGTACTATGATCTGCTTCCAGGATTAGCTTATGACCTTCAGAATTGAACTCATGGTTATAAGCGAAGTTATAAGTGCGGGTTACATTATCATTTTCTATGAAGAAATCCTGGTAAATATTTTCGGTAGCAGGATCGTAAAAAATGATATCTGCTTCTCCAAATGGTTCTCCAAAATAATAGTTTTGATTTGTGTAAAATGAGAAAGTGTTCCTGTCATCCAGGTAATAGTCCACACCAACCTTAAAAAGGTAGGACTCATTATCATTAAGGAAATGGATGTTTTCGGTATAGTTGTTCGTGAAATTTTGAATGACCCCTGTTTGTCCTCTCTTGCCGCCATTGGTTCCAAAGTTTCCGAAGAAATTGAGTTTTCCGGTGCGGTAGTTCATGTCCAGGGAGCCGGTGTAGCGGGTATCTTCCCCCACGGTCACTCCGGTGTTAAGGTTCCCGTTAAAGCCCATATTCGAATTTTTGTGCAGGATGATATTAATGATCCCGCTCATACCTTCGGGGTTATACTTGGCCGAAGGATTGGTGATAAGTTCAATGCTCTTTATCGAAGTGCTGGGAATTTGTTTAAGCAGTTGGGCTGCGGGAATATTGGTCGGCTTCCCGTCTATAAGGATCCTTACATTATCATTTCCACGCATGGAGATATTTCCATCCTGATCCACAGCGAGGCTGGGAATGTTGTTCATGATTTCACTGGCCGATGCGCCTGTAGTAGTAAGATCTTTCCCCACATTTACTACTTTTCGGTCTATTCGTTGTTCAATGGTAGATCTTTCGGCAACTACATCAACGCTCTCAAGTTGTGCAACTTCAGGTTCAAGAAAAATAGCACCTATTTTGATCTGTCGATTTCCGCCGGATACTTTCACTTCCTGAGAAAAAGTTTTGTAGCCCATGAACTGGGCTTTAAAAATGTATATTCCGTCTTTCAGTTTTTCTACGGAAAAAGTTCCGTCGGTTGAGGTGACGGCTCCGGTGATCATTTCTCCTTCCGGAGTTGTTACTGTAATGGTGGCATAGGGAATAGGTTCCTGAAGTTCTTTATCCATAACTTGTCCAGTTATGGTGCCAAGTTCAGCGGGATCGGTGTTCGCGTATCCTGAAATGTTTCCAAGGAGTAGAATAAAAATTAAAATAAACTGTTTCATTTTTTGATTGTTTGATGATGATGATTGATTTAGCCTAATACCTTGTAATGCATAATAAAAGAAGCCATGTTTTCTCAATTTTGCTCTCCAGGTATATATAAAAGACTGCTCAAAAAACGTTTTGTTACAAAAAAGATGAGATTTTAAGCTTTTCGTAGGTTATTTCCTTCCAAAAAAGGCTTTATCAAGAAAAGAAAAACCCATGCACAGAGTGCATGGGTTTAGCATGGGGCTCCTTTAACACTAACCATCAATGTTTCTCAAATCACCCCAATGCGGGAAATATTTCTTACCTTAATGACTGCCTAACTACGGGCATTGTTACACTAACTGAAAAAGAAATTTAAAATGGATAAAAAAACCCTCGTTTTGGGTGCGTCTACTAACCCTGCAAGATATGCCAACATCGCAATAAACAGACTTGTAAGAAATAACGTTCCTACAGTGGCTATAGGCTTAAGAAAGGGAGAAGTAGCGGGAGTAAAAATCGAGAATGAAAAATTGCCTTTTGAAGATGTGCATACGGTTACATTGTATCTTGGTCCCTCGCGACAGCCCGAATATTATGACTACATCCTTTCCTTACACCCCGAAAGAGTAATTTTTAACCCCGGCACAGAAAACCCTGAGTTTTACAAACTTCTTCAGGAAAATGGTATTGAGGTAGAAGTGGCGTGTACGCTTATATTACTTTCTACGAAGCAGTACTAGTCCCAGAAAAGTGAGGAGTCCATTGAGGATAAGGACAAAAAATCCGAATTCAAAACCAAACCAAACAAGGCTGTTGATGCTTATTACATAAGTGAGGATAGGAGAAAGAATGGCTATTACCGGCACAAGTTTGTCTTTCACCTTCATTTTTGTGAACAGACCGAAGCTGTATAAACCAAGTAATGGTCCGTAGGTGTATCCCGCAAATACAAAGAGTTTAGCGATCACACTTTCATCTCTAATGATGTATTTGAAGGCGATAATGACCAGGATCAATACGACAGAAACACCTATGTGAATTAGTTTCCTCACCTTTTCCTGCTTCTCGGGGCTGTACCTGGTCTCAATATCCAGAATGTCAATACTAAATGAAGTGGTGAGGGCAGTGAGCGCACTGTCGGCACTACTGTACGCGGCTGCGATCAATCCAAGGATAAAGAATACTGCTATTCCCATTCCCAGTTCTCCCGAAGTTGCTATTACCGGGAAGAGATCATCCTTTGAAGCATCAATTCCATTAGCACGTGCATATTCGGTAAGCAAAACTCCCAGGGACAGGAATAAAAGGTTTACAAATACCAGTACAATAGTAAACCAGAACATATTTTTTTGTGCATCCCCCAGGTTGCGGCAGGTAAGGTTTTTTTGCATCATGTCCTGGTCGAGTCCTGTCATTACAATAGTTATAAACGCACCCGAAATGAATTGCTTCCAAAAGAAGTCGGCACTTTTAAAGTCATCAAAAAAGAACATTTTTGACAGTTCACTGTTTGAGATGTGAGAGATCAATTCTCCACCCTGGATTCCCAGGTCTTCTGAAACGTAATATATGCTTACTCCCACTGCTACCAACATGCAAAGGGTTTGAAGGGTATCAGTATATACAATGGTTTTTATCCCCGACCTGAAGGTGTACAGCCAGATCAACAATATGGTCATAATCACTGTCGCCCAAAAGGGAATCCCAAGGCTGTCAAAAAGGATGATCTGCAGTACGTTCGCCACCAGGAACAGCCTGAAACTTGCTCCCACTATTCGGGAAAGTAAAAAGAAAGAGGCGCCGGTTTTATAAGAATACGTGCCAAATCTACCTTCCAAATAGGTGTAAATAGAAGTAAGGTTCATCCTGTAATAGAGGGGCAGTAGTACCAGCCCAATCACGATATATCCCACCACATAACCCAGTACGACCTGCATATAGCTAAACTGGCTCGCTTCCACCCAGCCGGGAACAGAGATAAAGGTCACCCCGCTCAGGGATGCTCCAATCATCCCAAAGGCCACTATATACCAGGGGGATTGCCGGTTGGCTTTAAAAAATGTGTTATTATCAGATTTTCTTCCGGTTATCCAGGAAATGAAAATAAGGGTAAGGAAATAACCGGCTATTAAAAGGAGTATGGAATAGGGCTGCATTTGTCAGAATTTCGGCGGCAAATTACGAAACTTCAGAATATCTGCAGCATGGGGAATGCGGCTTCTTTTTCTGGGAATTGTATTAAATAAGGAGTAATTTTGGGTTATGGAATTTTCTTCAAAATTATTGGAGGAAGCTGTGAATGAGATGTCCCAGCTTCCCGGGATTGGCAGGCGCACGGCCCTGCGATTGGTTTTACATTTGTTAAAGCAGCCCGAGTCCCAGACGGTCGCATTAAGCAAAGCTTTAGTGGACCTCAAGACCGAAGTGAAATTTTGCAGGAACTGTCACAATATTAGTGATAGCGAGCTATGTGAGATCTGTGCGAACAAAAACCGCCAGCAGGAAGTAGTTTGTGTGGTAGAAGACATTCGGGATGTAATGGCGATTGAGAACACAAGCCAGTACCGCGGGCTTTATCACGTCCTGGGTGGGAAGATCAATCCTATGGAAGGAGTTGGGCCTTCGCAACTCACTATAAAATCTTTGGTGGAAAAGGCCCAAAAAGGGGAAATCGAAGAAATAATTTTTGCTCTCAGCAGCACGTTGGAAGGCGATACCACCAATTTTTACATTTTTAAACAGCTGGAAGGATTTGATGTCAAAACAAGTACTATTGCCCGCGGAATTTCTGTAGGGGATGAGCTTGAGTATGCAGATGAAGTTACCCTTGGGCGCAGTATAACCAATAGGATACCTTTTGAAAATTCCCTGAAGAATTAACTTCAGCTGAAATTTTTCTGCGGAAATCTTCAAATATTTTTACTTCGCAGGATTCCTGAAGAAAAATTGTAATTTTACTCGGTAAATTGGCTCTGTTTCAGAAGCCAAAAGACATTGAAAAATGTCGGCTGCTGAATAATTATTATTAATTGTGGTAAATTTTTAATAATTTTGCAGTCCAATTTATGTATAACACCTTCGAAATAAGAATATGGCAAGATTTGAACTAAAATTACCCAAGATGGGGGAAAGTGTTGCGGAAGCAACCATTACAAATTGGTTAAAAGAGGTTGGAGATACCATTGAAGCCGATGAGGCAGTTCTGGAAATTGCCACAGATAAGGTTGACAGCGAGGTGCCGAGTGAAGTTGACGGAGTATTGGTAGAAAAGCTGTTCAATGAAGATGATGTAGTGCAGGTGGGACAAACCATTGCTATTATTGAAGCTGAAGGGGAAGAGGCAGCAAACGCCACTCCTGTAGCCGACCAGGAAGTGCCTTCACCCGAGATTGAAGAGGCAGTTGCCGCAGCAGATAAAAGGGTAGAAGAAGCAAAAAATATAAGTTCTTCAGATTATGCCGACAGTAACCGATTCTATTCTCCCCTGGTAAAGAACATTGCCAAGGAAGAAGGAGTTTCATTCGATGAGCTCGAGCAGATAGAAGGTAGCGGAAAAGATGGAAGGGTAACTAAAAATGATATTTTAGGATATCTAGAGACCAGGTCCTCACAGCCTGCTTCTCAGCCAAAACAACAACAGCAACAACAGCAACAAACTTCTGCTCCAAAGCAGGCAGCGCCACAACCGGCTAAAACTCCTGTGAGCGTGAGTGGGGAAGATGAGATCATTGAGATGTCCCGTATGGGCAAGATGATCGCGCATCATATGGTGGAAAGTACCCAGACTTCGGCTCACGTGCAGTCTTTTATAGAAGTAGATGTAACCAACATCTGGAACTGGAGAAAGAAGAACAAAGACGCTTTCGAAAAAAGAGAGGGAGAGAAACTTACTTTCACCCCTATCTTCATGGAAGCTGTAGCCAAGGCTATAAAAGATTTTCCATTGATCAACATTTCTGTTGACGGGGATAAGATCATTAAACGTAAGAATATCAACCTGGGGATGGCAGCAGCTTTACCCGATGGGAATTTAATTGTGCCTGTGATCAAAAATGCCGATCAACTTAACCTTGTTGGAATGGCAAAGGCAGTGAACGATCTGGCCGGCCGTGCCCGTCTTAACAAGCTTAAGCCCGATGATATCCAGGGCGGGACTTACACAGTTACCAACGTGGGAACTTTTGGAAGCATCATGGGAACACCTATTATAAATCAGCCGCAGGTTGGGATCCTTGCCCTTGGTGCTATTAGAAAAGTACCCGCCGTGATCGAAACTCCCGAGGGAGATTTCATTGGGATTAGATACAAAATGTTCCTTTCTCACAGCTATGATCACCGTGTTGTGAATGGCGCTTTAGGAGGACAGTTTGTGCAGAGAGTAGCCCAGTACCTTGAAAAATTTGATAAAAACAGAGACATTTAAATAAAGTCTCAAAAATGATAAAAAGCCATGACCCTTCCGGTTGTGGCTTTCTTTTTTAGCTGTTTCCTGCTAAAGTTTCGGGAAATAGTATCTTTACCAAAACCTGAATTAATATGGAGTTGAAGCTGAATAAACCCTTATGTTTTTTTGATCTTGAAGCGACTGGAACAAATGTGGCGAAAGACAGGATTGTGGAGATCTCGATCCTTAAGATCTTCCCTAATGGAAATCGTGAAAGTAAAACCTGGCTTGTAAACCCTACGGTGCCAATCTCTAAGGAGGTAGTGGCTGTGCATGGCATTACCAACGAAAAGGTGGCCAACGAACCCACTTTTAAAGAGCTCGCTCCTACGGTTTATGAAATGATCAAGGGCTGCGATCTTGCGGGGTACAACTCAAACCGTTATGATATCCCTCTTTTAGCTGAAGAAATGCTGCGGGCAGGAGTTGACTTTGATATGAAGAACTCTCTCGCTGTTGATGTGCAGACCATTTTCCATAAGATGGAACAACGAACTCTTTCTGCTGCCTACAAATTCTACTGCGGAAAGGACCTCGAAGGAGCGCATGGTGCCGAAGTTGATACTATGGCGACTTTTGAAGTTTTAAAGTCTCAGCTGGATAGATATGAAGATCAGCTTCAAAATGATGTGAAGTGGCTTTCCTCTTTTACCTCGAGAAAAGAATGTGCAGATATCGCAGGGCTTATTGTTTTTGACAAAAAAGGAAGAGAAGTCTTTAGCTTTGGGAAACATAAAGGGAAATCTGTGGAAGATATTCTCGACCAGGAACCGGGATATTTCGGATGGTTTCAAAATGCCGATTTCCCGCTGTACACCAAAAAGGTACTTACCGCTATAAAGTTGAGAAAACTCAATACCAAGCTTAAATAAAATTTACCGTCGATGAAGATCCTCTGTATAGGCCGTAATTATACCGATCATATTGCCGAACTCCAAAATGAAAGACCCGATGAGCCGGTGATCTTTTTAAAACCCGATTCGGCGGTGCTTCTTAAGAAACAGCCATTTTTTATTCCGGAGTTTTCTAGTGATGTGCACTACGAGGTGGAGCTACTGGTGAGGATCAACAAGATTGGAAAACATATTCAGAAAAAATTCGCCCATAAATATTATGATGAGGTTGGATTGGGAATAGATTTCACTGCCCGGGATCTACAAGCCAAGCTCAAGGAAAAAGGTTTGCCATGGGAGAAGGCGAAAGGTTTTGACGGCTCTGCCGTTATTGGGGAAAAATGGATTCGAAAATCTCATTTTAGCGACCTTAATGATATAAGTTTTAGCCTTGAAAAGAACGGAAATTTAGTGCAGCAGGGAAGAACTTCACATATGTTATGGAAAATTGACGAAATAATTGAATATATTTCAAGCTATTTTACGCTCAAGATAGGAGATGTAATCTTCACAGGAACTCCCGCAGGAGTGGGGCCGGTTGAAAAAAATGATAACCTGAGCGGATTTATAGAAGATCAACAAATATTTTCAATACAGGTAAAATAATGAGGAACTACAACTTAGAAAGCGTTGAAGAAATGGCCGGCGGGGACCAGGACTTTGTAAAGGTCGTGGTGCAGACATTTCTGGAAGAAATTCCGCCAGATCTTGAAGCAATGAATCAGGCGATTATAGAAGATAATCCGCAGCAGGCTTACCAGTATGCTCACAAGATGAAACCCAATTTCCAGATGTTCGGGCTGGGTGTGATGCCTCAAATCAAGGTCCTGGAGGGTTGGGCTAAAGCCGGTGATAGCAAAGAAGGTGTAAACGAAGCTGCCCGCATCATCACAGATAAGTACAAAAAAGCCGAAAAAGAACTCAAGGAAGACTTTGACCTGTAATGACCGCAGAGATCATAACTATTGGAGATGAGATCCTCATTGGACAAATTGTGGATTCCAACTCGGCTTTTATTGCCAAGGAGCTAAATCTTATTGGGATCTCTGTCTATCAAATCACATCTGTTCAGGATGAAAAGCAGCATATCCTTAACGCTTTGCAGGAGGCTTCAAAAAGAGCAGATATTGTTATCCTTACCGGCGGGCTGGGCCCAACTAAAGATGATGTCACAAAATATACTTTTGCCGAATTTTTTCAAGACGAGCTAAAGCTCAACCAGGAAGTTCTGCAGCATGTTGAGGCGCTTTTCGCAAAGTATAAAAAAACATCAATATCCGATCTTAACCGTGAGCAGGCCATGCTGCCCTCAAAAGCAACTGTGCTTCATAATAAATATGGTACTGCCCCGGGAATGTGGATGGAGAAGGAGGGCAAAGTTTATATTTCCCTTCCCGGAGTGCCCTATGAGATGAAAAACCTCGTGGAGGTGGAGGTAATTCCACGCCTGCGGGAAAGATTCCACCGGCCTTTTATCTACCATAAGACCATTCTTACAAAAGGAGAAGGTGAAAGTGCAATTGCCAATAAACTTGCCTCTTTTGAAGATAAACTCCCTACTCATATCAAGCTTGCTTACCTCCCCGGGCTTGGTCGTGTGCGCTTAAGACTCTCCGGAAAAGGGGAGAATGAGGAGGAGTTGATCAATTCGGTTGAAACGCAGGTTTCTGGTCTTTATGAACTGTTGGAGGATATTATTTCTGATGAACAGGAGGAGGATGAAAAAATTGCGGTACAGATAAGTAAGTTACTCACTTCCCAAAAGAAATTTTTATCGGCAGCAGAAAGTTGTACAGGTGGCGCACTGGCTGCCGAATTTACCACCCATCCCGGCGCTTCGGCTTGTTTTAAAGGCGGCATTGTCTCATATTCGACCCAGATCAAGGTGGAAACTTTGGGAGTGAGACAGGAGCTCATAGATAAACATAGTGTGGTAAGTCACGAGGTGGTCGAGGCTATGGCCAAAAATGCCAAAAAGATGTTTAAAACCGACTACGCTTTGTCTACGACCGGTAATGCCGGACCTACAAAAGGAGACAGTGATGCTGAAGTCGGGACGGTTTACATTGGTCTTGCCACTCCGGAAAAAGTTTACTCCAAAAAGTTTATTTTTGGCAATACCAGGGACCAGGTGGTTAAAAAATCTGTTCAAAAAGCCTTTGAAATGATATTGAAGGAAATTTCTGAAGCTTAAGAGATTTTTTCTGCCTTTTAAGTCTTACAGGAACTTTCGGGAGGCTGGGAATGAAAATTAATGTCAGTAAAACTTCCGAAGCGACAAAAGAAAGAAGAGCATTTAGGTGTCAAAAGTGGCATTTTCAGAAGCTTTTTCAGGAAAAGTAAATAAAGAGCAGCTTCAGAAAAATATTTTTATTCTCTATTGGCTATTAGGTAAAAAAATCGTTAATTTGCAGCCTGTTTTGAAATAACGAGTTAAAGTATAGAGCAATGTCAAGAGTTTGTGAACTTACAGGTAAGAAAGCAATGGTTGGAAACAACGTTTCCCACGCGATGAACAAGACAAAACGTAAATTTGACGCCAATTTGGTTAAAAAACGTTTTTATATCCCTGAGGAAGATAAATGGATCACTTTAAAAGTATCTACTTCTGCAATTAAGACAATTAATAAAAAAGGAATTGCTGCAGTAATTAAAGATGCCCGTGCAAAAGGCTTTTTAACCAAGTAATCCCAACATTTAAGACGCAGTAAAATGGCAAAGAAAGGTAACAGAGTTCAGGTTATATTAGAGTGTACAGAGCACAAAGCAACGGGAAAACCCGGTACTTCAAGATATATTACTACAAAAAACAAAAAGAACACGCCAGATAGAATGGAGCTGAAGAAATTCAACCCAATTCTAAAGAAAATGACGGTTCATAAAGAAATTAAATAAGCATAAGTCATGGCAAAGAAATCAGTAGCAACATTACAGACAGGATCAAAGAGGCTAACTAAAGCCATTAGAATGGTTAAATCTCCAAAGACCGGTGCCTATACTTTTGTTGAAGGAATTATGGCTCCTGAAATGGTAAATGACTTCCTTAATAAGAAATAAGTTATTTTCAAAATATTTTGAAGGCCGTCCCGATACGCATCGGGACGGCTTTTTGTTTTTGTGTATATTTACCCTCGGCATGTTGCCCGTGGGTATATTGCCATTTTTATAAATACTAAGACCATACCACATAATGAGTTTATTTAAAAAGATCTTCTCCCGTGAGAAAAAGGAGACCCTGGACAAAGGCCTCGAAAAATCAAAAACCGATTTCTTTTCCAAATTGGGGAAAGCAGTCGCCGGTAAATCCAAAGTTGATGATGAGGTGCTGGATGACCTGGAAGACGTGCTGGTGAGCAGCGACGTGGGAGTGGGAACTACAGTGAAGATCATTAACCGAATAGAAGCTCGTGTGGCCCGGGACAGGTTTCTTGGAACAGATGAACTTAACAAGATCCTTAGGGAAGAGATCGCGGCTTTAATGGCCGAAACAAATTCGGGCGAAGCAACCGATTTCTATGTGCCCACAAATAAAAAGCCTTACGTTATCATGGTCGTAGGTGTGAATGGGGTGGGTAAAACTACTACCATTGGAAAACTTGCCTACCAGTTCAAAAAAGAAGGTAAAAAAGTAGTGCTTGGTGCAGCCGATACTTTTAGGGCAGCTGCTATTGATCAACTTCAGGTTTGGGCAGACAGGGTGGATGTTCCAATTGTAAAACAAAGTATGGGAAGTGATCCTGCATCTGTAGCTTTTGACTCTGTTCAAAGTGCCGTAAAACAAGATGCCGATGTGGTTATCATTGATACTGCCGGGCGTCTTCACAATAAAGTAAACCTAATGAATGAGCTTACCAAGGTGAAAAGAGTGATGCAAAAGGTGGTGGACGATGCGCCGCATGAAGTTCTCCTGGTTCTTGATGGTTCTACGGGACAAAATGCCTTTGAGCAGGCAAAACAGTTTACTGCAGCTACCGAGGTGACTTCCCTGGCCGTGACTAAACTTGATGGCACAGCAAAAGGTGGCGTTGTGATAGGAATTAGTGACCAGTTCCAGATCCCCGTAAAATACATAGGGGTGGGAGAGGGAATTGAAGACCTGCAGGTTTTCAACAAATATGAATTTGTGGATTCCTTTTTTAAATAATCTTTCCGTCTAAACCATAACTCATGAAGCAAATTTTCATTCCTTTTTTGGTATTTCTTATGGCCACTTCCTGCAAAGTTCAGAAAGAAGAGGAGGCAGCTGTAAAAGAACCTGCCGTTTTGTGGGAGCGACAGGATGAAACTGCCCAGCTTAAAGAACAGGCGCAGCATGAGAATGAAAGGATGAGGTTTAAACTTATCAATTCAAAGACTTTAGATAAGAATGAAATATGGCGCCCTTTTGAGAAGGAGCTTTCTGCTTTTTCTGCGGAAAAATATGAATCCCTGAAGCCGGTTATTTTTGAAAGAAGCATTCCTGAAATACAACGTGCTATCCAGAGCGGAAAGCTGAGCTACACAGATCTCACGCTTTTCTACATTTATCGCATTAGGGAATTTGAGAGCAATAATGAAATGTCGCTCAACGCAGTTATCGCTCTTAACCCCGATGTAGTTGCCGAGGCAAGAAAGCTTGATGAAAAAGGAGTTCCTGAAGGCAGGGAAAATACAATATATGGTATGCCCATATTGTTGAAAGACAATATCAATACCGACAATATGAGAACTACCGCCGGAGCTTTGATTCTGGCTGAAAATAAACCTTCCAAAAATGCCTTTATTGTCGACCGGTTAAAAGAGAATAATGCACTCATCCTGGGAAAAGCAAATTTGAGCGAATGGGCGTATTACTTTTGTGATGGCTGTCCCTTGGGATACAGTGCAGTAGGCGGGCAAACTTTAAATCCTTACGGAAGAAAGAAGTTTGAAACAGGAGGTTCCAGTTCAGGTAGTGGAGTGGCGGTGGCCGCAAATTATGCTGTAGCTGCAGTTGGAACTGAAACCGCGGGCTCCATACTTTCTCCGGCTTCGAAGAATGCTGTGGTAGGATTAAAACCAACGATAGGACTACTAAGCCGAACAGGGATAATCCCAATCTCGGGCACCCTGGACACCCCCGGACCTATGACAAAATACGTCATTGATAATGCTATTTTACTCAACGCCCTTACCGGAAAAGACTCAGAAGATCCTGCCTCTGTAGGCGGAGGGAAAAATTATGTAAAAGCTCTGACTCCCGATGGTCTTCGTGGAAAGCGGATTGGCGTCATGAAATCCCTTTTGACAGATTCTCTATACAACAATGCTGTGGAGGCGATGAAAGAAAGCGGCGCCGCCATTATAGAATTTGAAGAGGAGCAGGTTTCTCTCGACAACTTCCTAACCTTGCTCAGCGCTGATATGAAAAAAGATTTGCCTGTTTATCTTTCTAATTATGCCGGAAAGGAAGTGACTTATAATAATGTGGAAGCGATTGTGAAGTACAACCTTGAAGACAGCCTTATTAGAGCTCCTTATGGGCAGCAGCTTTTTGACGCCATAGTGGCCGATACTACCAGTGCCGAAGAGCTGGAAAGGATCTCTGCACAGCTTCAGGAGAGCGGCAGGAAGTTTTTTGATGAGCCTATGGAAAGATACGACCTCGATGCAGTTGCTTCAATTAATAATTACCATGCGGCTTACGCTGCGGTGGCAAAATATCCGGCATTGGCAGTTCCTGCAGGTTTTGAATCTTCGGGGGAACCTAAGAGTATTACCTTCATTGCAAAACCCTTTGAAGAAGATAAACTTTTAAATATCGGGAACAGTTTTGAACAGTTGAATTACTTAAGAAAACCACCGGGGAATTACAGATAATATGTCGTACAGAAACCTGGTGATCCTTACCAAGATCATCCTTATTTACAGTATTTTTTATATCGTCATGAAGACGGTCATCATATTTGGCGGCGCCTGGCTATGGCCAAACCTGCTCCTTATGCTTCCTTACCTTATTCTGGGGATGATTGCAGCAATCCAGGTGAAACGGGAAACCTATTCCTGGTGGCTGGTGGGCATTGGCGCAGCAGTGATCATTCTCACCCGGGTTTATGAAACCTCTTTTAGTATCTGGGTGCAGCAGCAGGTTATTTCGTAGGTTGCTGCGGAAGATATTTCCTTTAAATAAACCGAAGCCATTCAGATAATTACCTCACGGTTTTTTGTGCAGTGTTTTTAAAAATTTTCTTCAACGAAAGTTTAAAGGGTTTATTTGAACGCTATTAGGCCTGAAATCTGGCATTTAATTCATCTACGATCCTTTCTATCTTCTTATTCTTAGCTTCTTTATCCAGAATAACTGAGGGAGCCTGTCTTACCTCACAATCAATAATACCACAGCGTTCACAGGTAACTCCAACCTCGCGCCGGGTAATAGTTGGATCTTCCAAAAACTTAAGCTTCCGCTCCAGTTGCTTATTCATCAATAAACCAATACTTATACTTCTATACTGGTTGTTTCGGAAAGGATCTTTAGTTGCCGACGAGATCACTAAATAAGTTGTCCCATGACTGGGATAATGAGAAATTTGAAGTCCAAACTCATGAGGTTTCTTACTTTTACTTATTTCTTTTAAACCTCTCAAAGAAACCCATCGCCTGCAATAATGCTCATTGGTTTCATTGGCCCGCGGGGAATGCTGATGTGATAAATGAAGTTCCTTGTTCAGGTAAAATTGTTCTGTGCCTGCCTTATGAGTAAACCTTAAAAAGAATAAATTTTTAATATTAAACGCTTTGGGCAGGATATTGGTCAATCGCTGGTAAAATGTTTCCGGGGAAGCGTTGAAGCCTTCCAGCATTTGAAGAAAAAGAGCTTCATCAAAGGTCTCTTTTTCAAAAATAGTTTCTAGTTGTGAAGTCAAATCATCTTTAGGAATGACAAGTGCACCGGCAAAATATGAGGCATAGAAATTATTGAGCACCTGATCAAACCTCTGGAATTTGATCCAGGGAAAAGTATGAAGCCTGTCTTTTATTTCCAGATAATTATATGCGATTTCTTTAGCGAAAATAAAGGTGCGTTGGGATTCATCGATCCCGTTAGCGAGCAACAGCGTATTGGTTTGAGGTACAAGTACTGACCGCAGGTTTCCTAGGGCCTCATTTTTACTTAATTCGCTATCGTTAATGGTATAACCGTATTCTTCAGTAAGGATCTCCTCCAGATCTTTGGATGTAAGAGACCTTGTTAGTTCTACCTGATAAGCTTTTGAGAACTTTAAAACCTGTTGTTCTAACTCATCAAAGTAATTATTATTCGCTTCCTGAAAAGAACGTACAGCAGCCAGAAAGAAGCTTTCCTTGCTAAAGCTGTAATGGTGTGCAATTTCAATAATAGTACTTATAAATGCAGTTACTTTTGTAGGTGCATTGGCGACTATATCTATTAGATTACTTTCCTTAATGCCAAAGAGATCCAATGGGATCTCTTTTAGAATTTTAGACTGTAATAGTTCCCCAATTGGAGCTAAATTTTTATCCAGCCTTAAAGAGACCATTTGATCATAGGGAACTTCCAGTTTATCTGAAAGCAAAGCTATTTTATCTGGTTTAGGGTATTTTTTTCCGTTTTCAATTTCATTTAAATAAGACTTTGATAAACCGGAAAGTTTCGACAACCCGAATAAAGACAAATTCTTCTCAGTCCTTATCTGCTTTAGCTTCAGGCCAAATATTAATTTGATGTAATCTTCTTCCATATTTCAAATATAGGCATTTTTGCGAATCTTAGTAATTTGCGAATATTTAGTTTTAGCGAACGTTCGCTTGTTTTTTAAAAAACTTTCCTGTAATATTGTCATGTAAAACATTAAAGCCATGGAAGCCAAAACCTTAAAAACATCTATTTTAAAATTCTCAGAAGAGGTAAAGAATTATTATCCAGAAATCCTGACAGATAATGCCCTAAATTTTATAGCGGCACTTCATGAAAGATTTAATGGAGAAAGACTTTCTCTCTTAGAAAAAAGAATAAACCAGCAAAAGGTTTTTGATGAAGGAAAGTTGCCTGAATTCCCGCCAGAGACAAAATCCATTAGGGAAGGTGATTGGAGTGCGGGCAAAACCCCTGAAGATTTACAGGACAGACGGGTAGAAATTACAGGCCCTGTAGACAGAAAGATGGTGATCAACGCACTTAATTCCGGAGCCAGGACATTTATGGCAGACCTGGAGGACAGTACTGCACCCACTTGGCAAAATGTTATTGAAGGCCAACAAAATCTTATAGATGCCAATAATAAAACAATTTCACTGGTAGACTCAGATCGTGGTAAATCTTACAGCCTAAATAATGAGACAGCAGTTTTAATGGTCAGGCCCAGAGGGCTACATTTAAATGAAAGACATATTCTGATCAATGGGGAAGAAACTTCAGGTAGTCTTGTGGATTTCGGTTTGTATGTTTTCCACAACAGGCAAACCTTGTTGAAGAATAATACTGCCCCCTACTTCTATCTTCCAAAGTTGGAGCACTATACTGAAGCACGCTGGTGGAATGAAGTGTTCACTTTTGCCCAGGAATTCCTGGAAGTGCCTAAAGGCACTTTTAAAGCAACCGTTCTTATTGAGACCATTACTGCAAGTTTTCAGTTAGACGAGATCATATATGAACTTAAAGATCATATCGTAGGGCTCAATTGCGGTCGCTGGGATTATATTTTTTCGTACATCAAGAAATTCAGGAACCACCCGAATTTTGTGGTGCCAAACCGTGACCAGGTTACAATGACCACTCCTTTCATGGAGGCGTATTCCAAGCTAGTTATTCAACGCTGCCATAAACGTGGCATCCATGCTATTGGCGGAATGGCTGCTCAAATTCCTATTAAAAATGATGAAAAGGCCAACGCAGCTGCTATAGAAAAAGTAAGAAAAGATAAAGAGCGGGAAGTTAAAAATGGCCATGACGGTACATGGGTGGCGCATCCGGCATTAGTGGAAGTAGCACTGACAGAGTTTAACAAACACATGCCAATGCCAAATCAATTACACGTCACTCGTGAAGACATGAATATTTCCGAAGAAGACCTTGTGGAAATACCGAAAGGTACTGTTACGGAAGCCGGGATAAGAAAAAATATCAATGTCGGGATTTTATATACAGAAGCCTGGTTGAGAGGTCATGGTGCTGTAGCGCTGTATAATTTAATGGAAGATGCAGCTACTGCCGAAATTTCAAGAACACAGGTATGGCAATGGTTAAAGCACGAAGTCGTACTGGAAGACGGACGCAAATTCAATACGGAATTATACATCGACCTTTTGAATGATGAGGTAGAAAAAATCTTAAAAGAATACCGAGGAAACTCTAATGAGAACAACCGCTATAAGCTCGCTATAGAGCTCTTTGACAAACTGGTTCTTGCAGAAAAGTTTGAAGAGTTCTTAACCCTCCCCGCATATCAATACATCTAAAAAAAAGCAATCCTGCGATTGCGGCAACAATCAACAGGATCTAATTATTAATAATAAATAACATCTAACAAAATTATGAAAAATCAACCACAAACAAATTATAGCTCTGCATTAGAGGCTGTAAAAAATCTTAAAGAAAAATATGGAGAAACATGGAATTCAATAAATCCTGAAAGCGCTGCCAGGATGGTTACCCAAAACAGGTTTAGAACAGGTTTGGATATTGCGAGATATACAGCGGCCATTATGAGAAAAGATATGGCAGAGTATGACGCAGATCCATCCCAATACACCCAGTCCTTGGGTAGCTGGCATGGTTTTGTGGCGCAGCAAAATATGATAGCTGTCAAAAAGCATCACAAAACTACCAGTAAAAAATACCTTTATCTTTCCGGGTGGATGGTTGCTGCGTTACGTTCAGAATTTGGACCGCTGCCAGATCAATCCATGCACGAAAAAACTGCTGTTCCTTCATTAATAAATGAAATTTATGATTTCTTACGCCAGGCAGATGCTATTGAGTTAAACGATCTCTTCAAAAGACTCGAGAAAGGAGAAGATGTGCAGGATCAAATTGATAATTTTGAAACACACGTAGTTCCTATTATTGCCGATATTGACGCCGGTTTCGGGAATGAAGAAGCGACCTATTTATTAGCTAAAAAAATGATCCAGGCCGGAGCTTGTGCCATTCAGATCGAAAATCAGGTTTCTGATGCCAAACAATGTGGACATCAGGATGGAAAGGTTACTGTACCTCATGAAGATTTTATTGCCAAATTAAATGCTATCAGATATGCATTTATAGAATTAGGTGTGGAAGACGGGATTATAGTAGCGAGAACAGATTCCGAAGGTGCCGGTTTAACTCAAAAGCTTCCGGTAAGTCAGGAGCCGGGGGATCTGGCATCTCAGTATTTAGCTTTTATAGAAGCTGAAGAAATTGAAATCAACGATGCCAAAGAAGACGATGTTCTTCTTAAAAGAGACGGGAAATTAATGCGTCCCGTACGATTGGCTAATGGTTTATATAAATTTAAAGATGGTTCAAACATAGACAGGGTTGTATTAGATTGTATCACAAGTCTTAAAAATGGAGCAGATCTTCTATGGATCGAGACTCCGACCCCTAATGTTAAACAGATTGCCCACATGGTGAACAGGGTAAAAAAAGTTGTACCCAATGCCAAGCTGGTTTACAATAACTCACCATCTTTTAACTGGACCTTAAACTTCCGTCACCAGGCTTATGATGATATGCTTGCAGAAGGGGAAAATATGACCGGTTATGACAGAAATAATTTAATGTGTTCGGAATATGATGATACCGAATTATGCTTTAGAGCAGATAGGAAGATTAAAACATTCCAAATCGATGCTGCAAGAGAAGCAGGGGTTTTCCATCACTTGATCACGTTGCCAACCTATCACACAACTGCCCTTCACATGAATGACCTAACAGCAGGTTATTTTTCTGAAGAGGGAATGTTAGCATATGTAAAAGGGGTTCAAAGACAGGAAATCCGAAAGGGCGTTTCCTGTGTCAAACATCAGCGTATGGCAGGTTCCGATCTTGGAGATGATCACAAGAGCTTCTTTGCCGGAGAAAAAGCTTTAAAAGCGGGAGGCGAAAAAAATACAAGTAATCAGTTTAAAGAACATGAAACTGTTACTGAACGGGAGCCTGTTCTCGATAAATAAATTAATAAAATTGATTAATAAATTCGATATCCAGGTATATCGCATTTATTATTTTAGAGCATCCGATAAATAGAAAATAATGAAAGGCAGAAAGCTACTTATGATTCCCGGTCCTATAGAATTTGAACCGGAAGTTTTACAGGCCATGGGAATGCCGACTCAAAGTCATGTTGCACCAGATTTTATAGAGACTTTTGGGAACAGCCTTGAGCTTATGCGAGAAGTATGGAAGTCTCCAAAAGGCCAACCTTTTATCGTCGCCGGAACCGGCACTTTGGCTATGGATATGGCAGCCGCCAATCTAGTGGAACAAGGGGATCGTGTATTGGTGATCTCCACAGGATACTTCGGCCAAAGGTTCAAAGACATACTGGATCGCTATGGTGCTGACACTACCATCCTGGAAGCTCCCACAGGTGAAGTAGTGAGTTTGGAAGCAGTTGAAAAAGAGCTTCAAACCAACAATTATAAAGCTTTGACCATTACTCATGTTGATACCTCTACCGGAGTATTGGTAGATCCAAAACCTATAGCGAAATTAGCCAAAAAATATAACACCCTTAGTATTTTAGATGGTGTATGCTCGGTTGCGGGTGAAGAGATAGATCAGGATGAATGGGGGCTCGATGTTGTTTTAACAGGATCTCAAAAAGCCATTGGTGTACCTCCCGGACTCGCCCTTCTAGTAGCATCGCAGAAAGCTATGGAAGCCTGGGGAAAAAGAAAAACGCCTGTATCTAACTATTATGCCGATTGGAACAACTGGTTGCCAATAATGAAAGCTTATGAAGAAAGAAGACCTTCGTATTTCGGAACACCTGCAGTTAATTTAATTGTTGCCTTAGAAACAAGCCTTAAGATCATAGCTGCAGAAGGCGTAGAGGAAAGAGTAAAAAGGCATCAAATTTTGGCAAAAGCTTTTCGGGCGGGAATCTCCTCCTTGAACCTTCAGATAATACCTGAAAGAAATGAAATAGCAGCTAATACACTTACTGCTGCTTATTATCCAGGTGGAATAGATGGTGCGGCGCTACTTTCAAAAATAGCCAAAAGTGATGTGATTCTCGCCGGTGGACTACTATCAGATATTAAATCTAAGTACTTTCGGATCGGCCATATGGGCTCGGTATCTGCCAATGATCTCATTGCGGTTCTGGGTGCCTTGGAACGTGCCTTATCAGAACTGGGTCACGATATAAATTCAGGGAAAAGCTTGCAGGCTTTTCAAAATGTGCTTTTAGGATCTAAATAATTGAGACGCTGAGTTTTTTATACAAATATTGGTAAGAAGCCTTTAAATGAAAAACAAAAAAACCTATCCTGCCGAAGTTTTCCTGAATGATAAATGGAAAAAACCTGAAGACGCTTTTGTTTCGGTTTTTGACCGTTCTTTCATGTTCGGGGATGGGATCTATGAGGTGACCCCTTTTTACAGCGGAAAACCTTTTCGGCTGCAGGATCATTTGGCAAGGGTAAGGTATTGTCTGCAGGAAATGAGTATTGATTTTAATGCTTCGATCCTGGAGGGGCTGATGCTGGAGGCGGTAAAACGTTCCTCTTTTTCTTCGGAAGATGCTGCAGTTTACCTGCAGATCTCCCGCGGAAAGGCACCTCGTTCTCACTTCATTCCCGAAGATGCAGAGCCAACTTTATTGCTTTATGCTTTCCGGGTGGATTTGTCTAATTTTAAAAATAGGTTCTGGAAAGTAATGGCTTCCGAAGATCTTCGCTGGCACAGGTGCGATATCAAATCGACAGCATTACTTGCAAATACCATGGCGAATGATGCCGCCATTTCCGCCGGATATGATGAAAACCTTTTATTCCGCAACGGCGTTTTCACTGAAGGCTCCCATACCACGATCTTCTTCGTTAAAGATGATGTTGTATATACCCATCCCGAAGACCGGCAGATCCTCTCCGGCATTACGAGAAAGGTGGTGATAGAACTTTGTAATAGTCTGGAAATTCCTTTAAAGGAGGAAGCTTTCCCTGTCGCCAAACTTTCAGAAGTAGATGAGATCTTTCTCACCGGCACCACTACTCAGATCGCTCCTGTATCTTCTGTGACCATAGAAGGTAAAGAAGTATTTACTTCTCAAAAAGGGGAAATTACACGACTCCTGCAGGAGGAATTTATCAAAAGAACAAGGAGATAGGAACTCAAAAAGCGTCACCCTGAATTTATTTCAGGGTCTTCAACATGAGATGCTGAAACAAGTTCAGCATGACGAATCAAAGAAATGGCGTCACCCTGAATTTATTTCAGGGTCTTTGATCTGGGATAATAGTTCGCATGAGGAAAGATTTCGCTATACGGGAATTTCAAAAGCTTAAACCCTTGAATGTTAGATTTGTCATTTTAGGTTGTATCTTTGCACCCGCTTTGAAAGACCTTATTTTCTGAAACTTCTTAAGTTTTAGATCCTTGTGAGGTTTGACGGGTGAAAATCTATAGTATGAGAACAAAGTCATTAAAAAAGAACAGGATCAATGTGGTCACCCTTGGCTGCAGCAAGAACGTCTATGACAGTGAGATCCTTATGGGGCAGCTTAAGGCGAACAACAAAGATGTAGTGCATGAGCAGGAAGGAAATATAGTGGTGATCAACACCTGTGGTTTTATTGACAACGCAAAAGAACAGTCTGTAAATACCATTTTAGAATACGTAGAATTAAAGGAACAGGGAGAAGTGGACAAGGTTTTTGTGACCGGTTGTTTAAGTGAACGCTATAAGCCAGATCTTGTAAAAGAGATCCCTAACGTTGACCAATACTTTGGAACTACCGAGCTGCCCGAACTTCTTGCCGCCCTGGAAGCCGATTATAAGCATGAACTAATAGGGGAACGTCTTACCACAACTCCGAAGAATTATGCTTACCTCAAGATCGCTGAAGGTTGTGACCGCCCATGTTCTTTTTGTGCGATTCCGCTTATGCGCGGAAAGCATAAATCCACTCCAATTGAAAGCCTGGTAGAGGAAGCAAGGAAACTTGCTGCCCAGGGAGTGAAGGAGCTTATTCTTATTGCGCAGGATCTTACTTATTACGGGCTTGACTTGTATAAAAAGCGAAATCTGGCCGAGCTTCTTGAAAACCTGGTGAAGGTGGAGGGAATTGAATGGATAAGGTTGCATTATGCTTTCCCAACCGGTTTCCCGATGGATGTTCTGGACCTGATGAAGCGGGAGCCTAAGGTTTGTAACTATCTGGATATTCCGTTACAGCATATTTCTGATGATCTTCTGAAATCAATGCGCCGCGGAACCACTCATGAGAAAACAACAAACTTACTGAAGGAATTCCGTAACAGGGTGCCCGATATGGCAATTAGAACCACTCTTATTGTTGGGTATCCCGGAGAAACTGAAGCTCATTTTGAAGAGCTGAAGCAGTGGGTAAAAGACATGCGTTTTGAACGTCTTGGTTGTTTTACTTATTCTCATGAAGAGAATACACATGCTTATAATCTTGAAGATGATGTGCCACAGGAGGTGAAGCAGGAGAGAGCCAATGAGATCATGGAAATTCAGTCGCAGATCTCCTGGGAACTGAATCAGCAGAAAATTGGAAAGACCTTTAGGGTGGTTATCGACCGCAAAGAAGGCGAAAACTATGTGGGAAGAACCGAACACGATTCCCCCGATGTGGATAATGAAGTTTTGATCGACGCGACGAAGATCTACCTGAAGACGGGAGATTTCTACGAAGTAAAGATCACAGATGCTGCCGATTTTGACCTTTTTGGAGAACCGGTAAACGCGAACGTGGAAAAGCCTAAGCGGAAGGTACTTTTTAATCAGTAGGCAGTGCGCAGTCTTTAGTAAGCAGTAAAAAAAAATTTTTATTCAAACCTCACAGATTCTCAAAATCTGTGAGGTTTTTTTCTGAGTTAGGTCAACCCTTTCAGGGTTCCAAACCCAGAAAGGGTTCTTCCGCAACCCTGTCAGCGGCTTATGGCCCTGACAGCGGTTTCATTCAAATACCCTGCAGGTTTGTAAATATCTCAATACTCAAAACTAACTTCTCAATACTCTCTAAGCCACGGTGATCTCATCTGTCAGGTATACTTCCTGTACACTTTGCAGGATCTCAACTCCGTCTTTTAGTGGCCTTTGAAATGCTTTTCTTCCCATAATGAGTCCGCAGCCGCCGGCACGTTTATTAATGACCGCCGTTTTTACTGCCGCCTTAAAATCTGAATCTCCCTCGGAGCCACCACCGGAGTTGATTAACCCAATTTTCCCCATGTAGCAATTAGCAACCTGCAACCGGCAAAGGTCGATAGGATGATCTGTGGAAAGACTCTCGTACATTTCTTTTGAGTGCTTTCCAAAGTTGATGTCCTGGAATCCAAAGTTGGTTTCGGGAAGTTTCTGCTTGATCACATCGGCTTTGATGGTGACTCCAATGTGGTTCGCCTGTCCGGTAAGATCGGCGGCCGAATGGTAATCTTTTCCGTCCTTTTTAAAAGCTGAATTCCGGGTGTAGCACCAAAGAATAGTTGCCATTCCCAGCTGGTGGGCTTCTTCAAACGCTGCAGTTATTTCCTGGATCTGTCGGGTACTTTCTTCACTTCCAAAGTAAATGGTAGCGCCAATTGCAGTCGCACCCATGTCCCACGCCTCGCGAACACTTCCAAAGGGGATCTGGTCGTATTTGGTGGGATAAGTAAGCAGCTCATTGTGATTGATTTTCACAACAAAAGGAATTTTGTGTGCATACTTTCGCGCGTGTAATGCAAGACCGCCAAAGGTTGATGCTACACCGTTGCAGCCTGCTTCCAGGGCAAGTTTGATGATATTTTCGGGATCAAAATAATCCTTGTTCTTATAAAAAGAGGCAGCCGCGCTGTGTTCTATTCCCTGGTCAACAGGTAAAATGTTGAGGTAACCTGTTCCTCCAAGTGTACCATGGTTGTAAAGTTGGGAAATACTTTTGAGGACCTGTGGATTGCGGTCACTTTCAGCAAAATTGTCAACCGTATGAGGGCCGGGAATGGTTAATCTTTCTTTAGAAATCTTTTCACTGCGGTGTTCTAGCAGGTAGGAAGCTTCATCTCCAAGAAGCTCGGTGATCTTTTTTAGATTACTCATAAAAATGTGGTTTGACGGGTTGGTTTAAAACGTATAAGGCTGAAGTTAAGATTTTTACATTTAATCTTAAGCCGCTACATCTTAAAATATGTATAAAATCAATGGTACTTGTAGAAGATGCCTTCGTCAAAAGGGGTCCATAAACAAGCGGGTAGACCAGCTTCTTTTAAACCATTATTCACCCAGGTATTACAGGTGTAAAAAGAGTTGAGGGACCTTTTTGCATAAAAGAAGGCGTCGTTTTGATTGTAATGCAAATCGGGAACCGGTCTCACATTTCCAGAAAAATCCTTCTGGAAGCTCCAACTTACATAATCCACAAGTGTTCGGTATTCCTCTTCTGTTACTTTGATAGGCACAGTAGGCTGATCGAAACGGGGAGGGGATTCAAATTCTACATGCATAGCCGAGGGGGTTGGCAGGAAAACGGCCTGCATGGCTGTGGGAAAGGTAAGGTCACTCCATTCCGGTGTGTTCCGGTAAAACTCCAGATCTCCCCAGCCAAAGGAAATGTAATCGTAATTTCCCTTTTTAGAGAGGATATACGTGGAATCGATCATTTGCTCCCAATCCATGACGTCATTTTCTACCGGAAAGATAAAATCTGTATGAGCCCCGTTCGTTCGGAGGTAGATAGTAATATCTCCACCAGCCTGCCTGTCTGAATTCACAGGAATGGCCGAACCTATTAATGCCGCCACGAAGTACAGCAGCAAAAGCATTAAAAAAGCCAGCAGGCCTTTGGCGAAGAATTTTATTACCCGAACGATCATTTTTTAGGATTTCATGAGGAGGAGATCTTTAAGTGCAGTTTTGAATATTGCGATCTCTCCGAGGGTGTTGTACGGGGCCAGCCCAATCCTTATCCAACCCCCGGTTTCCATCACCGGGAAAACTTCGGCCATGGTAGAGGCGTAGAAGTGACCATCGGCAATACACAGATTAAATTTTTCAGCAAAAAATTTTGTGGCCTCCCGGGAGTGAATGCCTTTAATTTTGAAAGCAAAAGTGGGAGTTTTGTTCACCTCATTTCCGGCACGATAAAGAGTTACTTCAGGGATTGAATTCAGGAAACTTTGCAGTTCTGTCATTAGCTCTTCTTCATGGCTTTTTATGGCTTGCATTCCCGAACTAAGTCTTTGTCGACGGGAATTTCCGCTGCCAAGGTATTCGATAAAGCTTATGGCGCCGCAAAGTCCGGCGATCCCTTCATGATTTTGGGTGCCGGTTTCAAGCTTATAGGGAATCTGGTTTGGAGCGGGTTTAAGTTTCGCGATTTCCAGTTGTTCAAAAAGTTCTTCTTTAATTGCAGCGATTCCCAGGTGTGGTCCAAAGAACTTATAGGCAGAGCAAAAGAGAAGGTCGCTTCCCAGCTCTTGTTTATCTACGAGAAAATGAGGTACTGCGTGTACTGCATCTGCTATAGTGATCGCATTTACCTTTTTAGCCGTTTCAAAGATCTTTTTTGCATCACTTATGGTTCCTGTAAGATTGGAGGATAAGCCAATGGCCACCACCCGGGTATTCTTGTTGATGAGGCTGTCAAGATCGCTAAGATCGAGCACCAGTTTTTCTTTGTCAACAGGAATCCATTTCACAGTTGCACCGGTCTCTTTTGCCAGGTAGATCCATGGGTCCACATTGGCACGGTGGTCCAGTTGGGTTACTAAAATTTCATCCCCTTCCTGCAACAGAGTTCGCAAACTGTTTGCAACCTGAAATGCCAGGCTGGTCATGTTTTGACCAAACGCCACTTCTTTTGCAGAACAATTAAGGAGATCTCCCACTGCTTCTTTTGCCTCTTCGAGTAAAGCATCTGTCTTTTGGCTGGTGGAAAAAGTTCCGTGGAGATTAGCCATTCCGGTTTCTATATATTCCAGCATTCGATCTATGCAGGATTGCACCATTTGGGTGCCGCCGGGGCCGTCAAAATAAATTGGAAAAACCTGCTCCTTATTTTTAAAATTTAAAGCAGGAAACTGCGCCCTTACTTCTTCAACCGGGAATTTATTTTTTTGCATCTTTCTTTTTTCTTTTATGGTCAATATAAATATAAATGGCATATAGAGCGGCTCCTATCCCACCTATCCAGTAGAGGCCATTTTCCAGCTTATCAATATCGGTGGAAAAATAACCTACCGCAAGTGACAGCGGGATCATTCCTGCGTAAGTGGCGAGGATGAACTTTTTATAGCTCATTCTGAAGATTCCTGCAATAAAGCTTATCGCATCATTTGAAAAGAACGGTGAAACCCTAAAAAGTATTACAGTTCCAAAACTGTAGTTTTTAATCCAAAACTTCATCTTTTCATATTTCTTTTCGCTGATAAATACATTCTGAAATCTTTTTCCGATAAAATAACCAAGGGTAGAGGCAATTCCCACTCCCACCAGGTTGATCAAAATTCCCCACCAGAATCCAAAGGCCAGCACCCCAACAATTATGGGCAGCCAGGAGGGAAATATGATGAGGAACATTTGCAGGATTATAAAGACAATAATGGCCAGGGGACCCAGGGCCCCAAACTGCTGCACGTATTCCTGAATACGTTGTTCATCCTCGCTAAGCAGGACACTCCATGCTTCCTGTAATGATTTTTGAAAAGGTGGATAAGTAAAATACAGGATCACCAAAATAGCCAAAATGCCAAAACTTATAATAAAGGAACCGTACTTTTTAAGAAATGATTTGCTCAAATTTGAGGTTGGTTTGAGTACAAGTTAGAAAAAAAAATTCACCGCCCCGAAGCAGTTTGGTTATAAAAATCTTAATCTAAAATTTAAATTAAGGTAACATTAAAGAAGGTTGAAAATGGCATTTTTGAAAACTCATATATTCTTAGTTTTTGTCGATTTAGATGTATGTAGTAAGGTTGTCCTTTTGGGCAACCTTTTTACTTATTGATAATTTCGGGGTAACATTAAATTAACATTCGTTCTTGTTCTTTGCAGTGACAAAAATTAAGAAATCATGAGAATTAGAACCGGCTGGTTAACAGTCATAAGCCTATTTCTTTCCATTCAGTTTTATGGTCAGGATATTACAGAGAATAAATTTGGAAAAGGCCTTGTTAACGTGGTAGCCCAGGATAGCTCCTACAGTATGAAGATGGGCTTGAGAATGCAGACTCTCTTTACTTCTGACTGGGGGATTACCGAAGATGATGGATTTGGAACAGGAGAATCTGCTTTCCTTATACGACGCGCGCGTCTTAAATTTGACGGTTTTGCTTATTCACCCCGTCTAAAATATAAATTACAACTTGGTTTGTCCAACAGGGACATCTCGGGAGCTTCAGATTTCACCAGTGATGCACCAAGGTATATTCTTGATGCAGTAGTAATGTGGAATTTTTACGAGAATTTTGAACTATGGGCCGGCCAGACAAAATTGCCGGGAAACAGAGAGCAGTTGATCTCTTCAGGAAGCCTTGAAACTGTAGATCGTTCCCTGGTTAACAGCCGTTTCAACCTGGGGCGTGATCTTGGAATACAGCTACATCATGAAACATCACTAGGCGGAGATTTCATTATGAGAGAAGCATTATCTATTGCCCAGGGTGAAGGTCGCAATGTGACCACCGGTAACCTTGGTGGCTATCAATATACTGCGAGACTGGAATTCCTGCCTTTGGGAAATTTTGAAGATTACGCGGGAGCCGACTTTGTCCGGGAAGACAGTCCTAAACTGGCTGTGGGATTTTCCTATGACTATAATGACAATGCTGTTAGAACCAGATCTAATGCAGGAAACTACATGTTCATAGAAAATGGCTTTTTCGAGACCGATATCTCTACCATTTTTGTGGATGCGATGTTTAAGTATGAGGGATTTTCTGCGATGGGGGAATATGCCTACCGCGATGCCGAAGACATTTTTGCAAGGGATACAGATGGGAGCTTAACGGGTGATGCTGTAAATGCGGGTAGTGGGATCAACCTGCAGGCCGGTTATTTATTTGGGAACAACCTGCAGCTCGTGGGGAGATATACGAATATTGACCTTAAAGATGAAGTGGCACAGGCATTAGAGAACCAATATACTCTTGCTCTCTCTAAATATTTTGTGGGCCATAAACTAAAAGTGCAGACCGATCTTAGCTATACCGATATGAATTTGGGGCTGGACGATGGCCTTATGTATAGATTACAACTTGAATTACAATTATAACAAAGACAAATTATGAAAAAACTTATTTTATTAACAGCAATAACAATTTCCCTGGCTTCCTGCGGAAATACCAAAAAAGAAGGCGGTGGAAATGGAACTACCATAGCTATTGACGGGTCAAGCACAGTTTATCCTGTTACTGAAGCTATAGCCGAAGAATATCGCACCGAAGCACCAGATACCGATGTTACCATTGGAGTATCGGGTACCGGTGGAGGATTTCAAAAGTTTGGTAGGGGAGAAGTGGCAATTACCAATGCTTCCAGACCAATTAAAGAAGATGAACGAGCCATAGCAGAAGAAAATGGAATTTCCTTTGTTGAACTGGAAGTGGCTTATGATGGTCTTGCTGTGATTGTACACCCAGAAAATGACTGGGTATCTTGTTTTACCGTTGACCAGTTAAAAAGAATCTGGGAACCTTCAGCACAAGGGAATATTAAGCGATGGAATCAAATCGAACCGACGTGGCCAGATGAAGAGATCCGTCTTTATGGACCAGGAGTGGCCTCTGGAACTTTCGATTATTTTACTGAAGCCATTGTAGGTACCAGCGGAAGCAGCAGGGGAGATTATACCGCCAGTGAAGATGATAACGTACTTGTACAGGGAGTTTCTGGTGATAAATATGGTCTTGGGTTCTTTGGATTGGCTTATTACGAAGAAAATTCAGATAAACTTAAAATGGTAGCAGTTGATGGAGGTGAAGGTTGTGTTGAACCTTCTACACAAACCGTAAGTGACGGAAGCTACGCACCACTTTCCCGCCCGCTGTACATTTATGTAAATAGCTCTTCTCTTGATAATCCCGAGGTGATCGATTTCGTGAATTTCTATTTGACAGAAGCTCCAGAGCTTTTAGCTGATGTAGGTTACGTGCCTTTAACTGATGAAGAGTACAAAAGGGAGCAGGAGAAATTTGCTGCCTTTGTAGAAAAACACACAGCTCAATAATAAAATCTTCCGGGGCACTAATGCCCCGGATTATTCCCCTAGATCACATGCGAAAACTTAAAGAAACGGTAATAGAAAGAGGACTGCAGGCCAGTGCCTTAGTCACTATTGCTGTTACTGTAGGGATAATCCTGGTGCTCTCTTTTGAAGCTATACTTTTCTTTAGAGAGGTGTCCATAATTGATTTCTTTACAGATACACAATGGACACCGCTGTACACCGATAAGAACTTTGGGATCATTACATTATTGTCGGGTACTTTATTGACTTCCTTTATTGCAATCATATTTGCAGTGCCGATAGGTTTATCAATAAGTATCTACATTAGTGAATATGCACCTCGTAGCTTCAGGAAGACTATTAAGCCTGCCTTAGAGCTGCTTGCAGCAGTTCCAACCGTAGTTTACGGTTTCTTTGCTCTTACTGTGGTGACACCATTTCTGCAAACTTTTATTCCAGGGCTTGCGGGATTTAACTCACTATCGGCCGGTTTGGTTATGGGGATCATGATCATTCCTTTTGTTTCTTCTTTAAGTGAAGATGCATTGCATGCCGTGCCAAACTCATTACGTGAAGCGGCTTACGGAATGGGATCCACCAAATTACAGAATGCCTTCAGAGTTTTGGTGCCGGCAGCCTCCTCGGGTATTGTAGTTTCCATAATCCTGGCGATCTCAAGGGCAATTGGTGAAACCATGATCGTGGCCATTGCTGCAGGGCAGCAACCACGTCTCACCTTTGATCCAACTGTTCCTGTGGAAACCATTACTGCATTTATTGTACAGGTGAGTTTGGGTGACGTGCAGCATGGAACATTGGAATACCGAACAATTTTTGCTGCGGGTATTACACTCTTCATTTTCACTTTCCTTCTTAATACTATTAGTTATAAGATTAGGAAAAAATTCAGAGAGAAGTATGAATAATATTAGAAAGAACAGGGTCAAAGACCAGGCTTTTAAATATTGGGGTATTGCCTGTACCTTCCTGGGACTTGTCCTCCTGAGCGTTTTTATAGGTTCAATAATAGTTGATGGGGTGCAAAGGATTGACTGGGATTTTATTACCAGTTTACCTTCCAGAAAAGCAGAAAGAGCAGGAATTTTTACCGCATTAATGGGAAGCATCTGGATTTTGATCTTTACCACTATTATTGCACTTCCAATAGGAATAGCTGCAGCCATCTATCTTGAGGAATACGCTAAAAAAAGTAAGCTTGCTTCCCTGCTGGAAGTCAATATTTCTAATCTTGCCGGAGTACCTTCAATTATTTACGGACTTCTTGGGTTGGAAGTTTTTGTGCGGATTCTGCAAATGGGAGCCAGTGTGATTGCGGGAAGTTTTACCCTGGCACTTTTAATTCTTCCTATAGTCATAGTATCCACACGGGAATCAATAAAGGCTGTTCCGAAATCCATACGGGACGCCTCCTTTGCACTTGGAGCTTCAAAATGGCAAACGGTTTCTCAACAATTGCTGCCTGCATCTTTTGGAGGGATACTAACAGGAATTATCCTTGCTCTTTCCAGGGCAGTTGGAGAGACAGCTCCTTTAATTGTTATTGGAGCCCTGGCATATGTGCCCTTTGCGCCCGCATCTCCAATGGATGAATTTTCAGTACTGCCCATACAGATCTTTAACTGGATCTCACGGCCCCAGCATGGTTTTGAAACAAATGCCGCTGCAGCCATCATTATATTATTGTTAATTACATTTGTAATGAATGGAATTGCAGTGTACTTCAGGAACAGGTGGCAGAGTAAATTAAAATAGAATGAAAGAAAAAAAAGATACAATAGATAAATCCCTGAAAAGGAAACATAAAATCCAGACTAAAGGGGTTAAGGTTTTTTATGATGATTTTATGGCGATAAAAGGAATCGACATGAACATCAGAGCAAATAAGATTACAGCATTTATTGGACCTTCAGGTTGTGGAAAGTCAACTTTTCTCCGCCTTTTTAACCGCATGAATGATTATATTGAGGGGTTTAGAATGGAGGGGGAAATTCTCATTGACGGGGAAAATATCAACAAGAAAAAAATCAATGTTGAACAGCTTAGGAAACAGGTTGGAATGGTTTTTCAAAAGCCTAATCCTTTTCCTAAATCCATTTATGAAAATGTGGCTTATGGCCTTAAGATTCAGGGCATAAAGGATAAAAGTTTCCTAAAAGATAAAGTTGAAGATTCCCTTAAGCAGGTTGGCTTGTGGAATGAGGTCAAGGATGATATTAATAAATCTGCTTTAGCCCTGTCTGGTGGTCAGCAACAACGGTTGTGTATTGCCCGTACCCTGGCTGTAGAGCCATCCATTATTCTTATGGATGAGCCTACCTCTGCCCTGGATCCAATTTCAACTGCCAAAATTGAGGAACTTATTTATGAGCTTAAAGAAAAATATACAATAGTTATTGTAACCCATAACATGCAGCAGGCTGGGAGAATTAGTGACTATACCGCTTTCTTCTACATGGGCGATCTAATTGAATACGATAAGTCAAAAAAGCTATTTACCAATCCCGAAAAACAGCAAACCGAGAATTATATTACCGGTAGGTTCGGATAAAATAATACATCATGATAAGTTTAGATCAAAATAGAGAGGCATTAAATTCGGCCGGGCTAGAAATGCTGGAGCTTTGTAAAAAGCAGCTGGAAAATGCACAGGAAGCATTCTTTAACCACGATAGTGATCTTGCCGAAGAAGTGATGCATACAGAAAACAGGGTCAACGCGCTTGATCTTAAAATCGACCGCGACTGTGAACGCTTCATCGCACTTCACAATCCTGTTGCCGGCGATTTACGCTTTGTTCTGGCTTTAAGAAAAATCAATTTTGACCTGGAGCGTGTAGGAGATCATGCTTATGGGATCTCAAATTATATTGTGAAGATAGATACGCAAATTGAACCAAGATTGCTGGAAAGGATGCGAGTTGAGGAGATGTTCACCACGGGTTTATCCATGCTTGATGACATTACCCTGGCGTATACTAATTCAGATACTAAAATGGCCCGGAAGGTATTCAAGAAAGATAAAATCCTCAATGAAATAAACATGAAATCTTTCGCAATTATTTCTGAAGAAGTAAAGGCAAACCCTCAAGTGATCGATCAGGTAATGTTGTTATTTTCAGTTATTAAAAAGGTGGAGAGGATAGGAGACCTTATAACCAACATTGCTGAAGAGATCATTTTCTTCAGGGAAGCTGAAGTTCTTAAACATCGCAAGAAAAAAGGTGCTAAAAAGAAAGATTCTTAAAATGGATCGGCCCGGAGGTATTTGGCCCGAAAGCTTTTCTCAATAAATAAAAAGAGGTCGTCTAAAAAGTAATTTTTAGGCGGCTTTTTTTATTGTCAATATGTGAAGCAATACTTTTTCCTCTTT
>NZ_JAIVCC010000002.1:655851-712507 GCF_020866905.1 Salinimicrobium sediminilitoris | reverse complement strand
TAATAATCCGTATAGCTTAGTGCACTTCCCCGGTAGCAATACCGGGGAGGAACAACCTAAAGCTTCAAAATGACCTTGCTCAATACATGTTTTCTTATATTTTTACTTTCCAATTATGTCAACTTATTGGCGCCGCTGGCGCAGGTTAGTAGTGAATTGTTATTAGTTACGGGTCTTATCCAATTAACTAATCACGAATCACTAATAACTAAAATCTTAAGGTGGTTATAGCAACGGGGCTCACCTCTTCCCTTTCCGAACAGAGAAGTTAAGCCCGTTAGCGCAGATGGTACTGCTATCTTGTGGGAGAGTATGTCGCCGCCTTTCTTTTAAACCCTTCATCATGAATTTGATGAAGGGTTTTTTTATGGAATAAATTTAAATTAGATACGACTGCCAGCTCCCCCCTCCTTCCAGGGAGGGGAAGGCTCCGCAAAGCAGAGGCGGGGAGGGTCTTACTTCCCCAGAGATTATAACTAACCAAGAACTATTAGGTCCCATGCACCACCCCGGCCTTCGGTCACCCCTCCTCAGAGAGGAGGGGAACACTATAGCGAGAAACTTACTGGTAAATCACTGGTAGCTCTACCTTCCTCCAAAGGAGGAGGATTTCAAAACAAAAGTAAAATCTGGAAACGAATCTCAGCTCCCCTCCCTTCCAGGGAGGGGCAGGCTCCGCAAAGCGGAGACGGGGAGGGTCTAATTCCCCAGAGATTATGAATAACCAAGAACTATTAGGTTCCATGCACCGCCCCGGCGGCCTGCGGTCACCCCTCCTCAGAGAGGAGGGGTGACCTTAATCGAGAAGCTAAATCTGTAAACAAATCTTAGCTCCCCTCCCTTCCAGGGAGGGGAAGTCCGGCATTTGGCCGGACGGGGAGGGTCTTCTTTCCTCAAATTTGAATTCAGGAAACGGACGGATAGGACTTTACTTTTTAAAAGTGTCTAAACATGGAGAAGAATTACTCCACCTCATACGTCAAAACATCAACTTCAGAAAGCCTGAAATAACCAAAGGGAAAATTATCAGGATTCGTTTGGTTCACGATGTTTCCCCGTACAATACTTGGCTGCGTTTGGAAAGGCCCTCCATTGGCGTTGCCCGATTGTGACCTCAGAATGAACATGTATTCATAAAATCCTTTGGAGATGCCCTGGATTTCAAATAAAACCAGATCGCCGGGGGCTGCATCTTCATCGTTGAAAAATGCAAAAGTTTGGTTTCCGTTAGTGAATTCGTCATCATAGATCTGAATATTGAAACGTTCATTAAGGTACCGAAAAAGGTAAAAATTCTCCCTGTCTGCAGGATCCTCATAATAAACTTTAAATTCATATTCGTCACCAGAAAAGCCTCCCAGTTCCTGTTCTACGAATAGTAGGTCTGGCGTAGGGATATATTGTTCTGTTGCTGTGTAGACCTCTTCTCCATAGATCACCTCTAGTTGGTAATTTATATTTTCTTTGGGCACCAGCCGGTCATTTTGATAAATACCGTCTTTAACCTCCTCAAAAAGGTATTCTTCCCCTGTATCTGTCGAGACTTTCACCAAAGCTCCGGTAGCTGGAGGTACCTCCTCGTCAAAATAAGGAGCTGTGAAAGAGAGTTTGATGATTTGAAAGTTGGATTCATTTTCTTCATTCCACACCAATGATGCCTCTATTACTAATCTTGGCTCAGATTCTTCAAGGTCTATATCTACCACCTCTTCACAAGAGGTTATTCCAAGTAGCAGAAGTATAAAAAAGATCTTTTTCATTTTCAAAACTTAAAATTGTAAGTTACAGAAGGTACGATTCCAAACAGTGAAAGCCGTACAGCTTCGTTACGTAAAGTATCATCGTTTTCTCTAAAGCTTATAGAAACCGCATTTTTGCGGGCATAAACATTATAGAGGCCGAAATTCCAGGAGGAACTGTAGCCACTTGTCGATTCTCTTCTAGGAGTATAAGTAGCCGAAAGATCCAGCCTGTGATAATCTGGCAACCTACTGCTATTACGCGGGGCGTAAACCGGAATAGACATATTTTCAAATTTATATTGAGCTGTAGGATAAGTTGTGGGTAAACCGGTCTGATAAATAAAATTGGCATTTAGATCCCATTTCCGACTAAGTTTGTAAGAAGCAGTTAATGAAAGATCATGTGTTTTATCGTAGGCAGTTGCGTACCATTGAGAATTGTTGATTCCCGGTTCTGTTGCAGTTCTTCCGGGGGTACGCTGTTCAGATTTTGAAAGCGTGTAGGCAAACCAGCCGGTAAATCTTCCTTTATTTTTTTTCAGCAATAATTCTGTGCCATATGCACGGGCTTCTCCCGGAAGGATCACCTGTTCAATTGCATCATTGGCAATGAGATTAGCGCCGTCAATATAATCAATGCGGTTTCTGAGGGTTTTATAGTATCCCTCGATCTCCAGGGAATATTCTTCATTTGCAAAATTCCTGTAATAACCTGCTGCTACCTGATCCAGGGACTGCGGCTCAATATACCTGCCGCTTGGCGTCCACACATCCAACGGTGTAGGGGAACTGGTATTGGTAATGAGGTGCAGGTACTGGGTCATGCGGTTATAGCTAAGCTTAATGCTTTGATCCTCGGTAAAAGTGTAAGCCAGGGCAAGACGTGGCTCAAAGTTCCCGAAGGATCGCTCCACCTTGCTTTTATCAAGTTCCCTGATGCCTATGGGATCTGCTTTTTCATAGATCCCGAATCTTTCATTATAAATTACAGGTTCTCCCTGGTACAGGTTTAATTCTTCCTGTCCCATTCTTAAAAAATTGCTGTACCTAATCCCATATTCTGCGGAAAGATTTTTTGAGATCGTATGCTCCAGTGACAAATACAAAGCCGATTCCAAAGCGTATTTTTTAATGAGTTCCCCCGGAATAATACCTGAAGAAGAGGAGCTGGGTTCAATTTCCCCCGGATTAAATTCGTGCCAGGTAGTATGGAAACCATAATCAAGATTCAGGTTCTTGTTGAGATAGTGGTCAAGATCGTATTTGAAATTTAAATTCTTGATCCCGCTGTTCCAGTTAAATCCAACAAAATCCAGGGTGAGTCCATAGTAATAGTCACTGTAGATGAGAGAAAGGTTGCTGAAAATGTTATCCCTTAGAACATGGTTCCAACGTAGATTGAAAACCGAATTTCCATAGATGTTATTAAAGCTTTCGCTAATGTTAAACACATCCCTTCCAAAGTACCCGGAGAATAATATCGTGTTTTTCGGATCAAGTCTAAAAGTCAATTTTGTATTAAGATCGTAGAAATAGGCAGAGTTGTCGTTATCTGTTAATTTCAGAAATAAATGCGCATACGAACTACGTCCCCCTATTAAATAGGAACTTTTCTCCTTCACTATTGGTCCCTGGGCTAAAAGTCGGCTGGAGATAAGGCCTATTCCGCCATTGGCCTCAAAATGACGGCTGTTGCCATCCTTTTGATAAATATCCAGTACAGAAGAGACCCTGCCGCCATAATTCGCAGGAATTCCTCCTTTGTAGAGTTTCAGGTTTTTGATCGCATCGGGATTAAAGACCGAGAATAAACCAAAGAGGTGACTGGCATTATAGATGGTCGCTTCATCAAGAAGGATAAGATTTTGATCGGCAGCACCACCACGAACGTTGAATCCTGAGGAGCCTTCCCCGGCATTTGACACTCCTGTAAGCAGGAGCAATGATTTTACAATGTCCACCTCTCCAAAAACCACCGGTAGCTTTTGGATGGTGGAAATTTCGAGTTTATTGACACTCATTTCCGGTTTACTAATGTTCAGTCGTTCGCTGTCATCAACTATTACAACTTCAGCAAGATCCTGTGCTGCAGTGTTCAGCTCGAAGTTCAGGTTCAGATTCTCCTGGATGTCTACTTTTTCAGAAATGGATTGATATCCAAGATAAGAGATTTCCATCTTATGACTACCCGCCGGAACTTTTAAGGAGTAAAAGCCATATTCATTGGTTACTGTTCCGGTTTGAAGCTCGGGGAAAAGAATATTGACTCCAGAAAGCGTCTCATTATTTTCGGCATCTTTTATCACCCCATTAACGACAAAACTTTCCTGTGCCCAGGCCGAAATAGAGGACAGAAATAAACAGAAGAGAATTATATTTTTCAAAAAAAAAAGATTTTAAAAATTGCCACTTTTGGCACTTAGTCAAACAGAGCTTTCATTATTGTCTGAATTCCTTTGAACATAAGAAAGATCGCTGCGGCCATGGCTGCTAAAGCGAAAATGAGGACCGGAATAAACCATGGATTTTCCTGGTTCTTGAAGGAACTAAAAAGTACCACTGGTCCAACGAATGAGAGAGGTAAGGCGCCGGCGAGGAATTTAAGCCCTTTTAGCAGGAGATCCTTGTTTGTATGTTTCATATAGCCAAAGATAAATATTCCACTCCTAAATTTCTCCTGAACCTCTACATCTTTTAAAATCTTAATATTCAAATATTTAGTACATTAATGAGCTGTTGTAAAAACAGGCACCAACTTTAGGTTTGTAATATTAATTCAGAATTAACATATTTCAAAGGTTTTTATGTTTAATTTTGATTTAAATAATTTAAACATGGATCAATTCTCCATCAGTCAGCTTTCCCAGTTTTCGGGTATTAAACCGCACACCATTCGCATTTGGGAAAAGCGGTACAACGCTCTCAGGCCCCACCGGTCTGAAGGAAATACCCGGTATTATGACGGTGCCCAACTGCGACGCCTCCTCAATATCGTAGGATTGGCAGAGACAGGAGTAAAGATATCAAAGCTGTGCGCCATGAGTGATGAGGAGCTTTTCAAGATGAGAGCGGACTATGAGAGTGAGGCCGGTTTGAAAGAAGATTACCAGTATTTTATCAATCAGCTGGTTGCTGCGGGGATGGGATATGACGAAGCAAATTTTGAGAAAACCTTCTCTCATTGTTTATTGAAGTTTGGTCTGCAAAAAACCTATGTTGAAATTATACTTCCATTGTTAAATAGAATAGGTCTTATGTGGTCTGTAAACAACATACCTCCTTCACAGGAACATTATATTTCCAATCTTTTGAAGCAGAAAATGTTTACAGCCATAGATTCTATGCCACCGGTCAAAAAAGCCGAAGAGAACTGGTTACTCTTTTTGCCCGAAGATGAATTCCATGAGTTGGGACTTTTATTCACAAATTATTTTTTACGAAGCAGGGGCAAAAATGTCATTTATTTAGGCGCTAATGTTCCATTGTCTTCTATTAAGCACACCCTAGAGGGACTTGAAATAGATAATCTAATGCTTTTCCTGGTGCATCATGACCTGCCCGAAAAGATAGACACTTACTTAAAGGAGCTTCGTGATCTGGCAGGACAACGTCAAATCTTTATTGCCGGGGGAGGTGTAGATCCCAAGATTTTAAAGGATAAAAAAGATATAATCCTACTTTCCACTGTTGAAGACCTGGAGCGGGAGGTAAAAGAAATAAAATTAGCCTAATGTCAAAAATTGCAGTAATAGGAGCAGGTTTTTCGGGTTTAAGTGCGGCGGCATACATGGGAGCTGCAGGCCACGAGGTGCATATCTTTGAGAAGAACAGCAGTGCCGGTGGCCGGGCCAGGCAATTCAAAACTTCCAGCGGTTATACTTATGACATGGGGCCAAGTTGGTACTGGATGCCGGGGGTTTTTGAAAAGTTTTTTGGCGATTTTGGACACAAGGTAGAAGATCTTTATCAACTTGACCTGTTGGATCCGTCTTTTGAAGTGGTTTTTCCTCAGAATGAAAAATTAAGTATTCCCGAGAATTATACTAAGCTTCGGGAACTGTTTGAAGAAACTGAAGCCGGGAGTGCCGACAAACTCGATAAATTTATGGAGGAGGCACAATATAAATATGAGCAGGGAATGGAAAGACTGGTTTATATGCCGGGCATTTCCCTTACCGAATTTGTAGACCTGGATCTCATTAAAGGTGCCATGCGCCTGCAGGTGTTCTCTTCTTTCAGCAAACATGTGCGAAAATATTTCAAAGATCCAAAGTTGATCTCCCTTATGGAATTCCCCGTCTTGTTTCTGGGAGCTATGCCGCAAGATACCCCGGCGCTTTATAGTCTTATGAATTACGCCGGACTTAAGCTGGGAACATGGTATCCCCAGGGTGGCTTCGGAAGTGTGATAGATGCAATGGTAAAAGTAGCCCGGGAACAGGGAGTTGAGATCCATTTTGATGCCCCTGTGGAGCAGATCATTTCAGCTGAAAGTAGCGTAAAAGGCCTTAGAGTTCATGGGGAAGAAATAACATTTGATGCAGTCGTAGCAGCGGCCGATTATCAACATGTGGAACAAAAATTGCTTCCGAAGGAGTTTCAGAATTACAGCGAAAAGTACTGGAACAATAAAACTTTTGCTCCATCCTGTCTTATTTACTATCTCGGAATTTCAGAAAGAATTCCGGAGCTGGAGCACCATACCTTATTCTTTGATGAAGATCTTTATGATCATTCCGTCGAAATCTACAAAGATCCAAAATGGCCTGCTAAGCCTTTGTTCTATGTATGTTGTCCTTCAAGAACCGATGATTCGGTAGCGCCCGAAGGTCACGAAAACCTCTTTATGCTTATGCCACTGGCACCGGGATTGAAAGATGAAGAGGCCACCCGGGAAAAATTTTTCCAGATTATGATAAAGCGGCTCGAAAAACAAATAGGCCGCAGCATTTGTGGTAAGATTGATTATAAGAAGAGCTACTGTGTTTCAGATTTTATTACAGATTACAACTCTTATAAAGGCAATGCTTACGGGTTGGCAAATACTCTGCAACAAACAGCCGTGCTAAAACCCAAAATAAAGAACAAAAAGCTTAATAATCTCTTTTACGCGGGGCAGCTTACAGTGCCCGGTCCGGGAGTGCCGCCGTCGCTTATTTCGGGAAATATCGCGGCAGAACAAGTTATAAAAGAATTAAAAAAGAAGAAGTATGAAGTCACTGTTTGATGATCTGTCGGTACAGGTAAGCCGGCTCACTACACGCTCCTATAGTACCAGCTTTTCGCTCGGGATCTATTTCCTACACGACAGGCTGCGTGACCCAATTTACTCAATCTATGGATTTGTAAGGGTTGCCGATGAGATCGTGGACAGTTTTGAAGGTTATGACCAGGAGTACCTGCTAAAGAAATTTAGGGAGGATACCTATGAGGCTTTGGAACAGAAAATTTCTGCCAACCCTATATTGAACTCCTTTCAGGAGGTAGTGCATGAGTTTGACATAGACAGGGAACTCATCGATACCTTTTTGAAGAGTATGGAAATGGATCTTCAAAAAGTGGATTATACAGATGAAAAATACCAACAGTACATCCTGGGTTCTGCCGAGGTAGTTGGACTCATGTGTCTGCACGTCTTCACCGAAGGAGACAAAAAAATGTTTGCAGAGTTAAAACCTTATGCGATGAAGTTGGGGGCAGCTTTTCAGAAAGTAAATTTTCTGAGGGATCTTAAGGATGATTATCATGTGTTGGGAAGAACCTATTTCCCAGGCGTGGATATGGAAAATTTCTCGGCAGAGGCAAAACAGCAAATTGAAGAAGAGATAGAAGAAGACTTCAGGATAGCACTACAAGGGATAAAGATGTTACCGGCTTCTTCAAAGGGAGGGGTCTATCTTGCCTATGTTTATTATCAATCTTTATTTAAAAAGATCAAGAGATTACCTGCAAAAAGAATACTTTCGGGAAGAATAAGGATCAATAATGGCCGTAAAGTTGGCTTAATGATCAACAGTCTTGTAGAATGTAAAATGAGAATTATTTGATGAAGTATTTAATGGTTTTACTTTTTGTGATGACGGGGATGGTGATGCAACAATCTAATATTTCAGAAGCCCGCAAGCTTTATAACAAAGCTGCCGAGAATGAGAAGGCAGCAAGAAGCCTTTTGGAGCTTTCAGAAAATGAAGAGCTTAAAGATCCTGTGGTGCTGGGTTACAAAGGTGCGGGACATATGATGATGGCGAAGCACGTGGGAAATCCATTCAAGAAGATGTCTCACTTTAATAAAGGCAAGGATATTTTTAGCAGTGCGATAGCAGCCGATAAACAAAACCTGGAACTGCGGTTCCTTAGGTTTGCTGTCCAAGCCGAAGCTCCAGCTTTTCTTGGATACCGTGATAATCTTGAAGAGGATAAAGCTTTACTTATTGCAGGTGTAGACACTCTCGAAGATAAGGAACTTCAAAAAATGATCCTTAACTACCTAAAAGCATCCAAAGGCCTTACTGCGGCCGAAAAAGAAAAATTAAAATAAAAAATTGAATTTTAGTATCTTAATACTTGAATTAAAAATAAAAAAATGGAGACGATAGCAATAAATTTTCTAATAGTACTGGCATCTTTTCTTGCCATGGAAGGTGTTGCATGGTTCACCCATAAATATATCATGCATGGGCTGTTGTGGACCTTACATAAAGACCACCACAAGAAGGAATCGAAGGGATTTTTTGAACATAATGATTTCTTCTTTCTCATTTTCGCCATTCCGGGGATCATCTCTCTCTATTTTGGAATGGAGGCAGGCTTCAATTTCCTGTTTTGGATAGGTTTGGGAATTACCCTCTATGGAATGGCATATTTCTTTGTTCATGACATCTTTATACATCAACGATTTAAAGTGCTGCGCAAAGCAGATAATTCTTATTTCAAAGCCATACGTCGTGCTCACAAAATGCATCATAAACATATTGGTAAGGAAGAAGGAGAGTGCTTCGGAATGCTTTGGGTACCAATGAAATATTTTAGGGAACAAAGAAAAACTGCCTAATGCAATACACATATCTGCTGGTCAACTTCTTTACTATCATCATTCCCTTCCTGTTTTCTTTTCATCCCCGGCTGAAATTTCACAAAACCTGGTGTGCATTTTTCCCGGCCGTTTTCCTCACAGGATTAGTTTTCGTGCTTTGGGATATGTTATTCACCAAAATGGGAGTATGGGGGTTTAATGACCGCTATCTCACAGGTATAGAAATAGGCAACCTTCCGCTTGAGGAGGTGCTGTTTTTCTTTTGTATTCCTTATGCCTGTGTCTTCACGTTTCACTGTCTTGATCTTTTCATGAACGAAATAGGGGGATCAAAAATGCAAAAAATCATCACACTTTTTCTGGTGGCTTTTTTATTGATCTTCGGAACGATCCATTTCTCAAAAAGCTATACTGCCACTACTTTCTTCAGTTTTGCCCTTCTGCTTTTATACGCCCAATTTATTCTGAAGATCAACTGGCTCACCCGGTTTTATGTGATCTATGCGGTATTGTTGATTCCCTTCTTTTTCGTGAACGGGATCCTTACCGGAAGCTGGATCGAAGAACAGGTAGTATGGTATAATCCCGAAGAATTTATGAACTTCAGGATAGGGACGATCCCTGTGGAAGATGCGTTTTACGGAGCCGAATTGATCCTCATGAACCTGCTTATCTACAAATATCTTTTAAACAGGAAAAAGGCTGTCGCAGCGGCAAATCTTAAGACTACAGCATTATGAAAAAGATCTTGCAAATCTCCAACATTGTAGCTTTTATTGCAATGGTGACCATTAATTACTTTTCGAACACCGGAGCGATCAATGGTGAGACCATGGCAACGGTTTCTGCGGAATATGAGAATTTGTTTACTCCGGCAGGATATGCGTTTTCCATTTGGGGACTAATCTATCTTTGCCTTGCCGGCTTTGTGACTTTCCAGGCGATAAGTTCCCGCGGGAAGGAGGCAGCTGTAAAAATTGGCTGGTGGTTCGTGATCACCTGTGTCCTTAACATAAGCTGGATCTTTGCCTGGTTAAATCATCTTACCGGCCTTTCAGTAATTTTAATGTCTTTATTGTTATTTTCTCTAATAATGATCATTATCAAAACCAGGATGGAGCTTGATGACGAACCATTAAAAGTAATAGCATTTTTGTGGTGGCCGTTTTCATTTTATTCCGGGTGGATCAGCGTTGCTCTAATTGCAAATACTGCTGCTTTTCTCACTTCTTTGGGATGGGATGGCTTAGGGATTTCTAATGTCACCTGGACCCTTATTATGATCATTGTAGCTGCCTTTATTAACTTACTAATTACCTGGACTCGTAACATGAGAGAATTTGCTCTGGTGGGTGCCTGGGGCCTTGTAGCTGTTGGGGTTGCTAACCAGGGAGAAAATGAAGGGATCTTTTTAACAGCTGTGATCACGGCAGGAATATTAGTGATTAGCAGCGGAATTCATGGTTATAAAAACCGAAAATACTCTCCGTGGAAAAAGCTGTAGACAAGGAAATTGCTGTTTGCTGGCTGCGAAGAGACCTTCGGTTATTTGACAACACAGCCCTTTACCATGCTCTCGACAGTGGACTCCCTGTGCAAGTCATCTTTATCTTTGACCCCGAAATTTTAAACACGTTACCTCATAAAAAGGATCAGCGGGTGGCTTTTATTCATCAGGAGCTGGAGAAGATAAATTTAAAGCTTTTAGAATTTGGCGCATCTCTTCTGGTACTTCATGAGGTGCCAAAAAAGGCATTTGAAAAGCTCATTTTTGACACCCCTGTTCGGGAGGTTTATGCGAATCATGACTATGAACCTTATGCCCGAAAAAGGGATAAAGAGGTAAAAGATCTTCTGAATGAAAATAATGTTGGATTCACCACTTACAAAGATCAGGTGATGTTTGAGAAGGCAGAAGTAATGAAACCCGATGGTACTCCTTACACTGTCTTTACACCATACTCCAAAAAATGGAAGGAAAATCTTTACCGGCAATCTGTTCCGGAATTTCCTTCTGAAACTCTTTTATCTCACCTGCTGAAAAAGGCAAACGGGAGAATACCTTCCCTAAAAGAAATAGGATTTCAAAATGTGGAGCTCCATATTTCTGAAGCAGATCTTTCTGAAGGATTGATAAAAGATTACCATAAAAAACGGGATCTTCCGTTTGTGGAAGGGACCAGCAGGGCAGGTATTCACTTGAGGTTTGGAACTGTGAGCGTGCGACAGCTTGTAAAGCAGGCATTGCAACAAAATGAAACCTGGCTGAATGAACTCATTTGGCGGGAATTTTTTATGATGATCCTGTACCATTTTCCTCATGTAGAGCAGCATAATTTCCGAAGGAAATATGACCGTATTCCCTGGCGTAATAACGAAAGAGAATTTGAATTGTGGTGCAGGGGAGAAACAGGATATCCCATGGTGGATGCCGGGATGCGGCAGCTTAACCAAACCGGCTGGATGCATAATAGAGTAAGGATGGTGGTTGCCGGTTTCCTGTGTAAACATTTATTGATCGATTGGCGCTGGGGGGAAGCTTACTTTGCCGAAAAGCTTCTGGATTATGAACTGGCTTCCAACAATGGAAACTGGCAATGGGCAGCAGGCACGGGTTGTGATTCGGCACCATATTTCAGGATCTTTAATCCTGAATCCCAACTTAAGAAATTCGACCCCGATCTAAAATATGTTAAAACCTGGATTCCCAATTTTAGGGCGGGTTATTTAGAACCTATTGTAGAGCATAAATTTGCGCGGGCAAGAGCATTGGAAGTGTATAAGAAAGCTCTGAATTAAAAGTGAAGCTATCCTTCAGAGGTCAGCTTTTGCGGAGCGAAGAATCTCTCCCGTGCTGAAGATATTCCTCCTACGTCGGAATGACATTTGAGTCGTTTGTCATTCAGAGCGCAGCTTTTGCGGAGCGAAGAATCTCTCGCGTGCTGAAGAGATTCCTCCTTCGTCGGAATGACATTGGAGGAGTTTGTCATTCAGAGCGCAGCTTTTGCGGAGCGAAGAATCTTTCGTGTGCTGAAGAGATTCCTCCTTCGTCGGAATGACATTGGAGGGGTTTGTCGTTCAGAGCGGAGCATTTGTAAAACGAAGATTCTTTCGCGTGCTGAAGAGATTCCTCCTACGTCGGAATGACAATGAGTAAAGCACAGAATAAGCACCATTGAATCCTGCCTCTTCAAATATTTAATAAAGTAGTTACAGAATCCCTCTTTTTTTGATCTCAAGGTATTTATTGATCGTGTTGACCGTGAGATCTTCGGGTCGGGTAAGGATGGTTTGAATTCCGTGTTTTTGAAGTTCCTTTGCCATTAATCGTTTGTCATAGCTAAATTGTTCGGCAATGGTTTGGTTGAAGATATCTGGTACTTTTTCAGCTTTAGTGTGAATAAAGCTTTCCAGTTCGGTGTTTTCGAAAAAGATGACTACCAGTAAATGTTTTCTCGCCAAAGCCAGCAGGTAAGGAATTTGCCTGTGAAGTGCACCCAAATGTTCAAAGTTAGTGTATAACAATAGCAAGCTTCGCTGTGGTAAGCTGCGATTCATATGAGTATACAGAAGGCCAAAATCTGAATCTCTAAAGCGCGTGCCAACATTGTAAAGCGATTCCAAAAGCAGGTTTAGATGGCTTTTTTTAGAACTTGCAGGGATCATCTTTTCCATTTTATTGGAAAAAGTGATCAATCCGGCTTTATCCTTTTTCTTTAGGGCAATATTTGAAAATGCCAGAGCACTATTTAAGGCATAATCCAGCAACTTGAGGTTATTAAAGGGCATTTTCATGGTACGCCCGGTATCAATGACAGAATAGACCGGCTGCGACCGTTCATCCTGGTACTGGTTCACCATGAGATCTCCCTGTTTTGCAGTAGCTTTCCAGTTAATGCTTCGCACATCGTCTCCCGGCACGTAATCCTTGATCTGCTCGAATTCCATGGTGTGGCCAATCTTCCTTATCTTCTTTAAGCCCGGCTGTGAGATCTTTCGATCTATAGCCATGAAGTCATACTTCTTCATTTGAATAAAAGAAGGATAAACTTTCAGCATTTGTTCTTTGCCAAACTTCTTCCGGCGTTTTGCCAGTTTTAGGGACGTGGAGGCAAAGACATTTAGGTTTCCGAAGAAATATTCCCCGCGTTCTACCGGTCGCAAAGAATAGCTGAAGGATAAGGAATCCCCGGCAGGAACTTTTAAGAGCTTCAAAAAATCCCTTTTTTGGAACTGTACCGGGATCTCATCTATAACTTCAAGTCGGGTTTTAAAACCGTAGTTGTTCTGCAGTAAAATATCTACGGGATTTTGATCGCTATTCGAGAATTTGTCGGGCAGGATCCTTTCTGCAGTTATTCCGCGGTTTTTATATAATGCAATAGTATCTGCCAGAAAGATCAGTAGAAAAACTACGGTGATGATCCACAGCACGGGGTAGAGCCATTCAAGCCAATAGGAGAACAGGAAACCGGCGGCCAGGACAAAAACGGTCACGAAAAAACGCTGGTGCAGGTATAATGACTTGAAGAAGTGTATCAATTATCTCGGGATTTCTACAGAATGAGTTATCATATCTATTACACTAGCCGTGGTACTGCCTTCCATTTCGCGTTCGGGAGAAAGAATAATGCGGTGACCCAGCACGGGTTCCAGTACTTTTTTAATGTCTTCGGGAATAACGAAATCTCTTCCATCTACTGCCGCCACTGCTTTTGAAGCATTCATCACCGCAATAGACGCACGGGGAGAGGCTCCCAGGTACAAATGCGGATGATTTCTTGTTTTGCTTACGATTTCGGCGATATAGGTAAGCAGTTTCTTTTCAACTCTTACTCCCTGTATCTGAGAACGCAGTACCCGCAGTTTTTCGGGATCTAAAACCGCTTCAACCTCATTTTGAGGTGCGGCTCCCTGCCGTTCGTGATGTGTTTCCAGTATTCTCACTTCCTCTTCCATCGCCGGGTAAGCAACATTAATCTTAAAGAGGAACCTGTCCAGTTGCGCTTCGGGAAGGGCATAAGTTCCCTCCTGGTCAATAGGGTTTTGTGTGGCAATCACCATAAATGGCGGTGGCATGCTGTGCTGCTTTCCGTCAATGGTGATCTGCCTTTCTTCCATCACTTCAAAAAGGGCAGCTTGTGTCTTGGCCGGTGCCCTGTTGATCTCATCGATTAGGACAATATTGGAGAAAACGGGACCCGGTTTAAATTCAAAATCAGAAGTTTTTGCATTGAGTACCGAGGTCCCTAATACATCACTCGGCATAAGATCGGGGGTGAACTGGATGCGACTAAATCCGGTTTTTAAGGTTTTGGCAAACAGTTTTGCAGTGATCGTCTTTGCTACCCCAGGGACTCCCTCAATGAGTACATGCCCATCAGCCAGCAAACCAATGATCAAAAGTTCTATAAACTTCTCCTGCCCAATAATGATATGTGAAAGCTGAGCCTTCACACTTTCTACTGCCGACTTTAATTCCTCGAGCGGAATGCGGTTTTCAAAAGTGATCTCGTCGTTCTTGATTTCCTCGTTTTCCATTTATTTCTTTTTAAAAGCCTCCATGGCTTTGTTTAACTGTAGCAATTCCTCTTTTGACACAGACTGATTTTTTTCAAGTCTCTGCATGAATTGCCATAATTTTTTGACCTCTTCTTTACTATTATCGCTTAGCACTGCCAGGTTTTCATAAAAACTTTCATTTACATTCCCCGTGGGAACCCGGTAATGGGTACGAACATATTCCAAAAATAAAGTAATCTTTTTTGATGCAATACTACTGTAATCTTCCCGGTCCAGGTAAAGTCCTGCAATGGTTCGGGTGAAATCCAGAGTTTGATTCCGTAGCGGTTGGACAATTGGAATACTTCGTTGCTTACGTTTCCCTTCAAAAAGGATAAATAATACGCTGCCTATGATCACAAAATAATAGGCCCAGCGCAGGGCTTTACTGTTTAGGATCACGAAGAGGGGAGAGGTGTAGAATGATTTTCCCGTTTTATAATAATGATCCCAATAAACAACTTTTTGAGCAGGAAGGTAAGCCAAAACTTTTTCAACATACTCAGCATTGTTGTCCTGTAGCAGGAAATAATTGCTGAAAGCTTTTGGGGTGGAATGTAAATACACCAGGCCTTTTCCAACAGTATCCCTCAAAAAGTTAACTTTTGACGAAGTAATTTCAGCTGAATCCCCCTTAAGCTGGGTTACCCCAAGAACATCCTGAGGCAAAGAATCTGAAAGTATAAAAATATCCTGGTAAGTCTCTTTATCAAACAGGAAAGGCTGTGAGTTCTTGAGCGCAGGATTCTTGAGGTTCAATAAAGGTTTTGAGGAAAAACCTTTTTCGGGCGTAAGGGTTTCCTTTTTTAGATCAAGGGTATCGAGAAGATTTGCGCTAAATTGCTCGGCTATAAAAAAAGCAGTATTTCCCTTTGCCACCCATTCAAAGATCTTTTTAAGCTCATGTTTATCAAAGCCAAGCCCATTGTTAAGAAAGAAATAAGTGCCGGTGACAGTGGTGTCATTCAGAAATTCAAAAGGAGGAACATTGACTTCCTTTAATTCCAGGTCCTGTTCTTTAAGGTTATCAAAAAGCACTTTTGTTCCCAGGGGGATCTTATCAAGGGCCGAATAGCTGGGGCTCCAATTTAATTCCTGCGGTTCATTGGCCTCCAGCCAGGTGAGGAAAACCAGCAGCAGAACGAGCAGGGCAAGTGTGATCTTATATGCTTTGCTCATGCTGTGGCTGAATTATTTCTTCGGTTAATAGAAACTCATTTTTGATCTTGTCGTAATCCAGGGCTGTGGTGGCAAAATTCCCGTACCACACAAAATCATAAATACGATTAAGTCTTTTGAAACGGCGTTGAAGTTCGGGAGCTTTGATTTCCTGCACGTATTCCTCGTCGGTTTTGGAGGCATCGTAGATCACAAGCTCCTGACGCGACAATTGCTGAAGGATATAAAGAAAGTGATAGCGGATAGCCAGACGGTAATTTTCGGCCGCTACGGCTTTCTCAATTAGTTTTTTGATGTCTCTCGTTTTGATGATCTTTTCCTCTTCATTGAAATGAAGTTCGCCACGAGATGGTGTCCCAAAAAGGTAATTTCCGGGGTTCATTTTTCCGAAGAGATAGAGAATGAGTGCGAGCAACAAACCCAGCAGCAGATAAGGCAGGATATCAAGAAGAATGGCCAGCAGCAGGGGAGCCTCATAATCCCCAAACATCCAGTTTAGGAACCGCTCCCATTGTAGCCCAATATATCTTTTAAATTTGCTCCACCAATGATCTTCGGCCGTTGCTTCGGAATAATCGTAGTAGGGATCCTGTTTGAACTCCTTAATAGTTTCTTCAGAAAAGTCTAAAGGTACCAGCTCTTCTTCCGAAGTTTGTACCGGCATCACCAACTCCCCGGCAGATACCGAAAGATTGAAGCCGAAAAGGAAAAAGAGGAGGAATTTTGCCATTTTTAAGACCCCAGGTTTGAGATACGTTCATAAGTACCCGTAGCATTTTTCTTTTCGTCCAGGTGGTAATAAATAAAAGCAGAAGCTACTACGCCTATAACCGAAAGCAGGTACTGGAAGAGTGACGAGAGCACGTTAAAAAATACGTACACCCAATCCACAATATCGGCGGGACTGGAAATACTTCCCTCCTGGGACATTACCAAAGCCTTAATGAACATATAGATCATAAGCGGAAATTGAAAAATGAGACCAATGATGTATATGAGCAGGGTGATTACAAAAAGAGTAAAAAATGTTGCCCACCAGTTGTCTTTAACAAGCCTGAAGGAATAGCTTATGGAATCCATGATCGATGTACGTGCAAAGATGAGTATAGCCGGCGCAAGGGCTAATGGAACCCAAAGGTAGATTACTGGTAATATACCTACCAGAACCGAAAGAATTGGGTGGATACCAGCAAAAATCAGTAATGTGATCAGAATTCCTAAGACTGTAACAAAGATGGTCCCAGAAACTAGTGAAAGTCCTAACATGCTTCCAAAGTCTCTTTTCACACCTCTTGAAACTTCGTTATGATCTACTTCTCCCGAATTTTCAATATAACTTTTAATATAATGCAGGACTGTATTGTAAAGAAGCACATAAAATGCCACCAGGGAAACGAAGAGGATAAACACCGAAATGAAGAAGGTCTCCACATTTACCTCGGAAGTCTCCACTAAAAATGGATTGGAGAGTAGATCCATCCCCAGGTATGAATAATATCCTATGGCAAGAATGAGGATAACAAAAACTGGCCCTGTAATTTTAAAAATATTTATAAACAGGGGCTTCAGGTTTTGACGGAGAAATTTAAAGGTATCGGTAATGATATCTCCCAGCTCACGCTGTTTTCTAAATTCGATTGGTTGGGACATTGGGTGGTTTTCTATTTAAATAAATGGGATAGTAAACGTAGTAAAATAATATAAGTGCCAGGGAGCCAGTGATGATGAGTATGGCCAGCCAATCGGGCATCTGGGTTTGCCTGGTAACAAAACCTTCCAGGAAACCGGCTATTACAAAGAAAGGAATAGTGCTAATTACGATCTTGAGTCCGGCCTTTATTCCGTTTACAAAAGAGGTGAGCCGGGAATAGGTGCCGGGAAAAAGAATGCCCTTCCCAACAACGAGACCGGCACAGGCAGCGACTATGATCACCGAGATCTCTATGGTGCCGTGAATCCAGATGGTCCTTACCGATTCCCATAATAATCCTTTTTCATAAAAGAAGTATTGGAAGGAACCCAGCATAATTGCATTCTGCATGATGATATATAAAGTCCCCAATCCCGCAAAAATGCCAAAAACAAAGGCCATTAAAGCTACTCTTACATTGTTGATCGTTATCCCGAGAAACATTTCCATTTCCCCCATTTTTTTATAAACAGCCATGGGATCATCATTGGCAATGTTCTCTAAGGTCATGTTGACATAAGCATCACCCAGGATAGAGCGAACAAAAGCTCCGTCACTCGAAGCAGAGAAACTTCCTGCTGCTACAAATAGTACAAAAACCAGGAAGGCCAGCAACAACTGCTTTTGATACCGGTAAAATTCCCGCGGAAACTCTTCAGTGAAAAAAGTAATGAACCTGCTCTTGGGTTCCTTTTTGTTGCGGTAGATCTTTTGATGTGCCCTTGAAGAAAGGCCATTTAGGTAGTGAAATGTATTGCTGCCGGGATAGAAAGTCTGCGCATAGCTAAGATGATCTGTCACCTCGAGGTATAGTACCGATAATTCACCGGGAGACAATATTGCATTATTTTGCAGGGCGCTTTCAAATCTTTGCCATTTATCCTTATTTTGCTTCACAAAAGCAGCCTCACGCATTCTTTGCTATTTTGTCTCAAAGAAACATATTAAATGGATAATTTTCAAATTGAAACTGCCCAAAATATAAGCATTACTCAAAATGTTGCCGGGGTAGGGGAGCGAATACTGGCATATCTTATTGACGGGCTCATCATGCTGGCCTACATAATAGTTGCAACTATGCTAATGGGTGGTCTTGACGCCAGCCAGGGACAGGAATGGCTTTTTGTAAGTGTAGTTATTTTACCGTTATTGCTATATTTTTTGTTATGGGAGAGCCTGTGGAACGGTCAATCGCCAGGGAAAGCTGCTTTGGACCTTAGGGTAGTAAAATTGGATGGTTCGAAACCTGCGTTTTCAAATTACCTGGTGCGGTGGCTTTTAAGAATTGTCGATATTACCCTAACCAGTGGGAGCGTTGCGGTCGTTACCATTTTAATGAATGGTAAAGGGCAGCGCCTGGGAGATCTTGCTGCGGGTACGACTGTTATTTCTGAAAGAGTGAGGACAGGGCTTGACAGGACCCTCCTGGTAAATGTTCCCGAAGATTACCGGCCGGTATACCCGCAGGTTACTACCCTCTCAGACCGTGATGTGCAGGAGATTAAGGATATCTATAAAAATTCTCTTCATAATTCAAACTACAGAGTTATAGCGAAACTGGCGAACCGGGTGTCAGAACTACTTCAGGTCACACCAGAAGAAAAACCGGTCCAATTTTTAAAAACTGTTCTTAAAGATTACAGTTTCTATACCAGACATTAATTAGTCAATAATTTCCATTTCAATATGGATATTCCGTAATGGCCACTCGCTCTCATCTGTAGGGACTTTGTTTATCTCATCTACCACGTCCATACCCGAAATTACCCTTCCAAAAACAGTGTGGTCATTGTTTAGGTGTGGTGCACCTCCGGGATCCTGAACAATATAGAATTCATAGGGAGAAGAGGCTTTACTCACGTTTTGTTCAGAATATTTTGCAGCAGCAAGAGCACCCCGAACGTGTCGATGTCCGGCTTCAAATTCACTGGGTATAAGAAATTCTCCTATACGATGGCGTTTTTTATTTGTGTCGGGATTGTCTGAATTTCCTCCCTGAATCACAAAACCTTCTGAAACCCTGTGAAAAAAAGTACCATCATAATAATCCTGATCGACCATATAAAGGAAGTTGGCACGGTGCAGTGGCGTATCCCGGAATAGTTCAACATCAATATCCCCAAACCGGGTCTTTATTCGTACCCTGTTCTCGTCATGCTCTTTAGCATATTCCATAAGAAAGGGAATCAATTCTTCCTGTACCAAAAGAGGTCCTTTCCTTTTTTCCTGTTCTACCTCGGCTTCCACAACCTCTTCCACCTTTGTGTTGTCTAGGCGGGAACTATCTGGTTGGATAGGTTCTTCGAGCATAGTTTCAACCTCGTTTTGTGTTGAAGTTTTTTTATCTTCACAACTTGCAAAAACGGCTGCCGCCAAAATCAATATCAGGAAAAATTTCGATCTCATGGATTTTCAGAATTTTCTAAGTTTAAGCCCTAAATTAAGGAAAATTACACTTCCGGGAGAGGAGGCGCATTTTAAATTGGCCCCCACGCTACGCATGAAGGAACTGGAAAACCTTGATGTCGATAAGCAAAACCCGAAACAGGCTGCGGTTCTTTCGGTCTTTTACCCGGGAGAAAGCGGGGAGACACGGTTTGTTTTGATCTTAAGAAAAACCTACAAAGGTGTACATTCCAATCAAGTAGGATTTCCCGGAGGCAGGGTAGAAGTAGATGATCGGGACCTGGCACATACTGCCCTGCGGGAGACAGAAGAAGAAGTGGGTATTCCCCAGCACGAAGTAGAAATAATGAGAGAAATGTCACGCTTGTATATTCCTCCAAGTAATTTCTGGGTTCATCCTTTTATGGGAGTGATGAAAAAAACTCCTGTTTTGATACCACAGGAGGAAGAGGTGGAATCTGTACTGGAAATAAAACTTGAAGATTTTATGCGAGACTCCTGTTTGATCAGGGAAACTTTAAGTACATCTTACGCCCGGGAAATCGAAGTGCCCGCTTTTTTACTTAATGGCCATGTGGTGTGGGGAGCTACTGCAATGATGTTGAGCGAAATGAAGGAAATCCTGAGGCAGCTTCTGTAAGTTATAATTAAGTATATTTGTTCTTTCTTTAAAATGTAAGGGAACAAATGGGGATATTGAAAAAGAATCCTTTTGGACACTATTTATTTTTCAAAAAATGGTTGATCCGAATCTTTGGAGTGCTCTCGCACAGACGATACAGAGGATTTAACGAACTTAACATTGAAGGTTCTGAGATCATCAAAAACCTGCCCGACAATAATGTTCTCTTTGTCTCTAATCACCAAACTTATTTTGCCGATGTTACTGCTATGTTCCATGTCTTCAATGCGGCATTAAGCGGTAGGGTAGATTCTATTAAAAATGTGGGATACCTGTGGCAGCCCAAACTCAATATTTATTACGTGGCTGCCAAAGAAACTATGAATGCCGGCTTTCTCACACGAATGATGGCTTATGCAGGGGCAGTTTCGGTCGAAAGGACCTGGCGGGAAAAAGGAAAAGAAGTACAACGGGAAGTAAACCCCGATGACCATAAAAACATTGGGACTGCCTTACAGGATGGTTGGGTGATCACTTTCCCGCAAGGAACAACCAAGCCTTTTAAACCTATTAGAAAAGGAACTGCTCACATAATCAAACAGTACAAACCAATAGTGATCCCAATCGTTATTGATGGGTTTAGACGTTCTTTTGATAAAAAAGGTCTGAGAATACGAAAAAAAGGTATTCTGCAGAGTTTCCAGATTAAAGAACCACTTGTTATCGATTATGATAATGAAACTGTGGAAGAGATCGTAGAGAAGCTGGAATATGCAATTGAACAACATCCTTCTTTCCTGAAAGTTATTCCGAGAGAAGAGCTCGAAGTCATGGAAGAGTTGAACAAGACCCGCCAATGGGAATATTAGATTTCATACTGAAGTTGGTGATCAGTGTTCAGGAGAAGGCTGTGCGCCCCGGTTTATTTGCAGTACCTTTTTATTAGGTTCCGGAAATGACATTTTTGGAAGATATTTCCCCGGCTTCAAAAACGGAACTTCAGCTACTGCTTATCAATATTAAGAACCCGATCTTCTTTTTCAGCTTTTTTGTCTAGGCTTGAACCGTAGTAGCTGCCAACAGCCATTCCTATTGGCAGGCCGATACCTATAAAGGCAACATTTCCAGTTATAGCAAAGATTGCGGTTCCAATGGGTAGCCCAAAGGCGCTCATTCCAAGAGGAAGCCATAAAGTGGTATAGTAATTCTTCGGAACAATTCCGGGTCCTTTTGCAAGGAGGTTTAAAATCCTGCTTTCGGCCGTTTTTATTTTCTTACTAAGGTTCTTAGCTTCAGGAGAAAGATTGTTCACTTCTTTGATCTGCTCATTAATTAGAGCTACCGTGTTTTCGGGAAGTTCCCGAACCTCAAGGTCCTTCAAAAGTAACTCAAGCTCTAAGGCTGCCCCTACTTTTTCGAATTTTTCAGAATTTAAACTTAGAAGTTCCATTACTATATTTCCAGTCTTTTTAGCTCCCTGTAATTTTTCTTGAGTCGGCGCAGGAGAATTCCGTAGATAAGCCTGTAAAAAAGCCAAAGGGCCAGAAGAAAAACAGCTAGAATGATACCAAATACTACTGTGAATTTTACCCAGTCCATAGCATCAAAGGTGTATTTAGAAGTATCTTCTATATTCTGTATCAATTGGTGATTTTGTACAGTGAGATAACCAATGACTAAATAATATATTCCTGTTGAAATAAGAACATAGGCGATATAAGTCCTTACAGTTTTACGGGTTCTAAGAATGTTGTGCATGAGCGTGGCAGCATCATCTGTAGTAGAAATTCTTTTGTAGTTCCTGTAGAAACAGTAAATAAAGTAGAAGGTTATGAGGTAGCTAATTACATACACAAAAATAGTCACCTTCTTTAGATGTAATTGCTCCAATTGATCCCAGTAATTGGCATCGGCCATGAAAATAGTGAATAAAGTGGAAATTAGTAACTCCACAATGCTTATCACAAAGATCCACTTAACTATGGAAGAGGATTTCTTCCATATCATACTGTAAATATCATCATAGGAAAGCCTTGGAAGATTTTCCTCCTGCTTTTTCCAGTTTTGTTTTAAAAATTCAAGTTCATCCATATCGTAGGTACTACGGATTTAAAATATTTCTAAGGGTTTTTTTGATCCTGTTCATCTTCACGCGTGCATTGACTTCAGATATCCCCAACATTTCTGAAATTTCTCTATAAGACTGGTCTTCCAGGTATAAAAAAACCAGTGCCTTATCAATGTCATTTAATTCTTTTACAGCTTTATACATTAGTTGCAGTTGTTTCTCAACTTCATCATTATAAGCCTCTGCCTTAATTTTAAAGCTTATCTCATCGTAGTTTTGGGTATGCAGCTCTTTTTTAGATTTCCTGTAAAGGGTAATAGCGGTATTTAGTGCAACCCTGTACATCCAGGTACTAAATTTCGAATCACCTCTAAACTTTGGATAAGCATTCCAAAGCTGTATTGTTATCTCCTGGAACAGGTCGTTATGTGAATCCTTATCATTGGTGTACATGCGACATATCTTGTGCACAATATTCTGGTGCTTTTCAAGATTACTCACAAATTCATGTTCCAGTTGTTTCTTCACAAGGCTGTTTAGACTATTATAAGTAGCGAAAGTAATGTACTTGTTACAATTCCCTTAAAATTTATTTATCTTCTGTTTTCTGTGAGGAAAGCTCTAACTTTGAAATAAAGGTTCATAAAGGATGAATATTCCAATTTCCGAGTACCCCCGTGTTGTCATTGTTGGTGGCGGCTTTGCGGGAATTTCAATTGCAAAGCATCTTCTAAAGGAGAAAATACAGGTGGTCCTGCTGGATCGTCATAATTACCACACTTTCCAACCTTTATTATACCAGGTTTCCACCTCGGGGCTGGAACCCGATTCCATTGCTTACCCTCTTCGAAAGATCACGCGTCACAGCAAAGACGGTTATTTTAGGCTCACCGAAGTACAGCGTATTATTCCTGAAGAGAACAAGATCAAAACTTCAATTGGCGAACTTGCTTATGATTATCTTGTTCTGGCTACAGGCTCTCGGACAAATTTCTTCGGAAATAAAAGTATTGAGAAGAATGCCATGTGGATGAAAACAATTCCGCAGGCATTGAATATTCGGAGTTTGATCCTGGAAAATCTTGAGCAGGCTGTAATCACCGAAGATCCCGAAAAACGGAAGGCGCTTCTTAATTTTGTGGTGGCCGGGGCAGGTCCAACCGGCGTTGAACTTTGTGGTGCTATAGCCGAAGTGCGAAATCACATCGTGCCAAAGGATTTTCGGGACCTGGATCCCGCCGAAATGGAGATACATCTCGTGGAAGGGCTTGACAGGGTACTGCCTCCCATGAGTGCCGAAGCATCTAAAAAAGCCGAAAAGTTCCTGAGGGAACTTGGGGTGGATATTCATCTTAATGTCATGGTGCAGGAGTATGATGGTAATAAGGTGACAACAAATAAAGAAGATCTAACTTTTTATACTTCCACTTTTATTTGGGCAGCAGGAGTATCGGGTGCACCCGTGGAGGGATTGAATGCCTCTGCACTTGTCGATAAGGCCGATCGATATGAAGTGAATGTATTCAACCAGGTGAAAGGTTATGAGAATATTTTTGCTATTGGGGACATTGCTTTAATGAGCAATGAAGATTATCCAAAAGGTCATCCTATGGTTGCACAACCGGCAATTCAACAGGGAAAACATTTGGCAAAAAATATAAAGAGGATCCTGAATAAGGAAAAAATGCAGGCTTTTGAATACAATGATAAAGGCACTATGGCAACTGTGGGTAGAAATAAAGCTGTAGTTGATCTTGGAAATCTAAAATTTGGAGGCTTCTTTGCCTGGTTCATCTGGATGTTCATTCACCTCTACTTTTTGGTAGGTTTCAGAAACAGGCTTATAACCTTTTTCAACTGGGTCTACAACTATGTAAACTTTGATAAAGCAGCAAGATTGATCATCAGGCCTTTTAAAAGTAATAAGGAGAACCTGGAAGTAGATCAGAAAAAGGTATAAAAAAAGCCGGCTCAAAAAAGATCCTTTTGAGCCGGCTAAATTTTTATGGTGAATATTTTATTCTAACCAATCTACGCGTCCTGTATCCACATCATAAACAGCTCCTACAATTTTTATCTCTCCATTTTCGGCCATTTCGGCTATAATGGTGCTTTCATTCTTCATCACATCTATAGTGTGAAGCACGTTATTTCGGGTTACTGCGTCAACGAACTCCTTGTTCTCAACAGTTCTTTGATCATCAGAAAAACCTTCGGTCATGTCGATTGCCGGTTCAATATGGTTCAGCATTCCAGTAATATTTCCAAGCTCCACGCCTGCAATGGCAGATTTTACTGCGCCACAACTTTCATGGCCCATTACCACTATTACCTTTGAACCTGCAACTTTGGTTGCAAATTCCATGCTTCCAAGCATTCCTTCATCTGCGAAATTACCCGCTATACGACCAACAAAAATATCACCAAGTCCCTGGTCGAATATTTCTTCTACAGGAACCCTGCTGTCGATACATGAGAGAACCATTCCCGTGGGATATTGTGCCGATCCAGTTGCTTCCCTTCTGGCTTCCCGATTTCTTGGGGTAAGGCTGTCCTGAATAAATCGAAGATTTCCTCCCTTAAATTCTGCTACTACATCAGCAGGCATTAAGGCATCACGTTCCGCCTGTGTTAAGGTTACATCCGCTTCTCTTTGGGTTTCCAGGGCGGTGTTTTCAGTATTTTCAACTTCTTCAACAGGCTCATTTCTTTCCTCTGCTTCTCCACAAGAAACCATGAGAAATGAAATGAATAAAATAAAGCTCCAATAATTAATAATCTTTGTTTTTTTCATTGTTTTTAGTGTTAGCATTAGTGAATAAAATAAAATTTTTAATTACAGATATTTGTTTAATAGTTGTGAAAAAGGCTTAAAACTGCAATAAAAAAAGCGGCCTCCAGGCCGCTTTTTGTTAATTTGTGCTTTAATGGCCCTTATAACTTTATCTCTGCACAACCTATTCTTGAACCTGCATTCCCACTAGGCTGAGAAGTGAAATCGTCTACACCGGCGTGTACGATCACTGCTTTATTCAGGATGTCTTTCTTTTCATCTTCGCAGCCAATACACCACTCATCTGTAGTAAATGTAATACTGCCTTCTCCACTGGAGTTCACGTCAAAGTTGCCTATGTCTCCTCTATGGTAACCGCCTGCATCTCCCCATTCACCATGATCTTCAAAAGTAGGGTTCCAGTGTCCTCCGGCAGAGGATCCATCTTCTGCAGAACAATCGGCATTTTCATGAAGGTGGATAGCATGCATTCCTTCCTCAAGTCCTGCAAGTTCTGCTGTCATAGTCACTTCTCCGTTCTCCTGAGTAAATGTTATTGTCCCCGATACATTACTACCGCTGCGAGGCTCCATTTGGACAGTAAGTTCATCCTGGACGTAAGTATCACCAGGTCCCACCTCTTCTTCCTGCTGAGTAAGATTAGTGTGTTCATCTACGCGCTCCTCGGCAGATTCTTTCTCATCTCTGCAACCGGTTAATGTTATAGCGGTAATAAGAAAAAGGGATAGTCCAATTCGTTTCATAGTTGGTATTTTAGATTATTTTTCAGCCCACTAAATTAGAGTATGCTACCTCATTTGCCAAAAAATTAAGGAGAGCTTAACAATAGCTGAAAATTTCGGAAGAAATCTCGGCTAAAGGCCATAAAATTATCAGGTGATTTTCAGGCTTTTACTAAGCTTTAATTTTCTGCTCCAACTGCATTGAAAGAAAACCATTAAGAAAAAATATAAATCTCTTCTGCTTTTTTAAAAAGCTGATAAATGCAGCTCAAGACATAAATTCTTTCCGATGTAAGATTAAATTTTCTTCAATTGCGTCGTTATCTTCACCTTGTTTGAAAGAGTGCGATGAACAGGGCATTTATCGGCAATTTCCAAGAGCTTTTGTTGCTGCTGTTCGTCAAGATTTCCTTCAAGAACTATTTCCCTCGCAAAAACGTCGATTTTCGCAGTGTTTCTTTCACAGTTCTCACAATCTTCCGCGTGACTTTTTTGGTGATCTACGTGGGTCTCAACATTAAGAAGGGGCCATTTTTTACGCCGGGCATACATCTGGATGGTCATGGAGGTGCAGGCGGCAAGACCGGCAGAAAGAAGTTCGTATGGAGAAGGACCAAAGTCCTCTCCTCCAAAGGATTTTGGTTCATCGGCCGTGAAGTAATGTTTGCCTGCCCTCATCTGGGTAGTGAATCCTTCTTCGCCCAAATTTGCAACCACCTGATGTTTTGTCGCCAAATCTTTTTCTTCTGGGATCTCGAGATATCGGGATGCCCAGGAGGCTATAACGCTGCCTGCATATTCTGAATCCTCATTATTGGTTAACAAGTGATCTGCGCCATCCAGCGAAACAAAACTTTTAGGATGTTTCACACTTTTGTATAAAGCTTCTGCATTGCTAATTTCTACTACGGAATCCTGCGGGGAATGCATAATCAAAAATGCCTTTTTTAGATCCCGTGCAAAACTGGTAAGGTCATGGGTATTGATGTCCTCCAGGAATTTTTTCTTTATGGTAAAATTCCTGCCTCCAACATTCACTTGAGCTACACCTTTTTCCTCAATTTCCTCGAGACTGGATTTCAGTAAGTTTTTTACATGAACAGGGGAGGAGGGAGCTCCAATGGTGACTACACTTTTTACAGAGGATAATTTTTCTGCAGCAAAAATAACTGCAGCCCCTCCCAGGGAATGACCAATGAGCATTTCGGGTGCTTTATACTCTTGCTTCAGGAAATCGGCAGCTGCAAGCAGGTCTTCCACATTCCCGGAAAAAGTGGTATTGGCAAATTCGCCATCACTTTCTCCCAGACCCGAAAAATCAAAACGCAGTACGCCATATCCTTTTGCGGAAAGTGCCCGTGCAATATTTTTAACTGCAAAGAAATTTTTATTACAGGTAAAGCAGTGGGCGAAAAGAACGTAACTGTGAGGATGCCTGTTAAGAGGAAGTTCCAGATAACCTGAAAGGTCCAGGCCTTCTGAATTTTTGAATTTTATTTTTTTATAGTTCATAGGTAATTTATTGAATTATAAAAAAGGCTTTTAAAAAGCATCCTGGATCCCATCTCTTCATTAAAGTCCAATTGGTTTCTTTAATGCTTTCTAAAAATGGAAACAGTGAATACTTTTTAAAAGCCCTGCTTTCTACAGGTAACTACCTGTTATCTCCGATATTTGGTTTGATCGAATTCTCCTCTATCATAGAAAGAATCATCTTCGGGAATTGTTCCGCTGCCGCGGCGGTCAGAATGTTTTCCAGATTCATTTCCGGTAAGCGGGTCACGATCGCGATCTACAGCTCCACGATCTCTGTCTGTAAGGGTTCGGTCACGGTCACTTACGTTACGATCTCTATCAGAAAGGTCATTTTTTCTATCGGCATCTCTCATTCTTTTTCTTTCCTCATCCTTATCGTGTGAACCAAGATCTCTGTCTCTGTCATTTCGATCTTCGCGGTTGTACGATTCAAGAACAACCATTTCATATTCACGGTCTACGTCATATCCTTTTTCCATCCTTTTTGTCTCGGCAAAGGTGCGGTGGTCAATTTTATCTGTATAGACAAATTTGTCATCCACATTTAATCTTGCCAGTCCTACAGGAAGGATCAAATGATTTTCTCCTTCTTTATTTATAAACTCGTGTACGTCTCCAGATGCAGACTTTCCATATGGATCATGGTTTGCATCAATTATGGATTTATCTACTTCCACGTCGAGATATACAACTCTCCTTTTTTCTTTGCTTACCAACAGGTTATCTACTTTCCCTATTACTTTGTTGTCAACATCCTTCACAGGCCATCCTCTTACATCTGGATCATCACTGTCAACTTTAAAGTCGGAAAGCTCATTGAGGTAAAACAAATGTTTTCTATTTTCTTTTCTATCTGTCATAATTTCTTTCTTTTTTGGTTAGCTCATTTTCTCTAGTAAGTCTCCTGCTTCGTCAAAGAACTTTTTTACCTGATCTTTTTGGTCAAGGGTAGGAGTAGATCCCTCAATGTTTTGTGCTGCAGTTTTTACTTCAGTTACATCACTGGAAAGATTAGGAAACTCTTCCATTTGCATTTTTTCCATCACATTAGCCAGTTTGGTCCCTGCAGATTTAATAGTATTTGCATGGGTTAAAGCCATTGGGTCACTTTTTATTGCCTGTGCCTCCTGTCTTACAGATGCCATATCGGCGCTAATGTCGAAGTTCATCTCATCTGCTTTTGCCTGTACGGCATTAATAAGCTCAATAAGAGCATTATTAGTGTATTGATGATCTATACCCATTTTCTCCTGATCTGAGATGTAGGCCAAATAACCTTCAACTCCCCCACTGGTATCCCATTCTGTGGTATCAGTCTGGTCTTCCCAGGTGGTGGTTTCGGCGTCTTCTTCCTCCCAGGTAGTTTCTTCAACCTGTTCAGTTTCTACCTCGTCTAAGTCATCATCGTCATCGGCAAATACTAAAAAGTATAGTATTGCAAGGATAACCAGTACCAGGATAATCCAAGGCCAAATTGGTTTCTTCTTTTCGATCTTAATCTCTGCCATAATTGTTCTTTTTTTAATTAGTTAGATTGTACATCTAAATTACTCATTTGGCAGCCCAATTTAATTAAGGGCAGCCTAAATTATTGTTAATTAAGCATTAAAATAGCTAATTATTTGCGAGAATGCTAGCGTAGTTGAAGATGTGGAGAGTTATTTTTAAGGAACTGCAATTTTAATCTTTACCGGTGATATGCTGGCAGTTACATCACTAATATCTCCCCTGTATTCGCCATCTATTTGGAATGGGATCTTTTTGTCACTGTAAATTCGGGCTTCTTCGGCAGAAATGATTTCCAGAAAATCTTCATCAAGTTCTGCATTTTCGCTGAAGGTTTTAAGGATCTCGGGAATATTGAATTCTTTAAATATGAGGATCTCGAACTTGCCGTCATTATACCTGCCATGAGGGTTAATATTGGCACCAGTACCATATTTCCTGGCATTGGCAACAGCTATAAGAACTGCGTTGCGGGAGATTATTTTTCCGTCCACCTGAATTTCGAACTGGAAAGGAAAATCACTTTTTATAAGGGTTGGGATAGACTTTAATAAATAACCCAATTTTCCGCGGATATTACCTTCCTGATAATTTTTTATCAGTTCAGCATTTAATCCAATATCGCTTATATGTAGACAAAGCTCATTATTTATGAGAATAGAATCCATAATTTCAAATTTATCCCCCAAAGCTACTTCCGCAAGATATTCATCACTGCCGTGAAGGTTGAAGTTTTCGGCGAGACCATTTGCAGAACCGGCAGGGAATATTCCAATAGGAACAGAATCATCTTTAAGAAGCTCGGCAATCAATTTTATAGTTCCATCACCACCTACAGAAACAATACGATGAGGGGCATAATTTTCTATTTTAGAAAACAGGGCTTCTTTATCGTCCTTGCCGGTGGTGTAGTAGATATCCAGGTCGTAACCCTTCTCCTTTACCTGTTTTTTAACCTCCTCGATGATATCTGATTTATCTATTCCACCCGAGATCGGGTTAACTACCATTAAAACCCTGCTAAAGTCTGTCATTTTTATTGAGCTTGTGCCTAAAAATAACTAATTTGGGAGGGATAGGTAGTTAAAAAATATTAAATATGAGGTTAGACATTAAGCTCTACCGGGGTTATGTGAATGATCAGGAATTAGTAGTGTTTGGACATGTTTTTAAGTCCTGGGCACCAGATAAATATGAAATTGACCGCAGGGGCTACAGGCATGCAAAATCTGTTTACAAGATGTTTACGATTAGTCCCATAAAAAATGCCACAGTGAAATTGAATTTTAGAAGCCTTGAGGTGGTTACAAAAACTACAGATGACGGGTACTTCAGGTTTAATCTGCCTTATAACAAATTCCTGGAGAGCGGTTGGCACGAATACTCGGTCACCTGTCAATTTGGAGAGATTGGAGTGGTTGAGACAGGAGAGTTGCTTAAGCCGTTTAAAAGTAAACTGGGAATAATATCAGATATTGATGATACTTTTCTAATTTCTCACACCCAGAATTTTTTCAAGAAGCTATATGTGATCCTTACCCAAAATATTGATAACCGTGAGATTTTCGACGATGTTGTTCCCCATTACCAGGCTTTAAGCCGAGCCGGGCAGGAAGAAGGACAATTCAATTCATTTTTTTATGTTTCCAGCAGTGAATGGAATTTATATGAATTTATTCTGCAGTTTGCACGTAAACATAAGCTTCCCAAAGCTGTAATAAAATTAAAAAGTATTAAAACCGGTCTGGGGGATTTTCTATTTACCGGTAGAGGTGGTCATGATCATAAATTTATCAAGATCAAAGATGTTATTTCTTTTTATCCACAACTTCAATATGTTTTAATGGGAGATGATTCCCAGCAGGATGCTTACCTGTATGAGCGCATAACAAAAATGTTCCCCTTGAACATTAAAGCTATTTACATTAGGCAAACTTCAAAACGGCAGAAAGAGAAAATAATTCAGGTATTAGAAAATATCGAGGATCTTGGAGTTGCCACCTGCTATTTTAAAGACAGTGGAAAAGCCATTGGACATTCAAAAAAAATAGGGATCGTTTGATCCCTATTTAAAATTTCAAAAAAAATTTGCTTCCGGAATTATTGTTTGACCCTAAAAGGTGCCGGATGGAAACACTACCACACTTTCATTTCCATTCTTCCCTACGGTCGAAACACCAAAGAAGAAATTATCTATTACTATTCCCTCGAGGGTAAAGTTGTCTACATTCCCGACAAATCGGGAATGCTGCCATTGAGGGGAGGTCGTTTCCCTCCAGTAAATCTTATAACCGGCTACATTATCGCCTGTCACTTTTTCCCATTTTAATTTGGCCGAAGGTTCTACAATTCCACCAATCATTACTTCTTCAGGTGCAGGTGGTGCCCATGCCAGACTTGCCATAGTGATTGCGTTCACAGCGGTTAGCTTGGCAGCGTAATCAAAATTTACATGTTCAATAACATCTCCATATTCGATCCCATCTTCAGTACGAATATCCTGATGCTGCTGGTTATAGTTCTCATGGGCTTCCATGATCCTAATTCCTGCAAATCCAAGATCATTGAAAGGCCGGTGATGGCCTCCACGCCCAAACCTGTCAAGTCTGTAGATCATCATTGGGTTCATTTCAGGCATATAGGTTTCGGTAGTACGATGAACATAACGGGCTAATTGTCGTGAAATACCGTCTACTTCTCCTCCGTAATACCTTCTCATTCTTCTTTCGTCCTCGGTTTCTGTGGGAGGAACTGGTTCAGAAAAGATCCTGAAGCTACGGTTATCAATTACTCCGTCAACTCCTTTAATATTGCCGATCATATCATTATTTAGAACTCCTATGATGTCCCAGCCTTCGTCTTTAGCCATTTTAGCAAAACCCTGTCCCCCAAACAATCCCTGTTCTTCTCCAGATAGTCCAAGGTATATAATGCTGTTCTCAAAATCATATTTTGAAAGCACACGTGCCGCCTCCATAACTCCTGCCATTCCGCTGGCATTGTCATTGGCTCCCGGAGCATCTGTGTTGAAATCCATAGTGTTGCTCGCGCGGGAATCAATGTCACCGCTCATGATAACATAGCGGTTTGGATATTTAGTCCCTTTTTGCACGGCCACTACATTTACTACCCATGCATCTTTGGGAACGCGATTATTCCCTTCTTTGGTGACAAAATCCTTCTGGTAAAATACATCGAGACAGTTATTACACTCATTGGAAATTTTCTCAAGATCGGCTTTAATAAACCTCCGGGCAGCTCCAATTCCGCGGGTATTTGAAACGGTATCGCTAAAGGTATTTCGTGTTCCAAAACCGGCGAGGCGACGAATATCGGCTTCAATTTCATCGGCTGAAACGGATTCAATTATATCATAAATTCTAAGGTCTACCTGTGGTGGTGCAACCTCTTGAGAAAAGCTGGTAAGACCACAAAAAAGAAAGGTGGCAAAAATGGCACTTTTAAGCATATTAATTTTTTAGATTCCTGGTTACAAAATAGGAAAAATAATACATAAAAAAAGCTGCATGAAATGCAGCTTTAATTTAGATCTTCAAGAAGGCTTAGTAGATGATCTTATCATCTCCGTCCATTTCTGTTTGAAGTTCTTTAGACTTTCCTTTAATCTTTGATCTTACAGAATCATATCTGTGAGAAAGATTATCGCTTAGGTCATTGTATTTGCTTTTGGCTCCATACATATATTCGTTGCCTTTATCAGCAATGTTTTTGCGTGTTTCAGATCCTTTTTTTGGTGCGAATAATAATCCTGCTACAGCACCAAGAGCAGCCCCTGAAAGTATTCCTGCTAAAATTTTTCCTGTTTTCATGTTTCGTTGTTTTCTAAATTCGATAATGGTTAAATATCCAATTGCTAATATACCTTATTTGCAGGTTCCGTATGGAAAACCAGAGTTAAGGTTGATTTAAAATAACAATTAATATTTACTCCTTTTTAACAGTTTTTGTTCCTATATCAACGGGTAAGGCTTACAAATTGCCCCAATAATTCAAGCACCTCATCTACATCATCTACGTAGTATTTTGCCTTAGTCTTATTCCTTCCCACTTTAACACTTACTGTTTGATCCGGAAGTTCAGTAAACAGGTATTCATCGGTCCAGTCATCACCTATGGCAAAGATAAAATCGTATTTTTCTACCAGCAATTTATTGGCTGCCTTACCTTTATTTACTCCGCTATTCTTAATTTCAAGAACCTTATTTCCCTGTAACACGGTTAAGCCATGATTAGAGATCATGTCCTTAAGGACTGCCGAAAGTTCATTCGCTCTTACTTCGCCTAATTCGGGATTTGCTTTTCTATAATGCCACGCAAGAGAGAAGTTCTTTTCTTCAATGAAGGTGCCGGGAGTTCGATCTACATAAGTCTCCAAAACAGGACGAACAGAGGACATCCAGTTATTGTTGAGATTTTCTGTTAATTGCCAGCTTTCATTTACCGGTCGGTTCCAGACCCCGTGTTCAGAAATTAATTCTATGGGAACATTCTTCCACCAGGTTCCAAGGGTTTCTTTGTCTCTTCCGCTTATGAGTACTACCCGTGTGTTTTTTTGTTCCCCAAGTCTTGTAACCAATTGAAGGAGATCAGGATCGGGCATGGCGTCATCGGGCTTGTCCACAAATTTACGAAGGGTGCCATCATAATCCAGGAACAGGATGCGGCGCTGTGCCGCACTATATTTATCAAAAAGGTCCTTTTTAATATTCTCTGTAATTTGTATAGCCTTGAAAGCTTTTCGGGAATCTTTGGTTTCCCGCAGGCTCTTCATAAAATCTTTAGCCCACTTCTCTACATTATACCGCTTAAGCCTTTTTTGAAGCAGCTTATTACGACGCACCTGCTCTTCTTTGGGCATTTCGAGAGCCAGTTTTATGCTGTCTACTATTTGTTCAAAATTATTAGGGTTAATGATAAGCGCCTCATTTAATTCATGTGCCGCACCTGCCATTTCACTAAGAATTAGCACTCCTGTTTGGTCTGTCCTGGTGGCGACGTATTCTTTCGCAACCAGGTTCATCCCGTCACGGGTAGGGGTGATGAGTGCAACATCACTGGAGGTGTAAAGATCAATAAGATTTTCAAAGGGCATTGAGCGGTAAAAATACCAGATAGGTGTCCAGTTTATTGAAGCAAACTTACCATTGATACGGCCCACCAGCTCGTCAATCTCTTTTTTCAATAGTTGGTACTGCGGAACATTTGTTCGCGAAGGCACCGCCAGCATAATAAGCCTCACTTTTTCCTGATACTCGGGGTACTTCTCAAGGAAATATCCAAATGCCCTGATTCTGTTGGCAATTCCCTTGGTGTAATCCAAACGATCTATAGAAAGTATCAATTTGGTGTTGCGGGTCACATATTTGTGATAATCCAGCTTTTTTTGGATATCGGAGTTCTCACTTCGCGGCTGATTAAAATGCTCTTTTGCGGCGGTTCTGAATTTCTTGTAATCTATTCCCATCGGGAACGAATCCGACCTCACTATACGGCCGCCAATATTGACACTATTAAAGTTAATATCGTGGCGAAGTATTCGATTGACAGAGCGCAGGAAGTGTCTCTCATAATCATAAGTGTGAAAACCAATAAGATCGGCCCCCAGCATACCTTTTAATACTTCTTCCCTCCACGGGAGGGTCCTGAAAACTTCAGAAGAAGGGAAAGGAATATGATTAAAAAAGCCAATAGTTACCTTCGAATTTTTCTTTCTAATATACTCGGGTAATAACAACAGCTGGTAGTCGTGAACCCAGACCACATCGTCATCATCAAGGTGCTCTACAACTGCCTCGGCGTATTTTTCATTTACTTGTTTATAAGCCTCCCAATGATCGGGGTGAAATTCTGTGTATTCCATAAAATAATGGAACAAAGGCCAAATGGTGCGGTTACTGAAGCCGTAATAAAATTTTTCAATTTCTTCTGTGGTTAAAGTGACGGGTATACATCCCTGTTTCCTGGCTTCAGATTTCACTTCCTCCTCCATCCCTTCGGGAATATCATCAGCAGAGAGGCCTGTCCATCCAATCCATATGCTGTCTCCTTCCTCATGAAAACTTTTTAATCCTGTGGCAAGTCCTCCGACACTGGGTGTAACTTCTAATTTTTCATCTTCAGTAATATTTATTTGTAAGGGTAGGCGATTAGAGATTATTATTGTTTTGCCCATAGTAAATTTTAAGCGGGTTCTATCTTATTCATTTTGCTTAAATTTCCGAAATTTAAAATAAGCCCCCTACCATTTTAAAAGAACTTTAAGACTAAATGAAAACATTGGATTATGGATTGATCGGCAACTGCAAAAGTGCTGCCTTGATCACGAAATCAGGCTCCCTCGACTGGTGTTGTTTGCCTAATTTTAATTCGGCTTCGGTCTTTGCAAAATTGCTCGATAAAAATATAGGAGGACATTTTTCTTTTGAAGTGTCTTCAGATTATGACATTTCTCAAAAATACCTTCGGAAGACTAATATATTGTGTACCACCTTTGCTTCGGAAGAAGCTGCATTTCAGGTGATAGATTTTATGCCTCGCTACAAGGAGGAGGATGGAACTTTTTATACCCCGCCAGATGTGGTAAGATATGTTAACCTTTTAAAAGGTTCCCCTAAATTTAAGGTAGGCTATCAACCCCGCCTGAACTACGCCCGGGAAGAAACAATTACCGAAAATCATCGCTATTATCTTAAGAGCTTTACCAAAGAAGGCACTTATGATTCCCTGTATCTATATAGTAGCCTGGACCTGGACCAGGTATTAAACGGGGAGGAGATAACCCTGGAGGAGAATGCCTATTTTTTAATGGGATATCATGAAAAACTCAGGGAACAAAATCTGGAAAGAGCCTATTTAAAGTTTCAGCGAACCAAGACTTATTGGATGAACTGGAGCGAAGCTACCACCAAATTTCCGCATTACGATGAGGCCATAAACCGAAGTGCTCTTGTACTAAAGGCTATGACCTATCAAAAGACGGGAGCGGTTCTTGCAGCTGTGACCACCTCCCTGCCCGAAACCATTGGGGAAGTGCGCAACTGGGATTACCGTTTTTGCTGGATTCGCGATGCTTCCATGGTGATAAAGGTAATGAGTAGCCTGGGGCACCGGGAATCGGCTGAGCACTTCCTGCAGTTTATTATCGATCTTATTCCGAATAAGGATGAAAAACTGCAGATCATGTATGGGATCAACGGTGAAAAGGAATTGACCGAACATATCCTTACTCACCTCGATGGCTATGAAGGTTCAAAGCCGGTACGCATTGGGAATGCTGCATATATTCAAAAGCAGAATGACATCTATGGAATTCTCATGGAAGTGATCTATCAGCAATTTCTAAGGTTTGAAACCACCCTGGCTAATAGCGAAGAACTTTGGACCATTGTTCGGGGTATTGTGCGTATTGTTGAAGAGCACTGGAAACAACCGGACAAGGGAATATGGGAATTCAGGACCGAAGAGCGGCATTTTACTTTTTCTAAATTGTTATGCTGGGTAGCTGTCGATAGAGCTGTAAAAATTGGAGAGATCCTTAGGAACGGGATCAACGATCAGAAGTGGAAGGACCTGCGGCAGGAGATATATGAAGATATTTATCACCGCGGCTGGAATGAGGAGGTCCAGGCTTACACCCAGTCATACGGTTCCAAAGATCTTGATGCCTCTACTTTATTGATGGAGAATTATGGCTTTATCAAAGCTAAAGATCCCCGATATATAAGTACCGTGAAGGCTACAGAAAGAGAGCTTAGCTATAACGGACTTTTATTCAGGTACAAAAACAAGGACGATTTTGGGACTCCTTCTTCATCTTTTACTATTTGTACCTTCTGGTTTATAAACAGCCTTTACAAAATTGGAGAAAAGGAAAAAGCAATGAAGATGTTCGATCAATTGCTTTCCTACAGTAACCATTTGGGCTTATTTAGTGAAGATCTCGATTTTGAAACCAAACGTTTGCTGGGCAATTTCCCACAGGCTTATTCACACCTGGCACTAATTGAAACAGCAATGAATTTCTCTCAGAATATTACGTCTGAGGCTCGTTTGAAGATCCTTCTTGGGGAGGAAGATCTTCTTTAATATTAATACGGGTACGCGGTAAACTGTCGGGGTAATTTTCCTGGATGAATTTAAGGAGATTTTCCCTGGCATACACCCGCAGGTCCCAGGCCGTGGGTGCATCTTTTGCACTCATTAATGCCCTTAGTTCCATGGTGTTTTCGGTAAGATCGGTGACCTGTATGACATTCACTTCTCTATCCCATAGTTCTGTGGCATTGAGCAGGCGCGTAAGTTCCTCTCTTAGTTTGTCTATAGGAAGGTCAAAATCTGTATAGATGAAAACGGTGCCAAGAATGTCCGATGAATTCCTGGTCCAGTTCTGGAAAGGTTTCTCAATGAAGTAGGTAGTGGGAAGTACAAGCCGTCGCTTATCCCAAATTTTTACTACCACATAGGTGAGTTTTATTTCTTCAATTTTCCCCCATTCCCCTTCAACTATAACAACATCATCTATACGTATGGGTTGTGCAATCGCTATCTGAATACCGGCGAAAATAGTTCCAAAGACTTTTTGAGCAGAAAGTCCCAGAATTATACCGGCAATTCCGGCAGAGGTGAGGATGCTTACACCAATTTCTTCAACTCCGTCAAAAGTGAGGAGTGCAATCCCCAAGGCAAAAAGTACGACGACGAAAATCGAAATTCTTTCAATAATGTTGAACTGAGTATAGAATTTACGGGCCCTTAAATTATTTTGAGTGGTGACATCAAACTGCTTTAAAAATTGATTTTTGGCAACCCTTATAGCCACCACGATAAACCAGGTAAGACTTAAAATAAGCAGAATGGAACGCAATTGCTGAAAGAAATCTACCTGCCCTTCATTTGTTATAATTTCTCTGCGGATAAGAATGGCCTGTATGGCAACCACCAAAAAAAGAATAATGATGGGGATCTTTAAACGGCTGGCAATATTATGAGGTAATATATTACTGGGATCCTTTCCCAGTCTCTTCAATACAAAATGCAGCAAAAAGTATAATACAATTAATGCTGCTAAAAACAAGAGGATGTTGCGGGTTGTATCTCCCATAGGTGTGGTATTTCCGTTTCTATCAAGCTAAAAAATGGAATTCATATAGGCTGTTAAAGAAATACCAAAAAGAAAAAGGCCGCCAGTGGCGACCTTCATCAGATTTAATTGACGCAAATTATATTTTAGAAAGGATATTTATTTTCAGAAATTACTTTTTCCGCAATTGTCTTACGCAGTTCCACTACGTTTGGATGGTTCTCATATTTGGTGAATCTCTTCAAGCCCATCAACATCATTCTTTGTTCATCACCTTCAGCAAAAGAAACAATTCCTTCCTTGGCTTTTTGGTTTATAGTGTCAACAGCGTGATATAAATACAATTTCGACATTGCAATTTGTTCTTTCTGGCTGTCGGCACCAAAACGGTTTACATTTTTCTCTGTCCTAAGAATAGTAGACTCGGCCATATAGATCTCGATAAGAATATCGGCAGAAGCCAGCAGCAACTGTTGGTGATCTTCAAGCTGAGGTCCAAATTTTTGAACAGCACTACCTGCAACCATCAAAAATACTTTTTTCAACTTTTTCACCATTTCCTTTTCTTCGGCAAAAAGCTCTGAATAATCTGGCTTGTCAAAAGAAGGAATTCCGGTGAGTTCTTCTCCAACTTTAGTCGCTGGTCCAAGAAGGTCCACGTGTCCTTTCATGGCCTTTTTCACGAGCATTCCCACACAAAGCATGCGGTTGATCTCATTAGTACCTTCATATATCCTGGTAATTCTCGCATCTCTCCATGCAGATTCCATAGGAGCATCGGCCGAGAAGCCCATTCCTCCAAAGATCTGTATTCCTTCATCTGTACAATTCTGAAGATCTTCTGAAGCTGCAACTTTTAAGATAGAACACTCTATGGCGTATTCCTCAACTCCTTTCAATTCGGCTTCCTGGTGAGAATTTCCTTCTTCCTGACGGATTGAAATCCTGTCCTCAATATCTTTAGCAGCACGATATGAAGCAGATTCCCCGGCATAAGCCGAAGTTGCCATTTCGGCTAATTTCGACTGAATTGCACCAAAATTGGCTATCGGAGTTTTAAACTGTACGCGATCATTTGCGTACTTCACTGAAGCATCGATTGAGCGGCGTTGTGCGTCCAAACAAGCTCCGGCTAGTTTTATACGTCCAACGTTCAAGGCATTCATCGCGATCTTGAAACCGCTCCCTCTTTCTGAAAGCATATTTTCTACCGGTACTTTTGTATCGTTAAAGAACACCTGTCGGGTAGAGGAGGAGTGGATTCCCAGTTTCTTTTCTTCTTCTCCCAGGGAGATTCCATTTGGGTTTTCGGAATCGTATTCCACAATAAATCCGGTGATGTTCTTATCATCTTCGATTCGGGCGAAAACGATCATCATATTGCAGAAGCCCGCATTGGAGATCCACATTTTTTGTCCGGTGATATTATAAAATTTTCCATCTTCAGAAAGAACTGCCTTGGTCTTTCCTGAATTTGCATCACTACCTGCTCCCGGTTCTGTCAAAGCATAAGCTCCAAACCACTCTCCTGTGGCAAGCTTCGGAAGATATTTTTTCTTCTGCTCTTCATTACCGTAAAGCGTGATTGGAAGTGTTCCAATCCCCGAGTGTGCTCCAAAAGCTGTGGAAAAAGATCCCGTAGCTCCCGAAATATAATCTACCACAAGCATAGTAGTGACAAATCCCATTCCCAGGCCATCATATTCTTCGGGGACCGAAACTCCTAAAAAGCCCATTTCCCCGGCCTTTTTCATAAGGTCTTCGGTAAGCTCATAATTCTTCTTTTCGAATTCTTCCCTTTTCGGCATCAGCTCGCGGTTCACGAATTCCTGTACCGAATCCCGCATCATTTTTTGCTCATCGGAGAAATCTTCTGGAGTGAAAACATTCTCTGCACTGGTTTCCTTTACCAGGAATTGCCCTCCGCGTAGAAGGTCTTTCTTGTTACTATCTGTTTGTGTGCTCATTTTGTTATAGATATTAGACTTTAGATATGAGATGTAAGAATCTTACCCAAAGCTGATTGTTATAAGTTGTTTAAAGTATCTGAAATCTCAGATCTCATTTCTCAAATCTTTTTACGATAAGAATTCAAAAACTCCCGCGGCTCCCTGTCCTGTTCCAACGCACATGGTTACCATTCCGTATTTATTTTTCAGTTCACGTTTGCGCATTTCGTCAAACAGCTGAACGGATAATTTGGCTCCTGTACATCCCAGCGGGTGACCCATCGAAATAGCTCCTCCATTCGGGTTCATGCGGTCCATATCCAGTCCAAGTTCTCGAATTACTGCTAAAGACTGAGATGCAAAGGCTTCGTTAAGCTCGATCAACTCAAGATCATTTAATTGAATTCCGGCTTGTTTAACAGCCTTTGGAATCGCATAAACAGGTCCTATCCCCATTATTCTTGGTTCAACCCCAACAGCCGAATAACTTACAAGTCTTGCAACCGGTTCAAGATTTAATTCTTTTACCATTTCTTCACTCATTACCATAACAAAAGCAGCACCATCACTCATTTGAGAAGAATTACCGGCTGTAACGCTTCCGCCTTCTTCAAATACAGGACGCAGTTTAGCAAGTACTTCCTTTGAAGTATCTGCACGCGGACCTTCGTCTTTATTTACAGTATATGATTTCGTTTGTTTTTTGCCATTTTCATCGACATAGGTTTGATCTACCGTAATTGGTACGATCTGGTCCTGGAAACGGTCTTCTTTTTGGGCTTTTAGAGACTTCTGGTGAGAGTTAAATGCAAACTCATCCTGGTCTTCTCTTGAAACCTTGTATTTTTGAGCAACTGCTTCCGCAGTTAATCCCATTCCCCAGTAATAATCTTCTTTTCCGGCTTTTGCCAGTTTGTAATCGGGTACAGGTTTATAACCTCCCATAGGGATATAGCTCATGCTTTCTGCACCACCTGCAATTATACAGTTGGCCATACCGCTTTGGATCTTTGCTGTGGCGATTGCTATAGTCTCCAAGCCTGAAGCACAGTAGCGGTTTACGGTCATCCCGGGCACGTCTTCGGTCTTTAATCCCATGAGAGAGATAAAGCGCCCAACATTAAGTCCTTGTTCGGCTTCGGGCATCGCGTTCCCCACGATCACGTCATCAATTCGTTTTTTATCAAATTCGGGCAGCTTATCCATCATAAACTGGATAGTTTCTGCCGCTAATTCATCTGGCCTTTTAAATCTGAATACCCCCCGTGGTGCTTTTCCCACTGCAGTTCGGTATCCTTTTACGATGTAAGCTGTTCTATTCATTTTCTAGTATTTAGTAGTTAGTAGTGAGTATTGAGAATACTTACTTTTCTAACGATTTTATCAATGCATAATTCATTTTCTGTATTTCGATAACTTCAGAGATAACTTCTCTAGTATCTTTTTCAGGTACCAGTTTGAGTCTATGAGATAATATAAGTTGAGTTAGAAGCTCATAAGAAGATCCATTTGCAATGCTGAGGAAATTTTTAAATTCTCCTTTGGTCGATCTGCCTGCTCCTTCAGCAACATTGGAAGGAACTGAAATTGCACTGCGCCTAATCTGACTTGTTAAACCAAATTTCTCTTCTGAAGGAAATTTAGCTGAAAGTAAATAAGTCAATTCAGCTACATCCATGGCTTTATTCCAGATCTTAAGGTCGCTTAATTTGTGCATAATCAATACTTCTTAATTACTCAATACTTAATACTCATTACTCAATACTAATTCCTAAGTGGTTTCCCTTTCTGCAACATATGCTGCAATCTTTCCAAAGTCTTTCTTTCTCCGGTTAGAGATAAAAATGCTTCTCTTTCAAGATCTAATAGATATTGTTCACTTACATAAGAGTTTTCAGAAAGATCTCCTCCGGCCATTACGTATGCCAGTTTGTTAGCGATCTTTTTGTCATGTTCGCTAATGTATTTACCGGCGAACATCTGATCTGTACCTACTAAAAAGGCTCCCAGTGCTTGTTTACCTAATACCTTAATGTCTTTTCTCATAATAGGCCTGGTATAACCGTTCTCTGCCATGAGCAGCGCGTGTTTCTTAGCAATTGCTAACTGACGATCGGGGTTTACTACCACAATGTCTTTACCTTTCTGAAGAATATTCAGGTCGTAAGCCTCGTAAGCCGAAGTTGAAACCTTTGCCATACCAATAGTGAGGAAATGTTCCCGCAGTCGGTTTAATTCCACATCATCCTTCTGAAAGGTATCGGCAGCACGCACCGTCATCTCCTTGGAACCTCCACCGCCGGGAATTACCCCAACTCCAAATTCTACAAGTCCGATGTACGTTTCAGCCGCGGCGACTACTTTATCTGCGTGTAAGGAAAGTTCACATCCACCACCCAAAGTCATCGCATGTGGTGCTGCAACTGTTGGAATAGAGGAGTAGCGCATTCTCATCATGGTATCCTGGAAATATTTTATAGCCATATTAAGCTCGTCATATTCCTGCTCTACAGCCATCATGAAGATCATCCCAATATTGGCTCCTACAGAAAAGTTCTTTCCGGTGTTGGCTACAACCAGTCCCTGATAATCTTTTTCTGCCATATCAATGGCCTTGTTCAAACCATCGAGTACATCGCCTCCAATAGAGTTCATTTTACTGCGGAATTCCACATTCAGGATCCCGTCACCAAGATCTTCTACCACAACTCCGCTGTTGCTAAATACTTCTTTGGATTCCCTGATGTTGTCAAGGATTATGAAAGCATCCTGGCCCGGGATCTTCCTGTATTCCTTTGAAGGAATATCGTAATACCAGGTATTTCCTTCTTTTACCGTGTAGAAACTTTTATTGCCTTTTTCAAGCATTTCGTTTACCCAGGCTGCAGGCTCTTTACCTTCAGCTTTCATGATCTCGATCCCTTTTTCAACACCAATGGCATCCCAGATTTGGAAGGGTCCATGTTCCCAACCGTATCCGGCTTTCATGGCATCATCGATCTTGTAAAGTTCATCTGTAATTTCAGGAATACGTTTTGAGGAATAAGTGAAAATTGCGGCGAAATTCTTTCTGTAGAATTCCCCGGCTTTGTCTTTTCCGTCAACAAGAACTTTAAATCTGTCTTCTACTTTATCAATCGTTTTCGTTTGTTCAAGAGTAGAAAAATTTGCTTTTTTCTGAGCCCTGTATTCAAGAGTGTTGAGGTCGAGTGATTGTATCTCACTGGAACCGTCGTCTTTCTTTATCTTTTTATAAAAACCCTGTCCGCTTTTGCTCCCAAACCATTCATTCTCGACCATAGTATTAATATAGTCGGGCATGGCGTAGAGATCGTGTTCTTCATCTGTGGGTACTCCTTTGTGAAGACCTTCAGCAACATGTTTCAGAGTATCCAGTCCTACAAGGTCTACGGTTCGAAAAGTGGCAGATTTTTGTCTTCCTATAACGGGACCTGTAAGTTTATCGACCTCTTCAATAGTAAGGTCCAGTTCCTTCACCATATGGAAAAGGCTCATGATACTATAAGTACCAATCCTGTTCCCAATAAACGCCGGAGTATCTTTTGCTACTACAGATTTTTTTCCAAGGAATTTTTCTCCATACTCATTCAGGAATTCCAAAACTTCTTCGGAAGTGTCCGGCCCCGGAATGATTTCAAAAAGCCTTAAATAACGCGGTGGGTTGAAGAAGTGGGTTCCGCAGAAGTGCTTCTGGAAATCTTCACTTCGGCCCTCATTCATCTGCTGAATTGGGATACCCGAAGTATTTGAAGTTATTAAAGTACCTGGCTTGCGGTATTTCTCAAGGTTATCAAAAACCTTCTTTTTGATATCCAGTCGCTCCACAACCACTTCCATGATCCAGTCAACTTCCGAAACTTTGGAGATATCATCCTCCAGGTTCCCGGTTTTAATACGATTTGCAAAGTCTTTATGATAAATAGGAGAGGGCTTGGATTTTAGGGCGTCCTGTAAAGAGGTATTTACAATTCGGTTTCTTACCTGCTTGTCATCCATGGTAAGGCCCTGTTTCTTTTCCTTTTCAGTTAGCTCTCTCGGCACAATATCCAGCAGTAAAACTTCCACTCCAATATTGGCGAAGTGACATGCAATCCCGCTGCCCATGATACCCGAGCCTATTATTGCAACTTTGTTAATTCGTCTTTTCATGTTAATATAAATTTTGACGATCACCGCGGTGACCTTTATTATTCGTTATAAATTTTTCTGGACGCGATAAGGTCCATGATCTTGGAGGCTACTTCAATAAATTTATCCAGATCTTCCTGTGGAATTTCTTTTCTCACAGCTTCATCAAAGGTTAAAACCACCTTTTTTGAATAGTCTCTCATCTCCTTACCAAAATCGGTAAGACAAATGAGCACACTTCGGCCATCAACGGGATTTTTCTTCCGCGTAATGAGACCTTTGTCTTCCATAGTTTTAAGGGTGCGCGACAAACTGGTCGCTTCCATTCCCATTTTTGGACCCAATGAAGTGGAGGGGGTACCATTTTCTGGATCAATACTCAAGAGGGCAAAGCCTGTAGCCATTGTACTTCCTTCTTTACCTGCCTCCTCATTATACATTTTTGAAATTGAGATCCAGGTCGCCCGGAGGACATAATCAATGGTTTTTTCTTTCATAGAATCTCAAAGTTAAGAAAATTTTGTTATGCACGCATAGTAAATAAAAAAATATTTTCCTTCTATGGAATACCTCTCCTAAAATAATTAGAAAAACACAAAGAAACTCCCCGTTAAAGAGGAGTTTGACAGTTTTTTCGACAATTAGCTTAGAGGTCCTATTGGGAAGTGCCCTGCATCTTATCCTTTAGCTGAAACCAGGAATCGTGAAGAAAAAGCTTGATCTGGGCATCATTGTTCTCCTCCAAAAGACGGGGCAATTCTTTCCTTTCCAGCATGAAATCTATGAGAAGTGCCGATTCCTGCTGACTTAATTCCATAGCTTCTTCCATATAAGATTTATAATTTATCTCAAAAAAGGCAATATTTCTTTGCGCTTTTTCAATCTTGATGTTCCGTTTTAATTTTTTGGTTCTGCCGTTAATTGCATTTAAAATTGGATCGATTTCCAGGGATCCTCCCAAAAGGCTTAATAAATGAATAGGTTTAAAATCCCCGGCAGTTCTAAGCCGCCTTTCATTCATGGAAAGCTTTTCTATTTTCTTCGGAATGATACCCAGGCTCACGACATTTATTTCTGAAGTTTCATTGACTACCACTTCTTTAAGTTCCATCGAACTTTCCACCATCTCAAAAACAACCGGAAGTTCCTGAAGGTCATCCTGTTTTATGAACCTTATAAGGTCCTCCATTCCCACATGCGACAAAACAAGGGTGTCTCCCAATTTGATGTTCAGTTCAAATTCCCCTTTTTCACCCGAAACCGAGTATTTTCCTGAAGAAACATTATTTATATGGACGTTTTGCAGCAGACTTTCCTGGCTTTTAACTATTCCCCGCACCGGGCCTCTCTCCTGTGCCTGAAGATTGAGAGAGAAAAGTGTGCAAAAAATAAAAATGAGATACTTCAAGATTTTTGTGCTAATCAAGGACAAAATAGAACTTTAAAATAAAATAGGTAGAGAAAATGACATTTTTGAAGGTTATGTGCCTGGTGTCTTCATTAAAAATCCTTTAAAAATCCAGCCTTACAATTATTATCTTTACCACATTAAAGAAGATTAGATGCTGAATTACCCAATACGTTTTGAACCCATTCTTAAGGAAAAGATATGGGGAGGAAATAAACTGAAACAAATCCTACATAAACCCTCAACCTCAGAAAATACCGGTGAAAGCTGGGAAATTTCCGGAGTGAAAGGTGATATTTCTGTAGTGGAAAATGGTCCCCTTAAAGGACAGAGCTTAAATGACCTTTTAGAGAGGTATAAAGAAAGATTGTTGGGGAAGAGGAACTTCAAAAAGTTTGGAGAAGAATTTCCTCTGTTGATCAAGTTCATAGATGCAAAGACCGAGCTTTCGGTGCAGCTGCATCCGCACGACAGTATTGCAAGAGAACGCCACAACTCCTTTGGAAAGACCGAAATGTGGTACATCATGCAGGCAGATGAAGGCGCAGAGATCAATGTAGGTTTTAAAAAGAGCATTTCTGAAGCCGAATATCTCGAGCACCTCAATTCGGGAAGAATCACAGAATTGCTAAACTTCGAAAAAGTTCAAAAAGGAGACTCTTTTTTCATCAACACCGGAAAAGTTCATGCCATTGGCGCAGGAGTACTTTTGGCCGAAATTCAGCAGACATCAGATATTACTTATAGGATCTATGACTGGGACCGGGTGGATTCAGAAGGAAATTCGAGGGAATTGCATACAGATCTTGCACTGGATGCTATAGATTTTGAGAGAAAAGAGGATTTTAAAATGGAATATTCCCGGGAGGAGAATAGTTCCACCAATATTGCTAACTGCGAATATTTCACCACCAACTTCCTTCCGGTAAAAGGAAGTATTACAAAGGATTATTCAGATTTGGATTCTTTTGTCATTTTTATGTGTGTAAGCGGGGAAGCAGAAATAAGCATTGAAGGAAATTCAGAAAAAGTTTTCCAGGGGCAGACGCTGCTAATTCCGGCAGAAAATTCTGAAGTAAAAATAACCGCGAATGGAGCAGAACTTCTTGAAGTTTATGTCTCCTAAGTCCAAATGCTAGAATCAAAAAACACCTTCCAAAAATGGCATTTCTGGAAGGTGTTTTTGATTTAAGCGGCATTTAACGGCCACTTACATTCATCTCCAGACTATATAAGGAGTCCATAGCCGTAATGAACAATGTCTTGTTTTCCTTACCGCCAAAAGTAACATTGGCAGTCCACTCTTTATCTACGGGAATGTGAAGGATCTTTTCTCCTTTTGGATTGAATACTGTAACACCGTCGCCGGTAAGGTAAAGATTCCCCTGCTCATCTATGGTCATTCCATCAGATCCCAATTCAGTAAAAAGGGTTTTGTCTTCCAGTTTTCCATCTTTACCAATAGAGTATTTCCAGGTTTTATTGTCCTCAATGTCGGCTACATATAATGTTTTACCGTCCACAGTCCCAATAATGCCATTTGGCTTCACAAGATCCTCGGCAGCGATGAAAAGACCTTTGCGGTTTGGGGTGAGATAATACACCCGCTGCTCCTTGATAGGCTGTTCAGTATGCTTCCAATAATCTCTTTTGTAGAAAGGATCTGTGAAAAAGATCCCGCCATCGGGGGCGATCCATAGATCATTAGGTCCGTTAAATCTTTGTCCTCTAAAACCTCCGAGCAGCACACTCACCTCCTTATTGCTGTTAATCATCCAGATCTCCGAATGTTTATCGGCAGCGGCGTAGAGATTATTATCAGCATCAAAGTAGAGACCGTTCGCACGGCCTGCATCTTCCATAAAGACATTTATTTTGTTGTCCTCCACAGACCATTTGTGAATGCGATTGTTCGGCTGATCTGTAAAATAGACATTTCCCTGAGAATCGGCAGCAGGGCCTTCGGTGAATTCAAAACCGTCGGCAACAAGCTGCAATTCTGCGCCATCGGCAATAAGGTTGTTGTCCTGGGCTTTTCCAGAAATACTGAACAAAATTGTAACGAGAAAAATATTACATGGTATTTTCATAGAGGTATTGTATTTTCAATGTGGGTTCTACATTTTTTCAATTGTCCTGGTTACTTCTTTTAAGAATTCCCTCAATTTTTTCCAGTTCTTCTTTGCTGAATTTGAGATTCTGCAGCCCTGCAATATTGTCTTTAAGCTGGGAAACCTTACTCACTCCTATTAAAACGGAGCTGATTCTCTGATCTTTTAGTAACCATGCAATTGCCATTTGAGCTAGGGATTGATTGCGACCTTCGGCAATTGCATTTAGTTCTTTAACCTGCTCCAGAAGTCGGGGAGTGATTTTGGTTTTATCCAAATAGCCGCCTTCAATTGCTGCACGGGAGTCTTCCGGGATTCCATGCAGGTATTTTGAGGTCAGTATTCCCTGTTCCAGGGGCGAAAATACTATGCTGCCCAGGCCTTCTTTCTCAAGGGTGTCAAGCAATCCATCTTCAACCCAACGATCGAACATGTTATAGCGGGGTTGATGGATTATAAATGGAGTGCCAAGATTGCGCAGTATTTCGGCAGCTTTGGCTGTCTGCCCGGCCGAATATTGTGATACGCCAACATAAAGTGCTTTTCCCTGCCGCACGATCTGGTCCAAAGCACCCATTGTCTCTTCCAGGGGAGTGGAAGGATCTGGCCTGTGGTGATAAAATATATCTACATAATCCAGTCCCATTCGTTTAAGCGACTGGTCCAGACTTGCAATAAGATATTTTCGGGAGCCGAAATTCCCATAGGGTCCCGGCCACATATCCCAGCCTGCCTTGGTGGAAATTAGCAGCTCATCGCGATATTGCTGGAAATCTTCTTTGAAGATCTTTCCGAAGTTAGTTTCTGCCGAACCGTAAGGAGGCCCATAATTATTGGCTAGATCGAAATGGGTAATCCCATGGTCGAAAGCTGTTCGCAGGAGTTGTTTTGAATTATCAAAACTGGTGGTATTTCCGAAGTTGTGCCAAAGGCCAAGAGAAAGCAGAGGTAGGTTTATTCCGCTTTTTCCACAACGGCGATATTCAATTTTTTCGTAGCGGTCTTCGGCCGCAGTATATGAACTCATAATTTATTATTGTTGAGAATTTTTTGATAGAAAGGCTTTAATTTTTCTGAAAATAATAAGTGTCATTTATTACTTTTTTGGGACTCTAATTTACGGTTTTCCTGTAGATCCTCTTTTAACGATACCTTCAAATTCAGATATTATTATAAGAAAATGTCCGGGATATTACCCGGACATTTTTAATTAGTTTTTCACCAATTTAATACTTCTCATATATGCCGTCATACAGGTTCTGGTAAAGCTTAATAATATTCCTGCGCTTCAGCTTCATAGTAGGAGTGAGGTGTTCCCCTTCAATGCTCCAAACATCGGGAGTGAGTTCAAATTTTTTAATCTTTTCCCAGCTTCCGAATTTTTGGTTGTAGAAATCCACTTCCTCCTGGATCCTGGCTTTGACCTGAGTATTATTTATGAGGTCTGCGTTGGTTGGTCCTACTTCAATATGTTTTCTTTTGGCCCATTCCCTTAAAAATTCAAAGTCGGGCTGAATTAGAGCTGCAGGCATTTTTTCGCCTTCCCCAATCACCATGAGTTCGGCAATAAAGCGGGATTGCTTCATTTGATTTTCAATGACCTGAGGAGCAACATACTTTCCGCCAGAAGTCTTGAACATTTCCTTTTTACGATCTGTGATCTTGAGGAAACCTTCGCTGTCCACTTCCCCTATATCTCCCGTGTGGAAATAACCATCACCATTAATTGCTTCTTTGGTCTTTTCAGGTTCTTTATAATAGCCTTTCATAACATTAGGGCCTTTACAAAGGATCTCTCCGTCTTCGGCAATTTTCACTTCCACATCTCTAAGGACCCTTCCTACCGTTCCAATTTTAAAACCATGGTTTCTCTGGTCATTAACAGCTATTACCGGAGAAGTTTCGGTTAATCCATAACCTTCCATTACCGGAATTCCCGCAGCAGCGAAAACCCTTGCAAGTCTTGGCTGTAAAGCCGCGCTACCCGATACTATAAGTTCAATTTTGCCTCCCAAACCTTCTTTCCATTTAGAGAAAACCAATTTACGGGCAAGGCTAAGCTGGGTTTCATACCACCAGCCTTTAGCGCCATAAGGTTCGTATTCCAGACCGAGTTCTACTGCCCAGAAAAATAATTTTTGTTTGATCCCGCCAACTGTAGAACCTTTTGCGATGATCTTATCGTATACTTTTTCCAGAAGTCTGGGTACAGCCGAAATTACATGAGGTTTTACCTCCTTTAGGTTGTCACTAATTTTGTCAATTGATTCGGCAAAATGAATGGATACACTGTAATATTGATACAAATAAAGGATCATCCTTTCAAAAATGTGGCAAACAGGAAGGAAACTTAGAGAGACGTAACTTCCAAAATCAAAAGGTACCCGCTCTGAGCTTAGCAGCACATCACTTACAATATTTTTATGGGTAAGCATAACTCCCTTTGGTCTCCCGGTAGTTCCAGAGGTATAAATAAGGGTGGCAAGATCATCTTCTTTAACCGCCTTTTTCCTGGCTTCAACCTCTTCCTGGTTGGACTTGTCTTCACCCAGTTTCAGGATCTCAGTCCAATTTTCGGCTCCTGCGATCTCATCAAAGGTGTACACACCTTTTAATTTTGTGTTTCCACGAATGGAATTAAGCTTGTCAAGGATCTCCTTGTCTGAAACAAAACAATATATTGACTCACTGTGGTTGATCACATACTCATAATCTTCCTCAGAAACTGTGGGATATATGGGCACGTTTTGGGCACCGAGCTGTAAGATCCCAATGTCCATTATGTTCCATTCGGAACGGTTACTGGTGGAGATCACCGCAATTTTATCATTTGGCTGGATCCCCAAACTAAGCAGTCCGCGGCTTACAGCATTCGCTTTGTCAATGTATTCCTGTGTAGAAATGGCTTCCCACTTCCCATTATACTTAGTGACCAGGGATTTTTCAAGAGGGGCATTTTCCAATTGAAAATATGGAAAATCAAAGAGTCTTTTAATTTCAATCATTTATTGATTTGTTACAATAATCTCTGCAAAATAGCAAAAGAAGCATCTATTTCAAATAAAATATTAAAAATCTCTTTTTTAGACACAACTTTTTAATATATCGATTCCTTTGAAGGCAGTTTCTTTAGTCATTTGAAAATTGGGTAAAAAGAGCAGGCTGGGACCTTCAGTATTCATTAGCAGCCCCTTTTTCATGGCTTTTTCCTTAATTGTAGAAGCATAATCTTCATCTTCAAGATCTACACCTATTGCAGCTCCTTTGATCCGCACTTCAGACGTATTTTTAAAATTTACTTCTGAAATACCTTTTTTGAAGGTCTCTGCAAGCTGATTAATATTTTCAAAAAGTCTTTTTTCGTGCTGCCGAAGGTAATCTAAAGCAGCCAGCGAAGCATCTACTGCGATGGGATGCCAACCATAAGAGGAATACAAACCAATTTTATCACCCACCTTATCATCAATTTCCTCTGTAGTAATTACCGCGCCCATCCCGGCATGCCCCGCAGTTATTGCTTTTGCCATGCACAGAATATCCGGTTCAATATCAAAGTGTTCAGAAGCAAACATTTTTCCCGTGCGTCCAAAACCGGTAATGGCTTCATCCATGATCAACAGGGTGCCTGTTTCTTTGCAGATTTGATCTAAACCTGCCATAAAATCTTCTTCCGGGATCACCACTCCCAGATTAATAATTACCGGTTCCATGATGACGGCAGCTACTTCTTTTGAAGAAAGGAGGGAACTTACCTGTTCCAGCTTCTCCTTATTTAGGGGAAGCTCCAATTTCAAACAGTCTTCAAGCAGATTAGGAAATTTCTCCCTTTTTTTGCTGGCACCGATACTGAGGGCGCCTATAGTATTCCCGTGGTAACTGCCTTCGATAGAGAGGATCTTCTTGCGACCGGTATACATGGTGGCCATTTCAAGGGCTGCTTCTACTGCCTCAGACCCCCCGGTCATCCTGTAGCTCTTTTTCAATTTTCCGGGACTGAGTTTGGCTAAAGTTTCTGCCAATTTCGTCCAGGGCTTGTAATAAAAATTAGGGTATATATAGGAAGGACGTTCGCCATTGCGAATTGCATCCTCTATCTCGCCGACTCCCCAGCCAAGATTTCCTACTCCGGCACCGCCAAGGAAATCAATGTATTCTTTACCGTCGGCACCATATATATAACTTCCTTCTGCTTTTACAACTTTCAGGTCCATAGCCGGATTCCCTCGTCCAAAGTATTGTTTGTCTTTTTCTTTTACAGTCATTTCTTAAGCTTTTCCTAAAAGTTAAGGAATAAATGCTGGCAGGAATGTTAGTAAAAGGTGAAATCTGGAGAATACCCGGTTTAAGTTTATTTGATGAAAATTTAGAAATATGGTTAAATTCATTTTAAATGTTTTAATAAATTGATTGTTAAGGGTATAAATGTTTAAATTATAGGAAATCACAAAAAAAATTGACTATGAAAAAATTGAACATTTTAATGCTACTGTTATTTTCTTTGGCCATTCTAAGTTGTGGTCCCAGGGTAGCGACTCAGAAAACTACTTCTAAAGACCTTAGCTCTTATAATTCCTTCGCTTATCTCCCCAACGCAAATGTGAGTGCCCAGGGGATGCAGATGAGTTCAGAAGATGTAAGTCGTGCAGTAATTGAAGCAGTAAACACCAACTTACAACAAGCCGGTTATAATCTTAACCGTCAAAATCCAGACCTGCTGGTTTTAATTAGCACAGAGACCGATACAGAAGTAACTACTACCACAGATCCTGTTTATGCTGCTTATCCTTATACTACAGGGGTAAGAACCATAAATCCTTTGTACAACAACTATTACTACGGAGGTTATGCGGGATATAATAATATCATTGGCTATGACACCGATACTTATACCTATGAAGAAGGGACGGTAGTAATTAACCTGGTGGACAGAGAGACCAAAAATACTGTATGGAAAGGAGTAGCTTCAGAAAGTATTACAGGCCAGACTTCGACCCAGGGAATAAGGGATCTGGTAAATGCCATTTTTGAAGAGTATCCTGTGGAATAACCAAAACGAAGTGATCTGAAATAAAAACGTCCGACGAAATTAATCTGTCGGACGTTTTCTTTGTTTGAACTTTTTTTAATTTTTTTCCAGCCACTTTCTGGCATTTACAAAAGCTTCAATCCAGGGACTAATTTCATCCTCTCTATCCTTTGGATAGTATGCCCAGTTCCATGGAAAGGTAGAGCGCTCCAGGTGTGGCATCATTGCCAGGTGCCGGCCGTTGTCACTTACGATCATTGCAGTATTGTAGTGAGAACCATTAGGATTGGAAGGATAGGTCTCATACCCATATTTTCCAATGATTTTATAACGCTCTATTTCATAAGGAAAACTGAATTTTCCTTCCCCGTGTGCAGCCCATATTCCAAGGCGGCTACCCGATAATGAAGACATCATCACCGAATCATTTTTTTCGATCTCCATAGAGGTGAAGTTACATTCAAACTTATGAGATTCGTTGTGCAGCATTTTTGGTTTCTCCTCATGGTCCGGGTGCAGTAATCCCAGTTCCATGAATAGTTGACAACCGTTACATACACCCAGGGATAAGGTATCTTCTCTCGCGAAAAAGTTGTCCAGGGCAGCCTTGGCTTTTTCATTGTATAAGAATGCTCCGGCCCAGCCTTTTGCGCTTCCCAAAACATCTGAATTTGAGAATCCACCTACCGCTGCGATGAATTGAATATCCTCCAGATTTTCTCGCCCGGTGATCAGATCGGTCATATGTACGTCCTTCACGTCAAAGCCGGCAAGGTCCATAGCGTAAGCCATTTCCCTTTCTGAATTCGATCCTTTTTCCCGGATAATTGCCGCTTTAATCCTTTGTTTGTCACCTCGAGCGGAGTCGAGAGGTAACTTACCGCTGAAACCTTCCGGAAACCTGAAGTGTAGTGGCTGTTTGGCGTAATTCTTATAACGTTCGGTGGCATTGTCTATTCCGCTTTGCCTCTCATCAAGCAAGAAAGAAGTTCGGGACCAGGTATTTCGTAGCTTCGGAATATCAAATTTCAGGTTTTCTCCCCCGTTCTTGATCTTCAGGGTTTTGCCTTCAGTTGCTTTTCCAATCTTGAAGAACTCTACTTTCTGTTCCTTTAAAATGGCTTCTACACTCTTATCTTTTGCCTGAAAAACTATTCCGCAGTTTTCAGCAAATAGCAATTTCACGCTGTCTTCTTCTCCCAGTTTGGTAAGATTAAGTTCGGCAGCAAGATCTACATCTGCAAAGCACATTTCCAGAAGGGTGGTGATCAATCCTCCCGAAGCCACATCGTGACCTGCAAGGATAAGATCTTTTCGAATCAATTCCTGAACTGCATTAAAGGCTGCAGCGAATTTTTTGTCGTCTTTTACAGTAGGTGTCTCAGCACCTACCTTGTTGAGGATCTGTCCAAAGGAAGAGCCTCCAAGTTTAAAAGTATCCTGAGAAAAATTGATATAGTAAATAGGTCCACCATCTTTTTGCAATACGGGTTCCACAACCTTAGTGATCTCATCACAATGTCCAGCTGCAGAAATGATCACTGTGCCCGGGGCCAGCACATTTCCGTCTTCATATCGCTGCTTCATGGAAAGAGAATCCTTTCCTGTAGGCACATTTATTCCAAGGCTAATAGCAAAATCTGATACTCCCTGCACTGCCTCATAAAGTCTCGCGTCTTCCCCTTCGTTATTACATGGCCACATCCAGTTAGCCGATAAAGAAATTGACTTCAAACCTTTTTCAAGAGGTGCCCATACGATATTTGTAAGTGCTTCGGCAATGGAGTTCCGGGAACCGGCTACAGGATCGATCAATGCCGAAACAGGGGAGTGGCCAATAGAAGTAGCCACGCCATTTTTTCCTTTGTAATCAAGAGCCATTACTCCGCAGTTGTTGAGTGGTAACTGCAAGGGCCCTGCGGTTTGTTGTTTTGCCACTCTTCCCGTGACACAGCGGTCAACCTTGTTGGTAAGCCAGTCTTTGGAACCAACAGCTTCCAGGAGCAGGACACGGTCAAGGTAGCTGTGCAGGTCTTCCTGCCTGTATTCTACATCGGCATATTTCCTGTCAACGGTCTTGTCTTTCATGATCATTTTCGGCGAGCTGCCAAACATATCACCCAAAGCAAGGTCCATAGGTTTTGCACCGGTTTTTTTGCTTTCAAAGGTGAACTGCCTGTCCTCGGTTACATTTCCTACAGAATATAGGGGAGTCCTTTCCCTTTCGGCGATCTTTTGCATTTGCTTTAGATCCTTTTCAGAAATGATAAGGCCCATTCTTTCCTGAGATTCATTTCCTATAATTTCCTTAGCGGAAAGAGTAGGGTCTCCAACGGGTAATTTATCCAGATCAATATTTCCGCCGGTATCTTCTACCAGCTCGCTAAGGCAGTTGAGGTGCCCACCGGCACCGTGATCGTGAATGGATACGATTGGGTTTTCATCGGCCTCTACCATTGCACGAATGGTATTAGCGGCACGTTTTTGCATTTCGGGGTTCGATCGCTGGATGGCATTGAGTTCAATACCACTGCTGAATTCCCCTGTATCTGCCGAAGAAACTGCGGCACCACCCATTCCAATCCGGTAATTTTCTCCTCCTAAAACAACGATCTGATCTCCCTTTTTTGGAGCTCCTTTTATCGCCTGGTCGGCTTTTCCGTAACCAATTCCGCCGGCCATCATGATCACTTTGTCATACCCGAGCGCTCTTCTGTTTTCGGAATGTTCGAAGGTAAGGACCGAACCCGCAATAAGGGGCTGCCCGAATTTATTTCCAAAATCAGAAGCTCCATTGGAAGCTTTGATAAGAATGTCCATCGGAGTCTGGTAGAGCCATGGCCTTGCCGGGAAAGCGTCTTCCCATGGTCTGTTTTCTTCAAGTCGGGAGTAGGAAGTCATGTAAACGGCAGTTCCCGCCAGGGGCAGTGAACCTTTTCCGCCTGCGAGCCTGTCGCGAATTTCCCCTCCACTTCCCGTAGCAGCTCCGTTAAAAGGTTCTACAGTAGTTGGGAAGTTGTGGGTTTCGGCCTTTAGGGAAATGACCGAATCAAAATCTTTCTTTTTATAGAAGTCGGGTTTGTCTGCCGATTGTGGGGCGAATTGTTCAACTCTCGGACCTTTTACGAATGCAACATTGTCCTTGTAAGCCGAAACTATGTCATTCGGATTTTCTTCAGAAGTCTTTCTTATGAGTTTGAAGAGGGAAACCGGCTTGGCTTTTCCATCTATTTCAAAGGTGCCGTTAAAGATCTTGTGGCGGCAGTGTTCAGAATTAACCTGGGAAAAACCAAAAACTTCAGAATCGGTTAGTTTGCGACCAATCCTTTCTGAAAGCTTTTCAAGATATTTAACTTCCTCATCATTAAGAGCCAGTCCTTCTTTATTGTTGTAAACTGCGATATTTTCTACTTCGCGAACAGGTTCGGGTTCTATGTTGATCGTGAAAATATCCTGGTCCAGCCCATTGTACTTTTGAGAAAGCATGGGATCAAAATCATGGTAATTTTCATCAACTTTATAGAATTCTTCGATCCTGCGGATGCCTTCAATCCCCATATTTTGGGTGATCTCCACCGCATTTGTACTCCAGGGAGTGATCATGGCGGCACGGGGACCAACAAAAAAATCTGCCAGGGCAGATTTTTCTAAATATTGAGCGTTTCCAAAAAGCCAGTCTAATTTTGCAATGTTTTCGGCCGAAAGTGCCTTATGCGTGTCAACCGCATAGACCTTGTTTGGACGATTTCCGAAGAATAAGATCATTCTGAGGGTTTTGTGTTGTTGAGGAGCAAATTTACATTTTTTGAAGGAACTCCTTCAGCCTCAAAACAAAAAGAAAGTAAAAATATTAGCCTTTAAAAGTGACATTTTTGAGGCTGCTTGTTTTGTCGATTTTTAATTGGGCTAAAGCCCTGGAATGGCCTGATCTTATCCTCCGCCTGAAGGCGGAGGCAATTCATTTCTTTCTGAAGCTTAAGACAGGAAAAAATATACCTCTCAAAAAAGGCATTTTCGAGACTGCTTATTTTGTCAATTTTAAAGTTGGGCTAA
>NZ_JAIVCC010000002.1:0-655846 GCF_020866905.1 Salinimicrobium sediminilitoris | reverse complement strand
AAGCTTAAGACAGGAAAAAATATACCTCTCAAAAAAGGCATTTTCGAGACTGCTTATTTTGTCAATTTTAAAGTTGGGCTAAAGTCCTTGAACAGCCTGATCTTATCCTCCGCCTGAAGACGGAGGCAATTCATTTCTTTCTGAAACTTAAGACAGGAAAAAATATACCTCTCAAAAAAGGCATTTTCGAGACTGCTTATTTTGTCAATTTTAAAGTTGGGCTAAAGCCCTTGAACAGCTTGATCTTATCCTCCGCCTGAAGGTGGAGGCAATTCATTTCTTTCTGAAACTTAAGACAGGAAAAATATACCTATCAAAAAAAGGCATTTTCGAGACTGCTTATTTTGTCAATTTAAATTGGGCTAAAGCCCTGGAACGGCCTGATCTTATCCTCCGCCTGTAGGCGGTGGTGATTCATACATTTTTGTCCTCCTGAATTAATTCTCTGCCTAAAGGCGGCATTATTTCATAATTTAAGATTTGAAATAGTGGCAAGAACAAAACTAATTATAGAATAAAGAAGCTGTCTCAAAGAAGTGTTCCCATCAACCTGAACTTGTTTCAGGTTCTATTAAGATCCTATTTCAGGTCGAAGGGATTCTGAAATAAATTCAGAATGACGTTGTAACAGGTTTTGAGACGCAGAAATCAAGGGTTTTTTGGAACAGTAGGCATTTTCCAAATAAAAATTGCCTCCGGATCTATCCGGAGGCAATGAATTTTCTTGAAAGGGCTTTAGCCCAAACCTTATTTTTTCTCGAGCAGTGCCATGTAGAAGCCGTCAAAACCGGTTTCGCTGGAAAGGATCTTTTGTTCTTTTGCAAGGCTAAAATTCTTCCCTTCTTCCGAAGAAAGAAATTTTTTCACCTGCTCTTCATTTTCTGAAGGTAAAATTGAGCAAGTAGCGTAAACCATCTTCCCGCCGTCTTTTACCATTTTTGAATACTGCTTCAGGATCTCTTCCTGAGTTTGTTTGATAGTTTCGATAAATTCCGGCTGCAGTTTCCATTTTGCATCGGGATTTCGACTTAAAACTCCTAATCCGCTACAGGGAGCGTCGATAAGGACACGATCTGCAGTATTATAGAGTTTTTTTACCACTTTGGTGGAATCAATAGCGCGGGGTTCAATATTGTGAGCTCCCGCACGACGTGCGCGGCGTTTTAACTCTTTTAGCTTGTTTGCATATATATCTGTGGCAATTAATTGGCCTTTATTTTCCATTAAGGCAGCAAGGTGCAGGGACTTACCTCCGGCACCGGCACAGGTATCTACTACTCTCATTCCCGGCTTGACTTCAAGGAATTCGGCTACAAGTTGGGAAGAGGCATCCTGTACCTCAAAAAGGCCATTTTTAAAGGCTTCAGTTTTAAAGACATTTGTACGTTCCAATAACTGCAAAGCATCGGGATAACCTTTTAAAAATTCGGTTTCAATTCCCTCTTTTTGAAGCTCCTGTTGTAGCTTTTCTTTTGTTGTTTTAAGAGTGTTTGTCCTAAGAATTACTGGTGCCTGTTCGTTGAGGGCGTGTATTTCCTTCTCCCATACTTCTTCTCCCAGTTCTTTTACACCTAGCTCATCCAGCCAGTCGGGTACAGATTCGCGGAATTTCCTAATCTGGCTCAACTCATCAAATTTTCCTTTGATGCGGCGGGTGGGCACGGGTCCGATCTGTTTCCAGTCAGACGGAATTTCAATTCCTCTCAAGGTAGCCCAAACTGCGAACAGGCGAAAAAGGTTTTCTCTCGAATATGGAGCTTTTACTTCGGCAATTTCAGCATAAAGGCGTTTCCAGCGAACAATGTCATAAGTGGTTTCAGCTATAAAACTGCGGTCGCGGGAACCCCAGCGTTTATCACGTTTCAGGGTTTTTGCGATCACCTTATCGGCGTACTCTCCTTCATTAAATATTTCTCCCAGGGCATCCACGGTTGCAAACACCAGGTTTCTGTATAAGCGCATAAAATTTATTTAAAGCCGCAAAGGTAAGCTTTTTAAACTTCGGAAAAATCTATCTTTGAAGGCAAAATTCTATTCATGAAGCGTCTGTTTTTTATACTCTTTTTAGCCATTGCCGCATGTAAATCTGAACCTGAACAGGTAGAAAGAAAGGTTTTTTCTGAAGTGGAAGTTGAGGTGCTCCTGGAAGATTCCATAAGCATAAGAGCCATCGAAATTATGGGGGAGGACCTGGCTTTTGCAGGTTCTAACGGAGCTTACGGCATTTATAATTCACAGCAGGACCAGGTGCGGGTAAGCCGGCAGCAATATGATTCTATTTATCCCGAATTTAGGGCTGTTGCAGGAACTTCTACAGATTTTTTTATGTTAAGTGTGGCTAATCCTGCTTTGCTGTACAAAACCGGCGATAGTGGTGAAATGGAACTCGTGTATAAAGAGGAGGGGGAAAAGGTGTTTTACGACGCCATGACCTTTTGGAATGATAAAGAAGGAATTGCAATGGGCGATCCTGTGGAGAATTGCCTATCGGTGATCATCACCCGTGACGGCGGGAAGAGCTGGAGCAAAATTTCCTGTGAACAACTTCCCGAAGCGGCCGAAGGAGAAGCCGCTTTTGCGGCCAGTAATTCCAATATTGCCGTGGAAGGGGAGAAGGCATGGATACTTTCCGGTGGTGCAAGATCAAGAGTCTTCTTTACTCCCGATAGAGGTAAAACCTGGGAAGTATTTGAAACTCCTTTGGTACAGGGAGAAAACACTCAGGGTGGGTATTCTATGGATTTCTTTGACGAACAGCAGGGAATTATCATTGGAGGTGATTACACTGCTCCCCGGGAAAATAAGGCTAATAAAGCAGTTACTACGGATGGCGGAAAAACCTGGAACCTCATTGCCGAAGGCAAAGATCCAGGTTATAAGAGCAGTGTGCGCTATGTTCCCGGTGGGGAAGGAAAGGAAATTGTCGCTGTTGGTTTCACGGGGATCTCCTATTCAGGAGATGCAGGGGAGAACTGGAAAGAACTTTCTTCAGAGGGTTTTTACACCATCAGGTTTCTCAATGACTCTGTAGCATACGCGGCGGGAAAGAACAGGCTGGCAAAATTGAAATTCAAATAAAAACAAATGATCCGGCGCCTTAAGCAACCGGATCATTTCAACTAACCAACCAACCATTAAATTATTTATTTGATTCTTTTCTTTCACGATACTCCCGCATCATTTTATGATTAAATTCATCTTCAACCTTTTTTAGCTGCATGATCCTGCGGGCGCTAAAGACCTTTTTTAAGTCGTTGTAATACTGTTTTTTCAGCAGGTAATCTTCCCTTTCTATTTCAACATATTCATTAAGCTTTGAGTTTGCCTTTTCTTCGCTAAGGCACTCAATATTTTCAACCTCGGCCCTTTCCCTTCGATAAAGGGCTCTTCTTTTTTCTTCAAATTCATTATACACCGGCCAAAACTGTTGAGCTTCCTGGGCTGTTAAATTCAAACCATCTGTAATAAAAGCGGTTTTAAGAGCTCGAATTTTCTCACGGTGTGCCTCCCTGTCCTGGGCATGGGCAAAAAACCCGGTAAACAAAAGGAGTATTAAAAATTTCTTTTTCATTCTAATCTTCATTAAGTAGGAGTGCCGGCTCGTCGATATTTTCGGTTAAATATTCGAAGAGGGCTTCTTTATCAATATTGGGGTTTGCCGAAGCAGTTACTTCATATTCAGCAAAAGGTGGCTGAGTTGGGTTTTCCATGTCCAGGGACTCTAAAAGGTAATTTTCAAGAGCTGTTATTTCAAGGTCTTCAAAACCTAATTCTCCATTGGTATTTATAACTAAGGAACTAAAGAAGATTGCGGCAACCGCTGCGACACCGGCCACATAAGACCAGATCTTCCTTTTGAAAAGCGGAACCACTTTTCCTTCTTTGGGAGGATTTTCAACTTTTTCAAGGACCCTCTCCCCAAGCTGTTCGAAATAATTTGCGGGAACCTTAAAGGGGTTGTCTCCAAAGCTCTTTTCTTCTTCGGTTACCTGCGCCATCATTCGGGCTTCAAAGTCCTGGAAATAACCTTCCGGAACTTTAAATCCTCCTGTTTGGTCGTATGGTAACCTGTTCTCTTTCATTTGTTTATTTGACTGAATATTCCTCTTAAGGTTTAAAGATTTTTTAAAAATTCTTCGATTTTTTTAGTAGCATGGTGGTAAGAGGCCTTCAGCGCCCCTTCAGACGTACCTAAGATATCAGAAATTTCCTTATACTTCAATTCCTGAAAGTATTTCATGTTAAAAACCTGTTGTTGTTTTTCCGGAAGCGTAGCTATGGCTTTTTGAAGCTTTAGCTGAATTTCATCTCCTTCAAAATAAACATCATTTTCAAGATTGTCAATGATTTGTTGCTGCAGCTCATCTGAGCTTATCTTCTGTTTCTTTGCCCTGTTATTGAGGAAGGTGATAGCTTCATTTGTTGCGATACGGTACATCCATGAAAACAGCTGACTTTCTCCTTTAAACTTCCCAATATTCCTGAAGATCTTAATGAAGGTGTTTTGCAGGACATCATCGGCATCTTCGTGATTCTTTACAATATTTCGACACTGCCAGTAAAGTCGCTCCTGATATAATTCTAACAATTCCCGGAATGCAGTATCCCTGGATTCTGGATCCTGGAGGCGGAGAACTAATTTTTCTTCGGAAGAATTCAATCGATGCCGGAATTATTTGAGGGGTTAAAGATAGGAGGAAATCCTTTAAGATTATAAACGCAGCAATGGCTGTTTTTCATTTAAAAACATCGATGAAATACATATAATTTGGATAAAATACACAAAAAATTTTTTTGTGTTTATTTTTGTAGTATATTCACATTGTGAAAAAGTAATCTTTTTTGCTCCAATTGCTGGAGATTCTTTCGCCACATACCCCCATAGTGGTGCAGAGATTATGAAAAATGGATGGACCTACTTCATCCATTTTTTTCTCCTTTTGTTTACCTACAAAAAAATAAGGTTCCGAAAATGTCATTTTTGGAACCTTATTTTTTTAACCTTTTTTTGGGAATCTACTACTCGAAAGACTGCATCTCTACCAGTTTTTGGTAAACAGATTTTTTCGCCAGCAGTTCGTCGTGTTTTCCCTGTTCCACAATTTCTCCTTTTTGCATAACGACGATCTGGTCGGCATTTTGAATGGTAGAAAGACGGTGGGCGATCACAATTGAAGTTCTGTTCTTCATCATGTTCTCGAGGGCCTTTTGTACCAGCCTTTCACTTTCGGTATCCAATGCCGAAGTTGCCTCATCAAGGATCATGATTGGCGGATTTTTTAGAACCGCCCGTGCAATGGAAAGACGCTGCTTTTGTCCCCCGCTAAGTTTATTTCCACTATCACCAATGTTCGTATCCAGACCAAGGGGAAGGTCTTTTACAAATTCCCAGGCATTCGCAATCTTTAATGCATCTATAATTTCTTCATCGGTTGCATTGTCTTTTCCAAGACCTACATTATTTCTAATCGTGTCGTTGAAGAGAATGGAATCCTGAGTCACGAGTCCCATCAAATTCCGCAGGGATTTTTTGGTCATGTTCCTAATGTCAATTCCGTCGATCTTTATTGCTCCTTCGTTGACATCATAGAACCGCGTCACCAGGTTGGCAATGGTTGATTTCCCACTTCCAGATTGTCCTACCAGGGCAACGGTTGAACCTTTAGGAACCGCAATACTGAAATTCTTCAGGACATTTTCTTCTTCGTATCTAAAAGAGATATTTTCTATTTTAATTACCTCTTCAAAATCAGATTTTTCAACTGCATTTTTGATATCTGTAATATTACTTTCTTTATCTAGTACCTGGAAGATCCTTTCGGCAGCTGCATCTCCTTTTTTCACGCTGTAGGTTGCCTTGCTTATTTGCTTTGCCGGTGTAAGGATATTATAAGCAAGCCCCATGAAAGCAATAAAAGTAGCTCCATCAAGAGTACCTTCTACCAATACCATATTTCCTCCATACCACAAGATGATAACGATCACAAATATCCCCAGGAATTCACTGGTAGGCGAGGCGAGATTCTGCCGGTTGATAAGACTGTCCAGGATTTTCTTTAATCGATTAGTGGATTCATGAAACTTGTGCCTGAACTTATCTTCAGCATTAAAACCCTTTACAATTTTTAAACTTGATAAAGTCTCTTCCACAAGCGACAGGAAATGTCCATTCTCCTCCTGCGCCTGATTTGATTTGCTCTTCAGTTTTTTCCCAATAGCCGAAATAATAAATCCTGAAATAGGTAGAAAAATAAAAACGAAGATCGTCAGGGAGGGGCTCATGATAAGCATGGCGGTAATCGTAAAGATGATCGTAAGAGGTTCGCGAACGATCAATTCCAGAATTGATAGAAAAGAAGTCTGCACCTCATTCACATCGGCTGTAATTCGGGAAATAGTGTCTCCTTTTCGTTTTTCAGAAAAATAAGAAACCGGTAAGGCAAGGATCTTATCATAAATAGCATTCCGCACATCCCGCAGCACTCCATTCCGTAGGAAGGTGATGAAGAAGGCAGCCATGTATCCAAACAGGTTTTTTAGAAAGAAAAGGATCACCACAATTCCGCAGACAAAAAGGAGCGCAGTAACTTCATCTTCATTGACACGGCGGGTGACTTCATAATTGAAAGATCCGACCACATAATCTTTTATGCTGCTTAAACCTGCCCATTTTGGTTCGACAGCAACTCTTTTAGTCTTGTCGAACAGGATCTGGATCACGGGAATTAGCGCCAGGAAGGACAGGGTGCTGAAAAGAGCGTAGAAAACGTTACAAATAATATTGAGGATCGCGAACCTCTTGTAGGGGATCGCGAACCTCATAATCTTCTTAAAGTAATTCATGCAGGGTGGCTTAGGCCAGTTTAAGATCTGATCTTATTCCGGCAATCTTATTTGAAAGTTGTTGTTCCACTTCCTCATAATTTGCAACATCATCAAGTGGTGCATTTACACTTATATAGAACTTTATCTTTGGTTCTGTACCACTAGGTCTGGCAGCTACTTTTGTTCCGTTCTCGGTGTAATAGATCAAAACGTTCGACTTGGGAACATCAAGTGTTTCGATCTTTGTTTCTGCAAGATCATAGTGAAAGGCTTTAGAGCTTTGATAATCTTCTACCAATACTACTTTTTCCCCATCAATTTCGGTTAGTGGGTTATCACGTAAGCTAACCATCATGTTCTTGATCTGGGCGGCACCGTCAATACCTTTTTTTACAAGGGAGATCAATTCTTCTTTGTAAAGGCCGTATTCTTTATACAGTTCCAATAATTTTTCATAAAAGGAGATGCCGTTAGCTTTCATTTGAGCAGCGATCTCACAAGCCAATAGGGTAGAAGTGGCCGCATCTTTATCACGAACAAAATCTCCCACCATGAAACCAAAACTCTCTTCTCCACCGCCTATGTAATCCAGACCCGGGTTATCTTTGATCATTTTAGCGATCCATTTAAAGCCTGTAAGCCCCTCTTTATATTGGACTCCGTAATCTTCGGTCACAACCCTTAACATTGGCGTTGAAACAATCGTAGAGCCAACAAATTCACGTCCTTTGATCCTGTCTTGTTTTTTCCACTGCTCAAGAAGGAACCAGGTCATCACCAGCATGGTTTGATTTCCATTAAGGAGTTCCATTTCTCCCTTAAGGTTCTTTACTGCTACTCCCAGGCGGTCCCCATCGGGATCTGTTCCAATAACAATATCGGCATCTATTTCCTTTGCCTTTTCCAGGGCCATTTTAAGAGCTTCGGGCTCTTCGGGGTTTGGAGATTCTACAGTAGGGAAATTACCGTCGGGTACAGCCTGCTCTTCAACAATATGAATATTTGTATATCCTGCAGCTTCTAAAACCTTTGGATTAAGTTTTATGGCTGTTCCATGGAGGGAAGTAAAGACGATCTTTAAGTTGTCTTTGTTTTTTTGAGAAGTGTCAAAACTGCCACTTTTGACAGATGCTTCAACGAAAGCTTCATCTACTTCTTTATCTATTAATTCAATAAGACCTTCATTGGCTTGAAATTTCACTTCGGAATATTCCAGGCGGCCTATCTCTTCCACGATCTCCTGGTCCTGTGGTGGCACCAGTTGTCCCCCATCCTGCCAGTAAACTTTGTACCCGTTGTACTCCGGAGGGTTGTGGCTGGCGGTGAGCACAATTCCGCAGTGACAGTCCAGGTGCTTTACGGCAAAAGATAGCTCTGGGGTAGGACGTAGTTCAGAAAAAAGAAAAACTTTAATTCCGTTAGCCGAAAAAACATTGGCTACAACTTTAGCGAGTTCTTTACTGTTCTTTCTGCAATCGTAGGCAATCACGGCCTTTAAATCTTCGCCGGGGAATTTTAGCTTCAGGTAGTTTGAAAGTCCCTGAGTATTCTTCCCCAGGGTATATTTGTTGATCCTGTTGGTCCCAACTCCCATAATGCCACGCATTCCGCCGGTTCCAAATTCCAGATCTTTATAAAAACTTTCTTTTAGTTCATCCTGATCTTTCTCAAGAAGTTCTTTTATTTTCGATTGGGTTTCGTCATCAAATTCCGGATTTAACCAGGACTCTGCCCGAGATTTTACGTCATAGTAACTCATGCCAAAAATTTTATTTCAGCAACAAAAATAAGGATTTATGTGGTAATGCCTGCTAAATCTCTCCTGTAGTTTCGCTTATGCGGTAGCGTTCTTTTTCCCTGCTACTGCGCAAAATTAATTCTCCAAGGAAGCCGGCGATGAATAATAAGGTTCCTAAGACCATGGTGGTAAGCGAGATGTAAAACCATGGATTATCGGTCACCAGGATGTTCGGGAGTCCGTGGTAAAGTTTATACAATTTTGAAGCGCCAATCCACACGGCGAATAGAAAACCGAAGAAAAACATGAGAACCCCCAGCGCTCCAAAAAGGTGCATAGGCCTGCGGGCAAACGTGGAAAGGAACCAAATTGTAATGAGGTCCAAAAAACCATTAATAAATCGTTCTGCCCCAAATTTGGTTTTACCGTATTTCCTGGCCTGGTGTTGAACAACTTTTTCATCTATACGGGAGTAGCCGGCATTTTTTGCCAGCACCGGGATATAGCGGTGCATTTCTCCATAGACATCAATATTTTTAATGACTGCTTTTCGGTAAGCTTTTAATCCGCAGTTGAAGTCATGCAGTTTAAGCCCGGATGTCTTTCTGGCGGCGGCATTAAATAATTTTGATGGCAGATTTTTACTAAGAACAGAATCGTAGCGTTTTTTCTTCCAGCCCGAAATGAGGTCATAACCTTCTTTGGTGATAAGGTGATATAACTCGGGAATTTCTTCAGGATTGTCTTGCAGGTCGGCATCCATGGTGATAATGACATCTCCTTCGGCTTTAGCGAAACCTACGTGCAGGGCCTGGGATTTTCCGTAATTGCGGTTAAACTTTATTCCCCTCACCGAAGGATCTTCTGCCGAGATCTTTTTGATGGTTTTCCAGGAATTGTCTGTACTGCCATCATCAATAAAAATAATCTCATAGGAAAAAGAATTGGACCGCATAACAGTTGCGATCCAATTGTATAATTCGTTTAAAGATTCTTCTTCGTTAAGAAGAGGGATGACAATAGATAATTGCATTTAATAGGGTTTATGCTTCGTATGGCCGTTGCTGTTTCCAGATGGCACCTGCAATCAAGGAGTAGATCAATCCAAAGAAAGCACTCATAGCAATCCAGAACGCACCTCCAATAAAAGGATTAATCATGTATTTTGAAAATGACAAAGCCATTTCTACCTGATCCTCGGTCATATTTCCATCTTCCAGCATCTTGTCACGTGCGACGTCAAGCATCATTTCACCATAACCAGGTTCAATTATATAAAAAAACAATACATTATACACCAAAAAGATCACGGCACTAATTGCAGCGGCAGAGAGTCCTGTTTTCAAAGCCTCAGAAAGAGTTAAGAAACCGGCGTTCTTCTGCTTATAAGATTTAACGGCAGCAAAGATAAGGACGGCAAAGATCACGTAATAGATGTACATTGGCCATTGGACCCCTTCAAGGGCCATTCCTGTTACGTACATCACAACTTGAATAAGAATGATAATAAGGCCCAGATAAATTCCATAATTTAATCCAACTTTGCCCGGCGAAATTGTATTTTGTGATTCCATTGTAAAAAATGATTAGTTAGTTGGATATTGGTAAGCAAATATAACAAAACGTTACACAGGAGGTGTTGCTTTCTTTTATACCAAAAATTTAGGAGAGAATTCTTGTTGAATTAGAAAAATTAATTAAATTTGCACCTCGAAAAATTACAAGATTTTAAAGAATAAAGAGATGAAGCAGGGAATCCATCCGGAAAATTATAGATTGGTAGCTTTTAAAGACATGTCTAATGACGAGATTTTTTTAACTAAATCTACCGCGAACACAAAAGAAACTATTGAAGTTGATGGTGAGAAATATCCTTTGGTGAAATTGGAGATTTCCAGAACTTCTCACCCTTTCTACACCGGGAAAGCCAAATTATTGGATACTGCCGGTCGTATCGACAAGTTCAAGAACAAATACGCGAAATATAAAAAGTAATTTTTGCGTCATTATAGCTCAAAAGCCTCCTGTAAAGGGGGCTTTTTTTGTTAAATATATTGAGAAGGTAGCAGTACTTTCATTTTCTTCGGTTTAAATTAACTTGTACCTTTACTTACCAAAGAACAATCAAAATGAATTATATCTTATTTGACGGGGCTGTGCGGTCGCAGTTACTGCCGTTTACCTTTACCCGTCCCGTTGCCGACATTCGTGTGGGAATTCTTACCATTCGTGAAAAATGGGAAAAATTTCTCAATACCACCACTTCTACGATCACCGAGGATTATCTATCAGAAAAATGGCCAATGGTGGAGATGGAGGAGAATATCATCATTAATGCAGCTTTTTTACCAACTGCCGAACTCGTGGAGCAGGTGAAAAATCTTCAACCGGGAGAAGGTATTTTTCATGAAGAAGATGTTGTTGCTTTTCATGCTTATGAAGAGCAGGAAGTAGATTTCCAGGAATGTACAAACATTGAAATGGAGGGGAAGGCGATTCTTGTTGAGCACACATGGGATATATTTAAGCTTAACGGTGAAGCTATTGAAGCCGATTTTGAGCTTCTTACTCAGGATAGAGAAAGTGGAAAAATTTCTTCCACCAACCAGGTAATAGCTCCTGAAAATATTTTTTTAGAAGAGGGAGCAAAAGTGGAGTGTGCGATCCTTAATGCTTCTCAAGGCCCTATATACATTGGAGCAGGTGCCGAGATCATGGAAGGAAGTATTGTGCGTGGTCCTTTTGCTTTGTGTGAGCATGCCACCTTAAAGTTAGGAGCTAAAATATACGGACCTACAACAGTTGGTCCACATTCAAAAGTTGGGGGAGAGGTTAACAATTCTGTCATTTTTGGATACTCTAATAAAGGCCACGATGGTTTCCTTGGAAATTCTGTTCTTGGCGAATGGTGTAACCTTGGGGCCGATACCAATACTTCTAACCTCAAGAACAATTACGCCGAAGTTCGGTTGTGGGATTATGCTTCAGAAAAATTCGCCCCAACAGGTTTGCAGTTCTGCGGACTAATGATGGGTGACCACAGTAAGTGTGGGATCAACACCATGTTCAACACGGGAACAGTAGTAGGGGTAAGCGCCAACATCTTTGGAGCCGGTTTTCCACGGAATTTCATTCCAAGTTTTAGCTGGGGTGGAAGTGGAGGCACCACTACTTATAAAACCGACAAAGCCTTTGAAGTAGCCGAAAAGGTAATGGGGCGAAGAGATATTGAATTTTCAGAAGAAGACAAAGCGATCCTCGAAAAAGTGTTTGAAGATACAAGGAAGTTCAGGAGAGAGTAGTTACGGTAAGCAATGCTCAGGATGAGTTCCAGTTTTTATAGTTTCTGAAATTTTGGATCTGGTAGATAACATCTACAAAAGGAAATTTGAACTACCTGTAAAATGAAATTGGTTCATTGTTCAATGTTAATTGGACATTGAATTAAAGTTGGTATCTTTGCAGCCTCTAAAATGGGATTTTTAGAGGCTTTTATATTTTGTTGAATTTCTGATGGTTAGCTATTAGAACTTGAGAAGAAAAAATGGAAGATTCCAAAAGAGTAGCATTTTACACCCTGGGTTGTAAGCTGAATTTTTCTGAAACCTCTACGATCGCCCGCTCATTTAAGGACGAAGGCTTTTTAAGGGTGGATTTTAGTGAGGCTGCCGATATCTATGTGATCAACACCTGTTCGGTTACAGATAATGCCGATAAACGTTTCAAAACTATTGTAAAGCAGGCGCAAAAGGCAAATGAAAATGCTTTTGTGATCGCTGTAGGCTGTTACGCCCAGCTAAAACCTGAGGAACTTGCAGCTGTAGATGGAGTTGACCTTGTTTTAGGTGCAACTGAAAAATTTAAGATCACGAATTACCTTAATGACCTCACTAAAAATGATATGGGAGAGGTGCATTCCTGTGAGATCGAAGACGCCGACTTTTATGTGGGATCATACTCATTTGGAGACCGTACCAGGGCCTTTTTAAAGGTACAGGATGGTTGTGATTATAAATGTACATACTGTACCATTCCGCTGGCGCGTGGAATTTCAAGAAGCGATACTTTGGAGAATGTTCTTGAAAATGCAAAGAAGATCAGCGATAAAGGCATAAAGGAAATTGTCCTGACCGGAGTTAATATTGGGGATTACGGGAAAGGAGAGTTTGGAAATAAAAAGCATGAACATACTTTTCTTGACCTGGTAAAGGCGCTTGATACAGTAGAGGGAATTGAAAGACTTCGAATTTCTTCTATAGAGCCGAATCTTTTAAAGAACGAAACAATAGATTTCGTGGCCCATAGCGAAGCCTTTGTACCGCATTTCCATATTCCGCTACAAAGCGGAAGTAATGAGGTGCTTAAAGCCATGCGACGCAGATATATGAAGGAGCTATATGTAGACCGGGTGAGAAAGATCAAAGAAGTCATGCCAGATGCCTGCATAGGTGTTGATGTGATCGTTGGGTTTCCGGGCGAGACAGATGAGCTTTTTCTGGAAACATATAATTTCCTGAATGAATTGGATATTTCTTACCTCCACGTCTTTACTTATTCCGAAAGAGATAATACTCCGGCAGCCGAAATGGAAGCTGTGGTGCCTTTAAAGGTTCGAAAAAAGAGAAGCAAGATGCTTAGAGGGCTTTCAGCCAAAAAAAGGAGAGCTTTTTATGAATCACAGTTAGGCAAACCTAAAATTGTCCTTTTTGAAGGAGAAAATAAGGAAGGGTATATCCATGGCTTTACCGAAAATTATGTAAAAGTAAAAACCCCCTGGAATCCTTCCCTGGTTAATACCCTGCACAAAATAGAACTGCAGGAAATAGGTGAAGATGGGCTGGTACGATTCTCTTATGTTGAAGAAGAGGTGTTGACCTAGATGTTGATGCCCACAGGGAGCATTCCTTTATATTTACGACGGTTTTTCCGCATAAAGCGTGCAATAGAGGGACTTGTAGGCATAACCCTTATTTCCCGTTCTTTTATTATATCCAGAACTTTTTCGATAAAAGGTTCCAGGTATCCTTTTTCTTTAAGAGTGTCGCTCATTTCGAGTTTAGTCAAAAAGATCTTGCGATCCTGACTGGCGTATTCAATCTTGGCTAATTCTCCTTCAACCTGAAGTTCAAATTGACGAAGGAATTCATTGTCAGTAACAGATAGCTGAGGGTCCATATGTAAGTGTTTTATTTTTTAGTATCAAAAAATCAGCCATTTTATTAAAAGAAAGAAAAATGCTATTGTCTGGCTGACCGGGCTGCAGCCCAAAAGGAAATTTTATATTAAATATTTATTTGAGCGGTCAAATTCCCTTAAATTTGATAGTAAAGTTAAGGATTTTCGGGCACATTTAGCTGTAGAAGCTTATAAAGTATGGTAAAAGAAGCTGTTATTCATGTTTATTGTATGCCCGGGCTGGCAGCAAATCCGTCGATTTTTGAAATGATCAGGTTGCCCGAACAAAAATTTCAGATTCATTGGCTGGATTGGTTGCTTCCCAGGCCTAAGGAAAGTTTAAAAGAATATTCGGCCCGCCTGTGTAAAAGAGTTGAACATGAGAACCCGGTTTTGATAGGTGTTTCTTTTGGCGGGATTATTGTTCAGGAAATGGCGCAACTAATGCAAGTTCGCAGAGTCATAATTATATCGAGTGTAAAGAGCGAAAAGGAGTTGCCGAGGAGGATGAGATTTGCGCGCTGCACTAAAGCTTTTAAAATACTTCCTACCTCCCTTGCACGATATGTTGATGCTTTTGAGAAAGTGGCGGTAGGGGATTTTGCCAGGAAACGGGCAAAATTGTACAAGAAGTATCTATCTATTACCGATACCCGTTATCTTGACTGGGCGATCGAACAGATGGTTTGCTGGGAAAGGCAGGAGCCTTTTCCGGGTGTAGTTCATATACACGGGGATAAGGATGAAATATTTCCTTATCGATACATTGATGGTTGTATTACCGTAAAGGGAGGAACCCACGTGATGATCATTAACCGTTTTAGATGGTTTAATGATCATCTTGAGGAAATTATCCTTACCGGGAATTTGAAAGAGAAAAAGGAAAAAGAATTATCAAATTGAATATGAAAGCGAAGAATATACTTATTGGAGGAAGTTTGCTGGTGATCTGTGGATTGGGAATAAATGCCGTGCAGGATGCACCAAGTGATGAAGTCCAGGAGAGGAAGATGATCAATGATTATAATGTCTATGCTCTCCCGATGCCCGAGGATCTTGAATTTGCAGGAGAAGAGGTGCCAATTGAAATTCCCGATGTTTATGAAAGAATGGACAGGGAGCTGTTAGTGAATACTTATTGGCAGTCAAATACCCTTTTATTGCTCAAAAGGGCAAACAAATATTTTCCCGTTATAGAGCCAATTTTAGCTGAATATGGAGTGCCAGATGATTTTAAATATTTGGCAGTAATAGAAAGCAGTCTTACCAATGCTGTTTCTCCCGCGGGAGCACGCGGATTTTGGCAGATCATGGAAAGTACCGGAAAAGAATATGGCCTGGAGATCAACGACAATGTTGATGAGCGGTATAATATTGAGAAATCCACTCGTGTAGCTGCCGAATATCTTAAGAAGTCTAAAGAGCGATTTGGAAGCTGGACTCTTGCCGCAGCAGCATACAATGCGGGGAATTATGGTGTAGATAAGCAGAGGGACCGACAGGATGTTAGAGATTATTATGACTTACTTCTTGGCGAAGAGACGGGGCGTTATGTTTTCAGGATCCTTGCATTAAAAGAGATTATGGAGAACCCAAAGAAGTACGGGTTTAACTTTAGGGAAAAGGATCTTTACCAGGATGTCCCATCCTATAAAGTGAAAGTAGATACGGCAGTGAGCGATTTTGCCAGGTTTGCACAAGAATTTGGGATTAACTATAAAGTACTAAAGATCCACAACCCATGGTTGAGGGAAGCTCATCTTAATAATAAATCCAGGAAAGAATATCTTATAGAACTACCTGAAGATGGGTATTATTCACCTGCTCCTTAAATCTGTTTCTAAGAAACTGATTTCTGACAAACCGTAATGCAGGGAGATTCTATGGATTTAGGGCGCGTTGCTTTCTTCGGCCGTGGAATACCGGCTGCTTTCGTCAATCAATAACAGGGAGAGAGCACTGGAGAGGGAATCGTAATTGATGTCAAAAGATTTTTCAAATTCAATTCCGTAGGGATGAGATATTTTCCTCCTAATATCCAGTATCTTTTTGTTTTTGTCCAGTAGGAATGATGTTGGCAAACCTAAAGAGTGCTTCATCATCTTCACCACATAAGGGCTGTTATTCTGCATTTCATCGACATACAGAATTTTTATATTTTCATGGTAATTTTTTGCCAGTTTTTTTGTGGTTCTATGATCATCCCAGAATAACATAACGAAATCAACCTGTTCGCCATACTTTTCGGCTAATATATTTATGGCGGGTATTTCCCCTTCTGTAGGAACGATCCAGGAAGCATAAGTTGTGAGATATACGGGCTTCTTGAATTCATCCAGGTGAACCGGTTTTTTTCTAAGATCTTTTACCTTGAAGTTATCTAGGCGGGTTCCTTTTAGACCATAATCAACCAAGGAATCAAACAGGAAATCTGCCCGTTCCATATTCTGAGTGCGGTAGGCTTTATCTGCGTGTTTTTTATATTTTCTCAGGTGAAGGCCAAGAGCTTCAGAGAAAGTTATCTGGTCCTCTTGAGCAAAAGATGTCAAAAAAAAAGAGAAGGTAAGAGTAAAAAGTAAAATTTTCCTCATCTAGTAGTTAGGGGTCCAAATTCTGCGCTAAATTACAGAACTAATCCTACAGACTAAAAAATACTCGTTTAACTACAGGGAAATTGGTTGAAATGCGGAGACCTGTTCTTAGCAGGAAATCTCCAAAGTAAAAGGTTTCTCAAAGAGATTTTTTAGATCTTTTTCATCTGCTGCTTCATCATCTTGATCTGTTCATCAAGCATGTTGTGTTTGTCCAGCTTTTTAGCTTCTTGCAGCAGCATTTGTGCTTCTCTCTTTCTACGTTTGGTCATGGCAATCCCGGCCAGGTTAAGTTTTGCCATAGCGAGGTCCTGCTTCATGGAAAGCCCCAGCTTAATAGCCCTTTTAAAAAACTTTTCGGCCTGGGTCATGTTCGTCTGAGAAACCATTAATCCGTGCAGGTACCAGTAGTAACCCTGTTGATTTTGAGTGAGTGCCTTTTCTGGATCTTTGATCTTGTCCAACCACTTTTTGGCGCCGGGAAAATCCTGCTTCCGAAGCCTCAAAAAAGCCATAAGTATCATTTCATTCTTGTAGTAAAGGAAAACGAAAATACCTGCTAACAGGAGTAAGAAAATCCCATTCCCGATATTACCTTCAAAAAATTGCCATATTGCAATGACGACGAGAATAGCTGTAATGATTAACTTATAGACTTTATTGAACATTTGCAGTTGATTTTAAAGGCCGCAAAGGTATAAAAAACAATTGGAAATTATTTCATTATAGGGTTTGCCTAAGTAAAAACTCTTTGTATATTTGCCCGCAGTTTTAGGAGGAGGTCCTAAAACAATTTTTCAAAGCGATTTCAAAGAAGATTAAAGATAATTATCATGAAAAGAACGTTTCAACCATCTAAGAGGAAAAGAAAAAATAAGCACGGTTTCAGAGAGCGCATGGCAAGTGTTAATGGAAGAAAAGTGCTGGCTCGCAGAAGAGCAAAAGGAAGAAAGAAATTATCTGTTTCCTCTGAGCAAAGGCATAAACACTAGATGATAAATTACCGAAAATAATAAAGGTGTTACTTTTTTAAGTAACGCCTTTTTTTATACCCTATTGGTTCCTATTTTTACAAACACCACACAAATATTTTCTCATGCCGAAGAATGAAAACCTAAAGAAAATACTTATCATAGGATCTGGACCAATAATCATTGGCCAGGCTTGTGAATTTGATTATGCCGGTGCACAAGCACTAAAATCATTGAGGGAGGAAGGGATTGAAACAGTCCTGATAAACTCAAATCCTGCCACTATCATGACCGATCCTTCAATGGCAGATCATGTTTATCTCAAACCGCTTACTACAAAAAGCATCATTGAGATCCTTAAAGAGCATAGCGACATCGATGCGGTACTTCCCACCATGGGAGGACAAACAGCTTTGAACCTTTGTATAGAAGCAGAGGAAAAAGGGATATGGAGTGATTTTAATATAAAGTTGATCGGGGTAGATATTGATGCTATCAATATTACAGAAGATCGTGAAAAATTCAAGCAATTAATGGTCCGCCTTGGGGTGGGGGTGGCCCCGGCACAAACAGTCACTTCTTTCCTTAAGGGAAAAGAAGTAGCCCAGGAATTTGGTTTTCCACTGGTGATAAGAGCTTCCTTTACCCTAGGGGGAAGCGGTGCCTCTTTTGTTCATAAAGAAGAAGATTTTGATGAACTGCTAACAGCAGGTCTTGAAGCTTCTCCAATCCACGAAGTGTTAATAGATAAGGCATTACTGGGATGGAAAGAGTATGAGCTGGAATTGCTACGTGATAAGAATGATAACGTGGTGATCATATGTTCCATCGAGAACATGGATCCTATGGGAATACACACCGGGGATTCTATTACAGTAGCACCGGCCATGACGCTTAGCGATACCTGCTTCCAAAGAATGCGGGACCTGGCCATTAAAATGATGCGGAACATTGGAGATTTCGCGGGAGGCTGTAACGTTCAGTTTGCCGTAAGCCCCGATGAGAAGGAAGAGATTATGGCCATTGAGATCAATCCGCGGACTTCCAGGTCTTCGGCTCTTGCCTCAAAAGCTACGGGATATCCTATTGCAAAGATCGCTGCCAAACTTGCAATTGGTTACACCCTTGATGAACTTCACAATCAAATTACAAAATCGACTTCAGCTTTATTCGAACCAACCCTTGATTATGTGATCGTAAAGATCCCACGATGGAACTTTGATAAATTTGAAGGTAGTGATCGTACTCTTGGCCTTCAAATGAAATCTGTAGGAGAAGTTATGGGAATTGGACGATCTTTCCAGGAGGCTCTTCATAAAGCCACCCAGTCTCTCGAAATTAAAAGAAATGGACTTGGCGCCGATGGTAAAGGATATACTAATTATGATGTAATACTTGATAAGCTCAAAAACGCCAGCTGGGATAGGGTCTTTGTCATTTATGATGCTATTCAGCTGGGAATTCCGCTAACCAGGATCCATGAGATCACGAAGATCGACATGTGGTTCTTAAAGCAGTATGAGGAACTTTATGCCCTTGAGGTGGAGATCTCTAAATACAACATTGACTCTTTACCCAAAGATTTGATTTTGGAAGCTAAACAAAAAGGTTTTGCCGACAGGCAGATCGCTTATATGGTAGACTGTTTGGAAAGCCAGGTTTATAAGAAAAGGGAAGAAATGGGGATCAACCGTATCTATAAACTTGTTGATACTTGTGCAGCCGAATTTAAAGCAGAAACTCCTTACTACTATTCCACTTTTGAAGCCGATATTGAGACTAAAGATGGGGTGAGATATGTGGAAAATGACAGTAAAGTTTCAGAAAAAAGAAAAATTGTGGTGTTGGGGTCAGGCCCTAATCGAATAGGACAGGGAATCGAATTTGATTATTGCTGTGTACACGGAGTTCTGGCAGCCAAGGAGTGCGGTTATGAAACCATCATGATCAATTGTAATCCTGAAACTGTTTCGACCGATTTTGATGTCGCCGATAAACTTTATTTTGAACCTGTATTTTGGGAGCACATCTATGACATAATTCGTCATGAAAAGCCGGAAGGTGTCATTGTTCAATTGGGAGGACAAACTGCCTTAAAACTTGCTGAAAAACTTGATCGCTACGGAATAAAGATCATTGGAACCAGTTATGAGTCTCTGGATCTAGCCGAAGACAGAGGGTCTTTCTCAAAGCTGCTTCAGGAAAATGAAATTCCTTATCCCGATTTTGGGGTAGCTGAAACAGCAGATGAAGCCCTGGCTCTTGCAGATGAACTTGATTTTCCAATCCTGGTGCGCCCTTCATATGTACTTGGCGGACAAGGGATGAAGATCGTGATCAACAAAAAAGATCTTGAGGCAACTGTTGTAGACTTGCTTCGGAAAATACCAAATAACAAACTTCTTCTGGATCACTATCTCGACGGTGCTATTGAAGCTGAGGCAGATGCTATTTGTGATGGGGAAACAGTACAGATCATTGGGATCATGGAACATATCGAGCCTTGCGGAATTCACTCCGGAGATTCAAATGCCTTACTTCCACCATTCAATCTTGGAGACCTGGTACTTCAGCAAATAAAAGATCATACAAAAAAGATCGCACTTGCGCTAAATACGGTTGGTTTGATCAACATTCAGTTTGCTATTAAAGATGACAAGGTTTTCATTATAGAGGCAAATCCAAGAGCCTCCCGTACAGTTCCTTTTATTGCAAAAGCATACGGGCAACCCTATGTAAATTATGCGACTAAAGTGATGCTTGGGGAAAATAAAGTGACCGATTTTAAATTTGAACCCAAACTGGAAGGATACGCAATTAAACAACCTGTGTTCTCTTTCAACAAGTTCCCGCATGTGAACAAGCAGCTGGGGCCCGAGATGAAAAGTACTGGAGAAAGTATTCTGTTTATTGACAGTTTAAGAGACGACACTTTCTATGAGTTATACTCAAGGAGAAAAATGTATTTGAGTAAATAGATTGACTTTAAAGAAGAGAAGTTTATTAAATAGCCTGTTCAGATGAACAGGCTATTTTTATTTAATGAAGTGCTTAGAACAAGGTATATCCTGCTACTATGGCAAAAGAATGGTTTTGGTGTAGTTTATATCCTCCGTTGTCAGCTAGCGGGCGGACAGGGAAATATCTTATTTCCAGGCTTATTTTTTCACTATACCTGTAACCAGCTCCGGCAAAGAAGGTTGGCTGCCACGACTGGTTAAAGTCAAAATCAGAAATTTCGTTATCTGCTTTATTAAGAATTGTTGAGGAGTTGAAAATTTTATTTATACTGGCTCCTACATTTATATACATCTTTAAGCTGTTAGCCTTATCCATATACATATAGTATCTAAGTCCCATTGGTAGATCCAGGATCTTATAGTCCATGTTGACTAGAGCCTTATAGCCTCCCGTTGCATTAGGATTTGAAGGGGTAGATTCCTTGGTTGCAACTATTATTTCCTGATCTGCCTGGTACTTGGAAAAAGATGGTTCCAGGTAAACCGCTACCTTTCGATTGACCATGGGAAGAATATATTCTATTTCTAATCCTATTTTGGGATCAACCTGATATTGAAATTCTTCCACTATATTATGTACGTCCTGCTCCATTCCAAAATTTGAGAAATTAACTCCCGCTTTTACCATTAAGTTCAGATCTCCTTTTTCTCGGAAGTAGTAAGTATCATAACTACTATTAGTACATTTAAAATATTTTTGAAAAATATCCATTAAATCTGTACGGTTATATTGTAAATTCTTAAGGTCATTTTCAGATAAATTATCACAGAGGAGAAGGTTCATTAACTGTTGTTTGTACCTGTTATTCTTTCGTACTATATTATCTCCTGTAGTATATTTTTTAAAGACTAGCTGCTCAACTTCTCCACTCGGTTTTTTAATAAAAAATCTCTTTAGTTCACCGTCCTGGTAGTACAGGAGTGAATAATTTCCTGCTAATAAAGTTCTCAGAAATATAGTTTCTTCCTGAAATATAGGATTTCGGACCCCACTTATATTATCAAGGTCTTCTGAAGATCGATCTATGTTTAGTGTTTCTCTCGTATATCTATGGTAATCCCCAATTCCAAAACCCTTGATAGCCTCAGTACCGGCAGATTGAACCTCGCTATCTGGAGCTGTTTTATACTGGACCTTGTCGGGATTACCTGCCAATTCATTGAATTTTATATATGAGGTGGAGGTCTGCCCGGTTTGATGGATAATAAAACCTTTTTCAAAGATGACCTGAGAAAAAGAAGAAGCACAAATAAGTGCAAAAAGAGTTATTAGAAATAAATTTTTCATGGAAAACTGTAACATTGTTAATATTTTTAACAATGTTACAGTTTTCAGAGATAAAAAAATATTTTTCCAAAGGTTTTGTCCATAGGGCAACTATAAAGTTCCTAACCTTAGTGCTTTAGATTTTATATTTGATACTTTCGTAAAAATGTAAAATAATGAAAGAACTAGTGCTTGTAATTGGAGGAGTTTATGGAGCCCTCGCGGTCGTTTTTGGAGCTTTTGGAGCTCATGGGTTGAAAAAATATCTCGATGATGATCAACTTAAGAGTTTTGAGACAGGAGTGAAGTATCAAATGTATCACGCCCTATTATTGATTATGACTGGAATTATTTTTCCTTTTGTGGGATATTCCCAAAATCTCATGGGGTGGTTTCTAATCCTGGGAGTTTTCTTTTTCTCCTTTAGTATTTACGGCCTTGTCTTATCTTCAGCTAACGGTCTAAAAATGTCATTTTTAGGACCTGTTACTCCTCTGGGTGGATTACTGCTGGTAATGGGGTGGATCTTGTTTACTGTGAATGCTGCCGCGTAGCATTTAATATAATTCATTGCAGTTTTTTAATTTACAATTGGGATGAATTGCAGTTAGAGTTGTAGAACTCCACCATAGGCGTCAGCCCATTTCTCATCCTGAAATCTTTATTCTCTATTTTTTGTATAAGCTCCTTACAATCTGCAAAATACGCAAGGACCTTATTCTTCAAATTATTTATAAGGGGATCATATAAACCTAACAAGGTGAGGTTCTTTTCTGTTGGTTTTTTGATGTAATATTGAATTGCATTCATATCCATAGCAGGTCCTGCGAAACCTGAGGAGCGTACAACTCGGGTAACTCCATACAATTCGGCGTTTTTCCCTTTGGCGAGTTGTTGGAACGCTTTGTAATCTTTGTCATCTTCAAGACGAAAGAATCTATATGTTCGAATGTCATCACTGTCAAACATGATCTTGACATAATTTAATTTTTCAAAATCTAATTTTATCGACTTTCCGTTAGATTGGGTTTTGTATTTGAAGACTTTTCTTTGCACATCGCCAATAATTCCAACAAGAGAGTCTCCTGTTTTCAAGCCGGCGACAGCAGGTCGATATTGAGCCAGGCATGAGAAGCCAGAAGACAAAATAAGAGCTATTAGCAATAAGAAATTTTTGTTAGAAGGTCTTTTTATTATCATAATTCCTTAGTATAAATGGGATTTGAAGCTTTAATATCCACTGTGGAAATTTAAAAAATTAAAGGAATCGTGATGAAGTTTTTTATTAAAAATTACAACTCAGGAGTTTTAGTCGATAAGCGCTTTCTATAACCTTCAGCAAAGACCGCAATCACCAGCAGCTGCAAGATGTGGTAAAGCATAATTGGTAGCAGGTATAAAGCATTTGCAGCACTGTTTCCGAAGATCACTTTCACCATTACCGACCCATGAACCAGAGACTTTTTTGTACCGCAGAATTTTGCTGTGATCTCATCTTCAGTGGATAGATTCATCCACCGGGATACCACTCCCAATCCGAAATAAACTACAAAAAATAAGACGGTAACCATAAGGGTGAGCTTTAGCAGATCCACCAAACCAACTGTGCTGAACAATTCCGAAGCAAAGGCACTGCTAAAACTGGAATAGACGATCAACACGATTACCGACTTGTCAAAAAGGCTGATTTTCTTAGAGTTTTTTCGGGCAATATTTCCTAAATACTTCTGAAGGGAAAGTCCGGTTACAAGAGGTAAAATAATTTGAATTACCAGCTTTTGCACTACAGCTCCAAATTCAAATTGGGAAGAGGAAGCCATGAAAACACTCATCCACAGGGGTGTAGCTATGATCCCTATAAGCCCCGAAAGGCTGGCATTAAAAATGGCCGTAGGAATATTACCTCTTGCCAGGGACACCATTACAATTGAAGAGCTTACAGTAGAGGGAAGACTTCCCAAAAAAAACAGGGCAAGCCAAAGGGATGAACCTGTTCCCCCTTCAAAAAATGGAATAAATGCAAGCACCAGCAGCGGGAACGCGATATAAGTAGTTAGCTGGATTAAAATATGAACCCGGTAATTATAAAATCCCGCTTTAAATTCTGCCGGGGAAAGTTTTAATCCGTAGAAAAAGAAGATGAAACCTATACCTATGTCAGTAATGAATTTTAAGGGCAGGACTTCCGGGCCTTCCGGAAGGAACCAAGCCAATAGGATAACAAAAAGTAAGGCAGCAATGAATCCGTTAAATTTCACTAATCTTCAATTTTGACATTATAGGTCTCGACAATGTGCAGGTGCTCTTCCGAGACAAAATCTGTTTCAGTGAACTCCTTTAGACGAACTCTTTTATTATCGTACCTCTTTATACTTTTGGCAAACCTTCTTATGTCATCTGTGGATTTGAGAATAAGCCCGGGAACTTTGACCGATTTTCCGTCACTGTCTTTTGCTACCATAGTAAAATAAGAAGAGTTACAGTGTTTTACTTCTCCCGTCTGGATATTTTCGGCTTCAACACGAATCCCGATCTGCATGGAAGTGCTTCCCACAAAATTCACCGAGGCTTTCATGGTTACCAGTTCTCCGATCTCGATGGGTTTTAGGAAATCGACAGTATCCACACTGGCTGTAACACAGTAGACACCCGAATGCTTTGAAGCGCAGGCAAAGGCGATCTGGTCCATGAGGGAAAGCACATAGCCTCCATGCATCTTACCGTTGAAGTTCGAGTGGGAGGGAAGCATTAGTTCAGAAATTGTGACCTGTGATTCGGCAACAGTTTTAAAGTCTTTGGTCATTTTATATTTTGATTCAGTAGGTTTATAAATTCATTTATTATGTGAGGCTTATCGCAAAAGTTATGAGAAAGAAGTTGAGCTTAAATAACTTCAAGCTTTAATTTAGCTGATTTTGTGAATCTTCCTCATTTGTGCGGGAAAGCCATTTTTGTGAAAGTTTTTGTTTTGGAGAAATACCCAAAGCTTCCAATTGATCAATATCCTTTATAAGGTTCTGTTGACCCGTTAGTTTCTTCATAGCATCATCGTAGGCTGTGGTTGTGGACTTCAATCTCTTTCCAACCGTTTCCAGCTCATCGAGTAGCAACTTGAATTTATGGTACAATGAAGCCGCATGATTGGCGATCTCCAGCGCATTTTGCTGTTGTTTTTCATTGCTCCATAAAGTATCAATTGTCCTAAGCACCGACAACAAGGTGGTGGGACTCACGAGCAGGATATTCTTTTGGAAAGCTGTATAAAAAAAGGAACTGTCGAGATTTTGGGCCAGGTACAAAGCGGGCTCAACCGGAATGAACATGAGCACAAAATCGGGCGACTCCATTTTATACAGATCTTCATATTTCTTTGAACTCAGGTCCTGGATATGACTGTTAAGTGAGCGCAAATGATCTTTAAGGAATCGGGCCCGTTTTTCCTCGTTTTCTTCATTTACATACCTTTCATAGGCCACAAGGGAAACTTTGGAGTCGATAACCATTCTTTTGTCACCGGGTAAATGAAGGACCACATCGGGAAGCAATTTCTTGCCGTCTTCGGTTTCGTGAGACTTTTGCAAAAAATATTCCCGGTCTTTTGCCAACCCCGATTTTTCCAGCACCCGCTCCAGGATCAATTCTCCCCAATTCCCCTGCGTCTTGTTTTCACCTTTAAGCGCCTTCGTGAGGTTGTTCGCTTCCTCACTTATTTTAATATTTTGCTCGTGTAAATACTGAAGCTGTTTTCCCAGCTGTGCATGGCGTTCAATAAAATCATTTGAGTTTTTCTCCACTTTATCCTCAAAAGTTTTGATCTTTTCCTGAAGCGGGTACAGGATCTGTTCAATATTTTCTTTGTTGATGCTGGTAAATTTTTCTGATTTTTGCTCCAGGATCTTGTTGGCCAGGTTCTCAAATTCTTTGCTGAATTTCTCCTGAAGTTTTTCCAATTCTCCTTTTTGATCTTCAAGTTTCGACTGAAGGTTTCTGTACTCCGAATTTCTTTCGGTCAACTGGGTGCTTAAAAGGTCTTTTTTGTTCCTTATTTCTTCCCGTTCCCTGCAGGCGTCCAGGAATTGCTTATTTACCGCTTCTTTTTCCTCTTTTCCCTGTTCCTTTAGCTGAAATACCTGTTCCTGAATTTGAGTTTTGTATTCCTGAAATTGATTATTCAGCTGTTCATTCCTTTCTTTCAGGACATTCTGAATGCTTTTACTTCTAAAATTGGCTACTAAATAACCTATAAAGGTTCCGAAAATGAGAATTGAAAAGGCAGTTATAAGGAGGATGGGTTCTGTCATGAGCAGCAGGTTTGCTCAAAGATACTATTTTCAGGTTTTTATTCTGAAGGATTCCGTAGTCCTGTCAAAAACAATCAGGTCCTGGGGGAAGATGCTCTCAAAATGCCCTTTTTGGATGAGCTGTTGCGGAGTGTCCTGGACGACTTCTTTTGGTTTCATCAAAATGATCTTGTCACATAATTGCAAGGCCAGGTTGATCTCATGAGTTGCAAAGATCACGGCTTTTTGAGTGCTTAAACTTAGATCTTTCAGCAGTTTTAGCACCTGTGCTTTGTGGTACATGTCAAGATGTGAAGTGGGTTCATCGAGGATCATCAAAGGAGTGTCCTGCGCCAGCGCACGGGAAATAAGTACTTTTTGCATCTGTCCGTCACTTAGCTCATAACATTTTTTGGTCTGTAGTTCCTCGATCTTTACCAAAGCCAGGGCTTCTTTTACCCTTTTTCGATCCTCTATGGTCAGGCTGCCTATCCAGTTGGTATAAGGTTGTCTGCCAAGGGCTACCAGTTCTGGAACGCTAAGGTTTTTTGATAGCGGCTGCTCGGTGAGGACAAGGCTTATCATCCTTGCCAGCTTTTCGGAAGAAATATTTTCCCGGTTTTCCTCCTTGATCTCAATCTTTCCTGAAAGTACTTCCTGAACGCCACTTATGGTTCTCAAAAAGGTAGATTTTCCGACGCCATTAATTCCAACCACCGCTACTAATTCTCCTTCATTTACAGCAATATCAATTCCTGAAGCAACTATTGTCTCCTGTTGCTTTTTCCTGTAGCCTATTGTGAGGTCTTCAGTGCTTAAGATGATATTTTTTGTTTCCGTTTCTATTTTGTAAGATATTAAAAAAGGAATTTTCTTTTCCTTACCAGGAGCCAGATCACCACAGGAGCTCCTACCAGGGAAGTTATAGCATTTATTGGTAAAGTGTGTTCACTTCCGGGTAATTGGGCGACAATATCGCATAACAACATGAGAATAGCTCCTCCTAAAACCACGGCGGGAAGCAGGATCCTGTGGTCATTAACGGGGATTACCTGCCTTATCAAATGAGGCACCGCAAGTCCCACGAAAGCAATTGGGCCTGCAAAGGCTGTTATACTACCCGCCAGTAAACTGGTCGATATAATTAGAAGTGCCCGGTTTCTGCTAATGTTCATACCAAGGCTTCGGGCGTATTGCTCTCCCAGTAATAGGGAATTAAGATTTTTTATGCTGAACAGAGCTATGCCAATACCCAAAAACCAGAAAAAGCTTAAAATTCCGAGTTCATTCCAGCTTAGGTCGCCAACACTTCCGTAAGACCAAAAGACATACTGCTGCAATTGTGCCGCGGGACTAAAATATGCAAGCACGCTCACAAGGGCCGAAGTAAGACTGGCAAACATTAGCCCTATAATGAGAATGGCCATAGTGTCCTTTAATCTTACCGATGCCAGCATTACTGCCAAAAGAACAAGCAGACTTCCCAGGCTGGAAGCAATTACAAGGCCCCACTCCGAAAAGAGGACGCTTGCAGCAACTCCGCCAAACATAGTTGCTCCCATAAGAACTAGCGCTACTCCCAGGCTGGCCCCGCTGCTTAGTCCCAGCACGTATGGCCCGGCCAACGGATTCCTGAACATAGTTTGCATAAGCATCCCGCTCACCGCAAGCCCAGAACCCGCCAAAACAGAGGTGAAGGCTTTTGGAATGCGGTACTCCATGATAATATAGGTCCAGCTGTCATTGCCTGCTTCCGAAGAAAACAGGACCCCAAGAACTTCCATAAATGGGATGTTTACAGAGCCAAGACTTATATTTAAAAACCAGACTGCAACTGTTGCTACCAGCAGGAGAATGAATACGGTGGTATAAGTGCGGGTGGTTTGCAATTATTCCATGGGTTTATAAAATGTGGTATTGTAATCGGGGAGCAGCTGCGGATGGAAAATCGAGATGAGGTCTTTTAAGACCAGGTCGGGCCGCATTGGGGCAAGTTCGTAAAAAACAACTCCGCCGGTTTCCCCTTTTTCACTGGCAAAAGTGTAAATATTTTGGTTCTTGAAAGCTTCAAACCGGGTATAATGTTGAGAGGCATTTTTTAGCTCTTCATAAGAGGTGAACTGTGCCGGCCCTACCCAAAAATCGGCATGAGCTGCTTCGGCCAGGACGGTTTCAAAAGATAAGGAAAGACTCCCTGTGCCTTCGGTTTGACCAAAATGGTAGTTCGCATTGGCGTCTTTGATGAACAAAGCTTGCCATGAATTACCTGCAGGCAGGTACCATTGATCTTTATACATGGCGCCGGCCACTACCGTAGGAGTTTCTTTAGCTTCTTTTGCCAGTTCCCTGGCAGCCAGATATTCCTGTTCCACCTCTTCAAAAAAGGCATTTGCAGTCTCCATTTTTCCCAGGAAAGCACCAAAGAATTTTATCCATTCCACCTTTCCAAGGGGCGAACTTTCAGTCCAGTCTGCATTAAAGACCACGGGAATTCCACTTTTTTGGAGGGTGTTAAAGCTTTTGTTGCTGCCGTCAATGGAGAAACCAATCACCACATCGGGCTTCAGGTCGAGCAGGCTTTCGGTATTTAAGGCTTCATTTTTACCCACTTCCTTGATTTTACCTTCAGAAATAAGTTTGCGTGTTTTTTCAGAAGAGATGTAATCCAGACCGGGGAAACCTATCAGCAATTTCTCGGCTTCTAAAATTTCGAGAGACGGGATGTGAGTGGTGGAGGTAACCACAATTTTTTCTACAGGGATTTTAATCCTTTCGTCAAATTTGATGTTCTGTGACACATCAGCACCTTCTTCTGCCAGCAGGTAACGATATGTTCTGTCTGCATTGGGCCATGGATTTTCTACGGTAATAATCATATGATCCCCAAAATCAACAATGTTTAATCCTGAAGCATACTTCACCTCAACCTCTTCTCCTTCCCGTGTAAGGATGGGTTTTTTCTCCTCTTTATCGGGCCTGCAACCCAAAAAGGCTACAAAAAGTAAGAGGATCATTATGTAAGAAGTTTTTCTCATTGACAGTTCAAAAGTAAGATTATTTAAAATTAATGAAGCCGGAAGCGCTGAAATGTTTATTTTCGCTTTGAAATTTTGGTTCGATTGTTTCTGAAGCAATTCAGAAGAAAAGACATCGATTAAAAGGGAATCAGGAAAGTTGAATTACGATGTACGAATTTAGAAGTACGAAGTTCATTCAACTTTGAAGGAGACTAAGGAGATAAAATTACTGTGTACTTCCAACTTCTAAAATCTACCTTCAAACAAGCCTGAGCTGTTCCCGCAACTGTAAGCTTAGTCCGCGGCGGCGGATGCCTTTGTACACTTCATACCACTGTTCCAATTGGGATGGGAAGGTTAACAAAAGGACGCGAGCCAGGAGACCTGCCATTTTCATTAATTAAAACCTTTGGCTTTCGGGAAAAAAGCCTGCGGATGATGAAAAAAAGCGTCTTCTACATTTTATTTTTAGTTCTGTTGTATTCCCATCCGGGATACAGTCAGCTTGATTCTATTAACCATCTGGACGAAGTGGTGCTAAGTGATGTTCACCTTTTTCGGAGGTCTAACAGCAATACCATCCAGGTGCTGAATGATTCTGTACTGGAGCATAATTCGCCTGCTCTTACTTCTATCTTAAAATTTCACAGCCCTATCTATTTTAGGGAGAACGGTCCCGGGATGGTGGCTTCGGCTTCATTTAGAGGGACTACTGCTTCACAAACAGCTGTGATATGGAATGGCATCAACATTAATTCGCAATTTACCGGACAGACCGATTTTAATACTATTCTTACTTCTGGCTATGAGAACATCGCAATAAGGTCTGGCGGGGGCAGCGTCTTATATGGTAGCGGAGCAATTGGGGGAAGCGTCCATCTCAACGACCGCTTTAGGTTTAACAATGGCTTCCAAAATAGAGCTCAAATACGTTACGGCAGTTTCGATACATATTATGGCAATCTTGAATCTGAATATTCGAAGGAAAATCTGAGCGTACAACTGAGTATATCTAAGAGTGGAAGTGAAAATGATTTTCCTTACCCGGGATCGAATAAATTAAACGAAAATGGAGATTACTCCAATACAGGAATTAATGCAGCAGTTGCTTATTTGTTGAATCCATCAAATAGTCTAAAGTTCTATACCAATTATTACATTGGGGAAAGAGGGTTTTCGGGAACCCTTACTGCACCTTCCAAAAGTAAGTACGAAGATCTTAACAGCAAAAATTTACTGGAGTGGAGAAGTTACGTGGGCAATTTTACTTCCACTTTGCGCCTGGCCTATTTGGATGAGGAGTATAAATATTTCGAAAACAGGAATCGGGAGGAATATAGCTACGGTAGATCCAAATCGGGCATTGCAAAATATGAACTCGAGTACCGGCTCCATTACGACAAAAAGCTATTCGCTCTTTTAGAATACCGTAAAACCAGGGGGGAAGGAACAAATATTGAGGCAATTCAGGAAAGAAATACAGGTTCGGCAGGTCTTCTGTTTTCTCATGACCTTTACCCTTTTAGGTATGAATTAAGTGCACGAACCGAATTTTCCGATCGTTATGATTCTCCCTTGCTTTTTTCGGCCGGTGCTTCTTATGCGGTTACCGAAGATTATTTGGTGAAACTGAACATCTCGCGCAATTACCGGATTCCTACCTTAAATGACCTTTTTTGGTACGCCGGCGGAAACCTGGATCTGCGCCCGGAAAATTCCCTGCAGGCAGAGGTAGGTCAGGAATTGAATTTTTCAAACCTGAAGTTAACCGTAACTGGATTTGTCATAAATACTGAAGATTTGCTTCGTTGGGTTCCAACTACAAATGGTATGTGGCGACCCGAAAATACGCAGGAAACCCTGAATTATGGTCTGGAAACAACTGCCGATTGGAATAAGAATTTTAACGGCCACCTTCTAAAGATCAATTCCACTTACTCCTTTACAAAGGCCGTCGATCAAAAAACTGAAATGCAGCTAATTTACGTTCCGCTGCATAAAGCAACAGCCTCTGCCGGTTACGGGTTTAAAAGGTTTAGCAGCTATTTTCAATTTTTATACAATGGGGAAGTTTATACATCTTCAGATAATAAGTATTCGCTGGATCCTTATTATATCGCCAATGCCGGTGTAACCTATGATCTTTTAAGGGATCATCTTGAAATTGGATTTGAGGCCCAGAATATTTTCAACACTTCATATCAAAGTATGCCGTCCCGGCCAATGCCCGGAAGAGCCTATTACAGTTCATTAATTTTTAAATTCTAACCAATGCAAACCAGAAATTATTTTTACCTGATCTTTATTCTTTCAATTCTTACTTCTTGTGAGGCCGATGATGATAGTAATCCGGAGCCGGATAATTCGGGCACTTATTCAGAAGGTTTTTTTGTGCTTAATGAAGGTGTATTTGGACAGGGGAACTCCTCGGTATCTTATGTAGATCCTGCCAATGAAGAAATAAGTCAAAATATATTTTCGGGTGTTAATGGGGTAGATCTTGGAGACACAGCTTCAGACCTGGGTTTTTATGAGGATAGAGTATTCATGGTGGTAAATGTTTCCAATAAAATTGAAGTTGTAGAAGATGGCACCTTTTTAAAGATGGCAACTATTGAAAGCAACCTGGAAAACCCGCGAAAAATAGCCTTTTTGGATGGTATGGCTTATGTGACGAATTGGGGAGACGCTTCCAATCCTTTAGATGATTATGTGGCTGTTTTTAATGCCGAGACTTTTGAGTTTATTACTAAAATTACCGTGGAAGAAGGCCCGGAAAATATTCTCGCTGAAGGAAACAGAATCTTTGTTGCACATAAAGGAGGATGGAATTTTAATAATACCATTAGTGTGATTTCGGGAAGTGATGTCGAAGAAGTAATTGAAGTGGGGGAAGTGCCTAATTCATTGGCTGCAGGAAATGGGTTTTTATGGGTATCATCTTCAGGCTTACCCAATTATGCGGGAGAAACGGCAGGTTCCATAAGCAAGATAGATCTTTCTACTCTTGAAGTAGTGAAGAGGTTAAAAGGTGCTAATGCGTCCTGGCATCCGGGAAATTTGACCCTGGAAAATGATCTTGTCTATTATACCCTGGGTGCAGAGGTTTACAGTTTTTCCACAGGGGAAGAAATTCTACCCTTAGAACCAGATTTTATCATGGAGGAGGCAACGAATCTATATGGATTTAAATTAAATGATGGGAGGATTTATGCAGCTTCTGCGAGCCCGGATTATACGGGAGATGGAAAATTATTTATATATGATGTTGCTACCGGTAATTTACAGACAACCTTTGATACAGGGATTAACCCTAATGGAGTTTTCTTCAATGAATAATTTTCAATAGGTAGTGCTAATTAAGAAGGCTGTCTAAAAAGTTATTTTAGCCAGCCTTTTTTTGTCTGTATAGGGGACGTGTACTTTTAATACTTTTCTTCACAATGTTAAGGTTTAATAAGTGGTCTGTTATGCTCCTTTAGGAAACAACAATTCCAATTTTAATAATTTATTCCTGACCGATTAGCCTTAATTAAAAACGTTGGATGCCAGATAATTTTTTATATAAAACAAAAAGAGGCTGCCTTTTCAGACAGCCTCTTTTTTGGATTTATTTGTTTCCTTATTAAAGGTTTAAGGAACTCGGAAGTTTTTCGATATACATTTTTTGATAGGTAGGATCAAACATTTCGCTTTCCCCAAAAGTCCTGAAATTTTCCTCAGCTCTTTTCATTGTTGCTGTAGTCTGTTCCTGTGGAATTCCCAGGATGTCGTTAAGGGCAACTTTTAAAAGCGGTTCTGATGGATCTCCTAAAGTTCCATAGTCCCTTAAGTTTTCTTTTTTAGTGATATCAGGAGCAAGTCCTTCAATATAGTCAGATACTCCTGCAGAGTTCACCGATTTCAAAACAAGGGGTTGAATTGCATAGGTGTGATTAGGGTTCGCATTTTCACGACCAAAGTTGGAGGAATCGTATAATGTTACGGAAGCCTGAAATTTTCCGGTTGTATTTGTTCCCACCTGGACTACGTCGATGTAAGGATCAAGACCGTTGATCACCAGTTCGCTGGCCGATGCTGAGCGACCGGAGGTAAGGACATAGACCTTTCCTAAGCCCAGACTACTAATAGCTTCGCCGGTTCTTATTTTATTGTTGAATCTGTTTATATAGCTCTCAGGATCCCAGGCTCTCTGATATTTTGCATTCCACTGCTCTTTCATGAAAATTTCTCCTTCGAACTGACCTGTGATCATACTGGCAAGATCGACAGCACTTTCAACGCTTCCACCGCCATTATATCTCAGGTCAAGTACAAGTTCCTGCACTCCCTGCGCTTTAAGATCAGTAAAAGCAGCATTTAATTCGCTGTCAAAATTCCCCGTAAAACTGTTATACATGATGTAGCCTACATTGATCCCTTGTACCTCAAGCACCTTGGAGATCAAAACAGGATTTTCAGTGTATTCCACAGAAGTTAGAGACACTGTTTGATCGGTCATCTCAATGTATCCCGCATCATTAATCTTACCCAGGTTTATAGTGTAAGAATCTCTTCCCAGCAGTGAAGAAAGATTGTTTTCATTCATCTGGATACCATCAATTTCGGTGAAAAGATCACCTCTCTTGATCCCTTTTTCTTCGGCTGAAGTTCCCGGAAGCACATATTGAACAATTCCAAAAACGTCGGTGGTATTACCAATATAACCTAATGAAAATTTCATTCCGTTAGAAAGACTTTTTCCTGCAAAGCTGTTTTCAAGGGCTACATAGTCTGATGTCATAAAACTAAAGCCATCCTGAGATGATTTCAGGTCTTCATAAAGATCCAAAGGAGTATCAAAAGGCTCTAAAAAGCTCCTTAGCTCTGCATTTGTAGAAAAATAATTGTCGGCCAATTCTGGAACGTCTGCCTTATATAAATAGATCTCGTTCATTCCTGCGTAAATGAACTCTTCTATCTCAAGGTTAACTTCTTCTTTTTCTTCTTCTTTTTTCTCTTGTGGTTCTTCAACTACATCGTCATCCTTGGAGCAGGAGGTGAAAAATATTCCCAAAAGGAATACTGGTAAAAATAACTTCTTCATTTAAAAATTTATTTAGTGGTGGTTAAAACTAAGACATTAATGACTGGTTCAAAAGAGAATTCTAAAATAATTGTTAAAATGTTACATTCTGTTCGAAAAGTGGCAACGGCTCTTCTGAATACATTTTTTGATAAAGCGGGTCGTACATTTGGTTTTCTCCTAACACTTTAAGCTTTTTACTATTCAAATTCATGGTAGGCTCCCTTCCTTCGATTATGTCCAGAACTGCTGCAAGTAAGGGCTCCTGGGGATCGCCAAGAGTTCCGAGATTTCTAATACTCTCACTTATTTCATAATCTGGTGTAAGTCCGTTGACATAGTCACTTACATTATTTGCATTGAGAGTTTTATATATCAAAGGTTGTACCGCATATGTATGCCCTGCATTTGCACCGTTTCTCCGGAAATCTGGCGAGTCATAAAGGGTAGTGGAAGCCTGGAATTTTCCTGTTGTATTTTCTCCTACCTGTACAACTTCAATGTAAGGTTTTAGGCTGTTGATCAATAATTCACTCGCCGAAGCTGTTCTAAGGGTGGTAATAAAATAAACCTTTCCCAATCCAAGGCTATTTATAGCAGCGCCGGTTTTTATCCTGTCGTTAAAAAGGTTGATAAGACTTTTGGGTGCAGTAGTTTCCAGAAGGATTTGATAGTCTTCATTCCACTGTTCCTTACTAAATATCTCCCCTTTAAACTGTCCTGTGATCATACTTGCCAGGTCACTGGCAGTTTCCACAGATCCACCGCCGTTATATCGCAGATCCACGACTAGATTTTCAATTCCTTCAGCTTTAAACATACCAAACGCTTCATTAAGAGCTTCATCAAAGCTACTGGTAAAACCGTTATACATGAGATATCCCACATTGCCTTCAGGAGTATCTAAAACTTCTGCTATATAAACAGGGTTTGAAGAATATTCTTCTTTTTGAAGGGTAACGGTTTCTCCTGTAGATGAGATCTCATCCTCATTTATTTCTGCAAGACCTATGGTATAAGATGCAGGTTGTAGTAGTCGAAAATAATTTTCTCTTGTAAGCTGGACTCCATCTACAGTATTAAAAAGATCTCCTCTTTTAATACCTTTTTCTTCTGCTGAAGTATTTGGTAATACGTACCTAACATAACCCAGAACTTCCTCTGAAGTTTCAGAATAAGCGATGACTCCATATTGCATTCCGTTGGTAAGATTAATGCCATCCAAAGATTTTTCAAGCTTTTTGTAATCTTCCACCAAAAAACTGAATTCATCATGATTGGCTATAAGGCCATCGTAGAAAAGATTTTCTGGAGATGAAAAACCTTTCAGGAATTCATCAAGTTCTGCCTGTGTGGCAAAGCGATCATCGGCAAGATTAGGAACATCTGCTTTGTAGAGATACATATCATTCATCGCACTCCAAATAAAGTTTTTAATTTCGAGATCATTGGCTGGAATGAAAACATCGTCAAGATCATCATAACAACTTACGGTAAGTAGGAGCAGAAAGAGACTAAAGAGAAGGTTTCTGGTAGTTTTCATAGCTTTATAGACAATTAGGTGTGTCTAAATTTAGTGGGAATAATTAAAATTTTTCAAATAACTGGTAACAAAATTGTTTTGTAACCGTCGTAAAGGAAAGGGGCAGTAAAAAGCTTCGTCCAACCAAACCAAAATGAAACAGCATACTTTCATAAGCCTCATGAAACCGGTGCAGGACAAGATGTACAGACTTGCCTTAAGGTTACTTGTTTCCAAAGAGGCCGCCGAAGATGCAACCCAGGAGGTGATATTAAAACTGTGGAGCCGAAAGGAGCAGTTAAGTTCTTACAATAATCTGGAAGCATTTGCCATGACGGTCACCAAAAACCATTGTCTCGACCAGCTCAAGCTAAAACAGAACAATAACCTTAGGATCGTTCACAGCAATTACGAATGCGGCGAATCATCCCTGCAACACAAGGTTGAGGTCCAGGATGATCTTAACTGGGTCCAAAAGATCATTGCAGGATTACCGGAGCAACAAAAGATTCTTATTCAACTAAGGGAGGTTGAGCAGTATGAGTACGAGGAGATCGCCAAAATGACCCAAATGAACGAAACAGCCATACGGGTGGCATTAAGCAGAGCCCGCAAAAAAATAAAAGAAGAAATGATTAAAAGACATCGTTATGGAATCGCAAATAATTGAAAAATTACTCGATCGCTACTTCGAAGCCGAGACCACAGGAGCCGAGGAAGACAGGTTAAAGGCCTACTTCAACTCGGGAGAGGTAGCGCCTCATTTGCAACAGTACATTCCAATGTTCTGTTACTTTGAGCAGGCAAAAACCGAACACTTCAGCAAAGAGGTCTCCTTTACTCCTAAAGCCGTAAAATTTTCGGCTGCTAAAAGGAAAGTATATTCCTGGGTGGCAATAGCAGCTTCCATAGCGATCCTCATGGGAATTGTGGTACAGCAGGAAAATCAGGTTAGTGAGTTTGGCACCTATGAAGATCCCGAACTGGCCATGCAAAAAACCCTTGAGGCTTTAGAAATGGTCTCCGTGTACATGAATTCGGGGACAGAGGACCTGGGCTACATTGAAGAATTCAATAATACTAAAGATAAAATTGTAAAATAATTAAAATTAGAAACCATGAAAAAGTTAACCTTAGCCTTATTGGCACTTATATTACCCTTTCTTGCAAATGCTCAGAGTTTTGACAAGTACGAGAGCATGAAAGAAGTAGATGCGGTAGTAGTAACGAGCAAGATGTTCAAGTTACTCACTAAAATTGACCTTAATGCCGATGATCCTGAAACCCAGGCGTACATTGACCTAATCGAGAATCTTCAGGAAATGAAAGTTCTCTCCACCACAAAAGAAGATATTCGTCAACAAATGGCTTTAGATGTTGCTTCCTATATTAAAAAAGGTAGCATGCAAGAACTTATGAGAGTTTCTGAAGATGGAAAAAATGTAAGGTTCTACTATAAGCCGGGTAAAAATGATGATTACGTGAGCCAGTTGTTCATGTTCATGGAAGGTGAGGAAAAGGACAAGCCAATGTCTGTTATTCTTAACATAACCGGGGAAATCAACCTTTCGCAAGTATCAAGACTGGCAAATGATTTCAAGATACCGGGGGGGAAGGAATTGGAAAAAGTAGAAGTGAATTAAGATGAAAAAAGTACTCATAATAATGGTGCTACTAAGCCTGGGGGTTGTTTCATGTGACAATGAAACTACCCTGCAGGAATTTTATGTGGAGCACCAAAACGACAACCAGTATTTGGCCTTTGATATCCCTGCCAGCCTTTTAACAGGGGATAATTCTGCCCTTAATGCTGAACAAAAGGCCACTTTAGAGACCATTAAAAAAGTGAATGTTCTTGGATTTCCTTTAAAAGAGGAGAATAAAGAAGCTTATGAAACCGAAAAGGAAAGACTAACTTCCATTTTAAAAGCCGACAAGTACAAACAGCTTATGCGCTATGGTGGAGGCAATCGTAAAGCCGAGCTTTATTACCTGGGAGAGGAAGATGCTATAGATGAATTGATCGTCTTTGGAAGTGATGACGAAAAAGGCTTCGGAATTGCACGGGTGACCGGCAATGACATGGATCCTGAAGCTATGATAAGACTCCTCAAGTCTTTTGAAAAAGGAGATCTTAATGTAGCCGGTCTTCCCGATTTGGACGGCTTTCTGGATTAAGAGCAAAGTAGAATAAACAATGAACCTCAAAAATGGCATTTTTGAGGTTCTTTGTTTTTTAGATTCCGGTGTAATTCTGCGGAGTGATTTGTCGCAGCTCCTGTTTTATCTCTTCAGAAACATCCAGGTGTTTTATAAAATCAGAAATGCTTTCCCGGTTGATCTTTTCATTTGTTCGGGTGAGGCCTTTTAAAGCTTCGTAGGGATTAGGATAACCTTCCCTTCTAAGAATTGTCTGGATAGCTTCGGCCACTACTGCCCAGTTCTTTTCCAGGTCTTCATTTAGTTTAGCTTCATTCAGCAGAAGTTTGTTTAGACCTTTAAGGGTAGAAGAAAAACCTATTAAGGTGTGGCCAAATGGTACTCCAATGGTGCGCAATACTGTACTATCTGTAAGATCGCGCTGTAAACGACTTACCGGTAGCTTTGCCGAAAGGTGTTCAAAAAGGGCATTTGCAATACCTAAATTCCCTTCACTGTTTTCAAAGTCTATAGGGTTCACTTTATGCGGCATAGCCGAAGAACCCACTTCTCCTTTTTTGATCTTTTGTTTAAAATAATCCATGGATACGTAAGACCAAATATCCTTATCCAAATCCAGGATGATAGTATTGATACGCTTTAGAGCATCAAAAAGAGAAGCCATATGATCGTAATGCTCAATTTGGGTTGTGGGAAATGAATGATAAAGACCAAGAGAGCCTTCAACAAAATCCTTCCCAAAGCTTTTCCAGTTAACATCGGGATAGGCCACTTTATGTGCATTGAAATTTCCTGTAGCTCCGCCAAACTTGGCTGCGTTTGGAATATCCTGAAGGAATTTCATCTGTTCTTTCAGTCTTACCACAAAAACTTTTATTTCTTTTCCAAGGCGGGTAGGAGAGGCCGGCTGGCCATGAGTCCTTGCAAGCATTGGGATATCTTTCCAGTCTACCGAGAGTTGCTCTAGTTTTTCAAGCAGTTCCTCAAGGGCAGGGCTATAAACCTCTTCCATTGCTTCTTTGATACTTAGAGGCACTGCGGTATTATTGATATCCTGAGAGGTAAGGCCAAAGTGAATGAATTCCTTGTAGGAGGCGAGGTCAAGAGCATCAAACTTGTCCTTTATAAAATATTCTACCGCCTTAACGTCGTGGTTGGTGGTTTTTTCAATTTCTTTGATCTTCAAGGCATCTTCGCTCGAAAAATCGATATAGATCTTCCTTAGACCCTGGAATTTTGATTCTGAAATGTCTTTTAGCTGAGGGAGCCCGTGCTCGACCAAAGAAATAAAATATTCAATTTCTACCCGTACTCTATATTTTATGAGGGCCTGTTCACTAAAGTAATCTACCAGTTGCTGAGTTTTGGAAGAATACCTGCCATCTATGGGAGATATTGCCTGAAGAGAGGTCATGAAATGCAGTTAAAAATTAAGGGTTAAAGATACATTTTCGGGCCCAATGGTAAAAAGTATTTGTTCTTTTAGTTTCACTCCGCTTTTTCCAGCAATTCCTGCACCAGCCTTGGAACTCCTGTAGATGCATTTTCAGCAAAGACTTGGAGGTGGCGGGTTTCCTTAACAGAGGGTTTGGGATCTATAAAATATACAGGAATATCTTCGGGGGCATAATAGAGGAGGCCTGCAGCAGGATAGACCTGCATTGAGGTCCCAATGATCATGAGAATATCGGCTTTTCGGGTGATCTCCATCGCCGGTTCCATCATAGGAACTTCTTCTCCAAACCACACTACATGTGGTCTTAACTGGTGGTTGTGTTCGCAAAAGTCTCCTGCGTTGAGATCATTTTCCCAGTCAAGCACCAGGTTTTCATTAAAAGTACTGCGTACTTTTTTAAGTTCCCCATGAAGATGAATGACATTTTTACTACCTGCCCGCTCGTGCAGGTCGTCCACATTTTGAGTAATTATGTGCACCTTGTATTGTTCTTCAAGATCTTTAAGCGCTTTGTGGGCAGCATTAGGTTTGACTTGATTTAGCTGCCGTCTTCTTTTGTTGTAAAAGTCAAGCACCAGTTCCTGGTTGCGTTCCCAGCCAATTGGAGAAGCAACTTCCATTACGTCGTGGCCTTCCCAGAGACCGTCTGCGTCCCTAAAGGTGCTAATTCCGCTTTCTGCACTTATTCCGGCGCCGGTGAGCACCACTACCTTTTTCATTTTTGATGGATTTTAATTTTAAAAAATAAGCAGATTTCTTCAGAAATCATAATGGTATAGACGACTTTTATTACCTCTCAAAAAGGGTAAATTCAGGGAGGTTTTCCTAATTTCGCTGCCATGGAAGAGAACCTTCAATTATTATCCTACCTGGAATCCTTTCTTACAGATAAGAGAAAAGAACTTTTCAGGAAGATTATTGGGCAGCGCACCAATCATTTTACAGTTGCCACCCAGGATGTTTACCAGCTTCACAACACCAGTGCAGTGATTCGCAGTTGCGACGTCTTTGGAATACAAAATGTGCATGTAGTGGAGGAGGTGAACCTTAAAAAGATTGACAGGGAGATCGCGATGGGAGCCCAGAAATGGGTCGATATAAATCGTTATACTTCAACTGCGGATTGTATTAAAACGCTTCGGAAGAAAGGCTACAAAATTGTAGCGACTTCCCCTCATAAAGGAACTTTGCTTCATAATTTCGACATTTCAAATAAGGCTGCTTTGTTCTTTGGTACCGAAACAGAAGGATTATCGCAAGAGGTAATGCAGGAGGCCGATGAGTTTCTACAGATCCCAATGGTAGGTTTTACCGAGAGCTTGAATATTTCGGTTTCTGCAGCTATTATCCTTCAGGATGTTAGCTCAAGATTGAGGAATAGTGATATAAAATGGGAACTTTCAGAAGAGGAACAAATTCTTAAGAGGTTAGACTGGGCTAAAAAGAATTTAAAAAATTCGACCGAAATTATTGCCCGTTTCGAGGCATCACGATAAATTTATTTACATTTAGGTCCCTATAGTTAAAGAATATGACCCTTTTCTTTTATGTCATTATTGGCATTATCACCTTTGTAGCATTCTTACATGCATGGGCAAAGAAGGAATACAACCTAAGCCGCACTGTGGTGATCAACCGACCAAAAGCCGAAGTTTACGCCTTCATTCGACAGCTTAAAAAACAACCCTTGTGGATGCCCTGGTACCTAAATGACCCAAAGGTGGTGATCAAATTTAAAGGGGAAGACGGGAAAGTTGGAGCTACTTCCTATTGGAAAGGGAAAAATAATATTGAAGGAATACAAAAGATCGTCAAAGTCAAAGAAGGGAAGGTGCTGGAAACCCAGTTATTGTTTATAAAACCCTACAAATCCCTGTCACTTAATTATATGGCGGTAAAAGAACTGGAGCCGGAACGTACAAAGATGGTATGGGGCGTCAAAGGGGTGCATAAATTTCCCGCATCGGTGGTGATGCTTTTCTACGGAATGGAGCGTGCTTTAGGTGATGATTTTGAAAGGGGACTTTATAATCTTAAGAATCACCTGGAAAAGAAATAGGTTTATCCTGAAGCTTATCTGCTACACATAAAAAAAATGCCGCAAATTCTCATTTTCGGCACCTTATTTTTTCAGTTTCTTTTATCTATTGAGAACTTTATATTCTTCATAGCAGCCACTCATGGCATCGAGGATCTGCAGGTCATTGGCAGTATTAATAAAGTCGGTTGAATAGTTACAGCGCCTTAGCACTTCGTCTATATCCATCCTGTTAATACCTAATACAGCCATTAATGTTTGCCGGTCAAATTTGCTCTGCAAGAGGTTCCTTATCTCGTCATCCTGCTTCATTTCCCTTAGCTTCTTCATTTGCTTTGGCTGCTGCCCAAAGATGTTGTAAAGGGCATCTGCCGGATTAAACACTGCGCCTAAGGCCCTCGAAATGGCATTTGGACTGTGTTCCCCGCCTTCATATCCCTGGTTTAAACCGGAAATGCTATAGCGGTAATTCTCGTAAATAGGAATATTCTTGGCGTCAATTTCCAGGTAGCCCGTTAATTGAATTGGGCTCACCACAACTTCTTCAAGAGCAATTCCCAGCTCGGTCATCTTCACTTTCACTTCCCCAAACTTAAGCCAGTCGTTGGTAACTCTCACCCGTATGGATTTAAAACCCAGATAAGAAAAATACAGCGTATCATTTACCTCTGCTTTAATTTCAAAATTTCCTTCTTCTCCCGAAACTGCACCAATTACCTGATTAAGATTGACAATGTGTGCATTTTCTATGGGCAGGTCATTTGCCGCATTAAGAACCTTCCCTGTCACCACAGTTGGTTCCTGGCTAAAAGCCAGGAAGCTAAAAAGTAAAAACAGGGGGATTAAAAATTTCTTCATGTTGTGATCTAAGCTACTCACATACTTAGGGAAAACTGTACCAAAAATGTCTTAAAGGATTACTTTTTTGATCTTCTTCTTTTAATAGAACTTTCAATGCTGCTGCTGCGGCCACCGCTCTTCTTTCCCTCGCGTCCGCCGGTTCCTGAGTCAGATGATCTTCTTTTCCCGCCTGAAGGAGAACCTGAAGATCTTCTACGACCTTTATCTGCTCCTTTTGAGGATTTGTCAAAGCTTTGGCTTCCCTTGTCTTTTCCTTTAAATCCTCCACCTTTGCGACCACCGCTACGTTCCTTACCGGCGCTCTTTTTGGTAATCTCAACGTTAATGTGACGTCCATTATGTTTAAAGTCCTGGAAAATTCTAATTACTTCTTCAGCTTTTGAGCTGTCGACATTAAAGAAGGAGAAGCTGTCTTTTACTTCAACACGGTTCACATCATCTCTTCCAAGATCCAAAGTGGCCTTAAGGAAATCCTTCAGACTCATCCAATCGAAATCGTCTTTTGCTCCAACGTTTATAAAGAACCTTGTGCTGTCGCCTTCATCTTCATAAACTTCAGTAGAACCTTTTGCATTTAGATCCTGGGCGTTATTGTAGTAATTGAAGAACCTTGTGAATTCAACTGAAAAGAATTTTTTCAGCAATTCCTCCTTAGTAAGTCCTTCAAAGAGTTCTGCTATACTTGGTAAGTATTTATCGATCTCGTGATTAATCTCAGTTTTGCTGATCTCATTGGCAAGGTGAAAAAGCTGCACTTCGCAGATCTCTCTACCATCAGGAATTTCTTTTCTTTCAAAAGACTGACCAATAATTCGCTCAATTCCCTTGATCTTTCGGGCTTCACTTTTGGAAACAATAACCATGGAAACTCCGCTTTTTCCGGCTCTTCCGGTACGACCACTACGGTGAGTATAAGTTTCAATTTCATCGGGAAGTTGATAGTTAATCACGTGAGTGATATCATCAACATCGATTCCGCGGGCAGCAACATCTGTAGCTACCAGCATCTGGATCTGTCTTCCCCTAAAGCTTTTCATCACCAGGTCACGTTGGTTCTGGCTCAGGTCACCGTGGAGTGCTGCAGCGTTGTATCCATCTTCGATCAACTGCTCGGCAACTTTCTGGGTGTCGCGTTTGGTACGACAAAAGATCACAGAGAAAATATCTGGATTGGCATCTGCCAGTCTTTTCAATGCCGCATAACGGTCACGGGCATTAACGACAAAGTACTCGTGGGAAACATTGGATGTTCCCATGTTCTTGGTACCCACAGTGATCTCAATGGGAGTACGCATAAATTTCTTTGCAATGGTAGAAACCTCCTTTGGCATAGTAGCCGAAAACAACCAGGTGCTCTTTTCTCTTGGGGTGTGAGAAAGGATTTCGGTAATGTCTTCATAGAATCCCATGTTCAGCATTTCATCTGCCTCATCAAGGATACAATACTCGATCGCCGAAATATCTACCAGTTTTCTATTCACCATGTCCTGCATACGACCCGGAGTGGCAACAATGATCTGCGCTCCTTTTTTAATCTGCGAAGCCTGGTCTGTAATACTGGCACCCCCGTAGATCGCTACGGTATTAAGGCCCTTAAAATATTTTGAGTAGTTCTTTAATTCGTTGGTAATCTGTAAACACAACTCTCGGGTTGGAGAAAGAATAAGGCCCTGTGTCTTTCTGTTGTTTACATCAATCTTTTGGATAAGCGGAAATCCAAATGCTGCGGTTTTTCCGGTTCCGGTTTGTGCAAGGGCTACCATATCTGTATCCTCCTGCAGTAAAATTGGGATTGCTTTTTCCTGTACTTCACTAGGGCTTTCAAAACCCATGTCTTTAATTGCCTGTAACAAGGCGTCATTCAATCCTAATAATTCAAATTTATTCATACATATCTAATAAGTTGCAAAGGTAAGGATTAGTTAGCAGCTTATTACATTTAAATTTGTTCACCTTGAGAGGTCAGGAAGTCAATAAGTTCGCGGGTTGCACGTGCGCGATGACTAATTTGAGATTTTTCTTCCAGGCTCATTTCGGCAAATGTCACCTGTTTTCCTTCGGCTTGAAAGACAGGATCATAGCCAAATCCCTGTAATCCCTTCCTCTCAAAAATGATACTTCCGGAGCAAATTCCGGTAAAGGTGTGGAGCTTACCTTTAAGATGAAGCGCAATTACAGTTTTAAAACGGGCACTGCGATCTTCTTTTCCTTCTAGCTCCTTCAATAGCTTATCAATATTGGCCTCGCTGCTTTTTTCTTCCCCTGCATACCTGGCCGAATATACCCCGGGAGCACCGTTCAAGGCATTAACCTCCAGGCCGGTATCATCGGCAAAACAATCGTAACCGTAATTTTTCTTCACATATTCGGCTTTTTGAATGGCATTGCCTTCAATAGTGGGTGCAGTTTCGGGAATGTCTTCGGTACAACCGATCTCCTCAAGCGAAAGCAGCCTTATTTCCTTCGGAAGTAATGCCTGTACTTCCTTTAATTTATTTTTATTATTGGTAGCGAATACTAATTCCATGATAAATTATTTGTGATGGTAAGGTTCATTCCGAAGAATTGTAAAAGCCCTGTAAAGCTGCTCAACAAAGAACAACCTGACCATTTGGTGTGAAAATGTCATTTTTGAGAGGGATAATTTCCCATTTGCCCGGGAGTAAACTTCTTCTGAAAAGCCATAGGGGCCGCCAATGATAAAGATGAGTTGCTTCATCCCGCTGTTCAGCCTCTTCTGGATGTATTCAGAAAAACCTTCAGAGGAAAACTGCTTTCCGTTCTCATCCAGCAGTACTACAAAGTCTGAAGGAGAAAGCTTTTCAACAATGAGCTTTCCTTCCGCAGTTTTTTGCTGGTCAAGAGAAAGGTTTTTCGTCTTTTTAAGATCGGGGATGACCTCAAGTTCAAATTTGTTGTAATGTCCAAGCCTGTTGACGTAGGTGTCGATGAGGTTTTGTAGGGCGGCATCATCGGTTTTCCCTATTGTCAGCAATTTTATGGTCATGATGAGATTTATATGTTTACTTTGTAACTTTAGCAAAAATAGGCACTGCAATGATTTCAAAAGAACAATTTGAAAAGGAAATTGAAATAATAATTGAAAATGCGTTAAGAGAAGACATAGGAGACGGGGACCACAGCTCCCTTGCCTGCATTCCCGGTAATGCCCGGGGCAAGGCTAAACTATTGGTGAAGGATACAGGTATTCTTGCCGGTGTCGATTTTGCACGAAGGGTTTTTGAAAAGGTGGATCCCGAAATGAAGATAGACGTCCAGATCCCGGACGGTAGCCGAATTAAACCCAGAGATATTGTTTTCTACGTGGAAGGGTCTTCACAGTCGATCCTAAAAGCCGAAAGGCTGGTGTTGAACGCTATGCAGCGTATGAGTGCCATAGCCACCAAAACCAGGACTTTTGCCGAAAAGCTTGAAGGCACCGGCACCAAGATCCTGGATACCAGGAAAACCACTCCCGGAATTCGTGCCCTGGAAAAATGGGCTGTAAAAATAGGGGGAGGAGAAAACCATCGTTTTGCCCTTTACGATATGATCATGCTTAAGGACAATCATATAGACTTTGCAGGAGGCATAGAAAAAGCAATAGCCAAAACCCATAAATACCTTACAGATAATAAGCTGAATCTAAAGATCATCGTGGAAGCCAGGAATATCCATGAGATAAAACAGATCCTGAACGCGGGTGGAGTAGACCGGATCTTACTGGACAACTTTAACTATGATGAAACCCGTGAGGCAGTGAAGCTGATCGACAAACGCTGCGAAACCGAATCCAGCGGGGGAATAACCCTGGAAACAGCCAGGAAGTATGCCGAATGCGGAGTCGATTTTATCTCCAGTGGAGCACTAACACATTCAGTTTATAACCTGGACCTTAGTTTAAAGGCCGTTTAATACATGAGCAACGGCGAGAAAACAACTACAAGAAAAAAGGAAGGTTTCACCCATTGGTGGACAAGCCGGGCAAAAAATATTATCCTGCCCGGGTTTGAAGGGCTTTCCCTTTATGATTTGTACATTATTTTTTACGCCGGGTTGGTTAAGGGAACATTTTCGGCAAGAGCGAGCGCCATTTCTTTCAGCTTTTTCATGGCTCTCTTTCCTTTTTTGCTATTTATTCTTAACCTCATTCCCTTTATAAATTTTATTGACGATTTCCAGCTGGAATTTTTGGCTTTTATTGACTCTTTGCTTCCGCCGGAAACCAGCGAATTCTTCAATGACATTTTTTATGATATCGCAGCACGCAAAAGGGGAGGTCTTCTTTCTATAGTTTTTTTGCTGTCCATTTTTCTTATGGCAAATGGCGTAAATGCGGTGTTTACGGGTTTTGAGTTCTCATATCATACCAAAAAAAACCGCTCAATAATTAGGCAATACATTATAGCTGTGGGGGTTTCTTTAATCCTGGCCCTCTTATTGCTGATAACAGTAGTAGTATGGGTATATCTCACTTATTTAACCGAAGATCTTAAAATGCTTCAGGTTGTGAATGATGCGGTGATGTGGGCAAATTTGGGGAGGTATATCATTTTTACAATAATGATCTATTTGGCCGTAGCCACCTTATATTATTTCGGGACCAAAGAGAGCCGGTTAAGTCGGTTCTTTTCAATAGGAGCTTTCTTTTGTACGATCTTTATTTTATTGAATACTTATTTATTCGGGCTGTATATTGAAAACTTTTCTGCTTATAACGAATTGTATGGTTCAATTGGGGCATTATTGATCTTAATGTTCTATATATGGATTAATTCTAATATATTGTTGCTCGGTTTTGAACTCAATGCTTCCTTCATGAAGCTTAAAAGAAAATGAAAATATTATTTAATTTAAAAACTCAAATTATGAAGAACCTGCTTTTATTATTAATGGCTGTTGTGGTTTCCTCTACAGCGGTAGCGCAGAAAAAAGTTGGAGGAGTAACTCTTCCTGCAACTCAAACGTTTCAAAATCACAACCTGCAGCTCAATGGGGCAGGAGTGAGAGAGAAATTATGGATTGACCTCTATGCTGCCGGACTTTACCTGGATCAAAAGAATCAAAACGCCCAGGAGATACTTAATGCAGATAAACCTATGGCCATAAAACTTCATATTGTTTCTAAATTGATCACCAGTGATAAAATGGTAGAGGCAGTGACCGAAGGTTTTGAGAATTCCACTAATGGAAATACTGCACCAATACAGGATGAGATCAACCAGCTTTTAGGCTTTTTTAGAGAAGACATTCAAAAAAATGACATTTTTGATTTGGTTTACCTTCCAAATAAAGGAGTTGTGGCATTTAAGAACGGGAAAGAACGTGGCGTGGTGACTGGGAAGGACTTCAAAAAAGCCCTTTTTGGCATCTGGTTGTCCAACAGGCCTGCAGATGATGGTCTAAGAGATGATCTCTTGGCTCCTAACTAATATTTGTATTACAAACTTTAATAAACCATTCTTCTGGAATGGTTTATTTTTTTGTCCTAAATCCTGCTATTTTTGCTTAAAACCCGGGCTTCAAAATGTCATTTTTTATCAATGTAATTTTACCGCTTCCACTGGAGAAGCATTTTACCTACAGTGTTTCTCTAGATGAGGCTCAATTCCTAAAGCCCGGAATGCGCGTAGCAGTTCCTTTCGGAAAATCAAAGATCTACACAGGAATTGTATCTGAAGTTCACCAAATTCCTCCGTCGGTTTATGAAGCTAAGCCCATTGAGCAGATCCTGGACAAAGCTCCTGTAGTTACTGAAACTCAGCTGAAGTTCTGGAGCTGGATAGCGTCCTATTATATGTGTGCTGAAGGGGAAGTGCTTCGCGCAGCTATTCCCAGTGCTTTTCTTTTGGAGAGTGAAACCATTGTGCAGTTGCTTAACGGAGTACAGGTAAATGATGAGGAATTGACCGATGATGAATTCCTGCTTTATGAAGCCCTGCAGGCGCAATCCTCTTTAAAGATCAATGAAATAATTCAGCTGCTGGACAAAAAAACAGTGCTTCCGGTGATCAATTCTCTCGTAGAGAAGAATATTGTAGTTGTTAACCAGGAGATATTTGAGCAGTACAAGCCGAAGATTGAACGTTATGTAAGACTTCATGAAAGATTTTCCGAGGAAGGACCTATGCACGAATTGCTTGATCAACTTAACCGTGCACCTAAACAAAGAGAGGTGATTTTTACCCTTTTTGGAATGGCTGGAAAGGGGAAGGCTTCAGTGAAGATTTCAGAATTAACAAAAAAGAGGGGGGCTTCGCCCGGAGTGATCAAATCTCTTATTGATAAAAATATACTTGAGGAATTGAAAATCGAAACCTCAAGATTTAATCCCGACCTGGAAGAAATTTCCGGGAGAGTGCATCTCAATGAGCACCAACAGCAGGCTTTACAGGAGATCGAAACCTCCTTCGAGACTCAGGATGTTTGTTTGCTTCACGGAATTACCTCTTCGGGTAAAACCGAGATTTACGTAGAGCTTATCGAAAAAGCCATTTCCCAGGGGAAACAGGTGTTGTACCTCCTTCCGGAAATTGCCCTTACCGCTCAGCTTATTGCGAGACTTCAGAATTATTTTGGGGAACAGGTGCTCATTTACCACAGTAAATATTCTGTGAATGAAAGGGTAGAGGTCTATCAAAATGTACTTCGGAACAAAGAAAATGCGCGGATTGTGATTGGCGTGCGTTCGAGTATTTTTCTTCCTTTTCATGATTTGGGATTAATTATAGTAGATGAGGAACACGAATCCACTTTTAAACAATATGATCCTGCGCCCAGGTATCATGCCCGGGATGTTGCCGTAGTATTAGGGAAGATGCAAGAAGCCAAAGTCCTGTTAGGTTCTGCGACCCCTTCCCTGGAATCTTATTTTAATGCCGATCATTCTAAATACGGGCTGGTTAATCTCGATCGCCGGTATGGAGATGTGCTCTTACCCGAAATTGAAATTGTGGATATAAAGGAAAAGCACCGTAAGAAACGTATGACGGGGCATTTCTCAGATAGACTTTTGGAGGAGATCAAAGAAACCCTGAGTAATAATGAGCAGGTTATTTTATTTCAAAACCGGCGTGGCTTTAGTCCCATCCTGGAATGCAATACCTGCGGGCATTCGCCACAATGTCCCAATTGTGATGTTAGTCTTACTTTTCACAGCCATAACAACCAATTGCGCTGTCATTACTGTGGTTATCATATGGCAATGCAACAAAAATGTATGGCCTGCGATAGTGTGGAGCTTTCCACAAAAGGCTTTGGAACCGAAAAGGTGGAAACAGAACTTAAAGCCCTCTTTCCGGAACATCATATTGGGAGAATGGACCTTGATACCACGCGTGGTAAACATGGATATGAGAAAATAATTTCGGCATTCGAAAATGAGGAAATAGATATCCTGGTGGGAACGCAAATGGTCACTAAAGGTCTTGATTTCAGAAATGTTCGGCTGGTGGGAATAATGAACGCCGATAACCTGCTTAACTTCCCCGACTTTAGGGCGCATGAGCGAAGTTTTCAATTAATGCTGCAGGTAGCAGGCCGTGCAGGACGAACAGAGAAAAGAGGGCTGGTGCTTATCCAGACCTATAATCCTCATCATCAAATTGTGCAGCAGGTTTCTACCAACAGTTATCATGAAATGTACAGGGAACAGCTTGAAGAAAGACGTAACTATAAGTATCCACCATTTTACAGACTTATAAGGATCACCCTTAAGGGCAGGGATTACAGCAGAGTAAACGAGGGAGCCGATTGGCTTGCCATTTCTTTAAAAAATACTTTCAGGGAAAATATTTTGGGACCGGAATTTCCGCCGGTTGCGAGAATAAGGAATGAATACTATAAGAATATTCTTATAAAAATTCCGCAGGGACAATCTTTATCTAAAACAAAAGATCTTATTGGCAGAATCCTTCAAAGCTTTAAAGCAATTGGAGCTTACAGGGGAGTAAAGACAGTAATAAATGTTGATCCTTATTGATTGGCAGCAAGTGCTTCAATAAGATTGGATTTTTTGTGTCGGCTTAGCGGAATTTGTTGCTTGTCGATCTCTATATTTCTGCTGTTATAGCGTTCTATCTTGTCGAGATTAACAATGTAGGATTTATGGATCCTTAAAAATTTGTTTGATGGTAATTGGTTCTCAAAAGACTTCATGGTAGCTAAAACTACAAAATTATCTTTCTCGGTAACAAATTTAACATAATCCCCAAGAGCTTCAATATACTTAAGCTTGTTAAGAAAAACCTTACGGTTCTTCAGGTTGCTTTTTACAAAGATATAATTGTCATCTTCTGGTGGAGCACCATCGTGTTTAAGGCGATAAAGGTTGATAGCTTTAGAAACTGCATTGAGGAACCGGTCTTTTGAGATAGGCTTATGCAAATAGTCTACAGCATCATAGTCAAAGGCCTTGAAAGCGTACTTTGTCTTACCGGTTACAAAGATGATCTGTGGTTTATTGGGAAGATCATCTAACAGGTCAAACCCTGAAAGAATAGGCATTTCTATGTCAAGAAAGATAAGATCTACTTCGGTATCGAGTAGGCCATTCTTGGTTTCGATGGCATTGTTATATTCGGCCACGAGTTTGAGATTGGAATGATCTTTTATGAGCCTGACAATAGATAGTCTTTGCAAGCTGGAATCATCAACGACCGCACATTTGAGTATAACTTCTTCCACTTATAATCGGTTAGTATTAGCAATAATAGATAAAAAAAATCATAAAAAAAAGAAAAAATGGATTTCATCGATTAATAAAGACAGTTTGACTATAAGGTTTCTATTTTGTAATATTAAAGAATAGTGTTACTTTTGCAGCCAATTTAATTTAAAGTAAATTTTTTATGAATCATTATGAAACTGTTTTCATCTTGAATCCCGTTTTATCTGACGACCAGATAAAGGAAACAGTTAAGAAATACGAAGATTTTCTTGTTTCTAACGGTGCCGAGATGATATCAAAAGAGAACTGGGGGCTAAAAAAATTAGCATATCCAATTCAGCACAAAAAAAGTGGTTTTTACCACCTTTTTGAATTCACCGCTCCTGGTGAGGCAATTAACCCACTTGAGGTAGAATTCAGAAGAGATGAGCGCATGATGCGTTACCTAACTGTAAAGTTGGATAAGCATGCTGTTGCCTGGGCTGAGAAGAGAAGAAACAGAAACAAAGAAAAAGCGTAAGGTATGTCATCAATTGAACAACAAGCTAAAGGAAAGAAAGATGGAGAGATCAGGTATCTTACTCCTCTAAATATTGAGACCAGCAAGACAAAGAAATACTGTCGTTTTAAAAGATCCGGGATCAAGTACATTGACTACAAGGATCCAGATTTCTTAATGAGCTTCGTAAACGAACAGGGGAAATTATTACCTCGTCGTTTAACCGGAACTTCTTTGAAATATCAGAGAAAAGTGGCTGTTGCCGTTAAACGTGCACGTCATTTAGCATTAATGCCTTATGTTGGCGATTTACTAAAATAAAAAGAGGCTATTATGGAATTGATACTAAAGAAAGACGTTGAGAAGTTAGGATTTAAGGATGATGTTGTTTCGGTAAAACCGGGATACGGTAGAAATTTTCTTATTCCTCAAGGTGCTGCTGTATTGGCAACTCCTTCTGCGAAAAAAGTTTTGGATGAAACTTTGAAGCAACGTTCTTATAAAGAGAAAAAGCAAGTCGATGAAGCAAAAGCACAGGCTGCGAAACTTCAGGATATTGATATTAAACTTACTGCTAAAGCAGGTGCCGGTGATAAGATCTATGGATCTGTAACCGATGCCGATCTTGCACAGGCTCTTTCTAAAGAAGGAGTAGAAATAGACAAAAAATATATCTCTATTGCAGGTGGTAACATCAAACGTTTAGGTCAGTATGACGCTACTTTGCGTTTTCACCGTGAAGTTGTTACAAACTATGCATTTGAAGTTGTAGCAGAAGCTTAATCGCTGAACAAATTTTATAAAAGCCTGCTTCTAACGGAGTGGGCTTTTTTATTTTTTATTTTAAATCGAATATTTTTTATTGAGTAAGAGTAGGCAGTCTTTAGTAATGAATTAATAGTGGATATTTTGACTCCTAAATTTTCGTTTTGCCCCAGCCCTAAAGGGAGCCGAAGATTTAATTAAAACAATTTTTTACTCGCAATCCGCAACCCGCAACCTGAAGCCCAACTAAACATTATTCCTTAAAAATTAAACCTTAGAAAATTGAAGTACGCTAGATTAACAAAAGAACAGTTTGAAGAACTTCAGCAGGAGTTCATTAATTTCCTGGCATCCCAGTCAATTACTGCAGATGAATGGCAGGATATAAAGATCAATAAACCTGAAGTTGCAGAACAGGAACTTGATGTTTTTAGTGATCTTGTATGGGAGGGGGTTCTCAACAAGGCAGAATTTTTAGAGCATTTTTCCCCGAACCAGATCTACCTCTTCAAAATAACCGAATTGACAATTAATCTTATCGCTGTAGAAGTGAAAAATGACGCAATAGACGTTACCACCCGTCATGGCTATGCCTGGTTACAGCAAAACCTAATGGATGACAGGGTAAACCTGTATACTTCCTCAAAAAACATAAGTGACGACCGCAATAAAGATATATTTGCGCTAATCCAGCAGGGGGCTGTGATCACTAAAGGGGAGTTGTATGGCTTTTTTGAAAAGCATTTGAACCTCTAAGTCTACCTTAATTCAAGTTTAAGTGTTGTCTTTTGTAGGCAAATTAAAACCTACAATAGTCAACCTTGAAAAGAGGTGCAACTGCCTACTTACTGCTGCGCACTGCTAGTTCGTTCGTTCTATTCGTATCGTAACGATTCGATAGGATCCTGCTTCGCCGCCTTTGCTGCAGGATAACTCCCGGCCAAAACTGCTACAATAAGAGTAATTGCAGTAGCCCATATAATTGCCATCCACGGAGTAGTAAAGTCAAATCCTACAGAAGTAGAGACTGCCAGGCCTATTAAGATCCCAAGGATAATTCCTATCACACCACCCATTTGGCCAATGATAAATGTTTCCATAAAAAATTGCATGGCAATGGTATTTTTCTTCGCACCCATAGCTTTTCGCACTCCTATCTCCCGGGTCCTTTCACTTACCGAAACCAGCATTATGTTCATTAGGGCGATAGAGGATCCAAAAATGGTAATTATCGATATTACCCATGCGGCAATATTAAGGTATTGAGTAATAGAAAAAATTCGATTAAGCAGGTCATCGCTTTTTGCAATTCCAAAATTGTTTTCTTCCACAGGATTTAGTCCGCGAACGTTCCTAAAGGTAATGATAGCTTCGTCCTGGGCGCCTTCAAGCATTTCCTGGTTCTCTACACGTACACTCAGATCGTAATTGATATTGGGATTGGTGAACATCGAACGGGCAACCTGGATTGGAATCAGAACCCTGAGATCCTGATTGTTCCCAAAAGTTGACCCCTTTGATTCCAGGACTCCAATGACCCTGAATTTCACTCCCCGAATGGAAATAGTTCTGTCCAGAGGTTCAAGTCCTTCCAGAATTCCACTTTTAACATCACCACCAATAATTGCTACATTATTATTGTTCTCAATATCAAAAATGCTGAAGTCACGTCCCTCTTCAATACTAAGTCCCGAGTTACTTACGTAATTTTCATTCACTCCCAGGACACTGGCTTCAGGATCTGTTTTTTCGCTTTCGTATTTTAGTTCGGCTCTTGAGGTTCCGGTAAAGGAAATAGCAACCTTTGTTTGAGGATACTCGTAATTATCCTTGAACTGCTTGACTTCTCTATAACTTATTACCGGATTCACCTTCTCTCTTTCTCCACCATTCACCCTTATCTGGGAATCATAACGCTGTAAATTAAAGGTATTGGTGCCCATAGAAGCAAAATCACTTGTTATGGTATTCTCAAGTGCGGCAACAGCGCTTAAGATCCCTACAAGTGCAGTTATTCCTATAGCTATGATCATTACCGTAAGTACAGTTCTTAGTACCTGACTCTTAATGGAAAAGAAGGCGATACGAACATTTTCTTTAAAAAGTGGAAACATGCGAAAGTTTCAGTTTGAAGGTTAGACGCATTTCATTGGCTGTTGTTACACAAACTCTGTATAAATCCTCTCCCCGGGTTCTTTTTATTTTTCAGATATTTGTGCCTTAAAGAACAAGACTAAAAATGGCGCAAAAACCTTCAATTCCCAAAGGTACCCGGGACTTTTCTCCTTCCGAAGTAGCAAAACGTAATTTTATTATTCAATCCATAAAAGAACAGTTCGAAAAATTCGGATTTCAACCCATTGAGACTCCAAGTTTTGAGAACAGTGAAACCCTAATGGGGAAGTACGGGGAAGAAGGTGACAGGCTTATATTTAAGATCCTTAATTCAGGAGATTTTTTAAGAAAGGTTGATGAGCAGGCTTATAAAGGTAAAGATAGCCTAAAGATCACCTCTTCAATTAGCGAAAAGGCCTTAAGATATGATCTTACCGTGCCTTTTGCACGCTATGTTGTCCAGCACAGAAATGAGTTAGAATTTCCTTTTAAACGTTACCAGATCCAGCCGGTATGGCGTGCAGACAGGCCTCAAAAAGGGCGTTTTAGAGAGTTCTTTCAGTGCGATGCCGATGTTGTTGGCAGCGATAGCCTTTGGCAGGAAGTGGAGTTCGTGCAGTTGTATGATGCTGTCTTTACATCATTAGGCTTGGAAGGGGTGACAATTAAAATGAACAACCGTAAGGTGCTTTCAGGGTTTGCTGAGGTCATTGGAGAGTCCGATAAGCTCATAGATTTCACTGTAGCCCTTGATAAGCTTGATAAAATAGGCGAAGAAGGCGTTGAAAAGGAAATGGGGGAGAAAGGGATCTCTTCGGAAGCAATCCAAAAAATTAGAAAGGTTTTCGGACTTAAAGGAACTTTTTCTGAAAAAATAGAGGTCTTGAAAGACATTTTAGCAACCTCTGAAATTGGAACAAAAGGGATCGAGGAGCTGGAATTCATCAACAGTGCCATACAGGAATTAGGACTTTCTACTGCAAATCTTGATCTTGACGTGACGCTTGCCCGCGGACTTAACTACTATACAGGAGCCATTTTTGAAGTCTCAGCGCCCGAAGGCGTGGCAATGGGTTCTATTGGCGGCGGCGGTCGCTACGATGATCTAACAGGCATCTTTGGAATGAGCGGCGTGAGCGGAGTGGGTATTTCTTTTGGTCTTGATCGTATCTACCTGGTACTTGAAGAGCTCAACCTCTTCCCGAAGACTGTGGCACGAAATATTAAGGCGTTATTCATAAACTTCGGAAATAAAGAAAGCCTGTACTGTCTTAAAGCGGTAAAGGAATTACGTTCTGCCGGAGTTGCTGCTGAACTTTATCCTGAAGAGGCCAAAATGAAAAAGCAAATGAATCACGCCAACAAAAGGGATATTCCTTTTGTAATACTGGCCGGGGCTGAAGAAATAGAAAATAAAAAATTTACCCTAAAGAATATGAAGAGCGGAGAACAACAGGCTGTTTCGCTTGAAAATTTGATATCAATATTAGAAAAGTAGTCAGGACCGCAATATTGAATTAAAATTCTTGTCAGCCTTTCCTTCAGGAGGATTTGTTAAGATCAGACTGTTGTCTCCTGTAAGGAATTGGACCTGTTTTTATTTTCAAGGCGGTTGATGTTTTCAGCGAATGCTTTAACTCGTTCCCAATTGGTGTATTCTATAGGTTTTTCTGTTTTGGTTGGGCCGTTGGTAAATTTCATGATGGCCTTGATCATTAATCTATCCAAAAACCTGTACTTTTTATAGTCGAGACTTCCGGCGAAAACGCCTGTAAGATCGGGTTTCCAGTCAATGGATTTCATTAATTTAATGAGGTATGGATTTGTTTCAGGAAGATTCTTGTCAGCTTTTCGCGCAACAAGATTTACCGAAAAGAAGGCGCTGTTTATCTTTTCCAGCTCTTGCCGGTTAACTTTTATAAATCTTTCAACGACTTCGTTGTGTTTCCCGTACCGTATGCTGGCGCCAATGATAATGGTATGATAACTGGAAATTTCTTCATAAAATTTATCAATGGAATAAAGGTGGATTTTTGAATGGGGATGTTCAAGGTGGTTGGCCAAATATTCACAAATTTTTTTGGTCTGCCCATCAACTGTCGAGTATAATATGGCAATAGGTTTCATAATCTTAATTAAAGCCGGGAAATAATTTCCATTAATTTTTTAAGACCAACTTGTCGTAAAATGTGGGTTATGCGGTTGCTTAACATTACTTATTTACGACCTTTTAAAGGTACGAAATGCATCAAAATAATTTTCAGCAAAATAGAAGAATTGTAGGTGTGGACACATTCTTAAATAGCAGGATTTTTTGCTAAAAATTGCCTTTTCTGACGGGCAATAAAAAAGCTTGGTGAATTTTAAAGTTTTGTTAAATTAGTGGTTCTAACCATTGACCACTATGAAGACTTTTTCATTCTTAGCCCTTTTTCTCGGATTTGGGATTACGCTCTCTGCTCAAACCCGTGCAATAACCGATACAGGCCAGGAGGTCGTCCTTTACAGTAACGGCACCTATGCTTATGTAAATGAAGAAGATGCTGCTGCAGTTGACATACCCACCAGTCCCAAGACCTTTACTAAAACCGAAAATGCTTCATTTCTTTTGAAAAGTAAGAAAGTGAATGTAGGCTTTTGGCTGGATCCAAAGCTGTGGTCATTTGGTGAATCAAAGGAAAATCCAGATGCCGAATATGAAGTGGTACTCAAGGGAGAAGACCTTTACGGAGTGATCATTACTGAAAAGATTGAAGTACCTCTGGAAACTCTAAAAAATGTGGCCATTGAAAATGCACGCCAAATTGCTCCCGATATTAAAGTGAAAGAGCAGGAGTATCGCATGGTAAATGGGGAGAAAGTGCTTTATCTTAGACTTGATGGTACTATGGATGGAATGAAAATTTCCTATTCTGGGTATTTTTACTCCAATTCTACAGGCACCGTTCAATTTATAACTTTTACTTCACAGAATTTGGTGGAAGAATATCGTGAGGTAAGTCAGCAGTTAATAAATGGGCTTGTAAAACTCAGCTAGGTTTCGTTTACAAACAGTTTTTGATTCGTTTATTCACTTAACCTATTCATCTCCTGGGGGGATAATTTCATATTAACTGCTTCCTCAAAAGCATTTAGGTGACTTTCTTCGGTTGCACTGGCAATGGGTGCGGTTACTGCCGGTTGCTGCATTAGCCATCGCAAGGCTACAGCAGCATTTGATACCTGGTGAGCTTTAGAAATTTCATCAAGGGTTTTTAATTTATTCAAACCTTTATCGTTGAAATATTTCTTGACCATTTCTTCCCGGGCACCTTCCAAATCCTCTTTCTTGCGATATTTCCCTGTGAGAAAGCCACTTGCTAAAGAAAAATAGGTAATCACTGCAAGATTATTTTCTTCGGCGAGGGGTTTATATTGCCCTTCAAATTTCTCCTTTTCAACAAGGTTGTATTCAGGCTGAATTACCTCGTATTTTGGCAGATCATTTTGATTTGCTGCTTTTAAAGAAGCCGAAATTCTTTCCGGGGACAAGTTGGAAGCTCCAATGTGACCCACTTTACCTTGTTTGATGAGCTGCTCATATGCCTCCAGGGTTTCTTCTACAGGTGTGTTTTCATTATCCCAGTGAGTAAAATATAGGTCGATATGATCTGTTTGCAGGCGTCGCAGGGAATCTTCAGCAGCTTTTAAAATATATTTTTTTGAAATATCTCTTCCTTCTTTTCCCGGATTGGAACCGACTTTGGTAGCAAGAAAGATTTCATCCCTGTTGCCCCTTTCTTTGAGCCATTTTCCAATGATGGTTTCGCTTTCTCCGCCGTGGTTGCCGGGAGCCCAATGAGAGTAAGAATCGGCGGTATCTATGGAGTTGAATCCTTTCTCAAAGATCTTGTCCAGCATCCTGAAAGATTCTTTTTCATCGAGGGTCCAGCCAAAGACATTCCCTCCAAAGACTATGGGGGCGATTTCGAGACCGGTAGATCCAAGAGGTTTTTTTAGCATATCAACAGATTTTAAATTTTTTAATGATAACAGGAAATGAAGCTATGATGAATTGGTGGAAAAAACATTTCAGAAAATAGCATTTTTGAAGATGCCTTCCGGAAGTTGTTAAACACTATTTCCGGGTCATAGGAACTTTCAATTTAATTTAATTCAACCCTTCTCTCAAAACAGTTTTCTCCTGAGAAGATATTGTTTTCTTTTGCCGGCCTAAATTATTTACCCGAACCAGAACTACTTTGAAGATTGGTTCTTTTAGCTTCCTCTTCAAGTAATCGTATATACCTGTCAAACTGTGGTTGGGTAAGAATATCCCGGATTTCCCGGGTTTCTAATATTTTGAGGTCCTTTAGTCTATTGAGTTTTTCTTCTTCTTCAGGAATATTTGCATTAAATACCTCTTCTCGTTTTATATCAAACTCCACAAACTTTTTTTGCAAAAGAAGGGCTTGCTTTGCTGTCAGGGAAAGTTCATCATCCCACTTATCAACTCTATCCTTTGCCGCTATTTCTATTTCTTCATGGGGTTTGTTCTGCGTGATATCCTGAGCGGACCCAAGTGTTGTAAAAAGGAAAGTAAAAGTTAAGCCTAATATTAACTGCATTGTTTTTATATTCTTCATGATAATTATTTTTGGGTTTGGGAAATTATTATTTTAAAATCGCTCCGGGTGGTTAAAGTTCCTCCATCCCACGAAACTCTTTGTTCACTTTGTTTTCTATTCCAGGTATCCTTTCTCCCGAATGATCACCGAATCCAGTGCTTCCTTTAGATAAGTAAGCGCCAAATCCTTTTGCTCTTCAGAATTTTTATTTGTTTCTCCATTTTTAAGGTCTGTTGCAATGTCAAAACTCTTAGAGGTCCAGTTGATCTCCTGCTGGTCATCAATTTTGCTCAATTGACTGGTGGTCTTGTTTAAGAGTTGCATTAACTCCTCTACAAAACCGTCATTTTTTACCTTAAGCTTTTCCACTTTGGCCCTTATGTCCTCAAGTTCATGAATTTTTCCTTTCATGTTTTTCAATTGAAATGATTAACCATTATTCTCAATTCGCCCTTTTTTGGTTCCTTCTATATTTTCCCCGGTATCGACTTCTGTTTCATCACCGCATGAGTAGAGAGCAACCAATATCCCTGCAAATGCTAACATCAATAATTTTTTTTTCATCATTACATTAATATTCCTTCAGAAGAAATCTGCTTCCGAAGAATTCATTGATCTGAAAATTTACTCGTATGGGTTATCCGTACTTTTCAGAAAAGGCAAATTCTTCAGTAAATCCTGGTTGCGCCGAAGAAGATGTCCGCATGTTTTAAATTTAATTGATACATCGGCCTATAACAAGAAGTTTAAGAAAGAATTAGGTGGATAATAATATAAGGTTAACAGGGAGAGTGGGTTAGTAGGCAATCAACACAGACAAAGGAAGAAAATGGTGTATCTGAAATAAAAAAAGCCGGAAAAAATTTCCGGCTTTTTTTGTAGCGAGAACGAGATTTGAACTCGTGACCTCCGGGTTATGAATCCGACGCTCTAACCAACTGAGCTACCTCGCCATTTACTAAAATTTACAGGACCAGTAAGGGTTATGCTTTCTTTTAGCGGGTGCAAATATAAAAACAATTTGGGTTGCCGCAAACTATCTTTTCGGAATTATTTAAAATGATTTCTTTTTAGGTTTATAATTAATATTTATATTGCCCGAAACTAACAATTTCGAAGAATGGACGATAAGATAAAGTATGAAATGGAGTTTCCAATCCAGGCTTCCCCTTCTTTACTCTACAACTATATTGCAACCCCCTCGGGTTTAAGTGAATGGTATGCAGATAATGTGAACTCACGCGGAGAATTATTTACATTTATATGGAACGGCAGTGAAGAAAAAGCGAAACTACTCAGTAAAAAATCTGGGGAACGTGTTAAATTTCGCTGGCTGGCCGATGAGGATACCCAGTATTTTTTCGAAATACGTATTCAGGTAGATGAGATCACCAAAGATGTCTCTATTATGATAACCGATTTTGCTGAAGAAGATGAGATAGATGAAGGAAAAATGCTGTGGGAAAATATGATCTCAGACCTGAAACAAGTACTGGGTTCAGTTTAAAAATCCTTTATAAAATAGTACATTTGCCCGTTTTTAAACGGGTTTTTTTATGACTAACATTAATGGACAATTGTTCGAAAAAGATGAGGCTTCCCTTTCAATTGCAAACCGCGGTTTTGCCTATGGTGATGCAGTTTTTGAAACTATAAGGGTGGTCAATGGGCGGATCATTTTTTGGGAAGATCACTACTTCAGGTTAATGGCTTCCATGCGAATCATGAGAATGGAAATTCCGCTAACTTTTTCTCCGGAATTTCTGGAAGCCGAAATTCTGCAGATTGTTCGGGAAAATGACCTTTTTGACACTCAGGCTCGCGTAAAGTTTATTGTTTCACGCAAACCCGGAGGTTTGTATACGCCCGAAACTAATGAGATAGATTATTTAATTACTTCTGAAGCCCTTGCAGATGCTTTCTACCTGTTCAAGGAGGACTTTTATGAAGTAGAACTCTTCAAAGATCATTATGTCACTGCAGGTCTGCTTTCAACCTTAAAGACCAATAATCGCGCAGTGAATATACTTGCAGGGATTTATGCAAAGGAAAATGAATATCATAATTGTTTGTTGCTCAACGAACAAAAAAATGTGGTTGAGGCCCTTAATAGCAATCTTTTCCTTGTGGTTGATAAAGTAATAAAAACTCCGCCTCTTAAGGATGGATGCATAAAGGGAATTACTCGCGGAAAAATACTCGAGATTGTTAAGAAAATGCCCGAGTTCAAAATAGAGGAGGCCTCGATTTCTCCTTTTGAATTACAAAAGGCAGATGAGATGTTCATTAGTAATGTGGTCATGGGAATACAGCCGGTGAAAAAATACCGCAAAAAAGAATTCACGTCAGAAGTTGCAAAAACACTACTTGGCAGACTTAATACCTTGGCAAGGCTGAGTTAATTGTAAGAAGGATTTTCTGGAGCGTTTGACCAAATGACATAGTTGCCTCCCAATTGCATCATTTTATCTTTCCAGAAGGTTCTTGGTTTTCGGTTCAAAATGTCTTTGTGATCGTGATTTTCGGCCACTATCCAGGAGTGAGCGTGTAGTTCTTCATTAAGTTGATCAAATTCCCAACCCGAATATCCCAGGAAGAACTTGATCTCGTTTTCGCTTATGAGATCTTCTTTAATAAGTTCTTTAACAGCTTCAAAATTTCCACCCCAATAAATACCGCTGGCTATCTCAATACTGTCTGGAATGAGATCGGGTATTTTATGAATGAAGTAAAGATTATCCTGTTCTACAGGTCCGCCATTGTAAACCTTAAAATTTCTTGAAATGTCTGGCAGGAGATCTTTGAGAGTAAAATCAAGCTGCTTATTAAGAATAAACCCTACAGAGCCATTCTCGGTATGATCTGCGATGAGCACAACCGATCTGTTAAAGGAAAGATCCCCGGTGATGGTAGGCTCCGCAATGAGAAGTAATCCTTTTGCAGGTTTAAGTGTAGTCATTCGTCAATAGTTTCTCCAATCTATTAATTAAATTTATAAAAATATTGTACAGCTTCAAATGACGGGGTAAAATATTTAACAAAAAACTCTCCCAGAGGGGAGAGTTTAATATTTTCTTAGCATTTGTGAGAATTAATTCACAGCTTTCTGAAGATCTGCACCAGCTTTAAATTTTACAACATTCTTGGCTCCAATCTTAATAGTTTTTCCTGTTTGTGGATTTCTTCCTTCTCTTGCAGCTCTTTTTGAAACTGACCAGGATCCGAATCCTACTAGAGAAACGCGATCTCCTTTCTTAAGTGACTTTTCTACATTTTCAAGAAAAGACTCAAGAGCTTTTTTTGCAGCTGCTTTGGAAATTCCGGCGTTTTCAGCCATTGCATCGATTAAATCTGTTTTGTTCATAATTTGAGTTTTTAATAGTTGTTGGTTAAACATTTAATAATTTGCTCTACAAATTTATATGGAAAACTTTCCCATGCAAGTAATATCAAGGGAAAAGCCTTGTATTGTTAATAACTTCGGTAAATTGTTAATAACCTTTGTTGATTTTTTCGGAAATACGCTAATATCAGCATTCATAAGGCCTCAGACAACTTTGGCATTGGAATAAAATTCATAGCCATTCAAAAGATCTTTTATTGTCATTTTTTTCTTTCCCGGAAGTTGGATTTCCTGCAGGACCAAAAAACCATTTTTAACCGCCACTTTTATTTTTTTATCCTCCTGCAGCAATTTCCCTACAGGGTAATGATGTTCTGCCGGTTCAGGCTCGCTTTTATATATCTTAAGCATTACCTCATCATTTCCGTTGATGAGTGTTGTCCAGGCAGTAGGATAGGGGCTAAGGCCACGAATAAGGTTGAAGATGGTCTCCAGTGGTTGTTCCCAGTCAATACGGGTGTTTCGGCGATTAAGTTTATAAGCCGATTTTAACTCTACAATGTCCTTTTGTGAGGTAGTACTCACCGGCCCCTGCTGTAGTGCTTCCAGGGTTTTAATAATCAGTTCAGCGCCGGTTTCCATAAGCTTATCATGCAACTCCCCAGCACTCTCCTTTGATTCTATGGCTACTTTTTGTTGCATGATCATTTCCCCGGTGTCAATTTTCTCATCTATAAAGAAGGTAGAGACTCCCGTTTCCTTTTCCCCATTAATGATAGCCCAGTTTATAGGTGCTGCTCCGCGATATTGAGGTAGTAAGGAAGCGTGCAAATTGAAGGTGCCGTATTCTGGCATTTTCCAAACCGCTTCGGGCAACATTCTAAAGGCAACTACCACCTGCAGGTTCGCTTCGAGAGCTTTTAACTCCTCCAGGAATGCTTCAGCCTTAAGGTTAACCGGTTGCAATATCTTAAGGTCTTGTTCTTTTGCATAGGTTTTAACGGCAGATTCCTGAAGTTTTCTTCCTCTTCCGGCAGGCCTGTCGGGGGCAGTGATCACTCCCACTACATTATATCCTGCTTCCACTATGGCTTTAAGTGAATACACCGCAAATTCGGGCGTACCCATAAAGACAATTCTCAAGTCTCTCATAAATGTTTTAATTTATATTTGTTGGTAGTTGTTGTAGCCAGGGCTCCTTTCTCTACCAGTATTTCCAGTACCTTAATTACATGAGCCTCGGGAAATGGCAATTTTTGGGTCATTTCCCGGGAAGAATGCTCCCGCTCTTCCAGCAAACCTATGATTGCAAAATAGATCTTTTTCATTTCTTCCCTGGTTAATTTAGTGGTCGAAGGCTCGCAAACTGAACAAATTCCGCAGGGCTCTGTTTCTTTTTCTCCAAAATAATGTAATAGCTGTTGGCTTTTGCACTGCCTGTCATTAGTTACATAAGAGAGCACCTGCGATATCTTTTCTTTCTTGGTTTTCTCCTGCAGCTTAATGTACGGCGTTAAAGGATTTATAGTAATATCATCTTCCCGGGGCACCAAAAATGTGATTTTGGTATCATGTTGATGATGCTCAAATTCGACTATGCCTTCCTTGTGAAGTTGTTGTAACAATTTCACGGTCTCCTGCGAAGAAGTCCCGGCTTTGCCTGCAATGAATTCTAAATTCAAGTCCACCATGCTGTCAAATGCCCCTCCATAGGTTCGTAAAATGGCTTTGACTACAGGATCGAACTGAGGGTTTCCCTCTAAATACCAGGTAATTTTTTTTCCTGAAATTAAAAACTGAATTCGGGTTTTCTTCTGAAATTGCTCAGAAAGGGACAATACACTTACCCGGTCCAGCAGAAGTATAGCATTATAAGCAAGTAAAGTGTTCAGCTCATATTTTTGGCAGAACTGGTAGAAGTTGAAGTAATGCTCTTCGCCTTCACCCTCGCCGTAAGCGATCCTAAAATAGGAATTCAGCTTTTTATAAACCAGCCTTACAATATCCACTCCGGGAAGCGTAGCCAAAAACTGATTTTTTAAGAGTGGAATATCACTCTTGTTTGTGAGGATCACGGCTTTTGCAGGTTTACCATCCCGTCCCGCTCTCCCGGCTTCCTGGAAGTAACTCTCGAGGCTTTCGGGCAGGTTTATATGGATCACTGTGCGCACACTTGCCTTGTCAATCCCCATCCCAAAGGCGCTGGTGGCAACCATTACCCGTTTCTCATCTTTAAGCCATTTTTGCAGCCTTGAGGATTTTTCAGCTTTTTGGAGTCCCCCGTGGAAAGAGGTGGCAGAAATGCCTTTTTTGACAAGAAATTGTTCCAGTTCAATGGTAGCTTTCCTCGTGCGAACGTAGATTATGGCTGCTTCATCATGTTCTTTAAGCAATTGCTCGAGATAGTAGTTCTTATCTTCCACTTCCCGAACCATGTAGGCCAGATTTTCTCTTCGGAAGGATTTCTGAAGGATTTTTACATCCTTAAGCTCCAGTTGTTGGGCAATATCTTTCACCACCGGAAGGGTTGCCGTTGCGGTTAATCCAACCATATTAACTTCGGGTTTTAACTCCCGAAGAATGGCAATATTTCTATAAGCAGGTCTAAAGTCGTGACCCCATTGAGAAATACAATGGGCTTCATCTATCGCAACGAGGTTGACCTGCATTTGTTTTATGCGTTCCTGTACCAGCTCCTGTTGTAATCTTTCGGGGGAGAGGTAGAGAAACTTGTAATTTCCATAGATGCAATTGTCCAGCATGGTATCAACCTCCTTAAAGGCAATTCCGCCGGTAAGTGCCATGGCTTTTATATTCTTTGCCTGTAGTGCTTTCACCTGGTCTTCCATTAAGGCCACAAGGGGAGAAATTACAATACAAATACCCGGTTTTATAAGCGCCGGAACCTGGAAGCACAGGGATTTTCCGCCACCGGTGGGCAGCAGCGCGATCACGTCGCGGTTTTCCAGTAATTCGACAATTATATCCTTCTGTAAAGGTCTGAAGGAATCAAAGCCCCAGTATTGTTTTAGTATTTTTTCGGGCTTATCCAAGATGCTCCAGGATAAAGGAAGTGCGCTCGGCAATGGTACCTTCAGGGACTTCTACAGCTTCATAGCCGTGATAAGCATAACTGCGGGCGAGTTCATCGTGTATTTCAACTGCCTGTTCGTAGGTCTCGTATCGTTCGTTATCTTCAGTATAAATCTTTTGCCAGGGGGGCAGTATAAAAACCCGATCGTACAAATATTCCTGGCACACCCGGTTAAAGACAGGAGGGTAGTCATTACCAAAATAATTCATATAAGCGACCACATCGGGTACGCCGCGATCCAGAAAAACCATATCGGCCTTCATGTCATGAGCGTCCTTGAATTGTTTAATCCTGCCTTCTAGTAGCATTTCACTAAAGAGCAAAGGGTCTTTAAGAAATAATTGATCGATCCCTTTCTTTTGAGCCTGTCTTATTATTTCCCGTGAAACTTCATGGAAACAAAAGTGACCATGGTCTTCAAGGGCTTCTATGACAGATGTCTTTCCTGTACCGGGGCCGCCGGTTATTACAATCTTTCTGGTATTCACCCGGCAAATTTCGCGATTTGCAATCAATTTAAAAAATAGATTCTAAAATGTATCTTTGCATTAATTATGAAGTAAGATCATTATGAGCGAAGCTAAAGATCCTGAAGAATTTTATAAAAAATTAAAGTCACAATTACTGGATACCGCCACCTGGCCTTCCGTTTACCTGTACAAGTTTATTGTCCCTACAGAACCCAAAAAAATAATAGGGATCGAAGAAATATTTGATAACATGGGTGCCGTAATTACTACAAAGCAGTCCAAAAAAGGAAGTTATACCAGTGTTTCTGTAAATGTAAAAATGCATGATCCAGATGCGGTGATCGCCAAATACAAGGAAGTAGGGCAAAAAATAGAAGGAGTGATCTCCCTGTAAATAATTGCAGGATAATTTGATAGAGCGCCTTTTTTCCTGAATAATTTTTTTAATTTGCAGTCGATAAACTTCTGCAGTATATTATCACCTAATACTATTCATTTTGACAAACGAATTAGAATATAACTCCGAAAGGAGTAAACTCATCATTCCCGAATATGGAAGGCATATTCAAAAAATGGTTGAACACGCCGTTGAGATCAAGGACGATGAAGAGCGTAATAAAGTAGCCAGAGCAATTATTGCGGTAATGGGAAATCTTAATCCGCACCTGCGTGATGTACCCGACTTTCAGCATATGCTTTGGGATCAATTATTTATCATAAGTGATTTTAAACTGGACGTAGAAAGCCCTTTTCCAAAACCATCCAGGGAAATGTTGGCAGAACGGCCTGAGAGAATGCCTTATCCTCAAAACTTTCCAAAGTATCGTTTCTATGGAAACAACATCAAAAGGATGATCGATGAAGCGAACAAATTCGAAGAAGGCCCCGAGAAAGAAGGTCTTGTGTTCACTATCGCAAATCACATGAAGAAGTCTTACTTGAGCTGGAACAAGGATTCTGTAGATGACAAAGTGATCTTTGAACATTTGAGGGAATTAAGTGACGGTAAGATCAATCTAAAAAATACCGAAGAGGACCTTAGCGAAGCTTCAGAACTTTTGAGAAGCAATAAGAAATTCACCTCGAAAAAACCGGTTAAAAAAACACACAACAGAGCGCGCAGCCGCAAACGTCACTAAAATACTAATTTCTTTATGGGAACTTTTCAAATTGAGGGAGGTCATGCTCTAAAAGGGGAAATTCAACCCCAGGGAGCAAAGAACGAGGCTCTGCAAATACTTTGCGCCGTACTTTTAACTCCCGAAAAAGTTACAATTCATAATATTCCAGATATCCTGGATGTCAATAAACTCATTCATCTGCTTAAACAATTGGGCGTTAAGGTTGAAAAGCTGAAGAAAGGCACCTATACTTTCCAGGCAAATGAACTGGACCTGAATTACCTTAAAAGCGAAAAATTTAAGGAAGAGGGTAGTGGCCTTCGAGGATCTATCATGATCGTTGGCCCTATGCTGGCAAGATTTGGGCACGGTTACATCCCACGTCCCGGGGGAGATAAAATTGGCCGTAGAAGACTGGATACACACTTTGAAGGTTTTATAAAACTGGGTGCCGACTTCCGTTACAATAAGGAAGAGCGTTTTTATGGAGTAGAAGCACCAAATGGTTTAAAAGGAACTTATATGTTGCTTGAAGAAGCCTCGGTAACCGGAACAGCCAATATTGTTATGGCTGCTGTGCTGGCAAAAGGTCAAACCACAATCTATAATGCAGCCTGTGAGCCCTACCTGCAACAACTTTGTAACATGCTTAACCGTATGGGGGCGAAGATCTCTGGCGTAGGATCAAACCTTCTGGAAATTGAAGGAGTGGAATCTTTAGGCGGTTGTACCCATACTGTTTTACCCGATATGGTTGAGATTGGCTCATGGATTGGCCTTGCCGCGATGACTAAAAGTGAGATCACTATTAAGAATGTCGGCTGGGAACATTTAGGTCTTATTCCGGCCACTTTTAGGAAGCTGGGGATACAACTGGAGCAAAGAGGCGAGGATATTTACATTCCTGCTCATACCGATGGCTACGAAGTGCAAAGTTTCATTGATGGATCGATCATGAGCATAAGCGATGCTCCATGGCCGGGATTCACCCCCGATCTTTTGAGTATTATGCTGGTGGTAGCTACTCAGGCCAAAGGAGACGTTCTTATTCATCAAAAGATGTTTGAAAGCCGTCTTTTCTTTGTGGATAAATTAATTGATATGGGTGCAAAAATTATCCTTTGCGATCCGCACCGGGCTACAGTAATTGGTCATGATTTTAAATCCCAGTTGAAAGCCACAACCATGGTTTCTCCAGATATTAGAGCCGGAATTTCCCTGCTTATTGCAGCACTTTCTGCAAAGGGAACATCGGTGATCCATAATATTGAGCAAATTGACAGGGGATATGAGAATATTGACGAGCGTTTGCAGGCAATTGGAGCCAGGATCAAGCGAATATCTTAACTGAGAATCAAGAGCCAAGAGCCAAGACTGTGAGCTTTTCAAAAAAAAGGCTGCCGAAAAATGTAATTTTTCGGCAGCCTTTTTTAATTAAAAGTTATTCCTTAAACCTTAACCCTTGTTAGTGGCTTTGCATTTCAGCTTTACGTTTCTTTAGTTGCTTTTCCAGATCTTTTACAGTTTCTGCTGCTGCGGCTTCAAAGCTGTCGGAATTTGAGGAGGCGTGGATCTTCGGGCCTGGGAGGCTCAATTCGATCGCACAAACTTTCCCATTTCCATTAGTAGATTTCTCTTCCTTGAACATTACATCTGCAGAGATGATCCAGTCGTATTTATTCTCAAGTTTATCAAGTTTTCTTTGAACAAGTTGTTCAGCTGAAATTTTAGTGTCGGTGTGTACAAATTGAATGTTAGTCTTCATATTACTTCTTTTTTGCTTAAAATATTAATTCCAAGATACCAAAATCACTTCGGAAAATCTTGGGTTTATAAAAAATATAACGTTCCTAAAATGGCATTTTCAGGGCTGCTGTTACTCTGGAAGTTGTGAAGCAATCTCATTAAACTCTACTTCTCCATCTTCCTGAAGTTCATATTCAAAAATTGATTTTCCCTGCACATGGCCATCATCATAAATTGCCAGCACCCAATCTTCAGAAATTACCTGAACCTTCCGGAATTCCATGCTGCCTCCAAGCACAGCTTTTAAAGGAATTAGATCCTCTTTGTTCTTCAGGGCATTAACAATGTGCTCTTCGGGATTATCAATATCTTCAAATTCCTTTCCGAAGAAGATGGAATAGTCATTTGCGGAATAATCTATCTCCCGAAGGTTGACCAAAGAATCTTTAAGCTCCTGTTGCCGGTTTAATTCCTGGGTGAGGGAATCAATTTTTGAAGTTTTTACCTCCATCTCCCGGTCATCATTTTTACAACCGGAAAGCACCAAAAAGAGGGTCAAGAATGCTATTTTTGGAAGGTATGATTTACAGGTCATAAATGTTGTTGTATGAATTGCCGGGAGTCACAAAGAATTCCCCGTTTACATAGCGGAAGTTACGTTTAATTCCGGCAATCTTCTTATGATCTTCCTCATCCAGTTCCACATTAATGCTTTCCAGGTTGGAAATTATATGATCCTTCGAAGTGGATTTTGGAATCACTGCAGTTCCCCGGGCAACGGCCCATTTAATAAGGACTTGTGCAGGTGAAACATCATGTTTTTTAGCTACTTCTAAAATTGCCGGTTCCTTTAGAAGGGAAGGCTCATCCTCAGCTTTCATTTGCGCACTTCGGTCACCGCTTCCAAGGGGTGAGTAGGCTGTACAGTGGATATTATTTTCCTTACAAAACTGTAAAAGCTCGGGCTGCGGCAGGAATGGATGTAGCTCCACCTGATTCATTTCGGGAACTTCGTTAGTTTTTGACATGAGGTCGTCCAGCTTTTTACTGCTGAAATTCGATACTCCAATATGTTTTACCAAACCTTGTTTTTTAGCTTCGATCATGGCATTCCATGTCTCGATCAATGGAACTTCCTCCAGGGAAAGATAATCTTCATCTTTAGAAGGAAAAGATACTCCATGCTTAAACGCGACCGGCCAGTGCATGAGGTAGAGGTCCAGGTAATCAAGTTGCAGGTCCTTCAGGGTTTGCTTTAGAGCTGGGATTACATGCTCTTTTTTATGAGAATCGTTCCATAATTTGGAAGTCACCCATACGTCCTCTCTTTTGATCTTCCCTTCCTTAAATATTTCATTGAAGGCATTCCCAATTTCGGCTTCATTGCCGTAAGTGGCTGCACAATCTACATGGCGGTACCCATTGTTTAGTGCAATTTTCACTGCTTCTCCAACTTTTCCTTTATCAGATTTCCAGGTACCAAGGCCTATAGCCGGCATTTTATCTCCGTTCTTGAATTTTAGTGTTTCCATAGTATAAATTTATTTCCTGAATTTAAGCAGGAAAAGCCGCCTGCCAAAGGATTTGAGCGGGTTTAGCAGAAATTTAATATCAGGTAGAAACATGTTGGCAGTAAACTTTCAAAATTTACGCAAATGGATAAAATAGTACGGACTATTTCTTTTTTTACTGAAAGCAATTAGTACGGGGAGGAACTTCTCTATTATTTAATGAACCATTTTCTGGTTTAAATCTCCATCAGAAGGTGAATCGCACAATCAACGTCTTGGGTGGAATTCCTCCATAACTTTTCGCAGGTGGGAGCGATCCAGGTGGACGTAAATTTCTGTTGTGGTAATACTTTCATGCCCCAGCATTTGCTGAATAGCCCTAAGATCTGCGCCGTTTTCCAGCAGGTGAGTGGCAAAAGAATGCCGGAAGGTGTGCGGGCTTATCTTCTTATTCAAACCCGAGGCGACAGCAAGTCGTTTTATAATGGTAAAGATCATGGCGCGGGTAAGTTTTTTTCCGCGGCGGTTCAAAAAGACGGTGTCTTCATGCCCTTTTTGAATATCCTGGTGTGATCTTATGTAATCAAGATAAAGATCAATGTATTTACGGGTGGCTTCAGCAATTGGGACAAATCTTGATTTGCTTCCTTTTCCCGTTACCTGAATAAATCCTTCTTCAAAATATAAATCGCTTAATCGCAGGTCAATTAATTCAGAAACCCTTAGCCCACAGCCGTAGAGGGTTTCAAGGATGGCACGATTTCGTTCTCCTTCAGGTTTGCTCAGGTCTATGGCAGCAATAAGAGCATCAATTTCATCTGTAGAAAGTGTATCCGGAAGTTTACGGCCGGTCTTTGGCGACTCAATAAGCTCCAGCGGATTCGTCTTTCGATAATCCTCAAAGAGCAGGTAATTAAAAAATCCGCGTAGGCCAGATATGATTCTGGCCTGTGACCGCGCATTTACCTGTTTTGCCAGGGAATAAATGAATTGCTGCAGCTGTTCTTCAGAAATAGAGACCGGGGAAACATTGATTTCATTGGCTTCTAGCCAGTTGGCCAGTTTCTCAACATCAAAAGAATAATTTTCAATGGTATTGGCAGCCAGACCTCGTTCGATCTTGAGGTAATATTTGTAATCCTTTAAAGCGTTTTCCCAGTTCACAGGTTAAAGATAGAGGCTAAAAGTACGGATTTACGAGTACTTTAATATAAAGTGAGATTTTCTTAACACTATCCCTCCTACATTTGTCCCAAACTTTAAAACATAGAATTATGAAAAAGTCGATTTTATTTATTGCAGCTATGCTATTAAGTACAACGTTTGTAGCTGCACAGGAATTCGTTTACTTTGGGGCAAAAGGAGGAGTGAACTTCTCAACCTTCTCGGGAGACGGATTTTCAGATTTTGAAGATGAAAGCTCCAGGACAGGATATCATTTAGGATTATTGGCCGAGGTGCCGCTGAGCGACAGGTTCTCGATCCAGCCTGAAGTGCTTTATTCTGCCCAGGGATTTGACATCGTTAGAAGAGACGATAACGATGATATTGAACACCAGTTAGATTATATAACTGTTCCTGTTATGGCAAAGCTTTATGTACTCGAAGGACTTGCACTTGAGGCAGGACCGCAGTTTGGTTTTGTTGTAGAAGAGGCTATAGACTTTGGAGATGCCGAAAAAGAGCTTTTTAATGACAACAGGAACGATTTTGATCTGAGTATTGGGCTTGGTGCCTCCTACAAGTTCAGTAAATTTTTTGTTTATGGTCGCTACAATGCGGGGATGACAGATATTTATGATGTGGAAGGAGTAGATGTAAAAAACTCAGTTGTGCAGGCAGGTGTAGGGCTGTTGTTCTAACGATTAATTTTTTATACTCATCAAAAGGGCAGTTTTTACTGCCCTTTTTTTTATCATGATTTGCAGGAAACAAGTGTAAGGCTTCACTTACAGGGAAAAATTGATAAATCGATTAATGTAGTTTGTAAATCACTAACTTGGTGGTAGTTAACTTAAAACAACTTTAATGATGAAAAAATTACTTCTTATTGCAGTACTTGGGTTATTTAGTTTTAACGCGGCACATGCGCAGACAGGTTTAACAGGGATTAGAGTGGGTGTAAACGCCGGTATTCCCGTTGGAGACGTGGATGATGCTTCCAGTTTTAAGGCAGGAGCCGATCTGGCCTACATGATAAGCCTCATGGATATTGTACAGGTTGGGCCAATGGTGGGGTATTCTCACTATTTTGGGAAAGATGGAGGTGAAGATTTACAGTATTTACCTATCGCAGCTTCCGGAAGGTTAGGCCTTCCCAGCTCTTTCGTTGGAGGTTTTGACCTTGGATATGCTGTAGGTCTTAGTGACGGCCTTGACGGTGGATTGTACTGGAGACCTTTATTAGGATTTCGTTTTATGAACTTTGGAATTATGGTTTCTTATGAGGGTATCACCGAAGATGCTTTCGATGTATCTTCACTTAATGTAGGAGTAGAATTTAAATTCTAATTTTTTTTAGGACTCCCCACCTGTATTATTTAAAGCAGTTGGTTTATACCTGAACATTGAAAGGCAGATTTATCTGCCTTTATTTTTTACATTTACCTTATGAAAATTTTGATCATCAACGGCCCAAATCTCAATCTGCTGGGCAATCGCGAACCGGGAACTTATGGAAATGAAACTTTTGAATCATATTTTCAAAAGCTTCAGGAAAACTTTCCAAATGTGGAATTGGATTACTACCAGTCAAATATTGAAGGTGAAATTATAAACAAGCTACAAGCTGCCGATGGAGAGTTTGATGGAATTGTCTTAAATGCAGCTGCCTATACGCATACCTCAATAGGAATAGGGGATGCCGTTAAAGCCATTTCCACGCCTGTAGTGGAAGTTCATATCTCCAACACTTCTGCACGGGAGGAATTTCGTCACCGTTCCTTTATTGCACCAAATGCAAAAGGAGTTATTCTGGGCTTTGGGCTGCAGAGTTACGAGCTGGCTGTGAGGAGTTTTTTGTAAATATTTTTTTGCAATAGGTAATTTGATCGTCAATAAAGACGTTTTTGTCCAATTTGCAGGAACACTTCAATGTTTTTCGGAAAAATTAGTATAAGTTTGGTTTTACTAACTTAAAATCAAACAATTATGAAAAAATTTCTAGTGTTAATTGTGTCTTGTTTTATCCTGGGTTCAGTCAATTCTTTTGCACAGGAGAATTTCAAATTTGGAGGTAATATAGGTATTCCTGTAGGGGATGCTGATATTTATGACATAAACTATGGTGCAGATGCAGCATATTTTTTTGAAGTTAGTGAAGGTTTTTCTGTAGGACCAATGATTGGTTTTACGGGCTACTCGGTTGAAGGTTCTAATATTTCCTTCTTACCTGTGGCAGCTACTGGCCGATATCAATTTCCAGCTTCCATGTTTTTTTTAGGAGCTGATTTGGGTTATGCAATTAGTCTTGAGGATGGAGTAGATGGAGGTTTTTTTTACAGACCAAAAGTAGGTTATAACTTCGGATTGTTAGGTGTAATAGCATCTTACTCAGGAATTAGTGTTGATGGTGGAACTTGGTCTTCTATTAATTTGGGAGTTGAATTCAGCCTTTAATCTAATAATATTAAATTTTCACTTTAAAAGAAAGCGGAGGAGAGATCTTCCGCTTTTTTTAAGCTTTTTAAGTACCTTCCCGGCATGAGAAAAGCTTATTTAAACTGGAGTTCAGGGAAAGATGCTGCATATGCCCTCTACTTAATTCAGCAACAAAAAGAATTTTCTGTAGAAAAGCTGGTAACAACGATTAATTCCGAAAACGAAAGGGTATCCATGCATGGCCTTCGAAAAGATTTGTTGCTAAAGCAGGCTCAAAGTTTAGGAATTCCCCTGCAGCTCATTTCTTTGCCCGGTGATGTTCCAATGAGTGATTATAATGACATCATGGAGCGGGAAACTAAGGCATTGAAAGCCAACGGGTTTACTCACAGCATTTTTGGAGACATTTTCCTGGAAGACCTTAAGGAATACCGGGAACAGCAGCTTCAAAAAGTAGGTTCGCAGCCGGTCTTCCCGCTGTGGAAAAAGAATACTTCAGAATTAATGCAGGAATTTCTTTCTGCCGGATTTAAAGCGATTACTGTAAGTGTAAATGCTAAACTACTTGATCAATCTTTCTGCGGAAGACTCATAGATGAGAAATTTCTAGCCGATTTACCCAAAGGCGTCGATCCCGCAGGGGAGAATGGCGAATTCCACAGTTTTGTCTTCGACGGCCCCATTTTTAAGGTGCCGGTTAACTTTCAAAAAGGGGAAATTGTGGAGCGATCTTACGCTCCTGCTTCAGAAAAAAAGGACAACTGTTTTAAAAAAGAACCGGAAGCCTGGGACACCAGGTTCTATTATTGTGACCTAAAATAATTCAGAATTCAAAATTCAAAATTGTTTTGAAAATTTCCGATTGGAATTTGTTGCCTGAAATTTGGTGCTTCTTTCTCAAATCTCAGATCTCAGATCTCACGTCTAAAGTCTAATTAACACAAATTTATCCTCCTCTTCTGTGAGATATTGAAGCTATCAATTAAATTAGGGCATGGAAAGGCAACATGTGAGAAAAGGATTCATTTTTAAGAAGTTTGAGGCAGAAAATATTCCTCCCTTTGATAAACTTTTTGAGATTTTTAAAGAGCTAATTACCCATACATCCGGGGATTTCGATGAGGCTATAGACTGGCTGCGACAATTAGACCAGGAGTATAAACTTACCGATGAGAATTACACCATTGATGACTTTATAGAGGACCTCAAGAAAAAAGGATACATCCGCGAGGAGATAGAGGGGAGTGGCGGCATGGCTATTACCGCCAAGACCGAAAGGGCTATCCGTCAGCAGGCGCTCAACCAGATCTTCGGAAAGTTGAGAAAGAGTAGATCGGGTAATCATAACACGAAACAAACGGGATTAGGCGATGAGCACACGGGAGAATTCCGGAATTATAATTTCGGAGATTCCCTGGATAAAATATCCATGACCGAGTCGCTTCGGAATGCACAGATCCAACATGGTGCCGATGATTTTCATATGACCGAAGATGAACTGGTGGTAGAAGAAACGCATCATAAAAGCCAGATGAGCACCGTGCTCATGATAGATATAAGTCATAGTATGATCCTCTACGGCGAAGACCGTATCACTCCGGCGAAAAAAGTGGCCATGGCTCTTGCCGAATTGATCACCACCCGATATCCGAAAGACACTTTGGATATTCTTGTCTTCGGGAATGATGCATGGCGAATTTCAATAGGTGATCTGCCTTACCTGCAGGTGGGACCATATCATACAAATACCGTTGCCGGTCTTGAATTAGCAATGGATCTTTTGCGCCGCAAACGGAACACCAATAAACAGATCTTTATGATCACAGATGGTAAACCCAGTTGCCTTAGAGAAAGAGACGGCAGTTATTACCAAAACAGCGTTGGCCTGGATCCTTATATCGTTGAAAAATGTTACAATGCTGCCAGCCAGGCCAGGAAACTACATATTCCTATAACCACCTTTATGATCGCACAGGATCCTTATCTGGAGCGGTTTGTTCGGGAATTTACGCAGGCAAACCAAGGAAAAGCATTCTTTACCGGGCTTAAGGGACTGGGCGAAATGATCTTTGAAGATTATGAAACAAACCGAAAGAAGAGGATCAAAGGATAATACTGAAGGCTCAAAAAAGCCATTTTAAAATAAAAATTTTGCAGAACATGGATATAAAGAAGCTCACCACATTTGGTGCATTGAAGGACTCCGGTTATCAAAGTAGAAGTATTAAAACAGAACTACGGCAAAACCTGCTGAATAAAATAAAAAAGAATGAACCCACTTTTGAAGGGATACACGGTTATGAAAATTCGGTCATACCTGAACTTGAGCGGGCCATACTTTCAAAACACAACATTAATTTTCTTGGGTTAAGAGGACAGGCTAAAACCCGCCTTGCCAGAATGATGGTGGACCTTTTGGATGAGTGGATGCCCATAGTGGAAGGGTCGGAGATCAACGATGATCCCTTTAACCCAATCTCGCGGTATGCCAGGGAGCTGCTGAAAGAAAAAGGGGATAAGACCCCAATCTCGTGGGTCCACAGGAATGATCGTTTCTATGAAAAACTTGCAACACCAGATGTGACTGTAGCCGATATTATTGGAGATGTAGATCCCATAAAAGCTGCCAACCTAAAGCTTAGTTATGCAGACGACCGGGTGATCCATTACGGAATGATCCCACGGGCCAACCGCAGTATTTTTGTGATCAACGAACTGCCCGATCTACAGGCGAGGATTCAGGTTGCCCTTTTCAATATCCTGCAGGAGGGGGATATACAAATCCGCGGATTTAAATTGAGGCTACCGCTGGATATGCAGTTCATATTCACCGCCAATCCCGAAGATTATACCAATCGCGGCAGCATAGTTACCCCTTTAAAAGACCGAATTGGCTCGCAGATCCTCACCCATTATCCACTGGATGTCAAGACTGCGAAAAAGATCACCCAGCAGGAAGCGAAGCTTGAGCAGGGGCAGACAGATATGGTGCATGTGCCTGAACTTGCAAGGGATCTTTTGGAACAAATAAGCTTTGAAGCCCGGGACCACGAATATATAGATGCCCGCAGTGGAATAAGTGCGAGGCTGAGTATAACGGCATATGAAAATTTGTTAAGTACTGCAGAAAGAAGAGCCGTGAAAAACGGAGAAGAAAAAACTCTGCTCAGATTTGGCGATTTTCTAGGGGTCATCCCTTCGATTACCGGGAAGATCGAGCTGGTTTATGAAGGAGAGCAGGAGGGAAGTGCTGTAGTTGCACAGGAGCTCATTGGAGAAGCCGTAAAAACACTTTTCCCAACGATGTTCCCAAAAATAGAAAAACTACAGAAACCAGATGCCGAAGATCCATATTCCGGAATTGTGGAATGGTTCTTTTCTGAAAGCGGATTTGAGCTGTTCGACGAAACAACAGATGAAGAATATAAGCAAGCCCTGGACTCCATCCCTGTACTGGAAAAGCTTATCAATAATTATCAGCCAAATATATCTGAAGAAGATAAATACTTTCTAAAGGAATTTGTTTTGTGGGGGCTGGTAGAATATAAAAAGCTCAATAAATTCAGGTTTGCTGAAGGTATGCAGTTTAAGGATATCTATGGAAGCTATATCGAGGGCTTAAGGAGTAAGGAGTAATGAGATATGAGATATGAGATATGAGTATTGAGATTAAACATCTATCCAACCTGTGGCCATCCCTCCTCAGGAGGATAAGTTTTAGAACAAAAAACCTTCGGAGTAAACCGAAGGTTTTTTTATTAATCTGGTAACAAGGATCTACATTCTATTTTCTCAATACTCAGTACTCAATACTCTATACTACAAATGAATTACTTCCCCGTAAGCATCGGCTACGGCTTCCATCACAGCTTCACTCATTGTTGGGTGAGGGTGGATAGCTTTAAGTACCTCGTGACCTGTAGTTTCAAGTTTACGTCCCAATACAGCTTCAGCGATCATATCGGTAACGCCGGCACCAATCATGTGGCAGCCCAGCCATTCTCCGTATTTCGCATCAAAGATCACTTTTACGAATCCGTCAGGTGTACCGGCAGCTTTTGCTTTTCCGGAAGCTGAGAATGGGAATTTCCCAACCTTCAATTCGTATCCTGCTTCTTTGGCTTGCTTTTCTGTCATTCCAACAGAAGCTATTTCAGGCGTAGCGTAAGTACAACCGGGGATATTTCCGTAGTCAATTGGTTCAACGTGCATACCCTTGATCTTTTCTACGCAGGTGATCCCTTCCGCAGAAGCGACGTGGGCAAGAGCAGGCCCCGCGACTACATCTCCAATGGCATAAATTCCTTTTACGTTTGTTTCGTAGTACTGGCTCACCACGATTTTATCTTTATCGGTTTTGATGCCCAATTCTTCAAGGCCTATATTCTCCAGATTTGATTTGATCCCAACGGCAGAAAGTACAACTTCGGCCTCTATAGTTTCTTCTCCTTTTTTGGTTTTAACTTTTGCCTTTACAAGATCTCCCGAAGTATCAACACTCTCTACAGAAGAGTTGGTCATCACTTTAATTCCGGCCTTTTTGAAGCTGCGCTCAAACTGTTTTGAGATCTCCTCATCTTCAAGCGGCACCAGGTTTGGAAGGAATTCCACGATGGTCACATCTGTACCCATGGTTTTATAAAAATGTGCGAATTCTACGCCAATCGCACCAGAACCTACAACGATCATAGATTTTGGCTGCTTTTCAAGGCTCATGGCTTTGCGGTACCCAATCACTTTCTTTCCATCCTGCGGAAGGTTAGGAAGTTCTCTTGAGCGCGCTCCCGTGGCAATGATAATATGATCTGCAGAATATTCTGTTTTCTTATCGTTCTTATCGGTTACCTCGATCTTTTTCCCCTGCTTCAGTTTTCCAAATCCGTCAATTACATCGATCTTGTTCTTCTTCATTAAGAATTGAACCCCCTTGCTCATTCCGTCGGCTACATTTCGGCTACGCTTTATAACTGCACCAAAATCTTTTTCAGCTTTTTCAACCTTAAGACCGTAATCCTGTGCATGGTTGAGGTATTCAAAAACCTGGGCACTCTTAAGAAGTGCTTTTGTAGGGATACATCCCCAGTTTAAACAAACTCCACCAAGATTTTCTTTTTCTATAACAGCGGTCTTAAAGCCTAACTGTGATGCGCGAATGGCAGTCACGTAACCTCCGGGGCCACTTCCTAAAACTATAACGTCGTATTTACTCATATTCGGAATTTTATATAACTGAATTAAAGACAGCGAATTTACGGAAATTAAGCTTAAACCAAAAGTATATAGGTTCGGGAAATGCGCTGGAAAATGTCATTTTTGACACCTTCTCAAAAAAATTCCTTTCTCCGGGAAGGAAAAAGGAATTAGTAGTAATAATGCTTAAGGTCTATTTCAATGCCTGCATAACAGCATCATAGTCTGAAACGTCAACTCCTGTATCTATAGCAAAGTCTGAAGGAACCACAAAAAATCTAAAGAACTGGTTCTGTGAATAAGCGCCATCGAGGGTAGAAAGATCAAAATTTCCATCGATCAGCAATTCAATGTCTGAAGCGGTATGGTTAAAAACATATTGAATGATCCCTTCCTCAAGGAAGTAGTTTTGCGGGATCATACTCCAGGTCTCTGTACCATCAATAACTTCCCGTCGGTATACCAAAACAGCATCGGACTCCAGCACTTCAATTTCTGCAGGGATATCAATTATGGTAGCGTAGAAATTCCCATCTTCAAAATATTCAAAATCTACATCTTCGAATTCAAATGTTTGTCCTACAATATTAACTCCCGGTTCACCCGGAGGTCCCTGTGGTCCCGGCTCATCACTTGAGCAGGAGGTAAGGCTAAAAGCTATAAAAGCGAATAAAAAGGATATCTTTTTCATATTATTTGGATTTAGGTTTAGATTCAAATTCTATACTTGCCGAATTTACGCAGTAGCGCTGGCCTGTTTCGGAGGGACCGTCATCAAAAACATGTCCCAAATGGCTGCCGCAATTGGAACAAAGGATCTCTGTGCGTATCATGCCGTAGCTTTTATCCTGCACATATTCTACGGCACCTTCTATTGCATCATCAAAGCTCGGCCAGCCGCAGTTGCTCTCAAACTTTTGATCGCTTTCAAAAAGTTTTGCGTTACAGGCTGCGCAACAATATGCTCCCTCCTGGAAATGCATGTTGTACTTGCCCGAATGTGGTGATTCTGTTCCCTTCTCCCGAAGTATACGGTATTGTTCTTCTGAAAGTTGCTTTCGCCATTCAGATTCTGAACGTTCTATTGGATATTTCTTGACCATTTAATAAGTGTTTATTTTAAATATAAAAAATAGGGAGTGTAGGTACTCTTAAACTATTGGTAAACTTTATATGCTAAAAACTTTGCTTATTCACCTTTCGGAACAAAATTCATTGCCACCCCGTTGATACAATGTCGTTTTCCGGTAGTATTCCTGGGACCGTCATTAAAAACGTGACCTAAGTGCCCTCCACAATTTGCGCAGATAACTTCCAGTGCAGAGAATCCTCCGGTTCTGTCGGGCCGGTAGTCTACATTGGCTTCACTAATAGGGCGGTCAAAACTGGGCCAACCGGTACCGCTGTCAAATTTATGTTTAGTTTCGTAAAGTTCATTTCCGCAGGCAGCACAAACAAAGGTGCCGGGGTCTTCCACACGGTTCAACTTACTGGAAAAGGCGCGTTCGGTTCCTTTTTCACGCAGGACTTTATAGGCTGCAGGACTTAATTCGGCTTTCCATTCGGCTTCTGTTTTAGTAACGGGATAGGTTTTTTGCTTCTTTGAATCCTGTGCAGAGCTGTTGCAGCTAAGCAGGAGAAAGGAAAAAACTAAGATAAAAATGCTTTTCATGATTCTTTTTTACTGAAGAATCAAGAACTATACCGAAAGAAATTGAATGATTCTATTAATAACTTGGGTATTCCCTAATATTCGGCGGTGTCCCTGTCCCTGGGTAATAAGAATTTGGCTGTTTTCCAGTTTTTCATGGATCTCATAAGCCGAATTGATCCTTACGTCAACATCATCCTCGTCATGTACCACAAGGGTTGGGATTTTCACGCCTTCAGCAGAAACAGCACCCGAGAGGCTGTCCATATCCACTCCAAATTTGTTATCAAAATAGGATTTCATTTTTGCCGCCACTTTATCGTTCATTTTCATATTGCCGGCAAACTCCTTTGTGATGCGGGTAACACTGTTTGCGGTCCCTATGATCACAAGTTTTTTCACAATTAGGCCATCAGAAATGGCTTTTAAAGAAGCCATACCGCCAAGGGAATGTCCAATAATAGCTTCAAATGGCCCATATTTCTTTTCCAGTACTTCAATGGCTTCAATAAAATGCGGCATCATACTCATTTTTCCTGAAGCTTTTCCATGTGCAGGGGCATCAAAACTTACGGTAGAATAACCCGCTTTTACAAGCTCTTCGGCCATAACAGCAAGTTGGGTTCCCCTGCCGCTCCAGCCATGAGCCAGTAAGATCTTTTTTGGGGAATTACCGTAATGATATACTACAATTTCACGTTGAAAGTGAGGTAGGATTAATTTTTCCTGTTGGGTTTCCCTCTCCATCTTTTGTTCGCGTTTAGGAAGCTTATACTTAAAAGGTGTAAGAAAAAGTTTTGCTGCAAACCTGCTGGCAAGGAAAGGGGAAATAGTAGTAAGGATTTTTCCGGCGGCTAAAATATACGAGGGCACCAGCAGCCTCTGTACCGGTGTTTTGTCTTTTTTCTGTTTTGTCATAAAAGGTGAAAGATCGCAAGATACGAATATGAAGCCTTACCGGTCAAGGCTTTTTAAAATTGGCAGGTATTTTGTTAAACCTAATTTAAAGCTTCCGGCGGAGCAGGAGCGATTTAGTAACTTTAACAAAAATCATTTATTATGAAACTTAGACAAATTACAATAATGGTTAGTTTAGTTCTGCTTATGGCGGGATGTAAGACGAACCCTTTCACCGGTGAAAGAAACCTGAACTTTGTTTCCAATTCCCAGATTTTTCCTGCCGCTTTTCAACAGTATGAAGAAGTACTGAAACAAAATGAAATAGTACGAAATACTTCAGAAGCAAATATGATTAAAAATGTTGGACGTAAAGTAGCTGTTGCGGCTGAAAGATTTCTTGATGCCAATGGCTATCAGGGTTATCTTAATGATTACGAGTGGGAATTTAATCTTATTAAAGATGACGATCAAGTGAACGCATGGGCTATGCCTGGCGGTAAGATCGCTTTTTATACAGGGATCATGCCTATTGCCAAGGATGAAACAGGGGTTGCAGCCATTATGGCCCATGAGGTAGCACATGCCGTGGCCAATCACGGGGCCCAGCGTATGAGTGCAGCCCAGCTACAGCAGGTAGGTGGAGCAGTTGTTGGAGCCGCAGTGGGTGGACGTAGTGAAAGTACTCAGCAAATAATTGCACAGGCTTACGGTCTGGGAACCAACCTTGGGGGAATGCTGCCATTTAGCCGAAGCCATGAAAGTGAAGCAGACAGAATTGGGTTAACCTTAATGGCTATGGCTGGATATGACCCCGCAGAGGCTGCTAATTTATGGAGAAGGATGGAGCAGAACAGTGGAGGCCAGGCACCGCCAGAGTTTCTAAGTACTCACCCAAATCCACAAACCAGGATCAAGAATATTGAAAAATGGGCTCCCCAGGCTAAAGCCGAGGCCCGTAAATATGGAGTGACTTCCTTTCAATAGAGGTATTAAAAAAACAGTATTTTAGGAGCTGCCAATTTTGGCAGCTCTTTTAATTTACTCCCGTATGAATAAGCTCCCGAAAGGAAGTAAAAAATTAATCAATGCCTGGGCTTTTTATGACTGGGCAAATTCGGTTTACAGCCTTGTAATTGCTTCAACCATTTTCCCCATATTCTATGCAGCACTTACTATTGTGAAAAATGAGAAAGGGGAAGTAGTGCATGACACCGTTGAGCTATTGGGGTTCAACTTTAATAATGATTCTCTTATAAGTTATGTAACCGCCCTGGCATTTATGGTAGTGGCTTTGATAAGTCCATTTCTTTCGGGCATTGCCGATTATGTGGGTAACAAAAAGAATTTTTTAAAATTCTTTTGTTACCTCGGGGCATTGTCCTGTATAAGTTTATACTGGTTTACCATCGAGAACCTATGGTTTGGTCTCACGAGTTATTTTCTGGCCCTTGTGGGATTTTGGGCTAGTCTGGTATTCTATAACTCCTATCTTCCCGACATAGCTTTTCCTGAACAACAGGATAAAGCCAGTGCAAAAGGTTTTTCCCTTGGCTATATTGGCAGCGTAGTCCTGTTGATCATTTGTCTCGTGATGGTGCTCAATTATGAATGGTTTGGTTTCGAAGATGAGGGCATGCCTACGCGATTGTCTTTTGTTCTCACGGGAATATGGTGGATAGGGTTCAGCCAGATCACCTACTATTACCTTCCGAAGGGAAACAAAAAGGAAAAGCTTACGAGGGACGTGCTTTTTAATGGGTTTAGAGAGATAAAAATGATATGGAAATCCTTTGAAAATAACCCGCAGTTAAAGAAGTACCTAAGAGCCTTTTTTGTGTACAGCATGGCAGTACAAACTGTGATGTTGATCGCAACCTACTTTGGGATCGAGGAAGTGAACTGGACCGGGCAGGATGCAACCACTGGATTAATCGTAAGTATACTTCTAATTCAACTTGTAGCAGTGGCAGGGGCGACTATTACCTCCCGTCTCTCTTCAAAAATGGGAAATATCCAGACGCTTATCCTGGTGAACGTGATATGGATGGGAATATGTATTTATGCCTTCTTTGTGGAGACGCCAATGCAGTTTTATATTGCTGCGGGCCTTGTAGGGCTGGTAATGGGCGGCATCCAAACCCTCTCGCGCTCTACTTACTCAAAAATGCTTCCTGAAGGTACCTTAGACACCACAAGTTATTTTAGTTTTTATGATGTTTCAGAAAAAATAGGGATCGTAATAGGAATGTCCCTCTATGGTCTGGTCACCCAAGTTTTTGGCAGCATAAGGTTTTCCGTTCTTTTTCTTACCGCATTCTTTTTGATTGGAATTTTTTTATTGCTGAAGGTTCCCCGCACAGGAAAACTGGCAAAAAAAGAAGCGGCTTAAAACCCCTTTTTGACACCTGAGTGAAAGAAGGTTTTAAGCCGCTTAAATTCTGCTGAAAGTTTTTAGTTTTTACTTATCGATCCCGAACCCATAGTCCTGAAATCTTCTTTTTTAGGATTTCCACGGTATTTAATATCGCCCGAACCCGGGGTTCTGGCCTTTAGAGATTCTGAAGCATAAACCTCAATATCTCCAGATCCTGTAACCGTAGCCTGCACATTCTCGCACTCAAAATCGAAGGCACTTATGTCGCCAGATCCTGTCACTTTGCAATCAAAATCAACCGAGCTTCCTTTAAGGTCAATATCTCCCGAGCCGGTAATATTTGCTGAAGTATTTTTCGCCTTCAGCGGAAGCTGCACATTTCCTGAACCCGTGATATCGATGGAGAAATTTTCGGCAGTCACCATATCTGATGATCTTATATCCCCAGATCCTGTTAAACTTAATCCTTCAATATCTGTAAAAGGAACGGTGATCACAATATCATGGTTTCGGGAAGGATTTAAAGAGTAGCCTTTTTCAACCGAAATTTTTAATCTGCCTCCATTTACTTCAGTTAAAATATGTTGCTGCAGGTTTTCCTCGGCTTCAACTTTTATTGCTCCTTCCCTGCCTTTTACCAGGATCACGTCCATGGAGCCGGTAAGGGAAACTTCGTCATAACTTGAAACTGTCCTGGTCTTTGTAACCATATTCCCGTTACCTTCAATTTTTTTCGATCCCTGCCACCACTGGGCCTGGGTTGCTGTTACACAAAGAAGGGCAAGGAAAAGAGTGATAAATGATTTTTTCATGATTATGTTTATTTTGATGATTGATATTGTTTTATAATTAGTCTGTAAAGGACACGCTTCCAAAGCTGGAGTTCACATAGATCCTTCCACCGGTGTTTTCACTGCGGTAATAACCTTGGTAGTAATTATCGCTGCCGCTTTGATTGCGCTTATTCACAGTAAAGCTACTGTTATTAATTCCATTCACGCCTCCAAAAGAAGATTTCACTTCAAAACTAAAAGGGGCCTGGCGATCGTAACCAATTTTTATACCGGTATAATCACTGTTAATGTTCATGTCCTTAAAGCTGGGCATGATCTTTTGTACTACCAGGGAACCATAATCCATGCTTATATCCACGCTTCCATAAACAAGGCCCAATTTTATTCCAAGATAGTCGCCCTGTCCTTTGATATTTTTTAGTCGTTCCACTTTTAGAGACCCATAATCGTTGTTGAAGCTTAGGTTCTCTACTTTATGAATATTGGAATCTGTGTAATCTGCACTTATATCCAGTGTTCCCGCTTCGTCAATGGTGAACTCGGAGTAATCTGCATTGATCTCTGCACGTTTTACATAGCCAATACTGCTGTTTCGGGTATAGTCGAAATTCAATTTGTTGTTATTTCCATGAAGTTCACCTATCATTATTTTTCCGTAGTCAGCCGAGATGTGCGCGTCCCCTTCAAGCTTGTCCAGGTTGATGCTTCCATAGTCATTGGAAAGATCCACACGGTTGGTTACCGGAGCTTTCACCCTGTAGTTGATCTCCATATTTACGTTGCTATTGCTACCGCCAAAGAGACTTCCCCAGAATGAATTATTATTATCTTTTTCAAACAAAGTCCTGGCAGTTACCTGTCCACTTGATTGGTTAAAAGCAACATCTATCTCCCGAAGGCGCTTTTCTACCTTTTCTTCATCGTTACCGTTTGTTTGCACAAGAACTTCGATGACTATCCGGTTCTGGTCCCATGTTATTATGTCAATGTTTCCATAGCTGTTATTGATCTTGAGCATGTCATTAGGAGATACATTGAATTCTTTCTTTACACGCTTCTGTTTCGTGTACTTTCCTTTAAAATCTCCTTCTGCACAGGCCACGGCCGGGATAAGAAAGAAGAGGATCAAAGTTTTATATAATATTGTTTTCATGATTGGTGGTTTTTAAGGTGTTTATGTCATTTACTTTTTCAAGAACCATTTTTAACAGGTCAATTCTTTTTTGAAAGTTGGTGATCATGGCGTAGATCACTCTTTGATCCTGGCCACTTTTTCCAAGATCTGTTTTTAGATTTTCATAATCTTTTTCAAGAATATCCATTTGAGCTAAAGCATCATTTATGACTGCTTCGGTCTCGGGAGTTTTTTGCTCCTTTAATGCTGCGAGCTCTGTTCTGATCACCGAAGAATAAAATTCCTGGGTTTGCTTCATCTCCGGCGACACATTTGCCAATTCCTGTTCCTGTGAGAAGGGAGTTGTGAAGATGCCCTGGAAGATTAGTACAGCTACAAGAAAGCTTGCCGCTATTGCCATGACCGGGAGCCACATGGTAATAACTCCATTGTGCCGGGGCATTTTCTTTTGCGGCCGTTTTCTCAATTTCTCCCTGAAACGGTCTTCGTGCTGTGATGCAGGCTCGGCAACATCGAAATCCAGCCCTTCGAACAGATCTTTTAGGTCGTTGTTAGTTTTCATAGCTCAGTAATTTGGTGCGCAGGCTTTCTTTAGCCCGTGAAATTGTTGTTCTGCAGTTGGCGTAGGTAATGTTGAGGATCTCACAGATCTCTTCATAATCATAACCTTCAATTAAATGAAGGGTAAGCGCCACCCGGTAATTTTCTTTTAATGATTCCATTGTCTTTAAGATCATTTTTACTTTGGGATTTTGGTCCTCTTCTTCCGAAGTTATTCCTTCACTATCATCTGCAGTATGTTTGAACTGGTCGTTATATTGAACCTCTGTATAGCGGGTATTTTTGTTATACACTCCAATACTGTGGTTCACCACGATCCTCTTCAGCCATGCTCCAAATGTGGAGGTTCCTTCAAAAGTGTCCAGTTTGTCAAAGGCTTTTAAAAAGCACTCCTGCATGATGTCTTCGGCTTCGGCCGAATCCTTTACAATGCGCAGCGCCACGTTGTACATCGCTTTGCTGTACTTCTTGTAAATTTTCATCTGGGACCGCTCGTCTCCCCGACGGCATTTCTCCAAAAGCTCATCAATATGTGTGGTGGTTAGTGTCAAAATATTAATGCTTTATAATAAAGATAGATTGCTTTTCCAATTGTTACAGTTTACCCGAAATTTCTTTTAAAATTTATTCTTTTCGTGGCATAACAATTGAATTAATGCCCGTGAAATGTGCTTTAACTGCCTGTTTTACAATGAAAGTAAAGGTATTAAAGTAACTTGCAAATTAATGACATAATAACTGCAGTGACAGTTTGACTTAAAAACAGATATGGGCAGAACAAAATTTACAAATCTTGACAGTCTGTCATTACAGGGGATGGATGAAGATGCAGAGTTGATTCCCTTAATGACTCCTGAAGATGAAGAAGAAATAAACAAAGAAGACCTCCCGGAAGTACTACCAATTTTACCATTAAGAAATACAGTGCTTTTCCCCGGGGTGGTGATTCCTATTACGGCAGGTCGCGATGCTTCCATTAAATTAATTAATGAAGCTAATAACGACACCAAAGTGATTGGTGTAGTTTCCCAAAAGGATGAGAAGGTAGAAAATCCAACTGCAACCGATATTAATAAAATTGGAGTAGTTGCGAGAATTCTAAGGGTGCTTAAAATGCCCGATGGAAATACTACTGTGATCATCCAGGGTAAAAAACGCTTTGAAATAGATGAAGTAATTGAGGATAAACCTTTTTTGAGGGCAAAGATCATTGAAGTTCCCGAGGCACGTCCTGCACAGGAAAATGAAGAATTTGGGGCTATAATTGATTCTATTAAAGATCTTGCCTTGCAAATCATTAAGAATAGTCCAAATATTCCTTCGGAAGCTTCTTTTGCTATTCAGAATATTGAGAGTCCGTCCTTCCTTATCAACTTTGTTTCTTCCAACATGAATCTTTCAGTGGAAGAAAAGCAGAAATTGCTTGAGACCAATGATCTTAAGGAACGGGCCCTTTCCACGCTTAAGTTCATGAATGTGGAGTACCATAAGATGGAGCTTAGAAATGACATCCAGAGCAAGGTGCAAAGTGATATGAGCCAGCAGCAGCGGGAGTATTTTCTTCACCAGCAAATGAAGACCATCCAGGAAGAGCTAGGCGGAGTTTCTCATGAAGGGGAAGTGGAGGAAATGCGTGCACGGGCAAAAAAGAAGAAATGGCCGGAGAATGTAAAGGAGCATTTCAATAAAGAATTGTCAAAAATGCAGCGGATGAATCCGCAAGTGGCCGAATATTCGATTCAGCGGAACTATTTAGACCTGTTTCTTGATCTTCCCTGGAATGACTTCAGCAAGGATAAATTTGATCTTAAGCGTGCGCAGCGTATACTTGATCGTGACCATTATGGTCTTGAGGATGTAAAGAAAAGGATCATTGAATATCTCGCTGTTCTTAAAATAAGGAATGACATGAAATCCCCAATTCTCTGTCTTTACGGACCTCCGGGAGTTGGAAAGACTAGCCTTGGTCGTTCTATAGCCGAGGCTTTGGGAAGAGAGTACGTGAGGATTTCACTAGGTGGTCTTCGTGATGAAGCCGAGATTAGAGGACATAGAAAAACGTATATAGGTGCCATGCCGGGAAGGATCATCCAATCCCTCAAAAAGGCAGGTACCAGTAATCCTGTTTTTGTGCTGGATGAGATAGATAAACTAAGTATTGGTCATAGTGGAGATCCATCTTCGGCCTTACTGGAAGTATTGGATCCAGAGCAAAACAGCGAATTCCATGACAACTTTCTGGAAATGCCTTTTGACCTGTCAAAAGTGATGTTTATTGCAACTGCCAATAACCTGAGCCCAATTCAGCCTGCACTGCGTGACAGGATGGAGATCATCAATGTGACCGGTTATACCATTGAAGAGAAGGTAGAGATCGCAAGACAACATTTACTTCCAAAGCAATTAAAAGAACATGGTCTTACCAAGGAGAATCTAAAAATTGGTAAGAAACAGCTCGAGAAAATAGTAGAAGGTTATACCCGGGAATCGGGTGTACGAAGTCTGGAAAAACAGATCGCAAAAATGGTGCGACATGCCGCCAAAAATATTGCGATGGAAGAGGAGTACAATAAAAAGGTAAAGGATTCAGATATTCTTGATGTGCTTGGAAGCCCTAAACTTGAGCGTGATAAATATGAAGATAATGAAACCGCGGGTGTTGTTACAGGACTTGCCTGGACTCAGGTTGGAGGCGATATTTTATTTATTGAATCCATTCTTTCCAAAGGAAAAGGATCTCTAAATATCACCGGTAACCTCGGGAAGGTGATGAAAGAGTCGGCGACTATTGCCCTTGAGTATATAAAAGGTAATGCCGAAGAACTTGGAATTGATCCCGAAGTAATGGAAAAGTACAATGTACACATCCACGTGCCCGAGGGAGCTACGCCAAAAGACGGTCCAAGTGCGGGTATTACAATGTTGACCTCTCTTGTGTCTCTGTTCACGCAGCGAAAAGTGAAGAAACATATCGCTATGACCGGGGAGATCACCCTGCGTGGTAAGGTGCTGCCCGTTGGCGGAATTAAGGAGAAGATCCTTGCTGCAAAAAGAGCTCATATCAAGGAGATCATACTTTGTGTAGAAAACCGCAGGGATATTGAGGATATTAAGGAGGAATACCTAAAAGGACTTACCTTTCATTATGTAAAGGAAATGTCTGAAGTTATAGATCTGGCTATTCTTGATGAAAAGGTGAAGAATCCGAAGAAGTTATAGTAAACACCATGTTAGCAAAAGGCTCCGGAAATTCCGGGGCCTTTTTTATTTAGAGAGGTTTTTCTTTAAAACCTGCTTTGAATGCTTATTTTTGCTGAATTGCCAAAAATGGCATTTTTGAGAGCTTTTTCTCAATTTTTTGCTGAAGAACCATATTTATGACAACAAAGATCACCATCGCGATAGACGGATTTTCATCTACAGGGAAAAGCACTGTAGCCAAACAGCTTGCAAAAGAATTGGGCTACGTTTACGTTGATACCGGTGCGATGTATCGGGCTGTTACGCTTTATGCGCTTCGGAAAAAATACATTTCTGAAGAAGCTTTCGATTTCGCTGCACTTATTGCCGATCTACAGCTGATAAAACTGAAGTTCATCTTCAATCCTGAAGTTGGTTTTGGTGAAATGTATCTTAATGGTGAGAATGTGGAAAAGGAGATCCGTCAAATGGAAGTTTCCCAGTATGTAAGTAAAGTGGCTGCAGTGCCCCAAGTTCGGGAAATGCTTGTGGCTCAACAGCAGGAAATGGGAAGGGAAAAAGGAATTGTGATGGACGGCCGCGACATAGGAACAGTTGTTTTCCCCGATGCCGAACTCAAGATCTTCATGACAGCCAGCGCACGGGAGCGCGCCCAGAGAAGATTTAAAGAGCTTTCTGAAAGAGGGGAAGAAGTCACATATGAGGAAGTTCTTGAAAATGTCGAAGAAAGAGACCTTTTAGACACCACAAGAAAAGATTCCCCGCTCGTAAAAGCTTCAGACGCTAAAGAAATTGACAACTCTCACCTTACTCTGGAAGGACAATTTGAGAAGATACTGGAGCTTTACAGTGAAGCAATTAGCAATTAACAATTATCAATAAGCACCAATTTACAAGCACCAAATTCCAAGAAATAAATTTGAAGATTTGTCGATTTGAAAATTTGAAGATGACTGCTTCTATCTCTACCATTCTCTTGTGCCGTAGGGACAATATATCGGTAGAAGAGAAGCACCACCACACCCAGGATTGTCCCATAGGGACAATATAATATATAGGTAGAAAAAGATCCCGCCCCACCAAAATGTCCCGTAGGGACAACATATCGGTATAGAACAATGCCCACCCGCAAACAACACGTCCCGTAGGGACGAAAGATTTCAGTAATGTTGTCTTAAAAAAGATTTTTCGTGATTCGTGGCAAAAGAAATCCGGTGTTGGAAAGGCCCCTGTCTACCAAATTTTATTGTCTCAAATCTCACGTCTAAAATCTCATATCTATTCATTGTTATTTGTAAAAAATAGTTGTATTTTTGCGCTCCTTTTAGCAATAGGTCGGAGGACTAAAAGGGTTGAAAATCAATATTATAAACACTTCTGTAGTTCTTTTATTGCAAACATCTTCCAGAAGAATACAGGATACAAATTAATTATCAGCAATGGCTGAAGAAAACAAAAATCAAGAAGTTCAGGGTTCTGAAAACGCTGAAATTCAACCCGTAGCAGGAATGGAGACTAAATCTCAACCTGATGCAGAGGTGCAGCAACAAGATCCTGAGCAATTCTTAAAGGAATTCAACTGGCACAATTACGAAGAAGGAATTGATCCTATCGACGATCAAAAGCTGGAAGAATTTGAGAAGCTTGTAGCAGAAAATTTCGTTGACACTTTAAATGATGAAGTTGTTACCGGAACTGTGATCAACCTGACAGATCGTGATGCGATCATCGACATCAATGCAAAAAGTGAAGGTGTAATCTCTCTTAACGAGTTCCGTTACAACCCAGATCTTAAAGTTGGAGATGAGGTAGAAGTATTGATCGATGTTCGTGAAGATGCTACAGGACAATTGATCCTTTCTCACCGTAAGGCTCGTGTTATTATGGCATGGGATCGTGTGAACAAAGCACATGATGAAAGTCTTATCGTGAATGGATATGTTAAATGTCGTACCAAAGGTGGTATGATCGTAGACGTATTTGGAATCGAAGCTTTCCTTCCTGGTTCACAGATCGATGTGAAGCCAATCAGGGATTACGATGCATATGTAGGAAAAACAATGGAATTCAAAGTGGTTAAGATCAATCACGAATTCAAGAACGTTGTTGTTTCTCACAAAGCGCTTATCGAAGCAGATATCGAAGAGCAGAAAAAAGAGATCATTGGGCAGCTTGAAAAAGGTCAGGTACTTGAAGGTACTGTTAAGAACATCACTTCTTACGGTGTATTCGTTGACCTTGGAGGTGTTGATGGACTTGTTCATATTACAGACCTTTCATGGTCTCGTATCAACCACCCGAATGAGATCGTTGAGCTTGATCAAAAACTGAATGTTGTTATCCTTGACTTTGATGAGGCTAAAACAAGAATTCAACTTGGTCTTAAGCAGCTTAGCAAACACCCATGGGAAGCTCTTGACGAGAACCTTAAAATTGGTGACAAAGTAAAAGGTAAAGTAGTGGTGATCGCAGATTACGGTGCATTTATCGAAGTTGCTGAAGGTGTTGAAGGTCTTATCCACGTTTCTGAAATGTCATGGAGTACTCACCTGCGCTCAGCTCAGGACTTCGTGAACGTTGGAGATGAGGTTGAAGCACAGATTCTTACTTTAGATCGTGAAGACAGAAAAATGTCTCTTGGTATCAAGCAATTGACTCCAGACCCATGGACTGACATCACTTCTAAGTATCCTGTAGGTTCTAGACACACAGGTATCGTTCGTAACTTCACTAACTTCGGAGTGTTCGTAGAACTTGAAGAAGGAATCGACGGACTTATCTATATCTCAGACCTTTCATGGACTAAGAAGATCAAGCATCCAAGTGAATTCACTAACGTAGGTGATAAACTTGAGGTTGTAGTTCTTGAACTTGATGTTGAAGGACGTAAGTTGAGCCTTGGACACAAGCAAACTGAGTCTAACCCTTGGGATAAATACGAAACTGAATTCGCTGTAGGTACTACGCACACAGCTGCAATTACAGAGATCGTTGACAAAGGTGCAACTATTGACTTTAATGAAGATATCACTGCATTCGTGCCGCAACGTCACCTTGAAAAAGAAGACGGAAGCAAACTGAAGCAGGGAGAAACTGCAGAATTCCAGATCATTGAATTCAACAAAGAATTCAAGAGAGTGGTAGCATCTCACACTGCTATTCACAGGGAAGAAGAGCAACAAATTGTTAAGCAGGCTCAGAAGAAAGCTGCTGCACAACAGTCTCAGGGGAACACCACTATGGGTGATGTGAACTCAGAGCTTCAAGCGTTGAAAGATAAAATGGAAGGGAAGAAATAATTCTTTGAAGTTTTAAAATAATTAAAACCTCCTTAGGCAACTAAGGAGGTTTTTTGTTTTTTATCGGTTTAAGGTTTTCATTCTTCAGACTCATTTTGAATTAGCCGCACCCACTTGTAAAAATGCTGAATAAAAACTATCTTCAATACAAACTAACCAATAATGAGCAAAACTATTCTTTTTAAAAATCGTCCGGCTGGAAAACCTTCTACATCCGATTTTGAGTTGATTCAGGAGAAGGATCCGGTTCCCGGGGAAGGAGAAATTCTTCTTAAGGCGCATTATGTTTCTGTAGATCCCTATCTCCGCGGAAGAATGCGAAATGAGGAATCATATATTCCGCCTTTTAAGCTGAATGAACCTATGGAATCCATGGTTGTTGCTGAAGTCGTAGAGTCCAAAAATCAAAATTTCCAGAAAGGGGAATTTGTTTCGGGTATGTTGAAGTGGCAGGAATTACAGTTATCTAAAGGTACAGGTTTGAACAGGGTGGACCGGGATATGGCACCGTTACCTGCATTCCTTGGGGTGCTGGGGCTAACAGGTTTGACCGCTTTTCTCGCTTTGGATAAGATTGGAAACCTAAGACCGGGGGAAACCCTTGTCGTCTCGGGTGCTGCCGGGGCAGTAGGTAGTATAGCCGGACAAATCGGTAAGATCCTTGGCTGTATGGTTGTTGGAATTGCCGGAAGCGATGAAAAGGTTAAACATATAGAGGAGAAATTCGGTTTTGATAAAGGCCTCAATTATAATAAAGAAGAAAATATGGCAGATGCTATTAGACGTATCTGTACCGATGGGGTAGATGTCTACTTCGACAATGTGGGAGGGGAGATCCTGGATGCTGTGTTGCAAACTATAAATAAAGACGCACGAATTATAAACTGCGGAGCCATTTCCCTTTATAACGAAACTGAGGTTCCTACCGGTCCAAGACCTGAAGGTATTCTTATCAAGAAAACAGCTTTAATGCAGGGATTCCTGGTTCGGGATCATGCCAAGGACTTCGGAAGAGCGCTGCGGCAATTAAGTACCTGGTTGAAGGAGGAAAGCCTGGAATATGATGAAACAGTGGTAGAGGGTTTTGAAAAGCTTCCTGAAGCTTTCATTGGTCTTTTTGAAGGAAAGAACGTGGGTAAGATGATAGTGAAGGTCTAGAAGGTTTCGGGTTCAAAGTTCAAGATTTTAAGATCAAAGGTCAAAGTCGAATGTTTAAGCTGAAAGGTTCCGAAGTCCACAAACTTGCAACCCGCAACCCGCAACTTTTTAACCCGGATAATCCTTTCCCTGTAAAGTTTGTTCGAGGACTCTTTTGTGCGTTTCCAGATCCTGATTGCTGTACAGCACAAAGACGATCCTTTTCACTTTCTTGAGGTGGGATATTTTTTCTATGAGGGTTGAAAAGGCCACTTTTGCGGCTTCTTCAACAGGATAGCCGAATATCCCTGTGGAAATTGCAGGAAAAGAAATAGAATTCACCTCATTCTGTTCTGCAAGATCCAAAGCATTCCCATAACACCTGGAGAGTAATTCCCCTTCAGGTTTATCTTTTCCATAAACAGGACCGAGGCAGTGAATAACATGTTTATTCGGTAGATCATGTGCGCCGGTGATCACAGCTTGCCCCGGTTTTATAGGTCCCAATGGTCTCGCTTCTTTGGCAAGACCGGGGCCTGCAGCGCGATGTATGGCGCCGGCCACTCCGCCACCAGATTCTAGTTGGGCATTTGCCGCATTAACCACAGCATCACAATCTGCCTGATTAGCTATATCCCCCTGGCGCAGCTCAATGCTTACTCCTGAAATCATTTTTTTCATACCACTCTAAAATAACAAATTTTTGTTGCCTTTCCTATGTCTTACTGACTTTGGTCATGCTTTCTTAATGCTACTTTATTTAATTTACACTAATTAAATTACATCTCTCATGAAAAATAAAGTAGCAATAATTACCGGCGCGGCTTCGGGAATTGGTGAAGCCACAGCGATCCTCTTTGGCCGTGAAGGTGCACAGGTTGTGGTTTCAGACATTAATACTGAAGCCGGGGAGGAAGTGGTGAAACGCATAATCAAAGCAGGAGGAACAGCCAGCTTCTTTAAAGCTGATGTGGCCTCGGCAGCCGAAAATAAGGCACTTGTTGATTTCGCTGTAAAAACTTACGGCAAACTGGATATTGCTGTGAATAATGCCGGGATCGGCGGGGAAGCCAATAAGATTGTGGACATGAGCCTGGAAGGATGGCATAGGGTAATTGATATTAATCTCCACAGTATTTTTTATGGCATGAAGTACCAAATCGAAGCTATGCTTAAGAATGGACAGGGCAGTATCGTCAACATTTCCTCTATTTTAGGAAGCGTTGGATTTGAAGGATCGGCGGGCTACGTGGCTGCTAAACATGCCGCTGTTGGTATGACTCGTACGGCAGCACTGGAATACTCTGCCCAAAAGATAAGGATCAATGCCGTAGGACCTGCATTTATAGACACTCCATTGCTCGACCAGTTGGATGATGAAATCAAGAACCAGCTTATTTCCCTGCACCCTATAGGTCGTTTGGGTCGCAGTGAAGAAGTGGCCGAATTGATCCTGTGGCTGGGAAGTGACAAAGCTTCTTTCGCTACCGGAAGTTATTATCCCATTGATGGAGGTTACCTGGCAAGGTAATTCTGAAGTACGACAGTAGAAGTACGAAGTTAGAAGTTGCCGCTGCTATTATTTTGATACAAAGATGCTTTTCTTCAATTAGATGAATAGGAGGATTATTTTGTTTATTAAGTTTGTCCCGTAGGGACGCACATATTGGTAGAAAAATATCCCGAAATCAATTGTCCCGTAGGGACAAAATATGTGTTTTATAGAGGAAAAAAGGTAAAAATGAATGACAGCAGTAGCCATTTGTTTGAATTCCGAAGCTGAAGCAAATAATAAGAGTCTATTCCTCTGGAGTAGACTCTTAATTATTAAAATATTTTCCTGCCAAACCTGAACTTCCCTGATTAGTGTTGACCGGTTTAAAGGTTAATTTTCATTATCAAAAATAGTAATTACTGGTCGCTCTTCTGGTTCGAGGGTTAACCAATAATTGATGAACTCTTCAGAGTTTCTTTTTCCTAAGTGACCATGTGATCTTTTACTATTGTAGTTCTTCACTGCCTTTTTCACCTGACTCTTAAGTTGAGTAAAAGTTTGTGGTTTCCAGTGATCCAGATATTCCTCTTTAATCGTTCTGTTGATCCTTTCGGCATAAGCATTATCCTGGGCACTTAAAGCCATACTGATCGTCGTTGTATTGGACTTTAAAAGATCAATATAGGATTTGTAAGTGTACTGACTCCCTCGATCTGAGTGATGGATCTTTGGAGCTTTATTGTCTTTTAAAGCCATCTTTAAAGCCTTCAGGTTTGCTGTCCCCCTCATGTGATCAGAGACTTCATAGCCAACTATTTTCTTAGTGTAGACATCTATAATGAAGACTGCATAATAAAATTTATCTCCTACCCGGTAATAAGTGATATCACTTTGCCAGATCACCGAAGGTGCATTGATCTCTATGCCTTTTATCTTGTTTGGATAGTAGATCTTACCCGCAATAGTGGTGCGGCTGTAATTCTTCTTCCTTTTAAGACGATAACCTAGTTGCATAAAAGTATCAACAAAGCGATCTCTTCCAATAAAATCAGGCTTTAGAGTATAGTACATTTTCTCCACCCCACAACCAGGATGGTCTTCTCGAAGGTCATCAGCTTCTTCCATCAACTGCATCAGGCGATGATCAAATACAGTTTGCCTTCGTGCATATTGATGTACAGTTTGTTTACTGATCCCGATACCTTCATAGAATTGGTTCATGGAATAACTCACTTTTTCTTTGTTTTTCCTGAACCAGTTGACTGTGGGGTGCTGTAGTTTTTTTTAATGTCGATATCGAGCTCTGACTTAGCCAATTCAATCATCTTTTCAAGATAATCCAGCTGTATCTGTTTACGTCCTAAAGCTGCCTCCAGTTCTTTGTTCTTGGATTCCAGCTCTTGCATCTTTTTATTGCTACTGTCTTTCATTTCTACGACTCTAAAACCTTTCTCGTTAAAGGTAGAAAATTTATAAATCCATCGGTAAATGACCTGATTAGCTATTCCATGAAGCTTCGAAAGTTGATTGATACTAAACTCTCCACTTTCAAAATCAGCAACAATCTGTTTCTTAAACTCTACTGAATACTGACGAGATTTTCGCAATAATCGTACATTGGGTTTCATACAAATTGATTTTAGTGGTCAACCTATATCAGGGACGTACAACCGATCACTGATCACTGACCACTCGAAATTAGCGTCTTCTTCTTTGCCTGTTATTTTTGTTTCGATTTTGTGCAGGTGCCGAAGCGGGTTCTGCATTAAGGTCCATAGGGTAAGGATGTCCATCGATTACCGGGATCTTTATTGCAGCCAGTTTTTCAATATCCTTAAGTTCCTTGCGTTCTTCTGCGGCGCAAAATGAAATTGCAATTCCTTCGTTTCCTGCACGACCGGTTCGGCCAATTCTGTGTACATAAGTTTCAGGAACATTAGGTAGATCAAAATTGAAAACATGTCCCAGCTCATCAATATCAATTCCGCGGGCGGCGATATCAGTAGCTACGAGCACACTTAAATTTCCGTTTTTGAAGTTCTTGAGTGCATTCTGCCTGGCATTCTGACTTTTATTTCCGTGAATAGCTGCCGAATTTATCTTTGCTTTGTCAAGGAACCTCGCCACTTTATCGGCCCCGTGTTTGGTGCGGGTGAAAACAAGCGCATTTTCAATACCGTTGCTTTCCAAAAGGTGGAGCAGTAGCTTTCGTTTGTCAGGTTTGTTTGTAAAATAAACCCGTTGCTGGATCTTGTCTACCGTAGATGAAGGAGGAGTAACTTCCACTTTTACGGGGTTTTTAAGCATCATCTTGGCAAGATTCTGAATTTCTTCGGGCATGGTTGCCGAAAAGAAAAGAGTCTGCCTTTTTTCAGGAAGGCTTTTGATCACCTTTTTTACATCATGTATAAAACCCATGTCCAGCATCCTGTCAGCTTCATCCAGGACAAAGAATTCAAGAGACTTCAGGTTTATAAAACCCTGGTTCATCAGGTCGAGCAAACGGCCCGGGGTGGCAACAAGTATATCAACACCGCGTTTCAATTTCTGGACCTGCGTATGCTGGGAGACACCACCAAAAATAACCGAATGGCTTAACCTGGTGTGTTTTCCATAAGCTGCGAGGCTTTCATCTATTTGTATGGCCAGTTCTCGCGTAGGGGTAAGGATCAAAGCCTTGATCCCTTTGTTGGAAAACTTTTTCTCATTTAATAATTGAAGGATCGGCAGGCCAAATGCGGCTGTTTTCCCTGTTCCGGTTTGGGCTACTCCCAAAAGATCTTTACCTGAAAGTACTACCGGTATTGCTTGTTTCTGTATTGGGGTGGGAGATGAATATCCCTGGGTGTCGAGCGCCTTTAGTAAGGCCTCATCTAATTCTAATTTTCTAAAAGACATGAAAGTGTATTATGTGAAATGCTGGAAAAGACGTTGCATTTTCTTGAAACAGCTGCTATTTTTAATTCTGAACCGGCTTACAACCTGCCGTGTATCTCGTAAAGAAGATGGCAAAGATAAGCTTTTTATCTGCCGGTATAACATAAGGCAACAACCGCGCCGTTAATGACCGGAATATGAGAATTGCTGAAACCCACCATACGCCTAACTATATTATTTTAATTTTATGCTTCTCCAATAGTCCAGGAATATTTTCTAAAGAAAACTTCGCTTCCTTAATATCATTTATTTCAGGATCAATGCTGAAGTTTTGAGAAGTGGCGAAATCCGCTTTTTGCAGCCTGGTATTGTAGAAGATGGCACCACTAAGATCGCAGTTGGTGAAATCTGCTGAAGTAAGGTCGGTTTCAGAAAAATCTGCCTGTATAAGCTTACAATCTTTAAAAGAAGTATTTTTTATTTTTAGTCTGGAAAAGGAAGAAAAGCTGAGGAGGCAACTTTCAAACGAAAATGACAATAAGAAAGGATCGCATTCATAGATATTCAGCCCCATTAATTTACAGTCTTTAAAGCAGACTTCTCTAAATGAGGTGTTTTTTATTTTGGAATTGCTTAAATCACATGCTTCAAAAATACATTCAGAAAATGTCATTTTTGAGAGGTTGCATCCGGAGAGGTCAAGGGTTTTAAAATTGCAGTTTTCGTACTCCCCCTCCGGGAGTTGATTTTTAGAAAAATCTTTTGCAGAAAAATCTTCGTCCCTAAAATAAGCTGTAGACATTATCTTTTAGCAGCCTTTACCCTTACCGTCTTTGCAATTTTTAGATTCGGCCACTAGATATGCGATACTGCCACCAAGATCAATTTTAAGAGTGGTAGAACCAAGGTCTGAAGCCAAACGCTTTTTACCGTTTAGCATCAGCTCATTAAAGCCACTTATTGTAAAGGTTTTTGTTTTCTTGTCATAAACTATTTTCTCTGCCTTTTCAATTTCTACTATAGAAGTAGTGAAATGAACATTACCGGTAAGCTCCACAATTTGTTTGTCCTTGCGCAGCACACTTTGATCACCAGAGAAGGTGATGCCTTTACTTTCAAAAGTAACAGGGGCCTCCTGTGCCATAAGTCCCGTTCCTAGAACCATAAAGAAAAAAAGTACCAGAATTTTCATAGTCGCATTTTTTTGATGCTCACAAGGTATTAATATTTTGCTAATTACTTTGGAAATTTTATGAAATTTTTGAGGAATCTTCCCAGCGTTCTTCCTAAAAATCAGCTACTAAAAATGTCATTTTTGAACCTTAAATAACTTCAGGTTAATTAGGAAAAGATTTAAAAATTAAGGAAATTTATGTAAGCTTTGGCTAACGGTTAACGCCCATTAATGGAAATAATTAGCATTTTTCGGAACAGTAACAAATACAGGCGAAAACCCAACCCCCATGGAATTTGGCAAAACATATCTGATAAAATTTCTTTTCGGAATTCTGGTTCTTTCCGGAGGAAGTTCCTGTGAGCGATCTGAAGGGGCTTCACCAATTCAGCATAATTCCCCCGAAGTAATCCATACAGATACTGTAAAGCCGTCACCTCCCCAGGAGGTAGGGGAATTGCCACTTTTTGTAACTTACCATATTGACAGTTTGGAGAACATAGCTCAAATCGACAGCTTCAAGACCAGGTTTTCTGAACTGCAACAGGAATTCATTCTTGGCATTAACCGAAAAGATGCCTATCGTTTAAGAGCAGGAGACAAGCTGGTAATTCCCGACACCCTCACTATTAATTTTTTAGATTATTCGCCTTTTCCTCAAAATTTTGAAATGCTCGACTCTATTCCAAAAGTAGTGCTTATTTCCAGAAGGATACAGGGATTTGCGCTGTATGAGAATGGGAAGTTGCTAAAATGGGGGCCGGTGAGTTCGGGAAAGAGATCTACCCCAACTCCTGCAGGACTTTTTTATGGAAATTACAAGGCCCGCAGCAAAATAAGTACTGTAGATCAATCGTGGATAATGCCCTACTATTTCAATTTTATGAATTTTGAAGGGGTAGGAGTACACCAATATTCCATGCCCGGCTTTCCCGCCAGTCACGCCTGTGTAAGGTTGCGTAAAGATGACGCGATAACCATCTACAATTGGGCGAATCAATGGAAGCTGGATGGAAAAAGACAGGTGGTTAGAAAGAATGGAACCCCTTTTATGGTGTTTGGAGATTACGATTTTGATCGCTCTGTTCCCTGGCTGGAATTGGCAGAGGATCCTAATTCAAATTATTTGAATGCAGAAGAAATGAAAACCCTTCGCAGGTATGTAACCGAATACCGGAGAGATAAAAGGAATTTTGATCTTCCCGAGCTTCCTTCCGAAGAACTTTCGGCACCCCCCAGAAGTGGATTGGAAACTATTCAGTAAAAATAGAAAGGTTGCCGGAAACGAATTTCCGACAACCTGTTCCCTCAAACAATTATCTTACAAACTATATTTTGCAGTGTAGGCTAAAATTGCCTTTTCCATGTCTCCTTTGTCTTCTATAAAGGGGATATGACCGCCTTTATTCTCCCATAACAACAAATTCTTGAATTCCAGATCTTCATAATGTTGCGGTCCCACCATAAAATCTGTCTTACCGTAGAAATAAAGTACCGGCATTTCCATTGTTGAAGTCAGAGGTTTAAAATTCTTCCAGTAGTCGGGATTATCCATGGCGTACCTCCCAAAGTCAAAATTGAAGTTTTCTATTTCAGCTGAAATTTTATCCAGCTCCGGAAAAGTTTTAGGATCTCTTGAACCCATTTTCCAGAACAGGTCTTTTTCCCGTAATTTTCCGCCAAATTCATTCATTCTCTGAGGAATTGCCACTGTATCTCCCGTGCAGGTATAACTTTCTCCAACAAATTCAGCCGCCTTGGGTATCCAACTCTCACAGGCAGATTCTTGTAAATTGATGGTGCAGTTTAACATGATCATGCCCTTTTGGGCTTCTGGATATCTTTCAGCATAACCCATTTGTAAGATTCCTCCAAAAGAATGCCCCAGTGTCAACCAGCTATCAAATCCCAATGCTTTCCTTACTTCCTCAAAATCAAGTGTCATTCTCTCCATTGAGTAATTTTGATCGGCAGCACTTTGAGATCTGCCAACACCTCTCTGATCGAGATAGATCATGGTGAAATTTTCTTCCATAAAGTCCCTGGTCAACTTCTCAAACCAATAGCTTCCCGAACCCGGGCCGCCATGTATGTACAGGAGTGGAGTTCCCTTACCTTCCACTTTTACGTAAAGCTGTACCCCATCTGAGGTGGTGATCATCTTTTCCCCCGCGAAAAGATTAAGAAAAAAAATAAAAAGTGCCAAACAAATAAAAAGTCTTCTCATTTTGATGATATTATTTTGGTTGTAAATCAGGACAGGTTTCGGTTTCTTCAAAACCTGTCCTTTTAAAAATGCTTCTTTTTCACTTATTTTTTATACAGACTCCCAAGTTTAATTTTTGTTACAGCCGGAAGTACTACAAGTGGAAATATTTTCAAACTTTTCTTCAAGAGCTGCAGTATTATTTATTTCTTCTACTGCTTTTCCATCATTCCCGGTCCATTGTTCCATCACCTGGGGAGCCGGTTTTGCATTTATTCCTTCTCCATAAACTGTAGCACTTCCATAGGTGAAAAACCCTTCCCAGTCTACTCCCTGTGGATCTGTGATCCAGCTTTTTTGGCTTTTGGAATAACAACAGGTACATTCTCCTTCTTCTCTAATAGTACCTTTTGCCTGCTGCATATTGGAGTAGATCTCTTTAAGCTCTTCTGCATTATCGGTTTGAAGGCCCAGGTGTTCGATTCCTAATTCGGCGTGGCCGGTAGAGATGGCATAATTGATCCTTGGATCTTCCAGCATCCATTTGGCATAATCTGGTTTTATAACCGCGGGTAATGTGTTGAACAGAGCGTTGTAAAACTCAATGCTCTCATTTAGATCCTTTACTCTTACATGTACGTGGAATGTTTTCATGGTTTAAATTTTTATGGTTTTACATTCCAGACGTAAGAAGTTTTAAAAAGACGCAGAATTTTTATTTTTATTCGAGATCTGCTGTAAAGGAGTGCAGGATTCTTTGATTGAGAATGCCACCAGGCCACCTGTAGCATCAGTTTCGAAATGGCAACAGGTTATAAATTCAGCTTTTAGAAGATTTCGTGCCCTCTGGATACGGGATTTGGTTGCTGTGAGGCTAAGGCCAAGTTTCTTTGCAATATCGGCTTGTTTCATGCCCTCAAGATCTGCCATCCGTAGGGGTGTAGCATATTCTTCAGGAAGAAAATCCAGTAAAGGCTGAATATATTCAAGAGCTTCATTGAAGGCGAGGTTTTCATCTTCTTCAATAAGTTCCAATTCTGTCTTGAGTCCTGCATTTTTTGATTCTCTTCGAAAATGATCGATCATGGTATTGTGAGCGATCTGGTAAAGCCAGCTCCTCACATTTTTTACGCCCGATTTAGATAAACAAAATTTGTAAACCTTCAGGAGCACTTCCTGCAGGATCTCATTGGAAAGATCTTCGTCCCTGACCCTTTTAAGAATATAATTTTTAAGAGCTGTTTTATGTTCCAGCCAAAGTGCCGGTACATCACAATTTGGTGTTTGTTCTTCTATTTGATCCATTGAAATGGAATTAATCTTCTAAAAATAGCGATTAAAACAAGGTCAATGGTAAAAAAAAGATCCCACCGAAGAAAAATATCTTCAGGCGGGATCTACAGTGTGGGGGGATACTGTTATAACTATTATACCAAAGATTCTGCCAATTCTAATTGGGGTCTTAAAATAACTTCAGCTTTTATAGAATTTGTTATTAGACAGGCTCTTTCGGCTTTGATCATGATTTTTTCAGCCTTCTCTTTATCCTCTTCATTGAAGATGGTAAGTACAGGCTCAAGAATGACCTGGGACATCACGAACTTTCCATCCTGCTTGGCCAATTTGCCTTTTGCAGGGCAGGTAAGGCTCTTAAATTCGAGTTTTGAACTTTCGGCAATAGCCAAAAATGTCGTCATAAAGCAGCTGTTCACTGCCGCCGTATAAAGATGCTCCGGAGACCAAATGCCGGCCATTCCTTTTGGAAATTCGGGAGGGGTAGCTATTTCAATTTTCTCATTGAGTTCGGGCGAGGAGATTTCCCCTTTACGGTCCGATTTCCAGCTAAGATCTACGGTATAGATATGTTCTTCCATGACTATAAGTTATTGGTAAAGTTAAAGTTGTTTAGTTTGAGATTTTCTGATCTTTTTCAGGTTCTACGGCACAATTTCCTCCTGCACAATTCCCTCCTGCACAACCAAAGCCGAAGACTCCCATAGCGGCGACGTAAACTCCTAAGCCAAGTCCCCACCACTGTTCTGCACTGGCCGCCTGGAAGGTTACCAGTAGCCCAATGATCACATAGGCAGCACGTACCCACGTCCAGTTTTTTAATATCCTGTCTTTCATCCTATTTTATTCTGAAGGTTTCTCCAGCCGCCCCCGTTGTGGACTTGTGTAAATCCTGCCATTTCAAGGGTAGTTTTAGCCGAAGCGCTTCTCATGCCCGAGGCACAACAAGTGATCACCGGTTTATTTTTATTTCCAACCTTTTTAAGGTTTTGACCAAGGCTGTTTAACGGAATATTCTTTGAACCTTTAATGTGTCCGCCGTTGTATTCTCCTTTGGTGCGCACATCTACAATTACAGCTCCTTGCTGAAGTAGTCCGGCATAGTCTGTCTTGGGCCCCAGCCCAAATATCCTTTTAAGTGTATCTATCATCTTAGGAAGCTTTAGCCTGTAAGTAATTTACTTGCAGCCATGAGCCTGCATTTGTACATTCAAGTCCGGCCCGGGTTAAATATTGTTCAGCTTGTCCACTTCTCATGCCCGAGGCACAGCATAATATTAATGGAGCATTCATAGATTTTAAGTCTTCAATGGTATCGGGTAATTCGGTCAACGGAATATTAATTGAACCGGCTACATGACCGCCATTAAATTCTACTCTGGTTCTTACATCTATTATTGTCCCTTCACCGGAACGAATTATCTTTTCAATTTCCATATTTATTCAGTTTTTATAACGGCACAAAAATAAGATTGAATGTCCTCTGGCACAGTTACATTTGTTACATAAGGACGGGGTAAAAAAAATCCGGAATCTTGTAAAAGATTCCGGATCATGAAATTCTTTTGATCAGCTTAGTTTAGCTGCTCAATTACCTTTTTTAGCTTATCCCGTACCTGGGTAGCTACTCCTCCTAAAGTGTCATTTTTGACTGCCTGCATGGAGGCGACAGGATCTACAGCAGAAACTTCTACCTTCCCGTCTTCTGTTTCCTGCACTATTACATTACATGGTAACATGGTTCCAATCTTACTTTCGGCAGAAATAGCCTGGTGAGCCATTTGAGGGTTACAGGCACCAAGGATTCGGTATTTCCTGAAGTCAACATCCAGCTTCTTTTTAAAGGTCTCCTTTACATCAATTTCGGTAAGGATCCCAAAGCCTTCTTTCTTTAATTCTTCTGTTACTTTTTGAATGGCCGTATCAAAATCGTCCTTTAAGGTAGTCGTGAAATAGTAGTTCATTATCGTGGTTTTTATATCTGATTATTAAGATACTACAAAAATCGGATTTTAGAAAGAACTATGCAGTGACTCTTGTTACAGACATAAAAAAAGAAAAACCTAAAGGGTAGGATTGTAGGGGAATCCAGGCCCAAAAGGTTTTCATTGCAAATATACCGCAGGTTTATCTATTGATTATTTAAAATCAATAAATTTTTTCTATTTAACAAGTAAGAGAATTAGCGGTTATATGGATGTATTTCTGTCTACGGGTTCAGGAATGCCATTTTTGGCACCATTTGATTTTGCAGGGATTAGGGATAAGGCGCGTTCCGCTATTGCAGTAATGGAAAGACTTGGATTTACTCCGGGATTGGCCGAGATCATAGCTCCGTCAATGACGTACATATTGTTATATCCAAAAACTTCATTCTTGGTATTGATGACGCCTTCCGAAGCATCTTTACCCATTACGGCACCTCCTAAAATATGAGCGGTCGTAGGAATGCCTGCGAGACTTTCAAGAACGAAGGAGGTTGCTTTGCCGTTGACGACTTTGCTGTACCTTTTAGTGAGCTCTTTTGACTCCGGAATATCTGAGGTGGGTTTTGTCCCCGAACTAATGCCGGTAGACATTGACCCTAAAAAGTTCCTTTTTAGCCTGATGGTGCTGTCGACACTTTGCATAAAAAGTAAAACCGCAGTGCTTCTTGACCAGCCATTAATAAAGTAGGTTTTAAACCAGGAAACCGGAGAACGTAAAAGCTGGCTAATAACATTAAATACGCGTTTGGGCGGAGTATTTCCCTGGGCAAGGGGCAGGTGCAGTAATTTCCAAAAACCCGATCCCCGGGAATACCGCACCACCTCAAGATGGCTGTTATCATCGGTGTGCAGCAGGCTTCCTATGGCAACCCCTTTTGAAAGATCACTTTTTTTGTTGGCTGTAGAAACGCTGATGAGGGTTTCATTATTCGTGCGGATATCATCTCCCACCTTGTCTGATAACTTCGGAAGACTTTTCTGTTTCAGTTTTAGTAGAAGCTTCACGGTGCCTAGAACCCCTCCTGAAAAGATCACTCCTTTGCTACTTAATTTGCGGGTTTTTCTGAAGAAGGAGGTACTGGATCTTAGTGTTACTTCATAAGCTTCCGAAGCCAGGGCTTTTACGTCTGTGACTTCATTTTCTGCCAGGATCTCTGCGCCCAGTCTTTGAGCCAGCCACAGGTAATTTTTATCCAGCGTATTCTTAGCATTGTGCCTACATCCAGTCATACAGCCGCCACAGAAGTTACAGCCTGTACGATTTGGACCCTTGCCTTCAAAATATGGGTCTTTGACTGTTTCTCCTTCCTTTCCGAAGTAAACTGCCACGTGTGGGTGCTCAAAATGTGCTTTTCGCCCCATGTCTTCAGCCATTTTTTCCAGGGCTTTATCGGCATCAAAAAGCTGCGGATTGGGTACTGCTCCCAACATTTTGAGAGCTTTTTCATAGTGAGGTTTAAGTTCCTCTTCCCAGTTCTCCAGCTGCCCCCAGGAACCGGAGGTGTAAAATGCCCTTTTTGGAACCGGCAAAGTGTTCGCATATACTAGCGAACCGCCACCCACCCCGGTCCCGGAAATTACTGCCACATGCCGAAAGATGCTGAGCTTCATGATCCCAAAGAACCTTAGCGCGGGCATCCAGAGCCATTTCTTGAGGTTCCAGTTGGTCTTTGGGAAATCCTCTGCTTTAAACCATTTTCCTTTTTCAACCACCAGCACCTTATATCCTTTTTCGGAAAGCCGCAATGCGCTTACCGAGCCACCAAAGCCGCTGCCAATAATAATGTAATCGTAGTCGAATTCCATTGAAGGTTTTTTAAGGTGCTTCAAAATAGTAAATTCTTAAACAATTATTTTAACAGGAGTTGAAACAGGCTTTTTTTACCAGGATAGATCCAGTTCGTTCTAAAACGATTCACAAAAATATCATGGAGCCAGGGACGCGACAAAGTCAGACGTTTCCAACCGATCTTCTACTTTAAAGGACTATCCGCTTTCGCAAAGTTTTAATGTATATTTATGGGATGCAGCATCCCAACGAAAAAATTATTCTGGAATTCTTCCAGGCTTTCCAAAAAGGAAACGCAAAAGCTATGAACGCCTGTTACCATAAAGACGTTGTCTTTTATGATCCTGTTTTTGGGCATATAAAGGGCGATAGAGTTAGAGCTATGTGGTATATGCTTTTGGAAAAAAGCGGAGGGGAGCTGAACATAAGCTTCAGTGAAATACAGGCCAATGATTATAACGGGAGCGCCAGGTGGACTGCCAGCTATTATTATGGTCCTTCCAGACGCCGGGTTGTCAATGAGGTGGTGGGTACTTTTTACATTCAGAATGGAAAGATCCTGCAGCATACAAATCATTTTGATCTGTGGAACTGGTCCCGCCAGGCTCTGGGCTTCAAAGGTTTTTTGATGGGATGGACTAAATCGATGAAACTTGAGATCCAGCAGGAATCAAGTAAAATGCTCTCCCGCTACATTCATAAGATGCGCTCTTTGGAAGAGGACGATATTTGATCATTTTCTTTTCTATTTTGTTCTGAAAAATAATAAGAGTCCTGCAATTGGTCCGGGTGCAAGGAAGAGGTAGAGGTAAGCCGGGTGGATTTCGGAAGCCAAAGAATTGAGTAATTGTATACTGAAGATCGTAATAGCAAAACCAATGCTATTGACAATCGTAAGTGCAGTGCCCCGGGCCTCTTCGGGTGCATTTTTTGCAACGAGCGTAGAGAAGAGTGGAGAATCGGCTACTACTGCCAAGCCCCAGAAAATAAGGAAAATGAGCAGGATTTCTACTGAAGCCTGTAAGATGAAAAGTGGAGAAAGCAGGCAACAAAGGCCGGAGAGAAAGAGTGCAGTTGCTGCAGTTCTTTTGCTGCCAAATCTTCTGGAGATATAGCCTCCTGCTACGCATGAAATTCCGCCGCATCCAATAATTATAAAAGACATCAGAGAGATATTCATGGACAGGTGCGGATGCCTCTGCTCATACATTGCGAGAATAATAGGGACAAAAGCCCAAAAGGCATACAGTTCCCACATATGTCCAAAGTAACCAAAAGCTGCAGCTCTAAAATCTTTCAGCTTAAATACAGAAATAAAGGCTGAAAAGTTCCTAATCAACATGGGCCGGCGGTAAGGACCATCGGGCACCATTAGTAAAATAATAGTTCCGCCAACAGCAGCCAGCGCAGAGGTAATATATAGCACCAGCTTCCATGGCAAGGCCTCATTTCCGGTCAAAGCTTTTAGCAAATGTGGAAATGCTGTGCCAACTACAAGCGCTCCCACCAGGAAACCTAGTGCGGTACCCAGGCCATTTTTATAATAATCTGATGCGATCTTCATCCCCACGGGATAAATTCCGGCAAGGGAAAATCCTGTGAGGAACCTTAGTGCCAGCAGACCTCCGGCACTGTTATTTTCCCAAAGCATCCCCAAATTAAATAAAGCGCCAAAAATGGCAGAATAGAAGAAAACTTTTGACGGAGAAAACCTGTCTGCAATGCTTAAAAAGGCAAAAATTAAAGTTCCTGCAATAAATCCCAATTGAACTGCAGAAGTAAGATGTGCCAGCGCCGAAAGATCAAGATCGAACGTTCGTCGCAGATCATCCATAACTCCATTGCCGGCGAACCACAGCGAGGTGCAGCAAAACTGGGCAAATACAATTACAGGTAAAACCCGGCGGGATTTAGGCATCTAATCTTGTTTCTGTTGCTAAGAAACAAAATTCACCGGTAAGGACTAAGCCAGAGCTTCCTTGATCTTATGATTTATCTTTTGAACCGGACTTTTCTTTTTCTCCCTGGTATCTATTCCAAAGAATTCATTTACCGGACATACTCTGGTGATGGCACTTTCGGCCAATAAAGTTCCCGTCACAATTGATGCTATTCCCCCGAGTCTGTTTTGATATTTTCTAAGAGCAAAGTAGCCTAGCACCATAAGGCCCGGGCCTACAATACTTCGAATCAATTGATCTTCTTTACCTACGTTCTCTTTCATGATTTTTTATTTTAAAGTTCCCTTTAAGATACTATAAACCCCCGGGATATCCAACTAATGATACGGATAATTCCATCCAGAACGGATTGAAAAGATAAAATTAAAAATCACCCATTTCTGCCAGGCTGGTAACTTTGTTTTCCTGAAGATCTTCAGTTAAATTCATCACTTTCCCAAACCTCTGTGAAGCGGTAATAAAGGTGATAAATGTAATAAGTTCAGCAATTTCAGTCTCCGTAAATTGCTCCTTTAAAAATCTAAAATGAGCCTCCTGAATTGAGGAATGATCCACAGCAAATAATTCAGCAAAGGCCGTAGCTGTTTGGATTTTTTGATCCTTTATATCAAAATAAGGTTTACCGCCTTTTACCATGCAATATTCACAGCCATTCCCAAAAGCGAGGGTACGGCGCACCTGTTCCATTAGGTTGGCATCAAGGGAGGTGTGATTGAAAAGAGCCAGTTCGAGTTCATTCCATTTTTCAAGTACAGAGGGATTATGACCTATTAATTTTTCAAAGGGGGTGTTACCGGTTTTCGAAAGTCCTATTCTGGTGCTCATAAGGATAACAATTGCTGCTAATTTTAGGGCAACAAAAATAACCAAACTGATGATACAAAGTTATTATTTTGTATCAAAGAATAAAGGTTTGCAAAAGAATGGACCAGCACTTCCTTTTCCAAACCTTTATTAATTATTTAATTATCTCAAAAAATTTCAGTAGATAAAGCAATTGATGAGGTTATTTCAGGGCTTTAAATTTCATCATCTTTAAGATATTTGTTTAGGAACTGGAGGATCTGTTTATAGCCTTTGATCTCATTTTCTTTTTTGATGAAACCATGTCCTTCATCTTCAAAAATGACATATTCTACAGGCACATCATTTTTCTTTAATTGCTCCACAATTTCATCTGACTCCACCTGAAGTACCCGTGGGTCATTGGCACCCTGCAGCACCATCACGGGATTTTTCACCTGGTCGGCATGGAAAAGTGGTGACTTATTATAAAGCGCAATGGAGTCTTTTGTAGTTGGATCTCCCATTTCTTCATACAGAGCATTTTTAAAAGACTCCCAGTAAGGCGGAATTGACTTCAAAGTACGCAACCAGTTGGTTACTCCAAAAAGATTGACACCAACATCAAATTCTTCGGGAGTAAAGGTCATGGCAGCCATGGTCATGTACCCCCCGTAACTGCCGCCAATGATTCCAATGTTTTCCTCATCAATATACTCCTGAGACTGGAGCCAGTTCTTTCCTGCAATGACATCTTTTAAGTCTTCTTCTCCATGCTTCTTGTCGTCCATCTTAAAAAATGTTTTACCATAGCCGCTGCTACCCCTGTTATTTACTGCCAGAACTGCATAACCATGATTAACCAGATATTGAATTAAGGCAAAGTAACCCGTTCTTGACTGTCCCCCGGGACCACCATGGACCCAAACCAGAGCAGGAACTTTATTTGCTTCGGAAGCCTGGTGTGGCTTGTAGAAAATTGCCGGAATTTCAACGCCGTCAAATGAATTGTAGCGAACCACTTCTGCAGAAACAAGATCTTCGGGATCTATTTCGGGATTTAAAGTATTTGTAAGTTTTTTGATCTCATTGTTTCGGAAATCATATACATAGAGGTTGCTGGGTGCTTTGGAAGTTGCAGCTGTTAGGCGCATCAGGTTTTCACTTTCTGAAATGGCTACAGCACTTATATTGGCTCCCGGTAACTCCGGCAGGTCTACCATTTTATCGGTGACATTATTCTGAACAACTAATTTATTGGTGCCGTCTTCATTGATGGCGATCACCCTGTACTTGTCATTTTCACTTAAATAACTGTACATTACATCCCAATCGGCTTCATATACCGGACTTCTTTCACCCGTAGCGGTATCATATTCCATCAAATATTTGAATTCCCTGCCATCATCTGTAATGTAGTAGAACTTATCATCCTCCTTACTAAAGCCGGAAGCGGAATATGTTCCTTTCTCATTTGATATTTCCGTCATTTTATCCTGCGAACGATCATAAAGAAAAAGTTTGTTCTCACTGGTGGTAATTGGCTGTGAAAGCGCAATATGATTTTCATCATGAGACATTCCCACTATTTCCAAACCTTTGTCATTCTGGTAAAGCATATGTGGCTCCCATTGATCAATCTGCATCCTGTAAAGATCAAAGAATTTAGGGTCCCGTTTATTTGATAAGTAATAAAGGAAATCCCTGTCTTCACTCCAGCCGGCAAATTGTGCCTTCTCATTTTCCCCTGGTGTTAGATCTTTGGTCGTTCCATCATCTGACAACAGGTAGATATGATTTATCTCATTTCCTCCTTTATCGGCAGAATAAAGTATATCTCCTGTTCCCGGAACATAATCAATGGCAAAGAAAGAGTCATCTTTAGAGTTCGTGATCTGCTTTTTGGATCCATCACTTATATTGATCTCATATACGTTAAAGATGCCCGATTCATCACTGCTCATTAGGAGACGTTTTTCATCTTCAGAAAATTCCCCGCCTCCAATACGGGTGTTTTCATAAAACTGCTCAATACTGTATTCCTCCACGGAAGTTGTGTCCTGCTGGCTCCAGACTGGAAAGGACATTAGTAATAATAGAAAAAGCGAATTTTTCATTTGGATCTACTTTTAAAGGTTAGAAAATAAGAATGTAGGGGGAGAATGATTCTAAATTTAAATATAGATAAACAAATTCACATTTTTGATAAATTTTGTGTTGTGGGGAGCTGTTAACTGGTTTTTGGTAAACTATGGGGTTTTAAGAGGTTGCCGGCCATACCATCAAAGACAAAAAAGTGAAACGGCAATACAGAATACCAGTACAAGCGTCCTGCAAGACCTTCGGGGCGAAAAGTGGCAGTTTGCTGAAGAAAGTTTTGGCCATTTCTCTCTATGATCCTGAATTCCAGCCAGGCTTCTCCCGGGAGTTTCATTTCAGCGTAAAGGAGTAACCGGCGATTCTTTTTATCGGCAGCCAAGACTCTCCAGAAGTCCAGGGTGTCCCCGGTATTAATTTCATGCGGATGCGTGCGTCCCCGCCGCAGTCCTACACCGCCGACCATTTTATCCATAAAACCTCTTATCTTCCAGAGCCGGTTGCCATAGTACCAGCCGCGTTTCCCGCCAATAGACCAGATGTTTTGCAGCACTAAATCGGGGTCACCAACAATTTTTTTCTCCCTGCGATCGACCAGACAACCATCTGTTGGCACATTAATATGTTCCAGAAGGGAGTTATCTGCATAACTGGAAGCCAGGGAATCTTTCCAGCTCGAGATCACGCTGTTTTGTTCTATTTTTTGAAAGGCGAGCCGCACTGCTTCTTTATAGGAAATGGGCTCTATGCCCAGCATTTTTTCCAGTTCATTATCCTTGGCAATAACTTCTACTTTCATACTGTCGACAAGGTTTACTGCCAGTTTATACGAAGTTGAGGTTACAAAATATAACCAGTATGATGAGAGCCTTGGAGTCATGACAGGCACAGTAAAAACATACCTTTTAAACCCGCGAACTTCGGCAAATTGCAAAAGCATATCTTTATAGGAAAGCACATCGGGACCTCCAATGTCAAAAGACCTGTTGAAGGTTTCCTCTTTAAGAAGAACTCCCGAGAGACACTCGAGGACATTCCTTATAGCGATAGGCTGACTTTTAGTATTCAGCCATTTAGGTGCGATCATGACAGGTAATTTCTCCACCAGATCGCGAATGATCTCAAAAGAAGCACTTCCGGAACCCACGATGATTCCGGCTTTTATAGCAGTTAAAGGAACACTGCTCTGGTTTAGGATCTCTTCTACATTTTTTCGGGAGGAAAGATGTTTAGAAAGCTTTTCTTCATTGGTGATCCCTGTAAGGTAAATGATCTGTTTGACAGAAGTTGACTTTACCAGTTTGAGGAAATTTTTTACTGAAGCTTCTTCCATCTCAGCAAAATCACCACTTCCCGAACTCATTGAATGTATGAGGTAATATGCAGCGTCAATATCCTTTATTGCTTCTGAAGATGGCAATTCTTTTAGAAAGTCTACCTCGAGCAGGGAGATCTTTGGGTTTGAATAAATACCCTCGGTGGGAAAGCGTTTTTTGTCACGAACGCAGCAAATCACTTCATGCCCCTTATCAATTAAGATGGGGAGCAAACGTTTTCCAATATATCCGGTAGCACCGGTGAGGAGGATTTTCATAGCTTAGGCTTAGGTTTGTTGGAAGATATGAAAAGATAGTCAAAGTTCGGCTTCCATACCTGCCACTTAAGCTGATAACTGAATAGATAAGTTCTACTATTTAGTAACCTGAAAAACCTCCCAATAGTTTTCCTTATCTCAATTTCACATTGACATGGAAAAATTCTTAAAGCCCTACAAGGTATTTTATTTTTTCTGGTCTTTTTCATCCAGAATAAGAAGGTCGGCCGATGCCCGGTTTAATGCAATTGGGATATTGTTGATCACGGCGGTCCTAATCAAAGTTTGAATGTCGTGCTCATGCCCGTGCGGCGTTTCGGCATCAATAAAGAAGATGATCATTTGTACTTCTCCCTGAAGGATCTTTGCAGCCAGTAGTATATCCCCGCCACTGGGGCCATGACCAAAACCTTTTACTTCAATATCAAGCATATCACTTAGAAGCTTGGAAGTATTGGTCGTGCCAATGAGATTATATTTTAACAGGGCATACCGATGAACCTTTGCCCAATTTAGGAGGTCTGTTTTACGGCTGTTGTGTGCGATTAGTGCAATGGTGTTCATTTTTTCTACTTTATTTTTTGATCAATAAAAAATTCTATGGTGTAATGGGCATACTCCGGTTGAGTTATTCCCTGGGAATAAATTAAATTTTCCTGCTGATTGTACTTTGTGAGGTAGGCTAAGTTAATTTTCTCCTGTGTAGGATCGTTAGCTGGCAATTTTTTTCCGTTTACGTTCAGGATGGATTCGCCATACCTAATCTGGCCCACCCCCGAATTTATAATATCTGTAAACCAGCTTTTTTTGCTCCTGTTCCAGCTTCTGGAAAAATACCTGTCGCCAACCTGTACCATCCAGATGTTGAGAAAGGTCTCTCTTTCTCTGCCTCCTTTAATTTCCACAAGGGTATTGGTCCTCAAATAATTCTTAAAATCTTTAGGAAACTCAGGCTGACCTGTCATTTTGTAGTGGTTAATTAGTTAGTAAAATTAAAGAATAAAGCTAAAGAAAGACTAAATGACTCCAGGAAATCTTTCGGATAAGGCAGAAATTATACCCTCTAATCTTTTGACATAGATTTAAGATTGTAATTAGTATTTTAGGGCATGATTGAATTTTTTCCCATAGAAGCTAACAGCCCCGGAATTCTGCTGATCTATGCTGCAATTTTCTTTTTTGCTATCCTTTTCAGGTATTTTGTCGCGGCAGGTATTTTCTATTATTACTACTATGTAAAGAACTTTAGTAAGTATGATAAAAGACGACTCAGCAAAAGACTGGCAAACAAAAAGCAGTTCAAAAAAGAAATATCCTGGAGTATAAAATCATCAGCAATTTTTGCACTCCTCGGTGCTGCAACCTATTGGTTATGGCTGGAAGGACATACTGCCGTATACCTGGAGCCGGCTCTTTATGGATATTGGTACCTGCCGGTAAGTCTCCTGGTAGTTTCCCTCATTCATGAAACTTATTATTATTGGGTACATCGCTGGATGCATCATCCTAAAGTTTTTAGAGTAGTGCATAAGGTGCATCATGACAGCCGGATCCCCACCCCATGGACGGCTTTCTCATTCCACCCCTGGGAAAGTTTCATAGAAGCACTGGTATTGCCCCTAATCCTGATATTTTTACCGGTTAATGTATATGTGCTGGGATTTTACCTGCTTGTAATGACCGTTAGTAGTGTGGTAAATCATCTTGACATAGAAATCTATCCGCTCTGGTTCCAAAAAAGCAAATTTGGTAAACTTTTTATTGGTGCCACGCATCACCATCATCACCATACCGAATTCATGACCAATTACGGTCTTTACTTCACATTCTGGGATAAATTGATGGCTACCGAAAGCAGGAAAATGCAGGATTAACGGTCTTATTTTATTCTTCTAAAAATCTTTTTCTCCGAAAAAATACCTTTTTTAAGAAGTTGTGCAAATTGACGTTTTGAAGGGCTAATGAGATAGTAAGCCAGTTTTCCATCCTTAAAAATCTTTTGCATCTCCATATTTTCCTTAAAGTTTTCAATTACTTTTTGTTCATCCTCCTCCATATCTGAGTAGTAAACTGTAATTCGATCCTTAGAGATTTTAAAGGGAAAAACCCACCATTGTGTGTCGTCCTGTATACTCAGAACGTACCATTCATCCATTTTTTTCAGAACAGCACCGGGAGGCGTAATATCTCCCGATATGCTAACAATGTCCCCATCGGCAAAAACAAAAGAAGTTCTGTCGATTACAAGGGTATCTTCCTGATTTAAAAAGCGTCCAATAATTTTCTCCGGAAATTCCTGAATAGGGGGTGTGTCTTCAGGTTGAGCATTGGTAAAAGAAATACTGCTGCAGGATTGCAACACGAAAACTAAGGCGAATATTATTGCAAAATTCCTCATTCTCATTAAAGATAATTAATAAGGGAGGCTATGGCTTCTTGCCTTTTAAATTTACAACTATTGGAGGTAATTATTCAGTGCAATTGAAACATTTTTGAAGATGGTCTGGCAGGTCCAAATCTTCACTTCCTTTCAAGGGTTCTTTGGGATATTCCATTTTTTCTATTGCCTCTCTAAACTCCAGGGCGTACTCCTGCAGCTTATCTCTTCGATGCTCAAGTTTTGTGGCTATTTCATTGCCATTGAGCTGGACAAGACTTTCCGGCCATTCCTGAAGAGCCTTTTCAATTCGTGCATTCGTTAATTCCTGTTGTAGAAATTTTGCTTCCTCAATAAAGATCTCCTTAGAAACACCTTTTAAAAAATAAAGATCAAAAGGATAAACATAACCGGGAATGTGATCTATATCTTTTTCAAATGGTCTTACCATTGGCTGCACTAAATGATTGGTAAGAATAGTGGGAATAACACCATCGATCCTGAAAAAAGCATTATCCCTGTCTCCGGGAAGTGGAATACCTACAAGTTTGCCCTCAAGTTTTTGAAGAACCCAACCCCATTGTTTAGTATGCCTGTCCCAATCTCCAATGAGAAGGTCAAAAAGTCGTGCCCGTACCAGTTTCCGTAGATCAATTTCAAGTTCTTTTCCCACATTGGCCTTCATCTCCTGTAGGTCATCTGTATCCACTATTTCCTGCACGTTTTCATATGAGGTCCAGTTTACCTCTCCTTCAGTTTCATATTCGAGCAGGAATAAGCGATCGCCGTAATCTTCGGCATACCGACCCATAGCCTCATGTTTGGGCACATACACAATTTTTGGATTTGTATGAAGAATATCTACATGGTCAGACAATGCGGCTGAGAGTATTGCACCGTATGGATGCTGGGCCGAAATCCCGTCAATCACAATATTTTCAAGTCCCAGGGTTTTTGCAATTGGTGGAATAAGTGGATCCGGGTCTTTGTTGACACTTCTTAAACTGTAAAGCTTTCCCTGTTGGTCTAAGACATCAAGAGATTTTGTTTGGTTGCCTCCACCTTCTTCCAAAATATCAAAAGAATCCAGAAGAAAGATCTCTGCGGGCACGGGAGCCTCCCAAGCTCTACGGTAATTCACTCCCTGCATAAACCGTTTTATCGCATTCGCTTCGTAACGATTTGAGGTGATCACGGTGACCTTTTCCCCGGCAGTGTATTCTGCTGAAGGTGCTTCTGGCTTTACAACTTTGGATATTACAACTTCTGAAGGCCCTATGGAGACCGACCAATAGGTAAGGCCAAGGAACAATAGCAGGAGAATTAGGAGGAGGAGGAAAAATTTCTTCATGTGGCAGCTGGCTTCAGCTTGAAAATTAGTAAAATTATTCTGTAATTCCTGAAGCATCTTAAAGGTGGCTAAAAACTTCAGGTAAGTTAACTTTTCAGAAAACAGGTGAGTGTCTCGACAAATTCAGATTATAAAACGAATCCTTAACTCTTCAGCAGGTGTCAGAAAAGATTTTGCTCAAAATGACATTTTTGAAAGTCTAAAATTCCATTGCCGAAACCACCTCCAGTCTCACCGGCTGGTCTATCCTCTTTTCAATTTCTTCCTTGATGGCTTGTATTCGCTGAGGCTCAATATTCTCGGGCCCCACTAGTCTAAGAGATACCACCATGGTGGAACCAAATCTTATGCGTACGTCTCTAAGTACTACATTTTCTATTGTGGTTCCTTCAAGGGAGCGGGTAATATTGGCTTCCTGCATGATACGGTCAAAGGAAAGTGAAAGGGGGACAGCCACCAGGATCACAATAATCAAAGTATAAACAAGTCCCATTTTTGCTCTTTTGAAAGGGGCAAAGCCCAAAAGTAAAAAGGTAAGTCCTCCAAAAAGTATGATTCCTGCAAGGTTGGTCGCATACAAAAGAATAGCTCCCGAGAAAACCTCCCAGTCCCACCAACCTATTCCTATACCAGCCACGGCAAGTGGAGGAACTAAGGCAACCGCGATAGCTACTCCTGCAAGACTCTTGGCAATTCCTTCATTTGAATGGGCATAAGCTGCTGCAATTCCCGAAGACACGGCAATACCCATGTCGAGCAGGGTAGGGGAAAGCCTGGCCTCAATTTCAGGCGTAAGTACTTTTAATGGGATTATAATACTTACTCCGGCTGCGAACGCAAGGGAAACTAAAGTTCCCGCGGTAATAGTAATAAAGCTTTCTTTCAACATTGGTACATCATACCGCACCATTCCCATGGAAAAAGAAACTATTGGGGCAATTACAGGAGCCAGGATCATTGCTCCAATGATTACCGGTGAGGAGTTGGCGAAAAGGCCAAAGGTGGCTATTAAGGTAGAGAGGATCATCATCACCATAAAAGCGGGGCTAATCCTGGAGTTAGTCCGTAAAACCTTGAACAGGTCCTGAAATTGTTCTGTACTGGCCCGGGGGAGGATTGGCAGACTCCTTTTTATAAGTTCCTTACGGGTTTCACCCTTTGGAAGTCCTTCAAATTTTATACTTTTCCTTCCATTTTCTTTTTCGGTATTTTCGCTATATATACTTTTCTGTTTGAGGAGGACTGCCCGTTTGTGAACCTCGAAATCCAGCGCTTTTGACTGTTTTTTTTCTCCATCAATGGTGTAATCCATGGGCGCATCGTCACTAACTTGCAGATTGGAGGTTTTAATTTTTCCAATAAAAGAAGGCAGGCGATTGAGCGTTTTTGTGTTGGGAACCAGGCTCCTAACAAAGAACCATAAAAGTACCAGAAGGTTTTGCGGGGCAAGTACAAAAGCCTGAAAAGAGCCGTCATTAATGGAACTCTCTTCGAGCAGGCGCTTCGAAATTAGGGAACTTGAAGCATGTTCAACAACAATGATCCCAAGAGCTGAGGTATGAATGATCTTTTCCCCATCTGTACTTAATTGATAAGAATGGTGAGAAAGTGACGAAACCCTACGAATATTGTGGATGATATTGATTACCTCCTGAAAAAAGTTCTTTTTGCCGTTTCTTTTTGAAAGGATGAAGATGTCCCCAATATTTACCGAGCTAAAAACAGGAACCTCATTACAAAACAGCAGGTCAATGTCATAAGGATTCTCACATTCGGCATATTGAGTAATTACTTCTTCAATATCTTCTGATATACCCAGACCTTTTGATGTAAATTTATTTTTGGGGTGGGGAAGAATGGAAACAGACCAGCTGTTTTTTGCTGCCATTGGGATAATTTCTCTCAGGACAGCATCGGGTAGATAAAGCATGAGGGAAGAGTCTTTATCAATATCAAATTCTTTATCAAGAGGATAGGATACCAGCTCATGCTTAATATTCTTTAAAAGCGGGAGGATCTTTTCTTCTACAGTTTCTGTTTCTACTGGTTCGTGTAAAAGGTAAAGCATGAATTTTTTACTGCAAGATAATCTTTAATTTGCCTTTTTTTGAAGGAGAAACTTATAAAAATCGCTTAATTTCCAAGGGAGCCGGTAATTTTATTTGATCCTGTCGAAGGTTGTTCTCAGGAAAAAAATCTTACTTTTGTTATGATAACTTCTGTAATTATGAGCCAAAAAGTGTTGCTTGCTTCTAAAGAAATGAACATCATTTTACACCGTTTGGCCTGCCAGTTGATTGAAAATCATAATACTTTTGAAAATTCTGTGATCATTGGTATCCAACCCCGTGGAGTTTTTCTGGCAAATAGGATCTACAAAATCCTTAAAGAAGAATACGGCATTTCTGCCGTAAAAATGGGACAGCTGGATATTACTTTTTACCGCGATGACTTCAGGCGGAGCGATAAACCCCTGGAGGCCAATAAAACCCATATTGATTTTGTGGTAGAGGACAAGCGGGTGATCTTTATTGATGATGTGCTCTACACAGGGAGGAGCATAAGAGCTGCTCTTACAGCGGTTCAATCTTTCGGGAGGCCCAATGAAATTGAGCTGCTAACCCTTATCGACCGCAGGTTTAGCCGGCATTTACCCATTCAGCCCGATTATAATGGAAGACAGGTGGACGCCATAAATGAGGAAAAAGTAAAAGTGAACTGGAAGGAGAACGAAGGAGAAGATGTGGTTTATCTTATAAGTAACGTATAAACATGAGCGAGTTAAGTGTTGACCATTTACTGGGTATAAAATATCTGAAAAAAGAGGATATCGACCTCATTTTCCAAACAGCCGATCATTTTAAGGAAGTGATCAACAGGCCGATTAAAAAGGTGCCTTCCCTTAGGGATATTACAATAGCAAATTTATTTTTTGAAAATAGTACCCGCACAAGGCTTTCTTTTGAACTTGCCGAAAAAAGATTAAGTGCCGATGTTGTAAATTTTTCGGCCGCCTCATCTTCAGTAAAAAAAGGAGAAACTCTTATAGATACAGTGAATAACATCCTTTCTATGAAGGTAGATATGGTTGTGATGCGGCACCCCAATCCCGGGGCCGGAATTTTTCTTTCAAAACATGTGGGCGCGAGTATCATAAATGCCGGAGATGGTGCGCATGAACATCCAACCCAGGCTTTGCTTGATAGTTACTCTATACGGGAGAAACTGGGGGAAGTTTCAGGGAAAAAGGTGGTCATAGTGGGAGATATTCTGCACAGCAGGGTAGCATTATCCAATATCCTTGCTTTAAAATTACAGGGGGCGCAGGTCAAAGTTTGTGGTCCTTACACCTTACTTCCAAAGCACATAAGGTCTTTGGGAGTAGAGGTAGAGCCAAATCTTAGAAAAGCTCTGGAATGGTGTGACGTGGCTAATATGCTGCGGGTACAGAATGAACGTATGGAAATAAACTATTTCCCGAGTACCAGGGAGTATGTACAACTTTTTGGGCTTAATAAACAATTACTTGATTCCCTTGATAAAAAGATCGTGATCATGCACCCGGGCCCAATTAACCGGGGAGTTGAGATAACCAGTGACGTAGCCGATTCCGACCAGGCTATTATTTTAGATCAGGTACAAAACGGGGTAGCCGTAAGAATGGCAGTGATTTATCTCCTGGCATCAAAAATTAAACAACAATGATTATAACAGAAAAAGAAGGATACAGGATCTTTGCAGATGAAAAAAATGATGTTTCTAAATTTGCCTCCTTCCTGGAAAGCATTCATCCCAAGTTCAAAAATGATAATGTGGTTGTGGATATCCTTAAGTATGGAGAGTTACAGCTTAATGAACTTCTTAACTTTTTAGAGCTGTCCAACCGGCATCGCAAGGGTGGGAAATCTTTTGTTATTGCCAATGACACCATCATTATTGAACAGGTTCCCGAAGAGCTTTTAGTGGTTCCCACTTTACAGGAAGCCGAAGATATCATTCAAATGGAAGAGATTGAGAGAGACCTGGGATTCTAGGTTCTTTAATTTTAAGATCCCAAGCCATGAAATTGACTGTTTTAGGCTGTTATGCAGCTACTCCAAGAACCTTTACAAATCCTACCTCCCAGGTACTGGAGATCAATAATGAACTTTTCCTTATTGATTGTGGTGAGGGAACACAGGTAGAATTGCGCCGGCATAAGATCAAATTCGGGAAGATCAAACACGTTTTTATTTCCCACCTTCATGGCGATCATTTCTACGGGCTGGTTGGGCTTATATCCACCTTCATGTTGTTGAACCGAAAAACCGAGCTCCACATCTATGGACCTAAAGGAATTAAGGAGATCGTACTTTTGCAGCTTAAACACTCTAATTCCTGGACAGGCTACCCATTATATTTTCATGAACTTACCTCCACAGAGCCGCAGGTGATTCTTAATACCAGGAAAGTTACGGTAGAAACCATTCCCCTAAAGCACCGTATTTATGCTAACGGATACCTGTTTCGGGAAAAGCCAAAGCCGCGAAAACTTTTAGTGGAAGAAGCGGAAAAATATGATATCGATGTAGCATATTACAACGGGATCAAAAAAGGAAAAGATGCTATCCTGGATGATGGCAGAATAATTCCCAATGCTCAATTAACTGCAGACCCTGAACCACCCGAAAGTTTTGCTTTTTGTAGTGATACTGCTTACAATCCCATATTAGCTAAGCAGTTAAAAGATATTACCGTTTTATACCACGAATCAACATTTTTGGAAGAGCACGCTTATCTTGCTGCTCCCACCGGGCATTCTACAGCTCGCGAAGCGGCTGCCATTGCTCGAGCGGCCAATGTTTCTCATCTTGTTCTGGGGCATTATTCAACCCGGTACGACTCTATTGAAGGTTTTAAAAAAGAAGCTTCTAAGGTTTTTCCTGAGGTACATCTCGCCGACGACGGAAAGGTGCTTTCTTTTTCCAATTAGCCATTCGTCGATCCATCCTGCCTTTAATCTTCGCCTAAAAACCTTTAAATTTTTGTAAGGATTAAGCCTTTTTGGGTTAAATTTTATATTTTTTGTGTAGTTCATCGATTTTTTTGTTTGTTAATCGGAATTAATTCTTACTTTTCCTATCCCAAACCTACTGACTACCATTATGAAGAATTTAACCTATTTCGTTTATGTGATGGCCATTTGTACGTTTTCTCTTACTTCTTGTTCTAAGGAAAATATTGAGGAACTTGATTCGGCCAATCTTACTACTAAACTCGCCCCAGTTAATTATTCATCAATAGAATTAGATGTTCTTGAATTAGTAAATGCATACCGTAGTCAACAAGGTCTGCCTGAGCTTCTTTATTTAGATGAGAGCTCTGTGGAAGCAGCAGGACATAATGATCACATGATTGAGAACAATGAAGTGTGCCATGATTTCTTCGGAAGTCGCTACGAGGCACTTGTAAAATCTGTAAGTGCAAAATCGGTAAGTGAAAATGTAGCTTCGGGTTTTCGTACAGCAGAAGCCGTGGTAAATGCGTGGATCAAAAGTGATGGGCATCGTAAGAACATGGAAGGTGAACATACCCATTTTGGTATTTCTGTTAAAGAAGGAAAGGATGGAGAACTATACTACACTAATATTTTCGTTAAGAAATAATATAACAATAAAGGTTTCACTTTTTTCTTGATTATTTAAGGTTAGTTAAATGGGGCTTTTTTGAGCCCCTTTTTTATGCCAAAACCTGAAGTGGTTCTCTTATACTAATCATAACAAATAACATTGAGAATAGTATGATTCGTCGCTATACAGAACTTATTTTAAGACAGGATGTTCTTTGATAACTCCGGCACCAGGAGTCGGGAGAAACTCTTAGTAACATTCTATAGTCGTTTTATATGGTGCCTATAAAATTACAGTAGCCATTGTCATACCCACTGGGAGTCTAATTTATTTCTACCTCCCTGTAAAGCTTCCGAAGGATTCTGTTCTTATTCAAATCTTATTTGGATATTTAAAATTCTTACAAGCAAAAAAGGAGGCCATAGGACCTCCTTTTAATGGTTGGTTAGCGGTTAGATTTATTTATTCCATTTTCACCACTTTAAAAATGGATCTTCGGTTCAACTGGTGTTGAACTTCATCACAGTTTTTACAATCTATTGCGGGTTGTTCTTCGCCGTAGCCTTTGTAAGTGACTATCCTTTCGGGAGCGATTCCGTGTTCTACCAGATAATCAAAGGTCGACTGTGCCCGTCTCTCGGCCAGGCGACGGTTATACTCTATTGAACCTCTAAAATCTGTATGAGAGCCAATTTCAATAACGAGTTCGGGGTAATCGTTCTTCATAAGATCGACCAGCTTATCAAGCTCTGCAGCAGCATCGGGACGAATATTGTGCTTGTCAAAATCAAAATAGATCTTGTTGATCTCTGCTAAATATTCCACATCCTGCACAGGGGCTAGTTCAATATTGTAGACGAGTTCTACCTGGTCATCCATATTAAAGCTCTTTACTGTACCCTGCTTTTCATTGTATTTAATATGTTTGGTTTCGATAGGATAGGTGGCGTCCCTTTTAATATGTTTTTCATAATATCCCAGGCTGTCGGTCTCTAAAAAGGCCATTTGGGTGTTGTTTTCATCCATTAATCTCACGGTGGCATTTGCAATGGGTTTACCATTTATGGAATCTGTCACAGTCCCTTTAAGTAGAAGTGGTGCAAACATCTGCATTTTATAAATATCATCACTTCCTTTACCACCGCTCCGGTTTGAGGCAATATATCCTTCTGAAAAATCTTCGGAAGAGATAAAGAAGGAGAAATCATCGAGGTTGCTGTTGATTGGTTCCCCAAGGTTAAATATTTCTTCCTGAGTTTTAAGATCGGTGACAAAAATGTCCATCATTCCGAAGCCTTTATGTCCGTCAGAAGAGAAATAGAATTTATCATCTTCAGCAACAAAAGGAAAAACCTCGTTTCCGGCAGTATTTATTTTTGCACCTAAATTCTCTGGGGTTCCAAAAATGCCATTTTCAATACTTACTTTATAAATATCAGATCCACCCATGCCGCCCGGTGCTTCCGAAGCAAAGTAAAGGGTTTGTTCATCTTTTGAAAGGGCAGGATGACCAACAGAATAATTATCATTGTTAAACGAAAGTTCTTCAATATTGACCCATTCCCCATCTACCAAAGAAGCCTTATAGATCTTAAGATGATTAATACCTTCATCATCTTTCTTTCCATCACGCTTGAGGTAGTTATTTCGGGTAAAATACATGGTTTTGCCATCCCTCGAAATCACCAGCGGACCTTCATGACGAACTGTGTTCACATCTCCGGGAAGGGTCTCTAAAATGCCATTTTTGGAAGGTAAGCTGTAAACGTCAAGAAAAGGTTCCCCGTTCCAGTCATAGATCTTCGGATTTTTAGCTCCTTTTGCCCTGGCAGAAGTTAAGTAAACCGTACCGTTATTTTCATAAGCACCAAAATCGCTGAACTGGGAATTGAAATCAACAGATTTAACCCTGAAGGTTTCGAGCCCGGGATAGAATTTTATCTTCTCTTCGGTAAGTAGGTTTTCTGCAAGGTTTTCATTTTTACCATCTTTCAGGTATTTTTTTAGCCATTCTCTGGATTCATCGTAACGGCGTACCCCACGCAAAACCTGTGCGTATTTAAAGTAATATTCTGGGGAGACATCCGGCTGTTTAACCACTTCAGAATAGAGGGCAACTGCGTTTTCCGGATCCCTTAATCGTAGATAACTATCTGCAAGCTTCTTTTGGTTGTGATCTACGTTATACTCTTTTTCGAGCAGCTCCTTATAAACATCTATTGCTTTAGTATAGGCGAAATTCTCATACAACCTGTCGGCCCTTTTTTGCATCCCCGACTGTGCCGGGAGATAAAATGACTGGCAGATCAAAAGGAGTAGTAAAAAGTAATTTTTGTTCATAATCCTTATTTTTATTAAAAGAATCTTGGGGATTTATATTTTGTATTTCCTAGTCTGAGTTCGTAGATCAATAAGATCTCATGGGAACCCGAAGTGTATGGCTGCAGGTCTGATATTGAATATTCGTACCCATATCCAACTCTAAAGCTTGGCAGTATTTGAAAATCAACGAACGCACCAACTGCGTCATCAAATCGATAATTTGCGCCCAAATAAACCTTTTCATTAAATATTACAGTTCCTGAAACATCTACAGAAAGTGGGGCACCATTGGTCATTTTGAAGAGGGTAGTGGGGCGTAACTTCACATTATCACTAAGGTCGAAAACATATCCACCGGTTAGATAATAATGAACCTGTTCCAGAGCGACATATTCACTTCCTTCCTGGTCATTGTTATCATTGTTAATGAATTTTGGAGCTGAAAGACCAATATACCAGTCCTGGGAGGAAAGGAAAAGTCCGGCACCAAAATTTGGGGTCCATCGATTAAAGGTATCTCCGTTGAAAAACTCATCATCGGGTACATCTGTCATGAGTTCTTCCTCCAGATTATAGTAGCTCATGCCTCCCTTTAATCCCATAGAAAGGGTGGTGTTAGCACTTACGTTAATTGTATAGGAGAAATCGGCGTAGGCATAAGTGTAATTCTCGTAACCTATGTTGTCATTTATCACCGAAACACCGAGGCCAATTTTCTCATTCCTCAAAGGGGAGTGGATTGACAGTGTTTGTGTTTCGGGGGCGCCATCGATTCCTGCCCATTGACTTCTGTGTAGTCCCACCATCGAGATCGCGTCGCGGTTACCTGCATAGGCGGGATTGATGGATATAGTGTTGTACATGTATTGCGTAAACTGGGGCAATTGTTGCGCATTGGCACATACACTAATAAACAGAAGGATTATTATTGGGGAGATTTTTTTCATGTTTATTGATTTATTTTGTTCCTAGATAGATATAACCCTGGATTGGTTCAAATCCGCTTTGTTTAATTTCCACAATATAGAAGTAGGTTCCTGAAGGTAGCTGGTCTCCTGTTACAGAACTGCTGGAGTATCCATCCCATCCCCCGGTGTAGTTATTTGAGCTGAAAACTTCATTCCCCCAACGGTTAAAAACCTTGAGAGTATAAATAAAGCCACAGTCAATGCCTATTCCAACTTCAAATTCATCGTTTACCTGGTCTCCATTAGGAGTTACAGCTTTAGAAATGCTGTTTCTTATATCTGAAATTTGACATGGGAGTGTTACCCCACAGTCTTCTACTTCAAGAGTGATCTCTGTACTTGATGAGCAGGCTCCTTCCACAACATAAGTAAAGGTGTAGAAGCCGGCAGCCATGTCTGGATCTAAGGTACTTCCTGTAAGAGCTCCTGTTTGATCTGTGTCAATCCAGGTGCCAGTCACGGTGCTGTCGCTTACTAAACTATTTAGGTCAAAAGCTCCCGAATCATCACATATAGGACCGGACGGATTATTCACGGTAACACTTCCCTGAGGTTCTTCTATAGTTATAGTAATTCCTTCAGAAACACATCCATTCTCGTTCGTTGCGTTAGCCGTGTAAGTTCCCGGAGATAAACCTTCAAAAATTCCGTCGGCGTCTTCATCGGCTACTTCATTTCCATTGGCATCTGTAAGCGTGAAAGTGACTCCTTCTGCCATTTCCAGAACCAGGAATCCTGTTGGATCTTCACAAGTTGCCTGCATTAGTTCTTCAATAGCCGGAGCATCCGGAGCATTTGGAACTTCATTAATAGTAACTGAAATTACTTCGGAAATACATCCCTGTGTATTTTTCGCAGTCACTGTATAAGTTCCGGCTGCAAGTTCTGACCATGAAGTAGTACTTCCGAAGGTTCCACCGTTAAAGCTGTATTCCATTCCGGTTATAGCAGTGATGCTGAAAGATCCAGTTGCTACGTCACATGTGGGCTGAACAGTTTCAGCTACTACAGGAGCTATAGGAGTTTCCGGCTGATCGTTAATTGTTACTGAAAGTGCTTCAGAAATACATTCGTCAGCATTTCTTGCGACAACAGTGTAAGTTCCGGCAGCAAGTTCAGACCAAGAAATTGGTGTTCCAAAGGTTCCTCCATTAAAGCTGTATTCCATTCCGCTTACAGCAGTGATGCTGAAAGATCCAGTAGCTACCTCACAAGTTGGCTGCGTAGTTGAAGCTACTTCTGGAGCTAAAGGAGTTTCCGGCTGATCGTTGATTGTTACAGAAAGTTCTTCAGAAATACATTCGTCAGCATTTCTTGCGACAACAGTGTAAGTTCCGGCAGCAAGTTCAGACCAGGAAATTGTTGTTCCAAAGGTTCCGCCATTAAAGCTGTATTCCATTCCGCTTACAGCAGTGATGCTGAAAGATCCTGTTGCTACGTCACATGTGGGCTGAACAGTTTCAGCTACTACAGGAGCGGCTGGCGTTTCAGGTTGAGCGTTGATTGTTACAGAAACTGTTTCAGACACACATCCGTCTTCGTTTCTTGCAGTTACAGTATAAGTACCGGCGGCAAGTTCAGACCAGGAAGTAGTGCTTGCAAAAGCTCCACCGTCAAAGCTGTATTCCATTCCGGCTTCTGCAGTGATGCTGAAAGATCCGGTTGCTACTTCGCAAGTCGGCTGAACAGTTTCAGCTACCACAGGAGCGGCAGGAGTTTCCGGCTGATCGTTGATTGTTACAGAAACTGCTTCAGAAACACATCCGTCAGCGTTTCTTGACACTACAGTGTAAGTTCCGGCAGCAAGATCAGACCATGAAGTTGCAGATCCAAAAGTTCCTCCGTCGAAGCTGTATTCCATTCCGCTTACAGCAGTGATGCTGAAAGAACCGGTGGCTACAGTACAGGTTGGTTGCGTAGTGGAAGCTACAACCGGAGCATTTGGAGTTTCAGGCTGTACGTTGATAGTTACAGAAAGTGCTTCAGACACACATCCATCCGTATTTTTAGCTACTACAGTATAATTATCAGCAGCAAGATCAGACCATGAAGTAGTACTTCCGAAGGCCCCTCCGTTAAAGCTATAAGTCATTCCGTCTACAGCAGTAATGCTGAAAGCTCCGGTTGCAAGCTCACAAGTTGGCTGAACAGTTTCAGCTACTGCAGGAGCAGCAGGAGTTTCAGGTTGTTCGTTTATTGTTATTGAAAGTGCTTCAGAAACACATCCGTCAGCATTTCTTGCAGTTACAGTATAAGTACTTGCAGCAAGATCAGACCATGAAGTTGCAGATCCAAAAGTTCCACCGTCAAAGCTGTATTCCATTCCGGCTACAGCAGTGATGCTGAAAGATCCGGTTGCAACGGTACAGGTTGGTTGAGAAATTTTAGCTACTACAGGAGTTTCAGGAGTTTCCGGCTGTTCGTTTATTTTTACTGAAAGTTCTTCAGAAACACATCCATCTTCGTTTCTCGCAGCTACAGTATAAGTTCCTGCAGCAAGATCAGGCCATGAAGTTGCAGATCCAAAAGTTCCACCGTCAAAGCTATATTCCATTCCGTCAACAGCAGTGATGCTGAAAGATCCGGTAGCTACTTCACATGTTGGCTGAACAACTTCAGCAACTACTGGAGCTGCTGGAGTTTCAGGCTGAGCGTTAATTGTTACAGAAAGTTCTTCAGAAACACATTCGGTAGCGTTTCTTGCAGTTACAGTATAAGTACCTGCAGCAAGTTCAGACCAGCTAGTGCTAGTTCCAAAAGTTCCACCGTTAAAGCTATAAGTCATTCCGTCTATAGCAGTGATGCTGAAAGCTCCGGTAGCTACCTCACAAGTTGGCTGCGTAGTTGAAGCTACTTCTGGAGCTAAAGGAGTTTCAGGCTGCGCGTTAATTGTTACAGAAAGTTCTTCAGACACACATTCGTCCTCGTTTCTTGCAACAACAGTGTAAGTTCCGGCAGCAAGTTCTGACCATGAAGTAGTAGTTCCAAAAGCAGATCCGTTAAAGCTGTATTCTATTCCGGCTTCAGCAGTGATGCTGAAAGCTCCTGTTGCTACGTCACATGTAGGCTGAACAGTTTCAGCTACTACTGGAGCTGCTGGAGTTTCCAGCTGAGCGCTTATTGTTACTGAAAGTTCTTCAGACACACATCCGTCAGTATTTTTAGCTACTACAGTATAAGTTCCGGCAGCAAGTTCTGACCATGAAGTAGTAGTTCCAAAAGCAGATCCGTTAAAGCTGTATTCCATTCCGGCTTCAGCAGTGATGCTGAAAGATCCGGTTGCTACATCACATGTAGGCTGAGTTGTTTCAGCTACCACAGGAGCGGCAGGAGTTTCAGGTTGTTCGGTGATAGTAACTGAAAGTGTTTCAGAAACACATCCATCGGCATTTCTTGCAACTACAGTGTAGGTTTCGGCAGTAAGTTCAGACCAGGAAATAGTAGTTCCGAAAGTACCTCCGTTAAAGCTGTATTCCATTCCGGCTTCTGCAGTGATGCTGAAAGATCCGGTTGCTACTTCGCAAGTCGGCTGAACAGTTTCAGCTACTACAGGAGTGGCAGGAGTTTCGGGCTGAGGATCGATCGTAACAGAAAGTTCTTCTGAAAGACATCCCTCAGCGTTTCTTGCCACTACAGTATAAGTACCGGCAGAAAGGTTGTCAAAATTGACATTTTCAGAGAACGTTCCACCGTTGAAGCTATATTCCATTCCGGCTGCAGCAGTGATGCTGAAAGATCCTGTTGCTATATCACATGTGGGCTGCGTAGTTGAAGCTACTTCTGGAGCGGCCGGAGTTTCCAGCTGATCGTTGATCGTTACAGAAAGTTCTTCAGAAACACATCCATCGGTATTTTTAGCTACTACAGTATAATTATCAGCAGCAAGATCAGACCATGAAGTAGTACTTCCGAAGGCCCCTCCGTTAAAGCTATAAGTCATTCCGTCTACAGCAGTGATGCTGAAAGATCCGGTTGCAACAGTACATGTTGGCTGAGTTGTTTCAGCTACTACAGGAGCGGCCGGAGTTTCAGGTTGAGCGTTTATTGTTACCGAAAGTGCTTCAGACACACATCCATCTTCGTTTCTTGCAGTTACAGTATAAGTACCTGCAGCTAGGTTGTCAAAAATGGCATTTTCAGAGAACGTTCCACCGTTAAAGCTGTAAGTCATTCCGGCAACAGGAGTGATGCTGAAAGATCCGGTTGCTACGTCACATGTAGGCTGAACAGTTTCAGCTACTACAGGAGCTGCTGGAGTTTCAGGTTGTTCGTTGATTGTTACAGAAAGTGCTTCAGAAACACATTCGTCAGCGTTTCTTGCAACTATAGTATAAGTTCCGGCAGCAAGTTCATTCCAGGAAGTGGTACTTCCAAAAGTTCCACCGTTAAAGCTGTATTCCATTCCGGCTTCAGCAGTGATGCTGAAAGCTCCTGTTGCCACATCACATGTTGGCTGAACAGTTTCAACAACTACAGGAGCGGCCGGAGTTTCCGGCTGAGCGTCGATCGTTACAGAAAGTTCTTCAGAAACACATTCGGCAGCGTTTCTTGCAAGTACAGTGTAAGTTCCGGCAGAAAGTTCTGACCAGCTAGTGCTGGTTCCAAAAGTTCCTCCGTTAAAGCTATAAGTCATTCCGTCTACAGCAGTGATGCTGAAAGCTCCTGTTGCCACAGCACATGTTGGCTGAACAGTTTCAGCTACTACAGGAGCGGCAGGAGTTTCAGGCTGAGCGTTGATGGTTACAGAAAGTGCTTCAGAAAGACATCCGTCAGCGTTTCTTGCAAGTACAGTGTAAGTACCGGCAGCAAGATCAGACCATGAAGTAGTGCTTGCAAAAGCTCCACCGTTAAAGCTATAAGTCATTCCGTCTACAGCAGTGATGCTGAAAGCTCCTGTTGCCACTTCACATGTTGGCTGAACAGTTTCAGCTACTACAGGAGCTGCTGGAGTTTCAGCTTGTTCGTTTATTGTTACAGAAAGTGGATCAGACACACATCCGTCTTCGTTTCTTGCCACTACAGTATAAGTTCCGGCAGCAAGTTCAGACCAGGAAGTTGCAGATCCAAAAGTTCCACCGTCGAAGCTATATTCTATTCCGTCAACAGCAGTGATACTGAAAGATCCGGTTGCTACTTCGCAAGTTGGCTGAACAGTTTCAGCAACAACAGGAGTTTCAGGAGTTTCCAGCTGAGCTTCGATCGTTACAGAAACTGCTTCAGACACACATCCGTCTTCGTTTCTTGCAGTTACGGTATAAGTACCTGAAGAAAGATTGTCAAAAATGACATTTTCAGAGAAGGTTCCACCGTCAAAGCTGTATTCCATTCCGCTGACAGCAGTGATGCTGAAAGCTCCTGTTGCTACATCACAAGTTGGCTGAACAGTTTCAGCTACTACCGGAGCGGCCGGAGTTTCAGGTTGAGCGTTGATTGTTACTGAAAGTTCTTCAGAAATACATCCGTCAGCGTTTCTTGCAGTTACAGTATAAGTACCGGCGGCAAGTTCAGACCAGGAAGTAGTGCTTGCAAAAGCTCCACCGTCAAAGCTATATTCCATTCCGGCTACAGTAGTGATGCTGAAAGATCCGGTTACTACTTCGCAAGTTGGCTGAACAGTTTCGGCTAGTACAGGAGCGGCCGGAGTTTCAGGTTGAGCGTTAATTGTTACAGAAAGAGCTTCAGAAACACATTCGTCAGCGTTTCTTGCTATTACAGTATAAGTACCTGCATCAAGTTCAGACCAGCTAGTGCTGGTTCCAAAAGTAGATCCATTAAAGCTATATTCTATTCCGTCAACAGCAGTGATGTTGAAAGATCCGGTTACTACTTCGCAAGTTGGCTGAACAGTTTCGGCTAGTACAGGAGCGGCCGGAGTTTCAGGTTGAGCGTTAATTGTTACAGAAAGAGCTTCAGAAACACATTCGTCAGCGTTTCTTGCTATTACAGTATAAGTACCTGCATCAAGTTCAGACCAGCTAGTGCTGGTTCCAAAAGTAGATCCATTAAAGCTATATTCTATTCCGTCAACAGCAGTGATGCTAAAAGATCCTGTTGCTATATCACATGTGGGCTGAGTTGTTTCAGCTACTATAGGAGCAGCAGGAGTTTCAGGTTGTTCGTTTATTATTACAGAAAGTGCTTCAGAAAGACATTCGTCAGCATTTCTTGCAACAACAGTGTAAGTTCCGGCAGAAAGGTTGTCAAAAATAACATTTTCAAAGAAGGTTCCACCATTAAAGCTGTATTCCATTCCGCTTACAGCAGTAATGCTGAAAGATCCTGTTGCTACATCACAAGTTGGCTGCACAGTTTCAGCTACTACAGGAGTTGCAGGAGTTTCGGGCTGAGGATCAATCGTTACAAAAAGTTCTTCTGAAAGACATCCATCAGCGTTTCTTGCCACTACAGCATAAGTTCCGGCAGAAAGTTCTGACCAGCTAGTGCTGGTTCCAAAAGTTCCTCCGTTAAAGCTGTATTCCATTCCGGCAACAGCAGTGATGCTGAAAGATCCGGTTGCTACTTCGCAAGTTGGCTGAACAGTTTCAGCTACTACAGGAGCGGCCGGAGTTTCAGGTTGTTCGTTGATTGTTACAGAAAGTTCTTCAGAAACACATCCATCGGTATTTTTAGCTACTACAGTATAATTATCAGCAGCAAGATCAGACCATGAAGTAGTACTTCCGAAGGCCCCTCCGTTAAAGCTATAAGTCATTCCGTCTACAGCAGTGATGCTGAAAGATCCGGTTGCAACAGTACATGTTGGCTGAGTTGTTTCAGCTACTACAGGAGTTGCAGGAGTTTCGGGCTGAGGATCGATCGTTACAAAAAGTTCTTCTGAAAGACATCCATCAGCGTTTCTTGCCACTACAGCATAAGTTCCGGCAGAAAGTTCTGACCAGCTAGTGCTGGTTCCAAAAGTTCCTCCGTTAAAGCTATAAGTCATTCCGTCTATAGCAGTGATGCTGAAAGATCCTGTTGCCACATCACATGTAGGCTGAACAGTTTCAACGACTACAGGAGCGGCCGGAGTTTCAGGTTGAGCGTTGATCGTTACAGAAAGTTCTTCAGAAACACATTCGGCAGCGTTTCTTGCCACTACAGTATAAGTACCTGCAGCAAGATCAGACCAGGAAGTAGTGCTTCCGAAAGTACCTCCGTCGAAACTGTATTCCATTCCGCTTACAGCAGTGATGCTGAAAGCTCCTGTTGCCACATCACATGTTGGCTGAACAGTTTCAGCTACTACAGGAGCGGCAGGAGTTTCAGGCTGTACGTTGATAGTTACAGAAAGTGCTTCAGACACACATCCATCGGTATTTTTAGCTACTACAGTATAATTATCAGCAGCAAGATCAGACCATGAAGTAGTACTTCCAAAGGCCCCTCCATTAAAGCTATATTCCATTCCGTCAACAGCAGTGATACTGAAAGATCCGGTTGCAAGCTCGCAAGTTGGCTGAACAGTTTCGACTAGTACAGGAGCGGCCGGAGTTTCAGGTTGAGCGTTGATGGTTACAGAAAGAGCTTCAGAAACACATTCGTCAGCGTTTCTTGCTATTACAGTATAAGTACCTGCATCAAGTTCAGACCAGCTAGTGCTGGTTCCAAAAGTAGATCCATTAAAGCTATATTCTATTCCGTCAACAGCAGTGATGCTAAAAGATCCTGTTGCTATATCACATGTGGGCTGAGTTGTTCCAGCTACTATAGGAGCAGCAGGAGTTTCAGGTTGTTCGTTTATTATTACAGAAAGTGCTTCAGAAAGACATTCGTCAGCATTTCTTGCAACAACAGTGTAAGTTCCGGCAGCAAGTTCAGACCAGGAAATTGTTGTTCCAAAGGTTCCACCATTAAAGCTGTATTCCATTCCGTCAACAGCAGTGATGCTGAAAGCTCCTGTTGCTACATCACAAGTAGGCTGAACAGTTTCAGCTACTACAGGAGCGGCTGGAGTTTCAGGTTGAGCGTTGATCGTTACAGAAAGTTCTTCAGAAACACATTCGGCAGCGTTTCTTGCCACTACAGTATAAGTTCCGGCAGAAAGTTCTGACCAGCTAGTGCTGGTTCCAAAAGTTCCTCCGTTAAAGCTATAAGTCATTCCGTCTACAGCAGTGATGCTGAAAGAGCCGGTTGCAACAGTACAGGTTGGCTGAGAAATTTCGGCTACTACAGGAGTTGCAGGAGTTTCGGGCTGAGGATCGATCGTAACAGAAAGTTCTTCTGAAAGACATCCCTCAGCGTTTCTTGCCACTACAGTATAAGTACCGGCAGAAAGGTTGTCAAAAATGGCATTTTCAGAGAACGTTCCTCCGTCGAAGCTATATTCCATTCCGGCTACAGCAGTGATGCTGAAAGACCCGGTTGCTACGTCACATGTAGGCTGAACAGTTTCAGCTACTACAGGAGCGGCTGGCGTTTCAGGTTGAGCGTTGATTGTTACAGAAAGTGCTTCAGACACACATCCGTCTTCGTTTCTTGCAGTTACAGTATAAGTACCTGAAGAAAGATCGTCAAAAATGACATTTTCAGAGAAGGTTCCACCGTCAAAGCTGTATTCCATTCCGCTTACAGCAGTGATGCTGAAAGATCCTGTTGCTACATCACATGTTGGCTGCGTAGTTGAAGCTACTTCTGGAGCGGCAGGAGTTTCAGGTTGAGCGTTGATTGTTACAGAAAGTGCTTCAGACACACATCCGTCTTCGTTTCTTGCAGTTACAGTATAAGTGCTTGCAGCAAGATCAGACCATGAAGTTGCAGATCCAAAAGTTCCACCGTTAAAGCTATAAGTCATTCCGGCAACAGCAGTGATGCTGAAAGATCCAGTTGCTACGTCACATGTGGGCTGAACAATTTCAGCTACTACAGGAGCGGCAGGAGTTTCAGGTTGAGGATCGATCTTTACAGAAAGTTCTTCTGAAAGACATCCATCAGCGTTTCTTGCAACTACAGTGTAAGTTCCGGCAGAAAGGTTGTCAAAAATGGCATTTTCAGAGAACGTTCCACCGTCGAAGCTGTATTCCATTCCGCTGACAGCAGTGAAACTGAAAGATCCGGTAGCCACTTCACATGTTGGCTGAACAACTTCAGCAACTACTGGAGCTGCTGGAGTTTCCGGCTGAGCGTTAATTGTTACAGAAAGTTCTTCAGAAACACATTCGGCAGCGTTTCTTGCAGTTACAGTATAAGTACCTGCAGCAAGTTCAGACCAGCTAGTGCTAGTTCCAAAAGTAGATCCATTAAAGCTATATTCTATTCCGTCAACAGCAGTGATACTGAAAGATCCGGTTGCAACGGTACAGGTTGGTTGAGTAATGGAAGCTACTTGAGGAGTTTCAGGCGTTGCATTTATAGTAATAGTGGCAATTCCTGTCTCAACTTCATTGCCGGGACAAGTATTGTTAACAATTATCGCACGATAGGAGGTTGTAAGATTGACGTTAGAAGCAACATAAGTGCTGGTGTTAGCTGTATTAGGTATATCAAACCAACCCGAACCTTCTTTTTTTTGCCATTTCTTAACTGCTCCAAAATTACCTGTGAGTGTTAAGGTAGTAGAGTTTGAACTACCAGAACAATAAGATTTTTCTCCAGAAATGGTACCGGTAACATTAATGTCCACACCAATATTCCCCATACCACAAGGTTTAGCATTTAAACTACCTCCGGCAAAAGATAAGTAAGAGCCAAGATTGATAATGCCACCATCTGCCAAACTACATAGATCAATTAAAGATCCACTTCCTGATAATGGCACCTTAATTTCTATAAATTGTCCATCGCCTGAATTAAAATCACCTGCTTTTGCTATAAGTCCGCTCGAATTATTTAAAACTAAACTTGAACCATTCCATTTGTAAACCAATGGAGGCGAATCATTGGCATTCACCTGTAAAACAACATCTGCACCTGGAAAAGGATAAGTGGTGCCTTTATAGGTTTCAGAAACCAGGTCGAGAGAAGGATCGGTATCTAAATAATATCTAAAGATTGAATTACCACCATTTCCGTTATAGAACCCCAATAGTAAATAAGGACTATTAAGATCGGTTTTAACGACAGAATAAACCTGTATTACCTCGCAAGTACCCGAGGCATTCATATTAATATCCGTTTTAATAGATCCTACATATTCACTTGCATTATAATCTCCGTCAGGAATAAAGCCTTGTGAATATCCAGTAGAAATACTAAAAATGTATCCTGCGATAGTCAACAGAATGGATAGAGTCTTGAAAGGGGTCTTTCCGGTTTGGGCATATCTCTTCCCAAGAGAAAGTAAATAAACCGGAAATGCTAGGGTAGTTTTCCAAATCATAGTCGTCATGTTTGAATGATATAAACCTTCTGATCTCAACTGTTAGAGCATCAAAATCTTTAGGTTGTATTGTCTTATTTTTTTTGATTTTAGGTTAAGTTCATATTATTCGCAGGGGAAGAATAATCTGAAGTTTTTAGGTCAAGAATTCTTACAAAGCAATCGATGACCTGGGGGAGTCTGCAGCTTGGTAAAATCTGAATTCTTTAACTTTCAAAGTAAATGTAGGAGGCAGGAACTGTTAAAAAAAAGAAATTTTCATCTTTTAGATGTAGTGTGAGGTTTTACGGACAAACGACACATCAACAGTTAATTATAAAGGTCAATTGGAATTTTTTTTAAGAAAAAAACCTTGTGCAGGTAATCTTACAACAGTAAAAATTGTGCGAAAAAGAATATTAATTTCTTCTTATTTTTCCATCCATTTTTCCCTATTTTGTTACCCTTTTTCAGGGTGGAGATGAATGCTGAAGGAGATTTATAATTCTTACAAAATTTCCCTTTTTTGAGCAGGATATGTACTTCGTGTAATTAGTAGATTTTGTAAATTGGCAGTATGAAAAATAAACTCCACGATTACCGCAAGCTCTACCAGAAACATGAGTTGCTGGAGGAGGAAATCCCCCAGGATCCATTTGATTTATTTCATGTCTGGATAAGGGAAACCGAAAGCAATAAGGAAGTTGACGAAGTCAATACCATGCACCTTTCAACAATTGGCCTGGATGGCTTTCCCATGACACGGGTAGTTCTTCTTAAAGAATATGATAACGAAGGTTTTGTGTTTTATACCAATTATGAATCTGAAAAAGGAAGATCTATAGCTAAAAGTCCAAAGGTTTGCCTCTCTTTTTTCTGGCCCACATCAGAAAGACAGGTGATGGTGAAAGGCATTGCCGAAAAAACTTCTAAAGAAGAATCGGAAGCCTATTTTCATTCGAGACCACGGGGCAGTCAACTTGGAGCCTGGGCTTCCCAACAAAGTTCTGTGATTCCCTCCCGCGAATATCTTCAGAAAAAACTGGAACTTCTAGAGCAGGAGTATTCTGGAAAAGATATACCAAAACCTGTATATTGGGGAGGTTATAAAGTCATACCTTCTGAATTCGAATTCTGGCAGGGAAGGCCTAATCGTTTGCATGACCGTATCTACTATAGCAAAGAGAATGAAGGATGGAAAATGGATAGATTAGCACCATAAATATGAAGAAATTGATACTTGTAAGGCACGGCAAATCCTCCTGGAAGGAAGATCTGCCCGATGATGAACGTCCTTTGAAGAAACGAGCATTTAAAGACGCCGGCCTTGTACTAAATGCCTTTTCCGGATTTTGTGAAAAGCCGCTGAAGATCTGGAGCAGTTATGCCACCCGTGCACTTGATACTGCGAAGATCTTTAAAGAAAGGCTGGAGGTGGAAGATAACGATTTTACTGTAAAAGATGAGCTTTACACTTTTGACAGCTGGAGCCTGCTTGATATAATTCGCTCCTATGAAGACGAAGTTGACACTCTTATGGTTTTTGGTCACAACCCGGCTATTACCGGAGTAGCAAATCAATTGGGAGATCAACATTTTTCAAACATCCCTACCACCGGATTGTGCATGATCCAGTTCGAAACCGAAAACTGGAAGAAAATCCAGGATGGAAAGACATTAATGTATTTATTCCCAAAGAACTTAAGATAGATGCAGGAAAACCAGTACATCAACAGGGAATTAAGCTGGCTGCAATTCAATGCCCGGGTTTTACAGGAGGCTGCAGACAAAACTGTTCCCTTGATAGAGAGGCTGAGATTTCTTGGAATCTTTTCAAATAACCTTGACGAATTTTTTAAAGTAAGATATGCTACTATTAAACGTATCGACCTTGCCGGAAAAGGCGGGAAAAGCGTTTTAGGAGGGATCAAGGCAAATCAACTGCTGGAGGAAATAACCCAGATCGTAATTGAACAGCAGAGTGAAAGTTTAAAGATCCTTGATTCTATTCAGAATAAACTTAAGGAGCATAATATTTTTATTATAAATGAGAAGCAGGTTTCGAAAGCACAACAACCTTTTCTTAAAAATTTCTTTCTCCAGAAGGTTAGCCCCGCCCTTGTTACCATAGTATTGAATGACCTGGATGAGCTGCCGCGCCTAAAAGACAGTGCGGCTTACCTGGCAGTGAAAATGGTAATGAAAAATACGGTCTCTAAAAGGACAAATTCTCATGTCGTTTCCCGACACATCAAAGAAAAAAAATATGTGCTTATAGAAATACCACGAAGTATTGAAAGATTTGTGGTGCTGCCAAAGGAAGGTGAAAAGCAACATGTAATCCTGCTGGATGATCTTATTCGCTACCACTTGCATTCCATTTTTAATATTTTCGAATACGAGAGTGTGACAGCTCATATGATCAAGATTACCCGGGATGCTGAATTGGATATTGACAGTGATTTAAGTAAATCTTTTATTGAAAAAATTTCGGCCAGTGTTAAAGACCGTATTGAGGGGGAACCGGTGAGATTTGTATATGATATGAATATTGCTCAGGATACCCTGCAATACTTAATGAGTAAAATGGGTATTGATGCTACCGATAGTATTATTCCGGGGGGGCGATATCACAACAGGCGGGATTATATGAATTTCCCCAGTTTGGGAGGAGAGGAATTACAATACAAACAGTACGAGCCTCTGCCGTTATCCGGTCTTATTTTACAAGCCAGCCTGTTTAAGGAAATCGCAAAGAAGGATTATTTATTACATACCCCTTATCAAACTTTTTCCTACACTGTAAAATTTTTACGGGAAGCAGCACTTGATCCTGCCGTGAAGTCAATAAAGATCACCATTTATAGACTGGCAAAGATCTCTCATATCGCCAGCTCTCTTATTAACGCGGTCAAGAACGGAAAAAAAGTAACAGTTCAAATCGAGCTCCGCGCCCGGTTTGATGAAGTTGCCAATATCAATTACGCCGAACAAATGCAGCGGGAAGGGGTGAACCTTATTTTTGGAGTAAAAGGTCTTAAGGTGCATTCCAAGGCTTGCGTGATCGAAAGACTGGAGAATGATAAGATGAGACGATATGGCTTTATAAGTACAGGTAACCTGAATGAATCAACTGCCCGTGTTTATTCAGATCTCACTCTTTTTACCAGCAATCAAAGTATCCTGAAAGAAGTTAATAAAGTCTTTGATTTTTTTGAAGTAAATTATAAGGTGAGCAGATATAAACATCTACTGGTCTCTCCCCATTACACCCGAAGCACTTTAGTAAAACTGATACAAACAGAAATAGACAATGCTAAAGAAGGAAAATCTTCGGGAATTCGTCTTAAATTGAATAGCCTGTCAGATTATTCACTCATCGATAAGTTGTACGAAGCCAGCAGGGCAGGAGTGAAAATGAAATTGATAATTCGCGGAATCTGTTGTCTCGTGCCGGGAGTGGAAGGAATGAGTGAAAACATCGAGGTAATAAGTATCCTGGACAAGTACCTTGAACATCCCAGGATCTACATATTTGAAAATGGAGGTGACTCTAAAATATATATTTCCTCGGCCGACTGGATGACGCGGAATATGGACTATAGGGTAGAAGTAAGTTGTCCTATTTATGATAAGGAGATCCAGAAGGAATTGATGGAAACTTTTGAAATTTGCTGGAGCGATAACGTAAAAGCAAGGGTTATTTCTGTAAAACAGGATAATGCCTACCGCCGGAATAATAAACCGCCCCTTAGATCTCAATTCGCTCTGTATGATTATTTTTATAAGAAATTGGAACTAGAAAAAGAAAAAGTTTGATCAAACAAAGAAAGTTTGCCGCCATAGATATTGGTTCTAATGCTGTGAGATTGTTGATTATGACCATCACAGAGCAGGAGGGGAGAGAACCGCTGTTTAAGAAAACCTCCCTGGTAAGGGTGCCTATTAGATTGGGAGCAGATGTTTTTCTTACCAAACGTATTTCCGACGAGAATATTAAACGCATGGTAGATACCATGCAGGCTTTTAAATTACTCATGAGGTCCCATAAGATCGAGAGGTTTAAAGCTTGTGCGACTTCGGCAATGCGGGAATCCCTCAATGGGGAGGAAGTGGTGCAGCTTATCGAGGAGGAAACAGGAGTCGAAATAAGCATTATTGACGGGACCGATGAAGCCGCTATCATTGCCGCGACCGATCTTCATGCCCTTATCCAATCAGATAAAACCTATTTATATGTAGATGTGGGTGGTGGTAGTACAGAATTTACTCTTTATTCAAAAGGTAAGACCGTTGCTTCCAGGTCCTTCAAATTAGGAACGGTAAGATTGTTGGAGAATATTGTCCCCCAGGAGATGTGGGATGAAGTAGAAGCGTGGATAAGGGAAGTGACCCGCAAGTTTTCGAAGATTGACCTCATAGGCTCTGGAGGAAATATCAATAACATCTTTAAAAGCAGCGGCAAGGCTAATGGGAAACCTCTTAGCTTTTTCTACTTAAGCTCTTATTACCAGTTATTGCAATCCTTTACCTACGAAGAGCGGATCACGGAGCTTAACCTAAATCAGGATAGGGCAGATGTTATTGTGCCGGCGGCTAAAATATACCTCTCTGCAATGAAGTGGACTCGGGCACGAAGAATATATGTTCCGAAAATTGGACTTTCAGATGGAATTATAAAATCCTTGTATCAGGAAAGCCTCGAAGAAGCTACCCGTGCATAGTTTCCTTTTTTCCAAGGTCTCTCATGATTTCGGCTTCAAATTCCAGTAGATTTTGCCATTTTTGGTCCACCTCCTTGCGATCCCCATATTTACGGGCAAAATTGAGGAACATGGTATAATGATTAGCTTCACTCACCATTAAACTTCTGTAGAATTCAGCCAGTTCCCTGTCCTCAAGGTTTTCTGAAAGCAACCTGAAACGTTCACAGCTGCGGGCTTCAATTAATGCCGCGTAAAGCAGGCGGTGCGTTAGGTTTGTTAGCCTGCTTCCACCTTTAGGAAAGAAGGTTAACAGCTTTAATACATATTCGTCTTTACGGTCCCTGCCAAGGGTTAGTCCCCGTTCCAGGATACGGTCGTGAACCATTTTAAAATGGGCCATTTCCTCCCTTGCAAGCGCCGTCATCTCGGTAACAAGTTCAGAATATTCAGGGTGGGTGACGATAAGGGAAATAGCGGTCGAGGCAGCCTTTTGCTCACAATAAGCATGATCTGTGAGGATCTCCTCAATATTCTTTTCAACGATATTGACCCATCTAGGGTCTGTGGGTAATTTTAAGCCTAACATTATACATCCAGATCAAAGGTGGAACGTAACTTCTCAATAAGGGGATTTTTCTCCCTTAGTTTTTCAAATTTTTCAATGGCGGTGAAAGCAAATTTCTTCTCCGCTTTTTCATTTACAGTTACCTTCAGCTGTATGTGAGTATTTTGCAGTTTTTCCTTGAGAAAGCCCATCAAATGGTACTGCACTCTTTCCAACTCCAGTTTCATGGTTTCATTTGGGAGTTCTACACAAATATTCTTACCCATTAGTGCGGGAGTGTCTGTCTGCATTATCGAAGCCAGGATCTTTTCGCCTTTTTCATTCTGCTCTTCAGTAAATTCCTGCCAGGCGGCCTGCATCTGTTCTTCGGAAAATTTTCCGTTCTTCACCACTTCTTCTTCAGTCCTGGCTTCACGCTTTTGGGCTTCCAGTTCTTTTTTCTTCTGAATGCTCTTCAGGGAAAGACCCGAAACTTTTTTAGGGGCCATCTCATTTTTCACCTCCGTTTTTTCTTCGGAAGGTTGTTCAACAGGAGGAGTCTTTACAATAGTTTCAGCTTGAGAAGCCGAAGCCTTATTAGAAATTTCTTCAGAAGTATTAATTCTTTCCGAAGGTTCCTGTACAGAAGATTCTGATGCTTCAGATTCCGAAGTTACAGGAGCACAGTCGGTCGTTGCACCGGGTACAGATTTTGGCAGCTGAGAATCTGCCGGGGCGGCCGAATCTCCTTTTGCGTATTCATTGTTGACTATTACTTCCTTCTCTTTGGAAGAAAGTTTAAGTGCCGGTGCAGGGATTGGAGCCCCGGTAAAATGATTCGGCGGAATTATATAGCTGCTATCCTTTTTTTTTTCGTCGCTAAAAGTGACAGAAGCGAGTTGCATCAAGCAGAGTTCCACCAACAGGCGTTGATTTCGGCTGCTTTTGTACTGCAAATCACAGTCGTTAGCGAGTTCGATCCCCTTTAGAAGAAATGCTGAAGAAGCCTGTTGTGACTGTTGGTAATACAGTGCCTTTGTGTTATCTCCCACCTCGAGAAGGTTGATGGTCTTGGGATCCTTGCATACGAGTAAATCTCTAAAATGTGAAGCCAGTCCCGCAATAAAATGATGACCGTCAAAACCGTGGCTCAGGATCTCGTTGAATAATAAAAGTAACTGCGGAATGTCATTTTTCAGGATAAGATTGGTAGCCGAAAGATAGGTGTCGTAATCCAGAACGTTCAGGTTTTCGGTTACTGCCTGCCGCGTAAGATTTTTTCCGCTAAAGCTAACTACCCTGTCATAGATAGAAAGGGCATCACGCATAGCACCATCGGCTTTTTGAGCAATGATGTGCAGCGCATCTTCATCGGCTTCTACACCTTCCTGTTGGGCTATATAACCAAGATATTCCTTTGCGTCCTTTACCGTGATCCTTTTGAAGTCAAAAATCTGGCAACGGGAAAGAATGGTGGGAATGATCTTGTGTTTCTCTGTAGTAGCCAGAATAAAAATGGCATGTTTTGGCGGCTCTTCAAGGGTTTTTAAAAATGCATTAAACGCTGCCTGGGATAACATGTGTACCTCATCAATGATGTACACTTTATACTTCCCAACTTGTGGCGGGATACGCACCTGGTCTATTAGATTCCTTATGTCATCAACTGAGTTGTTTGAAGCCGCATCGAGTTCAAAGATGTTGAAAGCAAAATCCTCATTAGGATCCTGGTTGCCATCCTGGTTGATCTTTTTTGCAAGAATCCGGGCGCAGGTGGTCTTTCCAACCCCACGAGGACCGGTAAAAAGCAGTGCCTGTGCCAGGTGATTATGTTCAATGGCATTGAGTAGCGTATTGGTGATAGCCTGCTGGCCCACAACGTCTTTAAAGGTTTGGGGGCGGTATTTCCTGGCCGATACTACAAAGTGTTCCATTGAAATGTTTTAGATTGACAAATATAAAAAATACAAAACCGAAGCCGGGAATAATCCCCGTGTTTTTATCCACAAAAACCTGTTGACACTATTGCAATAAGCCGGATTTTTACACCACTCAAAAATGGCATTTAAACTGTATATTTGCCGCAAGCAGACCGCCTTATCGCTGCCCCGTCCCGATAGCTATCGGGAAAAGCGGGGCGGAGGAAAGTCCGGACACCATAGGGCAGCATAGTGGGTAACACCCACCGGCACTGAAGCAAATCGGTGTCAGGACCAGTGCAACAGAAAGGATGTACAGGTAATGCTGTAGTGAAATCAGGTAAACTCTATGCGGTGCAATGCCATGTATACCGGCTGTTAAGGATTGCCCGTCCGTTGCCGGAGGGTAGGCAGCTAAAGGCTTTTGGTAACAAAAGTTTCAGATAAATGATAAGGACTTCAATTTAGGTTGAGGAACAGAATCCGGCTTACAGGTCTGCTTTTTTTTTCACTATTCTTTCCGAAGCTTCTTTTTTCAGCTAGTGTAGATCATTAATGGATACATCCTCTATGGCATTCATCCTCCTCTTGCGGTCATAGCAAGGAATTTTAAAATTTGGATTACTCTTTCCGCATTAATTTAAAATCCCTGATTCAGTCTAAAAAATAGCTGATAACATTCCCTTTAGACGCTTTAGGTTTTCCTGCCAGACCTTGATCATAAATTGCCAATAATTCTTTAAAATGGAAGAAAACAATCCGACAAATATGTATCTTAACTACCACAATTTTAATTAGATACATTTATTATTTGTAGTCTTTTCTCTGCTCCATAGGAGAATCTGGCTAACCGGGAAATAGAAAAATTGAAGAACTGAGATCAACTTATTACCAACCTTATAAATTGATTTCTCAATTCTAAAAAGTTGGAAATTAAAGCCTGGCTTTTTTTCGTATGTAGCATCTTTCTATTGTATGTAAATAGTTTTGCTATGGAAAAGCGGAAAGTCGAGTGGCATACATTAAGGTACGATCAAGTAGCCGAAGAGCTGGGGACTAACATAGAGAAAGGTCTCTCCGGTGAAGAGGTGAATGAGCGACTGAACCGTTACGGGGAAAATCGAATTAGCCTTAAAAAACGGCAAAGCAGTCTGGTGCGTTTTCTCCTTCAGTTCCATCAACCCCTAATTTACATTCTTCTGGCTGCCGCCGTGGTTACTTTGTTGCTGGGAGAATACCTCGATGCCTCTGTTATCTTTGCTGTTGTCCTGATAAATTCTCTCATAGGGTATATCCAGGAAACTAAGGCTCTTAAAGCTATTGATGCCCTTTCGAAAAGTATGAGTACCAATGCCACAGTGATCCGCAATGGGAAACAGGTCATGGTGAACAGCATTAATCTTGTTACGGGAGATGTCGTAACGGTACAACCCGGAGATAAGATCCCCGCCGACCTGCGGTTTGTGTCAGTCAAAGACCTTCAGGTGGATGAGTCGGCCCTTACAGGGGAATCGGTTGCTTCCGAAAAAGGTACAGAACTGGTAAATTCTGAAGCCATTATTGGGGATCGAAAAAATCTCGGTTTTGCAACCACTATGGTCACTTACGGAACCGGTAGAGGAATTGTAGTAAGTACGGGAGACCATACAGAGGTGGGGAAGATCAATCAATCCATAGCCACAGCAGAGGAACTTGACACACCACTTACCTTAAAGATCAAAAACTTTAGTCATGTTCTGTTATGGGTGATTTTGAGCCTTTCATTTCTCATTTTGGTCGTTGCCTATTTAAGAGGAGAAAGTCTGGCTGATGCTTTTATGGTAGCTGTAGCGCTGGTTGTGGGTGCAATACCCGAGGGGCTTCCCGCTGCTGTAACGATCATGCTAGCCATTGGGGTGGCAAAAATGGCAAAAAAACGGGCGATCATTCGCAAACTGGTGGCTGTGGAAACCCTGGGGAGTACCAATGTCATCTGTTCAGATAAAACCGGCACCCTTACCGAGAACCAAATGACCGTACAAAAGATAATGGCCGGGGGAGAACTATTTGAGGTAACGGGGATAGGATATAAGCCTGAGGGTAAGATCCTCTTTGAAGGAGAAGAAGTGGAGCTGAATAACAAGCCGGCCCTTCAGCTTCTTTTACGAGGGGGAGTCTTGTGTAATGAAAGCCGCATAAAAGAAGAGGAGGGAAGATGGATTTCCGAAGGTGATCCCACGGAAGCAGCCTTAATTAGTGCCGCAGAAAAAGCCGGTATTAAAGATCATTATATAGACCATTACTATCCCCGGCTGGATGAAATCCCCTTTCAGTCAGAATATCAGTATATGGCTACCCTCCATAAACATGAAAAGAATGTAGTATTTATGAAGGGTTCCCTTGAGGCTGTGCTGAGGTCATGTGATCATATGATGGACAACTCCGGAAAACCTATTCCTGTTGATAAAGATTTCATCCAGAAGAATGCAGAGGCCATGGCTGCGGAAGGCCTGCGGGTCCTGGGCTTTGCTGTTAAAGAATTCGATCCAACCAAGGTAAGCGTAAGCCACCAGGATGTAACCAGTGGTATGCAATTTACCGGCCTGCAGGGAATGATCGATCCTCCAAGGAAGGAAGCAATAAAAGCCGTTGAACTTTGCCAGCAGGCGGGTATTCGCGTGAAAATGATCACCGGCGACCATGCCCTTACTGCCGCTACCATTGCCACTCAACTTGGGATCCAGGGAAAAAGTGAAAACGGAAAACTTAAATCCCTGACCGGACTGGAGCTGCAAAAATTCTCTGATGAGGAACTACCGGCGCTTGCAGAAGAGGTATCGGTATTTGCACGGGTGAGCCCAGATCAAAAACTCAGGCTGGTAAAGGCTTTGCAGGCCAGGGACAAGGTGGTGGCAATGACCGGCGACGGGGTTAATGATGGTCCGGCTTTAAAACAGGCCAATATTGGAATAGCAATGGGTATCACAGGTACTGAGGTGGCCAAAGATGCATCAGATATGGTCCATACAGACGATAATTTTGCCTCGATCGAGGCGGCTGTGGAGGAAGGACGTGGCGTACTGGACAACCTGACAAAATTTATTGTCTGGACCCTGCCCACCAACCTGGGGGAGGCACTGGTTATCCTCGCCAGTATTGTCTTTGCTACCCAGCTGCCCCTCGCCCCGGTTCAAATATTGTGGATCAATATGACCACTGCAGTCCTGCTGGGGCTTATGCTCACCTTCGAACCCAAAGAACCAGGCATTATGGATCGTCCTCCCACACCTGCCAATAAACCGATACTTACCTTTCCTTTGATCATGCGAACGCTGCTTGTGGGAACCCTTATCATGCTTGCTTCCTTTATTCTATTCCGGTTTGAAATTTCCCGGGGAGCCAGTCTGCCGGAGGCACAAACAGTCGCCACTACTGTTTTTATTGTCCTGGAAGGATTTTACCTTTTCAATTGCCGTTCCCTGAGAAGATCTATAAGGGAGATTGGTTGGTTTTCAAATATGTGGGTGTACTATGGAGTCCTGGCAATGTTTGTTCTTCAGCTTCTTTTCATCCACGCCCCCTTCATGAACAAATTGTTTCATTCAGCTCCTATAGGTTTGGATTCCTGGTTATGGATCTTTGCAGCCGGTTTGGCGCTTTTTATCATTGTTTATATAGAAAAGACGATTCGAAGAAAGTTCACCGGTAATGAAGAGTTCTAACCTGAATGAGTCTGGAATTAAATTCGGCATTCTAAAAAAAAAGTAAAGGAAATGGAAACAAGAAACCGGATAATAGTATTGGTTGAGTTTTCTGAATATTCAGAGAACCTGGTGAATTTTGCCTTCCGTATTTCTGAAATAATCAATGCAAAAGTTGTTTTGGTCCACAAGATAACAGGAATCACACCGGCAATGGCAGATGAGGGAATCAGGGATGAAATTATAAAATCTGAATCTGAAGAGGCTCATTCCAACCTGGTAAAAATGGCAAAAGGAAGAGTCTACAGTGATGATTCCTTTTTTGTGAGCCAAAAGACAATCATGGCTATACTCCGGGATCTGAAAAGTGATCTTTACTTTGACTGGGTTTTTACCGGTCTAAAGGAGGATGCCGGTAAGCTGAAGCGTCTATTCATGAGTAGCACCACTATTTCCATTATTGACGAATCCGATTTGCTTACGGTGGCTGTACCGGCAGGCATTCCGGTTCCGGTACCCACTAAACTTTTGGTGGGGGTTCATCCAAAATATCCGCTCAATAAACAACAATTTGAAAGACTGTTATCAGCATTGAAAGAGCAGATCAGGGAATTAGAATTCTTTACAATTCTTAAACAGGGTGAAGATGAAGCTAAGATCAACCAATACCTTTCAGAAGTTCAGGAGGAATATAGAGTCTATGATCCGGTTATTAGGATGTACGAGGGAGATGATGCGTTTAGTTTGCTAAAAAACAGGGTGGAGCAAACCGAAAATTCATTTCTGGTACTTCAGCAAGGTTCCCGCTCCCTTAGTGAACAGCTGTTCCGAAAATTTATGATCAATGAACTGGTGTACCATGCACAAACACCACTAATAGTTATATCCAGATGAATTGGCCTTCAGCCATCCTGGAAAATCCGTTCTATGAGGTTGCTATAATCCTTGCTCTTGCCGCGCTTCTGGGAATCCTTGGGCAGATAATGAGACAGCCCTTAATCGTAATGTTCATTGCGCTGGGTGTCCTGGTGGGGCCGTCTGTGCTAGACATAGTTGCCTCGCATGACAAGATAGATTTACTGGCAGAAATAGGCATAGCCCTGCTGCTCTTCATTGTGGGTCTTAAACTGGATCTCAGGATTATAAAATCTGTAGGGAAAGTAGCCCTACTTACAGGTTTGGGGCAGGTGATATTTACTTCGCTTATTGGATACCTTATAGGTCTGGCTCTCGGATTTTCTTCCCTTCATAGCTTTTATATTGCCGTAGTCCTTACTTTTTCCAGCACAATTATTATTGTAAAGCTTTTATCTGATAAAAAAGAAATCGATTCTCTTCATGGCCAGATAGCCGTTGGATTTCTTATTGTTCAGGACATTGTTGTTATTCTTTTGATGATCATTTTGTCTGCCATGCAACAAAGGGGCGAGACTTCGTTTCTCCAGGATCTTCTTGGTACACTGGCTGTCGGCTTTGGTTTCCTGTTGTTTACTGTTATTGCTATGAAGTGGATCATCCCTGCGTTAAGTTCTTTCATTGGAAAGTCGCAGGAAATGCTCACACTTTTTGCCATTGCATGGGCAGTAAGCTTAACAGCTGCCGGAGAGTTATTGGGTTTTAGTGGAGAAGTAGGTGCTTTTTTGGCAGGTATTAGCCTGGCTTCATCAGATTTTAAGGATATGATCAGTATTCGGCTGGTGAGCCTAAGGGATTTCTTGCTGTTGTTTTTCTTTGTAAATCTGGGAGCAAATCTTGATCTATCCATAATAGGCAGCCAGGTCTCATCTGCTCTTATATTTTCGGTATTTGTACTTGTTGGAAATCCAATCATTGTGCTTTTCATCATGGGAATCCTTGGCTACCGGAAAAGAACTTCTTTTCTAGCCGGACTTACTGTGGCCCAGATCAGTGAATTTTCGTTGATCTTTGCCGGCCTGGGATTCACTGTAGGACATATCACCGGGGAAATCGTAGGTTTGATTACTCTTGTGGGCCTCATCACTATTGGGCTTTCCTCCTATTTGATCTTATATTCCCATCAGATATATGAAGTGTTGTCACCGGCTCTTAACCTCTTTCAGAGAGACAGGGGTTACCTGGAAGGGGAGGAAACGGAAGATAAGTTAAAGAACTATGACATTGTGATCATGGGATTGGGGAGGTTTGGCCGCAGACTGGCAGAGATGCTTGATGAACATTCAGAAATAATTTATTTAGGGGTGGATTTTGATCCTTCTGTGATCAGTGAATGGAAGGCGAGAGCTAAAGATATTATTTATGGAGACATGGAAGATCCCGACCTGCTTGAGCGGATCCCTTTTAAAGAAAATGGGATCATTGTGAGTACAGTGCCAAATTATGAACTGTCTCAGCACTTGATCGAAATGCTGAAGCGACGGAAGTATAAAGAAAAAGTTTTTGTGACTGCAGGGACCCCGAATGATTATGAGAAATTACGGGCAGTAGGTTTTAAAGATTGGAGTATTTTACAACCTCATCAAATGGCTGCTTCAGATTTTTATCATTCCTTTTTAAAGAATAAAGTAGATCATAAAAGACATTAGCCTCGCTGGAAATAAAGCAGCTTCCTGATGAAGTAAGGATGAATATTTATTTTCAGAATACTATGCACTCTGCAGATTCTGAGAAAACATGCCAAAAAGCTTCAGTTTCTGTTCTTCTCTTTTTTAAGCTTCTCCTCCAGCACTTTCCCCGTCCAGTCCAGGGCATCATCAAGATCGGTAAAGATCTCAAAAGGGAGTTTACAGAAATTCTTTTCAAAAGAAGCCATTTTAAGGGAGGAAGTTTTTTTACTAACCACACCTATACCGGCCAGATTTTTTACCTCGTCCAGATTCATGTAAACTGTTGGATTGACATTGTAGTCATTCACCCTATAGGACAGGTACACAAAAGATTCGCGGCCGAAAAAATCGCTACAGACTTCTATAAGTTTCGCGACCTCTTTTGCCTCCAGTATCTGTCCTTCCCGTGGTTTTGATAATACAAAATCCCTGTGGAATTCAAGGACAGTGAATTCCAGTTCCAGTATTTTGCGGGGTAATGCCATTCTCTAAGTTAAGAAAAAAAACTAAAAACTGAATTACCGTATTTCCTCACCTCCCTAAAATGATCTATATGAGAGAGATCAATTTTTTTACTATGCTCTATGATGAGGGAGCCTCCTTCTTCAAGAAGATTTCTGGAAAATGTGAGCTCTACAATTTGTTGAAGGGACTCGGTTTCAAAATCATATGGTGGGTCTGCAAAAATGATCTTTGCAGTTTCTCCTGTAGCCTTAAGAAATTTGAACACATCACTTTTAACTGTTCTTACAGGCAGGTCAAGTTCCCCGACCATTTTATTGATGAACTTTACGCATTCAAAATGCGCATCAACAGCAATAATCTCTGTCGCACCACGGGAGCCAAATTCATAAGTAATATTTCCCGTTCCGCTAAAAAGATCAATGACCTTTAATGCTGAAAAATGATACTGGTTATTTAAAATATTGAAGAGAGCTTCCTTGGCAAAATCTGTAGTAGGCCTTACCGGAAGCTTCTTTGGAGCGATGATTTTTTTCCCTTTATGTATTCCTGAAACGATTCTCATTCGAGTACTTTAAAAAGTGTATAATGCATATAACCTTTTGGAGGCTCTTCCTTACTGTTGAAAAGATAACCAAAAGAAGTTTGCAGGAATTTTATTTCCTTCACGTAATTATAGGCGATATCGTAATAATCTGAATGTTCTTTGATCCTTCCCAGTAAGATTAATTCAAAACTTGTGGGGTCAAGATCCAGCTGTTCTGCGCAAAAGAGCAAATAATAGATAAAATCTTCCCGGGTTGAGCAATTAAAGGTATTTGCAAGTAATAATTGCCCTTTTTGATACACCAGTAGGTCGTAACCACCGGGGAAACAATTGAGGTAAACTCTTGTGCCTTCTGTCTGAAAGCAATTTTGGATCTGGAATTCTTCAGCAAGAACACTTACACAATGCCGGTATTCAAATTCACCATATCTGTCAAAAAAGAAATTATTGATATTGGTGTAGGGAATATAAATATTGACAATTTCTGCGGAAGATATTTCATCGTTGGCCACATAATCTGTTTCCAGGATCTTTGTGTTGTACTTGAGATATTCTGAAGCATTTTCCTCTTCAAAGAACTTCTGTGGGACCAGACTGTACAGTTCGTTAGAAAAAAGAACAACTACTTCGGGATTTTCTTTTATTAAAAAGGATTCCTGTTCGTATTGTTTTTCTATTTGTTGAAGTACCTGTGCAGGATTCAGCCGTCTGGAAAAGAGCATGTCTTTAAAGAAGACGATCCTTTTCTCATCTTTGGAAAGGGCACAAAAAGAAAGTCCATTCAGGCTCACCTGAATGGACAACTTTATATTTGTGCTTTTTGTTTCCTTACTCTGCGTCACCATACTTTAAAGGCCAGTTCCCGCTGGTATTTACTTCTTCCATGGAACCAACGCTAATAAATGGACCGTTCACGTTATCTACAGATACTACTTCCTGTTCCTGGTTTATCAAGTCGCTATCCTGATCATACAGAATAACTTTCTTAGCTATTTTAGCTTCAAAAACCGGAATCTTGGTTCCACTCTTGTCTATAGTGCCTGCATCAAGCTGGAATTGTGCATCTACTCCTTTAATTGGAATGTTCATCATGTTTTTGTAACGATCTGATCCTTTAAAAAGAGAATCTTTTACAGACTTATATCCAAGTGTATCGACCACTACTATTTCGATCCTGCGATCAACTCCATAGGTTTTTCTATACTCTTCGTCCATTACTGTAGTGTCCCTTCTTTGAGTAAGGGTAAATTGTGCGGTGTCAATAAAACGAATAAGATTATCCCAATCTCCTTCAAATTCCCCGGTCACCGTACGGTGAGCCAGCTCTGCATCTCTTATATCCTTTAAGTTTTCAATAACTTTGGCATATCTTGCCTCTTTGACTTCATTAAATTTAATAGGCTCATAAATTGAATTAAAAACCAGGTATCCAAGGAAAATAATCACAATCCAAAGAACTAACTGAATGACAAGTTTCATGCGGGTGCAGTTTATGATTTAATTAAGTATTGAGGCAAATCTACAATTTTTTTTTATTCACAAAAGATTCTTCCGAAAAAAACCTTGTTATCTTTGGGCTTCGACGGAAAATGACCATGGAAAAAATTAACGCTGCTGTATTTTACGACCTTTTACTGAAAGACCTGAAATTTGAAGCTAAATTAAAACAGGATATTGCACTGCAGCAGCTGGCCTCTTTTGTGGTAGATGGAACTAAGGATTCCCTGTTTCTCCTCAAAGGTTTTGCCGGTACTGGAAAGACCACAATTATTAGTTCTTTGGTGAAAAACCTGTGGCAGGTAAAAAAGAGTGGTATTCTTCTCGCGCCTACAGGCAGGGCGGCCAAGGTGATTGCAAATTACTCCGGAAGGGAAGCCTTTACCATACACAAGAAGATATATTTTCCGAAAAAGAAGTCGGGCGCCGGAGTTAGTTTCGTGCTGCAGCCTAACAAGCACCGCAACAGCATTTTTATTGTGGATGAGGCATCCATGATCCCCGATGTTAATAATGATGCCAAAATGTTTGAAAATGGATCTTTGCTCGATGATCTTCTCCAATACGTTTACTCGGGGCATAACTGCAGATTGATCTTGATTGGAGATACGGCACAATTGCCGCCGGTCAAACTGGAGGTGAGCCCGGCACTTGAGGAACAAAAACTTCAGAATACTTATCTAAAAGAGGTGACGCATATTGAGCTGGACGAGGTGGTGCGCCAAAGTGAAGAAAGTGATATTCTGCACAATGCAACTTTAATACGGGAGGCGCTCAGGGAAGAGTTTTATGAGAGCTTCAGATTTGAACTTAGTGATAAGAAAGATGTGATAAGGTTGACGGATGGTTACGATATAATGGAAGCCATTGAAGATTCTTATCGCAACCTGGGGCATGAAGACACCACGATAATTGTCCGGTCCAATAAAAGGGCAAATCTGTATAATCAGCAAATAAGGAACAGGATTCTTTTCCAGGAGGAAGAAATTTCTGCAGGGGATTATTTAATGGTTGTGAAGAATAATTACTTCTGGGTTAAACCTAACAGTGAAGCCGGTTTTATCGCCAATGGTGATATTATCAAGGTGTTAGAGATCTTTGCCATCAAAGAATTATATGGCTTTAGGTTTGCCGAAGTTAAGGCCCAAATGGTTGATTATCCAAATATGCAACCCATAGAAACGGTGGTGCTACTGGATACTTTGGAAAGTAATAATCCATCCCTAACCTACGACGAGTCTAACCGGCTTTACCAGGAAGTCATGAAAGATTACGAGGAAGAACGGTCAAAATATAAAAAGTTTCTAAAGGTGAAGAACAACAAGTACTTCAACGCCTTACAAATTAAATTTTCTTACGCCATGACCTGTCATAAATCCCAGGGAGGCCAGTGGAACACAGTATTCGTGGAGCAACCTTATCTTCCAAACGGGATCGATAAGGATTATTTGCGTTGGCTGTACACCGCCCTGACCCGCGCTCAGAAAAAATTATATCTTATTGGCTTTAAGGATGATTTTTTTGCCCCGGCAGACTAGTCAAAAATGCCATTTTTGGGCACTCTTTACGGCCTGCTTTTACAGTAAAACATAATTCTTCGGAAGAAATAAAGAATCAACAAGTTATGTCTACACAACAACCTCTCAAAATAATTGCAATGATCCCGGCGAGGTATGCCGCCACACGTTTTCCCGGGAAACTGATGCAGGACCTGCACGGCAAAACCGTCATTTTGCGAACCTACGAAGCCGCACTAAATACTAACCTTTTTGACGAGGTCTATGTGGTGACCGATAGCGATGTGATCTTTGAAGAGATCATCAAAAATGGGGGGAAAGCCATTATGAGCAAGAAGGAACATGAATGTGGGAGTGACCGTATTGCCGAAGCAGTAGAAGATATGGATGTGGATATAGTTGTTAATGTGCAGGGGGATGAGCCTATGATCGATACCGCCAGCCTGGGGCTACTTCTAGATGTTTTCCGTGGTAAAGATGCCGATCTTATTGACCTTGCCTCTTTAAAAGTGCCGCTAGTTGATAAGAAGGACATTGAAAATCCCAATAATGTCAAAGTGATCACTAACAAAGAGGATTTTGCGCTTTACTTTTCCCGTTCGCCCATTCCGTATCCCCGTGAGGAGAATTCTGGCGTAACCTGGTTTAAACATATTGGGATCTATGCCTTCAGAAAGCAGGCTTTACTGGATTTTTACCGTCTTCCAATGCTCAAACTTGAAGCTACGGAAAAAATTGAATGCATACGATACCTGGAATACGGGAAAAACATAAAAATGGTCGAAACAAAAGTGAAAGGGGTAGGGATAGATACTCCTGAAGATCTTGAGGAAGCGAGGAAACTCATAGCTGCCGAAAAATAGGGGTTGAAAATTATCATTTTTGGCTGCCTTGAACCGGTGAATTTTTCGTGCAGGCTGCATGGTGAAAATCTATATCTTTGGGGAAAACCAACCTGATATTATCATGAAAAAAATTCTTTTTGTTCTTTTTGCAGGGCTAATAAGCAACTTTGCTTCTGCCCAGATCGAAGTCCCACAACCCAGTCCCACTGCTAAAATTGAGCAGGAGGTAGGCCTCACTAATGTTGATATTAAATATTCCCGTCCTGGGATGAGAGGCAGAACCATCTTTGGGAATCTTGTGCCTTACGGAGAAAAATGGCGTACCGGAGCCAACAGTAATACCATCATTTCTTTTGATACCAACGTTACGATTGAGGGGAAAGAGCTAAAAGAAGGAACCTATGCTGTGTATACCATTCCGGGGGAAAATGAATGGGAGGTGATCTTCTACAAAGACAGCAATAACTGGGGGCTTCCACAGGAGTGGGATGAGAATAAAGTTGCGCTTAAAGCCACTGCCAAAGTACAGGAAATGCCAATGGCTATGGAGACTTTTACCATTCTCATAGATGAACTAAAAAACGATTCCGCTGCCCTTAATTTCATCTGGGAAAATACTGTGGCTACTTTGGACTTTAATGTTCCAACAGACGAGCGTGCTATGGCCAGTATCCAGCGAGTAATGAATGGGCCTTCGGCAGGAGATTATTTTTCTGCAGCTACTTATTATCACGACGAGAAAAAAGATCTAGACAAAGCTTATGAGTGGATTAAGAAAGCAGTTGAAATAGGTGGGGAAGATGCCTATTGGGTAGTGCGCAGAAAGGCCTTAATTGAAGCTGATCTTGGAAAAAAAGAAGAAGCTATTTCCACAGCTAAAAAATCTCTTGCCGCAGCAGAAAAAGCAGGAAATAAAGATTACATAAAATTGAATAAAGACTCTCTAAAAGAGTGGGGAGCACAATAATATAAGTTTAAAAAAGGCTGTCTAAAAACCTGGTAAACGTCATTCTGAATTTATTTCAGAATCTTATTGTGTTTGTTTTCAGAACTAAATAGAACCTGAAACAAGTTCAGGTTGACGTAAAATCTTACTTTTAGACGGCCTTCTCTTTTTAATATTCCAGCCCAATTTGCTTCCTTATCTCATCCAGTGCCCTAATTAGTTCAAGACTTTTTTCAGGGGTCATGACGTTGCTCTCGATCCTTCCTTTCCTCAACATTTCCTGAACGTGTTTTGCCTCATATTCATAGCCATACGAAGCAACATCAAAGGTCTTGCTTATAGTTCCTTCGGTTGTAGAAATTGAGACAGTAGAAGGTTCGTGCCACCTTGAGCTTATCCTTATGCTTGCTTTTTCTAATTCAAATTCGGCAGTGGTGGGAGTTTTTTCTGTGATACTGCTTTTTAGTTCAGCCTTTGCTCCATTGGAGTATGAAAAATAAATGTCACAATTTTCATCCACCTCTGTTGTTCCCAGTTTTGCATTGGCTTCAATATTTTCAGGCACTCCCAGGGTATGAAGAGCAAGAAAAACAGGATAGATGCCAATATCCAGTAAACTACCGCCTCCAAGGCTCTTCCTAAAAAGCCTTCCGTTCTGGTCAAAAGGTGCATCAAAACCAAAGTCGGCGGTAAGCTTCCTGATGCTTCCGTATTTTCCGCTTTGCAGCTCTTCCATTAAATATTGGATGTGAGGCAAAAATGGTGTCCACATAGCTTCCATGAGAAAAACCTGCTTTTCTCTGGCTTTCGAGATCATTTCTTCCACCTGCTCCTGGTTTATAGCAAAGGGTTTTTCACAAAGGACCGGCTTGCCATACTCCAGGCAGAGCAGGGTGTGTTCGTAATGAAAGACGTGTGGGGTAGCCACATATACCACATCAATTTCCTCATCCTGTAGCATTTCCTCATAAGATCCATAAGCTTTCTTTGCTCCGGCTTCTTTAGCAAAGGCTGTTGCCTTTTCGGTAGATCTGCTTGCCACTGCAAATAGCTCTGTGTCTTTGACTTCTTTAAGGCTGGTCGCGAACTTTTTTGCTATTTTTCCGGGGCCAATAATTCCCCATTTAATCTTTTCAGTCTTCATTTTTTACTATTTCTGTAGTATGCGGTTGGGAAGTCTGTATGATCACGGCCAATGTTATGACCAGGAGGCAACCTACAAGGTTTAACCACAGGTATGGCATTACCTCTTGAAAATACAGCACAAAAATGATTGCCTGTGTTATTAAAGCCGCAATAAAGGTGGCATTACTTTTCACGTAGGTTATAAAGAAAGCGAGCAAAAATATTCCCAGCACGTTTCCATAGAAGAGGGAGCCTATGATATTCACTAACTGAATAAGATTATCAAAAAGATCTGCAATACTGGCAACGGCAATGGCGATAAGTCCCCAGCCAAGGGTAAACCATTTTGACATACGTACGTAATGCTCCTGGGTTTTTTCACCTACATTCCTTTTGTAGAGGTCTATCATGGTGGTCGAAGCCAGGGCATTTAATTCTGAAGCTGTTGAAGACATGGCTGCCGATAGAATAACTGCCAGTAACAATCCAATAAGTCCCCGCGGGAGATTGTTCAGGATAAAATGTATGAACACATAATCCTTGTCATTGGTTTCTATTTCAGGATTTGCCCTGTTGATCAATTCTGTTGCTTCCTGCCGTACCTGTAATTCGGCTGCATTAAGCTGTACGAGGTCATTTTTAAAGGAATCACGATCTCCTTCTGAAAATTTTCCGGCGTTGGCGTAATCAAGGGATTTCTGCTGTTTTTGATCCTGAATTTGCTCCAGTTCTGTCTGAAGGTTAATGTACTGTGAAGAATGTTCAGAGTTAATAACCGCATTTGTGGCTGCCGGATTAAAATTTAGTGGTGAATAATTGAACTGGTAAAAAACAAAAACCATGACTCCCACTAATAAAATGAAGAACTGCATGGGGACTTTCAGTAGTCCGTTAAAGATCAATCCCAGCTGACTTTGCTTAACAGATTTTCCCGAAAGATACCGCTGCACCTGGCTCTGGTCTGTTCCAAAGTAGGAGAGGGCAAGGAAAGTTCCACCTATGATCCCGCTCCAAAAAGTATAGCGGTTGTCAAGATCTAATGAGAAATCGAGAATATCCAGTTTTCCGCTGGCACCGGCTATTTCAAGTGCTTCGGGGAAACTGATCTCTTCCGGAAGATATTGGATGATGAGGATTAGGGCTATTATCATTCCGGAGAATATCACCGCCATTTGCTGTTTTTGAGTGACATTGACAGCTTTAGTTCCGCCGGAAACCGTATAGATGGTCACCAGGATCCCAATAATAATGTTGAGGGTCGTAAGGTTCCAGCCAAGCACCGCCGAAAGAATGATAGCCGGGGCAAAAATGGTAATTCCCGCCGCCAGTCCACGTTGAACAAGAAAGAGAAAAGCAGTTAAGGTCCTTGTCTTTAGATCGAACCGGGTTTCAAGATATTCGTATGCCGTGTAGACCTCCAGCCTGTAGTAAATTGGAATAAAGACCATGCAAATAATGATCATCGCAATGGGTAAGCCGAAGTAGAATTGCACAAAGCCCATCCCGTCATGGAAGGCCTGTCCCGGGGTGGAAAGAAAAGTAATGGCGCTGGCTTGTGTGGCCATGACCGAAAGTCCTACCGTCCACCACCTGGCTTCATTTCCTCCCCGTATATAATCCTGAACATTCTTGCTGCCGCGCGTTTTATAGACACCGTAGATTACGATGAAAGCTAGAGTACCGGCTAAAATGATCCAGTCGATTTGCTGCATATCAGGAGAATATTGTCATGAGTACGTAAAACAGGAAAATATAGATGGCATTAGCAATAAGAACTGCGGTATACGATCTTTTCCACTGATATTTCTTCGGACCTTCCATTAGTTCGAATTGTGATTATCCTTTGAAGGAGCAGGTTTGTTCTTCCCCAAAGAGATCATATTGGCAAAAAGCCTGAAGGCCCCGGGTACACCGGCGGGAAATTCCCTGAAAAAGCTGAGTCCGGTGTAAATAAAGTTGCCCTTTCCATAAGGCGCCACAAGCAAACTGCCCTTTTTTGAAGTTTCACCTTTGTCATTCATCGCCAAAATGGGAGTAAATTCTTTTCCCCATCGATCTGGGAAGTAAAGACCGCGCTCCTGCACCCATCTCTCGAAATCTTTTGAAGTGATTTTATTGGGAGTATTCAGGATAGGATGATTTGGCGCCAGAAAACTAACTTCAGCATTTTCATCGGTCACCCTGTCCCTCGAAAGTTGCAGTTTATAGGGAGCGAGTTCCTCGGTTACGAGTCCGCGGCTGGTGTTGTACTGCAGGATCAAATTTCCGCCTTGTTCTACAAACTCAAAAAGTGCGGCCTGTCTATGCCGAAGTTCTTCCACAGTGTTGTATGCGCGTATTCCTACAACCACAGCATCATATTTAGCTAATGAGGAAGCAGAAATATATGCGGGATCCACCATATCTACCGAATAACCTATTTGTTCCAGCGCCTGCGGAACAACGTCACCGGCCCCCGGAATATACCCTATCAAATTTCCTCTTTTTTGGATATCCAGTTTTACAAGTTGCGTTTTATTTGGAAGCACCAGTGTTTGCAGTGGAATGTGCGGATAATCCATTTGAAGTACAGTTTTTGAATATTCTGTTTCGTTCACTACAGCTACAGGATTAAATGTCACCTTATCCTGAACAGCCGGTGGATGCACTTCAAAAGTGAAAGTCAGTTCCTCACCTTTTCGAAGGGTGTTAAAAATGTGATTTTCGGGAGATATTTTCCAGCCGCTGATTTTCCCGGGTTCAAGTATTCCCGAAATATTATTTTTCATGGCCTTCACAGTTACCGGGATCTTTCCCGGGGCACCGTTTGCAAAGACCATAACTTCGGTTCCTACTGTGACCGAAACTGCCGGCACCACCTCGAAGGGCCTGTAGGTTTCCCCGGCAACGGGATCATTGAACTTATAGGTAATATCTCTTTCAAAAGGAATATGCTCATCGTTGATCCTCACCATAAATTCCACCTTTAATTCCTGCGGAGTTTCTGGTAAACCTGTTAGATCCTTGTTTTCGACTTTATACATCCCGAGGCTGCCTTCTTCATTAAGCCAATAAGGACTTGTAAAATTGATATTTTCAGGAATTGTAAAATTCACTTCTTCAGCCGAAGGTGTGTTATTGGTAAGGGAAAGATTCGCAGGGATTTCTCTTCCTGTCGGCGATAGTTTTATTGAGACGAGTTCTGCGGGAATATCACTTCGGTTAATGGCTTCCAGGTTTAGTTTTATTTCTTCTCCCGGAGTAGCCAGGGAAGAACCGGCCACAGCTTCCAGGTACAGACCCAGAGAAGCCGCAATTATAGTTTTTATTTGCTCCGACTTGATTTCTCTCCAGTGCTGGTCTTCCAGGTTTTGGATTAGCCGGTAAGCTTTTACTAAGTCAGGTACACTGGCCGCGGGGTTCTCAAAATCAAAGTTCTTTTCCACTCCGGCGAGGATTTCTCCAATCTCTTTTCCGCCTGGTACGCGGGTCCAGGTAGTGTTGATGCCGTGAAATATATCTTTGTTGTTCTTTGGATGTTCTCCTTTTAGGAGTTCAATATATTCCGCAGCACTTCCGCGAGTCCCCGTGCTTCCAAAGCCCTGGGACTGATGCTGACTTCGGCTAAGGGAAGCGATCTCTGTATTAGACATTCCTTTCAGCGGAAAATAAACTCCGGTGTCAAAAGTGAGGAAATGGGATTTATCGGCTGCATCAAATGCTTCCTGGGAATCATAGAACCAGGGAGAGGTGTTGAAAAAGAGCTTTTTTGGCTGCCATGTTCTCAGCTTCTCTGCCTGCATTGGATAAGCTGATTTTTTCCCGGCAAGATCAAATGCGCGGCTGCTTAAAATGGCCGATGAGGTATGATGTCCATGAGTTTCCCCGGCCGAATTAGCATCAAAGCGGTTGATGATTATGTCGGGTTTAAAAGATCTTATGGTGCGAACTACATCTTTGAGGACCTCTTCTTCATTCCAGATGTTGAGGGTTTCTTCCGGTGTTTTGCTGTATCCAAAGTCATTTGCGCGGGTAAAGAATTGTTCCCCGCCATCTATTTTTCTTGCGGCTAAAAGTTCCTGGGTGCGAATTACTCCAAGCAGCTCCCTGAGTTGTGGGCCGATTAAATTCTGTCCGCCATCCCCACGAGTTAAAGAAAGGTATGCGGTGCGGGCGTCGAGTTCATTGCTAAAGTAGGAGATGAGCTTCGTATTCTCATCATCGGGATGGGCCGCTACATATAGAACAGAACCAAGAAAATTGAGTTTTTCAATTTCAGAATAGATTTCCGAAGAACTTAATTTTTCAGGTTTTTGAGCCTGAACAAGAGCAGTAATGAAAAAAAGGAAAAGACAAAAAAGCTTTCGCATAGGATTTTCTATTGATATGCTTTCAAATATAACAAGAATCCTCACCAAACCATGTTAGAGAGCATCTTTACCTTCATCTGCATGATATTCTTTTTCAACTAAAGAAACTGCTTTTTGCAGGATGAGGTTATTAGGATAGGTGATCAACTCCCCGTCGAGAGTCCTTAGGTGCAGGTGAAAAGCTTTAATGTCTTCAATAATAGCTTCTACAGGCATGTCTTTATCATGGATCTTGATTCGGCTCCCAATTTTATACGGAAAGGAAAAGAACAGGATAATACCTGCTGTGATATTACTAAGTATCGACCAGATGGCAAACATGGCCACTCCAATTATCGCGAACAGGGAGGAAAAAATAAGCGCAATTTCCTGCGCATTATAGCCCCAGGTAAGGGAAAGCAGAAAGATAGCGATTATTGTGACCAGGATATTGATGTACTTAAACATAAGCCTGGTACGGGTTATATGGATCTCACTGCGGTGGCCTACACGGTGGGCTGCCTTTTTCATAATGAATTGCAGGATCCATAATCCCAAAAGAATGGCAATAGTGGTAATTATTTGATTCCGGCTGAAAAAAAAGATGTCTAACATTCCTGAAAATGAATTTTTGTAAAGATACTTTTTAGGATTAGGATGCTGAAATTAAGCTGAAAATTATTCAGCGATCTCCCGCAGGGTCTGGTGCACCAGGTGAGTGGGCAGGCCTACTACATTGAAATAACTGCCTTCAAGATGTTCTACACCAATAAGGCCAATCCATTCCTGGATACCATAAGCCCCGGCTTTATCAAAAGGTCTGTATTTATCTATGTAATATTTGATCTCATCCTCTTCCAGGCTGCTGAAGGTAACTCGAGTGATCGCATGGACGGTTCGTAGCTTTTCAATCGTTTTAAAGCAAACAGAGGTAATGACCTCATGCGATTTTCCCGAAAGAGCTTTGATCATTTCCAGTGCCTGGGCAGGATCTGTAGGCTTTTCCAGGGCTTTTCCTTCGTGCCACACAATGGTGTCGCTGGTAATAAGGATATCCCTGGTAGAAAGTTCCCCGTCAAAAGCTGCAGCTTTGAGTTCTGCCAGGTAATTAGTAATCTCTACATCTTTTAATTCTGAAGGATATTCTTCTTTTACCGGCTTTAGTCTTATCTCAAAATCAATCTCCAGTTCTTTAAAGAATTGTTGCCTGCGGGGAGAACCTGAAGCAAGAATGATATGATGGTCTTTTAGTTTTTCCTGTAACATATTATAGTAATACAAATCTATAAAGGCCGATGGATAATATACCTGCGGCCAGGATTAATTTAAACACCAGGCTAAGGTGGTGGAAATCTTTTTTTGTCTCGGCTCCCAGTATTTTTACCAGAAAATAAAGGAGTGGGCCTACCACGGCAAACATGATGTAAAGCATGGCAGCGTGGCTTTCATAAAGGTACGTATATAAATAATAAAGCACTCCCAGTAGTGGTAGCAGGGCAATTATAAAAATGATAAAGTTGGTTCTGCCCCTGCCAAGCAGTACAGGTAGGGTGTTGTAACCGGCATTGTAGTCGCCGGTTATATCCTCCTGATCTTTCACCATTTCCCGAAGAAAATTCACTAAAAAAGCAAAAATGCCATAGTCAACAAGGATCAAGAAAATTACTTTTTGAGTAGAGAGATTTTTAGGGGTGATTGCCGGCACGAGATCAAAAATTCCCACCATGACAATGATCATGGCGACCATCACGCTTACCACAAGATTCCCAACCAGGACAGTTCCCTTGATCTGGGTAGCATAGAAATAAAGGAAAGCAGACGGCAGGATAAAAAGTGCAACGAAAGAAGGTTTGCCAACAATATTACTAAGGTAAAAACCTATTCCCACTCCAATGATATTCAAAGCTATAAACCAGTTCCAGGCAATTTTTTCTGAAATCTTTTGTCCAATGATCAACTTATGAGGCTTATTGATCTTATCGGCCGCTATGTCCTGAATGTCATTGATGATATTCCCGGCGGCAGCCAGAGAGATCATGGAAAGAACGAGCAGAGAAAAACTAAAATGGTCAAGGACTGTCTCAATATTAAAAGGCTCAAACAGGAAATACTTTACCAGTACCTGCGTGAGAATGATCATCAAAAGATTCGGAAGCCTAATCAGCTTCAAAAATGCAACTACAGGCATGGATTAAGCTGAAACGAATTTAAGCCCTATGATCGAAGCTATAAGTGTAAAAAGGAAAAACAGCCGCCAAAAATGAACAGGTTCTTTAAAAACAAAGATCCCGATCAAAACCGTACCAAAAGCCCCAATTCCGGTCCATACAGCATAAGCAGTACCAATAGGAAGGGCTTGAGTGGCTTTGTATAAAAGGGCCATGCTTACACTAAGGCAGACAAAGAAACCTGCCATCCACCATAAGGAGGTGCTGCCGGTTGTTTCCCTGGCTTTTCCAAGGCAGGTTGCAAACCCTACTTCAAAGAGTCCTGCGATAATGAGGAGGAACCAATTCATTTGTGGTCATTCCATTTGCCCTGTACTTTTAAAACCTGCTCTATGACATCTCTTACGCAGCCTTTTCCGCCTTTTTTGTGAGATACATAGCGGGAAATTTCCTTTATCTCGGGCGCAGCATCCTGTGGGCAGCAGGGGAGCCCTACTTTCTTCATTGCATATAAGTCCGGAAGGTCATCTCCCATATATAGCACTTCTTCGGGATTGATATCGTAAACCTCAAAAAATTCTTTCATTTGCTCCACCTTGTCTGGGCAGCCCAAATAAATGTCTGTAATTCCCAGACCTTTAAGACGGAGGCGTACGCCTTCATTTTTTCCGCCAGAGATGATGCAGATGGTGTACCCTTTGTCCCTCGCATATTTCATCGCGTATCCATCTTTGATATCCATGGTGCGAAGAAGATCGCCGTTGCTGCTTATTTGAATGGATCCATCGGTAAGGACCCCGTCTACGTCAAAAATGAATGTTGTTATCTGGCTAAGGAATTCTTTATAGCTTTTTTCCATGGAAGGTTTGAATTGCTGAAGTTAAGAGTTTATAGATTTCCCGGTTTTCTTCTGAAGATTCCAGGAGTTGTAAATGAGCATCAATTGTAGAGCGGTCATTTCTTATGGCCGGTCCCGTTTGTACTTTTGCCGGGGATGCATGCTGGACTTTCCTTGAAGTTTCTGCAATGAGGGGCTTCAAAATTTCAAACGGAATTTCACTTTTTTGACAGATCTGTTCCCCAACTGCGTACAGGTGGTTTACAAAGTTGCACACAAAAACGGCCGAGAGATGTAATTTTTTTCTTTGTGTTGAAGAGATCTCATAGCTTTTCCCTGAGATCATTCCCGCAACCTGTTTAAGTAACTCCAGGTCACTGGAAGAATTGGCCTCCAGGCAAAACGGGATCTGCGAATAATTTACTTCATTGTCCTTAGAGAAGGTCTGGAGCGGATAGAATACTCCTCTTCGGGGGCAGTCGACCAGGGCATCAATAGCAACAGAACCCGAAGTATGAACTACCAGTGCATCTTTTTGCTGAAGTTTTGCGGCAACTTCAGGAATGACATCATCTTTAAGAGCCAGTATATAAATATGGGCAGAGGTGAGTTCAGAAATTTTTGTGGTCACTTCAGTTTTATTTCTGAAGAAGTCGAGGGTATTATCAGAATGATTGTAGACCTGTTTGACATGTATTTCTTCCGCAGCTGTAAAAGCTTTAAAAAGATGTGTAGCAACATTGCCTGTTCCCAAAAGTACAATTTCTGTCATACGGCAAAAATACCAAATTTCTTTAACTCCGATGGCTGCTGCTGCAGGAGAGAAAATGTAGTATTAATAAAATCTTAATTCCTGATAAATTCCTTACTTTTGCAGGGTTTAAAAAAACAACCCCTCGATGCAGAAAAAAATAGCTTCTATCATCTTTTCCACCCGGTTAATGGCCTTTCTTTTTATTGTCTTTGCCCTGGCCCTTGGGATTGGAACTTTCGTTGAAAATTATTACAGTACAGCAACAGCAAAAGTCTGGATTTATAATGCCCTTTGGTTTGAGGTGATTATGGCTTTTTTTGTCGTCAATTTTGTTGGAAATATCTTTAGATACGGGTTACATAAAAAAGAAAAGTGGTCATCTCTACTACTGCACCTTTCTTTTATTCTCATCCTGGTGGGAGCCTTTGTAACAAGGTATATTAGTTATGAAGGAATGATGCCCATAAGGGAAGGAGCAACAGAAAATACGTTCCTTTCAGAAAAGACATTTTTGACCACCTTTATAGACGGGGAGATCGATGGTGAACCCCGCCGTAGGGTGGTTGAAGAGGATGTTCTTTTGGCTCCTGGGGCTTCAAATGAGTTTACTTTTAATACAGATTATAACGGGCAGCCGGTAAAGCTTGAGATCATAGATTACATCCATGGTGCCGAAGAAGGTCTTGTGGAGGATCCCGAGGGAGAAAATTATCTTAAAATTGTAGAAGCGGGAGGTGGAGACAGGCACGACCACTACATTAAGGAAGGGGAGGTGAGTAATATCCACAACGTGCTTTTTGCCTTGAACAAACCTACCGAAGGTGCAATAAATATTACTCTTGAAAATGGAGAATATTCTATTTCTTCTCCTTTTGAAGGAACCTACATGAGAATGGCCGATCAACTGCAGGGTGAAGTAGCGGCCGATTCTGTTCAAACCCTGCTACTGCGCTCCCTGTACAATATGGCGGGTATGCAATTTGTTCTGCCAGATCCTGTAATACGGGGAAAATATGATGTGGTCCCTACCGAGGAAAAGACCGAAGGGCAGCAGGACGCAGCGGTTGTGCGTATCACTACTGCGGGAGAATCAGAAACCGTGAAGTTACTAGGGGGTAAGGGTATTGTAAATGATCCTAAAAAACTGAACATTGGGGGACTTGAATTTTATATTCAATACGGGTCCAAACTATATGAACTGCCATTCTCCATTAAGTTGAACGATTTTATTGCCGATAGATATCCGGGAACAGAAAAAAGTTATTCATCTTTTAAAAGTAAAGTCACAGTTATTGACGAAGAGGAGACTTTTGACTATGATATTTTCATGAATCATGTGCTTGACTATGAAGGTTACCGCTTTTTCCAGGCCTCTTTTGATCCCGATGAAAAAGGTACAGTACTTTCGGTTAACCATGATTTTTGGGGAACCTGGATCACTTATATCGGATATACACTACTATATATAGGTCTAATGTGGATCTTGTTTGCCAAAGGTTCCCGTTTTGGAGAGCTTAAACAAATGCTTGAAAAGGTGAAGAAAAAGAAAGCCAAACTCCTTAGCGTTTTAATGATTCTTTTTGTCTCTGGCACCGGCCTGGCACAAGAAGATGAACACGCACATGAAAATCCGCTGGCGGTTCCAAAAGCACGAATAGATTCCATTATTAAAGCCAATGTAGTTTCTGAAGAACATGCTGCAGCGTTTGGACGTCTTGTGGTGCAGGATGCAGGCGGAAGGATGAAACCAATTAATACCTATTCTTCAGAGTTACTCCGGAAGTTGAGCAAAAGCGATGATTACGAAGGTTTAACATCAGACCAGGTAATGGTCTCCATGACAGAAAATCCTACAGTTTGGTACAATGTCCCCATTATTAATGTTAAGAAGGATAACGATAGTATTAGACATATTGTTGGAGTTCCAGAAGATCAAAAACATCTTGCTCTTACCAATTTCTTCGATCGTGAAGGAAATTACAAGCTGGGGCCTTACCTGGAAAGAGCTTATATGGCTTCGGTACCCAATCAATTTGAAAAAGACTTTATAGAGACCGACAGGCGGGTGAATCTCCTCTATAACGCCCTGCAGGGGAAGATCCTAAGAATTTTTCCAATCCCGGAGCATGAGAACAACAAATGGGTTTCCTACCCCGAAGCTGCCGAAGCAGGTTTTAAAGGAATGGACTCAGTATATACGAGGCAGATCCTTCCAATGTATTTTAATGCGCTGCAAATTGCTAAGGAAACCGGAGATTATGCTCAGGCAAACGAGTTGTTGAGCAGTATCAAAGGTTTTCAAAAGAAATTTGGAGAGGAAGTTATCCCTTCAGAAAAAAAGATAGAGACAGAGATCCTTTACAATAAATACGACGTCTTTAGGAATCTCTTCTGGATGTATATGCTGGCAGGGGTACTTATGTTAATTTTTGTGATCGTGCAGATATTTAAGGACAGTAAAATTATACGGGCCTTAATTAAGTTGAGTACAGTATCTATAATTATCTTCTTTGCCTTACATACTGCGGGGCTTATTGCCCGTTGGTATATTTCCGGGCACGCTCCCATGAGTGATGCGTACGAATCCATGATCTATGTGGCCTGGGCGACGATGCTCTTTGGGTTGCTCTTTGGAAGAAAAAGCTACCTTACAATTGCATCTACCGCCTTTGTGACTGCCATGATTCTTATGATAGCACATTGGAACTGGATGGATCCTTCAATAGCTAATCTACAGCCGGTACTGGACTCCTACTGGCTCATGATCCACGTATCGGTGATCGTTGGTAGTTATGGTCCATTTACCCTGGGGATGATACTTGGAGCAGTGGCACTACTTCTTATGATCTTCACTACAAAGAAGAACAAGAAGAGAATGGATCTTACTATTAAGGAGATAACCATAATTACTGAAATGGCTCTCACTATTGGTTTGGTGATGTTAACCATTGGTAACTTCCTGGGAGGGCAATGGGCGAATGAAAGCTGGGGTCGTTACTGGGGTTGGGATCCAAAGGAAACCTGGGCTTTGGTTAGTATCATGGTTTATGCATTTGTAATCCATATGCGCCTGGTGCCGGGAATGAGAAGCCGTTGGTTATTTAATTTTATGGCGGTGATTTCCTTTGCAAGTATTATGATGACTTATTTCGGAGTGAATTTTTACCTCTCCGGATTGCACTCATATGCCAGCGGAGATAAAGTAATTACACCAGATTTCATATATTATTCGGTTGCTGTAGTAGCACTTTTAGGAGCAGTCTCTTATTGGAGGTTTACCAAATATTATAAAAAGAGTAACCGAAGCAGGCTAACTGCAGATTATATTAAGAAGAAGAAAAAGAAAAAGAACTAACTAAAAAATCCTGCTGAATAAGCAGGATTTTTTAGTTAGTGTTGGTCCCAATTCAATGGATTATTCCGAATGTAATTTGCTATCCGTTCATGTGATTCCCGGTTACGAATAATATAGTCATGAAACCTGGGCTGCCAAGGAAAATGTTCATTATTCTTTCTGCATTCAAAGGTTGATCGCCCTTTGAACCATCGAGTGATCCGGGGTAAATTGTCGTGCAAAATGGGATTTTATTTCCTGTAACCCCACCCGAATTCGTATTGTTAATGATAGAGGGGCGATTAATCACGTCTCTACCAACATTACAACCGCCATTTTTATTAATAACAATAATTCAATGAATTGGTCGGGCATTATAACAAATTCATCTAATGTGACGAATGGGAAATTTTCAGGAATTAATTGCCATAGGTCAAATACAATGCGGCCAATATCTGACAATATCATTTCCTTTTGTACAAATGATATTGAACCAAAATATGGTTTTCTTTCTGCTGTACAAATTGTTACGAAATATGCTGCATTCCAAGCATAATCCCAATGCTGCAGTTTGGTTGTGGTAATACGATATTTGTTCCGAAACCTGTTTGTCATAGTCAAGGTTCGGGAGGCAGGTTCTAAGATTTCACATTTAAAATAAGGGCAACTAGCAACTGGCAACTGGAACCGGAAACTATTCAAACTTCCCCTGCTGGTAATCGGCATAGGCCTGTTCTATCTCTTCTACAGTGTTCATAACGAATGGCCCCTGTGCGATCACGGGTTCATTAAAGGGCTCTGCATGACCAAATAAAACTATACTTTCTGCCAGGGCTTCTATTTGAAGCTCTTCATCATCATTATTGAATTCTACCAGGTGTAAGGATTGGATGATTTCTCCATTGATCTTTATTTCTCCTTTAATGACATAACACAGGATGTTGTGGTCCTTCGGAACAGTGGCGGTAAAAACACCTTCGCGTTCAAAGAATATTGTGCTTAGGTTAATACCTGTAGAGGTTTCAAAGGCCCCTTGGGTATCATTCAAACATCCCGAAACAACCTGAGCTTTAACCTTGCCATCCTTGAAAGTTGTAAATGGAATTTCCTCTTTTTGCAAGCCTTTATACTTTGGCTCTGTCATTTTAAGTCGGGCCGGGAGGTTAACCCACAGCTGCAGGATCTCCAGTGGTCCACCTTCTGCTTTAAATTTTTCCGAAGAAACTTCAGCATGAGTTAAGCCTTTACCGGCAGTCATCCACTGCACGCCGCCGCTCTCGATCACGCTATTGTTTCCGCCGGAATCTTTATGAGCGATGTCTCCATCCAGTATGAAAGTAACAGTTTCCATCCCGCGGTGAGGATGAGGACCAAAAGGCAAACCTTTATTTCCCGGAGAATACCTTTGTGGCCCATGATGGTTGAGGAAAAGAAATGGATCTATCATTCTTAATGACCTTGTGGGCATTGGAGAATAGGTAATAAGGTCGGCTATGGGACGATATTCCGCTTTATAGGTTCTTTTAATGGTTCTCATTAAGCAATATATTTAAGAGGTGTCAAAAATGTCATTTCTGGACCTATTCCTTGTTACGTACGTAGATAAGTTTATATTTTCCCCTGCCTTGATTTTCCCGTGATTCAATTTCAAATTTGTCGATGGAATTGATCATAGGGGTTAGTTTTTGGAAACCGTAGTTACGGGAATCAAAGTTTGGTTGCTTTTTTTGCAGTAAACTTCCCACATCTCCAAGAAATGCCCAGCCATCATCATCGGCAACATCAGAGATCGTGGAAGCTATCAATTTGATCACTTTATTGGTGATCTTGTCATAATCACTTTTCTTGGTTGTCTTTTCCTTGCTGGATTCCTTGGACTCATTTTTCAGGATCTCGATATAAATAAATCTATCGCAGGCTACGATAAAAGGATCGGGAGTCTTCTTTTCTCCAATTCCAATCACATTCATTCCTGCTTCCCGTAATCTTGTTGCGAGGCGGGTAAAGTCACTATCGCTGGAAACCAGACAAAAACCATCTACTTTTTGTGAATAAAGAATATCCATGGCATCGATGATCATAGCCGAATCTGTCGCATTTTTTCCTTGTGTATATCCATATTGCTGAATAGGAGTGACTGCATTTTCAAGCAGCACATTTTTCCATTTTACAAGATGGGGTTTGGTCCAGTCACCGTAAATTCTTTTTATCGTTGGGTTGCCGTATTTGGCGATCTCTTCCATCATTTCCTTGACATAGGCCGAAGGTATATTGTCGCCGTCTATTAACACCGCTAATTTTACATCCATTTAATTCAAAATTTCTTGATTATCCTATAAAGATAGGGAATTGACTTCTACCCTGCAGACGGGGGAGCAGGATTAGTATTTATTTAGCAGAGGGGAAGGCTAAAAAAAAGGATGTCAAAAATGGCATTTTTTAGGAGTGGTTTGTGTCGTGCGGCTCGATGTGGATGAGGATATCGGCCACCTCGGGCATTTCATGCAACAGGCGATCTTTAAGATTGTGAGCAATTTCATGACCCTGGTTGACCGAAAGTTCACCGTCAACAATTACGTGAAGATCTACATGAAAAGTCATTCCGGTTTTACGGATAAAACATTTTTCGGTCTCAATTACTCCCTGCTCCTTTTGAGAGATCTCCCGAATCTCTTCAACCATGTCATCATAAAGATGTTCATCCATGATTTCCCCCAGGGCAGGCCTTAAGATGAGATAGGCGTTGTAAAGAATAAATCCTGAAGCAAACAGAGCCGCCCAATCATCGGCAGTTTCGTATCCTTTTCCCATAAATAGGGCAATGGAAATTCCAATAAAAGCCATTAGGGAGGTGATAGCATCACTACGGTGGTGCCAGGCATCGGCTTTTAAAGAGCTGCTTTTTGTTTCCTCACTTTTTTTATTGATGAACCTGTAAAAGATCTCTTTGGTAAAGATTATTGCCGCCAGAACTATCAGGGTATAAGGTTTCGGTACCTTGTGCGGGGTTTGAATGTTTTCAATACTTTCCATTACAATAATGGTAGCCGAAACAACCAGGAAACCCACCACAGCAAATGTGATAAGAGGTTCTACACGACCGTGCCCATAAGGATGATTTTCATCTGCCGGGCGGGCAGAATATTTTAAGCCAAAAAGCACGAGAAGGCTTGAAAAAACATCGGTGGTAGACTCTATGGCATCGGCGATAAGTGCATAGGAGTTTCCAAAGATACCGGTCACACCTTTTATTATGGCTAAAGCCGCATTTCCAAAAATGCTATAGTAAGAGGCTTTGATTGCCTTTTGGTGCGCGTCGGTTTTCATGAAGTTTAATCTAGAGAGACTGTCTGAAAAGCCATTTAAGCGTCATTCTGAATTTATTTCAGAATCTCATTAATCTGATTTTTAGTAATGATGAGAACCTGAAACATGTTCAGGTTAACAAAAAATCAGACCTTTAAAACAGGCCCTTATTGTTATTCTTCCTCTTCAGTAGATTCTTCCATGGTGTGATATACATGCTGTACATCATCGTCCTCCTCCAGCTTTTCCAGAAGTTTCTCAACATCGGCTGCTTCTTCGGAAGATAATTTTTTAGTTACCTGCGGAATGTATTCGAATCCTGAAGAAATGATCTCAATGTCGCGACTTTCCAATTCCTTCTGAAGGGCTCCAAAAGCTTCAAAAGGAGCATAAATAATAATGCCATCTTCATCTTCGAAAACTTCTTCGGCACCAAAGTCGATTAGTTCCAGTTCAAGTTCTTCGGCATCAAGACCCTCTTTTGGGATCCTGAAGTTACAGGAATGATCAAACATGAATTCTACAGAGCCTGAAGTTCCAAGGTTTCCGTCGCATTTGTTGAAATATGACCGAACATTGGCTACTGTGCGGTTGTTATTGTCTGTAGCGGTTTCTACAAGCACGGCGATCCCGTGTGGGGCATAACCTTCAAAAAGCACGATTTTATAGTCACCCTGACTTTTATCTGAAGCCCGTTTAATAGCGCGTTCGATATTATCTTTGGGCATGTTGACACTCTTCGCATTTTGGATCACGGCCCGCAACCTGGAATTGGTGTCGGGATCTGGACCGCCTTCTTTTACGGCCATTACAATATCTTTCCCAATGCGAGTAAAAGCTTTGGCCATAGCAGACCAACGTTTCATTTTGCGTGCTTTCCTAAATTCGAATGCTCTTCCCATTTCTTTGTATTAATTGTCGCGTAAAAATAGGAAAAATCATCAAGCTCTTAAAAAAGATTATTCCCCTGCATCTACTATATTTTCAATGCTCCGCGCCAGTTTAAAATCCTTTTCGGTCACTCCGCCGGCATCGTGTGTGGAGAGGGAAATTTGTAGTTCATTGTAAACATTTGACCAGTCGGGATGGTGTTGCTGGGCTTCGGCTTCAAAAGCGATCCTTACCATAACCGAAAATGCTTCTTTGAAATTTTCAAATTGAAAGGAGGTATGAATGGCATCATCTTTAAACTCCCATCCTTCAAGGTCTTCCAGTCTCTTGTTGATCTCATTTTTGTCTAGAATTTGCATAGCTTCTGGTTTTAGTTTTACTAAAGTTACATAACCTCGCAGAGGGCAAAATAGAATTAGTAGAAGATTAACAACTAGGAAACCAGGGTGCTGCCCACTACATCCTGGATGGAGATCTGTAAATTCTTTGGAAGAAGGTTATCTTTTGGAATAACGGCCAGAAAGCGGTCAAAGTTGGAGTCGTAAACATTCTTAAGCAGTGGCTTCTTTTCTCCCAGAGCTTCACAAATTTCGCCTACCAGATCATTGTGATGAATAAGATCATTGCTTCCAAGGTGAAATACGCCCTGCCTGTTTCTATTGATGATATAGTGCAGTTGCTGGGTTACCTTAGCTTCGTAAGTAGCATTCACAACTACATTGGAAAAAACTTCAATAGCCTCATGTTCCTTCAGCTGGCGTTTGATCTCATTCACGCGGGGGGAGTTGGCTCCAAAAACCATAGGCAGCCTGGCAATAACATATTTATTGTTGGGCAGTCGCAGCAGTGCATTTTCAATTTTGATCTTGAACCTTCCGTAAACACTTTGAGAAAGTGTTTTGTCGTATTCGTAAGAAGGGTAGTTTGTAAAAGCGTCAAAAACATTGGCCGAAGAAAGAAAAATAAGCTTCGTGTTCTTGTTCTTTTGAATGTAATCTATAATTTCAAAATGGGTATGTACCTGTGCGAGGAAATTTCCGCGGAGAGCAGAAACGATTACATTAGGACGCAGGTTTTCCAGAATAATACTTGCACTTTCCCGCTCAAGGTCGAACTGATGGAATTTTTGGTTCTTTGCAAAAAAGGCATTTTCTGTGCGGTAAGTAGCGTGGGTATCAAAATAGGGGTAAAGCTCTTTATACAGGGAATTCCCGATAAAGCCGCTTCCCCCTAAGATCAATATTTTTTTCAAAAACTATCCTTTATAAAATGGCATTTTGACCACTGTAGCAGGAAGGGTTTTTTTGCGTATCTGGATATTAATTCGACTTCCCGGCTTGGCCAACTCTACAGGAACATAGCCCATTCCAATACCTTTTTCAAGAGATGGGGACATGGTTCCTGAAGTTACATTGCCAATAACCTTGCCATTATCATCTACGATGTCATAGCCCTGGCGGGGAATACCACGTTCGTTAAGTTCGAAACCAATCAGCTTTCGGGCGGGACCATTTTCTTTTTGTTCCTTAAGAGCTTCAGAATTTACAAAGTCCTTTGTGAACTTCGTGATCCACCCAAGACCTGCTTCTATTGGGGAAGTAGTGTCATCAATGTCATTTCCGTAGAGACAAAAGCCCATTTCCAGTCGCAAAGTATCTCTTGCAGCAAGACCAACCGGTTTTATGCCATAGTCTGCACCTGCTTCAAAAACCCTGTCCCATACCCGCTGGGCATCATCGTTCTTTACGTAGATCTCAAATCCGCCGCTGCCGGTATATCCCGTAGCCGATATGATTACATTTTCGGCTCCGCCAAAAGGTGCCACTTCAAAGGTGTAGAATTTTATTTCTTTAAGATCAACATCTGTAAGGGACTGCATAGCTTCGGCAGCTTTAGGTCCCTGGATAGCCAGCAGCGAATATTCATCTGAAAGATCGCGCATGGTGGCATCCATAGTATTGTGTTGAGAGATCCAGTTCCAGTCCTTCTCAATATTAGAAGCATTTACTACAAGAAGGTATTTCTCTTCGTTGAAGCGATAAATGATAAGGTCATCTACAATACCCCCTTCGTTGTTGGGCATACAGCTGTACTGGGCCTTGCCATCTGTAAGTTTGGAAGCATCGTTGGAGCTTATTTTCTGGATCAATGCGAGAGCATTTTCCCCGGTGATGAGGAATTCTCCCATGTGAGAAACGTCAAATACACCTACCGCTTTTCTTACGGTTTCGTGTTCAATATTTACACCATCATAAGAAACGGGCATGTTATAACCTGCGAAAGGAACCATTTTGGCTCCAAGTTCTATATGGGTAGAGGTAAGGGCAGTATTTTTCATTTAAAAATTATTTTGCACAAATTTATTAATTTCAGAAAAGAATGAGGGTTTATTAAGGAAATTTTCAACAGAAATAGATAAGGCAGGGATAGGGCCAATGGAAATTCTATATTTGTATAACTTTTCAAAAAGCAAAGACCAATGAAGATCCTTAGCGCCAAACAAATAAAGGAGGCCGATAAGCTCACCATTGAAAAGCAGGGGATATCCTCCACCGAACTTATGGAGAGAGCTGCCAGCCTGGTGTTCGAAGAGATCCACAGGCGATTGGAGGGAGCTCCTATTCCTGTCAAGATCTTTTGCGGAATAGGTAATAATGGAGGGGACGGCCTGGTAGTTGGCCGGCAGTTGATAGAAGCAGGTTACGATGTTACCATATATATCGTAAACTACAGCGACCAACGTTCCCAGGACTTTTTGCTGAATTATGATCGGGTTAAGAATCATAGTAAAGAATGGCCCATACTTTTAAAATCTGAAGAAGATTTCCCTGAAATAAAATACGGAGATTTTGTTGTGGATGCCATCTTTGGAGTAGGACTAAACCGTCCGCTGCCCGATTGGGTTGCTTCGCTGGTAAGGCACATTAACGGTTCAGGTGCTTTTGTTCTGTCTATTGATATGCCGTCGGGGCTTATGGCCGATGCCGCGGTTGAAGACGAGGAGTCGATCATTCAGGCAAGCTATACCATTACTTTTCAGGTGCCAAAAATGGCATTTTACATGCCCGGTACTGCGCCATTTGTGGGGGACCTTCAAATTCTGGATATTGGTCTGGACACCGATTTTCTTCAGAATGCCCCGGCTGCAGCCCAGTTAATTTCAAAACCTGAAGCCAAAGCACTTTACACTCCCCGTAAAAGGTTTTCCCATAAAGGCACTTACGGCCATGCCCTCATTATTGGAGGGAGCTACGGGAAAATAGGCAGCGTTTGTCTTTCTGCAACTGCCGCAATGCGGGCGGGTGCTGGGCTGGTGACTATTTTTGCGCCTAAATGCGGTTATGAAATACTTCAAACGTCCCTTCCTGAAGCTATGGTCTTAACCGACTCTCATAATGAGATGCTTACAAATCTGGAATTTGATCTTGAGCCAGATGTGATAGGTTTTGGAATAGGAGTAGGGACTAATGAAGAAACAGTGAAGGCTTTTGAGCAATTGCTGAAAAATTACAGAAAACCCATGGTCATAGACGCCGATGGACTAAATATACTTTCGAAAAATAATAAATTACTTGATCATTTACCCGAAGGCAGTTTGTTGACTCCTCACCCTAAAGAACTGGAGAGATTAATTGGTTCCTGGAAAGATGATTTTGAAAAACTTGAGAAGGTAAGATCCTTTGCTACAAAATATAAGGTTGTGGTGGTGATAAAAGGGACTTACACCTTTACTGTGGCCCCAAATGATATTTTTATCAACACAACAGGAAATCCCGGGATGGCAACAGCAGGTAGCGGCGATGTCCTAACGGGGATCCTTACAGCCCTTATTGGCCAGGGTTATGAACCTTTACGTGCAGCGGTACTGGGAGTTTATCTGCATGGGAAATCGGGCGATCTTGCAGCCGAAAAACTTAGCTATGAAGGAGTAATAGCAGGAGATATTGCTAAAAATACAGGAGCGGCCATATTTGACCTTTTTGAAAACAAACAAACCAACAATTCCTAATGAGAGATTGTCATTATATAAGTTCTTCTGTTCTTGATATTGAAGAAATAAGAGAGATACTGGAAAAGAAAAAAAGTCTTGCTTTAAGTGAGGAGGCTATTTATCATATCGAGAAGGCGAGAAAGTATCTCGACAATAAGATGAAGGAGAATAAAACTCCCATTTATGGCATAAATACCGGTTTTGGATCTTTGTGTAACGTAAAGATCTCTTCTGAAAATCTTACTAAACTTCAGGAGAACCTTGTAATGTCTCACGCCTGCGGAACAGGGGAAAAAGTATCAAAACCTATCATAAGATTAATGCTTCTGCTTAAAATTCAGTCACTTAACTATGGACATTCAGGGGTGTCAATGGAGACGGTTAACAGGTTGATAGACTTTTTTAACGAAGATGTGCTGCCGGTGGTATACTCCCAGGGTTCGTTGGGAGCTTCGGGCGATTTGGCTCCGCTGGCCCATTTGTCGCTGCCTTTGATCGGAAAGGGAGAAGTCTATCTCGACGGAAAAATAATTCCTTCCGAAGAAATGCTGAAGAAATTCGGTTGGGAACCTATCACTTTACAATCAAAAGAAGGGTTGGCCTTGCTCAACGGAACTCAGTTCATGAGTGCTCACGGGGTTTATGCCCTTCTTAAGGCTAACCGGCTTTCTATGTGGGCCGATATTATTGGAGCTCTGTCTGTGGATGCATTTGATTGTAATATTTCTCCTTTTAATGAGTTGGTACATCTTGTAAGACCCCACAGGGGACAGATAAAAACAGCCGAAAGAATAAGAAAGATCCTGGAGGGTAGTGAGATTGCGGAACAGGTAAAACAGAATGTGCAGGATCCATATTCTTTTAGGTGTATTCCGCAGGTACATGGTGCGAGCAAGGATACTCTCGATTTTGTCTATAAAAGTTTTAAAACAGAGATCAATTCGGTTACCGATAATCCGAACATTTTTGTGGATGCCGATAAGATCATTTCCGGAGGGAATTTTCACGGACAACCAATTGCCCTGCCTCTAGATTATCTTGCCATTGCAATGGCAGAGCTGGGAAATATTTCAGAAAGAAGGATATATCAACTGGTTTCGGGCTTGAGAGGGCCCGCTTTCCTGGTGGATGCTCCCGGTCTCAACAGCGGATTCATGATTCCGCAATACACTGCTGCCAGCATAGTTAGCCAGAACAAACAACTTTGCAGCCCTGCAAGTATTGATTCGATTGTGTCTTCGAACGGGCAGGAAGATCACGTAAGTATGGGGGCTAATGCGGCTACAAAAGTTGTGAAGGTAATTGATAATGTAGCTACGGTACTGGCGATCGAGCTTTATAATGCCTCCCAGGCGCTTTCCTATAGAGGAAAGCACAAAACTTCTCCTATGCTGCAAAAACTTATCGAGGATTTCCGAAAGGAAGTTCCTTTAGTCAAGGAGGATATTGTGATGGCACCTTATATCCAGAAAGCCAGGAAGTTTCTAAAGAATTATAACCTTACAGAATTTGCATTTGAATAGGAATTGATCAATTCAAACATCCATGCTGTGGCTTCTTCGAGTGAACTGAAGATCTTAAAGCAGTTCTTATTTGCATAAAACTGCTGTTCAAGAAGTGCAGTTTGACGGGTCACGGGATCTTTGGAAACGACAGCTATTGCTTTTAATTGAGGGTTTTCTGCAGATTCTCTATATACCATGGGATTTACGGCGTAAGAGTTTATCCTGTGGGAGATGTAACCAAAAAAGTCATTATTAAAACTATCGTGACCAATTTGCAAAATTTTCCTGTTTGTCTCCACATCCAGTAGAGCCCCTTCGTTCATTTCATTTATAAGTATCCTGTCATGAACCCAGATCACTCCGCAGTTGAGTTCGACTTTTTTTATCATTAGGTGTAGGGAATAAGGCTGTGAAAATAGGATTTTTTACTGAAATATGAGGAGACTAAAAACAGGATTTTCTTAAATAAAAAAGAGTCTTAAAAACCTATATTTTAAGACCCTCTTTTTGATGTAGTTATAAATTTATTTTAGGGAACCAACCATATCCTGAGGTTTGACCCATTCATCAAATTCCTCGGCAGAGACATATCCTAAATTCACTGCTTCTTCTTTTAATGTAGTGCCGTTTTTATGCGCAGTATTTGCGATTTCGGCTGCTTTGTAATATCCTATTTTTGTGTTTAGGGCAGTTACCAGCATGAGGGAATTGTTAAGAAGCTCCTGTATTCTCGGCTTGTTAGGTTCAATTCCCGCAGCACAATGTTCATCAAAAGATGCACAGGCATCTCCAAGAAGTTGTGCACTTTGAAGGATATTAGCAGCCATTACCGGTTTAAACACATTGAGTTCAAACTGTCCCTGCATCCCTCCAACATTGATGGTAACATCATTTCCTATTACCTGGGCGCAAACCATGGTTAGGGCTTCTACCTGGGTCGGGTTTACTTTACCGGGCATAATAGAAGATCCCGGTTCATTAGCGGGGATTAAGATCTCTCCAATACCACTTCTTGGACCAGATGCCAGCATACGAACATCATTGGCAATTTTATTAAGAGAAACTGCAAGTGTTTTTAAAGCGCCACTGGTCTCCACAAAAGCGTCATGTGCAGCAAGAGCCTCGAACTTATTTGGTGCAGAAATAAAGGGGAGCTCTGTGAACTTCGCAATAAATTCTGCAACACGTTTAGAGTAACCTTTTGGAGTATTCAATCCTGTTCCAACGGCTGTTCCTCCCAAAGCCAGTTCCGAAAGGTGGGGCAAAGTGTTTTCAAGAGCATTTAGACCGTGGTCAAGCTGGGAAACATAGCCGCTGAATTCCTGTCCCAGGGTTAGGGGAGTGGCATCCATGAAGTGGGTACGACCAATTTTTACTACGTCCTTAAATTCTTCCGACTTCTTCTTTAAAGTATTGCGCAGTTTCTTAACTCCGGGAATTGTTGTTTCCACGATCTTCTTATAAACCGCAATGTGCATGCCTGTAGGGAAAGTGTCATTGGACGATTGGGATTTGTTTACATCATCATTGGGAGAAAGTACTTTTTCACCCTCTCCAATCTCTTTGCCTGCAATTTGCTGGGCACGATTTGCTATAACCTCATTGAGGTTCATGTTACTTTGAGTCCCACTTCCTGTTTGCCATATCACCAAAGGAAATTGATCATCATGCTTTCCTTCAAGGATCTCGTCGCATACCCGGGCGATATAATCTCTTTTGTCTACAGTAAGAGCACCAAGTTCACAGTTGGTAAAAGCTGCAGCTTTTTTAAGGTAGGCAAAGCCGTAAATGATCTCCAGAGGCATAGAACCGGGAGCACCAATTTTAAAGTTATTTCGGGAGCGTTCTGTTTGTGCTCCCCACAGTTTATCTGAAGGGACTTTGACTTCCCCCATTGTATCTTTTTCTATTCTGTATTCCATGATTGTATTGGGTTTATTACAAATTTACATTTTCGCCAAAATTTAAGCACTTTAAAAAGAACAAAATTAGATGGCGCAAGAGAAAAATATCCCACAAATTCTCTGAAGTCCAGTGAACAAAAAATAAAATAAAAACTTTTGTGATTACCTCTCAGAGTTTCTATCTTTGGCAAAGATTCAATAAAATAGCAAACATGTTTGAATTTGATCAATATCTGGGCTTTTTAGCTTTTCTTATTATACTGCTCATCGGGTTTTGGGTAATGTTGTTCTTAACAGCCATAATTCCTTATTGGATTGGAGGAGCAGTTAAAGAAATGCTCGATGAAAGGAAAGAAAAGAAACGCCTGGAAAGAGAAAAAGCTTAAAAAGGATTTTTTTGGCACTCTCAGACCGTATTAAAATATAAAAGCCGTCAATTTGACGGCTTTTCTTATTGATATAGTTTTAGGGATCCTAAAATTCTCCTTCCCCTCCATTGTCTTCACCATTTCCAGAGTCCCGCTCATTACGTCTCTGATCTCTTTTCTGCTGATTAAATCTGTAGGTAAGGGAAAGGGTGACACTGCGCTGTCTCCACTGGAATCGACTATCTCTCGTATAGAAGTCGGTGGTCGAAATGGATTCCCTTTTTCTTGAGTTTAACAAGTCTCTTACGTTAAGTGATAGAGAAAGGGTTTCATTAAAGAACTCTTTGGCCACGGCCATATCTATCGAAAGCAATCCATCTTGAGTTCCCTGGATATCTTCGGAGGCACCTCTATAGAAAGCGTTAGTCTGCCACTGTATTTCGGCCGGTAAGGTAAGTTTAGAACTAAATCGCGCAAACCAGCTGGTGTTCTTAGCACTGTAGAAGTCACCTCTGTATTCTCCTTCTGTGTCGAATTGAAAAAAGTTAATACTTCCGTTAAGCCTTAACCAGTCGGTAGGGTTGTAAAGAGCACCGGCTTCCGCACCAATCCTTGTATTGGTAGCGAAATTAACCGGGATCGTTCTTATAATGAGGATTCCATCTTCTTCAGTAAATTCTCCCGTAGATTCCTCAATTCGCTGGAAAGAATTGGTTTCCCGCTGGTAATAGACAGAGGAAGTAAGCGTTAGTTTTTCATCCCATCTCTTTAGATAACCTACATCGAACGCATTTGAAAAAGCCGGTTCAAGATTTGGATTTCCCTGGAAAATATTAATTCTGCTTGATCTCGATGGGAATGGGTTCATATACCAACCACGCGGCCTGTTGATCCTTCTGTTGTAGCCAATGGTTATATTTTCTCTTTCATCAATTTCATAAATTATATTCACAGTTGGAAAGAGTCCGAGATAATTGTTGTCAAAATCTGTATCAATCGGGATACCGTAAGCATCTTGTAGTTCGGCTTCAGTTAATTCCGACTCAATTTTTCCTTTTAGCTGAGTGTTTTCAAGCCTTAGTCCCAGTAGGAAAGAGAAATCTCCGATCTTCGTTCCATATTGGGAGTATAAGGAAAGAACATTTTCATTATATGTGAAGTCATTCGAAAGAGTATCATTAATTACGAAATTCCCCGTCATAGGATCTTCCAGTTCTAGAACGTACTCAGTTAACTCCTCTTCAAAATTCCCACGGAAACCAGCTTCGAACTGAGATTCTTCCCCAATGGGAAGTACATAATCTGCCTGTATCAGGTATTCCTCTTGCGTCTCTTCAGTAACTGCTTCCTCGTCAAAGAAATCGGGCTCATCGGGCAGCTCGTTCAGGAGCAACTTCTCATTTACAACACTGGTCTGTGTTTCCGCATCGTTTTCATATTGAAGATCTGCCGTGAGTTGATGTCCACTGTTGTTGAATTTATTGATGTAATTTATCGAAAATTGATAACTGTTATCTTCTTCCATTTCAGCTTCGACCCGCTCAGTTCTACGCACCAGGATTCCCCTGTTTTCGGGGTCTGATGTGTCAAATCTTCGGCTCATATTTGTAGTGAGATCTTCATCTTCTCCATACCTCAAAAAAGCTGTGGCAGTTATAGAAGACATATCTGTAATATAATATTCAACTCCAAAGTTAGTGTTGAAATTTCTGTTTAACCGCTGCATATCCCTGTCCTCAATGAGTCGATATGGATCTGCTTCGTTTCTTGCAAAATAATAAGTGTCGGAAAAAGCATTACCGGGAGCATCAAAATATCTGAATCCTGTAGTATTAAAAAAGTTGAATTTATCTGTCCTGTAGTTGACATTGGCTGAAAGTCCCACCTGGTCGGGGTGTCCTACCTGTGCTGTAACAGATCCATTGAAGCCAAGGGTCTTTTCTTTCTTCAGAATGATATTTAGGATACCTGCTGTACCTTCTGCATCATATCTTGCTGAAGGGGAGGTGATGACCTCGACGCGCTCAATAGCATCTGCCGGAAGTTGAGAAAGAACATCTGTATTTCCAAACCCCGCCATGGCTGAAGGTTTTCCATTAATAAGGATGCGAACGTTCTCATTTCCTCTCAAACTAATCCCGCCTTCGATATCTACAGCTACAGAGGGTACATTATTAAGTGCATCGGCCACTGTACCTCCTGCCGTGGTAAGGTCTTTTCCTATGTTGTATATTTTTTTGTCAAGTCTGACTTCAACCTGCGTGGTTTCTGCAGTGACCACAACCTCTTCCAATTCTCCTGCGGCCATTCCCAATACTATTCGGCCCATTTCGATATCCGAATTGATCTGGCGGGCGGGAAATTTCTTTGGACTAAAACCAATAAATTCTGCAGTGATAACATAATTTCCTTCCGGTACTTCAATAGCAAAATTTCCCTGCGCATCTGTGATCCCTCCCGTTAGTTTATCAGGATCATTGGTGCTTTGAAAAGAAATGGTGGCGTATTCCAGGGGTGTTCCCTGCTCATCGGTCACTTTTCCCGAAACCTCATACTGGGCGCCTTGTGCAAAGGCTGAAAAAGAAAGTAGAAAAAAGAAGGAAAAAAATAAGGCACTGCAGCGGTGCCGGCTTATGCTCGCAATCATATTTGGTTTTTATTCTTTGACAGCTAAAAAACCAAATGGTTTAATTTTTTCTCTAAAAAAATAAACATTTTTGATAACTGAATGATTGTCAATATTTTACAATGCAGTTATCAAGTGGGAAAAACGAAGGGCTCAAAAGTAACCTCTGCAGGAAATTATACCTTCTGCTAAAGTGAATTTGCTTTTAAGCAATAAGATCTTCAATATTGGAGGCCGGTCGTCCAACTACGGCTTTGGTATCGGTTTTTACCACCGGGCGCTGAATAAGTTTAGGATGCTCCGCCATTATCCTTATCAATTCATTGTCGCTGAGGTCCCGGTCGCGATAATTTTCCTTCCAGATCTTTTCTTCAGTCCGCACCAGTTCAATAGGAGCCATGTTTAATTTCTGAAGAAGAGCTGCAAGTTCTTTTTCACTAAGTGGTTGCTTCAGGTATTCTCTAATCTCAAAATCCTTTCCAGATGCTTTCAGGATTTCCAGCCCTTCCCTGGATTTTCTGCATCTGGTGTTGTGGTAAATTGTAATCATGTTTAATAGATATTAGATGTTAGACGTGAGATAGTAGACTTGTTGTTGGATGAAAGAAATTCTTCCATTTATCTCAAATCTCAGATCTCAAGTCTTGTTACTCTTCTACTTTTTGTCCCATCATCATAAGGAACGCTTTAAGGAACTGGTTGATATCGCCGTCCATTACCGCATCTACATTTCCGGTTTCTTCGCCGGTTCGAACATCCTTCACCAGTTTATACGGGTGCATTACGTAATTTCTAATTTGCGATCCCCATTCAATTTTCATTTTTGAATCCTCAATTTCCCTTCGCTGTGCCTGTTGCTTCTGAAGTTCAATTTCATAAAGCTGACTCTTAAGCAACTGCATCGCCTTGGTCTTGTTATCTAATTGAGACCTTGTTTCAGAATTTTCTACGACAATTCCCGACGGGGCGTGACGAAGCCTTACGGCGGTTTCGACCTTGTTTACATTTTGTCCTCCCGCACCAGATGATCTCATGGTTTCCCAGGAAATATCTGCAGGATTGATGTCAATTTCGATAGTGTCATCGGCTAAAGGATAAACATAGACGCTGGCAAAGGAAGTATGTCTTTTGGCATTACTGTCAAAAGGAGAGATCCTCACCAGGCGGTGCACCCCGTTCTCCCCTTTTAGCCACCCAAAGGCAAATTCTCCTTCTATTTCAATGGTGACGGTTTTTATTCCCGCAACTTCCCCGGCCTGGTAATTGAGCTCGCGCACAGAGTAGCCGCGATCTTCGGCCCAGCGCAGGTACATTCGCATAAGCATTTCTGCCCAGTCGCAACTCTCGGTACCACCGGCACCGGCAGTTACCTGAAGAACCGCACTCAAATTGTCCCCTTCTTCCGAAAGCATGTTCTTAAATTCCAGGTCCTCAATTAGGGTTCTGGATTTCTCATGTCTTTCCTCGACGTCTTCGGCGGTGGCTTCCCCTTCTTTGTAGAATTCAAAAATCACTTCGAGGTCATCCACAAGAGTGACCGCCTCTTCATAGTCATCAACCCATTTTTTTTGGGAATTGAGTTCTTTTAAAAGAAGTTCAGCCTTTTTTGGATCGTTCCAGAAATCGGGTGCCAGGGTTTTTTCCTGGAGATTGGATATCTCTATTTTTTTGGCATCAACGTCAAAGATACCTCCTTAACGCAACCAGGCGATCTTTGAGATCTTTAATAGTATCTATAGTAAGCATACTTGAATTTTCAACAAAAATAGAATTTATGAGGGTTCCCGGAAACTATTTTACGAATATTTTATAGTTTTATGCACCTTCAAAAATGCCGCTTTCTGGCTCTATTTCTGAAGGTCAAACGTTTAAAATTAAATCATGAAAGAAATAGATCTTAGAAGTGACACAGTCACTAAACCTACTGAAGGTATGATGCAGGCAATTATCAACGCCGAAGTAGGCGATGATGTTTATAAAGAAGATCCCACAGTAAATAAGCTGGAAAGAAAACTGGCCGATATGTTCGGAATGGATGAAGCACTTTTTTTTCCAACCGGAAGTATGGCCAACCAGGCGGCCATTAAGCTACACACCCAGCCCGCCGATCAGCTTATTTGCGATAAATGGGCCCATGTTTATAATTACGAAGGCGGTGGCGCTTCCTTCAACAGCGGAGTTTCCTGCAAATTGGTGGACGGCCACCGCGGAATGATCACTGCAGCCCAGGTGGAGGAAAATATCAATCCTCCCGACTTTTATCATAGTCCGCTTACCACACTCGTATGTCTGGAAAACACAACAAATAAGGGTGGCGGAGCCTGTTATGATTTTGAAGAGATCAAAAGGATTAGAAAGGTGTGTGATGAGCACAATCTTGGTTTCCACCTCGATGGCGCACGACTTTTTAATGCTCTTGTTGCCAAAAAAGAAGATCCTAAGGAGTACGGGAAGGTGTTTGATACAGTTTCTGTCTGTCTTTCAAAGGGGCTCGGAACTCCGCTGGGAACTGTTCTTATAGGGGACAAAAAAGTTATGAAGAATGCCATGCGGGTGAGAAAAGTTCTTGGTGGTGGAATGCGCCAGATAGGTTTTATGGCCGCTGCCGGAATCTATGCTCTTGATAACCACGTGGAGCGTTTGGCCGAAGATCACAAAAGAGCTTCAGAAATTGGCAGAACCCTAAAAGAGCAAAGTTATATTGGGGAAGTAGAGCCTGTTGAAACCAATATTGTCATTTTCTATTTAAAAAATGCTTCAGATGAAGCTGTTTTTATGAAAGCTCTTCAGAAGGAGAATATAAGGATCAGCAATATGGGACAGGGGAAACTAAGAGTAGTAACTCACCTGGATTATTCCGAAGAAATGCATCAAAGATTTCTGGAGGTATTGAGAGGAATTGAATTGTAAAAAATATACCCTTCCAAAATGTCATTTTGGAGGGTATATTTTTAAAATGTAATCTTTAGACGGTAGAGTTGTTCAAGAGTCGTCTCAAATCTCCCGTCTCATATCTAGCATCTATTGACCAAGCATATCATTCATCCCTGGAATATCGGGCATTCCTTCTTTCGCAACGGCTGCAAGTTCGGCTTCATTTACCTCGGTGGCACGGGCAACGGCTTTATTAATGGTTAGCACCAGGTAATCTTCCAGCTGTTCCTTATCTTCAAGAAGTTCATCGGCAATTTCGATGTTCTTGATCTCACGGCTTGCGGTAATTGTTACTTTCAAAAGTCCGTCGGCTGACTGCTCATCGAGCATCACTGTTTTTAATCTTTCTTTAGTTTCTTCAACTTTTTTCTGGGTCTCTTTGATCTTGTTCATCATGCCCATCATATCTCCAAACATATTCTCATTTTTATAGTTATAACAAAATTACCTAAAAAGGTCATATTAGAGAACTTATAGATACAGTTTTAAGTTTTCTTTATTAGAAATCGTAACTTTGCAGCCGGTAAAATTAAGATGGGAAAAATGAAAGTTGCTGCTAAAGAAATAATTGCTCCGCGGATAAAAAAAGTTCCGGTAAAGCTTGAAAAACATGGAGATGTGCGTACAGATGACTACTTCTGGCTGCGCGAACGTGACAACCCCGAAGTTCTGGATTACCTAACGCGGGAAAATATTTATAATGATGAAATGACAGCTCATACCAAGGAGCTGCAGGAGAACCTTTTTCAGGAGGTAAAGAAAAGGATAAAAGAGGATGACTCTTCTGTTCCATATAAACTGAATGGCTACTGGTATATTACGCGTTTCGAAAAAGGGAAAGATTATCCTATCTATTCACGCAAAAAGGAAAGCCTGGATGCCCCCGAAGAAATACTCTTTGATGTAAATGAAATGGCCAAAGGTCATGACTATTACAGGTTAAGCGGCCTAAGCGTAAGCCCTAATAATAAACTGATCTCCTATGCGGTAGATACAGTTAGCCGAAGAAAATATACCATCTATATTAAGAACCTGGAGACAGGCGAAATTTATCCCGAAAGGATACACAATACTACCGGTGGCGCTACATGGGCAAATGACAATAAAACCCTTTTTTATGCCCGGAAGGATGAAGAAACCCTGCGCAGTAACAAGATCTTTAAGCACCATTTTGGAACAAAAGCTAAAGATGATGAGCTTGTGTTCTTTGAGGAGGATGAAACCTTCCACACTTATGTTTACAAATCCAAATCTCATCGTTACATAATAATTGGATCTGATAGCACTTTAACTTCGGAATACCGCTTTATTGCTGCCGATGATCCCGATGGGGAAGTGCAAATTGTGCAGCCAAGAATGAGAGGGGTGGAATATAGTATCGCCCACTACAGGGATTGTTTTTATATCCTTACCAACTTGGATGGGGCTACCAATTTTAAATTAATGAAAGCTCCTGTTCATAATCCGGGAATGGAGAACTGGCAAGAGGTGATCCCGCACCGCGAAGATGTACTTCTGGAAGATATAGACTTGTTTAGGGAATACCTGGTGGTAAGCGAAAGAAGTGAGGGATTGAACAAGATCCATATTCGCAGGTGGGATGGCACAGATTCTTATTTTTTGCCGTTCGACAACGAAACTTATACCGCACTTACCGGTACCAACCCCGACTTTGATACAGAGATCCTTAGGTACATGTACAATTCTTTGACAACGCCTACCCAGGTGGTTGATTTCAATATGCGCACCAAAGAAAAAGATGTCAAGAAGGAACTTGAGGTCCTGGGCGGGAAGTTTAAAAAAGAGAATTACCTTTCCGATCGTATTTGGGCAACTGCCCAGGATGGAACTAAGATCCCGATGACCCTGGTGTATAAAAAGGATCTTAAAAGGGACGGGACAAATCCTGTTTTACAATATGCTTATGGCTCTTATGGTTCTACCATTGATCCATACTTCTCTAATGTTCGATTAAGTCTTCTGGATCGCGGTTTTATCTTTGTCATAGCTCATGTGAGAGGTGGGGAATATCTGGGCCGGCAGTGGTATGATAACGGTAAACTCTTGAAAAAGAAGAACACCTTTACAGATTTTATAGATTGTACCAGGCATTTGCTTCAGGAGAATTATACTTCCAGTGAACATATGTACGCAAGTGGAGGTTCGGCCGGCGGATTGTTAATGGGAGCAATAGCCAACATGGCTCCGCAGCTATATAAAGGTATTATTGCGTCGGTCCCATTTGTAGATGTCGTAACGACAATGCTGGATGAAACCATTCCTTTGACCACCGGGGAATATGATGAATGGGGAAATCCAAATGATCCTAAGTACTATTTTTATATGAAATCTTACTCGCCTTATGATAACGTCAGTGCTCAGGAGTATCCGCACATGTTGGTTACCACAGGATTACATGACTCGCAGGTGCAGTATTGGGAGCCGGCGAAGTGGGTGGCGAAATTGAGGGAGTTAAAAACCGATTCGAATAAATTACTTTTTCATACCAATATGGAGGCGGGCCATGGAGGAGCATCAGGACGATTTGAGGCTTTGAGAGAAGTAGCTGAAGAGTATGCTTTTCTCCTCGATTTAGAGGGAATCCGCGAATAATTAAAATATTTGACTTAAATTTGCTTCGTTTGTGATCGCATTCGGGATAAAATTTCTGGATGCGATTATTGTAAATAACTTCAATTTATGAGAGAAGATTTACAGGTTTTCGATAATGTATTACAACTAATAGGTAATACCCCTCTAATTCACTTAAACCGTATTACTCAGGATCTTAAAGGAGACTATTTCGCAAAAGTAGAAGCCTTTAATCCCGGGCACTCCACCAAAGATAGAATAGCACTACATATTATAGAAGAAGCCGAAAGAAAAGGAATTCTTAAACCGGGAGATACTATTATTGAGACTACCTCGGGGAACACCGGCTTTAGTATTGCTATGGTTAGCGTTATAAAAGGTTACGAGTGCATCCTTGCGGTGAGCTCAAAATCTTCCAGAGACAAGATCGATATGCTGCGCTCTATGGGTGCAAAGGTGTATGTATGTCCTGCTAATGTGACTGCCGATGATCCAAGATCTTATTACCAGGTTGCAAAAAGAATGCATGACGAGATCAAAGGTTCGGTTTATATCAATCAATATTTTAATGAGCTCAATATAGAAGCTCATTACCGTTCTACCGGGCCGGAGATATGGAAACAGACCGAAGGAAAGATCACACATCTGGTAGCCTGCAGCGGTACCGGGGGAACGATCTCGGGAACTGCAAGATTCCTAAAGGAACAAAATCCTGACATCAGGATCCTCGGAATTGATGCCTATGGCTCTGTTCTCAAAAAATATCATGAAACCAAAGAATTCGATGCTGCAGAGATCTATCCTTATCGTATTGAAGGATTAGGAAAAAACCTTATTCCAACAGCTACAGATTTTGAAAGCATTGATAAATTCGTTAAAGTAAGTGATGAGGACAGCGCACATGCTGCACGTGAACTTGCCCGTACCGAAGGTCTTTTTGTAGGCTACACCAGCGGTGCCGCTTTACAGGGAGTGCGACAGTTGGCCGAAGAAGGTGAATTTAACGAAAATAGCAAAATTGTGATAATTTTCCCCGATCATGGTTCCCGTTACATGAGCAAAGTCTTTAGTGATGACTGGATGAATGAGCAGGGGTTCTTCGACAGCAAGAACGAAAAGGCAGAAAATCAAATTGAATTTATAAAGTAACGACAGGAAGCCTTTGTTAGGCTGCTGTATACTAATTTTCTTCTAAGTAATTTCGGATTAAATAGCGACCGGGAGCAGCTGCTCCTATAAAGAAAGCTGAAAAGTGCATGTTTTTCAATGCAGTTGACCGGCCTAGATTCTGCAGTTGCTATTTATTTGTTACTTTTGCTGAAGTGAAAAATATATAAAATGGCAGATTTATTCGATAAAATATATAAGGACAAGGGGCCTTTAGGGAAGTGGAGTGAAGTAGCTGAAGGTTATTTTGTTTTTCCCAAACTGGAAGGACCTATTTCCAATCGTATGAAATTCCGTGGGCAGGATGTAATTACCTGGAGTGTCAACGATTACCTGGGACTTGCAAATCATCCCGAAGTGCGGAAAGTAGATGCTGAAGCCGCTGCAGAATGGGGCTCTGCCTATCCAATGGGCGCCAGGATGATGAGTGGTCACACCTCTCTACATGAAAAATTGCAGGAGGAACTTGCTTCTTTTGTGGATAAAGAGGCTGCATACCTTCTTAACTTTGGTTACCAGGGAATGGTTTCTACCATTGATGCCCTTGTTTCTAAAAAAGACGTTATTGTTTATGACGTAGATGCTCATGCATGTATTATTGACGGGGTGCGCCTGCACTTAGGTCAGCGCTTTACTTACAAGCACAATGACATGGAGAGCATTGAAAAGAACCTCCAGCGTGCCGAGAAGATCGCAGAGCAAACCGGTGGCGGAATCCTTGTAATTTCTGAAGGTGTTTTTGGAATGAGGGGAGAGCAGGGAAAACTTAAAGAGATCGTTGCTCTTAAAGAGAAATATAACTTCAGGTTACTTGTAGATGATGCTCACGGCTTTGGTACTCTTGGTAAAACAGGAGCAGGAGCAGGTGAGGAGCAGGGAGTGCAGGATCAAATCGATGTTTATTTTGCAACCTTCGCAAAATCTCTTGCCAGTACAGGGGCTTTTATCGCCGGAGACCAGGAGATCATGGATTACCTGAAGTACAATCTTCGTTCTCAAATGTTTGCCAAATCTCTGCAAATGCAGCTGGTAATTGGTGCACTTAAACGTCTTGAGATGCTTAAAACAATGCCCGAACTTAAAGAGAAGCTTTGGGAGAATGTAAATGCGCTTCAAAATGGTCTTAAAGATCGTGGATTTGACATAGGAACAACTCAAAGTTGTGTGACTCCGGTTTATCTCAAGGGAAGTATTCCTGAAGCTATGGCCCTGGTCAACGACCTTAGGGAAAATCACGGGATCTTCTGTTCTATCGTAGTTTATCCGGTTATTCCTAAAGGAATGATACTTTTAAGATTAATTCCAACAGCTACTCATACCTTAGAGGATGTGGAAATTACTTTGACTGCTTTTTCAGCAATTCGTGAACGCCTGGAAAATGGGACTTACAAAAGACTTTCCGCAGGAGTTGCTGAGGCAATGGAAAAATAGTCTTTTTAAAAAATTAACTTATAAATCCCCTTTTTAAAAGGGGATTTTTTGTTCCGCTGCGTATTAACTTTTATAATTTGTTTAGCAGAAAAGTAGATATTTTCAGGTTATCTTATTGAAAATGAATTAACAACTATAAAACAAGATAGACTATGGAAGATTTAAAAGTAGCTGTGATCTATTACAGTTCGACAGGAACAAATTATCAACTCGCAAAGTGGGCGGAAGAAACAGCCAAAGAAAATGGAGCAGAGGTGCGCTTTAGAAAAGTTAAGGAGCTGGCACCAAAAGAGGCAATTGAGGCCAATAAGGACTGGAAGAAGCATCTGGAAGCCACACAAGATGTTCAGGAAGCTTCCATGGATGACCTGGATTGGGCAGACTGTTATATTTTTAGTGCTCCAACCCGTTATGGAAATTTGCCATCACAGTTCAAGCAGTTCCTCGATATGACCGGCGGACTTTGGTTTAACGGGAAACTGGCCAATAAAGTGGTTAGTGGAATGACCAGTGCGAGTAATGTTCACGGGGGGCAGGAATCCACCTTACTTTCTTTGTATAAGACCATGTTTCACTGGGGAGCAATAGTTGCCGCACCGGGATATACCAATGAAGCCATATTCAATGCCGGAGGAAATCCTTATGGAGTAAGTATAACGGCAGGTAAGGAAGAATTAGGGGATAAGGTTAAAAAAGCGGTTGCCCATCAGGTAAAGAGAACCATGACCATGGGAAGTTGGGTGAAAAAGGGAAGTAAATAATACCTTTTTTAAAAGGTAAGTTACAAAAGCTGCTTTGGCAGCTTTTTTTATAATACCAACTCAGAGAATAGCCTGTCAAGAGTTTTGTCCAAATCAAAACACAAGCCCGGGTGAGGCCTCGAAGTCTGGATTACAGAACTTCGTATTGCTGTGAGCCATCGAAACCGCGAGGGTATATCCATTTGGGCAATTGGGCCTCCATCTTTGGAACCAAGGCAGATCTTTTCAAAAGATTCCAGATTCTTTCCCAGCTGGTCCAGGTCGAGATCTTTGCAAAGCATGTGCAACTTTTCTGAATCCACTTCATACCTTACCTGCAGGTATTTCTCTTTTTTACAAAACACCACAACCCCCACATTGAGGAACTCTTCCCGTTCCACCCGTGGTACCACCCTTATGGTAGCATATTCATATAAGTGCCTGTCTTGCATTTTGTGCTTCTTTTATAAAAATATTTGAATTCCTAAGGCGAATTTCAAGAAACTGGATATATGCTGCTCTAATCTCTGCCGGGGAAAGATCGGTCTCCCTCCATTGCAACCATTCATCGGGAAGACATTCTACGATCTCCCTGATTTTTTCAATTTTCAGCAGCTGTTTGATCTGTTCATCTATTTCATTGAGTTGAGCAGCCTGGGGAAGCAATACGTGATCTTTTATTAAGCTGAAAGGGCTTTGTGCATGCTTCTCCATGTTGTTCCAGGAATGGTGGAAATAAAAGGAAGCTCCATGGTCAATTAGCCAAAGATCCTGGTGCCACATAAGCATATTTGTGTTCCTGAAGGTGCGGTCCACATTCGTGATAAAAGCATCCAGCCATACAATTTTAGAGGCAGTTATTTCATCTACAACAGTCACTGCCGGATCAAAATTAATTGCCCCAGAAAGAAAATGCAGGGCAAGATTGAGCCCTTTACTGCCCTGAAGCAAATCCTGAATTTCTTCATCCCCTTCGGTCCTCCCAAAGGCTTCATCAAGATTAGCGAATACCAGCTCGGGAACTCTAAGTCCAATAACCCTTGCAATTTCTCCGCCAAGGAATTCGGCTATTAATGCTTTAACCCCATGTCCGGCACCGCGAAACTTCAGGACGTACTTGAAATCGTCATCGGCCTCGGCTAGTGCAGGGAGAGAGCCACCCTCCCGTAAAGCGGTGATATAACGGCAAACGGTCACCGTGCGTATATCTATTATTTCTCCCATAGAAGGTTTAAAAATGGCATTTTCTGAAACAAATTTAAGATTCTTCGGCAGAGTCACAGGATTATTCCTGAAATATAAAAGGTTTTTACACTTTTTGGGCCTTCAGGTTTACTTCATAAGGAAAAGCAAATTCCTTATGTGAGGCTCCTTCAAGCCAGGCAGAGTGATCCCTGTGGTGAAGCACCACCGGCATTCGTTGCTTGTTGTTGTGAATCTCGCTCATCAATTCATTCGCCTGGGTGGTGGTGATGCTGTAAGAGCCAATAGACTTGCCTGTTGCAGGATCCTGCCAGTGAGAATATATTCCGGCGAAGGCAAAAATATCTTCTTCAGATGATGTTATGAGGTACTTTTGCTTGGTTTTTCCTTTTTCGTCCAGCCACTGCCACTCATAATATCCATTAGCGATTATAAGGCATCTATTCTCTACCGAATTCCGAAAAGCAGGTTTTTCGTCCAGGGTTTCTATTCTTGCGTTGAGGGTGGATTTCTTCAGGCTGTCATTTTTTGCCCAAAAGGGGACAAGGCCCCAGTTAAAAAAAAGGAGCTCTCCGGGTGCATCATTTGTGACCACAGGATTGGATAAAAAGTCGAAGCCATTGATCCCCTCTTGAGGGGTATAAAGCTCCGGTTCCACGAATGTTGCATTAAAAGCTTTTTCTATCTCTATGATCTTTGAGTTTAATTTTGTCCTGAAGCACATAACTTTTTTCTAAAGATAAATTTTCTTCAGAAAAAAATGTTCCAAAGAGCTATTCCAAAATAGCTTTTTTGGATGTCTTATCGGAAACATTATCTGGCAGTTGTTTTTTCAGTAGTTCTTCAATAGGCTTTAAAACTTTATGAGGCTTACCAAAAGGAGACTGTTAAAAGCCATTTTACGTCCACCTAAAATTTCAGGAGTTTTAGGTTCTGTTTCTTTCTGAGAATTAGGTTAATAAGCTTCAGAATAAATTCAGATCAACGATCAATAGCAATTTAGACAGCCTCCATTTCAAATAAAACAATGTGCTCTTTAAATTCTGGTTGAATTAGGCCAGTAGCCTTTTCTGTTTTTGTTGTTTCATTGCTTGACTAACGATTTCAAAAATTTCCTTTTTAAGTCGTTTGTATTGTCTGGAAAAGTGATTGACATCATTAAGGATTTCCTTATGTTCTTTGCGATATACACGTCCTTCTCTTGGTTCATCCAGGCTTTCAATCAAGCTGCGAAGCCTGTTAATATGTTCGGAAACCCTTTTTTCTAAAACCTTTAGTTCTTTAACCGAAAGACCTAACTGGTCAATAAGTTCCTTCACCCGGTTAAAAAGTTGGGATTCAATTATGGGCAAAGTGTATTCTTTAAGCATATCTTCAAAAAAGCGATGTTCATCTTTAATGAAGCTGAGTTCAGATTTCCACTGTAAAGAGGAGAAATGCATTTCGTCGGGTGTTTTCCACTCGATGTACCTGTAATTATGTGCTTTATTTTTCATGGCAAAAAAATTATACTTGTTAATGCTCCTTACTGGTTCGGCGTAACAGGGGCCCGGTATAGGAAAAAATTTCCAGTTTGAATTCCCTGAATTTGTGGGCAAAATCCAGGATCCTTCGTTCGAGTTTTAAATGTTCATCGTGGTAAAAGACTTCACAGCTTATATCCTCGCATTCTAGTATTCCCTCAATGTCATACCGGTGGTTATGAACTTCCCTGGTAAGCTCCAGGTTCTCCTGTTTAAAATTTTGCAGGGCATCATAGAAAAGCTGAAGCCGCTCATATAGATTTAGTATATTCTTTTGAAAGATATCTGCACCCAGGTACAGGTTTAAGAAGTTGATTTCCTCATTGAAGTAGGCTAATCTTTCTTTCCACCTGCTGTTTTCTTTTAACAGGCGGTCTATGTCCTTTTCATTTGCGGAAAAACTTCTGGATGTGTTCCGGCTCATAATCTACTGTATTTAAGTTATTAAGGTAAGAATAAAAACTGTTCATCAAACTGACAAATGTCAGATAAGAAACTTTTTTTGGGAGTAAAAGAAGAAAAAACCCCGTATTTTAAAAGACTTATAAAATTTAACTAAAAATATTTTTGGCTGTTGTATTGAGTGTCAAAAAATGATATACATTTGACCCCTCAAACAATTAATAATTCATTAAAAATGAAAAAATCCTTTTTGACTTTTGCTGCTATCGCATTAGTATTCTCATTTACTTCTTGTAAAGAAACAACTACTGAAACAACTGAAGACACTACAGTAGAAGTTATCGAAACTCCTGAGGCTCCTGTTGAGGTTGAGGCTGTTGAGACTGAAGAAGTTGTTGTTGATACAACAAGCACTGGCGTTACTGTAGTAGAAGACATTACAAATACTCCTTCTGTAGAATAATTAATTCTAAAGAAATCCGGGCATCTAAAAATGTCCAAACAAGAATCCGTGGTGAGAGCCACGGATTTTTTTTGTTTAAACTTCTACCGTTACCGTATCTCCCAGGTGTGGAATCTCGGCATGCCAGCCGTAACGGTCTTTAATTTTAACCCTAAGAACATCTGAAGCTTTTTTCTCGCCGTGGATAAGGAAAATCCGATCCGGGTTATTGTCGAGGTCGACTAACCAGTCCAGTAATTCATGTTGATCTGCATGAGCAGAAAGGCTGTTTATATTCTTTACTGCGGCTTTTACCTCATAGTAATTTCCAAAGATCTTTACATCGGCCACCCCTTCCTGAAGTTGTCTTCCTCTTGTTCCTTCGGCCTGGAAACCAACCAAAAGAATGGTGGTATTGGGATCTTTAAGGTGAAATCTCAAATAAGTTAAAACCCTGCCTCCAGTGACCATCCCGCTACCCGCTATAACAACTTTGGGTTGAGGATCGTCAATTACCTTCCAGGTGTCCTTATATTGTGTAATGATCCTGAAGAATCTTTTCATTTTTTTAAATTCTTCGGTATTTAATTTGTGCCAGGACATAAAACTGCTAAAGACCTTAAGCACCTCATTGCCCATGGGACTGTCAATATAAACGGGAATTGTTAGGTTCTGGTTCTTTTGATAAAGTAGATAGATCCTGTACATCAAAGTTTGAAGACGCTCTACTGCAAAACTAGGGATAATTAAGGTTCCATTATTTTCAATAGTTTTTGTGATGCAGGAATCCAGGATCTCATCAACGTCTTCCTCCGGATGTATTCTATCCCCATAGGTGCTCTCCAGAAACAGGAAGTCTGCATGCCCCGGTTTGTGTGGGGCTTCCAGAAGCGTGTCTGAGTTTCGACCAATATCTCCTGAAAATACAAAGATCTTACCGTTTATATCCAATTCGATGAACGTAGCTCCCAGGATGTGCCCGTTCCGAAGGAAACGAAATTTAATCTTTTCTGAGACCTCCATCCATTCATCTGTCCTAACAGATTTGAATAATTTTACAGTTTCTTCAACATCTTCTTCGGTATAAAGTGGCAATGCCGGCTCATGTATTGAAAAATGTTCTTCATTAGCCCTTTTTGCATCTTCCTGCTGAATTTTAGCACTGTCTGTAAGGATGATTTCGGCTATAGCCAGCGTGGGGGAGGTGCCCAGAATTTCCCGGCTAAAGCCACCCTTGACTAACTTTGGCAGGTAACCGGTGTGGTCCAGGTGACCATGAGTGAGAAGTACCAGGTCAATTTTTTCAGGAGGAAAAGGAAAAGGTTTCCAATTGAGTTCTCTTAATTCCTTGAGCCCCTGAAATAATCCGCAATCAATGAGGATATTCATCCAGGGAGTCTCAAGCAGGAACTTTGAGCCTGTTACTGTACCTGCGGCACCTAGAAAACGGATATTTACTTTTTCAGCCATTTGCTTTTTTTAAGGGCACCACTAGTTCTTCCATTTCCCGAAGAATTCTTCTCTTTCTATTTTCTTTTATCTCCAGCTGGTCGAGAAAAAAGTCGTCTTTTATTAATTGTCTGCACAGCACTACATCCCTGCTTAGGAGAAATTGTTTCTCCCTGGCAGACAAAAGAGTGGAAACGGTAATGGGGTAAAGCCCTAATTTGTCTATTCTTTCTTTTAACGCATTCCCTTTAGGATAGTCCCAGCTTAAAAGTTTTAAACCTACACATTTACCATAGGTGATAGCATCCTGTGTAAACCTGGTATTTGTAACAACCCAACCCTCATGGCGAATTCCTCCATTTTTGTGCATTTTTAGATGAAAACTTTCCAGATCCAAAAAACGGGAGTTGATATAAAGCGGAACCTTTACATCGCATTTTTTTCCCTGTTCACTATGGAATTTACATTCCATGAACATCTTGAGGTCCTTTAGCCCGGCTACTACATCTACTTCATGACTAACACATGAACCCTGGAGAATTTTCCCAACTTCTACTTTATAACCGCTATTTTCAAAAATGGCAGCTACAAATTTCTCAAAAGGGAATCCTGTAGGCCCCAGTTCGTAAATTGCTTTTTTAAGTTTAAAACGGGAGGCAGTGAGGCCGTCCTGCTTTCGCAGGAGATCAAAAGCCTGTTTGTATATTTCTTTAGTGGAAATATCGGGATGTAATCGCCCGCGCAGGCTTTTTAGAATATCATCGATAACGGGCTCATGTGCACCGGCTCTTCTTAGGGAAGATGCCACTTTTGTTTCCGAAAACTCTGATCTTTCCCCCGAGGCGGTAATAACTTTCATGACATTTTCTTTAATCTGCCCTTGGAGGCTGGTGGAGTACCAAAACCGGTACTTTTGAATAGTGCGCCAAATTCTTATATAATGGGTTTAGGAGCAGGTTTTCTAAAAACGTATGTTTTTTATTGATAAATGCGACTAATCCACTTCCCCGGCTTTCTAAAAAGGAATAGATGCCCAGAGGTACACTAAGATATTCCAGGGAATGAAAGGAGTGCTTTACGTCCTCAAGCTTTTCACTAAGCAATTTCCTGTTATGATGCTGAGACCTGTTGAGGCCACCTTCTTCGGCTATGTGAAGGATCCTTAGAGCAGCTTTAAATTTTGTTGCCAGGGAAATCAGAAAATCAAGATCATCGGGCGTTAGTTCTGCTTTGAAGCTGTTGGCAAGAACAATTTCATTTGGAGGTTGAAATACCATATTGGAAGGGACCGATAATACCGGACAATTTTCAATCTCCTCCATAATATTTAGAGTATTTGTTCCATAGATAACTTCTTTTGCTCCTGTATGGCCCTGATTTCCTATAATGATCAACTCTATTTTCCTTTTTCGTAATTCTTTTAAAATGGCATCTGTAAGTAATAAATTGTGAGCTGCTATTTCAAAAGAATGGTCCTTTCCCGCAGTGATTTTTAATTCTTCGACTACCTTATTAAGCTTAGAATTTGCTTCCTGTCGGGCTTTTTCCAGTACAGCTTTACCCGGTGTAGCAGATAACTGACTTTTTTCATGGTAATCGAAAACCCTGTATGCATGAATTAAGATAAAATCCATTTTTTCTTCCTTGTACATATCCAGGGCATATCTTGCCGCATTCAGGGAATTGACAGAAAAATCTGTTGGCAAAAGCACTTTTTTCATTATTTCCTTTTTTTAGACGGAATGACCAGGAATGGTACTTTAACGTTAAAACCTATTTCGTTTACAACAGGTGTAAATAAAAGATTCTCAAAGAAAGAATGCTTATTATTTATCATCACCAGCATGTCAATTTCATTTTCTTCCTGAAAATCATAAATAGCCCTGGTGACACTTTTTTCGGTTATGCTGTAAAAGTGATGACCAATATCTTTAAATGCTCTTCCCAAAGCTTTTTTTCTACTGGTTTGGGTAGAGGAAAGGTTTACTCCAAAATAGACATGAAGAATATGCACCTTAGAGGAGTGACTTAATGCAATCTCCTTTAAAATGTTCAGGAGCTTAGGGATTTCCACTTCATAATCTGTTGGAAAAAGTATTTCTCTGGGAGCCTTGTAATCATAATGTGCCGGAATTGCCATTAATGGGCAGCGGGCTTTTTTTATTGCGTGCACCGTATGGGTGCCAAAAAGAATCTCTTGAGCTCCAGTAGCTCCTTTCGTTCCCATCACAATAAGATCTATTTCTTTCTCTAAAACCACGTCTTTTATTTCATCATTTAAAAGATTGAAGGAGGAAATCTTCTCAAAGTGATGTTTTTCATTCTTGAAATTTCGCTTGATCCTTCTTCGCACCCTTTCCAGTCCTTCCATGGATTTGTTTTGGTAGATCTCAGTCAGAGTGGGTTGAGTAGCACTGTAGACCAGGTACTCGTTGTCATAGAGCACCGGGGTGTAGGTGTTGAGTAAGTAAAAAGTACACTCCTCCCCATTGAAAAGCTGAACGGCGTATTTCGCTGCATTGTATGCATTTTCTGAAAAGTCGGTTGGCAACAGGATCTTTTTCATGGCCTAATAATTTAAAGACGATAAAAATTTTGGAGTACCAGAAAGGGGATTTTTGGATGAAGCCCAATTTTATCGATTGTTGAGGTATATAAAATGTTTTCAAGATAGCTGTGGCGGGAATTAACCAGGATAAGCAGGTCAATGTGGAGGTTATCAATCATTTTTTCAATGGCCTGTGTTTTTTCCATTTCCTTTTCATGATGATCATGCAACTTTAAATCATAGAATTGCTGCAATATGGCTTCTTTATTGTCTCTCTGTCTTAATGTCTCCTCGGCAAAGCGAGAAACATACAGCATGTGAATCTCTGAACAAAAAGAGCGTGCTATTCCACCCACTAATTTGAGTTCTCGGCGTTGATAGGGCAGAAGGTAATTTGTGGGAAACAAAATCCGTTTGGGATCTGAAAATTGGTAATTTTCGGGGATACTTAATACAGGACATTGCACATATTTAATGATTTGCAGGGTGTTGCTGCCAAAAGTTAGCTTCCGGTCATTGGTTGCCCCACGGGTGGAAGTAATAATTAGATCGGCATTTTCTTTTTCGGCAAGATCATTCACTTCATCTATTAAAAGTCCGAAAGCCGGGATGGGATGAAAGGAATGTTTGGGGTTGGAATACAATTCTTTTATCCGGGAGATAACGTTCTCCAGCTCCCGGCTACATTTTTCTTTTACGGTTGCTTTATATTCCTCCAGAAAATCCTGTGTAATTACTCCTTCAAAATTGTAAACTTCATCGGCATAAGCGTGCAGCACATAAAATTCGCTTCTCTCATATTTAAAGAGTTCTGCAGCATATCTTAATGCATTAAATGCATTTTCTGAAAAGTCGGTAGGAATAATTATCTTTCTCATTTCCTGGTGTTTTGATTAAAGTTAGAGAAAGTTTCCTAAAAGAAACATGACGGGTGTCATTTAAAGAAAAAGAGACTGTCCTAGTGATAAGTTCTCGTCAAACCAAACCTTGTTCGGTGAGCAATTTGCTTCTGTTTAGGATGCAAATTATTATAATGACGACTCTTTACCAGTATGGCAGTCTCTCCCCCAGGTTAGGAAACCTTAATGGTTTTTGGCTTTTTGGCTTCCGAACCTTCTCTTTTGTTCAATTTAAGCTTAAGAACTCCATCTTCGTAACGGGCAGAAACATCTTTATCCTCATCTACAGATTCCGGAATGCTTACAGATCTTGAGAAGGAATTATAACTAAACTCCCTGCTCACATAACCTTCTTTTTCTTCTTCTTTTTTTTCTTCTTTTTCAGCTGAAACAGTAAGAATACCGTTGTCAAGAGTGATCTTGAAATCATCTTTTTTAAGACCGGGTGCGGCAAGCTCTACTTCAAATTCTTTTTCTTTTTCTTTTACGTTCATTGCCGGACTAAAATCCAAATCTCCGTTTGTTTTAAGGAAGTTCTTCATCATTCCGCTACGGTCAAAGAAATTTGAAAAGAAAGGATCGTTGATAAAGGCATTACTCAACATTGGAGTCCTGCGCTTTTTTGTGGTTACTAATGACATAACTCTAGGTTTTTTGTTAGTAATTTTTCTTTCTAATTTACAGAGCATTAGCTCTAAATAGAATGAGAATTGTCATGTTTGGTAAAAAATAAAGTGCGAAAAATCCTAATGTATTTCTCTTAATTTTTCAAGCTGAAGGATCTTAATATTTCGTCCTATTATGTCGATTAATCCATCCCTTTTTAGACAGGACAAACTTCTTATAAAACTTTCTGTAGATATCCCGGCTACACTTGCCATGTCACTTCGGGAAACTTTGATTATTGGAGTGGCATCATTTTTTACTTTTTCAGCAAATTCCAGCAAAGTGCTGGCAGTCTTCTTAAGTACTGAACTATAAGCCATCTCCAGGAGATGTGTTTTTAGAACATCAAGATTGTGAGAAAGTACTTCGGCAAACTCCAGGGTCAATTCGTGATTTTTCTTTAGTAACTGGATGAATTCTTCAAGCGAAATCCTATAAAGAATACTCCTTTCCAGGGCATGGGCACTCTCGGGATACCGGGAGAATTTAAAACTGTAGAAGCCCAGAAAATCTCCTTTTTGAGGTATACTCGTTATAAGTTCTTTTCCATGTTCATCCAGCTTAAAGGTTTTTACCAGGCCGTGCTCAAGAAGTAATACGTTTGAAGCCATCCTGTTCTCCATATAGATTTCTTCATTTTTCTCTACCTGTATCTGTTCCCCGTAAGTTCGAATATATTCTTTAAATTCTTCCAGATGAAATTGTGGCTTCTTTCTTCTTTCTTCTTCTTCCTCCCTTAGTATTTGTGTTCGTTTAGCTATGCGCCTTTCCAGGGCAAGAATAAGGTCTTCTTCATTAAAAGGTTTCGTGATGTAGTCATCTGCCCCAAGATTCATACCCCGCCGAACATCAGCTGGATCTGCTTTAGCAGAGAGAAAGATGAAAGGAATATTCCTGGTGTAACGGTTTTGCTGAAGAGCCTGATATACTTCATAACCATTAACATTAGGCATCATGATATCTGAAATTATGACATCGGGAAGTTCTTTAAATGCCTTTATTAATCCAGATTTTCCTTCGTGAGCAAGCATAACCCGGTAACCGGAAAGCTCCAACAATTCCTGAATATTTTCAGCAAGCACAAGATCATCTTCTATAAGGAGGACCGAACTTTCCATTGGTGTTGATTTACAGTCTAATACAGGAGGAGTTTTGGTGAAAACACATCTCATTATCAGCTAGTTAATAACCTTAATAAAGATACATTAGAAAAGTTTATTTAGGAAATATTTAAGACCTTAAAATCTCTTTTTTTTGTTCACAGTTTTTATCTTTAAAGGAACCCTATTTTAACCTAACAAACTGAACAGTAGTTGTTTAAAAAAGTTGCTATGAAACCACTTATTTGTCAATCCTGCGGACTTCCTTTTTCAGAAAAGATGAGAGGTACAAACAGGGATCAAAGTAAAAATTCAGATTATTGCCTGGGGTGTTTTAAAAATGGAGAATATACAGATCATCACATCACTATACAGGATATGAAGAAAAGGCTACTGGATATGGCCAGACACCATGACGAAATGAGCATTGAAGAAGCCCATCAGGTAATTCAAATCCTCCCAGATCTTAAAAGGTGGAAAATGACTCACATTCTATAGTATCCTCACTTTAGACTTTCCTTAACTTAAGCTTTTTAGAAAAAATCGTTTAATTATCTACCTTTGACTATTATCTCAAGAAATGAGATGAAATTATGAACCAAAAAACGATTAGAATGAAAGATCTTATGAAATTTCTTGCGCTTTTTTTGACTATAGTTTTAGTAAGCTGTGGTGATGAAAAGAAAGAACAGGAAACAATAACTATTGGAGAAGAAGGTAGTTTAGAAGAAGTTGACATGCGTGAAAACACTGTAGAGACAACTTCCGAAGATGCTCAATCTGGAGAGGCTGTAGTACGCCAGGATGGGATAGTACAGGTGAACCTCACCGGTAACGACCAAATGCAGTACAACCTCAATGAAATCAAGGTGAAGGCAGGAGAGAAAGTACGTCTTACCCTTACTCATGTGGGACAACTGCCCGAAAATGCTATGGGACATAATTTTGTGCTACTAAAGCAAGGAACAGATGTAGTGGATTTTGCTCAAAAAGCTGCTACCGCTTCAGGTAATGATTATATTCCTGAAGGAACAGACGCAGTAATTGTCCATACAGAGATGATTGGCGGTGGAGAAGAGACTACTATTGAATTTACTGCTCCAGAGCCGGGAACTTATGAATATATCTGTAGCTTCCCTGGACATTATATCCAAATGCGCGGGAATTTTATTGTAGAATAAATATTACGTTCCTCAAAAATGTAAAAGGCTTTCCTCACAGGAAGCCTTTTTTTATTCATCAATTTTTGCTTCCTCCCTTTGCTTTATTCTCGCCTGCCTCTCAAAGTACCTTCTGAATAAAATATTGTGCTGCAGCGCTTCCATGCTTTCATCGAATTTTTTGGTAGCTTTTTCAATATTCTCCAGGGTGGAATCGAGTTTATCCACTGCCCCGGGATCATTGAGTAAATAATCGAGAGTGCCTTCACCTTTTCTTAAATCATAAGATATCTGTTCAAGATTAGTAGTCATGTTGCTTATTTGCAGAGCAGAAATTTCCAGGTTGGTAATGACCCCCTCAATTTGTTTAGCAGCTGTGGTATCGCTAAGTAATACCCCTGCAACACTTTCTTTGTAACTTACTTCATTAATGATAGCATTGATACGGTTGACCATCGCAGAAACATTTTGAGTGGATTGCCGCAGGCCTTCTATGCTCTTTTTAAAATTTCCCGCCATCTCCTCATCCTTAATTAAAGCCCCGAGGGTGCCTTCTCCTTTATTTATGCTATTGGTGATCTTTAGAAGATCAGCAGTTAGGAGCGCCGCATTTTCATTTGTAGTATTTAAAGTGGTGAGCATATCGGCAGTGGCAATTTTGCTTATAGAAGTAATAGTATCTCCAAACTCTACCGGAGGCGACGGGGCCGAATTATCTTCCCCCGGCAGGAGATTAACCACCATACTGCCCACTAATCCATCGGAACTAATGGTGGCAAGAGAATTTTTTCGAATGAGGTTCATAGTGCGTTCATCCACCCTCATACTCACTGCTATACTGGTATCATTGATTATTTCAATATCTTTTACTGTTCCTACATTGACTCCGGCAAACCGCACGTTGTTTCCACGTTGCAGGCCACTAACATCTTTAAAGACCGAAATGATGACACTATTATCTCCAAACAGGTTCTGGCGGTTCCCAATAAAATAAACCGCAGCAACAAAGATGGCGATTCCAAGGATCACAAAGATTCCTAATCTCAGGTTTTGTGTATTTGAATTTTTCATCTTTTTTCATTTAAAGAAGGCCTGAATTTTCGGGTCTTCAGAAGTTGATAGTTCCTTAAAAGTTCCTTCTGCGTAATTGGTTCCCTCCAGTAACAGGATCATTCGGTCTGAGATCACCCTGGCGCAGTCCACATCATGAGTAATGATCAAGGATGAAGTCTTGTATTTTTTCTGAATATCCATCATCAATTTAATAATTTCTTTTGCGGTTATAGGATCGAGCCCTGTTGTAGGCTCATCATATAAAATTATCCTGGGTTTAAGAATAAGGGCACGTGCCAGGGCGATCCTTCGTTGCATGCCGCCTGAAAGCTCTTCGGGCATGAGATCGATCGTCTTAGCCAATCCCACATTATTTAACGCTTCCAGTACAAGTTCCTCAGTATTTTCAATATTCATTCTCTTGGTATGACGTCTTAGCGGAAATTCCAGGTTTTCCCTCACGGTCATGGAATCATATAATGCGCTTCCCTGAAACAAAAATCCTATCTCCGCCCGTAACTCATCCATTTTAGTTTGGTCCAGCTTGCTAATATCCTCGTCCAGGACTTCTATTGTGCCGCTATCTGGTTCCATTAATCCTACAAGACATTTGATCATAACCGATTTTCCGGAACCTGATTTCCCCATAAGGACCAGGTTTTCGTTTTCATACATTTCAAGATTGAAGTTGTTCAAAACAACCTGATCTCCAAATTGCTTCTGCAGGTTATGAATTCGTATTACCGGCTTTCCTTTATTAGAGGAGGAATATGTATTTTCTTCCTTCATATCATCCGTATATAAGGTCTGTAAGAAAAACTGCTATAAAATCTATAATGAAAAGCAGCATACTTGTATATACCACAGCCGAATTGGAAGCCCGGCCCACGCCGGCTGTTCCTTTACTGCTGTTATAGCCTTTAAAACACCCTACCAATCCAATCGCAAAACCAAAAAAGAAAGATTTGGCAGTTGCCGGAAGGAGATCGCTGAAGGACAGCGCCTCAAACACCTGATTAAAGTACAGGATGAAAGAAACCTGCCCCTTTACATTTTCCACAATGGCCGAACCAATAAGTGCAACAAAATCTCCAAAAAGTATGAGCAGGGGCAGCATGAGTGTTGCTGCAAGAATACGTGTTACGACAAGAAATTTAAATGGATTGGTTCCCGAAACTTCCATGGCGTCAATTTGCTCGGTAACTTTCATAGACCCCAGTTCAGCACCTATACTTGAACCTATACGTCCTGCACAAATAAGAGCTATGATCACCGGTCCTATTTCCCGAACAATTGAAATACTTATCATGTTGGGAATCCAGGAAGAGGCTCCAAATTCTTCCAGAGTAGGCCTGGATTGCAGTGTAAAAACAAGTCCGAGTATGAAGCCTGTAACTGCAACCAATAGCAGGGACTTGTTGCCCATTTGGTAACACTGTCTCAAAAATTCCCGGAATTCGATGGGAGGACTAACCAATTCCCTGAAGAATCTTCCGGCAAAACGTGCCAGTGCTCCTGTTTCCGTAAAAAAGGAGGAAATGTTAGCGAACATGGGAAAATTTCGGGTCATACCGCAAAATTTCTATGTTAAAACTACTTCATATTTATTGAGTGAACTATGATATCTCTCAGGTTTCCCCGGAAACCCTATGGCCATAAAAGCTCCTTTTAAAAATTTTATGAACAATGTAATATACAAATATTCATTTTTGAAAACATAGGAAACTGATTATTGTCATTAATTAAACTCTTTTATATCAGTAAATTGTAGGGAAATATGAGCAGGCCGTTATGGAAACTATGGACAATAATGAATACACCTCTCTCGATCTTTCAACTGCTGTGTGGGATCGGATATTTATGGTTGCTCCTCTCATTGTAGTGGGAACCCGTGAAGGAACAGAATATGATATGGCACCCAAACACATGGCCTTTCCCGCAGGGTTTGATAATTACTTTGGTTTTGTCTGTACTCCCAAACACGGTACTTATCAAAATATTAAGACAACCAAGGAATTCACAGTGAGTTTTCCCTTGCCCGATGATGTGATTCCAGTAGCTCTTAGCGCCACATCAAGAGAAGAAATTATTTCAAAATATCACGAGGTGGTAAGCAATCTTCCTGTTGTACAGGCTGAAACAATGAATCTGCCGGTGCTTCGTGATTCTTACCTCATATTTGAATGTTCGGCATTTAAGGTCGTGGACGGCTTTGGAGAGAATAGTATCATCACCGGCGAGATCAAAGCTGCTTTTGTAAAAAAGGATTATAGAAGGGTTTCAGATAGTGATGCCCAAAACCAGTTGGTAGAACATAATCTTCTGGCATTTATAGCTCCCGACCGCTTTTCCCGGATAAGTGAAACCTATCAATTTCCCTATCCTAAAGATTTTAGAAAATGACGACTACCGCCCATACAGCAAAAGAGATCCGGGACCATCTGGAGTCGGAAGAAGGACCAATGAAAGAATTTCTTAGGGAGCTGGTAAGTATGGAATCACCCTCGCGGGATCTAAATGCATTGGAGAAAATAATGCATTTCCTCGAATCGGTTTTCAGTAAACTAGGTTATTACACGCTGCGGGTTCCGGGTAAGGAGACAGGAGGCTACCTGTATGCGAGGCCGAAAAACCGCGAAAAGCATGCTCCTATACAGTTGTTAGTAGGTCATTGTGATACTGTTTGGGAACTCGATAGTTTGAAGAAAATGCCGGTGCATGAAGAAAATGAAAAATTTATGGGGCCGGGAATTTACGATATGAAAGCCGGACTTACACAAATATATTTTGCCCTTCAATGCATAAGAGACCTTGGACTGGCCCATAAGGTAATGCCAGCGGTCCTTATCAATGCAGATGAGGAGATTGGGAGCCTGGAATCGACTGCTGCTATCGCCCGATTGGCTGCCATTGCGAATCGTGCATTTATTCTTGAGCCTCCCCTCGGGTTGCAAGGGAAATTAAAGACTGGAAGAAAAGGAATCGGGAAGTTTACCGTTAAAGTTCAGGGACGTGCAGCACATGCCGGTCTGGATCCTGAAAAAGGGATTAATGCCATTGTAGAACTCTCCAAACAAGTACAGAAGTTATATGCAATGAACGATCCCGAAAAAGGAATAACTATAAATGTAGGGAAGATCGAGGGAGGGACCTCAGCCAACGTAGTAGCTTCTGAAAGTAGTGCCGTCGTAGATGTACGGGTTTACAACCAGGAAGATGCCGATTATATATCCCGCAAGATTTTATCCCTTAAGCCTTCCCATAAGGAGGTTGTGATGAAGATCGAGGGAGGAATAAGACGTATACCTATGGAAAAGACCGAAAGAAACCGGGTTCTTTGGGATCGTGCAAAGGCGGGAGGAGAACTCCTCGATCTCAAACTAGAGGAGGCGACTGCCGGTGGAGGATCTGATGGAAACACAACCAGTCTCTATACTGCTACCCTTGACGGTTTGGGAACAACCGGGGATGGTGCGCATGCACAACATGAATTCATCTTTACTAAACAACTTCCCGAGCGAACCGCACTGCTTACATTGCTGTTGCTGGAGGAACCTTTAACCTGAAAAACTAAAAAAATGGATTATAAATATATTTATACCGCCCTTACCCGAACTTCAGATCTTGCAGATAATCCATTTGAGGTTAAAAAATTAGATAAAGAGAAATGGGCCACGGGCGACTATGTGGTCTGTAAGTTGACAGATGTAGGTACCAACGATGCGAAACTTGAACTCACCAATGGAAGGTTACGCGGAGTAATGGAAGGGGATGTATTGGTAGGGGCTTTGGGAATAAGACATGCGACCCTGGAGGCTACCGGAACCTGGAAAGAGGTGGGCGAGGACGGTATACTTCATGTTCTTAGCTGGGGAGGTCTATTGGGTAAACTCACCTCCAGGTCGATATTCATGCCTAGATTTATGGAAATACGATATTTGGGTCATGCATGCAGAGGAGGAAAAAATCTTACAATGGAGGATTTTGTAAAACCTGTAGAACACAAGAAGTTTGAAACTCCCGTTATATTGTTTATTGGTACTTCCATGTCCTCCGGCAAGACCACAAGTGCCCGTATAGTGACAGGTATCCTTAAAGCGGCAGGATTAAAAGTTGTAGGAGCAAAAATCACCGGCACTGGTAGACAAAAAGATATTCTTGCCGTTAAGGATGTAGGAGCCGATGCTGTTTTCGATTTCGTGGATGCTGGTCTGCCATCTTCGATTTGTCCTCCCGAAGAATATTCAAAAAAACTTGAGTATATGCTGGACAGGATAAGTGCAGAGGCTCCAGATGTCGCTGTGATCGAAATTGGCGCCTCTCCGCTGGAGCCTTATAATGGCGAACTGGCATATCAGGGAATAAAAGCCCAGGTGAAATGTGTTGTTCTCAGCGCGTCAGATCCCTATGCTGTTATGGGAATAATGGATGCATTTCATCTAAAACCAGATATAGTTACAGGGATCTCTTCAAATACACTTGGAGGAAGGGAGCTGGTAGAAAAACTTTGCGGAGTTCCGGCATTAAACCTGCTTGATGTGGAGAGTATCCCACGGGTAAAGAGCATTTTGAGACAACGCCTGGGTAAGGATATTTGATGAACGTTCTCTGGAGGGAGAACATTAATGGAATAAATACGGTTTCAATTTAACCAGATTCCTCTTCAGTTGAAAAGCAAAAGATCCCAAATTCCGGCCGAGTCAGGAACTTTCTTTGAAAAATTGGAAGCTATAAAAGCATCCTTTTGTTCTTATATAAGCCTTTTTAAAAAGACAGTAATTAGCATAATAGCTATACAGATGTAAAACTAATCAGTAAATTAGAGAGAATGTTTTATTAATTTATTTAACCAGCAATGATTATCACTCTAACTGTAAATCCTGCCCTTGATATTTATTCGACAACAGAGAAATTTGAGCCAAATGAAAAACTCCGTTGCGAAAAACCACTTATTGATCCGGGAGGAGGCGGAGTGAATGTTTCCCGGGTCATCAAAAGACTGGGAGGGGAATCAATAGCTGTTTATACTAAAGGTGGACATACAGGTAAGCTTTTCTCCGATCTGCTAAAAAAAGAGGGTGTAAATGAGGATCCCGTAAAGGTGAAGAATGACCTGAGACAGAACTTTGCCATTACCGAAACCTCCACCGGGAATCTTTACCGTTTCGGTTTTCCCGGAGCCGAACTGGAGAATTCTGAATATGAAGCTTTACTGGAAAAAGTAGATAAGTGCGAAAAAGGATCATTCCTTGTGGCCAGTGGAAGCCTTCCGCCCGGTGCACCATCTGATTTCTACGCCAGAGCAGCGGCAAGAGCAAATAACTGCGGACTTAATTTTGTGCTTGATACTTCCGGAAAATCTTATAAGGGCGTACTGGAGCAGGGAGCTTTCCTTTTAAAACCTAATAAAAAAGAACTTAAGGATATCACGGGGGAAGCAGCAGAGAGTTTAGAGCAACAAAAAAAAGCTTTACTGCACATTCTTACCGAATATCCTGTGGAGATCATTGTTCTCTCTTTGGGAGGAGAAGGAGCGCTTTTGGCTACAAAGGGTGAGGTGTGGCATTATCCTGCACCAAAAGTAGAGCATGTAAGTTCCATTGGGGCAGGGGACAGTATGGTTGCGGGGATGGTCTACAGCCTTGCGGAAGGACATCCCGTGGAAGCAGCTATTTTATACGGGTTAGCCTGTGGCAGTGCTACTATAAAATCCCCGGGTACCGAGTTACTTAAGAAAAAAGATGTGGAGGTTCTTCATGAGAAGCTGCTCAAAAAAACTATGGGAAAGGGTAAAAAGATCTGAAATGGAAAACTTTCCGCTTTGAGAATAAAATCAAAAAAATAAGGGATCATGGAAGAAAGTACAGACCGGAAACATAAAAGCGAAGACGCTTACCGCAAAACGAGGGATGAAGTGGCTGGCGACCTTTCATCACACCTTGAAAAAGGGATTACAGAAGAGGAAGCAGAAAAGCGGCTGAAAAATCATGGTCTGAACAAATTAAAGGAGGGTGAGGAGCGCAGTATTTGGGACCTTATTCTATCACAAATTAACAATCCGGTAATTTACCTGCTCTTTGCAGCCGCTGCCCTAGCACTTATTTTCGGTGATATTCCAGAGGGGATAGCAATTTTTATCGTGCTTCTGGTCAATACCATTATTGGATTCTGGATGGAATTTCAGGCACAAAAGTCCATGAAGGCGCTTAAGAAACTTGATAAGATAATGGCCACAGTCATTCGGAATTCTGAAGAAAAGGAAATCAATGCAGAAAAAATAGCGCCAGGGGATATTATTAAAATAGAAGCCGGGGATCTTATTCCCGCAGATGCCAGAATTCTTGAAGCTACAGAGCTTAAGGTAGACGAATCCCCATTAACCGGAGAATCTGTTCCTGTAGAGAAAAATCCGGAAGTAATTCAGGAGGAGCTGCAGGTAGCCGACCGCCTGAACATCCTTTATAAAGGTACCGCCGTAACAGCAGGAACTGCAATCGCCCTTGTCTTCGCTACCGGTATGGATACCGAAGTTGGAAACATCTGTTCCCTGGTAGAGGAGCAGGACAAGGAGGAGACCCCGCTTAACAGCAAACTAAACAAACTCACCAAAAAGCTTATTTGGGTAATCCTTGCTATGGCAGCCGCTTTTTTCTTCTTTGGCTGGCTCGCTGGAAAAGACCTGTATCAACTGGTACAAACTTCTATTGCCTGGTCTATTGCTGCCATTCCTGAAGGTTTACCCATAGTTGCAAGCATCGCCCTGGCCCGGGGAATGGTAAGACTTTCCAAAAAGAGCGTTTTGATAAAAAGCCTTGGTGCTGTTGAAACGCTGGGAGAGACTACGGTGATCTTCACCGATAAAACCGGAACTCTTACCAAGAATGAGCTCACCGTCCATAGCTTTTGCCTGCCTCAGGAACAGCTGTTAAAGGTTGACTGGCACGGGAGTAAACCGGAGCTGGATGGCGAGAAGCAACAAAGCAGCGAAGCCAATTTTAAGGAGATGCTAAAAATTGCTGTTCTGGCCAATGATGCCTCCCTAAAGGAACCGGAAAAAAATGCTTCGGAAAGGGCTGAAGGTAAAGAGAAGTCAGAGATGGATAGTAATCCTAAAGCCACCGAAGGTTCAGATGACAAATCTGAAGCGGAGGACGGGGAAATATCTGCCAAAGGAGATCCGCTGGAGATTGCCCTGCTTGATTTTGTCAGCAAATTTGATCCGGAAGTATATGGGGAACTGCAACAATTGCAGCGGGAACTACACGATCCTTTTGATTCAGAATCTATGGTCATGGGAACTATTTATGGAGATGACGGAGATTTATATGTCGCCGGAAAAGGGTCTACAGATGCTATTTTGGCCCGTTCCAAAAAGATCTTAAAAAATGGAAAATCCGAAGAATTGAATGAAGAGGAAAAAGAAACATGGAAGAACAGGAATAATGAAATGGCAGAAGATGGTCTACGGGTGCTGGGCTTTGCTTATAAAAAAATAAAAGATCTGCCCACCGGGGAAGAGGCTGAAGATTTTTTGCATGAACTAATATTTGTGGGGCTGCTGGGATTCCTGGATCCTCCCCGTAAAGAAGTTACCGCGGCCATAGAAACCTGTAAAGCTGCCGGCATAAAGGTGGTGATGGTAACCGGAGATCATCCCGGAACAGCCACAAACGTGGGGCGGGAGGTAAAGATCTTTTCAAAAGGAGAAGAAAAACAAGGGGAAGCCGTACTGCATGGAAAGGATCTGGATAAAGAATTTGAGCGGGAGAACCCTGAAAAACTGGTGAACACCCCTATATTTTCACGCGTGGATCCAGAGCAGAAGTTAAACCTTATAAGCCATTTTCAGGAACTGGGGGAAATAGTGGCCATGACGGGAGACGGAGTCAACGATGCCCCGGCTCTCAAAAAAGCCAATATCGGGATCGCTATGGGAAAACGGGGCACACAGGTGGCCCAGGAAGTGGCAGATGTGGTGCTAAAAGATGATTCGTTCAATTCTATTGTCACTGCTGTCGAACAGGGGCGCATCATTTTCGGAAATATAAGAAGGTTTGTTCTTTATCAACTTTCCTATCACCTGGCCGAGATCATCCTTATTGCCCTTGTAAGTTTCTCCTTATTTATTCTGCCTATCCTGCCTTTGCAGTTACTTTTCCTTAACCTGCTTTCAGATGTTTTTCCGGCCCTGGCACTGGGAATTGGGGAAGGTACACCTAATGTAATGAAGATGCCGCCCAAAGATCCCAAAGAACCTATTATCACCCGAAAGAACTGGCTGCAAATTGTAGTGTACGGGGTAATTATAGCAATAAGTGTAACAGGGGCTTATTTTTATTCCCACTTTTATTGGGATGAGACAGAAGGGATCAACAATAATATTGCTTTTTTAAGTCTGGCTTTTTCCCAGTTTCTGCACGTTTTGAATATGCGTGAGGGCTGGGAACCGGTTTTCAATAACCAGGTTACCCGTAACAAGTATGTGTGGATGGCGGTGATCTTTTGTATAGCTGCTGTGTTTGCAGCCTACTTCATTCCTGTAGTGGCCGAGGTTCTTAACTTACAACCTTTAGAGGCAAAACATTGGGGACTAATAGCCATTGCCAGTATTTTACCTACCCTGGTCATTCAAACAATCAAACTTATTAAAAAAGATTTTTAAATCATTCATATGAAATACTACCTAAAAGCTATAATCACAGATCTTGACGGCGTGATCACAAGTACCGCGCGGCAACATGAAAAAGCCTGGAGGAAAACATTTAATGATTATAATGAGCGGCGGAAAAAAGAGGGGAAAAAAGAATTTCTTTCTTTTTCTGAAAAAGATTATGCCCGGCACATAGATGGGATTCCGCGCTACGACGGAGTAAATAATTTTCTTGTTTCCAGAGGGCTGGAACTCCCTTTTGGCACCCCCGAAGATGCCGCGGGATCCCAAACTGTCTGTGGGCTTGGGAATCTTAAAAACCAAAACTTCAGGAAGGTGATCGATGAAGAAGGAGTTGATATTTATGAAAAAAACGTTCAGCAGTTAAGAGACTGGAAAAAACAGGGGCTTAAAATCGGACTCATTTCTTCCAGTAGGAACTGCAGGGAGATCCTAAAAATAGCGGGTCTTGAAAATGGCCTTTTTGACACTGTAGTAGATGGCATTACTTCCGCAGAAAGGAACATTCCGGAGAAACCGGCGCCCGATATTTTCCTTGAAGCAGTAAAAGAGTTGGGTATAAAACCCGATCTCGCCATGATCATTGAAGATGCACAGGCCGGAGTAGAAGCAGGTAGAAAAGGAAATTTCAGGTTGGTAATAGGAATTGAAAATGCTTCTTCCAAAGAGGAATTACTGGAACATGGGGCGCATTTGGCAGTGAAGAATCTTCAGGAATTAGATCTGGAGTTTAAGAAAGGTCGGGAACCAAAAAAACTACCCTCGGCAATTGAGAATTTTCCGGAGATAAAGCAACAATACCTGCAGAATAAACCTTTGCTGTTTCTCGACTTTGACGGAACTCTTGCACCTATAGTAGAACATCATGCAGACGCAGCTATTTCTGAAGAAATGAGGGAACTGGTGAGGGAATTGGCAGAAGTTTATCCGGTGGCGGTGATAAGCGGGCGGGGAATGGCCGATGTTAAGCAGCGGGTCAACCTTCAGGGGCTTTACTATGCCGGGAGTCATGGTTATGAGATCTCCGGCCCAGACGGTTTTTTTAAAGAAAATGAAGAAGCTCAAAAAGTCCTTCCGCTTTTTGACGAGATTGAACCTATCCTTAGGGAGCAGCTTCAGAATATTAAAGGAGTGGATTTTGAACGTAAGAAATTTACCCTTGCTATTCACTATCGCCAGGTAAAGCCCGAATTCGAGCAGGAAGTGCATGACAGGGTGAATGGGGTGCTGAAAGATTACCCCGGACTTACCGCAGCAGGGGGGAAAAAAGTGATTGAAATACGACCCAATATTGACTGGCACAAAGGAAAAGCAGTTGAATTCCTGAAGCGGGAACTTTCAAGTCAGGAGAATTCTTTTTCGATTTATGTGGGTGACGATGTCACAGATGAAGATGCTTTTAGAGAAGTGGATCATGGGCTGGGGATTCTTGTGGGAGAACACAGCCAGGCCACCTTCGCCGATTATTCTCTGCAGGACCTGGAGGAAGTAAAAACCTTTTTTAGAGAACTTATCAAAATCTGAGGTGTGAAAAATGAAAGACTGGATCTTAAAATATGATAATTATTCCCCCCAGGAGGAGTTGCTGCGCGAATCGCTTTGCACCCTCGGGAACGGTTATTTCGCTACCAGGGCAGCTGCAGAGGGTTCAGTAGCGGGAGAAAATCATTATCCCGGCACTTACCTCGCCGGGGGTTACAACCGTCTCGAAACCACCATAGCTGGCAGGGTCATTGAAAATGAGGACCTGGTGAACTGGCCCGACTGGACGCTGCTAAGGTTTAGGCTGGAAAATGGCGACTGGTTTAACATAGATGCTGTAGAGATCCTTGAGTTTGAACAGTCTCTTAACCTTCGGGAAGCGATCCTGGAGCGTAGAATGAAATTTCGGGACAAGGAGGGCAGGGAAACACAGCTTAGCAGTCGTAGGGTGGTAAGTATGTCAAAAATGCATCTGGCAGCAATCGAGTGGGAATTAAAACCTCTAAACTGGGAAGGTTCAATAACCATTCATTCAGCTTTGAACGGTAAAGTGTCAAATGCAGGTGTTGCAAGGTATAGAGACCTTAATGGACAACATCTTGTTCCGCTTGATACGGGTAGTTTTGATGAAGACGGTATGTATCTTAAGGTGAGAAGCAGCCAGTCTGAAATTGTGATGGTCCAGGCCTGTAAAACCGGGGTAAGTTTTGAACTTTATGAGCCTTCCGTGGAAAGGAGAAGTATCATCGAAAAGGATTACGTGGCCCAGGAACTCATTTTTGAAGCCCGGGAAAACAAGGCCATAACTGTTGAAAAGCTGGTAGCAGTGTATACTTCCAGGGACATGGCCATTGCCGATCCTCTGTGCGAGGCAAAGAAGCTGGTAACAAGAATCCCGGGATTTGGGGAGCTTCTGCGGTTTCACAAAATGGCCTGGGAAGAACTTTGGGGGCAGAGTGATATCCTTTTAAAAGCTGATGGGAATAATGACCAATTGTTGTTAAGGCTGCACATTTTTCACCTTTTTCAAACCTTCAGCTTGAAAACCATTGATGAAGATGTAGGTATACCCGCAAGAGGATGGCATGGGGAAGCCTATCGCGGACATATATTCTGGGATGAGCTTTTTATTTTTCCTTTTTACAATATTACTATTCCCGAACTCACCCGGGCCTTGCTTATGTACCGCTACAGGAGATTACCCGAAGCACGGTTTGCAGCCAGTAGCGAAGGCTACAAAGGGGCTATGTTTCCCTGGCAGAGTGGGAGCAACGGGAGGGAAGAAACTCAAATTATTCACCTTAACCCCGAATCAGGAAACTGGTTGCCAGATAATACTCATTTGCAGCGGCATGTTAATTCAGCTATAGCCTATAATGTGTGGCAGTATTTCCAGGTGAGCGGTGACCTGCAGTTCCTGGCCTTTTATGGTGCAGAACTGCTGCTCGATATTGCAAAATTCTGGGCCAGCAAAGTGAAGTACAATGAGGAGAGAGGAAAATATGAGATACATGAAGTGGTGGGCCCAGATGAGTATCATACCTCTTATCCCAATTCTTCAGAGCCCGGTCTTCGAAACAATGCGTATACAAATATCATGACGGTGTGGACGCTAAAGCACGCGCTCCTCGCCATTCAAAAACTTAATGATCGCAGAGCAAGTGACCTGTTGAGGTTAATGGAAATAAATGAGGAAGAACTTTCCCGCTGGCAGAACATTTGTGAAAACATGTTCATTCCTTTTCTGGAGGATGGAAAGATAATTGAACAATTTGAAGGTTTTGATAAGCTGAAGGAGTTAGACTGGAAACGGTACCACGAAAAATATGGGGAGACCATGAGACTGGACCGTATCCTTGAGAAGGAGGGCGATGATGTCAAAAATTACAAGGCGGTAAAACAACCTGATGTATTAATGCTTTTTTTTCTGTTTTCTTCCGAAGAGCTTAAAGAACTCTTTGATCTTATGAATTACCACTTTGACCCGAAAGAGCAAATTCCCGCAAATATTGATTATTACGAGGCGATCACCTCTCATGGTTCTACCTTAAGTAAAGTGGTTTACTCCTGGGTTTATGCCAGGTCTCACCGGGAACAATCCTGGCATGATTTCAAAAAAGCTCTTATTAGCGATTTTTCAGACGTGCAGGGAGGGACTACAGCCGAAGGTGTACATATGGGAGCCATGGCGGGCACTGTAGATCTCATTCACCGCTGCTACACGGGAATAGAATTTAAAAAAGAAGCCCTTTATTTTAATCCGGGATTACCTCAAAATGTTGAAGAAATAAGTTTTAGATGTAGATACCGGCGGCATTGGCTCGAGGTAAAACTCACACAGGATGTTCTATTCCTTAAAAGCCATGGTGGCTGGCAGGACCTTATAAAAATAGTGGTAAATGAAGAGGAGTTTGTCATGAGAAAAGGGGAGGAGAGAAGTTTTACCTACCGGAAGAAAGAAGCTCAGTAAATTACTGGTTCTTATGACCTGATGAATATCATTAACAGGACCGGGGTTTTCAGCTAAATTTGGTTAAAAGTATTACCCATGTTGAAATATTTTTTACCGGCTGTAGCTCTTTTTAGCCTTATTTCCTGTGACCAGCAGGAAGCTTCGGTATTTCCGGTGGAGACCTCGATCACCGAAGCTGTTTATGCTTCGGTCACTGTGCAGCCCGATAGTCTTTATCAGGCATTTGCAGTGGTAAATGGTCTTCTGGATGAGAACCTGGTGGAGGAGGGGGATGTGGTGCAAAAAGGCGATGTACTGGTACAGATTATTAAAACCAATCCCGAACTGGCTTCAAAAAACGCATTTTTGGCCCTGCAGCTGGCACGGGAAAATTTTGAGGGAGGCGCGGCAATCCTTTCGGGCCTGGAGGAAGAAATTAAAACTGCAAAACTTCAGTTTCTCAATGACTCCGTCAACTATAGAAGGCAGGAGCGGCTTTGGGAGCAGCAAATTGGTTCCCGGTCAACCCTGGAAAGCAGAAAACTGGGCTATGAAAAATCTGAAGCTGCCCTTGAGATACTTCAAAACAAATACCAACGCACTCAAAACGAGTTGGAAACCCAGCTAAAACAGGCAGAGAATACTTATAGATCCTCTTTAATCAATACTACCGATTTTTCTGTTACCAGTAAAATCAACGGAAAAGTATATGCCATTCATAAAGAGCCGGGGGAGATAGTCAATGCCTCCCAGCCACTGGTAACTTTAGGCAGTGCAGACAGGTTTCTTGTCGAGATGCTGGTGGATGAAGAGGATATCGTAAGAGTAAGGCCGGGATTAACAGTTTATTTAACCCTTGATGCCTATCCTAAAAAGATATTTAAGGCTGAAGTTTACAAGATATATCCAAAGAAGGATGAAAGGAATCAGACTTTTTTAGTGGAAGCTCTCTTTGAAGATGCACCCGAAGTACTTTTGCCGGGACTTTCTGGAGAAGGAAACATTGTGGTGGCACAACGGGAAAAAGCACTAGTTATTCCGCGGAAATTTTTAATTGGAAATAACCGTGTAAGAACAGAAGACGGGATTGTTGAGGTTGTCACCGGCCTGGAGAGTATTGACTCCGTTGAGGTTAAAGAAGGAATTACAGCAAACACCAAATTATTTCCACCAGAAGAATGAGAAACTACCGGGTAATATTGAGCATTGCAAAAACACACCTGGTGAGCAAAATGCGGCAAACCCTTATTGCTGCTCTCGGGGTTACTTTTGGGATAGGTTCATATATTACTCTTGTAAGCTTTATGACGGGCCTTAACCAGATGCTGGATGATCTCATCTTAAATCAAACTCCTCATGTTCATATCTTCAATGAGATCAAGCCTACCCGGGACCAGCCTGCAACACTTTATGAGGGTATGGATGAATCCTTAACGGTAATACATTCAGTTAGGCCCCAGCTTACTCAAAAGAAGATCCATAATGCACAACCATTAATGGAGTACCTTGAGGAGGATCCCAGGGTAAGAGGAGCTATTCCGCAGGTGAAGACACAGGTTTTTTACATTTCAGGTTCTATAGAGCTGGGAGGGAATCTTTTGGGGGTAGAGATCTTGAAAGAAGAAGAGCTTTTTAATCTTGGCGATTATATAGTAGAGGGAAGCGCCAGGGATCTTCATAACACCTCCAACGGAATTATCCTTGGGGCAGGGGTGGCAGATAAATTGTCTTTGGAAGTAGGAGATCGCGTGCAGGTAACCACTGTAAAAGGGGATGTTTTCCCATTAAAGATCGTGGGGATATATCAAAGCGGGATCGTAGAAATAGATAATGTTCAAAGCTTTACAAATCTTCACACAGTCCAACGTATCCTTGGAGAACCCGGGAGCTATATTACAGATATAAATGTAAAGCTGAATGATATTGAAGAGGCAGTTTCCATAGCAGAATTTGTTGAGGAGCAGTTCGATCTTACTGCAATTGACGTAAGAACAGCCAATGCCCAGTTTGAAACGGGAACCACTGTACGAAATCTTATTACATATGCCGTTTCAATTACGCTGCTGGTAGTGGCCGGTTTCGGGATCTACAACATTCTCAACATGTTGATCTATGAAAAGATGAACGATATCGCTATTTTGAAGGCAACTGGTTTTTCGGGCAGGGATGTACAGCTTATTTTTATGAGTCAGGCGTTAATTATAGGATTTTTAGGTGGTATCTTAGGACTTCTGCTTGGGTATGGCCTTTCGGTTTTAATTAGCCATACTCCCTTTAATACCGAGGCACTGCCAACAGTAGAAACCTATCCTGTGAATTTTGATATCCGCTTTTACATATTTGGGATTAGTTTCGCAATGCTTTTTACCTTTCTTGCGGGCTATCTCCCTTCGCGTAAAGCCAAAAAAATCGATCCTGTGAAGATCATAACAGGTATATAGTTATGAAGCCAATTCTCGAAGCCAGTCATATCGACAAACATTTTTGGAAACCTGTGGAATTTCATGTGCTTAAGGATATAAATTTCAGCGTAAATTCCGGAGAATTTGTTTCCATCATGGGAAAGTCGGGCTGCGGAAAATCTACTCTTCTCTATATCTTGTCAACAATGGACAGAGATTATGAGGGGAAGCTTTTCCTTAACGGCGATTTGCTTACAGGTCAACATCCCAATAAGCTGGCTTATGTAAGAAATAAGCATATTGGCTTTGTATTCCAGTTCCATTACCTCCTGCCCGAATTTACTGTGCTTGAAAACGTGATGCTACCTGCCCGCAAGCTTGGAGAACGATCTATTGAAGAGATTAGGAAAAATGCCCTCTACAAACTTGATATGCTCGGTATTGAAAATCTCGCGGATAAAAAAGCATCTAAAATTTCGGGTGGCGAGAAGCAGCGGGTTGCTATCGCCAGAGCTCTTATAAATGATCCTGCAATAATCATGGGGGATGAACCCACCGGGAATCTCGACAGTCATAATTCAGAAAATGTGCTTAGGATTTTCAGGCAATTAAGTGATGAACAGGGGCTATCTTTATTGGTAGTTACCCATGATAGTGATTTTGCAAAGCGTACAGATCGAATTATAAAAATGGAAGACGGTAGGATCATTGATCATAATGCAAAAAATTAAACTCTTTTAAATTGTGAAGATCGAATGCTTCAGTAAACATTTATGAAATTTATGCGTATGGAAAGGTCTTCAAGATATCAAACCGGGGATCTTTCAATGGGAAAAACCTTTGAAGCCCTTACCCAATAATTAAGTTAAAGCGGGAAAACTCACCGCCAGGATCAACAGGTTTATTATTGTGCCATATTTTGCATCTTCCCAATTAAGGGTAATCAAAAACTGTGAAAGCAAAGCTCCACTTATAGATAAAACAGGCCAGAAGGGGTAATCGTTGAGGAAATAAACATTAGCTAAAATGAGAAGTACAGCGCATGCGAACCAAAGAGCCCCTTCAGAAATGCTTATCTTTCTGGAAATTGTGGGAAGGAAGTCTGTGTAAAAAGCTTTGACGAGCCCCATAAGGTGTAGAATAGCGTGTAATAATAATAAGAGGGAGATTAAAATTTTCATTGAACTATAGCAGTTTTATTCCTGGTTCTTCCGGGGCTTCTCAATGGTATTTGCTGCTCTTGTGGGGTTCCCTGTAAAATCATTACCGGAATTTTACTGTCGGCGATTGCATTAGTTATTTGGGAAGTAGTTGGCCCGGCAGGAAAAATTGATTGAGAAAGAGGGACTATATGCAAATCATAATTGTCCTTCTGCATAGTTCTGCCTAAATAGCTGGCAACGTGACCTGTAATCAATGTACCAACTTTAGGATGATAAACTTCAAACAATTGATTTAGTTCATATTCATCTCTCGCTACCAGGGAATGATCAATTTTGCCCGAATACATTTTGATAATCTCCACATTTAGGTCATGGTTTCCAAAAAGCTTTTTAAAGGGAGTTAGAGTGGCCTGTCTTATTTCCACATGAGGTTCCAGTGTAATCAGGATCTTTTTGGGAAGGCTGAACTTCTGCTCCTTCGGAATAAAAAGTAGAGGTGATTTTAAATTTCGGAAGAAGTCATAAGGCAACTGCAATGTTTTTTTCAAAACGGCTGTACTTCCAATAATTAAGGAATCTGGATCTACCTGCTCTTCCAGGACTTTTCCCGGAAAAAGAAGTTGTATTTTGATCTTTTTAGAAGGGTAGACTTTTGTAATTTCTCTCTGAAGTTTTTGAAGTCTTTGAACGGCTTCATTCTGGATACAGTTGATCCATTCTTTATCCTCAAATTTTGTGGAGCTATAAGCGGCAGCTTCAGGAAGGTTTAACATGAAGAATGTGCATTCCTCTTCTCTCATCAAACCAAGTGCATAAAGGATCACCCGGGTAGATGATGATGAAAAATCCATTGGAATAATCACATTTTTCATGGCCCAATCTTTTCTCTGTTAAGTTACGAAAAAACCTCGTGGGAAAGATGAAAATTATGATTTGTTCAACACTTGAAACTGGAAACTTCCTGTACCTCTCCGGGCTGCATATTATTTAAAAACTCATCTCCAATTCTTACCCGCACTAACCTCAGGGTGGGGAATCCTACTGCAGCAGTCATTTTTTTAACCTGGCGGAATTTTCCTTCTGTGAGTGTCACCGAGATCCAACTCGTTGGTCCATGCCTGGCGTCCCTTATTGGTTTTGAACGTGGCGGAAAGGCTGGAGGAGCTAATAAGATTTCAGCCTCACAAGGTTGGGTGAGATATTTATTGCCATTTATTCCTATCTCCACTCCCTCTCTCATTCCTGCAATGGCACTACTGTCTATTTCCCCGTCCACCTGTACATAATATTCTTTTTCCACACTATTTCCGGTGATTTCTGCGCTAATCTTCCCATCTGTGGTTAGTAATAGAAGCCCTTCGGAATCTTCATCAAGGCGACCAATAGACATGGTATCCTCCGGAAAATCGTGGAGCTCACCAAGCATTCTTTTATTCCTGCGGGTTCGCTGATTGGTGATAAACTGACTTAGAAATCCGTAAGGCTTATATATCCTGAAGTGTCTGTGCATAAAATATTACAAAGATAAAACTTAAGTGCTCGGGGACGAAATTAAGTTTCGTCCCTTTTTTAATAGGATAAACTAAAAAATCCCCAGAAGTGGGTATTGGAGGAAGTAATATGAACGCTTATTTTTACCCTATGAAATTGTATTGCAATTAATTCTGGAATGAATTAGATACAATGAGTAAAAAATCGGGGAAGTAGGGGGCCCCGATTTTTTTGTTTTTATATGAGGTCATAGGCCCTGGCGTATTCTGTAAACTCAAAACTGGAAGAGATCTCCAGTTTTTTTTTGATGTTCTTGCGATGAGTATTTACAGTATCAATGGAGATACTGAGTTCCTCGGCTATTTCGGCTGAACTCTTTCCAAGTGCGACCAATCTTAAAACTTCTTTTGCCCTTTTTCCAAGGCAAAGGTATTTGGAGAGATTTTCTTTGAAGAACATATTTTCCTTTAAAAGGCGCTCTGCCTTATTTTCGATATGCTTCATCCTGTTAATGGGAATAGCGGCTGTGACAATGTGAGTAGGAGTGCCATCTGGCGCCTGGTGGAAAATTCGTACAGATGCAATGTGCCAAACCCAGTCTTTCCTATCTTTAAACCTCACTTGCTGGAAAAAGGTAAAAGTCTCATCAGGATCTTTTTTTTCAAGCAGTTTTCTCAATTTAACCATGAAGTCCTCCATGTCTTCATTATTGAAAAATCTTTCATGATATTCCGGACCCATACCTGAAAGTTCCTGCAAACTTAATCCCAATTGATCAAGACCTTGTGAACTCATAAAGACTACTTTAAAATCTTTTTTTCTCAGTTCATGAATTACCACAACACATGGCATAAACTCGGCACAAGCAGAAAACATTTCCAGCTTTTGTTCAAAAGTTTTTTCCAAATCCTTTGCTTATTTTCAATAAAACTAACCAAATCTAACATTTTTAGTGAAAATGGCTTTAATAAATCGATGAAAGGGCAAAAGTTTCGACCTTTATCGGGAGTTGGAGTAGTGGATTAAGATAAGAGCCGGAAACTTTCTAGTTCCCGGCTCTTATCCTCAATCGGTCTTTTGATCTTTTCTGAATGGAAATTTTTCCAATGTTAGCTCCATGAGGAATTAAGAACTATTCTAATAGTTTGATCAATTCCTTAGCTGTTTTTTCTGCCGAAGCGGGGTTTTGCCCGGTCACCAGTTTACCTGAAACTTTTACCCTGGAGGTAAATGGTAATGTAGCCGTACTGTATTTAGCACCCAAAGTCTTTAAGCGATCCTCAAGGCTAAAAGGAATATTGTCCCGGAGGCCTACCAGCTTTTCTTCATTATTGGAAAAGGCGGTAACTTCTCTTCCCTGTAAAAGTTCAGGTTCTTCGGTAGCAGCAGTAAGTAATGCTGCCGGGCCGTGGCACACCGCGGCAATAGGTTTGTTCTGTTTGTAAAATTCTATGACAAGGCGGGAAGTATCTTCGTCTGTGGCAAGATCCCCCATTGGTCCGTGACCACCAGGGAAAAATACCGCATCAAAATTATCGGCTGTAACCTCCGACAGCTTCTGAGTGAATTCAAAATCCTTTTGCGCCTTTTCATCTTTTTTGAAGCGGCGGTTGGAAGAAGTTACATTTTCTGTTAGCTGACTTCTGGGGTCTATGGGCGGTTTACCTCCTTTTGGACTTGCCAGGGTTACATCATAACCTTTATCAATGAATTCATAGTAAGGATCTGTGAATTCCCCAAGCCAAACTCCGGTATGGGAATCTGTCTTGAGCAGGTCACTGTTTGAGGTAAGGATAACGAGTATCTTTTTCATAAAACTTTATTTTTCTTTTAATGAAGTTTACCAAATCCTCCCGAAGCAGCCAAATCTTTATCTTTTAATTAATATTTCCCGCCAATAACCTAACCTTTTATTTCCAGTGAGCTGTATCCCTGTCCATTCCTGCTAAGCTGTATTTGAGTGGCGATCCTTTCTTTAAGGGAATCAACGTGACTAATTATTCCTATTGTTTTAGAAGATTCTGCCTGTAATTTTTCCAGGGTATCCAGAGTTTGGTCCAGGGTTTCAGGATCCAATGTTCCAAAGCCTTCATCAATGAAGAGGGAATTGATCTCCACATTTTTGGAAGCCAGGTCGCTTAATGCAAGGGCCATCGATAAACTTAGCAGGAAAGTTTCCCCTCCCGAAAGGGTTTTGACAGATCGTCGCTGCCCGCCCATATGTTCATCTATTGCCACCAGGCTGTCATCTTCCTCATCCAATGGTTTGTCTATGCGATAACGGTCACTAAGATCAATAAGTCGCCTGTTAGCCAGCACAAGAAGCTGAGACAGGCTTAGGTCCTGCGCAAAATCATTGAATTTTTTCCCCGTGGCATCGCCTATCAAATTGTTGAGTAACTCCCATCTTTTGATTCGGGCCTTTGTAGACTTTAGAAGAGCTTCAATATTTTTGATCTTTTCCCTGCGTTCTTTGTCATTTCGCTGCTTTCTTCTAAGCTCCTCACATTGTTCATTAAGCAGGCTGCGCTGTGAATTCACTTCCTTTAACCTATCTGCAAGTACTGCTGAAGTTTCCGGAACATCCTTTTGCTGTAGCTGCCCCAGCTGTTCCCTGAGAGTTCTTAAAGAGGCTTCAATTTTAGCCTTTTCCGAAGTTAATTCGTCCCGCTTCTTTCGAAGCTGTAAATATTCATTCTCCGAAAGTAGTCTTTGCAGCGCTTCTTTGATCTCACGGCAATTCGCTTCCGTGATTTTCGGTTGCAGGCTTTGTTCAAGCTTCTCAAGCGCGGTAGTTCTTTCGTCCATTTTTTGGTTGAGATCTTTTCCCTGCCGGGTCATAGATGCTTTCTCATGCTGCAGTTTTGTCCATGAATTTTGCAGCTCAAGACAGTCGGTTTCTATGTCATTACCGGTGTACAGGCTGTCCAGTTCTTCTTTTATCTGTCTCCCCTGTACAAGAACAGCTTTAATTTCAGAAATTATAGGAAGTCCCGCCAGGACAGCACTCAGTTTCCGTTTTTCCTGCTCAAACCTTTCAAGCAGATCAAGCTTTTCCTCCCTGCTGCTACAGAATTCTTCCCAGTTTTCACCCGTTGGATTGATCTCTAAGAATTCCTCTTCAAAATACCTTTTTTGAAGCTCCAGTTTCCTGTTGTTTTCCTTTATAAGCAATTGAAGTTCTGAAAGCCGTTTTTGGTGGTGGGCAAGGCTTGTCTCCCGGGTAGTGATCTGTCTTTCAAGTTCAGAAAGCTCTTTTTTTAGCTTTAAAGTTTTCTCCAGTAAATTGTCATTTTTGACAGGTAAGTCGCTCGCATATGGATGGTCTGTGCTGCCACAAAGAGGGCATGGCTGGCCGTCTTCAAGATTGTGCCGGTGTTCTTCCAGGCTTGCCTTGAGAAGTTCGTTTTCCCTTTTAAGTTGCAGGTTCTCGACCTCCTTTTGGAGGATTTGCATCTCTTTTTTTGCTGAAGATATCTCCTGCGGAAGTACTTCTACCTGCGGAAGCAATTCTTTCTCCTCTTTTGTTGCCTTTTCAACTTCTGCGGAAAGATTTGTGATCGCCACCCATTCCTGTTGTGCTTTTCGTCCCTGCTGAAGCATCTGCTTTAACCGTGCTTTTTCAGCTTCAGGTTTTTCAAGGTTTATCTGCTTCAGGTTTTGCTTTAGTTGCTCCAGGTTGTTCTCTCCTGCAGCTTTTAATTCCTTCAGTTTTAATTCTTCAGATTCCAGGCTGCCATTCAGCCTGAATGGTACTTCCCGCAATTCGGAATTGAACTGGTTCTCAAGATGGCGATACCGGGTGAGTTTTTCATCCCTTTGCTGCTGCAGCTTCCTTACATTTTTAGAAAAACTCTGTAAGTGAGTTTCGATTTCCCCGGTTTCGGGTTCAGATTTGAGGAAGGTCTTAATATTGTCCAGACAGGTGGAAATGCTTTGGGTATTTTCTTCTTCACCCCGCTTATGGGCGGCAAGTTCCTGTCTAAGTTCTGTGCAGGTTTTATCCAGGTTCTGCCAGGTACGAAGGTCTTCGGCAAAAACCTGAACCTCTTCATGCTGCTTTAATTTAAGGCCATTTCTTTCTTCAAAAAGAGAGATGTTTTCTACAGCAGCATTTTTTAGTTTTTCCTGGGTGAGGATCTGTGCCTCCTGTTCAGAAATATTCTTCTTGAGCTGAATAAGCCTGTCCAGCTGCTGAATTTCCTTTTCCAAAGGTTCACAGATCTTTGTTTTTTCTGCTAAAGTTGATTTTAGCTCCTTCAAAACTTCCTCCTCTAAAAGGTCATTTTTGAGCAGGTTTATTTCCCGTTGCCTTTCCTCAATTTCGGCATTTTCGCTTTTGAACTTTTGGTATGCCTTTATCCCTACCTGCCGGTAAATCCCGGTGCCTGTGATCTTTTCCAGGAGCTCCCCGCGTTCGTCCTTTTTGGCCTTTAAAAATTGGGCAAAATCTCCCTGGGCTAAAAGCACAGATTTTATGAACTGATTGTAATTAAGCCCGATGAGCTCCTCATTTTTGGAAGGCACATCAGATTTTTTATAGTCCAGCGGCTTTTCTGTAGCCATGTCGTAGATGAACATTTCATAATCGCGCAGGTTGTTGTTGCGGTTCGTAGAAATGCTCCATTCTGAAGCGAAAATTCCTTTTTTTGCCTGATAGGTTACCCTGGCACTTGCCTCTTTTTGATTGCGCGTAAGAAGAGCCCCTTTATTGATAATATCATTCTTACTAATCTTCCCAAGACGGGGGACCATATTAAAAAGGGCGAGGGAAATCACATCCAGGATCGTGCTCTTTCCGCTTCCTGTAGGACCGGTGATCGCAAAAAGGGAACTTACCGTAAAGGGGGCTTTTGAGAAGTCTATCTCGTGCTTTCCCTTTAAAGAATTTATATTTTCAAATTCAATTTTTAAGATCTTCATATTTCTGCATTTTCATCCCGGTGCAACTCTTCTAAAATTTCGTCAAAGGCTGCTAGTATTTCCTGCCTTGCTTCTTCGTCGTATTCATGTTTTGCGATGAGCTCCAGGAAAACATCTTTTGGCTGCAGGTCCTGCAACTGTTGGTCTCCCCCAAAGGCCTGGGCAGCGCCCTTGATTTGATTTTCAAAACTCGCACGATGCTTTACAATCCTGTAGCCCTGTTTTTGGAAATTGGATACTAATTCATCCAGTGCATAGATCTTTAAAGCATCATATTGCTCCTCTTTAAGCTCTACCTCAATAAGGCTTTCAAGTTGTTTTTTCTCCTGTAGTTCCTGTAATTTAAAGGTTAGCTCCTCAAGGTTACCGCTTATTTTTAACAAGGAGCGAAAGACAGGTACAGGAAGACTACGTGGTTCCCAGCCTGTATTGGTGTCAAGTAATAAAACCCTTTTTTCATCCTTTCGCTCACTAAAGGAAAGGGGCAGGGGAGAGCCGCTGTAAAATGCCGGAACAGCTGCTGCCACTCGCTGTGGTTTATGAATGTGGCCAAGGGCAATGTATTTGTAGTACTCTCCAAACCTCGAAGCTTCAAAAGCTGCCAGATTCCCTATTTGGATTTCTCTTTCACTTTCTGAAGTCTCAATTCCCGCGGTGAACAGGTGTCCAAGGGCAATGGCAGGAACACCTTTATATTTTGAAGCACAAATTTCTGAAGCCTCAAAAAAGGTGTTTTGGATACCATTTTTAAGGGCTTCAAGTCGGTCGTCGTAGGTGGTTCCATCTCCTGCTTTTCGAAGGTCGGCATCTCTTAAAAAGGGTATAGCAGTGATCACCAGGCAGGGATCACCGTTACCGTCATTAACGGGAATAATTAATTCTTCAAGATTAGATGGCATTCCACCAATGATGTCGATATCCAGCTCCTTCAGGATCTCTTTGGGAGCTTCAAGCATGGAAGGGGAATCGTGGTTTCCACCGGTGAGGATGATCTTGCAGTCAAAGCGGTTCATTTTAACCAGGGCGCGGTAATATTGGCGGCGTGCTTCAGATGATGGATTGGCAAGATCAAAAATATCCCCCGAAACCACCAATAGATCAATTTCTTCCTCTTCAATGGTCTTGCAAAGCCAGTCAATGAAAAGGTCGAAATCTTCGGCCAGTTCGGTTTTGTGCAGCTTCTTTCCTATATGCCAGTCGGCCGTATGCAGGATCTTCATTAGGTTCAGTTTTTCAGCTTCCGAAGGTAAAGGAAAGCTTAATGTCCTGCAAAGTTAATCACTCCTGCGACAAAACATGTCGCAAGAAAATCACCTGTCAAAAATGGCATTTTTCAGAAGTAGGTATTAGAAAACTGTTCTAATTATTCTCCAACTTGTCCCGAATTTTATCTATTGCACTTTCTATGGATTCATCGGGTTCAATGATATTGTTCTCTCCCCAGAAGGTAAGATCGGCAAAGCCCGTAACATCATCATTCATGATCACTCTTCGGCTTAAAAAGCTGTCATCTCTTTTGACCTTCTCCTTATTGATCTCCCAGTTTGTTACTGCAAGTTCACTATTAACTTTGTAGCGGGAATTAAAAAGTTTGCGTTTCCAGTTTACTACAAATTCCAGCTGAGTATGTCCATATCCAAAATACCAGCGACCGTCCTTTTGCCTGTAGGTAATGTCATAATTTACTTCAACAGGATAAACTCTTGTCCCACCCGGTTTTTTCTTCACAAAAAGATCTGTAGCGGCCGAGCGATTGTCGACGTTAAGATTGAAGGAGGCTTTCACCAGGGAGAAAGTGTTTGCATCAATAAACAGTTTCCCGTAATACCAGGGTGTTTGTTTGTTTAATTCTTCAAAGTCAACTACGTAAAGGTATTGATCATCAATCTTAGTAGGATCATCAAAGGTGAATTTGAAGTTGGATAGATCCATTTCATTAAAGATATGTGTAGGATTTTTCATGAGATCAATGCTCAAAGGGTTGTAAGGACCACCCCGGAGTTTTAAGGCCACAGTATCCAGCCGGTCATAATCGGCCGTTTTACGCGCTTTTACAAGAGCAATATCATCATCGGCGTTAGAATCATAGGATTGTTTGTGGATCTTTACCACGGCTTCAGAAAGAGAGACATTTTTACGTCCTCTTTTAATAGCTTCCCTGTAAAAGGCCGTCATGGTTGTACGATCTGTGAAATAATTACTACCCCGGTTATCCAGCATATTGCGCACCAGAGCTTTGGGATCTGTGTAGGTGAAAATACTTACCTCTTCCAGCTCTTCCAGAGATTCTTTGAGTTCAATGACCACATTGCCCTTTTGAAAAAACTCCAGGGGAAGTGTACGACTTTGAAACCCAAGGTAGGATACCAGAACATTCACATTTTCCAGGTCCTGCGGAATCTTAAGTGAGAATTCTCCATCGTTGTTTGTCACTGTCGAAATATTGGTGTTTTGAACAGAAAGGTAAGCCCCGGCCAGGGGATCCTGATTCCGGCTGTTCACTACCTGTCCTTTATATTCGGTAAACCTGTCTGTGGTTTGTTGAAGTGCGGCCAGTACTTCAGATGACAGGCTAAAAAATAGCAGGATTATAAGGGGCCTTGCGAAAAATGAAATTTGATTTCTCATGGCGCAAATTTTTAAAGAGATTATTCTTTCTAAGATACTGAATTTTAATTAATTGTTAAGATAGGGTTTGAAAATTTTAAGAGTAGAATTGGGGGAAATTCCCGAAGAATAATTTTTCATCTTTTTAATAAATGCTTTATATTTATTAGTCTAAAAATCAAATAATTACATATTCGTAGTTAGTTTTATAGGAAGAGAGCCAGGACTGGCAAACCTTATATAGGGGAAGAAGGTTTGTTAATCTCTCTCTTCCCTTTTTTGAATTTTATTCCTTCTTCAATCTTTCTCTTTTCTACATTCCGGATTTGTGCTTTAACAATTGATTAAATAGCCTAAAATCCTTGGAATAGTACGAAATGAGGTAACATTTGTTTTATCTCGAACAGTTACTTAACAGATCGTTAACATTAATAAAAGCTGTTTAGAAGTAATTTTACGCAGAATAATTTCAAGAATTGGCTATTTTAACTTCCTGCTCTCCATGAGTAGGCTTACCTGTGACTTTTTAAAAAGCGACAGGTTTTTTTAAGAGCCCCCTGTTACGCTATGAGTAAGAAGATAAACACCTCTCCGACTATACAACAACCCAATAAATCCAGCATTCCCGAAAAAGCAAGAATTGTTGCAGTCGGCACTAGTGCAGGAGGATTGGAAGCTCTTAAAGCTTTTTTTGAAAATGTTCCTGCAGATACAAATAGTACTTATGTAATTATTCAGCATCTTTCTCCAGATTACAAGAGTATGATGGGCGAACTCCTTTCCCGAAGTACCGGCTTACCTATTGTTGAAGTGCAGGATGGAATGGAGATTTTGCAGAGACATATTTACCTGATTCCGCCAGTTAGCAATCTTATAATCAAGAACAATCACTTATATCTCCTGGATAAACCTAAGACCCAGACGCTAAACCTGCCTATAGACATGTTTTTTGAGTCTTTGGCAAGGGAGCACAGGGAAATGGCTATTGGAGTTATTCTTAGTGGTACAGGCAGTGATGGAACCAGAGGTGCACGTGCGATAAAAGAGAATGATGGAATGATCATGGTACAGGAACCGGACGAGGCACAATTTGACGGAATGCCTAAGAGCGCCATAAATACCGGCCTGGTAGACTATGTTCTTCCGGTTAAGGAGATGGGGAACGAATTGAAAAATTTCCTTTCGGCTCCTTCCATTTTCCATTTCAAGGATGGAGATGTGGCTAATGACCAGTCAGAACTCATGAAGATCCTTAACTATGTCAATGAACAGGCTGGATTGGATTTTAGGGAGTACAAAAGAGCAACACTTGCCCGAAGGGTAGCCCGAAGGGTTAGCGTTTGTAAATGCCGTTCCCTGGCCGAATATTTCACCTATCTCACCTCTACAGAGAAAGAGGTTGATATTCTTTACCGGGAATTCCTCATTGGTGTCACAAAATTTTTTAGGGACAGTAAAGTATGGGACGAATTACGTAATAAGATCATTCCTGCCCTGGTTAGGGAACGAGAAGACGGGGATGTTATAAAACTTTGGGATGTGGCCTGTAGTACAGGAGAAGAAGCCTACTCTTTTGCTATGTGTTTCCTCGACGAAATTGAAAATCAGGGGAAGGATATAGAACTAAAGATCTTTGCTACAGACATTGCAGAAAAGCATCTTGAAATAGGAAGTAAGGGTATTTATCCCGAGAGTATTGCTGCAGATGTTCCTGCGGAGTTTCTTTTAAAATTTTTTGTGAGTAAACCTCAGCATTATGAAGTAGTTGAGAATTTAAGAAGGTCTGTGATCTTTTCTAAACATAACGTGATCAAGAATCCACCTTTTAGCAATATGGACCTGGTTTCCTGTCGCAACCTTCTTATTTATTTTCAACATGCAATACAAACCAAAGCTTTAAAAGTTCTTCATTACAGCCTTAAAAAGGATGGTATTTTGGTGTTGGGGACTAGTGAAAGCGTTTATACACAACAGGATAATTTTAAGGAAATTAGCCGCAAGTGGAAAATATATAAGAACATTAGGGCAAATAAGAGGCTGGAGCCCGGCTTATCTCACACTCCTACCTCTACCGGCAAACTGGTTGAAAATAAAAAGGTGAAAGAGAGGATATTGAACAGAGAACCCGTCACCTCAAACTTTACTAAGCTCACAAGTGATTTTAATGAAACCGTTCTGGATCATTTTAAAGCCGCAAGTGTTTATGTGGACCAAAATTACAACATCCTTGAAGCTATAGGCGAATTCAGGAAATATGCCAGCCTTCCGGTGAGTGGATTCTCTACCAATCTTCTGGATATGTTGGGGTCAGATCTTAAGTACCTGGTGCAGAATAGTCTAAAAAAGGCAAAAAAGCTTCAGCAAAAAGTTTACTACAAGGATGCTATTTTTGAGCTTCATGGAGAGAAAAAAGCTGTAGATGTATTTGTTAAACCTCTTTCTATGGAGGGCGTGGATTTGGGAAGTACTTTTATGATCACTTTTCTTGAAAAGGAACTAAATCTTGATAATGTAGAGACGGTAGATAATGTTACTCTCACCACCCGCACACAGGAATATGTATCTAATCTCGAAGAGGAGCTTAAGCAAACAAGGGAAGAACTCAATTCCTCTCTTGAGGAAATAGAGACCAGTAATGAAGAATTACAGGCAGCCAACGAGGAACTGCTGGCTTCAAATGAGGAACTGCAAAGCACCAATGAAGAATTACAGAGTGTAAATGAGGAGATCAACACGGTAAACGCAGAGAACCTTCAAAAAATGGATGATCTCGCAGCGCTTAATGCCGATGTTAACAACCTCCTGGAAAGCACCCAAATAGGTACAATATTTTTAGACTCAGAATTAAATATTCGGAAATTCACTCCTGCGATCCAGAAACACCTTAGCTTTTTAAATTCCGATATTGGAAGACCAATTAGTCATTTCACGGGAAATATTGGAAAAAGCAATCTGGTAGAGAGATGCAAAAAGGTTCTGAGAACGGGGACCACTCTTGAAAAATCTGTTGTTTCAAAAGATGGAATTCACTATCTAAGAAGGATCTCCCCATATATAAATTCTCATGATACGATTGATGGGGTTGTGATCACCTTTATTGATATTGAAAATCTTCAAAAATCCAAAGAAAAACTTCAGGCCAGCGAAAAGAGGTTTAAGAGTTTTTACGAAGAGGATCCTGTGATGCATGTAAGTGTTCATCCACAGTCCTTTAAGATCATTCACTGTAACAAAATGACAGTGAAGCAGCTAAAATACGATTCCAAGGAAGAGCTCATAGGTAAGTCTATTTACGACCTTTATAATGAAGAAGCTCAGGTTGAAGCGCTAAAATCGAGTAAAAATTTTGCCGAAAATGGCGTCTTGATTAACCAGGAGCAGAGTATTCTTACCAAAACAGGAGAAGCCCTGCCGGTGATCCTCAATGCAATTTCTGAAACAGATGAAGATGACAACATCCTCACTATTCGCTATACCTTCGTGGAAATTGCAGCTCTTAAAATGGCCGAAGATCAGCTACGGGAACAAAAGGCCGATCTTGAAAGGGCCAATCGTGATTTGGAGCAGTTCGTTTCCATTTGCTCTCATGACCTGCAGGAGCCACTTTCAACCATTAAGTTTGGTATTGATATCCTCGGAAAGATCTATGCTCCTAAACTGGATGAAAAAGGACAGAATTATGTCTCTTACATCAAACAGGCTTCCACACGTCTTTCGGAACAAATTCGTGCCCTGCTGGAACATTCCCGAATAGGCAGGAACGGAAAGAAGAAAATGGTCAATACCAAAGAAATTGTCGAGGTGGTAAAATATGACCTTGGCAAAAGGATCAAAGATACCAATGCAAAGGTACACAGTGGAGAGTTGCCAAAGATTATGGGCTATGAAGTTGAATTAAGACTTCTTTTCCAGAACCTTATCTCCAATGCCATTAAGTATACACCAAAAGATCGGTCTCCCGAAGTAAGGATCTCTGCTTACCGGGAAGGGAAATACTGGGTATTCTCAATAGTTGATAATGGAATAGGAATTTCCAAAGAGGATCAGGCTCATATTTTCACTATCTTTAACAGAGTGAAAAATCAGGATAATGAAGGGACAGGCGTTGGTCTGGCCCATGTGGAAAAGATTGTGCTTCTTCATAATGGAACTATCTGGGTGGATTCACAGGAAGGAGTAGGAAGTTCTTTCTACTTTAAATTAAAAGCGTAAATATGACCCACATCTCTGAGTATCCAGGCAAGTTAAATTTAGACAACTGTGCCCGGGAGCCAATTCATATTATTGGCAAAACTCAGGCGCATGGAGTACTTCTATCCGTTGATCCTGAAAATTTTAAGATCATACAGGTAGGGGAGAATGCAACTCAGTTTTTTGGGAAGACATTTGACAGTTTGTTGGAAAAAGATCTCACTTCTCTCCTGGGGGAAGAACAAATGACAGGATTTGTGGAGTTGCTAAACTCTGAAGAAATTTCAGTTCCACGTGAGGTGTTCATCAACAACACTAAATTTTTGATGCTGGCCCATAATTCAGGACCTAACTTGATTCTGAATTTTGAACCCTTGCAGGAGGTGGATAGCTCCTATCATTTTCAAAGACAGCTTACACGGGTACTCAATAAATTTAAAGCTGCAAAATCTGTTGATCAATTATGCAATGCCGCAACTATTCTTACCAAAGAAATGTTTGGGTACGACAGGGTTATGATCTATAGATTTGATGAGGAATGGAATGGGGAAGTAATTGCCGAAATTAAAGAGGAAGATATGGGTTCATGGCTTGGTTTACATTATCCCGCTACAGATATCCCTGCGCAATCCCGGGAGCTTTTTTTGAAACATCAGGTACGGGTTATTACCGATGTTCATTATACTCCGGTTCCAATTACGCCCGAAATATCTCCTCTTAATGAAGAGCCTCTTGATATTTCCCGGTCCGGTCTTAGAGCAGTATCACCAATTCATATTGAATACCTAAAAAATATGAAAGTTGGCGCTTCTCTTTCGGCTGCGATCATTATAAAGGGGAAGCTCTGGGGATTGATCGCCTGTCATCATAAGACCGCGAAATACCTGGATTTTTATCAGCGGGAGAGTTGTAGGTTTTTAGTGCAAATGTTCTCTACAGAGCTTACTTTACAGGAAAACACAGCGTTGATTACTCAGGCAAAACTTTCTGAAAGTATTCGGCGGCAACTGGTGGTGCAAATGCAGGAGGAAAATGATGTGGTAAAGGCTCTTTCTGAAGGGAATGTAAAGTTTACCCAGATTATTTCCTGCGGTGGCGGTGCCATTTTTATGAAAGATCAATGGAAACCTGTAGGAAATACTCCTGAAACAGAGCAACTGGAAAGCCTGCTCAACTTTATAAAAAAGCAGCCAAAAAACCTTTTTTCTACACGCAATCTTTCTGCATTATTGCCTGAAGCAGATGCTTATAAAGAAGTTGCATCGGGGGTTTTATGTATAAAGATCGCGGAGTATAAATATATCTTCTGGTTCAAACCTGAACAGGTCCAGGAGGTGAATTGGGGAGGTAACCCTAAGGATAAGGCTTTTTATAATGAAAAAGAGGACCGGCTTAGTCCCCGTAAGTCATTTGAAAAATGGTCTGAAAAACTTACAGGGATTTCTGAAGCCTGGCAGGAAAATGACAGGGATGTGGCGCGGGCTTTAAGAGAGAGTATCAGCTACATTTTACTGGCACAACAGCAAAAGGAGATCGAGGCTTTAAATACTCAGTTAATGGAGGCCAATGAAGAATTGAAATTATTCAGCTATGGACTTTCACATGATCTAAGAGCACCGGTGAGAGGTATGGAAGGAATTCTCACTATTCTGGATGAAGATCACAGGAAAGAGCTAAGTGAAGAAGGCCGGGAGTTGCTCCAAATGAGCAGGGATCTCAATGAAAAAATGAATGATCTCATTGATAATATACTTGAATATTCACGGCTAAATCATTCCGATGGTCTGGAAGTAGAAACTGTAAATACTTCAGAATTGATAGGGGAGGTGCTCAAATTTGTGAATGTACAGGGCAGTTACCCAAAAACAACCGTAAAAATTCAGGCGCAGTTACCCGATTTAAAGGGCGATCGTAGTATGCTTTTTCAGCTATGGTCTAACCTAATAAACAATGCTTTGAAATATTCTTCAGAAGAAGAAAATCCATTTGTGGAAGTAGGTGCAGAGCAGCTAAAAGGTCGGAAGGTTTTCTATGTTAAGGATAATGGAATTGGGGTTCCTAAGAAAATGAAGAAGAAAATTTTTGAAACTTTTCAAAGAGGAGTCGGGAGCAGGTTCAAAGGCACCGGAATAGGACTGGCAATCGTCAAAAGGATTATTGAAAAACACCAGGGGGATGTTTGGCTTGAAAGCGAGGAGGGGAAGGGTTCAATATTTTATTTTTATATTGAGATTTAATTTAAGAGCATCTAATGATTACAATTCCTTTGAGAATTTTGCTGGTGGAGGATAATGAAGCCGATGTGCTGGTAACCCGGCGTACCATACAAAAACTGGTGGAAAGTCCTGAAATTGAAGTGGTCGAAGATCTATCTTCCTGCAGAGATAAACTGAATAGTTTTATCCCCGATGTGGTGATCTCCGATTATAATCTTCCTACTTGCACGGGATTTGAGATATTACAGTTGGTGCATGAAAAAAATCCTGCCCTGCCTTTTATTTTCCTCACAGGGACTATGCATAATGAGGAGCTCGCTGCAAACACCATTTTAGCCGGAGCTTCGGGCTTTATCCTTAAGAAACATATGAATAACCTGGAGGAAAAACTGGAACCACTGCTTAAAAAAGTAGTTTTCAAGCTTTCTGAAAGAGAAGGAGTAAGGGAGCGGCTTAGGAACAACAAAATTGCGGTTAACCAGATCTACGACTACCTGGACAACCTTAATGCCGATAATCGCGAACAAAAGGAAAATATTGGCAAAATAAAAGAGACTATTAGGAAAAATAATTTGTGGAGTAATGAAGATGATAGAAAAGCTTAAGAAAGAAACACGGGAATTGCACGAGCAAATCGAAGAAAAGAACCTCGCAAAGCATATCCTTGATCACAATATAGACCTGGAGACGTACAAGCTGTTGTTGCTTCAGAATTATCGCGCATACAGCACCACCGAATCTGAAATCAAGAAGTTCCTGCCGCTTTACTCCGGAAAAAAACACCTGGAATTGCAAAAAGACCTGGAACAGTTAGGTGTACCTGTAGAAAGTTCTTTCAAAAATGACACTTTTAGATGTCATTCTCCAGCCGAAGCTCTTGGAGCAGCATATGTAGTGGAAGGATCTGCACTGGGCGGAATGGTCCTGGCAAAGAACCTGGAAAAATGTACTGCACTAAAGGAAATTGACCGGCATTATTTTTTTAGTGGTGATAAGGAAAATCTTCTGGACTGGAAGAATTTTAAGCAAGAGCTGGAGCAATTTGATTTTTCAGAAACCCAAGAACAGGAGGCTATTGATAAAGCAAAAGATACGTTCAGATTCTTTTCGGCGGTTTTCGAAAAGGAATATCAGGTAAGTTAGATTCCACTTTCGAAGACCAAAGATAGTAGGCGGGGCACGTTTTTAGAGTCATCATCATCGAAGTGCTCATTAAGATCCAGTAAATTGAATTTATTTTCTTTGGCAGCATTAAGGAAGTCGGAGAGATGGTGGGTAAAGGCAGGTGGAGATTGCATTCCCTGCCCGGTTTCAAATCTGGCTCTGCTACCCGCGTACTGTTTCCCGGGATGAAGCTCACATATATAAAATTTCCCATTTCTTTTTAATGCTCTTGCTGCTTCGGCAAACATAAAATTAAGGTCCTCGACATGTTCGAGCACAAGGCTACAGGTGATAAGGTTTGCCCAACCCGGTTTTACGGGCCAGTCTTGGGTGATGTCGGCTTCAATAAATTCTACATTTTCTGCCTTTATCTTTTCCTTGGCTTTGGCGATCATTTTAGGTGAAAGATCCAGTGCCTTGACAAAATCGGCTTTTTTTGAAAGCCAGCCGGTATTCTTTCCTGTGCCACAACCCAGCTCCAGAATGTTACCGTAGTGCGGATTCAAAAAAGTATTGCGCAGTACATCTCCCTCCAGGTCTCGGGTTTTATTTTCCATAGAGTCATATGATGCTGCCCAGGCGTTATAAGAGTCGCCGGTGATTATTCTTCTATCTTCTTGATCCAATTTTTAGCCTCGTCTTTTTCTGTTAAACTAAAATATTTGATGGTAGCCTTTGTAAATGGTTTCATTAATTGAGTTAGTTCTTTTTCCCATTTTTCATCCCCTACCATGGCAATACGTTCCAGGTTCTCCAGGTTATTAAAATCAAACTTTATATCCCGCCACATAGCACTAAGACTCCAGCCTTCAAATTCTTTCATTTCAAAGTACCATCTTATGGTTCCGAAGCTTCTTACTTTCTCCTGCAACAACGGGATAAGACGTTCGTAATCTTCATTGGTTAATTTTCCCTCTGCAACTGTGTAAACAATATTATGTTCAATTTGAATGGAGATCATACCGGAGTTTTTGACAATTTCCAAAGAAAAGTAGATTTAGCCAACTGCTGAAGGTGCGCCGGTGGTTAAGTTATTGTTAATCTGCTCTTAAAGATTCTTAAGAAGCCTTTTGACCCGGGAGTTTAGCAATCCATTATTTTTATTCAATCTAATCTCCCCATTTCCAACTCTTTATTTTCCATAGATCATTTTAATTTATTTGAAATTCCTGCTAACAACTTCCTTAATGCCAATTTCATAGGAAGTAGGTTTTATATTAAAGCTCTTTTCAAACTTGCTGCTGTCAAAAACATAGTTCCGGTCATATTGATAGATCATTTCCACAGTTTCTTTCATAATGGGCATAAACCAGCCCATGATCCATACCATCCATTTTGGCACCACCCGGCATTTTGGTTTTACATTCAACTCTGTGGCGATCATGGCTACCCATTCTTTTCCTGCGGGAGGGTTGGCGGCAGTGGGCAAATGCCATATCTGCCCATAGGCCTCATTAGAATTCCCAAGCAAGGCAGTGGCTTTGGCGGCATCGGGTATGTAGGTGAAGGAGTGAGGTTTGTCGGCTTTTCCCAGCCAGTTTGCTTTCTTGCCTTTTGAGAGAGGTTTAAAAACTGTTTCCATTAATATACTATTATCGGCACTCTCAGGGCCATAAAAATCGGCCGAGCGGGCAATCAAGGCTTTCAGCTTACCGGTTTGCACTCGCTGCATCAATTTTGCTGCAATCTCTGCACGTACCTTTCCTTTTCTGGAAGGAGGATCTACCTGTGATTCTTCTGTCATGTGCGGGATCTCCTTTTTGTCATACATGTAAACATTGTCGAAAAACACCAGTTTTGCATCATATTTTCCGCAGGCATTGATCACATTTTTCATAATTACCGGCCAGTCTCTTCGCCATATCTTATGATCATAGAGCAGACCGGCGGTGAGAAAAACAACATCAGAGCCTTCGACGGCCTTCATGACTTCTCCCGGTTTTAATAAATTGGCCTTCACCAAATCATCATCTGGATTGACTTTTTTCGGACTTCGGCTTACCAGCCGAATCTCTGCTGAATAATTTTTTAATTGCCGGGCCAGGGCATTCGCCACCGGACCTCCGGCTCCTAAAATAGTTTGCATAATGAAGAGGTTGATTAATATAAATTTATTCTAATTCGGGAAGATATTCCGAAAGCCGAAGTATTTTATTTTTAGAGGGAGCAGAAGTTTTAGATATCTATTATTTGTAGGTAGGTGACCTTTTAAGCTTGATATATTTCCGGTTTCGCATTTAGCTTCAGGTTAATAAAGAAGTGAAAGAACAAATATTCTTCAGAAATAGCTTTTAAAAATGCCATTTTTGACAGATATTTAATAGTCAGGAAGTTAAGAGGGGTTGAGAAATTTGTGTTCCCGGTTTATCTGAATAAAAGAAGGTTGATGGCAGCAAACGAAAAATACAAAGTACCTGAGAAAACAAGAATTGGCCACGTCCACTTAAAGGTTTCAGATCTTGAAAGAGCTTTGTCATTCTACAACGGTATACTGGGATTTGAGGTAACACAAAGATTAGGCGGTTCGGCAGCTTTTTTATCGGCCGGTGGGTATCACCATCACATAGGACTTAATACCTGGCACAGCAAAGGAGCTCCCGAAGCTGTTAAGAGTGGCGTGGGGCTCTATCACACAGCTATTGTTTACGAAGCACGAAAAGAGTTGGCAGAGGTCCTGCAGCGGCTTCTTAATGCCGAATATCCATTAACGGGTGCTGCAGATCATGGGGTGTCGGAAGCACTTTACCTCAATGATCCCGATGGGAATGGAGTAGAACTTTATTATGACCGCCCTCAAGGAGAATGGCCCCGTAAAAGGGACGGCTCCCTAGAAATGTTTTCCAGAGCCCTGCACCTCGATAAACTACTTGCAGAGCTTGAATAGTTAATTGGCAACCGGATAACCTTTGTCTATCCAGTCAACCTTTATATTATCCCGCAGGTTGAGCAGTTGATGATTGGTGAAGTGCATTTCGTTAAGTAGAGCAAAAGCCGGGCGTACATTGGGACAAATATCAAAAGGACAACAGCCACAATAGATCACAATATCGGAATCCTTCGGAAGTTTTTCCAGTTCCTTCTTCAGGTTGTTAAGGCTCTGTTCTTCTCCGGAAGGACCGGTGTCCTTCGACCCCGGAATTATACCGCCCGCACCAAGGCTAAAGATCACCAGGCTGTCCTGGGAGTTCCCGACGATTTGTGCAAGATCCCTTGGTTCCAGTAGTTGTTGCCCGGTCCATGGTTCCTGTTGAGCATTTGTTTTTATTGTCTTCTCCTGTTTTTCAACAACCTCTTCTGTGGAAACAGAAGACTTATCGGCTTCATTTTTACACCCTCCTACAATGAAAAAGAGAATGCACGCAACTGAATAGAAGAATTTACTCATCATATTAATTTTTGCAAAAATAAGGTTTTATAGAAAATGTACTTCCACAGGAATCACCAAAGATTCTTTACTTCCTTTTTAATATAAGATAGACCGGTTTCGCTGGGTGGCTGTTGATCAATGAGAGAGCTCACAATTTGCTGTCTTAGCTCGTTTGCAGTAGTAATTTCCTCGCGAGCCGAAGTTTTCCTAATGTTGGTGATCGTGGCATTCTTAGATGCTTTTATCACGTTCCAACACTCATCACTTATATAGATTTGTTGAGCCAGGTTGTGTTCAAATTCCTGTTCAATAGCTTTGATAAGAAGGTTTGAATAGGCTTCTTTATCACTTCCCGAAGGTTTAATCCTCACGAGGAGATTACCCGGGGCGATGCGCTCAAGAAAAAGAGCCATTCTTTCATAGGCCTGCAACCTTAAAGGTAACGCATGTTTTTGAGTTTCTTTGTGAAGCAGGAAACGCCTGCGCTGTTCCTCATTGCGCGTGTGGAGGTTGAAAAAATAGAAAGCGATAACGCCAACAACAACTGCCGGTAAAAGATAGAACAGCAATTGTAATATTGAATCTTCTGTCATAGGTCTACTATTGATCTGCTACCGAGGTGTCTTCAGTTTCTACTTCCTTCACATCGGTTTCTTTGCCTTTTCGGTATGAGCCGCCTAAGTTAGGACATCCTGCCAAAGTAGCAACAGAATCAAACGGAACTTTTGTCTTGTTATACATGAAAGTTTCAGCAAGTGTTTTGGCAATGAACCTGTCGCCCAGATTGATCTCCACATCATCCATAGTAAATTCACACGGGTGTTCATATCCGCAGGCGTGGGTGATCTCGAGTAATTCTTTTCTAAAATTATTGAAATAGTAATTAACCCGTTCTGCTTTGTCCTTGACATTTATACCCGCCTGTAACCAACGGTTCTGCGTTGCCACTCCAGTAGGACAGGTGTTGGTGTGACAGGATTGGGCCTGTATACAGCCAACGCTCAACATTGCTTCCCGGGCCACATTGATACAATCGGCTCCCATGGCAAAGGCCATGGCTGCTTTTGCGGGAAAACCGAGTTTGCCACTACCTATAAAAACTATGTGGTTGGTAAGATCCCTTGCCTGGAAGATCTTGTAAACATCTGTAAATCCATAGATCCAGGGCAGGGCAACATGATCTGCAAAACTGGGAGGGGCAGCCCCGGTTCCTCCTTCCCCTCCATCAATGGAAATGAAATCTGGTCCCCGGTTCGTTTCGGCCATAATGCTTGCCAGTTCCCGCCATTCATCAAGTTTTCCAATCGCTGCTTTTATGCCTACGGGTAAGCCTGTATGTTCGGCAATTTCTTCAATCCAGTCCACCAATCCCTTCATATCATTAAAGGTGCTGTGTGCAGGTGGTGAAAGCACATCTTTCCCCATGGGTACATGCCTAATTTCTGAAATTTCCTGAGTGATCTTCGAAGCAGGAAGTACTCCGCCTTTTCCCGGTTTCGCCCCCTGGGAAAGTTTAATTTCAATAGCCCTCACGCTGGGGTATTCCTCTACCATTTCTACAAGTTTTTCCATTGAAAAACTGCCGTCTTCATTGCGAATACCAAAATAACCTGTTCCAATCTGGAAAACCACATCTGCTCCTTTTTTGTGGTAAGGTGACAGCCCGCCCTCACCAGTGTTGTGAAAAGCATATGATTTTTTGCAGCCTCTGTTTAAAGATTCTATTGCCCGGGCCGAGAGAGAACCAAAACTCATCGCCGAGACATTGATGATCGAGGCAGGCCGAAAAGGTCTACGTCGCTTGTGGAATTCTCCCATTACTTTTGCGCATGCTACGAAGTATGGATCTTCCCTGTTAATGTGTTTTTCGGGCATGTAATAAGGGATGACCGCATTATTAATGAAGATGTAATTTACATCGTAGATATCCTGATCTGTCCCAAATCCTTCATAGTTATTCTCATTTTTGGAAGATGCATAAACCCAGCTTCGTTCTATACGGTTAAAGGGCAGTTCCTCCCGGTTTCCGGCCACGATGTACTGCCTTAATTCGGGTCCAATGCTTTCGAGCATATAACGAAAATGACCAACCAGAGGGAAGTTATGGAGGATGGTGTGTTTCTTGTTTACAAAGATGTCATAAATAACAACTAGCCCGATAAAAATAAGAAGCCACATCCACCAGGAGATATCTCCCAAAAATTTCAAAACATTATCCATAAACCACATTTTTGACGAAAAATAAAAGTTACTCCATATAGCTGCACCTCCAAAATATATTTATTTAAAAAAAATGTAAAATGGGAAAATCAATCGATGAGAAATCTTAAAAAGATATGAGTTGACGGCTTAATTTTTGCCTCATTTTAATTATTTTCACCCCTTAAAAGAAGTTAGTATTGGAAAAATATTTAGCCGAGTTAAATGATGCTCAGCGAGCCCCTGTTTTGCAGAAAGATGGGGCTATGATCGTGATTGCGGGTGCGGGATCGGGGAAGACCAGGGTGCTTACTTACAGGATTGCATACCTCATGAGCAAGGGGGTGGATGCTTTTAATATTCTTGCCTTAACATTTACTAACAAGGCGGCACGGGAAATGAAAACCCGAATCGCTAAAATTGTAGGTAACAGTGAGGCGAAAAACCTTTGGATGGGAACATTTCACTCCATCTTTGCAAAGATGTTAAGGTTTGAAGCCGATAAATTGGGTTACCCTTCCAATTTTACCATATATGATACTCAGGATTCCCAGCGCCTTATCTCCGCAATTATTAAGGAAATGGGACTGGATAAAGATGTTTATAAATATAAACAGGTTTATTCCCGTATCTCCTCTTATAAGAACAGCCTGATCACTGTAAAGGCATATTTTCAAAATCCCGAATTAATGGAAGCCGATGCCATGTCAAAAAAGCCAAGGCTGGGGGAAATTTACAGAGAATATGTGGACAGGTGTTTTAAGGCAGGAGCTATGGATTTTGATGACCTGCTATTGAAAACCAATGAATTACTTAACAGGTTTCCCGATGTGCTTCATAAATACCAGAACCGCTTCAGATATATTCTGGTAGATGAGTACCAGGATACCAACCATTCTCAATATCTTATCGTAAAAGCACTTTCAGATAAATTTCAGAATATATGTGTGGTGGGTGACGATGCACAAAGTATCTATGCCTTTCGTGGGGCGAACATCAACAACATTCTCAACTTTCAGAAGGATTATGATGACGTACAAATGTATCGTCTTGAGCAGAACTACCGTTCCTCAAAAAATATAGTTGAAGCCGCCAATTCCATTATTGAAAAGAATAAGACCAGGCTTGAAAAGGTTGTATGGACAGCCAATGATGACGGTCCAAAGATCGTGGTGAACCGTTTGCTTACAGATGGGGAAGAGGGAAGGTTTGTTGCAGGATCCATTTTTGAAACCCGAATGGAGAACCAGATGAACAATGGGGATTTTGCCATTCTTTATCGTACCAATGCCCAAAGTAGGGCCATGGAAGACGCTCTGCGGAAAAAAGATATTCCATACCGAATTTATGGTGGTCTCTCCTTTTATCAACGGAAAGAGATAAAGGATGTGCTTTCTTATTTAAGGCTGGTGATCAATCCCAAAGATGAGGAAGCCCTAAAACGGGTAATAAATTTTCCTGCCCGCGGAATTGGGCAGACAACTGTCGACAGACTTACCATTGCGGCAAACCATTATAAAAGGTCTATTTATGAAGTGATTGAGAACCTCGATAAAATTGACCTGAAGATCAATAAAGGCACGAAAAATAAACTGGAGAACTTTATCAATATGGTAAAAAGCTTCCAGATCATGAATGAAACTGCCGATGCTTTTACTCTTGCTGAAACTGTTGCAAAAAAGACCGGGCTGCTTCAGGAATTAAAGAAGGATGGAACGCCCGAAGGTATTGCGAAGATTGAGAACATAGAGGAATTGCTTAACGGGATACGGGATTTTGTGGAAGGCCAGAAAGAGTTAGCCGATGCTACAGGCTCCCTTACCGAATTCCTGGAAGATGTGGCTTTGGCTACAGATATGGATAAGGACTCCGGTGATGATGACCGTGTTGCTCTTATGACCATACATCTCGCTAAAGGCCTGGAGTTTCCTTATGTGTATATCGTGGGAATGGAGGAGGATCTTTTCCCTTCGGCTATGAGTATGAATACAAGATCGGAACTTGAAGAGGAACGTCGTTTGTTTTATGTGGCTCTCACCCGGGCCGAGAAAAAAGCTTTTCTCACCTATACACAATCGAGATATCGATGGGGAAAACTGGTGGATGCCGAGCCCAGTCGTTTTATTGAGGAAATTGATGAAAAGTTCCTCGATTTTATGATTCCGCAGGATGACTACAAGTACAAGCCGCTTATCGATACCGACATATTTGGAGAGGTAGACAAGAGTAAGTTCCGCCAGAACAAACCTGTCAAAGGAACTCCGCCGCCGTCGCATAAACCTACAGATGAGCAGCTGCGAAAGTTAAGAAAGCTGCGTCCTGCCACCACGCCGGAGACTTCGGCTCCTTCTGCAGAGGTCATAAAACTGGAAGCCGGCAATGAAGTGGAGCATATGCGCTTTGGTAAAGGAAAGGTTTTAAGTATTGAAGGCGTAGGCCAGGATAAAAAGGCAGAAATCGACTTTGAGACAGGCGGAATCAAGAAACTGCTCCTCAAGTTTGCGAAATTAAAAATGTTGTCCTGAGGTTAAGTAATTGTTATTCTTTAGGTTAGATGCTTTTGTGTTTTTATATTTAAAATAAAAATGATTAGAGAAGGCACAGCAGTTAAATGGAAGTGGGGTAAAGGAATTGCGCATGGAAAGGTAAAGAACACTTTTGATCATGAAATTACTCACACCATAAAAGGAACAAAGGTTACCCGCAAAGGAAAACCAGACAATAAGGCTTTGTTCATTCAGCAGGAAAATGGCAATGAAGTTCTTAAACTTGAGAGTGAGGTGGAGAGGAATGATTAATTTTCTGTGAAACCATTATTAAATGGTATTGAATTTTCGTAATTTTTGGAGGCATTTAAACTAAACTAATTATGGCAGAATTAATCAGGATCTATGAAGAGAACCCAAATCCAAGAGAAATAAAAAGAGTTGTAGAGGCTTTGAAAGATGGTGCCCTTATCATTTACCCTACAGATACGATCTACGGTCTTGGCTGTGATATAACCAATACTGCGGCTTTAGAACGCATAGCACAGGTTAGGGGGGTGAAACTTGAAAAAGCAAATTTCTCTTTTATCTGTGAAAATTTGAGTAATCTTTCCGATTATGTGAGGCAAATAGATAATCGAACCTTTAAGATCCTGAAAAGGAACCTGCCTGGGCCGTATACATTTATTCTTCCCGGAAATAGCAATTTACCAGCAGTTTTTAGAAAGAAGAAAACAGTAGGAATTCGTATCCCCGATAATAATATTTGCCGGGCACTTGTAAGCGGACTCGGTAATCCAATTGTTTCCACTTCCATTCGAGATGATGATGAGGTGTTAGAATACACCACAGATCCCGAACTCATTCTTGAAAAATGGGATAATCTAGTAGAAATCGTCATTGATGGCGGTTATGGAGACAATATTCCCTCTACAGTTATTGATCTTACCACCCCCGAACCTGAAGTTATACGGGAAGGGAAAGGTAGTATTGAAATCCTTTAGGTCCTTTATCAATTAGGATATAATGTGCTTTGAGAAAAACTTTATTACTGCAAAATAGCAGGCACCTTTTCCAGAACAAGCTAATGGATTATAAGCTGAAGGAAGTGTTGAATTAGAAAACAAAACAAAAGCCCGGCAACTGCCGGGCTTTAATACTGTATAAGTAAAAATATTATTCTGTAACAAATTCCGGTCCTACTTCTGGAGCTACAACAGCATCAATAACTTCGGAAACAAAAATTTCATGTAATTCCTGTTCGGTTAAAATATGTCCTTGCTTTTGAGCATCGTTAGCCAATTCATATCCTAAACGCGCGGCTTCCATTCTTTGCTGTGGTGTCCCGTGGTGACCGTTGGCGTCGAATCCGCAATCTCCAATATTGAAAAACAATTCATAAAACTGCACCACTCTTTTCCAGTTATAAGTCGCTCCTCTTTTATGAGTCATGTAGTAAGCGGCCATAAAGTCTGCTTCTAATTCCGTATATCGGGTAGCTTCGGGTTGATTATCTGCAGCTCCTTCAGGATACCATACTGAATAGTTGTCGAATTGTATTTGGTGAGCCCATTCATGAGCAAGAATACCAGTCCAAACAATACCCTCATCGATTCCGGTTCTGGAAAGAACAGATGTTATACCATCACCTATTACAATAAGATTTCCTGCTGTGGCAAATCCGTCCATAGCAAAATATGGCGATTCCGGAAGTACAGGTGAGGCCTCGTTAACTGAGAGAAGAAAATCTGCATTAGCATAGGCCACTTCAGACGAAAGACCTACGAAAATATAGACACTAGCCAATTTATCACGATCGTTCAAACTTGCAGTGTGCTGGCCATTAACACGAATCTCATTAGGCATATCCCAAAATCTTTCAAGATCACGGACTCTTTTTGCCATGAAATTTGTGTACTCACCATTTTCGCCGAAATATTGCTCAGAAGTATCGAGGTAAGATATGTAAAAATTTAAATCAAGATATAAATCAAAATAAGTTAGAGCTAAAGGGTCTGAGAAGAACGGTTGGATAACTTTGTTGATTTCGCTGTTAAACGCCGTTGGGCTACAATCAGTAGGTTCTACAGCATTCTTTTTAAAAACATCATTTCTAAGATTGTGACCATCATAGGTAACGGGATTAACAGCCAGATCAGGGTTGATTGCGGCTTTCGCATCTACATTTAATATAGAATGAGATGCATTCATAACAGGAGATCCAGAAACCATCACTTCTTCCACTTCTGTATCTTTTTCACAGGAAACACTAATGATGCCTACGCACAAAGAGAACAGAGCAATTTTGTTGAAACTTTTTAACATAATAAACTTTAGTTGATTAATAAAGTGTCGAATCTAACTAAAAAAATCTTAAAAAATGGAATCGCCTGAAAATTAATATGTTAAAAAAAAAAGCCCGGCAACTGCCGGGCTTTTATAAAGTATATAATGATTTCTGCTTACTTCGCAGTCTGCATACCTTCTTCAATAAGATTGTAGAACTGGTCAAGTTTAGGAAGGATCACAATACGTGTTCTTCTGTTTGCAGCTCTACCCTCTGCAGTTTCATTAGTTGCAACAGGTACGTAGTAACTTCTTCCTGCAGCAGTCATTCTTTGTGGCTGTACTCCAAAGTCTTCCTGCAATACACGAACTACAGAAGTTGCTCTCTTCACAGAAAGATCCCAGTTGTCCTGAAGCACTGCGTTTCTAATTGGCTTGTCATCTGTATGACCTTCTACCATAAACTCGATATCTGGACGGTTCTTCACAACGGTAGCAACTTTACCAAGTACTTCTTTAGCACGGTCGGATACATTGTATTTTCCGCTTTCGAAAAGAAGTTTGTCAGAAATAGATACATAAACAACACCTTTTTCTACGTTGATCTGGATGTCCTCATCACTCATGTTTCCAAGCACCCCTTTTAGGCTGGTTACCAAAGCAAGTGTTACTGAATCCTTCTTAGTAATAGCATCCTGCATACGCTGGATCTTCATATCTTTTTCCTTGATGCTTTCTAAAGAACGTTCAAGATTTTCAGCTTCTTTTTTAGATAGAGTAGCAAGATCTCCAACGTTGTTCAATAAAGCAGTATTTTGATTACTCAATTGTCCAATTTGTTGGTTTAGACGTTCTTTTTCGTCTAAACAGGAATTAAGTTTAACGGTGGCAGTGTTTAGCTTGTCCTGAGTCTCCTGTTGTTGAGCTTCGAGCTCGGCATACTTCTTCGATGAAACACATGAAGAAAAAAGGAGGGCAGCAGTTGCCGATAAAAGCATGAATTTTTTCATAATTCTTAATTGTTGTGATTAAATGTTAAACGTGTCAAAAATACAAATTCTGTTGGCACGGCGAAATTTAAAGAGTACTTAATTCAAATATTTTCAATTTCTTTAAAAGTCTTCTTACCCTGCAGATAATATGCAAGTACAACGGAGGAAGTGTGGTAATATTTTATGTTTTTGGAAGAAGAAATTCTTTTATTCCACATTTTTCGTAAATGCCTGTAAAAGTCCAAATGTGCTTTAAGCACGGCAATAGTATGAGCGGGTTGGAGGGCGATTAAAAATTTTATTCCGGCAAGGCCATCGAGTATTAATCGAAGGAAAAGCAGCATAAAAATCTTTTTTTTGGGAGCATTTTTAAGAACCGTAAAAAGGCTGTTCCTGAAATTTAGAAAAGTCTTTCGGGGGTGCATAGAATTTAAAGTACCGCCACCAAGATGGAAGACCCGGGATGCACCCACTGCTTTTACTTTTTGGCCCTGGTTAAAAAGTCTCCAGCAAAGGTCTATTTCCTCCTGGTGAGCAAAGAAATCTTCATCAAACCCACCTGCCCCAAAAAAGGCATTTCTTCTTATCATCATACAGGCCCCGGTGGCCCAGAAGATCTCCCGAGTATCGTCGTATTGACCTAGATCTTTTTCAAGGGTTTCAAAGATCCTGCCACGGCAGTATGGATATCCCAAAGCATCAATAAAACCTCCCGCGGCACCTGCATATTCAAAGAAGTCTTTTTTACGGTAGTTAAGGATCTTTGGCTGGAGCGCCGCAACGGCGGGATCATTTTCCATTTCGGCAATTAATGGCGGGAGCCATCCCGGGGTGACTTCCACATCGCTGTTAAGGAGTACGAAGAGATCTTCCTTAAGATCCCGTAGGGCGTCGTTATAACCTTTGGCAAATCCACCGTTGACCTTATTGAGAATGATCTTTACCTGCGGAAAATTCTTCTTCAGGAACGGGACAGAATCATCTGTTGAAGCATTGTCGGCTACATAGACAGTGGCTTCAGGAGAATTATTAACTACCGATGGGAGGAACTGCTCAAGCAATGCTCTTCCGTTCCAGTTAAGAATGACTACTGCTATTTTCACTGCTGCAAATTAAAGCAAAAATGAGAGATTTTAAGCTCTTCCATTACCGGGTGTCAAAAATGGGTTTTTTTAACTCCATTCTGGAAGATCGGGGAGGAAGTGATATTTTTCGGCCTCATAATCCAGCTGGCAAAAGTAGTGCTGCAGTCCGTTTGTAACCATAAGGTAAGTTGCCTGCAGTGCGAGATTGTACCGGGCGATCTGGTCAAAAGTTTCCTGGGTTACGGGAACAGAAGCTGCTTTACACTCCACTATCAGGTGAATGCTGCCATCGGGCCGGTAAGCCAGGACGTCGTACCTTTTAATGAGATCGTGGACCTTAAGTTGTTTCTCAACATTGAGCAGGCTTTTTGGAAAATTCTTTTCCTGTATAAGAAATTGCACCACGTGTTGTCGCACCCATTCTTCGGGCGTAAGGAAAACAAATTTTTTCCGAAGCTCATCAAAAACAGCTACTTTATTTTCGCTATTTTTGAACCGAAATGAGTACCGGGGGAAGTTAAGTGTATGCATGCTCAAAAGTAGAACTTTTCAGAAGAAAATTCTTTATATCCCCTCCCGAAAACCAGCTGTAAATGGATGACGTAAAAAGTATAGTGACTGCCATTAAAAAAGGAGATATCAAACCTATCTATTTTTTAATGGGAGAGGAGCCGTATTTTATTGATAAAATTTCAGATTATATTGAAGATCACCTGTTGCAGGAAGAAGAAAAAGGTTTTAACCAGATGGTGCTTTACGGGCGCGATGTGACCGTAGATGAAATTGTGGGTAACGCCAAACGCTTTCCTATGATGGCCGAACGCCAGGTAATTATTGTAAAAGAAGCCCAGGATCTTTCCCGTACCATTGAACAACTGGTTGCTTATGCAGAAAACCCGCAGCCCACGACTGTTTTGGTCTTTAATTATAAGTACAAAAAGCTGGATAAGCGCAAGAAACTGCACAAGGCCATTGCTAAAACGGGGGTTGTTTACGAAAACAAGAGGCTTTATGAGAACCAGGTAGTAGACTGGATACAGAAGGAGATGCATGCCCGCGGATATCAAATGGCACCCAAGGCTGCACAAATGCTCCTGGAGTTCTTAGGAAACCAACTTGACAAGATAGATAATGAGCTAAAGAAGCTTCAGCTTATTGCTCCTAAGGGAACTGCAATTACCCCCGAACTTATTGAGGAAAATATTGGTATAAGCAAAGATTTTAATGTTTTTGAGCTGCGCAAGGCGATTGGAAGCAAGGATAGTTTTAAAGCCCACCGCATCATAAACTATTTTTCTCAAAATGAAAAAGACCATCCTATGGTGATGACTGTGGGAATGCTGTTTAGTTTCTTTGTTCAATTGCAGCAGTACCATGCTCTTAATGATAAATCTGAAGCCAATGTTGCTAAGGCCCTTAAGGTCAACCGTTTCTTTGTAAAAGACTACGTTTCTGCCGCGCGGAATTACAATATGAAAAAGGTGAGTAGTATTATTTCCTTTTTGAGGGAAGCCGATATGAAGGGAAAAGGAGTAGGGGCGGCTAATGTGCCACAGGGAGACCTTTTAAAAGAGCTGCTTGTAAAAATTTTTAGTTAGTATGGCAACAATAGATACCTGGGTAAGTGCTGCGAGATTAAGAACGCTTCCGCTTTCAGTTTCAGGAATTTTAGTGGGAAGTTCTATAGCCGTAGCCCACGATGTATTTAATACGGTGATCTTTGCTCTGGCTCTGGCCACCACGCTCGGACTACAAATCCTCTCCAATTTCGCCAACGACTATGGAGATTTTGTAAAAGGTACAGACAATGAAGACAGGGTAGGACCACAACGGGCACTCCAAAGCGGGATGATCACCAGGAAAGAAATGTTCTGGGGTATGCTGGGTACAGGGATAATCACGTTTTTCTTTGCCGTTACCCTTATTTACATAGCATTTGGTACACGAAGCCTTTTTTACGGGATTGTATTCTTATTATTAGGAATAGCTGCCATAGCTGCAGCGGTTAAGTACACTGTAGGGGATTCGGCTTACGGTTACAGGGGGCTGGGAGATGTTTTTGTCTTTCTGTTTTTTGGAATTGTAGCGGTCTACGGCAGCTACTTCCTCTATGCTCTCGAATGGGACTGGCGGGTATTTTTACCGGCTGCTACTTTTGGATTCCTTAGCTCGGGGGTGCTTAACCTTAATAATATGCGGGACAGGGCTGCCGATGCTAAAGCCGGCAAGAATACGCTCGTAGTAAAAATGGGGGCCGCTCGTGCAAAGCAATATCATTACTTTCTCCTGCTGGCGGCTTTCTCCTGTATCATTCTTTATTCAGCCTTTTCCTTTACAGGAATGGATGATCTTTTGTATCTCATTGCCTTTGTTCCATTACTGCTTCACTTGAAAAGGGTTATGGAAAATTCCAATCCCGTGCTGCTAGATCCCGAACTTAAGACCCTGGCTTTAGGAACTTTCTTATTGGCTGTTCTGTTTGGGATTGGCCAAATATTATAGGTTCCAAAAATGGCTTTTTCGGAAGGTCTTTCCGTCAGGATTTTGTAATTTGTTTGGAAAACATCACATCATGAAAATCACTCACTACGCGCACAGCACATTTTCAATTGAAGTCAAGGGAATTCATCTTTTGGTCGACCCATTTATTTCGGGGAATGAGAAGGTAAAAGACAAGATAAATATTAATGATCTTAAGGCAGATTATATTCTGCTAACGCACGCACATCAAGATCATACACTCGATGCCGAAGCCATTGCCAAAAGAACGGGAGCCGTAATCATTAGTAATTTTGAGATCGCCACCCATTATGAAAATAAAGGCCTGGAAGTACATCCACTTAACCACGGCGGAAAATGGAGCTTTGAATTTGGCACAGTAAAGTATGTAAATGCGATTCACACCAGCTCCTTTCCCGATGGCAGTTACGGTGGCCAACCCGGCGGCTTTGTAATAGAAGGGGAACATAAGAATATTTATATCGCCGGTGATACCGCCCTCACTATGGATATGAAGCTTATCCCAATGCATACCAAACTAGATCTGGCAATACTTCCAATTGGCGATAACTTCACGATGGGAATAGAAGATGCAATTATAGCGAGTGATTTTGTGCAGTGCGATAAAGTACTGGGATGCCACTATGATACCTTTGGGTATATAGAAATTGATCATGAGGAGGCAAAAAGAAAGTTTTACGAAAAAGGAAAAGACCTCATGTTGCTGGAGACTGGGGAAAGTATTGAGCTCTAAAAGAAATCTGTGCAAGCAAATTATCATAAATACATTCTTAATTTTAAACGCCCCAGTGGTACTTCCCGGGGCGTCCTTACACAAAAAGAGACCTGGTTCTTAATTCTTGATCAGGATGGGAAAACAGGGATCGGTGAATGCGGAATTTTAAGAAGTCTTAGTTACGATGATCGACCCGACTATGAGGAAAAGCTAAAATGGGTTTGTGAAAATATTGATCTGGGGGAAGAAAGATTGTGGGAGGAGCTAAGGGAATTCCCCAGTATACAGTTTGGAGTGGAAATGGCTTTTAAGTCGCTGGCTGCTGAAGATCCATTTTTACTTTTTCCTTCTAATTTCACCCAGGGTAAAGCCTCTATTCCTATCAATGGCCTTGTCTGGATGGGAGAGGAAGAGTTCATGAAGGAACAAATTGTTGAGAAGATAGAAGATGGCTTCAGGTGTATAAAGCTGAAAATTGGCGCCATTGATTTTGAAACTGAAATGAAATTGCTGAAGTTCATAAGGCGTGAATTTACTTCAGAAGAAATAGAAGTAAGGGTAGATGCCAACGGGGCTTTTAAGCCTTCTGAAGCCCTTGAAAAACTGAAGCGTCTTAGTGAACTGGAACTTCACAGTATTGAGCAGCCCATAAAACAAGGGCAACCGCAGGAAATGGCGGCACTTTGTGAAGCCAGCCCTCTAGCCATAGCACTGGATGAGGAATTAATTGGAGTGACAGGTGTAACAGAAAAGAGGGAGCTTTTACAAACAATAAAACCACAGTATGTAATTTTTAAACCCAGTTTAATAGGTGGTATAAAAGGAACAAATGAGTGGATAGAATTACTGGTCTCAATGGAGACCGATTGGTGGATCACCAGTGCACTGGAGAGTAATGTAGGGTTAAATGCCATAGCACAATATACGTTCAATCTAAAAAATCCAATGCCACAAGGTCTTGGTACAGGAGGTTTATATACCAACAACTTTAGTTCTCCTCTTGAAGTGAGGAAAGGAAATTTGTGGTACCAGCCCTCTAACAAATGGAATTTTAACCTATAGATTTTATCATGTTTATTAAATTAGCTTATAAAGCAAAAACCGAATGGTGGCGATATCTAATTGGTGTTATCATCATTTTTTTGGGGTGGCAGTTATTTGGGTTTTTACCGTGGCTGGGCCTGCTTGTTCTTGAGGCAGGACCCCAGGTGTTTACACTTACCCAGGGGGAAATGATGCAGGTCCTGGATTCAAATCTCACATTTTTCTTTTTGTTACTGTCCTTTGCTGTAGGCCTGGCCACGCTTTTTTTCGTCGTTAAATTCCTGCATGAACAAAAGATCAAAGACGTTACCACTTCGCGAAAAAAAGTGGACTGGGGAAGGTTTTTCTTTGGATTTAGTATAGTTGCCGTTTTTTCACTTGTTACCACAATTGTTGATTATAACATGCAACCCGAGGATTATCTTTGGAATTTTAAAACGGTTCCCTTTCTTATTCTTGTAGCTATTGCTCTAATCATGGTCCCATTGCAAACCAGTTTTGAAGAATACCTTTTTAGAGGCTACCTTATGCAGGGAATAGGTGTTTTAGCCGGAAACAGGTGGTTGCCACTAGTGATAACTTCTGTGATCTTTGGAGGCATGCATATTTTCAATCCCGAGGTTGAGAAACTGGGATACATTATTATGGCATATTATATTGGTACCGGTTTTCTACTGGGCATAATGACACTTATGGACGAAGGGATGGAACTGGCCCTGGGTTTCCACGCAGGTAATAACCTTATTGGAGCACTATTAATTACGGCCGACTGGACTGCATTTCAAACTAATTCTGTATTAAAAGATGTTTCAGATCCTTCGGCGGGATGGGATATTCTTGTTCCACTTCTGGTTGTTTATCCTGTCTTTCTTTTTCTAATGGCAAGAACCTATAGGTGGAATAACTGGAAGGAAAGGCTTTTTGGAAAGGTGAGTCCGCCGCAAACCATAAACTATCATGAAGAGATTTAATTTGTTCTGAACAATTCGTTAACTTTAGCATTTAAGCGTTAAATATGACTAGAGTTATGGAAACTAAATTCAGTTTACCGGAAACCCATCCCGAGTTTAGGCTTAATGGTCTTTACTATACCAATGAAGAACTGGCTGCGGTAGCCTATAGTCTAATTAAGGAAGGGGAACCATATGAAGGTCAGGCGGGAAATTTTCTGCTTGACTGGCTTAATGACAAAGATTATATCGAGGTAAAAACTTCCGGTTCCACGGGGCCTCCCAAAGTGATTTCGATTAAGAAGCAGCAAATGGTCAACAGCGCAAGGTCAACCGGGAAGTTCTTTGATCTGGGGCCGGGTACTACTGCGCTACATTGCCTTCCCACAAATTTTATTGCCGGTAAAATGATGCTGGTACGGGCTATGCTTCTGGGTTGGAAGCTTGACCTGGAGCTGCCCAAGGCTAATCCTCTTGACCGCATATTTAAAATATATGACTTTTGCGCCATGACCCCATTCCAGCTGGATAATTCCCTTAGCCGGCTACATCTTATTAAAAAGCTAATAGTTGGAGGGGGAGCCGTTTCAAGTAATCTGCGCAACCTGGTACAGGGTATAAACACCAAAGTTTATGAAACATACGGAATGACAGAAACTGTTTCTCATATTGCTGCCCGCAATGTGAATGCCAGGGGTAAGAAACTTGAGGAGCCATTGCCATTTACAACACTTCCAAATGTGAAGATCGATATTGATGAAAGGGATTGCCTTATCATTGAGGCACCACAGTTATCTGATGAAACACTGATCACAAATGACGTGGTAGAGTTAATTTCTGAAAATAAATTCATCTGGAAAGGTAGAATAGACAACCTGATAAATTCCGGAGGGGTGAAACTTTATCCTGAAGAGATCGAGGCAAAATTGGCACCTATCATTGCACACAGGTTCTTTGTGACCTCCCTGCCAGATCCTGCACTTGGGGAGAAACTGGTATTGATGGTAGAAAGTGAGTTTTCAGAAACTGCGTTGAACAATCTGGAAAGAGAGATCAAGGTCTGTCGAAAACTCGGGAAATTTGAAGTCCCTAAGAAAATCTACTTTGTTGAGAAATTTGAAGAAACTGCCAATGGCAAGATACACCGCGCCAACACCCTTAAAAGCAGGATAACCTAGGCTACATCTGCATTTTAAAATAGTAGTCTGCCGAGTGCTTGCCCGCACCATAGAAAATAAAAAATATGGTTGCGGCAAATACCAATGTTGCTAGCAGTAAATTCCCCCAATCCATAATTCCCACAAAGTTGATCAACACAGCGCCAATGAGAATTGGTAATTGCGCTACAAGAGCCCAGCGGGTAAGGAGCCCAAAAGCAATAAGAACACCTCCTACCAGGTGAACGGGAGCAATATAATGGATAACCAGCATTACCCCGCCATAACCTTTTAATGGCTCAATAAGGTCGGTAAGCATGTGGGTTTGAGAAATAAATTGTATTCCTTTAAGGAAGAAAAAGATACCCAATGCTACTCTCAAAAGGTCAAGCGGATAATAAGTATGCGCATTGGCCCATTTGTTTAAAGATTTGATCGTCATCATAACCTCAGGATTTTGAAGTTATAATTTACTGAAAATTAGTTATTTAAACTAAAATTTTTTGAGAAAGGAATTTGTAAGGGTGGCAAAAATATCATTTTTCAAACCTGTTTCAGGTTTTTTCTCTTGATGTAAAACTCTTTCTCTTTAACCTGTAATTCTTCTGGAGAATTTACCTGTTGCTCCATTTTTTGCCATTTTTGAGTCGGGTAAATCCGGGTCTCTTTCCCTTTGATCAAAATATCTACAGGCATATTAAAGCCCTCAACATCGGCTTGCCATTTATAGAAAATCTCGCCTTCCTCTTTTTTAAATTGTAACTCGGGTATGGAGGCGTATCTTAGATATTGATCGAATACCGGCTGCAGGTCGTAATCAATGGCAGCATTGAAAAAATCTTCGGTAGTTTGGGTGGTAATGATCTTGTGGCGATTGCTTTTTGTATAATCTTTTAAGGTTTTCCACCACAATTCGTCATCATTGTAAATACTCCTTATGGTGTTCAAAAGGTTGGCTCCTTTATAATACATGTCCCCGGAGCCTTCACTGTTTACTCCATAGGTGCCAATTATCTTTTTTGTGTTGCCAATATTGTTTCTTATGCCCTGTAGATATTCAAGAGCTTCCTCTTTTCCCCAGCGGCACTCTATGTAAACAGCTTCAGAATAGGAGGTGAAGCCTTCATGAATCCACATATCGGCAATATCTTTTGCTGTTATGCTGTTTCCAAACCACTCATGACCTGTTTCATGGATAATGATAAAATCCCATTTTAGGCCAATTCCTGTACCGCTCAGGTCGTTGCCCAGGTAGCCTAGTTTGTATTCATTCCCATAGGCCACTGCACTTTGATGTTCCATCCCTAGGTAGGGAGTTTCCACAAGTTTAAACCCGTCCTCTTCAAAAGGGTAAGCCCCAAACTTTCCATAGAAGCAGTTCATCATGAACTTTACTTCCTCAAATTGTTTTTTCGCCTTTTCCAAGTTGTAGGGAAGAACGTAATAGTCCAGGTCGAGGTGGCGAAACTTATCTTTAAAATGTACGTAATTGCCTATATTCAGAACAATATTGTAATTATTGATGGGGTTGTTCACCTTCCAGTTCCAACGGGTGTAGCCGTTATCGAGAACCTCTTTCCCTAAAAACCGGCCATTGGAAACATTCATGAGTTCATTGGGGACTGCAATTCCAATAAGCGCTTCTTCGGGTTCATCGCTCTGGTGATCTTTGTTGGGATACCAGAGACTTGCCCCTGTACCCTGTACGGCAACTGCGATCCATGAGTTACCCTGTTGATCCTTTTCAAACACAAAACCCCCGTCCCAGGGAGCATTCTTCGCAACTATCGGGTTTCCGGAATAGAAAAACTGAATGGAATCGATTTCATTTTTTTCCACTTTCGGCGCCAGATCAATGAATACAGCATCATGCCTGCGATCATACTTCATTTTTCTTCCGCGGAAAAGAATTGAATCCACATCCATATTCCTGAAAAGATCAACCTGCATTACCGGCAACGGGTCTTCAGCTTTAAAGGTAATACCGTTAAAACCTGAAATGTACTTCTCTTCGGGAACTACCTTTACCTGAAGGTTGTACTTAAGGACGTCATAGTTCCTTTCGGGCCGCAGGGAACCGCGAAGGGTATCGGCTTCAGTAAACTGACTTTTGCTGGTAACAACTTGTGCCTGTATAGGCGCGGCAATTAAGGCCATTAAAAAAAAGAGTGCTGAAAAGCGCATTTTTGGCAGGTATTAGGTCTGGATCACTCCCAGGTTAAAATCTTTTTCGATAGGTGCGTGGTTGGCTGCTTCTATTCCTGTGGAGATCCACTTTCGTGTATCTAATGGATCGATCACGGCATCTGTCCACAAATGAGCGGCGGCATAGTAGGCCGAAGTCTGCCTGTCATACCTGGCTTTGATTTCGTCAAAGACTTCTTTTTCTTTTTCGGCATCAACTTTTTCACCTTTCTTGGCCATTGATGCGGTTTCTATTTGCGCAAGGACTTTTGCAGCTTGTGTACCACCCATAACAGCAAGTTCGGCGCTTGGCCAGGCAAAAATAAGTCGTGGGTCATAGGCTTTTCCGCACATTGCGTAATTCCCGGCCCCGTAGGAGTTTCCGATAATTACAGTGAATTTTGGAACTACCGAATTACTTACGGCATTCACCATTTTTGCGCCGTCTTTAATGATACCGCCGTGTTCACTCTTGCTTCCCACCATAAATCCGGTCACATCCTGAAGAAACACCAACGGAATTTTCTTTTGATTACAGTTTGCGATGAAACGGGTAGCTTTATCGGCCGAGTCTGAATAGATCACTCCTCCAAACTGCATTTCTTTTTTAGCACTTTTGACGATCTTACGCTGATTGGCAACAATACCTACGGCCCACCCGTCAATACGGGCATAACCGGTAATGATTGTCTGGCCATAACCTTCTTTATATTCCTGGAATTCGGAATTATCTATAAGCCGGTCAATTATCTCCCGCATGTCATATTGTTCATTGCGCTGCTTAGGAAGTATCCCGTAGATATCCTTTTGATCCTTCGCCGGTTTTACCGGTTTTTTGCGGTTATATCCTGCTTTGTCGCTATCTCCAATCTTGTCAATTAAACCTTTGATGGTTTCAAGAGCATCTTTGTCGTCTTTGGACTTATAATCTGTAACCCCGCTAATTTCACTGTGGGTAGTGGCCCCACCAAGGGTTTCATTATCAATAGATTCTCCAATGGCAGCCTTTACAAGGTAACTTCCCGCAAGGAAAATACTTCCGGTTTTCTCCACGATAAGGGCTTCATCACTCATAATTGGCAGGTAAGCACCGCCTGCAACACAACTACCCATAACGGCAGAGATCTGGGTAATTCCCATGCTGCTCATTACAGCGTTGTTTCTAAAAATCCTTCCGAAGTGTTCTTTGTCGGGGAAAATTTCGTCCTGCATTGGCAGGTAAACTCCGGCAGAATCCACCAGGTAGATTATAGGCAGCCGGTTTTCTATGGAGATCTCCTGGGCTCTTAGGTTTTTCTTTGCGGTAATTGGGAACCATGCACCTGCTTTCACAGTGGCGTCATTAGCAACAACAATACATTGTTTGCCCGATATTTTCCCAATCTTCACAATAACACCACCACTTGGGCAGCCGCCGTGCTCTTCATACATTCCTTCACCTACAAAAGCACCTATTTCTATGGCCTCTTTTGCATCATCGAGTAAATAATCCACCCTTTCCCGCGCAGTCATTTTTCCCTTGGCGTGATGTTTGGCGATTCGCTTTTCCCCACCTCCAAGTTTTACCTTCTTTAGGCGCTGATTAAGATCTGAAACTAATAATTTGTTGTGGTCTTCGTTTTTGTTGAATTCAATATCCATTTATAAGAGCTAATAGTCGGTTATCAGGTTTATCTTGCAGTGTTTGGCAACTCCAAACACGGCAATTTTTTCAATGGTTGCTAAAATACAAAAACCCTGCAACTAAAAATCTTTATAAAAAGATATAAAAACACGATATTTGTCATAGGAGAGCTTATTCCACAAATATTACTTTTGCCTCCAATTGGTGAAGACTGCCATACAATTAACTACTTGCTGCTATTATGGGAATGAATAAGAATACGATTTTTGGGTGGGCATCCTTTTGCATGCTCCTGGTTGGCATAGCCCTTGTTTTACTGGGAGTTTTAAAATACAGGGACTATGCTATAGGTTTCTCCACAGCCGGAATAGGTTTCTTTATAGTGTCCTGGGCCTTCAATGCGCTTAAAGGAAGAGTGTAGGAAATCTTAACTTTTTTATCGGTATTTTGTTCAAGCAAAGGAGGCTGTCTGAAAAAGCCATTTTTCGTCAAGCTGAAATAAATTCAGGATAACGTACGTATTACATACTTTTTAGACAGCCTTCTTTTATGATGATAAGCTGTATCAAAAAGCAAAGCCAATACCAATGTTAGCCATGAATCCTTTAAAAAAGATATCTGGAACAGATAATTCTTCAATCAGATCGTAAGTCTCTGTTTCCGAAGTGCCATCTTCATACTCAGCAGTATACTCAAATGTTTCGGGCATGGAAGAAAATGAATAGCCAATTTCCGGTCTAAGATAGAATAAGCCACCAATTTTGGCTCCTAATTTGACACTTATCGAATTATGGTCATAGTCTATTTGGCCCGTACCTTCCTTCCCATCACTTTCAACAGAGGTTTGTCCTTCAAATTTAAATTTACTGTAACTCAAACCACCATACAGTCCTTTTCCAGCCTTGAAAAAATAATAATTTACCCCACCTTCCAAATAAGAGAAATCTAGATCTGTATTTTCATCATTGTCTTCTTCAGAAAGAAACCAGTCAGATTTTACAGTGGAATAATCCAGACTTACTGCAAGTTTGTCATTTAAAAGAGGGGTCACATACTCAACATTTCCTCCAACCAAATTGGGAAATCCTAATTTAAGACCCAGCCGCACCGGTCTCACCTTATAATCCCTTTCTTCAGGTATGTCGGTTTGAGCCTGTGCAAAGTCGAACTGAAACAGCATAGCAGCCAGCAATAAATAACAAAATGAAGTAGTTGTAATTTTTCCCATGATGAATTTTTTTAATAGGAAAGAAATATATTTTATTATTAAAGAGGCTGCAATACCCATTAATGAGTAATTTTAGAAAACAATTTGAATTTTTATGGACTCAGAAGTTAATATGAAGAGAATACTGCTGAAACATCTTCGTGGAGGTGAGGCTTTTATGCCTTTGGAGGAAATCCTTAAAAAGATCCCTTTTTCTGAACTCGGAAAGAGACCGGCGGGACTTCCCTATTCATTTTACGAGATCTTTTACCATATAAAGTTCACTCAAAATGACATTTTAGAATACTGTAGAAGGGAAAATTACAAATCCCCCGATTGGCCCCTGGATTACTGGCCCGATCACCCGCAGCCAGAAAGTGAAAGCTCCTGGGATCAACTAAAATCGGAATATTTTAAAGATCGGGAAGAATTGGAAGCGCTTGTGATTTCTAAAGAAACAGACCTTCTGGATACTGTACCTTCAGGTGGGGATCATACCTTTATGAGGGAGATCTTATTGGTTATTGAGCACACTGCTTATCACAGCGGACAGCTTTTAATTCTCTTAAGGCACCTGGGACTACATTCTTCCTGAAATTATTCGGCGGCAGCCTTAAAATCAATTCTAAAATTGTGATATTTGTCTGTTAATTAGAATTACAGGGAGGTTCTTAAAACCTTCAGCAAACATTAAGAAAAACGAAATTTATGGCAGATGATAAGAAAGTAATTTTCTCCATGTCGGGGTTAACAAAGACATACAAAGGAGAGAATACACCGGTTTTAAAGAATATCTATTTGAGCTTCTTTTACGGAGCCAAAATAGGTATCCTTGGACTTAACGGTTCAGGTAAATCTACCCTTTTAAACATCATAGCAGGAAAGGAAAAGAATTACCAGGGAGATGTTGTTTTTGCACCGGGTTACACTGTGGGAATGCTGGAGCAGGAGCCTGAACTAGATGAGGAAAAAACAGTCCTTGAGGTGGTGAAAGAAGGTGCAGCCGAAACTGTTGCCATCCTCGAGGAATATAATAAGATCAACGATATGTTTGGTCTGCCTGAGGTCTATGAGGATCCCGACAAGATGCAGAAGCTTATGGATAAGCAGGCTGCGCTGCAGGATCAAATTGACGCCAGCAATGCCTGGGAGCTTGATACAAAGCTTGAAATCGCGATGGATGCTTTGAGAACTCCCGATTCTGATAAAAAGATAGGAGTACTTTCTGGAGGGGAAAGAAGAAGGGTGGCATTATGCCGACTTCTGCTTCAGGAGCCAGATGTGTTGCTGCTTGATGAGCCAACCAACCACCTGGATGCAGAATCTGTATTGTGGCTGGAACAACACCTTCAGCAATACAAAGGAACAGTGATCGCCGTAACTCACGACCGTTACTTCCTTGATAATGTTGCAGGATGGATCCTTGAGCTGGACAGGGGAGAGGGTATCCCCTGGAAAGGAAACTACTCTTCGTGGTTAGACCAGAAAGCAAAGCGTCTTGCACAGGAACAAAAACAGGCAAGTAAACGCCAAAAGACCCTGGAGCGAGAGCTTGAATGGTCGCGTATGGCGCCAAAGGGAAGGCAGGCAAAGCAAAAAGCCCGTCTAAACAACTATGATAAACTCCTTAGCCAGGATCAAAAGCAAATGGACGAGCAGTTGGAAATTTACATTCCAAATGGCCCGCGCCTGGGAACAAACGTGATCGAGGCCAAAGGTGTAAGTAAGGCGTTTGGTGACAAGCTGCTCTATGACGATCTAAACTTTAAGCTCCCTCAAGCGGGAATCGTGGGAATTATAGGGCCTAACGGTGCAGGTAAGACCACCATTTTCAAAATGATCATGGGAGAGGAGAAACCCGATAAGGGAACCTTTGAAGTGGGAGAGACTGCAAAAATAGCTTACGTAGATCAAAGCCATTCCAATATCGATCCTGAAAAGACCATCTGGCAGAACTTCAGCGATGAGCAGGAGTTGATCCTGATGGGTGGCCGCCAGGTAAATTCAAGAGCCTATTTAAGCAGGTTCAACTTTAGCGGAAGTGAACAAAATAAAAAAGTCAGTAAACTTTCCGGTGGGGAAAGAAACCGTCTTCACCTTGCAATGACGTTGAAGGAAGAAGGGAACGTGTTGCTTTTGGATGAACCTACCAACGATCTTGACGTAAACACCTTGCGAGCCCTGGAAGAGGGATTGGAGAATTTCGCCGGTTGTGCGGTGATCATTTCCCACGACCGTTGGTTTATGGACAGGGTGTGTACCCATATCCTGGCTTTTGAAGGAAACTCTGAGGTCTATTTCTTTGAAGGCAGTTTCTCTGAATATGAGGAGAATAAAAAGAAACGCCTGGGAGATGTCACCCCAAAAAGAATTAAGTACAAAAAGCTGGTAAGATAGAAAAAACAAGAGCCTCAAAAATGCCATTTTTGAGGCTCTTGTTTTTTTCAAGTTCCAGGTTCCAGGTTCAGGTTTTTCTGACCACTGATTACTGACCACTGATCACTTAATCCCCCGGATACCAGTTAGCTAATATTACTTCCACATTAGGATTACCTTCGTTTACAAGTTTTCTGAATTGTTCCACATCGGCTTTGCCGTCCTTTCCACGAAAGTGGTATGGATAAACCTTATCGGGTGCGAACTCAATGACAGCATCTGCCGCTGCATCCACAGGCATAGTGTAAGGTAAATTCATTGGCACCAGGGCAATGTCAATGTTCTCAAGATTTCTCATCTCCGGGATGTCTTCGGTGTCGCCGGCTATATAAAGTCTTTTACCGTCTTTTTCCAGTAAATATCCATTTCCGCGTCCTTTGGGGTGGTATTGTTTTGCTTCTTCCCGCAGGTTGTACATAGGAATGGCTTCAATGGAAATGCCGTTGTGATCTAAAGTTTCTCCATTGTTCATCACCGTGATCTTTGTACCTAAAGAGTCAGGCAATTCATCTTTTACGGCTTGGGGTGCAATGATGGGAACATTGTTTAAATTCAAGGCTGCCAGGGTTTCAGCATTCATATGGTCGCTGTGGATATCTGTAATGAGGACCAGATCGGCTTGATCCATTCCGGCAAAAGCTTCAGCTCCTCCCACCGGGTCGAGGTAGATAGTGTTTTCTCCCCAATTGATCACCGCGGTGGCATGAGAAATGGGATGAATGTCTATTTGTTCCTCGTTTGTGGCTGTTGCAGTTTCGCCTTCCATCACCTCTTCTTCGGTAACTATAGGTTCTTCCCTGTTTTCATTTCTGCAGGAAAAAAGCAAAACAGGGGCTATAAGTAAAATTAAAATTCGCTTCATAATTATTCGGTTTTACATAAAACTACTTAAAAATGAAGCTTTTTGCCTCAGGTTTAATAGTACTTTAAGAAAGCGGAAGCTCCATTTTGATGTCACCCCGGGAATATGGATTGCCCTCTCCTAAGGGAATTTCCTTAAAACCGTACTTTTTGTAAATATGAATGGCATTCTCCAGTTTGCGGTTCGAATAAATGATAAGCTTTTTCCATCCCTTGCGACGCGCAAAGTCAAGTGTATGCTCCATGAGTTTCTGACCAAAATTTCTGCCCTGTGCAGCCGGTAACACAGCCATTTTTGTCAATTCAAATATGCCGTCCTCTATTTTCATGAGGGCCACCGTGCCAATGATTTTTTCCCCTTCACGAACAAAAAATATATTACCTCCGGGTTCTATGATATACTTCTCAGGTTTTCCTAAAACCTCTTCATCATGAGGTTCTACCCAAAAATATTTTTCCAGCCACTCAATATTCAGTTGCCGGAAGTCTTCGGCATACTGAGCTTCATATGAAATGATCTCCATTAACTATTGTCCTATTTCTTTTTTCTGCCAGGGCCATTTCCCCTCAAGTTCTACCTGCAATGAAAGACTTAAAAAGGTTCTGATTAATACAATTACCCCCAGGACCAGTACATTGTTCATTGTAGGCGCAGTGCTAACCGTAGCGATAATATCACCGGCGACCAAAAATTCCAGACCTAATAGAATGGCTTTTCCAAGATCATGGCGAAAAGTCCTGTAGGTACTGCCATCTTCATGTTGATCAAAGAAGTAGCGCCAAAGCGCAAAAAAGGGTCCTATAACCATTACCAGGACTCCTGCAACCTCAATAATCAATGCTGCCAGTTCTACATAATATTGTATAGTTTCATGCATGTTTTTTATCTTTTAAAAAATCTGTAACAAGGTAGCTCAAGGCCTTCCCGGTGGGATAAATGTCGTTTGCCACAGCTTCACAAATGTGAAGATAACAACAATTTCTTTCTTTTGCTGCTTCTTTTATTAGCTCTCTGGCTTCGTCAAGGGTAAGGCCAGAGGGGGAGACCGCACTGCTTGGGAAATTCGCAATGGCGTCACAATCCAGTTCCAGCCCAAATTTTTCTTCCCTTACAAAATCCAAATTGTCGCAAAATGCTGCTGTACGTTGCTTTTGCGAAAGCTCCTCCAGCAGGCTGTAATGAAATGCTTCGGAAGCATCCATGTCATTAAAAATATATTGCGCAGTATAATTACGGTGCAGCCCAAAAACAGAATACTTTTCTAAAAAGCCATTTTTGAGAGCATAGCTAAAACCATTTCCGCTGTGGCGATGTTCCAGTTTTCGTAGATCTGTATGTGCATCAATGTTCAGGACGTTGATGGGGTGACCAAAAGCTTCAGAGGCACCTTTAAGGTTTCCGCAGGCATTATTATGGCCGCCGCCAATGATGACGGGAAATTTCCCTGCAGAAATAACCTTTTTGACCACCTCACTTACTACGGAATCCAATTGCTCTACAAGATCCCCAAGCTTCCGGACGTAATTAGGATCTGAAACATCAATGTTCCCTGCCTTTTGCATTACTTCGGAAGTATTCAGTTCCCCAAGCAAAAGAATTTTTCTGGCGGAATTATACTTGTTTTCCTGCACATTGAGGAAAGCTTTCAGGAATTCCTGCCATGCATTTGAAGTACCCGGTTTACCATAATTTGCCCGGACCCCAACATCCTCAGGGATTCCAAAAATGACAAATTGAGCATCAGTTTTTTCCAGATCGTCAAGACCGGAGGCAACATTTATTTTTTCCCCCAGCTTGGTTTCTCCCGGCCTCTGGGAGATGAGTTTGTTGATTTGCTTTTCAGAATAGAACTTGAGCCCGCTCATCTAGACTTGTTTTCCGTTGATGTAAACCGAATGGATATGATTGGCACCAAAGGAGTAGGGCATGAATCCATAGGAGGGGATCTCATCTGTAAGGATAAGGTTTGCTGCCTTTCCTTTTGTGATGCTGCCATGTGTGTCGAGAATATCCATCGCATAAGCCGCGTTGATTGTAGCTGCATTGATGGCTTCTTCGGGATTTAATTTCATCTTGATACAGGCCAGGGAGATCACCAGGTTCATATTGCCATTTGGAGTACTTCCCGGGTTGTAATCTGTTGCAAGAGCGAGAGGTAATCCCGCCTCAATAATATCCCGCGCAGGGGTATAAGGTATTCCCAGGAAAAGAGAGCAGGAGGGAAGTGCCACAGGCATGGTTTCGCTGTCTTTCAAAACATCAAGATCGTCGGGCTCCATCACTTCCAGGTGATCTACAGAGAGGGCGTTGTGCTCTACCGCAGTTTTGATCCCGCCAATAGAATTGAACTGGTTGACGTGAATTTTTGGTTTGAGTCCATATTTTTGTCCCGCCTCCAGGACACGGTGGGTGTCTTCTACGCTGAAATAGCCTTTTTCACAGAAAATATCCACAAATTCTGCCAGCTTTTCTTCGGCGATCTTTGGCATCATTTCATTGATGAGCAGGTCAAGATAACCGTCCCTGTCATTTTTATATTCCGGTGGAATGGCATGAGCTCCCAAAAATGTCGCTTTAATGGGGAGATCGTAATTATCCTTTAATTTTTTTATAACCCTAAGCATCTTAAGTTCGGCTTCTGTGGTCAGGCCGTATCCCGATTTGATCTCAATGGCCGTGGTGCCCATTTTCATCACCTCCTCAAGCCGCTTTGCCGATTGCAGGTAAAGATCATCTTCAGGAGTTTCCTGAAGCTTTTTTGCCGAATTTAGGATACCTCCGCCTTTTTCAGCAATTTCTTCATAAGTGAAGCCGTTGATACGATCTATGAATTCCTGTTCTCTGTTTCCGGCGTAGACCAGGTGTGTATGGGAGTCGATCCAACCCGGCAAGAGGAACTTTCCGGAGGCATCAACTTCAGCTATTCCTTCAAAAGAGGGTAGATCCTGCATTTTTCCGAAGTCGGCAATTTTACCGTCCTCCACGAGTAACCAGGCGTTGTCAATCACAGGAAGCTCCTTCATTTCACTGCCTTTTAGAGGCTTGAGAGTTTCCTCCCGCACCTGTACGAGCTGTTTAATGTTCTTAAAGATGGTTTTCATATCGTAAAGATAGGAAAGTGTTGAGAATTTACAGGGCCTGCCAAAGAGGACCTTTGAAAATGCCACTTTTGGAGCCTCGTCTTTTCAGTATTTATTTTTAACTTGGGAAAGAAATTTTTCCAACAACTATGAATCAAAAAAAGCCAGGTCTTAACACCATTTGTACCCATGTGGGAGAGGTGAAGGACGAACAATTCAAGGGGGCTGTTTCCCCGTTATATATGTCAACTTCGTATGCTTATGAAGATGTAGAGGTGAAGCGGTATCCACGTTATTTCAACACTCCAAATCAACGGGGACTGGCCCAAAAAATGGCAGCCCTGGAACACGGGGAGGCTGCTCTTATCTTTGGAAGCGGAATGGCTGCAGTAAGCACCGCCCTTTTTGCCTTTTTACAAAAGGGGGACCATGTGGTGCTTCAAAGGACCCTGTATGGGGGAACGAGTAACCTGGTAGTGGAGGAATTTGAAAAATTCGGAATTGAATATTCCTTTGCAAATGACATCTCTGCCGAAGCTTTTGAAAAAGAGGTTCGGGACAATACAAAGGTCATTTACATTGAGACCCCGTCGAATCCGCTTTTGACCATTACAGATATAGAAGCTGTGGCGAAGCTCGCAAAGAAGCATGGGCTGGTGAGTATGATCGATAATACCTTTGCTTCGCCTGTTAACCAGAATCCTATTGATTTTGGTATTGATGTGGTGATACATTCAGCTACAAAATATATGGGCGGGCATAGCGATATCCTGGCGGGAACAGTGATCTCTACGGAAGAATATGTGGACAGGATCTTTCAGCTTGCAAAGAATTTTGGCGGCAGTCTAAGTGATTACACCGTATGGCTCCTGGAGCGCAGTCTTAAAACATTGGGATTAAGAGTAAAGGCGCAGAATGAAAACGCTCAAAAACTTGCTGAATTCCTTGAAGGAAATGAGCTGGTGAAAAAAGTTTACTATCCCGGTCTTTCTTCCCATGAAGGACATGAGCTGGCGAAAAAGCAAATGCACGGCTTTGGAGGGATGATGTCCTTTGAGCTGAAGGATCTAAATTCTCAAACCTTTATGAATTACCTAAGGCTTATCAAGCCTTCAATGAGCCTTGCGGGTGTAGAATCCACCATCCTGTCCCCAACCAAAACCTCTCACGGATTATTAACGCCCGAAGAAAGGGCAGAGCAGGGGATAAGTGACCACCTTATGAGATTTTCTGTAGGGATTGAGGAGCCCGAAGATCTTATTGCCGATATAGAACAGGCGCTGGAAGAGGCCCGTAAGGACATGCTGGACGTGAGGCTGTAGGAGTCGATTCAATAAGTGTTCAGTGTTCGGTGCTCAGTGATCAGATTGTTTGGGAATATTCGCGTATTCGTGGCTAATAAAAGAATCAAGAATCAAGAGGCAAGAGCCAAGACTGGTGTTCAGTGGTCGGTGTTCAGTAGTCAGAATTTTGGGAAATATAAAACTCTGGAGGAGCGACATTAAATGAGTGATCAGTGTTCAATGATCAGTATTCAGAAATTTTGGGAATCAAGATCCGGAGGAGCGCTATATTTATGGAATAATAAACGGAATTGCATACAGAGCTCCAGAGGAGCGGCATAGTTAAGCACAGAAAAGGAAATAAAAACTATGTGTGTATTTGTGGCTAAAAAAGAAACAAGAATCAAGAGGCAAGAGCCAAGACTGGTGTTCAGTGGTCAGTGTTCAGTAGTCAGAATTTTTGAAACATAAAATTCTGGAGGAGCGGCATAATTAAGTTGAAAACAATAAAAAATTATTCGTGTATTCGTGGCTAAAAAAAGAAAACAAGAAGAAGTGATCAGTATTCAGTGATCAGTTTTCAGATTATCTGAATAAGAAGCTCCGGAGGAGCGATATGTTTATAGCGGAAAATTATAAATTAAAAGAGCTCCAAAGGAGCGACACAATACAAAAAAAAATTATTCGTGTATTCGTGGGTCATTTTAACCACAGAATAGAAATTATAAAAAATGAAATTAGATATACTGGCCATTGGAGCCCATCCCGATGATGTAGAGTTAAGTTGCTCTGCGACGCTTGCTAAAGAAATTTCCCGCGGAAAAAAAGTTGGTGTTCTTGATCTTACCAGGGGAGAATTAGGAACCCGTGGTACGGCCGAAATAAGGGACCAGGAAGCTGCCGATGCTGCCAAGATACTTGGGCTTTCGATGCGTGAAAACCTCGAGTTTAGCGACGGATTCTTTGTAAACAATGTGGCACATCAACTGGAGATCATAAAAGTTCTTAGAAAATATAAGCCAGACCTGGTGCTGTGTAATGCCATTGATGACCGGCATATTGATCATGGTAAAGGTGCAAAACTGGTAGCCGATGCTTGTTTTTTAAGTGGTTTGAGAAAGATAGAAACCATTCTTGAAGGAAATTCCCAGCATGCCTGGCGCCCAAAGAATGTTTTTCACTACATTCAATGGAAGAATTTAACGCCAGATGTGGTGGTCGATGTCACCGGATTTATGGAGAAAAAGATGGAATCTGTAAAAGCTTATCGCTCTCAATTTTGGGATGAAGACAGCAAAGAACCCCAAACGCCAATCTCGAGCAGCAATTTCTTTGACAGCATCACCTACAGGGCCAGGGATTTAGGTCGTTTAATAGATGTGGAGTACGCCGAAGGGTATAACGTGAGCCGTCACGTAGCGGTAGATTCCCTGTTTGATCTTCTGTAAAAATTTGATTTTTTTCTTTTGTAAAAGAAAGGATTTATACTACATTTGCATCCGATTTAAATGGTGGTTGTAGCTCAGCTGGTTAGAGCGCTGGATTGTGGTTCCAGAGGTCGCCGGTTCGAACCCGGTCTTCCACCCAGAAAGCTTCTTGTGAAAACAAGGAGCTTTTTTTGTTTTAGGAGTTTCTTGTAGCAAGAATTGAGAGTGGTTGCCGGTAAAATAAAAAAAGACCTAACAGGTTGTGAAAACCTGTTAGGTCCGGATTCTTGAGTGAGTTCTATAAATACTACTCTGTAGCTTCTGTCGTTAGAGTAGGTTTATCAACATAAGGGCGAGTTTCCCTATTTGCTACTTCCCATGCCGTGAGGAATACCAGTTTGGCTCTTTTAGCCAGGAGGTCATATTCGATCTTGTCGGGAGTATCCGTAGGCTGGTGATAATCTTCATGTACCCCATTAAAATAGAAGATAATTGGAATATCATGCTTTGCAAAGTTGTAGTGATCACTACGGTAGTAGAACCTGTTAGGATCATTTTCATCATTATAGGTATAATCCAGGTTGAGGTTAAGGTATTTTTCGTTCACCTCTTCACTAAGTTCATGCAGCTCTGTACTTAATTTATCGCTTCCAATAAGATATACATAATCACCCGCAGTTTCCATGTCTGTTCCTATACGCCCAATCATATCTATATTCAGATTGGTCACGGTGTTAGCCAGAGGGAAAACCGGATTTTCTGAATAAAATTTTGATCCTACCAGGCCTTTTTCTTCTCCCGTGACATTCAGGAACAAGATAGAGCGCTTAGGAGCAAAACCATCTTCCTGTGCTTTTTTAAAAGCTTCGGCGATCTCGAGAATGGCAACAGTTCCCGACCCGTCATCATCGGCCCCGTTGTAGATGTTTCCTTCATCATCGATCCCTACGTGGTCATAATGAGAAGAGATCACCAGGACCTCTTCCGGCTTAGTGCTACCCTGGATATAGGCCAAAACATTTTCGGTATCATTCACAGTTCCGCGTGTAAAATAACTACCCGGTACCTCCTGGTAGTAATCATCCTCACCTAAGGGGGAATCAATATCAAGGCTCTGGTATTCTTTTTTCAGATATTCGGCGGCCAATTTTTGTCCGGGTTCTCCAGTTTCCCTACCCTGGAATTCATCACTGGCAAAAATGTAGAGGTGCTCCTTTAATTCTTCCGCAGTAATTGTATTTGCATATTCCATTGGATTGGCCTCCGAAACGTCTCCTGGCTGTTGCGCCTTACATCCTACAAGGCTTACTGCAAGGGATAACAAAAATAATTTTTTCATGTTTTAATTTCAGTTTTATGATAAGAACGGCAAGATAATAGTTTTAAAGGAATTCTGTTTTAAAAGCCTTTGGGCGTTGATTTTTATAAAAGATTTCGAGGTCCTTAATAGATAATAAAACAGATTTGTCGTATTTTTAAGTACATGATGTAAATCTTTATACCAATGAAAAATGCCGTCCCCGTTTCCGAGATTATGACCAAAAATATTTTGAGACTGTCTTTGTCTGATAATTTATCTACAGCTGAATCTCTAATGAAGAAAAACCACATAAGACACCTTCCGGTAGTTGAGAAGGAACACATTGTGGGCATGGTAAGCCTTAATGACCTGCTAAGAATTTCTTTTGCCGATGCGGTAAATGTGGAAGATGAGGAGGTTGAAACTTCTGTTTATGACATGTTTACCATTGAACAGGTCATGACGAGGAAGGTAGAATATATTTCTTCTAAAAGTACAGTAGATGAAGTAGCCAGATTATTCCTTAACTATGAATTTCATGCCTTGCCTGTAGTGGATGATGACTGCCTTACCGGAATAGTTACTACTACAGATATAATAAGATTTTTTCTGCAAAATTCATCCAATGCATGAATTGGGACAAACAAAAAAGTGAGAAGAGTAATGTAGGGGGGTACGCTTCTCACTTGTAGTGCCTTTACAGGCAAATTTCTTTACTTCAAAATAACTCATTTCTATCAATAAAAGTATCCGATAAATCGCGGTTTAACCTCCATTTAACAGTACATGTAGGAACTTTCCACCAAAATTGAGACTTACATTTGCCCTATTAATTAGTAGAAGAAAAATTTGAGCCCCTTCTAGTTTTTTTTGGTTATACGATTCGGGTCAAGTTTTGCTGTTTTTCTTTAAACTTTGGGGAGCGGGTTTTTCATGCAGAATCTTTTTTCCGGTTCTTTGTATTGCTTTAACTTCTTTTGCTTTAGGGAGGATGATAAGAGAAAATAAAGCCCGGGGCAAATATATATTACTCAAGCATCCCTATTCTTCAAATAAATATTATCCGAATAAAAGCAAGTCGGCAACATGAAACCTCTTCCTGCCAAAAGCAATACTGCAGAAATATTATTGGCATGACCAGGTTCGGAAAGGAAAAGAGAGGGTTAAATAAGACTTCAGATAGAAAAAAATGAGCCAGGATCTTCAATGCCTTAGTTGGAGTTTTTCCCAGAAAGGAGGAGGATGAGGATATGAAAAGTTGAGATTCAAGATATTAACGGGACAGGGGTTCATCAGTGAAGTCGGATCTATTTCTCCACCTGAATTTCTCTCTTTAAAAAAATCCTTTTTTTAGGTTTTATTTTAAAAAAGCTTTTTATATTTGCACCCGCAATGGAGGAATGGCAGAGTGGTCGATTGCGGCAGTCTTGAAAACTGTTGAGGGTAACACCTCCGGGGGTTCGAATCCCTCTTCCTCCGCTGAAAAGTCCGTAAACGCACTGTTTACGGGCTTTTTCATTTTTCATAATTTCAAATAATTTCAAATAATTTCAAATAATTTCATCTAATATCATTCTTCGCGGTGAACGATTCGGAGGCAATAAGGCCATGAAATTGAGTGACACCTTTATGATGAATATTTCTACAAAAAAGGATGCAAAAATTCTTAACCGTTACCTGAATAAAAAGAAAATGATCTGTATATGGCACATCAGAACCTCTTAGAAAAAGAGAAATTTTTTACGGCCAGAGATCTGATTGACTATTCTCTAAGAAAGGATGTAAAAGACTCTACACCAAAACAGGTTTTAGAAATTTTCGAGGAACATAACGCAAAGGTCAACAGCCTTATAGGTGATATTCCTGTCCAACGGAGAGATCACAGATTTATTTCGGGTTTTGAATACTATCTTAAAACTGAAAGGAAATGTAACCACAATTCAGCTAAGAAGTATATTGTGAATTTTGCAAAAATCATCCGCATTGCATTTGCGAATGAGTGGATTTCCAGGGACCCTTTTCGAACTGGAAAGGAACTTTAAAAATTGTTGACCGGGAATTCCTTACGCAGGAATTGAAGGGGCGGAAAAATTTTGCTGGATTTTTATCCCAAATTTTTAGATGATAATCAGCGATTCACGCTATTCTTCAATCATGACGATATTTGTGTAAAGAAGGAGGGACAACTTACTTTTATCCCATCTATGGCCAAACATAGTAAAACTTCTTGAGATTCCAGAACGATTCTTTGAAGACATTTTATGTTGCTGATTAGTAGGAGGTCTTGTAAATTGCAGTGTTATTGAAAATATTTAAATGAAATCAAATAAAGAGGTTCTAACAGCTGCTGAGGTTGTTATGTTAATTATAAAAAATGAAGGAGAGTTGGAGGATGATTTAGAATACCCTGCGGAGTTTTCTGAAGCTTACAGGCTTCTTCTGGCTTTAGAGGTAATTCAGTTAGTAGAGGAAAAATTTCTTCCCTCAATAAATTTCGACGCTGCACATCGTATAGGTGTGCAAAAGTTTTTAGAGAGTGAAAATTATAAAAAGGAGACATTAGAGAGGCGACGCAGTCAAAATAAAAATGTTCGTGTGGCTGTTTTTTCAAGTGCAGCAGTTGCTATAGCGGGATATTTCATTAAGAGAGCAAAAGCAAATACCCGATCATAATTATTTACGGTTTTTATTTTTTAATGGTCCTCTACGACCGACTTTTTTGGCAGCATCTGGAAGAAAATTGCCTTCTTCTTAGAATAATTTTTCCCTACCAATATTACAAGAGCAATTCCGGAACCCACTAATAAATTCGTCAGGGTTTGGGTGCTTTCTCCCAATAAAGCTAACATTAACATTAGAGGAGTTATGCCTGCAATACAGGCTAAACTGAATTTCCAATAGTCCATTTTCACCATTCCGCTAACCAGGCTCACAACATCATTTGACAGAAAAGGGATTTAGCCGTGTAATAAAAATAATCCAAAAGCCGTATCTCTCAGGAAAAATTGTAGTTCTGGACCTTGCTGTATTTCCTTTTATCTTTTCTACCGTAAATGGACCAAACACCGGGTCTATGAATTAACCTGCCGATGAAGCCGCATAATTAGAGCAGGTCACATATAGAATAAGCCTTATTCTTGGAGATGTTTTCCTTGAAGTATTTAGAAATAATTTGATAAGTGGCCCGTATGAAAAATGAAGAATGGATGCGTTTATAGAAGGATAGATCGGGGTTTGAAAAAACTGAAAGATTTACTAACTTACTAAGAATATAAAAAGATCAATATGAAGTGTCCGAATGATAATACCACCTTAGTTATGACTGATCGTAATGGTGTAGAAATTGATTATTGTCCAGAATGCCGGGGAGTCTGGCTGGACAGGGGAGAACTGGATAAGATCATTGAACGATCCTCAACTCCTGTACAAGGTCAAGCTCCGCAACACCGTGGTGATAGATATTCAAATACAGGAGAAAATAAATACAACAAACCGCGAAAAAAAGATTCTTTTCTTGGGGATTTATTTGATTTCTAGCTTGAACTTAATTGCTCATATTTAGCTATTCTAAAATTATATTTTTAGAATAGCTAAATTTTTTTCAATTTAAAGGATCATTACTTTATTACTGCCAATCGTAGATTTTCCAGCTCTCATTTTTAGTGCTTCAAAATTGGAAGATGCAGCTTCTAATATAGATGTCGTCCTTTCTATTCTTATTAAAGTTATCGGTCTTACAAAAGTAGCATTTGTGCAATCAGCGCCGGAACTTGTAGTAAATTTAATGGCAGCCGTTCTGAAAAATACCTTTTTTAAGAGTACTATTTTGACATAATAATCTTTATCTCCCAAAAATTATAAGTTTATTCTTTAGATAGGAGAGCTTAATTGTAAGAGGTATGAAAAAAGATTTTAACTTTTTTTAGGAGGAACAATTTTTGTGGATATTTGCATGAATTTTCTAATTCATAGGAATGAAAGACAGTGATAATGATAGTTCCCCTGTAAGAAGCGGTGGTAATATTAAAAAATACAGCTTTTCTAGTACAAAGGTTATAACCTCTCCTATCTTGAATCGGAGCATATTTTCAAGATCCACCTTCCTTATTAATCCATTCTGATGGCACTTCTCCTAACTTACCTTTTTATTGCATTATTTACTTCATTTCTTTGTTCTATTGCTGAAGCGGCTTTGCTTTCCACACCTATCTCCTATGTAAAGGCTAAAATGGAATTTGGCAGTAAAACCGCAGAAAATTTTCTTGCCTTAAAAGAAGATGTTGACAGGCCGCTTTCGGCAATTCTTTCTTTGACCACTGTAGCTCACACAGTCGGTGCTGCAGGGGTAGGAGCCCAGGCAACGATCGTTTTTGGAGAAGCTTATTTTGGTATTGTTTCTGCAATTCTTACCATTTTGATCCTGGTGTTTACCGAGATTATTCCTAAAACTTTAGGTGCAAATTTTAGCAGGGAATTAATGGGCTTCACCACTAAGACTATTCGAGTAATGATCGTGTTGACATATCCTTTAGTAATTATGTCAATGTTCCTCACTAAATTTTTATCCAGGAAAGAAAAAGAATTTACCACCAGCAGGGAAGAAATTTCTGCTTTGGCTTCCATAGGAACAGAAGAGGGGATTTTTGTAGACAAAGAGAACAAGATAATCCAAAACTTAATTAGATTGAAATCTATTCGTATTTCTGAAATTTTAACCCCCCGAATAGTTGTGGTTGTTGCCAATGAAGATATGACTCTTCAGGAATTTCTGATTAATAAAGAATTTTTACACTTCTCTCGTATTCCTGTTTATCATGACAGCAGAGATAATATTACAGGATATGTTTTCAGAGAAATGGTTTTTGAAAAGTTAGCAGAGGATCAATTTCATCTAAGACTTAAGGATATCAAAAGGAATATTTCCACCTTTGCAGAAACAGATACACTGTTCGGGGTTTGGGAGGAATTATTGAAGAGGAAGGAGCAGATTTCTTTAGTCGTAGACGAATACGGAGGAATGGATGGTATTGTCACTTTGGAGGATATTATTGAAACCCTGTTGGGCTTCGAAATTGTCGATGAAAAAGATAGAGTAGAGGATATGCAGCAGTACGCTATGGAGCGTTGGAAAGCAAGACAGAAGAAGTATAAACTTCTTAACGATGATTTCAAGAAGCCGGAATAGAATACAAGCTTTTGAAGAAAGTTAAATTAATTGACTATTGATTTTTTCAAGTAGAATTTCTATATCAAAGGACTTAGACAGGAAGTCATTTGCAGCACCTTTAGCTCCTACGGCGTTTTCATGAGCGGACATAAGGATCACCGAAATCTCGGAAATTTCTTTCTTTTATTTTAGTTTTTTGCTTAGAGCAGCTCCATTTCCATCAGGCAACATGATATGTAATAAATACAAATCAGGTTGTTGTTTCCCTCTTCAAAAGATCTTATGGTAGAGAATGCCTTAACAGAAAACCCCTTATTCGAAAGTAAGAATTCTAATAATTCTCTTATTCCCTGGTCATTTTCTACTATATAAAAATTTTCTTTTTTGTTTTTTCTGTGCCTATTTATTCATAGCTCCTAAATATTCGCTAAGACTTTGAAGTTTAGCAGGTGCTGTTCAAAATCATTTTTGGATTCCTAAAATTATTTAATTCATCCTGGTTCTTATTAATAATAGGTTTTATAATGAGTTTACCTTTCCTAAGAACATTCCCCTTGCCAATTTGAAGATTTAAGAGTGAGAAGGCGGAATAACCCCAAAGGGTTTTTAAAAAAAGCATCAAGAAAGACTTCTGTTAACATTCTTGGTACTCCCAGGGGCTTTATCTGTCATTCTATAATATTCAGTAACTTTAAAAAAAAGATTTTCATGGAATTACTCATTCTTTATGCCTTTTTATCCATTTTCTTTTCCTTTCTCTGTTCTATTCTCGAGGCCGCTTTGTTGAGTTTTACCCCTTCCTATATAAAAGTAAAGAAACAGGAGGGAAAGAAATTTGCAGATACACTCGCTAAATTTAAAAAAGATATTGACCGGCCATTGATTGCTATATTAACCGTTAACACCATTGCTCACACTGTAGGGGCTATAATGGTAGGAGTGCAGGCAGAAACGGCTTTTGGGGATGGGACAAATGCTGTGGGCATAGTTTCAGCGGTTATGACAATTGCAATCCTTGTTCTCTCGGAAATCATTCCCAAAACTATTGGTGCTACCTATTGGCAGAGCCTTGGAGGATTTACGGCTAAAACATTAAATTTATTGATCTTCCCCTTGAAATATACTGGAATCCTCTGGTTGATGATGCTCACTACAAAAATGGTAGGAAAATCGGCTCATGTAAGCACTATGAGTAGAGAAGAGTTTATAGCAATAGCAGATGTTGCCGGAGAAGAAGGTGTTTTTGAGGAAAATGAGACGACAATTATAAAAAATCTTTTATTGTTTAGATCAATTGAGGCTAAGGATGTGATGACTCCTTTTTCTGTTGCCAAGATCGAAGATGAAGATATAAAAATTGAAGATTTTTTTAAAGCTAATAGAAATCTCAAATTTTCCAGAATTCCTATTTATAAAGGAACACCCAATAACATTACAGGGTTCTTTTTAAAAGATGACCTTTTGGAAGAAATGATAGATGAGAAAGGGCCTGAACCGTTAAAATCTCTGCGTCGGGATCTTCCTGCTATTGCGGCTGAAATTCCCATACCCGATCTTTTTGACAATTTTATAAAAAAACGTGCTCACATCGCTATGGTCGTCGATGAATATGGGAATACAATTGGATTAGTTACTATGGAGGATATTATTGAAACCCTTCTTGGCCTGGAAATTATGGATGAAAGTGATAGTGTGGAAGATATGCAAAAGCTGGCAAGGAAAAAATGGGAAGAACGTGCGAAGAGAATGGGAATCTTAACCCTGGATCAAGAGGATTGAACACCAGGTGAGATGTTGAATTAATGACTAAGACCTTTTAGTTGGATAGGAGGGCGGTAAGCTTCTCCTAATTTCTTTTTTGTGCAGATAGCCACATTCACCGGAAAAACATACGAGATAGAAATTTCCGATGATATCAATCACCTGTAGGCTAGTTTGTTTTTCTAGTATTATAATCTTTTCTCCTTGTTTGGATGGTTCCTTTCTAAGAGTTGCTCCCTCTAAAGCATAGGCACGTATTGGCCCCGAGAGGTCCTTAATCGGAAACTCTGCTATTTTACCATTAATCGTACTCAGGGAATCTTGAAGAATATCTATTTCTTGTCTTATCCCTTGACGTTTTTCCTCAAGCTCTTTTAAACTAGATGTTTGGGAATGTAGCTGGGCAGAGAACAGAATTAAAAGAAGTAGAAGTAGTTTCATGCTTATATTTGCTAGTTTGATAATCAAAAACTTTGCCACCAACAATTCCAGGTGTCCAATATCTAAATAGACTTTAACAACCTTCAAAAACTGGAAATACCAAATTAGAATTAACCTGTGGGAGACATGTAAAAAGGGTAAGTGAGAAATGGGTGTAGTGAGCGAAAGTACTGTTTTAGGAATTGATATTATTTCACCCACCATTCCCGAAAGGCAAATTCGTATACTTCAGCTCCTTTAACAAATTTTTTTCAGTATTTGATAGGGGGTTTTCTAATTTAGTTTTTTAAACGCCCCCCTATGAAGTTTTTCCTACCGTTTATTTTGTTATTTATAGCTACCTGGACCTCCCTTTCACAGGAAGTTCAAAATTTAGAAAACTTCCCTGATCAAAATGAGAAGCTGCACAGTTTTTATCTTATCGGAGACCTGGGTGCAGACTCCTCTGCTGATTCCTTTCCTACGCTTTCCGCCTTAGGTGAACTTCTGCAATCCCGGGAGGAGATGGATGTCAAAGGGAAAAAATCTTTAATTTTCTTAGGAGACAATGCTACGAGAGAGTTGGAGTTAAAATGGCATGGGGCACTGAACAAGTTAGAGAATAGAACAGAAATGTCGGTTTTTGTTCCGGGGGAGAATGAATGGACGTTGGGTATCGATGGATTGAAAGAGATAGAAAATGACCTGGAGGATGTTTTGGTGAAGGATAAGCTGGTGATTCCCAATCCCGGATGTGCTTTTAAATTTGTGGATATATCTAAGGATGTACATCTAATTGTACTGGACTCTCAGTGGTTCCTGGAGGATTGGGATGAGCATCCATTGATCAATGACGATTGTCCGGAAATAAAATCCAGGGCGGCGTTCTTTGAAGAATTTGAGACGGAATTAAAGAAAAACCAAAATAAGACTACTATAGTTGCTCTCCACCATCCTCTAATTTCTAACGGTATTCACGGCGGGAGGTTTGGATGGTCATCTTATTTAAACCCGGAGGAAAAGAAGTTGCCCATTCCTGTTGTGGGGCAGATCATGAACTTACTAAGAACCAGTGGAGGAACCTCTTACCAGGATAGTAACAACCCTTTATATTCTTCATTTGTGGATCGAATTGAAACCATTGCCAATAAGTGGGGAAGAGTTGTATTTGTATCGGGTCATGACCATTCACTGCAATATCTTGAAAAAGATCACCTCAGGCAGATAGTATCAGGATCTGGCGCCAAAAGCTCGTACGTAAGGAGTGGAGGGAATGGACTATTCTCAGAAGATTTGAGAGGTTTTGCTGTTTTGGATGTTTTTCAAGATGGCTCTTCCCAGGTAAGGTTTTATCGAGGAAAGACTGGAGAACCTAAGCTTCTATATCATAAAGAATTATTTCCACATCTTCCTGAGTACTCTACAGATACTCTCTCTAAAAGTTTTCCTTTAACAATCAAAGCATCTGTCTATAACCCCGGGGAAACAGAAAAAACCGGTTTTTATAAAACCCTTTGGGGGGAAAGGTACAGGCGGTTGTATGAGAAGCAGATCGAAGTTCCCGTCGCAGATCTTGATACCTTATATGGAGGTTTAACCGCGATGAGAATGGGAGGAGGTAACCAAACAAACTCTGTAAGAGTTAAGGATAGTCTTAATAGAGAATATAATTTCAGGATGTTGCGCAAAGATGCAGTTCAATTCTTGCAGGCAACGGCATATAAAGACAAGGTAATAGAAAAGGCTTTTGAAGATACTTTTGCAGAGGAAATGATACAGGATTTTTATACGGCCTCCCATCCCTTTGCTTTTTTAGCTGTTCCTACTCTGGCCGATGCGGTAGGGGTGCTTCATACTAATCCCGAAATTTATTATTTGCCCAGGCAGCAGGCTTTAGGGGACTATAATTCCGCACATGGAGATGAAATATATATGATCGAGGAAAGGCCGGAGGAAAATTGGCTGGGGCATGAGAGTTTTGGTTCGCCAAATCATGATATCCAGAGCACTGCCGGAATGTTCGATCGCTTGAGAAGAGATGAAAAATATAAACTTGATGAAGAGGCATATATCAGAGCGAGGATCTTTGATATGCTGATAGGGGATTGGGACAGGCATAATGATCAATGGCGGTGGGCAGAGATCGAACAGGAAAATGGAGGTAGGATTTTCAAACCTATTCCGAGGGACAGAGATCAGGTTTTCTCGAACTTTGACGGTTCTGTGTTCAATAACCTACGTGGAATAATTGGCTTTTTAAATCAATTTGGCAGATATGATGAGGATATAGCAGATGTAGAATGGTTCAATAGATCTGCAGCAAATCTGGATCGCGCTCTTGTTCAGAATAGTGGAAGAGAGGAATGGCTGGAGCAGGCAAAAATAATCCAGAATAATATGACAGACCAGGTGATAGCTGAAGCTTTTGAAAGGCTCCCTAAAGAAGCACAAGGTGAAACTACAGAGGAAATAATTCGTAAGCTAAAAGGCAGGACTGCCAACCTTGTGGATATTGTCGAACGGTATTACGAAATACTTGCGGAATTGGCAATTATGACAGGAACAGACAAAGATGAATATATAGATGTTAAAAGATTACCCGATGGAAATACGCAGGTAATAATTTACCGAAATAAGAATGGTGAGAGAGATGAAATAGTCAATCAGAAAATTTTCAGGAAAGATGAGACAAAGGAGGTCTGGGTTTATGGATTGGATGACGAAGATGAATTTTCGGTAGACGGAACCGGGCCTGCTGAAATTGACGTGAAGCTTATTGGCGGGCAAAATAACGATACTTATAAATTAGAACGAGGTGACAAGATCAAGGTATACGACTACAGATCAAAATCTAATAAGATTGAGGAGAATTCAGGAGGAACAGTTTTTTTAACAGATAACTATGATATTAATGTGTTCAATAAGAATTTAAAGATATCAGACAAAAACAGCCTACTACCATTTGTTGGTTTTAATCCCGATGATGGGATCATCCTGGGCTTCAGGAATACCTATACAGTAAATAACCTGGTACGTAAACCCTTTACCTCAAGACATGAAATTGGTGGGGAATATTTTTTTGCCACTCATGGATTCGAAGTTTCATACCGGGGAGAATTTGCACATGCCGAAAGAAAGTTCAACTTGACTGTGGGAGCATATTTTTCAAGCCCGAGGAATACTACGAATTACTTTGGCATCGGGAATGAAACTCCAAATTTTACTGAGGAACTGTCAAAAGACTACAACCGTGTTCGCGTGAGTGCTTTAGGCGGGGAAGTTGGATTAATAAGAAGAAGCCCCTATGGTAGTCGTTTTTCGGTTAAAGCTTTAGTTGAAGGTTTAGAAGTAGAGAATACTCCTGATCGAGTGATAACAGATGTCTTTAAAGAGGGTCATGAGATCTTTAGTAGGAATTATTTTGGGGGAATAGAAGGGAACTACAGCTATGTTAGTTTGAATAGTAGAACAAACCCTTCTAAGGGTTTAACAATAGATTTAAATTTTGGAGGTAAAACAGAATTCCAGGATGTATCCCAGACCTTTCTTTTTGTAAATCCTTTCCTTGAGCTATTTACTCCTCTAACAGCAGATGAAAAATTAGTCTTAAATCCTCGCGTGATGGCAGAACTCAACTTTCTGGATAATTTTAGGTTCTACCATGCTGCGACATTGGGAGGGGATAATGGACTTAGAAGTTTTCGTCATGAAAGATTTACCGGGACAAAAGCTTTTGCCGCCGGTTCTGATCTGAGGTACTCCTTCAATACCATCAGGAATAATTTTTTGCCTGTACAAATTGGAATATTAGGAGGGTATGATTTAGGTCGGGTGTGGGCACAGAATCATGACAGTACGGTTTGGCATCAAAGTTATGGAGGAGGATTATGGATTACTATGGCCAGGGCAGCTGCAGCTGAATTAAGTCTATTTCACGGTGTGGAAGGATTTCGATTTTCATTTGGATTCAGATTTGGCCTTTAATTTTAAAGGAATTTCTTCGCTTCATTAATTTTTCGTTAAACAACTCCTTATATTTTTTGTTTCCATATATTTTCTTTTGATTTCTGTAGGTTTGAAATGATTATTTCAAGAACTATTATTCCAGTTATTTCAAAATTATAGTCTTTATCTCTCCTCTTATTTTGTAATAATTTTGCCAGGACCAAAGTCACACAGGATGTAGGAAAAAAGTATCAAAAATGAGGAAAACCGTAATTTTTATCTTTAAATTAACATTAGATTAGCTGCATCTGTTGGTGCCGGTCTGGGACTCAGCAACCGGAGGTGTGGAAAAAGATCAGGTTAAATGGCAATAGATATCTAATTTATTTTGCCATGTATGGCTGCCAGGTTATGAGGATATATTTCTTCTTATTGTTTTCTATTTTTGAAAGGAAACCAAATTCGTAAACAAAAAGATAAACATCACCTTGCTTGTTTTTCCAAAAGTGCGTGAAAAAATTAGGATCAAATTGCTGGTCAAGTAGCACCTGTGCTCTCACAGTTGCTTTTCCAGCTTTGTTGTACTGCTTTAATAGTTTTCTGTTGATTTTTAGTTGTCGGTCTACTTTTGCATAAAAGCCTGCGTTTCCTTGTTTGCTCTTGTTATAATGCCAGGAACTTTTGCAATATGGGTCGCAGAACTTTTTATCTGATCTTCCTTTTAGTTCCTGATCACAGGCCAGGCATTTTTTTTGAAGCTCCATCCTTCAGATCCATTTTAGTCGTATAATATACGGATAATAAACACCTTATGGTTTTTCCTAGTCTACTTTTACTTAAAAGAAAGTTTAATGGACAGGAAATATGTGACATTAAAGAATTTATTGATAGCCCAGGAGAAGTGCATTGGGTTAAAATTTTTTGCAGACAAGGTGGTGCAGGCTTTGGTGAATGATCTTCCGGAAGTTAAATGGAGTGAGGAGTTCAATATGAATTATATCTTAAATACTCCTGCTAACCTGGAGCTGGTTTTTAGCACCTTTCGCGGGGTGGCCTGGATCAATTGCAATCATTTTTATTCAAGAAGTAATTTTGGAAAAGAATTAGAACCGGTAGATATACGTGCCCTTCAAAAGAGAGAACCTGTTGCCGGGAGAAAATTCTGCCCCGGGAGTTACCTTCAAAAGCTCGAGTTGAAGAGATATGCGGCCAGTACCGTGAAAACTTATGTTTCGTGCTTTGAAACTTTTATGAATTATTACAGCAATAGAGAAGTAAAGGATCTCAATGAAAATGACATAAGGCTTTACCTTCAAAAAATGATACGCGAAGAGGCTTCCCATTCCTATATTAATCAGGCAATCAACGCGATTAAATTTTACTACGAAGTTGTTTTGGAAATGCCCAATCGGTTCTATGCCGTTGAACGTCCCAGGGCAGAGGAGAAGCTTCCGGAGGTTTTGGCCAAAGAGGAAGTGCTATGTATTATTGAAAACACAAACAATATTAAACATCGCTGTGTAGTTAGCCTGTTGTATTCTGCAGGACTTAGAAGGGGTGAAGTTCTTAATCTGAAAATAGGTGATATAGACAGCAAGAGAATGGTGATTAGGGTGAGATCGGGCAAAGGGAATAAGGACCGCTACACTATACTCTCTGAAAAGCTCCTTGGAGATCTACGAAAGTACTTTTTGGAATGGCGGCCAAAGGAGCATTTATTTGAAGGTCCTAAGGGAGATAAATACTCAGCCGAAAGTATAGTAAAGATCGTAAAGGAGGCTTCGCGAAAAGCCGGAATACGAAAGAGAGTTACCCCGCATATGCTGCGACATTCTTTTGCCACTCATCTTTTGGAGAGCGGTACAGATTTGCGTTACATCCAGGTATTGTTAGGACATAAAAGCACTAAAACCACTGAAATATACACACACGTGGCCACAAATATTTTTTTCAAGATCAAAAATCCACTAGATTAGCCAGTAAAGTACAATAAAGACAAAGTGTATATAAATGTACCACTGTGTTTATACGTACGTTACCCAAAATGCCGCTGACAAACAAAACGCCGAAAAAAAATGACTCGAATATAACGGCCTTCTAAAATGCCATTTTTGGGAGGAAATATAAATTGAGTTTTAAAAGAAGAATTGCGACGGATCACTCACTCAAGCGGATAATTAAAAGGTGCTAAAAACATCATTTTTGAATAGTAAGAAAATCAGATTTTCAAAATAAACTAAAACGGACTTGCTCACTCAAAGCGGACAAAAATAATCGGACGAAAAATTGCCATTTTTGAGAGGGAAGAAATTTAGAGTTTAAATCAAAACGCAGCGGACTCTCACTCAGACCTGGAAAATAAAGAATAAGAAACGCAGATTACTCGGGCGGCTCACTCAGGCGGGCGGCACATTGGGTAACAACGTATAAAAACAATGCTTAAATTAGTCTCAAATCGAAGCTCCGTGCTCGCTTGCAACGCCTGATTGTCCTGCGGACAATCAAGCTCGCCAGCTCGCATAGTTTTTATACGAGACGTTGTGAGTCATTGCAAAGCGGGTGGGAGCGCAGTCGGCAAATTTTAGTTAATCAGCAAATACAGTTTTTCCGGGAAGAAAAAAAGCTACGGGTTAAAATCATCACTCGGGCGCAAGTGGCGCTTTTTTTGGTGAATTTGGATGTTATTGCTTGTGAATAAGCGGACTTTTGACCGCAGCTGATTTTCGGGAAAAGTGTTCAAATTGGCCTTTTTAAGGCTTCTTTGCAGCGGACAAATAAAACAACAACTCACAACAGCATATAAAAACAATGCTATCTTTAAAGTCTAATCGAAAAACCTGGCTGGTTTGCAGCGTCTGATTTTCCTTCGGAAAATCATTCTGGCTGGCTCGCACAGTTTTTATACGAGACGTTGTGCATAATACGAACTAAGCTTAAATGAAAATTAAATCTTTCTCGACTTTATTTGGAATACTATTTTCTATCATCGGAATCATTGTCGGAATATGGATTTCAACTACAGCTATAAGTAACGATTATAGATATTTCTATATCTACTCTGGGATTTCGGGATTTATAACTGGAAAACTCTTCGCCAAATATATTATTGAAAAGAAGAATAGATTTAATCATCAGAATTATATTATTGTAGCAATATTAACTGGACTACTTTCACATTGGTTGTGTTGGTATTTAATAACATTGGAATTGAACTTCCGATATTGGATTATGGACGTGCACTTTTTCTCTCCTCCGATTAACCCTTTAATGGGAATTCTTGGAGTATTTGTGTTCTGTCTTTGGAGTTGGATTTTTGTTGGTTGGGCTACTGTCTTGGGCGGAATTGTTAGTATTTATTCCACTAAATGGATTTATGAAAGAAATGAAAGTACTATGCACAACAATGAATAACACAAATTGCGGAACACCTCTCAAAAATGGCATTTTTTGGGACCTTTTAAATTAAGTCTTTAACTGAAAAATTCAAGTTCCCAAGCCGCAACTTGCGTTATTCGAGACGTTGTAAGTAAGGCGAAAAACGAAATATGAAAATAGTATTTATCATAATTGGAATTGTTGTTCTGTTAATCATAGTCTTTATGATTTATAGATATTTTGCATTTAGAAAGGAAAGTGCAGAAACCCATAAATTGAGATTTGAGCGAATTCACCCACTTTATGAAAATTTGGAAAATGGAAATGATTTAAACGAAGAAGAAGTTTTAAAATACGCTCAAGACAATAAAACTAGAGAAGTGACTTATCAAATTCTGTCAGAGCACAATAAAGCGGAATTGTTTCCTAAAGAATTTTTGACAATAGAAAGTGGAGCTGAAAGTAATTTGGTAAACTGGCTTGAATTTCCAACCGAATTAGACAAAGCACCAGACGATATAAAGCATTTGAAAAGAGTAACTATCAAGTTTGACGGAAATGATGTGTATTATCACGTTTTTAGGTATATGACAAACGAACCTCATTGGGCTTCTAAAAATGGTTGGATGTTAGGAGTTGTCGGACCTTATTTTGACGACAGTAAGCCATATGATTTCCCAGCTGCGACTTTTAGTAGATGTAGCAGTAAAGTCGGAGAAATTGAACCGGAAGATGAAGCGAAGTGGGTTCACGAAAATATTGCACTGAAAAGATAAAGCCCTACTTACAACAATATATAAAAACAATGCTTAAATCAGTCTTGAATCGAAAGTCCGTGCTCGCTTGCTGAGCTGATTGTCCCGCGGACGATCAAGCTCGCCAGCTCGCACTGTTTTTATACGAGACGTTACCTCACATTCTTAACTGGAAAGGCAGTTATTTTTTGCCATTTTTGAGAGGTAAGGTTTCTGATAATTCCAGTCGCAGTTTTTGGTTCAAAAAGTCGGTTCCTAAAAGCCATTTTTGAGACCTTTATTGGGCAAATGTTCTGGTCGATCACGACGGCGGACTTTATTCAGACGCGGTAACGGACGGTCGATTCAAGCTCAACGTCCAGGCAAATATGAACATTAACTCATAGCTGGAATGGTCACAGCGGACAAACAAACGTGAGGTAACAACATATAAAAACAATACTTATTTTAGTCTCGAATCGAATGCCTGTGTGTACTTGCTGCGTCTGATTTTCCTGCGGAAAATCAACGCCGGCAATCGTCGCACTGTTTTTATACGAGACGTTACCCACAATTATGAGAAAACTGATTTTATTAATTGCGCTTGGATTTTTTCTGCTAAGCTGCTCTGATCGAAGCCCGGATAAGAAAGCTACAGCCCAGGAAGATTTTATAGCCTTACAGGAACAAACTGTTTCAAGTGTTACTCAGGAAACGGATTTATTAAAGATCATAGATTCTTATCAAGAGATTTATTTGATACAAAGAAATGACAAATGTGGTGAATGGGGCGGAGATAAAGAACAACTCCGGATTTACAAAAATAACCCCGATGGAAGAATTTTACTTGATTATAAAAAATCAATAATTAATTGTGAGGATCCATATTCTCAAAAGGAACCTGCAAAATTGATTGAGAAGGATCGGATTTCATCTAATAGAGAAATATTGGAATTAATTGAAAAAAGTATTATAGACCTTACAAAGCACAAAATATCAACTCCTCAATCGGTTTCCCATAGTGGAATTGCTAATTATATAATTTCAAAGGATTCAACTTTGCTAATAACTCATTATCCGTCCTATAGATGGTCAGCATTTCAAGAACTGACGAAAATAATTGTGGAAAAATAACTGTGGGTAACAACATATAAAAACAATGCTTAAACCAGTCTCAAATCGAAAGTCCGTGCTCGCTTGCAACGCCTGATTGTCCTGCGGACAATCAAGCTCGCCAGCTCGCACAGTTTTTATACGGGACGTTACCCAACATAGAAAAAATGGAAATAGTAAAAATTGAAGTAGGTCAAGAAAGACCACTGATTAATAAAATTGGAGGATGGATTTTCCTGATCGGGATTTTATTGTTACTGATCTCGGGTGGAATTCTCTTTTTTGGCTACTACCTTCCACTTGAACTGACCTTGGTTTACTACCTTGAATTTCTTCATCAAAACATTTATCTGACATTCATACTTTCACTCGGACTGACTTTCGGTGGTGGTTGGCTGATGTCCTGGCTAAAGTACATCCCGACTGATCTTAAAATAAATGAAGGGGATATTATCTTTTTTAAAGGTGAAGAAGAAATTGAACTTCCGACAAGAAAAATCCATAAGCTCCTATGGAAAAAGAAAATGTTTAGTGATTTAAATAATGTGGTGATTAAAACAATTGGTTTAAAAAAATACCATACTCGAATGGATAATATGAACTACAATCGTTTAACCCAATCATTACCAGATAAAACATCGGAATACAACTACGTTGGGTAACAACATATAAAAACAATGCTAAAATCTGTCTCAAATCGAAGCTCTGTACTCGCTTGGAACGCTTGATTGTCCTGCGGACAATCAAGCTCGCCAGCTCGCACTGTTTTTATACGGGACGTTGTACACAAGCTAATATGACAAAATTTAAAACTCTTATTTTGGTCCTTCTTACTTCCTGGTCATACGGACAGGAAGCTGGTTGTGGCGGAATAGCCAATTGGGAATCTGACAAAGTTATTCAAGTTTACGACCATCCAAAAGGATTGCCAATAGCTGCACTTCAAAACAAAACACAAGAGGAAAACTTCTTGTCTTTTGATATTCTTGAAACTCAACCAGATTTTTTTAAAGTTGAAATTAAATACGCTTTTGACTCTGACCCCATAGTTGGATGGATAAAGAAAGAAAAGGAAATTGGTTTATATGCCAGAAACTACCATCCCGATGAAATTCTAAAATTTTTTAGTGCTCCAGATAAAAAAACCAAAGTACGAGCTGAACTGAATGAATATGTCCCTGAGTTTTACCAAATTTTAGATTGTCAGAATCAATGGGCCTTGGTAAGATTGGTTTGGAACGGGAAAGTATTCGAAGGATGGATAGAACCCGAAATGCAATGTGCTAATTCTTATACAACTTGTAATTGAAAAGCCTGTGTACAACAATGGCTATCCAAAAATGGCTTTTTTGAGAACTTATTTCCTACATTTATTTCCATTAGAAACAGCCGGTTCAACTGAAAGTGCACTCTTCCCTACACGCCACTTTTGATAGCCGGGACGTTGGCAACAAGCCTAATGAAAATTTATGAATAGAATAATATTAATAGGTAACGGTTTCGATTTAGCACACGAAATGAAAACCACCTATAAAGACTTTTTGGATAATTATTGGGAAGAGGTTATTGCCTTAATTAAAAAAAGTCCTCAAGGAAGAAAATTTGAAAATGATGAAGTTATCATAAATAAATCTCCTTCGGGATTTTTATCTGGCAATAGTTATAATGATTTGAAAGCAACATTGAAGGATTTCAAAGAGGATATCATTTTCAAAAATAAATTTCTGGAGAAGATAACTGAGAAATCTAATATTGAATCTTGGGTTGATGTTGAAAATGAATATTATTCGCTACTAAAAGATATTTATAAAAAAAACGGAAATGCACTAAAAAACTATTCTATCTCCCAACTAAACTTAGACTTTCAAAGAATAAAAGATCTTCTAAGGGAATATCTAACATCTATAAATGAAAATTTTAAAAGAAATTATCAATGGCATAATAGGACTGAGCAGACTATTGGTTATAAATTATTCGAGTTATTAAATCCCCGAGACTTTTCCGAAGATGCATTAAATGAAATTGTTGAAATAGAATATAAAAATTTAGAAAAAGAAATAAACGAAATTAAACAAGGGAAACTAGATTTAGAAAGAGTCGAGGGAAGTAAACAAGCTTTATTGAGAAAACTCTTGAATTCATATAATCCACGAACTACTATCCGTAGACTGCTTCAGTCCCCAGGTGCTAGCAATGATTTTAACATGGTTCCAGAAGAAACCTTATTTTTAAATTTCAATTATACATTTACGGAAGATTTTTATACAAGACCGAAAACTTTCAATCACTTCGATGATTTTGACACCAAAGTTTCTGTGAATCATATTCATGGAAGTATTAATAAATATGAAAAATCTCCCATAATCTTTGGGTTTGGGGACGAGTTAGATGATGAGTATTCTAATATTGAAAAACTCAATAACAATGAGTATTTAGAAAATATAAAATCAATTAATTACCTAGAATCTTCCAATTATAAGAGCCTATTAGAATTTATCAATAGCCAGAGGTATCAAATTTTTATAATCGGACATTCCTGTGGAATTTCAGATCGTACTCTTCTTAACACAATGTTTGAACACATAAATTGCTCTTCTATAAAGATATTTTATCATCAAAAATCTGAAGAGGAGGACAACTACAGTGATATAGTAAGAAACATTTCAAGAAATTTCAATGACAAAGCTTCTATGCGAGATAGGGTGGTCAACAAACAATACTCACAGAAACTGTTATAGGGCCAGTTGCCAACAATGAATAACACAAATTGCGGAATACCTTTCAAAAATGGCATTTTTGACTACCTTTTAAAACCAATATTTAACTGATAAATCTGAGTCTCCCAATCCGCAACTTGCGTTATTCGGGACGTTGGCAGCAATGCCATAGAAAATCCCCAATAAAGAATTGAGTATAATCAATTAACCAGGAAGATGAAGATCCACATAGAAACAGAAAGATTAATATTAAGGGATTTGTGCAAGGAAGATGCAGAAGGTATTTATGAGCTTGATTCTGATCCTAAAGTGCATACCTTTTTAGGGAAAAAGCCCATTAAGACTTTAAATGAAGCAATAGCCATTGTTGAATTTATCAATCTGCAATACAGAGAAAATGGAATAGGAAGATGGGCTGTTATTGAAAAAGAAACAGAAAGATTTATTGGTTGGAGTGGATTCAAATTTATTACTGACCCGATAAATGGCAGAAGTAACTACTATGATTTAGGCTATCGTTTTCTTAGAAGATTTTGGGGAAAAGGTTTCGCATCTGAAAGTGCACAAGCCTGTTTGAATTACGGATTTTATAAAATGAATCAAAAAGCTCTTTTTGCAATGGCTGACAAGAATAACTTAGCTTCAACTAGAATTTTAGAAAAAATAGGTATGTCTAAAATTGATGAATTTCAATATGAAGCTGTATCTCATAATTTTTACCAGTTAAAAAAAATTGAATGGGAAAACAGCACAGCTGCCAACAACATATAAAAACAATGCTAAAACCTGTCTCAATTTGAACCTCCGTGCTCGCTTGCAACGCCTGATTGTCCTGCTGGACAATCAAGCTCGCCGGCTCGCACTGTTTTTATACGAGACGTTGTAGCACATTTGACAAAAAAAACTGAAACCTTAGATAAATTAAAATGCGATATCGAGCACTAACAGATTTTGGAGGATTTCTTTGGTGGCTAATTATAAGGTTTGGAAAAACTGAACTTGAAGAAGAGCAAAAAAAAGATAAATGGGCGCGAAATTTATTTTTCCTAATCATCCTCGGATTAATAATTGCTTTTTTGACAATCAAAGTTTTCTAATAAAAACCCGTGGCAACCAAGAATATGAAAATTATATTTACTTGAACGGACAAGAATTATAAAGCTGCTTATGAAACTGTTCGGAATACAATAAAAAAAGTAACGAGTGAAAAATAAAACGTGCTACAACATTATATAAAAACAATGCTAAAACCTGTTTCGAATCGAAAGTCTTTGCTCGCTTGCAACGCCTGATCGTCCTGCGGACAATCACGCTCGCCAGCTCGCACTGTTTTTATACGGGACGTTGGCAGCAATAATAACAAAGTATGAATAAAGAACAAGCCCTGACAAAACTTGAGGAATTTAAACGAGATATACTTAAACTTGAAGTAGGTTGCACTAAGGAAGAATACCGAGAACTAAGAACTAAAATAAATAAAAATAAACCTCTAGTTCAGAAGATTGTTAGACGGACAGGAATCGCCAGATTTATGGATATTGCGCCACCCCCAATGATTGGTGGATTCGTGATGAAATCGATTGATCCATTTGATGTCATTTTTGATACCCCGTATGGAATTGACATCACGCCTATATTAACTGATGTAATAGACCAAGCAACTGGTATTATTGAAAGTAAAGAAACTTTTGAACTTGCTGCTGCCAAACCAACAATCCCTGTAAATTCTAAAAAATTAAGTTCGAAAAAAGTTTTTTTAGTTCACGGTCACGACAACGAATTAAAAGAGAAGACAGCCCGATTTTTAGAAAAACTAGGTTTGATCCCGATTATCCTACACGAGCAAGTAAATGAAGGGCTCACGATAATTGAAAAATTCGAAAAACATTCGGACGTTCATTTTGCTATTATTCTAATGACACCAGACGACATAGGGAATACTAAGGATAAGCCAGGAGACCTCAAACCTAGAGCTAGACAAAATGTAATATTGGAACTAGGATATTTCCTTGGTAAACTCGGCAGAAACAATGTTTGTGCTTTAGTCAAAGATAATATTGAGATTCCATCCGATTATGATGGAATAGTATACATTGCTGTCGATCCTGCAGATGGTTGGAAACTATTACTGACCAAAGAAATGAAACATTCGAAATTAGAATTTGATAGCAACAAAGTTTTCTAAATTACTGCTGCCAACAACGTATAAAAACAATGCTTAATTTAGTCTTGAATCGAAACTCTTTGCGTACTTGCTGCTTCTGATTTTCCTGCGGAAAATCATCGCCGGCAATCGCCGCACTGTTTTTATACGAGACGTTGTAAACAATGCCAAAAAACAAATGAACTACTACACTGGAGCATATTACTTTATTAAGTTAAAACCTGTCGATTATGGAACAATAAAAGGTTCTAAAATCTTCACTTGTAGTCGGTGCATAAACGACTCTTATTTTGACGATTGGGCAATTTCTTGGGCAACAACAGACAAGAAGGAACTTGATGAAACTAAAGCTATATTTAGTTTAACCGATAAAAAAGTTGAAGAAATTCAAACTTGGGCGGACAAAAAGCTGGACGAAAAAAAACTCGGCTGGATAAACACTTTTTCGGACTTAAAAACATTGACCGAATACAAAGAAAAGTTCTTCCCAAACGAATTGAATTTTCAAATATTAAGTATTTCTTTCCCAGAATCTGAATTGGACGAGGCTATAGAACTGACTCAACCGCCAGACGCTCAAGGTGGAGAAATGGGAATTCACACCAAGCTGAAAAATAAAGAAATTGAGAATAGTGGAGGAACGTTTTTAGGCTTTGACATAATTGGAATTGAAGTTGGTGGAGATTTTCACTCTTTTCATTGTCACGACCTCTCAACTGATTTGAAAGAAAAGTTCGGTCTCACAATAAATGAATTTGGACTTATTGAAAATTTTGAAAATTGGGATGAGTTAATGGAATTTATGAATGACGAATCCAACGGGTTTGAACCTGTTCCTTGGTTTTACGTAAAAGTAAATCAAATAAAAAACAAAAAAAGCACTGTTTACAACAACATATAAAAACAATGCTAAAACCTGTCTTGAATCGAAACTTCCTGCTCACTTGCATAGCGGATTGTCCTGCGGACAATCACGCACGCCAGCTCGCACAGTTTTTATACGAGACGTTGTGAGCAATTATAACAAAGTTTAATATTAATTTAAAGATGCTTAAATCGAGATTATACAATCCAAAAGAGGATGAACTAATCTATCATTATTGCAGTCCTGAATCATTTTACTCCATCTGTCAGAATAAAACTCTGAGATTAAGCGATGTTTATTCCATGAATGATTTTATGGAAATGCATTGGGGATACTCAATTTGGGAGGAGGCGGCAGGAATGTTAATTCCAGAATACGGTTTACCATTCATAGACAAAATTGACAAAGTAATACATGATTCTGGTGCCCAAGCCTTAACCTTAGCCGCATGTTTTTCAAAAGATGGAGATGTGTTAAGTCAATGGAGAGCATACACCAACGACGGATCTGGCTATTCCATTGGTTTTAATGCAAAGGATTTAGTTAAACTTGCAGTAAAACCCCTCAAAGTACTTTATGAAAAGGATAAACAGCTGGAAGAAATTAAATCAGTGATAAAGAAAATCCATCAATTGGAAGAAGGCAAAACAGGTAATTTTGGTGTAGACTTTAATAAATACTGTACAATGCTTTCGTTTGATTTGATCTCATTTAAAAATCCTGCTTTTAAAGAAGAAAAAGAAATAAGATTAACCCATCTTTTAGGTTTTAAAAAGAGCAATAACTCATTAAAATTAGAAGATCCTGGCGGACTTTATTTTGGAAATCACTTCAAGCACGAGGTGAAGTTTAGAATGAAAGAAAGTTTACCTGTTTCATTCATTGATGAAGATTTCACTAATAACTCACAAATTAATCCGATCAAAGAGGTAATATTAGGCCCAAAGAATGATTCAAACCCTACAGCCATTTCAATTTTTTTAGAAACTATAGGTGTTGGCAATGTGAAAATCAAAAAGTCCCAAGCATCATATCGATAGATAACTGCTCACAACAACATATAAAAACAATGCTCAAATCAATCTTGAATCGAAACTCCATGCTCGCTTGCTGCGTCTGATTTTCCTGCGGAAAATCATCGCCGGCAATCGCCGCACTGTTTTTATACGGGACGTTGTGCGTAAGCCGTAAGAAATTGTAATTGTAAAATTTAAGAAATGAAAATAGTCAAAGTATTTATTTATTTGGTAACCCTTATTCTAATTAATAGCTGTTCGCTAAGTAAAGCCGCTAAATATTTTAAAGAAGGAAAAACAGAACAGGAAAATTATAAAGTTACTTTTCCTTTCGAGATGGAAAAGGGGTGGATAATTGTACCCGTTGAAATAAAAAATAAGACTTATAGATTTCTTTTAGATACAGGAACACCCACTCTTGTATCAAAAGAACTTGCTGAAAGTTTAAATATGAAAGTGATCGATTCTGTAAATGCTTCTGATGTTTATAATAAATCACAACAAAATAAATATGCAAGAATAGAAACCATTGGAATTGGAACAATAGATTTTATTGAAACAGTAGCCTTAATAAATGATTTTAATGCTACACCAATGTGGGCTTCTTTGAATGTTGATGGATTTATAGGTGCAAGTTTAATGCAACACGCTGTTTGGGATATTGATTTTGACCAAAAACAAATTACCATAACTGATAATGAATCAAAATTAAATTTACCTAAAGAGGTAATTGAGAATAAGTTATTTATAGGTGTCGCAGGATTACCTTCTATTGCCGCTAAAATAAATGGGGAAAAAATTTGGAATTTCCCTGTTGATTTAGGGTATAATGGAGACATAGTCATACCATTTTCTGAATTTAAAAAGCAAACAGAAAACGGTGAAATTTCAGATTTTAAAAAATTAAATACTCAAAGTGTTGGAATTTACGGGAAAGAAAACGCAGCAAGGGAATCTTATACCGGAATAATTAATGAAATAGGATTCGGCAATTCTACTCTAAAAAATGAAAAGGTGTATTCAGAACAATATTTAAGTAGGAGGTTTGGTTTAGATTTTTTCAGAAATTATCGTGTTATTCTAAATTGGGATAGTAAAAAAATAAAGTTGATAGAAAGTAAGGAAACCACTGATTCTTAGTCAACAGCCTACGCTTTAAATCCAACTTCTAAAATCAAGAAAAATATTTAAAACAACTGATTATCAACAAGTGCTTTAAATTATAAAATTTACAGTTATGAAAAAGACATTATTTACCTTCATAGTCTTTGTGCCGATTATAGCATTCGGCCAGGATAAAACTTACAGTAAAAAAGATTTGCAAACCGAAACGGTAATCGCAAATTATACTTTATTAAAACCTTCTAATGAGTCGGAAAGAAATATTGAAACAGTGCTCATAGATGATCGGAATTTTTCAAAATCTTTAATAGATTTTAATTTGGATAAGTCTTATAGTCTATCCTTTACAGAAAAAAGTGCAAGGTTATCCAAGTTCATTGACGACAAAGATTCAAATGAAGAAATTTTGGAATTAGAACCTTTCCTGTACTTCGAATGGAAGCTTAGAAAGTCAAATTGAGGCAAAACTTTCCCACAATTTTCAGTTATCCTTCTACCACTTTAAATTTCTCAGCAGCGCCTGTCGGCACAGCAGGTAATTGCTTGAAAGTCCGTGCTCGCCCGCTCACATTATATTTAAACGAGACGTTGGCAGCAAGTTTCACCAATTTAAATAATTGATAGTAATAGCATTTGATGACCAGATACATCCTAACTATGGGATTTCTACTTATATGTTCAATTGTTCATTCTCAGCAGCAAATAATTCTGGAAGGAAAGATAGTTGGAGACTCCTTAGAAAACTCTCAAATCAACATTATAAACCTCACGAGAAAGACGGGTACGACTAATTCTGATTTAGGAGAATTTACAATTGAGGTAATAGAAAATGATACACTTTCTTTTTCTTCTGTGCAATATGAAACAGTCACTATAAAGATCTCGGATAAAATTATTTCACAAAAATTCCTGAAGATTAAATTAACTCCAAAGGTGATAGATCTGGATGAAGTATTAATACAAAAAACTGACCTTACAGGTAATTTATCTCAGGATATAGGAAAAATTAATACTCACAACTATTACGAAGGTATACCTCTACCAAAGAAAGCAAAATTAACAAGCATAGGTAGAAAATTATATACGGCAAGAGATGGAGATATCGATCCTCTCCTAAATATGATTTCAGGAAGAATGCAAATGTTAGAGAAAGCACAGGAAAATGAGCATATGGCATTGGATGTTCAGGAAGGAATGGATGCCATAGAATCTTCAGTCTTTATTCATCTGCTTCAAATACCTGAAGAGGAAATTATCAATTTTGTTTATTATTGTGCCACAAGTCCTTCCTACAAAAAACAAATTGAAAATAATGATTATTTAGAGCTTATAGAGTTATTCAAAGAAAAGGCTCCTGTCTTTCGGGAACTCAGAAGAATAAAACCAGCTGCCAACGGCCGTTAGCGAGCAAATAAGGCCTACGCACAACATTATATAAAAACAATGCTTAAGTCAGTCTCAAATCTAAAGTCCGTGCTCGCTTGCTTAGCGGATTGTCCTGCGGACAATCAAGCTCGCCAGCTCGCACAGTTTTTATACGGGACGTTGCCTGCAATTAGACCAGCCCCGACTCAATCATTCATAAATGGAAAAAATAAATATTTACTACACCCGAATGACCTATTATTATCTTCATAGAAGAGGTTATGATTTAAAGCGAGCAAAAAATAAAGCTTTTACTAAAACAACTCTTCTATTGGGTGTCTATCTTTTCTTCGTCTATGTGGCAGTTATGAATATTGCCAACCAACTTATTTTTCATCTTGATAACAACAGAAAGAACGGACTTCTCATTATAACCCCTTTTGTCTTACTTGCTTATTTGTTTGCGGAGAAGAAATTAAAACACCGACTTAGGTTGATTGAAAATGTCGACGAATATAAAAGGGAAAAACTGAGAACCTATAATAGATTCCAAATTCGAGTTGCAATAATTGCAGGTATTTATGCAATTATTATGTTTTGTTTAATACGCCTGACCAACATTTACCTGTTATAATTAAATCCAACTGCAGGCAACAACATATAAAAACAATGCTTAAACCTGTCTCAAATCGAAATTTTGTGCTCGCTTGCAACGCCTGATTGTCCTGCGGACAATCACGCTCGCCAGCTCGCACTATTTTTATACGGGACGTTGTGGTGCATTTGAAAAAATGTCTTGGCAGGGAAAATAATCAATCGGAATTTCAGCGGAAAAATGACATATTTGAATTATTCATTAATGAATAAAAATGGATAATTGTAACAAAGCCATAAGATTACCTACTAATATTAACCCACCAAAATTTTTTTCTATGAAAAATAATATCGGAATTACAGTTGCTGCAATCGGACTGTTATTGTCAATTAGCGGACCCACTCTTTTTGAGCAAAATCAATTTCTTAAGTATACTTTTCTTGGATTAGGAGTTTTATTAGCAATTTATGGTGCTTATAAAGCGGACAAAGAACGCAAGTTAAACTAACAGATTTTTTCATTTTACTTTCGATGGACAAATCTAAATAAGAAAACGCACCACAACAGCATATAAAAACAATGCTAGAACCTGTCTCGAATCGAAAGTCCGTGCTCGCTTGCAACGCCTGATTGTCCTGCGGACAATCAAGCTCGCCAGCAAGCACTGTTTTTATACGGGACGTTGTAGCCAATTTAAATGAAACACTATTTCAAAGAATATTTCAAAATTTGGTGGGTTCCTATTGCGTCCTTTGCAATTCCATTTCTAATTTTTCATTTTAGGAAGTTTATTTGAAAGTGATTTCATAGTTGATCTATCACTATGGATATTCGGATTAAATATTGTCGGAACTGTTATTTCAGGAATAGTTCAGATTTGGATAAAAAAATGGTACTTAATTATTCCTCAAATTTTAATAACAGCATTTCTCTTATTTTTTGTCAGTTTCATATTCGTTTTTTCACCGCCAGATTATTATGGAGCGAACAAAAAAATTCCAACTGATATAGAAATATCTGAACCTTTAGAAAGAGAACCGATCAAAGAAGATTTTGAAAATTCGGACTTGATTATCTCTGCACTGTTTCAACCTGGAATCTATAGTTATTATACGGATCACAAACCTAAAGAGCCTGGTTATTTTTACATCAAAGCTTTTGAAGTTACGTCCAATGACAGATTATCTCAAGAACAGATGGATGATAATTCAAAGATTACTGTAACGGATTTAGATAAAGAATTTTATGAAGGAGAATTCACCATTTATGAAGGTTCCTGGGGAGATAAATATGCAGGAAGAATTGAGTTGTGGTTCAGTCCAACAACCTCCAATAAAGATTATAGAGTTACCCAAAGGAATTATATTATTGAAGGGTGGATGAGATAAAACTGGCTACAACAATGAATAACACAAATTGCTGAATACATTCCAAAAATGACATTTTTGACTACCTTTAAAAAGTAGTCTTTAACTGACAAATTCGAGTTTCCAAGCCGCAACTTGAGTTATTCGAGACGTTGTGCGCAATTAAACAAAACAAAATATGTTAACTGATAAAGAATTAAATAAAATCAAAGATGTTCAAAAGTTGCGTAAGTTTCTGGAAGTTGAGTCCGATAGAGGCTGTTGTTTGTTAGCAGTTTCCTTTTTAGATAATGAAATAAAATTACTGCTGGAAAATAAACTGGTTGGAACAGAAAAATTCAAGAACAACCTTTTTAGTTTAAATGGTCCTCTCGGTACATTTTCATCCAAAATCGATTTAAGTTTCTCCATTGGATTAATCGGGGATGATGTTAAGGGCGATATACATATTATTCGTAAGATCCGTAATGAATTCGGACATAGCTACGACCCCATCGACTTTAATTCGCAAAAAATTAAAAGTCGAATTGAAAACCTTAAACACAACATTTACAAATCAGATGAAAAAATCATTCGAGAACAATTCATAGACGCAGTAACTCTAATATTGGCAGAAATTAGCGACACTGATTATTCGCATTCAAAATTTTCACAAAAAGGAAATAAGAGATATTTAGATAATCCAAAACTTGCCAACTTTTTGAAAAAAGGGATAGATAAAATTTACAACGAGTAAGAATAACTGCGCACAACAACATATAAAAACAATGCTTAAACCTGTCTCGAATCGAAGCTCCGTGCTCGCTTGCAACGCCTGATTGTCCTGCGGACAATCAAGCTCGCCAGCTCGCACTGTTTTTATACGGGACGTTGTGCATAATGTAAAATGATGAAAAAACTACTTATAATTATTTCCTTGATTTTTCAACAGTCTTACTCACAGACGGCTGATGATAATTATGAACTATATTCTCTTATTTTGTCTGAGAAATTAGAATTAGGAACTACAAAAAAGATTGATTCAATTCTACTTATTAAAAGATTTGAGAATAGACTCGGTAATGATTACAGCCTATTTGAATTGAGTTCTGATTCAATTACTTCTAATGATATAAATATTCTTTTAATCAAAACAAATAAGGATACAACCTTTGTAAAAAGACTTATACAAGAACCATCCATTAAAAGGCTAATTACTGGATTGACGGACAATATAGATGATAATCCAAAGATTGAAATTAACCGACTTAAACCCACCAATCTCCATACTCAAAGCATATCTACAAGGAAATATTATTCATTTTTTGGAAGAAATTTCGACAAGAAAAACCCGTGGGAACGGATTGAAAGAAAATTTGGAACTCGGAAAGTAGTCGAGCTTTCAAGGGTAAATTATAGCGGTAATCTAGCTGCAGTCTATTACGGTCTTCATTGTGGAAGTTTGTGCGGTACCGGCAACATCGTCATATTTGAAAAAATAGATGAAAAATGGCGGATCTTGACTGAGTTAAATTTATGGATGTCCTGATCAAAACACTATGCACAACAACATATAAAAACAATGCTAAAACCTGTCTCAATTCGAAACTCTTTGCTCGCTTGCTGCGTCTGATTGTCCTGCGGACAATCATACTCGCCCGCTCGCACTGTTTTTATACGGGACGTTAGCCACAATTAAATAAACCCGATGAAAAAAAGCATTGCTATAATTTTAGTTATTATGCTCTCCAGTTGTAAAGAAACTGTCAATTCGAACAACAAAGTTGTCAACCAGAAAACGAAAAAAGTTGCACAAGTTGATTATCACAAAATAATGGATGTTGTTCTTGATACCTTCAGCATTCAGCACGACAAGATTATTTATTTAGAGTATGAACCAAGTGAACAACCTATTGACTCTAAGTACCGTAACTACATCTTAGAAAATCCAAGATTGGAGGAAAGTGAGAAAAAATTGGCTATCGCACTATTAGAAACTGGAAAAGACTCTTTTAACTTTGACCGATCCAAACTGAACCAAAACAGTCAAGAAATCTTAAAAAATACGGACAAAACTACTGATAAAAACCTGACTTATTACTTCAATTCTTTTCTTAGTAATAAAGAAAATGATCTGGTGGTTTCCACAGTCGGCGCAATTATGAATAATGAATCGTACAGTACAAAAAACTCCGGAGCAGAATTGATTATGTTTTTCAAGAAAGGGTCGGATAATCAATGGAAACTGTCGAATTTCATTTCAACTATTGAGTATTAACTGTGGCTAACAACTTATAAAAACAATGCTCAAACCTGTCTCGAATCGAAACTCTGTGCTCCTTTGCTTAGCGGATTGTCTGGCGGACAATTACGCTCGCCAGCTCGCACAGTTTTTATACGGGACGTTGGCAGCAAACCCTTAATAACTAAACTAAAAAATATTTACTATGACAATTTTAATGATTACTCTGATTGTTTTGACAGCAATTTTATGGATGTGGGCTTTCGTGGATATTTCACGTTCAAGATTTGAGACCCCAACTATGAAATGGTTGTGGATTATTTTAATATTATTTTTTCCAATATTAGGTTCTATAATTTATTTCCAGTTTGGAAAAAAATATACCAAAGACCCCAAAAAATTTAATCCGGACTTTAGTAAAAACTCTGAATAAAAACGTTTAATCGGATTACTAATAGGTCAGCTGCCAACAATATATAAAAACAAAGCTTATTTATTGTTGAATCGAAACTATGTGCTCGCTTGCATTGCGGATTGTCCTGCGGACAATCACGCTCGCCCGCTCGCACAGTTTTTATACGAGACGTTGTGAGCCATTGCAGGCAGGAGGGGAGCGCAATTAGGAAATTTCCGCTTTTGTGCTGCTGCTGGTGTAAAAACGCAGAAAAAAAGCTACGCGATAAAACATCACTCAGCCGCAAGTGGCGCTTTTTTTTGGCATTTTTGGAAGGTATAGTTTGTGAATAAAGCGGACTTTTGACCGATGGTGTTTACCAGGAAAACCAGTCAAAAAGGTCATTTTAAAGACTTCATTGCAACGGACTTTAAAATAAAACAACGGCTCACAACACTATATAAAAACAATGCTAAATTTAGTCTCAAATCGAAACTCCGTGTTCGCTTGCTGCGCCTGATTGTCCTGCGGACAATCAAGCTCGCTAGCTCGCACTGTTTTTATACGCCACGTTGCCAAAAATGCTGCTGACAAACGAAATGGGAAAATTTAAAAACTGGCTTGAATAAAACGGACTCCTAAAATACCATTTTTGAGAGGTAAGCAAAATTGATTTTTTAAAGAAAATTATAAACGGATTCTTACTCAATCGGATAAAAAAACAAGTTTGAAAATTGGCTTTTTGGGAAGTAAGAATAATTAGATTTTAAAAGAACAATTGCGTCGGACAATTTACTCGGGCGGAAAAAAAGAACCTGGAAAATATCATTTTTGACAGGTAATAAAAATGGAGGTTCAAAGATAAAGGCAGCGGATTTCCTCACTCAAAACGGAGAAAAAAAAGAGAACGCAAAATTTACCATTTTTGAGAGGTAAGAAAACAAATACTTTAAAACAAAACGCAGCGGATTGAAAAGCGAAACGGCTCACTCGGGCGGGCAGCACTATTTGGCAACAATGTATAAAAACAATGCTATCTTAGTGTCGGCTCGAAAGTCTGTGCGTACTTGCTGCGTCTGATTTTCCTGCGGAAAATCATCGCCGGCAACCGCTGCACTGTTTTTATACGAGACGTTGTAGCAAATTTAAAACACTCATATATTTACAAAATGGGCAAATTACGAATCCATAGAAGTAACCAATGGTATGGCGGAGTAAGAGACTACAAAATCTTTCTCGACAATCAGAAAATCGGAGAAGTTGGAAAAGGAGACATAAAAGAATTTAATATACCAGATGGCGAACATCAACTTTTCGCAAAAATAGACTGGTTTGAAACTAAGAAAATTTCTTTAAATCTTGAAAAAGATGAGGAAAGAGAAATTGTACTAAAAAGTTCCGATAAATCTAAATGGACAATTCCAGTCATTTTTATTTTACCAGGTCTAGTTTATCTGACTGATCTAAAATTAGAACTTTTACTTCTTCTTTGTATTCCCATCGTGCTGCTACTTCTGTATACTCTGACCTATGGAAAACGATCATTTATAAAGGTTGAATAAAAAAACTTGCTACAACAGCGGTTATCCAAAATGGCTTTTTTGAGAGATAATTTCCTACATTTATTTCCATAAGAAAAACCCGTTACGCCGGAAAGTGATTCCTTCCCTACACGCCACTTTTGTTAACCGGGAACGTTGTGTGCAAGTGGAAAAAATCCGAATAATAATTCATAAATTAGATAAAACATTAAAATTCAAAATATTATGAAAACTTCTAAAAAATACGGATTACTACAATTGATGATTTTGACTTTTATAATGACCTTTTCACCGTCCGAGTTGTTTGCACAAGAAAATAAGGAGAATCAACTGACTGATTTTTTGTTAGTTGTTCAAAACTCAGACAATAATAAAATTGCTATGGAGTGCAAAGAAGGTTGTGCCTGGGAAACCTTGTCTTACAATCTATCGGACAACAGTAAACCTCAAGCTATTGATGAATATGGAATGACTGATTTAGATAAAGTAAATCCTCAAGAAGATGCTGACCTCTCTAATTTTCTTTTCACGGTAGAAAGAAAAGGTAATAAACTATTTTTTAAAGGAGTAGAAGGTACTGCGTGGACTGAATTAAGTTTTTCGATTTCCCCACAAGAAGAACAGGCTATTAATCAAATGGGCATGACAGAATAACCTCCTCTCTCCCGGACATAAAACACCTGCACACAACAATAAATAACACAAATTGCGGAATACCTTCCAAAAATGGCATTTTTGGCTACCTTTAAAATTAGGTATTTAACTGACAAATTCGAGTTCCCAAGCCGCAACTTGCGTTATTCGGGACGTTGTGTGCAAGTGGAAAAAAATCCGAATAATAATTCATAAATTAGATAAAACATTAAAATTCAAAATATTATGAAAACTTCTAAAAAATACGGATTACTACAATTGATGATTTTGACTTTTATAATGACCTTTTCAACGTCCGAGTTGTTTGCACAAGAAAATAAGGAGATTCAATTGACTGATTTTTTGTTAGTTGTTCAAAACTCAAACAATAATAAAATTGCTATGGAGTGCAAAGAAGGTTGTGCCTGGAAAACCTTGTCTTACAATCTATCGGACAACAGTAAACCTCAAGCTATTGATGAATATGGAATGACTGATTTAGATAAAGTAAATCCTCAAGAAGATGCTGACCTTTCTAATTTTCTTTTCACGGTAGAAAGAAAAGGTAATAAACTATTTTTTAAAGGAGTAGAAGGTACTGCGTGGACTGAATTAAGCTTTTCGATTTCCCCACAAGAAGAACAGGCTATTAATCAAATGGGAATGACAGAATAATCTCCTCTCTCCCGGACATAAAACACCTGCACACAACAATAAATAACACAAATTGCGGAATACCTTCCAAAAATGGCATTTTTGGCTACCTTTAAAATTAGGTATTTAACTGACAAATTCGAGTTCCCAAGCCGCAACTTGCGTTATTCGGGACGTTGTAGCACATTGAAAAAATGAAACCGAATAATAACATATTTACAGTGATTATGATCTTCGTTTGTGGATTAACCTATGCACAAGTCGAAATCAGGGGAACTATATTATCTGAATTGACAGGTAAAAAACCCGACGCGGAAATTTACATTCAAGAGCTGCAAACTCGACATCCAGGAACAATTGCGGATAGTCTTGGAAAATTTCGTTTAAAAAATTTAGAACCGAACCAGAAATACGTGCTTAAGATCTCCGCATTTGGATTTCCTACTCAAGAATTTGAAGTAACCACAAATAATGGAATAACAAACGAACTCTTCGTGCTAAAAGCTGATTGTGAGTTTGATGCCGAGAAAGCTGAATCGGACTGGAAAAATGGAACTCCTAAATTACTGCTGTTCGGATCTATTGCGCCAATAGCTAACACTAAAGCCGACAAACGTTTTGAGAGGAAATATAATATTCAATATTACGACTTTGGAGATTCTCCTCCTGCAATGGACTGTCTAAAATTGTACAATGAGAGAATGTTTAAATTATTGGATGATAAATACGGACCGCAATGGCGAAAAAAAGTTCGGTCTGACGTGGAGTATTTGAAATAAAACGTGCTACAACAACATATAAAAACAATGCTCAATTTGTTCTTGAATCGAGATTCCTTGCTTGCTTGCTCAGCGGATTGTCCTGCGGACAATCACGCCCGCCAGCTCGCACAGTTTTTATACGAGACGTTGTGCTTAATGTAAAAAAAAGAAAAATAAATGATGCTATCAGAACATAACAGGAATACATTGATGTTATTTCTTCAGCAAAAAATTGAAGAAAAAGCAGAAAATATTGTTGATCAATTAGAAAAGGGAGAAATGACAGATTCTCTGACTTATCCACCAAATGGGGGTTTGACCGAAGAGGAAAATTTATCATTACAAAATTTAAAAAACGACCCGACTTTTAAAAGTGCGCTTAGAAAGATATTAGCTGACAATTCAGCAGGAGTTCTATTTGAATTACTTAATATAATTGATGGAACAACTGACCCTGACGAAGAATTAGGTGAATGGACTGAAATCAGTCTTGTGGATAAAACCGACGAAATAGCAGAAAATGCGGAAATGCTGCACGACGAGTTATATTCAAAATATTGGGACTGGAAAGAAATAAGTACTGACAAGAAATGATAGCTGGACCAGGATGACGAATAAACACTAAGCACAACAACATATAAAAACAATGCTTAAATCAGTCTCGAATCGAAAGTCCTCGCTCGCTTGCAACGCCTGATTGTCCTGCGGACAATCACGCTCGCCCGCTCGCACTTTTTTTATACGGGACGTTGCCAACAATATGAAAAAACTTCTTTATATAATTTCTCTGGTTCTGATCTCATCCTGTGGCTCAAAAAAGAGCACCTCAAATTCTGTAGCGGACGAAAAATTCAAACTTTGCTCAGAGATTAAATATAATAGACTAGTAACTGATTACGGACCTATTGAAGGCAAACCGATTTATAAGCAGAACATTCACAGTCTGTTTGAAAATTTACTCCTACGGGAAAAATATTTAAATGAGGTGAGCAAGACAGGATATAGAGATTTATTAAAAAAGGTGAGTCAAAATAAAATAGAAGGCGATATCCTAGGGAAGTTTAAAGAAGATCTTGAATTTGATCCGTATATGCTTTTTCCAACCAATTCCTTTCTATCCTGTTATGGATATTTATTCGAACAACTCAACATCCTAGATGAGTCTGATCACTCTATTTGGCAATACAAGTTCGCACTTGCTTACAATAAATTTGAAGCTTATGGGAATCTAAAATCTGACAGTAATTATCTTCTGGATGCATTAAATAAGATACCGGAGAAGGAATTTGAAAAAATAATGTATCGGAAACTATTTTTGGACTTGATATTTATGGAATTGAACTAAAAAATACTGTTGGCAACAATGTATAAAAACAATGCTTAAACCTGTCTCGATTCGAAAGTCTGTGCGTGCTTGCTGCGTCTGATTTTCCTGCGGAAAATCACGCCGAAATCGCCGCACTGTTTTTATACGAGACGTTGGCAGCAAGCTAAAAAATCATATGATACAAATATTCTCAACCGACAACATTCCCTCTGACTTTCTGGAAGCACTTAGGCTGTCTATGAATTATGGTTTTGTAACAAAACAGGAAATTTGGAATTGGGCTATGGAATCAATCGAAAAATCGGACACCTATGATCCTATTCTCTTGGAACTTATAAGTGGAAGCGAAGCGGACGCCAGACAAATAGATTATGCTATTAAGATGAGAACCCAAGGCGAGAACCAAAACAAAGCCTTCAGAATTCTTGTAAGTTTTATTAGTCGAAATCTATTTGCAGGAAAAATTTCTACAAAAGAGGCTGCACGTGATTTACATAAAATCTGTATGGAATTAAAAATAGATGAAACAGATTGGGAAGCTCTGTATCTTTTTGATAATGACTTATATTTAGCAGATTCTCAAATTATTGGGGATACAGGGCAAATTGAAGCGGATTTGAAACGGACAATTGAGCCATATAAAAAGCTGAGATTTGATAATTATGAAGATTGGAAAATTATCAATCGAGAAATTGATGAACGGATAAAGCCAGCTGCCAACAATGAATAACACAAATTGCGGAATACCTGTCAAAAATGACATTTTTGACTACCTTTTAAAATAGTGTTTAACGGACAGTTTTGTCTGTCCATCCCGCAACTTGCGTTATTCGGGACGTTGTGCAACATTACAATAAACAGTATCATAAGAATATTAAGATGATATTCACTACAAAACTAAATTAAAAATGATCCTTCAAAAGCCATCGCTTTTTGTCTTTGCATTTCTAACGTTGATAGGTTGTAAGCCAGATCAACAAAAAGCCCCGAATCAAAATGAGATCTACCAGATAACAGGAAATGTTACCGGTTTCACCGAAGGTACTAAGTTTTACCTTTATAGCCTTGAAACCAATGCTAATGTCGACAGCGCTCTGGTCAAGAACAACGAGTTTCGTATGGAGGGTCATATTGTCAATCCTCCCACCTTATTCTGGTTAAGAGCAACTGATGGTGAGGACTACGTCTATACACCTCTACTCATCGGAAATGATGATTTAGAATTAAGTGCTAACAAAAAGGATTTTGCTTGGAACGTGAAAACTCTGGGTTCTACTATTGACGCCAATTATCGTAAATCGATGGATATCACAAAAGAACTTAATATCAGAAGAGACTCACTTATATTTGGTTACCACGCCTTGCCTGTTGCACAAAAAGAGGCAACGAGAGAGAGATTTATGGAAAGTGTCGGCAACATTGATAGCGTCACAAGGAACAAAACGATTAAATACATCAAAGAGAACAATGACAATTATGCCAGTATTCTTAATCTTACATTTTTAAAGGATGAAATTCCAAGGGATTCGGTGGAACTAATATTTAACGACTACACAGATGAGCTAAAGCAAAGCAAGTTCGGAAGAATAATTAAAATATATTTAGAGTCCAATCATATAGCAAAAGGCGATCCGTACCTCAATTTTGAGGGAATAAAAAAGTCCGGTGAAAAATCGAGTTTAGCGGGCCTAAAGGAAGATAACAAGTTCCTTTTAATTAATTTCACTTCCGCCTATTGTGGATTTTGCATTAGAGCTACAGATGAACTTAAGGCGATTTATAACCAACACCAGAAATCTCTTAATATTGTGGACTTCTCTGCTGATCCGCAGAAGAAGGATTGGTTGCATTCTATTGAGCGCGATGGAAATCAATGGCCAAGCTTGTGGGATGGTCAGGGGAGGTACAGTGAAAGTGCCATTCGCTATAATTTTTCAGTTACACCAACCTTCCTGCTCATTAGTCCTGATGGTAAAATAGTTGATCGCTGGGTAGGTTATAAAGAAGGAGAACTTGAAAAAGGCTTAGAAAAATACTTATAAACTCCTGAATAGGAAAACGTTGCACAACAGCATATAAAAACAATGCTCAAATCTGTCTCAAATCGAAAGTCCATGCTCGCTTGCAACGCCTGATTGTCCTGCGGACAATCAAGCTCGCCAGCTCGCACTGTTTTTATACGGGACGTTGTGAAAAACACCGCTGACTAACGTAGCGCGGGAAAATTAAAAACCGACTCAAATAAAACGGACCGCGAAAATGCCATTTTTGGAAAAAAAGAAAATTAAGTTTTAAAAGAAGAACTGCGACGGATTATACACTCAGACGGAGAAAAAAGAACCGGTAAAAATATCATTTTTGAGAGGTAAGAAAATCATAGTTTCGGATTGAAATACAACGGACTTTCTTACTCAAGCGGAGAAAAAAATTGGACGCAAAACTGCCTTTTTTGAGAGGTAAGAAAATAAAAACTTTAAAAGCAAAACGCAGCGGATTGAAAAGCGAAGCGGCTTACTCGGGCGGGCGGTGCATTTCACAACAACGTATAAAAACAATGCTTAAATTAGTCTCGATTCGAAGCTCCGTGCTCGCTTGCAGCGCCTGATTGTCCTGCGGACAATCAAGCTTGCCAGCAAGCACTGTTTTTATACGGGACGTTGTACAAAATGCCGCGGACTGAAAATATAAGAGCGAATTTTCAGAAGTGAAATTAAAAAAAAAGAAGATTTGAAAATGCCATTTTTGAGAGGTAAGTAAAATTAACTTTTAAATTAAAGATCAGCGGATTTTAACTCTAACGGATTTAATTAAAAAAAACGAATTTCATCAGATTATTCAGCGGAATTACCACTCAGACCGAGGAACCTTGTTCTGAAATAAACAAGAAATATCTAATTTCAATTGAATGATTGGCCTTACTCAGTCGTAATCAGATAAAAATCAAAATTTGAAGAAGTCGAAAATTATTATCTCAACCAGGAGAATAAAAAATAATATAAAAACGGCTTACTCAGATGTGCGGCACATTTGTACAACAATGGTTAACAAAAATGGCTTTTTTGAAGGATAATTTCCTACTTTTAATTCCATAAGAAAGAAATCGTTACGCCGGACAAGTGGAACTTCCCTACTCGCCACTTTCGTTAACCGGGACGTTGGCATACATTAAAACCATTTAAAACTTAACCATTATGAAAAAATTCATCTTTCTATTAATGACCTTGAGCTATTTGATTAGCTGTTCAACCACAACAGATACTGATTCCACGGATCAAATTGTCGGAGAATGGGTCTGGATTGAATCTTCGGGCGGACTTGCTGGTACAACCGAGACGCCAGAATCGACTCAAAAAGAAGTTACGTTACATATATCCAACAACTCCATTAAACAATATGTAAATGGAACCTTAGAATCTGACCGACCCTACAATATTGAAAGAAGAGAAAGTGTCATTTATGGAGATACAAGAGAAATGATCGTCTATGACAACGGATTTAGACAAATCTTTTCTACTACAGGAAATCAGCTGATTCTAATTGGCGACTGCAATGATTGTTTCCAAGCGGAGTACGTAAGAAAATAAACGTATGCCAACAGCATATAAAAGCAATGCTCAAACCTGTCTCAATTCGAGAGTCCGTGCTCGCTTGCAACGCCTAACTGTCCTGCGGACAATCACGCCCGCCAGCTGCACTGTTTTTATATGAGACGTTACCAAAAATGGCTCCCAGAAAATATCAGATCAAACAATTTTATAAAATGGCAAATACTAAAAACACTCCGAAAAATCATTTTAGTAAAAAAGAAATTTTTTCAGTTGGGCTAAGCTTCCTTTTTTTCTATTCGATTTTTTCAAATTGGGATTTAATAAAAAGCTGGATTTCGGACTTGTTTTAAAAGAGGGCTAAGATTCGGTCGGACAGGGAAGCGGACATTTTGATCCGGCCATAAAAACGATTGCAAAAGCCTTTTTACTCAAACGCGTCGCCAAATTTGGTAACAACGTATAAAAAAAATGCTCAAACCTGTCTCAATTCGAAACTCCGTGCTCGCTTGCTGCGCCTGATTGTCCTGCGGACAATCAAGCTCGCCAGCTCGCACTATTTTTTATACGGGACGTTGCCAAACACACTGCTGACAAACAACACGCGGAGCAAAGTAAAACCAAACTCAAACTAAACGGATCTTTAAAACATCATTTTTTTGGAAGGAAAGAAAAATGAGTTCTCCAGGAAAAATGGTGACGGATTACTTACTCGGACGGAAAAAAAAGAAGCGTAAAAAATGTCATTTTTGAGAGGTGAGAAAAATTGAGTTTGAAAGAATAATTTCCAACGGATTTTCTCACTCGGGCGGAGAAAAAAAGAAGTGTAAAAAATATCATTTTTGGGAGGTGAGGAAAATTGAGTTTTAAAGAAAAAATTACAGCGGACTTTTTCACTCAAACGGAGAAAAAAGTTTGGCGTTAAAATACCATTTTTGAGAGGTAAGAAAATTAGAATTTAAAAAAGTAACGGAGCGGATTTAAAAGCGAAGCGGCTCACTCGGGCGGGCAGTGCATTTGGCAACAATGTATAAAAACAATGCTATCTTAGAGTCGATTCGAAAGTCAGTGCTCGCTTGCAGCGCCTGATTGTCCTGCGGACAATCACGCTCGCTAACTCGCACTATTTTTTATACGGGACGTTGCACACAATTCGATGAAATTCTGTTTTAGAAAGCTTCTTGTGTTACTATTTCCCATTCTTTCTTATGGGCAGACTTCCATTGAAATTAAATTTAAATGGAAACCAGCCGAATCTGACATTCAAAGGTTTGATAAAGCAGTTATGCTCATACCTATCAAATTCGAGTCGGACACTACATCATACTATTTACAATTCGACACAGGTGCCACTCATTCTTATCTTTATAGCAATCGTCTTGATTTGGAATATCCAGACGATAAAGTATTTAAAACTTCAATAGGACAGATTAATTTTAGAGACAATAAGTCTATTAAAGCAACGGACGAAAAGAATGCTCCTATTGGTACTTTAGGAGCTGATTTTTTGCAAGGAAAAATAGTCCAAATTAATTTTGTTGACGAAATAATAAGGATTGGAGCTACTTACCATCCTACGGATTTTATAATTAAGCCTTTACTCACTTTGAATGGCCGCCCTGTCCTAAAATTAAATGTCAATGGTAAGGAGCAAAACTTGCTTTATGATACTGGCTCAAGTTTGTTTGGCATTTGGACCAAAAAGAAAGACTGGAAAAAATTAAGAGAGAAATCTGACCCAATAAAATCCTTTCCTATTTCTTCCTGGGGAAAAATCAACAAAGGATTTCACAGTAGTTTTGACAAAGCAATACCTCAGATCTGGAATGACTCAACAGATGATACAGATTTACAAATCTGGTATGTTGATAACAGAAACTATAGAAGATTTTTTCGCAAGAATGACCTTTTCGGTATACTTGGAAATCAATTATTTTTAAACAAAGAAATAGTAATAGATTACAGCGAAGGACTGTTTGGGATTAGAACTGTGTGCAACAATGAATAACACAAATTGCGGAATAACTGTTAAAAATGACATTTTTGACTATCTTTTAAAATTGAGTTTAACAGACAGTTTTTTCTGTCCATCCCGCAACTTGCGTTATACGAGACGTTGTGGCCAATTAAAACCTGATTTCCTTTCAATTGAAATAAAATGATCTTACTTTTGATAATATCAAATGATAGTATCAAGATGAAACCTCCCTACGAAATTACTCCTAACATTTTAAAGATCATAACTTCTATTGCCGAGAAGTTAGGAGCTATTAATGCGACTTTTTTAAATAAACCCTCTCCTAAATTAAGAAAGGAAAATAAGATTAAAACAATTCATTCTTCATTGAAAATTGAGGGAAATACGCTGACTGAAGAACAAATTACTGCACTCATAGAAAACAAAAGAATCATAGGTCCAAAGAAAGATGTAAAAGAGGTTTTAAACGCCATTGAGATTTACGAACATTTAGGAAAATATGATCCTTTTAATGAAAAATCATTTTTGAGAGCTCATAAAGATCTAATGCAAAACCTGATAAGTGATGCAGGAAAATATAGAAAACAAGGTGTAGGCATTATGAAAGGTTCCGGAGTGGAACATTATGCTCCTCCATATCACAATGTACCTTTCTTGATGAAAGATCTATTCGAATATTTACAGACTTCAGAAGAAATTGAACTGGTTAAAAGCTGTGTGTTTCATTATGAAATGGAGTTTATTCATCCATTTTTAGATGGAAATGGAAGAATGGGCAGACTGTGGCAGACTTTAATTTTAATGCAGAAGTATCCTGTATTTGAATATCTACCTTTCGAGACATTAATAAGTAATGACCAGGACAAATATTATTCTGCCTTATCTGTTAGTGACAAGGCAGGAAATTCAACAGCATTCATTGAATATATGCTTGGGGTAATAAACAGATCATTAGAAGAATTACTCAATTTCACCAATAGAACACTTACTGAGAAAGACCGACTCGAATATTTTTTGTCCTTGAATAAAAGAGAATTCACCAGGAAGGATTATATGGAGGTGTTTAAAGATATTTCTGGAGCAACAGCAAGCAGAGATCTCAAGAAAGGTGTAGAACAAAACTTATTTGAGAAAATCGGAGATAAAAATAAAACTCGGTATAAGATATAACTGGCCACAACAACGGTTAACACAGATCCGGCAAAACAGTCAAAAATCACATTTTTGAGTACCTTTAAAAATAGCAATTAAAAGATCAATCCGTGTTCCCAACTCCGCACTTGCGTTAACCGGGACGTTACCAACAAGCTAAAAAACCAATAGTCATAGATGGCTTTTAAAGAAGTTAAAAAAGAATTAATCGGGATGGACAAATCTGATATCATTAAACTGATTTCAGAGATGTATAAAAAAATTCCAGAAGCAAAAACTTATTTAGATATAATTGCAACTGGAGAAATCACTGAACTTGTACAAAAATATAAAAAAGAAATTGAAAAGTATATATATCCTAGTGGTCGCGCTATGCAGCTGCGTGAAACGCAGGCTCGTAAAATAATAAGAACTGTTCAAAAAATGAAAATCACAGAACTAAATGTAGAATTGGAGCTCCATTATGTAGCTTGTTGTTTGGAGGTGATCGAGGATTTCGGATATTGTGATGAAGGTTATTATATAGCTCTTGGGAAAATTTTCAATAATGCGACGGACGGGATCCGGGAGTTGGGATTCGAAGAAAAATATGAAGAGCGTTTAATTGAAATTACATCCAAGGCAAGTGAATTCGGACTAGAACTATATTACTAATAAAATAAACCAGTTGGTAACAATATATAAAAACATTGCTTAAACCTGCCTCGAATCGAAACTTCGTGCTCGCTTGCAGCGCCTGATTGTCCTGCGGACAATCAAGCTCGCCGGCTCCACTGTTTTTATACGAGACGTTGCCAACAATACAAAACTACCAGAACAAATAAAAAATTCAGGAAAGAATGCAAAATAGAATTTCCATAATATCAGATGAACTTCATATTGAAGAAAAGGAAAAGATAACTTCCCACTGGTTAAGATTTCTCTTTGTTGTTTTAGGAATACAAGCCGGTGTTTACTGGTATAAATTTTTTGAAAATCAGCAAAATTATGATCTCTTCATAGCAATATTTATAACCATACTTGTAACCATTTTTATTGCCAGAGAAATATTCTTTCGGACTTATAGAAATGTAATTAAGCTAAAAGAAATCAGGAATGTTTCAATTGAGAAAATCACCTTCGAAAAAGAAAAAGTTTACTTGAATATCAAATTGAAAATAAAAAGCCGTGTAATTCTGACTAATAAGAATCAAGCTGTGGAGATCAAAAATGATATAGAATCCGCGAAAAAAAGTACTGTTGGCAACAACATATAAAAACAATGCTAAAACCTGTCTTGAATCGAAAGTCCGTGCTCGTTTACAACGCCTGATTGTCCTGCGGACAATCAAGCTTGCCAGCAAGCACTGTTTTTATACGGGACGTTGTACGTAAGCCGCAAAAAACTGTAATAAAAAAATCAAAAATGAAATTATCCAAAGTATGTATTTATTTGATAGCCCTTGTTCTAATAAATAGCTGTTCACTCAGCAAAGCCGCTAAACATCTTAAAGAAGGAGAAACAGAACAAGAGGATTATAAGGTTACGTTGCCTTTCAAAATTAAAAATGGGTTTATAATTGTCCCCGTAGAAATAGAAAATAAGAATTATAACTTTCTTTTAGATACAGGTTCACCCACACTTGTATCAAAAGAACTTGCTGCGAGTTTAAATCTAAAAGCTATCGATTCGGCAAAAGCCGGTGATGTATATAATGATAAACTACAAAATAAATATACCAGACTAAAATCCGTTAAAATTGGAACTATAGATTTTACTGGAACAACCGCTTTAATAAATGATTTTAATGCTGTATCAGTATGGTCTTCTTTGAATATTGACGGATTTATAGGGGCTAATCTAATGCAACACGCTATTTGGGATATTGACTTTAGAAAACAACAAATAACAATAACCGATAATGAATCAAAACTAGAAATACCTGAAGATATAATTGAAAACAAGTTGTTTATCGGTGTAGCAGGAATACCTGCTATTGCTTGTAAATTGAATGATAAGAAAGTCTGGAATTTCACTGTTGATTTAGGGTATAACGGAGGTATAGTCGTACCGTTTTCTGAATTTGAAAAGCAAACAGAAAATGGTGAAATTTTAGACTTCAAGAAATCTAATACAAAGGGTGTTACTGGAATTTACGGAGGACAGAACACAACCAGAGAATCTTATATCGGAATTATTGATGAAATTGAATTTGGGAATTCAACTCTAGAAAATGTAAGAGTGTACTCAGAGCAATATTTAGAAAAAAGGTTTGGTTCAGATTTTTTTAAAGATTATCGCATTATCCTAAATTGGAATAGTAAAAAAATAAAGTTGATAGAAAACACAAATTCTTAGTAAGGCCTACGCACACCACGTATTCAAACAATGCTCAAATCAGGTCCCAAATCGAAAGTTCGTGCTCGCATGCAACGCTTGATTGTTCTGCGAACAATCAAGCTCACCAGCTCGCATACGAGACGTTAGCTACCATCTAACCAAAAACCCAAAAATGAAAAAACATTAAAAGTAGTCGGAGTAGTAATTCTGATTTTAATCTTATTGACAGCTGGTGCAGGATTCTATTTCTATAAAACTGACCCAATGGTTAAAGCCATAGTAGACAATGATGAATCTAAGCTTTATTATTTTCCAGTAAAGGAAATGGAAGATATGAATGATTTAAAATATTCTGAGACCATTCTTAGAGTCGAAGATTCCCTGAAAATTTACTCATACTACTTTCAGGCAGCAACAGAAGAACCAAAAGGGGATATATTTTTCATTCACGGTGCCGGTGGAAATGTAAGTAAGTATAAAGTCTTGATTAAGCCTCTTGTGGAGAATGGATATGGAGTATATGCAGTGGACTGGCGAGGTTACGGCAATTCGACTGGTAAACCAGGTTATAAAGGAGTACTGAAAGATACAGAAGTTGCATTCGCCGACTTTAAAAATAAAACGGAGTCTGATAGTTTAAAAATGATAATTTACGGCACCTCTCTTGGTGGGCAATTAGCTGTCAAAATAACAAAAGATAACGAGAATTATGTAGATGCGCTCGTTTTGGATGGAAGTATCCAGTCTGCTCAACAAATGGCAATTGATTATGCCCCAGTGGACTTTTTGAAAGAGAAAGCGAGGAAAAATCCCGAGAATTTTAATCAGGATTATGTGGCTATTCGCGACATTAAAGAAATTTCCAATACGCCAAAACTAATTATTCACAGCCAGTCGGATCGTGATGTTTCGTTCATACAAGGAGAAAATTTGTATGAAGCAGCTAAAGAACCGAAAGAATTTTGGATAACGGACACAAAACATATAATGACTTTAAAGGAACATCCTAACGAAGCTATTCAAAGGATTGATGAACTAATAATGTAGCTAAAACTGTATAAAAACAATGATTAAATTAGTTTCAATTAAAAACATCATGCTAGTTAGTTTAGCGGATCGTCCTGCTGACAATCAGGCCCCACAGTTCACACTGTTTTTATTCGAGACGTTGGTATACATATGAAAAAAATACTGATCATATTATTTTTAGTTCTGTTTTTATCCTGTAGTTCTAAGGAAAATTTAGAAGGAACCTGGATTGGAGCTTATTCCTATTCGACTAATTCCGACTCCAAAAAGATGCCAACACGGATCCTCATTACTTTCGAAAAAGATAAATACTTTGCAAAAAGCTTTAAATACGACTATAGATCGGAATCCGACTTTGAAAAGGGAACATATGAATATAATAGGGACACCATTTTCTATAACTCTGACCAGACAAATACTGCCCTTCTTGAAATCATAAGTAAGGATAGTTTGGTTATGAAAGGATTGGAAGGAGCCAATAATACCGTTTATAAAAGACTTGAAGACTCATTAAAGAGTAAATCCGACAATATCAATTTAAAAGGCAAGCGCTTTTTAAGAACATCTTTAAATTATAGTGATACCCTGAATTTCACAAATGATAGTATAATCATCAAGAGTTGGGAAAATAATAGGACATTGGAAATACATTGGGAAAGAATTAGCCATAACGGCTTTGAAATTCTTTTTTTGGACTTGGATATCCCATATATTATTAGGAAGGGAAGAGATGGAACAATAAAACTGACCGGTCTACATAAAAATAGGTATGAGTTAGAACTTAGAGAATTGAAATAATACGTATGCAACATTGTATAAAAACAATACTTAAACCAGTTTCAAATCGATCCCGATAGCTATCGGGACCTTGCTCGCTTGTCTTTAAAGGACCGTCGACCATTAATTAGATGGCCTCTTCAGATAAAGATAAATTAGGGATGAGATTTAAGAACTGCTCGATTTCTATTTTAATACTTCATAGAATACCTTCTACAGCTACCTCCTCGCAACCTAATTCTGCCGATGAAATTCTTTTCCAGGAATTAAAATTGTAGAACTAATGCCTTAATTTAGCATCTCATAACTTTTCTCCATAAGCTGTTCTCCAAAATATAATTAATTATGAATACAGATCCATCCTCTTCGGTAACAGCACGCACAATTGGGTTTTTTGGTGCGTTAGGTATTGGGGTGGGAGCGATGGTAGGGGGTGGAATTCTGGCCCTGGCGGGAGTAGCTTTTGCCGTGAGCGGCCCTTCGGCGATACTGGCCTTTGCGCTTAATGGATTGATCGCCTTTATTACTGCCCTTAGTTTTGCTGAAATGGCTTCGGCGAATCCGCAGTCTGGGGGTACCTATACTTATGCCAAAAAAGCTTTATCTCTTCAGGTTGCATTTGGGGTGGGGTGGATCGTCTGGTTTGCTTCCCTCGTGGCCGCAGTTCTGTATGCTCTTGGATTTGGGGCCTTTGCGGTGTTTGCTCTTCAGCAAATTCCTTCAGATGGGCTCAGTAGTATCCTTAAGTTTGGAATGCTGCCGGTTTTGTTAGCTTTGGGTGCTATAGGATACTTCGCGTTTAGTCTTACCAGAGGTTCCGGCGATGGCGGCGCAGTCATTAATATTGGAAAACTCGCAGTGTTCGCAGTACTCATAGCCGGCGGACTCGCTGTTTTTGTGCAAACGCCTTTTAGTCAAATCACTCAAAGCCTCGATCCCTTTTTCTCAGATGGTTTTAGCGGAGTGATAGCAGCGATGGGTTATACCTTTATCGCTCTTCAGGGGTTTGATTTAATTGGTTCTGCCGCCGGAGAAATTAAAACTCCCGAAAAAGTAATTCCCAAAGCGATGATGTGGACACTTGCAGTAGGTCTTTTAATATACCTGCCCTTGCTTTTTCTAATGTCGACAGTAGGGGTGCAGCCGGGAGAGTCAATAACAGAGTTGAGTAGGCAGGATCCCGAAACCGTTTTGGCTGTTGCTGCACAAAATTATCTTGGAGCCTTTGGGTTCTGGCTGGTTCTGGTAGCGGGAATATTTTCAATGTTATCGGCTTTACAGGCTAACCTCTTTGCCGCTTCACGAATCTCCCTGAGTATGGCAAGAGATCGTACTTTAAACCATCACCTCTCGAATATCAATAAGAAATTTGGAACACCGGTAACATCAATATTTGTTACATGTGGAATTGTAGCTTTTCTGGTTCTGATCCTGCCAGATTTGGCGGCGGCTGGTGCGGCTTCCAGTTTAATCTTTCTTATCACTTTTGCACTTGCGCATCTTATCATGATCCTGATGCGAAATCGTGGATATAAAGAGAGTAAAACATTCCGGGCGCCTTTTTTTCCGGGCCTTCCCATTGTGGGAATAATCACATGTCTGGGACTTGCAGTATTTCAGGCCATTGTAGTGCCGGCTGCCGGAATCATTGCAATAATATGGCTTCTCATTGGAGCAGTTCTTTTTGTCTCCTTTTTTGTAAAAAAAGCCCGGGCTATTGAAGCCTCAGAACATGCCCTGGATCCCGATCTTGTGCGGTTAAGAGGTTTAAGCCCTCTCGTGCTGCTCCCAATCTCCAATCCGGCGAATGCAGAATCCATGGTTTTCCTTGCGAATGCCCTGGCACCTCCGGTAATAGGAAGAATTTTGCTGCATTCGATCGTTATTCCAAGTACAGAAAAGGATGATCTTGAGAAACGTCTTTTGTCAAGCAGGGATGTCACCCAGTATGCACTTAGAGCCTCTTTTGAAGCAGGGTTACGACCGGAAACTCTTACTACCATTGCCGAACATCCATGGGAAGAGATTGAACGGGTTATCAAAATTCACAATTGCAGCAGTTTATTAATGGGTTTGAGTGATCTAAATGACTTTCAAACTAATCAAAATCTTGAAAAACTGGTAAAACATACGAAGGCAGATGTTGTTGTGTTCCGGCAGCCTTACAGCGGATGGAAAATTACTGCAGCAAAAAAAGTCCTTATTCCGGTAGCCGGTTTTGAAAGTCATGACCCTCTGCGGGCACGAGTTGCTGCCAGCCTGTGGCGTACTTCCCAGCCCGAAATTACGTTTATTCAAATTCTGCCTGTGAATACACCACAAGAAACACGCGAAAAAAATAATTTAAGGCTTTCTCGTTTTGCAGGGCGTATAATCCCGGGAAGGACCGAAGTGCGTATCCTCACTAGTGATGATGTGGCATCAGAACTAATCACCCAGGCTGCCGGGCATGATCTGGTAATCATGGGATTGGGGAAAGCCGGCAAAAATCAAAAAGCATTTGGACACCTGGCTCTCACTCTGGCGGAAAAAACAGATACGGCATTGATCTTTATAAGTCAGAAATAAGAGATTTTTTGTCTCAACCTCTTTATAGAAGGATCACCTTGCTCGTTTGAAATTCATATTAAATAGCGTGTACTTAGTACATATCTCTTAAAACCTGAATGAAATTGTATTCAGTTATTAATTGAGAACCGGGGAAATAATCCCGTTAGTAAGACATTTTGCCACCAATTCTGCGGTATTTGTACAACCGCTTTTTTGAAGAATATTTCTTCTATGGGTTTTAATTGTATGATGTGAGAGATTAAGTTCTTCTGCGATTTGTTCCGCATTAAATCCTTTGGATAAACTAATCACGATTTGTTTTTCTCTTTCGGTGAGGAGCTCCGAAAAATCATTTCCACCGCCATCACAGTCCCCGGGATCAAATCTTCCATTGGAAATATCAATGTTGTAATAACATTTCCCGCCATTGAGATGAATAAAGGAAACTACATTGGTACTGGTCATCTTGAGGTGAGAAACATCTGTTTGTATACATAAAACATGCTCTGGGGTCCCATTTTCTAATACACTCAATGGAAATGCCTGGTACAACATGGTCCTTGTTTTTCCGCCTGCATCTCTCATCCGGTAAGAAAACATATTTTTATAATTCAGCACATCTTCTTTATCTAAAAAAGAGGTGTAGAAATCACTTATCACCCTGCTTTTAAGGTTAATGATTTCAATTTCTACAGGAAGAACCGTTTGCAGCAGGTCCTTTAGCTCAATATCCTTAACATCCTTACCTACAAAACCCTTTGCCGAATCTGAAATATATTCCAGTTTAAAATTATGAAGATTCACAATATATAAATAGGAGTTTCCAGGAGCGAATATGGCGGCATACCGTTTAAAGTCTTCAGAAATTTCGAAAGGACGATACTCTTTTACCTGTTGGGAATATATCTCATTCCAGTAATCTGAGATCATTTTAAATTTCTTTTGCATGTAGGGAATATTAGATGATAAATATAGGAATTATCAAAACCCTGAAAAATTTGCATCAATTTTTTAAAACCCTTTACAAGATTATTAATCTGAATTAAAAAACCTTCAGGAAATCCTGAAGGTTTTGGGTCAATTATTTCTTTGAAGTAATTGAAAATTGATCACTTGAATGTTTTTACCCCTAGTAAAACATTCCGGAAGCATCTTCCTTGTGAATCAAAACTATTACTACAGTCCATAATTTGATGATGCTAAGATATTGACAAAAAGGCTTTCAAAAAATACCACAAAAAGGGTAATTTTTTGAACGGGAATCGAAAATCAATTTAGAAGTGAAACTTACATATCTGGAATTATATAATACTGAACCATAAGTGTATAAATCCAAAATAACACAGTTTCTGTTCGCCAAATCCCGGGAAATTTACAGTGATGAAATTCCCAATGGTTTTTGGACTTTTCCATAAATTGCCTCCGGACACGAGATTTTTAAACATTAAAGCCTATTATCTAATGGCGAGATCCAAAAAGATGACGGCACGTGCAGTCATTAAACCCTGAAAAAATTAATTTTAAAGAAAATAAAAAATATGGGTCACGACCATTCTCATGATACTTCCGGAAAGAACTTAAAACTGGCTTTTTTTCTCAATCTTGGTTTTACAATTCTTGAATTTATTGGAGGTATCTACGTTAACAGTGTTGCCATAGTTTCCGATGCTGTCCACGATCTGGGGGACAGCTTGTCCCTTGGTACTTCCTGGTACCTGGATAAGAAAAGTAAACAGGAATCAAGTTCTACTTTTTCTTTTGGATATCGAAGGTTCTCTCTTTTGGGAGCCTTGATCAATAGTCTTGTGTTAATAGGAGGTTCCATTTATGTAATTTATGAAGCTGTAGGAAGGCTGTTTGAACCCGAACATTCCGATGCAGATGGAATGATCATTTTTGCCATTATAGGTGTCGCTGTGAACGGTTATGCAGCCTACAAGTTGAGTGGCGGGAAAACGATGAATGAAAAAGTTGTTTCATGGCATCTACTCGAAGATGTTCTGGGCTGGGTAGCGGTACTTGTGGTAGCCATAATTCTTAAGTTTGAGGATATACATTACCTCGATCCTGCGCTTTCCCTGTTGATCACCATGTATATTTTATGGAACGTGGTAAAGCGCCTTAAAGAGACCCTGTTCATTTTTCTACAGGGGGTCCCTAAGGAAATCGATCTTGAGGAAATCAAAAGAAGACTTCTGAAAATTGATAAAGTGGACTCTATGCATCATACTCATGTTTGGTCCCTGGAAGGAGAACATCATGTGTTTACTGCTCATATTAAGCTGAAGTACATCACGGAATTCAGGGAAATCCTCGCAGCTAAGAGAGCAGTAAAGGATATCCTGAAAGAATATTCATTTGAACACTACACCATCGAAACCGAGCTGGATAATGAAACCTGTGAACTCACGCATGATTAAGAAAACCAGATTCGGGTTTGTTCTATGAAACCTGAGCCAGTGCTTACACTAAATCTTATAACTTAAAGAGCTGCTCTATATTAGTTAGTGGAGGAGTAGTTGCAGGTAGCTAGTCCTTTAGTTCGATCCAAACAGGTGCGTGGTCGCTGGATTTTTCCCAGCCCCTCACATCTTTATCCACACCTGCAGCTTTCAGCCTGTCGCTTAGGTGTGGACTTAAGAGAAAATGGTCAATTCGGTGTCCGGCATTTCTTCCGTAGGCATTTCTAAAGTAATCCCAGAAAGTATAGATGGTCTCTTCAGGATAAAGTTTTCTTATGGCATCTGTCCATCCCTGCGCGACCAGGTGGTGAAATGCTTCCCTTACTTCAGGTCTAAAAAGGGCATCATCCACCCATCTTTCAGGCTTATACACATCTTTTTCGGTAGGCATGACATTGTAATCTCCGGTAAGGACAACAGGAACATTGTGATCCAGCAGCTCTTTTGCCCTTTTGGAAAAGCGCGCAAACCAACGCATCTTATATTCGAATTTTGGTCCTGGAGCAGGATTGCCATTTGGCATATATAGGCAACCGATTACTGTATCATTTATAACTGCTTCTATGTAGCGACTTTGTTCATCTTCGGGTTCCCCTTCAAGTCCCCGGCTCATTTCCTGTATTTCAATATTTTCTTTTGCCAGGATGGCCACTCCATTCCAGCGTTTTTGACCGTGCCATATAGCTTTATATCCTGCTTCTTCAATCTCCGACTTCGGAATTTTTTCATCCGGTGACTTTAATTCCTGAAGGCAGACTACATCTGGTTTAGATTCTTTTAGCCACCTAAGCACTACTGGAAGCCTAGCGTTTATTCCATTTACATTGTAAGTGGCTATTTTCATTGCAGGGGTTCAAGCTTAAGGATAAGGCCATTGTCCTCATCTGTAAGTACCCATAGGTTACCGTCGGGTCCCTGTTCCACATCCCTTATTCTTTCACTCAGCGGAATGCGTTCTACTTCTTCTGCCTGTCCATTGTTCACCTGTACTCTAACAAGACCGGAAGATGTAAGTCCCCCTATAAACATGCTTCCTTTCCATTCGGGAAAGCTGTCTCCATTGTAAAAGGCCATTCCCGATGGAGAAATTGTTGGTGTCCATACGATTTCGGCATCAGTAAACTCCGGTCGGGTAGTGGGATCGGGAATTTTGCTGCCATCGTAATTGTCACCCCAGCTCACGACGGGCCATCCATAATTGTTTCCGGCTTCGGCAATCTGTAGTTCATCTCCACCCAAAGGACCAAATTCGGCTACCCAAAGTTTCCCTGTTTCTGGATGAAGGGCTGCACTTTCTATATTTCTATGCCCGTAGGACCAAATCTCGTCCAGGGCATTGGGATTGTCAAATGTGGGATTGGCTTCAGAAGCAGTTCCATCCTCTTTCAGCCGTACTACAGTTCCAAGATGACTGGAAAGATCCTGTGCCGGTTCAAATTTAAATCTTTCGGCAAGGGTGAGGAAAATATCATTTTCGGGAGTAAAGACTATGCGCCCGCCAAAATGATTGGGGCCTTCCACCGCCGGTTCCATTTTAAATATCGTTTCAAAACCCTCCAGCCGTTCATTCTGCAGTTTACCTCTTCCCAATGCAGTAGTGGCAGTTCCATTTGGTCCTGGTTCAGAAAAGGAAACGTAGACCATCTGATTCTGTTCGAAATTAGGATGAAGCGCAATATCCAGCATTCCTCCCTGGCCTTGTGAGAAAACTTCAGGTGTACCTTCTAATGGCCCTGAGACAATTGAATCCTTCAGGATACGAATAGTTCCTGCACGCTCGGTGAAAATTAGTCTTCCGTCGGGTAGAAATGCCATTCCCCATGGGTGATTCAGGCCTTCAGCTACTTTTATTATTTTTACATCGCCGGCATCTGTCTTTACGGTACCCTTGATATTTTGAGCTACCGCAGCGAGGCTGAATAGTAACATTATAAAAATAGCTATTCCGGTTTTTTGAAATTTGGGGAGATCAAATGTGATTTCCCTGATTTGTATTTTCTTCTTCATGACATATTTTTTTACTTACCTAAGATATAAAGAGTTGGTAGTCATGCCAAAAGGCTTAGTAAACACTTAACAGGGGATGTTTAAGTTTTCAGAATATTTCGATGTAAAAATTGCATTGCAGAAGTTTTCACTGGGGAAAAATTGATTTTTGTAAAAAGCGTTGCATGATGTAACTTTAAGTTTCAAGTTCTACTAATTCATTAGGTGTACTCGATTATATATGAGATATATGTCAGTTCAGGACTAATACACTAAGCTGAAACATAGAGAGAAATGAGTTGTCTTAAATAAGGAGAGAGTGGAAAAAAGAGATCCAAAAATGTCATTTTAAACTCTTAAATTTTAAGATTATTGTTTGGTTAGAGGGATTTGCAGGGAAAAAGAAGTTTCTTTCTCCGTTGAATTCACCTCGAGAACACCCTTATGTGCTTTAGCAATTTCCGAAGCTATATAGAGGCCCAAACCAAGACCTTTGGTATTACTTCCTTTAGGATCCCTGTAAAAAGGTTCAAAAAGATGGACCTGGGAATTCTCAGGGATCTTATCACCTTTATTGGAAACGTTTAATTCAAAATGATGATCTGTGGTTGATGCCTTCACTCTAATAGGAGCATCCGGTGAACCATGTTGATTGGCATTGCTCAATAAATTAGCGAACAGTTGACCAATCCTGTCCTTATCGCAGAATACTTCCTCTCGAAGTGTTGCATCAAAAAGAATATCCCTTTTTGGTGCACTAACTTTTACTTCTTTTATTACCTGTTCCAGTATCTGGGTTAATTTTCCATTATTGGCTTTCTTTTCAAGGACAATACCTTCCCCCAACTTTCCTTTTGCGAAATCCAGCACGTTTTCTATTAACGTCTGCATCCTGAAAGATGTAGACTTAATCATAGCAGCCTGTCTTTTGGTAAAATCTTCTTTAGACATCTTAAGCAGGATGTCTGCACTCATACGCATCGTGGCTATGGGGTTCTTTAAATCATGACCCAGGATTGCGATGAATTGATCCCTCAATTCTGCAACTTCTCGCTCCTCCTTTAATTTCTCTTCGGCCAACATCATTTTTTCGACAACATCAAGATGAAAGGAAATAAGCTCGGAAAATAGCTGGAACATCCCGGTAATTTCGGGAGTATTGATCTCTTTGGGATTGGGATCTATAGCGCACAGGGTGCCAAAAAATTCCCCGTTTTTCCTGTATACAGGAACCGAAATATAGCTCTGGATCCCGTAGATCTTTGGAGTATGGTGGTCGCAATAGGCTGGATCTTTGGCCACATGATCAATATACACGGCCTTACTGTTCTTATGTACTTCGTGGCAAATTGTAGTTTCCACCTCCAGTTCATCTCCCGGTTTAAGCCCAAAAGAAATAAGGTCTTTTGCCGCACAGGTGATCCAGCGATCATCGGTTACTCTTGCAATAGCAGCAAATCCCATTTTAGTAGATCGACAAATGACATCCAGCAATTGTGGAACGACAGAGATTTGATTAACGGCAGCTACATCGCCTGTAAAATCTTTTTTAATGGTATCGATATGTGAGTGAAATTAATTTTTCTAAAAAACCAAAAGGCAAAATACTAATTTTTAATTTCATCTGGAAACTTTTTTATGTTGCACTATTCAGGAGAATGATAAATGCTACCGGCATAAAATCCTGATAAATCTATTCTGTTTCTATACTTTTTAAAGTCTCAAGAACATTCTGCTCAGTTTTATAAAGCTTTTCCCTGCAAAGCTTTAACAGGAAAGAAGCTCGTTTTACCCTTGCATCCAGTTCATCTATGCCAATTTCGGCATTTTCCATCTCCAGGACTATTTGTTGTAATTCTGCAAAAGCCTCGGTATAAGTCAGTTTTGTTCCCATTATTTGCTGTTGATATTTTTAATTTCTGCGGAAGCTTTTCCTGAGAGGAATTCGGTTTCTACCAGGTCTCCTTCGGCCAGTACAGCGGCATCTTTAACGACTTTCCCGTCCTTTCTGGTGATGCTGAAACCTCTTTTCAGGATATTTTTTGGCGATAGATGTTCGACTGAAGTAGCTATGTTCTTTAATGCTGTAGTTTCCTGCTGAAACATATTCTTTGTTTCCATTGCGATGATGCGTCCAAAGTTGAAATGCTTATTATTTTCCCGGTCAATAACCTTGGTGGCCAGGAACCTGAAGGAACTTGAAACCCGCTCCAGCTGAGTTTCCTGCCTCTCAAAAAGGAGGTTTGCGCCCAAAGATATTTTCTGAATATTTTCCTTTAACGGTTGTGAAAAATTATGGAATTCCTGAAGTAGGAATTCTGCTATTTTAGTTGGAGTGATAAAGCTTTTAAAGCTCACCAGCTCACTAACGGTCTCGTTGGTGGAATGCCCTATTCCGGTTAAAACCGGAAGCGGAAATTGAGCGACTTCTTTCGCCAGATTATAGTTGTCATAGCAGCTCAAGCCAATCTCGCCACCGCCCCCACGAATTATGGCCACAGCATCAAAAATCCTTTTATGCTTTTTGATCCTTTTAAGCTGTGCAGTGATGGTTGAAACCGCCCGCTCCCCCTGCAGGATCGCCGGGAAAAGTTTGCAGTGGAACTGGTATCCCCACGGATTGTTTTCTATGACATTTAAAAAATCCTGATATCCCTTGCTGCTGTTCACCGAAATAATGGCGATGGTTTTTGGCAACTTCGGAAGAAGCAGCTTCTTATTGGCTCCAAAAATGCCTTCAGCAGTCAGTTTTTTTATAGCTGCGGCACGCTGTTTCGCCAGTTCTCCCAGTGTATATTCGGGATCTATGTCGAGGATATTGAGGGCAATGCCATAAACCGAATGAAAGGTGACCGTCGCCTGGACCACCACCGTCATATCGTCCCTTAGATCTTCATTCAAAACATTCCTGAACTTTTCATTAATAAGCTCAAAATTGGCTTTCCAAATATTTCCGCGTAACTCAGCCACAATCTTCCCATCCCTTTTTTCCACAAGATCTGGATAGCAATGGCCGGTTTGAGGATAATGATTGAGTTTTACAATTTCAGCTTTTACCCACACCACCTTACTGCAATACCGGTTGATCACATTCTCAATGGCTTCGGTAAGTTTAGATAAAGGAAAAATTTGTTTGGTGGACATAGCTTGATCTTCCTAGCTAAGATATTGCAAAATATGAACCCGAAAAACAAATGCTCCAAAAATGACATTTTTGATGCTTCTTTTTCCATCGGTATTACTTTGGTTGATCTGTAGATGTTGTTTTACTATTGGCTGAATAAGATTAACCTTAGTGTTTTCGCTATTTTTGAAGGAAATTGAAATTATAGATTATGAGTAAAATGTCCCCGCGGCTGTTTGAGCCATTGAAAATAAAGTCCATTCAAATTAAGAACCGCATTGGAGTTTCTCCCATGTGTATGTATAGCAGCAAGGACGGTTTTGCTAACAACTGGCACCTGGTGCACCTGGGAACACGTGCTACAGGAGGAGCAGGCCTTGTAATTTCTGAAGCTGCCGCAGTTTCACCCGAAGCCCGTATCACCCCCGATGATCTTGGAATATGGAAAGATGCACACGTTGAAAAACTGAAGGAAATAATTGCATTTTTGGAAGGGCAGGGGAGTGTGCCGGGAATTCAACTTGCACATGCAGGTAGGAAAGCATCCACGACCAATCCCTGGAAAGGCGGGAAGTTCCTTTTTGAAGAGGAGGGAGGATGGCAACCGGTTGCGCCTTCGGCTATTCCATTTTACGAAGAAAACCCCGCACCAAAAGAACTTGATTCTGCCGGTATCGAAAAAGTTATTTTCGATTTTAGAGAGGCTTCAAAAAGAGCACTTTCGGCAGGTTTTAAAGTTGTGGAAATTCATGCCGCTCACGGCTATTTATTACATGAATTTCTTTCTCCCCTAAGTAACCACAGGAAAGATGAATATGGCGGTTCCTTTGAAAACCGCAGCAGGCTTCTTCTTGAGGTGACAAGGGCTGTAAGGGAGGTATGGCCGGAGAATTTGCCTTTATTTGTAAGGATTTCGGCTACAGACTGGGCTGCAGGAGGCTGGAACGACAAAGAGTCGGTTGAACTGGCTAAACTTCTTAAAGTGGAAGGTGTAGATTTGATAGACTGTTCTTCGGGCGGACTCGTACCCAACGTAAGCATTCCGGTTCAAAAGAAATACCAGGTGCCTTTTTCAGAAAAACTAAAATCTGAAGCAGACATTTTAACCGCTGCTGTTGGTTTGATAACCACCCCCAGGGAAGCCGAGGAAGTGCTGGAAAAAGAGCAGGCCGATATTATTCTTTTAGGTAGAGAAATGCTTAGAAATCCCTACTTCCCTCTAGAAGCCGCTGCCGAATTAGATGCCGCTGTTGATTGGCCTAACCAGTATCTACGGGCAAAGCAAAAATAATTGGAGTCTAAGGTTTCTTGAAAATCATGAAAAAACCACGGAGCTGTTGCGCCGTGGTTTTTTTATCTTTTGATATATTGGTGCTATAGAATAATCCAGTCCACAAGGGAACCTACAATTGCTATGATAATAGCCAGCCAAAGGGATGGCATAAATCCATGGGTTTTAAAACCAGTACTCAGTTTATCGGCCAGTTCAATGATGATCGCATATGCCACGATCCTGGTGATAAAACCAAGGCCGAGGAAGTAAAAGATTCCGAGAGTGGCAATATTGAGAACCACGGTGAGGATCCAGCTTAAAAAGAAGCTCAACACTCCAATTAAAAGCGCAACAAGAATAGCTGTTTTCCAGCCTTTTAGTTCTACTTTGGGTAACATTTTTGCTGCGATCAAAAGTACAGCAGCATCAATAATGACATGTATGAGCCAGTCAAGCATAGTGGTTGGTTTTTATAGTTAGTCTTAGGAATTACTTATTTTTTCTGCCTTTTTATTCAAATCATTAATGTTGGTGTCGTAAGGAATTTCCTTTAGCACTTTGGCAAGATGCACCATATTGTGCACCATGTGGTAAAGGTTTCGGTTGGTGAAAAAATGTTCATCTCCCTTCGCCTCGATATAAGCGGGCCCTGGTCCTGCCTTTCCAACGTAATAACTAAAAGCGTTTACCGGAATAGTAAAACCGTGTTCAGAAAGATCAAAACAGATACTTGAAATGGCTTTTTTAGCGCCATCTTCATTTCCATCTACCATTACTCCTCCAACTTTATTAAAAGTGGGATAACGACCTGTATCTTCATCGGCTTCCTCCCAGATGCCGTCAAATCTTTCGGCTACAAGTTTAGCGACTGCACTTCTGTCTCCCCTCCAAATAGGAGTAGCGATGATCATGATATCACTTTCCTTTACTTTTTGGAGGATATTTGGCCAGTCGTCCCCTTTGCCTTCGTCTGAAGAATTTCCGAATTTTACATTGTGATCTACTACCCTTACTTCTTCGGTTTCAACATCCAGCCCGGCAAATATTTTCTGGGCCTGCCCTATGAAGGCTGCGGTATTTGAAGTTTCGGGTGATTTTTTGAGTGTACAGTTTAAAAAGATTGCTTTTAAAGCCATTTTTATATTTTATCTAAGGTTAGTAGCGCCGTCCATTTGATGTTTAAGGTTCAAACTTCCTTTTGGTTCTTTTTTTAGTTTTGATGGAACTTCATCTCCCACAGGTCCTTTTCCAATGGTAATTCCGCCATCGACAGAATAGACTGCACCTGTGATATAAGAAGCTTCATTTGATGCCAGGAAGAGGTAAACATTCGCAATCTCTTCCGGAGTACCACGACGACCTAAAGGAGTGGCACTCATCATTTGCTTTTCCATTTTTTTGGTTATGTCACTGATCTCTTTGTGTGTCCAGGCTGTGTCTATAGGGCCTGGAGCAAGGCAGTTCACTCTTATTCCATTTTTCGCCTGCTCTGCTGCGACTCCTTTCATAAAGGCGTGCATAAAGCCTTTCGTACCTCCATATGGAGAAACATTAGGGATTCCAATTTTCCCGGCTTCTGAACCTGCAGAAACTATGCAACCTCTATATTTTTTGAGATGTGGAACCGCATATTTGGTCATCAAAAATGCCGTTCTAAGGTTATTTTTCAGAAGGTTGTCAAAAGCTTCGGTAGAGAATTCATCTATAGTATTTGCTTCAGGATAAACTCCGGCGTTATTTATTAAAATGTCGATACGGCCGAAGTGCTTAATGGCTGTTTCGATTGCTTCTTTCGCATTTTCTTCAGAAGATATATCGGCAGAAAAACCAATAGCTTTAGCTTTGGACTTTTTCAAATCACTTATCACATCCTTTACTGGGTCCTGGGGCATTCCCACTACCAGAACGCTAGCGCCTTCGGCTGCGAATTTTTTGGAAATTGCCTCCCCAATTCCTGTTGCGCCACCGGTAACTATCGCTACTTTGTTTTCAAGTCTTTTCATCTTCATTTCGTTTTTAAGTATTAATAAAATGGGGGGCAAAAAATGCCTTTTTCTAAGATAATTTCTTTTTCGTGTCACAACAAAATCATTAAGAAAGCTTTAGCGACTTTTTCCTAAAACCTTAACGTGCCTTATTGCAAAAGCTTCAGGTATCGTTAAGACAATGCTAATCCCTCGGGAATGATTGAAAAATCGGGTATCTTGTAGAGAATCATCTAAAATTCACATGATATGAGGTCTATCTGGAATGGATCAATAAGCTTTGGACTGGTAACAATCCCCATTAAAATGTATTCGGGCAGTGAGGAGCGAAAACTCGATCTGGACATGCTCGACAAGAATGACCATGCCAGGATAAGGTATAAAAGGGTCAATGAAGCAACAGGAGAGGAAGTAGAGTGGAAGGATATAGTGAAAGGTTATAAACAGGATGATACTTATACCATTCTTGAAAAAGAGGATTTTGATAAGGCGAACATGAAGAAATCCCGAACTATTGATATTGAGGAATTCATTGAGGAAAAAGATGTGGCCGATGTGCTTTTTAAGAAACCTTATTTCCTGGAACCGCAAAAGGACGGTGAGAAATCTTATAATTTATTAAAAGCTGCATTAAAAGAAACCGGTAAACTGGGCGTTGCGACCTTTGTGATGCGCGCCAAGGAAAACCTAAGCCTGGTAGGAGTTTACAAAGATGCGCTGGTGCTTCATGTGATAAGGTTTGCAGATGAGATACGCGATCCTTCAGAATTAAAACTACCCGATACCAAAGTTTCAAAAAAAGAGATCGATATGGCCAGGTCTCTTATTGAACAATATACCTCTGAGTTTGACTTCGAAAAATATAAGGATGTTTACAACGATCAACTCTTAAAGATCATTAAAGCCAAAACCGGCGGTAAAAAGACCAGGACTGAAAAATTCGAATCAAAAGCCACTCCGGCTACAGATCTTATGGCGCAGCTTAAAGCCAGCCTGGACAAAAAGAAGAAAAAAAGCAAAGCTTCCTAAATGGCACTGGACGAGTATATCAAAAAACGGAATTTTTCTAAAACTCCCGAACCTGATGCTGCTTACGAAAAAAACAAGGGTCGGCTTCGGTTTGTGATTCAGCGACATAGGGCTACCCGATTACATTATGACCTGCGCCTTGAAATGGAAGGGGTACTTAAGAGTTGGGCGGTACCCAAAGGACCTTCTATGAACCCTGTAGATAAACGCCTGGCGATCCAGACTGAGGATCATCCCATAAAATATCTCAGCTTTCACGGTACTATACCAAAAGGCAATTACGGAGCGGGGGAGATGAGCATTTGGGATGAAGGGACTTATGAAGCCTCGGGAGGTGGCGACGAGAAAGACCTTTTAAAAATGATGAAAAATGGAGATCTTAAAATCACATTTTTCGGCACTAAGATCAAAGGAACTTTTGCGCTGGTTCATACCCGAAGGGGAGGAGAAAAGGACAATCAATGGCTTCTTATCAAAAAAAGTGATGACTTCTCCACAGACTTAGATTACGATGCCGAAAATCTCAGTGATCACGCTGCTTCCGAAAAAGTGAAGCAGCTGGAAGTTACGGAGCTGGTAAAACCTATGCTGGCTACCAAAGCTCCCGAGATCTTTAATAAAGCTAACTGGATCTATGAGTTGAAATGGGATGGTTACAGAGCTTTAGCCAATATTCAAAAAGGAAAGGTGGATTTCTATTCCCGAAACGGGATTTCCTTTAAGACCAAATTCAAAGAATTATATGAACATTTAAAAGCTGTTCCTCACGATGTGATCCTGGATGGGGAAGTGGTTGCGCTTGATGAAACCGGAAAACCGGTTTTTCAGAAACTTCAGAATTACCAGAAAGAACCTTCAGGAGAACTCAGGTATTATGTTTTTGATCTCCTTTATTTAAATGGCCATAATATCATGCACCTTCCCCTTACCGAAAGGAAAAGTCTGCTTCCGGAGGTCATTGAAGATATTCCGCAGGTGTATTACTGTGATCATGTTGAGAGTATGGGAAAGGCCTTTTTTGAACAGGCGGTAGAGATGGGAATGGAAGGGGTGATTGCCAAAAAGGCCGATTCTCAATACATCCCCGGCTCCCGAAGTGATAAATGGTTAAAGATAAAAGCTTTTGAAAGTCAGGAAGCGTTGATATGCGGGTATACAGATTCTGATAGCGGCGGCCCGTTTGGCTCCCTTATCCTGGGAATGCATAAAGGTGAAGACCTGGTTTATATTGGCAACTGCGGCACCGGTTTTAGTGAACAGGATAAGAAAGATCTTTATGAAAGTTTTCAAAGTTTAGTGACCGAAGCGAAGCCTTTTAAAAAAAAGCCTGCTCTCAAAGGCCGGACCGCAACCTGGCTTGTTCCGGAGCTAATATGTGAAGTGAATTTTTCTGAATGGACCCACTCGGGACACATGCGACATCCTTCTTTTAAAGGTTTGCGCATGGATAAGCTTCCGAAGGAGATCACTAAAGAAAAAACAATAAAAGTTCCTAAAAAGAAACCTGCGGCTAAAAAAGAAGGAGATGCTCTTGAAATAGGAGGGATCTCGGTTCCTATAAGCAATTTAGACAAGGTCTACTGGCCCGAATCGGGTTTTCGAAAGTATGATCTTATTGATTATTACCTTAAAATAGCCGATACCATTTTGCCATTTTTGAAGGATCGTCCTCAAAACTTACACCGGCATCCTAATGGAATAACGGGAGAAGGATTTTATCAAAAAGATACAGCCGGTATTTTTCCCCACTGGCTTGAATCAACCAAAATTTTTTCCAAGCATAACAACAAGGAATTGGAATATATCATGTGCCAGAATGAAGCTAGTCTTATATACATGGCAAACCTGGGATGTATCGAAATTAATCCCTGGAACTCAAGAGTCCAGAACCTTCTTAATCCCGATTTTACAGTTATAGATATTGACCCTTCAGAAAAAAACACTTTTGAGCAGGTAATTGAGGTGGCACAGGTAGCTCATGAAGTGCTGGATAAAGCAAAAATTACGGGTTATGCCAAGACATCCGGCTCCAGCGGGATACACATTTACATTCCTTTGGGGGCGAAGTACACTTATGATGAAGCGCGGGATTTCACTAAAATACTCTGCTATTTTATCAACGAGCAACTGCCCGATTTGACGTCTATGGAAAGGAATGTGAAGAAAAGGAAAGGGAAAATTTACCTGGATTTTCTTCAAAACAGGAAAGGGCAAACCCTGGCAGCACCATATTGCGCACGTCCCAAACCGGGAGCGACTGTCTCGGCACCCCTGGAATGGGATGAGGTAAAATCGGGGCTGGATATGAGAGATTTTACAATAAAAACAATGCCGGACCGAATTGAACAAAAACCGGATTTATTTAAGCCGGTGCTTGGGAATGGTATCGACATTGAAAAGGCTCTCGACGCATTGGCGGGTTAAAATCAATCTTCCTCGCTATCCCCGTTATTTTCGCTGTCTGGAAATTTATGATTAAGGAAATATTTTGGGCTCACCCCGTATTTCTCCTTAAAGATCTTAGAAAAATAACTGCGGTTATTGAGGCCAATTTGCCCTACAATCTGGGAAATATTATGATCAGATTCTGTCAATAATTCTTTGGCTGCTTCTAGTTTTACCTGCTGAATGTATTTGTTAACAGTAAGGTCAAACATGTATTTAAATCCTTCCTGTAACTTATTCACGTTAGTACCTACCTCCTTTGCCAAATGGTCTACAGAATAATTCTGATTAAGATCCCGATTTATTATTTCTACAGCATTCTTCACCTTTTCAACATCGCTTCTTCTTAACAGGATGGCTTTATGTCCATTTTGTTGATCATCGGTAAACTGACTGATTTGCTTTGCGAGCATTTCATAAACTTTAGCCTCCAGAAAAATTAACCGCAAAAATCCAGTATGTTCTTTATGGGCTATGGATTCCACAATATCGGCTGCCTGAATGCTGTAGTTCCCCTGATAAAAGAATAATTCTTCGGCATTGTTATCCTGAAACAAGCGCTGTAACTGTGGATCCATGTCTTTATAATCAAAATTCTTCCTCTGGTTGAATTCTTCTCTTATGATCTCCAAACTGAAGACATGGGAGGTTTCATTAGCCTTAAATAACAGGACATGCCCGTTATGGCCACTACTGGAAACAATTACATTTTGGTAAGTATCTATGTTGTGTACATCGTCATTTTCTTCAAAACCATGTCTCACCCTGCCTTCTGAACAAAATATAAATTTTAAAGGGTGAGTTTGATTGATCGTGAAGTGGATCTCAACATCTTTAAAGAAGGTTACATTGTATTCAATAACCCCAATTCCCCAGTTGAAACTGGTTCCTCTTATAAATCCCTTGCCCCATTTTTCGGGTAAGTCAATGATAAGTTCTCCACCATCTCTTTGAATTGGGGTGTTAAGCTGCTTCGATAAACTTTCTATAATCTCTTCCACAGGAAGAGCTTTTACAAAAATTTCCATTTTAAAAAAATAAATCTTGTTATGTTATTATTTATCAGCGTTACATGCTACTGGTAACTATTATCTGTTCAACCTTTATAGACCAAACGTTCTAAACTTAGGATTTTTTTGAAGATCATCTATTTAAAGTTGTGTTATAAGTTGTATTTGTTGTGTCTTTAACGGTAATCTTTAACAAGCATTTAAGGTAGTTTTGACAATTGGTCCTTATGGGTCCTGTAAATCTCCTCTATGACAGTATTCTATTTAATGTTAGGGCTCGAAATCCTGGTTGTCCTGATTGTAACCGGATTTTTGATCCGGAGGATATACAATCTTTACCGGGACCGGAGGGAACAAAAACGCAACAACTTCTAGAATCCCTCTTTTCAGTTGTTTCTTCCATTTGCAGCCTCTCTCTGCGTGGCGTATCTTTGTGAAAATCTTTTAGCATGAATAGTATAACCGCCTTAAAGTGGCGATATGCAGTGAAAAAATTTGATCCAGACAAACTGGTTTCCGAAGAGAAGATCGATGTTTTAAAAACTGCCTTTAACCTTACTGCTACTTCTTATGGCCTGCAGCCGCTAAGGCTGGTCCTGGTTCAAAATAAAGAAATTCAGGATAAACTGATGAAGGCGTCTTACAACCAAAAGCAAATAGGAACTGCTTCTCATCTACTGGTCATTTGTATAGAGAATACAGTTGACAAAGGCTTTATTGAAAAGCATTTTAAAATGGTTCAGGACATTAGGAAAACCCCCGATGAAATCCTGCACCCCTTCAGGGAATCACTTATTGGAGATTTTGAACAGAAGCCTGTAGATGAAGTGAAGATATGGGCTACCCACCAGGCATATCTTGTGTTAGGTACTCTACTTACTGTTTGTGCCGTAGAAGGAATCGATTCCTGTCCCATGGAAGGTTTTGAACCTAAGAAATACAACGAAATCCTTGAACTTGAAAAGTATGGTCTGGAAGCCGTTCTGGCTTTGCCGGTAGGCTATCGCTCTGATGATGATTTTTTTGCATCCTTAAAAAAGGTGAGAAGACCTTTAAAGGACACGGTGATCGAGATCTAGTAATTTACGTATTCTGTAATTTCAAGACCATAACCTATCATACCAACTCTTTTAGTTTGTTTGGTATTGGAAAGGAGGCGGATTTTATGGATCTCAAGATCATGCAGGATCTGCGCTCCAATTCCAAAATCCTTTGCATCCATCACCAAAGGAGGAGCTTTCATTTCTCCTGCTTTCTGAAGATCTTTTAGTTCTCCAAGCCTTTTGATAAGATTGAGGGACTGGCTTTCCTGGTTAATGAATACAATAGCTCCCTTTCCTTCCTCATTAATGGCCTTAAACATATAATCCAGCTTCTTATCGGCATCATTGGTAAGGGTGCCTAAAATGTCATTATTGACAAGGGTTGAATTCATACGCACCAGGACGGGGTCCGAAGATTTCCAGGTGCCTTTGGTAAGGGCAATGTGTACCTGCTTGTTGGTAGTCTGTTGATAGGCTCTTAATCGAAAAGCACCGAAACGGGTTTCAATGTCAAAATCTTCTTTTTTGACAATAAGGGAGTCGTGTTGCATCCTGTAAGCCACAAGGTCTTCAATGGATACGATCTTAAGATCGAATTTTTCGGCTACTTTAAGCAGTTGCGGAAGCCTTGCCATGGTACCGTCTTCATTCATGATCTCTACAATCACTCCGGCAGGAGGAAAGCCTGCCAATCTTGCGAAATCTATTGCGGCTTCTGTATGACCGGTTCTTCTTAAAACTCCGCCTTCTTTAGCTTTAAGCGGAAAAATGTGACCCGGTCTGCTAAGATCGAAAGGTTTTGTTTCGGGATCGATTAGAGATTTAATAGTCTCAGCCCTGTCTGATGCCGAAATACCCGTTGTAACCCCTTTTCCTTTGAGATCGACAGAAATAGTAAAGGCCGTCTCCATAGGATCTGTATTGTTGCCCACCATCATCTCCAGTTGCAGCTCTTTACAGCGCTTTTCGGTAAGAGGAGCACAAATAAGTCCGCGGCCATGGGTGGCCATGAAATTGATCATTTGCGGCGTCACTTTTGAGGCGGCAGCCAGGAAATCTCCTTCATTTTCCCGGTCCTCATCATCAACAACAATAATCACCTTACCGGCTCTAATGTCATCAATAGCTTCTTTTATTGTATGTAATTTAAAGGAGGTTTCCTGGCTCATAACTTGCATTGCATAATTGCCGGCAAAGATATTAATCCTTTTCGGAACGGCCCATAATTTGCGTCCTTTTCAAAAGTCTCTTAATGGGCTCAAAGAGAATGCTAAAGCTGAATAAACCCTGATCTGTTGTTGCTCGATAGGTTAGAAAGATCCCTAAAGGTAACATAATAAGGGTAGAAAGCCACGTCCCCAGGAAAGGGCTTATTTGTCCTTCCTCTGCACTGTTCTTCGCAAATATCCCAATGAAATGGTATGTAAGAAAAAGAAGAATTGCTATGACCATTGGTAATCCCATTCCTCCTTTTCTAATAATAGCCCCAAGGGGAGCTCCTACAAAAAAGAGTATCACGCAAGCTACAGCAAGTACATATTTTTCATGCAGGGCAATTTCAAATTTATTCAATCTTTTAGAGGCGCTAACCAATTCTACTTTCTTGTTAGTTACCGTAGCCACAGCCCCGTTCACTCCTCCAAGGGCAAGATTTATAATTTGAGAGGCCTGGTGAGTCTCATAAAGCGGTAAAATTCCTTTTTCAGGATCAATAGCTGTATCCTTTTTGGGTTTCACCTCTTTCTTTAGGTTCTCAATCCCGGTACGATTGTACATGTTTCGGGAAAAGATTTCAACTTCCTGGTTATAGGAAGTTGAAAAAGAATCTATGGTACGGTTTAGCTCAGATATCTTGAGCATGTTATGAGAGTTACTGTACCTTTCCTCATCAAGATCAACATCATTAAACCCCGAAAGATCCATGTTGATCACATACTCTTCAAAATAGCTTTTTGCAAAGGGTTTTTTCATCCGGTCCCGGGGGGAGGAGGGCAAAATCTCATCGTAATAGTTCCCATCTTTAAGGATGAGACTTAGAATATTGGAACCTGTACTTCCAACCAATTCACCTTCAGAAGCTTTTATTACTGTGAAATTTCCGGGGCGGCGCTCGTTCTTTTTATGAATGATAACATCGTGAAGGTATTGACCTCGCTCTCCTGTCTTCTCATCAACTTTTATATTGATCTGTCCCAGGTCATTAAAAACACCTTCAGAAATAACCATTGCAGGTTTAAGCTGGGCAATATTCTTCCGCAGGTTTATGGATTTATATTCGGCTGCGGGAATGACATTATTGGCGAATAGAAAAGCGGTTACACTTACCAGCAAAATGAAAACGGTAAGGGAACGCATTGCCCGCTGCAAGGAGATACCTGCCGATTTCATCGCGGCAAACTCGTAGTTTTCAGCAAAATTTCCGAAAGTCATTATGGAAGTCAGCAGGATACTCAGGGGCAAAACCAGTGGTACCAGCTTGGGACTAAAATAGAGCAGGAATTTAAAGATGATATCGATGTCGAGATCCTTACCCGCTAATTCCCCGATGTACAGCCAGATGGTTTGCAATACAAATATGAACATGAGTATCACAAAAACCGAAAAGAATGTCTTTAAGTAGCTGGTAAGTATGTACCGGTCTAATATTTTCAATTACTTAGTCTAACCTGTTAATATAGTAGTCTTTGTACCTGTCCTCTTTAAAACTGAAAAGGGTTTGAGGAAGAGGTTGATTGGTCTTGAAGCTGTTCACAGTAATTGTGATCTTCGTGCCATTATCCTGCGTCTGGATTAAATTGTAAATATTTTTCGTCTGCTTGTCAATCCCCAGCTGTATCTCTTTGATTTCGGCATTAGAATCAATTGGTGTAAGCTTTACGTACTGGATTTTCCGGCCTTTGAGATCCTTTACGGGACCAAGTTCAGATTTGTATCCGTTGTTGTAAAAGGTAAGCATTTTGGAGGGACTAATGTCCTGATCTTCTTCAGGATTATGAACTGAGATATTGATCTCTTCATCTTCAGGAATAATAGTATACAATTTCTTACCATCAAAAAGACGGGTTGTTCCCATGATGTTGAGCAGGTATTTTTCTCCTTCAAGGCTTACATCACCCCGGGTTTCATGCTTCACATTTTCGGCGGTATTCTCCAACGCATATTTGAACTCGATGATAATGTTGTCATAAGATTCAACCTTGGAGGATACTTCATTTAGCAACTCTTTTGCACCTTGTGAAGACTGGGCATTAGTATTCAAAAATGTCAAAAATGCTACTGCAACTAAAACTAATTTTTTCATAATTTTTATTTGGTTATTCTATTCATCATTCAACAGCTGGTTAAGGCTTTCAATATCCTGTACCAGCACCTGCCGTGCCTTGCTGCCTTCAAAAGGTCCAACAACTCCGGCTGCTTCCAGTTGATCGATGATTCTCCCCGCGCGATTATACCCCAACTTCAATTTTCTCTGAAGCAAAGAAGCCGATCCTTGCTGTGCTATTACTATGACTTCGGCGGCTTCGCGAAAGAGCTTATCCCGATCGCTTACATCAATATCAAGAGATGTGCCACTTTCCTCTCCGCTATACTCGGGGAGGTGATAAGCATCGGCATAAGCTTTTTGTGAACCAATAAATTCTGTGATCTTGTCAACTTCGGGAGTGTCTACAAAAGCACATTGAAGTCTTAGCAGGGTATTACCTTGGGTGAAAAGCATATCTCCCTTTCCAATAAGTTGATCTGCACCCTGGCTGTCAAGAATGGTGCGGGAATCGATCTTTGAGGTAACCCTAAAAGCGATCCTCGCGGGGAAGTTGGCTTTAATTATCCCAGTGATCACATTGACCGATGGTCTTTGCGTAGCGATAATTAAATGGATACCAATTGCTCTGGCCAACTGGGCAAGCCTTGCTATTGGCGCTTCAACCTCTTTACCTGCCGTCATAATGAGATCTGCAAACTCATCTACCACCAGGACAATGTAAGGCAGGAACTTGTGACCTTGTTCAGGATTTAATTTTCGTGCTTTGAATTTTGTATTGTATTCTTTAATGTTCCTCACCATCGCATCCTTGAGCAGCTCGTAACGGTTGTCCATTTCGATACACAGGGAATTGAGGGTATTGATCACCTTGGTATTGTCTGTTATAATCGCCTCTTCGGTATCGGGCAATTTCGCGAGATAATGCCTTTCGATCTTATTAAAGAGGGTTAATTCTACCTTTTTTGGATCTACAAGTATAAATTTGACTTCGGCAGGATGTTTACTGTAAAGCAGGGAAGTAAGAATTGCATTGAGTCCTACAGATTTTCCCTGTCCGGTAGCTCCCGCCATGAGCAGGTGAGGCATTTTTGCAAGATCTACCACAAAAGTTTCATTGGAGATAGTCTTTCCAAGAGCCATGGGCAATTCCATCTCGGCATTCTGAAAGCGGGGAGAGGCAATCACGCTTCTCATGGACACCATGGTAGCATTTTTATTGGGAACCTCGATCCCAATAGTTCCTTTCCCGGGAATTGGGGCAATGATCCTTATTCCCAGGGCCGAAAGTGAAAGTGCAATATCATCTTCAAGACTCTTTATCTTCGAGATCCTGATCCCTGCCTCCGGAATGATTTCGTAAAGCGTCACGGTGGGCCCTACGGTAGCCTTGATCTGCGCTATATCAATTTTATAGTTCTTAAGGGTATCAACGATCTTATTTTTGTTCTCCTCAAGCTCTTCCTGGTTAATGGTAATACCACCACCATTAGCGTTATGGTCCTTTAAAAGTTCGATCGTAGGGAACTGGTAATTTCTTAATTCCAGGGTAGGGTCAAACTCCCCGTAATCTTCGACAGCTTTGCGGCTTAAACTATCGTCCATTTCTTCCTCTTCGGCTGCAGTTTCCACTTCCATAGCAACATCATCGGGGTTTTCTTCTGAACGTATTACCACCTTTTCTGGTGCGGGTTGTGGTACTTTGGGTTTTTCAGGCTCAGGAGTTACTGGTTTTTGCTGTGCTTCGGATTTAATTTCTTCTGAAGGCTTTTTGACTTGAATAGAGTCGTCAGAAACTGAAGAAGAAGATTTGAAATCTTCAGAAATGTCTTTTTTGGTACTTCTAAAGGCTGAAATTAATTTATCTGGGGTGATCTTAAGTCTTATCACCAGGTAAACTATCAGCAAAAATGATAGAAGGAGAATAGTTCCTGTAAAGCCCAGGTAATCCTGGAGGTAATCATTAGTTTCATATCCCACTGTACCTCCCAGTAAAGCATTAGAATCGACAAAAAATCCGAAAAATACCGAAATCCATATCATTACTAATATTCCCCAGAACCAATACCGGAATAATGGAGTCTTGTTCAGGCTCATAAAATAATAGATCCCGGTGGTGATTATGAGAATAGCAAAGGCAAAAGCTGCAATTCCAAAACCTTCGTAAATAAAGAAGTTACTTATAGCTGCACCAAATTTACTGAGGAGGTTTTTGGTTTCTACCTGTCGGTTTTCGAGTTGTGTGAGCGTGCTTTGATCTGCCTCCCAGTTGAAAAGAAAAGAGGTGAAAGCTATTAAAAGGGCTAACCCGAAAAAGATCAAAAAACTTCCCAGGATAACCTTCCCACGTGGGGAAAGTTTAAAGGAGGACTTCGAAAAAGTGGATTTTGAAGAAGATTTTTTTACAGCTTTCTTTTTAGCCATGATAGAACTGAAGGTTTGGGGGCAAAAATACAAATTAGCACCAGCTAATATAAAGAAAAGGAAAAATCTATTTCAAAGATGTTTTTCAGGGTCATTAATGTCAGGCAAAAATTTTCCAAAGTTCCTTGTATCCAGGGTTTACCACCAGAGACTATTAGGCTTTAAAATATTAATTGTGCTTTTCTATAGTAAAGGAAATTGTTATTTTCTCTTCAACAGGTACTAAGGATTAAAACCCGAATGGATATTAAAAATAGATCTATCTGGGTTTTGTTCTGTAAGTATCAATTTCTACGGAAATAAAATCTGGAGATTTTAAAAAATGTAGGGAATATATATAATTAGACCAATGATGACGGCAACTACAGCTGCAAAGAAAACAGCCCCGGCTGCCACGTCTTTGATTCGACCTATCTTGACATGAAAATCGGCGTGAACAAAATCTGCAATATTTTCAACGGCTGTATTAAGACCTTCGGCAGTCATTATGAGACCAATAGCCAGGATTTGCATCATCCATTCTGTGGAAGTAATATCAAAATAAAATCCGGCAATGGTTACAAAAATGGAAATGACGAACTGTACCTGGATGCTTGGTTCGTGTCTTAGCAAAAGCCAGGCACCTTTAATTGCATAACCACCTCCCTTTATACGGCCGGTGATAAAATCATACATTACAACAGCGGTTTAAGTGCCTCCAGGTAATTAGGTTCCTGCCCAATTTCTTTCACCTGTTCGGTGTGCAGGATCTTTCCGTTTTCATCGAGGACGATCACTACCCTGGACAGCAATCCCTCAAGGGGACCGTCTATAATTTCCAAACCATAGTCCTTTCCAAAATTGCGCTCCCTGAAATCTGAAAGATTGACCACATTGTCAACTCCGTTTTCTTTTTTAAATCTTTCCTGGGCAAAAGGCAAATCTCTCGAAATATTCAGCACTGTTACATTCTCCAGGTCGGCTGCTCTATCGCTAAAATTATTTACAGAAGTTGCACAGACGTTTGTGTCTATACTGGGAAATATATTCATAATCACTCGTTTTCCCTTAAAATCCTGAAGGGTAGCTACACTTAAATCAGATTTTAATAATTCAAAATGTGGAGCTCTTTCTCCTTTTTCCGGAAGGTGTCCGTAAGTGGTTATCGGTTTCCCGTTGTGCGTTATCTGTGACATATTTGGTTTCTTCGTTGTTGAATTACTAAAATTAAAATTTTAGGGTTTGTATTTTACTAAAATTGTCATAAAACAAAAAGGCTGACTCAAAAACATGAGTCAGCCGTTATTTTGTGAAAAAATGTGTGGGTTATTTATCTATAGAACTTAGCACTTTTTTCATGAAGTTGTTTGCCGCATCTCTTTCGGACATTCCTTCATCTATCATTTTTTGAACCTCGAGTGCACCGCAAATATTACTGATCATTTCGCCCACCATATCCATTTCTTCGTCGGTAACCGACCTGTGGTCGCAGAACGATTCCAAAACTTCAAGGGTATGCTCAAGTTTTTCCTGATCATTATTCTTTTGCAGATGTCTAATTACTGGTAACTTCATTAACTAGGTCTTTTAAAAGTTCAAATTTGTTAGTTTGCACCTGGTTTACCAATTCCCCGTTCTTAAAAGCGGCAAAAGTTGGTAAGTTGTCCACCTTAGCCAGTTTTCTGGATTCAGGATATTTTTCGGCATCAACCAGGAGAAATGTCGCATCTTCATTCTCGGCAGCAAGCTTCTTGAACTTGGGCTTCATCACCCTGCAGTTACCGCACCAGCCGGCCATATATTGCACGACTACAGTTTCATTTTCAGCAACTACTTCTGCCAGATTATCATTTGTCAATTCTCTCATCGTTATGCTTTTTTTAGTTAGAGCTTAGGTAAGAAGCCACTCCCTTGCGGTTTGCGTTCATTGCCTCTTTTCCTTCTTCCCAGTTTGCAGGACATACTTCACCTTTTTCCTGAACGTGCGTGTAAGCATCGATCAAACGGATGAATTCTTTAACGTTTCTTCCAAGTGGCATATGGTTGATGCCTTCATGGAATACAGTTCCTTCTTCATCTATTAGGTATGTAGCACGGTAAGTTACGTTGTCACCTTCTACAGTGTAAACTCCTGTTTCTTCGTTGTAATTCTCGTTGCTTATATCAAGAATTCCAAGTTGATTTGCAAGGTTTCTATTAGAATCGGCAAGGATAGGGTAAGTAACTCCTTCAATACCTCCGTCATCTTTTGGAGTGTTTAACCATGCAAAGTGAACCTCTGGAGTATCACATGAAGCGCCAACTACCATTACATTTCTTTTCTCAAATTCAGCAAGTGCTTCCTGGAAAGCATGTAGTTCTGTTGGGCAAACGAAAGTAAAGTCTTTTGGATACCAAAAAAGCAGAACCTTCTTTGAGTTGTTCTTAGCTTCTTCGAATACATTTATTTTAAAAGTATCGCCCATGTCATTCATTGCGTTTACTTCTAGGTTTGGAAATTTTTTTCCTACTAATGCCATATTATTTTATGTTTTTTGGTTATTGATTTATTTCTGATGCAAAGATAAGAACAAAGAGCGGCCCCACTAGGGCCGCAAATCTTTATTTTTTATTCGAGTATAGTATTTGTCAATAGGAATAACTCTTCGTCATAACTTCTTATTATGCAGTTGCGGTTTTACTCCCCAGTTGCCGGATCTTTATATTAAAGGCCGCGAAGAATAGGGTCATGAAAGGACTAAGGTAATTGAAGATGGCATAAACAAAATATGATGCCACCGGTACTCCCAGAACTCCGCTATGGTAAGCTCCGCAGGTATTCCACGGAATTAAAACCGAAGTCACTGTACCCGAATCTTCCAGGGAACGGCTCAGGTTCTCCGGCGCCAGGCCTTTATCCCTGTACGCCTTAGCAAACATTTTTCCGGGAACAACGATTGCGAGATACTGATCGGATGCAGTAGCGTTAAGTGTTACACAACTAAATACTGTACTGGCAAAAAGACCAAAAGTAGTGTGGAAGAGGTTGAGCAGGGCTTTACTTATAGTTGCAAGGGCACCAATGGCATCCATTATTCCGCCAAAGACCATTGCACAAATGATCAACCAAATTGTTCCAAGCATCCCGTACATTCCTCCAGATGAGAAAAGATCGTTTAGCTGGTCATTATCTGTCACAATTGAAGTGTCCACAGTTATGGCATTCATAAGGCCAACATAAGCTGCTTCAAAAGAAAGGTTTTCATAACCCGATACTGCAGTCACAACTTCTGGCTGAAAAATCATAGCTGCAGCAGCTCCTAAAAGGGTTCCCAGCAAGAGAGCGATTAGAGGTGAGGTTTTCATCACGATAAGCACAATGACAAGGGCCGGCACCAAGAATAACCACGCAGTTATATTAAAGGCATTGTCAATGGAAGCAAGGATCTCACTCGTATCTGCCGTTCCCGAAGGCTCAATGGTAAAACCAAGAATTATAAAGACGATTAGAGTAATGCTAATAGTAGGTACAGTGGTGTAGGTCATATACCTTATATGAGTAAAAAGATCTGTTCCGGCCATGGCGGGAGCCAGGTTGGTAGTATCGCTCAGCGGTGACATCTTATCCCCGAAATATGCTCCCGAAAGTATAGCACCTGCAGTCATTCCCACCGAAATACCCAAAGCTTCGGCAATACCAATTAAAGCTATACCAACAGTCGCCGAGGTCGTCCAGCTACTACCGGTCGCGACCGAGATAACTGAGCAAATAACGACTGTGGCCGCAAGGAATATTGTTGGGTTGAGGATCTGTAATCCATAATAGATCATCGTTGGAATAATACCACTAATAAGCCAGGTTCCGGCGAGGGAACCAACCATAAGCAGGATGAGGATAGCACCTGTGGTAGATTTAATATTATTCGCTACCTCCTCGATCATGGTGTCAAAGGAGACTTTATTAAAGATTCCAACTATGGCTGCAACAGCGCCGCCAAGCAGGAGAATAAATTGATTTGAGCCTCCCAAAGAGTCATCGCCATAAACAAATACATTGTAGGCGAGCATCCCAATAAGAGCAAAAACAGGAAAAAGAGCTTCCCAGATATTTAATTCACGATTTTCAAGAACTTTGGTGTCTTTAATAAACTTTTCGTCTTCCATTTACGAGATCTAAAATTTTTGATTGCGTAATGTTACGATTTTTCGGTAAAAGTTAAAAGTTGACGCTTCAATACTTGGTTCCCGGGCGGCTGTTTTAAACATAAAAAGGCAAATTGTATCAATCCTTAACAGCTTATGAGGAAATAAAAAAGCGGAAGATCCAAAGGACCTTCCGCTTCTGTAGTCTTATTGAAATCAAATTACCCTAATTCAAGGGCGATCTCAACCATACCTTTAAAAGTAGTTTCCCGCTCCTCGGTGGTTGTTTTTTCTTTGGTTACCAAAGAATCAGATATTGTAAGGAGAGACAAAGCATTTACATCGTGTTTGGCTGCAATAGTGTATAATCCTGAAGATTCCATTTCCACGCAAAGCACTCCAAATTTTGACCAAAGTTGATAGGATTCAAATTCATCGGCATAAAATTCGTCACTGGTAAGCACATTTCCTGCCTTTACAGGAATATTTTTTTCTTTGGCTTTTTCAATAGCCTGCTGAAAAAGATTAAAACTTGCTGTAGGAGCAAAGTCGGCACCCTGGAACCTGGCCTGGTTTATTCCTGAAGTAGAGGATGCTGCCATAGCGATCACTATATCCCGAAGTTTCACACTTTTTTGGTAAGAACCGGCACTACCTACACGAATCAGGTTTTTTACATTGAAATCGTTGATAAGTTCATGCGCGTAGATGGAAATGGAAGGAACGCCCATTCCCGTACCCTGTACCGAAATCCTTCGGCCTTTGTAGGTACCTGTATAACCAAACATGTTCCGCACTTTGTTGTAACATGTTACATCTTCAAGGTAAGTTTCTGCTATCCATTTTGCCCTTAATGGGTCTCCCGGTAATAAAACTGTTTCTGCAATATCGCCTTTTTGGGCGTCTATGTGTATGCTCATTTTTTTAATTCCTTTACTATTGATACTCCAGATGATGTACCTATTCTTTCCACACCTGCTTCAATAAAAGAGAGTGCGGTGTCTAAATTCTTTATTCCGCCAGAGGCTTTAATTTTTGCTTTTCCCTCAACTGCTTTTTTCATCAGTTCAATATTTTCCATCCTGGCACCGTCATCCCCAAATCCCGTTGAAGTCTTTACAAAGTCTGCCTTGGCTTTTACAGCAATTTCACTTGCTAGCATTATTTCCTGCCGGGTGAGGTAACAGGTTTCAATAATAACCTTTAGTACTTTATCTCCTGCCTCCTTTTTAATGGCTGCGATCTCTTCCTCAACCTTTTTGAAGTTTTTGGACTTTAATTCACCAATATTGATCACCATGTCCACTTCTTCTGCTCCATCCTTCAAAGCCTGGCGGGTTTCAAAGACTTTTGCCTCTGTAGACATTGCTCCCAAAGGAAACCCTACTACAGTGCAAACTTTTATACTGGATCCTTCCAGCTGTTTGGCGGCAAGGCTAACATAGCCGCTGTTTACACAAACCGAAAAGAAATTATACTCTTTCGCTTCTCTACATAGTTCAATAATATCCTTTTCTGTAGCTGTTGCTTTAAGAACAGTATGATCTATATACTTGTTTATTTCAATCATATCAACAAATGTTTTTGCAAAAATGTAACAAATTTGCCGCTTCAAATATGATCCTAATCAAACCTCTAAGGAATATTCTTACCGGCAAAACCTCACAAATATAAAGATTCAGACTTGCTTTTGCAGAGATAATGAACAAAAATAAGAGGCTCCAAAAATGTCATTTCCGGAGCCTCTTATTTTATATGCTTAATATCAGAAAATTAGCTCTTCCGATTTTCTTCTGAAAGTTTTATCATTCTGAATTATTGAGCCCTTTCTTCTGAAGCTTCTAGGATCCCGATCTCTTCCATGCAATCCCTCATCATTTGATAAGTTCTCTCGATATCATTGTCAAGACCTATGGAAAATCTTATGATCCCATCAGAAAGTCCCATCTCCTTTTGCTCTTCTTCAGGAATTTCTGAAGAAGTTGAAGTTCCGGGTGCACTAAATAATGTCTTGTAGAAACCGAGACTTACGGCAAGATAACCCAGGTTTTTTTCCTGCATCATTTCCATAAGAGCATTGGCTTTGTCAAGGGAACCGGCGTCTACTACGAGCATTCCGCCGTAACCGTACTCGTCATTCATCATGCTTTTGTACATCTCATGTCCCGGATGGCTTTCAAGGCCGGGATAAACCGTTCTCAAACCGTCCTGCTCAAATTTTTCAGCAAGATACATTGCATTGTGACTGTGTTGCTTGATGCGGATATGAAGGGTACGAAGATTCTTCAGGATGGAAGCGGCACGTAAAGAGTCCATTGTGGGGCCAAGTAACATGCTGGCACCATCATTTACACTGCGGAGTTCATTGATGAATTCCTGTGTCCCGCAGGCAACTCCTCCCACAGTGTCGCTGGAGCCATTAATGAACTTTGTAAGACTGTGGATCACCACATCGGCACCCATTTCTGCAGGAGAAATTGCCAGTGGTGAAAAGGTGTTATCAACTACGAAATTAAGACCATGCTTTTTCGCAATTTTTGAAAGCGCTTTAAGATCGGCCACCTCAAGTAATGGGTTACTCACGGCTTCACAATAAAGAACTTTCGTATTCTCATTAATTGCAGCCTCTACCTTTTCAAGATCAGTAATATCTACAAAAGAGGTATTTATATTAAGACGGGGTGCGAAATTCTTTAGAAAAGCATAAGTTCCGCCATAAATGGTGCGGCTGGAAATAATGTGATCGCCTGCCTGGCAAAGTTGCAGGAGAACAGGCGTGATTGCACCCATCCCGCTGGCTGCAACGTTGGCTGCTTCAGTACCCTCCATAGCTGCAAGTGCTTCCCCTAAATAAAGATTGGAAGGAGAGGAGTGACGGGAGTATAAATAACAACCTTCGGCGTTGCCTTCAAAGGTGTCAAACATTGTTTTTGCTGAAAGGAAAGTATAAGTAGAAGAATCTGAAATACTTGGGTTCACCCCTCCAAATTCCCCAAAATACTGAAGATCCTGTATCTTATCTGCCGGTTTAAATTTCATGTCGTACTGGTTTTGAGTTCTTATCAAAGAAAAGGACTTTTAGAAATAAAATCAATGATAAACCTCATAAGCGGAAAAAATACCTGCTAAAAATGATATTTTAGGATGATATTTCAGTTATATTCGTTCAAAATCATTTTTTCAGGAAAATTTTACAGATGCAAACAGACGGAATTGATAAAAAACTACTTGCGCTCCTTCAGGATGATTCAAAAAGGACGAATAAGGAGCTGGCTGGAAAACTTGGTCTTTCGGTTACTGCAGTTTATGAACGCATAAGAAAACTTGAAAGGGCAGGGGTGATTTCCAAATATGTCGCTCTTGTAAAGCCCGAGAAGGTTGACCGTTCCTTTACGGCTTTTTGTATGATCAAACTTGTGCAGCACACCAAGAAAAATGTTACCGGCTTTGAAAGCCAGGTGGCGAAATTAACCGAAGTGCTGGAAGTTTTTCATGTAAGTGGTGAGTACGATTATATCCTCAAAGTGATGGTGAAGGATATGGAAGCTTACCGCGAATTTATGCTGAACAAGCTAACCGCCCTGGAACATATTGGAAGTACCCAAAGTACTTTTGTAATAAACCCTGTAAAGAATACGACGGTATTGAGTATTTGAAGTTCAAGCACCAAATTCCAGACACCAAATTCCAAAAAAGGATTTGAAAATTTGATGATTTGAAAATTTGAGGATGAAAAGCTTTTTTGAAACATCATTGTGAATTGACAGGCAACAGGCAACCTGCAACACGCAACCAAAACTCCCTGGTTATAACTTTTTTTTACAGTTCAGTACTAACTTCTCAATACTAACTACTGTTTTCATTTGTCATTAATAGTCGTACTTTTGTTACTCTTTGAAAAAAATCAACAAAAAAAATACTTATGAGCAAATATGATGTTGCTGTTATAGGTTCAGGCCCGGGAGGATATGTAGCCGCGATTCGCTGCGCCCAGTTGGGAATGAAAACCGCACTTATAGAGAAATATTCCAGCCTTGGAGGTACTTGTTTAAACGTGGGATGTATACCCAGCAAAGCTTTGCTTGATTCTTCACACCACTACGATGATGCTATCAAGCATTTTGAAGAGCACGGGATCGAAATCCCGGGAGAGGTAAAGGTGAACCTGGAGAAGATGATCGAGAGAAAACGTTCTGTTGTTAACCAAACCGTGGATGGGATCAAGTTCCTGATGAACAAGAACAAGATCGATGTTTTTGAAGGAGTGGGATCTTTTAAAGATGCAACGCATATCAACATCAAAAAGTCTGACGGGGAAACCGAAACTCTTGAAGCAAAAAACACCATTATTGCGACAGGGTCAAAGCCTGGAAACCTTCCTTTTATTGAATTGGATAAGGAAAGAGTGATTACTTCCACCGAGGCGCTGGAGTTAAAAGAAATTCCTGAGCACCTTGTTGTAATTGGCGGCGGAGTCATTGGACTTGAGCTTGGGCAGGTTTACATGAGGCTTGGTGCAAAGGTTTCTGTGGTGGAATATATGGACAGCATTATTCCTACAATGGATTCTGCGCTGGCCAAAGAATTGACCAAGAGCCTTAAGAAGCAGGGAATGAAATTCTACGTTTCGCATCAGGTGAATGCCGTGGAGAGAAAGGGAGATGAGGTCGTTGTAAAAGCAAAGGACAAAAAAGATAAGGAAGTAGAATTTAAGGGAGATTACTGCCTGGTTTCTGTAGGTAGAAAACCTTATACCGAAGGTCTTAATGCCGATGCCGCAGGAGTGAAGATTGGTGATCGCGGAATGATTGAGGTCAATGAGCATTTACAGACTTCCACAAAAAATATTTATGCGATTGGAGATGTTATCAAAGGACCAATGCTGGCGCACAAAGCTTCGGAAGAAGGAACCCTTGTAGCTGAAGTTATCGCGGGACAAAAGCCGCACATCGATTACAATCTTATTCCGGGAGTTGTTTACACCTGGCCAGAAGTTGCAGCAGTTGGAAAGACCGAAGAGCAACTTAAGGAAGAAGGAGTGAAATACAAGGAAGGGAAATTTCCAATGCGTGCTCTTGGACGTTCCAGAGCCAGTGGCGATACAGATGGATTTGTGAAAATCCTTTCAGATGAAAAGACCGATGAAGTTCTTGGGGTTCACATGATAGGCGCCAGAACAGCCGATCTTATTGCTGAAGCCGTTACCGCAATGGAATTCCGTGCCTCGGCTGAAGATATTTCAAGAATGAGCCATGCACATCCCACGTATGCTGAAGCCATGAAGGAAGCTGCACTTGCTGCAACCGAAAACAGGCCGATACATATGTAGATTTAAAAGGCTAATTTTAAAAATAGCTCACTAAAACACCCTCTTCAAAATCCCATTTTGGAGAGGGTGTTTTTTTGTATTCTTAGGAAAGAAAAATTTTTATATTAATCCATTTTGCTTCATCTCTTTTACTACATTTATCTCAAATTAAAATCGTTACAAGATGCCAAAAGAAAAATCACCTTCAAAAAATTCAGCTAAGAAAGAACCTGTGCTGAGCCTGAAAGAAAAGCGTGCTGCCAAAGCCGCTAAGAAGAAAACCAGAAGCTAATTTATAGTACCATAAAAAAGAAAAGGCTGTCGCAAGACAGCCTTTGTTGATTAAAAAAGTCTTCAAACTTAATTCTTATCCACAAATTTAAAAAAGCGGCTTTTTTCACCGTCTTTGGTTTCTTCCTGGTAAAGGAACTGTAGATCATTCTCGTCAAATATCCTGAAGAATTCTTCCCAGGATATATTTTTCAGGTTATCCTCTGCATAACCGGGAAAGTTGATGCGAAGTAATCCGCCGCCTTCACTGCTGTTGGAAGTGCTTTCCACCACAGCGGGTTTCCCATCTCTTTCCTCGCTCCATTTTTTAATCGTTGTATGATCTTTAGTTGTCTTTGAATCTGAGTTTGCCATTGTTAGTGAATTTTGTGATTACCTCTCTAAAATGCCTTTTTTGAAACGGAAGGAAAAGTGTTTTAACAGCAAAAATATATTTCTGTTAAGATATTGTAAATCAGGTAAGGTGGTTAATTTCTCCTGCGAAAAAGCCTCAGTTTCCAATACCCTTGCTTAAAGTAAATAAAAGCGGCCAGGGCGGCGACCAGGTTGGATATTGGGAAAGCCCACCAGATTCCTTCATAGCTTAGATCTGTTTTATGGGAAAGCATAAAGGCGAGGGGAAACCTAATGATCCATAAGTTGAGAATGGAGATAAGCATAGAGGCTTTGGTGAACCCTGCGCCGTTAAAAACCCCATTCAACACCTGCTGTACGCCCAAAAGACCGAAACTAGGTGCCATGATCTTTATAAAAAGGGAAGCATCTTTAATTACATCGGGATCATTAGGAATGAAAAAAGCAGTAATGGGTTCGGCGAAAAAGTACATGAGCATTCCCATCCCGGTAAGGCCAAAAAAGGCGATTTGACTACTCAGGTTTGCAACCTTTTCGGCTCTTTTGATCTTGATAGCACCAATATTTTGACCCACCAGCGAAGTCGTGGCAATGGCCAGACCCAGTGCCGGGATAACAATAAAACTCAGAATTCGGGCGCCAATTCCATAGGCTGCAACCACTTCACTGCCAAAGCCGGTAACCAGGACCACCATAAAGGTCATTCCAAGGGCTCTTGTGGACTGTTCAATACTTGCAGGTATGCCAAGGTTAACTATCCTTTGTAACGTGAAGAGGTGCGGTCTCATTTGATTAAAATGGATCCTTATACCACTTCTTCCTTTAAATAGTATCCAAAGTCCTATTGCTGCCGAAATGGCCTGGGTAACAATACTGGCCACCGCGGCTCCTGCCACACCATAACCCGGTATGGGGCCATAGCCATAAATAAATAACGGGTCCAGGATAAGATTCAGAAAAACCGTGGAAAGAACTATATAAACCGGAAGCATCACGTTTCCAATTCCTCGCATAAGTGATTGGAATGCAAAGAACATGAAGAGAAAGACAAAGCCAATGGAAGAGACCTTAAAGTAGCTTACAGAATCCTTGATAATTTCGGGTCCGGCACCAATAAGCCGCATTAGAGGTGCAGCTGAATAATAACTCAACACTGAAAGTAAGAGAGAGATAAAAAAGACGAGGGAAATAGTCTGGGAGGAATTGAAATCCACTTTTTCCTGATCTTCGGCACCAAAATATTGAGAGACCAATACTGTTCCTGCAAGCGTTAATCCAGAGCCCAGCGATAAGACCAGAAATAGCAGTGGAAAACTTATACTTACTGCCGCAACAGCATTAGCTCCCAGTCTACCCAGCCAAAAAGTATCTATTAGTTGGTAAGCAGTTTGAAGAATGTTTGCCAGAATAATTGGTACCGCCAGGTGGAATAAGGAATTGAAAATTTTTCCTTCGGTATATTTCTTCTTTTGCTTCATGTGCCACAAAAATACTGCAGCGGGGGTGCACATTGTACTAAAAATTTAATAATTCCTTTCTATCCGGGACTAAAGTGGATTGATGCTGAAAGTTTTTCTTTTCCAAGACATTTTTCTTCCATAAAAAAACCTTTAGGAAAATTTAATTATTCCGGAATTTGTAAAGCCTGATTATTTTTCGTAATTTCATACAAATCAGTGCTTTATATTCGAATATGGTATAATTTTTACTAAATATTCTGGCATACTATGAGCGTTTTTACAAACATCTGGAACAATTACACAGTTGAGTTTTCCACTACTCAAAAGGTGATCATTACCATTGTACTGGGAATGATCTTTTTGATCGCTCTTTTAGCAATAGTATTGGTCATTATGGAAATTGCCCAATAGCAGGGGTATCAAAGAAGTGTAAAACAGCAGCCTTTTCTTCAAGGGGGTGATTTCCTTGTGTTTAAATATTTTTATAAAACAAGATCCCGAAAGACGTTACTTAGACTTGAAAGTATTGTCCTTCCTCATTTTATTTATTTTTAGTATCTTTAGGTACAACCAATTAGCCGTTGCTACTAAAATTTCATTTATGGATGTTATTACAATCTACAAATTGATGAAGCCTCATCTAGATTTGTTGAATCCCTCAGAAAAAGCTGCTCTTTCAAAATTGATTAATGCTCAAAAGCCTGAGAAAATTACCTGCTACCACAGAAAAAAATTATCTCTTTCAAAAGCAAAAGAACGTCTTAAAACTTTCTGCCGAAGAGAAATGGAGCGGGAAAAATTAAAAGAAACGGCAGTCTAATTTTTTGTTAATCACATAATTTCCTCAATTACTTCAGATAATTTCCTGTATTTTCAAGAAAAAAGAAGAAATCTATGAGGGAGAAAATTTTATTGGCTGGTGCTTCGGGAGCCTTGGGTCTGGAAGTTCTGAAAATACTTCACCAGCAGGGAAAGGATGTCCGGGCCCTGGTACATTCAGCAGATGGATCCGAAAAGGTATCCAAATTTACACAGGATATATGGAGAGCGGATGCCAGTGAAGGCAACGAGATCATTAAGGATATTACCAAAGATGTTTCAATAGTTATTTCCACCCTTGGAAAGAGTGTTAGTCTTTTCACCGACAGGGGCAAATCTTTTATGGAAAATGACTTCTACGCCAATTCTAATATCCTGGATGATGCAGTTAAGAACGGTGTAAAGCGTTTTCTTTACGTGTCCATAAAAGGTGCCGAAAAAGCCCTGGAATATGAAGTAGCCAAATCTCATAAAATGTTTGAAGATGCACTGGAGGCTTCGGGGCTGGATTATACCATAATAAGGCCTGTAGGTTTTTTTTCGGGGTTGAACGATCTTGCAATTATGGCAAAGAGGAAAGTTATTCCCATAGTAGGGGAAGGGAAAGCCCGCACGAATAGCATTCATCAAAAAGACCTGGCAAAAGTAGTTGTTGGAAATTTGTATGAAGGCCCCGCAATCAAGGAAGTAGGTGGTCCTCTTGTGCATACCCGCCGGGAAATGGCAGATATGATAGCTGAAAAAATTGGGGGTAAAGTTGTTCCCGTTCCGGAAAAAATTGCCGAGTGGGGGATGTTCCTGCCCGAGATGGTGGATGATAGTCTTTCGAGTAAACTGAAGTACTTCAAATTTGTAACAACTAATGATATGATTGGGGAGAAAAATGGAGAGATAACTTTTAAGGAGTATCTGGACAACCTCGATCTTGAAAAAGATTTACCTTAATGTCTAAAAAATACGATGCAATAGTTATAGGCTCCGGTAGTAATGGGATAGCTGCCGCTATTAGATTACAGGAAAAGGGACTAAAAACTGCCATTTTTGAACAGGCAGCAGTTCCTGGGGGTGCTACAAAGACTCAGGAGTTGACTTTGCCGGGATTTAAGCATGACGTAGGTTCAGCAATTATGCCGTTAGGACTGGCTTCTCCTTTTTTTAAAGATCTTCCCCTGGAGCAGTATGGCCTGGAATGGATCTTTCCTGAGATCGCCTATGCCCATCCTTTTGAAGACGGTACAGCCTATGGATGCTATAAAGACATCAATAGTACCGCAGCCCAACTGGGAGAAGATGAAAAGGCTTATCTGGACCTTATAGGACCGTTGCTTGATAATTGGGATAAACTGGGAAAGGATCTGCTGGGACCTTTGGGAATCCCCGATCATCCCATGGCCTTCATGAAATTTGGGATCAAGGCATTACCTTCAGCAAAGATCATTGTAGACAAATATTTTAAGAATGATAGATCCAAAGCCTTCTTTTATGGATCGGCGGCTCATTCCACACTTCCAATGAACACTTTGGCATCAGCTTCTTTTGGGCTGGTGCTTACCACCAGTGCACATAAATTTAACTGGCCTTTTCCTAAAGGAGGTGCAGGGAATTTTGTCCATGCCCTTACCGAGCATTACAAGTCTTTGGGGGGAGAAATATTTTGCGACACCTGGGTGGAGGATATAAGGGATCTGCCTAATGCCTACGCATACCTTTTTGATCTTACCCCGAGACAATTGCTGAAGATAAAAGGGCTTAATTTCAGCTCTCTTTACAGGCAGCGACTGGAATCCTATAAATATGGCGCCGGAGTTTTTAAAATGGACTGGGCCTTAAGTGAACCCATTCCTTTTACTAATGAAAAATGCCGAAAAGCCGCAACAGTCCATTTAGGTTTCACCAAGGAGGAGATAGAGAATTCAGAAAAGGGCATTCATGAAAAGAACATGACAAAAACGCCTTACGTTCTTATTGCTCAACATTCTCCTTTTGATCCTTCCCGTGCACCCGAAGGAAAACACACTGCCTGGGCTTATATTCACGTCCCCAACGGCAGTACAGAAGATTTTACAGAGATCATTGAAAATCAAATAGAACGTGCTGCGCCCGGTTTTAAAGATACCATCCTGGAGCGCTCTACTATGAACACTGTTGCCCTGGAACAATTTGATCCCAATCTTGTGGGTGGAGATATAAATGGCGGAAAACAGGATATCACACAGTTGTTCACACGACCTGTAGCACGTATTTCCCCTTATTCCACACCCGATCCACGGGTCTATATATGCTCTTCATCAACTCCCCCGGGAGGAGGCGTCCACGGAATGTGTGGTTTTCATGCGGCTGAAAAAACTTTAAAAGATCATTTTAAGGAATTGCTTTAACAAGAAAAAAGGCTGTCTGAAAAGCATATAATACGTCATCCTGAATTTATTTCAGGATCTTATCCAATTGAAAGTCATAATCAATTAGAAGCTGAAACAAGTTCAGCTTGACGAAAAATGGCCTTTTCAAACAGCCTCTTTTTTACCTGAACTGTTTCAGGTTCTATGTGATAATCTGGTAAAGAAAATTCTTTTCTAAATCCTCCTATTGTGCTTCTTCTTTAGATGGAACAGGGAAACCACGGTCTCTCATTAGAGCATCTATGGTCGCATCCCTTCCTCTAAAAAGCCTGTAGGCTTCCGCAGGGTCCATGGCATTTCGTGGTGCAAATAAATACTTCACCAGCCTGGCAGCTACATTTTCATCATAGAACCCACCCGGAGCCTCCTGGAAAGCTTCCGCAGCATCTGATGTTAATACATCTGCCCATAAATAACCATAGTAACCTGTTGCATAACCTTCACCCGAGAAAACGTGTCCAAAATGCGGAGTACGATGTCTCATCACAATTTGTGAAGGCATATTAAGTTCATCCAGGGTTTCTTTTTCAAAAGTATCCATGTCGATCTCTTCAGGATCTGTTGTATGCAATTTCATGTCCATCAAAGCTGAAGCAAGAAACTCTGTCGTGGCAAATCCCTGATTAAAAGTAGAAGCCTTTTTGATCTTTGCTACCAGTTCCTGCGGGATAGGTTCCCCGGTTTCATGATGAACTAAAAAGCGGTTGATCACCTCATCTGTAGATAACCATCTCTCAAGAAGTTGTGATTGAAATTCGGTATAATCCCGCACACCACTGTTAAGAATAGGATACTTTACTTCTGAAGCAAAGAAATGCAGGGCATGTCCAAACTCGTGGAAGAAAGTGGTTGCATCATCCCAGGAAATTAATGCAGGTTCTCCGGGAGCAGGTTTTACGAAGTTGGAATTGTTGGAAGCCAGAACGGTCTCTTCTTTTTCATCCATTTCTGCATGGCTGCGGTATTGAGATGCCCAGGCACCAGATCGTTTTCCTGTGCGGGCATAAGGATCCAGGTACCAAAGTCCTATGTGTTTTCCAGAATCTTTATCGGTCACTTCCCATACTTTCACGTCTTCATGAAATACAGGTACTGTACCTTCGGGAACGGGAGTAAATTTGTAATTGAAGATTTTCTCTGCTGTGAAGAAAAGTGCATCTGTTAGTTTTCCCAGTTGCAGGTATTGCTTAACCTCATCAGACTCCAGGTCGTACTTTTGCTGTCTTACTTTTTCGGCGTAGTAACGATAATCCCATGGAGCTATGGTAATGTCTTTACCTTCGGCTTCGGCTACCGCCTGCATATCGGCTACTTCTTCTTTTACACGGGCAAGAGCGGCAGGCCAAACGGCTTCCATGAGTTCCATAGCTCTTTCCGGCGTTTTGGCCATTCTGTTCTGTAGCCTCCACTGTGCATAATTTTCATAACCTAAAAGTTCTACCCGCTCATCGCGTAACTTGAGGATCTCTTCAATAAGTTCTTTATTGTCATACTCGTCATCATTATCTCCCCGCGAATAATAATTTTCCCATACCTTTTTTCTGAGTTCTCTTTCATCTGAATAGGTAAGGAAAGGATCCATGGAAGAGCGGGTATTAAGTACTGCAAACTTGTCCTCTTTCCCACGATCGGCCGCCGCTTTTGCAGCTGCTTTGGTATAGGATTCAGGTAAGCCGCTTAATTGATCTTTTTCCAGAAAAACCACATAATTCTCTTCCTCGGCTAATACATTGTTGCTAAACTGGGTGTAGAGACGGGAAAGCTGCTTATTGATTGCGGCATAACGCTCTTTGTCTGCTTCATTAAGATCTGCCCCTTCCATGGCAAAATCTTCATACATAAGCTGCACTGCACGTTGTTTTTGTGGGGAAAGAGGGCTTTTTTGTGATTGCTCATAAACTGCCTTCACTCTTTCAAAAAGTTCTTTATTCTGAGAAATTTTTGAAGAATACTCTGAGATCTTTGGCGCAAGTTCCTGCTGAATTTTCCTGAATTCCGGCGAAGACATATTGCTGCTCCAAATACTGTAATAGGTAAAGGCGCGGTCAAGTGCCTCTCCCGATTTTTGCATTGCCAGGACAGTATTCTCAAATGTGGGAGGGGCAGGATTTGTTGAGATCATTAGAACTTCCTGCAGGTGAGAAGCCATTGCCTGCTCCATAGCAGGTTGAAGTTCTTCAAGATTCATTTTATCAAAGGCCGGCACGCCGCCGTAAGGCCCGGTCCACTCCTGTAAAAGGTCATTTTCCATAGTCGTTTTTTGTACTGTAGCAGTCTGTTCACCATCGGGTGTTGGGGCAGGGGAGTTACCCGACCCGCATGCCGATATGGCCAGAGCTGTAATTAAACCAACACTAAATTTTTTTGTGGGGATCATTTTCTGTTTCATTTAAGTTTTCGGATTTCAAGATACTAATAATCTAAAAAAGGGAAGGGTTTCAAAAATGCCATTTTTGACAGGTGAATTTTAAAACTTACTTTTATACAATCTAAACAGCGGTATGGAATTTTTAAAAAAGAACTGGTCGAATATCCTGTTCATCATTCTAATTGTTCTCCTTATCATTCCTCAAACCAGGAAACCCATACAGGTAACGCTGAACCGTATTATTGCCTTTAGCCCGTCAAAAATAGCTGCCGATGACCGTGAGACTCTGGAAGATTATAACTGGAACCTTACAAATCTCCAGGGAGAACCTGTTAATTTTAAGAAAAGTATAGGAGAAGTAGCTGTTATAAACCTATGGGCTACCTGGTGTCCTCCCTGTATAGCAGAAATGCCTTCTTTTCAAAAACTGTACAATGAATACGGGGACAAAGTGGATTTTTATTTTGTTTCTACCGAAGATCAGGAAAAGCTACAGCGGTTCCTCGATAAAAAGAATTACAGGCTTCCGGTTTACCAACCCTTAAGCATGGCGCCACAAAAGCTCCAATCGCGCAGTTTGCCTACTACTTATGTGATCTCCAGGGATGGTAAAATTGCGGTTAATAAAAAAGGATCTGCTAACTGGAATGATGCAGGCTTTAAAGATCTTCTCGACCAATTGCTAAAAGAAAATTAGACCTCGGGCTGCAGGGATTTTCTAATGCTTAGCAGTTCCTCCACAAATTCCCGGCTATTCGACAATCGGGGTACCTTGTGCTGGCCTCCCAGTTTATTTTTTCGTTTGAGCCATTCATAAAATGTACCTTCAGGCATTTCGCGCACTACAGGCTTTTCAATAGCAATATCGTTCTTACGCTTCGAAGCATAATCGTCATTATAAATGCCCAATTCTATATCCAGAATTTCAGTAAATGCCTGAATGTTTTCAGGAGACCTTACAAATTCGATAAGCCATTCATGATAACCTTTTTTGCGGCGATCGTAAAAATAAGGGGCCGCTGTGAAATCCCGAAGAATAGCTCCAGTTTCCCTACAGGCCTTGGAGATGGCTTTTTCGGCATGTTCTGCAAAAAGGTCTTCTCCAAATACATTGATACAATGCTTGGTGCGGCCGCTTATGGTAAAGCGATAGGGACTGGTGCTGGTGAATTTCACGGTGTCGCCAATTTTGTAGCGCCACAAACCGGAATTCGTACTAATGACCATGGAGTAGTTCTTACCCATTTCCACTTCGCTTAATGGAATCACCTTTGGATTCTCTGAAAGAAATTCTTTTTCGGGAATGAATTCGTAGTAAATTCCATAGTTGAGCATAAGCAGGAGGGAAGGGTCTTCCTTTTGATCCTGAAGACCAAAAAAACCTTCGGTGGCATTAAAGATCTCAAGGTATCTTAAGCTTTTGTTCCTGTCCAGCTCCTCAAATAATGGCCTGTAAGGCGCAAAGGAAACAGACCCGTGAAAGAAAACTTCAAGATCTGGCCAAACATCCTGGATGTGTGTAATTTTTTGCTCCTTTATAATATGTTGAAGCAATAGCAACATCCACATTGGGGAACCAGCGAGGCTGGTAACCTTTTGTTGGGAAGTAATTTCGGCAATCTTTTCTATCTTCTCCTCCCAGTTGTTCATCATGGTCACCTCTAATCCCGGAGTTCTTCCGAACTGGGCCCAAAAAGGCAGGTTCTTCATGACAATAGCCGAAATATTAGCTATATAATGACTGTTATTGCTGGAATGCTTGGCTTCCTGGCTTCCTCCAATAGACAGGTTTTTTCCTGAAAATAATTTGGCATCAGGATAATTCCTGATGTACAGTGCGAGCATATCACGACCGCCCTGGTAATGACACTGTTCCAACCCTTCGGTAGAAACCGGAATGATCTTACTGGTAGCACCGGTAGTACCCGATGATTTCGCAAACCACTTAATAGGGGTGGGCCACAATACATTGTTTTCTCCTTTCAGGATTAATTCGATGTACGGGTAGAGATCTTCATAACTATTTAGTGGCACCTGCTCAATGAACTGCCGGTAGTTGTGAATATCTTTAAAATGGAATTTTTTTCCGTAGAAGGTGTCTTTAGTACTTCCCAGAAGTTGATGCAAGACTTTTTGTTGAGTCTCATGAGGATTATTAATAGAATTTTCTAAGTCTTCGATCCGGCTCTTCATCACCAGATTGCCTATGGAATCAATTATCCCCATACAATGCGATCAACTTTTGTAATAATTTTTAGACGGGATCCATAAAAAAAACAGATCCTTACAATCGCCGAAGATACACAATAATAGCTTTTTTACAGTTGCACCAGCTTATTTTCCTTCAATTACGTCTTCATGACAGGGAAAAGTAAGTACAAATGAAGTCCCTTCACGGGGTACGCTTTGTACTTCAATAGTAGCACCATGATCATCCAGTATATTTTTGACCGAACTTAAGCCAATTCCCATGCCACCCGGTTTTTGTGTGTAAAAAGATTCAAAGAGCCTGTCGAGTTGTTTTTGCTCCATACCACAGCCGTTATCGGTTATGGTGAGGGCATAGTTATTTTTCTTTTTCTTGATACTAATATTTAACACTCCTTCATGGGGAACCATGGCTTCACTGGCATTAACGATAATGTTAAGTATGGCGATCTGGAGTTTTTCCTCATCGGCATTAATAAAATAAGGACCCCGATATTTTTTGTGAACGGTAACCCCCGAGAGGTAGATCCTGTCCTTTGCATGGCTCAAAGCTTTATTCGTAGTCCTTGCAAGACAGCATTTGGTCATTTGAGGTTTAGAATAATTGGAAGCTGTTAAAAGATCTGTCACTAAATTATTCAATGTCGTTGCACTCCGTTTTATAATCCCCGTATAATTCTTTAACAACTTCTTCCTGGAACCGGTATTTATCTTTTCCAGTATGTCTGCAGACATGCTTATGCTAGCAAGAGGATTCCTTAATTCGTGGGCAAGAGTTCTTGCAATCTCTCCTTTTATGGAAAGTTTTTCTGCAGTGATCAATGCCTGCTGGGTCATTTTTTGAGACTGGACATTTCTAAGAAGTAATATATATTCCACCACATTGAACTTCCTGTTTCTCTTAAAAACTTTTCCCCTTGCATTGTAGTAGTCCCAGTGCTTTTCCTTCCCTTTTAGCCTGAACTCAACTTCAACTACATCCTCATCTGAGGCTTCCATTAGGTCTGTATGAAATGATAGTGTTTTTCGCCTGTCTTGCGGATGGATCAATGGAAGAATATCCAATAAATGCATGCCTTCGACTTGCTTTACAGTCATTCCTTCTTCTTCTGAAAGATCCCGGTTAATGAACTTTACTTTTTCATTATAAAGGTCGAAGGTCATTATGATATCGGGTGAGGTATCTATGAGCTGTTTCTTAAACTTTACATTTTCTTTTAATTTCTGGGCTTTTAATTTGTCCCTGGTTATATTTTCCAGAGAACATACCAGCAAACCACTTTGCCGCCTGCTGGTGATCCTGAACCAGTTATTCTTCTCATTGCGCTCCACTTCGATCTCAAAATCGGCAGATTCACCCGTAAGCATGGTTTGCTTTAGGGTCTCAAAAACCCCTTTTTCGGTAGATTGTGGATTGTGTTCAAGAAAGCTGCGGCCCACCATTCGGTTTTGATTATAATAGCGGTTTATAACCTTGTTAACCCGTATATAGGTGAAGTCCACTATATCATAGTTTTCACCGAACAGGGGCTTCATTACGAATATTCCCTGGTTAACCGTGTCAAAAACCATTTGAAGGAGTTCGTTGTTCTCCTCCAGTTCGTAAGTGCGACTTTTTACTTTTAGCTCGAGATCATCATTGAGCCTTCTTAATTTTTCTTCGGTTTCTTTTCGACGTGTAATATCTGAAAAAAGACATGCTACTTTTCTACTTTTTTTACTACCAATTGGAAACGCGTAAACATCAAACCAGCGATTGCGAGCGGCTGCATAATCTTCAAATCGCACGGCCTCTCCGGTAAACGCAACCCTTCCAAGGGTGTTGAACCATGGGTTTTCATGCTTCTTATAAAATTCTCTCATGGTTTTACCAAGAGGATCTCTTAAACCGGTGTGTTTTTCAAAAGCAGGATTAACCTCTACAAATAGGTAATCTATAGGTTTCTTTTGCAGATCAAAGATCATTTCTACAACTCCAAAACCCTGGTCAAGGGAATTTACCAACACCCTATAGTGGTTAAGGCTCTCTCGAAGTACACTTTCAGTTTCTATTTTATGCTCTTTTCTCCCCTGTGCCCGGATGTTTTCCACAGGTTTTGCAAGAGTAAGAACAAAATTTTCGCTCTCTTCATTAAAGCCACCGTAGAACCTGCTTTCTAAATGAAATTTCTTCCAATACCCAAAGGTGGACTTCATGCGGATAATCCCAGAACTTTCACCTGTCTCCAATTCCTCGCTGTAGTTGCCTAAAAGGTGTAAAAATGAAAGATAGTCTTCAGGATGTATTTTTTCTTTAAAGAAATCTTCTTCACCTTCTTCAAGCGGAAAATAATTTCTGAAATACTGCATGCACCTGTAATTAACCGCTTTCAAAGAAAGATTTTCAGCAGAACTAATGAATAGCAGAAATTCCTGTTTATCATGCCCGTTATAAGCATTGAAAAGGCTGTGGGCGGCACCTATAGAAATTTCGTCCGGCATAAAAGTAGTTTTTTGCATCTAGATAAAATTTTTGAATAGCAGGTAAGTAAATTCCTGTTGTTCTGGTATTCTACAAATGTGGGGGAGAAGTTAAATTTAATATAAATTTTGGATTTTTAATCATCACAGGGCCAGATTTTTACAAAATGATTCGGCTATAATACCTTAAGCTGTATCCCTGCTGGGTTTTCCCGTTTTTAAATTTGAATTAAATTTTTATTTCAGGGAGGAGATTAGGCAGGAATATTTTTACAGAGGAGCTATTGTAAAAGAAAATGGGAGGAAATTAACAGCTTTTGATTGATTGAAAAGATAAAAATTTAAGTATTTATTTAGGAGCAGGTGTAGGAGGCATTGTGCGAATAATCGCAGAATTCTGTCCTTTTATCGCCGTTAAAACATTGAACCTTGGACAATTAATTGATTTTCCCTCCAGGGAGGAGAATAGTTATTTCTTGTTTCTGCGATTGTAATTTTTGTCACCTCTGGTCTTTGGCTTCTTGTACTTCTTTTGGACTTCCCTGCGATATGAACCACCCAGGTTAACCTTTTTGTTCTTTTCTTTTTTCTCATGAAAAGCCGGGCCCGGTTTATCTTCATCAGAAAATTTTTCAGGGTTGTAGATCTCTTCAGATTTTGGCTGTTCTTCGGGAATAAGTTCCGAAGAAACGGGAACGTCTTCGGGTAAAGAATGCATGTCTATCTTGAGATCCATAAGGGATTCAATTTTATCCAGATCCTCTTGTTCAGATGGAGTAGTAAAAAGTATGGCATGTCCTTCTTTCTCGGCTCTCCCGGTACGCCCAATACGGTGAATATAATTCTCGGGATACGCAGGGGTATCAAAATTGATCACATGGCTTACCTGTTCAATGTCAAGACCACGGGCCATAACATCTGTAGCTACCAGGATGCGGCAAAAGCCTTCTCCAAACTGGCGTATGCTTCGTAAACGATAATTCTGGGTTTTGTTGGAATGTATCACGGTACACTCTTCAGGAAATAAAGGATCGAGGTTTTGGAAAAGACGATCGGCTATACGTTTGTTTCCCGCAAAAATGAGCACCTTATGAAAAGTTTCCCTGTCTTTCAACAGGTCTTTAAGGAGGTTGATCTTGGTGTAGAAATTAGGAACCTCATAACCTTGCTGATTGATGTTTTCCAGGGGAGCACCGCTGGCAGCAACAGACACTGTTTCGGGATTCTTGAAATTCTCCTGAATAAGCTTTTCTACATCTGCTGTCATTGTAGCCGAAAACATGATGTTCTGCCGGCTTTCAGGAATTAACTCCAAAATGTTGGCAAGCTGAAACCTGAAACCCAGGTCCAGCATCACATCAACTTCATCTATTACAAGCTTCTGGATCGATTTTAACTGCAAATCACGGTTTATAGCAAGATCATACAGGCGGCCAGGAGTGGCCACTAAAATATCAAGTCCCTGTGCCACCAGCTGCTTTTGGGTGTTGATGTTAGTTCCACCGTAAATTCCAAGTATTCTAGTATTTATATATTTTGTGAGCTTTTCAAGCTCTTCTATTACCTGTACCACAAGTTCGCGGGTAGGAACCAGGATGAGTACCCGTGGATTCTTTTGTTCAGAATACTTCAGGGTCTTTAGAAGGGGTAGAAGATATGCAAGGGTTTTTCCGGTACCGGTTTGAGCGATCCCCACCATGTCCCTTCCCGAAAGAATTACAGGTAAAGACTGCTCCTGGATTGGAGTAGGAGTAGAGATCTTTTGATCTTCAAGTGCATTTAAAAGGGGAGTAGTAAGATTGAGGTCCTGAAAAGTCACGGTATAAAATTTTAAGAGGGCAAAGTTAAGCTTAAATTGTTGAAAGCCTAAGAGTTTTGTTTCACGCATCTTCATCTTCATTTCATAAAGGTCGATTTTGTATTTTTGACCTTCAATTTTCCAATTATGAGTAAGATCCTGGCCTTTGCCGGCTCCAGTAGCCCAACTTCTATTAACCACCAGCTTATCCTTAATATATCCCAAAGGATTTCAGATCCTGTGGAGGTGCTTAACCTTCATGAACTTGAATTCCCCATGTACAGCATAGTAAAGGAGAAAAACGGAATTCCGCAGAATGTGAAATTTCTTTACGAAAAGATAGTAGAAGCCCCTGCACTTATTATTGCTGTCAATGAATATAATGCCAATGTATCAGGATTCTTTAAAAATATCCTGGACTGGCTTTCCAGGGTTGAAAGAAAATTTTTCAATGGCAAAAAGATCCTATTGATGAGTACCTCCCCGGGACAACGTGGCGGGGCCTCGGCTTTGGAATATTGTAAAAATCAGTTTCCCAGGTTTGGAGGCGAGGTAGTAGAAAGTTTCAGTCTGCCGCAATTCTATGAGAATTTCGATTCAGAAAAAGGAGTGATCGTGAATGAGGTCTTTGATCTTGGAGTTATTGATGTAGTCACCTCTTTTTCTCAGCAAATCAAAGTGTAGTGCGGGTATCCAAAAAGGTCATTTTAGAAGAAGGTTTTCCAATTAAAAAGGTCCTGCTCAACCGGGCACGGCAGTTTGAAGAAGTGGTTTGGTTTGACAGTAACGAGCATAAAGACCGTTACTCTCAATATGATGCCGTACTTGCTGTAGATGCATTTACTGCCATACAAACCGATGCTTCCAAAGCTTTTGATAAGCTGAAGGAGTACCAGGAAACAACAACCGACTGGATTTTTGGGTATCTCTCCTACGATCTTAAAAATGACGTGGAAAACCTGAAAAGCCAGAATTTCGACGGACTAGGTTTTCCGGAGTTATTCTTTTTTCAGCCAAAGAAGATCTTTTTTTTAAAAGATAACGAGCTTGAACTTCACTATTTGAGAATGGTGGACGACGAACTGGAAGAAGACCTGGAACAAATCCTTCAAAAAGGGCATTTTAAGGAGGAAATTTTATCGGGTGAGGGAAATCCGGTGAAAATGCAGCCCCGTATCTCCAAAGAGGATTATTTGCAAAAAGTGGAAGAAATGCTGGCGCATATTCAGCGGGGAGATATTTACGAGGCAAATTTTTGTCAGGAATTTTTTGCTGAAGGAGTGGAATTTGATCCTCTTGAGAAATTTATCGCTTTAAATGCCATATCAAAGCCCCCATTCGCTACTTTTCTTAAGAATCATGACCATTATTTACTTTCGGCTTCCCCGGAAAGATACCTTCAGAAGAAAGGCGATCAATTGCTCACGCAGCCAATAAAAGGAACAGCACCCAGAGCTCATTTTGATCCCGAAAAGGACAGGGAGCTGGCGCTTAAGCTTGAACAGGATCCCAAGGAAAGATCAGAAAATGTAATGATCGTGGACCTGGTTCGTAATGACCTTTCAAAAACGGCAAAAAAAGGAAGTGTTGAGGTCGCAGAGTTGTGCAAAGTATACAGTTATCCTCAGGTACACCAAATGATCTCCACAGTAAAAGCTACTTTGGAAAAAGGAATACCTGCAGTGGAAGTCTTGCGTACTACATTCCCCATGGGGAGTATGACCGGCGCCCCAAAAATATCTGCCATGGAAATAATAGAAGAGCTGGAAAAAACCAAACGCGGACTTTACAGCGGGGCGGTAGGATATTTTGACCCTTCAGGAGATTTTGATTTTAATGTGGTGATTCGTAGTATTCTTTATAATCAAACCACAAAATATGTATCCTTTTCTGTGGGAGGAGCTATTACTTCCAGGTCTGTTCCCGAAAATGAATACCAGGAATGTCTTGTTAAGGCTGCGGCACTTAAGCAGGTGCTGGAGGAGAATGAGTAGTGATCAGTGATCGGTATTCAGTGTTCAGTATCCCCCGCTAAAAAGAGGGCCTATTTTACAACATGACTTTTGGCAATTTTGTTCATTTAGTGTTGCAAAACTGTGGAGTATAAAAACCCCCGACGGGGCTCAACGTAATTAGCACGGGGTTTCAACCCCGGGCTCCAAAGAACCACGTCAAGAGCCAAGAGCCGCGGAGGGGCGACAGATTGGCAAATCGGTTTTCAAATTAAGTCCTATGATATTGTTCAGGTTTTGGAAACATTAGTGAATCCGTGGCTTTTAACATGATCAATTAATAATGAATAATTAGCATCTATATAAAGGTGTGAGTGTAGAACGGCTGAGTGAGGATAGGAAGAATTAGTGAATTCGTGGCTCACTATGCTACTACTTAAAAAGGCAAAGCAAAAAGACCGTAAAAAGCCACTTCATTTTTGATATCTTTGAGCCTATGCTGTTAGCTTTTAAAAACCATCTTAAGGAGCAGTTTCCAAATGTTTTTGAGGGGAAAATCCTTCTTGCCGTTAGCGGCGGGGTGGACAGCGTCGTCCTGGCCCACCTTTGCAGGGAAGTAGGTCTTGATTTTTCCCTTGCTCACTGTAATTTTCACCTTAGAGGAGAGGAAAGTCAGGGCGATGAGGCTTTTGTAATGGAACTGGCGGATGCACTTGAGGCTGAAGTCTTTATTGAAGGCTTTGAAACTCAAGCCTACGCCAAAGAAAAAAAAATATCTATTCAAATGGCGGCGCGCGATTTGCGCTATAACTGGTTTAGGGAGCTGCAGGAAACCTTGCAGTTCGATTATATTTTTACAGCGCATCATGCCAATGATAACCTGGAAACCGTTCTAATCAATTTTATACGGGGTACGGGACTGGAAGGCTTAACCGGAATTCCAGATGTCAATGAATTCACCATTAGGCCGCTGCTTCCTTTTACCCGCAAGCATATCGAAGATTATGCGCACCTTCAAAAGCTTAAGTGGCGAGAGGACAGCAGCAATGATTCTGTAAAATATTTCAGGAATAAAGTACGGCTGGAGGTAATTCCGAAGTTGCTGGAATTGAATCCGCAGCTGTTGGAAAGCTTCAGTAAAACAAGGAATTATCTTCAGCAAAGTTCAGAGCTTATAGAAGATTATATTTCGGCACTTTTTCCGAAGATCGCGAAGCAGGAAGAATACGGCTATTCGTTTGAGATTTCTAAGCTACAGTCCATTCCTAATACTAAAGCGGTAATGTACTCCCTCTTTAGATCTTTTGAATTTACCGAATGGGAGGACGTTTATGACCTGCTCGAGTCGCAACCGGGAAAAATTGTCTATTCGAAAACTCACCGCCTCATTAGAGATCGGGATAAATTACTGCTTACGCTGCTGTTACCAACAGAGGATAAGGTGTATGAGATCAAAGAAAATGAAGAAGTGGTAATGTTGCCCATGGGAACCTTCCATTTTGAAGCTGTGGAGGATTTTGAAAACAGTGATCCGAGAACAATTTTTCTGGACCGTGATAAGATCAAATACCCTCTTGTTGTAAGGAAATGGCAGGAAGGCGACTATTTTCACCCCTTTGGCATGAAAGGGAAAAAGAAACTGAGCAAGTTTTTTAAAGATGAGAAATTATCTTTGCCGCAAAAAGAGAATTGCTGGCTTTTGTGCTCCAATGACAAAATTGTTTGGGTTATAGGCCACCGTCCCGATGCACGATTTGCGGTTAAAGATGAAACAAAACAAATTTTGCGCTTAAGTTACACACCATGAGATTACCGGTAGTTTTATTATTGTTCTTTTTTGCCATTTTTGGCAGCCACGCCCAAATTTTTGATCCTAATAACCTGGGGCAGGGAATGGAAGATCCCATTGAATGGGATGCAGCAGTTGAGCAGGAAAACGATTCCATCTATAATTTAGTTTTTACTGCCTCTTTGGAAGCGGGCTGGCATCTTTACTCCCAGGAGGAAGTGGATATTGAGATCGCTCCCATTGCTACCGAATTTACCTTTGTAGAAGCACCGGGAAAATATGAGCTTATTGGCACTACCGTTGAGCCAGATGTACCTGCGATGTTTGATGCGGTTTTTGAAGCCGAAATCACCTATTTTGAAGAAGAAGCTGTCTTTAAACAGAAGATAAAAGTATTGGATTCAACAGATCTTCTAATTACTGCGGAAGTTTATTTTTCGGTTTGTGACGATGAGAAATGCCTGCCGCCGGAAACTGAACGTTTCACCTTTAACATTGGAGATAATAAAGTAGAAGAAGGGTTTACCAACCTTGAAGTATCAGATAAAGATCAAAACCTAACCGAAGCTCTTAATATAGACGTAAAAGGAGTAGGAGGGGTCGATATAGAAGAGGAAGGAGGTGATGGCTTTATGACCATTTTCTTCCTCGGTTTTATTGGCGGGTTGATTGCTTTACTTACCCCCTGTGTTTTCCCAATGATCCCGCTTACCGTTTCTTTCTTCACAAAAGGTGCGAGGACTCGTAAGAGAGGATTGGTCAATGCGATCATGTACGGGGTATTTATCTTTTTAATTTACCTTTTGCTTAGTCTGCCATTCCACCTCCTCGATTCACTGGATCCGGAAATCCTGAACAACATCTCCACAAATACCACACTGAATATTATATTCTTTGTGATCTTTATCTTTTTCGCATTCTCATTTTTTGGTTATTACGAAATCACGCTGCCTACCTCCTGGAGTAATAAAATGGATGACAAGGCTTCAAGTTTTGGAGGATTAATAGGAGTTTTCTTTATGGCGCTTACCCTGGCAATTGTCTCCTTCTCCTGTACAGGGCCAATATTAGGATCTCTGTTGGGAAGTTCCCTCACTACAGATGGTGGTGCGACCCAGCTTTCCTTTGGAATGGGTGGATTTGGATTGGCGTTGGCGTTACCCTTCGGGTTGTTTGCCCTTTTCCCTAACTGGCTTAATTCTTTGCCCAAAAGCGGTGGATGGCTTAATTCCATTAAGGTGGTCTTAGGATTTATAGAATTGGCACTGGCATTTAAATTCCTTTCCAATGCCGACCTGGTACAGCATTGGGGGCTTCTAAAGAGAGAAATTTTTATTGGGATCTGGATCATAGTTGGAATAGGTTTATTACTTTATTTATTAGGAGTTATAAGGTTTCCACATGACGGGCCCAAAACCAAACTTGGAAAAGGTAAGTTATTTTTAGGAATCATAACCCTGGCTTTTATTGTATACCTTATTCCGGGGTTGACCAATACGCCTCACGCCAATTTAAAACTACTTAGTGGTTTCCCGCCGCCTTTGTTCTATAGTATCTATGAAAAAGAGACTGAAGGACCTTTAGGGTTAAAAGCTTATAAAGATTTTGATGAAGGGGTGGCCGCGGCAAAAGCTGAAAATAAGCCCATTCTCCTCGATTTTACGGGCTGGGCCTGTGTGAATTGTCGAAAAATGGAAGAGCAGGTATGGAGCGAGCCAGAGGTCTTTGATGTTATGAAGGATGAATTCGTGCTTATCTCCCTGTACGTGGATGACCGAAAAGAGCTGCCCGAAGATCAAAAATTCAATTATCAGAAACCAACAGGTGGGATCAAGCAGATAGAGACCATTGGTGACAAATGGGCTACATTCCAAACCCTTAACTTCAAAAATAACTCTCAGCCTTTTTACGTGTTGCTTGATCATGAAATGAACATGCTCAACCAGCCTGTGGGCTATACGCCAGATTCAGAGGAATTTAAAGAATGGCTGGAAGAGGGCGTAGAGGCATTTAATAAGGAGTAACACGGGAGTGCAGTAGGTTTTTGGCAGGAATTCCTATCTTTAGGGACTTCAAAACAAAGCTTACTCATGAAATTTACCAAATCTTTTTTCCTGCCGGTGCTGTTTTTGCTGGTTAGCAGCCTGGGTTTTGCACAAACCGAAATCGACTTCAAAGTCGAAGACCATTATAATAAAAGGGAAGTGGTCATTCCTATGCGTGATGGCATTAACCTGCACACCACCATTTTTTCCCCTAAAGATACTTCCAGGGAATATCCTATACTAATGACCCGTACTCCTTATAGTTCCAGACCGTATGGGAAAGATCAATTTCGTTCCATTCTGGGGCCGAATGAATATCTAATGAAGCAGGGAAATATTTTTGTCTACCAGGACGTACGCGGCAGGTGGATGAGCGAAGGAGTATATGACAATATGCGGCCCTTCATCCCTAACAAAAAAGGAAAACAGATCGACGAAGCCAGTGATACCTTTGACACGGTAGAGTGGCTTCTGGAAAATGTAGAGAATACCAACGGCCGGGTGGGACTCTGGGGAATCTCTTACCCCGGCTTTTATGCCACTTACTCCTTGCTGGCAAATCATCCTGCAATCAAAGCAGTTTCGCCACAGGCTTCAATTGGGGACTTCTTTTTCGATGATTTTCACCACAACGGCGCATATTTTTTAAGCTACTGGCGAGCTACTGCCTTGTTTGGTTACGAAAAGGCCACACCATCTGATACTGCCTGGTATTCATTTCCGGATCTAAAAACAAAAGATCAATATCAATTCTTCCTCGATGCCGGACCTTTAAAAAATCTCGACAAGTATTACGGAGAGGACAACGTCTTCTGGCAACAATTAAAAGAACATCCTAATTATGATGAATTCTGGCAAAAAAGAGGAATAGTTCAGCATTTAAAAGACATAAAACCTGCGGTGATGGTCGTGGGCGGACTCTTTGATGCTGAAGATCTTTACGGCCCGTTCAACATTTACGAGACTATTGAAGAGACCGGCGATAACTTCAACATGTTGGTGATGGGACCCTGGAGTCACGGCGACTGGGCCCGTAAAAGAGAACGGCAGGCCATTGGGAATGTCTACTTTGGAGACAATATTTCTGAAAACTATCAAAAGGAGGTAGAAACATTATTCTTTAACCACTTTTTGAAGGGGGAAGCCGATGCTTCTGTACCACTTCCCGAAGCTTATATGTTCGATACCGGCTTGCGCGAATGGAAGAGCTATGCAGCCTGGCCTCCAAAAGAGGCAGAGAAGAAAACATACTACCTGGGAGACAAACAGGAACTTAATGAGCAGGTTGCTGACCTATCCACGATGGCGCAAGGAGCCGAAGAATTTATTAGCGATCCAAATAAGCCGGTACCTTATTCTGAAGATATCAAAATGGTTTTTACGCCGCGGAAATATATGACCGACGATCAACGCTTTGCTGCCCGAAGACCTGATGTTCTGGTTTACGAAACCGAAGTGCTGGAGGAGGATCTAACCCTTGCGGGAGAGGTTTTGGCAAAGCTACAGGTAGCTACGACAGGAACAGCTGCAGATTGGGTGGTGAAAGTCATAGATGTATATCCTCCCGATGCAGAGGATTACGAAGAAACCCAGGATTATCTTTCCATGAGCAACTACCACATGATGGTGCGCAGTGAGGTAATAAGAGGAAGGTTTAGAAATAGTTTTTCAGATCCCGAACCCTTTGAACCCAACAAGAAAACAGAAGTAAACCTGCAATTGCAGGATATTCATCACACCTTTAAGAAAGGTCACAAGCTACAGATCCAGGTACAAAGTACATGGTTCCCGTTGATCGACCGGAATCCTCAAACTTATGTCGACAACATCTTCGAAGCCGAAGAAGAGGACTTTAAAGCTGAAAAACATAAGGTTTTTCATGACTCTAAAATCATTTTTACCGTGCTCGAATAAAATCTGAGGTGCCAAAAAAGCTATTTTTGGCACCTCTTTTTTTAAGCAGAAGCTGCTGGAGGATTTCGGCAATTTTCTTACTTTAAATCCCGTTAATTCAGAAATAACTTTTCACTATGAAATTAAAAGTTTTATATACTTCAACTTTCCTGTTCTTCATCTTCAGCCTTGTCGGTTGTAAGGATTCTTCGGAAGAAGGAAAGATAACTTCAGAAGAAATTCAGCAGGAAAGTGCACAGTTAAATGCTTTTTTTGAAGAGGAATTCGAGAAGGACCTTGAAGAATCTCCAATGTTGCAGGCGCGGCTGGGAATTAAAACCAATTATGATTCCTGGGATGACTTTTCACATTTGCGTTATGCAGAGGATCTAAAAAAGGCAAAGAGAAGACTTGAGTTTCTCAAAAATGAAATAAATGCTGATGCATTACAGGGCCAGGATGAACTTAGTTATAAGTTGTGCCGGCAGGACCTTGAAAATGAAATAGAAGACTACGACTTCCGGCTGTACAACTATCCTGTAAACCAAATGTTTGGAGTACACGCAGAGTTGCCTGCCTTTTTGATAAACATGCACAAGATCGATTCGGTTAGTGATGCCAAAGCATATATTGCGCGGTTAAATAAGGTTCCGAAGGTGATGGAAGATGTGATCAAAGGACTTGAACTTAGGGAGATGAATCAAATCATGCCTCCTGCTTTTGTTTTTGCGCATACTGTTGAAGCTTCCCAAAATCTTTTGCAGGGCCGTCCTTTTGAAAAATCGGCCGAGGCAAGTGCCCTTTTAGAAGACTTCAGTACAAAAGTCGAAAAACTGGAAATTCCGAAAGACCAGAAAGATAAATTAATTCTGGAGGCTCAGGAAGCGCTGCTAAACTCTGTGAAGCCCGCTTATGAAAACCTTATTGTAAAACTTAAAGACCAGCAGCAAAGAGCCACAGCCGATCATGGTGCATGGAAATTCCCTAAAGGAAAAGCTTTCTATAATACCGCTTTAAAAAGAACCACCACCACAAACCTCACTGCCGAAGAGATTCACGAAATAGGCCTTAGTGAGGTGGCACGTATTCATAAGGAAATGGAGGAAATCATGAAGGAAGTGGAATTCGAGGGTAGCCTTAAAGACTTTTTCCAGTTTATGCGGGAAGATGAGCAGTTCTACTATGAAAACACTGAGGAGGGACGGGCGCTATATCTTGCTGAAGCGACTTCTCTCATCAACGCGATGAAAGGACGCCTGGATGAATTATTCCTTACAACACCCAAGGCAGATATTGTGGTGAAGGCAGTCGAGCCTTTTAGAGAAAAAAGTGCGGGAAAGGCATTTTATCAACAACCTGCCATGGACGGTTCCCGCCCTGGTACTTACTATGCAAATCTTTACGACATGGAGGCCATGCCCACCTATCAAATGGAGGCATTGGCATATCATGAAGGAATACCTGGGCACCACATGCAGCTGGCTATTGCCCAGGAACTGGATGGCTTACCAATGTTCAGGAAAATTGGAGGTTATGGTGCTTATATAGAAGGTTGGGGCTTGTACAGCGAGCTTGTACCAAAGGAAATTGGCTTGTATGAAGATCCATATTCAGATTTTGGAAGGTTGGCTATGGAATTGTGGAGGTCAATAAGACTGGTTGTAGATACCGGAATTCACTCTAAGAAATGGACCCGCGATGAGGCTATTGATTATTACGTTGAGAATTCTCCCAACGCCGAAAGTGATGCCGTTAAAATGGTGGAACGTCACATCGTTATGCCCGGCCAGGCGACAGCTTATAAAATTGGAATGAACAAGATCCTGGAATTGCGCGAATTTGCTAAAAAAGAGTTGGGGGAAGAGTTTGATCTTAGAGAGTTCCATGATGTGGTTTTGACAAATGGATCTGTACCACTTAATATACTGGAAGAACTGGTTGTTGAATGGGTGGAAATGCAGAAAGCTTGAAAAGTAGAGATAAGGTTGAAGAGTTACAGTTAATCAAACTCAAAAACCGAAAAGGAACCGAACTGGAAATTCTCAATTTTGGCGCTACCATCTTCAGCCTTAAAATAGACGGGATTAATGTTATTGTTGGTCCTTCGAAGCCGAAAGATTATCTCACAGATATCTACCACCGGCGAGGTAAATTTTTTGGTGCTAGCGTGGGACGACATGCAGGTCGAATTTCAAAAAATGAATTTGAATTAAAGGACAAAAAATATTCCCTTTTTGGAAAGGAGGGAGTGCATCTTCATGGGGGGGAATACGGGTTCACCTATAAACTCTGGGAGATTTTAGAGAAAGAAGAAAAAGAAGATCCTTTTGTAGTTCTGCAATATTCCTCACCTGACGGGGAGGAAGGATATCCGGGTAATCTCAAAGTTCAGGTGAAATATATCCTTTCCGAAGAAAATGAGGTCTTGATCGAATACTCAGCAGTAACAGATAAGGATACCATTGTTAATCTTACTAATCATACTTACTTCAATCTTAATGGAGAGGGCGATGTTGACGATCACAAGCTAAAGATCTTTGCTGAAGAATATCTTGAAACCAATGCTCAAAAAATTCCCACAGGAAAGTTCCTGAAAACTGCCGGCACAGAGTTCGACTTTCGGCAACTTGTTGCGGTAGGGGAGGTGCCGTTGGATACGACCTTTAAATTAGATAAGGACAATCCCCGAATTGTTTTAAAAGGAGATAAAACTAAAATCTCTTTGGAGGTAGAGACGAATCAACCCGCTGTTGTGGTTTATGTGCCGGAGGATCTTCCTACCGACTGGGAGTATTCTACAGAAATAGGTTCTGAACGAGCGGCTATTTGTCTGGAGACCCAAAAATTTCCAGATGCTCCACACCAGCGCCATTTCCCGTCTGTTGTTCTAACACCGGGAGAAACCTATTCCAACAGAACCACATGGAAGTTCAAAACCGGTTCATAACTTTAAAGAGGAACCGTAGTTTTATTTTTGACCAAACTATTATATTTAACATAATTTTTAGAAGACCAGCTTCTGGTCCTGGGGGGGAAAGGATAATGATTTTAAACTTCATTTAATTAACACTTTATGGAATTTGCTTTACTCGATAAGATAATTTTTGCTTCCTATGCATTGATGATCATTAGTATTGGTTTATGGGTGTCCCGGGGCAAGGGAAAAACTTCAGAGGATTATTTCCTGGCCAGTAAATCCCTTCCCTGGTGGGCGATAGGAACTTCTCTTATTGCCGCTAACATTTCCGCAGAACAATTTATAGGGATGTCGGGTTCTGGTTTTGCTATTGGGCTGGCAATTGCATCATACGAGTGGATGGCCGCCATCACACTTATCATTGTGGGGAAATATTTCCTTCCGATTTTTATTGAAAAAGGATTATACACCATTCCTGAATTCATTGAGGTAAGGTATGGTACCAATTTGAAAACCATTCTTGCCGTCTTCTGGATCGCACTTTTTATATTCGTGAACCTAACCTCTGTTCTTTACCTGGGGGCCACAGCTCTGGACACCATTGTGGGCTCGGGCGATGGTTCTATCTTCATGTATTCCATAATTGGCCTTGCACTTTTTGCGGCTGCATATTCACTGTACGGCGGGCTTGCAGCCGTAGCCTGGACAGATGTTGTGCAGGTGGTGCTTTTGATCGTGGGTGGTTTGATCACCACTTACATTGGGCTTTCTCATGTAGCCGAAGATGGAGGTATTATTTCGGGAATTGTATCTGTATATGAACAGGTGCCGGAGAAATTTTCGATGATCCTGGAGAAAGGGGAAATTATTACACCCGGTGGAAAAGATGCCTGGTGGGATCTTCCGGGTCTTGCTGTTTTGCTCGGCGGAATGTGGGTGGCAAACCTTTATTACTGGGGCTTTAACCAATATATTATTCAAAGGACACTTGCAGCAAAGAGTCTGCGGGAGTCCCAAAAAGGGATAATCCTTGCAGGATTTTTAAAGCTGCTAATCCCGTTGATCGTGGTTGTTCCCGGTATTATTGCTTATGTAATGAACACAGGTCCCGGGGGGGCTTTTTCTGAAGAGTTCACAGACCCTTCTTTTATTGCCGAAGGTGGCCGTATTATTAACGATAACGCTTTTCCATGGTTGATCAAGGAATTTGTACCAACAGGTTTAAAAGGACTGGTTCTGGCTGCACTTGCAGCAGCGATAGTATCTTCTATTGCCTCTATGCTAAATTCTACTGCTACGATCTTTACCATGGATATCTATAAACCTTACATTCAAAAAGGAGCTTCTGAGAAACGCCTTGTAACCGTTGGAAGAGTTTCTGCTACCCTTGCGCTTATAATTGCAGTGTTCCTCGCTCCACAATTACGAAGCCTGGGACAGGTTTTTCAATACATCCAGGAATATACAGGGGTGGTGAGCCCAGGGATACTCGCGGTATTCATGTTGGGCTTATTCTGGAGAAAGACTACAAACAATGCAGCGATCCTGGGAGTTTTGGCATCTATTCCCATCGCGCTTTACTTTAAAGTGGGACCTAATGGCTGGATAGACAGTCCTTTCTTTGTAGAATTACCATTTATGCACCAAATGTTTATTACCTGGATACTTACCATGGCAATAATGATGGTGATAAGTCTTATTGAAAATAAGGGAGCAAATCATCCAAAGTCGATTATTATATCAAAGAATTTCTTCAAAACCGGCCCTGCGTTTAATATTGGTGCATTTGTGATCATGTTGATCGTAACGGTGCTTTATGCGATCTTCTGGTAGAGGCTGTTCTGCTTCAAAAGGTGCAAAAATCAATAATAATTTTTTTAAAAGACCCTGGATTTTCCCGGGTCTTTTTTATGAATTTTTAAAATAAAAATGCCCGGACTTTAGTAGTTCCGGGCGTTAAATACCTTTCAAATAAGCCGTTTAAAACACCATTTTGAGAGACTAATGTTTGGTGTAATGTACTTCGGGTAAATTCCGTAGAGTTTCTGCAGCCTGTTCGGCTGTGATATCCCGCTGTGGGCCTGCAAATAATTCATAACCCACCATAAACTTCTTTACAGTCTTAGACCTTAGCAGTGGTGGATAGAAAGACATGTGAAAGTGCCATTCCGGGTACTCTTTTCCGTTAGTTGGTTGTTGATGAATTCCTGAAGAATATGGAAAGGAGGTCTGGAAGAGATTGTCATATCGAATGGTAAGTTGCTTCAGGATACCGGCATATGCTTTTTCTTCTTCTGAAGTAAGCTGCCCAATATGCTGCATTTGCCGCCGCGGGATGATCATGGTTTCATAAGGCCAAATGGCCCAGTAGGGCACCAGTGCCACGAAATGTTCATTCTGCAGCACTATCCTTTCCTTAAGCTGAAGTTCCTGTTCAAGATAATCTCCTAACAGGCTTTTTTTGTTCCGGTTCCAGTATGTTTTTTGATGCTCTGTCTTTTTCTGCACCTCTACCGGAATTGAAAGCTGAGACCAGATTTGTCCATGGGGATGTGGATTACTACAACCCATCATGTCTCCCTTGTTCTCAAAGATCATCACGTAATTAATGTCTTTTCTACTGCCCAGATCTGTATATTCCTCTTTCCATTTCTGGATCACCTTTACGATATCACTTGTTTCCATTACAGGTAATGTGAGGGAATGATCTGGTGAAAAACATACCACCCGGCAAATTCCGGTTTCTGAACTTGCCTTAAGCAGTCCTTCTTCCACTTCCTCCTGCGGGCCGTTGGGCAACAAAGCCGAAAAATCGTTTTGAAAAGTGAACGGGTCTTTATAATCCGGATTTTTATCTCCGCTGGCCCTGGTATTGCCGGGACATAAAAAACAATCGGGATCATAGGTAGGCCGCTCTTCTCCGACCACCTTTTCAAGTTTTCCCTGCCATGGTCGCTTTGTGCGGTGGGGAGAAACCAGGATCCATTCTCCCGTTAAAATATTATATCTTCTATGTGGGTGAGTGTTGAAAGCTTCGGTCATAATTCTAGTGTTTTCTAAAGTATGTACCTTGTTCAGGGGAAACAACTATAGCTTCGGGTTTGATATTATATTGTTTTTGATATGCTTCCGAAGCAATTTCAATAAACTCTTCAACGGCGTCCTCTTCAATAAGATTGATGGTACAGCCGCCAAATCCACCGCCCATCATCCTGGCTCCCTTGACCGGCTTGTATTCTGTAGTGAGGTCTACAAGGAAATCAAGTTCTTCACAACTCACTTCATATTTATCTCTAAGTCCTTTATGAGAATTGTACATAAGTAAACCAAATTGATCCAGATCTTCCCGGCTTATTGCTTCTACTGCTTTGAGAACCCTTTCATTTTCTGAAACCACATAATGAGCCCGTTTGTAAAGGATCTCAGGGAGAGAGTTCCTGAATTCTGCCAATCGGGTCAGATTGACATCTCTTAAAGATCTTACTTCGGGATATAATTGGTTAATATGATATACGGCTTCTTCACATTCCTTTCTTCGGGTGTTGTACTCGCTTGAGGCAAGGCTGTGTGATACCATCGTATTCAAGAGCAGGAGCTTGTGATCTTTAAACTTTGCAGGAATATATGTGGCTTCGAGGCTGCGGCAGTCCAGTAAAATAAGGTGGTCTTTCTTACTTAGTACAGAGGCGTACTGGTCCATGATCCCACATTTGGTGCCCACGTAGTTATGCTCAGCGTCCCTGGATAATTCAGCTATAGTTTTCCGGGAAAGATCGAAGCCAAAAAGTTCATTGAGGCCAAAGGCCATCCCGCTTTCCAGTGCAGCCGAAGAACTTATTCCGGAACCAACAGGAAGATCACTTTCAATAATACAGTCGAAACCTTCAGGATATTTTCCGCGCTTCTGAATTTCGTTTATCACTCCCAGGATGTAGTTCTCCCACTGTTCTTCGCTCCTGGCTATCTTCCGCAGGTCAAAGCTAAAGCTTTTTCCATATGTTTTACTGTAAATACTGCAGGAGTAGGGAGTAGAATTAGCGGCAAAATGGAGCTTAATGGTCTTGTCTATTGCTGTGGGCAGGACAAAACCATCATTATAATCTGTATGTTCTCCAATGAGGTTGATCCTACCGGGTGCAGATACAGTGAAGTGTACTTTAAAATTTCTGAAACTTTCGGGTAAGGTATCTTCAGTTCTATTTTTCACGACGGGAAGTTTAGTAACTCAAAGATAATAAATGTAAATTATACATTAATTTTCAAATTCGGAAAAAAATAGTTTTTTTGTAGTAAGTAACACCATCATCAATGTACAAAGAAAAAGAGGATTTGCATGCTGTCCAAAAGGATTACTATAAGGACAACCGCAAAATGTATGTCGCGACAGACTGTATTATTTTCGGATTTGATTCGGGAAATCTTAAGCTGCTGCTTTTCCAGAGAAGGGTAGCTCCCTTGAGTGGTGAATGGTCGCTCATTGGAAGTTTTGTAAATCTTGACGAGGATGTTTCGGCTGCTGCCGAAAGGGTGCTGGAAGAGACCACCGGACTCAAAAATGTATTTATGGAAGAGCTTAAGGTTTATGGAGCTGCCAATCGTGATCCTGGTTACCGGTGCATTTCTGTTGGACAGTATGCATTGATAAGGCTTAATGAATACGATAAAGAACTGGTAAAAGAGCATGGGGCAGCATGGTACGATGTCAATGATTTGCCGCCACTTGTGCTTGATCACGGACAAATGGTGAAAGATGCGCTTGCAAAATTAAAGCAGAAGGCACGGTTTCAACCTTTGGGATTTGAATTACTTCCCGAAAAATTCACCATTCCCCAACTGCAAAGTGTTTACGAAGCTATTTTTCAAAAAGAACTGGACACCCGAAACTTTCGGAAAAAGGTCTTTTCCCATAATGTGCTTGTGAAGTTGGATGAGAAGGATAAAACTTCTTCAAAAAGAGGAGCATTTTTGTATAAGTTTGATCATAAGCGGTACAAAAGGCTTATAGAAAAGGGGAATGATTTCGAAGTTTTCTAAAATTAAAATTTTCTAAAATCTTTTCTTTAATTCAAAAATAAAGGTAATATTTACAGTTATTAAACTGCTGTATGCAACAACAGTTGAAATGGATTATTTTAACTTGTTTTGTCCTTACCTTTTTTGGTTGTGAGTCCCTACCTCGCACGAATGAGGTAAGGATTCAGCAGCTTTCTTACAAACAAATCTTCCATATTTATTACTTTTCTCAAAGTAAGATTTCCGGAAACTTTTTTGATCCTATAGTTTACAATCTCAGCCACTTTCAACTGGGTGGAATGACATTTTTGAAGAACTTCAGCGACACTTATATAGAAACAGGTTTAAATTTAAAAGAACTTTCTTAGAAAAATAGAAGCCGAAAAAAAGCTCCCGTATGATATTTTCCAAAACTTTGAAGTACCTGTTCCTCTGGGGAATTCTTTCGATGTCTTTAAATTCTGTTTTTGCACAGGTTGTAAAAAATGATAAAAAGGGGGATGTTTATGTAGATCAAGGCGGGGTGATGCGCTGGGGCCATAACAAGGAAGAGGTGAAAGGCTTTGGAGTAAATTATTCGGTGCCCTTTGCACATGCTTTTCGCACAGGACAAAAACTTGGTGTTGACCTTAAAGCCGAAATCCGAAAAGATATTTATCATTTTTCACGGCTTGGTTTCGACCTTTACCGTATTCATATTTGGGATACCGAGATAAGCGATGAGGAGGGAAACCTCCTGGAAAATGAACATCTTGATCACTTTGACTACCTTATCAATGAGTTAAAGAGCCGCGGAATCAATTTTGTACTTACGCCTATAGCTTACTGGGGTAACGGCTGGCCTGAACCCGATGAAGACACCCCCGGTTTTTCCAGCAAATATGGGAAAGAGGGAAGCCTCACTAATCCGCTGGCTATCGAGGCGCAGGAAAATTACCTGGCGCAATTCCTGGAGCATGTGAATCCTTACACCGGCATTGCTTATAAAGATGACCCCAATGTAATAGCCTTTGAGGTTAGCAACGAGCCGCACCACCGTGAGAGTCCCGAAAAGGTACAGGAGTTCATTGAACGTATGTTGGCATCTATGAGATCTACCGGGACCAGGAAGCCAATCTTTTACAATGTTACTCACAGCACCCAACTGGCAGAAGTTTATGCCGCTTCGGGTATCGACGGCGGAACTTTTCAATGGTATCCCACGGGACTCGGATTTGGAAAAGAGCTGGAGGGAAATCTGCTTCCTAATGTCAATAACTACCACATTCCTTTTGACCAGGTTTGGACGGAAAATGGCCTGGCAAAGCTGGTGTATGAGTTTGATGCGGCAGATGTGATGAAGTCTTACATGTACCCGGCCATGGCACGAAGTTTTAGGCAGGCGGGAATGCAGATTGGGACTCATTTTGCTTATGATCCAACATACATGGCTTCCGGCAACACAGAGTATGATACCCATTATATGAACCTGGCCTACACTCCGCAAAAAGCTTTGGCTCTAATGATAAGCGGGGAGATCTTTCATAAGCTGCCCATGAATGAAGATTTTGGAGGATATCCCGACAACCTTAACTTCGGAAATTTCAGCATTAGCTATGAAAAAGATCTTGCTGAAATGAATTCAGCTGAAAAATTCCTTTACACGAATTCTACTGAAAGTCAGCCGAAAAATTGGAAAAAGCTGAAGCAGATCGCCGGCTTTGGGGATTCTCCGGTGGTGAAATATGGTGGTAAGGGAGCTTACTTCCTGGATAAACTGGAAGACGGAATCTGGAGACTGGAAGTAATGCCAGATGCTATTTTAGTAGATAATCCTTTTGGAAACAACAGTCTTGAAAAGACCTTGGCCGTGATTAAGCATGGGAAGTGGGAAATGGAAGTAAACCTCCCCGGCCTTGGAAAGGAATTTGAAGTTCGGGGGATCAATGAAAGAAATGATTTTGATGAAACCTCTTTTGGTAGTAGCTTTCAAATCGAACCCGGCACTTACATACTCGCCAAAAAGGGCAAAAACAGAAAGACTTTTTATAAAAATTGGACGGCAGAAAATTTAACTGCTTTTATAGCTCCAGATAATACAGTGGATCAAACTTATCTCGTACATGAACCATTGGCGACACTTTCAGAGGGTAGGAAACATGAAATATCGGCTACTGTAGTGTCCAATGAACCAATAGAGCAGGTGCAGGCATGGTTCAAAAATGGGAATAACTATGAAAGTGTAGATCTTCAGCAGAGAGAGGCTTATACCTATACAGCCACGGTACCGGAAAAGCTGCTTAAAAATGGCTTTTTAGAGTACCGGATAATTGTCACCAATACCAATGGAACCAGAACATTTCCGGGAGGGCAGGAAGGTAATCCCGGTGAGTGGAGTTTTGATCCCGATGAGCCTTATACAATAAGGGTGGTTGATCCTGAAGCGCCGGTATATCTGTTTAATGCCTTAGAAGATTCAGAAAATGTTGTAGCAAAATGGCTGCCAACCCTCAACAGAGTTCCAACAGATCATCCCGGAGAAGCTGAGTATAGAGTGAATGTTGAAAAATTATTTGAAATAGATCCAGAGAACACCAATGCTAAACCCGTTTACGATTACTCTTTTAGATATAACTTCAACAGAAATACTGAGGGTAGGAGCGGGGATCTTGGAAATAAAGAAAAACTGGTTCTAAAAGGACGGGCGCTCAATGAAAAGCCGGTAAAACTACAGGTGGCGCTGGTTATGAATAATGGAAGGTCTTTTGGAAAAGTAATTGAACTTCAACCGGGAATAAAGGAATACGAGATCGATCTTTCTGCTCTTGAACCGGTACATACGGTGACCTTACCAAGACCTTATCCTACCTTCCTTCCCTTATACTTCGAACATAATGTACAGGAATCATTTGATATTGAAGATGCCGAAAGTCTTCAGTTTTCTATAGGGCCAGATCTTTTAGAACAGGAAAGGGAAGAGCAGCACGGGGTGGGGATTATTTCAGTGAGACTGGAGTGAATTTAGTGATCGGTGCTCAATGAGCAGTCATCAGAAATTTGTGCCACGAATTCACGAATGATTTTTCGGAATTTTCTCGATGGTGTCTCCTCCTTCGGAAGGGTTGCCGCAGGACGGGGTAGCGAGTAAGTGAGTGATCAGTGTTTTATTTTCAGTGATCAGAAATTTGTGCTACGAATTCACGAATGATTTTTCGGGATTTTTTCGAAGGTGTCTCCTCCTTCAGAGGGGTGGCTAAAGGTCGGGGTGGGGCAGATGATAATATGTCGCTCCTCCGGGATTATTTATTTCTGTGTAAATTTTCTCAAATATTTAAGGCCGGTCAAATGACCGGCCTTAAATATTTACTACAATTTTTTTACTGCATGATTGAATAAACAGCATATCCTTTGGCTGAGGACTCCAAAGTTGCTATACCATCACTGTTAGTGTTCACGGTATAGTCGGTATTATAGGTATAATCCATTAATTGAGCAGAATTCCAATCTGTATCAACGGTTCTGGTTTTTGTTCCGTTTCTGGACAGATATAGAATAAGTCCGGGATTATCTCCTTCCCCCTTTCTTTTCATTACATATTCATCTTTGTCAGCGTATAGCACTTCATAATCTCCTGTAGCGAGGGTGTTATTAATAAGAATTAATTGTTGAATTTCCTTTTTAAAATTCTCATTCTCATAATCTGAATAAAATATTGTGGGGTACCCGGGATGTGTAAGAATAAAAGCATAAGCCTGTATTTTATTTTCCATGGCTATGAAATTATTCTCGTTTGAATCCTTTTCTGTATCGTGATTTGCTGTAAAAGTAACTGCTTTATCTGGATAGGTTTGCCACACCATTTTTTTGGTTAAATAAGTGAGGTCTTCGTTGCGATCAAATGCTTCTTCCAGCTTATAGAAAGTAGCAAAATCGAAAACTCCGCTGCCGGTTTCCTCAATATAATTTATAAGAGTAGAGGCATTTCCATCCCATAGTTCTGCGACAGCAAATCCTCCCACTTCATCAAGCCATGCTTTTACTACCCAGGGCTCAAATCCCAGAACATAATCAAACCTCCAGCCATCAAAACCTACTTCATTCTTGTAGTAGTTAGCTACAGAATAATCTGCATCCCACAACCAGTTTTGAACGTATTCCTGATTATGATCAAGATTCGTCTCTTCATAAAACAGGCTTCCAGGGTCATAAGGACTTGTACTGTTGGGATAAAAGTTTTCGTAATCACGGTTGAAAAGTCCTGAAGCATTTCCATGCTCTTCGTTAAAAAGAGTGTAGGTATCGTATTCGCGATATGGGTTGTACTCTAAACCTCCACCTGAGTTGTGGTTGAGAACAATATCGGCAATCACTTCTAAACCATTGGAGTGTGCAGCTGCAATAAGCGCATCAAGTTCTGCCCTTGAACCAAAACGGGTTTCCACAGTCCCATGTTGGTCATATTCTCCAAGATCAAAATAATCGGATGGATCGTAGCCCATTGAATAACCACCTGACTGACCTTTGGAAGCCGGTGGTAGCCAGATCCTATTGACTCCTGCTTCTGCCCAATCGTCTACTTTTTCTGAAATAAGATCCCACCAGGCGTGCCTTGGCTCCACATCCCAATAGAAGGCCTGCATCATGACGCCTGTACCATTGTCATAATCTTCGAGGTTCATTGGCTGTGCCCCGACAGGTGACGGATCTACCGTTCCATTGCCCGGATCTGTTTCCACATTATCATCATCTGTGGAACATGCCCCCAGCATAAAAATGGAAAATAGGAAAGGATATAAAAATTTAGATTTTTTCATAGTTAAAATTTTAAGAAGGATATAAAAAAGGCTGCCGTTAAGCAGCCTTTTTGAAAAATTAAATAGGATTTATTCCTCAACCTGCGGATTAAAAATATAGCGCCCTGTAAGGTCGTTAAACCATACATTATAAATCCCGGCTTTAGTAACAATAATATCGTCACCAGTAGCCTGTCCACTAGGGAAGTTTTCACCTCCACCCCAGTTGACACCCCAGTCCTGGTTGGCTCTGAATTTTATTCCATCTTCTAAAAGTTCAACGTCTTTGGCATACCATAAGTGAGGGTCAAAGTCAGATTTTGTCAAGAGGACATCTGGTGCTGGATTATCATCATTTGGCCAGCCTACAGTAGTTCCTGCTCCCACAAGCCCAATCATATTGTAAGTAGCCTGGGTACTTGCATCATAAGTCTCGAATGAATAGGTCATCTCATCAATGTTAATGGTCAGGCTGTAATAAGCATCTGCATCAACAGGGAATGCCGATGGGTCTCCTCCTAGAATTTCACTGCTGCTTAATTCGCCATTGTCAAGCCCCCATTGTGGCTGCCATTGTCCTAAAGTTTCTAAAAGTTTAAAACCTTCTACACCGTCGCCACCGGCAAATCTTCCTGTGAAGTAGAAAATATTTTCATTCTCTGCATCTCTGAATAAGGGCGTATTATTATTGTCAGGATTCCAACCAGCAGCAGTAGCATCACCAACTAAATAAAAATTAGTCAAAGCAGCTTCAGAAGGAAGTAAAGCAGAAAAGGAAACTACATCTGAGGTATGGGCCATATCTTGAGCTGTACCAGGAGATGCCACTACCTTAAAATAAAAAGTAATAGGTTCATCTTTATTAATTTCTATTTCTTTTTCTTCCTCTTCATCATTTACAATTTTAATTAATTGCTGAGCCGTTACGTCCAGATTATTCTTAGGAGTCCTTCCCAAAACTGCCATAGATTCAAAGTCCTCACTTAGGGACGCTTGTAGTTCGTAAGTGAGATTTGTTGGAACATCTACATCTATTTCATTCCAAACAAAACGTTCTATAACATCTTCGGGCTCTATCACGGTAAGGTCATAGGTAGAGGAAAAAGTATTTGTAAATTGAATACCTTCTGCATCAGGATTAGCGATGAATACTACATCATCATCACTTGTACAGGCATTAAAGCCAATTAAAGCAACAAAGGCTAATAGTAATATTGATAATTTTTTCATTGTTTTCATTTTATAATAAGATTAGTATCCTGGATTTTGTGTTAAGTTGGTATTTACTCCTAAGTCTGAAGCTGGAATAGGATAGATGTTTCTAAAAGCAGCAGTGGTTGTTCCCTGGGGAACATCACCTTTCCATGCCCATACTCCATTTTCTGTGAACCTGTTAAAACGTATTAGGTCTGTTCTTCGGTGTGCTTCCCAATATAATTCCCTTCCTCTTTCATTAATAAGGAAATTATTGGTTATTTCACTTGCAGTAACAAGCCCGTTACCTTCTCCATAAGCTCTTTCTCTTAGCTCATTAACGTAAGCCAATGCCTGTGTCATGTTAGTATTGGTTCTAAAAGCAGCTTCGGCATACATTAGGTAGACATCTCCTAATCTAAAGAGAGGGAAATCTGTATCTACGTGTTCCCCTGTGGCATCACTTCCCTGGTTCCCATCGACATCTACATTCTTGAATTTACCTACAGCGTAACCATCTGTAAAGGCACTAATAGTGGTGACTTCAAGATTTTGTCCCTCGGTGTAGAACATTTCCCTTTCATCTGGAGAATCTGCTCCATCAGGGAAAAGACCTACAAATTCGGGAGTTGTTCTTAATCCTGCCCATCCCGAATTCACTCCAAATTCAGCTGGATCCATATCACCACCAATTGAGGCATGGATAACAAAGGTTAAACCTCCATAAGAGTTGGTGTTGATCCCGTCAAACCTAATAGGGAAAATGATCTCATTTTGAGCCCCGTTTACATCGTTGTCTGCAAGGAAAAGTTTCTGGTAGTCATCAACCAGCACATAACCTGCGTCAATTACCTTTTGAGTATAAGTTAGAACATCTGAATATCTTGCAGTACCGGTGTACACTTCAGCATTTAAATAAAGCTTTGCTAACAGGGTCCAAACAGCAGCTTGATCTGCACGTCCATATTCGTTTTGTCCTGCAGCTACAATCTTATCTTCAATATCCAAAAGTTCGCTCTCAATGTAATTGAAAAGTTCTGCTCTTTGAATCTGCTCAGGAAGGAAAGCTCCAACAGGACTTTCTTCGGTAATGAAAGGAGGATTTCCATAAAGGTCCATGGCGTGATAGTAGCTTAAAGCTCTTAAGAACCTTGCCTCTGCGCGGAATTTCTGAATTTCAGAAATTTGATCTTCGGGAATTCCATTTGCACTTAAACTCTCATCACTGGACTGGCGTATGTATTCGTTGGCCTGTGCGATTTGATACAAAAGCCTGGAATACATTGTACGAATAAATTCGTTTCCTGAAGTCCAGTTTTGTCCGTGAAGGTCGGCGATGGTTCCATCGTTCCAGCCTATTATGGCTTCATCTGTAGGTAATTCCTGTAACATCCAGTAAAGGCGCAGGTACTGCGAGAAACCTTCATCTAAACCTAAAAGGTCTGGTTTCCCGGCAGGGCCTTCCTGGCCACTCACTGCAAGTCCTGCATACAATTTAGCTAAGAACTGCTTGTAAGCAGCCGGATCCTGAAGCAATTGGCCGGGCACCTGCCGGTTATCTTCTGGTTGTAGATCTAATTCGCTCTCACATGACCCAAGAATTGTAAGGCCGAGGAAAATGAGAAAGAATGATTTTATTTTGTTATTCATGTTCATAGTTTTTTATTCTCTAAAATGTTAGATTAAGACCTACAGTATAAGTTCGGGGTCTTGGGTAGAAATTGTTATCAATTCCTCCCGAAATCTCAGGGTCAAGACCGTCGTAGTCTGTAATGGTCAAAACATTGCTGGCGGTTAATGAAGCCCTAAAATCGACTTTTTCTCCGGCAATTAAATATCCAATAGAAACATTATCCAGTTTTACGAAATCTGCGCTCTGCACGTAATAATCTGAGAAGAACTGACTTTCATCAAAATCTGTTGCAAGAACGTTTGCGTTGAAGTTTGAATAATAGGGCTGCGGAGTAACAGTTCCTGCTCCTCTAAATCCTGTCGCAGACTGCATGTTGTTGTACATGTATCCTCCAAAGCTTCCTCTCCAGGTAAAGCTGAAGTCGAAATCCTTATAGTTGAAGTTACTGCTTAAGCCCATAAAGAAGTCTGGTGAACCTTTTTTGTATGGTTGACGGTCAATTTCTGTAATGGTATTATCTCCGTTAACATCCACATACGCCCCTTCAATTGGATTGCCGTTTGGATCATATACCTGGCGGTAAACAAAGAAAGTGGTTGGATCAATATCTTTTTTCCAGATCTGGATCATATTACCAACTCCTCCACTAATTTCTCCCTGAGGAATAAAGAAGTTTGGATCTTCTCCCAATGATAATTTGGTGATTTCAAGATCCTGGAAGGTGATATTATAATTAAGGCTCCAGGTCATCTTATCTGTGCGAAGCACATCACTGTTCAATCCAATTTCAAGACCTTTACTTACTGTTTCTCCCACGTTTGTTATCAACCTGTCCGAAAGGTTAGCTCCGGCAGGAACCGGTACTTCAGCAAGAAGGTTCTCGGTTGTTCTGTGATAGGCATCTACGCTACCTGTTAAGCGATCACTAAAAAATCCGAAATCAATACCTACGTTGTAAGTCTGTAATTCTTCCCATTGAAGATCCTTGTCATATTCTTCAGGACGAAGAGTTTGATAAAAGCGGTTTCCAAACTGGTAGCTGGCTCCTCTTTCACTGGGAGTATAGATCCCAATGTATCCATAGTTGCTTCCAATCTCCTGGTTACCTGTTACTCCATATCCAGCTCTTAACTTAAGTTCAGTCAAAAACCCGGAGTCCTTAAGGAAATCTTCATTATTGATCTTCCAACCTACAGAAACAGCAGGGAAGGAGCTCCAGCGGTTGTCTTCACTAAACCTGGAAGAACCATCTATCCTGTAACTACCTGAAACAAGGAATTTGTCGTCGATATCAAAACTTGCTCTTGCAAAATAAGATTCAAGAGCGTTTCTATCTATAGTGATTGGATTCAAAACCCAACCTCCTTCTACTGCAGCATCGGTATACCTCTGCTGACTTGAGATGAAAAACTCCTGATAAGAATGTCCTGCAGTAAGATCAACAGCAGTGCTTATCGATTCGATATAGGGTTTATAGTTGAAATAGAAATCCAATAGCTGGTTACGGTTCATTCCCCAGTAAATTTCTTCATCTGCTATGCTTTGAAGAACAACTGCAGATGAGGTAGGGCGAAGGTTAAATCCGTCATTTTCTGAATAATCAATTCCTGCGTTTAAGTTAAAACGAAGATCCTCTACAAATGGAATTCTGTAATCTATGTTGAAATTGGTGATTAAACGTTTAGTTTCTCCTTCGTCGTTATATTGCTCTAAAAGAGCGAGTGGATTACGGGTTGCTTGTTGCAGTGCAACACCATTAGCATTGGTCCATTCGTAATAACCACCATAGCGGCTGTTTTCATCATATACCGGCTTAGTAGGATCGAAATTTACAGCGGCACCAATTGCTCCTTCGTCTGCAAAGTCATTGCGGTCAATACTTCCTTTAGCAGTTAAAGTAAGTTTTAGGTCATTGTCCAGAAGATCATAGTTAAAGGCTGTGTTTAAAGCATTCCTTTGATAAAGATCTGTCTTTAAAACCCCGGTTTGAGAGGTGTGGTTATAATTAAGTCTGTAATAGAAATTATCCAGACCCTGGGACACAGTAAAGTTGTGGATAGCCCCTACTGAAGTCTGATAGATCTCATCCTGCCAATCTGTATTCGCATCTCCCAGAAGGCTTACATCGGTACCAGGAGTGGTTTCAATAAGATTTCTAAACTGGTCGGCGTCAAGGACATCAACCGTCTCTATGATCTCTCCTACAGAAGCTTTGATATCGTACTCAAATTTTAGATCTGAATTCTTTTTACCTTTTTTAGTAGTAATAAGGATCACCCCGTTAGAAGCCCTTGAACCGTAGATCGCAGTTGCCGAAGCATCTTTAAGTACAACGAAATCCTGGATCTCATTAGGGTTAATGGCATTCAACTGATTTCTCACTCCCTGTACACCCCTTTGATCTAAGGGAATTCCGTCAACAACAATAAGTGGAGAGTTGTTGGCAGAAAGAGAGGAACCACCACGAATCCTTATCTCAGTTCCACCACCCGGTGCTCCACTACTGGATGTAATGCGCACCCCGGCAGATTTTCCCTGGATCAATTGTTCAGGTGAAACAATAGAACCCTGGTTAAAATCTTCGGTGGAAATTTGTTGAACGGCACCGGTAGCATCCTGCCTTCTGGTGGAGCCATATCCAATTAGAACTACTTCTTCAAGAATGGCTGTATCGGGGGCTAGTTGTACATTAATAGTTTCCTGGCCCGTATAGGGAATTTCCTGGGGAGCAAATCCAACATATGATATGACAATCACATCATCAAGATTAACTCCTTCCAGGGTGTATTCCCCATCGAAATTTGTAGTGGTACCTGTCGTAGTACCTCTAATTACTATGTTAGCACCTGGAATAGGCATCCCGGTATCCCTTTCGGTAATTATACCGCTAACAGTAGATTGAGCAAAAAAGCTCATTGGCATCAATAACATGAGCAATGTGCTTTTAATAAATGTTCTCATAAAATTTGCTTTGTTAGGTTTTACTTATTTTAACCTTATATTTCTACTTTCCCGGAATAAAAGTAGGCATTCTAAAAAGATAAAGGAGTATTAAATAAAGCAGGGAGGGCCCCGAAAACGTTTTCGTGTTGAAAACTTTATCATAATCTTTATTTAACAGTAATTTATAATAGATTTACCATTTTTAATCCGTCTTGAATTTTGATCCTTTAATAATGAAACCAAAACTAACTTTAAAACAAATTGCAAGGGAATTAGATGTGTCTGTCTCCACAGTTTCAAAAGCCTTACGCGACAGTCCTGAAATAAGTGATGAAACCAGGCAAAAAATTCAGGCCTTTGCCAAGCTGTATAATTACAAACCCAATAATATTGCTTTAAGTCTTAAGAACAGGAGAACAAGAACAATAGGTTTGGTACTTCCCGAGATCGTTCATGACTTTTTTGCTACTGTTATTACAGGGGTGGAGGAAGTAGCAAATAAACGGGGATATAACGTTCTCATTTGTTTATCAAACAATTCCTTTGACAGGGAGGTAATGAACTTGGAAATGCTGGCTAATGGAAGCACCGATGGATTCATCCTTTCTATAGCCAAGGAAACTCAGCAAAAAGGGGATTACCATCACCTGCAGGAGGTGATAAGTCAGGGGATGCCTGTAGTTATGGTGGACAGGGTGGTTAATGAAATCATATGTGACAAGGTTATTATCGATGATAGCGACGGTGCCCGGGATGCAGTACAACATCTTATTGATAATGGCTGCCGCAGGATAGCAATTATTACCACTGTAGACTATATTAGTGTAGGAAAATTGAGAACAGAAGGATATTTAAGAGCCTTAAGAGGTAATGATATTGAATTAGATGAAGATCTTATCCTAAAAATAGAAGATGTAGACAACAGCCATGAAGCTATCTCTCAATTCCTTGGAGCAAGGAAGATCGACGGGGTTTTTGCAGTGAATGAACAGTTTGCTACAAGTGCAGTAAAAGCTTTGTTGAACAAAAGTTTATCTGTACCCGAAGATGTGCTTGTTTTTAGTTTTTCTGACGGGGAACTTTCCCGAAGGTTCATTCCCAGCTTAAGTACCGTGAACCAGCACGGGGCCGATATGGGAGCTAAGGCTGCCGAATTACTCATAGACCGAATCGAAAAGACAGTTACAGATGAGGAGTACCAGACAGCTATCGTGAAAACAAGTTTGGTGGAGCGGGAATCTACGCAGAAGAGAAAAAAAGCTACAGTGTAAATTTATTTCCTATCTTTGACAGGATTTTTATCAAAACTTATATTTCTACTTTCCCTTTAAAAGTTTTGATAAGTCTTAAAAGCTTATCGTAATCAAAAAATACGATAATGCAAAAACGCACTTTGAGTTTTTGGGAGATCTGGAATATGAGTTTCGGATTTCTAGGCATACAGTTTGGTTTTGCTCTGCAAAACGCCAATACTTCCCGAATTTTTGAAACCCTTGGAGCAGATGTGGATCAAATTCCTATTCTGTGGATCGCTGCGCCTGTTACCGGGCTGGTGGTACAGCCAATTATAGGATATTTTAGTGACCGTACCTGGACAAGACTGGGACGTCGTAGGCCATATTTCCTGGCGGGAGCCATTCTTTCTTCAATTGCTTTATTCATAATGCCCGATTCGCCCACTCTGTGGATCGCAGCCGGTACCTTATGGATAATGGATGCTTCCATAAATATTTCTATGGAACCCTTCCGCGCATTTGTTGGCGATAATTTACCTGCTAAACAAAGAACCCTTGGCTTTGCTATGCAGAGCTTCTTTATTGGAATTGGAGCTGTAGTAGGATCTCTTTTGCCTTACGTTTTCTCCAGCTGGATGGGAATAAGTAATACTGCTCCCGAAGGCGTAATTCCAGATTCCGTTAAGTGGTCGTTCTATGTAGGGGGTATTGTTTTCCTTTTTGCTGTTATATGGACAGTAGTGAAATCAAAGGAATATTCCCCAGAAGAATTGGCAGCCTTTGAAATGGCCGATAAAAAAATTGCCCCTGTAGAGGAAACTGCCGAACAACGACAATCAAATATTAAAAAGCAGTTGTATTATGGACTGGGAATGTTTGTTCTCGGGGTTGCAGTAAGTTGGTACATATTCATGAATGACCTCACCAAGGAGTTGTATATCCTGTTTGTGGGGTTAATTGTGATAGGTGCTCTCTTTATGATCACATCAATGCTTAGAAAGCAAAAAATAAGGAATGGATTTACTGTGATCGTTACCGACATGCTCAACATGCCCGACACAATGAAGCAGCTGGCATGGGTGCAGTTCTTTTCCTGGTTCGCACTTTTTTCCCTCTGGATATATACAACTGCTGCCGTAACAGGACATGTCTTTGGAGCATCAGACCCTACTTCGGAAATATATAACGATGCAGCCGATTGGGTGCCGGTCATGTTTACAGTTTACAACGGTGTTGCTGCTGCAGTGGCTTTTCTTTTGCCTGTATTGGCCAAACGTACCAGCAATAAATTTACTCACCTTCTTGCCCTCACTATTGGGGGAATTAGTCTTATTTCCATCTTCTTTCTATCAAGTAAAGCAGGACTTCTGTTATCCATGGTGGGAGTGGGAGTCGCATGGGCAAGTATTCTTTCACTGCCTTATGCAATGTTGTCAGGTTCTTTGCCATCGGCAAAAATGGGATATTACATGGGAGTCTTCAATTTCTTCATCGTGATCCCGCAAATAGTAGCCGCAACAATTTTAGGTTATATAGTAAAGGAATTTTTTTCAAATCAACCGGTATATGCACTTATAGTAGGAGGCTTTTCCATGATTCTGGCAGGGCTATTGACGTTGAGAGTGCGCACAAATAAGAGATTAGATATACATGAATAATACAAAAGGAATAATATTCGACCTGGATGGAGTAATAGTCGACACAGCCAAATTTCATTATCTGGCGTGGAGAAAAATGGCCAACGACCTTGGATTTGATATTACACTGGAACAAAATGAACAATTAAAAGGGGTGAGCCGGGTGCATTCCCTGCAGCAAATACTGGGCTGGGGGAATAAAACAGTGACCGAAGAAGAATTTGAGCAGCTCATGAGCTCCAAAAATGAAGATTATCTGGCAAAAATTGCCCATATGGATGAGGGAGACCTTCTCCCCGGAGTGAAAAAAGTACTCGATTATTTAACAGAAAAAAATATTCCTTTTGCCCTGGGTTCTGCCAGCAAAAATGCAAGACCTATTTTAAAAGGGCTCAAAATTGAGCACAGGTTCGAGGGTATAGTCGATGGTAATGATGTGACCAAGGCTAAACCCAATCCTGAGGTCTTTTTAATTGCTGCTGAAACGCTTGGAATGGCTCCGGAAGACTGCATAGTTATGGAAGATTCTGTAGCTGGGGTTGAAGCTGCAAATTTGGCGGGAATGATAAGCATAGGAATAGGAGATAAAGAGATCTTGAAAGAAGCAGATCATAACTTCTCAGATTTCACAGAAGTAGACATAGAATTTATAGAGAAAATCGTTAGAAAATAAACAAATGAATCAGGATTATATAAAACCGAATAACTGGTCAATTCTGGAAGAAGGATTTGATGCAGAGAGAGTAGAAGCTTCCGAAAGCCTTTTTAGCCTCGGAAATGGAGCGATGGGACAACGGGCAAATTTTGAAGAGTATTATTCCGGTGATACTTTCCAGGGAAGCTATATAGCGGGAGTTTACTACCCCGATAAAACAAAAGTGGGCTGGTGGAAGAATGGTTATCCGGAATATTTTGCAAAAGTCCTTAATGCCCCAAACTGGATTGGGATCAATGTATTCATTAATGGAGAAGCTCTGGACCTGGCTACCTGTAAGGAAATCAAGGATTTTAGAAGAGAACTCAATATGAAAGAAGGCTGGTATGAACGCAGTTTTACTGCTGTTATGCCAAATGAACTGGTGGTTGCAGTGAAGGTAACAAGGTTTCTTTCCTTAAAAAGAAATGAGCTGGGTGTGATCAACTATGAAGTTGAAGTGAAAAATGGAGATGCAACTGTCATTTTTGAGCCTTATCTGGATAGTGGAATTACTAATGAAGATGCCAACTGGGAAGAGAAATTCTGGGAAACCCTGGAAGTGAAGACAGATGGGGAACGAGGCTTCATTACAGCTAAAACCCTTAAAACAGAGTTTCATGCAACCTCTTTTATGCAGTCAAGACTGTTTAAAAATGGAAGAGGTCAAAGTGTTGAGCCTACAGAAGTTAATTTTGATGAGAAAATTATCTTCAGGTACTCCACAGATGTCAAAAAAGGAGAAAAAGTGGCTCTTCATAAGTTTGGGGGTTATGTTACAGACATGAATCACAAGCGCCCGGATCTTTTAAATGCGGCCAGTACTGTTCTTGACACCTCAGTTTCAGCCGGATTTGAAAAACTTCTTCAGGAGCAAAAAGAAGCCTGGGCATCTGTGTGGGAAATGGCCGATATTTCCATTGAAGGTGATGTTAAAGCACAGCAGGGGATCAGGTTTAATATTTTTCAGCTAAACCAGACTTACCTTGGGGAAGATGCTCGTTTAAATATAGGTCCAAAAGGCTTTACAGGAGAAAAATATGGCGGTAGTACCTATTGGGATACTGAAGCCTACTGTATTCCTTTTTATATGGCTACCAAAGATCAACATGTGGCAAGGAACCTTCTTACCTATAGATATAACCACCTGGATAAGGCGATTGAAAATGCCAAAAAACTTGGTTTTTCCAATGGAGCAGCCCTGTACCCAATGGTAACTATGAATGGCGAGGAGAGCCATAATGAATGGGAGATCACTTTTGAAGAAATCCACCGCAACGGGGCAATGGTTGTTGCTATTAAAAGATACGTTGACTATACCGGCGACTTTAGTTATATCCCTGAAAAAGGGCTGGAAGTAATGATCGCTATTGCACGTTTTTGGCAACAGCGAGCTAACTACAGCACAAAGAAGGATAAGTTCGTTATCCTGGGAGTAACCGGCCCAAATGAGTATGAGAACAATGTGAACAATAACTGGTATACCAATTATATTGCTAAATGGTGTATAGATTATTGTATGGCCTCTTTGGAAAAAGTGGAAAAAGAATATACTTCAGATCATAAGCGGATACTGGATAAGACAGGACTGAGTGATACTGAAATTGGAGGGTGGAAAGAAATTTCTGAAAAGATGTATTTTCCTTATTCCGAAGAATATAAGGTGTTCATGCAGCAGGATAGTTTCCTGGATAAGGAGATCATTCCGGTTTCCGAATTATCTGCTTCCCAACGTCCCATCAATCAGAAGTGGAGCTGGGACCGTATTTTGCGTTCGTGTTATATCAAACAGGCAGATGTGTTGCAGGGATTCTATTTCTTTGAAGATCATTTCTCGAAAGAAGACCTGGAAAAACATTTCGATTTCTATGAACCATTGACTGTGCATGAATCTTCGCTTTCTCCATGCGTTCACAGCATACAGGCAGCGGCTTTGGGCCGAATGGAGCAGGCTTACAAATTTTACCTGAGAACATCAAGACTGGATCTCGATGATTACAATAACGAGGTGAAAGAAGGATGTCATATTACCAGTATGGCAGGAACCTGGATGAGCATTGTAGAAGGATTTGGCGGGATGCGCGTGGTAGATGGAAAGCTATCTTTCAATCCAAGAATACCCGATGGATGGGAAAGCTACTCCTTCAAGCTCAATTTCAGGAACCAGATTCTAAAAATAAATGTGGCGCCGCAAAAAACCAGTTTCACCCTGGAAGGCAATGAAACCCTGGAAATCCTTGTAAAAGGAAATCCTGTTAAGGTAGAGCCAAGTGTGCCGGTAACTGTTTAAAATATTAAATATGAAGAAGCTTATTTTTCCATTTTTGTTCCTCATAAGTCTTTCCTTAACCGCACAAATAGAAAAGGTTGAGCCTCCTTTTTGGTGGAGCGACATGAACCTTTCTGAAGTGCAGTTAATGTTCTACGGAAAAAATATTGCTGAATATACTGTTTCAGCACCTAAGGAAATGGTGATTAGCAATGTGAATAAGACCGAAAATCCAAATTACGTGTTTGTTACCGTGCAAACTGAAGATCTTCCTGCCGGAAGCTATGACATACGATTCTCCAAAAAAGGGAAAAAAGGTTTCTCTTACAGTTATGAACTCAAAGAGCGTGATCCGGGATCGGCGCTTCGGGAAGGGTTTGATGCTTCAGATGCCATTTACCTTATAATGCCCGACAGGTTTGCAAATGCAGATCCCTCAAATGATTCGCATCCCGAACTTCAGGAAAAAGCAGACCGCAGTAAACCGGGAGGCCGTCACGGTGGGGATATTGAAGGGATAATTGAAAACCTCGATTATCTTGAAGATCTTGGAGTAACTGCCATTTGGACCACCCCATTACTTGAGGATGACGATCCTGCCTATTCCTATCATACTTACGCCCAAAGCGATGTGTATAAAGTTGATCCCCGTTATGGGACCAATGAAGATTACCGTCGCCTGGCTTCAGAAATGGAGAAGCGGGACATGGATCTTATCATGGATTACGTGACCAATCACTGGGGCGCAGAGCACTGGATGATCAAAGATCTGCCAACTTATGATTGGGTTCACCAGTTTCCCGGCTATAAGAATTCCAACTATCGTATGACAACTCAATTCGACCCTCACAGGTCTGGAATTGATACAGAATTAAATGAAGACGGTTGGTTTACTTCGACCATGCCCGATCTTAATCAAAGCAATCCATTGGTGTTGAACTATTTGACTCAGAATGCTATTTGGTGGATCGAATATGCAGGTTTGGATGGCTTTAGAGTAGACACCTACTCCTATAATGATAAGGACGGGATCTCGAAGTGGACAAAAGCAGTGATGGATGAGTATCCTAATTTCAATATTGTAGGTGAGGTATGGATGCATGACCAGGCACAGATTTCTTACTGGCAAAAAGATTCTCCCGTAGGAGCTATCCAGAGTTTTAATTCGCACTTACCTTCGGTAATGGATTTTACGCTGCACGATGTCATTATGAGCATGTTCAATGAAGACGATATGGGTTGGGACCGCGGGATGGTTAGGGCATACGATAATTTTGCCAATGATTTTCTTTATAAGGACATCTACAACCTGCTGGTCTTTGCAGGAAATCATGATACCAATCGTATCAATGAACAATATGATGGAGACGTTGATAAATATAAACTCGCTATGACGCTGGTTTTAACCACCCGTGGAATTCCGCAGTTGTATTATGGAGATGAAATTGGAATGCGTGGAGACAAACCTGCAAAAGGTGATGGCGACATTCGCAGAGACTTCCCGGGCGGATGGGAAGGAGATGCTCAAAATGCCTTTAACGAAGCCGGAAGGACTCAGCAGCAGAATGAATACCATTCTTTCACTAAAAAACTATTGAATTACCGCAAAAACAACGAAGTATTGCATACCGGTAAGTTGTTGCAATACATTCCCGAGAACAATGTCTATGTCTATTTTAGATATGATACAGACGACAGGGTAATGGTGGTTATCAACAACAATCCTGAAGATCAAACCCTCAATCTTGAACGTTTTGCTGAAGGTCTGGAAGAAGCGACCTCAGGGAAAGATGTTATTTCAGGTGAGCAGGTTTCTTTAGGTGATAGGCTGGAAGTTTCAGGAAAATCATCTATGGTACTTGAATTAAACTAATGGCTATGAACCCGCTTCGGAAAGACTTGCCAAAAATGGCATTTTTGACAGGTTGTCTTTTGTTGTCTTTCTCTTTGTATTCTCAAAATACAAATCGAAACTATTTAGGGCATGAAAAGACAGCCGCGGGTGTAGAGATCACCACCAGTGATGGGAAGTACCTTTTCAGGTATTTTACTCCGGAAATTATTGAGACCGCTTTTGTTCCCTCGGGGCAGGATTATATAGAGGAATCTCACGCAGTGGTGTTGAAACCGCAAACCGTTAATTTTACTGTTTCTGAAGGAGAAGAAAAAGTCTTTATCGATTCTGAAGGGTTGGATATAGAGGTCTCAAAAATGCCATTTCAGGTCACTTATTTTTTTGATGGAGAAAAGGTGATTTCAGAAAATACAGGTTATTCAAAGGGAGAGGAGCATGAGAAATTGAACTTCAATCTCACCGAATCTGAAGTTCTTATGGGCGGTGGTGCACGAGCTCTGGGGATGAACAGGAGGGGAAACAGGCTTCAGCTTTATAATAAAGCCCATTACGGCTATGAAACCAAAAGCGAACTTCTCAATTTTACGTTACCCATAGTCCTGTCTTCAGAAAAATATTTACTCCATTTCGATAATGCGCCTATTGGATATCTTGACCTGGATAGCAATTTTAGCAATATTCTTACCTATGAAACTATAGGTGGGCGAAAAACCTATCAACTTGTGGTAGGAGACACCTGGGAAAATATCGTTGGGAATTATACACTTTTGACAGGACGACAGCCGTTACCACCGCGCTGGGCTTTTGGAAATTTCTCCAGCCGTTTTGGTTATCACTCCCGGAAAGAGGTAGAGGAAACCATAGAAAAGTTTAGAGAAGAAGAAATTCCCGTAGACGCTGTAATTATTGACCTTTTTTGGTTTGGCCATGAGATAAAAGGTACAATGGGAAATCTCGCGTTTGTCACAGACTCTTTTCCGCAGCCAAAGGAAATGATGCAGGATCTTGCAGAGGACGGGGTAAAAACTATCCTGGTCACAGAACCTTTTGTTCTTACCACCTCCAACAGGTGGGAAGAAGCCGTGCGGGAAGATGTGCTGGCGAAAGATTCTCTTGGTAATCCTTTTACCTACGACTTTTACTTTGGAAATACTAGTTTAATCGACATTTTTGACCCGCAGGCGCAGGATTGGTTCTGGAATATTTATGAGGAGCTGACAGAAATGGGGGTTGGCGGCTGGTGGGGTGATTTGGGAGAACCCGAGGTGCATCCTGAAAGCCTTATCCACAGGACCGGAACAGCCAATGAGGTTCATAACATTTATGGCCATTACTGGGCGAAGTTGATCCATGAAGGTTACCAACAATCATTTTCTGATCAAAGACCATTTATCCTTATGCGTGCCGGGGCTGCTGGTTCTCAAAGGTTCGGATTGATGCCATGGTCCGGGGATGTGAATAGGAGCTGGGGCGGATTAAAACCACAACCGGAGATTTCTCTGCAAATGGGACTTCAGGGGTTGGCTTATATGCACTCAGATCTGGGTGGCTTTGCCGGTGATAATCTTAATGATGAGTTATACGTAAGATGGCTGCAGTACGGAGTATTCCAACCAATTTTTCGCCCGCATGCCCAGGAAGCAGTACCGTCTGAACCTGTTTTTAGGGAGCCAAAAACAAAAGCCCTTTCAAAAAAGGCAATCGAGCTACGCTATCAACTCGTGCCATATAACTACACTTTAGCTTTTAGAAACACTACCGAAGGTTTACCTCTAATGCGACCTCTTTTCTTTGAGGAGCCTGAAAATTTCAGACTTTATTCGGTCGCAGGGACTTATTTATGGGGTGAAAACTTTCTTATTTCGCCGGTGCTTCAGGAAAATATAGATCAACAGGAGGTATATTTTCCGAAGGAATCGAACTGGTTTGATTTTTATACCGGAGAGAAATTTTCAGGAGGTACAACAGCGACAATTCAGTTGAAAGAAGAATATATACCAACCTTTGTGCGGGGCGGAGCTTTTATACCTATGGCAAAGCCAATGCAAACCACGCAAAGTTTTTCTGCAGAAGATGTGGAGTTACATTACTTTTTTGACACGGATGCCGGGGAGACTGAAGATATTCTGTATCACGATGATGGAAAAACATCCGGGTCTTATGAAAATGGAGAATATGAGATTCTTTATTTCAAGAGCCGCACCACAGAGAAGAAACTCTCGATCGATATTCTGAAAAAACTGGGAAGTGCGCGGGAAGCTTCAGAATTTAAAGAAGTAGACCTGGTGATCCACAACCTGGACAAGAGACCCGGGGAAATTCAGATAAACAGTAAAAAGATCAAATTCGAATATGATCAAAAAGAGCACAAACTTTTAATCCCTGTTAGTTTAAACAACGACAAAACAAGTCTTACCATTATTAACTAAATTTATTTCATATGAAGAAAATATCGATTTTATTACTCGGTTTACTAACACTGGCCTCATGTAAAAATGAGCCCGAGGAAACTGTAGCCGTAGTTGAGGAAGAGCAAACAATTGAGCCGGTAACCAACGAAGCCATGGAATCGGCGGTTATTTATGAAGCCAATATAAGGCAGTATTCTCCCGAAGGAACGTTTGATGCCTTCACCAAAGATATTCCGCAGTTAAAAGACCTGGGAGTAAAAGTGATATGGCTAATGCCAATATATCCAATTTCTGAAGTTCGTAGAAAGGCTACTAATGATCTAAGTATTGAGGATATCGAAGATCCTGAAGAAAGGAAGAAATACCTTGGCAGTTATTATGCTATTGCAGATTATACTGCGGTAAATCCTGAATTTGGCACCAAGGAAGATCTTGATGAACTGGTTGAAACTGCTCATGAAAACGGCATGTATGTGATCCTTGACTGGGTTGCCAACCACACCGGCTGGGACCACCCATGGCTGGAAGAAAACCCCGATTTTTATACTCAGAATGAACAAGGGGAGCCTGTAGATCCACTAAACCCGGCTACCGGAGAATCATGGGGATGGACAGATGTTGCCGACCTTAATTATGACAATAAAGAGCTGTGGGAAGCAATGACCGCCGAAATGAAGTACTGGATCGAAGAGCACGATATCGACGGCTTTAGAGCTGATGTTGCCGGAGAAGTGCCTACAGAATTCTGGGACCAGGCAGTGCCACAACTTCAGGAAACCAAACCTGTGTTTATGCTGGCAGAGTCTGAAGATAAAGATCTTTTCCACAACGCCTTTGACATGGGATATAACTGGGAAGGCCATCATTTAAAGAACCAGATCGCGCAGGGAAAAGCCACTGTGGAGGCCTGGGATGAGTACATGAAAAAGATCGATACCACTTACCAGGAGGATGATTATCTTATGAACTTTGTAACAAATCACGATGAGAATTCATGGAATGGAACAGTTCGCGAGAGAATGGGAGATGCCGCCGAAGCTATGGTAGCTCTTACATACAGCATTCCCGGGATGCCATTAATCTATAGCGGGCAGGAGTATGACATGGATAAAAGACTCAGGTTCTTTGAAAAAGACACCATTTCTAAAACTAAAGGCGTGATGTGGCCACTTTTGGAAAAACTGGGTCAGCTTAAAAACCAGAATAAAGCATTGCATGGAGGCAAGGAAGCAGCAGCTTATAACAGGCTGCAAACTTCAATGGATAAGCAAATCCTTGCTTTTGAAAGATCAAAGGGAGGGGAAAAGTTGATCTACATCGCCAATCTTTCAGAAAAACCAGCCGATTTTACCCTTGAGTTGGAAAATGAAATGCAACCTTATCTTGGAAAAAAAGATTTTAAAAAGCAGAAAAATGACCAATATCATTTCGGCCCTTGGGAATATGTAATATTAGCAGATAATTAATAAATTGCCCAAAAAAATATAAAAAAGCCTCAAAAATGGGGCTTTTTTCTTTTTTATTAACCGAAAACGTTTGAGAAATTTAATTGATTAGGTTATCTTATGGAATTGAAATAGCTTTACACTGATGTTAGAGAAAATAAAAAAAATCGGGGTATTAACTTCTGGAGGAGACGCTCCCGGAATGAATGCAGCAATTCGAGCTGTGACCCGAAGTTGTGCTTTTTACAATATAGAATGTATAGGAATTTACAGAGGATATCAAGGTCTTATTGAAGGGGATTTTGAGTTACTTACTGCCCGCTCTGTAAGAAATATAATTAACAAAGGTGGGACATTTCTTAAATCTGCCCGCTCCCAGGAATTCCGAACAGTAGAAGGTCGTGCAAAGGCCTATAAAAATCTAAAGGATGCCGAGATTGATGCTCTTGTGGTAATAGGTGGTGACGGTACTTTTACCGGAGCTATTCACCTGGAGAAGGAACACGGTATGCCGGTAGTTGGGATTCCCGGCACCATTGATAATGATATCAACGGGACCGATTATACTATAGGATATGATACCGCTTTGAATACAGTGGTTGATGCCATTGATAAAATAAGGGACACTGCCAGTTCTCATGACCGTCTTTTCCTTGTGGAAGTAATGGGTCGGGATGCCGGTGATATTGCTTTAAATGCCGGAATTGGAGCCGGAGCCGAGGAGATTCTCATTCCCGAAGAGGATATGGGGATAGAAAGGATGCTGGATTCTCTTACCAAAAGCCGAAAATCGGGTAAAACCTCCAGTATCATTGTAGTAGCCGAAGGTGAAAAAAGTGGTAAGAACATTTTCGAACTTGCCGACTTTATTGGAGAGAACCTTACAGATTATGATATTAGAGTGTCGGTACTGGGGCACATCCAACGGGGTGGAGCACCAAGCTGCTATGACAGGGTTCTTGCCAGTAAACTTGGAGTAGGGGCTGTAGAGGCTTTACTGCGGGGAGAAACCGGGGTTATGGTAGGGATTACACACAAATTAGTGACATCGGTGGATTTTGAAGTTGCTATAAAAGGCTCTAAGCCATTAGATAAAGAATTGAGACGGGTGTTGAACATCACCACCATATAATTTAAATTAAATTTCAAATATTATGAGTACTAAAATAGGAATAAACGGATTTGGTCGAATTGGAAGGATCGCCTTCAGAATTGCCAGTGAAAGAAATGATGTTGAGGTTGTAGCAATTAACGACTTGCTTGACGTTGACCATTTAGCATATCTTTTAAAATATGACTCGGTTCACGGAAGGTTCAACGGAACTGTTGAGATCGAAGGAGGAAACCTTGTTGTGAATGGAAAAACTGTTCGTATTACTGCCGAAAGGAATCCTGAAGATCTTAAGTGGGATGAGGTAGGAGCCGAGATCGTGATGGATTGTACCGGTATTTTCACAACAAAAGATACTGCGGCAAAACACCTTACTGCAGGTGCCAAAAAAGTGGTTATCTCTGCGCCATCTAAAGATGCGCCAATGTTCGTGATGGGAGTGAACCATCAGGATATTACGGCAGATGATAAAGTGGTTTCTAATGCTTCATGTACCACTAACTGTCTTGCGCCACTAGCTAAGATCGTTGATGATGAATTTGGACTTGTAGAAGGTCTTATGACTACTATTCATGCAACTACTGCTACTCAAATGACAGTAGATGGTCCTTCTAAGAAAGACTGGAGAGGTGGTAGAAGTGCACTTCTAAATATTATCCCTTCTTCTACAGGAGCAGCCAAAGCGGTTGGAAAAGTAATTCCAAAACTGGATGGAAAACTTACAGGTATGGCATTTAGAGTTCCTACTGCCGATGTTTCTGTAGTTGACCTTACAGTAAGAACAGAGAAAGCTGCTTCTTACGAAGAGATCAAAGCAGCCTTCAAAAAAGCTTCAGAAGGAGCCTATAAAGGAATCCTTTCCTATACCGAAGAGCAGGTAGTATCTCAGGATTTTGTATCCAATGCCTACGTTTGTAACTTCGATGCAGGAGCAGGTATCGCTCTTAATGATAACTTCTTTAAGTTAGTGGCATGGTACGATAATGAGTATGGATATTCAGCTAAATTAGTAGACTTGTCTGCTCACGTAGCTTCACTTAAATAATTAATAAAAAAGCCCTGCCTTTGGTCAGGGCTTTTTGATACTTCCTATTATGATTTTAATAGCAGACGGAGGCTCCACTAAATGTGACTGGATCTTACTTGATTCGGAAGGTGAGCAAATAATGAAAACACGCACCAAAGGACTTAATCCTGCAGTGTTCAAGACAGAAGTACTTCAGGAAAGACTGGAGGAAAACCTTGACCTTAAACAGGTAAAAGAAAAGGTAGAAAGAGTCCATTTTTATGGTGCAGGATGCGGAACGGCAAAACCCACGGCCTTATTAAAGGCCATTCTAAGCACTTATTTTTCGGGTGCCAGTGACGTTAGAGTACAGGAAGATATGGTCGCAGCTGTTTATGCAGTTACAGATAAGCCTGGAATTGTATGTATTCTTGGAACAGGTTCCAACAGTTGTTATTACGATGGGAAAACCGTAAGAACAGCAGTAGATTCTCTGGGATATATCTTGATGGATGAAGCCAGTGGAAATTACTTCGGGAAAAGGCTTATACGCGATTACTATTACAAGAAAATGCCAAAAAAACTGGCTGATATTTTTGAAAAAGAGTACGATATATCATCAGATTCTATTAAGGAGAATATCTACAAAAAAGATAGCCCTAACACTTATCTTGCTCATTTTGCGGAATTCATCTTTAAAAATGAGAGAAATGGATATTTCTATCAACTTATCGCTGAAGGAATGCAGAACTTTATTGAGCACAGGGTACTTTGCTTTAAAGAAGCCCAGAATGTGCCTATTCACTTTGTAGGTTCCATAGCTTATTTTTCCCAGGACATAATTAAGGATTCTTTGCAGCCATACCGGCTTGAACCTGGTAACTTCGTGCAACGTCCTATTGACGGGATCATTGATTACTACAGGAAACACTTCATAGGAAAATAGTTTTTTCTTTCACAACTTTTAGAGAACGGCTGCCTAGATGGGCAGCCGTTTTCATTTATATACGTTTCAAAAATGGCATTTTGGAGAGGTTTTCATTTTGAATAAATCATAAATATTTGTTTAAAAAACAGGGCTCCCGCCTTAACCCGAAATTTTTACTACATTTAGTCAAAGATTTTTTTAATGCTGGTTAAAGTTTACGGAAGTGCAGTTTTTGGTGTAGAAGCCACCACCATCACGGTGGAAGTAAACGTAGACACCGGCATAGGATATCATCTCGTTGGGCTTCCGGACATTGCTGTGAAGGAAAGCAGCTTCAGGATTGCTGCCGCACTCAAAAATGTTGGTTACAATCTCCCCGGAAAGAAAATTACAGTAAATATGGCACCGGCCGATCTTCGGAAGGAAGGTTCAGCATATGACCTCACTTTTGCCATGGGAATTCTCATGGCTTCAGGCCAAATTAAGGCCACCAACATTGGCGACTATATCATCATGGGCGAACTTTCCCTTGACGGAAGTCTGCAGCCTATAAAAGGGGCTTTACCTATAGCAATAAAAGCTAAGGAAGAAGGATTTAAAGGTTTTATACTTCCGAAGCAGAACGTAAAAGAAGCCGCAATTGTTAGTGGACTGGAGGTGTACGGAATTGAAAATATAGATGAAATAATCCGCTTTTTTGACCGGGGGGAGCAGCTGGAAAGAACTGTGATCGATACCCGGAAGGAGTTTTATCAGGAGCTGGAAAATCCTGAACACGACTTTGCCGATGTTAAAGGTCAGGAGTCTATTAAACGCTGCATGGAAATCGCTGCCGCAGGTGGACATAATATTATTTTAATTGGTCCACCCGGGGCAGGAAAAACTATGCTGGCAAAACGATTACCGAGTATTTTGCCTCCCATGACCTTAAATGAAGCTTTGGAAACCACAAAAATTCATAGCGTAGTAGGGCGGGTAAAAGAAAGTGTGGGCTTAATGGCACACAGGCCTTTTAGGAGTCCCCATCATACTATTAGCGACGTTGCGCTGGTTGGCGGCGGAGCTTATCCACAGCCGGGAGAAATTTCGCTATCCCACAACGGAGTCCTGTTTTTAGATGAACTTCCCGAATTTAAGAGGAGTGTACTGGAAGTAATGCGACAACCTTTAGAGGACAGGGAGGTAACAATTTCAAGAGCCAAATTCACGGTGACTTATCCTTCAAGTTTTATGCTGGTCGCCAGTATGAATCCCAGCCCCAGCGGATACTTTAATGATCCGGGTTCGCCGGTAACGTCCTCTCCTTCAGAAATGCACAGGTACATGAGCAAAATAAGCGGGCCTTTGCTGGATAGAATAGATATTCATATCGAAGTGACTCCGGTTCCATTTGAAAAGCTAAGTGAGGACAGGCGGGGGGAAAGTAGCCTTGACATAAGAAAAAGAGTGACAGCCGCAAGGCAAAAGCAAACCGACAGGTTTGAGGATAATGAAAAAGTACATTATAACGCGCAAATGAGCGTGAAGCAAATCAGAGCACATTGCAGCCTTGACCCAGATTCAATGAACCTGCTAAAGGTTGCGATGGAACGGCTAAATTTATCGGCCAGGGCTTACGATCGCATTCTTAAGGTCGCACGCACAATTGCAGATTTAGAAGATTCAGAAAAAATTAAAGGAGCTCATATAAGTGAAGCCATTCAATACCGTAGTCTGGACAGGGAAGGATGGCTGGGATAAAATTACCTATGAAAAGAACGATATTATTATTGTGGATTGCCGCATTTGCGGCCGTAAGTTGTAAAGGAAATGATGAATCACAAATGGCAGAGGAACCACAACAGGACTCTACTCTTGTGGATGAAGCTGTAGCCATGCTCGAACCCTCAAAAGCCATAGCGCTAACTGTAGACGAAGCCAATAAGCTGGCGCAGCTACCATTGGATTGCATTAATGTGGAATATCCAAATAAACTCAACCAGACCCTTTCTGGGGCGGATGATATTGGGGAACCCCAGGAACTGCATCCTGCTTTTTACGGCTGTTTTGACTGGCACTCATCGGTACACGCCCACTGGACGCTGGTAAGTCTTCTGAAGAGATTTCCGGAGATGAAGAGGGCAGAGGAGATACGGGAGAAGCTGAAATCTTCTTTGACAGCCGAAAACATTAGGGAAGAAGTAAAATACTTCAGCCGCAAGGAGGAGAGTACTTTTGAACGCACTTATGGCTGGGCGTGGGTATTAAAACTGTCTGAAGAACTTGGAAGATGGGAAGATCCCATGGCCAAAGAACTTCACCAAAACCTGCAACCGCTTACCGATCTTATGGTTCAGAAATTTAAAGAATTCCTTCCAAAGCTTAACTATCCCATTAGAGTAGGGGAACATACAAATACTGCTTTTGCACTGGCTCTGGCCCATGATTATGCAGTCTCGGCTGAGAAGGAGGAGTTGCGGATGTTGATCGAGAAAAGAGCTAAAGATTACTATTTAAATGATGACGATTGCCCTATTGAATGGGAGCCAAGCGGATTCGATTTTCTCTCTCCCTGCCTGGCCGAGGTTGATATCATGCGGCGTGTGCTTCCCAAAAAGACCTTTGACCTGTGGATGAAAGATTTTCTTCCGCAGTTGCGCAACAAAGATTTTGATATGGAACCTGCTGAGGTTACCGACAGGACCGATGGGAAACTGGTTCACCTGGATGGCCTTAACTTTAGCCGTGCCTGGGTTCTTTATGGTCTGTCCCAACAATATCCCGAAAATTACGGGCACCTGCGAGCTTTGGCGAATGATCACGTGATGTATTCGTTCCCCAATTTGGTAGGCGACAGCTATGAAGGAGGACACTGGTTGGGAACCTTTGCATTATATGCTATACAGGAAAGTAATAAGGAAATTTGATACAATGGTTTAAAAACCTGGGGCCGGGAGTGCTGGTCTCGGCAGCTTTTATTGGTCCCGGTACTGTAACTGTTTGCACCCTTGCCGGGGTGGAATTTGGTTTCTCCCTGTTGTGGGCATTACTGCTTTCAATTGTTGCCTGTTTAATATTACAGGAAATGGCGGCCCGGGTTGGTCTCGTCACCCAAAAGGGTTTAAGTGAAGTCATAAGAGAGGAAATAGGGAATCCATTTTTCCGAAGCCTGTCGATCCTGCTCATCTTTGCCGCTATTGTGATTGGAAACGCCGCTTACGAGGCCGGAAACATTTCTGGAGCTGTACTAGGGGTCTCTGCAGTTATTCCTGTGCAGGTTCTGGATTTGGGAATATTTTCAATCAATATATGGAGCCTTACTATTGGACTTATAGCTTTCTCATTGCTGGCCATTGGCAATTATAAAGTTCTGGAGAAAGTATTTATTGGACTGGTGGCAATTATGAGCATTTCCTTTTTGGTCACCGCTGTCATTACAAAACCAAATCTTTCTGAAGTTTTGCAGGGTTTATTCATTCCCCGAAACGGAGGTGCAGGAATTCTCACGGTAATGGCACTCATAGGAACAACTGTGGTCCCTTATAATCTTTTTTTGCACGCGTCGCTGGTAAGTGAAAAGTGGAAAGATAAAACCAGCCTAAAAACAGCTCAAAAAGAGCTTTTTTGGAGCATTAGTCTCGGCGGACTAGTTTCTCTCGCGATCGTTATTACAGCGGCAGCTTCGGGAGTTGTCAACGTTAACACTGCTGTCGATCTTGCTGCAGGCCTCGAACCTGTCTTTGGAAGCTACGCCACATGGTTCATAGCCTTAGGCCTTTTTGCTGCAGGAATAACCTCTTCCATTACTGCTCCTTTAGCTGCGGCTTACGTGGTAAGCGGTTGCATGGGATGGAAAAAAAGTTTAACTTCTAGAAGGTTCAAAATGGTTTGGGCAGGGATCCTTTTATTGGGAATGGTCTTTTCTTCATTGGGTTTTCAGCCGGTTGAGATCATCAAATTTGCACAGGTAGCCAACGGGATATTACTTCCGGTGATTGCATTCTTTTTACTTTGGGTGGTAAACAGGCGTGAATTAATGGGCAGCGCTAGAAATTCACTTAAGCTAAATATTTTGGGCTTCGCAATAATTGCCGTTACCATTTTCCTCGGGGCACGGTCCATTATTACTGTTCTTGAAAGTTTTTACTCATGAAAAAAATACATATCAATTGCGATCTGGGAGAAGGAGGGGAGTATGATAAAAAGCTCATGCCGCTCATTTCTGCCTGTAATATTGCCTGTGGCGGTCATGCGGGCACTTTGGAAACCATGCATCACACTGTGGATCTTGCTATGGAGCATCGCGTAGAAATAGGAGCGCACCCTTCTTATCCCGATAAAGAGAACTTCGGAAGGAAATCAATTCCCATGGAAAAGGACGAGCTAAAACGATCCCTGGTGGCCCAGATTATGAGCCTCAAGCAAATCACAGAGGCCGAAGGAGCATTGCTTACTCATGTGAAACCGCATGGAGCACTTTACAATGATGCTTTCGACAATGCTGAAGTAGCCGAGGTTATTTTAGAATCAATTCTTGAATTTGGGAATGAACTCGTACTTTATGCAGCCGAAGGTTCTGTGATAAGCCAACTGGTGAATGGCAGGTTAAAGGTGAGATTTGAAGCCTTCGCCGACAGGAATTATAATCCAGATGGTAGCCTGGTAAACCGACAGGAACCGGGTGCTCTTATCACCGAAAAAGAGCAGGTTTTGGAGCACTTGCTTTCCATGGTTTACAATGGAAAAATCACCTCTCAAAAAGGGCAAAAAATCGATACTTCTGCCTCTACTTTTTGTCTTCACAGTGACACCCCAAATTCGGTCGAAATTCTCGAATATTTACACCGGGAATTATCTTTTCGAAATCTTGAAATTTACAAAGCCTAATGCAGGAATATCCGAAAATAAAAAGGCTGGGGGAGCGGGCAATTCTCCTGGAATTCGAACCGGAAATTTCTTCAGAAATATTAAAAAAGGTCCTCAGAGTAAAAAAATTTATTCAGGAAAAATCACTTAAACAAGATATTGAAGTAACAAACACATTTAATTCATTATTAGTTAGTTACTCGCCATCCATAGAGGATGCCTATGGTGAAATTTTTAGGCTTTTTGAAGAGTTTTCGGGAGCGAAGATAAGCTTTAAATATGAAAGAAGATTATTTCACATTCCTGTGTGTTATGATGAAAGTTTTGCTTTCGATCTTGAAGAAATTTCCCGGGCAAAAAAGTTTTCAAAAGAGGAAATTATTGGCCTGCATTCCTCGGTAGATTATCTTGTCTATTTCACCGGTTTTTTACCCGGATTTTTATACCTGGGAGGCCTGCCCGAAACTCTTCATTTTTCCCGTAAAATTCACCCCCGGCAAAGTGTCCCAAAAGGGGCTGTTGGCATAGGGGAAAAACAAACAGGAATTTATCCTCAATCCAGTCCGGGGGATGGAATATTATCGGGAATTCTCCTGTTCCTCTTTTTGATCCAACTGCAAATCCACCCTGCGAAATTCGATCGGGGGATATGATTCGGTTTTATCCTGTGAGTGTAGAGGAGCATGAGAAGATAAAGGAAGAAGTGGAAAGAGGTAAGTTCAGTTTTAAAATAGAAGAAAATGGCTGAAGCAGAAATCATACAGCCGGGGCTCTTTAGCAGCATTCAGGACCTGGGTAGATTAGGTCTTAGGAAGTTTGGAGTACCTGTAAGTGGCGCCATGGATCAACAGGCAGCAGGTATGGCCAATCTTATGCTTGGGAATGAACCTGATGCTGCAGTGTTGGAAATCACTTTACAGGGGCCAAAAATGAAGTTTACGGGGCCAACTCAAATAGCTATTACAGGAGCAGATCTATCTCCTGATCTTGACGGAGTAAAGCTGGAGAATAATAAAGTTTATAATGTACAAACTGGACAGGTGCTTTCTTTTGGAAGAAGAATTTACGGGTACAGGGCTTACCTGGCTGTGAAAAACGGATTTCAAACAGAAATGCTGCTCAAAAGCAGAAGCTGGAGTCCCGGCATCACTCCGCATAACCGACTGGAAAGAGGTATGAAATTACCCTTTTTGGAGAGTGAGGAGAGGAGTAGTGAAAAGAACGCTGCAGTAAAGCCGGATGCCTATATAACTTCAGCGGTTATTGAAGCTTTTCGGGGACCGGAATATGAATTATTGTCAACTTCAGAAAAAGAAACTCTCGAAAAAGGCCATTTTTCAGCAGCAAAGGAGAGCAATCGCATGGGGATTCAATTTCAGGAGAAATTGGAAAACTCCCTGCAGCCTATTTTAACAGGTCCTGTGCTTCCGGGAACGGTGCAATTAACGCCTTCAGGAATATTGATCGTATTGATGAGAGATGGGCAAACTACGGGCGGTTATCCAAGGATCCTTCAGTTAAGCGAAGCTGGGATTAATACACTGGCACAAAAGTTACCGGGAGAAAAACTTCAGCTAAAGTTGATTAAATACAAGTAGATCAAATAAATAAGAAGGTGTCATTTTACCTGTCACTTAAATTACCCTACAATCTTTAAGCTGCCTGGGAATGACACCTTCCTGTAAGTGGAAATTGTTGTGTAAACATAATTAAAACCGCGCTGACAAAAGCCTGAGCATTAAATATTTACTGTTTTTGGATTAAGATTTATATCATTAGCGTTAATAGCTTAACCAATTGAAAACTAAATGATTTCTGCCTGCTATAGAATATTTTAAAAGCAGCAGGGAAAGGAATATCTTTGTAAAAAAAAAGAAGTGATAGATTCTGCAAAAATTGAATTAAGAAACCTGAGTGTTAAGGATTACAAGGAATTAAAGATCTCTATGATAGAGAGCTATGATGCCATGCCTAACGAATACTGGAGCGAGAAGGAGATCAAAAATCTTATTAAGAAATTTCCCGATGGGCAGTTCTGTATTATTATCGACGAGAAGATAGCCGGTTGTGCCCTTTCAATTATTGTAGATTACGACAAATTTGATGACAATCACACCTACGAGCAGATCACTGGAGGAGAGAACTTTTCTACCCACACTAAAAGTGGGGACGTTCTATATGGAATAGATGTCTTTATACATCCCGAATTCCGCGGTATGAGGCTTGGACGCCGGCTCTACGAGGCACGTAAGGAACTTTGTGAACAATTGAATCTTAAAGCTATCATCTTTGGAGGTCGTATTCCTAACTACGCCGAGTTTGCCGAAGAGCTTACTCCCAAGCAATATATTGAAAAAGTAAAGGTAAAGGAGATTCACGACCCGGTGCTTTCTTTTCAGCTTTCCAATGATTTTCACGTAAAAAAGGTAATAAAGGGCTACTTGCCGGGAGATTACGAGAGCAAGGAGTTTGCTACCCTTATGGAGTGGAATAATATTTACTACACAAAACCCGATAAGCTAATCAATACTGCTAAAACGGTAGTGCGCCTCGGCCTGGTGCAATGGCAAATGAGATTGTTCAAGGATTTTGACGCTCTGGTGTCACAAATAGAATTCTTTGTGGATGCAGTAAGTGATTATCAAAGTGACTTTATCCTATTTCCCGAGCTGTTCAATGCTCCTCTAATGGCCGAATATAACCATCTAAATGAAGCTGAAGCCATTCGCTCCCTGGCCTCCTATACAGATAAACTTCTTGAAACCTTTGTCGACTTTGCCATTACTTATAACATCAATATTATTACCGGCAGTATGCCGCAGATCATTGGCGAGCATATGTATAATGTTGGTTATTTATGCCGTCGCGACGGGAGTTATGAGCGTTATGAAAAACTGCATATCACCCCGGCCGAAGGTTCTGCCTGGGGAATGAAAGGCGGAAGCATGGTGAAGACGATGGATACTGACTGCGGAAAGATTGGTGTCCTCATTTGTTACGACGTTGAATTTCCGGAATTGGGCCGTTTATTGGCAGAGCAGGGGATGAACATTTTATTCGTTCCTTTCATGACCGATACCCAGAACGGCTATTCCCGAGTTCGACTATGCGCGATGAGCCGGGCCATTGAGAATGAATGTTATGTTGCGATTGCCGGTTCTGTAGGTAATTTGCCGAAGGTGAACAACATGGATATCCAGTATGCACAGAGCGCGGTGTTTACGCCATCGGACTTCTCATTCCCTGTGAACGGGATCAAAGCTGAAGCGACTCCAAACACAGAAAGTACCTTACTTGTGGATGTTGATCTTGACCTGCTTAAGGAGTTACATAACTTTGGAAGTGTACGAAACCTGAAGGATCGCCGAAAGGACTTATATTCTTTAAAGCTGAAGAAATAATTAAATTCTCTTCATTACCTTTTTTATAAGAGGCAGTTTCCCTGCGTAAGGAGCATAACGCAACGGGATGTCAATCCAAGTCCCACGTTTGCTAATGCTCTTTTTGTGGGTGAAAGTGTCAAAGGAGAATTTGCCGTGGTAGCCGCCATAACCGCTGCTGCCAACTCCGCCGAACGGCAGATTTTTATTTGCAATATGCACCACCACGTCATTGGAAGCACCGCCTCCAAAACGGTATTTTTTGAGAATTTCTTCTGAATAGTCTTTATCTTCGGCAAATACGTAAAGTGCTAGAGGATCGGGATAATGGTTAATGATCTTTTCAATTTCTGTTTCATCTGAAAATGTCAAAATTGGCAGGATTGGTCCGAAGATCTCGTCCTGCATTACTTCAGAATCTAAAGAAGGCTCATTTAAGAGCGTTGGAGCCATGTAATTGTCCTCCGGGGATGTCTCACCGCCTGTGATGAACGTTTGGCCCTCGAGCATGGCCTGAAGCCGCTCAAAATTCTTTTTATTGATGATCCTGGCATAATCGGGAGACTTTTTTATGTCTTCTCCAAAAGCTGCTTTGATTTCTTTTTTTACAACCTCTGTGAATTCAGTTTTTTTCTTTTTATCGATGAGAATATAGTCTGGAGAGATGCAGGTTTGTCCGGCGTTGATGAATTTCCCCCAAACAATTCTTTTGGCTGCCAGTTCAATCTTAGCCGATTTGTGAATGATACAGGGGTTTTTTCCGCCAAGCTCGAGGGTTGCCGGAGTGAGATTTGGAGCGATGGCCTTTGCAACGATCCTTCCCACGGGAACGCTTCCGGTGAAGAAAACATAATCCCATTTTTGCTGCAGGAGTTCCTCTGAGGTTTCAACACCTCCCAGGACAACTGTGGCCTGTTCCTCAGGGAAAACTTCAGCAAAGATCTCTTTTGTGAGTTGAGAAGTGGCAGGAGCATATTCGCTCGGCTTGATCACTACAGTATTACCTGCTGCCAATGCTCCAATAGCCGGAGAAACACTCAGCTGAAAGGGATAATTCCACGGTGCCAGTACCAGTACATTTCCATAAGGCTGGGAATAAATATAATCTGTCGAAGGAAAATTCAGGAAGGTGCTTTTTACCTTCTTTGGCTTTGCCCACTTTCCTAATTTCTTGATGGTGAATTTTAGCTCGCTCAAGATGAGAGCAGTTTCTGTAGCGTAAGTTTCAAATTCAGGTTTTCTAAAGTCGGCAAAAAGTGCAGCAGCAATTTCTTTTTCCTTACTCTCAATAAGTTCTTTAAGAGCTTTTAGCTTATCTATTCTTTCTGAAACATCAAGAGTATGACCTGCCTCAAAAAAGGCTTTTTGAGAGGATAATAATTTTGGGATATCAACTTCTGCTGCGGTTTTAATTTCTTCGGCCATTAATTTTCCTTTTAAATTACAACATTTTGACGAAAGCTGAAATTTTGGAATTATTTTACGAAGCTAATAGGCAAACCAAAGCTGGTAGCTTGAGGGGCTCCAAAAAAGCGTGCAGGTTCCCATCTGGGCATATTTGAAAGCACCTGGACAGCTACGGCATTGTACCAGCGCGGGGCACCGTCTATTACCTGAACTTCTTCTATGATCCCTTCTTCGTTTATAGTAAAGATCACTGCCACTTTTACTGTTGTGCCTCGTTTCTGTTTCTCGGGAATTGGAAGATTATTTTTTAAATAGGTCTGTAATTCTGCATTTCCCCCGGGAAAGGAAGCGGGGATCCAGTAAGGGAAATGTTCTATTTCCTCACCTTTTTCATTCCAAACAGTTCCCTTTTTAAACTTGTCTTTTTTAAAGAAGTCATGGCGTCTTTTTGTTCCATCTTTCCACCTGGCAATCAATTCCCCATGTCTTTCCCCGTTTTTATATTCTATTTCATAAAAAGGTTCTCCTGTTTTATACCAGAATTTATGTCGGCCTTCGTTGACTGCTTTTCCATCTTTAAATGAGAGATACTGTATGGCGGAAATACTGTCATTCATCCTGAAAGTTTTTCTGATAATATCGGCATCTCCCGCTTCAATTTTTTCTTCAATTTTGTAGTAGGAGGCGAGAGAAGGATCTGTTACATTTTCATAATTCTGGTCCATATAAATTTTCTCCTGTGCCGTAAGGAGGTGGACCGAAAAAAGTAAAGCTAGCGTAAAAAGCTTGTTCATTGGAAAAGTATGCAAATAGAGTTGGTTAATCAATTATAAAATTTTATGTACAGGCATCCCAAATTGGATCCTGAGGCGGAGGTGCAATAATCTCAAGTCTTTCCTTTTTTACCGGATGTTCAAAAATGAGTTTTCTCGCGTGCAGGTGAATGCTCCCGTCTTTGTTGCTGCGGTCAAAACCGTATTTGAGATCTCCTTTAATTGGGCAGCCAATAGCAGACAACTGACTTCTGATCTGGTGATGTCTTCCCGTATGCAGGTCGATCTCCAGGAGGAAATAATTGTTGAGGCTCTTTAGCAGGCGATACTCTAAAATGGCTTTTTTAGAATCGGGTACTTCCTTGATGTGGGCGTAAGATTTATTCTGTTTTGGATTCCGCTTCATGTAATGCACCAGTGTGTCCTCCTGTTTTGGCGGCGGATTTTTTACAATTGCCCAATAAGTCTTCTTTGCGTCCTTTTCTTTAAAGAGTTTGTTGAGGCGGGGAAGGGCTTTGGAAGTTTTGGAGAAAAGAACGATTCCGCTGGTGGGGCGGTCGAGTCGGTGTACAACTCCGAGATAAACATTACCCGGTTTGTCGTACTTGATCTTGATGTACTCTTTTACCACTTCGCTTAGCGGCACATCGCCGGTCTTATCTCCCTGTACTATATCCCCCGGACGTTTATTTACAATGACCAAATGATTGTCTTCGTGAAGTACCTGAAGGTTTTGCGGAGTGGAAATTATTTTGTGTTCCAAAAAAGCAATTTTAAATAGTCTTTACAATTTCCTTTTTAAAAGGATTTCTTTCCGGTTCCAGATCCAGGGAAGCTAATAGGTCATGGAAAGCAGGCAAGTCTTTCCTGCCTACTAATTTAGTGCTGATCTTCAACTTTTCATGAGGTGTCAAAAATATGATTTCATCAGCAAATTTTTTGATCCGTGTAACTTGAGAAAGATCTATTTTCTTTTGCTGAAAAATTAAATTTCGAAAAAGAATATTCCCCTCGATCTTTAAGTATGAATACTTCAGTTTATAGAAGAATTGAAAAAGATATAAAAGCCCGATCGCCGTGAAACCGTACCTTATAAAACCATTGGATCCATAAAAAAAACCGGATAACCCAAGCACTAAGTATAAGATCCCAAAAATGAGATCTGCCCAGAGGTATTTTTTTCTGTATTTAGTTATCATTTTTCAGAAGTGATAGAGTGTTCTGGAAGGGATCAACCACAGCGCAAATAAAGTTATAAAAATTTTAAAGGCAAATAAGGTCCGGTATACAATTCCGAAGTTGAGCCAGTTGAATAGGAGATACGAGAGGGTAAGTAATACAGCTTTTCCTATTCCCATACCTCTTAAGAATTGACCGGAGACCAACCGGTAAACGGGTTTTCCTGAGATTCAAGTTGAAGGGCACCTAAGACCCGGTATAAATCACTGATCGATTCTTTATCAATGATTGAGGTGTTGATGCTGAGATTTTTTTGGGGAGTTACTAATTTTATCCTTCCGGGTAATGATTGAATATTTGTGATATTGTCAATTTTAATGACTCTCTTTATAAAGAAATATTTTGTCAGCATTCCATTTTCAATACTCAGATATCCAAATTTGCGCTCAAGAAAGAAACTACTAACCATTAATATTCCCAGAATTAGTTGAATATAATGCACAAAGTCTGCTGTTCCTTCATAGGCTTTTAAGGCACCAAAAATGACAAAAGGAGTACCTAAAAAAAGATTAAAATTGGATCGATTTTTTGTATACCTGATTTTCATGGAAAAAATCTAACTTCTAAATTCTAAAATCTGTCTTCTAATATTGTTCTTCGTCTGATGGGAAGTTCCTGCTCTTTACATCATCACGATATTGTTCAAATGCTTTTGTCATTTCTGAATATAAGTCAAGATACCTTCTCAAAAACCTTGGGTTAAATTCGTGGGTCATACCAATCATATCATGAACAACCAGCACCTGGCCGTCGACTCCGTTTCCGGCACCAATTCCAATGACAGGAATCGTAAGGCTTTCTGCAACTTCTTTAGCCAGTTTGGCAGGTACTTTTTCCAGCACAAGAGCAAAACAACCGGCTTTTTCCAGCATTAGAGCATCATTTTTCAATTTTTCGGCTTCGGCTTCTTCTTTTGCGCGAACTGTGTAAGTCCCGAATTTATAAATGGACTGTGGGGTTAATCCAAGGTGACCCATTACCGGGATACCGGCGTTGAGGATACGTTTAACTGAATCTTTAATTTCTTTTCCACCTTCCAGTTTTACTGCATGTCCACCGCTTTCTTTCATGATCCTGATCGCCGATCGCAATGCTTCTTTTGGATCGCTTTGGTAACTTCCGAAGGGAAGATCTACAACCACCAAAGCGCGCTCAACAGCTCTAACAACACTCGCCGCATGATAGATCATTTGATCCAGGGTAATTGGCAAAGTTGTTTCATGTCCCGCCATTACATTACTGGCCGAATCTCCAACCAAAATGACGTCTATGCCTGCACCGTCAACGATCTTAGCCATAGAAAAATCATAGGAAGTAAGCATAGAGATCTTTTCTCCCTGAGACTTCATTTCGACCAGTGATTTGGTGGTGATTCGTTTGAACTGTTTTTTAGCGACTGACATACGGTTGGTTTTAAATTCAGGTAAAAGTACTAAATTACCCTAAAACTCAGCACATGAAGAAACGTGTATCCACAGCCATTTTTCTGCTATTAGCAACAGTTGTTGTTGCTCAGGATCCTATAGAAGAAGATAAAGTTCAAAGAGTTGTGGAAACCTTTTTTGAAGGATTCCATGCACGTGATTCTACTATAATGAAATCGGTTTTTCATGAGAACCCTGTTATTCAGACTATTGGAAGATCGAAGACCGGGGAAACAGTCCTGGTAAGGGAAGAGTTGCAGAAGGTGTTAAAAGGAATAGTGGGTATTCCTTTAAAAACCGATTTTAAAGAAGTCCTGCATGATTATGTCATTAAAATCGATGGAAACATGGCCAATGTATGGACGCCCTATTCTTTTTATATGGATGAAACTTTTAGCCATTGCGGAGTAAACAGTTTTCAGTTGCTGAAGGTGGAGGAAGAATGGAAGATCATTTATCTAATTGACACCAGGAGGAAAGAAGGTTGTGAGGAGAAAAAGGTGAAGTGATTGCGGGTTTCGGGTTGCGGGTTGCCTGTTCCAAAGTTCTACGTTCCGGGTTTCAGGTTAAAAAATTTGGACTTAATTCCGCTGCGCGGGTGTAGCGTCTGACCACCCCGTCAGACTATCGTCTGCCACCCCTCCTTGAAAAAAGGAGGGGAGCTGTTGGGTACATTTCGCTTTGCGAAACCTCCACAAGTGGAGGAGTTTCTTTCAAACTGTTTCGCTTGGCGTTCACAACTGCCTGTCGGCAGGGATTGATAGTTGCTAGCCGACTCTTATTTTTACATTTTAAGGACTACTCTAAAACGGGCTTTATTGTTGATCATTTGATCATAAGCTTCGTTAACTTTATCTAATGGATATTCCTCTATCATTGGCACTGTACCTGTAAGGGCGCTGAAATTCAAAGTGTCTTCCGAATCTTTTGCAGTACCGCTGGGCCAGCCGGAAAGGCCTTTACGTCCCATGAGTAACTGCATAGGAGAGACCTGGACCGGTTCTCCTGTTGCTGCAACCATGAGTACTCTTCCATCTATTGTCAAACCACCTATTACCGCCGTGATGGCCTCGCTGACAGGCGCAGTGGCTAAAATTAATCTGGCACCTCCTAATTTTTGCAGGGCTTCGGCAGGATCTTCATTGGCGGTATTAATGAAATGTTTGGCTCCCAGTTCTTTGGCTAATCTTTTTTTACTATCGCTGTGAGAAATTGCAACTGTTCTCATCCCCATTTTTACCGCATATTGAACAGCAAGATGCCCCAGACCTCCAATTCCCTGGACTGCTACCAGGTCACCGGGTTTTATTCCTGAATTTCGAAGGGCATTAAAAACAGTGATTCCCGCGCAGAGCAAAGGAGCGGCTTCTTCAGAAGAAAGTTCTTCAGGAACAGCTGCAATGGCTTCCTGAGGTGCAGTCATATATTCGGCATATCCTCCATCATATGAAATTCCGCTTACTTTGGCATTTTCGCAATTGATGAAATCACCACGCCTGCAGGGATTACATTCAAAGCAATGACCTCCATGCCAACCGACTCCTACCCGCTGACCTTCTTTCCACATATTTACCTGTTCTCCCACCTTTTCCACAATACCTACTACTTCGTGTCCCGGAACTCTGGGGTATTCGATACCAGGGAAGGTACCATCTTTTACAAAAGCATCACTGTGACAAATGCCACAAGCCTCTACTTTTATGAGTACTTCTTTTGCTTTTGGAGTTGGTTTTTCAAGATCAACAATTACAAAATCTCCACCTTTCTCCTGGACTTGTGCTGCTTTCATATACTTCTTATGGTTTTGGTTGTTGAAGTTATTGATAAATAGCACGGTAGACCTATAAAGGAGAGTTAAAAGCAGGTAGGAAAGGGAGTACCATTAAGGTGAATACCAGATTTCAAATTCCAAATCCCAAATTCCAATTTCTATAAAAAAAAAGCTAAAGTGTGGTTGGTTGCAACTTGTAGATAGCGGGTCCCAAAGGTCAAAATTTTCAAATAGAAAAGTTTGGACAATTTCCGCTGCGCGGGTCTAGCGCCTGACCACCCCGTCAGGCTCTCGCCTGCCACCCCTCCTTAAAAAAAGGAGGGGAGCTGTTCGAGACATTTCGCTTCGCGGAAAACCTCCTCGAGAGGAGGGAGTTTAGGTTGAAAATTCCGCTTCGCGTCCACTCTCTTCGAGAGGAGTCCAATGTCATTTTCCGCTTCGCGTTCAACCTGCCTTTGGCAGGAAATTTCATTTAAAGATGAAATGTGCAGCCGTTAGGGGAAGTCGTTTACGACTTCCAAGTGTTCCTCTCCTTTTTTTAAGGAGGGGTGCCCGCAGGGTGGGGTGGTTCTAGCAGTCACTCAAACTCACTCTAACCGCCAGTCCGCCTTCTGAGGTTTCTTTGTATTTTGAGTTCATGTCTTTTGCTGTTTCCCACATTGTTTCGATTACCTTATCAAGTGGAACTTTAGCGTGAATAGAATCGGCGTCCATTGCCATTTCGGCGGCGTTTATTGCCTTGATGGCACCCATGGAGTTTCTTTCGATGCAAGGAATTTGTACGAGACCGGCGATGGGATCGCAGGTGAGGCCGAGGTGGTGCTCCATGGCTATTTCGGCTGCCATCATAACCTGTTCTGGAGTACCGCCCATCACTTCGGTTAAAGCTCCGGCGGCCATGGAGGAAGAAACTCCGATCTCTGCCTGGCAACCACCCATAGCGGCCGAAATAGTAGCTCCTTTTTTGAACAAGCTGCCAATTTCACCTGCTACTAAAAGGAACTGCTTAATCTTTTCAAATCTGGCATCGTGATTTTCTATTGTAAGGTAGTACATGAGAACTGCGGGGATAACTCCGGCGCTTCCATTTGTGGGGGCTGTTACGACACGACCTAAAGAAGCATTCACTTCATTCACACCTAAAGCAAAGCAGCTTACCCATTTTAAAATCGAGCGGAACTTTACTTCAGTTTTACGAATGGCTTCGATCCATTCTTCGGGTGAATCGTAATTAAGATCTCCAATAAGCTTCTTGTGAGAATCTGGAGCCCTTCGGCGTACGTTCAAACCACCGGGTAGAGTTCCTTCGGTATGACAACCTAAATACATTGATTCAAGCATCACGTCCCACACAGCCTTTAACCCGGCATCTATTTCAGCTTCAGTTCGCAGTGACTTTTCGTTCTCGTAGACTATTTCAGAAATCTTTTTATTCTCCTGTTTACAAAAAGCGGCCAGGTCTGTTCCTTTTACAATGGGAAAAGGAAAGTGTTTAAATTTCTGAAGTTGTTTTTTGGCGTTCTTACGTTCTTCCTTAACTACAAATCCGCCGCCAATAGAGTAAAAGGTGGAGGATGTTGTTTTGCCGGAAGAAAGCAGCGCAGTAAATTTCATTCCGTTGGGATGGAAAGGCAGGAATTTTTTATTGAAGACGATATCGTTTTCGAGATCGAAGTCAATGCTGCGCTCCCCGTTAAGGTTAAGCCGGCCAAAGGTTTTAATATTATTGATCTCGGGATCAATGTTTTCAACTGGGACAGTAACAGGATCGTATCCTAACAGGCCTAATACCGAAGCCAGGTCTGTAGCGTGTCCTTTTCCGGTAAGGGAAAGAGAACCGTACAGATTGATGGTCACCTTTTCGACCAGATCAAATCTTCCAGCTTCTTTCAATTCCACTATCCATCTTTCGCCGGCCCTCCATGGGCCCAGGGTGTGGGAGCTGGAAGGACCAACTCCTATTTTAAGCATGTCAAAAACGCTGATACTTTCCATTCTCAAACTTTAGCCGGCAAAGGTAATAATCCCTTCAGGAAAAATAGAATAAATCTCATTGACAAAAAAGGTAGGGAAATTCATAGTTTAGGTGTCAAAAATGACATCCTGTCATATAATTTCTGCTGGCATAAAGATTGACTTTAAGAGGTTGTTGAAAAAATTCAGAAATAATAAATAACAACCTATAGAATTATGAGTAAAATAATTGGAATCGACTTAGGTACTACCAACTCTTGTGTTGCCGTAATGGAAGGTAACGAGCCAACGGTAATTCCTAATGCCGAAGGAAAAAGAACTACTCCTTCTGTTATCGCTTTTGTTGAAGGAGGCGAAATAAAAGTAGGGGATCCTGCAAAACGTCAGGCTGTAACAAACCCAACAAAAACTATTTCCTCTATCAAGAGGTTTATGGGGAACAAATATTCCGAAGTTTCTAAAGAAGCAGGAAGAGTTCCTTATAAAGTAGTAAAAGGGGACAACGATACTCCACGTGTGGAGATCGACGGAAGAAAATATACTCCGCAGGAACTTTCTGCGATGGTGCTTCAAAAAATGAAGAAAACTGCCGAAGATTATCTTGGACAGGATGTGACCGAAGCGGTAATTACCGTACCTGCATACTTTAATGACTCTCAGCGTCAGGCTACAAAAGAAGCCGGTGAGATCGCAGGTCTTAAAGTGAGAAGGATCATTAACGAACCAACTGCAGCTGCATTGGCTTATGGACTTGATAAAAAATCTCAGGACCAGAAGATCGCAGTTTATGACCTTGGTGGTGGTACATTTGATATCTCTATCCTTGAATTAGGGGATGGAGTATTTGAAGTACTTTCTACAAATGGTGATACGCACCTTGGTGGTGACGACTTTGATGAGGTGATCATCGACTGGCTTGCAGATACATTTCAGAAAGCCGAAGATATCGACCTTAGAAAAGACCCAATGGCACTTCAGCGTTTGAAAGAAGCTGCTGAAAAAGCTAAAATTGAGCTTTCCTCTTCTTCTCAAACAGAGATTAACCTGCCATATGTTACCGCTACTTCAAGTGGACCAAAGCACTTGGTTGAGACTTTGACGAGATCAAAATTTGAACAATTAGCCGATACTTTGGTGAAGCGTTCTATGGATCCTGTGCAAAAAGCACTTAGCGATGCCGGACTTTCAAAAAGTGATATTGACGAGGTGATCCTTGTTGGTGGATCTACCCGTATCCCTAAGATCCAGGAAGAAGTTGAGAAGTTCTTCGGAAAGAAACCATCAAAAGGAGTGAATCCTGATGAAGTTGTGGCAATTGGTGCTGCGATCCAGGGTGGTGTACTTACAGGAGATGTAAAAGATGTATTGCTTCTTGACGTAACTCCGCTATCTCTTGGTATTGAAACTATGGGTGGTGTGATGACCAAGTTAATTGAGTCTAACACAACCATTCCAACCAAGAAATCCCAGGTATTCTCTACCGCGGCCGATAATCAGCCATCTGTTGAGATCCACGTATTACAGGGAGAGCGTCCAATGGCAGCCGACAATAAGACAATTGGTAGATTCCACCTTGATGGGATTCCACCGGCGCCAAGAGGAACACCTCAAATTGAAGTAACTTTTGACATTGATGCCAACGGTATCATCAAAGTAAGCGCTACAGATAAAGCTACTGGTAAATCTCAGGATATTAGAATCGAGGCTTCTTCTGGTCTTACTGAAGAAGAGATCCAAAAGATGAAGCAGGAAGCTGAAGCGAATGCTGAAACTGATAAACAAGCCAAAGAAAAAGTAGATAAGCTTAACGAAGCTGATGCCATGATCTTCCAGACTGAAAAGCAGCTGAAAGAATTTGGAGATAAACTTTCTGACGATAAGAAGAAGCCGATCGAAGACGCTTTGGAAGAATTGAAGAAAGCTTACGAGACAAAAGAAGTAGATACAATTCAGCCTGCATTAGATAAGATCAATGAGGCATGGAAAGTAGCTTCTGAAGAAATGTACAAAGCACAAGCCGAGCAAGGTGGACAGCCAGGTGGGCCACAAGGTGGACCTGGAGCTCAAAACGGTCAACAGGCCGGAGGGCAACAAGCCGGAGGTGACTCCAAGCAAGGTGACGATGTAGAAGACGTTGACTTCGAAGAAGTGAAGTAACCCCTCCTAACCTCCCCTTATCAAGGGGAGGAACTTTGAGAGAATATAAAGCGCTGCCGATTGGCAGCGCTTTTTTTGTTTCTCAAGTTTTTCCTCCCGTCAAGCTGTCCAGACGCTTCGGGAGTTTCAGCTTCTGTTTGATCCTGAAATGATTTCAAGATGACGCTTCATCTTGTTATTAAAAATATTCCTCGGATTATTCCCCTCCTGCGGAGGAGTGGCCGAAGGTCGGGGTGGGGAAGGGAGAACTTGGAACGGATTGCAAATCCGCGCCAACTTTTACTTCTAAAATTATTGCTTGGTACACACAGACCTCTCGACTCTCTGCCTGCCAGCAGGCAGGCGCTCGAGGAGACATAGCCGTATTCTATATAGATTTGTCAGGCTGAACTTGTTTCAGCTTCTAATAGATTTTAAGGATGTTCAGGATTCATTAATCAAAACTCTATCTCTGATATCTCATAAAATTACTTTGAAAAATGTAACTTAAAAGTTACATTTGTGAAGATGGAAAGAATAAGGAAGGTAATAAGTTATAAAAATTATTTTCAGGATTTTTTAGTTGGACAGCCCAAAAAGGTTCAGGATAAAATCTTTAAAATAATAGAAGTAATTGAAACTTTTGAAAGAATTCCATCACATTATCTAAAAGCTTTAAAAGGAACTAAAGGATTTTATGAAGCTAGAATTATGTTAGGCTCAGATATCTGGAGAGTTTTTTGCTTTTTCGATAAAGGAAGGTTAGTAATTCTATTGAATGGTTTTACTAAAAAATCTGAGAAAACCCCGAAAAAGGAAATTGATAAAGCCTTAAAGTTGATGGAATCATATTACCGGGAGAAAAACAATAAATGATGGAAACAAAAGACTGGAAGACAATAAAGGATGAAGTTTACGGAGAGAAAGGAACTTCAAGACGAGATGAACTGGATCGGGATTTCGAGTCATTTAAAATTGGACTCATGCTAAGAAAAGCTAGAGAAGAAAAAAATCTGACTCAGGACCAATTAGCAGAGAAAATTGACAAAAAACGAACTTACATTTCCCGGGTAGAAAATAATGGAAGTAACCTCACATTGAAAACCCTGTACGACATCGTCGAAAAAGGTCTTGGGGGAAAAGTGAAAATTTCCATAGAAATGGAAAAATAGAAAGAGATCCTGAAACAAGTTCAGGATGACACAGCAGAACATGTCTTGGCTCTTGGCTCTTGATTCTTATAGCGCAGCGGTCTTCTAAACTATTCCCCCACAAGCTTTAAAATGACCTCTTTATTCACCTCATGTCCGCCATCAAAAGGAATAAACTTCAGGTTCTTTGGGAATAGCTCGCGTATTCTCTTTTCTTCCGACTCCAGAAACTCCTTATTCACAAATGGATCTTCAGTCCCGTAGACGAAGGAGATCTCTGTACCTTCCAAAAAGGCAAAATCCTCTGGCTTTAATTCCTTCGGAATTCTTCCGGAGTTTAGAATGAGTTGTGACGGGCTGATCTTTCTTCTCGCCATCCACCGGGTTACGACAGAGACGCCCTGGGAATATCCAAAAAGTACAAGGTTTTTGGCCCTTTTTAGACCTTCATTTTCATAGACCTCATCGAGGTATGCCAGCACATTCTCAATTTCCATCTCAGTATTCTCACGTGTAGCCCAGGAAGCTCCAACATGCTCATATTTGCCATTGAGGTAGTACTTGGAAGGCGCCTGTGGTGCAATGATATAATTCTTTTCCTGGTTGAAGTGCCTAAAGTACTTCAGGAAATAACGGCTCAGGTAATCAATGCCGTGGAAAACCACCCACACATTTTCAGTTTTGTCGGTAAGTTGATTTAATGTGCTATAGGTATTGGTAGAGCGATAAGAAACTTGCTTTTCATCCATATTATCTGACGGTTTTGTACTTTTACAAAGAAACCAATCTATTTGCTATGACCAAAGAGGAAACTCACGCGCTGTTGAAAAAGATATGCAAAAATACCCTCATGGAAACTCTTGACATCGAGGTTTCTGAAGTAGGGGAAGATTATCTCATCGCCAAAATGCCCGTGACTCCAAAGGTCCATCAGCCAGATGGCGTGCTGCACGGAGGCGCGACCGTCGCTCTGGCCGAGACTGTAGGTAGCATGGCCAGCTTCGTTTTTTTAAATACCGATGATTATTACGTGCGCGGAATCGAAATTTCTGCCAATCATATAAAAAGCATTTCTGAAGGTTTTGTTTACGCCAAAGCCACTTATCTTCATAAAGGTCGTACCACGCAACTTTGGAGCATCAGGATTACAGATGAAGCCGAAAATCTGATTTCTATAGTAAAATTGACCACTATTACCCTTCCGAAAAAGAAAGACAATGCCTGAAGCTGAATTTTTTAATCGGCTGGAGATGCAATATGCTTCAGGTTTGCCTTTTGTAGCGTACCGGAAGCCAATTCTGAACGGAAGTTCCGGAGAAGTGAAGGCTTTCCTGCAGCAGGATGATCAGCTTAATAACACTGAAGATTTTACCGAAAGCGGGTTTGTTTTTGCCCCTTTTGACACCTCAGAAAAAACGATTCTTTTTCCTGAGAATGCTTCGGAAAAACACATATTTGAACAGGTAGTTCCTGAAGAAGTTTCGGCTCCCGTGGCCTCTCAAAAAGGGAGAATTTCGGAAGAAAAAATGTCGGCTCACGTGCAGCTGGTAGCAAAAGCCGTTGCAGCTTTGAAAGCAGGAGAAATGGAAAAGGTTGTGCTTTCCCGAAAGGAAGAGGTGGAATTGGATAACCCGAATCCGCTGAAGCTGTTTAAAGAGCTATTGAAAGCTTATCCAACAGCTTTTGTGTATTGCTGGTTTCATCCAAAAGTCGGCTGCTGGCTGGGCGCGACACCCGAAACTTTGCTGAAGGTAACAGGCACCCGTTTTAAAACCATGGCCCTTGCCGGTACTCAAAAATATTCCGGAACCATGGAGGTGGAATGGGGCGATAAAGAAAAGCAGGAACAGCAATTTGTTACTGATTCAATAGTAGACAACCTTAAATCTTCAGGTGTGGAAGATCTGGAAATATCAGCTCCTTATACTGCAAAGGCAGGGAATCTACTACATATTAGATCTGATATATCTGGCAAAATTCCAAATTCCAAACTCCAAATTTCAGAAAATTCCGGTACAGACGTTCCGCGGAACGTCTCTGCCATTTGGCTCAATATCATCTCGGCCCTACATCCAACACCGGCTGTATGTGGCCTGCCAAAGGAAAAGGCTAAAGCCTTTATTCTTGAAGAAGAAAATTACAATAGGGAATTCTACACCGGATTTCTGGGGGAATTGAATCTTCAGAAAAATGTACAGCGAAGCAGGACAAGAAGAAATGTGGAGAACCTGGCTTATCGTGCAGTAAAAAAAGAAACCGATCTTTATGTGAATCTGCGCTGTATGAAAATTGAAAATGGCAAGGCAGTACTTTTTGTGGGTGGTGGGATCACCAAAGATTCCGTGCCCGAAGATGAGTGGCAGGAAACCGTGAATAAGTCCGAAACGATGAAGAAAGTGCTGTTGAAGTAAATAAAAGTTTTACCATGCCTAACAGCCCCGAAGCTTCGGGACTGTTAGGTCTCCAAAAAGATAAATTTTGAAACATCCAAAAATACCAGTTGCCCGTTCTATAGTTGCACTTTGTGAAGCTAAGGGAATACATCACGTAGTGATCTCTCCCGGCTCCCGAAATGCGCCATTAACTACCGGGTTTGCATATCATCCCAATATTAAAACTTACAGTGTTGTAGATGAGCGATGTGCGGCTTTTGTTGCAATAGGAATGGCGCAACAGCTTCAAAAACCTGTGGCTGTGGTCTGCACCTCGGGCTCTGCATTGCTTAACTATTATCCGGCGGTAGCAGAGGCTTATTACAGCGACATTCCCCTGGTAGTGATCTCTGCCGATAGGCCTGTAGAACGTATCGATATTGGTGACGGCCAAACCATTCGCCAAAAGAACATTTTTGAGAACCATATATTGTACTCGGCCAATCTTCATTCAGAATTAGTCCTGGAAAATGAAGCCAAAGATAAAAAACTTCAGCAGAAACAGTTCGAAAGTAGAAAGCACAATGAGCGGGAGATCAATCTGGCGCTGAATAAAGCTATTGAAGAAAAAGGTCCGGTGCATATCAATGTTCCTTTTTATGAGCCGCTGTACGGTACCGTTGAAGATGTGGAGGTAAATCCGATCCAGATCCTGCCGGAAATTATCGAAAGGACCTATTCCAAAAATCAGCTACAGGCTTATGCTGATCTCTGGAATAAGGCTGCAAGGAAAATGGTAATTGTTGGAGTGTCTTCTCCAAACGCTGTGGAGCAGGAATTCCTTGACCGGCTGGCAAATGATCCTTCGGTCATTGTTTTTACCGAAACCACTTCTAATGTGCAACAGGAGAAATTCTTTACCCGGATTGATACCATAATTGGGCCTATTGAAAAAGACGATAATAAAGAGCAACTGTTTGATAACCTGCAACCGGAGATCCTTCTGACTTTCGGCGGAATGATTGTTTCGAAAAAGATAAAAGCTTTTCTACGCAACTATCAGCCGAAACAACACTGGCACGTGGATCCAAAAAAGGCATATAACACCTTCTTTTGCCTGAACAAGCATTTCGAGACTTCAATAAATTCCTTCTTTAAACAATTTTTTCCGCTTAGCGAGATTTCAGAAAGCAATTACGCAGAATACTGGCAGGAGGTAAGAGGCAGGAGGAAAGAAAAGCATGAGGACTACATGGGAAGGATCCCATATTCAGATCTAAAAGCTATGCAACAGGTGATTCCCTCTGTACCCGAAAATTACATCGTGCAACTTGCGAATAGTTCTACAATCCGGTACGCGCAACTTTTCAGGTGGAAAGAGAGTTTGAAGATTTATTGTAACCGCGGTACCAGCGGGATTGATGGCAGTATCTCAACTTCGGTAGGAGCTGCAATGATTTCAGAAAAACCAGTTTTGATGATCACCGGCGATCTCAGCTTTTTTTATGATAGCAATGGGCTCTGGAACAATTACATTCCGAAGAACTTCAGGATCATCATTTTAAATAACCGGGGAGGAGGGATCTTCAGGATATTACCGGGTGATAAAAATTCTGAAACTTTTGATACTTATTTTGAGACCGTGCACGACCTGACAGCAAAACCTGTTTGCGATCTACATGGATTTCAATATGCTTCAGCAAAAACTTCAGAAGAAATAGAACAGCAGTTAAATGGCTTTTTTGACATCTCAGAAAACCCGAGAGTTCTGGAGATCTTCACTCCGAGAAAAGTGAATGACGAGGTGTTGCTGGAATATTTCAGCTTCGTAAAATAGCCGTTTATTATAAGTAACTTTGCCAAAAATATTTTTATGCTTGCCATTGGAGAATACCATACATTAAAGATCGATCGCGACACAGAGCCAGGATTGTTTTTAAAAGACGATGATGGCAATGAAGTTTTGTTGCCAAATAAATACAAACCGGAAACATTTGAGATAGGGGATGAGCTTGAAGTCTTTGTTTATCTTGACCACGAAGAGCGGCCTGTTGCTACTTCTCTTAAGCCTTTCGTGAAGCTGGATGAATTTGGTTACCTGAAATGTGCAGAGGTGAGCGAGATAGGAGTTTTTATGGACTGGGGGCTGGAAAAACACCTTTTTGTGCCTTTCAAGGAACAGGCAATGAAAATGCGGGAAGGAGAACGTTATCTTATCTTCTGTTATCTTGATGAACTTACTGGCAGGCTGGTGGGTTCTAATAAAGTAGACGCATTTTTGGATAATTCCCAGCTAACAGTTGAGGCTTTTGAAGAAGTTGACCTCATAGTAGCCAATCCCACAGAATTGGGATGGAATGTTATTGTAAATGAGATCCATAAAGGGTTATTATACAAGGATGATGTTTTTCAAAAACTTCATGTTGGTGACAGGTTAAAAGGTTACGTCAGGAAGACAAGACCAGACGGAAAGATCGATATTACTCTGCAGCGTCCGGGATTTCGTAGCATAGAACCTAATGCGCAGGAGCTTCTTAGCTTGTTAGAGGTAAAAGGCGGCTTCCTTGCACTTACCGATAAATCTTCACCTAAAGAGATCGAGAGAGAGGTGCAAATGAGCAAGAAAAGCTTTAAACGTGCCCTTGGAAATCTTTATAAGCAACGAAAGGTTGATATTAAAGACAACGGAATCTACCTTAAATAGGGGGTGTAATTAATTCCTGGAGAACTATATCTTCTTCTTGAGAAAGGGGTATAACCCTGGCGGAAAATAGGAGACTGCATTTCTTCATATGCCGGAATCTTTTTCTTACCGGTATAGATATCGAAGTTTGAACTGCGGTCGTGAATTCTTATATCATTGGTCACTTCAATAAGTGACTTTTCCCCGGTGCTAAGGCCGGGCATGGGTGATTCCATTTCAACTATGCCTTTTTCTTTTTCAAAGCGCTGCTGCTCCATCATAGCGATTAGATTCACCTGTCTCTTTTCATCTTTTTTATCAAAGTTGACCTCCATAAGAGTGAATTTTGATTCAGAAAATTCACGTACAGGCATGGAAAGACTGGGACGTACTTCCCGGGCGCCAATATATATACTCTCTGAGGTATCAAATTCCTGTGAATACCCGCTGATGGTTAATAAGAAGCCTGTCAGTAGGAGGAGTTTTTTCATTTGATTTGCTGTTTGGAAACTTAGAATCAAAAACTGTACAATTTTTAATATACTTAAGCTGAAAGATAAGATTTTTAAAAGCTTTACAGCTATTAATCTTTTACGCGAATAAAGAATTATAAAAATCCTATTTTTGAGTAAAATTAGATACTTATGACCAAACCAGATTATAAAACAGCCAAAGATTACGAAGATATCACCTATAAAAAATCCAATGGTGTTGCACGAATTGCATTTAACAGGCCCGACGTGAGAAATGCTTTTAGACCTAAAACTACCAGTGAATTATATGATGCATTTTACGATGCCCAGGAAGATACTTCAATAGGTGTCGTATTATTGACCGCAGAAGGTCCTTCTTCTAAGGATGGGGTGTATAGTTTTTGCAGCGGCGGAGATCAAAAGGCGCGTGGTCATCAGGGATATGTGGGCGAAGACGGGATGCACCGCCTAAATATTCTGGAAGTGCAAAGATTAATAAGATTTATGCCTAAGGCTGTTATTGCAGTGGTTCCGGGATGGGCAGTAGGTGGAGGCCATAGCCTTCATGTGGTCTGCGATCTCACTCTTGCCAGTAAGGAACATGCGATCTTTAAACAGACCGATGCCGATGTCACAAGTTTTGACGGCGGATATGGATCTGCTTACCTGGCTAAAATGGTGGGACAGAAAAAAGCCCGCGAAATCTTCTTTTTGGGAAGAAATTATTCGGCCCAGGAAGCTTATGAAATGGGAATGGTCAACGCGGTAATTCCTCATGATGAATTGGAAGACACTGCTTACGAATGGGCGCAGGAGATCCTGGCAAAATCACCAACCTCTATAAAAATGCTGAAATTCGCCATGAACCTTACCGATGACGGGATGGTTGGCCAACAGGTATTTGCCGGAGAAGCAACCCGGCTGGCATATATGACAGATGAGGCCAAAGAAGGTCGAAATGCCTTTCTTGAGAAAAGAAAACCTAATTTTGAAAAGAAATGGATCCCATAAGCACCCCACAATTTTCAAATTTTGAAGTAGATGTTGCAGCTCTTCCCAGGTATGAAGAAGTGGAGCTGCATCCCATATCTAAAAAATACCTTGTAAAACTGCAGGTTGGAACTACAATTTCCTTCCTGTTTTTTGCGGTGGGATTAATTGTAGCTTATAAGCTTTCTTCCCCCGAATTTCACAATTATATTATTTGGGCAGGACTGTTCATTTTACTCATTTTTGGATGGACGATTTTTAATAATCTTATGTATGTGAAAAAAAGTGGTTATGCACTAAGGGAACAGGATATTATTTTTAAACGCGGATTTCTTTTTGAACGAATTACAGTTGTTCCCTTTAATAGAATTCAGCACGTTTCTGTAGAACGTTCTTTCCTGGATAAAATGCTGAAGATTTCTACAGTAAAGGTTTTCACTGCCGGAGGTTCGGGAAGTGATGTAAGTGTTCCGGGAATTAAACCTCAAACTGCAATTTCTGTAAAAGAGGAAATTTCGGGACGAATATACAATCATGCCTAATTATAATTTTACTGAGCCTCAACGGCAATCGGGCGTGGGGCTTGTGCTCATCTTTGCGACGTCTCTCTACCATATCGCCCGAAACTTGTGGGTAGTAGTTTTTTATTTTGCGTTCAAGGAAGTAGACCAGCGTACTCTGTTACTTGCAGGTGCAGGATTTATTCTGATATTATTAATAAGCCTGGGATATAGTATCAAATACTTTCTGAATTTCAAATTTCACATTGACGAGAAGAATGAAGAATTCGTGCTTCAAAAAGGGGTTTTTTCGACAGATGTTATTAATATTCCGTTTCAGAAGATACAGCAGGTAAATTTCCGCAGAAACATTCTTCAGCGTGTTATTGGGGTTTACAGTGTTGTTGTGGAGACAGCGGGAAGCCAGGATAAGGAAGTTGAAATAAAAGCACTTTCAGAAGAAAGAGCCAATGCATTGGCAGACCTGCTCATGGCTCATGCTGAAGAAGAAAGGGCAGTAGTACAGGAAGAAGATACAAATCTGGAAGTGGGAGAGGAAAATAAGTCTTCTACTTCTAAAGTGCTACCTGAGTGGGAGCATAAAGTAAGCTTGTTAACGCTTATAAAGCTTGGCCTTACCTCTAATTATTTGCGAGGAGTAGGAATAATTATAGCATTTTATTTTACCCTGCGGGAGCAATTTATGTTTAATGATGAATTGTCTGCTCAACTTCAGGAGCCTCAAGTTTACTGGGCACAGGGGAAATTCATGCTAATTATTTTCCTTTTGATCGTGGGAATGGTATTTACAGTAGGAGAGACGGTCATCAAATATTTTGGGCTCCACCTGCAAAAATTCAGGGATACCTTACAGGTGGAAATGGGCCTTAGAAATAACACCAAAGTAAATTTACGCGCGAGCCGAATTCAGCTTTTGCAAGTCTTGACCAACCCTATTCAAAAGGCAATGCGGCTTTACCAGGTAAAAATTTCTTTAGCCAGTAGCGAAAATGATCTTGAGAAGAACCAGATTAAAATTGTAGGCTTACCACCCGATGTGGTCTCCCAGGTTAAGGAATATTTTTACAAAAACAGGATTCAGGAAGAGTTTACTATTCTTCCCAGTAAATTTTTGCTTTTAAAGAAAATTTCGCGGGGATTAATCCCACTACTCGTAGTAGGCGGGCTTCTTCTTTATTACGTAGAAATGATAACTGTATACTGGTTCCTTTCAATTTCTGCTGCTTACTTACTTTTGTTGGTCTTTTATAATTTTCTTTATTATCGAAACCTCAAACTGGGCGTATCTAAAGAGTTTTTGATCAGGTATTCTGGTGTTTGGATAAAGAAGGAGCAATACCTGGAGATATTCAGATTGCAGGCGATTTCTGTATCTCAACCAATCTGGTACAAAAGAAGGGGGCTTGTTTATCTAACTTTTCATTCGGCCGGAGGGGATATTCAGTTTCCAATAGTAAGGAAGGATGAAATTCAGGCATTAAAGAATTACCTGCTCTACAAAATTGAAAGTACCGAAAAGCACTGGATGTAATTTTTTATGAATTTTGTTCTGAATTCTTCAATTTATCCTCTCTCATTATCACTAATTTAGTTATTATGAAATAAATTATGAAGTTGTAAGTATCTGAAAATAAATTAATTAATCCTGTATTTCTTTTCTGAAGATTGTTTAAATTTAAGTATAAATCTAAAGCTTATGGAAAAGATCTACACCTTATTATTTCTACCTTTTTTGCTGTTTATTAGTTCCTGCAGCCTGGATTCTGTAAGGGAGAATTTTTTTAAAGAAGGGGAAAACGGCTATAATTTCAGGGAGAGCAAAGCCGCCTGGGATGATTTAAAGAAGAAGAACGGTAATTCCTATGAATACACTTTTTTAGAGGAATCGTGGACGGGAGTGGGAAGTGAGACAACTATTATAATTGAAAGAGGTAAAGTAGTTGGCAGGTATTATGAGGCCTTTATTATTTCTGCTGAAAATGGAACTAAAACGATCACAGACACATATGAAGAAACTTCCCGTAAAGAAATTGGAAGCCATGCTGCTGGGGCACCACCTCTTTCTATGGATGATCTTTATAAAACCTGTATTTCTCAATATTTGACCGTGGATCCAGACGCAAATGAGGTCTATTTTGAAACAAATGAGACCGGAGTGATGATTCTTTGTGGATTCAGTTCCTATGGCTGCAATGATGATTGTTACGTAGGGATAAGAATTTCAAAATTTACCTGGAGATAAGAAAAAAGGCCACGTCTTGAAAAGAGGTGGCCTTTTTAATATCAAACGTTGCTCTACTTCAATTGTGGAAATTGCGCAGGATTGGACTCGTGCATGATGTCATACACCTTCTCAAAGATATCTTCTACAGAAGGTTTTGAGAAATAATCTCCATCTGTTCCGTAGGCAGGTCTATGATCTTTTGCAGTAAGAGTTTGGGGTTTACTGTCAAGATATCTCCACGCGTCCTGTTCTTCCATGATCTTTTGCATAATATAAGCCGAAGCACCTCCGGGAACATCCTCGTCTATGACAAGAAGTCGGCTTGTCTTCTCAACGCTTTTTACAATATCTTTATTAAGATCAAAAGGAAGTAAAGACTGCACATCAATAACTTCGGCGCTTATTCCAACTTCCTGAAGTTCACGTGCAGCTTGTTCAACGAGTCGCAAAGTAGATCCATAGGAAACCAAAGTAATATCATCACCTTCATTCATGGTTTCCACCACACCAAGCGGAGTTTTGAATTCTCCAAGATTATTTGGCATTTTCTCTTTTAGACGATATCCATTAAGAGATTCTACAATTAGAGCAGGTTCATCACTTTCAAGAAGTGTATTATAAAAGCCTGCCGCTTTGGTCATGTTTCTTGGTACCAGGACGTGGATTCCACGAATTAAATGAAGAATACCACCCATAGGGGAACCACTGTGCCAGATCCCTTCCAGGCGATGGCCACGCGTTCTTATGATGAGCGGTGCTTTTTGCTTTCCTCTTGTTCTGTATTGAAGAGTAGCCAGATCATCACTCATGATCTGCAAGGCATAAAGAAGATAGTCGAGATATTGAATCTCGGCGATTGGACGCAGACCTCTCATTGCCATTCCTATTCCCTGTCCCAGGATAGTTGCTTCACGAATCCCGGTGTCGGCAATTCGCAATTCTCCATATTTTTCCTGAAGTCCTTCCAGTCCCTGGTTGACATCTCCAATTTCTCCTGTATCCTCTCCAAAAATGAGAGTTTCAGGATATTTTCCAAAGATCTTATCAAAGTTCTCTCTTAAAACAAGCCTTCCGTCTACTTCTTCAGTGTTGTCGTCATAAGAAGGAGCAATTGCTTCGATTTTAAGAGCATTAAACTCTGAAGAACTGTAAAGGTGGCTGCTGTATTGTGGCCGCACCTCTTCAGTATATTTTTCAATAAAATTAAGTAACTCCTGTCTTGCTGGAGATTCTTCTCCTCTTAAGAATCGCAGAGCTTTTCTACTTGCAACAAGAATATCCCTTTTTAGAGGTTCCTTATTCCCTTGAAGTTCATTTTTTAGCTGAAGAATAAAATTTTTATTCTGGCTGCTCTCGGCAACTCTTTGAAGTACAGGTATAACATCCTGCAATTTATTCTTTACAGGAGCTGTATGAGCTTCCCAGGCTGCTTTCTTGCCATCTCTTACCTGCTTCTTAATATCTTTTTCAATATCCTGAAGCTCCTCATCTGTAGCTATATTGGTTTCTATCATCCACTCCCGCATCTTTATGTTACAGTCGTGTTCACGTTCCCATTGCAGTCTTTCTTCACTTTTATACCGCTCATGCGAACCCGATGTGGAGTGCCCTTGCGGCTGGGTAAGTTGCTGGACGTGGATCAAAACAGGAATATGCTCTTCACGGGCGATTTTATTCGCCTTCTCATAAGTTTCTATAAGAGCAGGGTAATCCCAACCGTTAACTACAAAAATTTCATAGCCATTGTTTTCTCCTTTATCCCGCTGAAAACCTTTTAATACTTCGGAAATATTTTGTTTTGTAGTTTGGTGCTTTGCATGCACAGAAATCCCATATTCATCATCCCATACATTCATTACCATTGGTACCTGTAGTACTCCGGCTGCGTTAATGGTTTCCCAGAACAACCCTTCACTGGTACTGGCATTACCAATAGTTCCCCAGGCAATTTCATTTCCATTTTTGGAAAAATTTTCTGAATCTATGCCTTCAACATTCCGGTAGATCTTGGATGCTTGTGCAAGTCCCAATAGTCTTGGCATTTGTCCTGCAGTAGGAGAAATATCTGCACTGGAATTTTTTTGTTCGGTAAGGTTTTTCCAGGTCCCATCATCTTTTAAACTGTGGGTGGCGAAATGTCCTCCCATCTGTCTTCCGGCCGAACTGGGTTCCTGGTCAATATCTGTAGTGGCGTATAAGCCGGCAAAAAACTGCTGGATATTAAGAGCGCCAATTGCCATCATAAACGTTTGATCCCTATAATAGCCTGAACGGAAATCTCCATTTTCAAAAACTTTTGCCCATGCCAATTGCGGCACTTCCTTGCCATCACCAAAAATTCCAAACTTGGCTTTGCCGGTAAGTACCTCGCGCCTTCCCAAGAGACTACATTCCCGGCTGGTTACCGCCAGTTTGTAATCACTTAATACCTGCGCCTTAAAATCTTCAAAAGAAATCTCACTTTTTGAGGATGTTTCACTCTGCATAACACGTTTTTATAATTAGCACAAATGTACAGAAAACAATGATTATTTACAATTCAACGATGTGCGTGATTATTTATTTTTTAATAACTAAAAGACGATATTATTGAGATTCTTTTAATAAAAAGAGAAGCAGGGGATAATCTTTAATTAAACCAGAATTTTTTAGAACCAGCTTCGGGTAAACAATCCTGCCAGGGTTTGAATATCCAAAGTGGCAATAAATCTTATCTTTTGATCATAATTGCCTTCTGCAAACTCCCATCCTTCACTGGAGTGGACCGGCAGGAAGATCTCAAAATAATTCTGAACCAGACTCAGTCTTATACCGGAATCGTAAAGCAACTTGGCGTACTGATTTTTATTTTTAACAAGCCCCACATCGCTATAAGCATAGATCCATTTCCAAAGAGTGATATTTCCGTTTATGGTGGTGATCCATTGGTTGGCAAATTTAGGCTCAAGCATAGACTTGAAACCACCTTCTGCCAAAATAATTTGCTGGCTGAATAATCCCGAGGTTTCACTCCTTCCGTAGTAATTATAATCAAATAGATAATCTGTGGGACGGTCGAGTGCAAAACTGAAATAATCACTGTTGGGCATGTCATTGTACAAAAATGCTCCTCCGAAGAACCTCAGACTTATTTGTCGGTCACTTTTTAACAGCTTTCGGTATTCAAGGGTCAAAGAAGATTTGCTGAATTGCTGTGCTACCTGAAAGTCAACAGATCCCGAGAAATGGGTGACCAAACCAGGGTTGCTGTACAGGTAATTTATATTGAACACACTGTAATCTGGCACCTCAAGGTTTGTCAATTCATTTTCGTCTCTGTAAACATTTACGTTGCGCACCATTATTCTTTCTTTGGGACTTTGTCTCAAATAGGAATCTCTAAAATATAATGACAGGTAGGGAGTAAGACGTTGGTACATGAGGTCATAACCAAAGGAAAACCTACTTCCTCCTATACCATAGTTTATCAGGTATAAATCCTCATCAAAGAAAATTTTATGTGACACCCCGGCGCTCCCAACAATTGTTTTGCTTTTTGATGCATAAAAAGGAGACAGGTTATACTCAAAATTTCTATCGAGGACGGTTTTATTATAAACTTTAAGACCCAACGCCAGGCCGTCATACAGGTTATACTGGAACTCGGGCATGAAGAAAACCTGTTGATAACGGGGATCTTCAATATCCTTAAACAGACGAAACTGCAGGGGCCGGTTCATTATTCCTCCTACGGTTCTGTAGTTATTTCTCCTGTTAATTTCGGGAACAATTCCTTCATGATTGACTGCTACCTGTTCTATGCGCGTCGCAGGAATGTATACAGTACGTACGTCGGGAGAATGTTCGACCCAGGTTTTATAAACGATTTCATCATCATTAAGGCCGTATACCTGGATAGGAGCAGTCGTTCCGGTTTTATTCCTAAGGGTGATACGAAGTGAATCTCCTTCTCTGGAAAGACTACGTATTTTAAAATCGATTTTATCTTTGGTCGAAACATAATCATTAAAAAACCAGCTCACATCCTTCCCGGCATTCGAAGTAAGAATATCACGGAAATCTTCGGCTTCCACCGGTCTCAGTTTGTAACGTTCAAAAAATTCTTTAATGGAATAGGGGATAGTATTATCTTCCAGGAATTGATCAAGATATTTAAAACCAACACCTGCCTTAAAAGGGTTGGCTAAATTTTTATTAAACTTTATCAAGGAATCCTGAGGAGAGCTTAAAGGTTGATCCAGATGTTTACGAGCAATGAACAAATACATTAAAGGGTACTGATCATTAAATTCCAGGGTGGAAGCATGAAACCAGCGGATGCCAAAAACGTCACTCAAACTCCCCATTAATTTTAGATCTGGATAAAATTCATCAATGTATTCCATCATCATATAAATGTGGATTCCGTCGAAGATCCATTTTTCTTCCCGCGGATTTAACATGAGGGAATTTTCCAGGTAATTTTCTGTGATGTTTTTGAGTTGTTTTAATTCATAGCCAAAACCATCTGGAAAGGGTCTCAAAAATTTTGGCAATTGATTAAGCCCAAACACAGGGTTTGAAGCGTAATCCTGCTGGGTTGCCAGTATAACGGGATGTGGATAGGAACCTAAATTATTTTGAAGGAAATTTACAATTCGGTTGACAAAGAAAGCTTTCATACCAATGTTAACTCCGCTATCGGTAATATTTGTCAGTACATGAAGACTGTCTACTTGAATATCATCAAAAATAGCCTCTGTGGTAAGATGTAATTCTGTGTCAAATCTTTCTTCCCCAGTTAAAAAAACTGTTTTTTGATCTCCTTTGGGTTCAATCCCTTTCATCTTTAAAGCAGATATAGCTGAAAGGTTGGAAGGGATTGTTAATGCTATATCCAGATCCAGTTTAGGAAGATGGAGATCATTCATATTCTTATGGCTGTAGACTTGCCAGCCATCATTGTATACTCCGGGAGCAATGAACCAATATCTCAACTGGTAGTTTCCCTTGTTTTGATATCCATAACGGGTGAATTCATCGCTGGGGATCTTTATACTGTAATTTAAATTAATGGTATACTTTTCCTGCGGAGCTATGGGTTGTTCGGGAATAATCCTGATCAGGTCGGGCTGGTCCTTTGGCCGCTCCCATCTGAGGAGGTTTAAGGAATCTCCCATAATTGTATTTATGGTAGTTCCTCCTCTTTTATAATCCCGGGCGAAATGAAAATCCCGATCATAATCTTCGAAAAACCTACGGGCAAGTGGCGTTCGTGTGTCTGAAAAAGCATTCATCCAGTCGCTAAGATAGATCTCCCTTAAAGTGTCGCTACTGGTATTCCTGTACTCCAGTTTTTGTTTTATGTACAGGGATTTTATAGTATCGTTGAGCTCTGCTTTAATAAAAACATTATGTTGCCCGAAAAGAGGTAATGTGAGGAAGGCAAACAGAGAAAAAACAATGAGTTTTGTGTTCAAATTTTCTAATGGAGATAGTAGTTCAGACTAAAACGATAATGTGATGCAAGATATTATTTCAAAGCACAATATGGAACATCTTAAAAGAATAATTCCTAAGTTTAAAAAAAAATTAGCATAGTGGCTAAGAGATAAGAGTGCTTCAGACAAAAAAAAATCAGCCTTGTCAAAAAGGCCGATTTTAGAAAGAATTTTTTCCGAAGGGAATTTTAGAAATTAGGACTAAGATTGTATTCGTCATAGAACTGGTCCAGAATTTCGATAACCTCATCGGCAGAGTCAACTACCTGGATGATATCAATATCCCCACTGCTAATATTTTGAAAATTATCAAGTAGAGTGCTTCTCACCCAATCAATCAAACCTCCCCAAAAATCTCTTCCCACCAGGATTATTGGGAATTTATCAATTTTATTGGTCTGGATGAGAGTGATGGCCTCAAATAATTCATCAAGAGTACCAAACCCACCCGGCATGACTACAAATCCCTGAGAATATTTTACGAACATCACCTTTCTTACAAAGAAGTAATCGAAATTGATGTTTTTGTCATTATCTATGTAAGGGTTGTCGTGTTGTTCAAACGGAAGGTGGATATTAAGACCTACAGAGGTTCCACCGGCAAGATGAGCACCTTTGTTTCCCGCCTCCATGACTCCGGGACCGCCTCCTGTTATTATTCCATAACCGTGCTCCACGATTTTTTTAGCCACTTCTTCGGTCAATTTATAGAATTTGTGATCTGGTTTGGTGCGGGCAGATCCAAAAATAGATACACAGGGGCCTATCTGACTTAATTTTTCATACCCATTAACAAATTCCCCCATGATCTTGAAGATCGCCCAGGAGTCATTCGTTTTTATTTCATTCCAGCTTTTATTTCTTGTTTCTGTTCTCATAAAATTTTCAAATTGCGGCTAATTTAACTCTTTTTGAAGAAAACTTGCGGTGTAGCTTTTCTTGTCTTTTGCAACTTCTTCGGGAGTTCCCTTTGCCACTACTTTTCCTCCTTTTTTTCCTCCTTCATAGCCAATATCAATAATATAATCGGCCATTTTAATTACGTCCAGATTGTGCTCAATAATAAGGACAGTATTCCCTTTATTTGCAAGTCTGTTCAGAACCTCCATTAAAACCCTAATATCTTCAAAGTGGAGACCTGTGGTGGGTTCATCCAGAATATAAAATGTGTTGCCGGTATCCCTTTTTGAAAGCTCTGTGGCAAGTTTTATTCGCTGGGCTTCCCCGCCGGAGAGGGTAGTGCTTTGTTGTCCCAGAGTAACATATCCCAGTCCCACATCCTGGATAGTTTTTAATTTTCGATATATCTTCGGAATGTTCTCAAAGAAAATCACAGATTCATTAATGGTCATTTCCAGCACATCAGATATAGATTTGCCCTTATACCTTATTTCCAAGGTCTCGCGATTAAATCTTTTACCCTGGCAGGTTTCACATTCGACATACACATCTGGCAGGAAGTTCATTTCAATAACACGTAATCCACCACCTTTACATGTTTCGCATCTTCCGCCTTTTACATTGAAACTGAAACGGCCCGGTTTATACCCACGTATCATAGCTTCGGGAGTTTTTGCAAAAAGATTCCTGACTTCAGAAAAGACTCCTGTATAGGTTGCAGGATTAGAGCGCGGTGTACGACCAATGGGAGTCTGATTAATGTCTATCACCTTATCAATATGTTCAAGACCTTTAATACTTTTATAAGGCTTTGGTTTTTTTACTCCATTAAAATAATGAGCGTTCATAATAGGATAAAGAGTCTCATTAATTAAGGTGGATTTCCCGCTTCCGGAAACCCCTGTTACAGCGATCATTTTCCCTAAAGGAAAACTTACCGAAACGTTTTGAAGATTATTTCCGGTTGCGCCTGTGAGATCGATTTTTTTACCATTGCCTTTTCGCCTCTTTTCCGGAACCTCAATTTTCATGCTTCCGTTAAGATAATTAGCAGTAATTGTATTGTGCTTTCTAATTTCCTGTGGAGTACCCTGACTAATGATCTCTCCACCGTGTCTTCCGGCTTCGGGACCAATATCAATTACATGATCGGCCCTCTCAATCATGTCTTTATCATGCTCTACCACAATGACCGAATTCCCCAGATCTCTTAAAGACACAAGAGAATTTATTAATTTTTCATTATCCCGCTGATGCAGTCCTATACTTGGTTCATCCAGAATATAAAGAACCCCCACCAGCTGGGAACCAATTTGTGTTGCTAATCTAATTCTTTGGGCTTCTCCTCCGGAAAGGGTTTTGGACCCGCGGTTTAAAGAAAGGTAATTTAGACCTACGTCGACCAGGAATTGCAAACGAGTACTTATTTCCTTAATAACTTCGGAAGCGATCTTCTGTTGTTTTTCTGAAAGTTCCTTTTCTAGATCTTTAAACCAGTCAGCAAGATCTATAATGTCTTTTTGTGCGAGTTCTGCAATATTTTTTCCATTCACTTTAAAATAAAGAGACTCCTTTCGCAGGCGTGTGCCCTCACATTCGGGGCATTTGATCTTATCCATATATTCCTTTGCCCAACGGCGCAGGGAAGTGGATTCATTTTTTTCATAGGTCTCCTCAATAAAAGTGGCAACACCTTCAAAGTCAATTTTAAATTCTCTTGTAATCCCAAGGGATTTTGAATCTTTAGTAAATTTTTCCTTACCGCCAAACAGAATCATATTCAGCGCTTCTTTAGGAATCTTCTCTACAGGATCTGAAAGGCTGAAATCATAACGATCGGCAATCAACTGTAGCTGATTAAAGATCCAATTCTTTTTTTGTGGTCCATGCGGGGCAAGAGCCCCATTTTTTATACTTTTTGAGGGATCTGGAATTAACTTCTTTTCGTTTACCTTGTGTAGGGTGCCAATCCCGTTACAAACAGGACAGGCTCCTTTTGGAGAATTGAATGAAAAATTGTTGGGTTCTGGATTGGCATAGGAAATACCCGAAGAAGGGCACATAAGATTCCTGCTGAAGTATTTGATCTCACCACTATCCTGTTCCATCACCATAAGAACATTGTCACCATGATACATGGCAGTTTTTATGCTTTCGAAAAGACGTTTTCCAGAGTCTTCATTAGAAGTAACCTTTATTCGATCAACAACAATTTCAATATCGTGGATCTTGTAGCGATCGAGCTTCATTCCTTTTACTATATCCCGAATTTCCCCATCGACCCTCACTTTAACAAACCCCTGCTTCGCAATTTGCTCAAAAAGTTCTCTGTAATGTCCTTTTCGGGACCTTATAACCGGAGCAAGAACATTTATCCTTTTCTCTCCAAAATTTCTGGAGATCAAATCCTGTATTTGCTCATCATTATAACTCACCATCTTTTCGCCGGTGTTATAGCTGTAAGCATCACTGGCCCTTGCAAAAAGCAGCCGTAGGAAATCATATATTTCGGTAATTGTTCCTACAGTACTTCGGGGACTTTTGCTTGTAGTCTTTTGTTCAATAGCAATAACAGGAGAGAGGCCGTCAATTTTATCCACATCGGGTCTTTCAAGTCCTCCAAGAAACTGGCGGGCATAGGCGGAAAATGTTTCAATATACCTGCGTTGTCCTTCGGCATAAATAGTATCAAAAGCAAGGGAAGATTTGCCTGAGCCAGACAAACCGGTGATCACTACCAGTTTCTCCCTTGGGATCTTTACATCAATATTTTTTAAATTATGTACCCGGGCACCGAGTATATCAATAAATTCTTCTGTTACTCCCATGAAATTTTTTTGCAAGGTGCAAAGGTACTGAAACTGCAGTTATTAGGAAAGAAGATGGAATCAGGATAATCTCTCCCACAACATCAGTAAAACATAAATTTTTTCTGATTAATTATTTCTTAAAATTAGCTTTTAAAAGTAAAAATTAGTGTTAATGAAAACCTGAAATGTAGGAATATTAATGTTTTAACTTATTAAAAGTCAGATTATTACTACATAGTTTTGGGATTTATTTTGAAGTAGCTTCCATATCTTTACTAATGAAGATGTATAATATTATTTGCTTTAAATAAATTAAAATACTGTCAAAAGTAGGGGGAATGGCAATATGGAAAATAAATTACTATTACTAATTACTAAAAACCGGGATCTAGCCGATAATTTTGAAAAAGAAGTAAACTGTTCCTTTAGTATTTCTCAAGTGAACAATATTCATGGCGGCTATTCTATAGCTCTTAATATGCTTCCAGATATTATCCTGGTTGATTATTCTTCTCTGGGGCTTGAAAGTCTTAAAAACCTCAGCAATTTTAAATCTACCCATTTTCTTAATAAAAGTTTTCTTTTTCTATTAGGAGACCAGGAAAATAAGAGATTTTTAGATCAGAATTTTAAAGATACCGTAGATGAAATTATCTATGACAAAGGTTGTTATCGTTCTATTGTAAAGGAGATAGAGGAAGCAGTAAAAATTAGAGGTTGCCTTACCAATTACTGGAAAGATTCTTTTATGGGGCTTTTTAACCTGCTGGAATATCCAGTAATACTTTTACAGGATGAAAAAGTTGTGGCCATGAATGATACCTTTAGGAAAGACTTTTTTATTACAGGAAAACAAGAAATTACTCTAACAGATCTGGTAGTTGAAAGAAATAAGAGTAAGGTTAAAGAGACTCTCAGGAAATTTTGTAGAGGCAAACACATGAAAGCTACTACTAAAACTTCTCTTATTATGAATGAAAAAATAAGGGAAGCTAAAATAACTTTTTCAAAACTTGATAAAAATCTTGGTGGACAAATGATCATGATGATCAATTTTACCGGGAATGATTTTCCTCTTAAAGAAGAGGTAGGCTCCAGTTCTCCCGAGACAGAAAAGTATTTTTCCAATTACTGTAATCAGGAAGAGCAGTATTTTACAAAGAGGGAAAAGGAAATTATTGCTTTATTATGTAAAGGTTATAAAACGAAAGAAATTTCTGAGGCTTTGTGCATCTCTGCAAAGACGATTGAGAAACATCGGGCTAACATAATACGGCGCACACATTCAGGAACTATATTAGAAAGTATAATTTATGCTCTAAACCATAAAATGATAGAAATTTGAATAAAAGTAGGGTTTTCCCCCATTGCTTTAGGTTCAGATAAATCCTACATTTAACAGGAATTCTGTTAACACTCTCCCCCCCATTACTCCCCCCTATAATTAAGCAAGTTCATACTTGAGACTATATTTATTAACCATTCTAAATTTCATTAATCAAAAACCTTTTAATTATGAAACACCTTAAATTATCAATGGCATGGCTGGCTGTGCTGGCATTAATCTTTACTTCGTGTAGTAAAGAGGAATCCGACTCCATTACAGGGGATCAGGACAAAATTCAATTGACCTTTGGCTCTTTATTAAATGATTTTAATGATCAAAATAAGCAGGCAGAGCCCGGAGTTTGTACTGATGGTACACCAGGTTATGTACTGGTAGGAATTACAGAGGGAGATGATCCCGATAGCGTTAACTTTATAGATGATGGAGATCCTGGTGATGGTGACGATTTAATCCAGGTAGATCTTAAAAATAATGGAGGGAATTGGGAAACCGAATATTCTGATCTATTAGCTTTACCTGCCGGTGATTATCACCTTCAGCATTTTATAGTTTATTCAGAAGATAATCAGGTTTTGTGGGTTGCGCCCAGAGTGGGAGGCGCATTCGAGGATTATGTAGACAATCCTTTGCCACAGCTTATTTCACTTGCAGCCGGAACTAAACCTTATATTTCTGTAGATGTATTGTGCTTTATTCCCAGAAGTGAAGAAGCCTATGGCTATCCTTTCTTTGACTTTGATGTTGTTGAAGTGGAAAATAGCTACTGTATATTCGTGAATTATTGCTGGGATGAAACCGGTCGTGACTATCCTGCTCATTTCTCTGTAGAGGTATGGTCTGATGAATTTGATGGAACAGAGGTTACACTAAGCAATTATATGAATACTATAACAATGTCGGGTAATAACCCTGCTGCTTCTGTGTTGTGCCTTGCCTTACCAGATCTTGGTGACGATACATATTATGCAAGGGTAACTGTTCGTGATCATGAGTTACTCCCGTACGTGTCGAATTCTGAAGTTGATTATTACGAATTCACCTTTACTCAGGATGATATCGAGAATCAGGAATTAATGGTTCCAGCATATAGACATATTCGATTTGAGTGTGGTCAAGTTCCTCCTCCAGGTGATGATGATGATGATGATATACCCAATGATACTGACAACTGTCCTAATGTGTATAATCCCGATCAAACCAATTCAGATGGAGACAGTCACGGAGATGCTTGTGACAACTGTCCTAATGATGACAACGAGGATCAATTGGATTCTGATGAAGACGGAGTAGGTGATGTTTGTGATCCATGTCCATATGATCCTAACGATGAGTGTAATGTACCAGGTGGATGTGATACAGCCTTCATGTTTGGTGATGTTGAACTTAACAGTCTTAATTATCCAGGAAACAACTGGGGCTGGGGACTTGAAATAGATTTCGATGAGTTCGAGGATGAATATTTTGAAGGAGATGGAGTGTGGATCTTCCCATTGTATGCAGGTGCTGGTCAAAATGACATTGAAAAGGCATGGGAAGCAGGCTCTATTATCGTCACTGTTGTAGGTGAATCATTGAATGTGACTTTTGATCTTAACACTGGGGTTACCATGAATGAATCACATATTTGGTTTTCAAATGATTCATGGCCAGAAAGCAGAGCTCCCGGTCAATTTGACTTGGGTACCGACACTTTTAACCTCGTAGGAGAGGGGCCTTATTACCTGATCGTACACGCAGAAGTATGCGGTCCTGAAGCAGATTAATTTTTATATCTAAAAAATCCGTCCCGGGGGACCGGGACGGTATTTACAACAATGCCTTTTACAAGGTCTAGTATTTATTAACCATTCTAATTATTAATTAAAACTCAATTTATTATGAAAAATTTTAAAATTTCAATTGCCTGGTTGGCAGTTTTTGCGATGATCTTTACCTCGTGTAGTAAAGAGGAAGCTGGAGTAATCTCTGATGATCCTGAAACAGTACAATTAACTTTTGGTGCACTGTTGAACTCTTTTAATCAACAAAATAAACAGGCCAGTTACGAATGTGATTCAGAGGCGGTACCTGCATATGTTATGTTAGGATGGTCTACCGAAGAAGATGCCGGAATGGACGATTATGATCTTATTCAGGTAGATCTTGTTAACAACAATGGATCCTGGGAAACAGTTTATTCTGAAGATCTAGCCGTTCCTGCAGGCACTTATTATTTACAACATTTTGCAGTCTATGACGCAAGTGATGAGGTGCTTTGGGTAGCTCCACGTGAAGGGGGCGCTTTTGCCTCTGAGGTAGATGATGCTCTTCCTTTGACAATTGAATTGGCAGCTGGAACAAAACCTTATATTGATGTGGATGTTCTTTGCTATTTTGCCAGAGAAGAAGTAGCCTATGGTTATCCTTTCTTTGACTTTGACGTTATAGAAGTTGAAAATAGCTATTGTGTATTCGTTAATTACTGTGACCTCGTTGGTGAAGGTGCTACAGGAAGAGAGTATCCAGCTCATTTTAGACTTGATATCTGGTCTGATGGATTTGGAGGTTCTGAACTAGTAACTACTGGAATGAATGAAGTTGATATGACTGGAGACTGGCCAGCTGCTTCAGTACTATGTGTTGCTTTACCTGAAATTGTAGGAGAAGATCTTTATGCAAGAGTAACTGTTTTAGATGATGGACAGGCATATACTCCTGAAGCTGGAGATGTTCATGAATTCAGAATTTCTCAGGCTGATCTGGATGATATTGAGGCTGGAACTCCAGGTTATCAACATTTCAGAATTGGTTGTGATGGAGATACTCCTCCTCCAACAGGATGTATCCCTGCACCGGTAGACGGATGTGTGACTTTATCTTTTGCTGAAACCGTAAGTATTGAAGGTTTCCCAGTTAACACTGATCCGTTCTATCCATTAATGTATAATAATGAACAAGTGGGAGTAATAACTTTTGATCTTGAGTCAGCCGGAGCTTACAGCATGGATGCTTCTATTGATCTCTATGAAGGTTGGACTGCGACTGATGTTGAAATCTCTTTACCCGATTTTGTTAATACAGATATCTGTGTTCAGAATATAGAGGAGAATGATTTCCTTGTGACTTATATGGTCGATGAGAATGTGGTTGTTGATGGAATTAACTTCCCCGTGGCTGTTGAGTTCGATGCAAACATCTGTTTTAATGGTGTAGACTAATATTCAAAAGTTCTTTTAAAACAGTTTAGAATTCTGAAAGCCGTCTGCTTTAGTAGACGGCTTTCAATATCAACGTGTAGTTGAAAATGCTATTTTTTAAGCCAAATTTCTTATCAACAAACTTATTTTTAAAACAATCTATTATGAAAAGAATTAGATACTTAATATTCTCAATGTTTGCTCTAACATTGATATTTACTTCTTGTAGTACAGAAGAAACAAAAGTTAATACTGATGATTCTGAAACAGTACAAGTAACATTTGGAGCTTTACTTAATTCGTTTAATGAACAGAATAAGCAAGCAGATGCTGAATGTAGAGATGGAGTAGAACCAGCCTATGTTATGTTAGGTGGATCTACAAACATGAATGCAGAAATGGGTACTTATGACCTTTACAAGGTAGGACTTATCAATAACAACGGATCATGGGAAACTGCATATTCTGAAGATCTGGCCCTTCCTGCCGGTACTTATTATCTGCTGCATTTTGCAGTATATGATGCAAACGACCAGGTGCTTTGGGTTGCTCCACGCGAAGGGGGAGCCTTTGAAACAGAAGTAGACGATGCACTTCCACTTAGAGTTGATCTTGTGGCCGGAACCAAGCCGTACATTGATGTTGATGTTCTATGTTATTATGCCAGGGAAGAAGCAGCTTATGGATATCCTTTCTTTGACTTTGATGTTATTGAAGTGGAAAACAGCTACTGTATATTCGTTAATTACTGTGATGACGGTACCGGGCGTGAATATCCGGCATACTTCCAAGTTGAAGTTTGGTCGGATGAGTATGATGGTACACCTGTAGTGTTATCCAATAATACAAACACTATTACTCAAGCAACCACAGGTTGGCCCGCAGCTTCTGTACTTTGTATTGCACTACCAGATTTAGGTGACGATACTTTTTACGCGAGAGTAACGGTGCTTAACCATCCCGATCTTGACTATACTGCTGATCCTTCCGACGTTCATCAATTTACATTTACTCAAGCCGATATTGACGGTCAGGAGCTATTTATCCCTGCCTATAACCACATTAGAATTAATTGTGGCGGAGGTCCAGGTGATGTTTGTGATACAAATGTTAGATGCGAACTTAATCTAGAAAATCCTTTAAGTGAAAATTGTAAGTTTACTTACCTTGAAGATTCTGAAGAAGGTTGGGTAAGAATTGACAGCGCGACAGATATCGATCTTTTAGCTTTAATAGGAATGGATGAAGTTGAATTAGGTGCTGTAGATGCGTCGTTGATCAATAATGACGAGATCAGGTTGATTTTAGACACTCCTTACGGAGATAGCGATAGAATGTCGGCTTACGCAGTAGAGGTAAGGCCAAATTCAGGAGGCGCAATGAATACAACCTGTTGGGAAACTCAATGTGCTAACGTTGTGAATGAGTATGGCGAAATTTCCATGACTTTTGACGGCTTCAATTATTCATATCCATTTTATATAAAAGTCGAAACGATTAATTGTTACGATCTGTAGATCTATTCTATAGAAAACAGGGAAAGGGCAACTGGAAAGTTGCCCTTTTTTTATACCCGAAAATTAAATACTCCGAAGCCTGCCGCTTTAAAAACACTATAGAATAAAAAAAATAGATTAAAAGCTTCATAAGACCGGGAAATATTTTTAATAAGTAGCACCAAATTGCATCTTCGCTAAAAAATATAATTGTTAGAGCTGAAGCATGAGAAGACGCGCTTTTAAGTTCATGTTATTTGAAAAGATATATCTAAAGATTATTGTCCGTTTAATAATTACAATGGCAAATAAAACTTGTTTAGAAATAGAGGAGCCCTAAAAAATCATTTTCAGGGTTATGGATCCGGTAAATGGCTTTATTTTCCTCTGCAGAACTTCGGTTTTGACAATCCTGCACAATTAGCAAATCCAATTATTAACAAGAGTATTTTTTACTCTTATGCATAGATTTAAATAAACCTAGTCCGGGAGTATTTTTAAGTTTGGATTTTTATATCTACCAATTCAAGAATTGCAATTGACGAAAAGTCTAGGAATTTGTTACGGGCAACGGCTTTACCAAAAATCAATAGTTGATAATCTCACTTATTTTGTCAAGGCTTTAAAAATTAATTTTCTGAAAATAATTATCTCGTAAGAATTTTCCTATATAATTAAAATTCAGAGTGTTAAAGTTTATTAAAGTTATCTTAAAAGAATTAAAATTTTTATTTTTACCTAAGTTAGATCTGATCAGGTTCTAAAGTTTTAAAAACAAATATTAACACTAAAACTTTTTGTAAAATGTAAAAAAACTCTATGCTCTCATTTCGAATTTTCCTTAAATAGTTAAATTACTATTTAACCTTTTTTTGGCATAGTTATTACAAGGTGTAAAAGCATCATATCGATATTAAGATTTTATTTTGTTTTTAAAAGCATTGTATTTAACTAAAACCTTACGCTATCAAAACACTAAAAAAAATGAGTAACACTAGAATTCCCAAAGTTCAATTGTTACACAAAACAGAAAACCTACTTATGAAAAATTTTAAATTCGCATATATACTTCCTGCAATTGCTTTATTTGCATCTTGTGCAAAGGATAACCCTAACGACCTGGATGAACTAAATGGAACTGATTCTTCCATTAAAGCCTCCAATGAGGAAATGGTAGAAGTTGCCAGTCCAGAGCCGGGCCCGGTAACAGAAGTATTTTACGCCGGTCAGAAAATACCTGTTGAAGAAGTTGGTGGAAATTATGTTTATCAGGGGGATATTATCCTCTCTCCTGACATGGTCACCCATGAAGAAGTAAAACTCGTCTATGAGAAAGATGAAGTACCTTCTGGTAATAAGAGTGTTGGAAGAACTTCAGGAAGATGGCCAGATAACACGGTCTACTATGCTATTGAAAGTGGACTTGATAATAAATCCAGAGTCTATGAGGCTATTAAGCACTGGGAGGCAAACACTAACCTTAAATTTGTGGAAAGAACTTCTCAATCCAGCTATATCTATTTTGTAACTGGCTCAGGTTGTTCTTCATATGTAGGAAGGGTAGGAGGAAGGCAGAATATTACCTTATCGTCCTCTTGTTCTACAGGAAATACTATTCATGAAATAGGCCATGCCGTTGGTCTATGGCATGAACAAAGTCGTGTGGATAGAGATCAGTACATTACTATTCACTACGATAACATCCAGAGTGGAAGAGAATTTAACTTTCACACTTATTCCGCACAAGGTATGGATGGAGACGAGTTTACCAGTACACTTGACTTTGGATCCATCATGATGTATGGAGCCTATTCTTTCTCAAGTAACGGTAAGCCTACTATCACTACAAAAAATGGGGGTACTTATTCTGTTCAAAGATCCAGGTTATCAACTGGAGACAAAACAGGGATTAATAATATGTATCCATACCAGGGAGGAGAGACAACGACCACTCCTGAAACTTATGTCAATGGAGAGTACTATACTATTGAAGGATTAACAGTGCTAAGGTTTTACAATGGATGGTATTATCTAGGGCCATATGGTATGAGAGCAGTAGAGCTTAGAAACGGAATTTGGTATTACAAGTAGACAAAACAACCAGATATAAAAAAACCCGGCTAATTAGCCGGGTTTTTTTATATCTGGTTGTTAATATGACCAACTTCCTGCTGGTTTTGTTCCTCCTCAAATGTTTTTTTTCTATTAATAAGTGGGAATTAATTCCACATTTTTTCGGGTGAGGTTGTAGAAATTTTCTACTTTACTTAAAGGCTCTCCTGAAATCGAAAGGACTGGATTTTATTTTATATAATTTTTAGCTGGAATTTTCGATAAGTAGGGAATTCCCTTATTGTGTTGGTTATCAATTTCATATATATTTACTGAGTTAGTTGCGACAAATATCGTGTAACTAATACTCCCTTGTTACTCCCCCCCGGCAAAGAAAAAGTTGATTTATTCCATTCTGTGATCATGGGTTGTCTAGTATCCTGTAGAGTTGAATTAAAATTATTCTTTTTCAGACGAAAATGTGCTGGATGTAATGCTTCGTCAGTTCCCCTTTTATTAAAACCGGAAACATGTATTTATTAACCAAAACCATTAAATTATGAAAAATTTTAAAACTTCCATGGCCTGGTTGGCCATGTTTGCAATGATTTTCACCTCATGTAGTAAAGAGGAAGCAGGAGTGATCTCTGATGATCCTGAAACCGTACAATTAACTTTTGGTGCACTGTTGAACTCCTTTAATCAACAAAATAAGCAGGCAGTTTACGAATGTGATGCGGAGGCAGTACCCGCTTATGTGATGTTGGGATGGTCTACCGAAGAAGATGCCGAAATGGACGATTTTGATCTTATTCAGGTAGATCTTGTTAATAATAATGGATCCTGGGAAACAGTTTATTCTGAAGATCTAGCCGCTCCTGCGGGCACCTATTATTTGCAACATTTTGCAGTTTATGATGCAAGCGATCAGGTACTTTGGGTGGCTCCACGCGAGGGAGGATCTTTTGCTACTGAGGTAGATGATGCTCTTCCTTTGACTATTGAATTGGTAGCTGGGACAAAACCATATATTGATGTTGATGTTCTATGTTACATAGCCAGAGAAGAAACTGCTTATGGATATCCTTTCTTCGACTTTGACGTTGTAGAAGTAGAAAATAGCTATTGTGTCTTTGTTAACTATTGTGACGATGAAACAGGACGTGATTATCCAGCTTATTTCAATATTGATGTATACACTGATGCCGCTATGACAGATGAAGTTGGTATTTCTAATGATACGAATGTGATTACAATGGCAGGAGATTGGCCTTCAGCATCTGTGTTATGTTTTGCATTGCCAGATCTTGGAGATGAAACTTACTACGCCAGAGTAACTGTGTTGAATCATGATGATCTCGACTACACTGCAAATGAAGGAGATTATTACGATTTTGAAATTACTCAGGCCAGTATAGATGCACTGGAAGTACAAATACCAGCTTACCATCATATAATTTTTGAATGTGGTGACACTACAGAATGTAATCCTAATGATCCTGATGCAGATTGTGATAATGATAATGTACCCAACTCTGTAGACGAATGTCCCGGAACTCCTCCTGGTGTTCAGGTAAACGAGCTAGGTTGTGAGGATATACAAGTTCCTGGAAGAGATATCGTGGTATTCAACGATATTAATCTTTTTAAAAATAATTTTATGACAGATCCCGACAATGTGAGACTGGTCCAGAATCTCGTGACTTATACTACAGAGGGATCGAGGAATGATGGCGACGTTGTAATAATGGACTTTGGACGGGGTGCAGAATGTGCTACCGAAAATGGAAATGGCGAATGTGTTGAAGGCAATTGGGATACCATGAGAAATACGATCCAGAACGAAGGTTTTTCTATCACTGATATTTATTCTACTTCTGGTTCTATAACCTCTATCCCAAGTGATGTTAAAATTATTTTTCTTGTTATGCCAACTGTGGACTATACAGTTGAAGAAATTAATACCCTTAAAGCATTTGCTGCTCAGGGAGGTAGAATTGTTTTTGTTGGTGAGTGGGATGGTTACTATTCTTATATTACTGTACAAAATCAATTTCTCCTAAACATGGGAGCTGTTCTACACAATACAGGTGGAGCTGTAGATTGCGGCGCTGTTGAACTTCCAGAATCGTCTAATCGTTCCCATCCCATAATGGAAGGGGTTGGAAGTGTATTAATTGGTTGTGCTTCGGTTATTGAACCGGGTCCTAACGATTTTGCTTTATTCTATGATTCATCCAATACCCAAGTATTGGCAGGAGTAGCAAAAATAGATGTTACCCCGCTTGGAGGAATGGCGAGTCCAACAGGGGTCTCTAAAAAGACTCTTAATAATAGAACAAATGATCTTAATTCAAAATCCTCCTCAGGATATTAGATCAATAAAATATTTTCTAAAACCCGGCTTTTTGCCGGGTTTTTTGATTTAAATTTTGCAGAATGTTAATTTTATGGTTTTATAATCGTTTGGACGTTAGCTGGTTCCACTTTGATACTGTGTAAATTTTCCACATCTTACTCCTCAAATATGAGGTATTTCTACACAATGATTTTTATTGATAAGATTCGCGTCTTTCTACTGTAAATTATTCTGGTTGAAATTAAAGCTTACCATAGATTTAAAATACCGCATGTAAAAATGACTATTTTGAAAATCTACAGGGAAGAAATTTTTTTGCAAGAATACTCCTGCAGTTGAGGAAAAAATTCCTGGAATTCTTCAGAGAAGTCATCGTAATGCTCTTGAAGATCATTGACTGCACGATCCATTTGAACAATATTTTTCGTCCTGATGTTCATTTGATATAAGATCCTGGCAATTCCTTCAATACTCGCATAGCTCAATAACCAGTTTTCAGAAATCATGTAAGGAAGGAATCTTTGAATAGGAGCAGGTAAAAGATCAAATTTCCTTTTTAGCAATTTATAAAAAGTAGCAACAAAATTTTCCAGCGGAATTTCGGAGTATTCCTCCCAGCGGGAAGCAAGAAAGTGGTCGTAATAAATATCCACAATTACTCCACTGTAGTGACTGTAATTCTTGTGTAATTTTGCAGAACTTTTCTTTACAAGAGGATGAGAATCGGTGTAGGAATCAATAGCCCGGTGCAGGAGAATGCCTTTTTGAACTTCAGGAGGATAGGCGAGGTACTTTTTTCCTTTAATGGAATCCGCGATAAAATTCCCCAGGATTACATCTTCATTGTTTCCGGAGAGATATATATGAGCTAGAAAATTCATACAGGCTAAGGTAATTAATCTCTCTGTTTAATTTTTGTTAAGGTTTGTGACGGCTTCAGAAGGACTGTATCTTTGTGCTGCCTTGATTTTTTTGCTGAATTCCTTCCGCAGAAAAATAAGTTTAGAAAATGGCATTTTTGACAAACCTTTAAAATAAGTCTATGACTCTTATTAAATCTATTTCCGGAATTCGCGGAACCATTGGAGGAAAACCTTCAGAAAATCTTACACCTATCGATGCAGTGAAGTTTGCTGCCGCTTATGGAAGCTGGCTCAAGAACAGCCGTAAAGGGAAAAAAACGACGGTAGTAGTAGGTCGGGATGCAAGGATTTCGGGACATATGATCCAACAACTGGTAATGAATACACTTACAGGCCTGGGGATTGATGTTATTGATCTTGATCTTTCGACAACGCCTACGGTTGAGGTTGCAGTTCCAATGGAAAAAGCAGATGGGGGAATTATACTTACCGCAAGCCACAATCCAAAGCAATGGAATGCTTTAAAGCTGCTCAATGAAAAAGGCGAGTTTTTAAGTGGAGATGAAGGAGCTGAAATTCTGGAAATAGCAGAAAATGCCGATTTTTCTTTCGCAGAAGTGGATGACCTGGGAAAAGTAAAGCGAGTGGAACATTATATCGATACTCATATTGAAGAAGTGGTAATGCTTCCCTTGGTTGATGCTAAAAAAATTGCTGAAGCAGGATTTACTGTTGCAGTAGATGGGGTTAATTCCACAGGTGGAATCGCTATTCCGAAATTATTGAAGAGGCTGGGAGTGAAGGTGATTGAACTTTATTGTGAACCAACCGGGGAATTCCCTCACAATCCCGAACCTTTGAAAGAACATCTATCTGACATATGTAATGTTGTGAAAAAGCAACAGGCAGATTTGGGAGTTGTAGTAGATCCAGATGTTGACAGGCTTGCTTTTATAACTGAAGAAGGGGAAATGTTTGGGGAGGAATACACTTTGGTGGCTTGCGCAGATTATGTTTTAAGTAAAACCCCAGGAAATACCGTTAGTAATCTTTCTTCTTCACGTGCTCTTAAGGATATCACCATAAAACATGGAGGTAGTTATGAAGCCAGTGCTGTAGGTGAGGTAAATGTTGTGGAATTAATGAAGAAGAACGATGCCGTCATTGGTGGTGAAGGTAACGGAGGTATTATCTATCCAGAGCTTCATTATGGTCGGGACAGCCTCGTAGGAGTAGCTCTGTTTTTGACCTTTTTGGCAGAAAAGAAGATGAAGGTATCTGAACTGCGAAAGACCTACCCTTCATATTTTATGAGCAAGAATAAAATAGAACTTACTCCGCAGCTTGATGTAGATAAAATTTTACAGCAGGTGGAACAGAAATATTCAGGGGAGCAGGTAAGTACGGTAGACGGTGTGAAAATAGATTTTCCGGAACATTGGGTACATCTTAGGAAATCCAATACAGAACCTATTATAAGAATTTATACCGAGGCAAAGAGCCAGGAGAGGGCAGATGAAGTAGCTCAAAAGATGATCGGTGAAATAAAAGAGATTGCTAATCTTTAATGATTACAGCATCCCGGGATTTTGGAGCATTCCTATGTTTCCATCTTTTGTGAGTCCATAAGTAGTAACGGGGCTCCTGTTTGATTTGACTTTCCAGTTTATCAAAATAATTCCGGGTGATGAAAAACTGCCGTTCCTTAGCCGGTTCATATGAAATGGTTTTAAAAGAGGCTTCATAATAGCCTCTTTTAACTTTTTCTACATGTAGGTAAACTACTACCATATCCAGGGAATGGGATAAATGTTCCAACCCCAAAAATACAGGTACATCTACTCCCATAAAGTTTGTCCAGGCTCGGGCCCGGGAGATTTTTGGGGATTGATCTGCGATCATTGCATAAACTCCGCGAATTCCCTTTTTTTCATTTTCAGTAATTACCCTTGTCGCCTTGGTTGTGGAAATAAGAACACCTTCATAGCGACCTCTAATGTCTTTGGCAAGTTGATCGAAATAACGGTTTTTCACCTTTTTATAAACCCCGAAACCTTTATAGTCCAGCCCGTAAAGCTGCAGGGCATTCATCCATTCATAGCTGGCGTAATGTCCGCAGGCTAAAAGGATACTTTTATTCATGTCCCTAATCTTCTGAATTTCTTCAATGTTGGTAAATTTAAATCGCTTTTTTAGCTCTTCATTGGAGATAGAGAGACTTTTTATCATTTCAAGAAACATATCCACCATATGCCGGTAAAAGTCTTTCCTAATCTTTTTAAGTTCAGTGCCCGATTTTTCGGGAAATGCTAGTTTCAGGTTTTCTAGTACCGTCTTCCTTCTGTATCCAACCAGGTAAAAAACAACAAGAAAAACAAGATCCGAAAAGAGGTAGAAGAGCCTGAAGGGAAGAATTGAAATAAGCCACAAAAACGGGTAAACCAGCCAGAAAACTAAACGCTGCATGAAAAAGTCATTTAGGCAAATATATGGTATATTTGGCACTAAATTTTAGCATTAATGGGAGATTTCGACCTGGTTACCATTCTAGTCATAGCAGCCAATATTATTTTTTCGTTCAAAGGTTTTAAGGATCATTCGTTTTTCGAAAAATACAAATTCAACTCTGCAGCGGTAAAAAGGGGTGAGAAGATAAGGATCCTGACTTCAGGATTTTTACATGTAGATACTGCGCACCTTTTTCTTAACATGCTCACCTTGTTCTTCTTTGCCGATATAGTAATTGCCTCGCTTGGCAGTATTAGTTTTTTGCTAATCTATTTTGCCAGTTTGCTTATTGGTAATTTACTTTCCTATTACTTTCATAAAGATGAATTACAATATAATGCTGTAGGAGCCAGCGGCGCCGTCTCAGGGATTATTTATGCCGGTATATTGCTTTACCCGGAAATGAGCCTTTATATGTTTTTTATCCCCATTCCTATCCCGGGATACGTTTTTGGTATTGGCTACATGCTGTACTCTATTTACGGAATGAAAAACAGGATAGGAAATATTGGCCACGATGCACACTTCGGAGGTGCTGTAGGCGGTTATATTCTAACCCTAATTCTTGTGCCGCAATTGTTTACAACAAGTTTGTTGATGGTTATTTTACTTGCAATTCCCATTGTTTTACTTTTTTTCCTACAAAAAACCGGGAAAATCTGACATTGGCACTGAAATTGAAATTTCAGAATTAATTAATTCAATAATTATGAAAAAATATCTTCTCTTAATTGCCATTTTAGGATACTCATTAGGTTTTGCTCAGGAAAAACCTATTCCTTCAATTTCTGTACTTGGAACCGGAACTGTAAACATAGTTCCCGACAAAGTTCTTATCAATTCCAGAATTGAACATACTGGAAAAACAGCTGCAGATGTTAAGCGGAAAAATGATAAAGTGGTAGATCAGGTCATTAAATTTTTAAAATCCCAGGGAGTGGTCTCAAAAAATATTCAAACCGAATATATAAGGCTCAATAAAGAAGTTAATTATAATACAAAGGATACAATGTATTCTGCCAATCAGGCGATTTCTATTGAATTATTGGATCTGAAGGATTATGAAAAGATCATGTCTGGTTTACTTGATTCAGGATTGAACAGGATTGATGGTATTGAATTCAGGACCTCTAAAAAAGATGCTCTCCAATCTGAAGCCCGGAAAAAGGCAGTTTTGAATGCAAAAATGAAGGCTGAAGAATATGCAACTGCCTTAGGGCAGAGTGCGGGCAAGGCAATTCATATTTCGGAGGTGCAAACAGATCATTATCAGCCTGTTTACAGGGTGATGGAAATGAAAGCTGACAGTGCGGAGCAACAAAGTATCGCACCGGGAGAAATGGAAATTACAGTAAAGGTCAATGTTGAATTTCTACTTAACTAAAATATAGTATTGTAATAAAAAAAGGGTGCCCATGGGCACCCTTTCCAATTTTAAATGTAATTAGCTTCAGAAAGCCTAGTTATTTAAAACCTCACCAACTTTTTCTCCAAGGGCTTCTCCTCTTAGATCTTTTGCAATGATGTTTCCATTTTCATCTAAAAGAAAGGCTGCCGGGATAGCCCGAATTCCGTATTCCACTGCTACAGGATCCTGCCAGAACATTAGATTGGAGACATGGTTCCATTCTCCAAGATTATCATCTTCAATAGCCTGGATCCATTTTTCTTTTTGCCCGGGACGGTCCAGGGAAACCTGGATGATATTGAAGCCTTGATCGTGATATTTCTTATATACTTCCACAATATTTGGATTTTCTACACGACATGGTTTACACCAGGAAGCCCAGAAATCCACAAGGGTAACCTTTCCAAGAGCATCGCTTAAAGCAAGCTCATCTCCCTGTGGGGTAGGAGCACTAAAATCAGGAGCTTTGCTGCCCACAGCGGTTTTACTCATTTTATCGAGGCGTGTTTTTACTGTTTTTGCCAAAGGAACCTCTTTAACTTCGGGACTTAATTGATTATAAAACCCCATTAATTCTGAAGAAGAGAAAGCTGAAATATTCAACATGTCCTGCAGGATCATTACAGAAACAATAGAATTAGGATTTGATTCGATCAATTCAACTTTCGCCTGTTTATCTTCCTCAAATAACTGTTGCTGAAAAGTCTGTAAGTTTTGCAGGGTAACAGAATCCCTGTTCATCATTGCTTCTCTAAGGGCTGTTCTGTTATCTCCCATTTTCCTGCTTACCTCTCTCACATTCTTAAGGTAGGAGGTTAGTACTTCATTATCTTCTCCTCCAGAAACTTCTGAAGAATAAATACTGTCAGGATACACTTTGAAATCTATAGGTGTATTATCAGCAATATAGACCACGTTTCCACGGGTTCCTTCAATGGTTAGGAAGCTAATCGTAGGTTTTTCTATTTCAGGAAGATCTAATTCGAATTTGCCATCCTGGACTTCTATAGTATCCAGATGCACAACCTGGGTGTTACTGTCATTTAATTCTGAAACAATAACCTTTTGCCCGTCGGGAGCATTCTGTACTGTTCCACTTACACGGTAGCCCTCATTTTCACTTTCACAAGCGGCAAGGAGAACAACCAGTCCAACTAATAAAATTTTACGCATAATTTGTTACATTTTGCACAAAAATAAGGAAGTTAGTGGAGAGAGAATGGTGGAATAGATAAATTAATGTTAATATGAACAAGCGCTACGGCAGCGGGTTCAAAATCCAGTAATTTTAACATATGAAGAATCAAAAGGAATTTCCCCTGGAAATAAAGATCAGTTTTCACAAGATCATTGAGCAGTATCGAAGGCAACTGGAGAATGAATCAAGCAAGATATCCAAAGAGTATCTGGGAAAGATACTAGATTATATTTCCGGTTTTCCTGTTCTGGAAGATGGAATTGAGAACTCCGAATATCTGAATAAATTAAAAGATCCTATTAGGATCCTCATGAAAGATCTGTTTCCGGAAATCCTTTCGGGCACCCAGATCAAAGCGATTTCTGTTCCTTTTCACAACATCATATTTAATTCTACTCTTAAGTTTAGAGAGATACTGGCGGGTGCGGGAAAAGATTTTAGCTTAAATATGAGAGATCTTAGTGAAGACCTTGAATATATATACGCCTGTATTCTAATCCTCAATAAGTATTATGGTTATGACATGGATTTTTCGAGACCGTTATACTATGATATACCCGATGAAAACGGCATTTTGAGGCACTATAGAATTGAACTTGATTCCCATTTTATGGAGCTGGAACCGGGCGAAAATGCTTGTGAAATAACTAAAGACGATGTTGACGAATTGATTCAGAATATTGAGAATGTGGAATTCTGGAAACAAAAATTCCCACCTAAAAGCTGGATTTTTAAGGGTTTCACCATAATTACTCTTACAGATGTGACTGTTGATGATGCGATCTCCGATTTAAAAACAACTTTATTGCAAAGAAATACTTCAGGAAATGAAGAGATGGAGAAGTTTGAGGAGATTTTCAAATCAATATACAAGATTCCAAATCTTCGGGTGGGATTTACCATGTATAACGAACAAGAATCTACTTTTGAGAGAATGATGGGTAATCGTTCTCCAAGTTTTTTACTTCGGGACAAGAAAGCGGTGGACTGCAGGAAAGCTCTTGAGGAGGAAGCTTATCAAAAACTTGTGAGGGAACATAATTACTTCAGCATTCCAAATGTCACAAAATTTTCTGCAAACTCTTCAGAAAATCTTTTGGCAAAATCCCTTAATGACGCAGGTGTGAAAAGTGCCATTCTGGCTCCTATTGCTAAAAATAATATTTTGCTGGGCATGCTTGAGTTGGTCTCTTTTGAAAAAAATGTGCTCAACAGCATAAATGCCACAAAACTTGAAGATATCTTACCTTATATAGTAACGGCTGTAGAACGCAGTAAGGCAGAGTTCGAAAATCGCGTCAAGGCTGTAATACAGAGTGAATGTACTTCCATTCATCCCAGTGTTTTATGGATTTTTGAAAAGGAGGCAAGAAAATTCATCAAAGATCTTGATGAAGATGGGCTTGCATCTTTTAAGGATATCACGTTTGAAGATATTTATCCTTTATATGGAGAGATTGATATTGTCGCATCTTCGGAAGCGCGTAATGAAGCCATTCAAAAAGACTTGCTTGATCAACTGGAATTCATTACAAGTATAGTTTGCCAGGCTGAAGAAATCGAAAAACTGGATATTTATGAGCAGGTGAAGTTCCGTATAAAAGAATTTCAGGATGATCTCGCCGACAGTTTGAGCACCTCAAGTGAACAAAAGGTTTTCAATTTGCTCCAACGGGAAATAGATCCTGTTATGGCACATATAGAAAAACAGACACCGCTTTTAAAGGAAAAAGTAGGTGATTACCGAAAAAACGTGAATTCTGAAACAGGGATAATCTACAATCATCGAAAAAATTATGATGAAGCCGTACAGCAAATTAATCGCACGATGGCCCGTTACATTGATCGTAGACAAATTGATGCCCAGGAGATATATCCACATTATTTTGAACGATATAAGACCGATGGGGTAGAGCATAATATTTATATAGGGGCAGCTCTAACAAATAAAAAAGCCAAACCTTTTGACGAGGTGTATCTATTTAACCTGCGTTTGTGGCAATTGAGCACCATGTGCGAAATGGAAAACCGCTTCTACCAAATACAGGAAAATATGCCTTTGAAACTGGAAGCTGCTTCCCTGATTCTCGTATATAATACAACGCTTTCTATTCGGTATAGGATGGATGAAAAACAATTTGATGTAGATGGAACCTACAATGCAAGGTATGAGATCATCAAGAAAAGAATTGATAAGGCAAATGTAAAGGGGGCCGAAGAAAGGGTGACTCAAAAAGGTAAAATTGCCATTGTGTATTCTAATAGAAAAGATGAAAGGGAGTATTTGCGCTACATCAAATATTTGCAGTCCAAACAGTATCTAGGAGATAAGGTAGAAAAATTAGAGCTTGAAGATGTACAGGGAGTAATTGGTCTAAAAGCCATAAGAGTAGAAGTTTTATACCACTTAAAAAATGAACAACACGAAGAGCAGATCTTCACGTATGAAGACCTGGAAAAGGTGTTAGGCAAGATAGTAGGCGGCAATAAAACTGAGAACCGAGAGGATGATTCCTACCATAAAGATAGTATAAGTAATCCTTAAAAGATAATATTTTCGGTTTAGTACCACTCCCAGCATGTAGAGGTCCTTCATTAGAGATTCATAAACGTCGGTTTGGTTTTCAAGTATTTCGTGCATGGCCCACTCAAACTGTTCATAAGGCATACGATGAAAATTTCCGAAGAACAGCACATTGACATCTCCATTCTTTATTTGCTCCCGGGTGAATTCTCCCGAGGTTACATTTGGACGGGTTGACATTATTGCTCCTATTATCGAGGCGACGCTAAAGATCATTAAGATAAAAACCGGGAGCATCATAACCGTACTTGAGTTGGCAGGGGAAGTGAGATCGGGAATGAAATTAGCAATGGCCAGGGAAATGATGATGGCATTGACCGATAGGAGTATGTTGGCTTTGGCATCTGCAATATCACTTAATTTAAGATGATTTCGCATCGTGACTCTAAACAGGGTCTGTATCCCACGGTCTGGGCTCTTATCTTTATATTTTACCTTAAGCCGGGCTTTGGCTTCTTCTTTAGCTAATTTCTTTTTAGCTTTTCTTTCTTTATTGAGTAGGTCGTATAGATTTTTATCTTTTTGTTCCTTCCAGTTCTCCCTCGCGTACTGCGTGTAATATTGATGCCGCTCGGTAAATAGTTCAATATTTTGTTCAATCCATTCCTGGTGTGAATAATTTTTGATCTTCTGAAGTTTTAACTCCTGCCGAAGAAATTCGCTTGTTTCTTCGAAGTAATCTTTTGCGAGGTGAGACGTGTCAGCATCTTTAATGATTTTCTCATCAAGCTCTTTTGGCTCCGCCTGCATCCTGGAAGCCATAATTATCCTGGTAACATCTTCAATAAGCGCCTTGTCTGCATTCTGCTTTTCCAGCCACTCTCTGGCTATTTCTGCACTTTTTTCTTCGTGACCTGCATATTCTTCGATATAACCTGTGTCATGTAACCAGGCAGCCAGGAGTAGCGGCTCCTCGTGTTTAACATGAATTTCAGATTTTTCGATTAATTCTTTAGTACTTTTAACGACCCTCTGAGTGTGCTTAAAATTGTGATAAATGAATGTATTGGGTAATTTTTTTCTGAATAAATCCTGTACAAATATTTCAGCTTTATCGGTAAGAGTTGTCATTCAGTTGTGGTTAGATTTGCACCAAATTACAAAAAAATCCCCCCAATAGTTTTGTATGAGAAAAAATAACAAATTTCTAACACTGGTATTGTTTATTGCTATTACCGCCTGTTCTCCGCACTTAAATCAGCTTTATTACGCCGAAGATGAACCTATAGAAGATTTTGGATATCCTGAGGATAAAGTAGTTGAGAAATCATTTTATCTTTTGGGAGACGGAGGTTATTCCCCTCCTGGAGGTTCTTCTGAAGCATTACTCGCTTTTAAAACCTATATCGACTCAGTTAAGCAGGTTGGAAATTATACCATTTTTATTGGAGATAATGTTTACCCTGCAGGTCTTGTTGCAAAAGATCACCCCGATAGGGAGCTTATGGAGTACCGTCTGGATGCTCAAATAGATGCTGTAGAAAATTATGACGGCAACCTCTTTTTTGTTCCGGGAAATCATGATTGGTATAACCAGGGATTGACCGGCCTTAAAAGACAGGCGGACTACTTAAGAGAAAAACTGAATAGAGAGGATGTCTTTTATCCTGAACCTGGCTGCGGATTAGCTTCTTTTGAAGTAAGCGAGAATATTCAGGTCGTGGTGGCTGATTCTCAATGGTTTTTGGAAGATTGGGATGAGCACCCAAAAATAAACGATGACTGTGCTGAAATTAAAACCCGGGAAGCCTTTTTCCAGGAAATTGACAGTGAATTAAAGAAGAACCAGACAAAAACTGTTGTATTTGTTATTCATCATCCCCTCTATACTAACGGGCTTCATGGAGGAAACTTCAGTTTAACAGATCACCTTTTTCCTACCCAACGTAAACTCCCATTACCGATACTTGGAACTCTGGCGAATTTTATAAGAACTACAGGAGGAGTCACCAGTACAGACCTCCAAAATGAAAGGTACAAAGGAATGAGAAAACGAATTGAAACTATTGCTTCCCGGTGGGGGAATGTAGTTTTTGTTTCGGGGCACGATCATTCTATACAGTACATTGAACACGACAAAATAAAACAAGTAGTGTCAGGATCGACTTCCAAGGCATCTTATGTAGGATTAGGGAACGATGGATTGTTTGCTTATTCGGGTCAGGGATTTGCCGCTCTGGATATTTTTGAAGATGGGTCCTCCTGGGTTAGTTTCTATGGGAGCGTAGATAAGCGACCTAAACTTTTATATCAAAAAGAAGTTATCGCCGCACCGGAACCTTTTAATATTGATACTTTGTCTACTTCTTTTCCCCGCAGTGTAGTGGAGTCGGTTTATGAACCCAGGGATACTAATGTATCTCAGGCCTATGAAAGTATATGGGGAGACAGGTACAGGGATTTGTACGGGACAGGAGTGGAGGTTCCCGTTGCCGTTCTGGATACCTTGTACGGCGGACTTACTGTAGAAAGAGCAGGCGGTGGTCATCAAACGCGATCTCTAAGATTAAAGGATAAGCAGGGAAGAGATTATAACATGCGGGCACTTGAAAAAAGTGCCGTGCAATTCCTTCAAACGGTTGCCTATAAAGACACTCCTGTAGAGACTAAATTCGAAAATACCCTTGCCGAAGATGTAATTAAAGATTTTTACACCTCTGCGCATCCTTATGCTTTCCTTGCTATACCAACATTATCACAGGCAGCAGGGATTAATCATACGAATCCGCAGTTGTTCTATGTTCCCAAACAGAAAGCTCTTGGAGATTTTAACAGTGAGTATGGGGATGAGTTGTATATGATCGTGGAGCGACCCGAAGGAGCCTGGACAGGTTATGAATCCTTTGGTAGGCCAAATCACGATATTGAAAGTACGGCGGGAGTTTTTGAACGTCTGCGAAGGGACGAGAAATACACTCTTGACGAATCTACCTATATAAGAGCAAGAATATTTGATATGCTTGTGGGGGATTGGGATCGGCATGAAGATCAATGGAGATGGGCTGAAATTGAAGATGAGGAAGGAAATCACCTTTTTAAACCCATACCCAGAGACAGGGATCAGGTTTTTTCTAATTTTGATGGTGCCTTTTTGAATACCTTAAGAGGATTAACAGGATTTGCCAATCAATTTGCTGTTTATGATGAAAACATTGTTGATATCGAATGGTTTAATTCGGCCGCTGTTGGTCTGGATAGAAGCTTAATTCAAAATTCCAGTAAAGACGAATGGCTAAGGCAGGCGGAGTTTCTTCAGGAGCATGTTACAGATGAAGTAATTGAAGAGGCCTTTGAAAAGCTTCCGAAGGAAACCAGGGGCGAATCTACACAACGCATCATAAAAAATCTCAAAGCAAGAAGAGATAATTTGGTGGATATTACCAGGAGATACTACAATTATTTTGCTGAATTTGCCATAATTTCTGCCACAGATAAAGATGATCACATTGAGGTTGAACGTCTTCCTGAAGGCAAAACCCGTGTATCAATTTACAGGATCAAAGAAGGGGAGAAGGCAGATGTTGTGAGCAACAGGGTATATGATTCTCAAGTGACCGAAGAATTGTGGATCTATGGCCTTGATGACGACGATATTTTCGAGGTTTATGGAGAAGCTTCCTCTTCAATTCTTGTGAGGATTATTGGAGGACAAAATAATGATATTTACAGGATCAAAAATGGCAAAAATGTGAAGGTTTATGATTACGAATCTTTGCCTAATACTGTGGAGATCAACAATGGAGCAGATATTACTTTTACAGATAATTATGAGGTAAATGTCTTTGATAAGGATCGGAAAATATTTTCTACAAGTGCCATACTTCCGGTAGTTGGATATAATCCCGATGATGGATTTCAGGTTGGCTTAAGCACTTCCTTTACTAAGTATGGTTTCCGTAGAAATCCATTTACAGCCCAACATAGATTTAAAGCGGGTTATTATTTTGCCACTCAAAGTTTTGATTTGCGTTACCAGGGTGAATTTGCCAATGTTTTTGGAAACTATAATTTTCTTGTTGGAGGACATTTTACGAACCCCAGTTATACCCGTAATTTCTTCGGATTGGGAAATGAAACTGAAAACTTTGAAGAAGAACTTGGAAAGGACTACAATCGGGTACGTATTAGTAGAATTGGTGGAGAAGCGGGAGTGGTGAAAGATTCACCCTTTGGGCGTTATTATAAATTAGCAGCAACTTTTGAAGGGGTGCAGATAGAAGAGACAGTGGATCGTTTTCTCTCTTCGGAATATATGAAGGAAACCAATTTTTTTGAACGGCAATATTTTGCAGGTATTGAAGGTGTTTTTCGCTATGAAAGTTACGATGATGTGCTTAATCCTTCAAATGGAATGAAATTCGAATTCATTGGTGGTGGAAAAATGAATACCGGAGAGACAGAGAATATTTACGCTTTTATAACACCGTACCTTGGGTTTTATAAAGCCATAAGTCAAAATAATAAGTGGGTTATAAATACCCGCGTAAATGCAGAAGTTCTTTTTGGTGATGATTTTGAATTCTACCAGGCTGCTACTATAGGTGGGGCCGAGAATTTAAGAGGATTTAGAGAAGAACGTTTTACAGGAGAAAGCGCTTTTGTTTGGGGTAATGATCTAAGATATAGTTTTGACGAGTTTAAAACTTCTTTTATTCCTCTTCAAATAGGGGTATTTGCCGGATATGATCTAGGCCGGGTGTGGTTGGACGGAGAGAATAGTGATCTTTGGCATGACAGCTACGGCGGCGGATTTTGGATAACCGGAGCAGATGCACTTTCTGCTAAAGTGAATTTATTTTCGGGAGGGGAAAAACTACGTTTCAGTTTTAGCGTGGGTATGAACTTCTAGTTTTCACCGGGAGAGAATAAGAGGATGATTTTTAACCATCTTTATATTGATATAGGAGGTTAAAATCATCCTTTTAATTACCCTTTTTGAAACCTAGAAATTTCTAATATTTTATTTTCAGAAGATGTTAGGCTTATCAGTTAAACCAGATAGAGCAAATTTTCTTTCCGATTTTTCAGAGCCATTAAAAAAGCCTTTTAAAGCGGACTTTTTCTAATAAAGAATAATCCGCTTTTTTCTTTTATGGGAGTTTCGGTTTAAGATTCTCCTTCAGAAGAAGGTTTTTGAATATTTAACCTGTTATTGAATTCCAAGGTTCGTATTGGGAATGGAATATTGATGTCGTGTTGATCGTATACCTTCTTTATAGCGATAATAGCAGCGCTTCTTGCTAAAAGTATATCTCGATTTGAAGTTACATTACTCCAGAATCTAACAACAAAATTAATGGAACTGTCACCAAATTCATTATACATAAATTCTACTTCCTCGCCCTTTTTTTGAGGGTAAAGTTCAGAAAGGGTATTAATGGTAATAGTCTTTACGAGTTCAAGGTCGGAGTTGTAAGCCACACCGCAATTCACCATTATACGGGATCTTGAAGTGCGGGAAAAGTTTTTAAATGGCGCATCGATAACCTGTGAGTTAGGAATAACTACATAATTATTATCTGCTTCCCTTATTACAATGCTCCTAAGGTTTATTTCCACAACTCTCCCGGCGTAACCATTATTCTCAATCCAGTCTCCAATTTGAAGTTCAGGAAGGAAACTTAATAGGATACCTGAAAAGGTATTGTTTAAAGTTCCCTGCAGGGCGAGACCTACGGCCAAACCGACTACCCCGGCACCTGCCAGAACAGAAGTAAGAATTGTATTCAAATTTAGCAGCCCCAGTGCAACAAAAAAACCAATTGCAATAACCACCACCTTCATGATCTTGATGGTTATTTCGCGAATTGAGGCTTGTCTTACCTTGAACCGCAGGAGCCTGTCCAGCAATTTTCCAAGATACTTTGCTGCAAAAACAAAAAGGATAAATACTAAAACCGCTAAAATGAAATTAGGCAAACCCAGGATTATTGAATCCAGCCATTCGCCTAATTTCTCCCAGATCCCTTCTACGGAATCCTGAATATCAAATCTTTTCGCCATTTATACTATACCGGCTTATGTTGTTCGGAAGTTTTCATTTTCCATGCATCCAACATCCAGCTGGTTTTTTCCAGTTCTCTAATATAAGCTCCAATGAGATCAATAGTACCTTCATCTCCTCCTTTATCAGCCACTTCCACTACCTTACGCATTTGTTTTAAAAGGGTGCCATGATCATCCAAAAGGTTTTTGATCATTTGAGAGTCAGAGAGATCAGATTTTGATTCCTTCAGGTTAGATTTTTCCAGGTACTCACTTAAATTACTGGTAGGTTGATATCTTAGCGTAAGTATACGCTCAGCGATCTCATCAACCTTTATTTTTGCGTCATCATAAAGCTCTTCAAATTTTTCGTGAAGGTCAAAGAAATTCTTCCCTATGACGTTCCAGTGATAATTACGGAGTTTCTGGTAATATAAATGATAATCGGCTAACAGAACATTAAGTTCCTGAACTGTATTTGACGTCTTTTTAGCGTCTAGACCTAAATAACTCATAGTTTTTGTTTATAGTTTTTGTGATTAGTATTCAAATATACAATTAGTATAGGGTAAATCCAAGTTTATTCTGAAGTTGGGCGATTGCTCTTAAGATCCAGTTTTTTCAATAGTTCTTCTGAAATTTGACCTGAAGTGTAGTTAAAGCCATCTACGAGAACACCTTTTCTTCCCGAAGATGTGGTAATTGCATAAATAGTAGCTTCATCTCCCGGGTTAGAAGCCCCTTCGAATCTATACACTTCATCTACCACAAATTTTTGGTTGAAAAATTTCTCCCTTTCTTCACTGGATTTTATTTTCTCATCAAGAAGGTTAAAATCTTCTTCGTATCCTTCTTCAGTCCTCAACATATTTAGGGTTTGAGACAGAGTTCCTTTTTGTTTCATTATTGCCTTTTTTGGTTCAGGATTAAATTACGTTCAAGGTTTCATCTTTGCAAATGGAAGGGCTGGTTTAGTAATTATTTAACGCAGCTACTTCTCGCCGTCTTTTTTGCCAAAATTGAAAAAGCCAAAGGGTAGGATTAAAAGGAAGAAAAAGTACCAACCGGTAAGGAGACCAAAGATTGTAATAAGGGCAGCAATTATGTAAAACCAGTAGCTGGTAAAAAATTTCATTTCTAACTCATTTTAAATTAATATATAAATTTCGGCTGAAGTTTCAGGCTAAAAATACCTCAATTAACGCGGCTTTATTACATTTGTGATTAATCCCTATATTCTTTTCAAAATGAAAACCAGAATTACCCTGAAGGAACTGGCTAAATTGCTGAATGTATCTGTGTCTACAGTTTCAAAAGCATTAAATGACAGCCCTGAAATTAGTCCTAAAACAATTGAAAGGGTAAAAGAGCTGGCAGCTCTGCACAAGTACCGCCCTAATCCTACCGCCGTTAATTTGAAAAGCAGTAAAAGTGGAACTATAGGAGTTATTATACCTAATATTGCGAATTCATTTTTTGCGAAAGTTCTCTCCGGGATGGAGGCCAGTGCACAACGTGAAGGATTGCAGGTGATAACCTATATTTCTAATGAATCTCATGAAAGGGAAAAACAAATAGCCGAAATGCTTACTGCTGGCTTCGTGGATGGAGTCCTTATAGCAATTGCTGAAGAAACCCAGAGAAAGAAAGATTTTGATCACATTATGAATATTATACAATATGATATTCCGGTAGTGCTTTATGATCGTATTGATTTTGACATGCCGGTGGATAAAGTAGGAATTGATGACAGAAAGATCTTTTATGATGCAACCCGGGATCTTCAAAGTAAAGGCGTGAAAAAGATCGGTTTGGCTACTTCCATTCACCATATGGGAGTGGGTAAGGCACGAATTGAAGGTTACCGGAAGGCTTTGGGTGAAGACTATACCTTTTTTATCGCTAATTCGGCCAAAATGGAAAGTCTTAAGGAAAAGATCTTAATTATGATATTAGAGGATAAGGTCGAAGCTGTCTTGTGCAGTGATTTTGATAGTACAATGCTTACCTACAGGCTCGCTTATGAAAATAAATTAATCATTCCTGAAGATCTGAAGATCATTGGGTTCATACGGGGAGGATTAGCTAAATATCTTACTCCGTCGGTTAGTTATGTTGATCAGTCTCCCGATAAAATAGGGGCAAAGGCAATGGAAGTCCTTATTGGAAGGATCAATAGAAAAAAAACGGGTCCAAAAGAAAAAATTTTAATCGATACTGAAGTAGTGCACTATGAATCTACCCAGTTTCCGGAAAAAGAAGCTTCTTTAAGAGGAATTTAATAAAAACCTTACAGCAAAGTTTTACCTTTGACGGCAAATTAAATAATTAACCCAAATTTTATTAAATGAACAGCAAACAATTTGAATTGCTCAGTTCTTCAAAAGTATTGGTCACCGGGGGTGCCGGATTCATAGGTTCCAATCTCTGCGAGAGCCTTTTGAAATTAGATGCCAGGGTAGTTTGTCTTGATAACTTTGCTACCGGAAAAAAAGAAAATCTTTCTGCAATTATTGATCATAAGAATTTCAATTTAATTGAAGGTGATATTAGAAATATTGAAGACTGCAAAAAAGCAGTCTCAGGAGTAGATTATGTGTTACATGAAGCTGCGCTGGGTTCAGTACCTCGCTCCATAAATGATCCGATCACCAGTAATAATGTCAATGTTTCCGGATTTGTAAATATGCTGGTTGCAGCAAAGGATGAAGGGGTGAAAAGGTTTGTTTATGCTGCAAGCTCTTCAACGTATGGAGATTCTGAAGCTCTCCCAAAAGTGGAGGACAAAATTGGAAAACCTCTTTCTCCCTACGCTATTACAAAATATGTGAATGAATTGTATGCAGATATTTTTCATTCTACTTATGGTCTGGGCACCGTGGGTTTACGTTATTTCAATGTCTTTGGAAGAAAACAGGATCCTCACGGGGCATATGCCGCTGTTATTCCAAAATTCGTCATACAGTTCATGAAGCATGAAAGTCCCGTAATTAACGGTGATGGCACCTACTCCAGGGATTTCACTTATATAGATAATGTCATCCAGATGAACCTGCTTGCTTTGACTACAGACAATAAAGAAGCACTAAACCAGGTTTATAATACAGCAGTAGGGGACAGGACGAACCTTAAGGAGCTCACCGAGCTTTTGAAAAAATATCTTACCCAATACGACCCTGAAATAGCAAATGTGGAAGTAAAACATGGACCCAATCGGGCAGGGGATATACCGCATTCCCTGGCTTCAGTAGATAAAGCAAAAGAATTATTAAATTATGATCCCAAGTATAGAATTGAAGATGGTCTGAAAGAGGCTGTTGACTGGTACTGGGAAAATTTAAGATGAAAAGTTGCTAGAAATGGGCATTAGAATTAATGTTTTTTCTTTCTTCATCACCACATGGGTGCATTCATTATAGTTTTATGAGCGAGCAATTCGAAATTATTTCTTGGGATACCGATTTTTTTAATTTTAATGTGGCCAGACTAAAAGCCGATACACTTAAAGACAGGAAAGGCTTAACCTTATTAGAAGAGATTTATAACGAGGATATTAAGCTAGCTTATTATGTGAGTGAAAATCCCTTATCTGAAAGTCTTAAGGAAAATCCTTTTTATAAGTTTTATTTGGTAATGACGAGAATTCCTATCGTTAAACAGCTGAATGAAGTTAACGATTTTCATAGAAATATCAGTTTTTATTCTGACGATTATCCCGATGAGGACCTAATAAAATTAGCTCAATTAGCGGGAGCTCAGGGGAGATTTGGAAATGATCCCAATATTACTAAAGAGCAGTGTGATGAAATCTTTGAAAATTACATAATCAATTCAGTGAACAAGAAAATGGCCACAGAGGTCTTGGTGTACAGGGAAAATGAAAGGATAATTGGATTTTCCACTTTAAAGGTAGGAAATGGGATCGGATATGCTCCTCTTTTTGCGGTTGCCCGGGAATACGAGGGAAAAGGTATTTCCTTTGCATTGATGAGAGCAGCAGAGTCAGTAATGTTTTCAAAGGGAGTAACAAAGGTATTAAGCGGCACCCAAAATTTAAACAAAAAAGCATTAGCAATTTATAAACGTTACGGATTTGAACTTAAAGAGCCCGAGTACGTTTATCATTTATGGCAAAAATAATTTTATGAAAGACGAAAAAAGAATTGCACTTATTGGGTTAGGCTATGTAGGCCTTCCCTTGGCAAGATTATTTGCTACGAAATACCCGACAATTGGTTTTGATATTAACAGAAAAAGAGTAGAAGAACTCAGGAAAGGGAAGGATACAACTCTTGAAGTTGAAAATGATGAATTGCAGGAAGTACTGGTGGAATCCCCTTCTAATGAAAATGGGCTGTACTGCACTGCAGAACTTGAGGATATCAAAGACTGTAATTATTTCGTGATCACTGTACCTACACCTGTAGATAAAAATAACCGGCCTGATCTTACTCCGCTGTATAAAAGTAGTGAGTCTGTGGGAAAAGTTCTTAAAAAGGGTGATATCGTAATTTATGAATCTACAGTTTTTCCTGGAGCAACTGAGGACGAATGCGTTCCGGTGTTGGAAAGAGTGAGCGGCATGAAATTCAATGAAGATTTCTTTGTAGGCTACTCTCCGGAAAGAATTAATCCGGGAGATAAGGAGCATACGGTAGAAAAGATCTTAAAGGTGACTGCGGGCTCTACTCCTGAAATCGGGAAAAAGGTAGATGAGCTTTACTCTTCAGTAATTACTGCCGGTACCCATCTGGCACCCACGATAAAAGTGGCCGAAGCAGCAAAAGTAATTGAGAACTCTCAGCGTGACATTAACATTGCCTTTGTCAATGAACTTGCGAAAATCTTTAATATGATGGAGATCGATACCCAGGCGGTATTAGAAGCAGCCGGCACCAAGTGGAACTTTCTTCCGTTCAAACCAGGTTTGGTTGGTGGTCATTGTATTGGAGTAGATCCTTATTACCTGGCACAGAAAGCTCAGGAGATCGGTTACCACCCTGAGATCATTTTGGCAGGAAGAAGAATGAACGATTCCATGGGACAATATGTTGCCTCGGAAGTTGTGAAGCTAATGCTCCAGAATGATCAGAAGGTGAAAGGAGCAAATATTCTTGTACTGGGAATAACTTTTAAAGAAAATTGTCCGGATGTACGGAACACGAAAGTGGTAGATGTCATTAAAAATCTGAGAGAATACGGTACCAATATCACTATCTACGACCCACTCGCAGACACGGACGAAGTGCAGCATGAATATGGCCTCACCACTACAAAAGAATTGCCTAAAGAAAAATTTGAAGCAGTTGTATTGACTGTTGCCCATAAAGAATTCCTGGATCTCGACCTCGATCAGTTCAAAAACGGACAGACGGTGATCTATGATGTAAAAGGAGTGTTGGGGGGCAGGTGTGATAAAAAGCTTTAGCCTCCAACCCCTATAGGTGAGCGATGAACCATTAAAATAAAATCTGATATTTTAAAGGATCTGGATTCTAAAAAATCCAAAAAATCCGCAAAACCCTTTAAGATCAGTGAAATCAATATCATGAAAATAAAAAACATATGTTGCATTGGCGCCGGTTACGTAGGAGGGCCTACAATGGCAGTAATCGCGCAGAAATGTTCAAAAGTTAAAGTTACTGTCGTAGATATTAACGAAAAGAGGATAAAGCAATGGAATGACCCCGATGTCCAAAACATCCCTATCTATGAACCTGGACTTTCTGAAATTGTTGAAGAGACAAGAGGAAAAAATTTATTCTTTTCTACAGATGTAGACAGGGCGATAGATGAGGCCGATATGATCTTCATTTCCGTAAACACACCAACAAAGACTTATGGAATTGGTAAAGGCATGGCTGCCGATCTTAAATATATTGAGCTTTGTGCCCGTCAAATTGCGGCAGTAGCTAAGAATGACAAAATAGTAATTGAGAAATCCACGTTACCGGTAAGAACAGCAGCTGCCCTGAAAAATATTCTGGATAATGCAGGAAACGGAGTAAAGTACCAGATCCTTTCCAATCCCGAATTTCTTGCGGAGGGTACTGCAGTTGAGGATCTGAGAAATCCGGACAGGGTATTGATCGGTGGGGATGTGGAAACCGAAGAAGGTCGGGAAGCAATGGATGCCCTGGTGAATATTTATGCTTCGTGGGTGCCCAAAGAGAGGATCCTGACCACCAATGTCTGGTCTTCAGAATTATCCAAACTTACTGCAAATGCTTTTTTGGCGCAAAGAGTATCTTCCATTAATGCAATTTCAGAATTATGTGAGAAGACAGGAGCCGATGTGAATGAAGTTTCCAGGGCTGTTGGAATGGATAGCAGGGTAGGATCAAAGTTCCTGAAGGCTTCTGTAGGTTTTGGAGGATCCTGTTTTCAAAAGGATATCCTGAACCTGGTTTATATCGCCAGAACCTACAACCTTCAGGAGGTTGCTGATTACTGGGAGCAGGTCATCATCATGAATGACCATCAAAAAAGGCGCTTTGCCGCCAATATGGTCCAAACCATGTACAATACTGTTGCCGGTAAAAAAATTGCCTTACTTGGCTGGGCCTTTAAAAAGGATACCAATGACACCCGTGAATCGGCAGCGATTTATGTAGCCGATTATCTCCTCAATGAACAGGCGGAGATCGTGGTTTATGACCCAAAAGTGACAGAAGAGCAGATATATTCAGATCTTGACTATCTGGGAAGCCGTAGCGGAGATGCCAACCGTCAGGCAGTAACGGTTGTAGATTCGCCCTATGAAGCTTGTGAAGATGCACATGCCATTGCGGTACTTACAGAATGGAATGAATTCAAAGAACTGGATTGGCAAAAGCTATATGATCAGATGCTGAAGCCTGCCTTCCTGTTCGATGGTAGGAGGTTGCTGGAGCCAAAGACGAAAAAGGAAATAGGCTTCGAGTTTTATGCTATAGGAAATTAACAGAGTTCAATTTTCTCTTTTAACCCTTTAATTTGATTAAAAAATAATTGAACAATGATGAATAATCCAAACCTTCAAACCGCGATCATGGCAGCTCTTAAGGCAGGACGAGCTATTATGGATATTTATAAGGAAGAGGATTTTCAAATAGTGCAGAAAAAAGATGAATCTCCTCTCACAATAGCTGATGAACGAGCGAATGACATCATTAATAAGTATTTAGTTCCTACTGGTATTCCAATTATTAGTGAAGAGAATAAGCAAATATCTTATGAAAAAAGGAAAAACTGGACTAAATGCTGGATAGTTGATCCTCTTGATGGTACAAAAGAATTTATAAAACGGAATGGGGAATTTACGGTTAATATAGCTTTAATTGAAGAGGGTAAGCCAAAGTTAGGTGTCATATATGCCCCGGCATTGCAAATGCTATACTTTGCTGATGTTAACGACGGGAAGGCGTATCGGGTGTCTGTCAATACGACTACAGAGCAATACGAAAAATTCAAGGATGGAACTGAAGAAATTCGACCTAAGGCGGCAGGTACTTTTATAAAAGTGGTGGGGAGTCGCTCCCATATGAATCAAGATACTCTTGATTTTATTGAAGACCTGAAGAAAAAGGGAAAAGAGGTTGAAGTGGTTTCTAAAGGCAGTTCCCTTAAGTTTTGTCTTGTAGCTGAAGGTGCTGCCCAGATATATCCGCGTTTTGCACCTACCATGGAATGGGATACAGCTGCGGGGCAGGCTATTTGTGAGGCTGTAGGTTTAAAATGCCTTCTGAAAAATTCTGGAGAGTCAATAACATATAATCGGAAAAATTTGTTAAACGACCACTTCTTCGTCTCCTATGAAGGATAAATCCTATAAGCGTCACCTGGCCAAAGCCGTGACCTGGAGAATTGTTGGTACGTTAGACACCATAGTACTGGCATGGTTAATTTCCGGGGAGCCTGTGATAGGATTACAGGTAGGTGCTGCTGAAGTAATTACAAAAATGATCTTGTACTACCTTCACGAGCGTGTTTGGTTTAAGGTGAAACTCGGGATTAAGAAAAATGGTGATGATAGTAAGAAACGTCACATCGCTAAAACCTTTTCCTGGCGCGCGATTGGAACTATGGATACGATGCTACTTGCCTGGATTATTTCGGGAAACCCAATGACAGGAGTAAAAATTGGTGTTGCTGAAGTGGTTACCAAAATGGTTTTGTATTACCTGCACGAAAGAATATGGTATCGTATAGATTTCGGTCTCCCCAACCGAAGAAGCAAAGAAGCAAAAACAGTGATGTATGAAAAATGAAAAAAGAGAAAACTTAAGAAAAGTAGAGAGTGGAACTATTAAATGAAAAAATTAAATCCCAAAGCCCAACCCCGAATTTGAAAACTTCGCAAACAAAATTAACAAATCAACAAATTAACCAATTAACCATTCACGAATTAACCAGTTAACAATTCCCCATGTCTACCAATATTACCAAACATAATTACCATATCACCAGGAATGATCACAACCGACAAAATGGTCATAATTCATTTGTGATTTGGTTTACAGGACTTTCAGGTTCGGGAAAATCCACCATAGCAAATAATCTTGAAAAGGCACTATTCCACAAAGGAATAAAAACCTATTCCCTTGACGGGGATAATATACGTAGTGGTCTGAATAAAGGACTTACATTTTCTCTGGAGGATCGAAAAGAAAATAACAGAAGAATAGCTGAAGTGGCGAAATTATTCATGGATGCTGGAATCGTCACCGTTACGGCTTTTATTTCACCCTTGAAGCAGGATAGGGAGGAAGCGAGAAAAATAATCGGGGAAAGTAATTTTTTAGAAATTTATGTAAACACTCCACTCTCTATTTGTGAAGAAAGAGATGTCAAGGGGCTCTACAAGAAGGCCAGAGCCGGAGAAATTGAAAATTTTACAGGAATTAGCTCTCCCTATGAAGCTCCTGAAGAACCTGCTTTAGAGATCAGGACGCAGCAAATGTCCATAAATGAATCCATTGAAAAGATTACAGAATATTTAAAGGTAAAACTAAAAAATAATGAGTAAATATTATTTGAATTATTTGGATGAACTGGAATCAGAGGCAATTTATATTCTTCGGGAAGTTTGGGCCCAATTTGAGAATCCGGTAATTTTGTTTTCGGGAGGAAAGGATTCGATCCTGGTTACTCATTTAGCTAAAAAAGCCTTTTATCCTGCAAAGATTCCTTTTGCCCTGATGCATGTGGATACCGGGCACAACTTTCCAGAAACAATTAAATTTAGAGATGATCTTATTAATGAATTGGGAGTTAAACTAATTGTAGGATCTGTACAGGAATCAATTGATAAAGGAAGGGTAGCTGAGGAGAAAGGGAAAAATGCGACAAGAAATGCTTTACAAATCACAACCCTGTTAGATGCTATTGAAGCTAATAAAGTTGATTGCGCAATAGGCGGTGGTAGGAGAGATGAAGAAAAAGCACGGGCTAAGGAACGTTTTTTTTCTCATCGGGATGATTTTGGCCAGTGGGATCCAAAAAACCAGCGTCCGGAACTTTGGAACCTGCTAAATGGGAAGCATTTTGAAGGTGAACATTTCAGGGCTTTTCCGATAAGTAATTGGACAGAAATGGATGTCTGGAATTACATAAAAAAAGAAAATATTAGTATTCCGTCCTTATATTTTGCTCATGAACGAGAGGTTATTTGGAGAAGTAATTCCTGGATTCCGGTTTCAAAATTTTTAACAATGGAAAAAGGCGAAAAATTAGAAACGAAAAAAATTCGTTTCAGGACCCTTGGTGATATAACCATTACGGGAGGAATTGAATCTGATGCCGACACGCTTGAAAAAATAGCTATGGAAGTTTCGGCAATGCGGAAAACTGAACGCGGAGACCGATCGGATGACAAACGGAGTGAAACGGCTATGGAAGACCGAAAAAAGCAAGGATATTTTTAGATAATAAACTATTATGGAAATCAATAATAACCAATTACTTAGATTTACAACAGCAGGAAGCGTTGATGATGGGAAAAGCACCTTAATAGGACGGCTACTATACGACTCTAAATCAATATTCGAGGACCAGCTTGAGTCTGTTGGTAATACCAGCGCGAAAAAAGGTTACGATGGGATAGATCTTGCTTTGTTTACAGATGGTTTAAAAGATGAAAGAGAACAGGGGATTACTATTGATGTGGCCTATCGTTACTTCACCACCCCTAAACGTAAATTCATAATAGCCGATACACCTGGGCACATTCAGTATACCAGGAATATGGTTACGGGTGCTTCCACTGCTAATGCCGCGGTTATCCTGATAGATGCACGTCATGGAGTAATTGAGCAAACAAAGCGTCATTCTTTTATTGCGTCCTTATTAAATATTCCGCATTTGATTGTTTGTATTAACAAAATGGACCTGATAGATTTTTCTGAAGATGTTTATAACAAGATTGTGGGACAGTTCGAAGAATTCTCTTCTAAACTTTTGATGAAAGATGTTCGATTTATTCCAATTAGCGCTTTAAATGGAGATAATGTGGTTAATAGGTCGAAAAACATGGAATGGTACCAAAACGGCACATTATTAAGTACATTGGAGAATCTTCATATTAGCAGTGATATCAATAAAATTGATGCACGGTTCCCGGTCCAAACCGTACTGCGTCCGCAAAATGAGAAATTCAGGGACTATAGAGGATACGCAGGAAGAATTGCCAGCGGAATTTACAGGGTAGGGGATGAAGTTGCCGTGTTGCCTTCTGGTTTTACCTCAAAAATCAAATCAATAAACGCCGGGAAACAGGAGGTAGATGAAGCTTATGCTCCAATGTCTATTGCGATGACATTAGAAGATGATATTGATGTAAGCAGAGGAGACATGATTGTAAAAAAGAACAATCAACCTGAACAGGAACAGGAGTTTGACGTAATGCTTTGCTGGTTAAACAATGAGGCCATAAAACCCCGAACAAAATATACCATCATGCATACTACCAATGAGGAAAGGGCGATGATTAAAGAGGTGGTTTATAAAATGGATATCAATAGTTTTGAACGGGATAGTGAAAATTCAACATTAGAAATGAATGATATCGCCAGGGTGAAAATTAGAACTACCAGAAGTCTTATGCTGGATTCTTATAGGGATAATCGGATTACCGGAAGTATAATTCTAATAGATGAAAACACTAATGAAACAGTAGCAGCAGGTATGATTGTGTAATTTATAACTATATAAATATGAAGTTTATTTCTATTATGGCAGATGAACGTAGTGGATCCACTTTCGCCGGGACTTACGCTCAATATTATGGCAAAAAAGTCTTTTATATCGGTGAATTGGATAATGGTCTTATAAGAATGGTTCAAGGAAGAAATGGTACTTGCAGTTGTGGAGCAAAATATTTGGACTGCCCAGTGTGGGGACAAATCATGCTAGATGTGCAAAAAGGTGTGGATCTAAAAAAGATTATAATGAAAATTCAGGAAATTACAGGAGCTGAGGTTATTGTTGATTCTTCAAAAGATATTAGTTATCACCAAAAATTTAGAGATATTTTTGGTAATAACCATTCCACCATTCATATCAAAAGAAATCCAAAAGGAGTCATTTTGTCACGAATGAAAAGCAGAAAGAGGAGAATTAAAAAAGGAAACCATCCAAAACCTCACATTGCCAATAAGTATAATTCCATGATGATTTACGATTGTATTACGTGGTCATATCGAAATTCATGGATGGAAAATTTTAAAATAAAAGGTAATAATTTGGACTTGACATACGACCTTCTAGATGTTGAATTACCTTCGAAGCTTTTAAAATTTTATAAAGAAAATGAAATAGAAGTGGAGAAAAAAAAGAAAGATGATCATATAATAATGGGAAATAAATTTACCCGAATGGGTGATATTGAAAGTGATATTAATGTGAGTCATTCGTGGGTAAATGATTTGCAGCTATTTCAAAAGGTTATTGTTGATGTTTCTACTTTACCGGTACGTCTTTGGTATAAATATAAGTTTAGAAAAACCGCTTGATTAGGAGATAATTTTAAGTCTTTAATTTTAGGGGAATAGGCCTTCAAAAATTCTTTCCAGGGAAAAGATAATTATCCACACAGGTCCTCATAAAATAGAAACTATCTTTCTGCAGCACCACTATCCTTAATAAGCGATCTTTTAAAGGTATTTTATAATTTAATTTAAGTAAGTATTAAAATGATTCACATATGAGACAACCAAATGAAATTAAGATTCTCGTCACCGGTGCTGCCGGATTTATTGGGTTTCATCTGGTTAAACAACTAGTGAATCTTCATTACAAAGTTGTAGGTTTGGATAATCTAAATTCATACTATGATGTAAACCTTAAGTTGGACAGATTGAAGGAACTCGGAATTCCTGAAGAATCAGCAAAGTGGTATAATCGACGGATAACTAGTTCTACCAATGATAAATTTGTCTTTGTAAAATTAAATCTTGAAGATAGGGAGAAGCTTCCACTACTATGTCAGGAGGAAAAATTTGATATTGTCTGTAATCTTGCAGCCCAGGCCGGGGTTCGTTATAGCATAGAAAATCCGGAAGCTTATATTGACAGCAACCTTACAGCATTTGGAAATTTACTGGAGTGCTGCCGTCACAATAGGGTTAAGCGGCTTATTTACGCCAGTAGCTCCAGTGTATATGGACAAAATGAGAAAATTCCTTTTTCAACAGAGGACAGAGTGGATAAACCGGTAAGCCTTTATGCAGCTACAAAAAAGAGCAATGAATTGATGGCTTATACCTATAGCCATTTGTATAATTTGGAGACCATAGGTCTTCGTTTCTTTACGGTCTATGGCCCATGGGGAAGACCCGACATGGCAATGTTTCTTTTTACGGATGCAATAAGTAAAGGAAAACCAATCAAAGTCTTCAACAACGGAGACCTGGAAAGAGATTTTACTTTTGTTGACGATATTGTTGAAGGTATGGTCAGGATTATTGAAAAAGAAATAATAAATAAGAACGAAAATTATTCCCTTTACAATATCGGCAACAGTAAACCTGTCAAACTGCTTGATTTTATTAATGAAATTGAGAAACAGCTGGGGAAAATTGCAGAAAAGGAAATGTTACCTATGCAACCTGGGGATGTAGAACGTACCTGGGCAGATGTTACCTCTCTTCAGGAAGATTTCGGTTATAACCCGGAAACTTCTATTTCAGAAGGGGTGAAAGCATTTGTGAACTGGTTTAAATCCTATTATAATTAGAAGGAACTTATCAACCCAGTAAGGATTCAAATTTTGGACTAATTTTTTTCATTTCTTTAAGATAAAGCTACCTATTGTAGTGACTCAGAAACTCTATCTTTGCAGCAATTAATAATTTTGATCTAATCTCAATTTATAAGGCAGTATAATGAAGTTTATATTTATTTTTTTGATTAAAAGTTTTATTTAAATAAAAGATAATTGATAAAAAAATTCGTTAAAAAATATTTCGAAAGCTTTGCTTTTTTCTATTCTTTTCTCGGTTACAGGATTTTTATAATTGTAGGATTTAACCTTTTAATTGGGATTTTGGATGGCTTTGGTTTGACCATGTTTTTACCTTTGTTACAAATGGTAGATGGCTCTTCCAATGTAGATTCCGACAGTATGGGGAAGTTAAGTTTTCTCGTCGATTTTCTTCAAAATTCGGGAATACCCTTAAACCTTTTTAGTGTTTTGGTTTTTATGGCCTTTTTCTTTTTTGCAAAAGGAATTACACAGTATCTGGCCGGCATTTATAAGGTTAGTGTGCAACAATGGTTCATGAAAAGGTTAAGAGTGAGTAATATAAGGGGACTCAATAACCTTTCTTATAAATATTTTGTTACTTCAGATGTAGGACGTATACAAAATACACTGACAGGGGAGATAGGCCGAATTTCCATAGCCTTTACTAATTATTTCAAAGCTCTGGAATATGGTATTCTGGTTATGATTTATATGGCATTTGCGTTTAGCGTTGATGCCCAATTTGCTGTTTTAGTGACTATTGGTGGGGTTCTCACTAATTTTTTATATAAGAGTTTATATAAGAATACCAAAGGAATATCCCGAACCCTTACAGGAGAAACCAATGTCTTTCAGGGATTAATTATTCAAAATGTTGCCAACTACAAATATTTAAAAGCTACAGGCTCTTTAAAAAGGTATGCTGAGAAATTAGAGGAATCCGTAAAGGGCATTGAAAAAAGCAATAAAAAGATTGGTAAACTTGAGGCTTTGTTAACAGCAGGAAGAGAGCCAATTTTAATAAGTGTTGTAGTAGCTGTCATCTTTATTCAGACGACCTATCTGGGATCACAATTGGGTCCAATTTTAATTAGTCTTGTTTTCTTTTACAGAGCCTTGAATTATCTAATGCAGATGCAGGTAAGATGGAACAAATTTCTTTCAGTCTCCGGTTCTTTGGAAAATATTGTTGATTTTGGAAAGGAATTAAGGGCTAACAAAGAAACAAAAGGTAAAGAGGAGCTAAAAGGACCCGTGGAAAGGTTTCAGTTAAGAGATGTTTCATTTTATTATGATGAAACCATTGTGATAAATAAGATCTCTCTCGAAATTAATAGTAAAGAAACCGTGGCTTTTGTGGGGGAAAGTGGTAGCGGAAAAACCACGTTAGTAAACATCATAGCCGGTCTTCTGCCAATAGACAGAGGAGAGTTTTTAATAAATGGTTTGAATAGCAGACAAATGGATGTTAGGAGCTTACAGAAGCGTACCGGATATATTACCCAGGATCCTGTAATATTTAACGACACAGTATTTAATAACGTTAGTTTCTGGGACGAAAAAACGGAAACCAACCTGAGGAGGTTCTGGAAGGCGGTACAGCAGGCTGCCATTCTCGATTTTATTGAGGAGCTTCCGGACAGAGAAGATGAAATTCTTGGCAATAACGGTACAAATTTAAGCGGTGGTCAAAGACAGCGAATTTCCATAGCAAGGGAACTTTATAAAGATGTGGAAATCCTCATCCTCGATGAAGCCACTTCGGCTTTGGATTCGGAAACAGAGCGTGCCATCCAGCAAAATATAGATGAGCTTAAAGGGAAATATACCATATTGATTGTAGCTCACCGAATTTCGACAGTGAAGAATGCAGATAGGATTGTAGTTATGAGTAAAGGAAAAATTACAAATATTGGAGCTTTCAAGTCACTTATTGAGTCATCCCCTTATTTTAAGAAATTGGTGGAGCTCCAGGAAGTATAAATTATCATAATATGAAAGGAATTATATTAGCGGGCGGTGCAGGTTCAAGATTGTACCCCATTACAATATCTGTTAGTAAGCAACTTTTACCGGTATATGATAAGCCAATGATCTATTATCCGCTATCTGTATTAATGCTTGCAGGGATCAGGGAGATCCTGTTTATAACCACTCCTCATGATCAGGCAGCTTTCCAAAAACTTTTAGGGGATGGTTCCCATGTGGGTTGTAATTTTCAATATACCATTCAGGAGGAACCGAATGGTCTTGCTGAGGCCTTTACTATAGGGGAAGAGTTTATCGGGAATGATAAGGTGGCCCTGGTATTGGGAGATAATATTTTCTATGGAAATGGATTTGGTAGTTTGTTGCGTAGTAAGGTTGATGTGGACGGCGCATCTGTGTTTGCTTATCCAGTCCGCGATCCGGAAAGGTATGGAGTTGTTGAGTTCGATGAAGATCAAAAAGTAAAAAGTATCGAGGAAAAACCAAAAATACCAAAATCTAAATATGCCATACCGGGTTTATATTTTTACGATAACAAGGTTGTGGAATATGCCAAACAGGTAGAACCATCGGCAAGGGGAGAGAAAGAGATATCTACAATAAATCAAATGTACCTGGAGGCGGGAAATTTGGAAGTGGGAGTAATGACCCGGGGGATGAGCTGGTTTGATACCGGGACAGTGGAATCTCTTGATGATGCAACAGAGTTCATACGTGTTCTTCAAAATAGACAAAGTACTATGATAGGATGTATAGAGGAGGTGGCGCTAGTTCATAAATTTATAACGAAAGTAGATTTTGAAAAAGCAATAGACAGGTATGGCAAAAGTAAATATGGTGAGTATTTAAAAAATTTGCAAAATGAAAGCTGAAATAATTGACTTACCAAAATATGAAGATCCTCGAGGAAATTTATCCTTTTTAGAAGAAAATAACCATATCCCTTTTAAAATTGAAAGAAGTTTCTGGATATATGATGTTCCGGGGGGAATGACACGTGGAGGCCATGCATTTAAAGAACAACAAGAATTTATTATAGCCTTATCCGGAAGTCTGGAAGTTAGGGTTGATGATGGGAAGCATAGTGACATTTTCACACTTAATAGATCTTATTATGGACTATATGTGCCAAAGGGTTATTGGAGACAAATGCAAAATTTTAGCACAAATTCGTTAGTTATGGTTTTAAGCTCTACTGTTTTTTCTGAAGAGGATTATATCCGTGATTATGATGACTTTTTAAAATTTAAAAATTAGTATGAAAACTTCTGTTTACGATTGCTCTGTTGTAGAATTGCCCAAGCACAGCAATAGATCTGGAAATATCACAGCTATACATAATCACATCAATATTCCGTTTGCCATTAAAAGAGTATTTTACATTTATGATATTCCTGGAGGAGAAAACAGGGGAGCCCATGCACATATAGAATGTCATCAGTTTCTTATAGCCGCAGGGGGAAGTTTTGAGGTCGAATTGGATGATGGAATTAATAAACGAACGATAAATTTGAATAGACCTTATTTTGGACTTCACATACCACCTGGAATATGGGCGGCTGAAAAATCTTTTTCCTCCGGAGCCGTTTGTCTGGTTTTTGCCTCTCACGTCTATGAAGAGGAGGATTATATTAGAAATTATGTGGAATTTCAGGAACTAAAATTAAAAGAATGATAGAGTGACTGTAAATGTTATGATTCCCAGATCTAAAGAATATCCGGAAGCTTCTGAGATTTGAATAGACAATGAATTGAAATATAGGATGGTGATTTTAATCACCCATACTTGGATCTCTTCATATTCCACTCCGAATTTGGACATTAGAGAAAGGTTTTTCATAGAGGGTAGTATTTTTGATTTTTGCATCACAAAAATTTTATGAAGAAGATTATATAGGGTTATAACTAATATTTAAATTACATTGAATGAAATATTTTGTTGGACAAAAGGAGTCCGTCACTAAACAAATAACAGAAGCGGATGTAAAGACTTTCGCTTCTATCTCAGGAGATATGAACCCTGTACATTTAAGTTCAGAATTCGCGCAGAAAACTATATTTCGCAAACCTATTGTTCACGGAATGCTTTGTGCGAGTTTGATAAGTAGTGTTTTGGCGAATAAGCTTCCTGGTAATGGAACAATTTATTTAGGTCAAGATTTGCGTTTTCTCGCTCCTGTTTTCCACGGAGATGTTCTTACTGCTGTGGTAGAAATAGCTGAAATTCTTCCTGAGAAAAAACACCTCATTTTTGAAACTTATGTCGTTAATTCAAAGGGTGTTAAAGTAATAAAAGGAACAGCAAGAGTTAAACCTTCTAATTTCGAGACGTAAGATGATAAATAGAAATAGAATTGATGTGCTTTACCGTTACAGTCCCTTTTCTGTCGATAGAAATATTGATAAAAAAAAGATTATTGCGTCATGGACTAACATGTTAACAGAAAGAAAAAAATACATTTTTAGTTACAATTCTGAGAATGTCGAATTCTACTTTGATATAAATAAATGGGAATCCGATTACTTCGGTTTATCTTCTGTTGTTTTGTATTTTATTAACTACGGAAAGGCAGACAGAAATATTTTACAAGAGGCTTTTGTTGCATTCAAACAAAATCTCAAATCAAAGCTACCTCATGGTTATATTATAACCACAGAGATACCTTCTGAAGACAATTTCATTCTTCAATTTTTAAATTCCATTAAGTTTCGTACTGTAGAAACTCGACTACATTACTTAAAAAGTGATTTGGAAAATTTAAATTTATCACGTTTTTCTATTCGGGAAGCAACTAAAGGTGATATTCGAAATTTAAAGAAGATAGCTATGTCAATGAGAAATGACTTTGATCGATTTCATTCTGACTGGTCTTTTGACAATGAAATAGCTGATAATTATTTATCCACATATATAGAGAATTCAATAAACGGTTATGCTGATCTTGTTATTGTTCCTGACGACCCTGAAGTACCTTCAGATTCTTTTTTAACGGCCAATTTCTTAGAAGATCATTGGCCGGAATTAAATTATTCTATTTCCAAAATGACTTTATCTGCTGTGTCCTCTACTACTAATAAAGGATGGTATAAAAAATTGATATCGGAAATGACTTATCTACTAAAAGAACGTGGAGCTAAGTCAATTTTTATGAATACGCAATCTACTAATATTGCAGTGCTAGTGACATGGGAAAAGCTGGGCTATAGGATTGGAAGAGTCTCACATATATTAACTTGGAATACAAATGATTAAATTTTTAGATCTTCAAAAAATGAATGCCTCTTATGCACCTCAATTAAAAGAGGTGGCTTCTAAAGTTATAGATTCCGGCTGGTATCTACAGGGAGAAAATCTTAAAGCTTTTGAATTTAACCTTTCTAAATTTACTGGCAGTGATTACTCTGTGGGTGTAGGAAATGGTTTAGACGCACTTCGTTTAATTTTTAAAGCTTATTTGGAAATGGGATTTATGGCGGAAGGTGATGAGGTCATTGTTCCTGCCAACACATATATTGCATCCATTTTAGCAATTACAGATAATAGGTTAAAGCCTATATTTGTGGAACCTAATTTAGATTCTTATAATCTCGACATTTCAAAAATTGAAGAAAAAATCTCTTCCAGAACAAAAGCTATTATGGTTGTTCATTTATATGGACAGGTATGTTGGAGTGAAGATTTGGAAAATATTTCTGAAAAATACGGTTTAAAAATAGTAGAGGATAATGCTCAGGCTATAGGTGCAGAATTTAGATATAGTAACGGGAACATAAAAAAAACTGGTACGTTGGGCGATGCTGCAGGTTTTAGTTTTTATCCTGGTAAAAATCTTGGAGCTTTAGGTGATGCTGGTGCGGTAACTACCGGTGATAAAGAGTTGAGTGAAATTATTCGTGCTATAGGCAATTATGGTAGTAAAGAAAAATATATAAATGAATATCAGGGTTTAAATAGCAGAATGGATGAAATTCAGGCTGCATTTTTAAATGTAAAACTTAAATTTATTCAAAGTGATAATCAAAAGCGACGGGAAATAGCTGAAGATTATTTAAAAAATATCAACAATACGTCCATTACTCTTCCATTTATTGAGGGTGACATATCCAATAATCAATCCCACACTTGGCATTTATTTGTCATTCGTACATCTAATAGAGAAAAATTAGGAGAATTCTTGCACCAAAACGGTATTCAATCATTGGTTCATTATCCTATACCACCCCACAAACAAAAGGCATATAAACAATTTAACCATCTCGACTTACCCATAACTGAAAAGATTCATAGAGAAGTTTTAAGTCTACCTATAAGTCCGGTTTTAACAAACAGTGAAACATCAGAAATTATAAATGTTATTAATGACTTCTGAACCAATTCGTAAAATTATAAAATATTTTGCTGGTTTTGCTGGAGTAGGTGGCATTGTTACTTTAATATCTTTAATTGGAATCTATATTTTTATTGAGTTATTTCAATTTCCACTTCTTATAACATACATTGGTATTTACTCTGCGACTATTTTGCTTTCATACTTGTTAAATTCTCTGCTGGTATTTAAATCATCATTAAATACAAAAAAAGGAATAAAATATATTGGTATATACTTGTCAGGAATGATTTTAGGCGTGGCCGTTCTTTGGATTTTCGAAAAAATTTTACCTTTTGATGATTATATTCTGGCGTATGCTGTAATTCCTATTACCATGATTTGGAATTTTGTTTTGTCTTATCTGTTATTTAAACCCTCTTCAGTATGTTAAGTCTTATTTTATTATCATATCATAGTAATGAGCGCTTGCAAAATGTATATCACAGCGTCTCAAATATTCTATCCAAAGAAGATATCAAGTTCGAATTAATCATTATTGACGATGGTTCTACAGATAATTCCTTTCAAATTGCAAAACAACTGGAATTGGAAAATAAAAATGTCAAGGCTTTCCAATTAAGTAAAAATTATTCATCCCATTATGCCATTTTTGCTGGTTTAGAGGTTAGTCAAGGTGATTGTGCTATGCCTATACCAGATGATGAGCAGCAACCATACGCCAGCATTGTAGATATGTATCGTCTTTGGGAAAACGGATCTAAAGTTATAATACCATATAGAGAGAAAAGAAATGATGGTGTTATAAACGATTTATTATCAAATACCTATTACAAAATAATCAACTTATTGTCAGATGTCAATTTTCCTAAGGGAGGAGCTGATTCTTTTTTTATTGACCGGGAACTAATAGATTTAATTAATCAGAGGATTCATCCAATTAATACTTCAAGTATAATTGAAGTTCTCCGGTTAGGATTTTCACCAGAATTTTATCCTTACGAGAGGGTTAAAGGTGTAAATACCAAAAGCCGATGGACTCTGAGAAAAAAAGTGCGATTGTTTAAGGATACCTTCTTTTCCTCTTCCACCTGGCCGGTAAAGGTGATTACTAATTTAGGACTGTTTTTCTCTTTGGTCGCCTTCCTGATTATTTTATCTTATACATACATTCGCTATTTTGGCAATCCTTTATTTTGGGGCGAACTTTTACCAGGCTGGACCAGTACAATAGTCATTGTTTCCTTTTTTAGTGGACTAATATTATTTTCTTTAGGAATAATAGCTGAATATATTTGGCGTATCTATGAAGAAGTAAAAGATCGACCCGGTTATATAATTAAAAAATAGAATAACTTAGTTCTTTTCGGGTTCTTAAATATTTTTTTCAAAATTATATCCCCTATTCAAAGCATTTAGCTATTACTGCGAAACTACCTCAATTAAAAATCTTCCCAATGGGTACTGTAAATTCAAAAGCCCTTACCTTCTTTCTTATAGGTTTTTCAATCGTTTTTTTAAATTTTTTGCCCTTAATTTATTTAGGGAAGGATAGCTATGTAATGGTCCACGATAATCTTGATGGCGCAATACCAGCCTATAAATTTATTGCAGAAAGTGGTATGCTTTTTTCGTCAAATGTGTCTTCTGTGAAAGGAGCAATGGGAGTATTGCCACGATTAGCACATCCCTCAGAAATGGATTTTATAACCTTGTTATATTATTGGTTAAACCCTTGGTGGGCCTATTTCACAAACCTGTTATTGATTCGGGTTATTGCTTATGTTTCCATGTTTCTGTTACTCTTTAATTTCACTAAAGAAAAAACCACAAAATCAATATTCTTGATTACCTCCTTTTCCCTTTTATTTTCATTGTTACCATTCTGGCCTTCCGGCGGACTTTCCGTGGCAGGTCAACCCTTAATCTTATACTTGTTTCTATTACTTTTTAGGAAAAATAAACACTGGTGGATTTTTGCTCTAATATTTATTTATACTTTTTACAGTAGCCTTGTATTATCCGGGCTCTTTCTCGGCTTTGGCTTGTTTTGCTGGTTGGTGTGGGATATGCTTAAGAATCGAAAGATAAATTTCCATTTTCTCATTGGGTTTGCAATACTGGTTTTAGGCTATGTATTTTCAGATTATCGGCTATTTCTATCCGTTATAGATCCCGGGGATTACGGTTTTATAAGTCACAGGGAGGAAATGGTTCCGGTATTCCATACAGAATTATTAGGAAAGATTCGTAGTTTCTTTTTGAACGGTCATTACCATGCCGCTAAGTTACCCCTTGTTTTTGGAGCCTTGATCCTTGTTTTATCCCCGCTGGTCTTATTAATGAAGAAATATAGAGATAATTTACTTGTTATATTTTTAGTAGCTACATATTTGTGTGTTTTTTTTGCTTCCGTTTCTAAATGGGAAGGAATCTCATTTCTATATGATCAAATGCCGTTCTTAAAAGCTTTTCAGATCACCAGGTTCTTTTCCTTAATCCCGGTTTTAATTTTTGTGACTGTTTACCTGCTTTATAATAAACTTTTATTAAAAAGTAAAGTCCTCATAGGAGTGGGTACTTTTATACTTCTCTTCGCGTTTGTTGACATAGTGAGGATGGATATGAATATTAGGAATTTAGCTAAAGAAAGTATAGGTCTTGAAGTAAAGGATCCCACCTTTGAAGAATTTTATTCAGATGCTCTATTTAAAGGAATAAAGGAAAAAATAAATTTTGACGATGCAAAGGTGCTAACTTTCGGAATCCATCCTGCAGTGGCACAGTATAATAAAATAACAACTCTGGATGGTTATTCGTCTAACTACCCTTTATACAAGAAACGCCAGTTTTTAAGCTTTTTAGGCGAGGATTGGGTTAATGAAAATCCTGAGAATTATAATTATATTCAGGATTGGGGAAGTAGATTATATATCCTTCAGGATAAATTTCAAGATCAGGTCCGATATAAATGGGAGGCTGAAGCTAGCCAGGAAACTAAACTGCAGCTAAATTGGGGACTTATTAAAACTTCAGGAGTTCAATACCTGCTTTCTACTAATCCCATTTTAGATGAAGAAGTTTCTTTAGTTGAAATTTTCGACGATTCAAAGTCAGCCTGGAAAATATTTTTATATCGCTTGTGAAAAAAAGTAATTTTTATAGTTTTAATTGTTCCGATAATCAGGTTCAGCAATTTTAAATTTTTCAATAACCAGAGTTGGCTAATAGCGATTTTTAATCCCAATACTGATTGGATTTCCTGTTAAAGTATAATTAAATTACCTGATCTTATCTCACGTTGAGTTTTAAAGTTTTTATCTTTAAAAATTCTTAAAAATGATACTCATATATGTTAGATTTATCTGGTAAATCTGTCCTTATTACGGGCGGAACAGGTTCCTTAGGAAAAGCATTAACTGCACATATTCTAAAAAAATCCCCTCAGATTAAAAGACTCGTCATTTTCTCCAGAGATGAGCAAAAACAATTTGAAATGGCACAGGATTATCCTTCCTCCGAATTCCCTCAACTTCGTTTTTTTATAGGGGATGTGAGGGATTATGAAAGGGTGAAGAGAGCTTTTCGTGGAGTGGATTATGTAATTCATGCGGCAGCTATGAAGCATGTCCCAATCGCCGAATACAACCCAATGGAATGTGTGAAAACTAATATTCTTGGGGCAGAAAATATAATCAATGCCTGTACCGATACAGGAGTGAAATCAGTGGTGGCCTTGTCAACAGACAAAGCAGCGGCGCCAGTCAATTTATATGGTGCTACAAAACTGGCTTCCGATAAATTATTTGTTGCAGCCAATAATATTGTGGGATCTAACCCTATTCGTTTTTCTGTCGTTAGATATGGTAATGTAATGGGGTCCAATGGTTCTGTGATTCCTTTCTTTCTTAGAAAAAGGAAAGAAGGAATTCTTCCTATTACCGATCCTACCATGACCCGCTTTAATATTTCATTGCAGGGTGGCGTGGATATGGTCATGCATGCCCTTGAGAATGCCTGGGGTGGTGAAATTTTTGTCCCGAAGATTCCTTCATATAAAATTACAGATGTGGCCGAAGCGATAGGGCCCGACTGTGAAAAACCGGTAATTGGGATTCGCCCAGGAGAAAAAATACATGAAGAAATGATTACTTCTTCAGATTCCTTCTATACCTATGACCTGGGGAAATATTACGTCATCGTTCCTACTACCCATCGCTGGAAAGTTGAAGATTTTGTAAATGAATTCAATGCAGAAAAAGTACCCATGGGCTTTCGGTATAATTCTGGAGAAAATACAGAGTGGGAGTCTGTAGATAAATTGAGAAAATTAATCAAGGAGCACGTGGATCCTACATTTGAAGTGCCGGCTTATGAGAAATAGTATTCCTTATGGTAGACAAAATATCACTCAGGAAGATATTGAAATTGTAATCGAAACTCTTAAATCAGATTATTTAACCCAGGGTCCAAGGATTGCCGAATTTGAAAAGGCTTTTGGGCAATATTGCGGGAGTAAATATGCGGTTGCAGTCTCCAATGGAACTGCAGCATTACATCTTTGCGCATTGGCTTTAAATGTAAGGGAGGGAGATAAAGTGATTACCACACCAATAACTTTTGCGGCATCAGCCAATTGTGTTAGATATTGTGGGGGAGAGGTAGTTTTTGTCGATATAGATCCGGAAACTTACCTACTGGATATTGAAAAAGTTCGTAAACTACTTGAATTTTCTCCAAAAGGTACTTATAAGGGAATTATTCCTGTAGATTTTGCCGGCAGGGCTGTAGACTTGGAAAAATACAGGTCTTTGGCAGATGAATATAATCTTTGGATCATCGAAGATTCCTGTCATGCACCCGGTGGTTTTTTTACTGATTCTTTAGGTAATAAGCAGGTGTGTGGCAACGGAAAATTTGCAGATCTTTCTATTTTCTCCTTTCACCCCGTTAAACATATTGCCAGTGGCGAAGGAGGGATGATCACTACAGATGATAAGGGCCTGTATGAAAAATTACTTCAGCTAAGAACCCACGGAATAGTAAAAGATGATGAAAAATATCAAAATTCAGTAGAATTTGCCCAGGGGACTGAAAAATCTCAATTCTCAGATCTTAATTCTCAAGTCTATCCCGGATGGTACATGGAAATGCAGGATTTGGGGTATAACTATAGAATAACCGACTTCCAGGCTGCTTTAGGATTGAGCCAGCTAAAAAGAGCAGATGAAGGACTGGAGCGACGCCGGGAAATAGCTTTAAAGTATGAACAGGCTTTCAGGGAAAAAGAGTTTATAAAGGGACAGTCCGGTATAGTAAAGGGACATGCATATCATTTATATGTCATTGAAGTTGAAGACAGGCTTGGATTATACAATTTTTTAAGGGAACAGAAAATTTTTGCTCAAATACACTATATTCCATGTCACCTGATGCCTTATTACCGGGAGCGGGGATGGAAAGAAGGTGACTTGCCTAATTCCGAAACCTATTATAGAAACTGTATTAGTTTACCTATGTTTCCTGCTCTTACGGATGATGAACAATCTTTTGTAATTGAAAAAGTCAATTCTTTTTATGATAAAAAATAAAATTGGATTAGGGACGGTACAATTCGGCTTACCTTATGGTATTTCAAATACCAAAGGACAAACTTCCCCTCAAGAAGTGAAGAATATTCTGGAGTTGGCGAAGAGGGAAGGAATTGATCTTCTGGATTCAGCATCAGCCTATGGAAATGCAGAAGAAATTTTAGGCAAAAATGATCTTCAGAGTTTTAGAGTGGTCTCTAAGTTCCTACCAGCTGCTGCAGGAAAAAAAATTGAAGAGCAACTTGATCAAACGCTAAATAATTTAGGCAAAAACTCATTATACGCTTATTTAGCACATAAACCTTTACATCTTTTAGGGTCTCCGGGTGAGTGGGAGCGCCTACAGGAATTTCAGCAGAAAGAAAAAATTCAAAAAATAGGCTATTCGCTTAACGAACCCGAGGAACTAGAAAGGTTACTGGATGCCGGATTAATGCCAGACCTGGTTCAAGTTCCTTACAATTACTTTGACAGGAGATTTGAGGATCAAATTGTTGAGTTGAGAAAGAATGGTTGTGAGATTCATACCAGGTCTGCTTTTTTGCAGGGCCTTTTTTTTAAAGATCCCGAAGAATTACCCGAATATTTTCAAGATGTGAAGTTAACAATTCAGGAACTACAGGAACAAAAAGAATCGCTAGCGGGGAAACTTTTGAAGTTTGTATTAGAACGATCTTTTATTGATCGGGTAATTGTAGGAGTAGAAAACAGTAATCAACTGCAACATAATCTTCAGTCTGTTTCTGCCGAAGGAAAATTACCCGAACTTAGCAAAGTAATTTCAGAAAACATTTTAATTCCTTCCAGATGGCCGAAAAAATAAAATTAGGAGTAATTGGAATGAGCGAAGGGAATGGGCATCCATACTCCTGGAGTGCTATATTTAATGGATACGATCGGGAATTTATGAAAGAATGTCCTTTTCCTGCTATTCCTGCATACCTGGAAAAACAAAATTTTCCGGAAGATGGTTTGGGGGAATTTGGGGAGGTAACTCATATTTGGACTCAGGATAGGGAAATTTCAGATCATATTGCCAAAGCTGCAAAAATTCCCCTCGTAGTACAGGAAATTGAGGACCTGATAAACAAGGTTGATGCGGTGCTTTTAGCAAGGGATGATTCTGAAAACCATCTTGAGATGGCGAGGCCATTTCTCAATGCCGGTTTACCGGTTTTTATTGATAAGCCTTTTGCGATTAAACTTTCAGATGCAGAGAAAATGCTTTCCCTTAAACAATATGAAAGTCAGATTTTCACCTGTTCTGCGATCAGATTTGCTGAGGAATTAAGGTTGACGGAGTTGGAAAAAGAGGAATTGGGGAAAATCTTATACATAGAAGCAGGAATTAGTAAATTATGGGACACCTACGCTATTCATGTTCTGGATCCCATGCTGGTACAGATTCCAGATAGAGGGGAATTAAAAGAAGTGAAGACCATTAAAAATGGTGAAATCCATCAGACTTTAATATCATGGGAGAATGTAAGTGCGTATGTAAAAGTTACCGGCCCGCATTCAACCCGACCTTCACTGATTTTTTATGGTCAAAAAGGGAAAATAGAAAAAAGTTTTTCCGATACATATTCGTGTTTTAAAAGCTCGTTACTTCACTTTATAAAACAGGTTAAAAGTAAAAAGTTACTTATAGAAGAAAAAGAAACTATGGAACTGGTAAAAATTTTAGAATGGGGAAAGAAATAAAGATATTATTGGTGGGACTGGGCTCCATAGGTAGAAGGCACCTAAAACATCTTCAAAAGATCAAAGAAGTGCGTCCTGCGGCTTTACGTACCAGGAAAGGGGAGTTGTCTAACGAAAGTGGAATTCAGGAATTTTTTAGCCTGAAGGATGCTTTAAATTTTAAGCCTGATGGTGTAATTATTTCAAATCCTACTGCCTTGCATGTTGAAACAGCACTTCCTTTCCTAAAAAATGGAATTAAAGTTCTGATAGAAAAACCTATTGATACTTCAATTGAGAATGCTGAAAAATTACGTCCATTTGAAAATTTTATCCGTGTCGCTTATTGTTTGAGGTTTCATCCTCAAATCAACTTTTTAAAAAAAACTTTTGAAGAGGAGCGACCTTTTAAAGTTGGATTTAAACGATCTTTTTATTTACCAAACTGGCATCCTTACGCCGATTACCGGAAGGAATATACAGCTTTAAAATCTTTAGGCGGGGGAGTGATTAGAACCTTGAGTCATGAGATAGACTTATCTTTGGATTGGTTTGGAATGCCCGGAGATATTGCAGGAAGAGTAGATAAAATTTCCTTTTTAGATATTGATACCGATGATTATGCTTTTTTCACCTTTAAAAGCGGAAAAAATACCCGGATAAATTTTGAATTGGATTTTTTCTCTCCTGCTAATGTTAATCAGGGAGAAGCATTTACGGTTAATGGCAAGTATGAATGGAGTAGTCAGGGTGTATATTTTACATCTTATGAGAAGGGAGAAAGAGAAATGGTTTTTTCAATTCCCCCTGAAGAACACCTGGAAATGTATCAAAATCAAATGGAAGATTTTTATGATTTTATAAAAACCGGGGAAAGTAAAAATACCAGTCTGGAAGAAGGAATAAATGTCTTAAAAATAATTGAGCAAGTTGAAAACAAATAGAAAAGTAATTGCAATTATACCGGCACGGGGTGGCTCAAAAAGAGTTCCCAAAAAGAATATTATCGATTTTAATGGAAAGCCCCTTATTGCCTGGACCATAGAAGCAGCAATGGAATCAGGCTTATTCGACAAAATTATAGTAAGTACAGATTCTGAAGAAATCGCTGAAGTTTCTAAAAAATTTGGTGCCGAAGTGCCTTTTTTGAGGGATACTGCCGCAGATGATCACAGTCCGGTAAGTGACGCCACCCTCCGAACCATCCTGCAATTAGAGGAGCAAGGGGAGTTTTATGATGATGTGGTACAGTTATTTGCTGTTTGTCCATTGCGGAACGCGGGAGATATCAAAAACAGTTATAATTTTTTCTTAGATAAGAATGTTCCATTTGCACTTTCCTGCTATAGGTATGTCTGGATGAATCCATGGTGGGCGGTAACCCTGGATAAAGAAAATAAACCTGATTGGATATTTAAGGATAAAAGAAAGAGATCCCAGGATCTACCTGATCTTTACTCACCTACAGGAGCTATCTGGATCGGAAAAGTAAGTAATTTAAAAAAGGAAAAATCTTTTTATGGGAAAGGTCATGTGTTTTGGGAAATGGATTGGAAAAGAGCGGTAGATATTGATAACTATGATGATATTGAACTGGCTACAGCTTTAATGAGTCTAGGTGTAAAAGGCAATGAATAGGTTTAAAACTAAAAAGGAATTTATTAATGGATTGGCGGATTTGGAGGCGCCGAAAGGCTTTTCATGGGATCTTATAGGAGAAAAATATGCCCCCGATATAGTGAGGTGGAGAAATGATCCGGAAATTCTATCTTTTATGGAAATGGATAATAAATTAAAGCTTGAAGAGCAACTAAGATTTCTGGAAAACTATGATTCTTTTGATAGAGTAGATTTAATTCTTTCGGCAAAAAAACCGGTGGGAGTATTTAATATTAAAAATTTTGAAAGTCATCCTGAATATGGTGCCATTATGGGCGAAGCTGATTATAGGGGAAAAGGTCTGGGATCTCAGGTAAAGCTCTTGATTTTTAAATATTGGTTCATTACATTGAACAAGGAAGAAATCTTTGTCAAGAACAAATTGTCAAATAATAAGGTCATAAAATCCAATGAAGGTTGGGGTTTTGAAAAATACAGAGAAGAAGGAAATTACATTATGCTCAGGTTGAAAAAACAGGATTTTCTTGATAAAAAACTTCAGTCATGAAAGTTTATTTTTTAACTGAATATTCTAAAAATGTAGGTTTTGGACATTTAAGCAGATGTTCCTCCCTGGCAGATGCTTTTCTTTTAAAAAATTATGAGGTTCTATTTTTAATAAGGGAGTGGACAGATGAATTGCTGGAACTTGATTATCCGAAGAAAAGAATAGAGTGGAAAGACATAGATCAGTTAAAAGCACTAGTCTCTGAAGAAGATCTTATTGTTTTTGATTCATACAGAGTAGATAAAGAAGTTATTGACTCTATTGCTGCAAAATTTACCCATGTAGCTTCAATTGCCGATTCAAAGATGAATTATGCCAGCAATGGGGTGGTAGTAATTGGAAGTGTTTATGGAAAGGAAATTGATTTTCCCTCGTATGTAAATGGAACAGAGTATTTAGCAGGACCCGAATACGTGCTTTTCCGGAAGATATTCTGGAACATTGAAAAAAGAAAATTAAGAGACTCAATTGAAACGGTACTAGTTAGTCTTGGAGGTCACGCTAACAAGAGGGTGCTGGAAAAAATAATAAGCGTTTTATCGATCCATTTAGATTCTGCAAGCATAAAAATTTTAGGTCATGCAGATATTGAATTTTCGGAAAGGACAAAAAATTTGGGCTTTTTAAAACCTTCAGATTTGTTAGAAGAATACCTTACTGCAGATCTGGTGGTCACCAATGGAGGACAAAGTCTTAACGAGGTTATTCTGCTGGGAATTCCTGCAATTGGTATTTCTATTTTCGATAATCAAAGTAGGAATTTGCACACCTGGAACAAATTGGGAGTGCTAAAGAACTATTTAGATGCAGATTCTGAAAGTTTTCCTGAAGATCTGGAAGACTCCATTACTGATATTAAGAATCTTTCCGCTCGTATGCGACGAACTTCAAAAGGGAATGGAATCTTGGACGATAAAGGCGCTTTAAGAGTAGTAGAGCACATAGAACAAAAATGGAAGAACATAGAGGAGGATGGTTTTGAGAAACGATAGCCATCTTTCTAGAAAAACAAATAAAAGGAAAAATGAAAGAAAGCAATTTATATATTATAGCAGAACTTTCTGCCAATCACAACAATGACTTTAATTTGGCAGTAAAGACCATTGAAGCCATGGCTAAAGCTGGAGCTGACGCGGTAAAAGTTCAGACCTATACTGCAGATGCGATGACTATAGATGTAAAGGATGAAGATAACCCTTATTTTAAACCAAAAGAATCGGGTTTGTGGAAAGGTTATCGTCTTTACGATCTTTACACCGAAGCCTCAATGCCTTATGAATGGCAGCCAAAGCTTCAGAAAATAACTGAAGATCTGGGGATGGAATTTTTCAGTTCTCCTTTCGACATTAAGGGGGTTGATTTTCTTGAGACGCTAAATGTTCCCAAGTATAAAATCGCATCTTTTGAAATTACCGATATACCTTTAATTAAGCATGCAGCTTCCAAAAAAAAACCCATGATCATTTCTACCGGTCTTGCGGAGATTGAGGATATTGAGTTGGCGGTACAAGCTTGTAGAGAGGTAGGGAATGATGATATAACATTGTTGAAATGTACTTCTCAATATCCTGCTACAGTGGAGGACGCCAATCTCTTAACTATTCCCGATCTTGAACAAAGATTTAAGGTAAAGGTCGGGGTTTCTGACCATACGATGGGTAGTATAGTTCCCATAGTAGCTGTTAGTCTTGGTGCTAAAGTTATCGAGAAGCATTTTATTTTAGATCGCTCATTGGGTGGGGCAGATTCAGCTTTCTCTATGGAACCGGAGGAATTTGCTGAAATGGTGAAAGCAGTACGGGAAGCAGAAAAAGCATTGGGAGAAGTCGTTTACGAAGTAACTGAACCTAATAAACTACGACGCAGATCACTTTTTGTTGTTAAAGACATAAAACAAGGGGAGATTTTTACAGAAGAACATATAAGGTCTATTCGACCGGGTCATGGACTTGCTCCCAAGTATTATGAAATTGTATTGGGACAGAAAGCGATGCAAGATATTAAGAGAGGTGAGCCTCTAAAAGAAGAACATTTTTCTAGTTAGATAAAAATACAAGGAATGAAATCATTTATAATTTTATCTGAAAAGAAATGGCATAAAGCACTTTTTGATGGATTAAAAGAAAGAAATCCAGATTTTAACTGGATTCTCCTAGACAAAAAAGATGATTTTTCTCTTGATAAGTTACAAACAATTGAGCCTGAAAAGATATTTATTCCTCATTGGTCTTATATTATACCTGCAGAAATTTATGAAAATTTCGAGTGTGTAATTTTTCATGAAACAGATCTACCTTTTGGTCGGGGTGGCAGTCCGATCCAGAACTTAATTTCCAGGGGCATTAATGACACAAAAATTTCTGCATTAAAAGCTGGAAAAGGTTTAGATACGGGGCCAGTATACTTAAAAAGAGAATTAAATCTTAATGGTACAACGAGAGAAATATTTATTAGGTGTTCCGCCATAATCCGTGAAATGATCGAGGAAATAATTTATAATGAAGTAACGCCTTTGCCACAGGAAGGAGAAGTTGTAAATTTCAAAAGGAGAAAGCCTGAAGATGGGAATCTAAACTACCTTAAAGAAGTTAAAAAAATGTATGATTACATAAGGATGTTAGATTGTGAGGGATATCCTCCAGCATTTATTGAAAACGAACACTTTCGTTTTGAATTTACAAGAGCTTCCTTACAATCAGATAAAGAAATACTGGCAGATGTTAGAATCATTAAAAAATAAAAGAATTTTAGTAGTTGCAGCACATCCCGATGATGAACTCTTAGGATTAGGAGCAACTATGTATCAACTGAATAAATATTACTCTTGCAAAACCCGCGTGGTCATTTTGGGAGAGGGAATAACTTCAAGAGCTGATGAAAGAGACCCTGAAGTGTGGGAAAAAGAATTGAGGATTCATAATGAGAATATAAAAAGTGCGCAGCAGGCAATAGGCTATAATTCCGTAAAAACCTATAATTTGCCAGATAACAGGTTTGATACCGTACCGCTTTTAGACATTATAAAAATTATTGAAAAAGAAAAGAACGATTTTCAACCTGAAGTGGTTTTTACTCATCATGGTGGTGATGTAAATATTGATCATCAACGTACCTTTGAAGCGGTGGTAACAGCCACACGTCCCGTAAAAGGTGAAGTTGTGAGAACAATTATTACATATGAGACTCCTTCAGGTACCGAATGGCGTGCATCTACAGACCCGAGACATTTTATTCCAAATATGTTCGTGGAAGTTAATGAAGAGGCTGTAAAAGCAAAAATAGCAGGTATGGAAAGCTATGAATTTGAAAAAAGGAAGTATCCCCATCCAAGATCACCTGAGGCTTTAAAAATTCATGCACAGCGGTGGGGAATAGTAGTGGGAAAAGAATTTGCTGAGGCATTTTCAATTGTAAGATGTATATCTTGATTTTTTAAAAACTTTCTTAAAGGGGGGATTTCCAATGGATCAAATTTTCATACGAGTTGACGGTAATGTCGAGTGGGGTATTGGGCATTTAATTAGAAGTTTAGGCTTAGCTCATATGCTAAAAAAAGAATTTTATGTCCATTTTTTTTGTCTCCATGTGCCCCAGAGTATCGCAGAGGAAATTCGAAAAGACTTTATATTCCATAAAATATCTACCGAGGAAGAATTTTTGTCGGAAATCACTGGAGCAGAAATAGTTGTTCTTGACCACTATCGCTTAGGTTCTTCCTATCAAAAAAAAATAAAAAATTTGGGAGCAAAATTGGTATGTATAGACGATAAACATGATCAGGAATTTTTTGCCGACCTAATTATCAATCATTCTCCTGCAGTACAAGTTAACCATTATAAAGCTCAAGATTATACTTCTTTTGCCTTAGGACCTGAATATGCATTGCTAAGGCCTTCTTTTTTTAAAAATTTTCATGAAATAGAAAAGAAATTTTCCAAGAAAAACATATTTATCTGTTTTGGAGGAGCAGATTATAAGAATATCTCAAAACAAATTCTTGAGCAGGTAAGTTCTTTTGACTATTTTGAACAAATTACTGTAGTAGTTGGACCAGCTTACCTTCACCAAAAATCTCTAAAAAGTTTGGTGGATGAAGATGAGCGAATTAATTTATTGGATTCAATTAATGAGGAAGAGATGCTATTAGCAATGGCAACTTCGGGGTTAGCCATTGTTCCTGCGAGTAATGTGTTATATGAAGTAGCGGTAACAGGTGCTCAACCTATAATTTACTTTAATGCAAATGTACAGCATGAATTACATGAATATCTTTTGAATAATAGCAGGGCTCCTTGTTTAGATGTGCATGATTTTGATCCACACGCTTTAAAAGTAGCTATAATCAAATCTCTGAATCTTAATAACAAAGAACCTTTCTTTCTCAGAGAAAAGATCTTAAATTCTCCAGGTAATAATTTAAAAAAAATTAGGCAATTGGTGAATTCTTCAGCTTCAAAAATTAGAATTCGATAAATAAAGTGGTAATATTTAAGGTTTAGATGGCCGTAAAATAAAATAAAATGGAAATTGCAAATTTTAGGATCAAAAAGGGAGGACCGGTTTTTATAGTGGCAGAATTATCTGCCAATCATGGTGGAGATATTGAAATTGCCAAGGAATCTATAAGAGCGGCTAAACGGGCAGGGGCAAATGCGGTTAAGCTTCAAACCTACACCGCTGATTCTATGACCATTAATGTTAAAAGAGATGATTTTAAATTAAAGCAAGGGACAGCCTGGGATGGTTATTACCTTTATGATCTGTACAAATTAGCATACACTCCATGGGAGTGGCATCAGGAATTGTTTAGAACTGCAAAACAAGAAAATATAATTTGCTTTTCCAGTCCATTTGATTTTAAAGCAATTGAATTACTAGAAGAATTAAACACTCCGGCTTATAAAATTGCTTCTTTTGAAATTACAGACATTCCATTAATTGAGGAGGTGGCGTCCAAAAAAAAACCTGTAATTATTTCTACAGGAATTGCCGGTGAAGATGATATTGCTCTGGCCATAGAAACTTGTAAAAAAATGAGAAATAATAACATTGCCCTCTTGAAATGTACTTCTCAGTATCCGGCACCAATTGATGATGCAAATTTGAGTATGATACGAGATCTGGCCAGAAAGTACAATGTGATAAGTGGTCTTTCCGATCACACCATAGGAAATACGGCTCCGATTGCCGCCACTTGTTTAGGGGCACAAATTATTGAAAAACATTTTATTTTAAATAAGGAAGTAGGAGGGCCTGATTCTTCTTTTTCAATGGATGAAATAGAATTTACTTCTATGGTTAAAGCAGTTCGGGAAGCCGAAAAAGTGGTGGGCAATATTGACTATAAACTTAGCGAAAATCAAAAAATTGCCAGGGAATTTTCAAGATCGCTTTATGTAGTTGAGGATATAAAAGCAGGAGAAGATTTTACAACAAAGAATGTGAGGTCTATCAGGCCGGGTTATGGTTTGCATCCCCGCTACTTCAATGAAATTCTTGGTAAAACATCTTCAAAAAATATTGAGCGAGGTACAGCTTTAACAGAAGAGCATCTGGATTAAAATTTTGATATATGACCCGAAGAAAAAGGCTTTTCATTATCGCGAATACCACGCATTACCTTAATATTAAAACTTATATTAAAACCCATTCACCAGCAGATAATTTTGTAGTTCTTACCATACGGCGTTTTAAAGGCTACAGCGATTTTTATGATAGAATAAAGCATGATCCTGATTTTGAATTACTTAAAATTATATTTGTCGATCAGAAAAAGAAATTTCCTTTTCATTATTTAGATATTTTCTCCATTATGGGGAATATAAAAGGAGTAAAACAAAAACACCCTGAATTTGACGAAGTTCTTTTTTCCAATTACAATTCCTGGGTTCAGCATTATCTGCTAAATCAATATAAGCTTATTAAGCCTATACTTATTAGTGATGGAACCGGAATTTTTACAATTGCTGATTTAAGAAAAACCAGTATTGCAATTCCTTTTGCGGGGAGTAAATTTTTTATTAATAAGGTTTTGGGGCTAAAACCACTCGAGAGCTTACATTTTTATTCCCAGGTACCTGTAAATGTTCCCGACCATGATTCAGTAGAAATTTTCGGGTTTTCAGCATCAAATTCAACTACTGTTGATGAAGAAAAGGTTTATTTTGTTGGAAGTCCTCTGGTGGAATTAGGATACCTTGAAAAGCAAAATCATATTGATTTTCTTCACCGGATAAAAAACCAGTTTGAGAATAGTAATTTTATCTATTTTTCTCATCGTAGAGAAAAGGAAGAGAATCTTGAGGATTACAAATTTTTGGGGAAAATCACGCGAGATAGTATTCCGTTTGAAGAAAGAATGGAGAAAGAGGAAGAATTACCTGGAATAGTTATCTCATATATTTCCTCTATTTTAATTAATCTACCTCAGGTGTATCCACAGGTAAAGTTTTACTATCGATCTTTAGATAAAAATGATCTTAACATCAATATGAACTTCAAAGAAAGGTATATTGAATTGACGGAAAATTTCAAAAAAATGGAAGGAGATAATTTCAAAGAATTAAAAGTTCAATAATTAAATTTATGAGGAATTTTTCAGTTATAATACCTACCTACAATAATGCAGTTACAGTAATAAGATCTATTAATTGTGTTATTAACCAAACCTTCACCAATTGGGAATTAGTGATTGTAGATGATGGTTCAACGGACGATACAGAAAAACAAATTTCACCATTCTTAGAAGATGATCGAATAAAATATATAAAACAGAAGAATCAGGGAGTTACTGTAGCGAGAAACAAAGGAGCTTCCGTAACAACAGGAGAGTTTATTTGTTTTCTCGATAGTGATGACGTAGTAAGTGAGAATTGGTTACAAGATTTTTATGATGTGAAGAATGCTAAAACAGGTTATATAAGTTGTGGTTACATCATAAAGGGTGAAAAATTATTTCCAAGAGTGAAAAATAAAATTTCAGATGCAAAATATTCTTCTTTAGCAGGCACTTTTTCGGTAAGAAGAGATGTTTTTGATCAAATAGGTGGCTATGATATCTTATTGATACAAAGTACAAATTGGGAAATGACTGCTCGTGCTATAGAAAATTGTAAAAAACGAAACCTAGGAATTGACTATACCACGAATTGCAATTTCGAATACATTATGCATAATGATCCTATGTATACAAATAATCGTGATAGACAAAGAGCTGAGGCCACTTTATATTTACATAATAAGTATAAAGATTCAGGAATTCTTCATTTTAGAAAAAATGGGTTTTTAAAATCTTCAGCAGTAAATTATGTGAGGGTAGGTGAAATAAAAAAAAGTAGAAAGGTATTTCATAAGCTATTAAAAGAAGATTTTTCATTAAAAAATGTGGCTAACTTAATAGCTTTTGAAATTCCATTCTTAAGAAGAAAATTGTGGCTGAGAAAATCTCCAAACAAAAAGTAGATAAATGAAAGTTTTATTTGTAATAGACACCATAAATGGGTCGGGTGCCGAAAGAAGCCTTGTAGAAATATCCCAACATTTTGAGAAATACACTCCGGTATTTGTACATCTATATAAAGGAGACCAATTAAAACCAAATTTGGAAGAATCGGGAATAAAAGTTTATTCCCTAAATATTCCCGGACCAAGGAATTTTTCAAAAGCAGCAAAGGAACTGGAAAAAACCTATGATAAGGAAAAACCAGATATTATCCATTCCACCTTGTTCCGGTCAGATGCGGTGACCCGTAAACTTAAATCAAAATATGATATTCCGCTGGTAAGCAGCTTTGTGAACAATTCTTATAATAAATTAAGGTTTCAAAATCAACCACTTTCTATGCAACTTAAGTTAAAACTGGTTCAGTTTTACGATACCTATACTTCAAAAAAAGTTGATTTTTTTATCTCTAATTCAGAAACCATTAAAACATCCAAAGCTAAATCTACCAACGTGAATTTAGATAAGGTTAAGGTGATTTACAGGGGAAGGGATGTGGATAAGTTTGCAAACGTAGGGAAGACAGAAGAGTTGATAGGGTTAAAAAGATCCCTAGGAATAATAAATCAAAACGTACTCTTAAATGTTAGCAGGCTTATTGAAAGAAAAGGGCAATTGGACCTTGTAAATGCCATGCCGGCTATTTTAAAAAAATTTCCTGATACGGTGCTTTTAATTGCAGGCCACGGGGTTTTTGAAGAAAAATTAAAGAACCGGACAAAGGAACTTGGTATCGAAGATAAAATCAAGGTATTGGGAAGACGACGGGACGTTCCACAACTACTGGCAATTGCAGATCTTTTTGTATATCCAAGTTATTTCGAAGGTTTGCCAGGAGCCCTTATTGAAGCAATGCTGTCTGAAAAGATAATTGTATGTTCAGATATTCCCGAAAATATGGAATGTGTGAATGACAAATCGGCCATTATTTTTAAAAGGGGAAATGTTGAATATTTAACCCAAAATGTCGTAAAGGTACTGGGAAATAGGCAGCAATTCGAACCTTTGGGAAAAGAAGCAAGGAAGATTGCCGTAAAGAAATTTGATATAGACAAGGTTGCTATGGAATATGAAAAAACCTACGATCAATTACTTGGTGTAAAAATTTAATGAAAATAAGTAAGGATCTATAATGAGGGAAAAATTATACAGTGTTTTAAGTAAATTTCATTTCTTCTTTAAAAAGAAGTATGCCCGGCAATTGAGAGTGCTGGCATACCATAAAGTACCGGATGAAGTAGCCTTCGAAAAGCAGGTAATATATCTAAAATCCCAGTATAACATCATAGGTATTCCCCAACTACTTTCCCATTTTGAGGAAAAAACGCCTCTGCCTAAAAATGCCCTGTTAATAACCTTTGATGACGGTGATATTAGTGTTTTAAGGAATGGATTACCAGTCTTAAAAAAATACGGTTTAAGCAGTTCTTTGTTTATTATTACCGGTCTTGTAAATACTTCTGAAGATGTATGGATAAAAAGAGTAGAGGCAAAGGAGATGAAAGAAGGAAAAACATACCGGCAGGCCAGGGAAATGGTGAAGCATTTTAAACAACTATTAAATGCAGAACGCATTGAAAGGATGAAGGATTATCCCAAGGTTTTTGCTGAACAATTAAACAGTGATGATTTAAAAGAAATGCAAAGAAGTGGGATGTTTATAGGTAACCATACCCATACCCATCCTATGTTGGACAGGTGTACCACAGATGAGATTTCAGAAGAATTAATTAAGGGAATGAAGGTCTTCGAGGAGTTACACTTACCGGGCTTTAATATATTTGCTTATCCAAATGGCAATGCCGATAAACAAACCACTAAAGTACTGGCAGATTTCAACATGAAACTGGTCTTTTTATTTGACCATAAAATTAATGGTAAGATCCTAGATCCTCTTCATATCTCGCGAATTCGGGTAGATAGTGATACTGAAATGGCAGAATTTAAAGCAAAAGTATCGGGTGCCCATCCCTTTATTTTTAATTTGAGAAAAGGAGATTAAGTAAAAATTATACAATATGGAGTTTAGGGAAATTGATTATGCGCAGGATATTAATGAAATAATTGATTTGCTGAACGCTAATTTTGAGACAAATCATACAAAAGAGGCCTTTCTTTGGAAACATTTTCACAACCCTTTTGGCAAATCATATGGCTTGCTTGCAGTAGATGATCACAAGATTGTGGCTTTGAGGATGTTTATGAGGTGGGAATTTTGCTGTGACAATAAAATTATAAAAGCTATTCGTCCTGTAGATACTTGTACAGATCACGATTATAGAGGCAAAGGACTGTTTAAGAAAATTACTCTTCAGGGTCTGGAAAATATCAAAGATGAATACGATCTTATATTTAACACGCCGAATGAAAATAGTAAACCCGGCTACCTTAAAATGGGATGGAAAGAAATTAAAGGTAGTCTCACGTATAAGGTAGGTGCAATAAATTTTTTAAAGCAGGCGCAGCCTTTTAAAAATGTGAGTTCAAGTGATATAGATTTTCATAATTCCTGGTTGGAAGGCGTTTCTTGCCAAACCAATATTTCAGAGCAATACTTGGAATGGCGATATCGGGATCCAAATTATAAAATAGCTAAATTTTCAGATGGGGGAATTGTAATTTATAAGTTGACCAAACTTAAAGGAATAAATACGATCATTTTAATAGATGCTTACGGGCACCAGAAGACCCTTAATAGCAGAGTTCGTTCTGTATGTTTGAAAAATGCTGCAATGGCGGTTTATTATTTCACCAATTTAAAAAATCAGCAATTGACTTTTATTTTTAAAATAAAAAAGGGACCCCAAACGGTAGTCTGTAAAGACGACCAGTTCGGAATTAATGAAAAAATAGATTTTTCTGTAGGTGATCTTGAGGGGAGGTTATAATAAAATTAATAGATGAAAATTCTTCAATTGGTTACAAAAAGGCAATATAGGGGCGCAGAAGTTTTTGCTGCAAACTTAAGTGCAGAATTAATTAAACTTGGCCATGAAATAATATTTACGGGTTTGTATAAAAATGAAGTAAATATTCTGGAGGTGAACAAAGCAGATAACCGGGATCTTTCCCCTGCTAAAAGTGGTAGTTTCTCATTTCCCCTTCTAAGAAGCCTTGTAAACCTGATAAAGGAGAAAAAGCCCGAAATTATTCAATGCAACGGTTCAGATACTTTAAAATATATGGTCGCGGCTTCTTTTTTTATTCCTAAAACCCCAATAATTTATCGTAACATTAGTATAATTAGCGAATGGCTTTCCAATCGTCCCAAACATTTGATCTATAAAAGTATATTTAAAAGAGTGGATCATGTCTCTTCAGTAGGAGATCAGGCTATAGAAGATCTAATAACTACTTTCAATTACCCCCGAAATCAAACTTCCGTAATTAGAAGAGGAATCCCTGTTAAAGAAATTGATAATGCAAAGCAGCGGGCAATACTTATTAATGAGTTAGGTTTAAATGAAAAAGACCAAATTTCCATGCATATTGGAAATTTCAGTCCTGAGAAGAATCACCAGTTCCTTCTTAATATTTTTACAGAACTAAAGGATACCCATCCACACCTAAAGCTAATTTTAGTAGGGACGGGCGATCTTTTTGAAGAAATAGAAAAGCAAATAGCTGAAAAAGACCTGCAACAAACTATATTTTTAACCGGTTTTAGAAAGGACATTCCTGAACTACTGGCTGCTGCAGATTGTTTTCTTCTTGCGAGTAAAATCGAAGGTGTGCCGGGCGTAATCCTGGAAGCGGCCGCCCAAAAAAAACCTTCAATTGCAACGAATGTCGGCGGAGTTAGAGAGGTTTTAAAAAACGAAGAAACAGGATTTATTATTGATGACTTTGATCAAGATGAATTTGCGAGTAAACTTATTCTTCTAATGAATGATGGGGGATTGAGAGCCGAAATGGGGGAAAATGCCTACAAACTGGTTTTAACAGAGTTCAATCCAAAGAACAATGCCCAAAAGTTTGAGGATATTTATACTCATTTAAATTTAGATTATAAGAAAAATTAATTTCCGGGTACGAACAACTGTTCAGAGTTTTCCATTTATTTTAATGAATCTCAGATAAATTCCTCCAAATGATTTCCTAAAATTCTTAAATAAGAGTTGATAAAAGTCCCTGAACGATTTTATCATCCACACATCGAAAAAGCTCTTTTTTGTAATTGCGTTTAAGTAAATTTCTGAAAATTAATTACTTAAAACTTAAATTATGAAAAGGATTTTTATTTTATTTTTCATTGTGTCGCTGACAGCATGTTCGGTGGATACTGAAATTTCAGATTTGAACTCTGAATATGAGGAGCTGAATGCTACAGTAAACATATCAGAGGAAGATTGTTCCTGGATTTCTTATGATTTTGAAGAATATGGACAGGTCTCTGTTATTAATGATGAGGATTTAATTTATATCAAGCTTGTAGCATCATCAGGCTATGAATTAACTTCTGCAAAGATGCATGCTGCAGAAGTCAGTGAAAGCGGATCGAGAACGGGCAATTTTCCTACCGTAGGAAATGGCAATTTACCTCCCGGTAAGATGGAATTTAATAAAGATGCAGTAGCTGGAAGTAATGAAATCATCTTTGAACTGGATAAATTAAAATATGATAGTTCAGAAATTCTAATTGCAGTACAGGCAACTTTTACCCAGGGAGAACACACCTTTAGTGCCTGGGCAGGAGATGAAGAAGGTAAAGCAGGAGGATGGTTGTATTTTCAATATGATTTCCAAAACTGTGAGCAATGTAAAGAAGAAGTTTACGCTGGCCCAGATTATGATATTACTTTTACTACTGCATACCAAATGAAAGATTTGGATACCGGTGCAAAGATTGATAGATTTTTTGCAAATCTTGTTACAGAAAATGAGAATAACGACATAACTTTGCTACAGGGAACCTTTGAACCAAGTATACAAGATTTCAAAAATCAGTATTTAGTTGAGGGAAAGAGAGAGTTTATAATAACCTATACCGTAGGTGAAGGTGTTTGTGAAGATTCGGCTGCGATTAAAATTGAAGTTGAAGAATCAGACGAGGCGACTATAGATATTCAAGTTATAGAAGAATAGATATTTTTTTTCAAAATTATATAAGCTGCTCACATAAAAAAGGGGGCAGCTTTTTGTTTTGGATCTTTCCCATCCTTGAAGGGGATGAAAGATATGGACTACTAATAATACTTAAAATCTTACAAAGATAGTGATAAAAAGGAAAATTCCTCTCCCTTTTATCGATAATATCAGTTCTTTAGCGATTAGTTATGCAAAGACATAATCTTTGTTTTAAGTTTATATCATAAATCTAAATTAATTGCCATGAAAAAAATTTTACTATTTGCTTTAGCCATAGGCTTAATCTCCTGTTCTAAAGAGGAACTTGATTTAAATGAAACGGAATTCAATGAATTAAATGCCATTGTAGAAACCTATGGATGTGCAGGGCCTGACGATTCCAAGACCGTTACACCACAGTTTGTGAATGAAAATCTTTACACAGCAGCACGTATAAAAAGATTTTATTTAGATTTATTAGCTAATGACGTTAGTAGAAATGGGACGTTTAATCCTACAATAAGTGAAATTGCAACTGCTTATTTAGATAACCCATTAGGAGATTTCACTACAACTTATACTGTTAACGATGATATCTGTCAGGATTCTGTAAATCTAACGCTGACTGTAGCTGAGCCTGTAGAAGATGTCTGTAATGCAAATGCAGGGTCAGATCAAACACGAACTATTACTCCTGAATTTATCCAAGAAAACCTTTATACTCAGGCAAGGATTAATAGATTTTTCCTAAACATGTTGGATGAAGGAGTTAGTGAAACGGGAACATTTAATCCTACGGTTTCTGAAGTTATAAACGATTATTTAAATAATGGTTTAGGTACGTATACTACTACTTATACCGTTGGTGAAGGTGATTGCCAGGATTCAACAGATCTTACATTAATTATCGCAAAAGCTTGTGATGTAAATGCAGGTTCTGATAATACGATCACTGTAACTCCACAATATGTAGATTCAGAATTGAATACTGACGCCAAAATTGATAGATTCTTTTTGAATCTATTAGATGAGGGTATAAGTGAAACTGGTAGTTTTTCTCCTAGTATTCAGAGTATCAAGGAACAGTATATAATGAACGGCAATGGTACCTATACAACTACTTATACTGTTGGAGAAGGTAGTTGCCAGGATTCAGCTGAACTTACTCTAATTGTAGAAGATGCATGTACTATAAATGCGGGAGCAGATAAATATGTTACAGTAACTAATGCATTTGTTAAGAGTAACCTTTATACGGCAGCAAGAATTAAAAGATTTTATCTAAACCTATTAGATGCTGGTGTTAGTAAGGAAGGAACATTTGATCCTACAATTTCTCAAATTGCATCAAGTTATCTTGAAAATAATATTGGAGAATTTACGACCATTTACACTGTGGGATCAGGAGATTGTCAGGATACTGTTGATTTGACAATTAATATTGTTGAATAGATAGATGAAAATTTTATTAGAAAAGAACGCCCAAAGAGGCGTTCTTTTTTTATGTGATCAATTTTGTTCCAGTTTAAATAAATTGAATAAAAACACAGTTGATTTAACAGAACGAAAAAATTGGATGCTGATGGAGATAACTTTTAGTTTATTTTATGTGTTTTGAGGTTGGACACATTCGCTTATTCCCGTAGTTTTGTGTTTCTTCAAATCTACCTAAAAACTTAATGGGAAAAATCAAAGTACTTCACATAATTAAGTCTCTTGGAAGAGGGGGGGCAGAAATGTTACTTCCTGAAACCCTTAAATTACACGATCAAGAAAAATTTGAATTCCATTATCTTTATTTCCTTTCCTGGAAAGATCAAATGGTAGAAGCTATTAAAGCAGCGGGAGGTAAAGTGACCTGTTTCGAAGCAAGCGGAAATATCAGATTAATGTTGCAGCATAAAAAGGTATTGACCTATTGCAGAAAGGAAAAAATAGATCTTATTCACTGCCATTTACCTTGGGCGGGATTTTTAGGAAGATCTGTTCATTTTAGACTTAAGATTCCACTTTTGTATACAGAACATAATATGCAGGAAAGATATCATCCCGTTACAAGAACAATCAATAAATTGACTTTTAATTATCAGTCTGCAGCAATCGGAGTTTCTAATGATGTTTCAAATTCAATTGAACATAATATAAAACCAAAAATTCCTGTAATCACTTTATTAAACGGAGTGAATACAGATGCTTTTGTAAGGTGTCCCGGAGCTGGCGAAGATATAAGAAACCAGCTCGGAATTCCTGCCGATTCAATTGTCATAGGAAACGTGGCAGTTTTTCGGTTTCAAAAACGTATTGTTGAGTGGTTGGAGGTATTCAAAGATCTGTCTAAGAATAACAACAGGGTATATGGAATTGTAGTTGGAGCCGGACCTCTGGAGGATGAAATTAAAGCTGAAGCTAAGAAACTTGGTTTGGAGGGGAAAGTATTTTTTCCCGGACTTATTACAGAAGTTAAGCCATATTTTTCCATGATGGATATTTTTATGATGAGTTCTTCTTTTGAAGGCCTTCCTATTGCCTTACTTGAAGCTATGAGTATGGAATGTGCTGTTGTAAGTACAAATGCCGGAGGAATAAAGGAGGTGATTACCGATAAGAAAGATGGACTTTTATGTGATGTTGAAGAATGGCAGAGTTTATCTAATCTTTGTCAGGTGCTAATAGAAGATGAAGCTAAGCTATTGGATCTTAAAAAAGCTGCCCGAATGAAGGTGGTGTTAGATTTTAGTTTGGTAAGAATGGTAAAGGAACTCGAGGATCTGTATGTAGACCAAATGTGAAACTTAGGAAGGTGAATCTTATTCTTGAATGGTTTTTTGTCCTTTTGCAGATCCTATAAAGCCAAATAATATAACTTTTTTTTAAAAATATGGTGATAAGAAAGGCCACAGAAACAGATATTCCTGAAATTCTTAAGGTGCTGAAGGCGAGCTTAGGAGAAACTTCGTCAAGAAAAACAAAAGATGTATGGAAATTTAAGCATGTAAATAATCCTTTTGGAAAATCTCTGGTCCTAATTGCCCTCGAAGGAGATGCTGTTATAGGTGTACGTGCATTTATGCGATGGAAATGGCAGCGGGGAGAGAAAGTTTATTCCTGTTTTCGTGCTGTAGATACTGCTACGCATCCCGATCATCAGGGGAAAGGGATCTTTAAAAAACTTACCTTGGAAGCTATAAAAATTGCAAAAGTTGAAGGAGGGAATTTTATTTTTAATACTCCAAATGATCAGAGTCTACCAGGTTATTTAAAAATGAATTGGAAGGAAGTCGGCAAACTTAAGGTTACTATTTCCCCGACCAGTCCTTTTTTGTGGTTTAAGAAAGTGAATATAAAATATGATATAATAAGATTAGCTGGAAAGGAAGATCTTAATAACTTATGTGCGGGTAAAAATTTTAATATATCTCGTGAGGGAACTGAATTTTTTACACCTAAAACAATGGAGTATCTTTTCTGGAGATATGAAAATAATCCTTTACAGCAATATGAAGTCTTTTCAGATAATGGGTTATACCTTGCCGGATATATTAAAATAAGAAATTATTCCAGGGAATTAAGAATATCCGAAATTATTGTTTCTGATGATGCAAAACTTACAAAAGCTCGTAAAATGGTGAAGGCCTGGGCTAATAAATTTGGAGCTACAGTAATTAGTGCGGCAGAAGATCATGAACTTTATTCAAAATTGAAATTTTCTGGAGGCTACGGGCCGGTTATGACCGTAAGAAAGTTGAATTTATCTTCAAATGAAGATGAAGAAACCAAAGAGCTAAATAATTATAGATATAGTTTAGGTGACTTAGAGTTATTTTAGATGATTGGAGCCATATTTCTAGCGTTGTTCTTATATCTGGTAAATCAGGGGATTTTTGGGTTTTTTCGCAAGAGGCATAAGTTTTTTTCCATTTCTCTATTAAACAAATTATATTTTTATCATTTAATATTTTGGTTAACATATTATATCTATGCGTTAAACAATCCTTCGGATTCTAAGAACTATTATAGAAATACCCGCTCGTTTACAGGAGACTGGTTTGATCTTTATGGTACCAGTACTACCTTTATTGATTTTATAGCTTACCCTTTTACGAGTGTTCTGGATCTTCCCTACGTGGTAGTAATGGTGATATTTTCCTGGATAGGGTATCTTGGTTTTATATTTACCTACCTTTTTATTAGAGAAAATATTCCGGTTAAGATCAAATTATTTAAACGCTGGGATTTCTTATTCGTCTTACTGTTTTTGCCAAATATGCACTTTTGGACATCATCGCTCGGAAAAGGGTCAGTTATATTTTTAGGGATCATGATGTTTGTATACGCTTTAAAAGAACCAAAGAAGAGGTGGTTTTTTATGGTTTTGGGAGCTTTAATCACATATCATGTCAGACCCCATGTTTTCATGTTCTTGGCAATTGGAGCAGGTCTCGGATTCATGAGTGGAAATAAAAAAATTTCCATGCCACAAAAAATATTGGCCTTTGTTATGATGATTGGAATATTAATTTTAATTCAAGACCAGGTTTTGGCAGTTGTAAATCTTAATGAATCTGAAAATGTTGTGGAAGATTTTCAAGATTTCACCTCGTCCAGAGCGGAAGGCTTGAGTGAGGATGCAGGGTCTGGAGTTGATATGGCTAATTATCCTTTACCTGTAAAGTTATTTACTTTTTGGTTTAGACCATTGTTTTTCGATGCTCCGGGTATTCTCGGTCTTATTGTGTCAGCAGAAAACCTGTTATATCTTATCTTAGCTTTTAAGATAGTGAAAAGAGATTTTATAACTTTTATAAGGAAATCACCTTCCTTGGTTAAAATGAGTTTCGTAGTATTCTTTATGACTTCCCTTGCTATGACTTTTGTAATGTCTAACCTTGGAATTATAATGCGGCAAAAATCTATGGTAATGTATTTTCTTTTTTTCGTTATCTACTACTATTTGGCAAGCAAGAAATATCAAAGAATTTTAAAGATCAGAGAAATCAAAAGAAAAAAAGGTGAAATAATAAAGGTAACATAGATCAAAGCACGAAAAGACTGGTTTAATAGCTAAAAATTCCTGCTCTATTTGTCTTTAAATTTTTATAATAAATTTATGATCAGAAGAATAAGCAACAAGTTTTGATCTTTTGAAATTCCTCATCTTTATTTTAAAAGTTTAGCTTGTGAAGGAATTAAACTTTAGATCCAAATAGTTTTGAATCTGGAAAATTTTAATGAATTGTGAAAATACAAGGAACAGCGGATGATAAAAAACTCTTCATACTCTTTTTGAATGCCAATTGATCAACATCTTATTAAAAATTGTAAAAAAGTTTAAAGGCTTATGAATAATGGGCATTTAGTTATTTCTTTAGATATGGAGCTTCTTTGGGGGATTTTTGATAAAGTGGATTACAGAGAGCGAGAAACCTACTTCAGAAATACCCGTAGAATAATTCCACAAGTATTGAGAATATTTAGAGACTATGATATCCATGCTACATGGGCTGTTGTTGGAATGCTTTTTAATAAAAATTGGAAAGAATGGGAAAATAATATTCCAGAAAGACTACCAAAATATACTGAAAAACAACTCTCTCCCTACATTTTTGCAAATTCCATTATAGAAGCACCAGGTACAGAAAAATATGTTTTTGCCAGGGATCTAATCCACATAATTCAAAAAACACCATTTCAGGAGATAGGTACCCATACTTATTCGCACTTCTACTGTTTGGAGCCGGGACAAGATGTTGAGGATTTTAAGCAGGATTTAAAAAAAAGTATTTTGCTTGCCAGGAATATGAATATCAATTTAAGATCTCTTGTTTTTCCTCGAAATCAATTTAATGAGAAATATCTTGAGGTTTGCCGGAATTTAGGAATTGAAAGTGTTCGTTCAAACCCAGAAGACTGGTACTGGAAAAATACCCAAACCGATTCCCTTGTCACGAAAGTTTTCCGAACAGGAGATGCATATTTTGGTCCTAGGAATAAGTCTTATTTTTACACAAAAGAACAAAATAACCCTATATCTCAGAAAGCAAGTAGGCTATTGCGTCCGCATTCCCCGAACAAAATTTTAAATACTTTAAAAATTAAAAGAATCAAATCAGAAATGACATATGCTGCCCGTAATAAACAGATTTATCATTTGTGGTGGCATCCCCACAATTTTGGAAACTACCCTGCTGAAAATATTAATGATCTTAAAATTATTCTAGACCATTTTAAATTGTGCAAAATGAAATATAATTTTCAATCTGCCAACATGAATGAAATTAATACAATATTTAAAGAGCAAAAAGATTAAAAAGAGAATTCCATTGAACAGTTGACTGTCATTCAAGGTTTAATAAAAATTTCATTTTCATATTTTTATTTCTGACATAATACCGAACATATTCGTTTCAAATTTAAAGTTTTTTATTAACAATTATTTAAGGTCTTCCATTTCTAAAATGTATGGTTTTACCTCAGGATTCATTCTATGCCCAAACTCGTTCGTATTACTACCATTCCACTTTCTCTTGAAAAACTTCTGGAAGGACAGCTTTCTTTTATGAATGATTACTTTGATGTGATTGCAGTTTCGGCCGAAAAAGAACGGCTTGAAAAGTATGGTCGGGAGAATGGTGTCGGCACCTTTCATGTAGAAATGACAAGAGAAATTACTCCTTTAAAAGACCTTAGAGCAGTGTTTAGGCTTTACCGGTACTTTAAAAAAGTTGAACCAGAAATCGTTCACACTCATACTCCAAAAGCAGGAATTGTGGGAATGTTGGCTGCAAAGATGGCGGGAGTGCCAATACGGTTACATACCGTTGCCGGAATGCCCCTAATGGAAACTGTTGGTATTAAAAGAAAGATACTTGAGCAGGTGGAGAAGTTTACCTACAGTCTTGCATACAAAGTTTATCCTAATTCCCATGGACTGAAGGAAATTATTTTAAAGGAAGGTTTTGTAAAGAAGGGGAAACTTAAGGTTCTGGGAAAAGGCAGTTCCAATGGTATAGATACCGTCTATTTTGATCCGGACCGATTTTCCGCAGAAAACAAAACTTCCCTGCGCAAGGCATGGAAGATACCCGAAGATGACCTGGTATTTATTTTTGTTGGTCGACTGGTTTCGGAAAAGGGTATTAGCGAATTGGTTTGCTCTTTCCAAAGACTGCAACTTCAATTTCCGAAAATGTCATTGCTTCTGGTGGGACCTTTCGAGGAAGAACTGGATCCACTTTCTCCTTCAATTCATAGAATAATCGAGAAACATCCAAAAATCACTGTTACGGGTTACCAGGTTGATGTGAGGCCATTCCTGGCAATTTCTGATATTCTGGCATTTCCAAGTTACCGGGAAGGATTTCCTAATGTAGTAATGCAGGCGGGAGCAATGGAGCTTCCTTCAATTGTAAGCGATATCAACGGCTGTAATGAGATCATTTCAGACGGGATTAATGGTATTGTAATTCCAGTTAAAAATGAGAAAAGTCTTTTTAAGGCAATGGAAAAACTGGTTGCAGATGAAAAATTAAGGATGGAACTCTCTAAAAATAGCCGGGAAAAAGTTTGTAAAGATTATGAACGCAAAGAATTCTGGCATATTTTGTTAAAGGAATACAAAACCTTGGAGCAGGAAATTACAAAAGCCTAATTTAGCCAACCAGGAAATTTCCTAACTGTATATGTACAGAAACATTATTAAACCTTTGCTCGACTTTTTAGCTGCTTTCACTGGATTATTGCTCCTCAGTCCTTTCCTGCTTTTCTTAACTTTGTTACTTACCATTGCAAACCGGGGAAACCCATTCTTTCTGCAACGGCGTCCGGGAAAGAACGGAGAAATTTTCCGAATTATTAAATTCAAAACCATGACAGATGCTAAAGATTCTGATGGAAATTTGCTTCCCGATTCTGATAGACTAACAGCAACCGGAAAATTTGTGAGAAAGACTTCTGTAGATGAAATTCCACAATTGATCAATGTTCTTAAAGCAGATATGAGTTTGGTGGGTCCTCGCCCTTTACTCCCGGAATATTTAGAGCTTTATACTCCGAGGCAGCAGAAACGACATTTGGTAAGACCGGGAATTACCGGTTGGGCACAGGTCAATGGAAGGAACGCAATTTCCTGGAGCAAAAAACTGGAGTTGGACGTTTGGTATGTAGAGAATTTATCTTTTCTGGTGGATATAAAGATATTGTGGATGACCTTCCTAAAAGTTATAAAATCTGAAGGGGTGAATACAGCGAACATGGCTACAACAGAGCCGTTTAATGGAAATAATTAATGAATATCTACGGTGCCAGCGGACATGCAAAAGTGATTATTGATCTTGTTCATTCAAGGATGGAAGAGATCCACCATATTATTGATGATAATAAGGCGATAACCGGAATATATGAATATCCAGTAGTTCATGAAATAACACCTGAAATTCTCAAGAAAAAGACCATTATTGCGGTAGGGAATAATCTAATTCGAAAAAGAATTGCTTTGAGGCTCAAAGGAAATTTCTTTCGGGGTATTAGCCACGCCACGGCAACTGTAGATAAATCAGTGGAATTAGGGAATGGTTCGGTAGTCATGGCAAATGCCGCCATTAATGCCGATACAATAATTGGAGAACATTGCATCTTAAATACAGGTAGTATCACCGAACATGATTGCCTGCTTGAAGATTTTGTGCATATTTCGCCCGGTGCTGTTTTGGCAGGGGGAGTGAAAATTGGCGAAGGTTCCCATATTGGCATGGGGGCTTTAGTAATTCCAGGGATTAAAATTGGCAAATGGTGTACAATAGGTGCCGGTGCAGTAATTATTGAAGATGTCCAGGATTTTTCCACTGTGGTGGGTAATCCGGGAAAAGTGATTAAAATTTCTGAAATTAATGATGAACAAATCTAAGATCTATTTATCCTCTCCTCATATGGGAGGAAATGAAAGAAAATACATTGACAAGGCTTTTGAGGAAAACTGGATTGCACCCTTAGGTCCGAACGTTTCAGGTTTTGAAGAAGATATTGAAAAATATTTAGGTGAGGGGGTGAATGTTGCAGCATTAAGTTCCGGTACTGCAGCTCTTCATTTGGCGCTTATTCTTTGTGGTGTGGAACGAGCGGATGAGGTTTTATGCCAGAGCCTTACCTTTGCTGCATCGGCTAATCCAATTATTTACCAGGGTGCAACACCAGTTTTTATTGATAGTGAAGAAGAGACTTTAAATATTTCACCGGAATATTTAGAAAAAGCAATTATAGATAGGATTGAAAAAGGCAAAAAACCAAAGGCTATTATTGCGGTACACCTTTATGGGATGCCATATAAAGTGGATGAAATCCACGCTATAGCCGGGAAATATGATATATCGGTAATAGAGGATAGTGCTGAAGCTTTGGGGAGTACGTATAGGGGGCAAAAATGTGGCACCTTTGGGAAATACGGCATTCTTTCCTTTAACGGGAACAAGATCATCACTACCTCCGGAGGAGGAGCCCTTGTTACGAGAGATCGTAAAATGAAAGAAAAGGCGATCTTTCTGGCTACCCAGGCAAGAGATGCCGCTCCACATTACCAACACAGCCAGATTGGTTATAATTACAGATTAAGCAATGTATCGGCTGGAATTGGGAGAGGACAAATGGAGGTTCTTGATGCACATGTGTTGAATAGAAGAGAGATGAACGAATTTTACCGGGAGCTTTTCAGCACAGTAAAAGAGGTAAAAGTATTAAGTGAGCCTGAAAATACTTATTTTTGTAACCATTGGCTCACGGTCATTAAAGCAGAAAATAATGGTGATTTTGATACAAGTGCTCTAAGGGAGCATCTTGAAAAATACAATATTGAAAGCAGACCTCTCTGGAAGCCTATGCACCTGCAGCCTGTGTTCAAAGACGCTCCTTTCTACGGAAATGGAGTTGCGGCGGCGGCTTTTGAAAGTGGATTATGTCTTCCCTCAGGTTCAAACCTAACAGAGGAAGAAAAAAACAGGATAAGAACTGCAATTAAAGATTTTCTGTAGTTATAAAAGTTTTGAAAATAAAAATATATGGGTAGGAAGTTAAATTACGCCCTTAGACAAATTTTATCCAGCGAAAGTCGGCTGGATATTAGAAATATAAAATACCTCCCGAGATGGGCCATTCTTGGTATTGATATTTCAATAATTGTTGTGGCCGACCTCCTTACCGGTATCGCTTTAAGAGATCTTACATCCAATTTCTATGACTTCCTTTCTGTTTATGAAAGGATGTTTCTTGTAGTAGGGGTAAACATTTTTTTCTTTTTTGTTTTTAGAACCTACTCTGGTTTAATAAGACATTCTTCCTATGTGGACGCGCTTAGAATTATGTTGGCGTGCTTCAGTACTTTTGTCACCCTTATATTTGTCAATTATCTTACCTATTTCTTAGTTGGAGAAAAAATTTATTTGGTAGCGGGATTAATTTTTTATTTCCTGGTGTCGTTTTCATTACTTTTCCTTTTCAGGTTATCTGTAAAGCAACTTTACGAATATTTCAAGGCTACACAAAAGAATCAGAACCTTGAAAAGGCAGTAGTTTTTGGGGCTGATGAAAATGCCATCTCAATTGCAGGCGCTTTAGAAATTGAACATCCCAAACGATTTGACATCCGCGGATTTATTACTAATGACAATACCCGTCGAAATATTCGTATTTTGGGAAAACCTGTGATATATAATGGTTTAAAAGTAAGTGCAGAAGCCAAAGCTTTAGGGGCCTCAGCTTTGATACTTTCTGAAAATACCCTGACAGCTGAAGAAAAATTTTCCCTTGTTGAGGAGTGTCTTGAAAATAATATTAAAGTCTTTAATGCTCCCATTGTCTCTAATTACGAAGATGAGCAATCTGTTTCTAATAAAGTAAAATCACTGCAGATCGAGGACCTTTTAGATCGGGAGCCTATTCTTTTAAATAAGGAAAACAAAAGACAGCAGTTAACAGGAAAAACAATTTTGGTAACCGGAGGTGCAGGTTCTATTGGGAGTGAAATTGTAAGGCAGGTGGCGGAATATAAACCTAAATTACTTATCATTCTTGATCAGGCAGAGACTCCCATGCACAACTTGCAATTAGAGATACAGGGAAAATTTCCTGATCTTAATTTTAATTGTATTATCTGTGATGTTGGGAATAGAAAACGGCTTGAATTGTTATTTCAGAAAAGACAAGTTGACGTGATCTATCATGCTGCAGCCTATAAGCACGTACCTTTAATGGAAGCTAATCCTCATGAGGCGGTATTTGTAAATATTCAGGGGACTAAGAATCTTTCCGATCTTGCGTTGGAGTACAAAGTAGGTCATTTTGTAATGGTATCTACAGACAAGGCTGTGAATCCGACCAATGTTATGGGGGCTTCCAAAAGAGCGGCAGAGATGTATGTGCAGGCTTTGTATCACTCTGCCTGTTCCAATATGGAAGGTGGAACAAAATTCATCACTACCCGCTTTGGAAATGTGCTGGGTTCAAATGGATCAGTGGTACCTCTATTCCGGAAACAAATTGAAAAAGGAGGCCCGGTGACAATAACGCACCCGGATATAATTAGGTATTTTATGACTATTCCTGAAGCCTGTCAATTAGTCTTAGAAGCCGGCGCAATGGGAAAAGGTGGGGAAATTTTCATATTTGACATGGGCGAACCTGTTAAGATTATGGATCTGGCTATTAAGATGATAAAGTTAGCTGGATTTATTCCAAACAAACAGATTGGAATTAAAATTACAGGTTTAAGACCGGGAGAAAAACTTTATGAAGAATTGCTAAGTGATAAAAGTAAAACCCTTCCCACCCATCACAAAAAAATAATGATCGCAGTAGATACTCCGGGAAACTATGAAGAAATAAATGTTTCAATCGAGAAGATTATAAAATCTGCAAGTAAATTGAAGAGTCATAAAGTCGTGGGTAAACTCAAAATGCTGGTACCTGAGTTTAAGAGTAAAAACTCGACCTTTGAAAAACTTGACAAACTAAGTTCTATTCCGAATCCTGAAAAGAAAACTATTTAATGATAAATCTGAAATTTGAATATTTTAACCGGTTCCTTGGTTTTGCACTTGCAGTATTGTTCTTTTCATCCTGCGCTACGAGAGACGAGATCGTTTATTTTCAGGGAATAGAAGACTTACAGAATTTCAATGCTCCTGAAAATTTTCAGGCGGAAATTGAAGTGAATGATGTATTGCAAATTGATGTTTCTTCTTTAAATCAAGAAATTGTTCAACCCTTTATTATGACTTCTTCATCCCGTCAGGGTGGGGGTGGTCAAAACTCTCAGATGCAGGGATATCTAGTGGATATTGACGGTAATATAAATTTCCCGGTTCTTGGGGAAGTACCTGTTGTGGGTAAGACAAGGGAAGAACTGGAAGAATTTTTTACTGTCCAACTTAAAGAATACGTTCGCGATGCTGTTGTTCGTGTAAGGATTATGAATTTCAAAGTTACAGTTGTAGGGGAAATTGGTAGTTCAGTCATTGAAGTAACTGACGAGAGATTATCCATTATTCAGGCAATTGCAATGGCTGGCGACGTGTCTTATGATGGCAAAAGAGAAAATGTTTTGATTGTAAGAATGCAGGATGGAAAGCTCGTTCATGGGAGGGTGGATCTTACCAGTGCCGAGGTTTTTGAGAATCCATTTTATTACCTAAAGCAGAATGACATCGTTTATGTTGAACCCACTTATAGAAGGGTCAAATCTGCTGGATTTATCAATAGCTGGCAGGGGATTGTTTCAATAATAACCACCGGGTTTAGTTTATTTTATTTATTTAATAATATTTAATGGAAGAATTACAGGAGTTTTCTGAAAAGGAAGAATCTAATTTTGACCTTAAGGCAGAAATATTTAAGTACTTGATTCATTGGAAATGGTTAGTATTTGGCTGCTTGTTGGGTCTATTTATTGCTTTTTTATATAACCGTTACACCATTCCGGAATATGCGACGAAAGCAACGATGATGATGTTGAGCGATGAGGAAAATAATGTGGTTGGAGCCATGCCATCGGGAGGTACGTCGATATTGGCGCTTGGGGAAAATTCTCTTGAGAATCAGATTGTAACACTAAGATCCAAGAGACTGGTGGAAGGGGTTGTGGATGAACTTAATTTAAATATAGTCTACTTCCTGGAGGGAAAGGTCATTGCAGTTGAGGCTTATGAAAATTCACCCATAAAAATTGATTTTTTATCGCCTCCGGAACTTGTGCATCAATCATACCTTGATCTTACTGTTGTTCCTCAATCTTCCCAGAATTTTCTGCTCGTTCAGGAAGAGAAGGAATTTTCAGAAAATTTTAAATTCGGCCAAACAATTAATCTGGAGGGTCTGGAGTTTAAAATAACTTCTAGAAAAGAAATAAAAAATTCAGTTCCGGTAAATGTAAAAGTATTGCCGCTAAAGGAAGTTGCCAGAAATTACATAGAAAAAATGACGGTTGCTCCTGAAGGAAGGGCAAAAGATATATTGTCCTTGTCTATTGTTGGAGAGGTCCCTGAAAAATCAAGGGATTTTCTCAATACTCTAATGGTTCATTTCAATGACGATGGAGTGGCTGACAAGCGCCAGGTGGCAGAAAGTACAACCGAATTTATTCAGAATCGCCTGCAATTGATTACTCAGGAATTGGATTCAGTAGAAGGAGGAATAGCTGAATTCAAAAGAGAAAATCGCCTTATGGATGTTGGAAGTACTGCCAGTCAATATATGTCACGGGCAACAACCGCAGAGCAGGGAATATTTGAACTGGAAACACAATTAATGATTCTGGAGGGAGTGAGAGAAACTCTTTCCTCTGCCGATCCTTACCAATTATTGCCTGAAGGGGTAGGCATTGAAGGTGGAGGTCTTGGAGGTGCCATAGGAAGTTACAACCAGTTGGTTCAGCAACGACAGGCTTATCTCCAAAGCGGGACAGAAAAGAATCCGGTCGTTGAAACAATAGATCAACAATTAAATTCTTTAAGAGAAAATTTGCTTAATAATATTGAACAAACAGAAAGTTCAATAAATATACGACTGAGGGAGCTCAATCAATTGGAGGAGCAGGCCGAAGGACAATTTAGCACCTTTCCCGGTCTCGAAAAAGGAATACGAAGTATTGAGCGTCAACAACAAATTAAAGAGGAGCTATATTTATTTTTACTCCAAAGACGGGAAGAATCGGCAATTTCATTTGCTGCCACCTCCCCGGTTGCCAAAGTAATCGATCCGGCCTTCACATTGGATGAACCTATAGACCCTAAGCCATGGCTTATTCTTACCGGAGGTGGAGTAGTTGGCTTTCTTATCCCTTTACTGGTAATCTTTGGTATAAATTTCCTTGACACTAAAGTCCACCACAAAGGGGATTTACAGCCACTTATTAAAGATGTTCCCTTCCTGGGGGAGGTTCCTAAGATAGGTAAGGAAGAATCTGAGGTCATACAGTTAAATGATCGATCTCCTCTCGCAGAATCATTTAGAATTTTAAGAACTAATCTTGCCTATTTGGTGCAGTCAAGGAATAAAGAGAAAGCTGAGGTTATCTTTGTGACTTCCACCGTAAAAGGTGAAGGAAAGACCTTTGTCTCCTTTAATCTTGCCCGTACTCTTGCCAGTACCGGGAAAAAGATTTTACTTATTGGAGCCGATGTGAGAAATCCTCGTATTCATAAATTCGTTGGGGGCACAATGGAAAGGAAGGGACTTTCCGATTTTCTTTATAACAGGGATATAAAGGCAGAGGATGTAATTGATCCCATGAATCAGGATAATATTCCTGTTGATGTAGTATTTTCCGGCTCAATACCACCAAATCCTGCTGAACTTCTTATGAATGACAGAATGGAGGAATTTATTACAAGCCAAAAAACCAATTATGACTTTATTATTGTAGATACAGCACCTACAATGATAGTTACCGACACCCTCTTAATTAGTCCTTTGGCTGACACTACTATGTATGTGGTAAGGGCCGGTTTTACTGAGAAGAAGCTACTGGATTTTCCTAAAGATCTTAAACAACAGGGGAAACTAAATGGCGTGGCTATAGTTTTAAATGATGTTGATTATTCCAAATTTTCCTATGGGGCAAAATATGGCTACTCCTACGGATACGGTTATGGATATGCAGCCGATGAGGATAAAAAGGGATTCTTCAGCTTCCTTAAAACCCCCTTTAGTAGAAATTAAAATTTTTCATTTTAATTATCCCCGTCAGGGATTTGAAACCCTCACAGGGCTGAATGGCTAAGAACATTACTCATAAACGAAGATTGCTCTTATCGGACATCATAATCCTGGATACCTGACAGATCTAGTAAGAAGCGTCTCTAACATGAGCCTGAAGAGCTAAGACAAATCAGCCCGGGGCAACGCTCTGGGATAAATTATTATAATTATATAATGCCAATAATTATATAATGCCAGCCTGAAGGGCTGGAACAGGGTTGAGATAAAGGATAAATATTTTGCAGGTTATTTTGGAATAAGCCTTTATATGCCGCTCCGCCGGAGCTTTTCTCACAATACTTCCGTAGTTGCTATAAATTTTCCGCTCCTCCGGAGCTGATTTGTAAAGAATGAAGCTCCAGAGGAGCGACATGTTTATAGAAATATTTTACCATATTCTAATGAGCGCCGGAGGTGCGGCATACCATCAAAATAAAAAAATCTCATAGGTCCCAAAGACCTCTGTAAGTCATGATTCCTCAATTCCTGGTTTTTGCTCTTTTCGAAAACAATTAAAAAGAGAAAGTATCTCTGGTTCGTTGAATAACCGGTAGAACTAGGTCCAGTTGTTTTTTAGACAATTGCGCCCCTGAAAGTTTTTCCAAATGTCGCGTTTGATGAGTATCGGTTCCCAGAAAATCGATCATCCCCTCTTTCAGGAGGCTAAAAGCGATTTCCTGCATATTTTTCCCGTAGTGACCCACAAGACTTAATGCATTAAGCTGAAATAAGCAGCCTCTGTTTTTAAGATCTGTATAATTATTTAAAGATTTTGAATGAAAAAAGGCGTAGCGTTCAGGATGAGCTAATACCGGCTTGTACTGCTGAGTTTGAAGTTGGAATAGAATCTCATGTAGATTTATGGGTGCCTGGAAGTAAGACATTTCTACCAGTACTAAATTATCTTTTAAAGTAAGTAGACGCTCCTTTCCTAACAGCTCCATGAAAGCCTGATCCATCATGTATTCTGCTGCAGCCTTTATTTTTATGTTCCCTTCTCCTTCTTTATCCAGTCTCTTTTGAAGGTCCTCAAGGGCTGCTTTTATTGTTTGTGGCGTGTTTGGATAGTAATCATTCATCACATGCGGGGTTGCGATAAATTGTGTTATCCCTATTTCTTTAAAGTAATGAATTAATTTTAAAGAATCTTCCACTGTGGGTGCACCATCATCTATTCCCGGCAAGATATGATTGTGAATATCAATGAAATCTTCAAGATAATCTTTGAGATTATACTTCTTCTGAAAGAAACTAAACATACTTCTATATTAAAAAATAAAATTACTGTTTTTCTGTCAGAGTATATTGAGCTTTATCGGAAGAATACTACTTTTGCCATACAAAAAAATATAGTTATCAAGAAGCTCCCCTTCCTATTGTTATTATTCATTTCTGCTGTACAATCGCAGGAAATTGATTATTTTCTTTCAGCTACAGGTCAGGGAATAGTATATACCGGAGAAGAGAGTCCGTTTTGGATACATTCAAATCAGAGGGGAAGAATTGATGAAATGACTAATATTAGTTCCTGGGTGAACGGTCGTGGAACCTACGAATTTAGGAATGGCGGTATTTTAAAGGGGGGGCTTGGTCTACTTTACCACGATGGATATTCAAATAAACTACAATTAGATGAATACTTCGTGAGCTACGAAAATAGTTGGTTTGAAACCTATGCTGGAAGAAAACAAAAGGAAGAAGTTTTTAGCGGGCTCAGTGCTACTAACGAAAGTGTGCTGTGGTCTCTCAATTCGAGACCAATTCCCGGAATAACCCTCCAAATGAAGCGTCCCCTTATGTTTTGGAATACTGGGATTGGGTTTAAAGCATCATGGGAAGAATTCTTTTCAGATGAGACTGACAGGTACATTCAAAATATAAGAATTCATCATAAGAGTTTTCATCTGGTTTTTGATAGAATAAGAAACTTTGAAATAATTGGGGGAGTTCATCATTATGCGCAGTGGGCAGGAAAATCTCCGGAATATGGGGAACTTCCTGCAGGTTTTGATAATTATTTAAAGGTTATAACCGGGGGGAGCCTTACCGGGGGAACTGGCTTTATTGGGGAGCAGGAAATTAACGGATTAGGTAATCATCTCGGGGGTTATGAGCTTCAAATAAACACCTCCTATTCTCACTTTGATATTTCGCTGGTATATAATACAATTTTTGAAGATTTTTCCGGCATAAAACTTCGTAATACCCCCGATGGTCGCTACGGAATCTTTATTGAAGACAGGGAACCTGAAAAATTGGTGCAGGCTTTAATGTATGAGTATTATTTTACCCGTCACCAAAGTAAGACCTATCCAACTACAGATGGGAAGGATAATTATTTTAACAATCATCTATATCAATCCGGATGGACTTATAAACAACGGATTATCGGGCTACCTTTTATAATGCTTGATGAGGAAAGATTTAGAGTAGCACATAATAATATTGTCGCGCATCATATTGGGATAAGTGGAAGTGCATTCTATTATTATCCCTATAAATTTCTTGCAAGTTACAGAGCTAATTACGGAGCAAAAGGTGGGACTTCCAGGCCGATTGAAAGAATTATTTCGACTTATCTTGATGTAAACGTATGGCAGGAATTTGTAAATGTAAATCTTCAGATTGGAGCAGATCTTCATTCTGAAAAATCTTCAAATGTCGGCTTCGGACTTCGGGTAAGCAAAAATATTTTCTAAAGGTTGATTTTCTGTGAGGAGTAAATTTTCGCACTGTATATTGAGAACCATTTTACCTGTAGATTCCTAATTCAAAAATTCGCACCTCTAAATTCGTACTTAAAACTTCCTGTTACTCGTCTTTAAAAAGTATCGTATAACTTAAATATATTCCGGCAACAGCGGCTAACATAAAAAACAGAATTGCAAGCCCCGGGTAACCAAAAATCATGAAAGGGGAGGGGACACTCATCAGCATCGCTGCTCCAATGATCATGGCCGCGATAATAAGTCCCAGAGTTATTCTATTGGCAACTTTTTGAAAACCATCGGTAAATCTTTTTTCATCAATAGCGTCTATTTTAAAACGGAATTCGTTCCTGGCCAGGTTTTCTGTGATCTTATCCAGCCGGTCAGGCAGATTTTCAGCCAGTTTCTTGGAATCCAGAAAGACTGAAAAGATATCTTCTGGTTTCAATTCATTAATCATCTGATCCTGAAGTAATTTATTCATGTACCTTCTTACCGCTTCTCTCAGGTCATATTCAGGTGCCAAAAAGGCTATTATTTGATCCATGTTTAATAAGATCTTTCCCAGAATATTTACTTCCACGGGAAGAAGAATACCATTCCTGGCGGCACTCCGGTTCATTTGAACAAGCAGTCTTCCTGTTTGCATATCCTGTGCGGTACTGTGGCTACTTTCCTGCACCATGATGCTAATTTGTCTTCTGAATTCTTTTTCAGAAGCATGTTCAGTGATTTCGCTCATGCTTAGAAGAATGGTTGCGATCTCTTCTCCATCATTCTTACTTAAACCTAATAGAAGCCTTAGCAGGTAGTCCTTCATCTTTTTGGAGAACTGGGCTACCATTCCAAGATCCATAAGAGCAATCTTTTCATTCTCTAAAAGATGTATATTCCCGGGATGTGGATCGGCATGTACGAAACCGTCAGAAACGATTTGCTTTAGGTAAGCCTCGATAAATTCATCTACAAGTGCTGTATAATCGTTTTCGGTCTTTTTGAGGGGAGAAATACTCGTGATTTTTTTCCCTTTTACATACTCCATTGTTAGCACCTTGGAGGTAGTGTAATCGGGAATAGGCTGTGGCACAATGAGCCTGGGGTATTCCTTTAGATTAATACCTAAGGTAACCAAATTATTTGCTTCCCTAAGATAATCCAGTTCATGAAGCATAATACGTCTTAACTCCCCCAGGACATCACTAAACCCGTATTTCTTACCAACATCGGTATGCTTTACAGCCAGGCCGGCCATTTCTTCCAGGGTATCAAGGTCTTCCATGAATTTTTTCCTGATTCCCGGTCTCTGGACTTTCACAGCAACTGTTTTGCCCGACCTCAATTCCGCCAAATGTACCTGACCTATAGAAGCACTGGCTAAAGGTTCTTCCTCAAAATAGTTAAAGGCCTTAGAAATTTTTGTACCTAATTCATTTTCCACAATTTCCTGAACTTCCTCATAGGGAATGGTGGGATTGTCATCCTGAAGCGTCGCCAGGGCCTCCAGGTATCTATCTGGTAAGAGATCGGGGCGGGTAGAGAGCAGCTGTCCTAATTTTACATAGGTGGGCCCCATTTGTTTTAGATCCTCTACCAGTTCTTCTGGAGATTGTTCAAAATCATCGAACTTTCTGGCCGTTTCTTCCTCCATTGCGTTAGATGCAGTTTCATTTAAAAGGTCACTGTTCCAGTACTTCAACATGAAACTCAAAAATTTCTGGTAACGTTCAAGATTATTGGGGAGAATAGACATAAAGATTTATATGTTTATATATAGATGAAGTTAATGTTAAAAGTAGGGTATTAAACACCACTAAAAGACGGTTTAAAATATTTTTAACTGAAGTAGTGTGCAGTATGTTCTATCCTTTTGAAGTCGGACCACATAAAATGTTGAACTTTTGTTCGGTTACAACAGTCTGAAAGAAAATCATTTAAAAGAATAACTTTTTTTGAGGAGTAAAAAAGCATAAAAAGGTTTGCAGAAATGTATATGAACACATACATTTGCAACCGCAAAATATTTGCAAGTTCATTACTAAAAGGAGAGTTGCCAGAGTGGTTAATGGAGCAGTTTGCTAAACTGTCGACGAGCAATTGTCGCGTGAGTTCGAATCTCACACTCTCCGCTGAATAGTTCAAGGTTTTTGGTTTCAAGTTCAAGGTTCCAGTAATAGGAATCTTTAAATTATGACAACCTGGAACTTTAAACTTTGAATTAAGAGCGAAGCTCTTACTCGGGGTGTAGCGTAGCCCGGTTATCGCGCCTGCTTTGGGAGCAGGAGGCCGCAGGTTCGAATCCTGCCACCCCGACGAACCTCCATATATGGAGTATTAAAAACCCTGTAAATCCTTGATTTACGGGGTTTTTCATTTTTAACAGTATCATATAATATCATTAAATATGATAAGTTTGGTGAATGATTCGGTGAACGATTTGTTAAGCCAAATTCTCTATCTTTCTAAGGCATAAAGTTGAAATTTTAGCTCGTCTGCAATTAATCTATTGTTCAACTAAAGACGTTCAAAATGCCTGATTTTACTACATTCTCCGTTCTTTTCTTCGTTAGAAAAACTAGCGCAGACACTTCAAAATTTTTAATTTATGCACGAATCACTGTTGATGGAAAACGTGCAGAAATCAGTCTAAAAAGATCCATTCCGGTGAATAAATGGGATCCAAAAAAGGGAAGAGGAAGAGGGTCTGGACAAGATGTAAGAGTATTGAACCAGTACTTAGACCAAGTTTATACCAGGTTACTGGAATGCCATAAGCAGCTCTGTTCAGAAAATAAGAAGATATCTGCCTTAAATATCAAGGCACGCTACCTGGGCAATGATAAAGAGCATAAGAGCCTCCTGGAGCTTCTCAAGTACCATGACTCTCACATGAAGACTATCCTGAAGAAGGGAACACTAAAAAATTATGGAACAACAGAGATCTATGTTAAAGAATTTCTGGTAAAAGAAAAAAATATAAATGATCTCCATCTAAACGAGGTCAACTACCGGTTCATTACTGATTTCGAAAATTTCCTGAGAACCTATTCAGCCAGGATCAGCCGGAAGACTTGTGGAAATAATGGAACCATGAAGCATTTGGAGCGGCTAAAGAAAATGCTCAATCTGGCAGTTAAGATCGGGTGGATGACAAAGAATCCTTTTGACAGCTTTAAATTTCGATTTGAGAAATATGAGAGGCAGTATTTGTCTAAAAGAGAACTGGAAATTTTAGAGGCTACAACTTTTACTCGCTCTTCATTGGAAAAGGTAAAAGATATTTTTGTTTTTTCCTGTTACTCGGGTCTTTCCTATGTTGATATTAAAGAATTAGTACCTGACCAAATAGTAAAGGGAATAGATGGTATTAACTGGATCTACACCAAACGGCAAAAAACAAATGAAACGGTAAAAGTTCCACTTTTACCCAAAGCTCAGGAGATTCTTTCTTTGTATTTAAAAGAAAATGATACTCCCAATTCTGAAACCCTGTTCCCAGTCTTTTCTAACCAAAAGGTAAACAAGTACTTGAAAGAGATTATGGAGCAATTAAATATAAGGAAGATCATCACCTTTCATTCGGCCCGTCACACTTTTGCCACAACCATTACTTTGTCGAATGGAGTTCCCATAGAAACAGTCTCTAAACTTCTTGGCCACACCAAACTCTCAACTACACAAATCTACGCTCGGGTCCTGGAGACTAAAGTCAGTTCGGATATGTTGCTGTTGAAAGAAAAAATTGAAGCAAACGAAGCGAAGCGAAGTGCTGCAAGCCCAAATCTACCCAACTAATACTATGTTGTGAGGCAGGTTTAAAAGAAGGATTTTTATTAGGCTCTTTGTGAGATTCGGCAAAAACTTTTTGCTATAAATATCTCTTTTTGTTTGCGACCACCGGGAGCAATCATTTTTGTGCCCACAGGCACACATCTTGAATTAAAAGTTTAAAAAGAAGAAAACCTGATGAAACTTTTAAAGTAGAGTAGTTAAAAAATATCCTAAACTTGCCATCAGTTATTTGAGGTTGAAATACTAAAAATAGTTATTAAAGAATGTACCCTATTACGGGATAGATCCAGGACTTGATTCAATGAAAGATTTGTGAGTTTCAAAACAGAAAATAGAATTTATAATTTTATTCATTATCTTTAAAAAGCAAAAAGGAGCAAATAATATTTTTTCTTTAAGTTCTTAGAAATAAGTGAATGATTCGGTGAATGAATCATAGATTTACGCGTTAAGTCGTTGAAAATAAATAGTTTATTCTTTGTGAGAATATCCTGCCACCCCGACAAATCAAAGCCCTGCACGAAAGTGAAGGGCTTTTTTGTTTTAACCGAGACCCGAACTTGTTCGAGGTCGAAGGATGAAACAAAAAAGACCGTGCAGGCGACAGCCTGCGGGCTTTGTTTTAGTTCCACCCCCACAGGATCACCGACCGCAGGGAGGTAATCCTGAAGGTAGAAGTGGGGAGTTAAAATTACGCACTGATAGTTAAAAAATTACTCAAGATTTAAACTTGCTCACAAGCCGAAAGAACAGCAAAAAAAGACCGTGCAGGCGCTAGTCTGCGCAGGGCTTTGAGTGGTTCCACCCCCACAGGATCACCGACCGCAGGGAGGTAATCCTGAGATACACCCGAATTTGCTCACAAGCCGAAAGAACAACAAAAAAGACTGTGCAGGCGCCAGCCTGCGGGCATTGTTTTAGTTACACCCCTGTATGATTGCTTAGTCCAGAGACCACTTTTCAAGTTTATCTAGAACAGAAGATTTATAGCTCCTGCTTATAGGTATTGCTTTTCCTTTGATTTCAAGATACTCATTGGTATAAGATTCCAAAGCAGCTAAAGAAACAATAAAGGAGCGATGGGTGCGGATAAAACCAGACTCCGGTAGTTCTTTTTCAATGTTGCTCATAGTTTCCCTTATTACAATTTTATCGGTGCGGGTGTGGATCCTTAGGTAATCGTTTAGGCTTTCGATATAACAGATTTCAGGAAAATTTATTTTGATCATTTTACGGTCTGATCTTACGAACATGAAATCATTCTGCATTTCCTGCTTTTCCTGCACCTGCAGCTGGTGGTTCTTAAAATGAACATTGTAAAAGGAGTTCACCGCTCTAAATAGTCTATCAAAGGAAATTGGCTTTAGTAAATAATCTACAGCCTGGAGATCGAATCCGTCTACAGCATATTCCCTGTACGCGGTAGTGAAGATAATTTTAATATCCTTACTGATGGTTCGTGCAAAGGAAAGACCAGAAATTTCGGACATATTGATATCCAGAAATATTAGGTCCACCTTATGTGCATCTATTAAAGTAAAAGCTTCGTTTGCTCCGGCACAGGAACCCACAATGGTGATATTGTCAATCTTTGACAGGTGTTCTGCTATGATCTCCCTGGCTGTAGGCTCATCATCTACAATTATACAGGCAATTTTTTCAACCATGTGGTAATGATTTTAAATAGTTTAAGGAAAGTTGTGCTTCAAAAGAATTTGCATTCCTGTGGAGGCTAAGGTCAAAATTTTTCCCGTAAAGTAATTCCAGGCGTTTTTCAAGGTTAGTCAGTCCTAATCCATTTTGCCGTCGGGAATTTTCCAGATCTTTAGTGGAATTTTTTACGTTAAACCACAATTTCTCATCATCAATTGTAAGATCGATTTGAATAGTCAGTTTTCCATCTGTAATTTCTCCATGTTTAAAGCTGTTTTCTACTAACGGAATGAGCAACATAGGTGCAATGTTGATATTAGTGAGCTCTGCCGGAAAATTCATCACCACAGATAAACTATTCCGAAACCTGGTCTTTTCCAAAGCAATATAATCCTTTATATGATCTATCTCGCTGTCGAGACTCACCCACGGCTTATCTACCTGATACAACAAATAATCCAACAGGTTTGATAATTTTAGGATCATATCGGGGGTTTCTTCAGATTTCTTTAGAGCATGACCATACATTGTGTTAAGGGTATTGAACAGGAAATGAGGATGGACCTGCATTTTTAGATAATGCAGTTCCTGTTCCTTCAGCTTTAACTGTGCCTCCAGGATCTTATTTTCAAGGGTTTTATTTTCAGCTTCAGAAGAATAATTCTGCTTCAGGAGGATGAAAGCACTTACAGCAACCACCACGAGATAAACCAGGGTCATCATAAAAAGGAGGCTTCGGCTAACGGCAGGCATTCCGCGGTAATTCATATTCATTATGAAAACTAATCCGTAAAATATGGAGATAACAATGGCAAATGCAGATATAATTAAGGTGTAAACGCTATAAAGGCTGAACAAAAGATATTTTTTCCGAAGCAGGAAGCGGGGTATAAGGTAATAGATAACTGTGTACGTGGTAATCATCGTTACCGGAAGCAGGAAAATCGAAAAGGAACCGGCGTATTTGAGATCCTCATTTGAACTTCCAAGGAGGTAAGAGAAAAAAAGAAGTACCAACAGCCAGAAAAAGGCATGCAGCAAAATTTTCCTGAAAAAGAAATGTAGGTACCGGTTTAGCATCATAAAAGCTACAATATCTAATTTATTTGAGAATTATAACTTCTTTCTGCGATAAACGACTGTTTTAATACCTTTTTTAACTGTCAGCGAAAAGAGTACGACCATTTGAAGTGCCTATGCCGTTAAAAAAGGGTTCCAAACCGTAGTTCACCTTTTTTTTCGGGCGGCATCAGGAAAAGTCTATAGATTTGGCTAAACCAACATTAAAAATCACGGACATGACAGCCATAGCGATTCAACAGGAAGTTCAAAGAAGTATTTTCGAGGAATTAGGAAGAAGATTGGAGGAAGGAGGATTTTTCATAATGATGTTGATATTAATTGTAGGTATCTTGGGGATCATACTGCTGGTAAGAGGTATCTTTTTTGCCCGTAACAAAAACCCCCGACTTTTGAAAATGATCATCCTGATAAATTCTCTTGGACTTTTTGCCCTGGTACTCGGAATTTTCGGACAATTAATAAAACTTATAAATACCCTGGACTATCTTAGTTCTTTTGAAGATACCACTCCCCGGGATTTCGCAGATGGTTTAAAAATGACCATGTTACCAACTCTTTTCGGCGCTTTTATATTTCTTGTGACAAGGTTTTCTACCATTGTTTTAAACTGGATAAAACCACTCTCGGAAAATGACATTTGAAAGCCTGCTCTTTCCTAAAAAACGTCACTTTATAATTTTTAAAAATAACAATCATGAAAAATATTTTCATTCCTCTACTCTTCCTTGCGATGGGTGGGCTGGCAAATGCACAAAACATTCAAAGACTTGAAAAAGTGGACAGCCTGTTCAATATTCTTGAGAACAATGAAATGGCCATGGGAAGTATATCCATTTTTTCGAAAGGGAAAGAGGTCTACCAACGTTCCATAGGTTACTCAGAGTTGGAAAATGCTTCGGAAGCAGATGCAGCAACCATCTATAGAATTGGTTCAATAACAAAAACCTTTACCGCCGTTGTGATCATGCAACTAATTGAAGAAGACAGGTTAAAACCTGATACTTTTTTGCAACAATTTTTTCCGCAGATTCCAAATTCAGATAAAATAACCATTAACCATTTATTAAGGCATCAAAGCGGTTTATTTAATGTGACAGATGATGAAGATTTCAGGTCCTGGATGCTGAAGCCTCAGAGCAGGGAAGCCATGCTGAACCGGTTCGTCAAAAACGGAATTCTTTTTGAACCTGCGGAAAAAGCTCAATATTCCAATACGAATTATTTATTGCTTTCGTATATAGCTGAAGATGTTGAGGACAAAACATTTGCCGAAATTGTAGAGGAAAGGATTATTAAGAAACTTGACCTAAAAAACACCTTTTACGGAGGTAAAATTAACCCTGAAAATAATGAGGCTCGCTCCTATGTCAAATCTGAGGACGCATGGCAGGTAACTCCCGAAACAGATATGAGCGTACCCATGGGTGCAGGAGGTCTGGTTTCGACACCCAAAGATCTTAATATTTTTTTCTACCACTTATTCGAAGGAAATCTGGTATCAGAAATTTCTTTAGAAGCCATGAAAAATACAGAAAATGGAATTGGTTCAGGGATAATGAAACTTCCGTTTAACAACATGGAGGTGTACGGCCATGGTGGCGGCATAGATGGGTTTTCATCTATTGCAGTTCATTTTCCCGGGCAGAAGTTAACTGCAGCATATACTGCCAATGCTTCAGATTATCCTATGCAGAACCTGTTCCAGGTTATAATTAAAATTGTACTGGGTTTTGAGTATGAACTTCCGGAAAGCTTACTGGCCGACTCCACGCCTCAGAATTAAAGCCAGCTAATGGCTCAATCTTTTAAACAATTTTTCCGCTTCCTCTCCTTTATGTATTTGTAAAATTTTAATAATCAAATATTTATAATTAATTTATGTAACAATTTTATCTTTACAAGTCTTCCACCGACTATTTTTGTATTAATGTTTAACTTCTAAATATTTAAATATGAAATCAAAAAATCCTGTTGTTTGGTTTGAAATTTATGTTGACGACCTTGAGCGAGCAAAGAAGTTTTATGAACACGTACTGGAGGTAAAATTAAATGAACTTCCATCGTCTAGTGACAGTAACGATGAAATGAAAATGTTGGCTTTTCCAATGGAAATGGAAGAGGATGGTGCAAGTGGAGCCCTGGTTAAAATGACAGGCGTTGGTGCAGGCGGAAATTCTACCATCATTTATTTTAGAAGTGAAGATTGTGCTGTTGAGGAAAAAAGGATTTCAAATGCCGGAGGAAAAATATTCAAGCCTAAAATGTCAATTGGGGAATATGGTTTCATAGTCCTGGCCTATGATACAGAAGGTAATATGTTCGGAGTTCATTCACAGGTATAAAAACCATTTAATAATTTGATTACAAATTAAATATTATTCTTCAAACAACATACTGATTGTTCAAAGCAAATTGAAATTTTGTAAGTAGAAAATAGAACCATCTTAATAGTTCAAAAGAGATTAAATCCCGTACCACCGGTGACATTTGTTACCCCTTAAATACATGCTGTAGTTTACCTTTAATTGAGGTTCTCAATTAGAACCTTTTATATTATAGTGTTAAACTAAAATAGGAGGTTATGAAAAAATTTTTACTTCTGGTACTGTGGATTGTGCCGGTACTAATGCCAGACAAGATTTGGAGCCAGGTGAACGAATTTCCTTATCCGGAAGGATTCGAACAAACCTTTATGAACCAAAATGAAAATTTTATTCCGAACTGGTTCGGAAACCAAGTAGACGGGACAAGAATTTTTCAGGAAGATAATTTTACAAAATCTGGAGATCATTCTCTGGGGCTCTGGCCTGTAGTAGAAGAGGGGGAAGATGAGGAAGAGGTGGAGATCTTTACCCAGGTTCATCTTGATCTTAGTGGCATGGAGAATGTCGCGGCCAGGTTTTGGGTTGCTACGCGTGCCACAGGAGCCATGAAACATGTCAAATTATTCATGCAGGTTTCAACAGATGGTGGTCTTAGCTTTGGATCCAGAGTCCTTATGGGTTCAGATCACCGTGGCTTCAACAATGTGGATTCCGATTTTACAGAATTTGTCTATGCCTTGCATCCTGAGGCATTTGACAATTCCAATGTGATGTTGCGCTTCCTGACCAAAGCAGGAGCCCGTAAAGGGACCGCTGCAAAGGTTTTGATCGATGATGTATATATCTATGCGGCCGAGCATGATATATTTCCTCCGCTTGCCCTTGAGCCCAAGCCATTAAGTATAAATCAAATAAGCATTAAATTCAGTGAACCGGTAAATAGCACTGCCCTGAATGTTTCAAATTATAGTCTGAATTCAATTCCTGTAGAAGGGATGGCTGAAATTTCTCCTGAAGGAGATGTGGTTATCCTCAATTTAACTTCTCCCATTGCTATTGGAAAGTATTATGAACTTGGAATAGCCAATATTGAGGATTTGGCAGGTAATGTAGTGTTACCAATGACCTCAGAAATTATTTACAATCCCCTGCAGGAAGGATTGGTGATCACAGAGATCATGTATGATGAACCTCCTGCAGAACATAATGACAATCTTGAATTCATTGAATTATATAATGTTACCGATGCGCCTATTGAACTGGGTGGTCTAAGGATCAAAGGAGGGATTACCAGTGGGCGCTTACCTGAATATACCCTTGAACCCGGCGCATATTGGATCACTGCCAAAAATGCCACAGTTTTTACCGATTTCTTCGGAATTCCTGCTTATGAATGGCACGGAGCGAATCTCAGCAATGACGAACCCGAAACGATTTACATTATTAACACCGATCATCATTCTGATGTTCAAATAGACCTGGTAACCTATAGTGTGGGTTCGCCATGGCCTGAAGGTGCTGCCGGCGGTGGCTACTCAATGGTGCTTTGCGATGCTACTTTGGATAACAACGACCCATTAAATTGGAGTGAAGCTACACAATTTGCAGGTACATATAATGAAAATAAAATCTATGCAAGTCCCGGAAAAGGTTGTTGTACTTCTGAAATTTTGGTGGATGCCGGACCGGATAAAATTGTGTATACCGGATTGCCTGAAAAATTTAGCTGTACTGAATTATCTGTAATGGTTTCAGGAGGAACACCTCCATACACCTACAGTTGGACATCGTTGCCTGCTTCAGGCAAACCTAAAGTGCAGGTTTGTCCTGCAGTCACCACGAAATATATAGTGACGGTCACAGATGCAGAAGGCTGCTCTGGTATTGATGAGATTACTGTTCTAGTGTCAAATATTTCAGGGAAAGATAAAATCGAATTGTGTTATTCCGGAAGAACCTTAAGAGTACCACCGGCTGCAGTAAAAAATTACCTTTCTAAAGGAGCTGAACTGGGATCTTGTGAAACGGTTACCTCAATTGCAGGTTTAGGAGAGGAAATGGTTGAGATCAATATTTTTCCAAATCCATCAACCGGTCCCGTAAATTTTTCTTTCAAGCCTCTTGTTCCGGCTGAGGCTGCTGCTAAGATTGTGAATTTCAGTGGACAAAATATGAGAACCCTATTTTCAGGTAAGGTGTTGGCCAATAGAGAATACAATTTTGATTTGAATGCCGGATCTTGGCCAGCCGGAATCTACTTTTTTATTGTAAAAACCGAAGGACATACTTACTCACGACAGTTTTTATTAAGGAAATGATTAGGCGGGTTTCTAAAAAGATAATTACAGCCAGAAAACAAGCTGATCCACAAAGGTAACTCCTTTATAGATTCGCAGTGGTATTTGTTCCTTTTGAAGGTAACATAGGTCACTAAATATTCTTCATTTATTGAGTAGCTTAATTAGATAATTAAAATATGTGTAAAATGAAAAAGCTATTGATTTTATTGGCGTTTCTGGTCATTACCCCAACTATAAGTGAGGCTCAGGACCAGGTAAAAGATCAGGATCGGGATCAAACCAGACTAATGATGGTAGATGGGGATCTACTACAAATAAGGGATCGGGATCAGGTTCGGTTGAAGGACAAAATTACCCTTAATGACGGTACGGTGCTTAGTACCAATGGTCGTTATGTAACAAGGGATGGTGATAAATTACGGTTAAGAGATGGGGAATGTCTCGACATGGACGGCGTTAAATACAATAACGAATACCAGTACAGGTTTAAGGTAATGCAGGAAAATAAAGGTCTTTCTCAGGAACAAATGAGAGAAAGAAACCAGAACCGTACACAGTTAGTGATGATGGATGGTGAGGTTTATCAGGTAAAGAATCAGGAGCAGAGCCGGGTTCAAAATCAGTTAGCTCTCAATAATGGTGCAACGATTAATCCTGATGGCACCTATCAAATGAGGGATCAAAAACAACTAAGACTCCGGGATGGGGAATGTCTTAACCTGGATGGACAAAAATATCAAAACATTCTGCAGCATAGAAAAATGGTCATGCAGAAGAATATGAATCAACAAAAGAATATGAACAAACCGCCAATGCAAAAAAAGGTTCAGAAAAATATGCAAAAGGGTGCTACTGCAGCCAATAAAAAAAGGAATAATTAAAAAGGATATGTAAAAGAGAGTTTTCCCGAAAACTCTCTTTTACATTTTTAACTGAAACATGAAAATTATTATCACATTTTTCCTGTTACTTATGGTGGTTCAGGGAAATCTAAAAGCTCAAACTCCCGAAGGGTCTACCTCAGATTTTTCCTATTTTCTTGGGGATTTAAGCTATATAAATGATGCTGTTTTTATGGGACGCAGGGATTCTATTGCAGCCCCATACGCTTATGCTTCAATGGGTTATTTTGACAAGTCGGGATTTTATGGAAACGCTTCCGCATCATATTTGGTTTCTTCGGCGGAAGAAAGATTTGATCTGTTCCTGATTAGCGCCGGATACCTTTTAACAAACAAAAATTTTACTGTAGGAATTTCAGGTACTAAGTATTTTTTTGATGATGAAAGTTATAATGTCCTATCTGAAATTGAAGGAGACATTACTGGTTTGGTGAGTTATGATTTCAGGGTTACAGAACTTACTCTTAGTGGAGCCAGTTATTTTAGTAGTAGCAGCTCTCCCGATTTTACAGTGAATTTGATGATCGATCGAAATTTTTATGCGATCAACAAAAAATTGGTAATTAGCCCAGCTCTTATTCTAAGCGCCGGAACCCAATACTTTTATGAAGAGTATTATAATACCAGCAGACTTGGCAACCGAAAAGGAGGGGGAAGCGAACAGCAGGGACCAGGAAATGGACCCGGCGGACCGGCCATGATGCAATCTGAAGTTATTAATGTGAGCATATCTGAAGCATCAGAATTTAATATCCTGAACATCGAAGCACAACTTCCTTTACAGTACTACTACAAATCCTTTATTTTTTCTTTCACACCTATGGTGTCATTTCCCCAAACCAGTGCTACAATTACAACAGAGAGTGCTGTTTATAAGGAAGACCTGGAAAGTGTTTTCTACTGGTCTGCCGGAATTAGTTACTGGATCCAGTCTGGAAAATAACTACAGACAATCAGCTTAAAGACTTTTTATTATACCTAAACAGAGGCTAAGAAGTAACAATAGAGATAGTTAGAGGATTCCTGAAGATTAAAAATTCAAGGAATTGGAGCTAAAAAAATCCGGCCCGCAGGTAATTGCGGGCCGATACTATTCTATTTAATTCTGAAGTATAATTATTTAATCAACATGCATAGCGGGAATGTAGCCCGGGAAATTGATCTTGTTCAAGAAATTTACTAAAATTAAAAATTGAAATCCTGAAAGGATAGAAGGAGATTAATTGTAAGTTATAAATTCAGGTTTATATTTCTATTGTTCCTTCTTTTAATTAGTTTAAAGCTGGGGGATTGATTATGATGAAGTGATTATATAAAAGGACAAAGGCCTCATTTAAACGTCTTAAATCCAATTGAGTTATTATTGATGGGTAGAGGTTCCTTTTGGATAGAAATGGTTCAGAAGGATGGTTGCTGGGAGAGCAATAGGCATCATTTTATTAAATTACAAGGGAAGCTTTTCGATTATCCCATTCCTTTAAAAATAAAATCCGGGATTTTACCAACCCCGGATTAAGATTTCTGTATTATTAACAGTAACTAAGTAGATTATTTACGACTGTTACCTTCTGCCACCTTGGTTACCTTTACCGCCGCTGTTACCACCTCCGGCACCACTATTGCCGCTGCCGCTGCCTTTTTGATCAGTTAGCTTTACATCTATGTAGGTTAAATTATAATCAGGAAGAATTCCTGTTATTCCACCGCCTGAATCAGGTTCCGCAGTTATGGTGATTTCTTCTCCTTCCTCTTTTGGTACTACAAAGGTTACTTCATCAAATTCAGTATTTAAATCAGGAATGGGAGCATTAGAATCCAGCACAAAAGTAATTCTATAGGTGCCTTCTCCGTCACCGGTTTTACGAGTCACCCAGTTGTACCCATAGATCACTTTTCCCTGTACATTAATTTCTGCACTATAACCAGAAGGTCCATCAATATTTTCCCATACTCCACCTTCAAATAACGGTGTACTAATATCACCTTCCCAGGAGGAGGTAGTAGAATTCCAGTCTAAAGAAGGAGGTTGATTTCCTGGTAATTCATTGATCTTTTGTATCACCAGCTTAGCCATACCTGAATAAACTGTTGCAACAGGACTTTGGTAGATAACTGCCTGTGGTCCTGCTTCACTTCCTATTGTTTGAGCGCCCCAGACTTCTGTCAAACCAGATTGGCTTTCATCTTCGATTTTCATCGTATAAGCTTTCATGGGATAATCTAAAACCTTAGATAGAACTACTTCCACCCTAATTTGTGAACCATATGGCCAGTCTTTTGCTTCAAGGTTATCCCCCCAGTCAATACTGCTAATGCTAAGCAATTCCAGGTCATTTGTTGGATTTGTTTCGTCAATTGATGCAGCGAGAGGATCAAAAGATTCCGCCTGCCAGGTATTAAGAGGATCATTTTGAACATAATAATCAAAGCCATCTGCAGTAAAGTAAAGTCCATTGAAGACATCTTCACCAAAAGTTCCGCGAAGCGGTTTGGTAACACCATCCGACCAGATTACGGGAAATGATAGGTTATTTCCTGTTTTTTCAGCAGCGGGAGCCTTTTTTCCACCTGGAGCAGTAATAATAGCTTTAGCATCTAAGCTTTGGGTTTCAAGCTCTTCTTTTTCATATCCAGTAAAAGAGATCATGAGCACGGCAAGAAGTGCCGATTTTAAAATGGTAAGTCCTACTTTCATTAGATAATCGATTTTTATGGTTATTATTAATTATTATATATTAAGTTAAAGAACAGTTTATGGCTCCGAAATAACTAATACACCCTTGTGTAAAGACTAAAGTTCTTTAATTGAAGATTAAAATCACTCATTTAAGGACTGATATGGCATGCTCGCATAGCAACTAAAGGATCAAATTAGTTGTTGCCCCCTCATTTTTAATTTAATTTGAAGAATCGATCTCAGTAGAATCATTGTTATTTAAATCTTAAAATAGTTAAATTGTTGTTACATAATATGTTGCGAATAAAAGAATGATTTTTATCATGTCCAATGAAGACATTTAATACTATTTTCCTTCTTAAATAGAGTTACTATTAAAAATCATCACTATGGAAATCGTGAATTTTACAAGCCCGTGTTTTCCTCCCCAAATTTTTCAACCTTTCTGTGAAAAAAGCGATGGTTTATTTTTTAAGAAAGGGGCAATCGATTTATCAGGAAGGTAGTACCCCATTGGGAGCTTACTTTGTAGAAAAAGGGAAAGTAAAAATTAGTAAAACAGGAAGCCTTGGAAAAGAGAAAATTGTGAAGATTGCTATCCATCCCGAATTACTTAGTTTTTCTGACCTTTTCTCCCACCGAAAATATACAACCTCTGCCGAGACCCTCGAAGAGACTTATCTTTTGTTCCTTTCTAAAGAGGATTTCTGGAAAGTTGTAAATAATAATCAGGAAATATTCTCTTATCTGCTTTGTCGGCTTGCAGAAGATATAAACAGGATCGAGGAAACAGTTACCGATCTGGCTTATAAACCTGTGAGAGGCCGTCTTGCCGATGCAATTTTATCCCTGGTTGATTCTTTCAACGGCACCGACGGCTCCTCCCATTCAATCTGCCTAACCCGAACCGATCTTGCAGGATATGTAGGTACGGTAAAGGAGACTGTAAACAGACTGTTATCTGAATTGAAAGAGGAGAAGATCATTTCCACTCTGGGTAGTCGCATAGATATTCACGATAGGGAGAAACTCAATAAGATAAGCAAGCTCTATAATTAGATACCAAATGATCGAAAATCCCTGCATGGAATTGTTTTAACTCAACATGTTTTTCTTAGAATTAATTCTCAACTCTAACCCCAGAGAGAATATAAATATGATCTAAATTGTTTACCCTATTTAATCCTTTTCTGCCTAAATTTGTACTCCAAACAGGAAAAGAATAACTGTTATTTTTCTAATTTTAAACCAAATCACTTTTTTGGATCTGGAACCCTCATACCAATCACGATTTGACGCACTTCATTGTTGTGTCCTTATTCCTACATACAATAACCACAAGACCTTGCAGAGGGTAATTGATGAAGTGTACAATTACACCAAAAACATCATAGTGGTGAATGACGGTTCCACCGATAATACCGAACGCATCCTCGAAAATTATTCTTTTCTGAAGGTGATCAATATTCCGGTAAACAAAGGAAAAGGTAATGCGCTGAAAAGAGGCTTTAAGGAAGCTCAAAAAATGGGTTACAAGTATGCCATTTCAATGGATTCCGATGGGCAGCACTTCCCCGATGATCTTCATGTATTTCTTGATGCCCTGGAAGAACACATTACTTCCCAACCCGACCTTTTGGTTATTGGTTCCCGAAAAATGGACGATCCTACCGTGCCCGATAAAAGTAGTATTGGAAACCGCTTTTCTACCTTTTGGTATTGGGTGGAAACCGGAATAAAATTGAAAGACACTCAATGTGGTTACAGGCTTTACCCTCTTGAGGCTGTAAACTCTCTCTCTTTATACACCTCCAGGTTTGAACTGGAGATCGAAGTGATCGTAAAAGCAGCGTGGAGCGGGGTGAAGGTGATCAATCTTCCTGTGAAGGTACTTTATGACCCTCAGGAAAGGGTCACGCATTTCAAGCCCTGGCAGGATGTGGCAAGAATTACACTATTGAATATTTACTTTGTTTTTGTTGCAGCTTTCTACATTGCACCCCGTAATCTTCTGCGGAAGTTTCGATCATCAAAAGAAAATTCTCCAAAAAAGACGGTGTCTAATGAAGTTCACCTGGAATAGTCTTCCTAATTAGCTTTTTTGACACACCAGCACCACTTTTTCTTCATTCTTAAGGGTAGTAAAGAATAAGTAAGAATCCCCTCCTTCTTTTAATTGGAGTTGCTTCCTAAGGTCTGCAACTGTTTCAGGAAAATTGCGGGTGGAGATATTGGCTTTTTTTAACTGCAGCTTCTTCTTTAGCTGTTTTTTTCTGAAAGGCAGTACCTGTAGGATCTTAAAACGCCTTCCGGGGAATTCTACAGGTTTTTCTGAAGTAAACAGCTGGGTGTTGGGATGAAGTTTATTAAGTCCAAGATCCTTTCCTAAGGCAGCAAATAGACCGCTTTTCATTATTGCTGCATTGGGTTCATACAGAAATTCCTCAGGATCCTGGTAATTTTCAGGAAGATTTTGCCCAAAAGAACTTTCATAGATCTGCTCTCCTTTCTTCTGAAAATTCACCGTTTTAACCCGGATTACTTCCGAAGCATTTTTCTTCAGGATCCAAAGCAGTTCTTTTACATCATTTTCGACAGCGACAACATGGATTTCATGGACATTCTCTAACTCGTTAAGCCCGGCCTGCAGGTCGAGCAGGGGAGAGGTCTTCACGAGGATATTGTTTGCCTTCTCCTGAAGTAATTTTATGTGTTCGGGAACATTGGGTAAACATTCAGAAAGGAAAAAGACCCGCCCTCCCGCTTCGTCTCGGCGGGAAGGATCAATGTAGATCCAATCGAATTTTTCAGTCGTTTTTTTTAGAAATCCAATTCCATCCCCGGCTTCAGAAATGACATTTCTGGCATTCAGTATTTGAAAATTATGAGAAGCGATTTCCTGCAGTTCAGGATTAAGTTCAAAATGTCTTACTGTTTTTACCTTATTCGCAAAGTAATAGCTATCTATTCCAAACCCCCCGGTAAGATCCAGAAGCCTGTCACCTTCAATTAAAGAAGCTTTGTATTTTGCAGTGATTTCAGAAGAAGTTTGCTCCAAATTAACGTTGGGAGGATAAATGATCTCACGGGTTTGGAACCAGAGTGGTAATTTTTTCTCTGCTCTTTTTTTTCCTGAAAGCTGCACCAAAAGCTCTTGGGTAGAAATACCTTCAAAAGGACTACCCTGAAATGCCATTTTTGACACCTCAGTTTTATAGTTGTTCTCTAAAAACTCCTGAACCTCGTTATTTAGAAGTTTCCGGTTCAATTATAGATCCCTTGTTAATCGTTTTACGATCTTATATTCACTTAAAGATTCTTTAGCAATCACCTTGATCGCGGTATAGAAAGGCACAGCAACCACCATTCCCAATATTCCTGAAGTTAATCCCGCTATAAGAATTACCAGGAAGATCTCCAGGGGATGGGACCGTACACTGGCCCCGAAAATAAGGGGCTGATTAATAAAATTATCGATCAACTGACAAATAAGATACCCGGACATTACATACATAAGCTGCGGCAGAATAATTGTTTGGAAGTCGGCTCCCAGGTTGCTGGAAATGACAAAAAGCGAAACTAAAATTCCGGCTATAATTGGTCCCAGGTAGGGCACGATATTCAGAAATGCGCAGATGAAGGCAATAGCAATTGGATTATTGATCTCGAACAGAGATAACAAAATGCTGTATAAAATAAAGAGAACCGTGATTTGCATGGTGAGCCCGACGAAATAGCGGGATAATAACACTTTGATCTTATTGAAGACCCGCTGGAACTTATCTTCGTGGCCTTTATTGGCAAAAACCAATATACTGTTGAGCATTAGGCGGCTGTCCTTGAGAAAGAAGAAGGAAATAAATATTATGGAAAAAATTGCGATCACTCCCGCTCCTAAAATTCCAAAGAAATTATTAAGATATCTTGGGATGGTAGAAAGATCAAAATTTCTTACAAATTCTGTTTGTTTGATGCCTTCAATGATGTTGATCTCTTCAACCCCAAGATAATTGTTGATCTGGTTATTTAACTCGTTCAAATCCCGGGTAAAAGCGTCCATATCTATTTGTCCCAGGTTTTTACTCTGTTCCACTACGATAGGAATAAAAATGGTGATCAAGCCAATGAAACTGCTTAAAACCAGCAGTAATACAATTACCACCGCAAATTTATTAGGTATCTTTAAATGATTTTTCAGGAAAAGTACGACTGGTCGGCCCACAAGTGAGATCACCCCGGCAATAGCAATGTATACCAGTACAGACTGTATGAGATATAGAAAATAAAGAAGAAAAACCACCCCCAGTATTATGGCAATGGCGCGGAGGATTCCGTAGGAAAGTTCTTTTTCGTTCACGGGGTAAATATATTATTTCTCATTGAACTGGCTGCAGCCTTTTTGTGATTTCAAAAAGTGCTATTGCCCCAGCATGAGTAACATTCATGCTGCTGTTATCTCCAAACATTTCAATATGAAGCAGATCATCGGCCATTTCCAGGATTTCTTTTTTGACTCCCCGGCTTTCATTTCCCAGCACCAGGGCCACTTTCTCCTGATCCTGAAAATTACTTTCCTGAACCGGAATACTTCCCGATGCCACTTCCAGGGCCAGAATTTTATATCCTTCAGTTTTTAATTCCCTGCAAACAGCTTCGGAATTTTCCTGTTCCTCAAAAAGCACATTTTTTATTGTAGCCCTGGCTGTTCTCTTCAACCTGTTACTTTTTAAATCTACCGGGCTTTCACAAAAGATAAGCTTCTCAATTCCAAAGGCATCGGCCAGCCTAAAAAGGCTGCCCATATTCGCCGGACTTGAAATTCCATCAAGAATAAGAACAATAGGGAATTTTTTCTTTTCGAAAGTAGTGGAATCGTGTGTTGCCTGCATTAGTTGGAAAAAGCAAATTTTACAATGTTTGCTCCCATTTGAAGAGCCTTTAATCTCACCTCTTCTGGATCATTGTGCACCTGTGGATCTTCCCAGCCATCACTAAGATCGGTTTCAAAGGTAAACAGGCACAGAAGCCTTCCATTTTCAAAAATGCCAAAGGCCTGCGGACGAAGTCCGTCGTGTCCATGGATCTTTGGCAGGCCATTGGGATAATTAAATGCTGCAGAAAAAATGGGATGGGAGGCGGGAAGTTCCTCGAGCTCTTTTTCAGGAAAAACTTTTTTAAGTTCCCTCCGAATGAATTCATTCATTCCGTAATTGTCATCGATGTGCAAAAATCCTCCTCCCAGGAGGTAATTCCGAAGATTTAATGCGTCTTCATCACTAAAGAACACATTGCCATGACCGGTCATAAAGATCAATGGATACTGGAAAATGTCTGTACTGCCCGGTTCCACCGCCCCGGGTTGGGGGTCAATTGACGTCTTAATATTTTCGTTACTAAACTGTATAAGATTGGGAACCGCAGTAGGGTTGCTGTACCAATCGCCGCCACCGCCGTATTTAAGGACTGCCACCTGCTGCGCCTGTAGATTTACGGCGAAAAAAGTAAATATGAAAAATAGCAGCACTTTGTTCATGTCTCTAAAATAGCAAAAAGGAATGTTATTCTTCTTCATTGATCAATGCAGCCGTATGGCAGGCCACCACAGCTGCGGTTTCAGTTCTTAACCTGCTGTTTCCAAGGCTTACCGGTTTCCAGCCTGCTTCTAATGCCATTTTGATCTCTTCGGGGGAAAAATCTCCTTCGGGACCGATTAAAATGGTCGCCGAAATGCCTTTTTTGAGACTCCCTGAAAGTAATTTTCTTGGCATGGAATCTTCACAATGTGCAATAAACCTCGCTTCGGGATGATCTTTCTCTATAAAATCCTTAAAACTGATTGGTTCATGCAACACCGGAAACCTGGTGTGCAGGGACTGCTTTAGAGCACTCTGGATCACTCTTTGAAAGCGTTCAGATTTCACGACTTTACGTTCACTGTGATTACAAATCACCGGCGTGATCTCCTGGATCCCAATCTCTGTGGCCTTTTCCAGGAACCACTCATAACGATCGTTCATTTTTGTAGGGGCTACCGCAAGGTGTAAATGATATGATGCCGGTGCCTCCTTTTCAGTTTTCAAAATGCGGGCCGTACAGTTATTGGCTTCGGCCAGGGTGATTTCTGTTTTGAAGATCCAGCCTTTCCCGTTGGTGAGGTGCAGGCGGTCCCCTTCACGCTTTCTAAGGACCTTCACAATATGTTTGCTCTCCTCCCTGGAAAAGCGAACTTCCTTATGATCTTCAGTTACTTCAGGATGAAAAAAGAGCTGCATGGTTTACATTTTAATTCTTGCTGTGGCGGTTACTCCAAGATCGGCAAAATCTTCAGAAATAAATTTGTAATGGCCGGCAATGGCGATCATCGCTGCATTATCTGTAGTATACTCGAATTTTGGAATATATGTTTTCCAGCCGTATTTAGCCTGTGCTTCCACAAGGGTTTTCCTGATACCACTGTTGGCCGATACGCCTCCCGCAATGGCAATTTCTTTTATACCCGTTTGTTTCACTGCTTTTTTTAGTTTATCCATAAGAATATTAATTATGGTGTGCTGAATTGAAGCGCAGATATCCTCAATGTTTTCTTCAATAAACTTAGGGTCTTCCTTTAACTGTTTCTGAATAAAGTAAAGAATAGAGGTTTTTAAACCGCTGAAGCTAAAGTTCAAACCTTCCACTTTTGGTTTGGGAAAAGGAAATGCTTTTGGATTACCCTTTTGAGCATTTTTATCTACTAAAGGACCACCGGGATAGGGAAGACCAAGGATCTTTGCACTTTTATCAAAAGCTTCTCCCACTGCATCGTCCAGCGTTTCTCCAATTACTTCCATTTTAAAATAGTCTAAAACTTTTACGATCTGGGTGTGACCCCCGCTTATTGTTAGAGCAAGAAATGGGAACTTTGGTTTTTGAAAATCTTCCTCCTCAATAAAGTGGGCGAGGATGTGAGCCTGCATATGGTTAACGTCCAAAAGCGGGATATTAAGCCCTAAGGAAAGTGATTTTGCAAAAGAGGTTCCTACCAAAAGAGAACCCATTAAACCGGGACCCCGTGTAAAAGCAATTGCAGAAAGATCTTCTTTCGTTACTCCGGCCCTGGAAAGAGCTTCATGAATTACGGGTACAATGTTCTGTTGGTGAGCTCTGGAAGCCAGCTCGGGCACCACCCCCCCATACTTTTGGTGGACCTCTTGAGTCGCCACAACATTAGATAGAATTTTACCATTATGAAGTACTGCGGCAGCAGTATCATCACAGGATGATTCAATGCCGAGTATGTAAATATTTTGTACTGCCATCCCTAGTATTTAGGCCCGAAAATTGTTAATATTGTTCGCAAAGTTATAACTAAAAAAACTATCAGAAAATTCTGGAAAATACTAGGTAAAGCGCTGCTCTCTCTGCTGCTTATTTTCATCATTTTGTTGATCGTATTTTCCATTCCCTCTGTACAAACTTTTGTCGCACGAAAAATCACAGATTCCCTTAAAGAATCTAAAGATGTGGATATTAGGATTGGTCGGGTAGGACTCACTTATAGTGGGAAGCTTAATTTGAAGGATGTAATAATCCTCGACCACCACCAGGACACTCTTATTTTTTCTGAAAGAATAAAAACTTCGGCTACCAGTCTAAGAAGTATTTACAATAATAATCCCACCCTGGGAGCTACTACGGCAAGGGAGCTTTCCATGCATATGAAAGTTTATGAAGGGGAGGAGCGGGATAATCTGAATATCTTTCTGAATAAACTGAAAGGTCAAAAAAAGAAGGAGCCAACTCCTTTTATGCTCAAGGTTGCCAGGCTGGAAGTAGTTGATGGAGATTTTAGCTACACAAACCAAAATTTAAATACTCCTGAAGTAATCAATTTAGATGAGCTAAACATTTTGGCCAGCGATCTCCTGGTTGAAAATTCAGATGTTTATGTAGATATCGAAAGGCTTTCCGGGTTCGAGAACAGGGGAATCCGGGTGGATTATTTAAGTACTAATTTCGGCTATACTTCCGAAGAAATGGTCCTGGAAGATCTCCAGATCGAAACTCCCTATTCGAAAATCGATTCGGACATTCGATTTGATATCACCAAAGGCTTTGCCGGTTTTATAAATAAGGTGCCTGTTGAAATGACCCTAAGGCCATCAATCATCTCTACAAATGACCTGGAGCCATTTTACGACAAATTCGGGAAGGACCAAAAGATCAATATTTCTACCACGCTCGACGGAATTTTAAATGATTTTATGCTGGTCGACCTTAAAATGAACGGCCTTGACCGTACCCGTCTTGAAGGAGACCTGCAAATCACAAATTCTTTGTCCTCAATGGAGGGTGAATTTTCGTTAAATGGCGAGATCACCAATCTTTCCACGAATTATTATGATCTTATTAATCTACTCCCGGGTTTGTTACGGGATAAATTGCCTAAAGAACTAAGGGAGCTGGGGAACGTTCAGCTCGAGGGGGATATTTTTGTTTCAGAAAATTCATTGTCTACAGATGCTAACCTTTTCTCACAATTGGGAACAGCCCAGGTAGATCTGGAAATGAAAGGCTTTGGGGAAGGCGTGATCACTTCTTATAAAGGTCGCCTGGTGGTACGCGATTTCAATGTTGGGCGGCTGGCCAATGTGCAGGACCTGGGAACCACTTCCTTAAATGTCACTTTTGACGGGAGAGGTTTTACCACCGAGACTCTTAATACGCAGGTGCAGGGAAGTATATCAAAGCTCGTGTTCAAAGATTACGCCTATAATAATCTCAAGCTGCGGGGTACATTAAAAGCTCCTCTTTTCAACGGAAATGTGATCTCTCTGGATCCTAATCTTCGGATGGAATTTAACGGGCTCGCAGATTTTTCTGCCGATATCAATGTGTATGATTTTGAAGCCTCTGTTGCGCATGCCGACCTGGCTGCTCTAAATCTTGTTCAACGGGACAGTATCTCTAATTTTCAGGGGGATGTCATCATGAACATTGAAGGCACTAACCTTAACAATTTTGAAGGAGAAATTTATCTGTTGAATACTTCTTATAAAAATGATAATGATACTTATATGTTCAAGGATCTGGAAATTACTTCAGATTTTGATGGGCCTGTAAGAACTATAGAGGTGCATTCGCCAGATGTTATTAATGGTACTATAGAAGGAATATTTGACATTACTGAAGTTCCTGCCCTGGTCGAGAATGCGGTAGGAAGTCTCTACACTAACTATCGTCCCAATAAGATCACAACCGACCAATACCTCAATTTTGATTTTGATATTTACAATAAGATCGTAGAAGTCTTTTATCCGGAAATTGCACTGGCGCCCAATACCTTCATCCGCGGAAGTGTGGAATCTGATGAATCTGAGTTTCGGTTAGCTTTTCGATCTCCTCAAATAGAAGCTTTCAATAACTTGTTTGAAAAGGTTAATATTCAGGTAGATAACTCGAACCCGCTTTTCAATACCTTTATAGAAATTGATAGTGTTGCGACCAGCTTTTATAACATAAAAGATTTCAATCTTATTAACGTTACGCTTAACGATACGCTCTTTATGCGATCGGAATTTAAAGGTGGTCCAAAAAGCAACGATGAGTTTAACCTGAATTTGTACCACACTATTAATGAGAATAACAATTCTGTAGTTGGCTTACAACCTTCAGACTTAAAATTCAAAGAAAGTGTTTGGCATCTTAATGAGGAGGGAAACAGGTCCAACAGGATAATTTTCTCTAAAGGATTTAATGATGTAGTAATTGATTCCCTGGTGCTTAGTCATGAAAATGAGGAAATTCGGCTATCAGGAGTGATGCGGGATTCTACCTATAAGGATTTTCAAATGGAGTTTGACGACGTAGACCTGTACAAGATCACTCCCGAAATTCCAAGTTTGGAAATGGGAGGTATAGTTAACGGTTCTCTGAACCTTTTGCAGCAGGATGGTGCTTACTACCCTAACACTTCTCTTACAGTAAATGATCTCACTCTTAATGACCAGATGCTGGGAATTCTTAACCTGGACGTAATGGGCAATCGGGATCTAAGTCTCTATAATGTCAATACATCCCTTAGAAATGCCGGATTGGAATCACTTTCGGCTATTGGAGAAATCTCTGTCGAAGAGGATTCTCCTGAAATTGCGCTGGATGTAGATCTTAAAAATTTCAACATGGCAGCTTTCAGTCCGTTGGGAAAGGATGTTATTAGTAATATAAGAGGGCTGGTTTCGGGAGAAGCCTATATTTCAGGAGATTACCGAAATCCTGAAATAGAGGGAAGGCTTTTTCTTGATAATGCCGGCCTGTCTGTTCCTTATTTGGAAGTTGATTACGCCTTTGAAGAAGGAGCCGTGGTGAATCTGACTCAGCAGCAATTCAATTTTGACGAAATTGGAATAACCGATACCAAATACAATACAAAAGGTATTCTTGATGGCACTATTTCACATACAAACTTTAGAGACTGGGTTTTAGGATTGAACGTTTCTACCGACCGGCTTTTAGTGCTGGACACCGAATATGACGAGGAGGCCCTTTACTATGGTACCGCGTTCATTGGGGGAAATGCTTCAATTTACGGCCCCACTTCAGAACTTGTAATTGATGTGATAGCAGCCACTCGTAGAGGAACGGTTTTCAAAATTCCAATAAGTGATTCTGAAAGTATTGGAGACAACTCTTTTATCCACTTTTTAAGCCCCGAGGAGAAGGCTGCACGCCTTGCAGGGGAAGAACTGGAATTCCAGGAGGTAAAAGGGCTGGAGCTTAATTTTGATCTGGATGTCACCAACGATGCTTTGGTGGAACTGGATATTGACGGCAGTATTCTTCGCGGAAGAGGAGCAGGTACTTTGCTAATTGAGATCAATACCCTGGGGAAATTTAATATGTGGGGTGACTTTATTGCAAACACAGGAGAATACATTTTCAACTATGGGGCGCTTCAAAAACGGTTTGAAGTAAGACCGGGAGGAAGCATCAACTGGAATGGGAACCCTGCACTTGCCGATCTCAATATAAGCGCTGTTTATGAAGGTCATGCAAACCCTGCGATCATCCTGGACAATCCGGGAATTAGCCGAAGAATACCGGTAGAAGTAGTGATCAACCTGGAAGGTGAACTGGTACAGCCCGACTTTTCCTTTGACCTGGAATATCCTAATGTTGCTTCGACGGTAAGGTCTGAACTCGAATATAAAATTGAAACCAGTGGTAATAGTGAAGCCCAGGCGTTCTCCCTGTTGGCCCTGGGGCAATTTTACACGCCCGACGTATTTGGAGGCAGTGCTGGAAGTGCCATTTTAGGAGGGGTTTTCCAAAGTGCATCTTCAGGGCTGTTTAGCAGCCTGGTGGGAGACGATGGAGGTGTATTTGAAGTTGGTCTTAATTATGAACAGGGCTCCCGAACTCCCGAACAATCAATGGCAGATCGGTTTGGAGTCACCCTTTCCACGCAGATAAGTGAACGGGTACTTATTAATGGCCAGGTGGGAGTGCCTGTAGGAGGTGTTACCGAAACAGTTATTGTGGGTAACCTGGAGATCGAATTCCTGTTAAATGAAGAAGGAAACCTTCGGGCGAAGATCTTTAACAGGGAAAACAATATTCAATACCTGGGAGAGGAGTTGGGCTTCACCCAGGGAATCGGACTTTCTTACCAGGTGGATTTTGATACCTTTAAAGAACTATTACGAAAAGTTGTAGACAGGGAAATCTCGAGCTCAGCCATAAAAGAGGAAGAGGAAGAGGAAGAAGGCCCGGTTGAGAAAGAGAAGAGTCTTGCGCCAGATTATATCCGGTTCCCCGGTGCCGACGATCTATAAAAGAACAGGGGCTCAAAAATGGCATTTTTGAGCCCCTGTCATATTCATTTTTGATCTTTTGTTATTTTTCTTTACTTAACTGCGATCATACTTATTTCCACATTTACAAATTTTGGAAGATTCGCCACCTCCACAGTTTCCCGTGCCGGGGCTGTCGCTTCATCAAAATATTTGGAATAAACACCATTGATCCTGGCGAAATTATTCATGTCACTAATAAAGATTGAGCTCTTCACCACATTTTCAAAGTCCATTTCGGCTGCACCCAGTATGGCTTTAAGGTTGCGCATTACCTGTTCTGTCTCCTCTTCAATATTTTTCTGTTCCAGTTCCCCGTTAACGGGATTAATTGCGATCTGTCCCGAAATGTATAAAGTGTTTCCGCTTAAAACAGCCTGATTGTAAGCTCCTATTGGCGCCGGAGCATCTTTGGTTTGAATGATGGTTTTCATATGGTTTAGTTTTTATAGACTTCTGTCTCTTTCTCTCCTTTTTTCATATTTTATATCCCTCAACAAGGAAGACTTGATCCCTATGAAGAAATTCCACTGCTTATAAACTCCAAAAGGAGTCCAGCTAAAGGTCATTCTCCAGCTTTCAAGATCCCGTGCAAAACGCAGCTGGGTATGCGTGAAACCTGTATTTACAAAATCATAACCCGAGGAGGCACCAACAGTCCATTTTGGAGAAAATTCCACATCTCCCGAGAACATAAGGGAGTGTGAGGAAATATCATTTTGTCTTGCGTTGTTACTGTAGTTCATAGCATAAGCCAGTCTAAGGTTCCACGGTATCTCAAAATTGTACCATGAGTTTTCCTTCCCCTCTTCATCGGGCATATCAGTTTCTTTTTCGTCATAGAAAGTACCATCAATGTCCATATCTTTTCCAAAGAGATCATCGGGCCTTCCTCCATTTCTGAAAGTTTGATTTTCAAGCCTGTTGACGTTTTCTTTTCCACCTGAAAAATCCTTGCTCGAGAAAGAATATCCAAAACTTACGTTTGCATTAGTGAGCCTGAAGAGACTTCCGCCATTTTCAATATTTAATTTATCTATGCGACGGTTGGCGTTGTTTAAAGCATAAATATCAAGATTACTTCCAAAATTGATATCCAGCTTGTTCTGTATCACCGGGATACTTCCACGTATGCTGATAGGGGAGAGCTTTAATGAATCTCCTGCAAGATTATAGGAAGTGCTAATATTGAAGTTATTTAGCAGTTTTACCTTCCGTGGTTCGGCATCTACGGAATCTTTCACCTTGGCTTCAAAAGTATTGCTTAACGACAGGCCAATGGAACTGGAAAAGATTTTTCCCGGAGGTCCATACAGGGTACCCTGAAATCGAGAATAATCTACAACACGTTCTTCCCGTCCATCTGTCTCGGGGATAACATATTGATCGTAATAGTAATCAAATCCCGGATTGATATTATAACTTATAGAAGGACGCATCACGTGCCGAATTGCCTGATACTTACCATCACCGCTAAAAGTTTTCATCCCATAAATGGTAGTACCTATACTGGTATTGAAATTGTAGGTGCGAAAAGAGTCAAAACCACTCACAGTATCTACAACCTCCAGACGGGCTTCCTCGTCATATGATCTTTCAAAGGTTTTGAAAACCCATGACTCGGTATAATTTGTCCCTGCACTTACGCTTAAGTAGTTGAACAACTTAAAATTTGTGGTAAGCGGAATGGTGTGCTGTGCCCCAAATACCGCATCTTTAAACATTTCGGGTGTAAAGAAAAGCGAATCTGAAGTCCGGAATCTGTTCTCGCCCCGAAAGTTGTACTGGAAATTTATATTCTCAATAATCCCCTTTTTGGAACCCACTTTTGGCTCGAAAGGATAAACTCTCGCCATACTTGCCTGCACTGTTGGCAGGGTCATATTTATTTGATTGGTATTGGTATTTTGACTGTGTGTGGCAGTGATGCTGAGGTTTACCTGCGGCTCAATATTGAATGTTTTAGAATATGATACCGAAGAAGTTAAGGTATTAGTTAACCTATTCCCCGTGTTCATTTGGTTGGTAGAGGCCTGGTAATAGTCGCTACTACCAAGGTTAACGGCTGCTGAGAACCTTGAAGAAGGATTTGCTTTTGAATCCTGGCTGTGGTTCCAGCGCAGATTGTAAATAGTACCTTCAGAAAAATCGGGAAATCCCCTTTCACTGTTTATTTGCTTTTCATATCTAAAGCTGAGGTTACCCCGAAATCTGTATCGCAGGGCATAAGAAGATTCCATTCTTAACCCGTAACTCCCGTTAGTGTAATAATCTCCCAGCACCGTTAGATCTACATAATCATTAATGGCAAAATAATAACCTCCATTTTGCAGAAAGAATCCGCGGTTGTTGTCATCCCCAAAGGATGGAATTATAAATCCTGAAGTCTGTTCATCGGTCATTGGAAAATAGCCAAACGGAAGACCTAAAGGAGTAGGAACATCGGCAATGTACATATTCACCAGGCCGGAGACTATTTTTTTATCGGGCACCAACTTGATCCTTCTGGCATAAAAATAATAATCGGGGTTTTCTTCATTAGGGGAGGTGGTAAACCTCACATTCTTCATGTAATACACCGAGTCATTTTCACGCTTAGTAATTTGACCCAGCACTTTAAATTCTCCCTGATCTGTTCGGGAATTGAAGACGAGGGCTTTTTCAGAATCAAAATTAAAACGAATAGAATCCGGGCGCACCACATTCTGGGCCTGCGTGAATACGGGTTTTTGAGTATAAACTCCAGCCGTATCTACAATTCCGTAGGCATAAACTTCATTACGTTCATTGTCGAGAATGATCCTTCCTGCGGTAATATTGATATCGCCATAGGTCACTTCGGCATTATTATAAAGGTATATCCTGTTTTCGCGCGGACTAAGGCGCATGTAGTCTTCTGCTGTATAAACAACTCTATCGGCGAGCATTTCCCGTTTTGGTCGTACAGTATCTTGTGGAGTAAGTGTAATTACAGGAATTGGAGCTTCTATTTTTATAGAGTCCTGGATGGGTTGTACAGGCTCACGTTCTGCAGGGATGCGGATACCTTCTTTGGTTTTAATTTCCTGTGCTGTGGATTTTGAGGCTAAAGAAAGCAAAAAAATACAGCAGGAAAGTATGTAAAGTATCTTTGTTCGCAATGGTAGTTATGCTATTTTTGTATGGTGTGGCTCGTTTTTTGAAGTCTCAAAATTACATATATTTTTTAAGGTACCTTTTGAGTTCACTAAAAATAATAAGCACCCCAATGAACCGTTATTTCAATATGAAAACGAATTTTCTTGCAATTATAATATTTTTTACTGCTATTAATCCTTTAATGGCTGCTTCTGTAGTAGGAGATCCACCGCGCGATCCCTTTGTAGTCGTGTTGGATGCGGGGCATGGAGGTCAGGATCCCGGTAACACCTGGAACGGTTACAAAGAAAAAGGAATCGCTTTAAATATCGCCCTTATGGTTGGTGCCGAACTTGAAAAGATTCCGGATATTAAAGTGATCTATACCCGTAAGTCGGATGTTTTTGTAACCCTGGCAGGAAGAGCACAGATAGCAAATAAGGCCGAAGCAGATCTTTTTGTTTCTATTCACATGAATGGTCATAAATCCCAGGCCCAGGGTACCGAGACTTTTGTACTTGGGCTTCACCGTAACCAGGACAACCTGGAGGTGGCAATGCGTGAGAACCAGGTAATCTTTCTTGAGGAAGATTATGAAATGACCTATGACGGCTTTAATCCCAATTCTCCTGAATCGTATATAGGACTCACCCTGATGCAGGAAGAATATCTGGATCAAAGTATTTTGCTTGCAGATTTTATTCAGAAGAATTTCACAAACATAAATAAACGGGTTAACCGGGGAGTAAAACAGGCAGGTTTCCTGGTATTGAGGGAGACCTATATGCCCAGTGTACTTATAGAAGCAGGATTTTTAAGCAATAGATCCGAAGGTGCCTTTCTTAACAGCGCCGCCGGTCAGGCTGCGATTTCTGAATCTATCGTTCGTGCTGTAAAGGATTACAAGAATTCGATGAATCTTTCTATTCTGGATAATATAGAAGCTAATCCTCCTATCGAGCTCACACAGGAATCTGAAGATAGACCGCTTGATGTATATGATGGAATAACCTTTAAGGTGCAATTGGCGGCATCAGGTAAAAAGCTGGATCCAAATTCAAGAAATTTTAAAGGATTGAACCAGGTTTCGAGAAATAAAGAAGGAAAGCTTTTCAAATATTACTACGGTGCATCTTCCAGTTATTCCCAGATACAGGATTTGCATGATAAGGCAAAACGTACCGGTTTCCCCGACAGTTACATAGTCGCATTCCGTGGAAATGAGAAGATCAGCGTTAATGAGGCGTTAAAAACAAAAATGGAATAGTCCTTCTTTACTATATAAATTTTATATTTGTCCCTAATCAAATAGGACGATTTTTGTGAAATATACTAAGGAGGTTAAAACTGCTCTTTTGGCCATAGTTGCCATTCTTCTGTTCATTTTTGGATATAGCTTTTTAAAAGGTAAAAACTGGTTTGATTCCAGCAGGACCTTTTATGCCATTTATAATGATGTAGAAGGGCTTTCGCCTTCATCCCCGGTGACTATTAACGGACTCAAGGTAGGAAGTGTAACCAAGATTGGCTTTTTAGATACCTCAGGCAGGCTGGTGGTAACCTTTTCTGTTGATAATGCTTTTCCTTTTTCTGAAAATAGTGTTGCCCAGATCTATGGAGGAGGACTTATTGGCGGAAAATCCCTGGCTATACTTCCCGAGTATGAGCCGGGAAACATTGCAGAATCGGGAGATACTTTACCTGGTCAAATAGAAGAGGGACTACTGGAGCTTGTTAACGAAAGGCTAACACCTCTTCAGGAAAAAGTTGAGAAAGTTATTGTAAGTACAGACTCCCTTATAAATTCCTTTAACGAGGTAATGAATCCTACTACCCGTCAAAATTTAAAAAATAGTATTGCTAATCTGAACGCAACTATTGCTTCCTTAAATAATTCGGCAAACACGGTAGAAGGTGTTTTATCTGAAAATTCTCCAAAGCTAAACCGCACTTTCACCAATCTTGATGAAATGGCCGAAAACTTCAGTAATTTTTCAGATACCCTTTCTCAATTCGATGTGAGAAAGGTAACAGAGGATCTGGAAACGGCAGTGGCTAATTTTGAAAATGTTACCGAAAAACTTAATTCGGGAGAGGGAACCGCAGGCAAACTACTCAATGATCCTTCAGTCTTTAATAATCTTGAAAGGGCAACCAACCAATTGGATGCATTGATACAGGATGTGAAATTGAATCCAAAACGTTACGTACATTTTTCTATCTTTGGAAAAAACCCGGGTCCTTATTCGCCCCCTCGAGATTCATTAAAATAATCAACCAACCATGCAGATCCTTGCACAAATCGCCTTTATCCTTGCCGTCGCAATTGGGTTAGGTATTTTTATTCGCAACATCCGGAGGATGATCCGGAATATTAAACTGGGGCGGGAAACCGACCGAACCGACAATCCCGGAGAAAGATGGGGTAAAATGGCTAAAATAGCCCTTGGGCAGTACAAGATGGTGCGCAGGCCTGTATCGGGTATTATTCACGTCATTGTTTATCTCGGTTTTATTATCATCAACATAGAAGTCCTGGAAATTATAATTGACGGGATCTTTGGCACTCACAGAATTTTTGCCTTTGCCGGTTCTTTCTATAGTTTTCTTATAGGTGCTTTTGAAATCCTGGCTTTACTGGTTCTTGTAGGAGTGTTTATTTTCTGGATAAGACGTAATATTTTGACCATTCAGAGATTCAGGGCCAGAGAGCTTACAGAGTGGCCAAAGAACGACGCCAATTACATCCTGTACTTCGAGATGGTACTTATGTCGCTCTTTCTCATCATGAATGCTGCCGATTATCAATTACAGCTTAATCTTGCTCCTCACTATGCTATGGCTAGTGGAGAGATCGCCGGTGCTTTTCCGGTAAGTAGCTTTTTACTGCCTCTCCTGGATGGTTTTGCTAATTCCACACTCATAATTATTGAAAGAACAGCCTGGTGGTTACATATTTTAGGAATTCTTTTCTTTTTGAATTACCTGTACTATTCAAAGCATCTCCACATACTTCTGGCTTTTCCAAATGTTTACTATTCCAAGATTAAACCTAAAGCAGAATTTGATAACATTGAAGCTGTGACCAAAGAAGTGCAGCTAATGATGGATCCGGATGCTGATCCATTTGCTGCTCCGGCAGAGCCTGAAGGGGAAGCAGAGGGGGAGCCCGAAAAATTTGGGGCCTCAGATGTTTTTGATCTCAACAGGGTTCAATTGCTAAATGCTTACACCTGTACCGAATGTGGACGATGTACAGATCAATGTCCCGCGAATAACACCGGTAAACTGCTTTCTCCAAGAAAGATCATGATGGATACCCGGGATCGTTTGGAAGAAGTGGGGGAGAACATCAACAAGAATGGAAAATTTGAAGATGATGGGAAACAACTTCTCGATGATTACATCCTAAGGGAGGAAATTTGGGCATGTACGACCTGTCAAATGTGTATAGAGGCTTGTCCTGTAGGGATTGATCCACTTTCTATAATTGTAGAGATGAGAAGGTACCTAATGATGGAACAAAGTGCCGGACCGGCAGACCTGAATAATGCGATGGGTAACATCGAGAACAATGGAGCACCATGGCCTTACAACCAAATGGATCGCTTAAATTGGGCAAACGAAAATTAATTACAAAATTGGCCTTTTTGAGGCTGCAATAAAAAATACAATGGCAGAAAATATTAAGGTGCCTACCATGGCAGAATATATGGCCGAAGGAAAGAAACCCGAAGTCCTTTTTTGGGTAGGTTGCTCCGGAAGTTTTGACGACAGGGCAAAGAAAATCACTAAAGCGTTTGTGAGGTTGCTAAATAGGGCGAATGTAGATTTTGCTGTGCTTGGAACCGAAGAAAGTTGTACCGGGGATCCTGCAAAACGTGCCGGAAACGAATTTCTTTACCAAATGCAGGCTGCCGGAAATATTGAGGTTTTAAACGGGTATGAGATCAAGAAGATCGTAACCACCTGTCCTCACTGTTTCAACATAATTAAAAATGAGTATCCAGGTCTTGGAGGGAATTATGAGGTAATGCATCACACTACTTTCCTGAAATCTTTGCTGGAAGAAGGCAAGCTAACAGTAGAAGGCGGAAAATTCAAGGGCAAAAGGATCACTTTTCACGACCCCTGTTATTTAGGTCGGGGAAATGGAATTTATGAAGCACCCCGTGATCTATTAAGAAAACTTGAAGTTGAATTAGTGGAGATGAAAAGGTGTAAAAAAGACGCCATGTGTTGTGGTGCCGGGGGTGCCCAGATGTTTAAGGAACCCGAACCCGGAAAAGAAGATGTCAACGTAGCGCGTACAGAGCAGGCAATTGAAGTTAAGCCGGAGGTAATCGCTGCCGGATGTCCTTTCTGCAACACGATGATGACAGATGGGGTTAAGTCCAAGAACAAGGAAGACAATATTGCAGTAATGGATATTGCAGAAATGATCGCAACTGCAGAAGATCTATAGTGCAGTAACTTAAATAAAAAAAGGGAGGGTCCAAAAATGACATTTTTGGACCCTCCCTTTTTTTATACTTTCTATTTCAGTTTTAAGGTTTCTTCTTCGGGTTTTTTATTTCTCACCAGGATGAGGATATCATCTTCGGTGAGTCCTTCTTCAATATAATCTCCCTGTTTTCCCTGGAGGTAAGCATATTTCTCAATATTTGTTTGGTATTCGGGGCGGGGAAGGACTTTGTTTTTATCCCCGTAACCTTTTAAGTAGGCGATGACCACTTCATCGTCTGTGGCTTTTAAATGTTTCTGTTTGTCGTACCTGGATAAAAGCAATATGGCATCGGAAAGGCCCTGTTGCTGCATTTCTAAATAAGAGTTTCCTCCTGCTGCGTGAATTGGCTCATTGTAATAAACACAAATAGGTGCTGTAACAGTGTAGCAGTATGATTCTACGTAATTGTTTAGTTCATCCCAAATGCTTCCAACCTCCACATGAATTTGCTTTTCCTCACGCAGCCATGATATCAGTTCTGGGAGCTGTTCTTTTTTCGAACGGTAGCCAAGTTTTCTTGCCTTTTTAAAAAGTTCCTTCTCCTTTGTGTCCATAGAACAAATTTAGAGGAGGAAACTTCAGGAATTTATGATTTTTATCAGCTTGTGAAATGCTTTTACCCCGGAATTACAAATGTTGGTAAGCGGAAATCACACAACTTTAACCTTCTCAAATTGGAATCCCGCCTTCAAATCTCTTATTTTTGTATCACTAAATTATATCCAGAAAATGTTTGTCCCATTTGAAACTTTACCAGATAGTTCCCGCGTGTGGGTCTTTCAGGCAAACCGCTCTTTTACAGAGGAAGAGCAGACCGAAATTAAAGAAAAACTTGAGGCTTTTATTGAGCAATGGACTGCCCACGGCGCCAATCTTCAGGCTTCTTATGAAATGCGCTACAAGCGATTTATTATTCTCGCTCTTGACCAGAAAATGAATGCGGCCACAGGATGTTCCATAGATGAATCTGTACGCTTTATTCAGCAGCTTGAGAAAGATTATAATGTCGATCTTCTTGACAAGATGAATGTTTCCTATAAGCAAGGGGAGTTTGTGGCTTATAAAACGCTTACAGACTTCAGGAAAATGGTCAAAGAAAAAGCCGTTTCTCCCAAGACTATTGTCTTTAATAACCTCGTGAACAATAAAGCTGAATATCTTTCAGACTGGGAAGTTCCTGCATCTGAAAGCTGGCACAAGCGTTTCCTAAACTAATGAAAATTAAAAGCAGCCCCTTTTTAGGCCTTTTTTTGGCCTCGTTCCTTATTACCCAAATTTCATTTTCCCAAACGAGCCCTTTAATTGCTGAAGATGTAGAGCAACAAAGGCAATGGGTAGACAGCATCTATGATGCTATGACCCTGAAGGAAAAAGTTGGGCAGCTTTTTATGATTGATGTTTTCTCGTCAGATCCTCCTTCAAAAATTGAAAAAGCAAAAGAATTGGTGGAGCAGCATTATGTTGGCGGGGTGATCTTTTCCAAAGGAGGTCCTAAAAGACAGGTGAAGCTCCATAACGAATTGCAGGAGCTTACCAAAATCCCATTGCTCATAGGTATGGATGCAGAGTGGGGTCTTGCGATGCGTCTCGATTCTACCTATGCTTATCCCTGGAATATGACACTGGGCGCTATTCAGGATGAAAACTTAATAACAGAAGTGGGAGCCAGTATAGCCCAACATTCAAAAAGGCTGGGGGTGCACATGAATTTTGCCCCGGTTGTCGACATTAATACAAATCCCGAAAACCCTATTATTGGCAACCGTTCCTTTGGCGAAAACAAAACCAATGTTACCAGTAAGTCCATTGCCTTTATAAAAGGGATGCAAAGGGAAGGTGTCCTTGGAAGCGCTAAACATTTTCCGGGGCACGGCGATACCGAGAGGGATTCTCATAAAACCCTGCCCGTTGTTGATTTTTCCCGTGACAGGATCTTTAGAGAGGAGCTCTTTCCATACAGGGAATTAATAGCCGAAGGCCTCAGCAGTGTTATGGTAGCGCATTTAAATGTTCCCAGCCTCGAAGAACGTATAGAATTTCCTTCCAGCCTTTCTCATGAAATAGTCACCGGTATTTTAAAGGAAGAATTAAATTTTAACGGACTTATAATTACTGATGCTCTCAATATGAAAGGCGTGGCCAACTTTGACGAGCCGGGAGAAATAGATCTGGCGGCATTTTTGGCAGGAAATGATATTTTACTCTTTTCTGAAGATGTTCCTAAAGCTTCGGAATTGATCATAGAAGCCTATAATAAAGGCTTGATTACTGAAGCCCGGCTGAAGCATTCCGTCAGGAAAATTCTTTACGCTAAATACAAAGTAGGTCTAGATAAATATGAACCTGTAGACCCCGTATATGTCATCGAAGACCTCAATAGCATTCGTAATGAGGTACTTGCTCATAAACTCTATGAAAATGTAATGACCGTGATCAAAAATGACCGGTCTACCCTACCCATACGGGATTTGGAAACCAGTAAGATCGCGTATGTGCATTTTGGAGAGGACTCCGGGAATGCCTTTTTTGAGCAATTAAATCGCTATGCACAGGTAGATTCGGTTTCAGCAGAAAATCTGAATGTGCTTTTAGACAAACTCGATGCTTACAACCAGGTGATCATAGGATACCATCAATCTTCTGCTTCTCCCTGGAGTGGTTTCAAATTGAATCAAAAAGAGCAGACCTGGCTTTATGAAATCGCGAGGAAAAATAAGGTCATTCTCAATATTTTTACCAGTCCCTATGCCTTACTTGACCTGGAAACCACTGCCAATTTTGAGGCCATACAGGTAGCTTATCAAAATACCATTCTTGGACAGCAAAAGGCTGCACAGGTTATTTTTGGGGCTCTCGAAGCCAAAGGGAAACTTCCTGTAAGTGCCGGGAATAATTTTCCCGTGGGCACCGGCTACAGAACGCGTAACCTCGAACGCCTGTCTTATGGATTGCCAGAACAGGTGGGAATGAATTCTTACAAACTGAACAAAATTGACGACCTCATTCAAAAGGCGTTAGATAAAAAAATGACCCCTGGATTACAGGTGCTGGTCGCACGTAAGGGAAAGGTTATCTACGAACGAAATGCAGGCTACCATACCTATGAGAAGGAAATACCGGTACAGGCTTCAGATGTTTATGATCTTGCTTCCCTTACCAAAATTCTTGCTACTCTTCCGCTTTTGATGGAGCTTGTAGACCAGGATGAAATCGATCTTGAGACGACATTGGGGGAGATGTTACCATCCTTCCGCGGAAGCAATAAAGAGCAGGTCACCATTCTGGAAATGCTCTCGCACTACGCCCGATTCAAAAGCTGGATTCCTTTCCATAGGATGACTATTGATAAGTATACCAAGCGACCAGATGTAAAATATATCCGTTCTCAACAGGACAGAGGTTACAATGTACAGATAGCCGAAAAAATGTACGTTAGGAATGACATTAGGGACACGGTGCTAAAGATCATTAGGGATAGCGAACTTGAAAGAAGAAAGACCTACAAATACAGTGATCTTCCTTTCTATCTGCTCAAATTTTATCTGGAGGATATTTACGGGACTTCCCTGGAGTATCTTACCCAAGACCATTTTTATAAATCTTTAGGTGCTCATAACACCACCTATTTACCTCTTAAGAAGTTTCCAAAAGAAAGAATTGTTCCTACAGAGAATGACAAAAACTGGAGAAACCAGCTCCTGCAGGGGTATGTGCATGATGAAGGAGCTGCACTTTTGGGAGGAATTGGTGGCCAGGCCGGTTTGTACTCCACAGCCAATGACGTGGCCAAGATCATGCAAATGTATTTGAATGGTGGGCAATATGGAGGTAAAATTTATTTTGACCAGGAGACGGTTGACAAATTTAATACCTGCTATTACTGTGAAGATGACGTGCGGCGTGGGGTAGGATTTGATAAACCCCAGTTGAGTGATGCCGGTCCTACCTGTGGATGTGTTTCCATGACCAGCTTTGGTCATAGTGGATTTACCGGAACTTTTACCTGGGCTGACCCCGATGAAGAAATAGTTTACGTATTTTTAGCGAACCGTATTCATCCTTCTGCAGGAAACAATGAAATAACGAGGGAGAGCATTAGGTCAAATATTCAGGAACTTATTTACGAAGCTATAGAACGCTGATACATGAAAATAGGCATTGTTTGTTACCCCACCTTTGGTGGAAGTGGTGTGGTTGCTACAGAATTGGGAATGGCACTCTCCAGGAGAGGCCACGAGATCCATTTTATTACATATAAACAGCCGGTAAGGCTGGAACAACTTTCGCATAACATACATTTTCATGAAGTAAATGTTCCCGAATATCCACTTTTTCATTATCAGCCATACGAGCTTGCATTAAGCAGCAAACTGGTTGACATGGTGAAACTTCATAAGATAGAGGTGCTTCATGTACATTATGCTATCCCTCACGCTTATGCAGGTTACATGGCAAAAAAGATGCTGGAGGAAGAAGGAATCTACCTGCCAATGGTGACCACCCTTCATGGAACCGATATTACCCTGGTGGGAAACCATCCTTTCTACAAACCGGCGGTAACTTTTAGTATAAACAGCAGCGATGTCGTGACCTCGGTTTCCCAGAGCCTTAAAGCAGATACATTGAGGCTTTTCAACGTTAAGCGTGAGATCAATGTGGTGCCAAACTTTATTGATACCACAAAATATACTCAGTCAATTAGCAACTGCCAAAGGACGATGCTTGCCGAAAGTGATGAAAGGATCATTACTCACGTAAGTAACCTGCGGAAAGTGAAACGTATTAGGGATGTGATCATGATCTTCTACGAGGTTCAGAAAAAGCTAAAATCCAAGCTCATTATGGTAGGGCAGGGGCCGGAAAGGGAAATGGCCGAAGAACTGGTACATGACCTGGGGCTGGAGGAAAAAGTCTTATTTCTGGGGGAATCTCACGAAATAGATAAGGTCCTAAGCTATTCCGATCTTTTCCTGTTGCCTTCTGAAAAAGAAAGTTTTGGACTTGCGGCTCTGGAGGCAATGGTCAATGGGGTACCAGTGATCTCTACGAATACCGGCGGACTTCCGGAAGTCAATAAACAAGGATTCTCAGGTTTTTTAAGCGATGTGGGAGAGGTTGGAGAAATGGCAGCAAATGCCATACGTATCCTGGAAAATGATGAAACGCTAAGAAAATTTAAGGACAATGCCCGTCAGCAGGCCTTTGTATTTGATGTGTATTCTGTAGTTCCCCTTTACGAAGATCTGTACCAGAAGGCTTTAGATCTGGTGCAAAAAGAAAAGGCTGCCAAAAAATAGATTTTTGACAGCCTTTTCTTTTTATTAATTGATCTTCTAGAACTGATACCTGATACCTAATGCAATATCAAAATCCACGTCATCACCATAATCATCTAGACCTAATTCTGGTCTAAAATCCAGAGATAGTAACAGTGGGAAATCAAAATTATATTCGATACCTATGTCTCCGGCTGCAAGAGCGAAAAACTCGCTGTCATCAGAATGATCGTGATCATCATCAAAGCTTCTGGATCCTAAACCGGCACCAGCGCCTGCATACCAGTTGAAGCCTCCTTCAATATTCCAAACCCACTGGTATAGACCAACAACTTTAAAAGCATCATAATGACCTCTATCTCCCCAGCCTAAATCGAATTCCAATCTATTGTTTTCAGAAAGACCATGTTGATAAGAAATTTCTGTTCCAAATCCTCCACTGTCACCTAAGCGTAGACCCAGGGCATGATCGGCAATATTTTGTGCTTGAGAATTAAGGGTAAATCCTAAAATACATAAAGTCAGTAAAACAATTTTTTTCATATCTTTTCATTTAATTTGTTCCTACAAAATTAGACTATCTGTCATACCAACTACTCCCACCTTCAGCTAATTAAATGTTAATGTTAATTAAGACCTGTTAATCGGCCGTTCAATGGTCTGATAATTATACAACTATGAATGATAAGCTTAAGAATTTTAGCGGTAATCTGGAAGGAGATCTTTTTTACGATTCTCTTTGGCGTAGAATATTTGCTACAGATGCTTCTGTGTACCGCACTATACCACAGGCAGTTGCCTGTCCAGCAACGGTCCAGGATATAAAAGAACTAATTTCTTTTGCCCGCAGGAATAAAACATCGCTTATCCCAAGAACGGCAGGTACCTCGCTTGCCGGGCAGTGTGTTGGCGAGGGTATAGTTGTAGATGTTTCCAAGTACTTTACAAAAATACTTGATCTAAATGTTGAAAAGAAGACCGTAAAGGTGCAGCCCGGGGTAATTAGGGATGATCTAAATCGTTTTCTCCAGGCATATGATCTATTTTTTGGTCCCAACACTTCTACCTCCAATCGTTGTATGATAGGTGGAATGGTGGGCAACAACTCCAGCGGTACCACTTCAATTAAATATGGCGTCACCAGAGATAAGGTGGTTGAGATGAAAGTGTTGTTGAGTGATGGTTCTGAAGCTGTTTTTTCTGAAATAACTTCGGAAGAATTCAGCAACAAATTGCAGCTGGACTCCATGGAAGGGGAGATCTACCGGAAATTATACGAGGAGCTGAAGCCAGAGGTTGTACGTCAACAGATCACTGCGGGTTTCCCAAAACCCGAAATCCACCGCCGCAATACTGGATATGCAGTAGATGAGCTTATTTTAGCCGAAGTCTTAGGTGGAAATGAAGAGAAGATCAATATATGCAAGCTCCTTTGCGGCAGCGAGGGCACCCTTGCGTTCACAACAGAAATTACCCTGCAGCTGGATGAACTGCCACCTTCAAATGCTGTAATGATCGCAGCCCATTTTGATTCGGTTGAAAAATGCCTGCAGGCCGTGGTGCCCGCTATGAGACATTCATTGTTTACCTGTGAAATGATGGATAAGGTGATTTTGGATTGCACCAAAAACAGCCTTAAATACAAAGAGAACAGGTTTTTTATAGAAGGGGATCCTGCAGCTATTCTCATGCTGGAAATAAGAGCAACTTCTCAAAAAGAACTCACAAACAGGACGGCCGAATTGCTTAAAACGCTCACAGATTCCGGATTGGCATATGCACTTCCAGTGCTGCGAAATGATACCATTGAACTTGCTCTGGAATTGCGAAAAGCAGGATTAGGCCTTTTAGGAAACATAGTGGGCGATCGCAAAGCCGTTGCTTGTATTGAGGATACCGCAGTAGCTGTAGAAGATTTGGCTGCCTACATTTCAGAGTTTTCTCAATTGATGAAGAATTACGGGCAGGAAGCAGTGTATTACGCTCATGCCGGGGCCGGAGAATTACACCTGCGACCAATTCTCAATCTTAAGAAAGATGAAGATGTAGCCCTTTTTAGGAAGATCACCGAAGATGTCGCTTCCCTGGTGAAAAAATATGGGGGTTCCATGAGTGGGGAACACGGTGACGGTAGAGTGAGAGCAGAATTTATTCGCTTTATGATAGGGGATGAGAATTACGACCTTTTAAAAAGGGTAAAATACATCTTCGATCCCGGGAATATTTTTAATCCCGGAAAGATCATTGATGCGCCTCCCATGGATGAAAGTTTGAGGTATGAGCCGGGGCGGGAGGAACCGGAGATTGAAACGCTCATGGATTTTTCTGATTCCCTCGGAATTCTTAGAGGTGCCGAAAATTGCAACGGAAGCGGAGACTGTCGTAAACCTGCCGAAGCGGGTGGGACCATGTGCCCAAGTTATCGCGCTACCCGGAACGAAAAGGATACTACCCGCGCCCGTGCTAATGCTTTGCGCGAGTTTTTGACGAATTCGAATAAGCCCAACCGGTTTGATCATGAAGAGCTAAAAGAGATTCTTGACCTTTGCATTAGCTGTAAAGGCTGTAAAAGTGAATGTCCTTCTAATGTTGATATGGCTGCTTATAAAGCTGAGTTTCAATATCAATACAAGCAGGTAAATGGAAGTTCCATTCGCTCCAAAGCTTTTGCTTTTAATGCGGAGATGAATAAAAAGACATCGAAAATTTCCCCTTTTTCGAACTTCATGTTTTCTAATTCATTGACTTCAGGAATCCTGAAAAAGGCTATGGGAATTGCTTCGCAGCGCAGTTTGCCACCACTTTCGCGTCAAACTTTGTCTGCATATTACCAGAAAAATCAAAGGAAAATTAAGGATCCTATTAAGACCGTTTATCTTTTCAATGATGAATTCACAAATTATCTGGATTCTGAAGTAGGAGTGGCGGCAATAAAACTGCTCAATGGATTGAACTATGAAGTAAAGATCATAGATCATCCCGAAAGTGGCCGCGGATTTATTTCAAAAGGGTTTTTAAAAGAGGCCAGGGAGGTAGCCAATAAGAACATTGGGATATTTAAGGAAATAATTTCTGAAGAAAGTCCTCTTTTGGGATTAGAGCCTTCAGCAATTTTAAGTTTTCGGGATGAGTATCTCAGGCTGGCCGATGATAAACCAGCTGCAGCGCGGGTATCCAAAAATGCCTTTTTGCTGGAAGAATTTTTCAAGAAGGAAGTAATCGCCGGAAATATAACTGCCGACTCTTTTACTTCAGATAAAAAGAGGATCAAGTTACATGGGCATTGTCACCAGAAGGCACTTTCGGGGATTGAAAATACATTTGTGATGCTAAACCTTCCGCAGAATTTTGAGGTAACAGTAATTCCTTCGGGTTGTTGCGGGATGGCTGGTTCTTTTGGGTATGAAAAAGAGCATTATGAAGTGAGCATGCAAATAGGGGAACAAACGCTTTTCCCCGCAGTGAGAAAAGCTTCCGAAGAAACTGTAATTGCAGCTCCCGGGACCAGCTGCCGCCACCAAATATTTGACGGAACAGGGAAAAAAGCTCTTCATCCAGTGTCGATCATGGCAGAGGCTCTCAAATAACATTTTCAAATCTTGGCTTAAAAAATTACATTTGCTCAAAATCACCTTCAATGGCAGGGAATTCCTTCGGAAAACTTTTTAGACTTACCACTTTTGGGGAATCTCATGGCGAAGCTATTGGAGGAATAATTGACGGTTGCCCCGCCGGACTCACAATTGACCTCGAAAAGATTCAGCAGGAAATGGATCGGCGTAAACCGGGACAATCGGCTATCGTTACCCAGCGTAAAGAACCCGATAGCGTGAAATTTCTTTCGGGCATTTTTGAAGGCAAAACCACCGGAACTCCCATTGGTTTTACAATTGAAAATTCCAATCAAAAATCCAATGATTACTCGCACATTAAAGATGTGTACCGCCCTTCTCACGCCGATTACACATACGACCAAAAGTATGGTAACAGGGATTACAGGGGTGGTGGAAGATCTTCGGCACGGGAAACTGCCTGTAGAGTAGCCGCGGGAGCTATTGCAAAGCAACTGCTTCAGGATATAAAGATTACAGCTTATACTTCCTCGGTAGGAGGCATTCAGCTTCAGAAGAAATTCCAGGAGTTGGAGCTTTCAGAAATAGAAAAGAATCCTGTACGCTGTCCCGACTCTGAGACTGCAAAGCGAATGGAAACCTATATCAAAGAAATTCGGTCGCAGGGCGATACTGTAGGTGGAGTAGTGGAGTGTGTGATTTCCAACGTTCCTAAAGGACTGGGAGAACCTGTTTTCGATAAACTTCATGCTGCCATGGGCGCAGCCATGCTTTCCATTAATGCTGTAAAAGGATTTGAATACGGTAGCGGGTTTGCCGGATCGGCCATGAAAGGCAGCGAACATAATGACCTTTTTGAACCTGATGGTTCAACTATTTCGAATTTTAGCGGCGGGATTCAGGGAGGAATTTCCAATGGAATGGATATAGTTTTTCGGGTCGCATTTAAGCCTGTCGCCACAATTATGCAAAAACAGAAAACCATTAATGCTGAAGGGCAGGAGGTGGAAATGAAGGGTAAGGGCAGGCATGACCCATGTGTGGTGCCGCGTGCTATCCCTATTGTAGAAGCTATGGCAGCACTGGTACTTGCAGATTATTATTTATTGAACAGAACGTCGAAAATATAATTTCAGAGATTTTATAATATGAAAAAATTAGCACTGCACTGGCAGATTTTACTGGGAATGGCAGCCGGGGTGATCTTCGCCCTTATCATGACCAATTTTTCCTGGGGAGCCGAATTTATTAATGACTGGATAAAACCTTTTGGAAATATCTTCATTAATGCCCTAAAATTGATTGCAGTGCCCCTAATTTTAGCTTCGCTTATTAAAGGGATCTCCGATCTTAAGGATATTTCCAAATTATCAAAAATGGGTACCCGCACCATTTTGATCTATATAGGGACAACCCTTATTGCAGTTTCCATTGGTCTTGTACTGGTGAATTTAATAGAACCCGGTAATGCCATTGCTGAAGATACCAGAAACGACCTTATTGCCAGTTACGAAGGTGATGCGAATATGCGAATAGCCGATGCTCAACGACAAAAGGATGCAGGCCCGCTACAGGCGCTGGAGGATATAGTCCCGGGGAATATTTTTGCTGCAGCAAGTGATAACGGCAATATGCTACAGGTGATCTTTTTCGCAATCTTTTTTGGACTCGGTCTAATTCTCATTCCAGAAGAAACAGCGAGACCCGTAAAAGCCTTTTTTGATGGTTTTAATGAGGTTATTCTTAAACTTATTGACCTTATCATGCTTGCGGCTCCATATGGTGTCTTTGCGCTGTTAGCTGCCCTGGTAGTCGAATCACCCAGTACCGATCTCTTTGCGGCACTTGCCATGTATGGAGTTACCGTCCTGGCAGGACTTGCTCTAATGATCGGGGTTTATATATTGATCGTGTGGGTCACCACGGGAAGAGACCCGGCCTTCTTTGAAAACGGGATAGCTCCTGCTCAATTGCTGGCTTTTTCTACGAGTTCAAGTGCAGCGACCTTGCCTGTGACCATGGAAAGAACCGAGGAACATCTTGGAGTTCACGAAGAAGTTACAAGTTTTGTATTGCCAATTGGGGCTACCATTAACATGGATGGTACCAGCCTTTATCAGGCGGTAGCCGCGGTATTTATAGCCCAGGCTTTTGGAATGGATCTTACCATAGGTGCACAACTGGGAATAATTGCTACCGCCACCCTGGCTTCAATAGGTTCTGCAGCGGTTCCCGGTGCGGGAATGGTAATGCTGGTAATTGTCCTTTCACAGGCAGGCATCCCCGAAGCCGGTCTTGCCCTAATCTTTGCTGTTGACAGGCCTCTGGATATGTGCCGTACCATGGTAAATGTAACAGGGGATGCAGCAGTTTCCATGATGGTAGCAAAATCTGTAGACAAGCTGGGAGATCCGCATGAGAGAAAATGGGATGAGAATCTTCCAAAAAAAGAGAAAGTTCATTAATATATAATTAGTTCCAGCCTTACAGGACTAAAGGACATTATTATAAAAAAGCCCGGATCCAGGATCCGGGCTTTTGATTTCGATACTATTTTAAGAAGCCATAATTGGTTTATGGAGATTCGGCGAGATTGTAAAATATCAGTTTAACATATCAACCATAGATTAGATTTACCGGGAAAAAAGCCATTATGGTTGATTAAAGCTATTCTCACTTTTATCATTTTTTTACATCCCAAAGCTTGCGAGGTTTGGGAGAATTCCTTGTATTTGCCCGGGAAAAATTTTTAACCTGAAATTCCTCAGTAATGACCGATAAAACCCGCGATTACTATAAAACACTTTTGGAGATCGACCAAAACCTCGACCGGCTTGTGCGGGAAATCGATGTGCTGAATTATTTGAATCCGTTAAATATTGAGCAGGAAAAAAAACGCTTTTTTGGGTCTAAATTTTCTGAAGATCCTGTTTTTAAATACAGGAAATTAAAATTCGATCCATATACTCTGCAGCGACAACTATTCAGCCAGCGGCTGGAGGATATTCCCGATGAGGATATTTACAAACTTTACTACGATGCTATTTATGAGTATTCAGGTTTAGTGCAGTGCGTGGCTACAGTGGGAAAAGGAAAGAAATTTTTCTATAACTCCTTGAGGGTGTTTGAAACTCCTACAGAAAAGGATGTCAAAAATGCCAAATTCATCCTTCACTTCCACAAAGAAGAAGACGCCGAAGAAATGGTGCCCCGGTATAATGCCGATCAGGCACAGGCGTATTTTCAGGCCTTTGGAGAGCATTATCCTTTTAAATTCAAGATAAGACAGAGCAACAGTATTACGGGAGCCGCTATGGCGCTAAATTCCAGAGAGCTGGTAGTCAAGAAGAATAGAAAATTTAGCGACAATGACCTAAAAGTCCTTGCCAATCATGAGATCGGGGTCAATATGCTCACTACTTTTAATGGTTTGGATCAGGCACTAAGGATATTCTCCCATGGATTCGCCAATAATCATCCGACCCAGGCAGGATTAGGGATCTTTAGTGAATACATGAGTGACAGCCTTAGCTTAAAAAGGGTAAAAGAACTGGCCTATCGGGTTTTAGCAGCCGATAGTCTCATAAAAGGCTACAACTTCAGTGATACTTTCGATCTTTTATACAGTCAATATAAACTGGACAGGGAGACTTCATGGTTAATAAGCCTTAGAGCCCACCGCGGCGGAGGATTCACCAAGGACCATCAATACCTGCCGGGCCTTAAGAAGGTCTATGACTACTATTCTGCCGGAAAAGATATGGGGCTGCTGCTAACAGGAAAGGTTGCCCTGGAAGACGCCGAACTTATTGAGAAGCTTCAGCAGAAAGAACTGGCTCAAAAGAATACTTATTTTCCTCACTCTTTTAAAGAAAACAAGAACACAAATGAAAAGCTCAAATTCCTGCTGAGCAACCTCAAGTAAACTACTATTTTAGGAAGAGAGCCTGCAGCTCGGGAGTAGGTGTCATGCAGGTATCCTTTTTGCCAAACCAGCTGTAACGGTTATTTGCAACAAAGCTATAAATGCCATCTCTAAAACCTTCGGGAAGGGGTTTGAAATACTTAAGCCATGAATAACCTTTAAGGTGTTTGGATATTTCTATCGCTGCAGTTGACTTGTGATAATAAGCAACTCCGGGTTCAATAAGAATTACCGAATCCAGGTTTTCTGTGTCGATTCCTCTTTCATTAATGATTTGACGGCCCACATCGCTTTGAAGGGGTGCAAATCTAAAGACATCATCTACATCATTTTTGATAATTGTTTGTACCGTTTTGTTACAAAGATTACAAACACCATCAAAAAGGATGATCTTTTTATTTTCAGGGAAATTTACCATAATTTTTCTTTTTCTATTTTTTTCGTTGCACCAGTTCCAGTTGGTCCACAGAGACCGAGGTGGTGAAAATTCCGTAGTTGACTTTAGCATTTCCTTTTTCGAGGCTGTCAATACTACCAACGGCTTTACCGTCCTGCATTCGCACCCGGTCACCCACTTTTAATACCGGTTTTGGTTTTGCAATTTCTTCTTTTGTTTCTTTTTCCTGTTTTTCTTTTTTCTTCTTTCTTATTTCTTCCACCTTTTTTTTGGCTTCCTGCATCACCTTCTTTTCTTTGGCCTTTTCTACCTTTTTCTCTTTAGCCGTAACTTTCTTACGTTTGGAATTTTCCACTTCCACGATCTTGAGGAATTCGGCAATTAGCTCTTTCTTGCGTTTGTTCTGAAAGTACTTTTCGCTTATTTCATTGATCTTGTTTCCTAAATAGATCAAACGTTGATTGCTGTCATACAGCTCCTGAAAGTTCTCCAGTTTCTGCTGAATCCGGGCGTTTGTTTCTTCCAGTTTTTTCTTTTCCGACTCTGTCTTCTGTTCCTTGGTCTTTAAAGCTGTTGTCGTCTTGGAGAGTTTCGATCGTTCCTTCTGAAGGTCGGCAATACTTTTATCGAACCTTATTTTCCCACGTTCCACTTTCTTTTTTGATCTATTGATGAGGCTATAGGGAATTCCGTTTTTTTGAGCTACTTCAAAAGTAAAGGAGCTACCGGCTTCTCCCATGTGCAGCTTGTAAAGAGGCTCAAGGGTTCGTGCATCAAACAACATGTTTGCATTAATAACATGCGGCAGCTCATTAGCCAGCATCTTTAAATTGGCGTAATGGGTGGTCAAAATTCCAAAGGCTCCTTTTTCATAGAATACCTCCAGAAAAGTTTCTGCCAGGGCGCCTCCTAATTCAGGATCACTTCCTGTTCCAAATTCATCTATCAGAAAAAGGGTTTTTTCATCCACCTTTTTCAGAAAGTAATTCATGTTCTTAAGCCTGTAACTGTAGGTACTCAAATGATTTTCGATACTCTGATTATCTCCGATATCGGTAAGGATCTTATCGAAAAAGCACATCCGGCTGTATTCGTGCACCGGAATAAGCATCCCGCTTTGCACCATTACCTGAAGCAGGCCAATTGTTTTAAGGGTAATACTCTTACCACCTGCATTAGGCCCTGAGATTACGATGATTCGTCGCTCTTTATTTAATTCGATCGTCTGCGGAAAAGTTTTCTCGTTTTTCTTTCGATTATTGAGCAACAGCAAGGGATGGTAAGCATCAATTAACTCCAGTTCCCGGTCCTCCTTAGATATTTTGGGCATAACGGCATCCATTTCCATGCCGTACCTGGCCTTGGCCGCAACAACGTCTATATCGCTCAGGAAATCCTGGTAATCGATCAACAAAGGACGATACGGCCGAATGAAGTTTGTAAGCTCCTTCAGGATCTTTTTGATCTCCTCCTTTTCCTCATATTCGAGGTTGTTCAGCTCTCTTGTATAATTATAGGTAGCTTCGGGCTGAATATATACAATGCTTCCGGTTTTAGAGTTGCCTAGAATTCCGCCTTTCACCTTGCGCCGGTGCATGGCCGAAACTGCAAGAACCCGAATATTATCCACCACGGTCTCGCGTATGTCATCGAGATATCCAAGATTATTATAGTGGGTAAGAGCACTTCCAAAACTGGCGTTAATTCGCCCTTTTACGTGCCCTATATTTCTTCTTATCTCCTGAAGCAGGGGAGAAGCATCATCTTTCACCTCTCCAAAGCGATCAATCACCTTGTTTATCCTTTCAATGATTTCCGGAGTATATTCTACTGCCGAGGCTGTCTCATTAAGACAGGGGTAGATTTCCTCAAACTTTCTAAAGAATTTTATGAGTGTATTGGCAGTTTCAGAAATTGATCCAATCTTCCTGAAGCTGGAGGCTTCCAGCCGTGTTTCTTCAATTCCTAAATATTTAATTTCCTGATCTATTGCATCAAACCCATGATTGGGGATGCGACTTTCCTGCTGGTAAGAAGAGACATATTCATTCGTCTGCCTTAGCGAAAAAAGTGATGTTTGATAACTGGAAAAAGGGGCTATTTCAAGAGCTTTATCCTTTCCCGGCCCGGTAACCGTGTATCGGCTAACCTGCTGACAAACTGTGGGAAATTCCAGGTCTTGAAGAGTCTTGGCTGTAACTTTGATCATATAAAATTTCCCTATTTTTGGGAAGCCGCAATTTAACCATAATTATGACCTTTAACATTACCCAGAATTGGAAAAAAAAGTTAAATCATGAAATGGAACAGCCTTATTTCAAGGAACTTCTTCAATTTGTGACTGCAGAATATGAAGCGAATGATTGTTTTCCCCATCCCGATAATATATTCAAAGCTTTTGAACTCTCTCCCTTTGAGGAAACTAAAGTGGTAATTATTGGGCAGGACCCCTATCATGGTTATGGCCAGGCTCATGGTTTATGTTTCTCGGTTCAACCTAATACCAAGGTTCCACCTTCTTTGGTCAATATTTTTAGAGAGATAAAAGATGATTTGGAAAAACCTGTACCGGCACACGGAAATCTTCAGCATTGGGCAGAACAGGGAGTTTTGATGCTTAATGCAACACTTACTGTGCGGGCAGGACAAGCCGGTTCACACCAGAGAAAAGGATGGGAAAAGTTTACAGATGCTGTTATTTCAATTCTTTCAGAAGAGCGGGAGAATCTGGTGTTTTTATTATGGGGAACTCCTGCACAAAAGAAAGGTAAAAAGATCGATAAGAACAAACATCTTGTGCTCACCAGCGGTCATCCTTCTCCATTAGCTGCAAATCGTGGATACTGGTTTGGCAACAGGCACTTCAGCAAAACCAATGAATACCTGAAATTTTTAGGAAAAGAACCTATAGACTGGTAGATTAGAATCGGTAGCCCACATTAACTGAAGGTAACAGGATAATATCGGGAGAATTTTTGTCGAAGAGGTTTCTTCCTATTCCAAAGGAAACATCGATCAAAAATCCTTGTTTAGCCACCCATTTTCCACCTACGCCTACACCAAGACCTATATCTGTGTATTCAATTAGTACTTCTCTTTCTTCTAACTCTCCTGTTTCAGCGTCCTTGAACTCCATTTTCACTTCGTTATCTCCATTGGAAAACATCCCAAAGGCTTCTGCATAATAACCCCAGGCAGTATTTTCTTCCTGCAGGAAATATTTAAACCTTCCGGTAATAGAGAAATCCTTGGCGTAAACTTTGGAAAGGTCCACGTCCTCGCCTTCATTCTTGTTGAATACTTTAGAAAATATCTCAACCCCGGCCGAAGTATGATCGTTGATCACCCGTTCATATCCTACATCCAGGGCTCCGAAAACCAATAGATTTAAAATATTGAGGTGAACTTCACTTTTAGTAGTATCTCTCCTAAAGATCATTTCCTGTTGCAATTGCTCCTCCAGTGCGATCGTGTCTTCCTGTATTTCAATATCCTGCGCGGCTACAGGTAGGGTGAAGGTGAGTAAAATGAATAAAGTAAATCTTGTAATATAGTTCATAGTATTTTTTTTAGTGGGGGAGGAAATCAAGATTGTCCTTCATCTCAGAAATTAATCCAAGTTCTTTAAGCTGTTCCTGTACCTTGTGGATCTCCTCGACCGAAAGTTGTTTTTGACTCCAGTTGGTGATCTTTAACCACTGTTTAATATCTTCCTCCTTCTGGTCATATTTCTTTGCAAGAGCCGTTTCTATTTTAGGGATCTCTTTGAATTGACGCGTTAGATTGTTTAACGTCTTAAGCATAGTTAGTATTGCGGCCGGTTCTCTGTCCCTAAAGTCTTTGTTCACGGCAATGACAAAACAGGACCATGGCGTGGGACAATCACCTATCCTCCGGAAAATTCCTTTGTCTACCAGTGGTTTGGTAGTGAAATGTTCCCACATGAAATAACCTGCTTTTCCCGATTTTAAGGCTTCAATGGCGCCATCAATATCACCTACTACTTCAAATTCTAACTTGGAAGGATCCCAGCCAAGATTCCTCGCATTTACATAAGCCATTAAATGTGAACCCGACCCATACCTGCTAATGGCAACTTTTTGATCTTTAAGGTCTTCCAGGGTCTTGAAGTTGGATTCTGCAGCCACATGTATTCCCCAAATAAGAGGAGAAGCGATGTATTCCTGCACAATAACTGCATCATTACCGTTATGGATATCCTTTATAATACCTTCAGTAAGAATAACGGCTACGTCTATTTCTTTACTTCGCATGGCTTTGCACATGGCACCCGTGCCATCGGGAAAATCTCTCCAGGAAAGATCAAGGCCGTTCTCTTTAAATTTCCCCTCGTCGATAAGAAGATGCCAGGGAAGATTGAAATGTTCAGGTACTCCACCTACTTTTATACTTCTCATAAGGCATGCTTTTCCTTTAAATAATTGTAGATCTCATACTGCGATCTTATTTTTTTTTCTCCCGGTTGTGGCTGTACAAAATTGTTTTTTTCCTCCGGGTCCTGGATTCGGGCTTTGACATTGTCATTGAACTGGATCTCCAGTATATCTTTAAACTCCCTGGCGATATCTTTGTCATACACGGGAGCAATTACTTCTATCCTACGATCAAGGTTTCGGGTCATCCAGTCGGCGCTGCCAAAATAGAGTTCTTCATTTCCGTCATTTTCAAAGAGGTAGATTCGGCCGTGTTCCAGGAACCTGTCGACAATACTCGTCATGTAAATATTTTCACTTAGATCCTTAACACCCGGCACCAGGCATGTAAAACCTCTTACCAGCAGCCTTACTTTCACGCCGGCTTCACTGGCGTCATACAAAAGATCAATGATCTCCTTATCTTCCAGGCTGTTCATTTTTGCTTTAATTCCAGCCTTTTTACCCATCCTGGCATTGGTGATCTCTCTGTTGATCATGTCAGAAAAGGTTTTTCTTGTGGAAAAAGGTGATATGAGAAGGCGCTTTGCACGGGGAATAATTAATTCTCCCTCCAGAACAAGAAAGACTCTGGAAAGTTCGGAAGTTATTTTTTCGTGAGCGGTAAAAATAGCGTGGTCACAGTATATTTTAGAAGTCTTACTATTAAAATTCCCTGTACCTATGTAGGCATAGTCTTTAAGTTCGTTATTTTCTTCCCGGCTCACCAGCAGGATCTTGGAATGCACTTTAATCTTGGGGTAACTATAAATTACTTTAGCGCCCGCGTCTTCGAACTTTCGTCCCCAGTCAATATTATTTCTTTCATCAAATCTTGCCTTAGCTTCAATAAAAATGGTGACATTTTTGCCATTTTCGAGAGCCGAGAGCAGGGCAGAGGTCACCACAGATTCATCTGCAATTCTGTAAATGGAGATCTTGATTTCTTTTACCAGGGGATCATTAGCAGCCTGATGTATGAAACGCTCCACATACTCGAAAGACATGTAAGGAAAATGTACCGACTGGTCTTTTTTTGAAATTTCGCTGAAATAATTTTCAGCGTTTTCTAAAACAGAATGTTTTACCGGAGGTAAGTCTTCATAATGTAAAGCCGGATTATTACTGGGATCGGGAAAAGAGAAGAAGTCGCTGAAATTATGGTATCTGCCACCGGGCATCATGTCAATTTTCCCCAGTTTAAGGGTTTTCCGCAGAATTTTTTGATCTCCTTCCGGCATCCCCGCATCATACAATAATCGTGTAGGTTGACCGTCTGTTCGCTGCTTTAGGGACTCATAGATCTTTTCGGCCAGCAGCCCGTCTATTTCATCATCAATATATAATTCAGCATCACGCGAAAGTTTTATCTCATAAATTCCTTCAATTTCTTTCTGCGGAAAAAGTTCAGGAATATTGACTTTTACGATATCATCTAAAAACGTGATTTTATGTTCCGGGGTTTCAGTAGAAAACTTTATAAATCTGTCGCATTCGTCTGTCGGTATATTTACCACCCCAAATTCAGATTTATCTTTAAAAGAAACAACGAAGTAGAGGGCATTGTTCTTTAGAAAATAATCTTTCCCTCCGGAAGTGTCAAACATTTCCGTATCAATACACTCCCTGATTTTTTTGAAATACCTGCGGGCAAATTCTTCCTGGTGGTCATTATAATCTTCCCGGTGAACCAGGTAAATTCCGGCGGTTTCAAGTTCCGGAATGATTTGCTCCCTATAGATCTCGCCAAACCTGTTCTGTTGCTCCCGTACCTCTTTAAGAATTTGCTTTACCGTTTTATTTGGCTTGAGTGCAAGTTTTTTCCTAATGCTTTTCTCAACCCGTTTCATCTGCCTTAATTGAGAGACACGTACCCGAAAGTACTCATCAAGATTCATTGAAAAAATTGCAAGGAATTTTAGCCTCTCGTACAGGGGAGTGGTGCTGTTTTGTGCTTCCTGAAGCACTCTTTCATTGAAACTCAACCAGTTTAAATCGCGATGCCTTGTAATTTTCTCTTCAGGCTTTAACATAGGGAGGGATTTAGCCAAAAATACAAATATGAGGTTAGCGTGCTTTTAATATTCTGTTAAATGAAATCAAACAGAAAGCAGCTTTTCCAGTGTATATTTGATGGTGTTATCAACCGCCTTTGCCCCATCTTTCGTGAAATTTCCCGTTGCTCTGTTAGCAATGATCGCGTTTAGAGAAAGGGCTTTATGGCCCAGCATTTTCGAAAGTCCGAAGATTGCCGAGGTTTCCATTTCGAGATTAGTGATCTTTTTTCCTTTAAAGCTGAAAGCTGCCAATTTATCCTTCATGTTATCGTCCCTTAGTGGTAATCGAAGAACACGGCCCTGTGGTGCATAAAACCCAACATTTGAACCTGTAAAACCGGAGAACACCTCTTCACTCATAAATGTTTTGACCAAATTAGAATCGGCAGGAACTACGTAAGGTTTACTGTTCCTTTCATAGGTATTAAGGTGGTCTTCAATGGCCTCATTAAAATCCTGAAGTTGCACGTCATCACTCTGGTAGTAATGCAATAAACTATCAAAACCAACTGCCAGTTCGCTTATCACAATTGAATCTACAGGAATATCTTTTTGTATTGAGCCCGAGGTTCCAATGCGTATAATATTGAGGCTGGTTTTATTTTCTTTGATTTGGCGGGTTTCAAAATCGATGTTGACCAGGGCGTCAAGTTCATTGAGCACAATATCAATGTTATCTGTTCCAATTCCCGTGGAAATTACCGAAATCCTTTTTCCTTTGTAAACACCTGTTTGGGTGTGAAATTCTCTTTTTTTAATTACCACATCTACTTTATCAAAGTATTGGGTGATCTTGTCTACCCGGTTTTGATCTCCCACCAGTAAAATAGTGTCGGCAAGATGTTCAGGTTTTAAATTGAGGTGGTATATGCTGCCGTCAGGGTTCAGAATTAATTCTGAAGCTGCTAAATGATTCATGTTATAATTTTAATATGTCGTGGTTATCGGGGTCGTAAAGGAAGTCGTATTTTCTAACGCCGCCGTAATATTCATCATCTTTTAAATTCTGGTAGTAATTTTTTGTGCCGTTAAGGGCTTTGAGGCCATCATCATTTAGAGATAAACCATTTTCTGAAGACTCATAAAAAGGACTGAGTTTATCTAAAACCCTTTGCATCTGCACATCTACATAACCATAATAACCCTGGTATTGTAAAGCGTATCCTAAAAGGTGATTTACCGATGTTATTTTATGTTCACGAATGAGCTTCAAAACGTTTACCTCCAGGGTATTTAGCCCGGTTTTCACACTGGGGAACCGCTCGATATGTGCTCTGATAGAACTGGACAGATATTCAAAATTTGTAGTTTTTTTGATTTCTGAAGCCAGGCGTTTAGGGTTTTTACTACAGTAAAGTTCCCAAATAAGTTGTGCAGTTTGAATGTCCTCATCGGTCAAAGATATTCTTTGCTTATAATGCTCCTTAAGGTGTTTGGGAGAAAGCTGAGACAGGGGAGCCATTTCTTCCTCTCCCTTTAATTTACGGCTGCATACCAGCGAAAAAGGACCAATCTTTTTATTCTGAAGCAGGAAACTAATTAGAGCGAGCATATTCATATGAGAGAAAAGATCGAACTCAAACCATAAAACTACCTCGTCATAATTATTTATGGCGGCCAGCTTTACCAGTTCTGCCAGGAATTCTTTTTGATATCTATCCTCTGTGATTTTATATTTCTCGCAAAGAAAAGTCTTTCGAAGTGTTACAAACTCTTCGTCCCCCACATCCATGGAGGCAGGGCCTTCACATAACATCTCCCGCCAGGTGATGACATCTCCCGGAAGTTTTAGGTTTAGGATCTGTTCCGAAAGGTCATCTCCATTGGTGATATGTAAAATTTTCTTTTCCTCCATAAAAATATTTTAGCCTCCTACACGCTTTACCTTGTATCCCATGTCACTAAGATAACTCATTACTTTATCACGCACTTCTCCCTGAATGATGATTTCTCCATTTTTGACAGAGCCACCCACACCACATTTCTTTTTTAAGTCTTTACCCAGGGCGGTGAGATCTTCATCTGTGCCGATGAAGCCTTTTACTACCGTCACCTTTTTACCGGCACGTCCTTTTGAGCTGTAATGTGCTTCCAGGAGTTGATCCTTAGGTTTTAATGTCTCTTCCTTTTCATCTTCATGAATGTCGGGTTCAAAATCTTTGTCTGTCGAAAAGACAAAGCCCAAATCCTCCAGTCCCATCTTCTTTTTAGCCATGAAATTATTTTTTGAGTCCTATCTCGACCAGTCGCTGGTGAAGAAATTCCCCTGCAGTAATATCGGGATAAGTTTTTGGATGCTCATCATCAATACATTCTTCCAGACAATTTAGTGGCATTTCGCTGCGCGGGTGCATGAAAAACGGAATGGAATATCGGGGAGTGCTCCACTGCTCCTTTGGAGGGTTCACTACCCGGTGGATTGTGCTTCGAAGTTTGTTGTTGGTATGTCTTTCCAGCATATCCCCAACATTGATAACTAATTCATCCTCTTTTGGAATGGCGTCAATCCATTCACCGTCTTTTCTTAAAACCTGAAGACCTCCTGTGGATGCCCCCATTAACAAGGTGATTAAGTTAATGTCACCGTGAGCTCCTGCCCGTACTGCGCCTTTTGGCTCTTCGGTGATAGGAGGGTAGTGAATAGGTCGTAATATACTGTTTCCGTTGCTTGCCCAATGATCAAAATAATGTTCATTCAGGCCAATATAAAGAGCAAGTGCTCTTAGTACATAGATGCCGGTTTTTTCAAGCATCCGGTATGCCTCCATCCCTGTGTGGTTGAAGTCTGGAAGTTCTTCTACCTGTACGTTCTCAGGATATTCTTCAGTAAGATTGGCATCTTTGGAAGGTTCCTGTCCAAAATGCCAGAATTCCTTAAGATCCCCTTCTTTCTTTCCTTTAGCATGTTCTTTTCCGAAGGAAATGTATCCTCGCTGGCCCGCAAGGCCTTCAATTTCATATTTCTTTTTAGTTTCGACCGGAAGATCAAAAAAGTTCTTTACTTCTTTATATAGCTCAGAACTAAGATTATCGCTTAAAAAGTGATTTTTTAAGGCGACAAATCCTATTTCTTCGTAGGCTTTACCTATTTCGTTTACAAATTTTTGCTTTCGCTTCGGGTCATCAGACAAAAAGTCTGCGAGGTCAACACTGGGAATGTTGTTCATTTCCATAAGATCATGTTTTATATGTATCACAAAGTTAAATAAATTACTAAGAGTGCAGTGGGGTTTAGATTTTTCTTAATAACAAGGAGTTCAAATTTAATTACATTTGAGAAATCAATTCTTACTTATGGAAATTAGAGAAACTCCATTTCAACCAAATATAAAATTCGACAGGACCGGTTTTCAGGATGAGCAGCTCCTCACATTTTACAAGGCCTTATTAAAGCCGAGGCTAATAGAAGAAAAAATGCTGGTGCTGTTAAGGCAGGGAAAGATTTCTAAATGGTTCAGCGGGATTGGACAGGAGGCTATTTCTATTGGAGTGACACTTTCTCTTGATAAAGATGAGTATATCCTGCCAATGCACCGTAATCTCGGAGTATTTACAGCGAGAGAAATTCCACTTTTCAGATTATTCAGCCAATGGCAGGGAAAAGCATCTGGCTTTACAAAGGGTCGGGATCGTAGCTTCCATTTTGGCACCCAGGAATTCAAGATCGTGGGGATGATCTCACATTTGGGGCCACAATTGGGTGTGGCCGATGGAATTGCCCTGGCACACAGGCTTCAAAAAGAGCAAAAGATCACTGCAGTTTATACCGGCGAAGGAGGGACCAGCGAAGGAGATTTTCATGAAGCTCTTAATATAGCCTCGGTGTGGCAACTACCTGTATTATTTTGTGTGGAGAACAATGGCTATGGACTTTCCACCCCAACATCTGAACAATTCAATTGCGAGCATATTGCCGACCGGGCTTTAGGTTATGGTATGGAAGCCCATATCATTGACGGAAACAATATTCTTGAGGTGTACGAAAAGATCTCTCACCTGGCCGAAAGTATGCGTAAAAACCCACGACCCGTTTTAGTGGAATTCAAAACCTTCAGAATGCGCGGGCATGAAGAAGCCAGCGGAACAAAATATGTGCCCAATGAATTAATGGAGGAGTGGGCAAAAAAAGATCCTGTGGACAACTTCAAAGAATTCCTTTTAGCCGAAAATATTCTTTCTGAAGATCTGGATTCCAGTTTTAAAAGTGAAATCAAAAAGGAAATAGACGAAGATCTTAAAAAGGCCAATGCAGAACCTTTTATTGATTTTGATGAAACTAAAGAGTTAAATGATGTGTACAAAGACTTTGTGTATGAAGAAGTTAATCATTCTGAAGAAACTGAAGAGCTCAGGTTCATAGATGCAATTTCAGGAGGCTTGCGCCAATCCATGCAGCGTCATGAGAATTTGATTCTTATGGGGCAGGATATAGCAGAATACGGCGGAGTATTTAAGATCACAGAGAACTTCGTTCAAGAATTTGGAAGGGAAAGAGTACGCAATACTCCCATTTGTGAATCCGGAATTGTAGAAACAGCCATGGGTCTTTCCATAAAAGGAATGAAGGCTATGGTGGAGATGCAGTTTGCCGATTTTGTGAGTTCAGGATTTAACCCGGTTGTAAATTATCTGGCCAAAGTTAATTATCGCTGGAACCAAAATGCCGATGTGGTTATAAGAATGCCTTGTGGGGCAGGAGTTGGAGCAGGACCATTCCACAGTCAGACTAATGAAGCCTGGTTTACCAAAACACCCGGTTTGAAAGTAGTTTATCCTGCATTCCCATATGATGCTAAAGGCCTGTTGAATACAGCAATTAATGATCCCAACCCTGTACTTTTCTTTGAGCATAAGGCGCTTTATCGCAGCATAAGGCAACAGGTGCCAAAGGATTATTATTCACTGCCCCTGGGGAAAGCAGCATTATTAAAAGAGGGGGATGATATAACGGTTATCAGTTTTGGGGCTGCCGTGCACTGGGCTTTGGAAACTCTTGAAACCCATCCCGAAATAAAAGCAGATCTATTGGACCTGCGAAGCCTGCAGCCTTTGGATACTGAGGCTATTTTTTCTTCAGTCAAGAAAACAGGAAAAGTCATTATTCTTCAGGAAGATAGTCTTTTTGGAGGCCTGGGATCGGATATCGCAGCCATGATCGCTGAGAACTGTTTTGAATTCCTGGATGCACCGGTAATGCGGGTCGCCAGCCTCGAAACCCCAATCCCGTTCTCAAAAGCCCTGGAAGAAGGTTACCTTCCTAAAAAGCGTTTTGAAGATAAAATTCTTGAATTATTGAAGTATTAAGAAAGAATTGGCTGGATCTTTTATTTGTTGGGATATCTTTACAAAAAAATTGTTAAATAAGTAATAATCTTTTGTGTGGCGGGAGGTCGAAATGTAATTTAGAGTAACTAATCACTAAAACCTTAAATTATGATACGATTAATCGTTATCTTTTTAATTATTGCAATTATTGCAGCCATTTTTGGATTTGGGGGAATTGCAGAAGGTGCTGCCGATATTGCGCAGATTATCTTTTACATCTTCCTTGTTCTACTTGTAATAGCCCTTATAAGCAGATTATTTAGAAGGTAATTGTAGACGAAACAAATCCAGTGTCATTGAAAAATTAAATCGTCATGACATTGGATTTTTTATTAATCAAAAATTAAAGAATGAAAAAGATTGTTTTTTTATTTTTCAGCTTAGCTTTCTTTGTATCATGTGGCTCAAGTCGCGTAGTAGACGAAGCCAGGGAAACCATGAGAGGAGACTGGCAATTGACCAGTATAACCTATCCCGGGAATGATCAAAATGTTCAGGTGTCCCTGTTGAACGATATCCCTGCAAGATGCCTGGAAGGCAGTACCTGGATGTTCGTGTCGAATAATAATACAGGGTCCTATGAACCATCTGGTATCGGCTGTGATGGGAATGCACAATTTTTTATCTGGTCTATCGACGGAGCGGATGGAGCAATGGGAAATTACGACCTAATGCTTAAACCGACGAACGACAATTACAAATCTGAACTAGGTAACCAGGGTTACAGGATCAATCTCACTCATCTTTCGGGTGACCAAATGACGTGGGAACAAACTGTAAACTTTGAAGGAATGCCCTTTACAATTAAAATGAACTTTAATAAATAATTGAATTTACTATGAAAATGAGACAGAACAAATTATTTGCTTTTTTATTTACAGCCCTTATACTTTTTGTAGGATGTGATGCCACAAGAAATGCGAATAATAAACAAAAAGGAACCGTTATAGGTGCCACAGGTGGTGCCGTGGTTGGCGGAGTTGTTGGTAATAATGTAGGTGAAGGAAATACTGCCTTAGGAGCCATTATTGGTGGTGTTGTAGGTGGTGCTGCCGGAGCGTACATTGGAAACCGAATGGACAAACAAGCCCAGGAGATCGAACAGGAGATCCCGGGAGCAGAAGTAGAAAGAGTTGGTGAAGGTATAAATGTGACTTTTGATGAAACCAGCGGAGTATATTTTGCTACAGACAAATATGCAATCGAAGGCCAGTCCAGAGAAGCTTTAATGAAGCTTGCAAACATCTTTCAGGAATATCCCGATACCAATATACTTGTAGAAGGACATACAGATAATACAGGAAGTGATGCGTATAACCTTACCCTTTCAAAGAACAGGGCACAGGCGGTAACAAATTTCCTAACCAGCCAGGGAATCTCTCGTGGCAGGATTGAAACAAAGTGGTATGGTGAGGCCCAACCTAAGTATGATAATTCTACTGTAGAAGGACGTTCCAAGAACCGTAGAGTAGAACTTGCTATTGTAGCCAGTGAAGAACTTAAAGAAGAAGCAAAAGAACAGGCCGGCAATTAATATTCCGGTAGAAAGTATAAAACCCGGTATATGCCGGGTTTTTTTATTCCCAAGAAAAACTGAATGAGCAAGAACAGGATCATTATTGTTGGTGGCGGCCTGGCAGGTCTAACAGCAGCCATACATCTTGCTCAAAAAGGGCAAAAAATCACCCTTTTTGAGAAGGATAGTTTTCCTCATCATAAAGTCTGCGGGGAATATCTTTCTAGGGAGGTTAAACCCTATCTCGATGATTTGGGCGTTCCGCTAAATGAATTGCAACCAAAGATTATCGATAAGCTTTTATATAGCACGCCTTCTGGCCGGTCTGTGAATGTAGACCTGCCTTTGGGTGCTTTTGGAGTTAGTCGCTATGCGTTGGATAATTTGTTTTATGAAACTGCTAAAGCAAATGGAGTAGAAGTCATTCAGGAAAAGGTGCTGGAAATTAAATATTTAAAAGATCATTTTAAAGTTATTACTTCGGAAGAGGAATATCTGGCAGAATTTGTTCTGGGTAGCTTCGGAAAAAGGTCTCTTCTGGATAAAAATCTGGAAAGGAAGTTTTTTAAGGAACCGGCGCCATGGATGGCAGTAAAAAGCCATTACCGGCTGAAGGATTTTCCTGATGACCTTGTTGCCTTACACAATTTTAAAGGTGGCTACTGCGGACTCTCCCGAACAGAAAACGGTGATATTAATATGTGTTACCTGGCCACTTATGAAAGTTTCAAGCAACACAAGGATCCAGAAAAGTTCAATGAAAAAGTACTTCGGAAAAACAAGTTTTTGGATAACTTCCTTGCGGAAGCCTCTCCGGTATTCGAGCAGCCGCTTACTATTGCACAAATATCTTTCAGTAAAAAAGAAGCCGTGGAAGATCACGTGCTTATGCTGGGAGATGCCGCAGGTCTCATTCATCCGCTTTGCGGGAATGGGATGGCCATCGCAATTCACAGCGCTAAAATTGCTTCCGAAGAAATCCTTGGACATATAGAAACTGCAAATAGTCGGGAAGAAATGGAGCTGGCCTACCGGCAAAGGTGGGAAAAAACCTTTTCCGGGAGATTTTCAACAGCAGGATGGCTACAAAAGATACTGTTGAGGGAAAAACTTGCAGAAGTTTCTCAAGCTCTCATCTCAGGTTTTCCCTTTCTGCTGCCAAAGATCATTAAGCAAACCCATGGAGAACCTATTGAATAATGGTGAATACTACACATAGATCTAACCAAAAGGAGATCATGGACGATCTTGATATGCAGGGAGAAGAGCTGGAAAAAACTTTGAAGGACCTGGATAAGGTAAACCTTTGGCTTGGAGGCAATGAAATCACTGTTGAAGGGGTTAAAAAACTCCTAAAAAGTTGCTGCTACACAAGACCAATAAGGATCATTGATGTGGGTTGCGGCAACGGAAGTATCTTGAAAGAAGTAGCTGACTTCGGGCGCAAAACCGGGGAAAAATTTGAGTTATTGGGAATAGACGCCAATCAAAATGCAATGACCATTGCAGAAGAAAATCTTTCGGCTTATCCCGAAGTTTCTTTTAAAGGGATGGATGTATTTTCCGAAGAATTTAGAGCACTGGAAGCAGATATTATTTTATGTACCTTGACGCTGCATCATTTCAGCGATGAGCAAATAAAAGAGCTAATGAAGATCTTTACGCAAAAGGCCGGTCTTGGAATAGTCATTAACGACTTGCAAAGGAGCAGCACTGCGTATTACCTTTTTAAGGCTTTTTGTGCTGCTTTTGGAATAAGGAAGATCAATCGTAAAGATGGTTTAACTTCCATCCTTAGAAGCTTTAAAAAAAAGGAACTGAAAAACTTCGGAAAGGACCTCCAGGTAAGCCGGCAGGAGATCAACCCAAAATGGGCCTTTAGATATCAATGGATCTTATATAAATAGAAGAAAAGAATGAGTGTAAGAATAACGACTGTAGCAAAACAACTCCCACCATACTCCCGCGAGACCCAGGAGGTAATTCCCTTTGTAGAAACCTGGCTGGATGGACAGGAGGAAAGGTATAAACGTAAAGTGATCAAGATCTTTGAAGGAGCTGCGGTTGATAAACGATATTCCATAATGGAACCTTCGGAAGTTTTTACTGCGACTTCCTTTGAAGACAAGAATAATATCTACTCCAGGGAAGTAAAGAAGCTGGGTTCCGGGGTGCTAAAAAAGGCACTGGGGCAGGCAAATTGGGAGGCCGATTCTATTGATTTTATCATTACGGTAAGCTGTACCGGTATTATGATCCCTTCCCTTGATGCATTTCTTATCAATGAGCTGCAAATGCGGCAGGATGTCACCCGCTTACCGGTAACCGAGATGGGCTGTGCCGCAGGAATCTCGGGTATGATATATGCTAACAATTTTCTAAAAGCAAATCCCGGGAAGAGAGCTGCAGTTATTGCGGTTGAGAGTCCTACCGCAACCTTTCAGCTTGAAGATTTTTCCATGGCCAATATGGTGAGCGCTGCCATTTTTGGTGACGGTGCGGCCTGTGTTTTAATGTCTTCGGAAGAGGAGGCTGTTGGGCCAAAAATAGTGGGCGATGATATGTACCACTTCTTTGATGCCACTCATCTCATGGGATTCGACCTTACCGACCTCGGACTAAAAATGGTTCTAGATCCCGATGTGCCTCAGACCATAGCCGATCATTTCCCCGAGATCATTCACCCTTTCCTGGAAAAACATAATTCTTCCATTGAAAAAGTGGACCATCTGATCTTCCATCCCGGAGGAAAAAAAATTGTACAGACAGTTGAAGATCTTTTTGGTAAATTAGGTAAGAATATAGATGACACCAAGGAGGTGTTGCGGCTCTACGGTAATATGAGCAGTGCAACTGTACTCTATGTTCTGGAAAGATTTCTTAATCAGCCAATAAAAAAAGGGGAACAGGGACTTATGCTGAGTTTTGGACCCGGATTTTCGGCTCAAAAAATACTTTTGGAATGGTAAAGGATTTTGAAGGAAAAGATTACTGGGCCCTTGTGCTGGGCGGGAGTAGTGGACTTGGCTTTGCTTCGGCAAAAAAGCTGGCCCAACATGGAATGAATATTCTTGTAGTTCACCGGGACAGGAAAGATGATCTGCCCGAAATAAAATCGGCTTTTGATGAGATTCGCGACCTGGGCGTAAAACTGCATTCCTTTAACCGCGATGCCACCAGGAAAGACCGGCGGGAAGAGATAAAAAGTGAAATGCAGGAGATCATGGGGGAGACAGGAAAAGTACGAACCATGATCCACAGCATCTCGAAAGGAAATTTAAAATCCATGAAGGGAGAAGAACCTACCCTTCGCAATGATGATTTTCAGCAAACCATTGATGCCATGGCCATAAGTCTTTACGACTGGACGCGCCTGATCTATGACGCCCATTTATTTTCAAAAGACGCCAGGATACTTTCCTTTACCAGTGAAGGAAATAGTAAAGCCTGGAAGGACTATGCAGCAGTTTCGGCAGCCAAGGTTGCCCTGGAAGCAATTACCCGCAGTATCGCCCTGGAATTTGCTCCGGAAGGTATCCGCGCCAATTGTATCCAGGCGGGAGTAACGGTGACCCGTTCCCTCGAATTGATCCCCAGTTATGAAACCCTACGACAGCACGCTCTTAAACGTAATCCTTTTAAGCGGCTCACTACCCCGACAGATGTAGCTAACGCTGTTTACCTTTTAAGCAAGGATGAGGCAAGCTGGATCACTGGAACTGTAATCCCGGTAAATGGAGGGGAACATCTTAAGTAGTTAGTAGTTAGTAGTTAGTAGTGAATAGTTAATAGATAACCTAAAAATTGATGGCTTCTGCTTATTTTTTAAAGATTAAAAATTGGCAACTGGCAGCGCGTAACCCGCAACTCGAATCCCGTAACCTGTAACCTAAAAAATTGAATATTAAAAAGAAAATAATAGAGCTTCTTCCCTATTCCGAACCTTTCCTTTTTGTGGATGAGCTGGAAGAGGTGACCGAAAATGGCATTTCAGGAACTTATACATTTAAAAAGGACGCCTATTTCTACCGTGGACATTTTAAGGATAATCCTGTTACTCCCGGTGTGATCTTAACCGAATGTATGGCCCAGATCGGGGTGGTTTGCCTCGGAATATTTCTTCTGAAGGACAGGGATCTTGGAAACTTTGGAGTTGCTTTATCAAATGCAACAGTAGATTACTATTTACCTGTTTTGCCCGGGGAAAAAGTGAAGGTAGTTTCTGAAAAAGAATATTTCAGGTTCAACAAGTTGAAATGTAAAGTACAAATGTTTAATGCTGAAGAAAAACTCGTTTGCAGGGGAGAAATTTCAGGAATGATAAAAGCTGAATGAATAGAAGAGTAGTAATAACAGGAATGGGCGTGGCCGCTCCCAACGGAGTGGGATTAGCCGCATTTTCTGAAGCTCTTAAAAAGGGCAAAAGCGGAATAAGACTAATACCCGAGCTGGAAAGGCTGAAGTTTAGGTGCCAGATCGCGGGGCAGCCTGAAATTCCTGAGGAAATGCTGAAGGAGTATTTCACCGACCTGGAACTGCGGGGTCTTAACAGTAGCGGAATAGTTTACGGAATGATCTCAGGTGTTGATGCCTGGAAAGATGCAGGTCTACCTATAGGGCCCGAAGCAGAAACCAACTGGGACAGTGGGATCATCTTTGGAACCGGGATCCTGGGAGTCGATAAATTTCGTGAGGGGATCTACCTTATTGATGATAAAAACACTCGCAGGCTTGGTAGTACTACTGTGATACAAACAATGGCCAGTGGGATTAGCGCTTATCTAAACAGCAGGCTCGCCTGTGGGAATCAGGTAACTACCAATTCCTCGGCCTGTACTACAGGAACTGAAGCTATTTTAATGGCCGCCGACAGGATTCGCTCAGGAAAAGCAAAAAGAATCCTGGCGGGAAGTTGTGGCGAAAGCGGACCTTACATTTGGGGCGGATTTGATGCTATGCGCATTTTGCCGCACAAATACAATGACAATCCGGAAGCAGGATCCAGACCCATGAGCGAATCGGCTGCAGGATTTGTGCCGGGGAGTGGAGCAGGGGCCACGGTTGTTGAAGATCTTGAATCTGCCCTGGAAAGAGGGGCGAAGATCTATGCCGAAGTTCTTGGGGGGCACGTTAACAGCGGCGGCCAAAGAAATAAGGGTTCCATGACAGCTCCTAATTCTGAAGGTGTAAACAGGTGTATCAAAAATGCCATTTTTGACGCCGGAGTACGGCCAGAAGAACTGGATGCCATTAATGGTCATATCACCGCCACTTCCATGGATGCAACCGAAATTAGGAATTGGAGCGAAGCCCTTGATCTTAAAGGGAATGATTTTCCACATATTAACAGCCTTAAAAGTCTTACCGGCCATTGCCTTAGTGCGGCTGGAAGTATTGAAAGTGTAGCGAGCGTACTTCAGATTTCTGAAGATTTTATTTTTGGAAATATTAATTCCGAGGACCTGCATCCAGAAATTGAAGAGATAGTGAACCGCGAGAAAGTTCCGGAAAAAACTATTTTTAAGGAGGTAAATAATGTTGCCAAAGCAAGTTTTGGATTTGGAGATGTGAATGCGGTGGTGATTTTTAGTAAATTCCGGGATTAGTGATTATAATTAGTGGTCAGTGGTCAGTGGTCAGTGATCAGAAAAAAAATGAGACCTCACAGACTTTAAAAAAACTATAAACTTTGAACCAAAATATGGAAACAAAAGAAATCATTTACTGTCTCAAAAAAATTGTGAAACCATATGTTCAGAACGATCTTGCATTTCAGGATTTTGGACAGGACACAGATTTTATAAAGGACCTGGAGATAAATTCGGCTAACCTTGTAGATATTGTGCTGGACGTAGAAGATGAATTCAATATCGCTATTGACAACGACTCCATGGACAATATGCTTACAGTAAATGATGCCGTGGAGATCATAAAAACCAAGCAAAAAGAACAGTGATAGGCAATGATGTGATAGACCTGGAACTGGCCGGCAGCCAAAGCAACTGGCGCCGAAAGGGCTTTTTACAAAAAGTATTTTCCCCGGCCGAACAGGAAATCATTACCACATCAACAGATGAAGACAAACTAGTATGGCTTTTATGGAGCATGAAAGAAGCTGCGTATAAAGCTCATCAACGAGAATTCCAATTGCCGAGAAGACTAAACTGGTTGATGCAGGAATGCTCAATTTTAGAAATGACTTCAGGAAATGCTACAGGCACAATAGAAATTGAAGGTCATTTATATTCGTCTTCTTCAGAAATAACTTCAGAATATATCCACACTTCAGTAGAAAAAATACCTGCATCTGGTTTCAAAAATGTTATTTTGGAAGGCTCTTCTTCCGCAGTAAAAAAGCTACTCATTACAAAAGTGGCCGAACATTTTGATGTGGAGCCACATGAACTTCAGCTTAAAAAAGATGCACAAGGAATGCCTTTTTTGAGCAGGAAGGAATGCATTTTTCTCGATCGTTTTTCTTTTAGTGGTCATGGCAGGTTCAGCGCCTATAGCCTGTCGTTAATTAACTGTGAAACCTCAGTTAAACAGTCTTAAGGGCTTTGGACGATTTTGGGTGTGATTGTATCTTTAAATTGAATCCAAAAATTAGAAATACATGAAATCTGTCGATAAGAAAGAAGTTATTAGCAGCCAGTCGGCTGAATTTATTCAACAAGCTGAAGCGGGGAAATTCCACAAGATGATCCCTGATACCTTTATAATCAAAATGGATAATGGCGCCCAGGGATATGCAATTAGGCACCTTAACAGACAGGATATGCTCCTTATTGATACTACTGCTCCAGGGGCCAAAAAAGGAATCAAACACCTGGTGGAAGAAGGATATAAGATCAAAGGTATATTAGTGACGCATAAGGACGCGCTTCAAAAAACATATGCTCCTCTTAAAGAAATTTCTGAAGATGCAGGCGGTGCTCCAATTTTTAGTCACCCTGTGAATAATACCAATACAGATTTTAACGTACGGGATATTAATTCCAAAAATGATATTTTCAAACACTTTTCTATTGAACTAACAGATTTCCCTTCAAAAAGCGGGGAAACAGCTGTAATTTATTCGGAAATTAATGAAGGAATGATCTTCGCCGGGAACACTGTTGAAGCCACTCCTTATGACCAGGAAGGGAATGAGATCAAAAGAGCCGATACCGGTAGCGAAAATAAGAATCGCGGGATCGCAGAGAACTGGAGAACGTACACGAATGAATTCAGGTATTTCTTTCCTTATAAAGGGAAGCCAAAATTTAATCTTTCTGAAGGACAGCAAAAGGATCTAATAGTAAAACTGGGTAATACAGGAGAAGGTGGAAGTAACCACAATCTATAATTACCTAAAAAAGAATAGGATAACCAACTGCCACCGGTCTTAAATGACTTTGGCGGTTATCAATCGCAGGATGGGACTATTCCCTGAAGTATTTTCGCGTTGGCCTCAATTTTCAAGGTTTAATAACCTTAAAAGTTCCGGCAAACGTATATGGAAGATGCTTTTCGGTTAGTCCTTTTCTTATTTAATAAACTCCCGGTTCACTTGCTCCAAATATAAGATATTGTTAAAACACCCATGATTCCGTGGGAAAATTGATAATTTAAAGGAAATAAATCTTCAAGAAATGTCAAAACTCAACGTCACCCAAAAATTAATTAAAGAACATCTTCTACAAGGGGAAATGACCCCGGGCAAGGAGATTGGAATAAAAATTGACCAGGCCCTACTGCAGGATGCCACGGGAACCCTTGTACAGCTGGAATTGGAAGCTATGGGATTAGATCGTGCTAAAACAGAAGTTGCTGTGCAGTACGTGGATCACAACCTGTTACAGACAGATTTTAAGAATGCAGATGATCACGCATTCCTGCTTTCCGCTTCTCAACGATTTGGAATTTGGTACAGTAGACCGGGAAATGGAGTGAGTCATCCTGTACATATGGAGCGTTTTGGAAAGCCCGGCAAAACCATGGTGGGATCAGATTCCCACACGCCGGCAGCAGGATCTTTAGGAATGCTGGCGATTGGAACCGGAGGACTTGATGTGGCTGCCGCAATTGCAGGCCAGCCATACTTTGTGAAGATGCCACAAGTGATGGGAGTGAAGCTAACAGGGAAAATGCCCGACTGGGTAAGTGCAAAAGATGTGATCCTGGAGATGCTGCGACGATATGACGTAAAAGGCGGAGTAGGGAAAGTGATTGAATATTATGGCCCGGGATTAAAAGAATTAAGTGCCATGGACCGGCATGTTATTGCCAATATGGGAGCCGAACTAGGTGCAACCACTACTGTATTTCCAAGTGATGAAATGACACGAAAATTCCTGAAAAGCCAGGGCAGGGAAGAGGACTGGACAGAATTAGTAGCCGATGAAGGTTGTTCTTATGATCTTGAGGATGAAATCGTACTGGATGATCTTATCCCTCTTATTGCCAAACCTACCAGTCCCGGAAATGTTGTTCCTGTGAGAGAAGTGGAAGGACTGGAAATTGGCCAGGTGGTTATAGGATCATCTGCAAACCCAGGCGTCAGGGATTTTTGGGTAGTTGGAGCCATAGTGGATGGCAAAGCTACACGCGAAGAAGTTTCTTTTGACGTTAATCCAACTTCAAGACAGGTAATTCAAAATCTTATCGCTAACAAAGGATTCGAAAAATTGATCGCAGCGGGAGCACGTTTTCACCAATCTGGTTGTATGGGATGTATTGGGATGGGACAGGCACCGGCTTCAGATACCATTAGTTTAAGGACCATGCCACGGAATTTCCCCAGTAGGTCTGGAACAGAAGATGATCAGGTTTATTTGTGTAGTCCGGAAACTGCTGCAGCATCGGCCCTTACCGGAAAGATCACAGATCCCCGGGACCTTGAAAAGCTGTATGATATGAAATACCCGAGGTATGAATATCCCGAAAAAGAGCTTATTAATACCATGATGTTGGTAGCACCACCCGAAAATGGTTCTGAGGTAGAACTTAAGAAAGGGCCGAACATCAAATCTCTTCCATACATTGAACCCTTGAGAGAAGCCTGTGACATTCCGGTTTTGCTCAAAATGGGTGACAATGTATCCACCGATGAGATCCTGAGGGCAGGAGCAGAAGTGCTGCCTTTTAGAAGTAATTTGCCCGAAATTAGTAAATTCTCCTATTCTGTAATTGATGACACTTTTTATGACAGGGCACAAGAAGCCAAGGATCATTATGGAGGTCATGTGGTGGTAGCAAAAGATAATTATGCTCAGGGCTCAAGTAGAGAGCACGCTGCACTGGCTCCAAAATACCTGGGACAGATCGCTGTTATTGCAAATTCTTATGCTCGAATTGCATGGCAAAACCTCGTAAACTTCGGAATTTTACCTCTGGAATTTATTGATATTGCCGATTATGATAAGATAGAGCAGGGGGACCAGGTGAACCTTCTCAATTTAAGGGAAGACGTGAAAAACCGAAATAACATAAAGGTAACTGTAGAAAAACCAAATGGTCAGCGTGTGGAGTTTGAAACCAGGCACACTATGAGTGACAGGCAAATACAGGTGCTTCTTAAAGGAGGAATTATTAATGAATTCAAGGAACAATTAAAGAATCGTGAAGTTGGAGCTGTAAAGGAGAACACAGTAACCGATAACGAAAGGAAACAGGTTAAATAAGACTGAATATAAGACCAGATAAAAAAAGACCCGGATTTTCATCCGGGTCTTTTTAGTTCTGCTTTTCAGGATGTTTGATGTGTACTTCCATTCCTATAGTTTCTGAGAATTCGGCGACAGATTGCAGGACATTCTGCCGTGCGTCCGGTAAAGCAATGATCTCGAGAGAAGGGGATTCACTAATTTTGCCTATAAAGTGGAGGATCAGAAAGTTTTCGGGTCTGCCAGATGCTTTTGAAAGTATTTCCGGGTCTAATCCCTGGGATGTGGAGACAAAAAAGGCATTTTGAGGCGCTGTTTTTTGAAGTTCCCTGTAGAAGCTTTTTTTATCCTCAAGATCTTCTGCCACGGCCTCAATTATAAGTTGTGCATTGCCCGCAGCTTCAGTAATATCCATAGAGTAAGCAATATTGGCAAGCGCAGCGTCTATCTGTTCCTTTGAGGCTCCGGAATTTTGCTGATAATTATCGCCAAATTCGCGAAATCTTGTCCTGGCTTCTTCCAGTAAACCATAATCCCGGTCATAAACAGTAACGTCAATATTATTAAAGGCAATATGAAAAGCCAAACGGGCACCAAAATTTCCGGTTCCAAAGACAGTTACTTTTTTTATGTTCATAGCAAATAGGTTTTAAGTACCTTAAGGTCCTAATTAACCTTCTTAAAAGCTGTCAAAAGAATACTAATTGTGTTTATTTTCAGACTACTTTAACTGACGATAAGAAGCAGAAAATGAAGCAGGAATGTGGAATGTACTGTAAATCAATTCATGAAATTTCGTAATTTGAAAAGAAAACTGAATGTTATGAAAAAGCAGATATCATTATCGGTCATATTTCTTTCGTTAATACTGGTTTCCTGTGGAAGTCAAAACAAAGGAACTGCAGATTCCCCGGAGTATAAGCAGATGGTGGAAATGGTTAGGGACCTGGAATTTGAAATTGAAAATGAATGGGCCAATCCCACACAATACAGCCGGGTGAATTTGATTGGAAACCCCAACCATATAAAATTTGAAAATGACAGTGTAGAAGTTTTTCTTCCTTTTTTTGGCGAGCGGTATGCGGGTGGCGCTTATGACAGTGATGGTGGCGCTATTCAATACAAAGGAGTTCCAGAGAAGCTGCAAATAGAAGAAAATCTCAAAAAAGGAGCTGTGAATGTCATTTTTGAAGGTAATAGGAAAACAGAAAATCTTAACTTCTTTATTACAATCTATCCTAATGGCGTGGCCCGAACTTCTGTGACCTCGACACAACGGGAGAAGATCTCTTACGACGGAAGAATAGTCAACCGGCAGTAAATTGATATGGCAGATCTAAAAATCAAGCAAAACGATGCCAGCGTAACAGATTTCCTGGACCAGATAGAAAATAAGCAACGGCAATCGGACTGTCGGGAACTTTTAAAAATGTTTTCTGAAGTAACGGGTGAACCCGCAAAAATGTGGGGAGAAAATATGATAGGTTTTGGGAAGTATCATTACAAGTATAAATCTGGTCACGAAGGAGATTGGTTTCTTACGGGATTTTCTCCCCGTAAGCAGAACCTAACAATTTATATAATGACAGGATTTAAGGAATACAACGATATTCTGGAAAACCTGGGGAAATATAAAACATCGTCTTCCTGTTTATATGTGAAGAAACTGGAGGATATTAATAGGGAGAAGTTAAGTAAATTGATAAGGAGGTCGGTTGAGGATTTGAGGAAGAGGTATAATTAAATGTCTTCTCCTTTTCAAATATTCTATTTTACATAATATAAATTATAGTGCAAATTGAGCCTTTTAAAAAAGGAATGCTGGTTTGTAATTCTTAGACCTCAGTACGTTTTACCGCGTCAGGTTCTTTTGGTTATTAAAGCTGTACTTAAAAGCGTCCCTTATAGTTCATTTTGTAAAAAAAGATTTTATACTTCCACTTTACATCAGTGACCTTAATTCTGAATTTTTCTGGTTGCCCTAATATTTAACCGTGTGTACCTACGGCCAATTTGTTCTAAGTTCCTTCAGCATATATTAAATGAGGATTTCAGAAAATTACCTAACTTATGCGACCTAACTGTTAAATTGTTAAATAATGAAAAACAAGTTTTTAAAGTTGTCCTCTATTCTGTTATTTTCGGTTTTAACGGGAATTAGCGGGATCCAGGCTCAGGAAATACAAGGTTCCTGGGAAGGGAAATTAAATGTGCAGGGCAATGAACTGCCCTTGAAATTTGATATCACAAAAGAGAATGACTCTCTTTCCGGAACTATGGATAGTCCGCTTCAGGGAGCTTTTGGATTGCCACTGGACAAGGTCGAACTGGAAAATAACCAGGTTACCCTCGCCTACGCCCAAATTGGGGCAACTTATACAGGTACCCTTGAAGGGGAAACCATTACCGGAACTTTTAAACAGTCGGGACAGGAATTTCCTTTGGTACTTCAGAAAGTTGAGAAAACAGTTCCGGGAGATCAATCCCTGCCTTCTTCCGAAAAGGAATTAGAGCAATTGGCGGCATACGACCAGGGAAAGTACAAATATGATGTAGAGGATTATTTTGCCAAACCAAAGGCCAGTTCATTCCAGTTTTCTCCGGAAGGTAAATATATGTCCTACAGGGAAAAGGATGAAAATGCTAAAAACCATGTCTATGTGAAGAACCTTGAAACCGGTGAAATCACTCAGGCGATTGTAGAAAAGGAAGAATTGGTACGTGGCTATGGCTGGGCTAATGAGGATAGACTACTCTATGTAATGGACAAAGGTGGTAATGAAAATTACCATTTATATGCAGCAGATGTTGATGGTTCAAATACAATGGACCTAACTCCGTTTGAAGGTGTACAGACACAGATTCTTGACATCTTAAAAGATGATAAGAACCACGTTATCGTTGCCTTGAACAAGGAAAATGCACAGGTTTTTGAACCTTATAAGGTGAATATTAAGACCGGAGAGATGGAAAAGTTATACACGAATGATGATATAGCAAATCCCATCATGAATTACCTGTTTGACAAGGATGGAACGTTAAGAGGTTTTGTTCGCCTGCGTGAAGGTGTTAATATGGATCTTTACTACAATAAGGATACAGAAACGAAGGATTTTGATGTCGTAAAGCAAATTAACTGGAAAGACACTTTTAGTCCTACGTTAAATTACGCAACAGATTATCCGCATGATGCATACGTAGTTTCCAATCTTGAAACAGACAAAAACACGGTTTATCTATACGACCTGAAAGAAGACAAAGTGATCAAAAAATTGTTTTCAAATGACAATTATGATATTTCTGGAGTCTCCCTGTCACGACACCGGGATTACGAATTGGATTATTACTCTTATGAAGGGGAAAAAAGGGAAATCGTGCCGGTAAGTGACTACTATAAAAAGTTACATAAACGAATCACCGAAGAATTTCCAGATAAGCAATATTCTATAGCCGATAAGACCGATAACGAAAGTAAATATCTAATTTTCCTGCAGAGTGATAAGTTATACGGCGAATACTGGTCTTATGATGTAGAGGCCGATGAATTTGAATTGTTGTACAACTTGATGCCCCAGCTAAAAGCTGAAGATATGGCCGAAATGAGGCCTATTAGTTTTAAAAGCCGGGATGGCAAAACCATACATGGTTATATTACACTTCCAAAAGCCGCTTTAGAAGGGCAAAAAGTTCCGGTGATAGTTAATCCTCATGGTGGACCACAAGGAATTAGAGATTCCTGGGGTTTCAATCCCGAGGCGCAATTGTTTGCCAGCCGCGGTTATGCTACACTACAGGTGAACTTCAGAATTTCCGGGGGTTATGGACGCGAATTTATGGAATCTGGCTTTAAGCAAATTGGAAGAAAAGCTATGGATGATGTTGAAGATGGTTTAAAATACGTGGTCGACCAGGGCTGGGTAGATCCCGATAAAGCCGCTATTTATGGAGGCAGCCATGGTGGATATGCCGTATTGAGAGGACTTACAAAAACTCCGGATCTTTATGCTGCGGGTGTAGATTACGTGGGGGTTTCCAATCTATTTACTTTTATGGAAACCATTCCTCCATATTGGAAGCCTTATGAGCAAATCCTAAGGGAAATTTGGTATGACGAAAAAGTTCCTGAAGAAAAAGCCATTATGGAAGAAGTTTCACCGGTGTTCCATATTGACAAGATCAAAAAACCATTGTTCGTGGTTCAGGGAGCTAATGACCCACGCGTAAATATTGATGAGTCCGATCAAATTGTAAGAGCATTACGTGCAAAAGGTGTTGATGTGCCTTATATGGTAAAATATGATGAGGGACATGGTTTTGGAAAGGAAGAAAACAGGATCGACCTTTATAAGGCAATGATGGGCTTTTATGCCAAGCATTTAAAGGACGAGGAACTTCAACCGCAATTCCAGGATTAATTTCTGAATTACCTTTTACTAAAAGAATCTCTCTGAAATAACATTTTTGGAGAGATTTTTTTTAATCCTTTTTCTGAAAAGTTAATTGGCCAAAAATTTTAATTAATTAACCTTTTCACCAAGAATGTCCCTAATGATCTTGAGATGATGCTCTGTATGTATTACCAGGAATTTTGTAGTTTCATCTCTTTTGATATGCCCAAAATAAGGATGCTCAAAAAAGGCATTTTTGGCAAGCTTTGGAATACCGGTAATTTTGCGACTCGCTCTTGATATTTGATCCTGCAGTTCTTCTGCGGAAATATTCTCCTCCGGAATAACCTTTTTTGGAGCCCTGGCTTTTCCTCTCGGAATTTTCCCGGTAAGATAAACCAGTTCCTTTTTCCAGCTGAATTTCCATTGGTAGCGAGCAGGGTCTGAGATGTCCAGTGAGCCAAGGATCGAATGGATGACCTTAAGATTATGTGCCAGATGCCAGCCAACGGGCGCCCCTGATACTTCTGAATTTTGCTGAGTATTATATTTTATATAATCCTGCATTTCTTTTAATTGGGCCTGTAGAACTTCAGCTTTCATGAGGTCTATTCTTGATTTTCTTAAAAGTAAGTAAAAATAATAAACCCGTAACTTCCGAAAAATCACGGGTTTTAAAATTTTATCTTTTCAAATCACTGGTAATTAACTAAGTATGTTCTACCGGGGTAAAAACCTTCATAATACCCGCCGCCAAATCTTCCATGAATTCTTCGATTTCCTCTAAGAAATCCTGTTCCTTCTGTTTTCTGTTTATTGTTAAATGGATAACAATGACTTCTGGTTCAGGAGGAAATCCGGTAGTAACCGTCCAGGTAAGGGCATTTGGACACTCCTGTAAGGCGAAACGCAAACCTCCGGCAATAGGATGGGACGTAAGTGTGAATTCTCCCCACACCCCTCCTATTCTCACCCGGTCATCTTCTATTTCCTTTAAAGGAAGCAGCTCACTACTGTAAATACTCAGATTTTCGAGAGAAAGTAGCGATCTAAGCTCAGCTTCTGAAGTCTTGACACTAACAAATTTAAAAAATTCCATTCAGTTTACTTTAAATATTCATTAAGCTAATTCTTTACTCTTCGTCAAATTCTCCTGGATATTAGCAGGAACAGGTTGATACCCATTGAAATCTGTACTAAATGTTGCCCGTCCCTTTGTAAGGGAACGGAGTTCGGTTGAAAAACCAAACAATTCAGATTCTGGTGCAATACATTTTAGAACCTGGTAATTATCTTCACTTTCAATCCCCTGGATAATAGAGCGACGGCTTTGAAGTTCGGTCATGACATTTCCCACCATTTCTTCAGGCACCTTTACAGTAAGATCAAGAGCAGGCTCCAAAAGTTTAGGAGCTGCATTTAAAAACGCTTCTTTAAAAGCATGTGCCCCTGCAATTTTAAAGGAAATATCATTAGAATCCACCGAGTGCATTTTTCCGTCGTAGATCATGGCTCTAACATCACGAATATATGAACCGGTCAAAGGACCTTTTTCCATAACTTCAATGATCCCTTTCATAACAGAAGGTAAATAACGTTGATCGATGACCCCTCCAACAATGCAGTTATAAAAAACCAATTTCCCGCCCCATGGCAGATCGAGCTCTTCTTTTCCCCTGATATTAAAACCTTCGGGTTCAGGCATTTTTTCCTCCCAGGGTTCAATTTTCATATGCACTTCTGCAAACTGACCGGAACCACCCGACTGTTTTTTATGTCTGTAATTTGATGCTGATGGTCGTTGGATGGTTTCCCGGAAAGAGATTCTTGGTTTTTCAAAGCTTGCCTCTACACCATAAACGTTCCTGAGGAGCCAATCTATTGTTGCAAGGTGAAGCTCGCCCTGGCAGGCCAGGATCAACTGCCTGGTTTCGTTGGAAAAAGAGATCTCCACAGTAGGATCCTGGCTGTGGATCTTTTTCAATGCATCATTAAGTTTTTCCTCATCCTTGGTATTCATAGCAGAAACCGCTCTCCTTATCCTAGGCTGTGGATATTCTATTGGTTTGATAGAAACTTCCTCTCCGGGTGCGGCCAGGGTGTCATTGGTTTCGGTATGTTTTAACTTAAGGGTGGCTCCAATATCCCCCACTACCAGTTTGGAAATAGGATTTCTTTCTTTACCATCCATAATAAAGAGCTGATTAAAAACCTCTGTTTCCCCATTTCTGGTATTCACCAGCTTATCATTTATTCTTACCTCTCCCCTTTTTACCTTAAAAAAGGTCACTTGTCCTAAATTGGGTTGATGGACAGTTTTAAAGACGAATAAAACAGGGGGTGCTTCAGTTTTAGGTAAAATATTTTTTCCTTCTGCACTAACTTCAGGTTTTAAATCAATTGCTGCGGGAGCGACATTATCGATAAAGCCCATGAGTCTTCCGCTTCCCATATCATTAAGAGCAGACATACAGAAAACCGGAAACAGGTCATAGTTGAGCATACCGGCTTTTATTCCTTTGCGCATTTCATCTTCGTTAAGGGATCCCTTTTCAAAGAATAATTCCATTAACTCCTCATCATTTTCGGCAGCTTTTTCCACCAGTTCGTTGTGTAAAGCAACGGCTGTAACCTTTTGGTCGTCAGGAATAGGGAATTTTTCGGGTTTTCCTCCTTCAGCAGAAAATCGATACATTTTCATTTTAAGAACGTCAATGATACATTGTGCACCATCAATTACAACCGGATATTGAATTTTAACTACCTTATTCCCTACCAGGGATTTAATACTATTAAAACTTTTTTCGAAATTGAGTCCCGGATGATCAATTTGATTAATGACGAACACGGTAGGTTTATGGAATTCTTTAATGTAATTCCAAATGATCTCTGTCCCTACTTCTACCCCGTACTGGCCATTGAGGACAGTGACTATGGTATCGGCCACTCTAATGGAGGAAATGATCTCTCCTATATAGTCGTCCAACCCGGGGGTGTCGATGATATTGATCTTATAATTTCGCCATTCTGTATGCAGAGGAGTTGCAAATATTGAATTTCCTTTTTCGTGCTCAATATCATGGTAATCTGAGACTGTATTTTTTGCTTCTACAGTACCGCGCCTGTTAATTAAACCGGCTTCGAATACCATGGTTTCTGCCAAAGTGGTTTTACCGCTATTATGAGCGCCTACAAAGACCACATTTTTGATGTGTTTATCATCGTAAATCTTCATCTTTTGATAGTTTTAATGGAACAAGAAGGAGAGAAATTGAGAAAATTCCGGAATTAAATGCTGAGAAGTAAGTATGGATATCCATTAATTCCCGTAATTATAATTAAAATCTGCTCTATAAATTTATTCATTTTTAATTTTAAAATTTTAGGATAACCAGTTTATTTAGCTTAATCCTGATCAAAATCATAAACCCAAACCTCTTGAGTTTGAAAATTTATAATCTAAGAAATAAGTACAATTACCGATTCCCTGTAACGTTTCAATAAACAGGGAGTCTTATTCTTAAACAAAAACTTTATTCATGAAGAAAATAATCTATGTTCTGGTATTGACTGCCATGGCTATTGGGTGTAAAAGTCCACAAGTTCCTGGAACTACTGTTCAACCCATTGTTGCCACCCTGGATTTGGTAAATGTCAAGGATGATAAGGTCATGGTTACTGTGGATCCCGGCGAGATAAAAACTGAAACTATTGTCTTTTTTATTCCCAAGACTGTTCCCGGCACCTACTCTACTTCCAATTTCGGAGCTTATGCAGAGAATCTTAAAGCTTATGATTACAAAGGAAATGAGCTCCCGGTAACCGCCTACGATGAGAACAGCTGGAGCATTTCAAATGCCACCCGCCTTGATAAAGTGACTTACTGGATGAATGATACATTTGATGTTCCGGGAGAAGGAGGAATTTACTCCATGGCGGGAACTAATATCAATGAGGATAAAAATTTCCTTCTGAATCTTCACGGGTTCGTGGGTTATTTCAACGATCTAACTGAAGAACCTTATCAACTGGAAATTATTCGATCTAATGATCTTTATGCCGGGAGTGCCCTTGATATTGCTGAATCTTCAGAAGTTAGTGCAGGAAGAACCAGAGATATATTTCGTGTCAACCGATATTTTGAGGTGACCGATAATCCTATTATGTATGCGGCGCCCGATACTGTGAGTTTTAAAGTGGATAAAATGGATGTGCTCCTACACGTTTATTCGCCTTCCCAAAAATTCAATGCTCAGGATTTCAAACCTGCTATGGAGAAAATGATCACTGCCCAAAAGGACTTTTTAGGTGATATTGATAACACCGATAAATATGCGATACTCCTGTATTTATCTGCTACCCCGGGAGAAGGCGACGCTGCAAATTTTGGCGCTCTTGAACATCACACTTCTACAGTTGTTGTTATGCCCGAACAAATGGGGCAAGAGGCACTTAACAAGTCTCTAACAGACATAGTTTCTCACGAATTTTTTCACATTTTGACTCCGCTGGGAGTACATTCAAAGGAGGTGCATTATTTCGACTACAATGATCCTCAAATGTCACGTCACCTATGGCTTTACGAAGGAGTTACAGAATACTTTGCAAATCTATTTCAGGTGAACCAGGGGCTTATTACAAATCAGGATTTCTATGACAGGATGCAGGAAAAGATAATGGTATCAAAGAATTTTGACGACACCATGTCCTTTACAGAAATGAGCCAGAACATACTTGAAGATGAATATAAAAACAGCTATTACAATGTGTACCAAAAAGGAGCATTAATTGGAATGGCCCTGGACATTAGATTAAAGGAATTGAGCAATGGAGAAATGGGTTTGCTTGATCTTATGAAGCAACTAACACAAATGTATGGTAAAGACAAGCCATTTGAAGACGAAGATCTTTTTCCGGTAATAACAGAATTAACTTATCCCGAAATTGGAGAATTCTTAAATACATATGTAAGCGGGAATACTCCTATCCCCTACAACGAGTTTTTTGAAAAAGTAGGTTTGGAAATGCGGGAAGGAGAACTTCCTGTTGATTATTTCCTTCAGGATCCTTCTACTCCTTACATCACAGTAAATGAGTCCGGCGAAATTGTCTTGAGGGATGATTTGTCATTGAGCACTTTCTTTGAAGAACTTGGATTAATGGCGGGAGATAGAATCAAAGCTATTAATGGAAAATCCTATAATGTTCAGAATGTTTATGATCTTATTGGAGATTCTGCGAACTGGTCTGTGGGAGATCCTATAAGTTTCACCATTGAGAGAAATGGAGAGGAACTAAAAGTAGAAGGAAAGGTAGTTGAACCAATGTCTACCGGAAAACGGCTCGTGGAGATCATGAACCCAACAGCTGAACAAATGGAATTGCGTCAAAGCTGGTTAAAATCTTAAAACATAAAAAAAGAGCGGCAGTATTTACTGCCGCTCTTTAATATACCTTCTAAAAAAGGAAATATTTATATCTTCTTTACTCTTACTGCATTCATACCCCTAGGGCCTTTCTCCAGTTCAAAAGTAACTTTGTCGTTCTCTTCTATTTCATCAATAAGACCGGTAACATGTACAAAATACTTTTCCTGGCTGTTGCTGTCAAGAATAAAACCAAAGCCTTTGGAATGATCAAAAAAGGAAACTTTTCCCTCCTTACTAAAATCATTTTCTTCGTCTGACTCCTCTTTCTTAGGAATACCAATTTCAATACTTTCAGCGTCAACTTCCACTTTCTGAGAAGGATCTGGCGGAGTATCTGTAAGATTGCCAAATTCATCTACATAAGCAAATTCAGAGACAGAATCTCCACTTGCCTTTCTTTCTTCCTTCTTTTTCTTCTTTTCTTCACGCTTTTTTAAGCGCTTCTTTTCTTTTTCAATTTTGTTGTACGTCTGTTGTGATTTTGCCATTAGCGATTTAATTGGATTTCAAATGAATATAAAGTTTTTAGTTGAAGTTCAAAAAAAATTCGGGGAAAAAATCAGGAGAAGAAGATTTACCTTAAAATAATTCAGGACTTGAACTAAAATGCAAAGTTATAATTTCTTTTTATTTATTAGTACAATAATTTATCGCTGAAATCCAGTTTTTTACATTTTCAAAGAAATTCTTTGTTAAAATGTCATTTTTGAACCGCATAGGCATCCAGCGGCTCTTCAAAAGCAATAAAAAGCACACAGGGACCAGAACCTCCACACCTTGCCGAATGTGGTTTTTTTGCAGGTCCATAGGCATAGGAACCTTCTTTTAATTTCCGGGTTTGTTCTCCCTCATAGGTAACTTCCATTTCTCCCGAAAGCAGCACCATACGTTCGGCAGAGGTATGGGCATGATTGGGAATATCTGAACCTGCAGCTACTTTAAACAAAATATCTACATTCCTTTTAGAAGGATCTCCATGAAGAACAGCGATCTCACATCCATCAGGCATAAATTCCGGGCAGGGTCCCCATTGTAAATCTTTATCATTCATGGTACGAACGACAGAATTGGTAGAATCAACTGCCCTTTCCTGAGCTATAATTCCTGCTGTAGAGAACATTAAAGCAAAGAGCATCAACATTCCTGATAGTTTTTCATTTTTCATAACCTAAGGTTTTACTGGTTAATAGCTGAAAATTGGGGAGCAATAATAATCAAAGTTTCAGGTAAAGCAATTTAATAAAACCTGATTATCAATATGTTAAACCCTAATGTACGCAAAAAGAAAACTTAATCGGGAATTTATTTCTCCTTTACAGGAACAAGGTACACGGGGATCTTTGTTTTTTCCAGGACCTTTTCGGCTACCGTTCCAAGTAAAAGCTTTTCCAGGACAGAATGGCTGTGGGTTCCCATGACCAGCATACTTGCCCCCCACTCCTCTCCGTAAGCCATTATGGATTTAGCTGTATCACCTTCGGCCAAATGTGTCTTTACCTGGGGGTCATTAAGATGTTTTTGTGCCTTTTCCAGGAATTCTTCAGCAATATTCCTCATTTCCATGGCCACATCGAGGTCCGGTCCCATTCCCGAATAACCATCATATCCCATAAATGTTGGATAATGAGCCCCATAGAAGCCTACATCATCTAATACATGAATGAGACAAACTTCAGCATTCAAATTTTTTGCAAGTTCATATCCTTTTTGGGCAACCTTTTCAGAGACGGGATTGTAATCTACAGCAATAAGTACTTTCTTCATGTTGAGGTTTTATTTAAAATTACAAAAAATAAGCAGATCATGTAGGCTAGATGAAACACTGCTTTTAAATTACTGTTTAGCAGATGTTTAAATTAAATTTGTGGCCATTATCTTTTTGAAAATCTTGAATATTCGTATCTTTAAGTGTTTCTAAAAACTGGATCTCATGAAAACTACAAGAGAATCTGCCCGGGAAGAAAGTCATAAAAAAGTTACACACGATCTGCAGGAATTGCTGGAAAAAAATTATGACGCAGAAAAAGATTACCGAACTGCCCGGGAACGTGCAGAAAGTAAATCTTTAAAAGAATTTTTTAAAAAACAGGCGGTGAGAAGAAATCATTTCGCTACAGAAATTGATAAAGAACTGCATTCCTTGAATGAACATCCAAAAGATTCAGGTTCCACAGTAGGTAACCTTAAAAGGACCTGGATCAATTTAAAAACTTCTCTTGGAAAGGATACAGATAAAGTCCTTTTGAAGGAATGTGTCCGTGGTGAAAAAAACAGTCTGGAAGAGTATGAGAAGAAATTAAATAAGGAAAAATACCCTGCTAAAATTGAAGAAGTACTACGCAGGCATATTTTAGAAATGGAGCAAACTATTTCTGAAATAAAATCTAAAGAAGATTTTCATTAATCCAATCTATTAAACATTCTTAAAGACTCCATAAACCATGGAGTCTTTTTTTGTATGCTTCTTAAGTAGTGTTATGTTTTTCTTTAGGTCCTGTTAAACCTCTGTTTTCTTTCTTTTGAAAATTTATATTGAGTGGAGACCCTAATTTATTTACTGTTAATTATTAATTTTTGGAATGGGAAAAAACAAGCTCAAGCGAACTTTAGGATTTTGGGATGTATTAATGTTTGGTGTAGGCGGGATAGTTGGTGCCGGTATCTACGCAATAATTGGAAAGGCCGCCGGACTAAGTGGAAATATGCTCTGGCTTAGTTTTGTGATAGCCGCGACTGTTGCTTTGCTTACAGGACTTTCTTACGCAGAATTTGTAAGTCGTTACCCGGACTCTGGAGGAAGTTTTGAATATATGAAACAGGGCCTTGGGAAGAAAACTGCTTTTTCAATGTCAATTTTTATTGTTTTTACGGGAATTGTGGCTGCTGCAGCAATTGCCATAAGTTTTGCAGATTATTTAAGCAGACTTGTTAATGTCCCCAACTGGATCCTAGTCATAGGAATTATACTTCTTATGGGAGCTTTTAATATCATTGGTGCAAAGTACAGTTCATATTTTAATGCATTTGCCACAATAGTCACCTTAATAGGACTGGCAGCAGTTGTAGTAGTTAGTATTCCTGAATTTGGAACCACTCCCCTTCTTGAAACCAATGATGGAGGATGGATGAGCCTTTTTGCAGGAGGTGCTTTAATCTTTTTTAGTTATATAGGTTTTGAGGACCTTGTAAAAATGGCCGAAGAGACCAAAAATCCAAAGGTCAATATGCCTAAAGCTGTGATCATGAGTGGTCTTATTGTACTACTTGTTTATGTATTGATCGCAATTAGCTCGGTAAGTGTATTAGATTGGAAACAACTATCAAATTCTAATGGACCTCTGGCCGCAGTTATTGAAGCCAAACTTGGTGCCTGGGCCGCGACCTCCCTGGTGATCATAGCCCTGTTTGCTACCAGCAAGACCATCCTGAGTAATATCCTTGGAACTTCCAGGCTGCTTTACGATGTAGCAAGGGACAGTGATAAATCCTGGCTTAAAAAGTTCACCACAATATCGGGGATTGGAAATGCGCCGAATTACGCGATCATCGCCATTTCTCTTGTTGCTATAGGATTTGGGTTAATAGGAAATCTTAAGATCGTTGCCAGTCTTAGTAATATTTTCATTTTTATTGTATTTGCAATGGTAAATATTGCACTGCTTAATTTGCGACACAAGAAGCGAAACGAGAAAGATGAAAAACCTCCGTTCTATATTCGGTTCAATGTAAATAATATTCCCTTGCCCACAGTTCTTGCATTAATTACCATCCTAATTTTGTTTGGTTTTAATATCTACAACCTGTTCCAGGGAAATCTTTAATGAATTACTGCTTTACCACAACAAGGCTGGCGCGGGAACCGGTGAGTAGGTTCCATTCCTTTCTAACTACTTCCCTGCCCTGGTCATCATAGACCCTGAGCTCAGCAGTATTTGGTCCCGATGTTCCCTGGTTAAGGGCTTCAAATTCAATGTTATTTAGTCCGCTGTCGAGATTAACCATAATGGGCGTAAAAGAAGCGCCCAGGGACATATTCCTGTTGATAACGACACCGTTTACAATGATCTTTACTTTGTCACCATCAATGTATTCGTGATCGCGGCAATATAATTCTACATAAACTCCGGTGGTGATGAAATCTCCTAAATACTGGTCCTTGCGGAATTCTTCCCGAATCTCTTTGTCTTTTGTAAATGCTTTAGGAGTGAAATCCTTTCCTTTAAAGGTCATGAGCCCGTTTTGATCTGTTCTCATGCTGAAGGATTTTTCTTCTTTCTCACCCAGTTTTATGGATTCACTTTCGGCACTAAAAATGCCTTTTTTGGAGCTTAAGCTGTGATTGCCTGAAGATTTCTTAAAAGATGAAGATTCACTTCCAGTTTTTGGCGCCATAAGTTCCCCCGGAGCTCTAACAGGAGCTGTGGGATTATCAATCTGAGCCTGCGCAACGTAAGAAGCAAAGCAGAAAATAAGTAAAAATATATTTTTCATTACCAGAATATTCTTCATCATTTAGATATCAAAAATTCAACCACTTTTTTTCTGAAGAAAAATTTCCCTGGAAACCAGCTAAAAATTTAACTGCATTTTAACCGCTAAAGCTCGGGTAAATATAAGATTATCTGTAATTTAATTAAAAACAAAACCATGACAAAGAAAGAAGAACAACCAAAAAATAAGACAGAAGACATGAACCGCGACAAGGATACGAAATACAATTCGGATATTACTTCTGAGGATAAGAATGTATTGAATAATCAAAGTCAGGATCAAAAGAAAGGAGACTATTTCAAGGATAGAGATGAACCTATTGATTACGCTGGTGCCGATCTTGATATTCCGGGAGAGGCAGATCGAAAATTTAATCCTACTACCAACAAACCCCAGGACGTGGAGAAGGAAAGGCGGCCTAAAGAATCTGCTAATTCCAATGATAATATAGAGTCACAAACAAATACTGTTTATAAAGGCGATAAAGCTGAAAAGTATAAAGATCCTTCAGAAAAGACGAGAGATGAGAAGTCTCAAAAATAATAGAAAAGCCACCTAAAAAGGTGGCTTTTTTTATCGCTTTTCTCTGTACTGAATGTATCGGCTAACGTCAATGACATATGAGGTGATTGCCGAAATTTTCAATTTGGGACCCTCTGCAAATTTATAGATATCACAAAAGCCGAATTGTTTTTTTTGGCCCAGGCGGTTTCTACTCACCACCACACCTTCGACAATTCCGTGGGTGGCATTAAAAAAGATATTTTCAATCTCAATATCAACAGATGGCATTTCTTTCATTTGGTCTAAGACCTCCTTGAATTCAGCTTTGCCCGAAATATCCTTCTCCCCCACAATTTCCCAGCATATGTCATCTGTAATATGCTCCATGAAGAATTCTTCATCCCCATTGATGTAAGCTTTATTTACATCTCTCAAAAATTTCTCTTTCTCGCTCATTATTAAGTCTATTTTAAACGCAACTAATTGTGAAGCAATATTTTAAACAACTAAATATACAAAATTTCTTTTTCACCTATACGGCCGAAAACCTTGGCTATTTACTAAAGTTTTTAAAGAAGAGGCAAATTTCTTTAAGAATAAATCCTTCTTTGGTATCCCGGATAATTTAATCATATAAATCTCTTCTAAAAATGCCACTTTTGAAACCTGAGAAAGTAGAGGTTTTGGATTAAAAATTTTTAACTTTGATCTTCCTTCAAATACAATTTAATTTTATGCACGTTCACCACCTACTCGAAAAGAATTCTATTGCCAACACCTTTATTTCTCAACTACGGAATGTTGATATTCAAACCGATAGACTCCGATTCCGAAGAAATATTGAGAGATTGGGAGAGATTTTGGGGTATGAGCTAAGCAAGAATTTTCATTTTGAAAATAAGGAAGTAAGGACTCCGTTAGGTACCGCTAACGTATCCCTTCCTACAGAGGAGCTGGTGATTTGCTCAATACTACGAGCGGGACTACCTCTTCATACCGGTTTACTTAATTATTTTGATGCTGCAGAAAACTCCTTTATTTCTGCTTACCGTCATCACCCCAATAATGATGAGGAGTTTGAAATTCTTGTAGAATATCTGGCCTCGCCTTCCCTTGAAGGAAAAACTCTCATTTTGGCTGACCCTATGCTGGCTACCGGCCGCTCATTTGTGAATGTTTTGGAAGCTTTAAAAAAGATGGGGAATCCAAAAGAAATTCACCTTGTCGCGGTCATAGCTGCAAAAGAAGGAATAGCATACCTGGAGGAAAATTTTCCTGAAAATTCACACCTTTGGGTAGCTACCATTGATGAGGAATTAGACGAGAGAGGTTATATTGTTCCCGGCCTTGGAGATGCTGGAGATCTTTGTTTTGGTCCAAAGGAGCAGCATTAGAACGGGTATCCAATTGCGAAGTTAAATACCGGCTCTGTAAGTCTTGGATCCCAACGGTCCCCTTCTTCAAGCCACGGAATGCGCAAGGGTGCCGCAAGATCAAATCTTATGACGAAGCTTTGAATATCAACCCTTAGTCCTACTCCTGCCCCTACTGCAACCTCATTTAAAAAGTTTGAACTAAAAGTACCTTTTTCAATAAGCTCTTCCTGTTGCTCTGTCAATTCATCCCCGGGAGGAAGATTATTTCTTTCGGTATTCCAGACATTTCCTGCATCTGCAAATACAGCTCCTTTTAAGATTTGGAAGATGGGGAAGCGATATTCCACATTGGCCTCCAATCTTATATTTCCCATTTGATCATAATAGGAAAGATCTCCCTGTGGTTTGTAAGTTCCGGGACCAAGTGATCTAATTTGAAAGGCCCTGATGCTGTAAGGTCCTCCGGCAAAATATTGACGGCTGAAAGGCATAACATCAGAATTCCCGTAAGGAACTCCGAGTCCGGCAAATAATCGGGTGGCAATGGTTTGCTCAGGGCTTAGTTTAAAATGATAACGAAAATCGGCATCGGCTTTTGCGTACTGTGCGAACCTGAGGCCCAGGAAGGTCTTGGGAGTCTCTCCGCCGCTCAATGCATCCAGAATATTCCCTGTTAGATCCAGGTTGGCATTTAGGAAAAACTGGTGAGTATCACTGGCATCTACCATTCCATTATAAATAAATGAATAAGTAAGACCCGCTATAAATTGTTGATCAAAACTACTTGCGAGGAAAGGGTTTTCTTTAAGAATTTCTCCAAATCTGTCCGATTCATTTAGCTGCACGTAGTCAACCGAAAAAGGATTCAATTCGTGAGTAATGTACCTGTTGGCTTTCCAAATGTAGCCGAAACTCCCTGAAACCGAAAACAGGTTAAAGAGGCCAGTTCGATTAAGATATTCAAATCCCGCACTTATTTTTGTCTTTGGAATGGAATATTCGAACCAGTTGCTATTTATCTCAATTATTGGAAAAAGCATTCTGGGAATAATAAAATCTGAATTTAATCCCAGGATGATACTGGTATTTCCAACATCCGAATCGGCAGAAAGTTGTTGTTCGTAGCCAACTTTCCCCGTGAGTTTAAGAATTTCCCCCCCGTGGAAGAGATTCCGGTTGGTGTAGGTCAATGCCAGGTGTGGTCCTGCGAAATTGTTGGATTTGGTAACGGCCTGTAATTCTGCACGTATTGATCTTTTATTGAGTGGTGACAGGAAGATATTCGCTTCCAGGTAACCTATACTATCGGTAGAAATTGAATCTAAAACGTCATACCTTATGTTCACGAATTTATAAGTTCCCAGGGAAGTGAGGCGTCTACTTGTCCTTCCCGATTCAGTCGGGCTGTAGAGCTCCCCTTCTTTAATCAATATATAAGGATCTAATTTTTCGGGTTTAAAGAAGACTTCATTCTGGATGTAGTTCCTGCCGTTATATCGTACTGTGTCCCGGTCAATAGAATCGGTGCCAATTGCATAGTTAGGATAAATATTAACCCGTTTCACTTTGTAGGGTTTAATCGCTTCCTCCGGCACCTGCTTCTTAAGGCGTAAAAAAAGATCGAACTTCTTGCGGTCATATTGATTGGTATCAGATTCGAAGATGAGGAAGTTATTACTGAAGTTGTAATAACCACGTTCTTTTAGAGCAATATCTATTCGCTCCCTTTCCAACTTTAGAACAGAAAGATTAAAAGGTTCTCCTTCATCAATAAGAGATTCTGAAAGGGTTTCCTTGATCTCCCTATAGATCCTGAGGGAATCATTATCCATTCTGTATTTTTCGAGCACATAAGGTTCCTCCGGAAGTGTAGCGTGATATGAAATAGAAGCTAACTTCTGCTTTCTCTTTTCTTCCAGAGTGAAATCAACCGTGCTGTAAAAATACCCCCTGTTCTCTAACCGGTTTTTAAGTAGTTCTTCTGTATGATAGGGATCAACATCTGAAAGATAAACCGGTTCTTCCCCGAATTTTCTATTCAGAAATTTATTTATAAACCCCGGTTTCTCCTTCTGTGCTTTATAGTGGAAGTACAATCCCCACCGCGTGCCCAGGAATTTTGCATTTGGTGAAGGAGTAAGTAAGGTTTGTAGCTGATTTTTAAGATCTTTTTTGTTTGCTATCTCATCCTGAGAATCGAGTTCAATATCTGCTCCAGTATATAATAATTCATCTTCGGGGATAAATTTTTTGACGCTGCAAGCCTGCAGCAAAAAAATAGCTAAAAATAAAGTAAGTCCTAAAAATGCCTTTTTTGACATGCTATTGTTCAGTTTTTTCAGGTTCATTCTGGTTTGCCTGCTGTTTTCTTTTCTCTTCACTCAAAATCTGGCTCCAAAGCTCCCTAAATTTATTGAAGTCCTGTGTAAAAATCAGGGAAAGGCCACTTATGATCAATTGACCATCTATGACATTCTCATAACTCCTTCTTCGGAAGGCTTCCAGTCTTAATCTCCCATCTTCTGTAAGGAGATATTCCAGGCTAACATTTCCAATCACAGGAGTGCTTTCCTCAACCTGGCTGCTACCCTGTAAGTCTACCTCACTTCCCACACTCACAATAAGACGGTCGTCAAATAGCTTTTTTTGAGCGGTAATATCCAGCTGTGTCCTCTCTTCGGGAGCAGCTCCCTGATAATCTGTATACGAGTCGAGCCCAAAATTTAGATCCACACCGGTTTCACCTAATAATCTGTCTGAAAATACATTTAATTGATCTGAAATGGCTGAATTTAAATTATCCCGTGCAAAGGACAGAGTACCGCCACTTGCTCCATCACTTCCCGAATCGGGGAAGAACCTGTTGAGGACAAGGAGAGAAAATACCTGCTTATTAAGTTCATTTTCCTGTTGATTCAACTGCTGAACCCTGCCATAGACCTGTCCGCTAAGAGACCCCTGTTCATCCTCGGGCATATCCAGGCCGAAAGATATTGTAGGAGCATTGATCTCCCCTCCTATTTTGAGGTATACAAGGAATTCCAGCTCCTGTCTATACCTTTGCCGAACATCCATATCAACAGATGTAAGCTGAGGTGCCATTAAAGCCGAAGCGGAAGTTTCAACACTATAGGATGCCGTAATATTAAGATCTGCATCCAGGGGATCTCCCGCCCATACAATACTACTGCCTTCCATGATATTAAATTTCCTGGTGACCAGGTTATAAAGGCTCATTTCATAATGACCATCCTGCAGTTCCAGCCTACCCGACATGGTAGTCCTTCCATTGGGGTAAATATCGAAAAGAAGTTCACCTTCCCCTGTCCCGCGGAAGTTATCTCCTGTTTCTTCGCTAATAATGACTGTAAAAGTTGCATTTTCTTCTACCGAGATATAGGAATTCATCTTAAAGCCCGAAAATGAAACCGCATCTTCCTCCTCTTTCGTTTGGGTAAGGATCTGGTTTGGATTCTCCCTGTTCACAAAAACAACTACTCCCTCCCGCTCTTCAAGTTCCACATTGGCTTCAGGAATTATATAGGTGAGGTTGGTCTCTTCCCCTACTGTAAGATCCATTTCAACAATAGGCAATTCAAGATCGCCGGTAAGGGAACCTGTGACATCAACTACCGCTTTGCCGTAAAAGAGTTCGTTAGCGCCTTCTTCAGAATTAACGACTGTGAAATTTTCAGCATTAAAGCTAAGATCAAATTCAGGATTGAGGTAAGTCTCCGTCAGGACAGCCCCATCAAGAATAAATTCATTGTTGTTCAAATCCCGGATCATGAAACTCTCCATATAAATCCCCTCGTTGTTTATTCGTAGGTCTTCGTCTGGAAATACAAAGGGAGCACCTAAAGCAGCAACGGTAAAAGCTGCATTATTAAAATGGATTTTCCCTTCATATTGAGGTTCCATAGTGGTGCCGCTAACCGATATTGCTCCCGAGAAGCTACCGTCTGCCGCTGTGATAGCGTCATCTGCAAAGTTTTCAATAACCTCCATTTTAATTTCGTTAAGGTCCAGCTGGAGATCGAGGTTTGCTGTTTTCTCCGAAGCTATATAAGAACCTGTAAGGTCAAGATCTGCATTTCCTCTAAGAGCAAGATCTATGTTATAGGTATCCCCACCGGTACTATTTGCATCAAGGGAAAGTTCTCCCAGCGGCACATCCAGGACTCCAAATTCATTGATCTTAAGATCGGCAACAAGTCCGGTGGTTCCAAAAGGCTCTTCAATGACAAAACTTCCATTCATGCTTCCTGAGGCCAGAACTTTTTCGGGATTGAAATAAGAAAATATCGATGCAAGCCTAAAATTATCGAACTCTATTCCTATGTGTTCTCCTGCTATTCCATCAATTTGATTTGAGGCCCGAAGCAACTGGTTGTTACGTGTAAGTTCAAATTGGTTAAAATTCCACTCATTTTCCCCAATTAAAATAGCATTGTCGGGGTCTATTTCCCAGGGCGCAGCATTCAGGATGAGTTCTTCGGGATCAATGTGAATTCTAAGCACATCATCTACTTTGGATACCAGGGAACTAAAATGCATAAGGCGTTCGCCTTCATAATTGGAAGTGAAATCCAGTAATAGCTCTTCATTTACCAGTTCCCCTTCCAAAATGGTCTCTTTAATAGCCAGTGGTCCTGTATTTAGACGTTTTAAACCAAAATCAAAAGCAAGTTTCTCTCTGTCTGAAGCCATATTGAACTGCAGACTGTCTATTTCACTCCCAAAGTAATTTACATAAGGCAGACTTACCTGAGCCGCGAGCTCTCTGGTTTTCTCTTCAAAATCCACTCTTACTTTTAATGTGTCCATTTCTTCTAACTGCGGAAGAAAAACATCTTCCAGAATTGGGGATGGACTAACTTCTGCTCGTAATTCAATATTGACAGGATTTTGAACCGTATCCAGCTGATTTTCTACGCTGTAATAGCTTTGATAATGCCTGTCAAGAGCATTTATAAAATCCATGGGCCCGGCATTAGAACTTAGCCGAAGATCGAGCATACGGTTGTCAACATCAATGGAAGTAGTATCGGGTCTCACATGTGTAAGAAGGTCGACAGACCCCAAGAGATAAGTTTCATCATCATATACAAAAACCCCTTCATTAATGCTTCCCACCATGTCAAAACTTTCAGCGTTACCTTCAAAAGTTGCTCTAAGATCAAGTCCCGTATTGATTTGTCTGTTAGTTAAACCAAGCGCTTGTAAATCGGCTCCAATAAGATTGAGGTTTAAAGCCACTTTTGGGGCGACAGAATCCAGTTCCACAAAGCTTTGGAGCTCCATGTTAAGATTTTCATCCTTATAATCTACATTGGCAAAACCATCGCCGTCCTCTAGTTCGGCATAAAGTTCAATATCCTCAAACTGGTAATCATTATAGGTGAAGCTGGAAATATTTCCATCGGCCATGGCATCCAGTTCATTTAAATTGGCTCCTGAACCCGAAGCTTCCATTTGCATACTAATAGACCCCAGGGCTTTATTCTGAAGGAGTTGTCCCAGTTCTAACTCAGTAACCTTAAGATCTGCGTTGAAAGCAATTTCCGGAGCGGTGACAAATCGTCCATCCACATCGATTTTTCCTGCGGAAGAATTGAGGATCGCATCAACAGATATATCTTCTGGTGTTCCACTGAAATTTCCCGATAAACTTATTTTTTCAGGAAGTTGGATTCCAAGGTCCAGAGGTTCTAAAAAGCCACTAAGATCGGCCCGGGAAGAGTTAAATTTAAGTTGTGGAAGATCAAATCTTAAATTATCTGGATCTGTGGCATTATAAATAGTACCACCCGTGGATGAAAGCGCAGTATTGCCCCAGTTTATATTCGCACTCTCAATAGATATTTTCGATAATTCTCCACTGGCAAAAAGACTTCCGGAAAGGTCTTTTTTGGCAAGTTCGGCAATGTATTCGTTCTGCTGAAGATCTGGCTGGAACCTGTACAAATCCTGTAGATCCACATCAAATCGTGGAAGGTTAAGATCCACGGTCGCATTTTCAGGATTTTCAATAAAAGAATTGAGAGATTGATAATCAATCACCAAACTTCCTTCCACCATATTGCCATTTAACTTGAGAAGTAGATCCTGCAACAGCATTCTATCTTCGTTGATGCTGGCGACAAAATTTGTTCTACTCAAGTCCAATCCTGAAGCTTCCCTGAAATTAAGAGCTTCTACTTTGGCTTCAAGAGATTGATTTGCCAAAATAAGCTCCGGGATTTTTAGATCCAGGTCTTTAAGTCCAACAGCTTCAGGATTGAACGTGCCGGGAGTTGGCCTGCTGTCATCAACCCAGTACCTGAAATCTATATTCTGAATACTTAAATCCTGAGCTTTTACCTCCCATTCCGGCCATTCGAAACCTTCGGTCGCTGTAGAATCTGAAGCAGTTTGTTGTTCTGCTTCAGCAATAGCTGTGGTTTTTGTTTGTAGATATATTCTTGAATCGTTCAAATCAAGTTGATCGATAACGACAAGTGTATTTTCCAGATCTACTGCGGGTAATTCGAGGTACAGGTCATTTATATCCACATCGGCTACAATACCGTCGGGAACAGAGGTGTAGGATCCGGCAACGTTATTTAGCTTCAGGTTTTCGGCAGACAAAAAAGGTAATGGGATCGTGTCTTCCTGCGGAGAATCGGGAGCAGGTTTGGTTTGGGCATATTTGAAGCGGGTATTTTTCAGGATAACATCTCCGGCTTCAAAACGCATGCTGTCCAACTCGAATTTCTGCATCTCAAGCAGCAAACGTCCCAGGGCGACTTTGGTGTCAATTCCCAGGTACTTGTCATCATAGGTAAGCCTGAAATTTTCAATGTTGATATCCCCCAACCTAACTTCCATCGCAGAAGCAGTAGTATCTACAGGTGTTGTGGTAGCAGTAGTGTCGGCCGTTGCAAAGGCTTCCGTCAGGAAATCAAAGTTAAAACCCTGAATGGTATCTGTTCGATCAATATTTGCTATTCCTCCGTTCCAGTCCAGGCTATTGAGATAAAAACCTTTACCTTTTATAAGTGGCATTAATGAAATATCGGCTTGAAGTTCCCTGCTATATATTAATGTGTCCCCTTCTTCATCTTCCATATAAAGACCTTCCAAACTTAAATCTCCGCCAAAAGTGATAAAAAGTCGGTCGACCTCTACCACTGTATTAGTTTTGTTAGTAATGTAGTTTACAAGTTTGTCTACAATAATTCCCTGTCCCCATGGGCTGCGAATGAAGAGTAATAAAAGAAAAATGAAGATAAAAATCCCGAGCAGGATCTTAAAAAATAATTTTAAGCCTGAACCTCTTTTCTTTTTTTCCTTTTGATTTTTTTTTGTTTCCAAAGATTGACTGTCTACCTGATCTAATATATTTCTTTTAATCCTTATTCTGAAATCCCTGAAGGTAAAAGCCTGTTAAACAACACCTTCCGAAAATGGCTTTTTTGCCTGGAATTTTTCTGGAGAATTCTCTTCGAAAAAGATAAAAATTTCCCCGGGAGCAACCATTTTATTAGGAATAATTTGGCAACAGGCTGGAGCAACTGATAATCTTTCGTTAAAAATAAGGAGCTAAAAAAGCCTTTTCTATAATTTCGACCCAATTAAACCGTTTCCATTGTCAGGGTAAAAATTAAAACCCCCGATAATTTAAAACAAAAACTGAAAATCATGAAAAAGACTCTTACCGTTACGGTACTGGCAGCAACAATGCTGACTTCTTGTGTTTCCAAAAAGAAATATGTAGCTCTTGAGGAGGATTACAATAATACACGAAGTAATCTACAGCAAACTCAGGTGGAAAAAGAAAAACTTGAAGAAAGGTTGAATGCCATTGAACAAAGAGTAGCAGATTACAACTCGAGAATTAATTCTCTTACTGAAGAAAATGATCAAAAATTAGAAATGAATGAGCTTACGGCAATGTCTAATGCCAACAAGCGCAAGATGAGAGAAACTCTTAGGAAAGTTGACCCTGCGAAACTTGCAGAAGCCGAAACTCTTGAAGATTCCATTAGCCTTGCAGTAGCTTACAATTTGGAAAGCGAAATTAGCAGTGGTTCATCTGAGGATGTAGACATTACTGTAGATAAAACTGTGGTGATGATTAACGTATCAGATAAATTGCTTTTTAGAAGCGGAAGCCATAGAGTGAGCAGAGACGCCTATCCACTTTTGGAAAAACTGGCAGAAGTTATTAATTCTGAACCGGCTATGGAAGTGATGGTAGAAGGCCATACAGATTCGCAGACAATGGTAGAAAATTCTTACATCCAGGATAACTGGGAATTGAGTGTTAGACGATCTACAGCTATTGTAAGATTGTTACAGGATAGATTCAACGTTGATCCTGAAAAATTAATTGCGGCCGGACGCAGCAGCTATAAGCCTGTAGCCGACAATGACACAAGGGAGAACAGAGCTCTTAACAGAAGGACAAGAATTGTCATCCTGCCAAACCTGGATAAATTCCTTGCTTTGCTGGATTCAGACAAATCGGCTTCACAGCCTGTAGATTCTTCCAATAACTAAGAATTAAGTTTAGATAGGAAAGTAAAAGAGGCCATTATGGCCTCTTTTTTATTTGCGTTTAAGCCAGTGGAAATCGAGTGAATGTTTCCCTGCGCCTGTAATTAACAGGACGGTAAAATTGAGAAGATATATAAGTGCAAGTTCTTTTCGCTGAAAGGGATCGGCAGCATGAATCACGAAAGCGGCAGTGAACATTGTAATTATTAGCGGGATTACAGCAAGGCGTGTTCCCAGTCCCAAAATAACCAGGATCGAACAAATAAATTCTGCAAAGACAGCTAATGCAAGGGTTGTCGCCATCCCAAGACCGGCAGGATCGGCAAATACTATTTCTTCACTTCCAAAAAGGTTTAGGAGTTTGGGATAACCATGAGTGAGCATGAGACCGGCTGCACCCAACCTCAGGAACAATAGCCCAAGATCAATTTTAGCAAGTTCCAGGTTGGTAGTATAGGTGTTTTTCATAAATGTAATTTGGTTAAATATATGAAAGATCCTTAAATTCTTTAAAGAACTGAATATAAGACTATATCGTTGTAGCTTTTAACTTTGTGTATTTCATCGATAATTTTATGCACTTTATCTGATTTATTCTAATAATTTTTCTTAATATTGGTTTAGAAATAAATTGAAGTGAAAAAGGTTTTTATTCTAATGCTAATAATACTGTTATCCGGGACCGGTATGTCATATGGACAAACCAGTGCCACAGCTTCCTTTACTGCTTCGGCTACCATTATTCAGCCTATTGGAATTACCACTACTTCAAACATGAACTTCGCCAATCTCGATGCCAAATCTGGAGGAGCAGTAATTCTCACCCCCGAGAATACCAGGATAAGTACAGGTGACGTAGCCCTGGCCGAAAATGCTGCAGTTTCTGCCGCATCTTTTGAGGTAACAGGAGAAGAAGGATTTGCTTTTTCTATAAGTCTTCCCAAAGATGAATTTTTACTGGCTAACGGCAGCGAAAGCATGATCATAAAGGATTTTACAAGTAGTCTCGCCAATGGTGGAAGTCTCACCGGAGGCTCAAAAATTGTAAGGGTCGGAGCAACCTTAAAGGTTAATCCAAACCAAACGCCGGGCATTTACAACAGTCGGTCACCTATGAACGTCACTGTTAATTACAATTGATCCTTTGGTAATAATCAATATTACTACTCCTCTAATTCCCTGGATTTTTTTTAATTATGTAGTTCAACTAATTTTTTATTGGTGCAACGATTGGTTTTTTCAACCTGCTTAAGCCTCATTTTTAAATGAAGTCTACTGCCCTACCTACATGTTCTAATCCTTTTTATTAATGTTGATGACATTTCCTGTTAATTCCTCCAGCAGGGAGCGATAAAAGCACACTGTTTTATACTGAACTATTCATTTTATTTCCAGCCGAAACAAGGTTAGGTGTTCCAAAAAGGATCTTCTAAAACAAGAAATAGTCCCAGCCTTTATTAATAGGAGGTTTATACGGGGCAAATTTCCTCCTTTTGTGCAAATTATCGTGAGAATTACCTTCCAGGCTATCTTTAAAAGAGCTTCAGATTCCAAAAAAAATCTAATAATGTGCATTTCAACGAATTTCTGCCGCCCTTATCGACTTTTTTTGTAGGAGCTTTCCTTAGGGAGTATGTTTGCCCCGTTAAATAATTAGAAACCCAAATTAATATTTACATACCCCTAAAAACCTACTTACCATGAAAAAAATTACTTTTATTTTATTCGCTCTTATCGCCGGAACTACTTTTGCACAAACCAACAATGATTCAAATAAAGCTACCGGTACTGCAACAGTGAATGCTGAAATAATTAGCCCAATCGAAATCACTTCTGGTTCTGTTCTTAATTTTGGAAGAATTATTGGAGATGCAGAAGGTGGTACTGTTACTGTTTCTACTGCAGGGGAAAGAAGTTTTGATAATAATGATCTCAATGCACCAACCACAACTTCATTACCAAGTGCAGCAGCTTTCAAAATAACTGCTGAAAATGAGTATCTATACTCTATTTCAATTCCATCTATTAAATTAGAAGGTGCTGGAGATGACATGACTGTTAATTTTGAACACAATATGAAGGACGAAGGTAATGCAGGTTCCGGTGCCGAACAGACTTTATTAGTTGGTGGAGACCTTCTTGTAAATGGTGGGCAGGATGCTGGTGAATACACTGGAACTGCAACAGTAACTGTTTCTTACGAATAAATAATTTTATTTAAATTATATAGAACGCCGCCCTTGTGGCGGCGTTTTTTGATTTTGCTTATCTTGTTTAACTAACCGCCAACAACCCAAATGAATAAAGTCTTATGCTTATTTATTTTCCTGCTGATCTCCACGCAAACATTTGCGCAGGCATCAGCTTCGGCAACGGTGGAGAGCCGGGCTACAGTAATAGATCCTATTAAAATTGATAAGACTGTAGATTTGGATTTCGGAAATGTGATCTCTGCCTATAATCCCGGGACAGTGATTTTAACGCCAGAAGGTTCAAGAGTAGCATACGGAGTACAAATATCTTCTTCCTTTCCCGGTACTGTGAATCCTGCTCAGGCCGTGGTTACTCATGGAAACAATAATTATTCTATTACCCTTCCTGAGTCCTTTATTCTTTTCAACAGTGAAAATCCCGATCAACAATTAATCATAGATCAATTCACTGTAGCTCCAGAGGAAGGCGTAATTTCTGACATAATTAAAATTGGAGCAAGATTAAACCTTGAAGCCAACCAGTCCGCAGGCTTCTATACAAATTCTTCAGGGTTTAATGTCACAGTGTCCTATAATTAATTTTAAGATATCCTTAACGATCTTGTCTTCTTTTACTTACATTTGTGTTAGGTGAAAAATCCAATAGAATTCAGCCCCCGCATGAATAAAAAATTACTACAGTTTTCAGTTCTTATACTATTATTTTTCTTTCCAACAATTTCTCTTGCTCAGGGAGATCTAATGATCATGCCCAAGAGGCTGGTTTTTGACGGTTCTCAAAGATCTCAGGAGATCAATCTTGCAAATACAGGAAGTGATACTGCTGTTTATGCTATTTCTTTTGTCAATTATAAGATGACAGAAAGTGGAAATTTCGAACAGGTCGATTCTCCTGAGGAAGGTCAGCGATTTGCAGAAGGTAATCTTCGATATTTCCCCCGCCGGGTTACCCTTGCTCCTAACGAAGCACAAACTATTAGAGTACAGGTTACCCGAACAGGAAATCTGGAACAGGGAGAATACCGTTCTCATATGTATTTTAGGGCTGTAGAAGAGCAAACTGCATTAGGACAGGAAGAAGCCAAGGAAGCGGAAGGAATATCAATTAACATCAAAACCGTTTTTGGAATAAGTATTCCAATTATTATTAGAGAAGGAGCATCTACTACACAAATTAATTTATCTGATATTTCTTTAAACATTGAAGGTGAAAATCCCAAGCTTTCGTTGGTGATTAATAGGTCGGGCAACATGTCGGTATATGGCAACATTAAAGTAGATCATGTTTCCCCTGAAGGAGTCACTACCGAAGTAGGAATGGTGAAAGGAGTTTCTGTTTATACTCCGAACAAAAAAAGAATCTTTTCCTTTGAATTACGAAGTGCCGGGGAAGCGGATTTGAGCACCGGGAAACTTAGAGTAAGTTATTCTGAAGACATAGGAAAAACTTTAGCTACAAAAGAAATTCCCCTGAACTAAATGAAAAAAAACTCCCCCAGGTTTATTAATTTTTTAAGAATTGCCGTCTTGTGGGCGGCGATGTTTCTTACTTCATTTTTATCGGCTCAGGTAGGAGACCTGGATGTTGGAAAAGGTGGTTGGGTCATTCCAGGGGGAGAGAAAGAGACCTATCAAAATGTGACATTAAAGAATAATAGCTCTGTTCTTGAAGTAAATGGAACGCTCATAGTTAATGGGAACCTGGTAATGGACGGTAATAATTCTCAATTTATAATGGGTCCTGACGCTTTAGTAGTAGTGTATGGAAATTTTATAGCACATAATCAGGTTAATATTTCTGTTTCCAGTTTTCTAATAGTGTATGGTGACTTTTCTCAGAAAACAGGAAGCGGGCAAGCCGAAATTGACGCTACTAATGGGAATATCTACATTTTTGGTGAGGTTGATGAAAAGTGGAGTAATTTTGATACCTGTACTGACTATGAAGGCAATGTGTCAGAATTGGGAACAGAGGCTTGTGATTATGGAACCGGGGACAATTTTGAAGATAATTTTGAAGATTTTCCTGAAGAATATAAAGATGCAGTAAACTGTTATGATCTAACTTCGATTTCTAATCAGGAGGTTTGTGAGGGTGCTCAGGTCATTTTTAGTGTTGCTGAAATTACTAATGCTGCCGTTAAGTACGAGTGGCAGGAAAAAACTGCATCTACAGATTGGGTTGTGGTAGAAAACAATCCAAATAGTTATAGTTATACAATTTCTAATACCTCAGTAGAAGACAGTGGTAAACTTTTTAGGGTAGTTGTACGACCTTCCGATCCAACGAATTCGGCTTGTAAAATTTCCATTTCAAAGAAGGTGCTTCTAACAGTAATTACTTTACCTGTTCCAGTAGTATCCAGCAATTCCCCCGTATGTGAGGGAGGTGGTATTGAACTTAGTTCTTCCACCATTCCAGGAGGTACTTATCAATGGACAGGACCTAATGGTTTTACTTCAAGTGAACAAAATCCTGTTATTCCAAATGCCAGCCAGGCAAAGGCAGGAGAGTATTCGCTTGTTGTTACTAATGCCAATGGTTGTAGCAGTAATCCCCAGAGGACTAATGTGGTAGTAAATAATTTACCTGTTCCTGTATTATCAAGCAATTCCCCGGTATGTGAAGGAAGCGATATCCAGCTTTATTCTTCTATATCAGGAGGTACTTATCAATGGACAGGACCTAACGGTTTTACTTCAAGTACACAGAATCCTGTTATTCCAAATGCCAGCCAGGCAAAGGCAGGAGACTATTCGCTTGTTGTTAGTAATGCCAGCGGGTGTACTAGTATAGTTTCACATATAACTATAAGTATTATAAACAAGTCGGAATGGACCGGTGCAGAAGACACCAACTGGAATAATATTAATAACTGGAGTTGTAACTCCCTTCCTACTTTGAGTACGAATGTTACTATTCCTGCGAACTTAAACAAGTATCCGGTGGTAAGCACTGGAAGTAATGCGCTTTCAAAAAATCTTATTATTGAAACCGGAGCTTCTGTTACTGTTATAGATAATTGGTTAAGAATAACCGGGACTTTAACTAATGATAATTATTTAAATGCCTCTGCCGGAAGTATTTCCTTTGAGGGAGCTTCAGCACAAACTATTCCTGCAGGAGCTTTCGAGAATGACAGAATTTTAAACTTAAATATTGATAACTCCGCCGGAGTTACTTCCGAAGCTACTATAGAGATCATCAATTCTTTAAAGGTAGAAGCAGGAATATTTTACACCGGTAATGGCCTCACTCTGGTTTCTGGTGAAACAGGAACCGCTTATATTGATGGCAGCGGCACAGGACAGGTTTCCGGAACTGTTACACTGCAACGTTACCTTTCTAATGCTTTTGGCTATAAATATTTCAGCACTCCCTTCCAAAATTCTACGGTGGATGATCTTGCGGCCAATTTTGATCTCACAAATTCTGAAACCGGTTTTCCTCACCTTTATGAATATTTTGAAAACAGAACGTACGATGAAGAAAATGACCTCACAGGCTGGCAAAAATATTTGGATCTGGCTGCACCTTTAAATCCGGGTACTGGATATGCGATTAATACAAGTGGAGCGACCGATGCTTTAACTCTGGAGCTATCAGGAATTGTTAATGATGGTCCTATAGATGTAACTCTCGAAAATAACAATGGCACCTATACCAATGGCTTTAATCTGGTGGGGAACCCCTACCCTTCGCCCTTAGATTGGGATTTAATGGTTGAAGATCTTGAAGGCATTGATAATGGTATCCATTTTTTTAAAGCAAGCGCCGATAACAGATACACCGGAACTTATATATCTTACGTGGACGGAGTTTCTACAGATCCTGCCTCAGGTATAATTCCATCCATGCAGGGATTTTTTGTGAGGGTAAGTGATCCTGATAATGGGATTTATCCTGCTACGGCTAATCTGCAATTTACCAACGCTGCAAGAACCGGAAATCAGGTTTCTCATAGTTATTACAAGGCCAAAAATAAAGCTGAAGTTCCTCAAATTCGGTTATCTGCAGGCTTTGAAAATGAAGAAAATTCAGATGCGACAGTAATTTATTTCAGAAATGGAGGAACTCCCGAATTTGAAAAAGAAATAGATGCTCAAAAAATCCTAAATACGGCTGTTAATGTTCCCAGTCTGTATAGTTTGAGTTCAAAAAAGGAAAAACTTTCTATTAATGCTGTATCCAGTCTCAACACCGAAGCAATGGAAATTCCTCTTGGGATAAGTGCTGAAAGATCTGGTGAAATGAGACTTGTTCTTTCCGAAGCTACAAACCTTTTCCCCTCTCTTCACATTTATCTGAAGGACAACAAAAAGAAAATCCTGAAAGATCTTGCCAGGGATCCTGAATATTCTTTTACCTCTCAAAAAGGGGAAAACAATGATCGTTTTGTTTTGGTGTTTTCTTCGGAAAAATTATCTCCTGCAGAAATAGCAATGGCTATGGAAGATTTTGCCGTTTTCAATGAGAACAAAGAATTTGTGGTAAGACTGAACCTTCCGTACTATGAAGAAGGAAAAGTTATTCTTAGTAATATGTCAGGACAGGTCATTCAAAGCAAATCCGGATCTGGAAAAGAGGAAGTCAGGTTTAGCGGAATTACGGCTTCAGGGATGTACCTGGTAACGCTGACAACTGAAAATGAAAGCCAAACCAAAAAAGTAATTATTAAAGAATAAAGAATGACTGGAAAAAGCTATTTCATATTCATGTTTTTGAGCCTCTCCAGTATAGTTTATTCTGAAGTAGCTGCACAGGAAAATCCACCTATTCCAGTAACTGTTGAAGTACGAAATGCCCAGGGTTTAAATTTTGGATCATTCACAGTAGGAACTAACGGTGGAAATGTTTTTATGAGTCCAAACGGTAATCGCACGGGTGATTCAGATGTACATTTGTTGAATGTGGGACAGCCTTCTCATTATGCGATCTTTGACGTATATGTAAATCCGGGTACTCTCCTACAGATCCAGGGAGTTTATGATTTTCCTCTGGAAGGACCTTCTGGTAGTGATGTCACTTTAACCATTGATCCAAATAGAGATATAAGCACCGGGCAAACTTTTATAACAACTCAAAATCCCCACGAGGTTCTTGTAGGTGGACAATTAAAAATTCCAAATGGTAGCTCAGGTCCCGCCGGAAGTTATAATGCAATGTTTACAATAACATTTATTCACGAATAGCCGCAAGAAAATTAATGCCAACTACTTCCCCCAAAAAAATATTTTTCTCAGCAAAAATTTCTCACATCTGTTTTTTGTTGTTTTTTGGGTTATTCACTTCAGTGGCAACAGCTCAGCAATTCCAACAAGATTATGATGAACTAGGCGTTGAAATGAACATTTCAAGGCTGGGAACTTATGAAATTCCCATTGCTATTAAAGGAGAAGATGCCTATTTACCCGTTGAAGTGCTTTTTGATCTTCTAAAGATCAAGCATGAAACCAATAACGAGATTCTCAGCGGATTTATCATTCATCCTGATTCTTCTTATACTATTAATTGGCAAAGACCAGAGATCGTCTATAAAGGAAAAACCTTCAGCCTTTCCAAAAATGACATTTTAGTCACTCCTTCTGAGAGATATTTGCATTCAGATCTATTCGGGGAGATCTTTGACCTTAATACAAACTTTTCTTTCCGAAGTCTTTCCGTGGAACTGGAAACAGATAAGGAGTTGCCTGTGATAAAGGAAATGCGCCTGCAAATGATGAGGGAAAATCTTGACAGGGTGAAAGGAGTGGTCGTGCCCGATACTTTAATTCCTGCGCGATATCCATTTTTCAAGCCGGGAACTCTCGATTGGGGCGTGGTTACCACACAACAAACCGATTTTGAAAATGATAACCGACTTATGCTGGGGCTGGGAACTATGTTCCTGGGCGGGGAAACTAATTTAATGTTGAACTATTCGAGCAGGTTGCCATTTTCATCACGTAACCAGTTTTACCAGTGGCGCTATGTGAATAATGACAACAAATACCTGACACAGGTAACTGCTGGACGTATTTTCTCCAGAGCCACTTCTTCCCTCTTTGCACCAGTCTCGGGAGTACAGATCACTAATAGTCCGCTGCAAAACCGACGCTCATTTGGAACTTACCTCCTTAATGACTACACCGAACCGCGCTGGACGGTCGAGCTTTATGTAAATAATGTCCTGGTGGCTTTCACCGAGGCAGATGCTTCAGGGTTCTACAGTTTTGAAGTGCCGCTTATGTATGGGAATACTGCAGTGAGTCTTCGTTTCTACGGCCCCTGGGGAGAAGAACGCATTGAAGATCGTGTGATCAATATACCCTATAATTTTGTTCCGAAAAATGAACTGGAATATACTTTAAGTGCGGGAATTGTTGAAAATGAAGACTGGAATCGCTTTAGCAGGGTGAATCTTAATTATGGACTGAATAATGCTATTACTATTGGTGGTGGGGTGGAATATCTTTCTGAAGTTACCAGTGGTGAGGTCATGCCTTTCGTCAATTCCTCCATGCGTATTGCTTCAGGTTTATTGTTCTCGGGAGAATACATGTACGGCGTCAAAGGTGAAGCTCTTTTAAGTTATCGCTCTCCACGAAATATTCAGGTAGACCTTAATTATATTAATTATAATGAGGACCAGACGGCGATAAATTTTAATTATCTGGAGGAAAGAAAAGTAAGTCTTTCTACTCCTGTTCGCACCAGATATTTCTCCATGTTTAGCCGCTTTAGCGTGAACCAGATCATTATGCCCACTACCGAGTTTACAACAGCCCAGCTATTGCTATCGGGTGCACTGTTTGGTATTAGCACTAACTTTACAACTTACGGCCTTTACAACGATCGTATGGACGAGCCCACTTTGTACAGCTCCTTATCCCAAACTTACCGTCTGCCTTATAAATTCCTTTTTTCTCCTCAAATCCAGTACGATTTTAGTCGGGAAAGATTTAACAATCTTATCCTGGAAGTGGAACGTCCGGTTTTTCGGCAGGGATTCTTGAATCTCGCCTACGAGAACAACTTTTTACGGGATGCTCATATTTTTGAAGTGGGACTGCGCTATGCGTTCAATTTTGCACAAACTTCGGCCACTTCACGAATTGGAAATAGAAATTCCTCTTTTGTACAATCGGCCAGGGGAAGCTTAATGCTCGATGACAATACGGGTTATGTAATGGCAAGCAATCGCACTGCCATGTCACGAGCGGCGATTACGGTAATTCCGTTCCTGGATCTAAACCACAACGGAGTCAAAGATCCTATGGAACCTGGAGTACCCGGTCTTGAACTTAAAAACCGAAGTGGCCGCGTTACATATAATGAAGATGAAACGATTCTTCGTATAACAGAACTACAGCCCTATATTGATCTTCTCCTTGAATTAGATCCTGTAAGTCTTGACAATATTGCCTGGAAGATCCCGAATTCGAAGATCCTCGTGAAAACCCAGCCTAACCACTTCAAAGAGATCTTCGTTCCTGTAGAAGTCCTGGGAGAAGTTGGCGGAATGGTATATTTTAACCACGGTAACAAAATTAGCGGCCAGGGCAGGATCTTAATCAATATTCTGGACCAAAAAGGGCAAAAAGCAGCTGAGCTTCTGAGTGAAGGCGATGGATACTTTAGTTATCTCGGACTTGCTCCAGGGAAATACACTGCGGAAATTGATCCTGAACAGCTGCAGAAGCTAGGGTATAAAGCAATGCCTGAAGCAGTAGAATTCGAAATCAAGGTGGATCAATATGGGGATATTGTAGATACTTTAGAATTCGTTCTTTCGGAAAAATAGTTTTTTGCCACGAATTCACGAATGTCTTTTTTTCAGGCGCAGTAGAATTTCTTCGTGTTCTTCTTTTGATTTTATTTTTCTTGGTGTAAAATTTTCGGAAATAAATTTCTGCGCTCTTTGCTTTTCTTTGCGCTCCTCTGCGTGAAAAAGATCCATCTAATTTCTATCAGGTTTCCACTCCGTATGAAAAAACTCTCCTCTGGGTTTATCCTTTCGTTCGTAGGTGTGAGCACCAAAATAATCCCGCTGCGCCTGGATCATATTGGCCGATGACTGTTCAGTAGTAAAACTTAGCAGATAATTTGCCGCTGCACTCATCACCGGTACAGGAAAGCCGGCATTTAAAGCTTCTCCCACTATTTTGGTCAGGGACTTCCTGTATGTTGATATTTCCTGAACAATGTCGGGATGCATTAAAATATGCTGTTGATGATCTCTGAATTTTTCAACCAAGTCTTCCATTAGTTTGCTTCTTATGATGCATCCATTGGTCCATATCCTCGCAATTTCAGAAAGGTTAAAGTTCCAGCTGTATTCTTTAGAAGCTATTGAAAGCAGATCAAATCCAATAGCGTGATTAATAATACTTGATGCCTTAAAAGCTTCAAAAAGGGCATTTCTCAGCTCTTTTATCTTTCCTTTCTCTAAAATTTGTGATTCGTATTCTTTCGCAGCCGCTGTGCGGCTTTCTTTCATCCCGGAAATATTTCTTGCCATTACTGCAGCACTTATGGTATCCAGTGGTACTCCCAGTTCCAAAGCAGCATTGGTGGACCATCCGCCTGTGCCTTTTTGCTTAGCTGCATCAAGGATGTTGTCGAGTAAAAACGTTTCATCTTCCTTCTTCCGAAGAATGTCAATTGAAATTTCCAGAAGATAACTTTGTACTTCCCGGTTCCACTCTTCAAAAAGATCAGTGATTTCCAGGGGATTTAGACCGGTGTGGAATCTTAATAAATGATAGGTTTCGGCAATGACCTGCATTTCTCCGTACTCAATGCCGTTATGTACCATCTTAACGAAATGACCAGATCCATCTGGTCCAATGTAAGTACAGCATGGATCTCCATATTTATCCCGTGCTGAAATTTTCTCCAGGATAGGCCCTACTCTTTTGTAAGAACTTTTAGGTCCGCCGGGCATGATGGAAGGTCCTTTTCTTGCTCCTTCTTCTCCACCCGAAATTCCCACGCCCATAAACAAGATCCCCTTTTCCTTTAGTTCCTTTTCTCTCCTGATGGTATCTTTATAATGGGAATTTCCACCATCAATAATGAGATCATCTTTGTCCAGGTAAGGAAGCAGATCTTCAATGACAAAATCGATCACTTTCCCGGCATTCACCATGAGCAGGATATTTCTGGGTCTTTCGAGGCTTTGAGTAAAAGTCTTAAGCTCATCAAACCCTTCGAAATTCATTTCAGTGTTTTCTGAAACAAAATTCTTAGCTATATCGACCTCGATCTTATCCACGTGCCGGTTATAAACCGCAACCTTGTAGTCTTTTGAAGCCATGTTAATGGCGAGACTTTGTCCCATCACTCCCAGACCAAAAAGACCTATTTCAGCTTTTTTCTTCAAATTTTCCATGATCTCACTTATTATTTGTTCGGGAGATTGATCCACATCAATATGAATTCCATAGGAAGGCAGTTCCAGGGTTTCATACTGCGACTGCAGCAGCTCCGGCTTAAAATAATGACCTTTCCTGCCGGTAATCCTTTTGTGAATTACATCATAATCCGAATGCAAAAAGATCCACCTAATATCCTCCTGCGGCAGGACCTTCAGCTGTTCCCGGTACTTTTCCTTTAAGGCTGAACATGCCAGAACAGCGCCCGATTTCCCCTGCCATTCGGTAATTTTTAAAGCAAGATTCTCCAGCCATTCCCGGCGATCCACATCTTTAAGGGGAATCCCGGCTTCCATTTTTTCTACATTTTCTTTAGGGTGGAAATCATCGGCGTCAAAAAAGGGTATTTCCAGCTGCTTTGCCAGTAGTCTTCCGATAGTAGTTTTGCCAACTCCCGAGACACCCATTACTATATATACTTTCTGCCGAATCATAAGTAACTTATAGTGAGGATCTCCAGTTCCTGTAACTCTCCTCCCATTTGGACTTTTGCCGTTTCTCCTGATTTTTTCCCGGTGAGGGCTTTTGCGAGAGGTGCTAAAAAGGCAATTTTCCCCTGTTTTACATCTGCTTCATCTACTCCCACAATAGTAAAAGATTGTTCTTTTCCTTTTTGAGATCCCGGTAAAAAGTAAAAACTAACGGTTGCACCAAATCTCACCTCGTCCTTTGGTTGTTCTTCAGGTTTAAGAATACGTGCCGAACCCAGCCGTTCATTAAGCAAGTTTAGCTTTCCGTCTATCACTGCTGTAGCATGTCTTTTATCCTTATCGCTACTTATATCAAGATTCTTCCTCTCTTTTTCCAGCTCTTCCCGTTCCTCTAACAACTGTCTGTGTCCCTGCGGAGTAACATAATTGGTCACTCCCGGAGGCAAGGCTGCACGTGGCGGAATAAACGGTGCTTCTTCCTGGTCCTCTTCCTTTACAAATCCGCGGCTCATAGTTCTCTTTTTATTAAAGGTCACAAATTACCCGCACAATTCAAAAATTGTATTAAATCCTGTTAATTTTGGCGTATGTCTCAAAAGAAACTTTTAGTTATAGGTTATGTTTGGCCCGAACCAAAATCCTCGGCGGCGGGTGCAAGAATGATGCAGCTGCTGGAATTCTTTCTTAATGAAGGGTTTTCCATCACCTTTGCCTCCACGGCTGCAAAAACAGAATTTATGGCCGATCTCTCTTCCCTCGGAATTACTTCGGAAAAGATCGAGCTCAACAACGAAAGTTTTGATGTTTTTCTGAAAAAAATCTCTCCCGAAATTGTCATTTTTGACAGGTTTATGATGGAAGAACAATTTGGATGGAGAGTGGCTGAAGTTTGTCCGGAAGCAATCAAAATTCTGGATACAGAAGATCTGCATTTTCTACGGAAGGCCCGGCATGAAGCTGCAAAAACCGGAAATCAACTAACTCCTTCCCTTCTCTTTTCTGATGTGGCAAAACGGGAAATTGCCAGCATCTACAGGTGCGATCTAAGCCTCATCATTTCTCCCACCGAAATAGAATTGCTCACAGAAACCTTTGGAGTACCTAAAAACCTGCTGTTTTATTTGCCTTTTATGCTAAAGCAGGTATCAGAAGAAAAGAAAAGCCGGCTCTTAACTTTTGAAGAGCGAAGGGATTTCATAAGCATAGGCAATTTTTTACATGAACCCAATAAAGACGCTGTTCTACAGCTCAAAAAAGAAGTTTGGCCACTAATCAGGGAAAAAATGAAAGAGGCAAAAATTCACATTTTTGGAGCCTATATTCCGCAGCAGATTCTTGAGTTGCACAATGAAAAAGAAGGGTTTCTTATTCACGGCCGGGCTGATTCGGCAAAAACTGAAATTGAAAAAGCCAGAATTCTGCTTGCTCCCATACGTTTTGGTGCCGGAATAAAAGGAAAATTTACAGATGCAATGCGAGTAGGAACCCCTACTGTCACTTCGCACGTTGGTGCAGAAGGTATGGCAGGAAACTTACCCTGGAATGGAGCAACAGCCGATGATCCTGCCGCTTTTGCCGAAGCTGCGGTAAAGCTGTATGAAAATAAAAAAGAATGGAAAGAAGCTCAGGAGAACGGATTTGAGTTATTAAAATCCAATTTTTCAGAAGAAGTACATCGGGAAAGATTGCGGGAGAAACTTCAGGAAATTTCAGAAAAACTTGAACAGCACAGAAATTCCAATTTTACCGGTCTTATGTTGAAGCATCATAGCCTTAGCAGCACAAAATATTTATCAAAATATATAGAGGCCAAAAATAAGAATCGCCCGTAAAAACGGGCGATTCAATCCAAACAAATAAACTAACAACTCAAAATGAGCAACTAGGTCTTCTTCACTATTTTTCCTTCAAAGAGTTTGTGGTGCAGCAGTTGTAATGCCTGCACTTTATTTTTGGTGTCGACCAGCAGGGAAATGTTATTGCTGCTTCCGCCGTAAGAGATCATCCTCACCGGCAGGTCATTTAGCAGCTCAAAAAGCCTGAATGTCTCGTGATCATTGATCACCCCCTCGCCTACCACACAAATAATACTGTGATTTGAATCCACTGTAATTTCCCCGTATTCGTCCAGTTCGTAAAGGATCTTATCTAAATTTTGTGTGTCATCAATGGTAAGGGAAATGGCGATTTCTGAAGTTGTGATCATATCGATCGCCGTTTCATGCTTATCAAACACATCGAAGATCTTTTTTAAAAATCCGTGCGCCATCAACATCCTGTTCGATTTGATCTTTATAGCCGTGATTCCGTCTTTGGCTGAAATAGCTTTTAATCCGCTGCCGTGGACTTTGGAAGAAATGCAGGTACCGGGAGCTTCGGGTGTAAAAGTGTTCTTCAGGTAAATAGGGATATTCCTCTCCTTTACCGGAGAAACAGTTTGTGGATGCAGGATCTTTGCTCCAAAATAAGCAAGCTCTGCAGCTTCTTCAAAAGTTAGATGGGTAAGAGCCTGAGTATGATCTACAAATCTTGGATCATTGTTGTGGAAACCATCAATATCTGTCCAGATCTGTACCTCGGTTGCATTTACAGCCGCACCTATAATTGTAGCCGTGTAATCACTGCCACCGCGTTTAAGGGTACTAACATTCTTATTTCGATCAATTCTTATAAAACCCTGTGTGATATACACTTCGGAAGTTACTTCACGTTTTAGCGTTGTTTTAAGAAGTTCCTGAACTGTTTGGATATGGGGATTCTCCACATTTGAAACCTGCATAAAATCTTTAGCATCGAGCAAAGTATTTGAAACTCCCTGCACTTCCAGGAATTGGGAAAAAATGAGGCTTAAAAAAGTCTCGCCAAAAGTGATCACCGCAGCTTCAGATAATGGTTTGAGGTGCAGGGTTTCCTCTAGTTGCTTATATAATTCGAGAAAGAGGTTCTCGGTAAGTTTTTTGGTTTCCTTATTTTCAATAAGTTCTTCAATGAGTTGCAGGTGCTTCAGCTTTATTTCAAACATTAACCCTTCTACCTGCTGTTCATTTCCGCTCTTTTGAGACTCAGCAATTTCTACCAGCTTATTAGTGACACCAGACATGGCTGAAACCACCACGATTTTCCGGCCTTTTTGACCTCTTATAATTTCTTTGACATTACGAATGCTTTCCGCAGAGCCAACAGAAGTTCCACCAAATTTTAAAATTTTCATACTACTAATTGAAGCTGCATAATTACAAGATGAATCCAAGGGATTAAAAAAAATCACATCTTTTTTATACCTTTGAACAAATTGTATATTATTTAACAATGAAAACGATCAGTACGTGTGTTCATGACATTATAAAACACCAGCCTTTTTTGGATGATGCGCTGGCCCGAAATATTATAAACTTTAGTTCCCTTGCTGTTGATTTGCAACCGCAAGTGGAAAAGGAGATGAGAAAACCGGTAAAACAAGGTTCCATTATTATGGCGCTACGACGTTATCATCCCAAGAGAAGTAAGTTCACAACAAAAAATTTCCGGGAGCTGGGGGACATGATCGTGAGGTCTGGAATTACGGAATACACTTATCTCAATTCTCAAAATATTGTTGCGCGAAAGGCAGAATTGCTACACGAGATCAAAGATCAAACAGGTATTTTTCTAAACTATTCCAGCAACTTTCAGGAAAGTAATTTCCTGGTCTCTACCAGTCTGCAGCCGTTGATCGAGAAAATTTTTCAAGAGGAACAGCTCGTTAGTATATCAGAAGAGCTTTCGTCTATCACCATTGCCCTGCCCGAGAAGAACACCAAAACAGTGGGACTTTATTTTTATATTTTTAAGCTCCTGGCTTATGAAGGAATTCCGGTTTATGAGATCATTTCGACCTCCAACTATTTCACGCTTTTTCTGGAAAAAGAATATCTCAATCAGGCATTTTTGCTCATGAATGAGATCAAATCTTCTTAATTCATGTTGTAGATCCACAACTCATTTTGATGGTTCATTGGAAGGTACAGTTTTTTGTCATTTTCGAGATACAGGATGTCTCCGGAACTTTTTTCTGAAGCAAGTACTTCCTTAAGGTTTCCTTCGAGATCAATAGTATAGATCTTTCCAGTGGCCCAGTCTGAAACATAGTATTCTCCGTTCCCTTTTGACTGAATTCCATCCATATTACCAATACCCTCCTTTGAAATCCGCGTAATTTCTCTAGTGCTCCGGTCAACTTTAAGAATGTTCCCATTTTGATCATCTCCCCAGGCGGCAACAAGTATATATTCTGGGGTCACAAATAGACCGTTTGGTTTTTCCAGCTCAGGACTATTAAGCCACTCTTCAATTACTCCCTCTTCATTCATTCTATATATGCTGCTTTGGGCAAGATCTGAAAAGAATATATTTCCTTCTTCATCCATGGCGAGGTCATTAAGAGATTCTGCACCTTCAACCGGGATTCGTTGAAGAATTTCCCCGGAATTTAAATCCATTTCAATGAGGTGTTTGATATCGGTAACATACAGGCGATCTCCTTTAACAAGTAAACCTTTAGGATCATTTAATCCGGAGATCCAGGAATGCTCCTGATCTTGCCATTTTCTGGAGATCCTTGAGATAAATCCATCTCCTTCGGTCCTGCCACCCATATTAGAGACATAAAAATAATCGTACTTTTCGTCAAAGATCACAGATTCGGGATGGCTAAAACCGGGTAATTTCAATTCAGGAGTATTATTTTGCTCCTGCCCTATCGCAGTCATTCCGCAGAAAATAATGAGTAGAATAAAATATTTCATGTTTTTCTTTTCAAGATAGCAATTTTCTTTTTTAGTAAGCTTTTATGGAAACTAATTAAAGATATCCTAAACCTGTTGGCTCATAGCAAGGGACCATCTATTTTTGATGGAAAGAAAAATTGCTATGAGAAAGATTATTAGAGCCCTATTGGCGGGCTGGGGAGCAAAAAAACTTGGAGGTAAAACCGGTTGTGGTTGTTTTGGAACTATAATCGTTTTTATTATTCTTTGGTGGCTCCTCTCCAATTTGGGTATCTAATAATCTTTTCTATTGGAAGAAATATCCAAAACCTATGGTGAACATGATTAAACCATAGAAGTAATGTTCCAGGCTCACGTTGAGCAAACTCCTTGTCTTATAATAGTTATGGATAAAAATCCAGCCGGCGAGAAAGGTTGCAATTGGTGCAACCCAATTGTCATAGATGAAATGTGTGAGACCGAAAACTATCGCATTGCTTAGCATCAGCAGATATTTTTCCGGCACTATTTTATGATACCTGTGGAAATAGTAAACTCTGTAAATGATCTCCTGAGGGAAAACCGAAGCCAGGGGATACAAGAAGAAAGTTATCGCATAGCTTTTAAAATTTTCTACAGGATATAAAAAGAACAATTCAGGAAAAATCCAAAAAGTAAACCATACTAGTAAAACGGTTATAATGAGCATCCTGGCAACACTTTTTCCCAGGTAGTCTTTTTTAAACCTGGTAAGAACTCTCCTGTCAAATTTTGGATCTAACAGCAACAGGAAGAGGAAAAAAACCGCAATAAGTACCAGGGGAATGATCTTATACCATCCATCAAGAAATGCATTGACCAGGAAAGGGAAGAAAATATAAAAAACTATAAATTCCACAACCATGAATGCTGCAGAATTGTAGACGATCTTAAGATTCATTGCCAGATTTGCAGAAAAGATAAAAATTATGAACAAGAAGCTTTAACACGCTAACAAAAATATAAGAAATTATTACTCTGTTTCAAGATTCTCCTCCTCTTCCATTCTGCTACGCACTTTTCTTTGCCGTAGAAGATCAATGATATTGAAAAGGACTATACAGAATGCGATCCATATTAATCCTGCCACAAATCCCCCAGCAACATCCGATGGGAAGTGAACTCCAAGATAGATCCTGCTTAAGCCAATGAAGAAAATTAGTGCAGAAAATAAAAGGGTAAGAAAAAACCTGAGCCACTTATTCATTTTAATATGAAAAACTAAATAAATAAGGAAACCGTAATAGGCCATTGCACTCATGGCGTGCCCGCTGGGATAACTTAGAGATTCAACCACAACCAAATGTTCAATAGTAGGCCTGGCGCGATTAAAAGCTTCTTTTAAAGCCATATTGGCAAGAGCCGATAAGATCACCACTCCCAGAAGTTGAAGGATGAATTTCTTGTTTTTGAGTTTGAAAAAGAAAAAGATGGCGGCGATCGTTGTTGCAACCAAGTAAGCGTAAACATCACCCAGATCTGTTACGAATTGAAAAAATTGATTTAGAGCGGGGGTTCGAAAAGAAGTTACATAGTCTGTTATCCTGTTGTCAAAGTTATCAATAGTTTCCCCCTGCACTTTTTCGGTCAATTCCACAAAAAGGTTGGTACCCAGGATGAAGACCAGAAAAGCAAAGAAGATTAATAGATAAAACGGAAAATCCGGATTTTTCCAGGTTACATGTTTTTTATAAAACTCAACAAATTCATTGATGTACTTTTTTGAAACCTGTACCATTAATAGTCAGTTTTATTTCCCCGTTTCATCTTTTGCGGGAAAGGCTATTTCTACTTTTCTTCTACCCCACTTTAGGGCTTTTTCTCTATCGGTGCCCATATAGATGTCGATTTTATTTCTCCATCTTGGGTGCATTTTATCATTTACAATAAACACTCCTTCAAAACCTTCGATTTTTACAGGAGTATTAAATTTTAGTCCCTTTCTTATAAGATCCCTCGAAACGGCAATGGACTGCACGTCGGGCTTTAGGGTGTCTCCCCAGGCCGTGATAAGAGGATTTCCTTCCCCCTGTTGCTTAAGGGAATTATATGCAGAAGCAGTAACAGAGATCTTTTGCCATTCTTCAAAATTGTACTTTTCAGCTTCAGGTTCATTACAACTTTCCAAAGTGGTCATAAGGATAAGCGGCAGTACCAGGAACTTAAAAAAAATTTTTATAGAGAACATAATTACCAACATACCAAAAAAATAAGCGTTTTACAATTATAGGCTTCAGTCTTAACCCTTCTTTAAGAGAGAATGTGAAACTACGGGTAAAACTTCTTTTTTTCCCGATTATTTTCATTACCGCGGAATATTTTTAGGAAATAAAAGACTAAAGAGGTCATTCTTTGGTGGTCCATCTTATAAATGGTATCTTTGCACTTTCGAAATGAGATATTTCTCAGCGCTGTTAAGGTCCTTCCTTTTTATTTTCTGTTTGATTCCCATTTCCCAAATATTTAATTGATAAAAAATTTATTATGAGTCAGGTTAAAGAAAATGACACTGTAAAAGTTCACTACACCGGAAAACTTACCGATGGACAGGTCTTCGACAGTTCTTTGGAAAGAGAACCAATCGAATTCACAATGGGACAGGGACAACTTATCCCGGGATTTGAAAAAGGTTTGCTTGATATGAAAGTGAATGAAAAGAAAACCGTTGAAATTCCATCTGAAGAAGCTTATGGTGCTCCAAGAGAAGAATTGATTCAGGAAGTTGATAAGAGCCAGTTACCTGAAGAAATTAAGCCAGAGCCAGGAATGGGATTGGTTTCAAAAAGCCCCGATGGTCGCGAAATGAACCTTGTGGTAAAAGAAGTAAAAGAAAATTCAATTGTTGTTGATGGGAATCACCCATTGGCAGGAAAAGATCTTGTATTTGACCTTGAAGTGGTTGAGATCAAGTAATTGAAACAATTTTCTGTATAAAAAAAGACCTGCAAAATTTGCAGGTCTTTTTTTATACCCTGTAATGCCGGGTTAATCGTTATGCATAAATTTTTGCTTGGAAATAAGTTGTTCCTGAGTTTCCTCATTGGCAGGATCGGGCACACAACAATCCACTGGGCATACTGCTGCACACTGCGGTTCATCGTGAAAACCAACACACTCGGTACACTTATCGGGCACTATATAGTAGATCTCATCACTAAGCGGTTCCCGTGCCTCGTTGGCATTCGTAGCTTTTCCATTGGGCAATACTATGTCGCCACTAAGATCTGTTCCGTCTGCATATCTCCAGTCATCTGCACCCTCATATATTGCTGTATTAGGGCATTCTGGTTCACAGGCACCACAGTTGATGCATTCGTCGGTTATTATAATTGCCATAGGTTATTTTTATTCTAAATTTGCACAAATTTAAAGCCAAATCAGTTCTTAAACAAATAAGGAGATGACAATCGAGCAGCGTATGGAAAGGTTGGAGAACCTTGGACGGTTTTTAAAACAGTTCAAAAGATCGGGAATTGACAAAGATGAAAGCCTGGAGCATAATGATCCCTATTTTGATCTACTGAAGGAAAAGATTGAAGTTTCGGTGCATCACAACGGCTGGTTCACTCTGGAAAATGTACTTTTTTCCATGGAACAATGGAGCGAGGCCCTTACCAGAGAAAATCTTCAAAAATGGCTTTCACAATATGAATTTGAGGATGTGAAACCCAAAACAGTGGGGATAGTAATGGCCGGAAATATTCCTCTGGTTGGTTTCCATGATTTTATTTCGGTCTTGGTTAGTGGTCACAAGGTGCTGGTAAAACAATCCTCCAATGACAAACTGCTTTTACCCGTCATTGCCGATTACCTTAAGGCTATTGCTCCCGAATGGAAGGAGAAAATCGAGATCCTCCCCGACTCTGCCGACGGAGCTTCAAAAATGACAAATTACGATGCTGTTATTGCCACCGGCAGTAATAATACCTCAAGATACTTTGAATATTATTTCGCCGGAAAGCCTTCAATCATAAGAAAGAACCGGAATTCGGTTGCTGTTCTTACCGGCGATGAAACTCCTGAAGAGCTCTCTTCCCTGGCCGAAGATATCTTTAGATACTATGGCTTGGGCTGTAGAAATGTTTCGAAATTATATGTACCCAAAGATTATGACTTTAATGCCTTTTTTGAGGCGGTATACGGTTGGAACTCAATTATAAATCAGGCGAAGTACGCGAACAACTACGATTACAACAAGGCAGTTTATTTAATGAGCCAGTTTAAACTGCTGGAGAATGGATTCCTTATCCTTAAAGAAGATAATTCCCTTAGCTCTCCAATTGCGACTTTATTTTATGAGCAATACAAGGATCTTGACGCTGTAAAGAAGGAATTAGAGAGCAGAAAAGAAGAAATTCAATGTATAGTTGGAAAAGACATTTTTGAAGAGGAAATTGCTTTTGGCCAAACTCAACAGCCTAAGTTGTGGGATTATGCAGATAATGTTGACACTCTTGATTTTTTAACCCAAAAAGTTTAAAAACTTCAGTTTTTCGCTAAAAAATCCTTCTAAATTATCATTTCAATAACAAGAAGTTGCCTTTGATTTTCTCATATTTGTAATTGTTAAAAAACAAACATGAAAAAACATAATTATAGCGCCGGACCTTGTATTCTTCCGCAGGAAGTATTTGAGGAGGCATCACAGGCAATATTAGATTTCAATAATTCAGGATTATCCATTCTTGAGATTTCCCACCGCAGCAAAGACTTTGTAGATGTTATGGAGGAGGCTCGTAACCTTGCTCTTGAGCTACTTGGGCTGGAAGGTAAAGGCTATAAAGCCCTTTTCCTGCAGGGAGGTGCAAGCATGCAGTTCTTAATGGCTCCTTATAACCTGCTAAAGACAAAAGCAGCTTACCTTAATACAGGTACATGGAGCACAAAAGCCATTAAAGAAGCCAAGTTTTTTGGCGAGGTGAAAGAAGTGGCCTCATCTGCCGACAGAGATTTTAAGTATGTTCCCAAAGGATATTTTATCCCATCTGATGTTGATTATTTCCATTGCACCAGTAACAATACGATCTACGGAACCCAAATGAAGGAATTCCCAAATACGCCGAAACCTATGATCTGCGATATGAGCAGTGATATCTTTTCGCGGCAAATGGATTTTTCAAAATTTGATCTTATTTATGCGGGGGCACAAAAGAATATGGGACCTGCAGGAACTACTCTTGTGGTGATAAAAGAAGATATTCTTGGTAAAGTAGATAGATCTGTACCATCCATGATGGACTATCGTGTGCATCTTAATAAGGCCAGCATGTTCAACACCCCGGCAGTTTATGCGGTATATGTATCTATGCTTACCCTTAGATGGCTTAAGAAGAACGGCGGAATTGCAGGAAGAGAGGAACGCAATGAGAAGAAAGCTAACCTGCTGTATTCAGAGATAGATATAAATCCCCTTTTTGATGGTTATGCCGACAAGGCAGATCGTTCAAACATGAATGCCACTTTCACTTTAAATAATGATGATCTAAAGGAAAGTTTTGACGCTATGTGGAAAGAAGCCGGGATCAACGGTCTTAATGGGCATCGCAGCGTTGGTGGATATCGAGCTTCCATGTACAATGCCCTTTCCCTGGAAAGTGTACAGGTACTGGTAGATGTCATGAGTGAACTTGAAAGAAAAGCCTAACCATAAATTTTTCAAATGAAAATTTTAGCAAACGACGGTATTGCATCGGGCGGTAAAAAACAACTCGAAGACGCCGGAATTGAAGTTGTAACAACAAAAGTAGCCCAGGAACAGCTGGCTAATTATATCAATGAGAACAAAGTAACCGGAATCATTGTTCGCAGTGCGACCAAGGTACGTGAGGATCTAATCAATTCCTGCCCTAATCTTAAGATCATTGGTCGTGCAGGCGTTGGAATGGACAATATAGATGTGGCTTACGCCCGCAGCAAGGGAGTGCATGTATTCAACACTCCTGCAGCTTCTTCGGCCTCTGTAGCCGAACTTGTTTTCGCACACTTGTATAGCGGTGTACGCTTTCTTCATGACTCCAATCGCAATATGCCTCTCGAGGGAGACTCCCGTTTTAAGGAACTTAAGAAAAGTTACGCCGGAGGCCGTGAACTACGAGGAAAGACCCTTGGAATTATTGGTTTTGGACGCATAGGACGTGAAGTCGCAAAGATCGCTTTAGGGATTGGAATGAAAGTTATCGCCAGTGACAGGACTGAAGGCGAAGCAGAGGTCACCCTTGAATTTTACAACCACCAGGAAGTCAAGATTCCAATTAAAACCGAACCTGTTGAGCAGCTTATAGAACATTCAGATTTTATAACGCTGCATGTGCCGGCTCAAAAGGAACCTGTAATAGGAAGGGATCAATTTCAAAAAATGAAGGACGGGGTTGGTATCATCAATGCCGCACGTGGCGGAGTTGTGGATGAAGTTGCTCTTGTTGAAGCTCTTGAAAGCGGAAAAGTATCCTTTGCCGGTCTCGATACCTTTGAACACGAACCTTCTCCTGCTATTAAAGTGCTTATGAATCCTAATGTTTCTTTAAGTCCGCACATCGGTGCAGCTACGAAGGAAGCCCAGGAAAGAATTGGCTATGAGCTTGCTGAAGAGATCATCAGGGTCCTGAAATAATTCTTTTCAAAAATGACATTTTTTAAAGATGCTTCTGTTAAAGGAAGCATTTTTTTTGGTTAAAACCCTCGTACAGTTTAGTGCGAGCCTCATATTTTTTGTAAATTAAAAAGAAAAACTATGGCTTCAATATTAGACTTTTTAGATACTGAAAAAGGAAAGGAATTTGTTCAGAAATCCAGTGAAGAGGTGAACGAATCCCCCGATAAGGTAAAATCGGCATTGGGAATGGCGCTTCCTATGATCATGGGTGCAATTAAAAAAAATGTAGATTCTCCTGAAGGTGCAGAAGACCTGAACCGGGAACTTAAAAAAGAAAAGCATGATGGATCTGTCCTGGACAAGCTTGGTGTGGGCGGACTTTCGGGCTTGATGGGAGAAGGATCGGGAATTCTGAGTCATGTTCTGGGTGGTAGTCAATCAAAGATTGCTTCGGCCGTTGGTTCGGCAATTGGGATGGATGCTTCCAAGGTGAGTAAACTCCTTCAAATGGCTGCCCCTGTAATAATGGGAATCCTGGGGAAACAGAAAAGAAAAGATAACATTGACAGCGGTGGCGGAATTTCAGATCTTGTTGGATCTGTACTTGGAACCAATTCTTCCCACGACCAGTCTATGTTGGAAACCTTTATGAATTCAGATAAAGGAGGAAAGATTGCAGATGATATAGCTGGCAAGATCTTTGGTAATAAAGATAAGTCCAAAGGATTGGGCAGCTTCTTTAAAGGATGATACTATGAAAAATCTGTTGTACATATTGTTGTTGGGCCTGTTTATTTACAGCTGCTCCTCCACCCGTGACCGTGATATGCGAGCGGGGGAAGGAGTGGTCGAAAATGACACCGTAAGAATAGCCAATGACAGCCTTGAGTACGAAATTATAATTATTGATCCCGGATTTTCATATTTTCTGAATTCCATGGCGCGTCCAGAAGGTTATTATTCTCAAGACTACCTGGAAAATAAGAACCGGTTTTTGGTAACAGATTATAATATTAGGGTACACAATCCCCAGCGCTATGACCCCAACATCTATGAAATGGAAATCAACTACGATCCCAACATAGATTACGGCTACGATGTTAATTATAAGCTTTATAACTATTTTGTTTATCTCACCCGAAAGCATGATCAACGTTTCTCTGTCCCCACCCGATTGTGAGCCACGGAATAATTTAAACAAAATGTAGTTGTAGATTTTCTTTATTATATTTGCCGCATGAACAAATTGAAGCAACGCTGGGGGATTTCTTCCAACTGGCAAATTTTAATTATTTTCATAGTCTTTGGACTTACCGGTTCCTCATCTTTGTATGTGGCTAAACCGGCCCTTGAATTTCTTGGTTTGACGCGAATGAACTTTTCTTCAGACCTGTTGGGAGGAGTGGGTTATTATGCGCTACGTATTCTAATGATCTTCCCGGTTTACCAGGTTCTTTTGGTGACTTACGGCTGGATCTTTGGACAATTCAGATTTTTCTGGCAATTTGAAAAAAATATGCTTTCCCGACTAGGGCTTGGAAGGATCCTGAAATAATATGAAGTTGTGGCAAAAAATAACGCTGGTCCTGTTCACAGGATTGATCCTCTTCCCTTCGGCAGTAGATCTCGCTCATGTTTTTGCCGGCCATCAACATTACTCCTGTAATCATTATGCCGAATCACATTTCCATCAGAAGTCGGTGGATTGTGATATTTTTCATCTTCAACAGAATTCTTTTTCCATTCCTGCTATTCACTCATGGGTATTTTACACCCCCGAAATTGATAATACTTCCGTAGGAAAGGATTACATCTATTTAAGTACGTTTCAAAAACTGCATTTTTCGCTTAGAGCACCCCCTGCCCTTTCGTAAGATTCCGAAGAATATCTTCAAGTTTTTATAACGTATTTAAAAAATATCCATGAAAAATATCTTTTTTGGACTGCTATTATTAGTAGTCTCCAATGCCTATAGCCAGTATTCGGTAGAAGGGAAAATAATAGAGTCTAACACAGAACAACCGGTAATTGGAGCTACAGTTCAGCTTCAAAAACCTGAAAGAGTAACAATTACCGATCTTTCCGGAAGCTTTTCATTTGATGATTTATCGGCTGGTTCCTATTCCCTCGTCATATCCTCTCTTGGCTACGGTACCAGGACCTACAAATTCGATCTGCCCGGGAACCAGGACCTGCAAATAGAACTTTCTCCCACTGCTATAGAAATGGAGGAAATTATTGTATCGACCCCTTTCCATCAACTACAAAGTGAAAATGTGATGAAGGTGGAACGCATCACGATAGAGAGTCTCGATCGCACCGGAGGAAACCGGCTTACCGACGGAATTAGCCAGATTGCCGGGGTAGAAACCATTACTACAGGTTCGGCAATAGGTAAACCTGTCATTAGGGGACTTAGTTCTAATCGCGTTCTGGTTTATGCCCAGGGCGTACGCCTTGAGAACCAGCAATTCGGTGATGAACACGGGCTGGGATTGAGCAGTTCGGGAATTGAAAGTGTTGAAGTTATAAAAGGTCCTGCCTCCCTTCTTTACGGAAGTGATGCCCTGGGAGGAGTCCTGTATCTTAATTCTGAACGTTTTGCACCTGCAGACTCCACTCTTATTGATGCCGAAACTGCTTATTACACCAACACTGAAGGTTTTGAATCCAATGCGGGAGTAAAAACTTCGGGTGACAAATTTAAATTTCTATTTCGTGGGAATCTTGCAACACACAGTGATTACGAAACAGGAGAAGGAAAAAGAGTTACAAATACCCGTTTCACAGAGTATGATCTAAAAGCCGGTTTTGGATACCGTGACGATAAATATAAAGGAGACCTGCGTTATAACCTCAATAGTAGCTTTTCGGGGATACCTGAAGAAATTGGACTTCAAAGTACATCCAAAAGTAAAATGAACCCATACCAGCAGGTAGACAATCATATTTTGAGCATTGAGAATTCCTTTTATTTTGACGATTCCAGTCTGGACATTACTCTGGGTTATCTTTTCAATAATCGAAAGGAATTTGAGGAGCATCATGAAGAGGAAGAGCACGAGGGAGAGGAAGAGCATGAAGAGGAGCATGAAGAAGAGCATGGACACACCGAGGGAGAGCCTGCACTGGAAATGCACCTGGAAACCATTAATTATGATGTGAAATACCATTTCCCTGCTCATGGAAAATTTGAAACCATTGTGGGAGTACAGGGAATGTTCCAGACGAATAAAAATTTAGCCGAAGAAATTCTCATCCCCGATGCCCGAACCACCGATGCGGGAATCCTGGCCACCACTCATTATCATCTTGAAAAAATAGATTTCCAGGCAGGATTGAGATATGATTTCAGAAAAATTTCAGCTGACGGTTATGAAAATCATGACACCGAGACCGATGTGCCTGCACTGGAGCGGGATTTTAACAGCTATAATGGTGCCCTTGGAGTCAAGATCGACCTTACCTCGAATTTTACTACAAGACTTAATGTTGCCACAGGTTTTAGAGCTCCCAACCTGGCAGAACTAACTTCCTATGGAAGTCACCATGGTACAAACCGTTTTGAAATTGGTAACCCGGATCTTGATAATGAGCAAAATTATCAGCTTGATCTGGCAATGGAATTCAGGAATGAACATTTTGAGATCTATACAAATGCTTTTTATAATTCTATCAATGATTATATTTTCCTGAATCCCACAGGAGAATTTCTTGATGAAAATCCTGTTTTTGAATACCAGCAGAATGACGCTAAACTTTACGGAGGCGAAGCAGGTTTACATATCCATCCACACCCTCTTGACTGGCTGCATTTTGAAAGTAATTACGAGCTGGTGATTGGAGAGCAGGAAAACGGAAATTACCTGCCGCTTATTCCTGCCCAATCCATCCTGAACACCATTTGGGTGGAATTACCTGGTGGAGACCTCTTTACCAATGGCTATGCAAGTATTAGTTTAAAGTCTGTATTTGATCAGGATAGAACCGGCTTGTTTGAAACCGAAACAGCGGGTTACTCTATTTTAAATGCAGGATTTGGTACTTCAATAGCATTAAATTCGCTGAACATAGATTTGAGGTTATCGGGTACAAATTTGCTGGATAAAACTTACATCTCCCACCTTTCCCGCCTCAAGCCGGAAGGTATTCCTAATATGGGAAGAAATATTTCTCTGGGAGTTGGAGTAAAATTCTAGAAAAGAAATAAAGACAAAAAAAGGCCGGTTGCTCTAAAGCAACCGGCCTTTTTATTTATCAAAACTCCACTTCTTAACTTCTCACTTTGATTGGGCGCAGCTCTCCGAAATCCTCTCCTTTTTGCCACACGAAAGTATAAAGCCACATAAGGGTAAAAGTTGGCACTATATCACTAAATGGCAGGATCTCTTCCACGAATACCAGAACAGAGGCTAATTTCCCCTTTTTCCCGGGGTACATGGCAGACATTTTCTTTGCGGCATATGGTGCCCACAAAAGATCTAAGAAACCCCCTACTAATGGGATTGCTCCACTTGCCATACCAATAGCATCGTAAACCAATCCTTTGATCAATAATTTTCTTTTATCTGAGTTCATCTGTTTTTTGCTTTTCCTCTTATATTACAAGAAAAGTGCCAATTTTGATCAAGCTTCACTTTTGACCTTTTCTGAAAAGGTGTGCTTTAATTTCTGAACCTTCGGGTCTATGATCACCCTACAATACGGCTGATTCCGGTTTTGGTTGTAATAATCATGATGTTCCTGCTCGGCCATATAAAATTCTCGTGCCGGGGAAACTTCAGTCACTATAGGATCCTTAAAAGTCTTCTCTGCCTGCAATTTTTCAATGACTTTTTTTGCTGTTTCTTTTTGTGCTTCAGAATGATAAAAGATGGCACTTCGATATTGTGTTCCAACATCATTTTGCTGCCGGTTAAGTGTTGTAGGGTCATGGGTTGCAAAGAACATGTACAGCAATTCTTCAAAAGTGACAGTTTGGGGATCAAATTTTATCTCTATTGCTTCAGCATGACCGGTTCTTCCCGAAACCACTTCCCGGTATGGCGGATTTTTGATCTTCCCCCCGGTAAATCCCGATTTCACTTGTTTCACTCCTTCTATTCGCTGGAAAACAGCTTCGGTACACCAAAAACACCCTCCGGCCAAAGTGGCCTTTTCCAATTTTTTTTCTTCCATTTTTTCTTTTTCCAAAAAATAGGGAAAAACCGCCAACCTTCCAACTATAAAATTTCAGGATTTCGTAACATTGCATTTAAGGACAACACTTCCGTAAATTCGACCTAATGCTCCCTAATATTCGGCTCTTATTTTTGCTTTTAATGATCCCGGGAACGCTGTTTTCTCAGCAAAATGAACTTCCGCAGAAGAAAACCTATACAGCAACCAGAATAGATCAAAAACCCGTCATTGACGGAGTGCTTGATGATGCCATTTGGAATAATATTCCCATGGCTACAAATTTTGTCATGTATGAGCCGGGAGATGGGAGCCCTTCCCGCAATACCCATACTACCGACGTTAAAATCGCGTATACCGATGAGGCAATTTACCTGGCGGCTTATCTCTACGATGAAGAACCTTCTAACATCAGGCGCGAATTTGCCCAGCGCGATAACCTACCAACAGCCGATTATTTCTTTTTTGATCTCAATACCTATAACGATGGAGAAAACCAGACGCGGTTCTACGTAACTGCAGCGGGTACCCTTGCCGATGCCAAAATGAAAAGGGAAAATGAAGATTTCGCCTTCAATGTGGTGTGGGAAGCAAGAGTATCTATGGACGAAAAGGGCTGGTACGTTGAAATGGAGATCCCCTACTCTGCTTTGCGATTTCCAAACAGCAAAGAACAGTTGTGGAGTATGCAACTGGGGCGGCATATAAGCTTCCTTAATGAAACCTATGTTTGGAACTATATCAATAAGTCCCTTGGAGCAAGTACTCATTATAACGGCCTTTTAAAGGGTGTACAGGATATTGATGCACCTGTTCGCCTTAGTTTTTATCCATACGTCTCGGGAGAAGTTAATTATTACAAGGATGAAACTACTACTGCATTTAACGCAGGCATGGATTTTAAGTATGGAATCAATGATGCTTTTACCCTAGATGCAACTTTGATCCCAGATTTTGGGCAGACTGCCTATGATGAAGTTGAATTGAACCTGGGACCATTTGAGCAGACCTTTGGCGAAAACAGGGCTTTTTTTACTGAAGGAACCGAACTTTTTACAAAAGGTGACCTCTTTTATTCCCGCCGAATTGGAGATACGCCAATAGGATTTAACCAGGCCCAGGATGCCCGGTTGGAAAACGAAGATATTGTCGATAATCCTGAAACTACTAACCTCCTGAATGCTTTAAAGATCTCGGGAAGGACAGAAAATGGCCTGGGAATAGGTTTTTTTAATGCCATTACCGAAAAACAAACAGCCAGGTACTACAACAAATTGACGGAAGAAAGCAGAGAGCTTATAACAGAACCTCTGGCAAATTACAACATCTTTGTGCTGGACCAGCAATTTGATCAAAAGTCTTCTGTTTCTCTTATAAACACGAATGTTACAAGAGAAGGTCACTTTAGAGATGGTAACGTAACTGGTTTCTTATTTGATGTTTATAACGCAAGCAGTTCCTTCAATTTTTCCGGGGAAGCAAAGATGAGTCGGGTGAATTATCCCAATAGTAATAAAACCGGATTTGCATCCAAACTTGGGTTTTCCCGCACCAAGGGAAAGTTCCGCTACGGGGTTTCCCATGACTTCGCCAATAAAACTTACGACATCAATGATCTGGGGCTTAATTTCATCAATAACTACAATAATTTTCTCTGGGAAACTTCATACAGGATCTTTGAGCCTCAGGGAATTTTTAACCGTTTCAATATAAGCCTCTTTGGAGATCACCAGCGGCGGTATGATCCCGATGTTGCTGTCACCACGAGCTTTGGTTCCAGTTTCTTCGGAATGACCCGTGATCGTTTTGCTTTTGGGGGTTCGGCCGGTTACAGTACCCCTTTTAAAGATTTTTTCGAACCAAGAAGGGATGATTATTTCATTGAATATCCTGAAAATACTTCGGCTGAAGTCTGGATCTCTTCAGATTACCGAAGAAGAATTGCTTTGGATTCGCGATTGGGATACAACAAATATTTGGGGACAGATCACGGGAAACTCAACTTCAGCTTTAGTCCGCGGTTTAGAGTCAGCAATAAATTTTTGCTCATATATTCCTTTGAATACAGGGAGGAAAATGACCGGGAAAGTTTCGTGACATTGCTGCCCAAAAATGTCATTTTTGGCACCCGCGATATGCGCAGCATTGAAAATTCACTTCAGGGTAGTTATAACTTCAACACCCGCGAAGCCTTGAGCCTTAGCTTCAGGAATTTCTGGTCTTCGGCAGACTTTGCAAGAAATGATTTTTCCCGCCTGCTAAATAATGGAAGCCTCGTTGCTTATGATTACGACGTAAATGAAGAAAATGATCCAAATGCAAATTTCAATATCTGGAACCTTGATTTAAGTTACCAGTGGAGGTTTGCTCCCGGTAGCGAATTGATCCTGCTCTATAGAAATTCCATTTTTAAGATCGATAAATTAAGTGAATTGAACTATACTGAAAGCCTGGACAACCTTTTTAGCCAGCCTGCAAGGCATAATCTTTCCTTGCGCATTGTTTATTATTTAGATTATAATACCATAAAAAATACTATTTAAGGTTAATATTGCAATTATGATAGAAGCCCACAATATCCACAAAAGTTACAATGACCTGCATGTTTTAAAGGGGGTTGATCTACATATTCTCAAAAGTGAGATCATTTCTATTGTGGGAGCTTCGGGTGCCGGGAAAACCACACTGCTACAGATCCTGGGAACACTTGAAAAACCAGATAGGAATAAAGAAAGCGTCTTAAAAGTGAATGGAACCGACGTATATTCCCTAAATTCACGGGAGCTCGCGAAATTCAGAAATGAAAATATTGGTTTTATTTTTCAGTTCCATCAATTGCTTCCGGAGTTTACCGCTTTGGAAAATATTTGTATCCCGGCCTTTATTGGGAATCGTTCCAGGGTCGAAACAGAAAAACGAGCCAAAGAGCTACTTGGGTTTTTAGGACTTTCAAAAAGGGCCGATCATAAACCGGCCGAAATGAGTGGCGGGGAACAACAACGTGTGGCCGTAGCACGCTCTCTTATTAATAATCCCGGAGTTATTTTTGCCGATGAACCCTCGGGTAACCTTGACAGTGAATCTGCCGAGAATTTGCACAAACTTTTCTTTGACCTTCGAAAAGAGTTTGGACAAACCTTTGTGATCGTCACCCACAACGAAGAACTTGCAAATATGGCCGATAAAAAGCTAACAATGGTTGACGGGAAAATAATTTAAGGTGCCTGTTGCTGGTTGCCTGTTGCCTGTTGCCGGTTCGAGGTTTAAGGTTTAAGGTTTAAGGTTTGTGGAGTCCTAAATAGAGTTGACCATTTTTAGAAGTTGGTTATTAATCTATTCATTGTAAAATTACTAATTCCTTTTTTAATCTCTGTTCAAATTCTACTGGTGTGAAGTGATCAATGGAACTATGGCCTTTTTCATAGTTATACATATACACAGCTTTATCTAAATTTCTATTCAAACTTTTAAAATCTTTAGGATTATATCCTTTTATGTAGCTGTTTTTAATAGTTCCATTTATTCTTTCTGCATGTGGATTTTCATATACAGTCTCACACATACTATTTCTTAAACAGC
>NZ_JAIVCC010000005.1:422087-960300 GCF_020866905.1 Salinimicrobium sediminilitoris | reverse complement strand
AGATCTGGTTCATTTTCCATCGGTGGGCTTCCCTGTGGAGCCAGAACCAGGTAAGGGTTTGGAACCTAGTTTTTTTTGATATCGATATCATACATCTCTTCTGCAATATCGATCATCTTATCTTTAAACTCGATTTCGAATTGCTTTTGACCAAGCATTTGTTCCAGTTCACGAATTCTGGCCTTTAGATCTTGTAATTTGCGGGTATCACTCATAAGTTCTACAACTTGTTTTACGCCTCGTTTGCGATTGCGGGAATACTTGTCCAGCCACTTATAAATTGCCGTTGTTGATACTTCATATTCTTTGCTAATCTCCGCAACCGTCACTAGGTTCTTCTCAATCTCCCGAACCTTTTTACGCTTAAAGCTCTCACTAAAATAACGATTTACCCGTTGAGAACTCTCTTTAGAAAAATCTTGTAGTTTTGCCATAATACTGAGTTGTTTAAAACTCCGGAAAATGGTCAACTTATTTCAGTACCCGACAACTGAAGGATTGTGGACCACCGATTTTCCCTGTCCTCTGAAGAGCGGGTTGCGGGTTCTAGAAGATTTGTCATTCCGAAGGAGCTTTTTGCGACTGAGGAATCTCATCATTAACGAAAAGCAAGAATTTATTTCAAACGTCGTAACTCTACATTTAAAAAATGCCACCACAACATCAAATTTGGACAATAGGACATTCCACTCATCCGCTGGAGGAATTTTTGGAATGGTTGCACTCCCATAAAATTGAAGTCCTGGTGGATATCCGCCGGTATCCCGGTTCAAGGAAATTTCCACACTTCAACCTGGAAGCTCTTGCAGACTCCCTTCCCAAAAATGACATTTTATATAATCATTTTGAAAATCTTGGAGGAAGGCGAAAAGCAAAACCGGATTCTGTAAACCAGGTATGGCGACATCCATCTTTCCGCGGATATGCTGATTACATGGAAACTCCTGAATTTAAGTCTACCGTTGATGAACTAAAAGCTATTGCTACTGAAATGAGAACCGCCATCATGTGTTCTGAAGCAGTTTGGTGGAGCTGTCATCGATCTATGGTAGCCGATCAACTGAAAGCCGATGGTTGGAAGGTCCTGCATATCATGGCACAGAATAAAATTACCGAGCACCCTTACACTAAACCGGCAAAAATTGAGAACGGGAAGCTCGATTATCGAGACTAATCCTCTCCCCCGCCTCTCCAAAGGAGAGGAGTTAACTACGCAGTAGCCGATGGAGCATTGGAGTACTTAATTACCTCTGCCGCCCTATTTCTTTATCCATCTACTCTCCTGTTTTTTCTGCCAACTGATTTCGGTGCACTTAAGACTTTTTTCTGCCCTCTGTCCACCGACCACTGAACACTACTTCTAATTTCCCAATTCTAATATCTAACTTCATTAATCGATCATTGAAAGTTGTATCCGCTTTCTTTGTTCATCTACTTCCATCACCGTTACCTGTACATGCTGATGCAGTTTTACTACCGAATTCACATCGCTTACGAAATCATTTTTCAGCTTGGAGATATGGACCAGTCCACTTTCTTTGACTCCAACATCTACAAAACACCCAAAGTTGGTGATATTATTCACGATCCCTGGCAGCTTCATCCCGGGTTTGAGATCTTTAATTGTTTTGACATTGGGGTCAAATTCAAATACCTTAGCCGACTTACGGGGATCTACTCCGGGTTTTTCAAGTTCGTGCAGGATATCCTTAATCGTAGGTAAACCTACGGTGTCAAAAATGTAATTTTCAGGAGTTATTTTTGATATCAGAGCTTTGTTGCCAATGAGCTCCTTCAGGTCCACGTTAAGATCGGCGGCCATTTTTTCTACTATGGAATAACTTTCAGGATGTACAGCCGAATTGTCCAAAAGATTTTCAGAATTGGGCACTTTGAGAAATCCAGCTGCCTGTTCAAAAGCCTTGGCTCCCAGACGGGGAACTTTCAGCAATTCTTTTCGGGAGGAAAACTCCCCATTTTCACTTCGGTAATTGGTAATATTTTCAGCTAAAGCAGGTCCAATACCCGAAACATAACTTAACAAAGGGGCACTGGCCGTATTAAGATTGACTCCAATTGCATTCACACAACTTTCCACTACGCGGTCAAGTTCATTCTTAAGCTTTGTTTGATCCACATCGTGCTGGTACTGCCCAACACCTATTGCTTTAGCATCTATTTTCACCAGTTCGGCCAATGGATCTGCGAGCCTGCGGCCAATGGACACAGCTCCTCTCACAGTGACGTCAAAATTGGTAAATTCGGCCCTGGCAATTTTTGAAGCGGAATATACCGAGGCCCCGGCTTCATTAACAATAAACACCTGTACATCCCGGTCGAAGCGTATGTTCTTGATAAAAAATTCAGTTTCACGGGAGGCAGTTCCATTTCCTATTGCAATGGCTTCTATATTGTAAGCATTCACCAGGGATTTCACCTTTTTTGAAGCCATTGCAATTTCCTTTTGCGGCGGATGTGGAAAAATGGTTTCGTTATGCTGCAAATCCCCTTTTTCATCCAGACAGACTAACTTACATCCAGATTTAAAACCCGGGTCGAGCGCCAGAATTCTTTTTGAACCCAAGGGAGGTGCGAGCAACAACTGCCTTAGGTTATCGGCGAAGACTTTAATCGCATCTTCATCTGCTTTTTGTTTTGCAACGCTTAGCACTTCATTGGAAAGTGCAGGAAATAGTAGCCTTTTAAGAGCATCCTCAATAGCTTCCTCTAAAATAGTTTTAAAGGAGTTCTGCTGCGGCTTTAGGATTGCCGCCGATACGCCTCTAAAAGCCTCTTCCTGCCCCACTTCCACCTTTACCCTTACGAATCCCTCTTTTTCGGCCCGAAGAATGGCGAGTAACCGGTGAGACGGAATAAACTTCAGCTTTTCCTCCCACTCAAAATAATTCCTGAATTTTTGTGCTTCCTCCTCTTCAACCTTCTTTTTGATCACTTTTGAAGAGATCATTGCCTTCTGTAGAAACATCTTCCGAAGCCGGCTTCTCACGCCTTGATGCTCATTGATCCATTCGGCCACAATGTCCTTTGCTCCGGAAAGTGCATCGGCCACGGAGACAACATCCTTCCCTGTAAATCTTTCTGCCGCAGCTTCTATATTGGAAGAATTTTGTGCCATGAGCATTTTAGCGAGTGGCTCCAGCCCAAGTTCCCGTGCAGCATCGGCTTTGGTTTTCCGCTTTTTCTTGTAAGGCAAATAAAGATCCTCGAGATGAACAAGATCGTTTGTGGCAAGAATTTTAGATTCCAGTTCGGGAGTTAGTGCCTCCTGTTCAGAAATGGTCTTTAAGATGCTTTTCTTTCGCTTCTCCAGTTCCTCGAATTCGGCTTTAAATTTTACGATTTGTTCGATCTGCACCTCATCCAGATTTCCGGTCATTTCTTTGCGGTACCTTGAAATAAAAGGAATTGTAGCGTCTTCTTTCAACAATTGCAGTGTATTTTCTACGCTTTTTTGAGGAAGGTTTGTGCGGGCAAGAATAAAGCTGGTTGAATTCATGGTTATAACTGAAGGTGTATTGGCAAAGATAGAAGCCTGAAAGTTTTTTCCATAAAAAAAGCTCCCCGAAAAACACTTCGGGAAGCTTAAGGTAAATTGCAAATTATTGCTAGACCAAAACTACATCTTCAACCCTGGAAGAAGAGCCATAGCTCGCCAGAATTTTTCCATAGAATTTAAGGTCAGAATCACTACTCCTAAAGGTCTTTCCTAGTTGGGCAACAGCTTTCTTAAGAGGGATTTTTTGAACCTGTATTTCAGGATAAGGTGAATTCTCTTTTTCATTTTCAATTCCCACTTCTATGCAATTGGATTTTTTATCATAGCATACGAAAGTGGCCTGGTAATTATGTTTTATAAGCTCTACAAGAGATTCCGGAAGTTTGTCACACTCCCTGCACTCCTCAATTTGGTGCGGCAACAGGTTAAGCACCTGATTTTGAATGTCGTTTTTACTCTGGTAAGAAATCATGTCTTCAATTTTTTTTATAAAAATAGATTAGATCTTCTTCTCCCAAATACAATTTAATTTAGGTTTAACTTAATTCTTTATCATTGTTTAAGCTGCTGTTAATTTTCCAAAGAAAATTCTTACTTTTTAAAAATCAGTTTTTCCCTTCTTGTAGGTTGAACAGCAGCCGAGGAAATGCCCCTTCGGGTCTTGCTGAAAGTTTCGTATTTTGACAAAAAAATTCCATGATTGCTATTTCAGAAAAAGAATTTCAAAATGCCTTCACAAAGACCTTTGAAGGAGATGACAGCGGGGATCGCACTCCACGTCAAACCCCCGGAAAACTTTACAGCAAGGCAGCCCCCACTCCTGTAGCAGCTCCAAGGTTACTTGGCTGGTCAACCGATTTGGCCGAAAAACTTGGGATCAAATATCCATCTCAAACAGATATTGAAGTTCTCGCCGGCAATAAGGTCACATCTTCGATGGTTACTTACGCATCCTGCTATGCGGGTCACCAATTTGGCAATTGGGCAGGGCAATTGGGAGATGGTCGCGCTATCAACCTTGGGGAATGGAGCACCAAAAATGGCATTTTTGAACTTCAATTAAAAGGTGCGGGTCCCACTGCTTATTCCCGGCATGCCGATGGAAGAGCAGTACTGCGATCCTCTGTCAGGGAATATTTGATGAGCGAAGCTATGCACCACCTGGGAGTACCCACTACCCGGGCCCTTTCTCTTGTCTCGACAGGAGACAAAATATTGCGCGACATGTTTTATAACGGCAATCCTGAATATGAACCCGGTGCGATTGTTACCCGCGTGGCTCCCTCTTTTTTACGTTTCGGAAACTTCGAATTACTGGCTGCACAGCGGGAAACCGAAAAGCTCCGGCAACTTGTAAACTGGACCATAGATCGATATTACCCTCATCTTACAGATGAAGACAGTATTTTAAAATGGTTTGAAGAAGTAGTTGAAAAAACGGCCTTTTTGATGAGTGAGTGGCAAAGAGTAGGCTTTGTCCATGGAGTAATGAATACAGATAATATGTCCATTTTAGGTCTTACAATAGATTACGGGCCTTTTTCTTTTCTTGATAACTACGACCATAACTTTACTCCCAACACCACAGATCTTCCCGGCCGCCGTTATGCTTTTGGAAACCAACCTTCGATAGGATACTGGAATCTTGGCAGGCTTGCCAATGCTCTTTCCCTACTTTTTGAAGATACAGAGGGACTTGAAGCCGCACTGGGAACCTATGAAAAGTCCTTTTGGGACCATTATTATAGAATGATGGGTCGCAAACTAGGATTTGATAAAGTTGGAAAACTAGAAAAGGAACTAATCTCCCGCTTCGAAAAAGTACTTTCTGTAGTTCAGCCAGATATGACCATCTTCTATCGCTTACTCGCCGATGTTCCTTCTGAAGCTGCTTCTGAAGCAATTTTAAAACATTTCAAGCCCTCATTTTATAACAGCCTGGAGCCAAAGGACGCTGAACTCTTTACAGCTCTTATCACAGATTACTTAAAAATGCGGAAAAACAGCAACTTTTCTGAAGAAGAAATTAAAAAGCTCATGAACCAAAACAATCCCAGGATTATTCTTCGGAATTACCTTTTACACCAAGCTATTGAAGAGCTGGAAAAAGGAGAAAACATGCTCTTCCTGAAGCTTCAGGAGGCGCTAAAGCAGCCGTATGCATCGACCGGTTTTGAGGAGCTGGTCGCCAAACGACCGGAATGGGCCGCACAAAAAGCGGGTTGTTCCATGCTATCCTGCAGTTCCTGAAATTTTAGTTTTATTAACTCTATCCCTGAAAAAAACTTAGGTCATAGAGTAATTCCTGTACTCTATTTCAGACATTTAACATCTAAAAATTTGTTGAAAACTTAAAATTTTCTAAATTAGATTTAATCCCGTTTAAGAGGATTTTAGAGATTTAGAACCTTAAAAATTTTCATCATGAGCTCACATAAAAGAAATTCCGAAGAAAAAGAAAAGGTGTCTAATTTCGAGATTTGGTCTGACCATTGCCTGGTTGTCGCCTTTTTCATCTTTCTGGTACTGCTGGGTTTTATCGTTTAGAAAAAATTCACTTCTATTGGGAGCTAACCCTTCAAGCATCTTCTAAACCTCAAAGGCATGTGTGTCTTTGGATACCATCTTTGAAGTAAAGCTTATAACGCCTAAAACATAGATCCTGCACTTCATGATGGGCTTGAGTAATTCTTATAACATCCAATTCTTCTCTGCTCTGCTACCTTTTATTTATTATTTATTGCTTGATTCGCGTTCTAACTCTTGTTCTACTTCTGGTCGTCTCTATCCATCCCTAAGATAACCTGGAAGTCAGAAAAGAATTTGTATATAAAAGTCTCAGAGGACATCACGTCCCAATCTTTGTGACTACCTGTCTTTCATTTTCCGCAAAGGAAAATGGCTAGAAGAATACTATAATTTCTTTACTTGTAAAACAAGACAAATTAAAAAAGGAAAAGTGGAATTTAGAGATCCACAAAATAATGGATCCAACTTATAACCAGAAGTATAGCTACAGGAACAATAATTAAATGCAGCTGCATTTTAATTCCCTCTGCCCATGTGTAAACCCAATTTGAAATGCATTTTTGCACCTGTGCTTCAATCAGGAAAGAACCATTGCCACTTCGAAGTGACGTGCATTGGAAGAAATCCTCCATATGTTCCAGTGAGTTTTTTGAGCGTTTCAGCGAGAAAAATTTGCATGGAGAACGCGAGGGATTAGGACCTACCAATCCCGCTTTCTAAGAAGCTACTTCAGAAATCGTTAATTCACCTTCCCATTCAGAAGAAATTATTTCCTCCTTTTTAATTAAATTCCCGGAAGTTGTAATTCTATATTCGTTCTTTTCAAGATTTTGCAAGTCCCAGATAATGTTTTCTGCTTCCAGAAATTCTAAATTACCCTTCATTTGTTCTTCAAATAATCTTTTTACGATATTCCTGTCAGACAATCCGTCATTTAATATTCTTAGGATCATTTCTTTGTTAAGGTTCTTTTCGGGCTCATCCTGAGAGTTAATTAGGCATTTAATAATTGTTGCGCTGGAGCTGGGAAATTTGCCGTTGTACGCTTTAAAAAGTAACTGGTTGATATGGAATAATGGAGCCTGCAATTCAATCTCGGGATATTCCTCACATACCGTATCCAGTAACATATCATTGGAGATCTGGTCAATTTGTCCTTCAGTCAATTTGTTCTCCAGTTTGTATTTCAGCACAATCCCTGCAGCTTCAGAAGGTTCAAAATCGGCTATTGCCATAAATAGTAGTTCCCGTAAGCTCTCGCATCCGGTATCTTCCGCATCGGGATAATCAAACTTTTCCAGCAATTGAACATAGTTCTCATTTGTCCAGAATTCTTTGATCTCATCGACCGTCTGGACTTCCTCTATTGTTATTATGTATTTCATTGTGAACTTTTTATTCGGATGTTATATTTTCCGAAGCGGACAGTATAATCAAATTTAATGACTGTAGGCTTGTATGGAATCACAACTTTTGGTGGAGGAGGGATTCGTTTGTTAGGGATTTGTTAATTGGATTAATCATATGGCGAATCGTTTACGGTTTCACGCAACGGCTTCATTAAAAATAATTTTATCTTCGAGTGAAGTGACCCCGAAGGGATTGACTCCGCCTCTCCCCGGGAGCCCCACCTGAAAATTGAAAATCCACACCTCTTTACAGTCGGTGTGTGTTTTTTTCCCTCAAAGTTTTGAGCAAGCCCAGCTTTTTTGCAAAACGAAAAAATCCACAGCTTTCGCTGTGGATTTTCTGCTTTTAAGTGACCCCGGAGGGATTCAAACCCCCAACCCTCAGAGCCGAAATCTGATGCGCTATTCAGTTGCGCCACGGGGCCTTTTAAGAAGGCGCAATTTACATAAAAACTTTAAACTGCGACAAAGAATTTCCCAGACTTTAGAACATAATAAGACGTTCTTAAAAAGTCCGATGAGTCCTAACTTTCTCCCCCCTCACTCTTAGTTAGGAAACCTGTAACCATCTCAATACTCAATACTAACTACTAAGTTTCCTCTTCACCACCATAGAAATAGTCTTACCATCTGCCCTGCCGGCCAATTCTTTGGAAGCTAATCCCATTACTTTTCCCATATTCTGCATCCCGCTGGCTCCCGTTTGCGAAATTATCTTATCAACTTCGGCCTCTATTTCCTGCTCACTCATTTGCTCGGGAAGGAAGTTTTCTATTACAGCTGCCTGGTCCAGTTCGGGTTGAGCCAAATCTTCCCGGCCCTGCTCCTTATAAATTGCAGCACTTTCTTTTCGCTGTTTTACAAGGCGCTGTAAGAGTTTCAACTCTTCATCTTCACTTAGTCCATCTTTTCCCGAAGCATCGGTCCTTGCTAATAATATTGCACTCTTTACCGCTCTCAAAGCTTCAAGCTTATTACTGTCCTTAGCGCGCATAGCCTCTTTCATCTCGGCCATTACTTTATCCTGTAAACTCATTTTTAATGGGATTTTATTAGTCCTGCGAAGATAACGAAATAGGTCAAAGCGAGAACTTCCCGGACACAAAAAAACCCGAAACCGGGGGGCTGGCTTCGGGTTTTAAATAGTTGGGGGACTACTTAATCTACATTATCGTGTAAAAAAGAATTGTTAGTTCTAAATCTCATCTCGTCATCATCACCACTACCTAAAGTAGTTCGCGATAATTTTCCCTCTCCCGGTTTTGAGTTATCAAGATCTATCCCCTGCCTCTTATAAGCCGGTTGTCTTTCATACTCATCCACCTTAAGGTTATTCCTGAACTTATAATTGAACTCCTTCATTTTAGCCCGTCTTTCGGCCGACCTTTTTACCAGGCTTTCATTGATTGGAATATTGAATGGATCTGCCTCCTCTTCGGGAGCCTGTTTTGGTTCTTCCGGTTTAGGGGCAACCCTTGAAACAGGTGGTTGAACAGGCGCAGGCGTTCTTCTAAGTTCCGGCTCCGGTTCGGGTTTAGATTTCTGAACGGGCTGTGAGCTCTTCAGCATTTCCTCTACCTCCATGTAGTCGTTAAGAGAATAACGGGTTACTCCATTGTTGGTGTTTTTGGTCTGATTTGACAGCTCCTTCTTCACCTGGTTTTTCCCTTCCATATCTTCGGAAAGAGTATGGATTATTCTCTGTTCTCTTACAGGCTCCTTTTGCTCCTCTGCGGGTGCTTTAGGCTGCTCTGCTTTTGGTGCTTCTTTTTCTTCTGAAGCAACATTTTTAGGCATGTCAAAAGTAAACATGAACTGCTGCTCCTGCGGGTCGGGTTTTACAACCTCTGGTTCAGAAACCTCTACTTCCCTTACACTGTCTGTGATTACAAATTCGGTTTCCTCAGCTGGCCTAACTTCTTCGTAATCCACCTTCATTTCCCTCACTGCAGCTGAAGGCTTACTACTCTCCGGCTCCTCATCCACTTCATCTTCTAAAGAAAGCGTATGAACGATCTTATTCTCTTCTTTTGGCGCAGGCGCAGGCCCGTCATAAGCCGATGATGTCTTCTTTGGAGAAAGTTCATGCTCGGCTCTTTGCTCATCTTCAAGAGTGTGAATGATCTTTTTAGTTTCGGTATTAACAATATCATTTTGTTGCTCGATGTCAAAACCGGTTGCTATAATAGTAACCGAGATTGCGTCGTCAAGACTTTCATCCTCACCAACGCCCATAATGATGTTTGCACTGTGCCCGGCTTCTGCCTGGATATGGTCACTTATTTCCCCTATTTCATCTATAGTGATCTCCTCGGAACCAGAAATGATAAGCAGCAACACATTTTTGGCTCCGGTGATTTTATTGTCATTAAGCAGCGGGGAATCCAGGGCCTTAGAAATAGCATCCTGGGCACGGCTTCCGCCAGATGCCTGTGCAGATCCCATTATTGCAGTACCACTGTTACTAAGAACGGTCTTAGCATCCCGCAAGTCAATGTTTTGCGTGTAGTGATGGGTTATTACTTCGGCGATACCGCGCGAAGCAGTTGCCAGTACTTCATCGGCTTTGGAGAACCCGGCTTTGAATCCTAGGTTTCCATATACCTCACGCAATTTATTGTTGTTGATTACAATTAGTGAATCAACATGGCTTCGCAGGTTTTCAACTCCTAGCTGGGCCTGTTCATTTCTTGTCTTGCCTTCGAACAAAAACGGGCTGGTCACGATCCCCACCGTGAGAATTCCCATGTCCTTGGCTTGTTTGGCAATGATGGGAGCAGCTCCTGTTCCTGTTCCTCCACCCATTCCGGCGGTGATAAACACCATTTTAGTATTGGTGTCCAAAAGGGCTCTTATCTCATCAAAACTTTCTTCAGCTGCTTTGCGACCAACTTCAGGATCGGCGCCTGCTCCAAGACCTTCGGTCTCTCTCACTCCCAGCTGTATCTTGTTGGGTACAGGACTGTTCTCCAGGGCCTGTGCATCTGTATTGCAAATCACGAAATCAACTCCCTTGATCCCTTGTTGAAACATGTGGTTGATCGCGTTGCTACCGCCTCCTCCTACACCAATAACTTTTATAACGTTCGATTGATTCTTGGGGAGATCGAATGTAATGTTTCCGAATTCTGTGCTGCTCATAAATTCTGTTTTACTGGTTTTCTACTTTTTTATTCTTTTTCATAGCTTATTTCTTCGCCGAACCTACTCGGCGTTGTCTAAAAAATCTTTAAATTTTTCAAACCATTTTTCAAATATCGTTCTGCGGGGCTGACTTACCGTGGTACGTTCTTCCCGCTCTTCTTCCTCTTCCTGAGGTACTGCCGTAGGCGTGGCTCCTCCCGCCACTTCCTCCTGCGCATGTTCTTCCTCCTCCTCTGTGTGAGGATGTTTGCTGTTTATCTCCAGGCTGTTTAATACCAATCCTACTGCCGTGGCAAAAACAGGACTTGTTGTTTCTGTATCACTGTCCCCGGCAAGATGCTCATTGGGATAACCAATCCTGGTATCCATTCCGGTAATGTATTCCACCAGCTGTTTAATATGCTTAAGCTGTGCGCCACCACCGGTTAGCACTATTCCCGCAATTAATTTTTTCTTCTGCTCTTCGTGACCGTAATTTTTGATCTCCAGGTAAACCTGCTCAATGATCTCCACCACTCTGGCGTGGATGATCTTGGAAAGGTTCTTAAGAGTAATTTCTTTAGGCTCTCTTCCACGCAATCCCGGAATAGAAACTATCTCATTATCCTTATTCTCTCCCGGCCATGCAGATCCAAATTTTACTTTAAGCAACTCTGCCTGCTTTTCAATGATCGAACAGCCTTCTTTTATATCTTCGGTGATCACTCCACCGCCAAACGGTATAACTGCCGTGTGTCGAATGATCCCATCCTTAAAAATGGCAAGATCTGTCGTACCTCCACCAATATCCACAAGGGCAACGCCCGCTTCTTTTTCTTCCTGGCTCAGCACTGCATTAGCAGATGCCAACGGCTCCAGAGTAACTGCCGAAAGCTCCAGGCCGGCACTTTTCACACATCTTCCCACGTTCCTTATTGAGGAAACCTGCCCCACTACCACATGGAAGTTGGCTTCCAAACGGCCGCCATACATCCCAATAGGTTCTTTAATCTCGGCCTGCCCATCAACTTTGAATTCCTGGGGCAACACATGGATGATCTCCTCTCCCGGAAGCATCACCAGTTTATGTACCTGGTTGCAAAGCGTTTCAATATCTGTTGCGTCAATCACCTCGTCGGGATTTGGACGCGTTATATAATCACTATGTTGTAAACTGCGAATGTGCTGGCCGGCAATGCCCACCACCACATCTTTAATTTTCATTCCACTATCTGCCTCTGCCTCCTGTATCGCCTGCTGGATGGACTGTATTGTTTGTGTAATGTTATTTACAACCCCACGGTGCACCCCGAGACTCTTTGCCTTTCCAATCCCAATGATCTCCATTTTGCCGTAATCGTTCTTACGGCCAATCATGGCTACGATCTTAGTAGTACCAATGTCTAATCCTACTGCGATGTCGTTCTGTTCCATATTTTACTTTTTAGTGCATACAACCTGATCGCCAAATTGTAGATCCACTTTTTGATATGCGTCAAGCTTCTTATCCTTCAATGCCTTTTGATAAAAAGCTTTAAAATTTTTAAATTTTTCTTCAATGTTCTTCACTTCGCCAAAAACCACCACAAAATCAAGTTGCCTTAGGTAAATTTCAAACTTGCCGTTTGGCAAGCGGGTAATTTGGGTTACATGTCGCGTTAGAAATTCATCCTTATTGATAAAATCCATAAGCGGGTGTAAATCTGCCAGTTGCTTTTCATTCACTCCAGTCACTAACGGCACCCGTGCAGAATGATATTCTGAAAGCGGCATTTTCGATCCCTGCCTGTCAATATAAAATGGTGCACTCGCCATCACCCTGGCTAACGGCTTCCTCTGGGTGATCTCTGCTCCCATCTTTCCGTCAACCGTGAGAAAGACCTCGGCGCTCTCAACCATATCATGAGATTCGACAAGGGCTTCCACCCTACTCAAATCTAAAGTTTCTTTGCCTATACTCTTAACCCTCACCTCATTTTGTATTAACAATTTATTAACCGCTTCTTCAGTGAGATACAGGTTTTCGCTGTTCGTAAAATGCAGATTTACTTCGGAAAGAACCCGCGCGTGATTGCGCTTTTCGGCGAATGCAAATAAAAAGAACACTACGCCAATGAGCAAGAATGTTTTTATGTAATTCCAGTTAATTTTCACCTGCCAGTTCTTTACGTATTTTCCCTACTTCTTCGCCTATATCGCCGGCTCCCATAAGAACCACGACCTCAGCATTTTTACTCTTTATTACTGCGGAAAGCTCTTCTTTGGATACCAGCTCTTTTTTGTCATTTTTGACCAGCTTCAGAAGCCATTCTGAAGTAATTCCCTCAATTGGCTTCTCCCGCGCCGGGTAAATATCCAGCAGCAGCAACTCATCAAAGAGGCTGAGGCTTTCCGCAAAAGCTTCAGCAAAATCTCTTGTACGGCTAAAAAGATGTGGCTGAAATACCGCCAAAACCCTCTTCCCGGGATGCATTTCCCGAACCGCCTGATGCACCGCCATAATTTCTGAAGGATGATGTGCGTAATCATCTATAAACACAAGGTCATCTCTCTTAATACGGTATGAAAACCGACGTTGCACACCTTTAAATGAAGCCAAAGCTCCGACAAGGAACTCGGGGGGGGCACCGAATTCAATTGCCATTGCCAAAGCTGTGACTGCATTTTGTAAATTATGTTTCCCCGGAAGGCTTAACTCAAAGCCTTCGTAAGTTTTTTCTTTTGTTCTTAAATCGAAGTGATAACTGCCATTTTTGACACTTATGTTCACGGCGGCCACATCTGCATCATCATCAACCCCAACAGACGTTCCCAATAGAGGCAAGCCATTGGCATAAAACAGCTTTCCGCCTTGGGGAATTAAAGCCGCGAAAGCTTTAAACGATTCCTTGATCTGTGCATCTTCCCCGTAAATGTCGAGATGATCTGCATCCATAGAAGTGATGGCAGCAAGGTTTGGTGACAGGCTTAAGAAGGAGCGATCAAATTCATCGGCTTCCACCACCATAGCCCTATCTCCGTCAAGAATTAAATTGGAATTATAATTCTCTGCTATACCTCCTAAAAATGCGGTTATTTTAACACCAGATTGTTTCAACAAATGCGCAAGCATGGCGCTTGTAGTGGTCTTGCCGTGAGTACCCGCAACTGCCAGCGTGAAATGTCCTTTTGTAAGGTTCCCAAGCACTGCAGCCCGCTTCTCCATGGTGTAGCTATCGGCTGTAAAATGAAGATATTGTGGGTGGTCTTTTGGAATGGCAGGAGTATAAATAATAAGAGATTCCCTGTCTTTCAAAATAGCTTCCGGCAGGTCTTCAACCTTATCTGAAGTAATGACTTCAATCCCTTCCTCCTGTAATTGCCCGGTAAGTTCTGTGCGGCCACGGTCGTAACCGGCCACTTTTTTCCCTTTGGCATTAAAATAACGCGCAAGAGCACTCATCCCGATCCCGCCGATGCCTATAAAATAGATATTTTGTATGTTATCGTAATGCCCCATTTACCTCCAGGTAGTCAATAATTTTTCTACTTCGTTTACAATATTTGCCGTGGCGAACGGCTTCTCCAGTTTCTTAATGTTCTTACCCAAACTTTTCATCTTCTCATCTGATTCGACCAGCGGAAAAAATATTGACCTAAAACCTTGCTCCAGGTGACTTTCTGAAAGGATTACTGCAGCGTCTTTTTCGGCCAGCGCCATCGCGTTTTTGGTTTGATGATCTTCGGCTACATTTGGTGAAGGAATAAACACTACCGGCTTTCCAATAATGCACAATTCAGAAACTGTTCCTGCCCCGGCCCGGGAGATAATAATATCGGCCGCTGCATAAGCAAGGTCCATTCTGTTCAAAAATGCGAAAGTCTGGATGTTTTCCAGTTCGGCATATTTGCTGTAATCTTCGAAATAAAGACTTCCGGTTTGCCAAATCACCTGCAGGTTGTGTTTCTCAAACTCCTTCAGGTTGTCCTCAACCAATTGATTGATCTTTCTTGCTCCCAGGCTTCCACCCAGGACCAGCACGGTCTTTTTTGTTGGGTCAATTCCGAAGAATTTAAGGGCCTCCTCGCGTTTTTCATCAACCGTAAGCAAATCCTGCCGCACGGGATTGCCGGTTAGGACAATTTTCTCTTCAGGAAAAAACCTTCCCATATTGGGATAGGCCGTACAAATAGTGTTTGCACCCTTGGCCAGGAGTTTATTAGTGATCCCGGGATACGAATTCTGTTCCTGGATCAAAGTGGGAATGTTTTCCCTGTTTGCCATTTGCAGCAAAGGCCCACTGGCAAAGCCACCGGTACCTATCACCACATTTGGCTGAAATTTTTTAATTATATCCCGGGCCTTCCACAAACTCTTCACCAGTTTCACCGGAAAAAGTAAATTCCTGGCAGTCATACGGCGTTGAAAGCCACTTATCCAAAGACCTTCTATTTTGTAACCCGCTTCGGGAACTTTTTGCATCTCCATTTTATCCTCTGCTCCCACGAAAAGAATCTCACTGGTCGGGTATCGAAGTTTTAATTCGTTGGCAATAGAAATTGCGGGAAAAATATGTCCTCCCGTACCTCCGCCAGAAATGATCACTTTTAGTTGATTTTTCATATTGCCTTGCTTAAAATTTCCAGCGGATTATCTTGCTCCGCATCGTTTTGTTTTTCCATTTGTTGAAGCTCTTCCTCACGCTTCACACTAACACTAAGCACCATTCCCAGTGCAAGGCAAGTCATCCAAATCGAAGAACCCCCACTGCTTATAAGTGGTAAAGTTTGTCCTGTTACAGGAAATAATTCGACCGCAACGGCCATATTGACCAGCGCCTGAAATATTATTGGCAGGCCTACACCTATCACCAGTAATTTTCCAAACACCGAATTGGCTTTTGTAGCCACAATAATTATTCTAAAAAAGAGCATGAGGTAAGCCAGCATTACTCCAATCCCTCCAATAAGCCCCATTTCCTCCACAATAATGGCATAAATAAAATCTGAAGAGGACTGTGGCAGGAAATTCCTCTGCACACTTTTCCCAATACCCTGGCCTGTCACTCCACCACTGGCGATAGCAATCTTAGCTTTTTCTATTTGATAATCGGCTTCAGTAACTTCATCATTGGTGAAGTTCTCCACCCTACTTATCCAGGTATCCACCCTGTTGGGGAACAGTCCTGGAAATGCCTTGGCGGTCAACATAAAAATGGATAACATCACAATACCCGCGGCTATGATTGCCAATAAATATTTCCAGGGATAACCGCCAATAAAGGTCACCAGCAGCACCATTAGAAACAGGATGGCGGTAGTCGAAAAGTTAGCGGGCAGGATAAGCCCCATAACTACTGCCACCGGCAACCACAAGGGTAGTATCGTTTGTTTAAAATTGTATACTTTATCCTTGACCTTGGCCATATATTTAGCCACATAGGTAAGCAGCACCACCGATGCCAGAGTTGATGGTTGAAAGGTCTTGTTCAGGATAGGAATATTGATCCATCTGCTTGCATTGGCACCATCTATCACTACACCCTGGGAAACTGTAAACAACAGTAACAGGATCAACAACGGCAATGTGATGATAGAAAGACCTACAAAATAGTGATACGGCACCTTGTGTACAAAGAACATAATAACAAATCCAAGGAACAAGTGAATAAAATGACTCACCAGGTACGGCAGGGTACTCCCATCTCCATACAGGTAGGCCAAATTACTACTGGCGCTGTACACCGGCAGGAACGAAAAGATCGCCAGCAGTGCAGCCGAAGCCCAGATAGTTTTATCACCTTTTATCCTTGAAAAAATTTCTGTCATTTAATGCCCTTTTTGAAACTTTAGTTTAAAGATTCCTTACTGCTTCTTTAAATTGTCTTCCCCTGTCTTCATAGTTCTGAAAAAGATCAAAACTTGCACAAGCCGGAGACAGGAGAACAGTATCTCCTTTTTCTGCAATTTTGTACGCCTGCTTTACGGCATCTTCCATGGAACGTGTTTCAAAAATCTGATCCACACAGTTCCCAAAAGCATTTAAAATAGGAGTATTATTTACCCCAAGACAAATAATAGCCTTTACCTTTTCATTTACCAATGGTAATAACTCTGCGTATTCATTGCCTTTGTCCACACCCCCAACGATCCAGACGGTTTCAGACTCCATACTTTCAAGCGCGTAATAAGTCGCGTTTACATTGGTAGCTTTGGAATCATTTATGTACTGGACATTATTTATTTTAAGCACTTTTTCAAGCCGGTGTTCCACCCCTTGAAAACTTTCCATGCTTTGTCTTATTGTCTCTTTTCTAATGCGTAATAATTGTGCAACAGTAGCTGCGGCCATCGCATTCTTGGCGTTGTGTTTTCCCTCAAGGGTTATGTTTGATGTTGGCATGGTCATTTCTAAATTATCTGTGCGAATAATAAGTTGGTTATCTTTAATAAAAGCTCCTTTTTCAAATTCCTCCCGGAGTGAAAAAGGCAATTTTTGGGACTGTATAGGGTTTTCTTTTAGCCATTTCGCGATCACGGGATCATCGGCATCATATATAAAATAATCTTGTTCTGTCTGGTTCATTACGATCCTGAACTTACTGGCGATATACTGATTAAAGTCATGCCTGTAGCGGTCAAGATGATCTGGGGTTATGTTGGTCAAAACGGCAATATGTGGCCTAAATTTCTCTATGCCATCAAGCTGAAAACTGCTAAGCTCCAGTACGTAATGATCTGCATTAGTTTCGGCAACTTGTTTAGCAAAACTCTGTCCCACGTTACCGGCCATTCCTACATTCAATCCGCCTTCTTTCAACAGATGATGTGCAAACATGGTAGTAGTGGTCTTACCATTACTTCCTGTTATTCCTACCAACACTGCATTAGTAAAGGCATAGGCGAATTCAATTTCTGAAATCACCGGAATGCCTTTTCCTCTAAGCCGGCTGACGAGGGGGGCATCGTCAGGTATCCCCGGACTTTTCATTACCATGTCGGCTTCAAAGATCTTTTCTTCGGAATGTTTTTCTTCTTCCCAGTCAATTTCGTGAGCGTCAAGCTGGGCCTTAAAATGCTCCTTAATTTTTCCCTTGTCTGAAACAAATGTCCTGAAGCCTTCCTTCTTTCCAAGAATGGCAGTACCCACACCGCTCTCGCCTCCTCCAAGGATGACGAGGAAATTCTTCTCCTTCATATGTTTTGCTCCTGCCGCCATTAGCGAATCTTAAGGGTTACAATGGTTACAATCGCCAGGAAGATCCCAATGATCCAGAATCTTACTACGATCTTACTTTCGTGAAAACCGGCCTTTTGAAAATGATGATGTAAAGGCGACATAAGGAAGATCCTTCTGCCTTCCCCGTATTTTCTTCGGGTGTATTTGAACCAACCCACCTGCATTACTACAGAAAGATTTTCAATAAGGAATACTCCGCAAAGGATGGGGATCAATAATTCTTTTCTTGTAGCCAGTGCGATTACAGCTATAATTCCCCCGATGGTGAGACTTCCGGTATCTCCCATAAAAACCTGTGCAGGAAAAGTATTGTACCATAGAAATCCTACCAATGCTCCCGCAAAGGCCGAAATAAATATTGTCATCTCCCCTGTCCTGGGGATGTACATCACATTGAGATAATCTGAAAAAATAATGTTACCCGAAACCCACGCAAAGATGCCCAGCGTGAGAACAATAATAGTTGAAGTTCCCGCTGCGAGACCGTCGATACCATCGGTGAGATTGGCTCCATTGGAAACGGCCGTTACTATGAAAATCACAATAGGAATGAATATTAACCAGGCATATTGTGCATAATCTGGATTGATCCAGGAGATAAGACTCGCATAGTCGAATTCGTTGTTCTTTACAAAAGGAATAGTCGTTTTTGTCGATTTCTCTTCGACAGAAGTTGTTACAGGATTTTCGGCAGAAGAGATAAGCTCTACAGCATTGGCACTTCCGGGCAACTGCGGATTTTCATTAATGGTAATATCGGGATGAAAATAGATTGTAGCTCCTACTATAAGCCCAAGCCCAACTTGCCCTACTACCTTAAAAATGCCTTTTAGTCCCTCTTTATCCTTCCGGAAGGTTTTGATATAATCATCCAGAAATCCTATTGCTCCCATCCATAATGTCGTAACGATCAACAGGATCACATAAATATTGTCCAGTTTCGCTACCAGCAATACCGGAATTAGGGTGGCAATAATGATGATTATTCCTCCCATTGTTGGCGTACCGGCCTTTTGGGTTTGGCCTTCAAGCCCTAGATCCCGAACGCTTTCCCCAATCTGCTTCTTCCGAAGGAAATTGATTATCCTTTTTCCATAAATTGTTGAAATACCTAAAGACAGGATAATAGCCACAGCCGATCTAAAGGAGATGTATTGATACAGTCTCTCCCCGGGAAAGGTATAGGCTTCTTCAAGATATTCGAACAGATGGTATAACATACGGTTTGTCTTCTCCGGGAGAATTATTTTTTTAGCTCCTTTAAATATTCACTTACGATCTTGAAATCATCAAAATCCTTTCTCACCCCATTGATCTCCTGGTAAGTCTCGTGACCTTTCCCGGCGATTAGGATGATATCATTCTTATTGGCCAGCTGGCAGGCAGTTTTTATAGCCTGCAGTCTACTGGTGACTGACATCACTTTCCTAAAATTCTGCGGCTCAACCCCTGCTTCCACCTCTTCAATGATCTTATCGGGATCTTCGGTGCGGGGGTTATCACTGGTAAAAACCACTTTAGTACTTAGACTCGAGGCAATGTGTCCCATTTTTGGCCTTTTTGAACGGTCACGATCTCCACCGCAACCAACCACAGTGATCAATTCTTCATTTTTTGTTCTTATGCTGTTGATAGTTTCCAGCACGTTCTGCAAAGCATCGGGCGTATGCGCATAATCCACAATTGCAGTTATCTTTCCTTCGGAAATGTGGTACTGAAACCTTCCGCTAACAGCGTTGAGTTCACTTATGTACTTTAAACTTTCCAAAGTTGTCAATCCAAGTAATTCTGAAGCAGCATAGATCGCCAGGACATTATAGGCATTAAAGTTTCCTATTAATTTAGTCCAAACCTCCTGCTCGTTGATCTTCAGCAGCATGCCGCCAAATCCATTTTCCAGGATCTGCGCCTTATAATCGGCTACAGATTTTAAAGCATAAGTATATTTCCTGGCTTTTGTATTCTGAAGCATTATCCTTCCATTTTTGTCATCGCCATTGGTTAAAGCAAAAGCTGAAGCCGGAAGCTGGTCAAAAAAGGCCTTTTTGACATCCCTGTATTCGGCAAAAGACTTGTGGTAATCGAGATGCTCGTGGGTAAGGTTGGTGAAAATTCCGCCGGCAAATTTTAATCCGGTAGTCCGATGCTGGGCGATCCCGTGGGAGCTTACTTCCATAAAACAGAACTCCACACCGGCCTCATTCATTTTCTTTAAATAAGAATTGATTGTAAGAGAATCTGGGGTGGTATGTGTAGCAGGAAATTTTTCCTCTCCCACCATGACATTTACGGTAGAAAGCAAACCTACTTTAAACCCTGCTTTTGTGAACAGCTGGTACAGGAGAGATGCAACGGTTGTTTTACCATTAGTTCCTGTAACGCCGACAAGTTTCAGGTTTTCTGAAGGATTTTCATAAAAATTATCGGCCATGTAAGCTAAAGCCTGCTGTGAGTCCTTCACTTTCACATAAGTGATCCCATTCACGATGGTCTTTGGCATTTCCTCACAAACAATTGCAAGTGCGCCTTGTTCTACAGCCTTATCTATATAGCCATGGCCATCGGTCTGGGTACCGCGTATTGCCACAAATATATCATTGAAACTCACTTTTCGGGAATCAAAGTGAATATCATTGACCTGGATGTTGGTGTTTCCAACTACAGCCTCCAGGGACACCCTGTATAATATGTCTTTTAAATAGATCAACTTAATTTCAATTTTATCACCAGGTTTTCAGCGATCTTAGTTCCGGGTTTAACCGACTGCTGGCTCACTTCCCCGTTTCCGGAAAGTTCATATTTCACTCCGAGGTTCTCCAAAAGCGAAACTGCATCCATAGCAGGCATTCCTTTCAAATCTGGTATTACCTTTCCAAGATTCCTGGCTGTGGCAAAATATTTTTCGTAATTCTTTTCAATAGCAGGATTTACAGTCTCCAGAGTTTCAAATTCATCAAGCACCGGGGTATCTGTAAATATCTTTTGCGCAATTCTTTTAAATACCGGCCCACTTACGTCTGCCCCGTAATACCCAACTTTATTATCGGGTTTATGTATCACAACAATGCAGGAATATTTTGGATCTTCTACAGGAAAGAATCCCACAAAGGAAGAGATGTACTGGGGATTCTGCGCCCAGCCTTCTTTCCAGTATTCAGTTTGGGCAGTTCCTGTCTTTCCGGCCATGGAAAAATTAGGATCATAAAGGCTTTTTCCGGTTCCCCGTTCTACAACATTCTTCAGCAAATCGGTCACCTTTGCCACTGTCTCGGGGCTGCATATCTGGGGATCAATAACTTCCTTATCAAATTTTTCAATCGTTTTGTCCCACTCCTTTACTTCTTTAATAAAGCGTGGCTTCACCATTTCACCTCCATTAGCAATGGCATTGTAAAAAGTGAGCGTTTGCAACGGAGTGATCTGGATACTTCCATAGCCATAAGCCATCCACGGCAGAGACAACCCGCTCCAGGTCTTATCTCCCGGCGTTGGGATATAGGGCGTTCCCTCGCCTTTAATTGCAAGGCCGAGGTTTTCATCAAGATGCATTGCTTTCAACCGATCCACAAATTTTTGAGGCTGGTCCTTATAGTTTTCATAAATGAGTTTAACGATCCCTACATTGGAAGAAACTTCAAAAGCTTTTCCTGCAGAGATCTTACCGTAACCGCCGTGTTTTGAATCACGAACTCTTCTGCGGTAAATAATCATCTGGCCTTTCTCTGTGTCTACTATCGTACTGGTATCGATCACCTTGTCTTCCAGGGCTACGATCATAGACATCAACTTGAAGGTTGAACCCGGCTCGTGGGCTTCTCCCACTGCGTAGTTCAGCTTTTCAAAGTAAGTTCCCTGTGAGGTACGGCCAAGGTTTGAAATCGCTTTGATCTCCCCTGTTTCAGTTTCCATCACTACTACAGAACCGTGATCGGCCTCATATTTTTCAAGCTGCTTTAGCAAAGCATGGTGAGCGATATCCTGGATCTTAACGTCAATGGTCGAAATAAGGTCATACCCATCTTTTGGCTCCACCTCGTTATTGTCGCTAATTGGCTTCCATTGCCCTTTGGAAATACGCTGCTTAAGTCGTTTTCCTTCTTTACCCCTAAGATAGGGTCCAAAGGCTCCTTCAAGGCCAACCCGGGTATAGTAACCGCTGTCATCCTGCCGCTCATAGCCTACTGTGCGCTCAGCCATTTTCCCAAGAGGATGCTCCCGCACCGTTCTTTGCTCCACAATGATTCCTCCCCGGTTCGAGCCAAGGTTGAACATTGGAAAGTTTTTTATTTTGATATATTCCGAATATCCAAGATTGCGTGCTATGAGCAGGTAGCGGTGCTTATTGGCCCTGGCAGAACGTAGTTTCTGTGCCCATCTTGAGGAAGATTCCCCAAACATTTTTGCCAGTTTTTCTGAAAGTGGCCCCACATTTTCCTGGAAATTTTTATCTGAAACTGTAACCGCATCAAACCTGATGTCATATTTAGGTATGGAAGTCGCCAGCAAATTTCCATTGGTATCATATAAATTCCCCCGGTTCGCCGGAATAACAAAATTCCGGTAGGTACGCTGCTCGGCCATCTCCCGGTAATTCTCTCCCTCAACTATCTGAATATTGAGAAGCTTAAAGCCCACAGCAACAGCCAGCAAGAACATAAGACCTGCCACAACATATATGCGGTAAAGTATGTGCTTCTCGGTAGTTGCCATTACTCTTTTTCTTTAACTATGATCTTTGTTGGAGGCACATCTGAAGGTTTAATACCTTTTGGCGCCATTCTACCTGTAATAGTAGATTCCATTTTTAGCTTCATAAGGTTTGACCTGCCATCAAGGAACTCTGTCCTCAACTCCAGCACCTCATCGTTAAGCCTCGCTATCTCATGTACCTTTTGCTCTGCACTATGAGAGCTGCCAATCATGAAAATTGCCAGCACCGTACAAAAAAGAATAAAACGCCAGTTGTTAAAGGCGTCGTTACTTATAAGAAATTTCCCTTTCAGGATGTTATATAAGCTCTCTTTCATGTTATTCATTTCTTTCAGCTATTCTTAATCTTGCACTACGGGCACGATTGTTCTTCTTTATTTCTTCGGAAGAAGGCACGATCATTTTTCCCACTTTTTGAAAGGGCACTGAAATGTTTCCGTAGAAATCTTTTTCAGGCTCACCCTCAAACATGCCACTCCTTATATATCTCTTCACTAACCTGTCTTCAAGCGAGTGATATGAAATAAGACTTAGCCTGCCTCCCGGCTTCAACAAATTTTCGGTTTGCAACAAAAATTCCTTGAGCACTTCGATCTCCTGATTCACCTCAATTCTAATCGCCTGGTACACCTGGGCAAGCACCTTGTGCTCCCGCCCTACCGGTAAAAAAGGTTTTAAAACTTCTTTTAATCTTTCACTTGTTGAGATCTCTTCCTCCTTACGGGCAGAGATTATAGTTCGGGCAATTTTTGGCGCACTTCTCAATTCTCCATAATTAAAAAGCACTGCCTTAAGCTGCCTTTCTTCATAGTTGTTCACTACTTCAAATGCACTAAGACTACTCCCCTGATCCATTCTCATATCAAGTTTGGATTCGAAACGGGTAGAAAAACCTCTTTCAGCTACATCGAACTGATGAGAGGAAACCCCAAAATCCCCAAGAATTCCATCTACTTTTTTCACACCGTAGAATCTCAGAAAACGCTTGATAAACCTGAAGTTTTCGTTGATAAGCGTAAACCGCTCATCATCGATCTTATTCTCAAGGGCATCTTTATCCTGATCAAAAGCGTAAAGCTTTCCTTGTGGCCCAAGCCGACTAAGGATCTCCCGGGAATGCCCACCGCCACCAAAAGTTACGTCCACATAAACGCCCGAAGGCTGAATATTCAGCCCGTCAACACTTTCCTTCAGCAATACAGGATTATGATAACTCATTTGCATTTCGGTTTTTGTTTCCCATTACTCGTTCGGCTAATGCCGCAAATTCTTCAGCAGGAGTATCTATGGATTTTTCATATAAATCCTTATCCCAGATCTCTACTTTACCAATAGAGGAGTTAAGGACCACTTCTTTATTTATCTTTGCGACCCTTACAAGGTCCTTAGGGATCAATAACCTCCCATTAGTGTCAACATCCACTAATTTAACACCAGCAGTAAACATTCTTATAAAATCCACATTCTCCTTCACGTACTGATTAAGTTCTCCAATCTTCTCCATCTCCTTGTTCCATTGCTCCAATGGATATAACTCAAGACAGGGATTAAAAACTGAACGTTTGAGCACAAATCCTTCTTGCATGATTGGCACCAACTGCTTCTTCATAGGCGCAGGAACCATCAACCGGCCCTTAGCGTCTACTTTGCATTCATATGTACCAATGAGATTTACCACCCTTGTAGTTTACAACTTCAAATATATTGAAATTTAAACCACATTTTACCACTTTTTACCACATTGTTGATAAATTTTCCACTTCTTGACTCACTCCCACCTGTTATACCAACTACTTGAAGCAGTTTAAGTTGTATCAATCATATGTTAAAAAAATTTTGATGTTAATAAACCCGGTACGGGAAAAAATGTGAAATTTGGGCGGCAGAAAATTATGGCAGCTTCTGCAAAATCGGTATACTTGTAAGGAAATCATTATATTTGCGAAGCTAACAGCAAAGGCATCAATGGAAAATAATCTAAGGGAAGAAGGAAAATTTAGTTATGTGGAGGAAGGTGAAGGAACACCAATTATAATCCTGCACGGTTTAATGGGAGGATTAAGTAATTTTGAGGGAGTTCTTGATTTCTTCCCAAAACATGGTTACAAAGTTGTGCTGCTTAAATTGCCCCTGTACGAGCTTTCCCTTTTAAAAACCAGTGTTGCCACCTTTGCAAAATACCTTCAGGAATTTATTGTCCACAAAAAATTTGAGCAGGTGATCCTGCTGGGAAATTCTCTTGGCGGTCATATAGCACTTCTTTGCACAAAACTTTACCCAAATTCCATAAAAGCCCTTGTTATAACAGGTAGCTCAGGTCTTTACGAAAGTGCCATGGGAGAAAGTTACCCAAAAAGAGGAGACTATGAATACATTCGGAAAAAAGCCGAAAATGTTTTCTATGATCCAAAAGTAGCGACCAAAGAAATTGTGGATGATGTTTACGAAACGGTTAATGATCGCAATAAATTGATCAAGACCCTGGCTATTGCAAAGAGTGCAATTCGGCACAACATGTCGAAAGATCTTCCAAAGATGCAAACTCCCACCTGTATTATTTGGGGGCGCAATGACAATGTTACTCCTCCCGAAGTAGCCGAAGATTTTCACCGCCTGTTACCCGACTCCAACCTTTACTGGATAGAAAAATGCGGTCATGCAGCCATGATGGAACATCCCGAGGCTTTCAACGAGATCCTTTTTCGTTGGTTGACCGCCCGTAAGTACTAAAACCACCCCATGAAGATCAAATCGGCCGAATTTGTCATTAGCAATTCTGATGTTTCTAAATGTCCGGAAACCAAGCTGCCCGAATATGCTTTTATTGGCCGCAGTAATGTTGGAAAGTCCTCACTTATCAATGCTCTTACCAACAGGAAAGATCTTGCAAAGACTTCAGGCCGGCCGGGAAAAACTCAGCTTATAAACCACTTTTTGATCAACCAAAGCTGGTACCTGGTAGATTTACCGGGCTATGGTTATGCCCGCGTTTCAAAGACGGCAAAAAAGACTTTTCAGAAGTTTATTACTCAGTATTTCGAGAAGCGGGAGCAAATGATCTGTGCTTTTGTACTAATTGACAGCCGTCACAAACCTCAACCCATTGATATGGAATTCATGAGCTGGCTTGGAGAACACCAGGTGCCTTTCTGTATCATTTTTACCAAAGCAGATAAAATGAAACCCAAAGCTTTGGAAAGAAATATTAATGATTACCAGGCAGAGATGCTAAAAACCTGGACAGAAATGCCTCAGTTTTTTGTCACCTCTTCGGCAAACGGAATGGGGAGCGAAGATGTTCTGAATTATATACAGAGCATTAATGATAATCTGCTGCCGCAGAAATAGTAGGAGAAGGTCCTCCTGAAACAGTTATTTCAGGAATATTTTTATCTTGATCTCAAATCCAATCTAATCCTCCCGTGAAAAGCCTCAAATTTTTCCTACTTGCATTCATGATTGCTGCATGTTCCTCATACCCAAAGAAGAACTACTATTTGGATGAAAACGGAACCCCTATTTCAGAAAATAGCTTCCGGAAGATGAAGAAAAATCCAAACATTACTTATGCAAGTTGGATATCTGAAAATGACACTGCACGAATCAGCCGGCTAATTCATCCTGTTTTTGAACAATACGTTTTGGCCTATCCTCCATTCCGAAATAATCTCGAAAAAATGACAGGAAAGGATTTTAATGACAACACTATTTTTCTTCTCGAATACGTTTATCTCGACGATCATTGTACCTCGAAAAGGAATCATTGGACCAAAAAAGATGTCATGGAACGAAAACATTTTTTGGATTCTATTACCACAGAGCCTCTTGGACAAAATGATCAACTTGATTTCCTCCATATTTTTGAGAAAGGAATTGAGTTTCCCAAAACTTCGGTTCCCGAAAAGGAATATTTTCACACCGACACCAATAATTTCCTTAGGAAAACCATTTTTAGAAATCCCACTCTGTGCGGCTCCTTTGCTCTAATCAAACCTAACGGCCAGGTGCTTGTAAGACATGGAGAATTTAGAGCAGACTGGATGTCCGAATATTTAAAAAAAGATTATTGGGATTTAATTTTTCCTCCACGGGCAGAAGAGTGATCTATTTCTTGTCCTTCAGCTCCATCTTATCTGCGAAAAACTCACAAAAATCTTTCATGGTATCGCGCATTTTCTCATCCTGCGTAGCACGAAAGAAAGTATCACTCATGGTGACCAGCGTTTGATGAAAGAACATTTTCATATCGTCCAGTGGCATATCTTTGGTCCAAAGATCGATCTTTAGAGTTTCTTTTTGTTCTGCATCCCACATGGAAAGCAGCATTGCTTTTGCTTCCTGGTTTTCCACGCCACCATCTTCGGCGCTCCAGTGAAGCTCTTCGGGTACACGGTTCTCATCAAGAGATACGTTGATGTTTATGTTTGATTTCCTTTTTATAGCCATTACTTCTGGGGTTTATAGTTTGATTGTTTAAAAATTGTTCCTCCATCTTTCTGTACCATCTCTTCTACAGAAACATCATTCTTTTCCATGTATTGCTTTACAATTTGCCAGCCAATGAACTGCCCAAGACGCGGCGGAGCTTCGGCATCCAGTTCCAGGTAGAACTTTGAAAAAGGTGCAGGATAAAGGAATCTCGTATACAGGTCTGAATCTGAGGAATAGAGCAATTCCCGCTCCACAAAATACCTCCAAACCTGGTCTTCATTCGCTTCTGCCCAAGCCATTTCTTCGGGCAAAAATGTCATTTTTTGTGCATCGGTCTTGAAAGGAACCAACAGGTCTTTTAGGTAAAGGATCTTTCCATAGTAGATCATGTGCGCAAGGAAATCCCGGGAACTGGGCCGTGGCACCACGGTTTGTGCAAAGGCCTCGGCAGCATCAACAGAAATTTGCTCTTTACGCATTTCCTTTTTGATATAATCCTGCACGCCCGCATATAGTGGATGATCCATGCCCAAATAGGTGTCAAGAGCGACAAGTAGCAGCGAATCGGCCCATACAACCTGGTTTCGATAATCAACATCACTGGTAAGGGTAATCACTTTGGGGATTTTGCGCTCCGGAAAATAATATTTTATATGCTGAAAAAGACTTTCAATATCCTGCTCGGTCTTCTTAAGATCTGGAAATTCATTAGCCACGGCTTTGTTCAATTCCAGCTGAATGGTATCATTCATTTTTTCCACCCAAAGAATATCGGGGTACTGCCGCGGAAAGAGGAACGAAAAATCCCTTTTCAGAGCAGGAAGGCTATCGGCCGTTGCACGTGCAAAGCGTTGATCAAATCTTTGAACATCCAGTTCCATCGGGATGTTTGCAATTTCCTCTTCCCTCCCATCATCTTCGGCACAAGAAAACAAAGTGGCAACCAGACAGATAAGAAAGATTTTTTTAAGCATGAGCAAATTAAGAATGGTTTAACGCGCGCTATTTCGGGAAACTTGACCGAAAAACTATATTTGTTAACAAAGATATTGTTTCCCGCACAAACTCACCAACTATTATGAAAACTAAACAAGTAATTGACCACATCACAAACTGGCTAAAAGATTACGCTGCTAACGCTAAAATGAATGGCTTTGTGGTTGGAGTTAGTGGTGGCGTGGATTCGGCTGTTGTTTCTGCTCTTTGCGCTAAAACAGGCTTGAGGACTCTTTGTGTAGAACTTCCCATCCACCAGTCACTCGAACAGGTGACCCGCGCCCAGGAACATATCACTCATTTAAAAAGGAAGTTCTCGAACGTGACCAATGTACAGGTGGATCTTACTCAAACCTTCGACACGTTTGGCAAAACAGTACCACAGGTCGAAGAAAGTCCGAAGCTGCATCTCGCCATGGCCAACGTGCGTGCAAGATTGCGAATGACTACTCTGTATTATTTTGCAGGGCTGCACAACTACCTCGTAGCAGGTACCGGCAACAAAGTAGAAGATTTTGGAGTAGGCTTTTTTACGAAATATGGTGACGGCGGAGTGGATCTTAGCCCTCTTGCCGATCTTATGAAGAGTGAAGTTTACGAAATCGCCAAAGAACTGGATGTGATCGAAAGCATTGTAATTGCCGCTCCTACCGATGGTCTTTTTGGCGATAGCAGAAGTGATGAGGATCAAATTGGCGCCAGTTATGACGAGCTTGAATGGGCCATGAAGGAAGCTGAAGCAGGAAAGACCGAAGAAGATTTCTCAGGGCGCCAGCAGGAAGTTTTCAGGATCTATAAGATGCGCCATAGGGCTAACAAACATAAGATGGAACCTATCCCGGTTTGCAACGTTCCTCTTGACCTGAAATAATTGCAGTTAATCGAAAAAATTATTTTTCACGAGAATTAGGTAGTAAATTTCCTTCTCCCCCTGACTTTACGATTCAAATCTAAAAATCAAACGGTTATGAAAGTATAGTCTGTGAAATTTCTTGTGCTAAAATTCTAACGATGACTAAAATTTTAATTGCAGATCACCATCCTATTACCCGAATGGGTATTTCCTCACTTTTGGAAAAGGAAGGTGTGTACGAAGTAGTAGGGAAAGTAACCAACGGGAAGGATCTTTTCAGGGCTCTGAAAAACAAAAATCCCGATGTATTGATCCTCGAGATCGATTTACCGGACATAAATGGAATTACAGCGCTAAGAACCATAAAATCTGAAAATCCCGGAACCAAGATCCTTATCCTTAGCTGTCATCCCGAAGAAATGTATGCTTTGAACTCTATTAAAGCGGGTGCCGCTGCTTATCTTTCAAAAACCGTCTCTACAGATATTCTCCTGGAGGCAGTACATCAAGTAGCCAGGGGAGGAATATATCTTAACAAGGAAATTAGTGAAAAGATCAACTCTGGCACTACAAGATCCAATAACCTTGTTTCGCGGTATAAAAAACTCTCCACCAGGGAAATTGAAGTACTCAATTTACTGTCCACTGGGAAAAGAAATAAGGATATCGCTGAAGCCTTGAAAATTAATGAAAAAACGGTGAGCACCTATAAAACCAGGCTTCTTAAAAAATTACGTGTAGATAACCTTGCCGATCTAATTAACCAATCCCGCTTATTGCAAATAAAACCTACATAACCCGGTTAAGTTTGCCCGACAGCACCTTTTTTAGAGAAATATAATCCATAATGTCCTGAAGGATTCCCATTGACTCCTCGGGGGGAACTTCTTTTATTTCCCGGTTCAGTTCATTAATTTTTCGGTTCACAAGGTATCTTCTCAAAGCGAGAATTGTCTCATTTACCAGGCGACCAATTTCAGCCTTTTTCCCCTTTACAAATATTTCCATCCTTTCCCAGTCATGTAGAACATATTGCTCTTCATCCATTAAAATACTTGTTACTTCCGAAGCATTTTCAGGCTGTAATCCATTTATAAAAGTGTCTATGGAAAATTCTTCTTCTTCGTTATATTTTTGGATAACCAGTTGATAGATTTTCTGGAAATGCTCATTTGCAAAGGCAACTTCATCTTCCTGTAGATCGAGAAAGATCTTTTCATAAACCTTCGCTGTTACCATTTCGGGTTCGAGGGTAATTTCACCTTTATCGTCTACCTTAACGACCAGGTCTTCAAAATCTTCCTCCATCATTCCGTAGTGCAGCAAAAGACTAATAATGGTTCGCTCCAGCACATACAACTCGTCAACCTTCACCCGCGGCGCAGGGTCATCCCTTACTACTTCAAACTGCTGGGTCTTTTTGGCAGCCGGTTTCCCCTGGGCCTTTCCTCCAAGTTGGGCAAGGGTGGTAAATAATACTTCTTCAGAAATATCCATGATGCGGGAGGTTTCCTGCACGTAAACTTCCTGCTGAATATTATCGGGTATCTTTGAAATGCTGCTCACCATATCCCGAATTAGGGAAGCCTTCTTGACGGGATCATTCTTAGCTTCCTCCATCAAGAGGGAAGCTTTGTAATTAATAAAGTCCTTTGAATTTTCCTTCAGGTACAGCCTTATATCTTCTTCAGAATTCTTTTTGGCAAAACTGTCGGGGTCCTCCCCTTCCGGAAAGGCACAAACTTTCACGTTCATCCCCTGCTCCAGGATAAGGTCAATCCCACGAATGGATGCACGCTGGCCGGCAGCATCACTATCGAAAAGTACCGTAATATTTTTTGTGAGCCTGTTGATAAGCCTTATTTGCTCTGGAGTTAAAGCCGTACCCGAAGAAGAAACCACATTCTCAATCCCGGCCTGGTTAAACTGGATCACATCAGTATAGCCTTCTACCAGGTAGCAATTATCTTCTTTGGCAATAGCCTGCTTTGCATGGTAGATACCGTAAAGCACCTTACTCTTGTGATAAATATCACTTTCGGGGCTGTTAAGGTATTTTGCTGCTTTTTTATCGTTGGTAAGTATCCTTCCACCAAAGCCAAGCACACGACCACTCATGGATTGGATAGGAAACATTACCCGACCTTTGAACCTGTCAAACTGCTTATCTTCTTTTACAATGCTCAGCCCGGTTTTCTCCAGGTATTCCAACTTGTAACCCTTTTTAAGGGCTTCATTGGTAAAGGCGTTCCAGTCATCCAGGCAGTAACCCAAATTGAATTTTTTGATGGTCTCATCTGTAAAACCCCGCTCCCTGAAATAACTAAGACCAATGGCTTTTCCCAGCTCGGTCTTTAGCAGGTTGTTCTGAAAGTATTTTGCAGCAAATTCCGAAACAAGGAACATGCTCTCCCTCTCATCTGCCTGCTCCTTTTGCTCCTGGCTCTGCTCTGTCTCTTCAACTTCAATGTTGTACTTCTTTGCCAGGTACTTGATAGCTTCGGGATAAGTGAAATGTTCATGCTCCATTAAAAAAGCCACCACATTTCCTCCTTTCCCGCTGGAAAAATCCTTCCAAATCTGTTTCACAGGAGAAACCATGAAACTTGGAGTACGTTCATCGCTAAACGGGCTAAGGCCTTTGTAATTGCTACCCGATTTCTTCAGATTTACAAAATCGCCAAGCACCTCCTCAACGCGGGAAGCTTCAAAAACACGGTCTATGGTAGATTTCGAGATCATTTTTCTACTGCGGAAATTTTGCTCAAATGTACGTTAATAACTATAAAACAGAAAAGGGATTACCCGCTGGGAATCCCTTTCGGTAAAGTTTCTCTGAGAAGTACCCTCAGTCATTTTTTGACTCACAAATTCAACTTTGTTGGATCTTGACGGCTATCTCAGACCGTGAGGATGAGAATATGATCTTTAAAATTTTCGTAGAATATCAGGTAATCTTTAACAACATAAGACCTTACCTCCAATAGAGAAGTCGGTTTTCCAATGGCTGAATTCTCACTTATCTGCTGCACAGCTTCTTGAAATAATCTGAAGAGCTTTCTACTGTAAAGCTTAGATTTATTTCTCTTATGCCAATACTCCAGAATATTCCTCCTGTCAGTTTTGGCCCGCAACGACCAAACTACTGCTTTAGCCATTCTTCTGTTTCCCGGTCTACTTCTTCATTAGTGAAAAACTCTCCTTCCTTATATTGCTGTTTTGCCTCTTCTATAGCCGAAATCTGGTCCCTATTTAAATTGTAGAATTTCTCTCCCGTCTCTGCCGAAAGAATATCATACAGCACTTTAAGTAAATGCAGGTTCTCCACTTGCTTTATTTCTGCAATTAATTTCTCTCTAATTTCCAGCTTATTCATAACAAATAGTTGTTAATTCCTTCAAAATTGCCTCTTTACCTACATCTTTCCCGGTGTTTTCGGCCTCCATAATCTTTCCTAAAAGAAAATCCTCCTGCTCTTCTTTAGAAAGAATTTTTCCTTCTTCCCCAAGTTTTTTCACTAGTTCCAGAATACGTTCGGCATTCCCCGAATTCTTGGTATTTATTATAAGGGTTTCCATGATTGATTATTTCCTTTTCTAATATAGCAAAAAACATGCTACAAAATCACCACAAAAAAGGACCCCCGCAGGCGCCCTTTTCTTCAGTACTCATTGTTTAAGGCTAATTCTTAATTCGCATCAAATCGCAGACCTATGGAAATGTTTCGCATCTCGGGGTTTGGATCTTTAAAAATAGGATTGAGATCGTACTTCACATAAATGGAGGCATCTCCCCAACCAAGATAACCACTCAGCCCATAAATAAAGTCGTTTGTATTATAATCCCCCTTGAGCTTTTCCTTCACCTTTTCTCCATCCTCTTCATATTTCAATTTTTGACGTTCCCCCAGGTTTACACCAGCGTAGCCCCCAAGACCGATCTTAAGTTTGTTATGCGTTGAAAACCAAACACTGCGCGGAGTTTCGACTTTTTTAGAAGGACCAAACTCAAAATGAACAGGAAATACAAGATTATCCATCCTGAATTTCGACTTGTCCAGGTCAAGGGGATATTCCTCCAGCATAGTGAGGTCCCCATCTTCTACAAAGAAACGATTATCTGTAGGTTTCAAACCATTGAACTGAAATGAGAACCCATACCGTAGACGCATAAAGTTACTTTGTTCAAAAACGCGGGTCCTCCACGCAATTCCAAGTTCGAAAAACCGGCTGCCCCCTACTTTAAAGTCAGAATCATTGATAGACTGGTCTTCGGTAAGTGCATTATTGAATCCCACGGCTAGTACAAGGTGAGTAGAGGTCCGGCTGTACTTGCTTTTGTTGTACCAGTGATCATCATCATCTTCCTCCTCCTCATCTTCCCACTCAAATTCCTCGGCTCCCTCTTCCCGGGTGAGCAGGGCGATCTGGTTATCAATTATTGCTACCCTGTTCTGGATATTCATGGCGTGTTTCCTTGCCGCCTCACCCTTCATTTTTTCTGCCTCTTCCCAGTCGATTTCCTTGGCCTGGGCACGCCTGTTAATAGCTTCTACCTCCAGTTTTAGAGCTTCCTTCTCCTCGGCGATGATCTGCTCTTTTTGTTTTTCCAGCTGTTCGATCTTTTCACTATTTGTTTTTTCCTGCGCCACAGCAGGATTAACAACAAAGGAACAAAGGGTTAAGAGCATTAAAAATGTAATATTTTTCATGATTTTAATTTTTTGGGCTTCTGTAAAAAGCCCGTTAGTTGATTGATTGATGAATTATTTGATTAAAAATCCCTGTTTGCGACTGCAGTTTTTGCCCTGGAAAGACCTTCTTTTACAACCTCAAATACTTTTTCCCTAAACGACTGATCCAGTTCATATTCTACCTGGTGCAATAAATCCCCCGAATTCACTGTAAAGACAGGATCAGATTTTAATTCGGCAGATGCCAGCAATAAAAGAGCTTCCACTTCGGTATCACTTACTTCGGAAGGTATTTGAGGTTCAGATATTATCTCTTTATTTTCAGCCAGCAGCAATTCATTTTCAGGTTTTACAACTTCAATTGCTTCTGAAGAAATTTCTGAAGCTAGCAGGCTTTCTTCTTCGGAAGCATCTCCAACAGGGGGCTCAAATATGACATTTTTGGAAGGTTTTTTAGCTGAAGATTTTTTCTCAGTTTCAGGATCCTTTTGCTCCTCTTTACCTTCTGAAGTAGCCAGCTGAATTACCTCAGGCTCCTGTGTTTTTCCCTCTAGAAACGGCTCTTCTGAAGTTTGCTCCACCACCTGCGACCCTTCCGAAGCTACTGGAGCATTGAAATACGTGCCCAGGGTAAAGAAGATCACGGCTACGGCTGCTGCGGAACTGATCCATAACAGGTAAGGTTTTCTCAGCTTCTTCTTTTTCTCCAGCCGCTGCTCAAGACGACCCCAGCTTTGAGAAGAAGGCTCTATTTCCCTCTCTTCAAGCAAGGTTTTTATCTTATTTTCAAATTTTTCCGATCCCATATTCTGTCATGTTTTCCTGTTTCAGCTTTTCCTGCAGCATCTTTCGGGCTTTAAAAAGCTGTGATTTAGAAGTTCCTTCAGTAATGTTCAGCATTTTTGCAATTTCTGAGTGCTTATAACCTTCCACAGCATACATCAAAAACACCATTTTATAACCTTCGGGCAAGCTATCGATCATCTCCTGTATGTGTGCCGCATTGAAGTCTTCAGTAAAGGTGTAAGAGAAATCACTATTTTCCGGCACCTCATCTTCAGCAAATAATGAACGCTTATCTTTCCGGAGAAAAGAGATCGCCTCCCTTATCATGATCCTGCGCATCCAGCCTTCAAAGCTGCCTTCATCCCGAAAATCTTCCAGGTGGGTAAATACCTTAAAAAATCCGTTAAGCATTACTTCTTCGGCATGCTGAAGATCCTTCACATACTGCCGACAAACGCTGAGCATTTTCCCCGAATGTTTCTCATAGATCTTACGCTGTGCCTGCCGGTTACCGGCGGCTGCACGTTTTATCAAAAGAGAATCATTTTTAAAGAGTTGAATTACTTTCACCTGCTTAGCTTTTCAAAAGGCCTTCTATTAACATAGACGAGTGAAAGTTACAAAAGGTTGCCTGAGGGTGAGATTTTTTCTAAAAATTTTCCGGAGAAGTCAGCTTTCTTCTTCTAAAAAGAACATTTTTTTTAAAGGCATGTTTTTCACGTGCAATTATAAGTAGGCACAGGAGAAAAATTTTTCTCTAAATCAATAGAAAGGAAAATCGCACAATGGCGGAATTACTTCTTACGTTCAATAACGTAATTGACCATTAGGATGAGAGAATCTTTATAGGGAGAATCGGGATATTCTTCAAGTAAAGCCAGCGCCTCTTGTTGAAAGGATTTCATTCTGGCAACGGCATAGTCCAACCCTCCATTGTTCTTTACAAATTCGATGACTTCCTTTACCCGTTTGCCGTCTTTATTGTGATTTTTTACAGAGTTTATCACCCACGCCTTCTCTTTAGGAGAAACCTTGTTAAGCACATGAATAAGCGGGAGGGTCATTTTCTGTTCTTTAATATCAATCCCGGTAGGTTTTCCAATGCGTTCGTTACCGTAATCAAAAAGATCATCCTTGATCTGGAAGGCCATTCCTATAAGTTCTCCAAAATGGCGCATTTTCTCCACTTCAGAAGAATCTGGTTGCACAGATGCTGCTCCAAGGCTGCAACAGGCAGCAATTAGCGTAGCTGTTTTTTGCCGAATGATCTCGTAGTAAATATCTTCGGTAATATCCAGGCGACGGGCTTTTTCGATCTGCAATAGTTCGCCCTCACTCATTTCCCGTACAGCAACTGAAATTATTTTCAGTAAATCAAAATCGTTATTATCAATGGAAAGCAAAAGTCCTTTTGAAAGCAGGTAATCCCCAACAAGAACGGCGATCTTGTTTTTCCAAAGGGCGTTAATAGAAAAGAATCCACGGCGACGGTTGGAATCGTCCACCACATCATCGTGAACAAGAGTAGCGGTGTGTATGAGTTCGATGACAGAAGCTCCCCTGTAGGTACGTTCATTTACCTTCCCGTCTGCAACCATTTTTGCAACAAGAAAAACGAACATAGGCCGCATTTGCTTACCCTTCCGGTTTACAATAAAGTGGGTGATTCTGTTTAAAAGAGCAACCTTCGAAGACATCGACTGAGTGAACTTTTTTTCAAAAAGTTCCATCTCCTTTTCTACCGGCAGCTTTATTTTGGAAATTACCTTCATAAGGGCTGCTAAGATAGTTAAAAGATTAAATTTTCAACCCTTCAAAAAATGACCTTTTTGACAGTCTATACGGTAACTTCCTTGGATTTGTTTGCAAGCTGTCCACAGGCTGCATCTATGTCCTTCCCGCGGGACCGGCGAACGGTACAGGTGATGTGGTTGCGCTCCAGCTCCCTCACGTACATATTCGTAGTTTCTTCGGGTGCCTGCATGAAAAGATCGTCGCCAATTGGATTATATTCAATAAGGTTCACCTTACAGGGAACATACTTACAAAATCTCACCAACGCATCTACATCCTTTTTACTGTCATTGATCCCTTTCCACACCACATATTCATAGGTGATACGGCTTCCCGTCTTTGCATACCAGTATTCCAGTGATTCCCTTAGGTCTTTAAGAGGAAAGGTTGCATTGAATGGCATAATGGAAGTCCGCACCTCATCAATGGCTGAATGCAGGGAAACAGCAAGCTTAAACTTCACCTCCTCATCGGCCATTTTTTTGATCATTTTTGGTACCCCAGAAGTGGAAACGGTAATACGTTTTGGTGACATCCCTAAACCTTCGGGAGAAGTAATCATTTCTATAGCCTTAAGAACATTATTGTAATTCATAAGCGGCTCCCCCATTCCCATAAAAACAATGTTGGATAACGGCTTATCAAAGTACAACCGGCTCTCATTATCAATGGCTACTACCTGATCGTAAATCTCATCGGGATTGAGGTTTCGCATTCGCTTCAGCTTTGCAGTCGCGCAGAACTTACAGTCAAGGCTGCAGCCTACCTGGGAGGAAACACAAGCGGTAGTACGTGTTTTGGTGGGAATTAAAACAGATTCCACGGTAAGATCATCGTGTAATTTTACTGCATTTTTGATGGTCCCGTCACTACTCCGCTGCATCTGGTCCACCCGAATGTGATTGATCACAAAATTATCCTTCAGCATTTGACGCGTGTCCTTTGAGATATTGGTCATATCTTCAAAAGAATGAGCACCTTTACCCCACAGCCACTCATAAACCTGAGTTCCGCGGAAGGATTTATCTCCCTGAGAAACAAAGAATTGCTGAAGTTGTTCTTTGGTCAATGCTCGTATGTCTTTCTTTCCGTTTTTCACGCTGCAAAAATACTAAAGTTATTGTGATTTCTAATACTCCTCTAAAATGTCATTTTTGAGGATCAATAAGTTAGCCAATTTTTGGTTACAGGTTGCAGGGTTGCAAGTTTCCCGCTGATCGCACAAATAATCACAGATCTGAATTATGAAAAGAAATGAAAATCCGTAGATACTACTTCATCAAGATGTAAAACAAAACCTCACAGGTCTCAAAGACCTGTGAGGTTTTGTTTTATTTAAACTGCCTACTGTAAACTGAGAACTACCTACTTAAAGAATAAGCATTGCATCCCCGTAGGTGTAGAATTTATATTTTTCTTTCACCGCTTCAGCATATGCCTTTTTCATGAAGTCATGACCTGCAAAGGCAGAAACCATCATCAATAAAGTCGATTTTGGGGTATGGAAGTTGGTGATCATACAGTTCGCTATACTAAAATCGTAAGGAGGGAAGATAAATTTATTGGTCCATCCACCAAATTCATTTAGAGTTCTGTTCGAAGAAACAGAGCTTTCCAGGGAACGCATCACAGTAGTTCCTACTGCACAAACTTTACGTTTTTCGCTAATAGCTTTATTAATAGTATCTACAGCCGGTTTTTCAATAAAAGCTTCCTCGCTGTCCATTTTATGTTTTGAAAGATCTTCTACCTCAACAGGGCTAAAAGTCCCCAATCCAACGTGTAGTGTCACCTCGGCAAAATCAATTCCCTTTATCTCTAACCTCTTTAAAAGGTGCTTTGAGAAGTGAAGTCCGGCAGTTGGTGCCGCTACAGCCCCTTCAGATTTTGCATAGATCGTTTGGTAACGCTCCTTATCTTCAGGCTGTACCTCTCTCTTGATGTATTTTGGCAGCGGAGTTTCACCCAGCTCTGTCAGTTTATCACGGAATTCTTCATAAGAACCGTCATACAGGAAACGAAGTGTTCTCCCGCGGGAGGTAGTATTGTCAATGACTTCGGCCACAAGGCTTTCATCCTCTCCAAAATATAATTTATTCCCTATCCTAATCTTTCTGGCTGGATCTACAAGCACATCCCACAAACGGGTTTCGGCGTTTAATTCCCTCAAAAGGAACACTTCAATACGAGCACCGGTCTTTTCTTTATTACCAAATAAACGCGCAGGAAAAACCTTAGTATTGTTCAATACCATCACGTCATTTGGTTCAAAATAATCGATAAGATCCTTGAATTGTTTGTGCTCAATAGTTTGATCTTTTCTATTCAAAACCATTAAACGTGCCTCATCCCTGTTTTCTGAAGGATATTCGGCCAAAAGTTCTGGTGGCAGATCAAAGCTGAAGTGCGATAATTTCATTCCCATATAAGATAGTTTTTTTGAAGCTGCAAATATACGACCTCGAGATAGGCGTTGTCAAGTAAATGCAGGTTTATTTAAGAAATCTGTTAATTGACGCGGCCACACAACGGGTTCTTTTGAAAAATTTTTAGTCGACCGCTGAATCTTCTACAGAAAACCCAAGCTGCTGCATATCTTTCCAAAACCCCGGAAAAGATTTACTCACCACCCCGGCATTTTTGATTCCTATTGGCACTTTTAAGGCCAAAGGTGCAAAAGCCAGTGCCATACGATGGTCATTATAAGTATCGATTGAAATATTTAAATTTATTTCTTCGGAAGCTGAAAGCTGCAGCGAATTCTCTGTAATTGAAACCTTACCCCCAAGCTTCTCAATCTCGTTCTTCAATGCCTGAAGCCTATCTGTTTCCTTGATCCTTAAGGTATGCAAACCTGTTAACCGGGCTTCTATTCCAAGGCCAAAGCAGGTGACGGCAATCGTCTGCGCAAGGTCGGGGCTGTTGGAGAGGTCCAGCTCCAGAATATTGGGAAGTAGTATTTCAGTTTTCTCCAGCTTTATCTCACCTTCCAAAAAGGTGGTTTTTACACCTAATTTTCGGTAGATCTCTGCTACGCTTCTGTCTCCCTGCAAACTATTTTCCCGATAGGAAGTTAGAATAATCTCTGCCGAATTCGAAAGGGCTGCGAGGCTGTAAAAATAAGAAGCTGAACTCCAGTCAGATTCTACAGTAATTTCAGTTTTTGGCACCGATTTTTGTGGCCCGATAGAAATTTTATTGTTTTCAAAGCTTCCGGAGATCCCACACTGCTTCAGGAGTTGAAGGGTCATTAAGATATAAGGTACAGAAGTTACTTTTCCTTCCAGGTGTATATGCAAACCTTCCGGCATTCCGGGTGCAATCAGCATCAAAGCCGAAATATACTGGCTACTGATGTTTGCCAATACTTTCACTTCATTTTTAACCAACTTTTTTCCTTTGATGCGTAAAGGTGGATAACCTTCTTTGTTTTCATAAGAAATCTCTGCTCCCAATTCCCGAAGTGAATCTACAAGAATCCCGATTGGTCGTTCCTGCATTCTTTGGCTACCGGTCAAAATTACCTCCCGGCCTTCGGTAGATGCCAGGTAAGCGGTTAAAAACCGCATTGCCGTACCCGCGTGATGAATGTCTATAACCTCTTCTAAAGAAGTAAGAGCAGTTTGAAGTACCCGGGTATCATCGCTGTTGGAAAGGTTTTGAATTTCAATGGAAGGAAACTGCGCCTGCAATATAAGAAGCCTGTTTGATTCACTTTTTGAACCGGTAACAGAGATCCTGCCGGCAAGTTCCCGGCTCCTAATAGAAAGCTGCAGCTGCATAGATTACTCTCTTTTGAAATTCTTGCGCCTACTGGTCATATACATTGCATACACAAGACTTATTGCAGCCTTAACAAGAATATATTCTACCCATTTCCCATCCGCAAATTCATCCTGGTAAATAGCACTAAAATCCCCCGACATGATCTGGCGAAAATGAGAGATGATCAATGAAAGTCCCACGAATATTACAAAAAAGATAACTCCTAATTGGAAAACTTTTGTCCAGTAATCCGGATTTTTAATGTCTTCTAAAATGCGCATTTATTTTAATTTTTTATTGTTTTTATGCCTGTCTTTGTCCCGCTGAGATTTGAGATCAAGTTTTTTATCAAAGGCTTCCTGGAGGTTGATGCCGGTTTGATTGGCAAGGCAGAGCACCACAAACACAACATCGGCAAGTTCCTCGCCCAGGTCCTTTGCTTTGTCGCTCTCTTTTTCACTTTGTTCCCCATAACGACGGGCAATAATGCGGGCCACTTCCCCAACTTCTTCGGTAAGCTGCGCCATGTTGGTGAGCTCATTAAAATACCTCACCCCGTGCTCTTTGATCCAGTTATCTACTGCTTTTTGAGAATCCTGTATGTTCATTATGTTTATTTTGAACCCTTTCAGGGTTAGAACCCCGAAAGGGCTATTCTATCATTCCTTATTTTTTGAATCCAAAATTATAGTCACAGGCCCATCATTTAATAGCTCCACTTTCATGTCTGCACCAAATTCTCCTGTGCCTACTGCTTTTCCAAGCTCCTGCTCAAATCGGTTTACAAATTCCTCGTATAAAGGAATAGCAACGTCGGGTTTGGCGGCTTTAATATAACTGGGACGATTTCCTTTTTTTGTGCTCGCATGCAGGGTGAACTGGCTTACCACTATACCATCCCCATTCACGTCAAGTAGAGAATCATTCATCACTCCATTGGAATCATTAAAGATCCTCATGTTCACGATCTTTTTGCATAGCCATGCAATATCTTCGGAAGTATCTTCTTCAACTATTCCCAACAGGATCAATAAACCTTTACCAATTTCAGCATTTTTGACACCATTTATAGTGACCGATGCTTTAGAAACTCTTTGTATTACTGCTCTCATTCGGGCTGGTGATTGTCAAATCGATAATTCTGTTCGTCTTCGCCTTTCAATATTTGCAGATAACTTTTGTAACGGGACCAGGGGATCTCCCCGGCTTCCAACGCCTCTTTTACAGCGCATTTAGGCTCTTCCAGGTGAAGGCAATTATAGAACTTACAATCCTGTTTCCGCGCAAAGAACTCCGGAAAATAATTCCCTAATTCTTCTTTTTCGATATCTACTACCCCAAAACCTTTTATCCCGGGAGTATCAATGATCTGGGCACCAAAATCAAGATCATACATTTCAGCAAAAGTAGTGGTATGCTGGCCCTGACGGTGCTGCTCAGAAATTTCGGTAGTCTTTAGGTCCAGTTTAGGTTCGATCGCATTGATCAAAGTAGACTTCCCTGTTCCGCTATGACCGGAGATTAGACTGGTTTTCCCCTTCATAAGCTCTTTTACCTTCTCCACATTTTTTCCGGTCTTTGCCGAAATCCTTATACATTCATAACCAATTTGCCGGTACATGGCTGCGAGATATTTCACCTCGTCCAGCTCATCATCATTATAGGTATCTATCTTGTTGAAAAGCAAAATTGCCTTGATCTCATAAGCTTCCGCAGTGATAAGGAAACGATCAATAAAAATGGTAAAGGTTGGCGGACTTTTCATGGTCACCAGTAAAAAAGCCTGATCAATATTTGAGGCAATAATATGCGTTTGCTTTGACAGGTTTACCGATTTGCGGATAATGTAATTTTCCCGCTCCTTGATCCCTGTGATCACCCCGTTTTGATCTTCTTCGGAAGTATTTTCCAGTTTAAATTCCACCCGGTCTCCCACAGCCACAGGATTGGTGCTTTTAATACCCTTGATCCTGAACTTTCCTTTAATTCGGCATTGATAAAAGTGTCCGTCATCAGCTTTTACCTGGTACCAGCTTCCGGTAGATTTGTAAACAGTTCCTGTCATAAATTTTTTTTAGGTTTTGGAGCTTTCCGCAATAGGAAAAAAGTAGCACTCAAAACCATATATTCTGTACTCTTAACTAGATAGGCAAAATTACATTATAAATTTTCAATACCTATTATTTTACAACATTGCAGTATCTGCACCTGCAATAACAACCCTCGTCTTTTACTGCATAGACCTCATGATCTTCTCCTGGTGGTCGATTGACTCCTGGTGAATAGCTTTGAAGATCCTCATGATAAATTCTTCACTCAATCCATTCTGCTGCCCTTCCCCGGTCATTTTTTCCAGAATTTCACTCCATCGCTGATTTTGCAGCACCGCTACGTTCTGTGATTTTTTAGCTTTCCCTATTTCATCAGATATCTTCATTCTTCTCGATAGCACGTCCAGTAATTGAGTATCGGCAATATCTATCATCGCTCTCAAACTCTGAAGTTTGGACTTAAATTCCTCGCTTTCTGAAATCACTTTCCTAATCCTCAAATCTTCCATAAACTGCACCAGTGTGGCCGGTGTAATTTGTTGGGCGGCGTCACTCCATGCATTATCGGGATCGTAGTGTGTCTCTACCATGAGTCCGTCATAGTTAAGGTCCAGAGCGGTCTGGCAAAGATCAAAGATCGACGTCCTGTTTCCGGCAATGTGCGACGGATCAAGGATCAACGGCAAATCGGGGAATTTTGTCTGTAGATCAATAGGAATCTGCCATTCAGGATTATTCCTATACCTGGTCTTTTCGTAAGTGGAAAATCCGCGGTGGATCACCCCAAGGTTTTTGATATCACTAGTGTAAAATCTCTCCACCGCTCCCAGCCAAAGGGAAAGATCGGGGTTCACCGGATTTTTTACAAGCACAACCTTGTCTGTACCTTTAAGAGCATCGGCAATTTCCTGAATAATAAAAGGAGAAACCGTAGTTCGTGCGCCTATCCACAGGATATCAATATCATGTTTGAGAGCGAGATCCACGTGGTTTGGATTGGCAACTTCCGTCGTAGTCAACATTCCGGTTTCCTCTTTTGCTTTCTGAAGCCATTTTAGCCCAAGCGCACCCACACCTTCAAAATTACCCGGGCGGGTTCTCGGTTTCCATATCCCTGCCCTTAAAACTGTGGCATCGGTGTCTTTTAACTGGTGTGCTATTTTGAGTACCTGCTCCTCAGTTTCTGCACTGCAGGGGCCGGCAATTACAAGGGGATGATCCAGTCCAAAATTGTCCAACCAGGTTCTCAGTTCCTTTTTATTTTCCATTTTATGATCAGTTTATTCCGTTTAAAATCGTTTTAATATGATTTGTTCGTTCCATCTCCAGAAAAACCTCCTGAAAATCATCATTTTCGATAAGATTTTTGAATTTGGTAAGGTTGCTAATATATTCTTCCAGTGTCTCCAGGATGTTGCCTTTGTTCTGCTGAAAAATTGGGGTCCACATAGCGGGAGAACTCTTCGCAAGTCGCACTGTGGATGCAAATCCACTTCCTGCCAGGTCAAAAATGTCTTTTTCGTTCTGCTCTTTCTGAAGCACGGTTTTTCCCAACATAAAAGAGCTGATATGCGACAGATGAGAAACATAAGCGATGTGCCGGTCGTGGGACTTGGGATCCATATACCTAATGCGCATTCCCAGCTTCTGAAATATTTCCAACCCTCTTTCCTGAAGTTTAAAAGCTGTTTTTTCCACTTCACAAATAATATTGGTTTTATTCCTGAAGAGGTCTTCTACAGCGGCTGAAGGTCCCGAAAATTCTGTACCCGCAATAGGATGAGCCGCCAGGAAGTTTCGTCGGTTAGGATGCTGCTCTATCGCTTCACATAATCCCGATTTTGTCGAACCTGCATCAAAAACAAGCGTATTTGCCCTTACTTTATCAAGGACCTCAACGGCCACTTTCTTTGCCACATCAACAGGAACGGCAATAATCACCACGTCTGCATGATCTAATGCTTCCAACCCTGCAGGACGGTCAATGAGCCTGAGTTTTTGCGCCTTATCGAGATGAGCTTCATTTGCATCACTCCCGGAAATTTCCACTTCCGGAAATTCTCTCCGCAATCCCAATGTAAAAGACCCGCCTATTAAACCTAAACCTATAATATGAACCTTCATGCCGATAATCTTTTACAGGCTTTAATAATAGTTTCTTCGGAAGAACAAAGAGAGAACCGGATGTACCCTTCCCCCTGACTCCCAAAAATAAATCCCGGGGCCACAAAAATATGATACTGCTTTAAAAGATGATCTACAAAAGCTTCCGAAGTAATACCTCTTGGTACCCTGCACCAAAGGAACATTCCGGTTTGATCTTGGGTAAAACTACAGTCAAGGGCATCTGCCAATATGCTTATTTCCTCTTTCCGGCGCAGGTAGATCTTATTCTGCTCCCTAAACCAGTCTGGCGGAAGTCTCAATGCCATTGCCGCACCCGCCTGTAGCGGGAAAAACATTCCGCTGTCCATGTTGGTCTTCACTTTCAGGACAGAATTGATGTGTTTTTCACTTCCGCAAAGCATCCCAATTCGCCAGCCGGACATATTAAAACTTTTACTTAAAGAATTCAGCTCCAGCACGCCGTCTGTATCATCGGCATACTTCAAGATACTTTCCGGCTCCTCATTCAGGATAAAACTGTATGGGTTGTCATTTACTATAAGAATGCTATGCTTTTTTCCGAAGGCAATAAGCTGTTCAAAAATTGCCTTTTTTGCCACCGCACCGGTGGGCATGTTAGGGTAATTTACCCACATTAATTTCACACTGCTTAGATCCCTCTTTTCCAGTTGCTCAAAATTGGGCAGCCAGCCGGTTTCTTCACTAAGATCGTACAACACCGTACTGGCTCCCACCAAACGACTAACAGCAGCATAGGTGGGGTAGCCGGGATTTGGCACAAGCACCTCATCTCCTTCATTTAAAAACGCCATAGAAATATGCGTTATTCCTTCCTTGCTGCCCATGAGGGGAAGGATCTCAGTTTCTGAATTCAGGTCTACGTTATAGAAATTCTGGTAGAATTCTGCTATAGCTTTCCGAAAGTCATTAGTTCCGCGATACGGCTGATACTGGTGAGCATCTGGGTTGAGCAAGGCCTTTTGTAAAGCCGTCATCACCTGTGGCGGTGGCGCAAGGTCTGGGCTTCCCACGCCCAGGTTAATAATAGGCTTCCCGGAATCTTGTAAAGCCCTCACTTCCTTCAATTTTGTTGAGAAGTAGTATTCTTCAACATGATTTAATCTACTGGCTTGTGCTATCATAATAACCCGTTTTTATAAATCCCCAATACTTTTAATTCTTCAGTTAATCCTGAAAGTATTCCCAATACCTTTTGAAATTCCTCTTCATTCTGAAACAGCACATCTATAAAAAATGCATACTTCCAGGGGATATCAACTACCGGAACACTTTGAATCTTGGTCATATCAAGATCAAAATCCCGTAAAATATTTAGTACACTTACCAGGCTTCCTTTTTTGTTTTCAAGAATGATCTTGAGAGAAGCCTTATTAGATCCGGTGACTACAGGGGCCGCATTTTTGGAGGAAAGCACCAGGAAGCGAGTGGAATTGCTCTTCATAGTCTGTATTCCTTCATTCAGGATCTCCAGATCATAGATTTGGGCTGCAGACTTGCTGGCGAGAGCCGCAACCCCTTTAAGTCTTTGCTCGCTTATTCTTTTAGCCACATCTGCAGTATCCGTATCTTCTATAAGTTCAATGTGCGGATGATCTTTGAAAAAATCCTGGCACTGTAATAATGCCATTGGGTGAGAACAGACTTTTTTAATATCTCCGATCTTTTGCCCCGGAAGCGCCATAAGATTCATAAAAATGGGTATGTAATGCTCCCCTTTTATCTGAAGATTGTTTTCGTCGATCAAAGCATAATTAGGAAGTATAGTACCGGCCGTGGAATTCTCTATGGCCATTACCGCACTAACAGACCGGTTGGTCAACAAACTATCCACCACTTCCCGAAAGGAGCGGCATTCATCTACCTGCACATCCTGCCTGAAGTATTCCCCGGCAACCTGGTGGTGAAACGAACCTTTTATTCCCTGTATTGCTATTTTTTCTTCCATTTTATGGCAAAAAAAAATCCCGATGCTTACATCGGGATTTCAGTTATAACTATTAGTTTAATTATATGGCACTCCCGATCCTATCTCTGTTATAGAAATAAAAATAATACCAGGCGTTCCAGATAAATAAATTGCTCATTCTCATCTTTGTGAAAAGCTAATGTAGTACATATTTTCAGAAAACGATATTTTTTTTGTAATAATTCACGAGAACGATTTAGTAGAATTCCCTTGCTCCGGACTTCTCCTTCTAAAATTTCCTTCTTTTGAAAAAGTTGATTTACTTTTGAAAAAAAGCTGCTATGTCCATACAGGTAAATAAGATCTCAAAATATTACGGGGAGCAAAAGGCCCTTGACGAAGTTTCCTTTTCTATTCAAAAAGGGGAAATTGTAGGCTTTCTCGGTCCCAACGGCGCGGGAAAATCAACTTTAATGAAGATCCTTACCGGTTATTTGCAGCCATCTTCGGGGGAAGCTACTGTTAACGGTCATCCCCTTGCAGAAGAGATGTTGGAGGCACAAAGAAGCACCGGATATTTACCAGAACATAATTCCCTTTATACCGAAATGTACGTGCGGGAATACCTCGAGTTCAATGCGCTCATTTACAAGGTGCCAAAAAGCCGAATTGAAGAGGTAATTATTCAGACCGGATTATTGCCCGAAGCCAATAAAAAGATCGAACAACTTTCCAAAGGTTTTCGGCAGCGGGTAGGCCTTGCAAATGCCCTCTTACACGATCCCGAAGTTTTGATCCTGGATGAACCTACCACCGGATTGGATCCTAACCAATTGGTCGAAATTCGGGAATTGATCAAACAAACCGGCAGGGAAAAAACCATTTTTCTCTCCACCCACATCATGCGCGAAGTGGAAGCCTTATGCGAGCGGGTGATAATTATCAACAAAGGAAAGATCGTAGCCGATAAAAGTCTTGCGGAATTACGCGACGAACAGGTGCAGATCATTGAGGTAGAATTTGACTACCGCATTGAAGAAGTTGCCCTGCAGCGCCTGCCTTACCTTTTAAATATTAATAATATCGTTGGATTTGTCTATGAGCTCACCTTTGACACTGAAAAAGATATGCGCCCCACAGTGTTCGACTTCGCCCACGACAACGGATTAAAAACCCTACAATTAAACCGGAAAAATAAGAACCTTGAGAATTTATTTTCGGAATTGACGCTGAAGAAATAATCAACCCACCTCCACCAGACCTGCAAGGTTTTTAAAACCTTGTAGGTCTTATTTTTCAGGTAGAAACCTACAAGGTCCAAAAAAGACCTTGCAGATTAATTCGGATATCCAAAACCGCTAACAGAATTGAATCTCCGGCAGAATCAGAAAATTATCCGTGCATCCGTGGCTAAAAGAAAAAAGATCTTGCAGGTTTGGTTGGAATTTAACCGCTGTCAGGGTTTACTCAAAGATCAACTTGCCGGTATAAAACGTCTCCACCTGAACTATGGGTGGCCGGTTGACAGAGATCACATCTCCCGTACTTCTTATTTCCCCATTCAACACCTGCTGCGGATTAACGAGCAACTTATTCGTCCCGCGGTGCTGTATCTCCACTGTCTCTGCGATCATTTCCTGCGCTTCCACCCTGCCGTCGCCATTTGCAATGTAAAGATCAAGATGATCTGTTTCCCCACGGAGAAAGAAATTAGAGAAATCATCCCCTGTCACCCGCACATGATCTGAGACCAAATGCAGATCAAAATCCCCTACCGTATACACTCCTTTTGCGCGTTCCTGGTTAAGACTACGCAGCCAGATGTCCGGAAAATGTAATTCCCCCACACTTTTTATAACGCGGTTCCCTGAATTTTGCAGCCACTCCAGATTAGGGACGGTAACATAGATATTGGTAAGACCATAATCCCGCAATAAATTACATCCGTTGGAATTTCGCAGAATAAGTCTGTCGTCAACGACTTCAGCAGAGATCTCCTTCATTAGGTTCTCCCCTGTTTCCACGGCAACCTTATGTTCTGTCCCCTGCTCAATAAACAGGTTGATATCCTCGTAAACAATGAGTTCGTGAAAAGCTTCTACCTGAATTTCTTTTGTAATCTTCTTCCCGGCGGTTTGGAAACAATCGGGTGCGTCTTCTGTATCACAGCCCAGAAAAAGCAGCAGGCTCAAAAAAGGCAATATTGGCAGGTATTTTTTCAGCAGCACATTCATAACCGGTATCCTATTGAAAATTCAACTGCTTCGGCATTTGCGCCATGCGAGCGGACGGTTACAGATCCAAAAAGGTCATTCCATATCTCTCTTTGCAAACCAACGCGATTGTAGATCCTGTCCACATATTTATCGTACGGATAGTAAACATAGTATCCTAAATGCGTAATGAGACTAAGCTTCCTGAAGGTCAATTGGTGTCCCGCAAAGATCCCAACCCGCTTCGCGTCTTCATCTCCCGCCGAACCGTCAAGCGGAAAAGCGACCGAATGAAAATAAATATATTCTTCCATTGCCCGTGACAGGAAAAGTTCTGCTCCCGCCTGTAACGTACTCTTATGGTTCAAAGCCTTATCGGCATAAGCTGAAAGTGTTAGGAAAGGATAAGATTCCGATCCTATTACCCCGGTCGTATTCACTCCGCTTCTCAAAACAAAGTTGTACCTAAAGGGTGCCGAAAATGGCATTTTTGGATCCTTGGGAATAAATTCTCTTTGAGAGCCGTGGTCAAAATCGTAATTCAATCCGGCGCTCCAGGCCAGGGTGTTGGTGGAGCTGTTTGGAGATTTGAAATCGGCATTGGAGTAATGGATCAATGCAAGGCCTGTCTGGAATCCAAGGCCGCCTAGAAGATTTTCGAATTGAAGATTTCCGGTGAAAATGGTGGAACTGAGCAGGCGGGAGCCGTAGGCGTTGTTGCGGTAATTGTCATCGGGATGATACGGATTCGTGGTCACTGCCAGGCCCTGCCCTACTTTTAGCAAAAGGTGCCTATTTAAAAGGTAAAAACCCAGATGTGCATAAGCGCCAAAATTTTCGCCTAAATGCTCATTTTTAAGATCCTGATAGGAGAGCGAAAATCCCACGTTGGGATAATTGTACCGCCTCTCCCAGGGCTCATCCCCGTAAGTCTTCCGGTTGAAATGCAGCAGGAGCCCATAGGGATGTTCGGTAATAAGGTGAGAGATATTCGGGTTGTGCTCCCAAATGCTTCCGTAGAAATAATTTGCCTCCAACGAGTAATGCTTCTCCTGCGAAAAAACAGTCGCAGAGATCAGCATAACAAGAAACAGCAATTTTTTCATGGGGTCAGGTGCCGGAATTACTTACTCACCGGAGAACCGTTCAATATAACTTCCGAAGTAATTTCGGCTGTCTTTTCCAGCATTTTTGCAACTGAACAGTACTTTTCCAGGGAAAGATCTACTGCTCTTTTTGCTTTATTTTCAGGAATTTCCCCATCAATTGAGATCTTTAGGTGAATTCTGGTGAAAACATTGGGAACAGCACCGTCAACTCTAAAACCTTCAACATCCATCTCCAGATTAGTCATCTCCAGTTGTTGTTTTTTCAGGATCATTACAATATCAATTCCGCTGCAGCCGGCAATTCCCATGAGTAGCAACTCCATGGGGCTTGCTCCCTGCGGATTCGGTTCACTCTTGTTATCGAGATGAATTACATTGCCGCGTTCATTAACTGTTTCAAAATGGTAGTTGTCGTTGAGCCTTTTTAGATGGATCTTCATGAGGGTAATTTTTCGGCTAATTTAATTAAATCTGTAAGAACTCCACGTGCCGTCACTGCGGCTCCTGCACCCGCGCCTTTAATGACCAAAGGCTGCTCGCCATAAGATTCTGTAAATATTTCAAAGGAAGAATCGGCATTTTTAAGGCTGCCAAGGGCAGAAGTTCGGTTTTCGGTCACCAGTTTCACATCCAGAATTCCGGTTTGAAGATCCAGCTCGCCAACATGCCGTAGTACCTCATCATGCCTAAGATCCTTTTTTAGTTTCAGAAAAATCGGGTCCAGATCCTTCTTTTTCTTTTGAAAATTCTTGAGGGTAGATTGCCCGTTGAGATGAACCGGCACCAGGTCCTGAATGCTTATCTCCTCAAACTCTTTTTGTAACCCCAGTTCCCTGCCAAGGATCAACAGCTTACGGGCAACATCTTTTCCAGAAAGGTCTACCCGTGGATCGGGTTCTGTGAAACCTTTGTCGGCCGCTTCGGTAAGAACTTCCGAAAATGCCTTTTCCACCTCGCAATAGGTATTGAAGATATAGCTAAGAGAACCTGAAAATACTCCCCTCACCTTTGTCACCCGCTCATTGGCACGATAAAAATTCCGCAGGGTCTCAATAACTGGCAATCCGGCACCCACGTTTGTCTCATAGAGAAAATGCTTGTTGTGCTCCTGCAACGTTTCCCGTAATTGAGTATAGAATTGAGACGAAAGGGTATTGGCTACCTTATTGGCGGCAACGATGTGAAAACCGCCACGAATAAGATCAAGATAATTATCCACAAATTCCTCACTGGCCGTAGCATCTACGGCAATAAGATTCTCGTACTGCTGTTTTTGCACATAATCCAGAATATCCTCCAGCTTATAAGGAAAACCGAAATTCTTTAGATCGGCTTCCCACGAAGGCTGCTGATTCTCCTTTTGAAAAAAAGCTGTTGTAGAATTAGCGATGACGGGCAGGTTGATCTCAAGGTCTTCTTTCTGCTGAAGTGATTCCCGGGCCTGCAAAATTTGATTTACAAGGATACTTCCTACGTTACCGGTTCCAAAGAGAACTATATTTATTTTCTTCATTTTGTGTGTTATTTTGATTAAAAATGGAATCTAAAATTTGTGATAACTGCTCATATTCGATAAGAAAAGCATCGTGGCCATGAATAGACTTGATCTCGTGGTAACTCACATTTTCCTTTACTTCGGAAAGTTCCCGATAGGTTCCCCTTATTTCCTCCGGAAGAAAAAACAGGTCGCTATCGATCCCTATAAGATGGATACTCCCGCTGATCTTTTTAGCAGCTGCTGAAGGTTCCCCTTTCCCTCCCGAAACATCTATGGTAGTAAGCAAATGGTTCATTAGCTTATAAGCTGCGAGTTCAAACCGGCCTTCCAGCCTCCTGCCGTGATAGCTTAGCCAGTTCGCCACTTCAAACTGGAAATTGAGTTCGTTCCTTTTCCGGCGGAATTTTGCTGAAAAGGAAGCCGGAGTACGATAAAAAGTCATCGCGTGCATGCGGGCATCGTGAATGGGATCTACCGAATTGTTGAGGATCTGGTCCTGTACCTTACACTGCCCCAGCACCCAGTCGGTAGCCTTGAGATCGGTCGCTATGGGAATTAGGTTTTGTATGAGGTTTGGCTTTAGCACTGCCAGATGCCAGGCAAGAGCTCCGCCGATTGATCCACCAATGGCTGCAAAAAGGCTTTCGATCTTCAGCTCCTCAAGAACAGAGGAAAAGATCCTGGCCACATCATGTATGGTAAATTCTGTGTAATTGTGCAACAGATGTTCACTATTCCCACTTGCGCCATTGCCGGGAACGTTGATCGCCAGGATGCAAAACCTGTTGGTGTCGATACATTTGTTGGGACCAATCAGTTCCTTCCACCAGCCTTTCTCTCCCGTGACATCGGCATTTCCCGTAAGGGCATGATTCACCAGCACTACAGGCGCAGTGCCGGCTTCCCTGCCAAAAAAGCGAAAAAACACATGAATTTTTTGAAGGCTGCCGCCGGAATTTTCAAAGTCGGGAAGTATGATTTCCTGTAACATAAATTATTATTTTACCGGAACAGCAGACAATATTTCAGCTATTCCGGATTGGGTTCTTATGCTGTTTTAACTGCTTTCTTATTGGAAATTTGCGCCAGGGCCTGTTCCAGGTCTGCTTTAAGATCTTCCAGGTCTTCCAAACCAACAGAAAGTCTTACCAGATCCTTTGTTACACCGGTTGATTCCTGCTGCTGGTCATTTAACTGCTGATGCGTAGTGCTGGCGGGGTGAATGATCAAAGATTTAGTATCCCCAATATTGGCTAGCAAAGAGAAAAGTTTTGTTTGGTCCACTAACACTTTTGCAGCTTCATAGCCGCCTTTCACTCCAAAAGTCACCACTCCGCTTTGCCCTTTTGGAAGATATTTTTGTGCCAGTTTATAATAAGCACTGCTCTCCAGCCCGGGATAGTTCACCCAGCTCACTTCTTCTTTTTGCTGCAGCCATTTTGCCAAAGCCAATGCATTTTCGCTGTGTTTTTTGATCCTTATCTCCAGGGTCTCTAACCCCTGAATGATCTGAAAAGCATTGAACGGACTAAGGGCAGCGCCTAAATCCCGTAAGCCTTCGATCCTTACTTTAGCTATAAAGGCTGCTTCTTTTAAAGCATCGTGATAAACGAGTCCGTGGTAACCGGGAGACGGTTCGGTGAATTCCGGAAATTTGCCGTTGGCCCAATCAAATTTTCCGGCGTCGTTAATGACTCCGCCGAGAGAAGTACCATTGCCGGCGATGTATTTTGTGAGGGAATGGATCACCAGGTCGGCGCCATGATCTATAGGTTTGACCAAAGCAGAAGTGGCTACTGTATTATCCACTATAAATGGAACTTTATGTTCCTTAGCCACTTTGGAAATCGCCTGCAGATCGAGCACATCGAGCTTCGGGTTTCCAAGTGACTCTACAAAAATTGCACGGGTATTCTCTTTTACAGCTTCAGAGAAATTTTTTGGATCTGTAGGATCTACAAAAGTAGTATTGATGCCGAGCCTGGGTAAAGTAACGCCCAGTAGATTGTAAGTTCCGCCGTAAAGACTGCTGGAAGCGACGATATGATCTCCGGTTTTTAGCAGGGTGAGCAGCGTTGTGCTTATGGCCGCCGTTCCAGATGCTGTTACTACAGCAGCGATCCCGCCTTCGAGCGCCGCCAGCCTTTGCTCCAGTACATCATTTGTTGGGTTGTTCAGTCGGGTGTAAATGAAGCCCGGTTCGGCCAGGGAAAATAGATTTGCAGCGTGATCTGAATCTTTGAAGACGTAAGAAGTTGTTTGGTAAATGGGAACTGCTCTGGTTCCGCCATTTGTTGTTACGTCATGGCCTGCATGCAGGGCGTTGGTCGAAAATTTTTGTGGTGTATTCATGGGTTCAATGTTTAAAGTTTAAGGTTTAATTGTTTGTTGTTTCGGGTTTATGGTTTATGGTTGCGTTGTCGGTTGCGGGTTAAAAATGGCCTCGAATTCACGAATGTTTTAATTTTCCCAATTTGGAATTTGGAATTTGGTACTAGATGCTTTTTAAGTTTTTGTTGTCGGTTCTCGGTTCTCGGTTTTCTAATTTTTAATTGTCATCTCGACAGAGCATTTTCTTTCGGAGAAAGGAGATGCGACGAGAGATCTCATCCGGGTTTCCTCTGTTGTTGTCTTTTACTCATTGGTGACTGATTATTGTTCATTGTTTACTGTTTATTGTTGCGGGTTGCGGGTTGCGGGTTGCGGGTTGCGGGTTGCGGATTAAAAAACCCTTTCCAAATTGGAATTTGGTGCTTGAAAGTTGGTGCTTCGTTATTTTTCATTGCTAATTGCCTAAAAAAAAAATCCCTTTGACTCGCTTGCCAAAGGGATTTTAGTAACTGAATATATAACTAAATTAGATCCTCATCTTTTGGCAATAGCGATTTCCTGCGCACATCATGCACATCATCATACAACGCATCATCATTGCTGTTACCGGGTTAATTTTCATTTTTTCTGTTTTAGCTGTCATCAGCTTTAGTTTTTAAAAGGTCTTTAAAATGCCATTTTTGGCACCTCTTGTTTTATACTTAAAACAAAAAAGCCGCTGCGGTGGCAGCGGCTTTTTGCAATTTTATCTTTTCAGGATCATGCAATAGGACGCGCTGCGGACTTTCTCCACATCATGCACATCATATTACAAATTACCTGTTTCATTTCCTGTTTTGTATTAGGCAAAGTTAACGACAGAAAACTTTAAGGAACAAATAAATTTGAAAATAATTTGATTTTTTCAGGAAATCCAAATGTTTGTAGAGGATTTTCTTTTAAATATTAACTTGAAGAACAACATTCTTCGTAAGAGTGTAGGAATTTGCGAATTCTCCTAATAAAAATTCGTGAATTGGCACTTAAAAAGTATTAAAAATTGCCATTTAAACGCTTGGTTGTTAGTAATTTATACATGATAACAATCCCCCCTAAACCTTAAAAATAACAGTTATGAAAAAAATTTTACTTCTATCGACTTTGATGATTTTTGGATTCACCCATATTTCCCATGGGCAATTGCAGGAAGGAAATTTTATGCTAGGGGCCGACATTGGAAGTGGTCTTAGCACTACTTCTACCAACGGACTCTTCGGAATTAACATTGGGTTAAATGAAGATTCGGGATACAACATCGGGATAAGTCCAAAGGCCGGATATTTCTTCACCGATACCTTTGTCGCAGGAGCAATTGTGAACCTGGGGTATAACAATTCTGAAGGACCCGATGATGAATCGGTTAATACTTTTGTTTACGGAGTCCAGGCATTGGGAAGATTTTATGTGGCACCCTCAGATATCAATCTTGGCAATAAAATACCTACCGGCTATTTCTTTTTGGAAACTCATGCAGGTATTGCCGGGGTAAATGTGGAAGATGGTCCAACCACCAATGGTTTTGCCTTTGGATTTGGCCCGGGATATTCCCTGTTCCTTAACCAGTACGTGGCTCTTGAGGCGAGCGTGAAATACAATGGCCTGGTGGGTGGAGGAAACACAGATTATCAGCATTCTTTAGGCATCAACCTGGGGATACAGATATTCCTTTCCCGTGCTGAGGCAGAAGCTACTGCTGAAGAATTTTAATAATTGGTCTTCTGATTCTAAAAAAGGCTTTTCACGGGATCTACCGGTGAAAAAGCCTTTTTTATACGATAGCCATAGTTAGATAGCCTTGCGCTAAGGATTGAGCGGTTGTTGGAGCTCTCCCGAAGCCTTATGGATGAGGGAAGCGACCCGCGAAAGCCTGACGGGACGGCCGGGAGGACGGGGCGGAGCGCCCAAACCATTCTTAAAAATAGAAATTAGTATCCTGATTTGAATCAAATTCCATACATTTGCTGCTGAAAAATTACAGGGAAAAATTTGACTGATTGCAACCCTTAAAAATGCTAAAGCAGTGAAAACTCCTCTAGCGCTTCCACGTCAAATTTCTCCCGGAATATAAAAACTACGAAGCATGCCATATTTATTTACTTCAGAAAGTGTATCTGAAGGCCACCCGGATAAAGTTGCAGACCAGATTAGCGATACCCTTTTAGATAATTTTCTTGCTTTTGATCCCGAATCTAAAGTTGCCTGTGAAACCCTCGTTACTACGGGGCAGGTGGTACTTGCCGGGGAGGTGAAAAGTGATACTTACCTCGATGTTCAAACCATTGCAAGAGAGGTGATCAATGACATTGGTTACACAAAGGGCGCGTATAAATTTAGCGGGGATTCCTGCGGGGTGATCTCCCTAATCCACGAACAGTCCCAGGACATCAACCAGGGTGTGGATCGTGGCAACAAGGAGGAACAGGGTGCAGGTGACCAGGGAATGATGTTTGGTTACGCCACCAAAGAAACCGAAAACTATATGCCCCTCGCGCTTGATATTTCTCACAAGATCCTTATCGAGCTTGCAAAATTGCGCCGCGAAAATGACGAAATTACTTACCTGCGCCCCGATTCCAAGAGCCAGGTTACCATTGAATACAGCGATGACAATGTGCCGCAACGTATAGTTGCCATCGTGGTTTCCACCCAGCATGACGAATTTGACGAGGATGATAACCGCATGCTCGACAAGATCAAAAAAGACATTCTTGAAATTCTTATTCCGCGGGTGCAGGCACAGCTGCCGGAATATGTTCAGGGATTATTCAATGACAAGATCAAATACCATATCAATCCTACCGGAAAGTTCGTCATTGGGGGACCTCATGGGGATACCGGGCTCACCGGAAGAAAAATTATTGTAGATACCTACGGCGGAAAAGGAGCTCACGGCGGGGGTGCATTTTCAGGAAAGGATCCAAGTAAAGTGGATCGCTCTGCTGCATATGCGGCGCGGCATATCGCTAAGAACCTTGTGGCTGCCGGCGTGGCCGACGAGGTCCTGGTGCAGGTATCGTACGCTATTGGAGTTGTGGAACCAACTTCCATCCTGGTTGAAACCTATGGTTCTAAAAAAGTTGATCTTTCTCATGGCGAGATCGCACAAAAAGTACTTAAGATATTTGACATGAGACCATCGGCCATTGAAGAAAGGTTGGGCCTAAGAAATCCTATTTACCGGGAGACTTCGGCGTACGGCCATTTTGGAAAAGAACCACGTACTGAAAGAAAAGTATTCAAGAGTCCTTATAACGGAGAAAAAACTTTGGAGGTGAAGTTATTTACCTGGGAGGAACTTGATTACGTTGATAAAGTAAAAGAAGAGTTTGGAATATAACTTCTCAAAAACAGCAAAAAAACGCTTCTCTTTCGGGAAGCGTTTTTTGTTTGATCCAGTTTAACTGTTGCCCCTCTCTTAAAATCTGTAAATAAATCCCAGCAAAAATTCATCTTCGGAACTCTTAAAGCTAAGCTGCATATGTTCCCGTTGGTAGGGAGTAGTGAATAAAAAACTGCTGCCTATGCCTACCACTGCCCCGGCAAGTACATCATATCCATCATGGCGCGTGGCATAAATACGGCTGTAGCCGGTCCAGCCGGCAAGTAAATATCCGGGAATACTATATTTAAAGCCATACCTCCTGTGGATAAAGGATGCTGCCTGAAATGTAATGGATGTATGTCCCGAGGGAAATGCCTGCCCCCCTTCATTGAAAGGCCTTCGCTTATTGATGGTATATTTAAGTGCCCCTGTAATAGCAATATTAGTCGCGAAACTTTTAGTGAATTGCCAAAAACCTTTTTTGTCTTTCATCACAACGCTGCTAAGTGCAGCCGATGCAGGCAACGCCAAAAGTATGATATCGCCGCTGGTTTCTACAGCTTCGCTGTTCGGCTCGGTGCGTTGTGCCTGCAAAGTTGCAGGCATACTAAGGGTAAAGCTTAAAAACAGGATGAAAAAGATCCTGTAAAACCGGGAAAAGGAGACTTCCCCTTCAGTTGAACGGTCTGTGGTTAATCTGGACATTTCTTTAATGTGAAAAGTGCAAAAATAAACTAAATTGTTGGTCTTCCTCCCGTCACCTGGACGGTAGAGCCGGTCATATAACTTGACCCTTCCGAGGCCAATAGTACAAAAGGCGCCGCAAATTCAGACGGTTGTCCCGGCCTGCCAAGGGGAGTATCTTTCCCGAAAGTTTCTACCTCATCCATGGGCATGGTAGACGGGATCAATGGCGTCCAAACCGGACCCGGAGCTACACAGTTTGCACGAATTCCTTTTGGTGCTAAAATTTGCCCGAGATTGGCTGTAAAGTTTTGAATAGCCCCTTTTGTGGCAGCATAGGCCAGCAGTTGCGGATGTGGCTTATATGCGTTGATAGAAGTAGTATTAATTATTGTACTCCCGGGTTTCATGTGAGGTTCGGCAGCTTTCACCAGGTAGAACATGGAGTAGATGTTTGTTTTGAAGGTCTTATCCCACTCATCGCTGGGAATATCCTGTATCTTTTCTCTTGCCATTTGAAAGGCTGCATTATTAACAAGTATATCGATCTGCCCAAACTCATTTACAGCCTTTTGGACGATCTTGCTGCAGTGTTCTTCTTCACTTACATCTCCTGGCACCAAAACTGCCTTTTTTCCAGTCTTTATTATCCATTTGGCAGTTTCTTTGGCATCATCGTGTTCTTCCAGGTAGGAAATCAAGACATTCGCTCCTTCCCTTGCAAAGGCTATGGCCACAGCGCGACCAATTCCTGAATCACCTCCTGTAATGATGGCATTTTTCCCTTCCAGCTTACCCGAGCCTTTATAAGATTCCTCGCCGTGATCGACTTTGGGATGCATTTTCTTTTCTTTACCCGGCGTAACCTGCTGCCGTTCCTGATTTTCAAAAGGGGGTTGTGCTTCTTTCTTTTGTGGGTCCTTCATTTCTTTGTTGTCATCTTTCATAGCTCAAACTTTTTTTTGAAGAGGTTCCAAAAATGCCATTTTTGACACCTCAGGATTTCCCATTAATTTAAATAAAGTGAAGCCGACGAAGGAAAGAAAGCAACTAAAGTTTTGCTAAAAGTCTACCTTAAAACATGTTGTGCCAGGATTTTCTGCACTTCATACACGTTCACAGATTTATTAAACTTCCTGCTTATACTTGGTTGCTGTTCAGCCGAAATCCATATTTTCAATTCGGCATCAAGATCAAAAGTTCCTGCTGTTTCTACACTAAAGCGGGAAATACTCTTATAGCTTACCGAGAGATATTGAGTCTTGCTTCCGGTCAATCCCTGCTTATCCACCAGGATCAATCTTCTATTGGTAAAGATAAAGGTGTCCCTAAAAATTTTAAAACCTGCTTCTATAATTTCAGATTCAAAAAGCAACTGCCCGTAATCATTCTGTAAATTTTGATTGTCGACTGCACCGGCATTGCCCATTAATGATGAAAAAATTCCCATTTTACTTGTGTTTAAGTTATTTTTGGGAAGTTAAATCAAATTTCGGGATCATTCCAAACGAGATATTCCGCCTCTAAAGAAAAATCTTACTTCTCACTACTTAATACTCTGCACTAAGGTTCGGTTTGAGAAAGCTTTAACAAGATGCTTCTTCTTTAATGCCTATTTTTAGAAAAACCAAAACCTATGGCCTTTTTCGGAAAAGTTAGAAACACCATCAATCTTTTAAAAAACATCGATCTTGATCAACTGGCGAAGATCAATAAACAGATCGATCTACCTGAAGCTATGCAAACCCTGGGTCAGCTGGACGATAATCAGCTTAAAGGGCTCATGAAAATGCTAAAGACCAAACGTCGCAAAGGTCAGCACGACCTTCCACCAATTGACGGGGATTTCTATAATCTGGACCTTAAATTGACAGAAGAACAGCGCGAACTACAGCTAAGGGTGCGGAACTTTATGGAAGATGAGGTGCGGCCATTGGTCAACGATCACTGGAACCGCGCAAAGTTTCCTCATGAGATCATCGATAAATTTAAAAAACTCAATATCACGGGAGTGCCGTATGAGGGCTACGGCTGCCCTAATTTGCCATTTTTGATGGAAGGTATCATTGCGCAGGAGATCGCCAGGGTGGATGTTTCCATTTCCACCTTTTTTGGAGTCCATAGCGGGCTCGCAATGGGTTCTATTTATCTCTGCGGAAGCGATGAACAAAAAGAAGAATGGCTTCCAAAAATGCAGCGCCTTGAGGCCATTGGGGCTTTCGGCCTCACCGAACCTAATGTGGGAAGCGGCGTTGCCGGCGGACTTGAAACTACCTGTAAGTTTGATGGGGAGCACTGGGTGCTTAACGGACAGAAAAAATGGATAGGAAATGCCACTTTTGCAGATGTGATCGTGATATGGGCCAGGGATGAAGATTCAAATCAGGTAAAAGGATTTTTAGTTCGAAATGACAACCCCGGTTTTAAAGCTGAAAAAATGGAAGACAAGATGGCACTGCGTATTGTGCAGAACGCCCTCATCACCCTTACCGATTGCAAAATCGATGAGAAAGACAGGCTTCAAAAAGCGGAATCTTTTAAAGACACTGCAAAGGTGCTGAGGATGACACGTGCCGGGGTAGCCTGGCAGGCTGTGGGCTGCGCCCGCGGGGCTTATGAGAGCGCTCTCAAGTACACTAAGAAAAGAGAACAATTTGGAAGGCCTATAGCTTCGTACCAATTGATCCAAAACCACCTGGTGGAGATGATCGCCAACCTCACCTCAATGCAAACCCTCTGTTTCAGGCTATCTGAACTACAGGACCAGGACCTGCTAAAAGATGAACATGCCTCCCTGGCAAAAGTCTATACGAGCATGAGGATGCGCGATGTTGTGAGCAGGGCAAGGGAAGTCATGGGCGGCAACGGAATTCTGCTGGAATACGATGTTGCACGATTTGTCGCAGATGCCGAAGCCATTTATAGTTATGAAGGCACCAAGGAGATCAACTCCCTTATTGTAGGAAGAGCGATCACGGGGTATAGTGCGTTTGTGAGTTAAAAAAGTCTGTAGTCTTTAGTCTTTAGTCTTTAGAAATATATAGAATTCAAGCTCCGGACAACTAATGACTACCCACTAATGTCTAAAAATTTTTATATGTCATTCCTCATCATCACTTCCCAAAAAGATCCGAAACCCTGGGTGGAAGCTTTGAAAGAAAAAGCACCCGATCTTGATCTGGAGGTGTATCCCGATGTCAGAGACCCTAAAAAGGTAAAATTTGCCCTGTCCTGGAAACATCCCCACGGAGCTTTTCGGGATTATCCCAATTTAAAAGTGATCGCTTCCATGGGAGCAGGAATAGACCATATCATATGTGATAAGGAAATTCCGCAACACATTCGTATTACCCGGCTGGTAGATGAACAGCTTACGAAAGATATGAGTGTCTTTGTCCTTTCCCTGGTTCTTGAACACCTTCGCAATCTCGCTGAGCACCATTGCAGCAAGGAATGGAATCCCACCGCCTATTTACGGCCCGAAGAAGTACAGGTGGGAATTATGGGCATGGGTGTTCTAGGTGTGGGGGTAGCCGAAAAACTTATTCAGAACAAATTCAATGTCACCGGCTGGTCCCGTACCAATAAAGAGATCCTGGGAGTGACAAAATATCACGGTGATGACCAGTTGAAGGATTTCCTGAAGGACAGCAGGGTGCTGGTGAATTTGCTGCCTCTTACTTCCGAGACAAGAAACATATTGAATAAACACCTTTTTGAGAAGCTACCTAAGGAGGCTTATGTGATCAACGTGGCACGGGGGGAGCATCTTGTAGAAGATGACCTGCTGGAAATGATAAACAATGGACACCTTTCGGGAGCTGCATTGGATGTTTTCAGGCAGGAACCTTTGCCAGAAGGACATCCATTTTGGAACAATAAAAAGATCAGGATTTCCCCGCATATCGCCAGTACCACCCACGTAGAATCTGTAATTCCACAGATCCTGAAGAATTTTCGCTTAATGCAGGAAGGGAAAAACCTGGAGAATGAAGTTTCACGGGAAAAGGAGTACTAGTATTCAGTGATCAGTGGCAGTGATCAGTGAGACCTTGCCTGAATAAGGTTACCTTATTTTAGGTTAGTAATTGACCTTAAATACTGGCAACAGGCAACAGGCAACAGGGAACCGGAACAAAAAATCATAAAAAAGACAACATCATGAACGAACTAAAGAACATATTAGTAGCAGTAGATTTTAATGACGCCGTAGGAGATTTGCTCGGTTATGCCGATGGCCTGGCAGGAAAGTTCGGTGCCAAAGTCTGGGTGTTGCACGTGGCAGAACCCGATCCCGATTTTGTGGGTTATGAACCCGGACCGCAATACATCAGAGATTTTAAGGCCGAAGAATTCAGGGAGGAACATCGCAACCTGCAAATGTACTGCGACAACTTTTTGAGCGGGGATATAGAAAAAGAAGCCCTGCTCATACAGGGTTCAACTGTAGAAGCTGTTTTGGAAGAGGCGCAAAAGCTGAATTGCGATCTTCTTATTGTAGGGACACATAAACACAGCTTTCTGCACAACCTTTTGCAGGAAAGCGTTTCCCTGGAATTAGTGAAGAAAGCCAGTATTCCTATATTAGCTATTCCGATTGAGGAATAGTTAAGACCGGTCGCATATTTTTTAAGCAACAAAATGAGATACAAATCTTTTTTATGAGGATTGACAGATCGCCGGGTTACCCTTTATTTTTTACTCTCTTCTAAGCTCCTCCTTTAATGTTTTTTCGATCCTGTAGGCATGGCTGGAGCCCATACTTACAAACACCTTATTCCCCTGCTCCATGAGTTCAAGAATAGCGGTACACATGTGGATATTCCGCAGCTCATTTGAGTATGCTGCCATTTCTGAGAGTTCTCCTTTAGGCCAGCCAAATTCATCTGTCGAATCCCGCCAGTCCTTTTCCTGCGGATAATCTGCCGCCCATATACTGTCTATCTGTGCAACTGTGGTTATCTCTCCTCTTATGCCATCATAATCGGTCCTGCTGTCAATGTAACCCTGTAAATTCTTAGCCGGATTTGCAGGCTTTCCATACCTATAGTTGCTCAGGTATGGTCTAAGGGAATAAAAGAGTGCGACTTTTTCAGCAGGAAAACGCTTCAGCATCATATTCACCTCATCCTGCTTAAGAGGTTCCCAGGTGTAGAATTTTACTTTGTCCCGCCTGGCCAGGCTTATAACCCTGCCTCCTTCTCCATGTGTCTTTACAGGATCCTGGATTCCGCTAAACAAAAAGCCCAATCTTCCTTCCACCAATACCACATTGGGTTTAAAATCTTCCCAGATCCTGTTTATGGTGTCAAGCTGTGGGTTGTTCGTATCTTTAGTGTGCTCAATCCCCACAATATATGCTTCCCCATCGCCTTTGCTGAGGTGGAAAGTATAGGGTCGGCGATGGCCGGGTACGTTGCTGTACTCCTCCATGCTCATTACAGGCTGTTTAAAATCCTTTACGGCTGCAACAGAATAGTGCTCCGGCGATCTCCAGATCACTCCGGTATACATCAATAAAAGGACTACTGACAGAAAGCCCAGTAGAAACAATCCTATTATCTTTAAACCATTAATAAAAACCTTATTCATTTCATAATATTTTATGGAAACACCTAAGAATGTGTAAAATACCTAATTTTTGATAGTATAACAAGTTAATTTTCAATAGATAACCCTCTCCTGCCTACCTCTGATAAAGAATTTCTGAGAATATAAAAAGCCCTGCATCTCTGCAGGGCGGTTATCTTTATTTGAAACTCTACTATACTTTCAAGAAAAGATCATTTGATTCTGGAGGTATTTATCACCACATCTGCTGTGGCCCAGGAATCCTTAAGTGCAGTTTCCATCTCCAGAACTTTTTCCCGGTCATTCATTTTTTCATAGGCCAGTTTCAGCCCGTGTTGTGCCCAGCCGTTTTTTGGAAGGGTCTCGAGGTCTTCTCTTAAGGTCTTAACTGCCTCCGGATATCTTCCGGCCTCTATTTGTGCCGCTCCCAGGGTATGGCGAACCGAGAAAAACCAGTCCGGCGGTTCCTGAAAATTCAGACTATCTTCCAAAGCTACAGCTTCCTGCAGCAAAATTATGCTCCGGTCAAATTCTTCTTCGCTGGCTAAAATTTCAGCCTCGAGGACTTTCCTGGCGATCTCCACTATGATCTTCATGGAATTGATCTCCCATATCATCATTTCTGCCAGCCTTTCATCCTTTTCCAGGAATTTGAGCTTCTTTAGTTCTTCCTTCGCCTTCTGTAAATCTTTTTTACCCAGGTAAGCCATACCGCGTGAATAGCGGGAAATTGCCTCGGGGTATAACAGTGTGTCTGTTACCTGCCTTGCAAGGATCTTATCCCATTTTGCAAACTTCACATCTACAAAGTACGGGATCATGTAAAAGTGTTGCAGGGTAGACCATCCAGGTTCTGTCATGATATCGGGATGAATTTTCTCAGCCAGTTTTTCGGCACCCATAAGGGCCCATTTGCTATTGCCTTCCAGAGTCGCGGTTGCAGCGAGAAAGTGGTAGTTATGCGGATAATAAACCAAAGGATATGCGCCCTGTGCATGACAGAGGGTAACATAAGCACTGTCTCTTTCCACCGCTCTTAAATTAGCTAAACTACCCTTGTGATAATCTCCCGTCTGGATATAGGTATGTGAGGGCATATGAAGTAGATGGCCGGCACCCGGCACTAAGCCTTCATCAAACTTTTTTGCACTACCAAGCGCCCTCCCGGGAGTCTTTGAAGCCTCTGTGGCATGTATGTAAAAGTGATGGGCTCCCGGATGGTCGGGAAAATCCTTTATCACTTTTTCAAGCAGCATGATCACCTTTGGAGTCCACTCCCTGGCCTCCCCTTCTTTGTCGTATAAATTCCACGGATAGAGGTCCATGACAGATTCGGCATAAAGGGCTGCTATTTCGGGATCACTGTCATACCTGTTGAACAAATCTTCCATCGCAGCAGAATACCTTACATCCAGTTCCCGACGGTCTTCCACGGGTTCCGGAACATACCGCAAAGCAAGTGCATCGATAAGCGCTTTTTCTTTTTCTGTAACATTATCTGAAAGGCTAACAGCCTGCTGAATGGCTTCATAAGCCCGCTCATAATTGTCGGGCTCCATTCCTGCGTTATAGTTTGGCCCCAAAACATAAGCGAAGCCCCAATAGCACATAGCACATTCGGAATCCAGTTTGGTAGCATAGTAAAATGACCTTGCAGCCTCGGCATGGTTGAAACCATAGGAAAGCACCAGTCCCTGATTAAAATATTCCTGAGCTTTAGGATCATTTGTGGTAACGGGATAATGCAGTACATCAAGCCCGTCCAGAAGCGGTGCAACATTATTCTTTCTGTACCACTCACTATCCACTGTTGGTGGTGCACATCCATAAGTAGAACCTACTTTGGAGGTTTCCAATAGCACTTCATCATTTTCAGGCGTTGTTGAATTCTTACAGGAAAGAACTGCCAACTACAGGATCATTAAAATTAAACTTACCTTCTTCATAATCTCCTCCATTAGTGTAAAAGTAAATTTAGACTAATTAATTGGTTATCAGTAGATGACTTAAAGCAAAAATGATCTACTGAACAAAACAAGCTCCGCGAATAGCGGAGCTTTAAAAAGTAATTTATGCAACATGTCTCATCTTCTATGCATCCACGTCAAGGGCTGCATCTATTCTTGCAATAAGGTCATTCCAGTGGTAAAGGCTCAATTGATCGCTAGTCCTGTTTTTTCTAGTTCTAAGATCTCTCTTTAGTTGCTCCAGGTCTCCACGCATTAAAGCAACAATATCAGTGGAAGTAATATCGCTATTTTCATCCTTTTTTAAACTCTGAACATATTCTGCGGCGGTATCAACATAGGCACGCTGAATGCTTCTTCTATAAGCATCAACTTCCTGAGAATTGTACAGCTCTTCAAAAATGCCTTTTCTAAGGTCATTCATCATTTCAACTGCGGTGTAAGCGTCATTACCATTAACCTGCTCATTTTCGATCATTCGTTGCAGGCGGTCCTCATCCAGCAGATCATTTAATGCCCTGCTCTGCAGGTTCTGTACCCGTTCAATGGCACCTGTAGGTTCAATACGTTCCAAAAGCTCCCTGTTCAGCAGCCAGTCTGGTTTGGAGAAAGCGTGTTCATTTAAAAATGCCACTGCGGCCTTTTGTTTTTCTTCGGGAACCGGGGTATAGACAGTTCCATCCTGATCTGAGGTTTTTCGGGTTTCATAGACGCCGCCAACATTGGCTACTACATGGGAAACATAGCCTCTCCACATATAAGTAAGTTCGCGGTAAACTTCAGATAATTCAGAATAATCGGTATTGTCTTTTGAGGTCCACTCCACAAGATTTGGAACCACCTTTTTCAGGTTGGCAAGTCCGTACTCGCTGGCTTTGATCTGGTCGTCACCAAGGCTTTCCCTCTGCGACTGCGGATCAATTCCGCCGTAACCATTTCCGAATTCATAGACAGGGTCTCCTGCCTTCTCGAGGATCCACTGGCTTAAAATTGGTTTTTCTTCCTGCGGGGAATCTGCTTCCGGGATATACCTGTAACCCCAGTTGATCGCGTAAAGGTCATAAGGCCCCATCATCCTGATGTAGCGTACATCTTCATCTCCCGGCTGGGCCACATAGTTCACGCGCGCGTAATCCATAATGGAAGGTGTTAGACCATATTCCCGGGTAAACTCTGGAGAACGCAAAGAATCTGTTGCGTACGCAGAGCTGGCCTTCATGTTGTGGGGCAAACCGAGCGCGTGACCTACTTCATGTGCGATCACCATGCGCATCATCTCCCCTATTTCTTCTTCGGGCGTATTAAGAGTACGAGCCGAAGGATTTTGCGCCCCGGCCTCGATCATATAGCGGTTCCTGTAAGAACGCAGGTGGTTGTGGTACCAAATGATATCACTCTCGATGATCTCACCGGTACGGGGATCGGTCACCGAAGGGCCCATGGCATTACGGGTCGTGCTCGCAACATAGCGCACCACCGAATATCGCACATCTTCGGGACTAAAATCGGGGTCTTCTTCTTTTGTAGGAGGATCTTTGGCGATCACTGCATTTTTGAAACCTGCAGCTTCAAAAGCCACATTCCAGTCTTCGATCCCCTGCTTGAAATAAGGCCGCCACTTTTTGGGCGTAGCAGGATCCAGGTACCATACAATAGGCTTCACCGGCTCTACCAGCTCACCTCTCTTGTAGGCTTCAATATCTTTTGGAACCAGCTGCCAGCGGTTGATGATCCTGTAATCATCACTTTTTAGCTCATCGGAATTATAATTATACTTACGGGTAGTAAACCAACCTACACGATGATCGGCCAGGCGCGGTTGCATTTTCTCTTCCGGAAGCAGGATCATCGACTGGTTCATCATCATGGTGATAGTCCCGGCCTGATCTCTTTCGGGCGGTTCCTCCGCTTCATAGGTCATCACGTGCTTCACCTCGATATTTTCGGGAAATGCATTTGCCGAAGTGATGAAAGAGCGGGATTTGTCAAGTTTTTTCACTTTATAGCGCTTCCGAAGATTGGGGGAAACTCCGTTAATGGCTGCTACTTCTTCTTTGAAAAGATCACTCACTTCAATTACTGCGGAAGTTTTATCATCATTATAAGCCGCAATCTTCGCACTGAAGAGTATTGGGAAAAAATTATTTGCAGCGACCGACTGGTAAATAGGCGATCCTTCCTCGCTTTCATTCTCGAAGCTTATCACTTTCATGTCAATATTATCACCTCTCTTCGACCAGCGAACCACCTGCTCGTTCGCCTTGGAACCGGCGTTAACATAACCGCCACCATAACCTGATGGCACTCCGGCGATACGGCTCACCAGCAGCATGTCTTTCTCCAGCATGTCAAGCGGAATTTCAAAGTAGAGCTTATCGTCAACAAAATGGGTGGCGAATAAGCCTTGATCGCTCTCTGCTGCTGCAGTGATCACCTCGCTATAAGGTTTGGTAGCCTCCTTTGTCTTTTTTTCAGCTGAAGCCTCACTTTTTTGTGCCGGCACTCCTTTTTGCGTCTGGCAACTTACACCAACCGCTAAAAGCAGCCCGTACATCGGTAACTTTTTTATCATGGGTAAAAGGGATTTTAAGGTTCCCAAGATAAAGAATGAAGTTAGAATTCGGAAGTTAGATTTGGGAAATTAGAAGTATGAAGAGGGATGTTGGAAGTAATAATTGAAAAATGGGAAGTTGAAGGCATATGACAAAGCACAATCACCTCAAATTAGCGGGAAAGTTGAGCCACAAATTCACTAATAATAGTGACTGTCCTGAGTTTAGAACAACTTGCTCTACTGTGGCATCAGAGAAAAAAAACCTGAAACCTGAAAATTGGCAATCGGGAGTTCGTGTTTAAACTTTTTTAGTTGCTACTCGTTTCCTGAAATTTCTATAGTTGCAACTTTCCTTCAAAGGATTTCATTTGGCTATAGATGCCAATTCCACCGAATTTCCATTTTAGAAACCCCACGGCTGAAAAAGGAACCTGTCCATTTTCCTGAACTTTTCCCGCATGGAAAGAAACGTATTCATATTCATATCCTGGAATTAATCCGCTAACATTACTAAGAGATTTCACCAAAATTACCTCCCCGTCTTTAACATAATAATCTACACCAAGAGAAAAATCCAGACTTAAGTTATCTTCAACCACAATACTCTTATACTTCATCTCAATTTCGTCCTTGTTAGAGTCTGCAACCAACACCTCATTGTTTTTTACTTCCGGACCTGCCGCAGCCACTAAATTTATTAGCCCTAGAGCCAAAACCGGAACAGAAAGCCACCTGGCTTTTTTCCCTAAAACTTTCCTACCTACTGCTATAAACCCAACAAATAGATAAATGAAATAAAGAGCTAAGGCAATGTTTAAAAGAGACCAAAGTAAATAGAGCATATTCTATAGGATTAGTGTTAGTGAATTATCAGAATATCATAAAAGTAAAATTAATTTTAACAAACCAGTTGTTTTTTGAAAATATTATTACTTAGTGTATATGAATTTACCAATAATCATATCTACATTCTAAAGATTAAAATTCTGAAATCTTCAAATTTCTCCCGGACCTGGTGCATGTAACCCACTCATTATTTCTTGCAACGGCTGCAAAGATTCTATAAAGGCCGCCGAGGTGCAGTAGAGAGATCAGCTCCAATTTTCAAACTTTCAAATCCTCACATTTTCAAATTATTAAAATTTGGTGCTTGTAATTGTCTATTGATCATTAATAGAGTCTGTAGAAAAATTTCAGGCCGGCAGAGGGTTGTATAAATCCCGATCCTATAAGATCAAGATCACCTGATACAGCATCTGTCCTTTCCTTCTTTGCTGTATTTTTATCAATGAGCATAAGCATAATTCCCGCCTCCAGGGCCACTCCAAATTCGGGAGTTATATTGAATTCCCTTCCCAGCCTGGGCACCAGCAAGAGGTTCTGTCGTATTTCCCAATCCCCTTCACTGTGCATATAAGTTAATCCCGATTTGATGTACCACGGGCGCAAAGAGGTATGTCCCGATCTTCCGCTGAAATGATAATAATAATCCCCGGACACGTTTATATTATCATTCTTATAAGCCAAATTAGTACCTATGGCTAAACCATATTGATTCTGATCCACCCGCATTCTCAGCCCAACATTGATCATTTCGGGTGATCCTGTTCCCCCGGTAAGATTGAATTCCTGCTGTGCCCGGGAAGTATTAGTGTAAAAAATAAAAAGGAAGCAAAAAACGAGGCTCGTCAAAAAACTATTTTTCATGATAAATTTTTATGCTTAAAAAAGGGACTGTTGCACCTTTTTCGAAGGATTATCCTGTGAATTTAAAAAAGTTGTTAAGTCAGAGATCGGTAAAAGCTATGGCAATGTATATTAATTTTTTTTATGCAGAGACAGGATGAAAAATTTGAGGGGAAAGAGGGCGGTTTTTTCTGCGGAAATTCAGGCCTTCCAAAAATGGCATTTTCAGGATCATTTCCAGGTTCAGATTAATCGCTGTTATTAGCCAGGATTTCCTCTATTGCTTCTGCATATTGCCGTGTATTTAAAAAATCGTTGTGGCCCAAGCCTTCGAGAGTTATTAAAGTATCCCCGGGCTTAAAATGCTGCTTAATTTTAAGGGAAGAGCCATAGGGAACGATCTCATCTTCATCTCCATGAAAAACCGCAACCGGAACATTGGCCTTTTTCACATATTTTCCGGTTTCAAGTTTGTAATCGATAAGGAACGACGGAAAAAGATTGAGCGGAAACATCTTTTTTGCCAGGTGGGGCAAAGAGTATGGTGGCGCCTGCAGGATAAGTAATCTTGGATCGTTTTTCGCAGCCAACTTTGCCGCCAACCCCGAACCTATGGAATGGCCCAGTACGATGATGTCGTTTTCAGAATATTCTTTTTTCAGGTAATTATAGAGAGTTTGCATATCTCTGTGCAGCTGCGCCTCATTTTTTATTCTGCCTTCACTTTTGCCGTAGCCCCGGTAATCGGGGATAAAAACTTCATATCCCAGGCTGGTGAAAGTACCTGCCACCGTCCCCCAGTCTTGCAGAGAACCCGCGTTACCATGCAAATACAGGATCACTCCTTTTGGATCGGTTGTATTGAAGAGCAGGGAATGTAATTTGCTGCTATCTTTCATTATGACATAATGTTCTTCAAAATCCCCTTCAAACTCAAACCTGAAATCCTTTTCCAGAGACTGGGGAAAGAATATTACTTTCTCCTGGAAAAATGACAGCAAAGTGCAAATAAGGAGGTACAGAATTAATATGACAGAGAAAAAAGTGATCAATTTAGCTTTCATTTTATTAGGATGGTACAAGAAGATAAAGAATTTTGGGGGAAGAGGTTTCGTATTTTTCTGCGGAAATTCAGACTTCTAAAAAATGGCATTTTTAAGATCCGGTCTTGCTTCCTTTTAACCTTTTAGAAATTGAAATTCCGGAAGGATTGTTTTTGCTGCATAATCATCGTTCTTCAGTGCCTTCCGCGTTATGCTCCCGGTAAATTTTCTCTCCCAGTTTTCCCCGGTCTCCCAGCGCCCGACCTTTAATCAACCAGGCCGCTCCAAAGAAAAACAGGGCAAGAGATTCAAGGATAAGCGTAGAATACCTGAATAATTTCAGCATTTCGGAAACAGGAACCAGGATCATGAGAATAATAATGGCAATCCCGCAAAACCTATAGATATGATTTTCATTAATTGTGCTTACAGGAATATCTTGGGGCTCATTCTGTCCGATGGTAAAAACGTTGATCGCCAGCAACGCGAAGCTTCCGAAGAGCAGGGCAGCAAAACCGTAGTGGAACCAGCCCAACCAGGAAAAATCATAGGGAATAAGAGTAAGGATATTTTCAACTTCAAACTCCGGCGTCACGGGAATAAGCGCCACGCCCACTGCCATGATACCCGCAATATTGGTAAGCAGCTGGTCATTCTTCAAAAGTGACTTATTCCAATGTCCTTTATAAGAGATCATAAATAATCCAACCGCGCCTAAAGTCCCGGTGAAAATGTCGCGGAGATTAGTGTAATAGTAATCACTTATGGAGGGCTGCACTTCGGTTTTGAAAAAGGGAATAAAAGAAAATACCACCAGCAGCACCGGAAGCGCAATTCCCAGGTATCCTATCGCCCGCCTGAGTCTCCTGTAGGTGAAAATATCATTGTTATCTGAAGCATTCAATGATGATAACTGGTTGGTTAGCTTCCACTAAGATAAACTTTCTCTGATATTATCCACCTCAAAAGCTGCTACCGGAGAGGTGACAAAAATGGCATTTTTGGACAACGAGGTCTCGATTCCGCCCGACCGGACCACCGTTTAATTATCTATATCTAAAAATCAATTACCTCACCATCTTTCGGAATGATCAATTTTTCTGAAAAGCCCTTTTCTTCGGCAAATCTCCTTAACTCCCTTCGACTTAAAATACAGTGATTTAAAGCTTCCATATGAATGGCAATGATTGTGGCGGTCGGCAATAGTTCGTGAATCCTTTCCAAATCTTCTTTTCCCATAATAATTGCACCAAACCGTTCATCTTCCATTTGTGCATGGCCGGCATTGACCACGACCACATCGGGTATCCAGCTTTTTAAATTATTTTCTACCTCCTCGATCCAGATCGTATCTCCTAAAAAGTAAACTGACTTCTCCCCTTCCGTGGTAAAATAGAATCCCGAGGATTTCCCCAGGAATTCAACCATTTCGGGTACCGAATAGGCCATATCGTTCCCGTGCTGGCAATGGGTTTTCGTGAACTTAAGACCTTCGAAATCTGCCTTTTCCGGCAGAGCTTCAACATTAGTAAAACCCTGTGAGCAAACTATTTTCGCATCATCTTCATTCTGAACAAGGATCTTCAGGTTTTTTGGCAGGATCTGTTTCGCGACCGGATCCCAGTGGTCTGTGTGCAAATGAGAAACCAGAACGGCATCAACATCAAATAGACTTTCTGGCTTAACCGGCATCTCTACCAGCGGATTCCTAACTTCAGAATTTACGGTGCCGGGAAAGCCTGGATATTCGCCCTTTTTGGCAAACATAGGATCCATTAAAATCCTTTTGCCTGCGTAATTAAGAACGAGGGTCGCATTTCTTATAAATTCAAGCTGTGAGCTCATAAAATCTTTTATTTTGAATTTTTAAAACGGGAAGATATCTTTTCCCTTAAATTAATTCAGCATTTCACCCTTCTCATTAAAGATTTTGTAGCTTTCATAGGTCACAGAAAGAAAAGATTCATTTGTTTTTGTGACTAAATCTTCAAAACGGTAATTAGGAAGACTGTAATCCCTGGGAATCTTCAGAACCATGACATCATTATTTTCAAAAAGGATAAATCTCACATATCTTCTGTCGGGATAAGAAATGTAAAAGGAAACAGCATTTTTAAAATCCCAATTTTCTTTAATTGCCCCGGGAACATCTTTGAGCACCTTATTACGGAAATTATAAAATGATCTGTCTTCTGTAAATTTTAAATAAAGTTTACTTTCGGCATCAGCATCCAATAAGCGTTTGATGAAGCTATGATCCTCAATTCTTCTGGTTAGCTCTGGCTTTTGTTTCAAAAAATTACTTAACGGGGTGATCTTTTCTTCAATAGGCATGGTAAGATCATAGATCAATCGCGGATTCCCGGCATTCTCCTGAATCTCGGCCATCCAGCAATCTCCTCCGTAACTATATGAATAAATATTTCCAATGGAAGAATCAAGAATGTTGAACTCCTCCAACTTTTCACTTTCCTGAAAAAGCAGATCTTTTAATTCCTTATGCGGTTCTTCCATTCTTGATCTAATCGAAACAGGCATAAAAGCTGACATTTTTTCCATCTTTTGAGCCACGCGTTCTTTTCTGGGAGAATCCTCAAGAAAATAATGGTAATAGCTAAGGGTATTATAAAAATGCAGTTTGTTGAAGGCATCAACCTGCTCGTCCTTGATCAGGCCATCAACAGCAGCCTCAAAAAAATCTTTATTGGTTTCGTTTAATGCAGTAAATGCTTTGGCCACCTTACTTCCATCAGAAAAATAAAGAGCATTTGAGGTCTCAGCAATACGCATGTTCGAGCCCAACAACAAGGTTCTTACATCAAGATCCAATTTGGTAAGTTCTTCTATATAGGTTTTTCTCGACTCACTTGCTATATTAGAGTTGGCAACCCTGGAAACATGATCATTCATGACATTTAGAAAAGACTGAATAAAAACATTCCAATCGGGAATTTCTGCGGCCAGCCGGGCCATCCGCTTCTGTTGCTCAAGGGGACCGTTATCAAAACTACAGGTTCCTATCTGCTGATTGTTTCTCATTAAATTCAGCGCCCGTTCTCTTGAAATAAGTTGTGCAACAAAAACCTCCAGTTCGCCATTGGATTTTTGATTAGTCTCAGCAAAATCGAGGGCTTCGAAAAGCAGGTTCTTAAAAACGGGATCATTTCTGAATAAACTATCGGCACGTACAGCTCTTTTCTCTTCCCATTGATCCATTAGTCTTATACGTAACTTGAAATCCTCATTTCTGTCAAACACAGGTTTGTGGGTAACTTTAGCGAAGTAGGTAACCAGGGAATCTATAGGCGTAGTCACTGTGATATGCGAAAAAGGATCAGTATCGCTCTTAGAAAACAGCCGGGTTGGTGGCACAAGATGACTGGTGTAATTGACCCATTTTGAATATTTCTTCGGAATCTCCTTCTGAACAAAATCTCCATGTAAGTAAAACCCCCTGACTCTTCTAATGCCGGAAGCATAATCTGGCTGATTTAAATAATAAAGTCTATGATTTGCCTTCACTAAAGAATCTGATGCTTCCAGGGTGATCTTATGGTCACTATTAAATTTTATCTGAAAGGATTTTAGTTCCAGTTTCTCTTCGCCATTGGAAAGCACGTAGTTGTTCTTTATGATTAATAGATCTCGGTCGATCTGGAGATTTGGAAATTTCCCAATAAGTGAATCCAGCGGAATACCTGCTTTTAAAGCATTTATAAAATCATCAGGGAATTCAGTTTTTAAATAAAAATAATCTCCTGTAGTTTGCGGCAGAGACAGGAAAGTTGGTATTTCAGATCTCTTATAGTTGTTTTCTAAAGAATCAATTACCTTGTTCAGGGCAGGAATTGAATGGTCTTTAATAATTGTTTCCTGCGAAAAAGAAGTTTGATGTAAGACTAAAAATAAGACAGTGAGAATGATACCCTTCATAAAACAATTTTTATTAATAGTGTCGGCAATTAATGACCGGTGAGATACAATAGTCTTTATTATTTCTAATTTGAATTACAGTATGGCAGGGAATTGGAAATTTAAGCAAATTCCTGGAATTAAAATTTTACTGGATCAGGGTTCGTTCTGCTCTAAGATAGTTTTTATCTGTACTTAAGATTTGCTGCACGTAGAGGTGACAAAAATGACATTTTTGGAGGGCGGGGTCTCGACTATGCTTGACCGGACGCGGTTAAGGAAATTAATCGTGCCACAAAACATTGGCAATTGCACCTGCCGGTGAAAATTGCATCTTCCCATCAATAATTTTTCCGAAAAAATGCCCCCGGCCTTTTGTGCAAAGGGTGATAAAATATGCAGCATCCCATCCATAATCCCATTTCTGCAATCGGGTGGATTCAATGCAATATTTATTCTGAAATTTTACCGCCATAGCTAATTCTCCTTCCCGGATCACCTTCCGGATGTTCTAAAAACTACAATCGGTCACCACCACGGTATGCTCATCTATTAAAGTGGCGATCTGCTCATGCTCTTCAGGAAAATCGTCAATACAGATATATTCTACAAAGGGATAATTGATGCCATAATATCCGATATCCTTAACCAGCAATGTATTTAAGATCGATGAATTTTTGAGGATGAGAGACTTAATTCTGTTTTCTGAAATATTCAGCCACTCCAGCTCTGTCAAACAGTGGAAGTCAAAAATCTCGGGCTCTCCTCCTTCCAAATAGAACATATTTAGCCTTTTCAGAGATGGCACCTGGCAGAAATCAATATTTAGAAAACTGTTTGTAATGTCCATGATGGTAAGGTTTGGAGTACCTGCAAGATTAACATCCATAAAATTGAGAGGATTGCCATAATCTTCTCCATCCTTACTATAGTCCGGTCTGCTATTGATAATTTTTAGTTCCTCCAGATCGGCAAGACCTTGTAGATCTAAATCTTTAAAAGCATTAGTTCCAAGATTATTCATCTCCAGAAAACGTAACTTTTTAAGATTAGACAAATCGTAACTTAATAACTCATGATCAATTTCCTCAAACAGAAGGTCGCCTGTCATTTTAAAATATTCAAGATTCACAAAATTTTCAATCCCTTTAAGATCTACGTATCTGTTAAAATCGTTGTAGTTAAAGTGTATTACTAAACCTCGAATGGAATTCGCTTCGCTGCGCTGAATCTCCCCATCGTTGTTCAGGTCGATATTGCTGTCCCCTACATGATCTCCGTTGGTGTCGATAGAATTGGTGTTGACCAGCGCATGTTTAAAATGCTCATCAGGAATTTCAATGATATCTTCGGCGACAGGTGGCTCGGGATCTTTGTCTCCCGGACCTTCGGGTTCACAGGAAGATAAAAACGAAAAGATAAAGAGTGGCAGCAACCATGGCAATGTTTTTTTCATAACCGGTCTTATTATCGGGAGAAAATTTGAATAACATTCGTGTTAACTTCGACTTCCATACCCCAGACTTCTGTGGTACCACTATATTCATAAGTAAGAATCAGCCTGTTTGGCGTAAGCTCCTTTATAACACCCTCACTAATTTCGGCAATCATCTCCTGTCCCGGGTATTCCTGTTCATGGGTCGTAGTGATCTTGTTGTCTTCGATACTGTAGGTCCCGGTGGTATTAATATCAGAATAGGTGAACTCCTCAACAGCAGTTTCTCCCTCGGCAGTTGAAGTAAGGATAATGGTGTAGGTGCCCACAGTTATATAAGTTCCATCCTTGAGAAAAACAGTTTCAAAATCTATTTCAACGGCTTCTCCCGTATAAGAAACAGAAGCAGTCTCATTGCCGGCTGAATAAACATTGGTGCCCGAATAATTAAACTCTTCCAGGTGCCATTCCCCCAGGAGCATTTCCGTCTCTAATTCGGGATCGTTTTCTTCTTTTGAACAGGAAACAAAGCTTACCAGTGCTGTTAGGAACAGCATAATTTTTAATGCTCTCATAAAGTGCTTTTTGGTTGGTTTAAAAGCAGAAGATGAAGGTAGGGAGAGCCATTTATTAAAGCGGCAGCAGGATCTTCTATCAGCAAATTAGTTAAAAAATTCCTTTATAGATTCTTTTTTTACACTTTTATGCAAAAGGACATCTTTAGAGCTTTACTGAAAACCAGAACTTTACTTACTTTTTTTCAGGATAGTAAAACTTTCAGCAAAATTGAGATAGATTTTTATACGCGAAATTTTTGTTTTTCAATGGCAGCAGCAATTCCCTATTTTTGGCAGATAATCTAAAAATATGACTCCGGAACAACTCCAAAAAGCAAAGAAGGGCCGAAACATTCTCGTTGCGGCTGCGGTCTTTGCATTTGTGTGCTATGGGTTTGCCGTGATCTTTATTCCCTGGGGCTGGGCTATTTATTCGCTATTACTTTTAGGTGGTATTTTAATACTTTATAACCTGATTAAAATACAGAAGCGAATCAAGGAAATAGAAGACAATCCAGATCTTTAAGATTTTATTGAGTGCAGCCGATGTTAATCAATGCGCCCCATTTTCGACCCGATATATTCATTCAGCAGAATTCCGGTAACGATTATCCAGAATAAAACCTGATTGACATCCTTAAATAAGGAGGGGTGAAAATTGAAATGGATGAAATAGACATTAATGATGATCAGGGTTAACAGGATAATTTTCCAATAATCCAATTTATCATGGTCTTCCTTTTTTCTGAAGTAATCCAGGTACATGGAATAAATTCCTGTAAATAAAAGCATAGGAAGGATTTTGATATAAAACACGTGAAATTTACTCAATTCAAAAACATTCAATTCATTGAGTAAGCTGCTCCCCAGCATCACTACAAACAAAAGCCCGATAATTTTTAAAACATCATAAATCTTTTCCTTAACAAACCGGCTACCCGTTAGAATAAATAAGCAACCCATCAAAGCCGTCAATGAATATGTGATGTCATAGATGTTGAAATATCCCGCGGATAAGGAAAGCAATTTTAAAAATATATATCCAATGACGCATATGGCCATTCCAATTACAGTTCCGGTTTTTAGTAATCTGTTTATCATGTCTAAAGAGTAATGAGTATGATAGTTATATACTTATTTCACCGGCACAAGATTAGCATTTTAAATACCGGCTTTCCTGTTAGGTGTTTCCAAATCTATTAAAAAAATGATAAAACCCGGGCTGAAAAATCCCGGTTTTCACTCCTTTCCAATCTCATACAATACGCAGCTTTGGAGTTCGGGATACTCCTGAAGTCCCGGATGATCAAACTCTCCTTTTTTAACCATACCTATCTTCTGCATTGTCCGTTCAGAACGATGATTTAATTTTGGGCAGGTGGAAATTATCTTATTCAGCTTCAGGTCTTCAAAAGCATATTGAAGGCATCTTTTGGCGCCTTCGGTGGCATAGCCTTTCCCCCACGCTCTTCTTTGAAGCCGCCAACCAATATCTGTGGCCGGAGTGAATTCTGAATCAAAAGTTTGGTAAGCCAGGCCTGTGAAGCCAAGAAATTCCCCCGTCTCCAGCAACTCCACAGCGAAGTAGCAGTAGCCATGCTTCGTATAATGATTAAATAATCTGTCGAGAAACTCCGCCGATTCCTCCCTGCTTAATGGCTTCGGAAAGAACTCCATCACCGCAGGATCAGCGTTAAGTGCGGCGAATTCCTCCAGGTCATCCAAAATCCATGGCCGGAAACCGAGCCGTCGGGAGGTGAAAAGATAAGTATTGGTTGGTGTCATTTTATTCAGCTTCTACTTCAGGACCGGGAGTGTTCATCAGCAGTAGTGGTTGAGGCCGTCTCAAGATCCAAATCCTTCTTCATCGCTGCTATATCAATGTAATAGATCTCATTCAAATACTCGTTGTAGGAATCCTCTCTTTTATAGGCCATGCTTTTTTCCGCTTCTAAAATGTGCTCCCGGGCCAGGCCTGGATTGCCGATTTCCCGATAGACCTGCGCCAGGCCTAAGTGTGCTTCGGGAGTTGAAGCTGAATATTTTAAAGCCCTTTGAAATTCTGAAATAGCCCGCTCATAATTACCCAATTCATGTTCTGCCATTCCCAGGTATACGAAGGTTTGAATATCTGCCCAATCTTCCCCCTGGTTTTCGAGGCTGCGGTTGAATACTCGAATCGCCTTCCGGTAATTTTCTTTTCCAAACCAGGCTTCCCCTCTTAGAAAATCAATATCTTCTCCCCAGGGCGCATCGGTATGATTTGGAGTAAGACTATCGAGACGGTCAAGATCTGCCAGGGCAGCATCATAATCCCGAAGAAAACGCAGCTTCATGTACCCGCGATAGCCAAGGTGCATTTTTGGATCCAGCTCAACCGCCCTGTCCAGCAACCGAAATCCTTTGGCATACTCCCCCCGTTTATTTAAAGCGACCGACTGTTCGAAATAAGCCTTGGCATAGGTTGGATGCTGCCAGGTGAGCACATCGAACATGCTCTGTGACAAATAAGTACCCTGCATATGCCCTGCAAAATCAAACCTCCTTTCTTTAGGCATGACAAAAATGAAAAGCAGAAAGCACAGCGAATACGCAAACAATATCACGGTAAGGATAATCTTTAAAACGTTGAAAAACTTTCTCATAAGCTCTAGAAAATATCTGTGATCTTTCCGTTTTTGATCTTAAAATTGACCTGGTAATAGCTGTCAAATTTCTTTTCTTTCCATGAGCCCGGCTCCCAATGCTTCAGTTGTGCTACGGAAGCTTTAAAAATATGGATTTGCTCCTGAATAGATTCTTTTTCCTGTATTTTCCCGTCTATAGTCCATATCCTGAAGCGTCCTGTTTCCCCATTGCAGTTCACGACAAACCTAAGGGTAATTATCCCTGATCCTTCAAAAAGCAACTTCTCCTGCAGCCTGTCCAGGATCTCCTTTTCGATCGCTTTTTTTCCGCCGCGATAATTGGCACCAACAGGAGAATAATCCTGTTGCACCCTATCTTCATCACAAAGCTCAAAGGCAGGATCATCCAGGCTGCCATCAAAATTAATTTCCCCCACCTCATGATCAACCTGGTAATAGAACCAGCCCGTTAAACTTGCAGCCAGTAAAAAGCTGAGGAGGAGAAAGAGGTTTGTTTTGGTCACAACAGATTTATTTTAATTATTTTAAAAACCATTTCAGGTCTATGGATAAATGCTAAGTTTCATTCGATTATTCACATTAATAATGCAGAGAACAATTAAGCCCATTTAAGTTTTCCGATCAATAACATAGTCACACCCGCTCCCATTGCTGCTCCAGTCCAGAAGCCGAAATCTTCAGTATCCACTAAAAAATGACCCGTTATTCCTATACAGAAGAGGACTGCACCAATTATCCTTATCTTATTCATTTGTTAGGATGGTTATTAAAACAAAGAGTATCCAATTATCATTGAAACAGTTTCATAATCAGATCTCCAATACGAGTATCCAACTAATAGTTCCCGACTGGTATGATATCTCATTTCGATGCTGTATTTGTCCATAAATTTATAACCAACACCCAGTGCTATAACTCCTTTAGGTTTAATGTCCAGTGAAGAGTACATTGAACCATTTTGTCTAAAGAATTCAAGTGTTGAATCAAGATTAAGATCAACAACATAGGATGCGTTTAAAAAAAGCTTTGAATTATCATTGAAGTATAAATAGTGCCGCACACCTATTGGCAGTTCAATCGATTTATAATCAACTCTTGTAATAAGGATCCCACCAGATACAGTACCCGATTCCTGCGACTGTTCAGATTTATAGTTACGATAGGTTGGTTCAAGAATGATCGCCCATTTGTTTTTGTTAAATGGCATAATAAATTCTCCCTCTATTCCCAGCCTAAATCCTAATTCATCACCAAAATCGGTATCCTTGAAATCACTAACAGTATTGTACATTGAAAGAGATGAAAAGTTAATACCGGGCCGGATATTCAAATTGAATAGATCCTTTTTTTGCTTTTCTTTAAAATTAATATAGTCCTGGTTATGGCACTTGTTATAATCTTCAAAAAAACTTATTAATTCATTTTTCCTGTAATCTACATTCTCAACTTTTCTCATTGTAAAAGCTGGACATTTCAAATCATTGAATAATTGCTGTTTATACCCCTCATTTGTACCAATGTTATTGTCTGAGGTCAAATATTTTTTAAATATTAATTGTTCAATTTTGGAACCATCCTTACTGTAAAAATACCTGGTAATATTACCATCATTATACAAGTATAGATTGGCTTTTCCTTCTATTAATACTTCTAAGAAAAGTTCTTCTTCCTTAAATCGAGGGCTGCTGTCTTCACTCAAAAGATCTAAGTTCCCACTGGATCGATCAATATTTACCAGCTGCCGGCTGTATTTTGAAAAGTTGTTTATTCCAAATTCCCTTACAGTTTTTATTGTGGCATTCTCAGATTGGCTATCCGCAGATTGTCTAAATTCAAATTCGGTGGGATTATTGTTCCAGTCAATATTTTTAATAAGGACCTCAGTTTTTTGACCCTCATTATCAATGTAATATCCCTTTTCATAATTGATCTGGGCATAGCAGTTAAGACTTAAAAATGCTGTCAATAAAATTAATAGTAATTGTTGTTTCATTTTTTCTGAATTGTCGATATGCTCGCGTTGTTGAGTGTTACTTTGCTATAATTTTGTAGGGATTGTTAAAAATAGTATAAATTCCTACATAGCAGCATTTTCATTGAGAAACTTTCTAAACCTCTTCATTATCGCCAATCGGAAATTGAGCAGGCAGCTGCTGCGGAAGAGGTTCTTAAAATGGCATTTTTAAAAGGTAATTGAGGAAGTTGGATTTTAGAAGTGCGAGGTTAGAAGTGTGATTTTTGACCTACCACCGCTGAAGCTAGGGCGTGTAAAAATTTAAATTTTGGAAATCTTTACTCTTAAAGCTTTTGGTATACATAGGTGTAGCTTTGCCACTGAACATTTGCTGTAGATAATTGCACGGTCATATGAAGAGTGTTCATATTGGGAAAAGAGACTTCATAAGTGGTCCCGGTATTCCCTCCCCTGCTAAGGTTGTATAATCCTTCGGAAACTTTTTTCCATTCATAGATCCCGGAGGCAGTTTCATTTATTATACATTCAGAATTTTCACCGTAGCGGTAATAAGCGACCTCAAGCTTTCCATTATTTTTAAAGGTCATGGTTTCCATTTTTGAGCAGTCGTTGCCTTCAATAACTACCGGCTCTCCCTGTAAAGGCGTTTTGATCATTTTTACATGGCTCCAGGTTGCCACAACGGGATCATCTGGTGCTGTATCTTCTTTAGAACAGGAGAGCAAGGTAACCAGACAAAACAGGAGTAGTATTTTTTCCATTTGAATATTTAAAAGCGGTCAAAATAGTATTTTTTTATTTTTTTAGAGGATCGTATTCTACAACTTTTGGAGTCTCAACAGCTAGATCAATATAAAATAAATGCTGCCGGTCTTTGTTATCCAAGTGCCCGTCTCCGTTGCTATCTTCACTGGTTTTGAAGTAGAGCCGGTTCATCTCGTCAACTACCGTCAATTGCAGCAGGTGCTGACCTTTTGGAGTGAGTTTTCTGAAGTTTTCTCCGTTAATGTTGCTAATGTAAAGTGAGTTTGCATCTTCCCCATCCAGGTTTTCATCACCATTGGTATCCCGATCCCGCATTTCGTAAATCAGAAACTGTTTTCCGGTATTTTCAAAGATGCTGCGGAGGAATTCAACAGAATAGATCACCACCCGTCCGTTCGTTAGCGGCACCAATTCTTCAGAATCTATTTGCTGAAATTTGATGTTGCTCATTCTCCCCTTAATCACATCTGAAGATTGATATACATGACCTCCCGACGAGCCTCCGGAACCGAAATACTCCGATCTCTCCTCCCCCAGTTCCCCTACAGGATGCAACAGGTATTTTGTGCTGTCAATATGTACCGGCAAATGCGCGACAGCTTTTATTTCTTCAAATTCTTTTTCCTGAGGCGCGCCTCCAGGAATTGGTCTCCTCATTTCATCATCGATGCAGCTTGTTGTCAACAGGCATAAAAACAGAAGGAATAGAAATTTTGTCATTTTTGAAAGGTTTTTTATGAGTTAGATTCCACCGCTTTTAGTGGACGGCCGTCATTAAGTTTCCACTCCGTTAAACCATTTGCACTTCTTCCCATTACAACAGCAGCTGCAGCTGACGGACTGGAAAACAAATGATCCTTTCTCAACACGAGCTTATTATTGACCTCAACAATTATGTTGTCATCAATTAAGCTTTGCCTGAATTTAACCAAATTCTCCGGGAAGGAGTTGGTAATGGAATTTGCTATTTCTGAATCCTTTAAAACGACAAATCCTTCGTTGGTCATTTGTCCTTTCGCGTTGGCACCTCTTACTGAATTTATGTAGAAGGTATTGTTTACCTCCTCCTGAGTTGTTTGGGCTTTTCTAAGCTCTTCAAATATTTTATATCCTAAAGAATTCACCAACAGTCTGATGTTCTCCAGGAACTCTTCCATTTCTGCTTTGTCAGATTCTGATATTGAAGACCTCGGTGGCAAATTACCATTTTCCAGGTCGTAACGATTAACTTTCAACGCAATTTCATGTAATCTGCTTTCCAGGTATTTGATGTGAGCCTTATTAAGGTTTTCATCCTTGCTTACAAAGACAAGGGCTTCGTTCCAGAAATCCTTTGCAGATAAATGCTGGTTCAATCTTTTATAAATCCCCTCTGCTTCACCTATGTAAGCAAGTTCTTTGTTTTCTGATTTATCAGATTTTCCAAATAGAATATAGATCCCGGTGTTTTCCAATTCCGGCCGGTCTGAGGATTCTTTAATTTTCTTCCTTGGAATTTTCAGAGCTTTCCCAGTCCAGTTAGACAATTCGCAGGTCATCCTGCCATTTGGCTCCCCGTCTACAAGGAAGATCTTTATAGTTTTACCGAAGTTTTTCATAAACTAAGAATTAAGAAATAAGGAATTTACAGACTTAAAAAGAATGTGGTGTATAATGGCGATGACAGTCATTTCGGAGGTAGCTATTTACTATACACCTTATCGGCTGCAGTTATCTTTTCTCTAATCAATTCTTTTAGCTCAGTAATTAATTCCTTCCCCTTTGCAACCGCGTTAGTTCCACCGAGGGAATCGTATAAGACATTCACATCATCAATAGCAGTTTGCCAAGAGTCTTCAGAAACTTCTGATAAATTCAAACCTTCAATTTCTTTCGGAGTTGGAGATTCCTTTTTTAGAGCAAGACAAGTAATATAAAGAGCTACATGATATTTCATATCCCCAATTTGTGAAGTTGAAAATGAGCTCTTGCTTGCTTTTAATCTATGTTCGGTTTGCTTTTGAATGTTTACACACTTTGCGTACAGTTTAATTGGATAATCTTCAGTAAAGACACGCTTATAATCACTATCATTTTTTAATAAAGATGAAGGTCTGGCACGTGCATAATCAGGCTCTTGCAAAACTATTGCCATTACTGCTTGGCCTAAATAAGAAATGCTTACGATGCTATTAATTGGTTTTCCATTGTTTTTGTAAAAGTTTTTCCTTCTGTCATAATAAAAACCTTCTGTGAGCAAAAAGTCTTCTAGATCCCGGTGAATGGATTCTGTTGCACGAAGTGAGGCAAGAGGAACCTTGGTCTGACTATTAGTAGCACGAATTACCTTTAATCGACTCTTTTCTGATTTCGTAGTAATAACTCGTACAAGAACGTTTCTTTCATCCTGAGAATCGGGGACACCTCGGAAATAATTATAAACTTCAAACGAAGTTTGAAGGCCATTAACTATTTGAGGGTCCTCAATTGTTAGAGTTTTTCCAGAGTATGTTGCTTTGCTAACAGTAATTGTAATTCCATTATTGAGCCACCAAAAATCTTCTTCTCCAGGATTTTCTAATGTTTCTTTAATTCCTTTATTTACTTCTACGGTTCCCTGATAGTCTCTTACATTTGCATCAAAAAAATATTTTAGAAGTTTTTTATCATCACTCGTAATAAAATCAAAGTAAGACCTTATGGATGCAATGGCAATATACCCTTCATCTGTAGTTGAAATTGGATTGTCCTTGAGAAGAAGTTGTTTTACTCTTGTTTGTTCTTTTCTAGAAATCTCTAATAATTTTTGAGCTGTAATAAATTCGAATTTAAAGGAAGCATCTGAATACAACTCTTGAAAAGTTGAGTCAATAACACTCACCTTTCTTTCTGTATTCGGATGAACTTCAGTTCCTTTGGAGCAATAAAAATATTGTATACTTAATTCGGGAAATTTGCTAATGATCTTCTTGTATTGTTCCCTGAATATCTTGACACTCCTAATTAACTGCTCATTATAAACGGATCTTAATGCATCTAAGTCATTTGAAAGGTCAAACAGTTCCTTTGCTGAAGAGTTACACTTCTCCACTGCTGTTTCAGTAAAACTATTGGTAAACTTGGATTGAATCACCACTAACTCTAATAGTGTATTTTTTTTTGCGTCAACAATGTCATCAACTGATTGAATTAATTCCCCATTTATAAATGTATATATACCATCAATCCCACCGTCTCCGCCACCTTCTGTTATTCCCTTTTCAATTTCTTCATAATTCAAATCGTAATTTTTCAAAATTTGTTCAGTTGCATAAATATGAAAGAAATCATTTATTGAAATTTCTGGGTACAACTCATCTCTCTTTTGTTCAACAAGAGTTTGAACTATAATTTGGTGATTTGATGTCATTTTTAACTGTTTAAAATTTCTGAAAGCAACGGTATAACATGACACTGCCATGTCTTGTCAGGCTTTTTGTCAATATTCCAGAGATTTATTAATTACCATAAATTGTAGGGAATGTTAAAAATAACATTATAAACCTACAGGAACACCTTTTCTTAAAGAAACTTTTCAACGCCTTATCCTTGTCGATAGTTTTGGCAATAGAACCTTCAAAAACCCCTATATTTAGCCCTCTTAAAATCTTTATATGATCCATAAATCGCTACTGGAATTGCTGCTGCTAATGTCAACCTCCGTAGTATTTGTGGAAGAAGAAGAAATGTAGAAGGTTCATTTGGAATGAGTTTACTATTCCCGTTTTTTCCTTCTGTTACGGTAATTATTAAGTTGCAAATGAATTTTTCACTGATAGCGGGATCGGCAAATTTATATGCTTTGCAATTTTAAAATTGTGTTTATAGTAATACAGCTCGTCTCCGGTGAGAAATCCTAATAATAACCAATAGGAATTCTTATCCCAATTGCAGCAGCTGCGGTGAACTGTTTCACACCGGTATGAAAATAAGAAGTCAATTTAACACTCATATTATGTCGCGGCCCCAGTTCCACACCCAAAGAGAAAGGAATGTGTGCAAAAAGTCCTTTCTTATCAATATTGATATTGGGGGTGACAGTTTGAAAAGATCCAAGTGACCCACCTAATCCTAATTCAGCAAAAGGCGCCACCCATTCAAACGGGTACCTCACGCGCGCTTTTCCTCCAAAGAGAACGGCGCTTGCAGTCGATTTAGTCCGGCCGGCATTAGACCCGGAAAGATCTCCCTTCATTTCGGCCAGCGTATAACCGGCATATGCTCTCAAATCAATCCACTCGTTCACTCCAAATAAATACTCTCCCTGTGCATAAACACCTGCACCAAAATACCCCACCTCATCATAAGGCACACTTATTCCATAACCTACAGAAACATCAATGACTTCTTCCCAATATTGAGCCTGTGCCCGGGTTACAGCAAAAATCGTGAGGATTGTAAAAAGTACTTTTTTCATTCAGGTGATAAATATAGCAGAAAGCTTCTATTCTCAAGTTTTTGTTGACAAATTCCCTTAATCCATAACGAAAATTGTTGTCGAGGCAACTCAGGTTTCCAAAACTACCAACTTAAAGGGAGCGGCTTACCTCCTGGCATCCCCAAAAAACATAAAAACATTCCATATATTTAGCCCTCTTAAAATTCTCAAACTTTATATATGATCCAAAGATCGCTACTGGCATTGCTGCTGCTAATGTCAACCTCCTTAGTATTTGCGCAGGAAGAAGAAAAGAAAGATGAAAAGAAATGGGACGTGAATGATCCCTATACCGATGACTGGAACATCAAAGAAGTTCCCCTCAATACCGATGAAGGTACCTGGATGAACCTCGACGTAAGCCCCGACGGAAAGCAGATCGTTTTTGACCTTTTAGGGGATCTATACATTATGCCAATCGACGGTGGAAAAGCCACTGCACTTACCAGCGGGATGGCCTATGATGTGCAGCCGCGGTTTAGCCCCGATGGGAAAAGCATCTCCTATACCAGTGACGCCGGTGGCGGAGACAACATCTGGATCATGGATGCAACCGGCAAGAATGCCAAACAACTCACGCATGAAAACTTCAGGCTGCTCAACAACTCCGAGTGGATGCCCGACGGGAACGCGATCGTTGCCCGAAAGCATTTTACCTCCGGCCGCTCCCTTGGTGCCGGGGAAATGTGGATGTACCATTTAGGCGCAGGAAAAGCAGGGATCCAGCTTGTGGAAAAGAAGAACGAACAGCAGGATATGAACGAGCCGAGTATTTCCTCTGATGGCCGTTATCTTTACTACAGCCAGGATGAGTACCCCGGCGGATTTTTCCAATACAACAAAGATCCCAACAAGCAGATCTATGTAATCAATCGCTACGACTTTAAAACCGGAGAGATCGACCGGGTAACCGGAGGTCCCGGGGGTGCTGCAAGACCGCAGGTATCCCCTGACGGAAAAAAGCTGGCTTTTGTAAAGCGGGTACGCACAAAATCTGTACTGTTCATCCACGACCTGGAAACGGGTGAGGAATGGCCGGTATACGACCAGTTGAGCAAAGACCAGCAGGAGGCATGGGCGATCTTCGGGGTATATCCCGGTTTCAGCTGGATGCCGAACAACAAAGACATTGTGATGTGGGCCGAAGGAAAGATCAAAAAAGTGAACATTGATAACACCAATGTTTCAGAAATACCTTTCAACGTCGACACCACCATCAAAATAGCCGAAAGCCACCACACCGATCACCAGGTACATACAGAGGAATTTAATCCGAAAGTGATCCGTCATGCGGTGACATCCCCCGACGGGAAAACTTTGGTCTTCAATGCCGTGGGTTACCTGTGGAAGAAAAACCTTCCTAACGGAACTCCGCAGCGCATCACCGATGCTGAAGAATTCGAATTTGAACCCAGCTTCTCTCCCGACGGAAAGAGCATCGTATATGTGACCTGGAGCGATAACAATATGGGCGCTGTAAGAACTGTAGACCTCAACGGAAGGAATGCAAAAAAACTAACTGCTGAAAAAGGCATTTTCAGGAACCCTTCTTTTTCAGGCGATGGTAAGATGATCGTCTTCAACAAGGAAGGCGGAAACTCTGACCTGGGAAGGACCTTCACCAAGAACCCCGGAATTTACCTGATGAAGGCTTCCGGAGAAAATATGAAAAAGATCCACGATGAAGGCGAGTTTGCCATGTTCAACACCAATGATGACCGTATCCTGTTCCAAACAGGGGGATATTTATTCGGAAACCTTACCAAATCCCTGAAGAGTATCGACCTCAACGGAAAGGACGAGCGCACCCACATCGAATCCAAGTACGGCGGCCGACTGGTTCCAAGTCCCGACAATAAATGGGTAGCCTTTAGCAACCTGCACAAAGCATACGTGGCACCGCTGGTCATGGCTGGAAAAGCTGTGGAAATTGGCCCTGACAGTAAAATCCTTCCGGTGAGTCAGTTGGCGAAAGATGCGGGGATCAACCTGCACTGGTCAAACGACAGCCAGAATGTGCACTGGACTCTAGGAGACGAATATTTCACCAACAAAATTACCGAGCGGTTTACCTTTTTAGAGAATTCTGTGGATTCTATTCCGCCAATCACCAAAGAGGGAACAAAGATCGGGCTGCAGGTGAAGACAGATGTTCCGAAGGGACAGATCGCTTTCACCAATGCGCGAATCATTACCATGGACGGCGATAAGGTGATCGAGAACGGAAGTATTGTGATCGAAGGCAACAAGATCGTGCAGATAGGAACAGCTTCAGAAGTAAGTGTTCCGCGAAATGCGAAGGTTTACGATGTGGCAGGCAAAACGATAATGCCCGGAATGGTGGATGCCCATGCCCACATTGGCGCCTTTAGATATGGCCTGACTCCGCAGCAGCACTGGCCGGCATTCGCTAACCTGGCTTACGGCGTGACTACAGCACATGATCCTTCTGCTTTAAGTGAAACCGTCTTTGGAATGGCCGAATTGATCAAGAGCGGCGAAATGGTTGGCCCACGCCTCTACTCCACCGGGATCATCCTGTACGGGGCCGAAGGGGATTTTAAAGCAGAGATCAACAGCCTGGAAGATGCGCGATCAGCTTTGAGAAGGACCAAGGCATTTGGAGCGACTTCAGTTAAAAGTTACAATCAGCCGCGCCGGGAGCAACGTCAGCAGGTGATGCAGGCAGCAAAAGAACTCGATATGAATGTGGTGCCCGAGGGTGGAAGTACCTTTTTGCACAACATGAACATGATCGTGGACGGGCATACCGGGATCGAACACAATATTCCCGTGGCACCGGTCTATAAAGATGTGCTTACCCTTTGGGGCAACAGCGACACCGGTTATACTCCCACGCTGATCGTTAACTACGGCGGAATCAACGGGGAGTATTATTTCTATGACAAGACCAATGTGTGGGAAAATGAAAAACTTCTGAATTTCACTCCGCGGTCGGTGATCGATTCCCGCTCAAGGCACCGCACCACTTTGCCGGAAGAAGAATATGAGCAGGGACCAATATTGGTTTCAGAAACTGCCAAACAACTTTCTGATGAAGGCGTGAAAGTGAACATGGGCGCGCATGGACAACTTCAGGGGCTTGGAGCTCACTGGGAGCTTTGGCTGATTCAAATGGGCGGCATGAGCAACATGGAAGCGTTGCAAACTGCTACCATCAATTCCGCAGAATATATTGGCTTGGGCAGCGAGATCGGTTCCCTTGAAGAAGGAAAGCTAGCCGACTTGATCGTGATGGAGAAGAATCCGCTGGAGGATATTAAGAACACCAACAGCATCATCTACACTATGGTCAACGGAAGACTTTATGACGCTGAAACCATGAATGAGATAGGAAACGAGCCAAAAGAAAGGTTACCATTTTACTGGGAGAACAACCGGTATAATCCTTCTTTTGGATGGCATGAGGAGAGCACGGGGCATGGGTGTATGGCTCATTAAAATAGACCGCTGCGCTGCTAGAAATTAGACCGCTGCGCTGTTAGAAATTAGACTTGATTGAGATTAAAGCCGGGATCCTATGGATCTCGGCTTTTTCTTTTTCCTTCGGAAAAAGGAACATCCTTCCTTCCACCCGTCATCCTGAACTTGTTTCAGGATCTCGTGAGTGCTTTATGACCCAGACTCCAAAGAATTGGGCTAAAGCCCTATATCATTATCATCTTAAATCCCCCACCTGAAGGTGGGGGCTATTCATAAGTCACTATCCTTTCCGGTCTGGTTCTGCTGTCATCCTGAACTTGTTTCAGGATCTTTTTGAAATTCAGTCTACACCCACCCCACCCTGCGGGCACCCCTCCGGAGGAGGGGATAAATTAAAAGTCCCGGAGGGGCGACATATTTATAGCCCGGGATTTCAACCCCAAGATTATATCGTACCAAAATCAAGAGCCCCAGAGGGGCGGCATAAATAAAGAGTGACAAGAAATTCAGAGAATAGAATTCTCACCGGTTTGGGCTGAAGCCCAAATTATCATCATTTTAAATTCCCCACCTGAATGGGGCTATTCATAAATTACAGTCCTTTCCAAAATGGTTCTCTCGTCATCCTGAACTTGTTTCAGGATCTCTTGGAAATTCAGTCTACACCCACCCCACCCTGCGGGCACCCCTCCGGAGGAGGGGATAAATAAAAAGCTCCGGAGGGGCGACATATTTATAGCCCAGGGTTTCAACCCCGGGATTATATCGTACAAAAATCAAGAGCCCCGGAGGGGCGGCAGATTTTAAAAATTATTCCGGAAATCGAAATCTTCCTAAACAAAATAGGAGTAGTTACCGTGAAATGTATCGATCTCGCAAACCACATGAATCAGGTTAAAAATTCCGCAGGATTTTTGGCAAAGGCATTTTGCTTCAGTTTAAAAAGGATCCTGGTACCTTCAGGCCTCCCCTGTTCATCCTTTTTATCAATGACCTCAAAATCAATATTCCCCGAATAACTCTTGTTGTAAAGCTCTATCCTTTCTTTTATGATCTGCATGCCCATGCTTTTATGATCTTTTTCAGAAGATCTCTTGCCGGTGCCGCTTCTGCCCACTCCGTTATCATCAATAATGATCCAGATATCCTCCCCTTCAGGAATTACTTCCAGAAGCAAGGTCTTTGTCTCGCGTTTACTTGGAAGCAGTCCGTGCCAGATGGCATTTTCGATCAACGGCTGCAGCAGTAATGGCGGGATCATCACATTCCCCACCTCAGGAATATCATCTCCTTTGATCTCGAAGGAAAAATCCTTCTCAAAACGATTCTTTTCAAGGGTAAGGTAATAATGAGTTAACTGAAGTTCTTCAGATAATGGAACCACATGTTTTTGGGAGGTTTCCAGCACCATCCTGGTATAGCGGCTAAAAACCACGAGATATTTCATTGCTTTTGCATTCTGCTGACTTTGGATAAGATAGGTGATGGCATTTAGACTGTTAAAAATGAAATGCGGGTTGATTCTCAGGCGGGTGACCAGGATCTCTGCACGGGCAAGATTGCGCTCGTAAATCGCCTTCATCTTTTCTTTTTCCTCTTTCAGAATGCGTGCATTGACCTTCTTCTTCATCCTTATATTGCGGTACTGCAAGCCAAAGATCACCAGGATGAACAAAGATCCAAGGCCCATGAGTAACACGAGTATCCTGCGCTGCTCCAGTTTTTGACGCTGATTGTCTAAAACTGTTTGCTGCAGCGCCTTATCTTTCTCAAGAAGCTGAATATGGTCTTCTTTTTTTTCTATATCATACTGTCGAATGAGTGCGGCTATTTCAACATTTTGTTCTTCAAGCTTGATACTGTCTTCATAGGCTTTTCCCTGTTTGAGGTATTGCAAAGCATCAGAAGGTTTCTCTTGCCTTTCAAGTATTTGGGCCAGTTTATAGGAATTGGCCATGATAAGTCCATGTTGGTTGAGATCTTTTGCAAGCTCCAGTGATCTCCGGAAGTAATCCCGGGCAAGATCAAGTCGATCCTGCTCTAAACGTACATCCCCAAGGCTTCCCTGGATCTGGGCCTGCCGGTGTGTATCACCCAGTTCCTGGAATCTCTTGAGGGCATCCATAAAATAGGAAGCAGCGCGGTCCAGGTCTTCTTCCTCCTCCAGGTAAGACTTACCATAAAACTCATAGGTTATAGCGAGACCATAGTCATCATTCCTATCCAGGTTTAACCTTAGTAACTCATCAAGATATTCGCGGGCCTTTGCAAATTCATCTTTAGATATATAATAATCACTTATAGACAGGTAATTCATGGCTACCCCAAGACTGTTTCCCCGTTCTTTTTCGGCTTCCAGGGAACGCTCAAAATATTTTAAAGCTTCGTCCTGCCTCCCGGCTATATTTCCAAGGGTATTACCAATCCCATTACCCGCAATTGCAATATTTTTAAGATTGTTCTCCTTTTCTGCTATTTTCAACGCCTTCATGTAATAGGAAACGGCAGTATCATACCTCTGGTCATAACGCCCAGCCACCCCCGCATTGTTTGCAAAGATCATCTTGTATACCGGGTCAACCTCCTTATTCTCAATAAGCCTATAGGCCTTGATATGCAGGGGCATCGCTTCATCATATCGTTGGTGAAACCTGTAGAGTAAGCCAAGGTTGTCCAGTGACCTCGCATAAAGCAAAGAATCTCCGGTGTTTAATGCTTCCTGAATAATATCACGAGCAAAGGAATATTCTTTTTCTTCCCGGTGCTCATTCCGGTGGAGTTCCCGAAGCATTTGAAGTCCGGTAATAACCCTTAAAGAATCATTGGTTTCCTGCTCATAAGAAGTTGTAAGGCTATCAAGACGAGATTGAGAAAATCCCGAGGTAGTGCAAAGGAAAATAAGAATGAACCATAGAAGACACAAGGGTCTACGGAGTTTTCCTGAAAACTTCAGCATAGATCCCGGTCGATTGGAAGAATTTGAAATGTTATTAAGCTGTTTTGGTAATTGCATCAAATAAATTGGTGATCAGGTCTTTTTTACTTTTGCTTACCGGGATGGATTTTCCGTCCTGCATCACAAGATATCCGCCGTCATTCCGGTAATACTTTTTCATGTAATTGGGATTGATGAGATAGGACTTATGAATGCGGATGAAAAAGTATTTGTCGAGCAGTTTTTCAAATTCCTTGAGAGTTTTACTCAATACAAGTTTCCGGTTATCAACGGTAAATAATAAGGTATAGTTATTCTGACTTTGGCAGTATAAAATTTCATTTGTTTCTATAAACTCGTAACCTTCAGTTACCGGGACTGCAATTTTATTTTTAAGAATCCCTTCTCTTTTCATGTGATTCAACAGCTCATTCATGTTTTCAGAAGAAAGGGTCTTTTTCATTTCCCGTTCTTTTTTCCACTGCAGCACCGCTGTTTCAAATTCTGTTTCATCAATGGGTTTAAGAAGGTAATTTACAGCATTGGCTTTAAAAGCCTGTGCAGCATACTGGCTGTAGGCAGTGGTAAAAATAACATCAAAATTTTCTACAGAAAGTTGATCGAGCAATTCAAAACCATTCATTCCCGGCATCTCCACATCGAGAAATAATAGATCTGGTTTTACATTGGGAATAGACACCAGCGCGTCCTCGGGTTTGGTGCCCTTAAAGACGATCTCGGCTTCAGGAAACTTGCTTTTCACGTGCAGGACAAGCCCCTCTACACAATGTACTTCATCATCTACGATCGCTACTCTCATTTTGGTATAAATTCAAAAATTGAACGTTTTGACATAATAAAAGTAGGTTTTATAAACGATCCAATAAAAAATTAACTGATTAAATACCTTTATTCATTAGAATAAGTACAGTATGAATTAGGCTAAGGCATAATTGACAGGTTTCACTTTAAAATTTCCTCTAAATAATTTTTGAGGCGGCTATACTAATTCAAAACCCCTCTTCACTCAATTTCCTTCCAATTAAACTAGTAATATTTAGACTTTTACACCCACCAATCAGAATTACAACTTCTGAAAGATTTTAAAACACTAACCTTTAAACTGTTTAAACATGAAAATGAAATTACTTTTTACCAGCGCTTTGATCATACTTGGAAGTTGCTTTGTAACAAATGCCCAAACCGATACAAAAATGGGGGCGATGGCTGCTTACGGGACCGAGATTGAAAACCTGGGGCTGGGTGTCAATGCCGAATTCCCTGTATTGGAAAATCTAAGCATTTCTCCGGCCTTTATCTACTACTTCCCAAAAGATGAAGCTGGCGTGAGTTTGAACTGGTGGGAAATAAATGGAAATGCCAACTACTATTTTATGAATAGTGAGAGCCTCGGTTTCTATGGTATTGCCGGTCTCAATTACACTCATGTCAAATTCGATATAGACGATGCTCCCTTTGCAGATTCTTCCATGGAAACCAGTGATGGGCGATTTGGTTTAAACCTTGGCGCCGGTGCGAATTTCGATATTGGAAGTAGTATCACCCCTTTTGCTGAAGCTAAATACGTGATCATAGATGGGAGTCAGCTGGTACTTGCAGCCGGTGTGAAATTCAACCTGTAAAGTTTCTGAATTACTCCCCGAATGTTACCGGTGTTTTACTAAGAGCTCAAAAGCACTCCGGCAGCTAACCAACCATTAAAAACACCTTTTTTGAATCCTTAAAAAACAGATTATGGAAACCGGAAATACACAAACCCAAACCGAAAACGAGAGAACCAGTGATAAAACTATTGCAGTTATAGCCTATTTAACCATCATTGGCCTGGTAGCAGCATTTGTAATGAACAATGAGAAAAAAGATCCTTTTGCAGCCTACCACATCAAGCAATCTTTAGGACTCACGGTATGTGGATTCGCCGTTTTTGCCGTAGGAATGATCCCTGTTCTGGGATGGATAGTGAGTTTCTTTGGTTCCCTCTTCCTGTTGTACTTGTGGATCATGGGACTTATAAATGCCATTAACGGCAAAGCTAAACCTGTGCCCTTTTTGGGAAACAAGTTTGAAGAATGGTTTCAGAATATTTGAGAAAAAGGAAGTTTAAAAATGAAATTTTTGAACTTCGAGATAAAGACCAAACCCCAGAGCGAGACCATGAAAAAAATAATTATTAAAGGTATTTTATTATACTCCCAATTGGGTTTTAAAAACCACAGGGAGTGCGCATGATAGTGAACTATATCCCTTTAAATAAAAGATAACTACCAATTAAAAAACCAAACATCAAAAAACTAATTATGAAAAATTCCATTAAACTTCTATCAATCATTCTATGCTTCGGACTTTTTAATCTTACAGCCTGTTCCAGTGATGATGACTCGGGTGGCGACGATGAAATTTCCGGGTGTAATAATTTCGAAAGCGAATATGCTCCCGTAGCAGATGCCCTTTCGGCATATTCTCAAAATCCGAACGCAGAAAACTGCGAAGCCTATAAGAACGCCTTGCTTGAATTTTACAACGAATTCAGCGATTGTCCTTATTGGGGAGATTACTACCAGGAGGCTTATGACCAGATACAGGGTGTAGACTGCAGTGAAGCTGAAACAGATTAATTATTCACCATTCTAAAGTTAAGAATTGAAATCATTTGGGGGAATGACTTTCAGTTCTGGAAAATGGATGGACAGTGAAAGCTGTTCATCCATTTCGCGTTTTTAGAGTATTAAAGCTAACTTTGGACCAGATTTTGAAGCCGCAACTTGCAACCCGAAACAAAGAATCCTGAATTTTAAATTTTGATTCCTCAATGCTACAAACGCTGGTACATTATTTTCTCCACTTCATATTTATAGGTGCCATAGCCTATTGGTACGACCCGAAGAACTGGAAAAAAGCATGGCTTATTTTACTGGCGACAATGCTGGTGGATGTTGACCATGTTTTTGCAGACCCCATTTTTATGCCGGAGCGTTGCGGAATAGGCTATCATCCCCTGCATTCTGAATATATTATTCCGTTTTACTTCCTCGGAGCAGTTTTTATTAAACACAGGATCATTAAACTGGTAATGATAGGACTTGCTTTTCATATGATTACAGACACGATCGACTGCCTGTGGATGTATGGGAAGTGTGAGGAGTGTTCTATCGGGGAGGTGTTTGAAAGTATATTTTGAAAACCAGAGCCTCGGGTCTAGAGACTCGAGTCCAGACTATAGACTTTGATAGCATCTATAACCACTCCCCAATTACAAATCCCCAATTAACCAGTTTACCAATTCCCCATTAACTAAAAACCAATTTCAATTTTACTTTTAATAAAAAATCTAATTCCATTATATTTACCGGCGGAGTTTTCACTGCTCCCGGATCAACAGCCAAAAATCTCTGAACATGCACGTAGCCATTGCGGGAAACATAGGGGCGGGAAAAACCACCCTTACCAAATTACTAGCAAAACATTTTAACTGGGAAGCTCAATATGAAGATGTCCTGGAAAATCCATATCTGGAAGATTTTTACAACAAAATGGAACGCTGGTCATTTAACCTGCAAATCTACTTTTTAAACAGCCGGTTCCGCCAGATCCTTGAGCTTAGGGAAAGTGGAAAAGCGATCATCCAGGACCGTACTATCTATGAAGATGCTCATATTTTCGCACCCAACCTGCATGCGATGGGGCTCATGACCAACAGGGATTACGAGAATTATAAATCTCTTTTTGACCTTATGGAAAGTGTGGTACAGGGACCCGATCTTTTGATCTACCTGCGCAGCAGTATTCCCAATCTTGTTTCCCAGATCCATAAACGCGGCAGGGAATATGAAAATTCCATTTCCATCGATTATCTAAGCCGGCTCAATGAGCGCTACGAAGCCTGGGTACACAACTACAATAAAGGTAATCTGCTCATCATTGATGTGGATAACATCAACTTTGTCGATAATCCGGAAGACCTGGGTAATATTATCACCAGAGTGGATGGCGAACTTCACGGACTTTTCAAGTAGATTTGAGATTTTAGATGGGAGACTAGACTGTCTCTCTTGTTAATATTTTTTCGGTTTAGCATAGTCTTCTGCTTTCGCATGGCAGCTTTGCGAAGACACAGCTGAGCGAAATTTTGACTTCGCACATTATTTTTTATTCAATAAGTATTCTTTCACAATTTACTGATTTTCATTACCTTAAATAGAAAAATGAAAATTGGTGTATTTATCTGGGGTTTTGTCCTGCTCTTTTTCTTTCCCTTTACTGAACAGGACAGATATCAGCAACAGCGCGAGAGAATGGTGAAGCAGCATCTTGCTTCCCGCGGAATAGATGATAAAAATGTTCTAAAGGCCATGCGGACTGTGGAGCGACACAAACTCGTTCCCCCGAACATGCAAAGCTATGCCTATGATGACAGGCCGCTACCCATTGGAAAAGGGCAAACCATTTCTCAGCCATTCATTGTTGCTTATATGACCCAGGCCATTAATCCTAAACCGGGAATGAAGGTGCTGGAAATAGGAACAGGATCTGGATACCAGGCGGCAGTGCTGGCTGAGATTGTAGATGAGGTCTACACCATTGAAACTGTCGAACCTTTGGCGAAGACTGCAAAAAAGAGACTTATAGAAATGGGTTACGACAACATCCACTTCAGGGTTGGGGATGGCTTTTACGGTTGGGAAGAACATGCGCCCTACGACGCTATTATTGTTACCGCTGCTCCCGAAGAAATCCCTCCCCGACTGGCAGAACAACTTAAGGTGGGTGGTAAAATGATCATCCCGGTTGGCCCCATGTCGGCTTCGCAGGAACTAAGACTTGTAACAAAACAAAAGAACGGAAAGCTGAAGATCAAAAACTTGATGCCGGTAAGGTTTGTGCCCTTTACAAGACGGAATTAGTGTTCAGTTCTCAGTCATCAGTGGTCAGGTTCAGTATGCAGTGCACAGTCCCAAGTCGGCAGTGATGGCAACTTACCTTTCTAATAATGGAGCATAAAGGCATAAAAAAGTTACAAGTCATCAGGAAGTTGGTATCCACATTCAAAAGAGGCAGATTGTTTCGGTCACCAAAAAGCTCCGTTTCGCATGAAGCGCGGAACGTAGAAAGGGCAACCTGCAACCTGCAACCTGCAACAACATTAAACCTTTAAATAAACCCCTGTTCCCGCGCATGTTCCTCGGCTTGTTGGGAATTTTCGACCATTAAGACGGGAACGGTCTCGAAGTTGTCCACTATACTTCTCACCCGTCTCATTTGTCGGCGGTGTTTTACGCTGCGCAGGTAAATTGCCAAAATACGATCTGGGTACTGGGCAGCGATCTCTGTGTAAATAGCAGGATCGTGTTCTCCACTATCACCAATGAGAATGAAATTAAGGTGGGGATAGGTCTTCAGGATATTTACGATCTCCTTTTGCTTGTGCGGCTTCTCGGGTCTTAATGTTTTATCAAAAGGGGTTCTAAAGTCCCGCAGCAAAATAGGTCCTTTTGGGAAATCATTGACCTCCAGGAAAATTCTGAGATACTGGTATAGATTCCATGGACTATTGCTTAAATAGATTATGGGGTTCTGTTCATCTCCTTTCTTTCCGGCATGCAGGTCCCTATAAAATTTAGGAGAACCTTCTAAAGAGATCCTGTTGTGAGCATTTTTAAAAAGAGAGTTTTTGATAAGTCTCCACTTAAGAAAAGAGGTTACCCCGGTATGTAAAATAGTATCGTCAATATCGCTTATGACTCCGTAGCTGGCCTTTATGGGCGGGATAAGCAGTTCAGCTTCAAATTCATTGTTGTTGGTGATCTTACTGTTATGCACCTCATTCACAAAAGAGACCTTGAGCTTCACCCAGCCTTCATCATTGGCAAACTCCTTCAGGTTTAGGGAAATGGTCTTGTCGTAGAGGAAATAGCCTTTGGCATTGGTTTTTGTCTTAAGCACCACACCATTTGGAAGTTCCAGGGCAATTTCGGCATTTGAGATCTCATAGCTGTCGAACTGCTTATAGGTGTTGGAAAGTGTCCTGAAAAATGATTGGTCCTCATGCATCTTCAGGTTATCATCATCTATAGCCCGTCCCAACAAATAAAGATGACTGGAAGTTCCATAACTGCGGTAGGTGGCCAGTTTTACTTCAGGTTTGGCGGTAAGATGATTTTTAATCCTGGAAAGGAGCTTCATAAACAGGTTTTAAAAATGCCATTTTTGACACTTTTTTTCAAGATACATTTTAAAACAAAAATCCCCTGTGGTTGCAGGGGATTTTAAAAGTTTTTTAGGAAATTTCCTTCTGAATCACTCTTTTTCAGGAGTTACTTCTGAAGCTTTTTCAGCCGGTACAGCTTCCGAAGCAATAACCGCATCAGCAATTTTTTCCGCAGCAACAAGAGCCTCATTTTTATCTGTTGAGAATTGTACCACAGGTACTACTTCTGCCTCCTCCTGCTCGTGAATGATAGTTACTTCATCTACTTCGGGTGTATTGGCCATAGCCATATCTTCTCCAAGAATAGGCGCGATCACAAGACCTATTAAACAAGTAAGCTTAATCAAAATGTTCATTGATGGACCCGATGTATCTTTAAAAGGATCTCCCACAGTATCACCGGTTACGGCAGCTTTATGAGCTTCAGAACCTTTATAGGTCATCTCGCCGTTGATCATCACCCCGGCTTCAAAAGATTTCTTGGCGTTATCCCAAGCACCTCCCGCGTTATTCTGAAAGATCGCCCAAAGCACACCACTTACGGTAACTCCGGCCATATAACCTCCAAGCATTTCGGCGATAAGAGGATTTTCATAACCAAGAGCCATGGGTATAAGTACGATTAGGATAGGGAATCCAATGGTTAGAAGACCCGGCAACAACATTTCACGTAAGGCTGCTTTTGTGGAGATCTCTACACACTTATCGTATTGTGGCTTGCCTGTTCCTTCCATGATCCCGGGGATCTCACGAAACTGCCTACGCACCTCGTTTACCATTTCCATGGCCGCTTTCCCAACAGATTGCATTGCAAGAGCCGAGAACACTACGGGTATCATACCTCCTACAAACAACATGGCAAGTACAGGAGCTTTAAAGATGTTGATCCCGTCAATTCCAGTAAAAGTGACATAAGCTGCAAAAAGAGCAAGAGAGGTAAGTGCCGCCGAAGCGATGGCAAATCCTTTTCCTGTCGCTGCAGTTGTATTTCCTACTGAATCCAAAATATCTGTTCTCTCTCTAACTTCTGAAGGCAGTTCGCTCATTTCGGCAATACCTCCGGCGTTATCGGCAATTGGTCCAAAAGCATCAATAGCCAGCTGCATTGCTGTGGTCGCCATCATGGCCGAAGCCGCAAGCGCTACTCCGTAGAAACCTGCAAAGGCATAAGACGCCCATATCGCGATGGCGAAAAGAAGTACAGAATAAAAAGTAGAGATCATCCCGGTAGCAAGACCGGCAATTATGTTGGTCCCGGCACCTGTGCTGGAATTCTGAACAATAGAAAGTACAGGTTTATTACCCAGCCCAGTGTAATATTCGGTAACAGCAGAAATTACTCCTCCTACTACAAGTCCCACTAAAGTGGCATAGAAAACCCTCATTGAAGAAATCAACTGTGGGCCTTCGCCAAAGAATTCCATTTGCATGGTTTCCGGCAACATCCAGGTCACAAGGAAGAAAGATGAGATGGCAACCAGGATGATGGACACCCAGTTCCCTCTGTTAAGTGCTGACTGTACCTCAGCTTCTTTAGCAGTACTACTGCTAATCTTCACCAAAAGCGTTCCCACGATAGAGAAAATGATCCCGAAGCCGGCGATCGCCATTGGTAAAAGAATGGGTCCAATCCCTCCAAAACCTTCAGAAATAATATCACCGCCCATGTCTTTGATCACATAATTACCAAGAACCATAGCCGCTAATACGGTAGCTACATAACTTCCGAAGAGGTCGGCACCCATCCCGGCAACATCACCTACGTTGTCCCCAACGTTATCGGCAATGGTAGCAGGGTTACGGGGGTCATCTTCTGGAATACCGGCTTCCACTTTTCCAACAAGGTCGGCACCAACATCGGCCGCTTTGGTATAAATACCACCACCCACACGTGCGAATAGCGCAATAGATTCGGCTCCAAGAGAGAATCCTGCAAGAGTTTCCAGTACAATGGTCATTTGGTGAACATCTGTCCACTCCCCGCCCATAAAGACATGATAGAAAATGATAAAGAAGGTCGTTAAGCCAAGAACGGCAAGACCGGCCACACCAAGTCCCATAACTGTTCCACCTCCAAATGACACTTTTAATGCCTGTGGCAAACTTGTCCTTGCGGCCTGGGTTGTACGAACGTTAGACTGGGTTGCGATACGCATCCCTATATTTCCGGCGAAAGCCGAAAAAATAGCCCCAAATATAAAGGCTACAACAATTAGAATATGGGTGGTAGGAACAATAAATGAAATTCCTGCCAGTAAAATGCTTGCGACAATGACAAAAATGGTAAGGATCTTATACTCGGCATTAAGGAAAGCCAGCGCTCCTTCGTAAATGTGAGAGGAAATATCCTTCATCTTTCCATCTCCCGCATCCTGTTTCAAAACCCAGGAGCGTTTTGCCCACATAAAAATGAGCCCTATGATCGCCAGGATAGCCGGCAACCAGATCATCAATGATTCCATAATTTTTTGTTAAATTTATTTACGGTGCTAAAGTTAGCAAAAGAGGGGAAAATATAGCATCCTAAATATGATGTTTGTCAGTAACAGGCAAAAAAGTTCAGATATTCTCAGTCATAGGTAGCCTTGAGGCGATAAAAATATATTTTAGAGAATAATTTTATGATAATGCCATTTTTTAATTGGTTTTTTAACGAATGCAGAATGAAAGGAAATTAAACCTTAGGAATATCTTAAAATAAAAAAGCAGCTATTTTTCAATAGCTGCCTTCTTAATATGGTGAGCGCCGGAAGATTAAAGGATCGAAAAATTTCCTTTTTCCCCGTTGCTGTCTTTATATCGTTTAATACAATCCTCGATAATAGCATTTGCCTCTTTAACATCTCCCCAACCTTCAACATCAACCTTCTTTTGCTCAAGATCTTTGTACACCTTGAAAAAATGCTCTATTTCCTTGATAAGGTGACCATTTACGTCGCTAAGGTCATTAAGCCTGTTCCAGATAGGGTCGGAAATAGGTACACAGATCACTTTCTCATCAGGCCCCTTTTCATCGGCCATGTGGAAAACACCAATAGGCTTTACCTCCATCACACAACCCGGGAAAGTAGGTTCGGTCACCAATACAAGTACGTCCAAGGGGTCACTGTCTAAAGCCAGGGTTTCGGGAATGAAACCATAATCTGCAGGATACATCATGGAAGAAAAGATCATCCTGTCATAGCGCACTTTCTTTAGATCAAAGTCATACTCATATTTATTACGGCTCCCTTTTGGGATTTCGATAAGAACGTCAAATGTTTTACTCATTATATTATTTTTAATTTCTTTTTTTCTCTTAGGGGCGGCAAATATAATACTTCCTTCCGTTTTAAATAGGTATATCTTATTGAGAAGTTGCTCCTTAAAATAAAGTTTAGGTTTTTTTTCACAAATGGCGGAGGCAAATTCAAAATCCTCAAATTCCGAATCCTCAAATTCCAAATTCCAAATCCCAAATTCCAAATTCCAATTTGCAGATTTAAAGATTTGGTGCTTGGTGCTTGGTGCTTGGAGTTCGGTGCTTGGAGTTCGGTGCTTGGAGTTCGGTGTTTGGTGCCTGGTGTTTGGTGCTTGATGCTTGGTGCTTGGTGCTTGGTGGCTGGAATTTGATGATTGGTAATTGGGGTTGTAAACAAAAAAGCCTCCCAAAAAGGAGGCTTGAAAATGTTATTTTTGAAAGGTTTTATTCCTTATACATTACTTTCTTCACCGCTTTGATCACGTCGTTGTGATTTGGCAACCACTCTTCCAGCAATACAGGAGAATATGGCGCCGGGGTATCGGCAGTATTTATCTTTACAATAGGAGCGTCAAGGAAATCGAAAGCCTGTGACTGCACCTGGTAAGTGATCTCTGTAGCAATATTTCCAAAAGGCCATGCCTCTTCCACGATTACTAACCTGTTGGTCTTTTTTACAGATTCCAAGATAGCCTCGTGATCCATCGGGCGAATAGTACGCAGGTCGATGATCTCACAGGAGATACCTTCTTTTTCCAATTCTTCAGCAGCCTTGTAACATATCTTGATGATCTTACCAAAAGAAACAATAGTAACATCGCTACCTTCTCTTTTAATATCGGCTTTACCAATTGGCAAAACATATTCTTCTTCGGGCACTTCACCTTTGTCGCCGTACATTTGTTCAGACTCCATGAAGATCACAGGATCATCATCGCGAATAGCAGCTTTTAAAAGCCCTTTTGCGTCATAAGGATTAGAAGGAACAATAACTTTAAGTCCCGGAGTATTTGCATACCAGCTTTCAAAAGCCTGGGAGTGGGTAGCACCCAATTGTCCCGCAGATGCTGTTGGACCACGAAATACAATAGGAATATTAAATTGCCCGCCGCTCATTTGGCGCATCTTGGCAGCATTATTTATGATCTGGTCAATTCCCACCAGGGAAAAGTTAAAGGTCATGAATTCTATGATAGGGCGGTTGCCGTTCATGGCGCTACCAACCCCTATTCCTGAAAAACCTAATTCTGAAATGGGTGTGTCGATCACACGATCGGGACCAAATTCATCCAGCATCCCTTTTGATGCCTTATAAGCTCCGTTATATTCAGCAACCTCTTCCCCCATAAGGTACACAGTTTCATCCCTGCGCATCTCTTCACTCATGGCCTGGGCTATTGCTTCCCTGAACTGGATTGTCTTCATTACACGTATTTGATTAAAAATTTCGAACCACAAAAATAGTAATTCAAATAAGGATTATCGCCTACTTCAGAACAAAAATTTCTTATGCACGCACAGTATTTTTCCTCAGTTTTTATGTATCTTCGTAAACCAATTATAAATTTTATTTAAAAAATACTGAGATATATGAAAATATTAGTGTGTATTAGTCACGTTCCTGATACTACCTCCAAGATTAATTTTTCTGAAGGTGACACAAAATTCGACACTGCCGGGGTACAGTTCGTGATAAATCCAAATGACGAATTTGGTCTTACCAGGGCAATGTGGTTCAAAGAAAAACAAGGCGCAACAGTAGATGTGGTAAATGTAGGTGGTACAGAGACCGAGCCTACCTTAAGAAAAGCTCTGGCTATTGGAGCCGATAGCGCTATACGCGTAAATACACCGGCTACAGATGGGGTATATGTTGCAAAACAAATTGCCAAAGTAGCACAGGACGGGGGTTATGACCTTATTATTGCCGGCCGTGAATCTATTGACTATAACGGCGGGATGGTTCCCGGAATGGTTGCAGGTCTAATTGGAGCTAATTTCATAAATACCTGTATTGGATTGGAAGTGGAAGGAAATGAAGCCACGGCAATTCGCGAAATCGATGGAGGAAAAGAAACGCTTAAGACAAGCCTCCCTTTAGTTATTGGAACACAAAAAGGAATTGTACAGGAGAGTGATCTTCGTATTCCTAATATGCGGGGAATAATGCAGGCCCGTAAGAAGCCACTTAATGTAGTGGAACCGGTAGAAGCAGGAACACATTCTGAAGCTGTGAAATTTGAAAAGCCACAGCCAAAAGGAGATATTAAACTTATCGATCCCGATAACCTGGATGAGTTGGTGAATTTGCTTCACAATGAGGCGAAGGTGATTTAAAGATGAAGTGTCTGGAATCCAGACTCCATTTTTAACTATTCAATATTCAATAAAAAATATACCATAAAAAGATATGTCAGTTTTAGTATATACAGAATCAGAAGAAGGAAAATTTAAAAAGACCGCACTCGAAGTGGCCTCTTATGCAAAAGGTGTTGCCGACATGTTGGGAACAGATGTCACTGCCGTTTCCTTTAACGCACAGGGCGCAGGGGACCTTGGGCAATACGGAGTAAGCAAGGTACTTAAGATAAATGATGATAAACTTCAAAAATTCAATGCCAAAGCTTATGCCGATGCCATAAAACAGGCAGTCGAAAAAGAAGGAGCAAAAGTAATTGTCCTTAGCCAGAGTGCTAATGCAAAATATTTAGCTCCGCTATTGGCGGTACAACTGGATGCAGGTTACGCCTCCAATGTGGTTGCCCTGCCCGAAGGCACCGAGCCCCTTCAGGTAAAAAGAACAGCTTTTACCAATAAGGCTTTTAACTTCACAGAACTTTCTACAGATGTGAAGATCATAGGCCTTTCCAAAAATGCCTTTGGTCTTAAAGAAAGCGCAACAGAGACTAAAGAAGAAGATTTCTCCCCTTCTCTTGCTGAAGGAGATTTCTCAGTAAACGTAGTTTCTGTGGACAAGGCAGCCGATAAGGTGACCATTGCCGATGCCGAGATCGTAGTTTCTGGCGGAAGAGGAATGAAAGGACCGGAAAACTGGGGAATGCTCGAAGAACTTGCAGATACTCTTGGGGCAGCAACAGCATGTTCCAAACCAGTGAGCGACATGGGCTGGAGACCACACAGTGAGCACGTAGGTCAAACAGGAAAGCCCGTTGCCGCAAATCTCTATATAGCAGTGGGAATCTCGGGTGCAATACAGCATCTTGCCGGGGTAAGCGCTTCAAAAACAAAGGTGGTGATCAATAATGACCCCGAAGCTCCTTTTTTCAAAGCAGCCGATTACGGGGTGGTGGGAGACGCCTTTGAAATTGTACCAAAGCTCACCGAAAAATTAAAGGAATTTAAGGCTGGTAACTCATAATTTTTTAACTTGCGAGCCTTTAAGAGGGCTGTCTAAATTAGGTTTTTTGCCCGTTTAGACAGCTTTTTTTGTATTTTTGAAGTATGAGCTTAGTGCGCCTTAATATAAAAGGAATTTCTTACAGCCAGACACAGAACGGGGCTTATGCTCTAATCCTGAGCGAGGTAGAAGGAGAACGAAAATTACCCATAGTCATTGGAGCCTTTGAAGCCCAATCTATTGCTATTGCTCTAGAAAAAGAGATCAAACCTCCCCGCCCGCTTACCCATGACCTTTTTAAGAATTTTGCCGACAGATTTGAGATCGTGGTAAAACAGGTGATCATTCACAAGCTGGTAGATGGAGTTTTCTACTCCAGTCTAATTTGTGAGCGCGATAAGATAGAAGAGATCATTGATGCCAGGACCAGTGATGCCATTGCTCTTGCCCTGAGGTTCCAGGCACCCATTTTTACCTATAAAAACATTTTAGACAAGGCCGGTATTTACCTAAAAGGAGATGCCAGCAAAGAGGCAGAAGAAGAACAGAAGAAAGAAGATATCATCGTAGATGAACTATTTTCTAAAGAAGTGGAGATAAAACCTGACCAACAGAATTATAAAAAACTTTCCCTTAACGAACTGAATAACATGTTAGATCAGGCCGTAAAAAATGAAGATTATGAAAAAGCGGCCCGCATACGAGATGAGATCTCCAAGCGAAAATAACTCCCCCCTTTATGAACAAAATTTGGTGCTGCCTGTTTCTGATCTTCTTCGGAATATCCTCCCTTTTTGCCCAATCTATTTCTAAAACCTGGGATTTTGAAGCTGTTGAAGACAGTGCCCAAAATGCCATTTTTGAGATCTCTCCCGGGAATGACTTCTTGAAACTTGATAACGGCGACTTTGAATTCGCCCTTACCAATGAAGAAGTTCCCAATGCAACCGGGAATTACGTCTATCAAGATAATGTCCTGGTTCTTTTTTTCAATAACCCCGGGGATAGTATACAAAATTTCAGAGTCGAAACTTTAACCGACTCTACGCTGGTTCTTTCTGCCAGGAACGTCACTTATTCCTTAAAAGAAATCCCCCAAACCGTTGGAGAAGTACTGCCGGTAGAAACGGCAAAAACCGTCATCCCCAATCAAGGTTTTACTTTTACAAGCTTCTGGAGAGGTGCACTGGGAATGGTATCTCTTATTTTGATTGCATTTCTATTCAGCAGCAACCGCAAAGCGATCAACTGGAAAACGATTCTGGTAGGGTTGACAGCCCAGTTATTACTGGCCATAGGGGTGCTAAAAGTTGAATTTATACAGAACATTTTTGAATTTGTTGGAGGTATTTTCGTTCTTATTCTTGACTTTACTGCTGCAGGAAGCGAATTCCTGCTGGGAGGACTTATGAGTGTTGAGAGCTACGGCTTTATCTTTTTGTTCCAGGTGTTACCTACAATTATCTTCTTCTCGGCACTTACTTCGGTACTTTTCTATCTTGGAGTAATTCAGGTCATTGTAAAAGGAATGGCATGGGTGCTCACCAAACTTATGGGCATCTCTGGCCCCGAAAGCTTAAGTGTGGCAGGGAATATATTTCTGGGCCAAACAGAGGCACCACTTATGATCAAAGCCTATCTTGAAAGAATGACACGATCTGAGATCCTGTTGGTAATGATTGGTGGAATGGCCACTGTAGCAGGAGGAGTACTCGCTGCTTATATTGGATTTTTGGGTGGGGATGATCCCGCCTTAAGACTTGAATTTGCAAAGCACCTGCTTGCAGCTTCGGTAATGGCAGCACCGGGAGCGATCGTGGTTTCCAAGATCCTCTATCCGCAGCAGCAGGAGATCGATACCAATGTTGAGGTTTCATCAGAAAAAATTGGATCCAATCTTCTTGATGCCATCGCTAACGGTACTACCGAAGGTTTAAAACTTGCAGCCAATGTTGCTGCTATGCTGCTTGTGTTTATCGCATTTATTGCCCTTATCAACTATGTTTTGGGCTGGTTTGGAGATCTTACGACCCTCAACGCTGTAATGGCTGAAAATACACCTTATGCAAGGCTGTCTCTCGAATCTTTGCTGGGCTTGGTATTCGCACCTCTTATGTGGCTCATAGGAGTGGCTACAGAAGATATGATGCTCATGGGACAGCTTCTTGGAATCAAATTGGCAGCCAGCGAATTTGTTGGTTACATACAGTTAGCAGAATTAAAAAACCCTGTGAACGCCCTAAGCCTTACCTATGAAAAATCAATTATCATGGCTACATATATGCTATGTGGTTTTGCTAATTTTGCCTCTATTGGAATCCAGATTGGCGGAATAGGTTCCCTGGCGCCCGGCCAGCGAAAGAACTTATCAGAGTTTGGAATGAAAGCTCTTATTGGAGGTACTATCGCATCTTTACTTTCGGCTACTATTGCGGGGATGATCATTGGTTAATTTATATTTAAATGTCCTAAAGATGGAACCAAGAGCCAGGAGTCAAGACTTAAGACTTATAATTACTCAGGATTCATATTTATTCTAAAACAGGTATACTTTATCTTAAATACGATAGTTAATAAGTCTGTAACAATTCATTTTTGGAATTAACTTTTTTAATCGGGGCAGTTTTCTATTTTAGCTGAAACTGATCCGGAATTTGTCATTTTTGGCAGGTAAGCATCAGCACTATCTTTAAAATATAAATCCTTCAGAATTAACTCATAATGAAGCAGTATCACGACTTGATAAAACACGTCCTGGAAAACGGAAATGAAAAAGGGGACCGCACCGGCACCGGCACCAAAAGTGTCTTTGGTTATCAAATGCGGTTTGACCTAAGCGAAGGTTTTCCTATGGTCACCACGAAAAAGCTTCATCTAAAGTCTATCATTTATGAACTGCTTTGGTTCCTTAATGGGGATACCAATGTCAAATATCTGCAGGAAAACGGGGTGCGTATCTGGAACGAGTGGGCCGATGAAAATGGCAATCTGGGACCAATATATGGACACCAATGGCGCAACTGGAACAGTGAGGATATTGACCAGATAAAAGAGGTGGTGGAGACTCTAAAGAAGAATCCAAACAGCCGCCGCATGCTGGTTACCGCCTGGAATCCATCTGTACTGCCAGATAATTCTAAAAGTTTTTCAGAAAATGTGGCTAACGGGAAAGCGGCACTTCCCCCCTGCCATGCCTTCTTTCAGTTTTATGTAGCCAATGGGAAACTCTCCTGTCAGCTTTATCAGCGCAGCGCCGATATTTTCCTGGGGGTGCCATTCAATATTGCATCCTACGCCCTGCTCACCATGATGATCGCGCAGGTTTGCGGTTATGAGGCCGGGGATTTTATTCACACTTTTGGTGACGCACATATTTATAACAATCATATGGAGCAGGTGAACCTGCAGCTGTCAAGGGATCCAAGGCCGTTACCGGTGATGAAGCTCAACCCGGAGGTGAAAAATATTTTTGATTTTAAGTTTGAAGATTTTAAATTGGAGAATTATGATCCGCATCCGGCTATAAAAGGCCGTGTAGCGGTTTAATTTTTGTTTAATTTAAATTTTTCAACAGTATGAAGAAGTTCTTAGTTATCACATGTTTTTTCTTTGGGGGAATTACAGTTTCCCAGGCACAACAAACCTCCCCGGTTTGGCCCGGTTGTGAAGATGCCGAAGACAAAACAGAATGTTTTAACGAAAAACTAAATGCCCATGTGAGGGAACATTATGAATATCCCATGAAGAACAATGCTTACGTACGTGGGCAGGTGAAAGTTTCCTTTGACATTAATAAGAAAGGGGAAGTTGTAGTAAAATCGGTGGAAGGCTCTGAGCCTTTGGTTAATGAAGCAGCAAGAAATATGCTGGAAAAAATTCCTGATATGGAACCGGGAACTTTAAACGGGGAACCCGATACACGCAACTTTACCAGCACCTATCGCTTTTAAAATTTTTATCTCCCGATCATGAAAAAACTATTTTTAATTCTTTTCCTCTTTACCGCAGGCACCAGCATTGCTCAGGAAGGAGTGAAGGTTTCCAATAATACGGTTACCACCAAAGAAATTCCACCAATTTGGCCGGGATGTGAAGCATCTGCCGGGGATACAAAAGCGTGTTTTAGGAAGAAACTTACGCAGCACCTCAAGGAAAATTATAAATTCCCGAAGGATGCCAATGGCAACTATATTAGAGGAAAAGCAGTAGTTTCTTTTGTGATCGACAAAGAAGGAAAGCCGGTGGTAAAAAAAGTAGAAGGACCAAAAAAGGAGCTTAATGAGGAGGCAAAGCGAATAATTCTCGCTATCCCGCAAATGAAGCCGGGACAACTGGCAGGAAAACCCAGGGAGATTAGTTATAAAGTTCCTTTCACCTTCTAAAATTTTTCCCTTTGAAGAACCTTCTGTGTTTCTTATTACTGGCCCTTTCAACTTCGGCAGCTTTTGCTCAGAAGGAAAGTAATTCCGGAGCTTTTATTCCTTTAATTAACGCTGATGTGTCTCCGTCCTCCACAGAATGTGTAGAAAAAACTCCTGCCTGTACAGCCAAATTGATTGAAAGATACGTGTTGCAGCATATCACAGGAGTAGGAGCATTGACAACCGTTGAAGAAGGCAAGATTGAAATACCTGTACGAATCATTATTGACACTACAGGAAAAGTAGGCTGGGCTTCCGTAAAAGGTATACCTAAAGAAGCCGCAAAGGCATTGGAGAGACGATTAAAAAATATGCCTCATTTTATCCCCGGGGAATTTGATAACAAAAAGGCGAATGTTATAGTAGATCTGAAAGTACCTCTCTACATTTCAGAACCCGGTACTTCCCCAATAGAAGTTGTTACTTCTAAAGAAGCAGATCAACAGCCTATTTGGAAAAAGTGCCGCAAAGCTGAAGACATTCAAACCTGCACCACCTCCTCGGTTAATGACTGGATGAACCGCCACGTTAATATTTCAGCCATAAAAGAACCGGGAACCTATTCCCTTACGGCTGCTTATGTAGTTGGTGTGGATGGAAAAGTAGGTCGTGTGGTTATATTTGGCGGGGGAGAGGAATTTGCAAAAGAAGTTATCAAACAATTGAAAAGTATACCTCAATTTGAACCCGGTAAGAAAGCGGGAAAGGACGTAGCAGTTAGTTCTCTACTACCTATGTCGCTCAAGAAGGTTTAAGCGCATTGTTAGTATTCCTTTAACTAAAAGGGATTTTTAAAAGATTAAATTTGAAGGAAACCCGCGGGTTTCCTTTTTTTATTTTCAAATTAGGAAAGTTATGCGGAAAATTATTTCAATGAACGAGACAAAACCTCCCGAATTTAAAACGCAATTTGCCGAAGATGTTTTCAAAGGCCTTACCTCCTATCCTAAAAAGATAAGCTCCAAATTTTTCTATGATGAAAAAGGGGATGAACTTTTCCAAAAGATCATGGAGCTGCCGGAATATTATCTTACCGGAAAGGAGTACGATATACTGGTACAGCACAGGGAGGAAATAGGGGACGCTTTTTCCTCTTTTAACGGTTTTGACCTTATCGAACTTGGTGCTGGAGATGGGAAAAAAACCAAGGTGCTATTAAGACATTTCCAGGAAAAAAGTTACGACTACAAATACCTGCCGGTCGATATAAGCAAGAATGTGCTGGAACAGCTAAGTGGCAGCCTGCTACAGGAGTTCCCTGGATTAGATGTAGAACCACAACAAGGGACCTACGCAAATGTACTTACCCGTCTTGCAGATTACCGGGACAGGAAAAAAGTAATTTTATTCCTGGGATCGAATATTGGGAATCTTACTCCCGAAGAAGCCGTTGCATTTCTTAAAAAGATCTCCTCTGCCATGCATGAAAAAGATCTGTTTTTCATGGGGGTGGATCAAAAAAAGGAGCCACAGGTGATTTTGGACGCTTATAATGATAGTGCAGGAGTTACCGAAGCCTTTAACAAGAACCTGTTGACGCGGATGAACCGGGAGCTGGAAGCCGATTTTGATCCGGAAACTTTTATGCACTGGCCGCTCTACAATCCTGAAACCGGCGTAGCAAAAAGTTATCTTGTTAGCACAAAAGAACAAACGGTGCAGGTAAACGCACTCAATCTGGAAGTACATTTCCATAAATGGGAAACAATACATACAGAAGTGTCTCAAAAATATGATGATACCTCAATCGCTTGGCTTGCAGAAGAAGCCGGGCTGGAAATGGCAGGAAGTTGGGCAGACAAGGATAACTGCTATAAAAATTACCTTTTTAAAAGAACAGGATTATGAAAGCAATTTGGAACAACACCATTATAGCAGAGAGTGATAATACAGTGGAAGTGGAGAACAACCAGTATTTCCCTCCCGAAGCTATCAAAGCTGAATTCTTTCAGCTCAGCGACACGCACACTACCTACCCCTGGAAAGGCCGGGCTTCCTATTTTCACCTAAAGGTGGGAGAAGAGAAAAACCCCGATGCAGCCTGGTTTTATCCTCATCCAAAATCTGAAGCTGCAAAAATCAAAGATCATGTAGCCTTCTGGAAAGGAGTTAAGATTGAAAAATAAATTTGGCAGTAAATAAAAAAGAAGTAAGTTTACAAATATCAAAAGACACAAACAGGTGATTTTCAATAACAACAATAATAATTTCAATAACAATCTGAATCGACTCAGGTTGCGGAAAGCTATTATTGTATAACAAGATCCCTTAAACAATATTTAAAGCCTTTCCCACACCAGGAAAGGCTTTTTTTTGCTCAATTATGAAACGACTTCAAACAAATAATATCAATAATAATAGTCCGCCACCCAGGGGAGAGGATCTCTGTGCTTATAAGCCTGCCTCCTTCCCGGGGCAGGCTTTTTTATTACTTAAAAATCTAAAACAAGAATTATGAAAACTACACTACAACAACTATCGCGAAAACTTGAAACCGAAGAAGCTGTACACTTCGTAAAAACCGAATTTGAAAAACATTTAAAAGAGAAGCTTTCTTTAGTGCGGGTCTCTGCCCCCACGGTTGTTCTCCAGGGCACCGGTATCAACGATGACCTCAACGGAATAGAACGTCCTGTAGGCTTCCCTATTAAAGAAATGCAGGAACAGAGGGCCGAGGTGGTGCAATCTCTGGCTAAATGGAAAAGGCTGCGCTTAAAGGAATATGAGCTGGAACCAGGTTTGGGAATAGTGACCGACATGAAGGCGCTGCGCCCCGATGATGAGCTGGGGCCTATGCATTCGATCTCTGTAGACCAGTGGGACTGGGAGAAAGTTATGGCTCCCGAAGATCGCCACCTGGAATTCCTCAAACAACAGGTCTCCAGGATCTATGAAGGCATTTTAGCCACCGAGGCAGCAGTAACCAGCCAGTATCCCCTACTCACTCCCATTCTTCCTGCAGAAATTACTTTTTTGCATACCGAAGATCTACAGGAAAAATATCCCGGGCTTTCACCAAAGGAAAGAGAAAACATGGCCGCTAAGAAATATGGCGCTGTCTTTCTTATAGGAATAGGTGGGGAATTGCAGGGGGGAGAATTCCATGACGGCCGCGCCCCCGATTATGATGACTGGAGCTCCCCAACCTCTGCTACCACAAAAGGCTTAAACGGCGATATCCTGGTATGGAACCCGGTGCTTGAAAAGGCCTTTGAACTCTCCTCCATGGGAATAAGAGTGGATGCCGCTATACTGGAACAGCAATTAAAAATGCGACAGGCAGAAACAAGAAGCCAACTGTTCTATCACAAGCAGTTACTTGAAGGAAAGCTTCCCCAAACCATAGGAGGCGGGATTGGACAATCCAGGTTGTGTATGTTCCTGTTAAGAAAAGAACATATTGGAGAAGTACAGGTAAGCATCTGGCCGGAAGCAATGAGGCAGGAAATGGCGCAGGCAGGAATACATTTGCTTTAGAATACCTACTTAATTATTTGTTTATGAGCATTCACAAAGGAACTCACAGGTTTTGAAAACCTGTGAGTTCCTTCTATTTTATAATTTTACGATATATGATCTGTGTATAAAATATTTTATCCAAAAATGGCATTTTGGATCCTTCATTATAAATTCCTGAGCAGTTTATCCAGATCGGCTTCGGTATTAAAATAAATGAAGCTTACCCGAATTCCCTCACCCCGCATAGAGCAAATTATCTTGTTGCTTCGCAGCTTTTGAAATAATTTTTCATCTCCTTTAATGTTAAAAATAGAAGAATGCAGCTTCCGGTTCACCACTGCAGATTCCAAAAGGCCTCTTTCTGCAAGTTTCTCTTTGGCAGGCGCTGAGAGTTCCCTCACCCTGGATTCGATCTTGTCTATTCCTATTTGCTCAATAAGATCAATGGCAGCTTTTAAACTTCCGAAGTTGAGCGTGTCCAGGTGACCGGGCTCAAACTTACCGATAAAACTGCCCTTATGCGGCTTGTTCTTACCCCGCAGGTCTTTTAGCTCCAACTCCTTTGGAGCAATTTTCTCCTGCATATGTTCCTTAAAGAGAAAGAAAGCATTTCCATAGCCGGCATTGAGCCATTTATATGCACTGGCCCCAAGTACATCCAAAGCTGAAGCTTCAAAATTAAATTTTTCGGTTCCGCAATACTGGGTACCATCAGCAAAAAGTAGCAGTTCCGGGTATTGTTCCTTCAGCTTCAGGAGGAAAGCGGGATCTATTTTAATTCCGTTGATGTATTGTACGAGACTAAAAGCGAAAATATCAGGTTTTTCCTTTTCTACTGCTTCAGCAACATTTTGCTCCAGGTTTTCGTCAATTTCGGCATAGCAAACTTTAAAACCTCTTGACTCCACAGCCCAATTGACTGAAGGATAATCCTTCCGCAGCAAAAGAACCTTTTTGCTGCGATCAATTCCTTCCATAAGTAAATTGAACCCATAAGAGAAATTGGGTGTTAGCGCCACCAGGTTGGGAGCGCAATGAAAAAGATCTCCAACTGCCTTTCTCACCTTTAGGAACATTGCCTCGCGGTTCTCCCGAAATATGCTGCCCCCTATTAAAAAGTCAAGGTCGTGGTCCTGCCGGAATTCCAGTACAGCCTCTGGCAAAAGACCCGAAGCAGCAGTGTCGAGGTAGGTATACTGCTCTAAAAGGGGAAACTGTTTCTTAAAATTCTTCATATACATGGAATATTCCGCAGTAAAATCAATAAATTTGGGTAGATATCTAAATTACCTATAAAAATGGGGCTGGAAAAAAATAGTTCTTCAAAAATTGATCCTGAGCAGCGAATACTCATCGAAAGAGCGCAGATGCGGGCGAGACAAAAGAGAAGGTTGTACCAACACTTCATTGTCTTCCTGCTGGGCTCGGTGGTTCTTATCCTTTTAAACGTGATCTTTGAAATAGGTCGTGATATCAATCCTTTTGGATTGGACTGGTTTGTATGGGCTATAATATTCTGGGCTTTGCTCCTGCTTATTCATGCCTTTAATGTGTATGTCACCAATAAATTCTTTGGAAAAGACTGGGAAAATGAGCAGGTTGAAAGACTTGTGGCCAAACAGCGACAAAGGATCGAGGAAATTCAAAAGGAAGTAGAAAGGGAACATCCATTGCCAAAAAAAGATCAACCCTACATCCCTCCCACTACCCACAAACCTATTGATCCAGATGCTCCAATAAATTCTTAATAAATGGGAAAAGTTACTTTGATCGCAGCTGCAGGTGAGAACAATGAATTGGGTAAAGACAAAGACCTGGTGTGGCATTTACCCGATGATTTCAAAAGGTTCAAAAAACTAACCACGGGCCATACGATCATCATGGGTCGCAAGACGTTTGAGACCTTTCCTCAATTGCTTCCAAACCGCAAGCATGTTATTATTACCCGAAAGCAGGATTACAATCCCGAAGGAACTATTGTGGTGAATTCTTTGGAAAAAGCACTTGAAAAGGCCAAGGAAGACTCTCAACCTTTTGTAATTGGCGGAGGCGAGATCTACAAATTATCAATGGCAAAGGCAGATTGTATCGAACTCACCCGTGTCCACGGAACTTTTGAAGCCGATACTTTTTTTCCGGAAATTGACGAGAAAAAGTGGAAGCTTGTAGCTTCTGAAACGCATCCAAAGGATGAACGTCACAATTTCGCATTTACTTACCTTACTTACGAACGTGCCGAATGATCAACAGGTTATAAAGGAACTGGCGAACCGGGAGGGCTTTGAATTAAACAAGGTCACTTCCCTTTCGGGAGGCAGTATTAATGCGGTTTATCTTCTTGATACTTCGGAAGGAAAAAAGGTCATCAAGATAAATTCTGCGGGAAAATTCCCCAATATGTTTGCTGCCGAAAAGCAAGGACTTGAAGCCCTGAAAAAAGCTGAAGCTTTTGATGTGCCGGCTGTTTTGGGTTTGGGAGAAATAGAGGACATGGCTTACCTGCTTTTGGAACACAAAAAAGAAGGGGGTCAAAAAAACCATTTTTGGGAGGTATTTGGGGAGCAGCTTTCCGAACTTCACAAAGCATCGGCAAAAGAATTCGGTTTTTCCGGGCCAAACTACATTGGCAGCCTTCCCCAGTATAACGAAAAACGAAAATCTACAGCCGATTTCTTTATAAGCCAACGGTTGGAGCCACAGGTAAAAATGGCTTCAGAAAGAGGATTTTCGCTGGGCGACCTTTCAGGATTTTATCAGAATATTTCAGAAGAAATTACCGAAGAAGCCCCTGCCCTGCTACACGGAGACCTCTGGAGCGGCAATTATATTACAAACGAAGAAGGTTTGCCTTGCCTCATTGATCCTGCTGTATGTTATGGCCCACGAGAAATGGACCTGGCAATGATGAAGCTTTTTGGAGGATTTCCTTCGGAAGTATTCGAGGTTTATCACGCACATTTTCCGCTTCAGCAGGGATGGGAAGAGCGAATTCCTTTGTGGCAGCTGTATTACCTCCTGGTCCACCTTAATATATTTGGCAGCAGTTATCTTCCGCAGGTAAAAGGAATAATCCGCCGCTTTTCATAATCTTAACAGGCTTCGCTGTTCTTTTAGCAGTTCTTTAGAGGACATCCCTCCCTAATTCCTTTATATTTAAATGGATAAACATAAAAAAAGATATGAGCACAGAGAATTTAAATAAAGAGAAATCGTGGGAAAAGCTAAAAGAAATGGTAGACGACATAAAAGTAGCCATGATGGTTACCGGGCTTGAAAAGAAGCCGATCAATGCCATTCCCATGAGTACAAAAAAGGTAGACGAAAAAGGAAATATCTGGTTTATTAGCATGGGCAATAGTGAACACAACCAGAATTTAAAGACAAATCCCGATGTTCACCTGCTCTACAGTGATCCCGACGATATGGAATTTATGAGCCTTTATGGAAAGGCAGAGATCACCAAAGACAGGGCAGTACTCGAGGATCTATACAACCCCAGAACCGACAACTGGTTTGACGGGCCCGACGATCCTAACTTAACCGCGATAAAAATTACTCCTGCAGAGGCATATTACTGGGACACGAAGACCAATAAGTATGTTACCCTCTTTAAAATGGGAGTTGGTGCCCTTACAGGTGACAATAAAGATATTGGCGAAAAAGGAAAATTAAACCTTTAGAACCAGCTTCATAAGACAAATCCTTACAGTCCCGCTGTAAGGATTTTTTTATTTTACTAATTTTGCAGACTAATCACCAATGATATGAAAGCATATATATTTCCAGGCCAGGGAGCACAATTCACAGGAATGGGACAGGATCTCTATGAGAAATCCCCTCTTGCAAAAGAACTTTTCGAAAAAGCCAATAATATTTTAGGGTTCTCAATCACGAAGATCATGTTTGAAGGAACCGACGAAGACCTTAAGCAAACAAAGGTAACTCAACCGGCAATTTTTCTCCATTCGGTTATTTTATCCAAAGTATTGGGAGATTCCTTTAAGCCCGATATGGTTGCAGGCCATTCCTTGGGGGAATTTTCGGCCCTTGTTGCCAACGGAACTTTACAATTTGAAGATGCATTGAAATTAGTTTCTAAAAGAGCTTTGGCCATGCAAAAAGCCTGTGAACTGGAAGAGTCTACCATGGCTGCAGTTTTAGGACTTGAAGATCATCTGGTAGAAGCCATTTGTGCCGATATTAAAGGTACAGTTGTGGCTGCTAACTATAATTGCCCGGGACAACTGGTAATTTCCGGGGATCTTTTAGCTGTGGAGAAAGCCTGCGAAGAATTAAAAGAAAGAGGTGCAAGAAGAGCCATGATCCTTCCCGTGGGAGGTGCTTTTCACTCTCCCTTAATGGAACCTGCAAGGGAAGAGCTGGCAGCCGCAATTAAAGAAACCGATTTTAAAACCCCTTCCTGCCCCATATATCAAAACGTATCCACTTTTGCCGTTACAGCTCCTTCTGAAATAAAGAAAAACCTGATCTTTCAATTGACTGCGCCGGTAAAATGGACCCAAAGTGTTCAAAACATGATCAAAGATGGTGCTACTGAATTTATTGAAGTAGGCCCGGGAAAAGTGCTTCAGGGATTGGTAAAGAAGATAGACAGAAGTGTGCAGGTGCGTTCTGCAGAATTTTAAATATTAGAGTCAAGAGTGTCAAGAGTCAAGAGTCTGAACAAGGGCTGGGGCAATAAGTAAAAAGCCGGAGAAAATCTCCGGCTTTTTAGCCTTTCATGTTTAGCAGGATATTATTTATGCTTGTAAACCTTACCTTCTTTCATTACAAACTGCACGTCTTCCAAAGTTTTTATATTGCGGATGGGATCTTCCTTTACTGCAATAATATCGGCAAAGAAACCGGGTGCCAGTTGTCCTAATTCTTTTTCCATCTTCAAAATTTGTGCAGGAACAATGGTGGCCGACTGAATGGCTTCAAGTGCCGGCATCCCTGCCTCCACCATATAACCAAACTCTTTCCCATTTTTGCCATGTTCAAAAACTCCGGCGTCTGTTCCAAAGGCGATCTTTACTCCCTTTTTATAAGCTTTCCCGAAAGTGTTTTGAATTTGCGGTCCAATTTCCCGAGCTTTTGGTACTACTAACTCCGGATAATAATTTTCTATTTTGGCTTTTTCGGTCACTTCTTTTCCTGCAGTTATCGTGGGGACCAGATAAGTACCGTGCTTTTTCATAAGCTCCATTGTTGCGTCACTCATCAAGGTGCCGTGTTCAATAGTAGTAACCCCTCCTTTTATTGCCCGCTGCATACCTTCATCTCCATGAGCATGAGCTGCAACATGAAAACCATAATCTTTTGCAATATCTACGATAGCTTTTATTTCTTCAAGGGTGAACTGCGGATTGGAACTACTTTTGGCGACACTTAATACTCCGCCGGTAGCTGTGATCTTGATAAGATCGGCTCCATTTTTATAACGTTGCCTCACTGCTTTGGCTGCATCTTCAACAGAGTTCACCACACCTTCTGCAGGCCCCGGGTCTCCGGCAAATTCCCTGTTCATCCCGTTTGAAGGATCGGCGTGACCTCCCGTGGTGGCAAGAGACTTGCCCGAGGTAAAGATTCTTGGACCTTTCACCTTGCCTTTATTAATGGCATCCCGTAACGAAATATTTACTCCACTGCCTCCCAAATCCCGCACTGTAGTAAATCCCGCCAGGAGAGTGGTTTCGGCAAAAGCAACAGAATTAAAAGCATCATCTGCAGGATCATTAGTAAACCGCTGCAGGTATTTCGAAGGATTGGTTTCACTCTCCAGGTGCACGTGCATATCGGTCAACCCGGGAAGCACGAACATGTTCCGTAGATCAATTAAACTGTCTGAAGTTCTTGCCGGTTGCACAAAACCATCCCTGATTTCCCTGATCTTTTTTTCCGAGACAATAATTGTCTGATCGTTAAGGACCTTTCCGGTTTTAGTATCCAAAAGTTTTCCGCTGTGAATGTAAGTGTCCTGTGCAGCAGCTACAAAAGTAAACAGCAGAGTGCAGGCCCAAAGAAGATATTTCATATAATACTTATTTCGTCAAAAAATCGGTTATAGTATTTGTAATATAGGAAATTTGTTCATCATCAAGTTCGGTGTGCATTGGAAGGGAGATCACCTCCTCTACCAGGCGATTGGTCACAGGAAAATCGGCCTCATTATAACGCTCATCCTTATATGCCTTTTGGCTATGGAGCGGGATTGGATAATAAATACCATGAGGAATACCTTTTTCTGCCAGGTGTTTAGCCAGTCCATCTCTTTTCCCATTGGCCACTTTGATAGTGTATTGATGATAAACATGGGTATCATCTGCACCTTCGGTATAAGGCACGGTTATACCCTCTACACCTTTTAGGGCACGGCTATATTTTTGTGCAGCTTCTTGCCGGGCCTTATTATACCCGTCCAACTGTGGAAGTTTCGCTCTAAGAACTGCGGCCTGTAAGCTGTCAAGCCTTGAATTCACGCCCACTACATCATGGTGGTAGCGCTCATACATCCCGTGATTCACAATTCCCCTTATGGTATGGGCCAAATCATCATCATTAGTAAAAATTGCGCCTCCATCTCCATAACAACCCAGGTTTTTGGAAGGAAAAAATGACGTGGACGCAGCATGTCCAATTGCTCCGGTTTTTTGGGTTTTACCGTCCTTAAAATGGTAATTAGAACCAATGGCCTGTGCATTATCCTCAATCACATATAGATCGTGTTCCCTTGCAATTTCCATAATTGCATCCATGTTTGCAGCCTGCCCGAACAGGTGCACCGGAACGATAGCCTTGGTGTTTGGTGTAATGGCCTTTTTAATGGCTTCGGGATCGATATTGAAAGTATCGGGTTCCACATCTACAAGGACAGGGGTTAACTGAAGGAGTGCAATTACCTCCACGGTTGCCGCAAAAGTAAAATCGGCAGTGATTACCTCATCACCTGGTTTTAATCCCAATCCCATCATAGCTATTTGTAAGGCATCTGTACCGTTTGCGCAGGGGATCACATGTTTTACATCCAGGTAAGTCTCCAATTCTTTTTGAAAAGCATGAACTTCGGGTCCATTAATAAAGGCAGTGGTATCGAGAACTTCTAAAATAGAGTTATTGACAGTATCTTTTATTTTTTCGTATTGACCCTTAAGGTCAACCATTTGTATATTTTTCATCTTATAAAGTTAGGACTACGAAAATACGAAGAATGTCACTTTTGCCAATGGTATTTTATTATTTTAGCACCCAAACCACCAGTCTTGCATTTTCTCTACAATTTCGCCATTAAATCTGCTGAAAAGTTACTCCCCCTGGCGGGAAGATATAATGAAAAGCTCCGCCTTTTTAACCACGGAAGAAAGGACCTTTTTGAGCATCTTGCTACTGAAATTGCACCTACAGACAGGACCATATGGTTTCATGCAGCATCCCTTGGGGAATACGAACAGGCCGTGCCGATGATTGGGCAGGTAAAGGAAATATTTCCCAAACATAAAATCGTGCTAAGCTTCTTCTCCCCTTCAGGTTATGAAGTAAGGAAAAGCACTTCCCTGGTAGATGTGGTAACTTACCTTCCTCTGGACACCAAAGAAAATGCCTCAAGGTTCATTGACCTTGTTCACCCCGATTGGGCTCTTTTCATAAAGTATGAATTCTGGCCCAATTTCCTTGAAGAACTTAGGAGAAGAAAGACCAGGACTTTACTGATATCGGGAGTTTTCAGGGAAGATCAGGTGTTTTTCAAGCCCTATGGAAAATGGATGAGAAAATACCTTGAGGCGTTTGAGTACTTTTTTCTTCAGAATCAAAACTCAAAAGAGCTTTTAGATAGAATAGGCTTTAAAAACTCTGAAGTAAGCGGCGATACGAGATTTGACAGGGTAAGTGCACAACTGGAGCAGAACAATCATTTAGGTTTTGTCGAGGATTTTGTAGATAATAATTTGTGTATCGTTGCCGGCAGCACATGGCCCGAAGACGAGGATTTGCTAATCAACTTCATCAACGAAGCAAAGACAGGAGTCAGGTTCATTATTGCTCCACATGCCATTAAGAAAGAAAAAATAGAAGCATTTCAAAATAAGCTTGAGGTAAGTTCACTATTGTATTCAGAGAAAGACAGTAAGCAGCTAAAGGATTATAAGGTGCTAATTATTGATAACGTGGGGCTCCTTACCAGGATTTATAGTTATGCGAATATCGCGTATGTGGGAGGTGCCGCCGGAGAAACAGGTCTGCACAATGTTTTAGAACCTGCCGCTTTTGGAATACCGGTTATCATTGGGAAAAACCACTCAAAATTTCCCGAAGCAGGAGCACTCGAAAGATCTGGAGGATTGCTTTCGGTTAAAAGTAGTGAAGAAGCCGGGGCCGCACTCACTCAACTCGTTGGTGATAAGAGTTTCCGGGAAAGAATGGGCTCAAATTCAGCTGCTTATATCAGGAAAAACAGAGGGGCAACTCCAATGATTTCAGAATATTTCTTAAAAAAACGATAAATACTTCACCTTATTCCTTCAGGCTGCAGCAGTTTATTTAAACACTTCTTTGCATATATAAAAAATAGTTTAAATTTGTTTCAACTAATTAAACATACTCACATGAAAAAATTATTTTTAGGATTACTTGTAGCTGCATTTACTCTTTCTACTTACTCTTGTAGAGAGACTACTGAAGAAAATGTAGAAACTGAAATGGAAGAAGTAGAAACTGATCTTGAAGAAACAGGAGAAGACATTGAATCTGGTCTTGAAGAAGCAGGAAATGAAATAGAAGAGGCTGGTGAGGAAACTGAGCAGGAAATTGAAGAAGAAATGAACGAAACTGACGACATGCAGTAGTTCCTTCTTTTTTGAAGAATTTAAAGCCATAAGTTTACTCTTATGGCTTTTTACATTTAAAAAATAGTAGTTATGAAAAAAGTTTTTTTGAGTTTATTGATTACAGGAGTCATCTTGACAACCTACTCCTGTAGGGAAAGTACCCAGGAAAAAACAGAAGATGCTGTAGAGGCAATAGGTGAAGACATTGAAGACGGTACACGACGTGCTGCCAGGGAAGTAGAAAAGGGTGCAGAGAAAGTAGAACAGGAGATCGAGGAAGAGATCCATGAGACCGATGACCAGGTGGAGCAGGAAAAGATAGAATAGTATATTTCTCTAAAAGTTTCACAAAAATATTTTAAAGCCGTTCCTAATCAGGGGCGGCTTTCTGGTTTTTGAAGCGGCATTTCTATATCTTTAGATAGAACTAATTGGAAAATGAGAAACCTTTTTCTGGTGTTTATTAGCTTAATTTTAATTTCTTCCTGTGTGAGTTCCAAAAATGTCATTTTTCATCCCGGTTTTGAAATAGTTGGCCACAGAGGAAATGTTTCTTTGTACCCGGAGAATACCCTTGAAGGCTTTATAAGCGCGGTGTCGCTTGGGGTAGATGCAATAGAAATGGACCTTGTGATCTCTGCCGATAAAGAAGTCGTTGTTTCTCACGAACCGTATATGGCCGCTGCCACGGTTATTACTCCAGAAGGAAAAAGGATTAGCCGTTCAAAACAAAAAAACTATAACCTGTACAGGATGACCTATGATAGCATCAGGCAATTTCCAACAGGCACTCTCAAAAACACAACATTTCGCAATCAACAGCAAAGTTCTAATGCTCACAAGCCTCTTCTCAGTGAAATATTTGAGGCAGTGGAAAATTTTAGAAAAAAAGAGGGGCTCGAACCTATCACCTATTACTTGGAGGCAAAATCAAGACCTCCCGATTATGGCATCTTTCAACCGCATCCCGGGGAATTTGCAGAATTAATTATGGAAATTGTAAGCAAGCATCAAATGGAGGAAGTTGTGATTATCAAATCTTTTGATGCAAACTTCGTCAACCTCCTGAAGCAAAAGTATCCTGATATAAAAACTTCCTATCTTATCTACGAAACTCCCTGGAGAGAAGGACTAAACCGCCTTGACTTCACTCCCGATGCAATTGGACCCTACTACAAGCAATTGAGAACAAAAGAACAGGTAAAGGAAATACAGGCCAGAGGAATAAAAGTTGTCCCCTGGACCATTAACAGCAAAAATAAAATTAAAAAAATGATCAATTTAGGTGTTGACGGTATAATAACCGATTATCCCGAGTACATTGTCAACCTAAGAAAGACAGCCGGTAATTAACTTTTCGCTTTGGATTCCAGGATAACACCTATTTTATTAACCAGCTCATCCATTTCAAAAGGTTTGGCAATAAAATCATTGGCCCCGGCCTCCCTGCATTTGGTACCGGCATCATGAAGGGCAGACATCATTAGAACCGGAATATTTTCCATTTGAGGATTGTTTCTAAGACGGGCGCAGACGTCTGTACCATTAACGCCAGAGATGAGCATGTCGAGAAGCACCAAATCAACCTTTTCGGCAATGATAAGTTTTTCGGTTTCTTCGGGTTTTGCGGTTACAGTGACATCATATTCGTAGAACTCGAGAAGGGTTTTTAGCATTTCACCAATTCCCGAATCGTCATCAACTACCAGAATTTTATTTTTATTCATTTTCTTTTTTGTTTTCCAGAAGCACAAAACTAAAGTCTGAACCTTCCCCTTTTTTACTTTTTACTTCTATATAGCCATTATGGCGCTCAATGATCTCATTAGCAAGATACAATCCTATCCCAAACCCAGAATAAGTATCATCACTCTCCACTCCTATCCTGTAAAATCTTTTAAAAATATTCTTATGGTATTTTTCATCAATCCCAATTCCCTTGTCTCTAACGCTAACACCTACCTTTTTGTCATCCACTTTTAGAATGTGGATTTCAATGTACTGACTCTCGGGTGAATATTTTATAGCATTAGTAATAAAATTGATTAGCACCTGTCCAATTCTGTCTTTGTCTGCACAAACTTTCGCATTATAGGTATGAAAGATATCCATTTGATGCTGAGTGTTCGTAAGCTTTATATCCTGAACGGTTTCTTCTACAAGTTCGTTAAGATCAAAGACTTCCTTTTTCAAATCCAGTTTATCCTCCTCCAGCCTCGAAAGATCCAGAATCTCGGCAATGAGCCTGGTGAGACGTACTACCTGATTGTCAATTCGCTCGAGTGAAGGTCTAATTGGAAAACCTCCGGGTATTTCTACCTTATTTTTTTCGAAAAAATTCAGTAGAAGCTGAACATAACCTTTGATGGAAGTCACAGGTGTTTTTAATTCGTGGCTTACCATTTTAAGAAAATCTTCCTTCCTTTTTTCTTCTTCTTTAAGCTTTTGAATTTGGGTATTAGTCCCAATCCACATTGCTACTTCCCCATCCTCTCCTCTTACCGCTTCGGCCCTGCTTAGATGCCACAAAAATTCACCGTTTCTATCCTGAAGTCTCAATTCCATTTCAAAATCGCTTCCGGTCTCAAGGGAATACTGCCACTTCTCATTGAATTCTTTCTCCTCCTGCGGGTGAATAAAGCTCTCCCAATTGCGTTTCTTGAGCTCAGAAAAACTCATGCCAGTATAGTCCAGCCAATTTTTGTTGAAGTAGATTGCTTCCCCGCCGGCATCTGTATTAATAACCTTTTCAGGCATAAGATCTGCCATGAGTCGAAAATGACGTTCCCTTTCTTTTAAAAGGTTTTTTGATTCGACCATTTCGGTAACGTCCAGGGCCATATTGAGAATACCAATGATCTCACCTTCTTCATTGCGAAGCGGCTTGTAAGTAAAATTATAGTAACCTGTTACCATCTGGCCATTCTTCATTAAATCTACCCGGTCCTCTTTTCCCCAGTAGATTTCCCCTGTCGTGAATACTTTAAGCAGGAGGTCATGAAAAGGCTGCCCCTCAAGCTCTGGTAATGCCTGGCGCAAAGTGGTTCCAATTACAGACCTGCCTTTTCCCCAGAGGTTCAGCATAGCATCATTAGCCAGCTCAATCTTCATTTCCTCGCCCATATAGACTGCTGTAGCCACAGTTGCCTGTTCTACTATGGAACGAATGCGATGCTCATTTTCTTTGATCACCTGCTCCTTAAGGTGGTCATCATGAACATCTGTGACTGTGCCTATTAAACCTTCAAATTCTCCCTTTGAATTCCATTTAGGGCGACCCCGGTCGATCACCCACCTGTAGTATCCATTTTTATTATAGAGACGAAATTTCCTGTAGTATTCCTTTTCCTCTTCATGGGCCAATTTGAAATGTGTCGCTACCATATCCCTGTCTTCGGGATGTACCGCGCTCAACCAACCAAAACCTGAGGATTCATTTCTGCTCTGTCCTGTATATAAATACCAATTCTTGTTAAGATAATAGCCTTCTCCCTGCGCATTCGAAATCCAAATAATTACCGGCACCGTATCAATAAGATTTCTCAATTCTTTCTCACTGTTCTCCAGGCTTTGCCTGTTTAGAACCTTTTCGGTGACATCTATGGCATGAACAAAAATTCCCTCAACTTTTCCTGAAGCATCCTTTATAGGCTGATACACAAAATCAAGAACTAAACTTTTCCTTCCTCTTTTATTCTTTAAATCAAGTTTTATTTCTTTTCCTATGAAAGCTTCTCCCGTATCATAGACCTTATCCAGCATTTTAATAAAGCCCTGATTTTCTACCTCGGGCAGTATTTCTTTAACAGGTTTACCTATTATTTCACGGTATTCTACAAGGGCAAGATACTTATCATTTGCAAGTTCAAATTTGTGATCGGGACCTCGCAGAGTGCATATTAGGGCAGGAACTTCAGATAGGACCTCACTAAGTAATTTACGGTAGTCAATTTTGTCCCCCTCAGGTATATTCACATCCTGAAAGCAAAGCAGGAAACCGGGTGAACCCGAACCATTAGCGGGAAAATAATTAGCATTGATCCTGAAACGGTGCTTTTTAAGTCCTGCAGATGATAAAATTACCGGAAAATCTTTTACAGCTGCTTTTGACTTTATGAGAGTATGTATAAGGTCATTTAAACGCGAAGATTCTTCCCTGTCCTCCAGCAGGGGAACCAGGTATTCTCCCGTAAAATTATCGGGGGGAGTTTCAAAGATCCTGGAAATAGCATCGTTTGCAGCAAGAATCTTCCCTTCCTCGCTTATAACCACAACCGGTTCGCGCAAAGAAATTATTAAACTTTCGGCAAATTTTATCTGTTCAGGATCTTCCATAAAGGGTGCCTGGCTGCTCTTCATTAAAGTAGTACTTCGTTTAGGAAAAAAGCTAAAATAACCTTTTCCAATTGCTATTCTATAAAAGATATCTCAAAATTCGAGGAAAAGATAATTTTGACAAAAGGTTAACACCTCGACCTGAAAGAGCCCTCCAGGATTCTTTTTATCTCTCCTTATAACGAGTGGGTAAAACCAAAAGAAACTATCCTTTAAAAAATCTACAAAATATATCGTAATATTGCGATATATTTACTCTTCCTCGACCGGGTTCCAATATCCAGTGAGGAATGGTTTGCAACATTAAAATTCAGAGTAAAATGGGAGTAACAAAAAATGATCTTTTTACTAAATCTCAAAACGAAATAGCTCTTGCAGCAAAAGCCTTTGCGCACCCTGCCCGCATTGCCATACTGGAATTCCTGCTGAAATCTAACAGCTGTATCAATGGAGATTTAGTTAATGAATTGGGACTGGCTCAGGCTACTATTAGTCAACATCTTCGAGAACTAAAAGATATTGGTATCATACAGGGGACCATTGAAGGTACAAAGGTGAATTACTGTATCAACCCATCCCGTTGGGCAGAAATAAAGGAAAAATTCAATAATATCTTTAATGAATATAATAGCCCTTCTTCAAACGATTGCTGTTAACCTAAAATAGATCCAAAATGAAAATTGCGTTATTTAGCGATATACATGCGAACCTTCCGGCTCTCGAAGCATTTTTTAAAGATGTCGAAAACCGTGATATAGACTTCATCTATTGCCTGGGAGACCTTGTGGGCTATAACATCTGGCCAAATGAGGTTATTGAAGAATTGAGAAAAAGAAACATTTCTGTAATCGCCGGGAACTATGATTATGGCATTGGGAGAAACAGCGATGACTGTGGCTGCGCCTATAGCACCGATGAAGAAAAAGCCAATGGAGCAGTCTCCATTTCCCTTACCAATGAACTCATTTCAGAAAAAAACAGGGCTTACCTTCGGAGCCTTCCGGCGCATATGAGCGTGGAATTTAAAATGAACGGGGAAAACTTAAACCTGTTAATGGTTCATGGCAGTCCGCGCAAGATCAACGAATATCTTTTTGAAGAACGGGAAGAAAAAAGCCTTTTGAGGATATTGGAAAAGGCCGGGGCAGATATTATGTGCTTTGGCCATACGCACAAACCTTATCATAGGATCCTGAATTCCGGGGAAGAAGAAAATCCGCATTACAGGCATGCGATTAATCTGGGCTCGGTTGGAAAACCTAAAGACCGGGATAACCGCGGCGGTTATATAATTCTGGAAATAGATGAGAATAGCTCCATTAAAAAGGCAGATAGCATAAAAGCAGACTTCATAAGGTTTAGTTACGATGTTGAAAAAGCTGCAAAAGCGGTAGAGGATAGTCGGCTTCCCAATGCTTACGCAGAAAATCTTAGAAGAGGATATTAAGAACAATTCTGAATTACTAACCACCACCAAAATTTTAAAAGTCATGTCTGAGAAAAAGGAGATCGCTTTTTTTGAAAAGTATCTAAGTCTATGGGTAGCCCTTTGTATAGCCGGAGGTATATTTATTGGCTATCTCGCAGGAGATGCAATGGAGGTCATGAGCACCTGGGAGATCTACCAGGTAAATATTCCAATTGCCATTCTAATCTGGTTGATGATCTATCCAATGATGTTACAAATAGACTTTACCAGCATTAAAAAGATAGGAAAAAGGCCTAAAGGTATTGTGCTGACATTGGTAATGAACTGGCTGGTCAAACCCTTCACAATGGCATTTTTTGCCTGGATCTTCTTTACCAAGATTTTTGCTGCCTTTATTGATCCCTCGCTTGCCGGAGAATATATCGCCGGAGCTATTATTCTTGGAGCCGCGCCATGCACGGCAATGGTCTTTGTTTGGTCCTATCTTACCGACGGCGATTCCAATTACACCCTCATGCAGGTTTCGGTAAATGATCTTATTATCCTCTTTGCTTATGTGCCAATTGTAGGACTCCTGCTTGGAATAACCGATGTTGTAGTTCCTTATGAAACCCTTATTTTGAGCATACTTATCTACGTGGTTGTACCGTTACTGGCAGGTATCCTTACAAGTAGTATGCTTATCAAAAAACACGGGGCTGATTGGTTCCAGACTGACTTTCTACCCAAGTTCAAGCCGCTGAGTGTCATCGCACTTTTACTGACCCTGGTTCTGCTTTTCGCATTTCAGGGGGAGAATATCCTCAATAATCCACTTATTATCGTTTTGATCGCGGTGCCATTGATCATTCAGACCTACTTTATCTTTTTTGCCACCTGGTTTGCGGGTCGAAAACTCAACCTCAGCCATCCGGTATGCGCCCCGGCCGCCATGATTGGCGCGAGTAATTTCTTCGAATTATCTGTTGCCGTAGCCATAGGGCTCTTTGGGCTGGAAAGTCCGGCAGCATTGGTTTGTGTGGTCGGCGTTCTGGTGGAAGTCCCTGTAATGCTCTCCCTGGTGAACTACGCTAACAAAAAAAGGTATTAAAATTTAGACCAGAGATAATTTAAAGGAAAAATGCTTCCGGGAAATGAACACCTTCTAATTGAATGATCAATTATCATTCGCCTGTTCATCTACCTCCAAATCTCTTATTTCTGCGGAATCAGAATTAATTTCCAGTTTCAGGGTTTCCCTTAAGAACTCTACGATTTCCTTTGTAACCACATGAGTATTTTCAGATTTTATTTCACTTCCTAAAAAATGATTTTTCGGCTCCACCAGTCTCACCAGCTTCTTTAGAGAATCGGGGGTAGCCAGTAATGCATGGACTTCAGGATAAACTTCTACCTCAACATGATCATCCTCTTCAAGAAAATTCTCGTAATAATAAAGGGTGAGGACGGGAGAAGTCACCTTCCGGAAAGTGTCTTCAGAAATAAGCGTCCCCAGTAAAACCTGCAGGTCCACCAGGGCCCGGGAAGGATAGATAGTATCGAAGTATTGCGCGGCAATTTCTTTTTCATGTTCCACCTTCATATGGTCTCCAAAAGAAACAAGGCTCGCTAGTTCATAGCCCCAAGGTGAGTTCAATAGAAAAGCTCCATCTGTCTCATCTTCTATGTATGGCGATAAGTTAATAAGCGCATGCACTTTATCGGGATAAGTAGCAGCTAACTTAAAGGCGAGCGTACCACCCGTGGAGGTGCTCATAATGATCACCTTTTTATCAATTTTTTCACCTACTACCAGGGCTTCCTTAGCCGATTCCCAGGCAGCTCCCGGAGAAAATTCCTCCAGAGCTTCGCCGGCAACCATGCCGTGTCCTGCCCAGCGGGCAAGGTAGAGATTGGCTCCTAGAGTGTCGGCTATCTTAACATTAACAGGATATCCATCCCGGTAACTTCCACCAAATCCATGCAGGTAAACCACACTATATTCTGTGACCTGCGGCTCGTTTTGCTGCCAAAGTATCCGCGCCTGATTATCCTCCCTGAGAGGAAGCTGTTTTTCCCTTTTTTGGATATAGGCTCCCAGCTGTTCCAGATCATTAGGAACATCTGGCAGTTCTTTCCCGTAGTCTGGATTAGGCGGTTTAGGACCTAAAAAATAGGTGATTATAAGGATGAGGAGAACAACAGCAGGAATCCAGTATCTTTTCTTCATTGGGAATGGGGACATCTTGATAAAGGTAATGATTCTTTATAAAAACCTGTGAAGGGGCGTGAAAAGGAGAATATGACTCTTTACTAACTGAGGTGGGGGTTCAAGAGAGAGAAATTACTTCAAAGTCAGTTTGAGACACAAGAGCTTTATATCAAACTTTGAAAATAACTGAATTCAAAAGTGGATAAAATTAGCCTTGATAATGAAAAATCAAATGAAATTCGAAGATTAAAGAAAAATACGGGGGAAATTCAGCCATCCTTAAACAAAAAAACCCTTGAAAATCAGGAGATTAACAAGGGTTTCTGTACTCGGAGCGGGACTTGAACCCGCACGGGAATTTCTTCCCATTGGATTTTAAGTCCAACGTGTCTACCAATTCCACCATCCGAGCGTGGAACTTTAAAATGAAGAGTGGCTTTTTAATATTAAGTTTAAAAAACAAACCCGGTCTGCCCGGGCTTCTCCATTTAAGAGCGAAAAACGGGATTCGAACCCGCGACCTCCACCTTGGCAAGGTGGCGCTCTACCAACTGAGCTATTTTCGCATTTTAAAGAACATTAAAAATAGAGAGCCTTGGTGGCGCTCTACCTCCCGATAGCTATCGGGAGAGCTATTTTCGCGTTTTTAAAGAACTTCTCCTTTTGTGAGGAGTATTGCGGTGCAAATTTAATACATTTCTGAAACTGGCAAAGATTTTTTTTCAAAAAACCCCGTCTTTTATTAGTCTGCCGGTAATCCCCTATACCCCTGCCTGTTGCCTGCTGGTAAGCATTCGTTTGATCTCATTGAGCTTCATCAAAGCTTCCACAGGAGTAAGGGTATTGATATCTGTATGCAGTATTTCTTCTTTAAGTTCTTCCAGGATAGGATCATCGAGATTAAAAAAGCTGAGCTGCATATCGTCTTCGGCCGACTTCTTTAAGGCACCCGATTTTTCCTTCATCCCGTGGGAATCTTCGAGCTTCTTCAGGATCTTATTTGCTCTTCTCAAAACCTGTTGAGGCATACCTGCCATTCGCGCAACATGTATCCCGAAACTGTGCTCACTGCCTCCGGGCACCAGCTTTCTTAGGAACAGCACATTATCCTTAAGCTCCTTTACCGAAACATTATAGTTCTTGATACGCCCAAACGTCTCCCCCATATCGTTTAACTCATGGTAATGGGTTGCAAAGAGGGTTTTTGCTTTGGCAGGGTGCTCATGAAGGTATTCTGTGATGGCCCATGCAATAGAAATACCATCGTAGGTGCTGGTTCCCCGTCCTATTTCATCCAGCAGCACAAGGCTTCTTTCTGAAAGGTTGTTAAGGATGCTTGCAGTTTCATTCATTTCCACCATAAAAGTGGATTCTCCCATGGAGATATTATCACTTGCACCTACCCTTGTAAAGATCTTGTCTACCAGCCCAATCCTAACTGCTTCAGCAGGTACGAAACTTCCCATCTGAGCCATAAGCACAATGAGTGCCGTTTGTCTAAGAATTGCAGACTTACCACTCATGTTGGGCCCGGTGATCATGATAATTTGCTGGGTTTCCCTGTCCAGGTAAAGATCATTGGCAACATAGGCTTCAGAAAGTGGCAATTGCTTTTCAATTACAGGATGACGGCCATTAGTTATTTCGAGTTCAAACGAATCGTCAATTTCCGGTTGGCAGTAATTTTCTATTTTGGCTTGTTGGGCAAAGGAACATAAGCAATCGAGCTGCCCTATTATAAAAGCATTTTGCTGCACCGGCTGAATGTAATCTCCAATCCATGTCACAAGACTGGCAAATATTTCCTGTTCAAGTTGCAGGATCTTTTCTTCGGCTCCAAGGATTTTTGCCTCGTATTCCTTAAGTTCTTCGGTGATATATCTTTCTGCATTCACAAGGGTTTGTTTCCTCACCCAGTCCTCCGGCACCTTAGTTTTATGCGCATTACGTACTTCTATATAATATCCAAAGACATTATTACTCCCAATTTTGAGGGAGGTGATCCCCGTGGCAGCACTCTCCCGCTCCAGGAGCTTATCTAGATAATCCTTACCCGAAAATGCTATTTTTCGCAGTTCATCGAGTTCAGATGAAAATCCTTCGGCAACAGTATTTCCCTTCTGAATATTTACAGGTGCATCTTCGTAAAGGGTTTCTTTTATTTTATTCCGAAGCAGATCGCAACTTTGCAGGTTCTCCCCCATCACCTTTAGAGCCTCTTCGCCGGAAGAAGTTGCAAGTGCCTTGACCGGTATCACTGCTTCCAGGGAATTCTTTAGCTGGATCACCTCCCGTGGGCAAACCTTGCCAGTAGCCACCTTGGAGATCAACCTTTCCAGGTCGCTGATTTTTTTAATATGATTTCTGGTCTTCTGAAGTATTTCGGGTTGATCAACAAGGTAAGCGACCACCTTGTGACGCTTCTTTATTTTTTCTGCATTTTTAAGAGGTAAAGCAAGCCAACGCTTCAGCATCCTTCCTCCCATTGGGGAAATAGTACTATCAATGACATCAAGAAGCGTTACGGCATTTTGTGCGTTTGAAGTGTACAGCTCCAGGTTACGAATAGTAAACCTGTCCATCCATACATACTCTTCCTCGGCAATACGGGTAATCCCGGTAATATGCTGCAGGCGGTGATGTTGTGTTTCTCCCAGGTAGTAAAGAACCGAACCTGCCGCAATTATTCCCTCTTCCAGGTGCTCTACTCCAAAACCTTTTAAGGACTTCGTTTTAAAATGTGTGTTCAGGTTCTCGTAAGCATAATCCAGTTTAAAGACCCAGTCTTCCAGGAAGAAAACATGGTGGTCCTGCCCAAAACTGTTATAGAAATCCTTTTTCTTCTGCTTTGGAACCAGCACCTCGCTGGGACTAAAATTTTGCAGGAGCTTATCAATATATTCCACAGAGCCTTCGGCGGTTAAAAATTCTCCCGTCGAAACATCCAGAAAAGATATTCCCAATGATCTCTTTCCGAAGTGAACTGCGCATAAGAAATTGTTCGTCTTGCTTTGGAGCACCTCATCATTCATAGATACCCCGGGAGTCACTAGCTCGGTCACCCCGCGTTTTACGATCTTTTTCGTGAGTTTTGGATCTTCCAGCTGGTCACAAATTGCCACCCGCTCACCTGCCTTTACCAGTTTAGGTAAATAAGTGTTCAAAGAATGATGTGGAAAACCAGCCAATTCACTACGTTCACTGCCATTATTGCGATTGGTAAGCACAATATTTAAAATACGTGCAGCTTTTACGGCATCTTCCCCGAAAGTTTCATAAAAATCGCCTACCCTAAACAGCAACATCGCATCGGGATATTTCTTCTTGATGCTGTTATACTGCTGCATTAAAGGGGTCACCTTCTTCTCTGATTTTCCTGACACTATGCTTGATTTTTTGCTGAGGGCTAAAATATGGATTCTCTCAATTTAAAGATAATCTTCCCCTCTCTCATTTTCAAACTTTTATCCACAACCTGTCAAACACATTAATTGTAACTTTCCCGATTATTTTTTTCTTAAGCACATGGGGTTTTCTACATATTTATAGGAATTTCCAAATTTACTCTTAAGTATCAAAAATTTATATGAGAACTCCTGCCCTGGATTCCCTTAGATAGACAAGGTAAGAGTTAGGCCTAAAATTAATTCAGACTAAAAGGAGTATCCAACATTTAAAAAGACCCCATCAAATGAAGGGGTAACCTCGAAAAGTAAAAAATCTTTACCCAGTTTAGCTTTTATCCCGGCTCCAACATGGATGGTAGGAAAGGGATAGAAGGATTTTGTGACTCCTGTTATTTCATAATTTTCGACTACATGATCTGTCCTTAATAAAAATCCAACTCCCAACCCTACATAAGAATATGGTCTAAATATTCCTTTATTAGACTGATACTTTATACCAATGGGAATAAGACTTAATGACTGCCATCGGTAACTAGAGGTCCCTGTACTGAGCCTTTCCCTATTTTTTTCATTATCATTCTCCCAATACCTATAAGAAAAGCCTCTTATGTAACTCCAGTTGGTTGATCTCTCTACTCTTAGTTTATCCCTGTAAACTGCGACTCTAAAATGAGTTTCACCTGCTAAATCTTTGGGCATCATTCCAAATGTTACCTCATAACTGTTCACCTGGCTTTCTTCATAGTCTGAAACCGGATACTTTTCCGAAAATTGTAAATTATAATTTCGAAGATCTTTATATATTTTATTTTCGTTGTACCTGATCTCTTTTTGTTCCTGATCTTTAAGATCAGTTTTAATTTGATTAAGCAGCTCCAGGTATTGCTTATTTTTAACAGAGTATTTCTTTCCCTCTTCAGAAGTGATTACCTTTTTAGATGGGGCATTAAGATGAACCGTCTTGTTAATTTGAGTATTAGTAACAAAAAAGTCAGGTTTTGCTTTACCTTTTTTCCTCCATACAAAAAGATCTGTCTTTCCCTTTAAAATTCTTTTTGCAAAAATATACCTCTCGTTACCTGCTGCGTAAATTCTATGCCTTTTAAAGATCCTCCCACTATCAAAACCAAAACCGAGAAGTTCATTTGCAGTATATTGTTTTGCTGAAGCCTCCAGGTTTTTTTTAAAGCTTATCCTTTTAGCGAGCTGGGCATCAGTTTCCTCCTTAATAAAACCCTTGATTGTATCCATTTTAAGATCAACAACATAAGCAGGTTCAAATTTCTCCTGAGCGACAATTACCGAATTACCAAAAAACAGAAAAAAACAGATTAAAAAATGATACACTTTCATTTAAATAGCGAATACATTAAAAATATATATAAAAATGAAGCAAAGATGCACCTTTTTCAACAATAAAGTACCAATTATGCGGAATGTGGATTGTAAAGGACTACATGATTTCCACAGAAAAGATGTTCTGTTTTCATAATTTTGCCGCTATGGAAAATCGAAAGCTGAAAAACAGCGAACTCGTAAGAAAATCTACTGAAGAATTTAAGTCAGCCGAAAAGACGCCGCTTATTGTCATTTTAGACAATGTACGCAGCCTTAATAACGTGGGTTCAATATTTCGCACCTCAGATGCATTTTTGATAGAAAAGATCTACCTCTGCGGGATAACAGCCACTCCGCCTCATAAAGATATTCAAAAAACGGCTTTGGGAGCGACAGATACTGTGGCCTGGGAATATAAGGAAGATGTCCTGGAGCTGGTGAAGGACCTTCAACAGGAAGACGTTCGGGTTTATTCGGTAGAACAAGCCGAAGATTCAACTTTGCTCGATACTTTTACCCCTCAAAAAGGGCAAAAGTACGCCCTGGTTTTCGGGAACGAAGTAAAGGGAGTGCAGCAAAAGGTAGTTACTGCCAGCGACGGAGTCCTGGAAATCCCGCAACTGGGCAGCAAACATTCCCTCAATATTGCCGTGAGTGCAGGAGTCGTCCTTTGGGATGTATTTTCCAAAATTGAGCATTCTTCTTAGAGAATTTTTTTGACTGGTCAATTAGATACAGATCCGGAAAATTAATTTTTGAACCAAGGCTATTAGGGGAAATGATTAAAATTACCAGAAATAAAGTCTTGACTCCTGGTTCTTGCAGCGAAGCGGTCTTTAATCTTTTTTACCCGGTAATTTCCTGCAACAGGCTTAGATAATCTTCCCTTCTTTTCACGAAATCCAGATTGGAAATATCAATGATCTTCACATTGAGCCCGGGCTGGGATTTAATGAAAGACAGGTAGCTGCGGTTGATATTTGCAAGATAATCGGCTTCAATATTCTGTTCGTAATCCCTGCCCCGCTTCTTGATGTTTTCCAGCAACCTTTCGGTATTTTGATAGAAATACACATATAGATCGGGTTTTACCAGCTCCTTGTACATAAGGTTAAAAAGTTTCTGGTAAAGCGAATATTCATCTTCATGAAGGGTGATCTTTGCAAAAATGAGGGATTTAAAAACATCGTAATCGGAAACCACAAAATCCTTGAAAAGATCGTATTGAGCAAGGTCATCTGAAAGCTGCTGATACCTATCAGCCAAAAATGACATTTCCAGCGGAAAAGCGTAGCGGGATTGATCCTCATAAAACTTCGGAAGGAATGGATTGTCCTTGAATCTTTCCAGGATAAGCTTGGCATTAAAATCCTGGGAAACCATGGTTGCAAAACTGGTCTTACCGGCACCTATATTCCCTTCCACGGCAATATAATTGAATCCTGAAAAGGAAAATTTCTTCGGAAGCTTCAGTTTTTCGGGTATAAGCTTTAATTCTGTTCTGTCGACAGACTCCAGCAGGACTTTAATTTTCACCTTTTTGTGAGGGTGCTTTACTTCCGAAGCAATATCGGCAAGAGGCGCCAAAACAAAATTCCGGTTTTGAATTTCGGGGTGAGGTACTGTGAGGTCTTCAGAAGTGATCACCTCATCCTCCACAAGCAGGATATCAAGATCTATTGGCCGGTTTTGATAACGGTCGCCGGATTTTCTCTCCCGCCCCATTTTTTTCTCGATCTCCAGCAGTTGCTTTAGGATCTTATGAGGTTTAAAACGGCTGTCTACAGCAATACAGGAATTAAGGAAAGGTTTACCTTCAAAACCCATGGCAGGGGTTTCATACACCCCCGAAACCGCTCTTACATCTCCCGTTTTTTGCTGAATTTCTTCAACAGCCCTTTGTAAAAAGTTAAATCTGGCACCCTCATTGCTTCCTAGTGCTATATAAACGGTTTTTAAAGGGTTCAAGAGATCTTAAGAAATTTTTAGTAAGACGGGATCAAGATATTTCACAGCAAATTAAATAAAACAAATGCACATACCCTTAACTTTGTTATAAAGAGTTTGAACAAAAACGGCTCCTCGAGGAATTCGGGCATAAGGCACGAACTTGAGGAGAATATGATCCCATAAAAGTAAAAGATGAAAAAATTTTTAAAAATATTCGGAATTATCCTGGGAGTGATCCTTCTCCTGCTTTTTCTTACTCCATTTTTATTTGAAAAGCAGCTGAAAGACCTGGTACAGGATACGATCAACAAAAATGTCAATGCGACAGTGAGCTTTGAAGATGTAGATTTGAGCATCTTCAGGAATTTTCCCGATGCTACCCTGGCCATTCAAAACCTGAAGATCATAAATAATGCTCCTTTTGAAGATGATACTCTTGCCCTGAGTGAAGAGATTATTTTGCAGATGTCGGTTCGGGAACTCTTCAAAAGCGGAGGTGAACCTAAGAAGATTGATGCTCTTAAATTAGAAAACACTTTTCTAAATGTAAAAGTGGACTCCCTGGGGAACAATAATTATGACATTGCCATACAGGATTCCGTTTCTACGACCACCTCAAATGGTGGAGGTTTTCAATTTGATGTAGAGCATTACGAGATCAATAACTCCCGGGTAGACTATGTTGATCAGGGACAAAATATGAAACTACTAGTGGAAGATCTTAACCACGAGGGTACGGGAGATTTCTCTGCCCAGACTTCTACGCTAAGTACTTTTTCAACCGCCCTGGTAAGTTTTGAAATGGACAGTGTGAATTATTTAAAACGGAACAAGCTACAACTTGATGCCGATTTTAAGATGGACCTGGAAGATATGCGTTATACCTTTTTGGAAAATGAAGCGCTAATAAATCAGCTCCCCCTCACCTTTGACGGCTACGTTCAGGTGAATGAAAACGATAATGAAGTGGATCTCACTTTCAAGACCCCCACTTCCTCCTTTAAGAATTTCCTTGCAGTAATGCCCGATGAATATTCTAAGAACATTGAGAATGTTGAAACAAAAGGAGATTTTGTAGTAAATGGATTTATCCGCGGAATTGTTGACGAAACTTATATTCCGAAGATGGAGATCAATATTGCTTCCAACAATGCAGCCTTTAAATATCCCGACCTCCCCAAAGCAGTGGAAGATATTACGATTGCTGCTGTGCTAAAAAATGACACCGGTCTTGCAGAGGATACCTATGTAAACATTGATCGTCTCAATTTCAGGATTGATCAGGACGCTTTCAACGCCAGCGGAAGCATTAAAAACCTTACCGGCAATATGCTGGTGAATATGGCCCTACAGGGAACCATCAACCTGGCAAACATCACCAGGGCCTATCCCCTTGAACTCGAGCAGGACCTGAATGGTATTGTCACTGCCGATCTTACAACAAGCTTCGATATGGAATCTGTTGAAAAGGAGCAGTATCAAAATGTAAAAAGCAGCGGTACTGCGATCATCAGGGATTTTAGCTACACCTCTCCCGAAATCCCGAATGAGATAAAACTCTCTACTGCGCAGCTGCGATTTAATCCGGCTACCGTTAGCCTGGAGAACACAGTATTAACCACGGGACAAACAGATCTCGCTGTTACCGGAACCATTCAGAACCTGATGGGTTATTTATTCACAGATCAAAAGCTAAAGGGGAATTTTACTGCTGCCTCCAAAACTTTTTCGGTGAATGATTTTATGGTGAAGGAAACTGCTGTAGAAGGAGCAGATAATGAACCGTCAACCACTGCAGAAATCCCCGGCGATGAAGCGATCAAGATCCCGTCATTTTTGGATGCCAATATTGACTTTACCGCAAATAGGGTACTGTATGATAACCTGGTACTGGAAAATACCCGTGGAAGTTTAAGGATCGTAGATGAAACTGCCCGCCTGTCTAATGTTACTTCCAACATCTTTGCAGGTAACATCCTGTTGAACGGATTGGTTTCCACCAAGGATCTTATCCCGAATTTTGCCATGCAGCTAGAGTTGCAGTCCATTGACATTGCACGTGCGTTTAAAGACATGGAGCTATTAAGGAATCTCGCACCTATTGCTCAGGCGTTACAGGGAGAACTCACTACAAATATTGATTTAAGAGGAAATTTAAATGATGACCTTACGCCGCAGCTACAAACTTTAGCGGGAAATGCACTTGCAAAAGTTCTGGGGGCAAGGGTGAACCCGGCGCAAACTCCTCTGCTTGCAAAACTGAATCAAAGCCTTACTTTCATTGACCTTAATAACCTTAACTTAAAGGACCTGGAGACAAGATTAACCTTCAATAATGGCCAGGTTGAAGTGCAGCCCTTTGATTTTAACATCAAAGGAATAAAAGGCCGTGCCTCGGGTGCTCATGGTTTTGATTTGGACATGAATTACAATGTAGCCCTGGAAGTTCCAGCACAATATTTAGGCAGCGAGATAGGCAGCACCCTCTCCCGTCTCAGTGCTCAGGACCAGGAGAATATGACTGTTGGCCTACCGGTAAATATTACGGGTAGTTTTAGCAATCCAAACATCAACCTCAACGTACAACAAGCGGTAAATAACCTAACGCAACAAATTCTCGCTACTCAAAAAGAAACTCTCAAAGATAAGGGCCGGGATGTTTTGAGTGACATTATTAGCGGGGGCCAAAAGAAAGATACCATAAGTGGCAGCAGTACCACTCAAAAAGATTCTTTAGCTAAAAAGGATCCTAATGACGCCATAAAAGAGACCGCCAAAGACATCCTGGGCGGAATTCTGGGCGGCAACAAAAAGAAAAAAGATACTACAAAGAGCCAGTAATTATTTTATAGACAGAGACAGAGAGACATTATATCCCTCATGTTTCCTCACGTTGAAGACCATACCGTCTTCAAAAATAAGGTACTGCCCTTTTATCCCTTTTAAAACCCCCTCGTAAAATGGCATTTTAGCGAGGTTAAGGGATTTGCATTTTGTGGGATAGCTCATAACCGGAAACTTTATTTCGAGCTCTTTAGAATTGGGCAGGTAGTAATCCAGGACTTCGGCAGGCAGATATTGTTTCATGTCTTCACGAATGGCCGCCAAATCGAGATCTTTAAGATTGTTAGTGAGCATACTGCGCCAGTTGGTTTTATCAGAAAGATGTTCTTTAAGAGCAACTTCTGTGATCCCGGCAAGATAGCGATTGGGAACCTCTACCACCTCTATGGCTTCGTGCGCCCCCTGATCGATCCAACGGGTAGGGATCTGGCTTTTTCGGGTCACCCCCACTTTCACATTACTGGAATTTGCCAGGTAAACCACATGTGGCTGCAATTGAGCTGCCTTTTCATATTCAAGGTCCCTGTCCTCCTCATCGAGATGTGCTTTGCTTAGTTCCGGCCTAATTACCCACTCCCCCATTTCGGGCAGTTCCATAAAGCAGTTATAACAAACCCCATTGGCAAAGATTTTCTTTTTCTTATGACAACTGGTACACTCATAGTTTAGGAAATTAATCGCCAAACGCTTGTCCAGCACCTGGTTCATATTGAGAAAATCCTGCTCAAAAATGAGGTAATATTGAACTGTTTCTGCTAATTCAGTTTTCATTTTAGTAAGCACACCCTCATAAGTCATAGAAAAGAAGATTTTATCGCAGCCTTATTTTTTGTCAGCTGTAAGAATAGTTTTAATTTTAACCGGTTGCACACCGATTTGAAGCGCCCAAAGATAAAAAGAAAAAATGCCAATTCCTTTAGTACATTCTGTGGCTTCCTGGTTCCTCAAGAAGCGAATCCATCAAATGGAGTTGTTTATCAAATATCCCCAGGAAGTGCAATTTGAGCTACTTAAAAAACTCATACAAAAAGCAAAAAACACAGAAGTTGGGCTGCAATATGATTTTGCTTCAATAAAGACTTACGAGGATTTTGCACAACGGGTGCCTTTACAACAATACGAAGATTTTGAGCCGCAAATAGAACGCAGCCGTCGTGGCGAAAATAATATTTTTTGGCCCACTCCCATCAAATGGTTTGCAAAGTCCAGTGGCACCACTAACGCAAAGAGCAAATTCATTCCGGTTAGTGATGAATCCCTGGAAAAATGCCACTACGCCGCAGGTAAGGATATGCTGTGCATGTACCTTAACAACAATCCGGAATCACAGTTATTTAGTGGTAAAAGCCTCAGGTTGGGCGGCAGCAAGGAACTCTATAGCAGCAACGGAACACAGTTTGGAGATCTTTCTGCTATACTGATTGATAATATGCCTTTTTGGGCAGAATACAGTAGTACCCCCAGCAACGAAATCTCCCTAATGAGCAACTGGGAGGTGAAAATGCCGGCGATAGTCAATGAAACCATTGATGAAAATGTTACCAGCCTTGCGGGTGTACCATCCTGGATGCTGGTTCTTCTCAACAATGCTTTAGAGGCTTCGGGTCGACAAAACCTTTTTGAGATATGGCCTAATCTTGAGGTCTATTTTCACGGCGGAGTAAATTTTGCGCCTTATATGGATCAATATCAAAAAATTCTGCCCTCCAGCAACTTTAGGTATTTTGAGATCTATAATGCTTCGGAAGGATTTTTCGCCATTCAGGACACTAATGATTCCAAGGAGTTACTGCTAATGCTCGATTATGGTGTCTTCTATGAATTCATCCCGATGGAGAATTTTGGTACTCCTGAAGAAAAAGTAATTCCCCTTTCTGAAGTGGAATTAGATAAGAACTATGCAGTGCTTATTACCACAAATGCAGGTCTATGGCGCTACAAGATTGGAGATACCGTACGCTTCACCTCCCTGGATCCATACCGCATTAAGATCACGGGCAGGACCAAACATCACATCAATGTGTTTGGGGAAGAACTTATTATCGAGAACGCCGAAGAAGCATTAAAAAAAGCTTCTCAACAAACCGACTGCGAAATAGTGGATTATACCGCTGCACCTGTTTTCATGCAAGGCAGGGAAAAAGGAGCGCATGAATGGATCATTGAATTCAAGACGCCTCCCGCCGATTTTAAATTTTTTGTTGAATGCCTGGACAGGCATTTGCAAAACATCAATAGCGATTATGAAGCCAAGCGCTTCAATAACATGACCCTCAATTCACCAAAGGTCCATATTGCCAGGGAAAAGCTATTTTACGACTGGCTAAAAAAGAGAGACAAACTGGGAGGACAGCATAAGATTCCGCGGCTTTCCAACAAACGTTGTTATGTTGAGGAGCTGCTGGAGATGAATGGGTAGACGTGAGATTTGAGACGTGAGATCTGAGATCTGAGATCTGAGATCTGAGAATTTAGACTTTAGAATTTCAAAACCTGATAAATTTTTGTTGTCTCCCTCTTGACAGGGCCTAAAGGGATGAACTAATTATATGCCGCTCCTCTGGAGCTCCTTTCACTATACTTACATTCTACCTATAAATATTACGCTCCTCCGGAGCTCCTGTTACCCTCTTTCCATTCTTGCTATAAAAATTACGCTCCTCCGGAGCTGATTTGTAATTAATCAAGCTCCGGAGGAGCGACATGTTTATAGAAATGTCTAAATGACTCAACAGAGCGCCGGAGGTGCGGTATATTTTAATATTATAACTAAAAACCCTTTCAGGTTTTGGAACCCTGAAAGGGTTGATTTCTTAACTTACAACTCCTTCGACACCTGGTGCACGGCTTCTATTGTAGCATCAAGATCTTTATAAGTCAAAGCATCTGTAATGAACCAGGTTTCAAAAGCACTTGGTGCGATATAGATTCCGTGATCAAGTAAACCGTGAAAGAATTTATTGAATTTCCCGTTCCCGGCAGATCTTGCTGCAGAGGCAAAATCGGTTACCGGTTCTTCTCCAAAATGAATGGAGATCATTGATCCCTTCCTGTTAATGGTGTGTGCCACCTCATTGCGGTTAAGCACATTTTTAATGCCTTTATGCAGGTAAGCGGTTTTCTCTTTTAAACGCCCGTAGATCTCATTATCGCTGTTAAGTGCCTGCAGCATTGCAAGGCCTGCAGCCATTGCCAGAGGATTTCCGCTAAGGGTTCCTGCCTGGTAAACAGGTCCTACAGGCGCAAGATAATCCATAATCTCATTTCGGGCAGCAAAAGCTCCCACGGGTAGTCCGCCGCCAATTACCTTTCCGAAGCAAACGATATCTGCGTTAACTCCGTAAAGCTCCTGTGCACCACCTTTTGCAAGACGGAAACCGGTCATTACCTCATCAAAAATAAGCAGTACATCATGTTCATCACACAGCTGGCGAAGACCTTCCAAAAATCCCTTTTTTGGGGGGATACATCCCATATTTCCAGCAACCGGTTCAAGAATAATACAGGCTACTTCCCCTTTATTTGATTCCAGCAGTTGTTTCACATTTTCGAGGTCATTAAAAGTGGCCAGCAAGGTGTCCTTAGCAGTTCCTTTGGTTACCCCGGGACTGTTAGGCGTTCCAAAAGTCACTGCCCCACTGCCCGCCTGGATCAAAAACGAATCACTATGCCCATGATAGCAGCCTGCAAACTTGATGATCTTATCACGATCCTTAAAGCCGCGGGCAAGACGTACGGCGCTCATGGTAGCCTCGGTACCCGAATTTACCATACGTATCTTGTCGATATTCGGAACCATGGAAACAGCAAGTTCGGCAATAGTGGTTTCCAGTTCTGTCGGGGTTCCAAAAGAGGTTCCCTTTCTCGCCTTTTCTACCACCGCATTAACTACCGGTTCAAAGGCATGACCTAAAATAAGAGGCCCCCAGGAGTTGATATAATCAATATACTTATTCCCGTCCTCATCATAAATATAAGCTCCTTTGGCTTCTTTAATGAAAATTGGTTCCCCGCCAACGGCAGAAAATGCCCGAACAGGGGAATTTACCCCACCGGGTATAACTTTTTTAGCTGCAGTGAACAACTCGCTGCTTCTTTTGTAGATCATAATATTGTTTTAAGGAGTCACTAGAAGAGTCTGGCCAATGCCAATATTAGTGCCTTTAAGATTATTTATTTTTTGTAACTGTTCAACGCTTAGGTTGTGCCTTTTTGCAATAGAATATAAGGTATCCCCCTGCTGTACGGTATAAGCCCGGCCTCCAGAATTGCCCGAAGTGGTCGTTTCTGTATAAACAACCACCTGTCTCGCAGGAGTATCGCCATCGTACAAATGGAGTTGATATCTTTCAATAATGCTAATGAGTTTCTCGGGGTACCGCCTGTCTGTCGCGTAACCTGCAGCTCTAAGCCCGTGGGCCCAGCCTTTGTAATCGTAGGGGTCAAGCTCAAAAAGTGCAGCATACCGTTTTCTTTCGGCAAGGAAAAGGGAATGATCCCTAAAAGAATATTTGGGATCTTTATATTTCCTGAAACATTCCTGTGACCGGTCATCATCATGATATACCTTCCCCCCGGTCCAGCCATGGCATTTTATTCCAAAATGGTTATTTGCCCTGCGGGTTAACTCCCCCTCCCCTGCACCCGATTCCAAAATGCCCTGGGCAAGGGTAATACTGGCAGGAATTTTATAAAGCTCCATCTCCTCCTGTGCCATGGGCGCATAAAGTTCAATATACCTTGCCACCTTATCCTGGTAGGTCCCGGGAGTGGGCGAAGGAAGTCTTCCCACCGGTCTCTCCCCGTTAGTCCTACGTTCTTTACTGGTGACCTCTCCCCCTTTGGAAGCTTTCTTACTTGTTCCACAGGAAACTGTGAAAGTGAGAAGTATAAGTGTAAAAATTTTAAATGTGACTTTCATACTAGGTCAAAATTGGAGGTAAATTTCTCATTTTTAACACCTTATTCATACCGGGAATTCCCTGGATTCCGCCTGTATGAATGGCTAAAATACGAGTATTTTTCAGAAAATATCCAGTCTGTGCGAGATCAAAGATACCGTACAAAAGTTTTCCTGTGTAAACAGGATCTAATTGCACCCCATACTTCCTTCGGAAGTTATTGATAAAGTTAATGAGCTTTTCATCCACTTTAGCATAACCTCCAAAATGATAATCTGGTATAATCTTCCAGTTATTTTTTTTGCTGAAGCGCTCTATTTCCGGCTTAAGAAAGTCCCCTTTTAGGGCGGGGAAGCCCAGGATTTGCTGATGCTCTTCAGAAGAATTTATTAATCCGCTGATGGTTCCTCCAGTCCCAATGGCACAACAAATAACGTCAAATTCAGCATCCTTAGGAGTTAATATTTCCTCACAGCCTTTTACAGCCAGTTCATTGGAGCCTCCTTCGGGTACAAGATAGAACTCGCCAAATTTCTCCTGCAGCTCTTTTAAAAATTCTTCGGAAACTTTTTCCCGGTAGTCACTACGGCTTACAAAATGCAACTGCATTCCGCAGGAATGAGCGAACCTAAGCGTAGCATTCTCGCGGAGTGTCTTTTCCAGGTCATTCCCAAGTTCTTCTCCCCTAATTACCCCTATTGTTTTAAAGCCCGCAAGTTTCCCTGCAGCAGCGGTGGCTGCAATATGATTGGAATACGCGCCCCCAAAAGTGAGCAGGATTTGCCTTTTTTGAGAGGCAGCTTCAGCCAGGTTGTATTTAAGTTTGCGGAATTTATTACCCGAAACCTCGGGATGCAGAAGGTCCTCCCTCTTTAGATAAATGGAAACTCCATTGACTTCAGCTATAAACTGATTGGGGATCTTGGGAGGTGCATAAAATACATTTTCTGTATTATTCATTTGGCAGGGGATAATAGTCTTTTCTATCGCTGAGTGATCTTCGGCATCCGGGTTTTTATAATCCTGGTTCAAATATTAAGAACTAATTATAAGAAAGAAAGCCCAGTTTCTCAAAAAGAATCTATAATTTCTGAAACCAACTTTTATAGTCGATTTCCTTTAGAAGAAACAAAGATGAGCAAAAGAAATACAGACAGATGAAAACATTTGATGCAATAATTATAGGCACAGGCCAGGCAGGACCTCCCCTGGCTTCCAGTCTCGCCAAAAATGGTTTTAAAACGGCGATCATTGAAAAAGATGACCTGGGCGGCACCTGCGTGAATACAGGATGTACTCCTACCAAAGCTTATGTCGCTGCTGCAAGAAGAGCATTTGTGGCAAAGAATAGCCGGGATCTGGGGATAAGTATCGAGGGTGAAGTAAAAGTAGATCTTAAAAAGATCAGGGCCCGCAAGGATGATTTGATCTCCGATTCACATGCCGGACTGCAAAAGCAGTTTGAGAATGAAGAAAACATAATTCTTATTCGCGGTAAAGCGGTCTTTGTGGACAATAATACAATTGAGGTAAACGGCGAAAAGCTTACTGCAGAAAAGATCTTTATCAATGTTGGCGCCAGGCCTAACGTCCCTAAAGATTTTAAAGACGTGAATTATTTAACCAACCGGAGTATGCTTGAACTTGAAGAGGTGCCTGCAGAGCTGGTCATTGTGGGAGGAGGATATATTGGTTTGGAATTTAGCCAGATGTTTAGCCGCTTTGGAAGTAAAGTGACCATACTGGAGCGGGGACCAAGGCTCATGAAAAAAGAAGACGAAGATATTGCCGCAGTTATAACAGAGATCCTTGAGACCAGCGGGATCAAGGTGCTACTAAATTCAGACTGCATCAAAGCCACCACAGAAAAAAGAGGCATTGAAGTATCCTATGACTGTGAAGAAGGAGCAAAAAAGATCCAAACCAACCATTTGTTGCTGGCGGTGGGAAGAGTACCTAATACAGATGGTCTGGGCCTGGAACATACGGGAGTGCAAATGGATAAACGCGGATACATTAAGGTAAATGATCAACTACAAACTTCTGTGCCCCACATTTGGGCTCTGGGGGACTGCAATGGAGAAGGAGCCTTCACCCACACCGCCTACAACGACTTTCAAATTGTAAATTCCCAGTTCTTTGAGGAAAGGAAAAGATCCCTTTCTGACCGGTTTGTTTGCTATGCCGCCTTTATTGACCCGCCACTGGCCCGGGTAGGAATGAATGAAACACAAATAAAGGAAAAGGGTATAAAAGCGAAAGTGGCAGAAATACCTATGAAACATGTGGCCAGGGCAAAGGAGAAAGGGGAGACATTAGGAAAGATGAAGGTGTTTATTGATGCAGAAAGCGAAAAGATACTTGGTGCAACATTTTTGGGAACCGGGGCAGACGAGATCATCCACACGGTCATCGACCAGATGTATGCAGGAGCTTCTTACAAAGTAATAAGAGATGCAATTCACATACATCCTACGGTAAGTGAACTTATTCCTACTATGCTTGAAGATCTGAGGGATCTCTAGTCCCAAATATCAACCCACTTAGAGGTAATGTCGAAATCCCCAGAATGATCTTTTCTCCAGGTATTTAAGGTTTTTTTCGTTGGCATAGGCTTCCCGTTCAAAACAAATCCTGTTATAGGCCTTATAGGAATCCCGGTACTTAATAAGTCTAATAAAATATTCGAAAAAGTACCAGATAAAAAAGAATATGATAAGCAGCTCCAGCTGTTGCTTGAGGTGTATTCGCTCGTGATTCATAAAAACTGAATTACGCCTTAGCTCTTTTCGCTTTATTACAATAAATGGCCAAAGGACGACGCCATCAAATTGTTTGGCAAGAATAAATTTATTTACCACCACAAACATTAGGGCAAGATAAGAAAATGCTATTTTTGTAATATGAGTTTTTTAAAGAAAAAAATTCCGCTTGAGGAAGGGGACTTCTATATTACTCCAGAAGGCTACCGCTGCTTTACCGAACAATACCACCTTAAAAGAGGATACTGCTGTGAAAGCGGCTGTCGCCACTGCCCCTACGGCTTCAATAAGAAAACCAATCAACAGAAAAAATAATTCTATATGGACTTCAAAAATGCCATTTTAGAAGGTATTCCCAACACTTTACCGACTGCGAAAAATTTTGATTCCGCAGTAAATCATGCGCCAAAACGCAAGGATATTCTCTCTTCCGAAGAGAAGAAACTGGCCTTGCGCAACGCACTTAGGTATTTTGATAAAAAGCATCACGAGGAGCTGCTTCCGGAATTTCGTCACGAACTTGAAACCTACGGAAGGATCTATATGTACCGCCTGCGCCCAGACTATGAGATGTATGCGCGTCCAATTTCTGAGTATCCCGGAAAATGTGAACAGGCAAAAGGAATCATGCTCATGATCCAGAACAACCTGGATCCTAAAGTAGCTCAGCATCCACATGAATTGATCACTTACGGCGGAAACGGGGCAGTGTTTCAAAACTGGGCGCAGTACCGGCTGGTGATGAAATATTTAGCCGAAATGACCGGGGAGCAAACACTTGTCATGAACTCGGGCCACCCGCTCGGCCTCTTTCCTTCCCATAAGGATGCCCCGCGCGTAGTGGTCACCAATGGAATGATGATCCCCAACTATTCGAAACAGGACGACTGGGAAAGATTTAATGCCCTGGGAGTAACGCAGTACGGCCAAATGACGGCAGGAAGCTATATGTACATTGGGCCACAGGGAATTGTCCATGGTACCACGATCACTGTGCTAAATGCATTACGAAAGATAGCCCGAACTTCCACTTCCCCCGATGGTACAGGTATCAAAAAAGGCAATTTGGGAGAGGGTTCTTTATTTGTGACTTCGGGGCTTGGAGGAATGAGCGGTGCCCAACCCAAAGCAGGAAATATTGCCGGCTGTATCACGGTGTGCGCCGAGGTAAATCCAAAAGCTGTTGAAACCCGTCATTCCCAGGGATGGGTCGATGAAGTCGTAGAAGACCTCGACTTACTCGTGCAAAAGGTGACAGAAGCAAAAGCGGCAGGAAAAACAATCTCTTTTGCATACCTGGGTAATGTGGTAGAGGTGTGGGAAAAGTTTGATGAAGAAAATGTGCAAATTGATCTGGGCAGCGATCAGACTTCTCTCCATAATCCCTGGGCGGGTGGCTATTATCCCGTAGGTCTAAGCCTGGAAGAAGCCAATGAGATGATGAGCAAAGATCCCGAACGCTTTAAAGAAAAAGTGCGGGAAAGCCTTCGCAGACAAACTGATGCGATCAATTGCCACACAAAAAAGGGAACTTATTTCTTTGATTATGGAAACGCCTTTTTACTTGAAGCTTCAAGAGCAGGCGCAAAGATATACAGAGACGGGAAAGGCAATTTTGTAAGTGGAACTTCAGCCGGAGAAGAAAAGGATTTTGCTTATCCAAGTTACGTGCAGGATATCATGGGCCCTATGTGCTTTGATCTGGGATTTGGACCATTCCGCTGGGTGTGTGCTTCGGGAAAAGAGGAAGACCTGGAAAGGACCGATGCTATTGCCCGCGAGATGCTTAAGAAATTAAAACAAGAGGCTCCTGATGAAATCCAGCAGCAAATGCAGGACAATATTAAATGGATCGAAGGAGCAAGAGCCAACAAACTGGTGGTGGGCTCCCAGGCTCGCATACTTTATGCCGATGCCCAGGGCCGCATCGAAATTGCAAAAGCTTTTAATAAGGCTATTGAAAAAGGGGAAATTGGAATAGTGATTTTAGGAAGGGATCATCATGACGTGTCGGGAACAGATTCTCCTTATCGCGAAACCTCCAACATCTATGACGGTTCCCGCTTCACGGCCGATATGGCCATTCAAAATGTAATTGGCGACAGCTTTAGAGGAGCCACCTGGGTGAGTATTCACAATGGCGGAGGTGTAGGCTGGGGAGAGGTGATCAACGGCGGGTTCGGTATGGTTCTTGAGGGTAATAAGGAGTCGGAGAGGCGACTCAACGCTATGTTATTCTGGGATGTAAACAACGGGATCGCTCGTAGATCCTGGGCTCGTAATGAAGGAGCTATCTTTGCAATTAAACGGGCTATGGAAACAGAACCGCGTTTAAAGGTTACACTTCCAAACATGGTCGATGACAGTCTCCTGGACACTTAACCTTAAAACCATATTAGTATGAGAGCTATTAAAATTACTTCGGTACTTCTTCTGATGGTACTGGTTATGACTTCTTGTAATAGCGTGCGTGTAGCGACAGATTACGACAAAGAAGCCAATTTTGCACAGTACCAAACTTATGCCTTCTTTAAACCTGGAATTGACAAAGCAGAAATTTCTGATCTTGACAAGAAGAGGATTTTAAGAGCCATAGATGACGAAATGCAGGAAAAAGGTTTTACCAAATCTGATAATCCAGATATGCTGGTGAGCATTTTCACGAAGACAAAAGAAAATATAAATATTTATAACAATCCTTATGGCTATGGATATGGTTGGGGTTGGCATCCATGGTACTGGGGTGCAGGTCATAACACCATCAATTCCACTACCGAAGGTACTCTTTATATAGACCTTGTAGATGCAGAAAAGAAAGAATTAGTGTGGCAGGGAATGGGTACTGCAGCCCTTTCCAGTAAAGTTGATCGAAAACAGGAGAGGATAAATGAGATTGTAGAAGAAATTCTGGAAAAATACCCTCCTTCTCTTAATTAATACTGAAGTCCCCCTTTTTAAAAGCCACTATAGTGAAAACCGTAGCGGCTTTTTTTGTTTTTGCAAAGCTTACTTCATTGAAAATCAAAATATTGCATCATCAATATTTTTGTATCTTTAATTTCTGTCATTTTTGATACAATCATGGAACAAAAATTTGAATCGAACGAAATTATTGACCGGCTTCCGGCACACCTGAAGCAATTCATAAAACCTCAGAATTACGAGGACTACACTCCTATAAATCAGGCGGTGTGGAGATACGTAATGCGCAAGAATGTGGATTACCTTAGCAGGGTTGCTCACTCTTCCTATCTGGATGGACTTAAACAAACGGGAATTTCCATTGACCACATCCCCAACATGTATGGGATGAACAGGATCCTAAAGGAAATTGGCTGGGCTGCAGTAGCGGTTGACGGTTTTATACCGCCTGCGGCATTTATGGAATTTCAGGCATTCAATGTTTTGGTGATTGCAAGTGACATAAGACAACTTGAACATATAGAATATACCCCGGCACCCGATATTATCCATGAAGGTGCAGGCCATGCACCCATCATTGCCAACCCCGAATATGCAGAATACCTGCGCCGGTTTGGAGAAATTGGTTGTAAGGCGATCTCCAGCGCAAAAGATTACGAGATCTACGAAGCTATAAGGCACCTCTCTATCATTAAAGAAGCCGAAGATACTCCCGAAGAAGAAATCGCAGCCGCCGAAAAAAGAGTTGAGGAGCTACAAAATGACCAGCGGGAGCAAAGCGAAATGGCTCAAATAAGAAATCTACACTGGTGGACAGTGGAATACGGTTTGATAGGAACCCCCGAAAATCCGAGGATCTATGGGGCCGGCCTCCTTTCCTCCATTGGGGAGAGCACCTGGTGCATGACCGATAAAGTAAAAAAGATACCTTACACCATAGAAGCAGCTCAACAGGAATTTGATATTACAAAACCTCAGCCCCAGCTGTATGTGACACCAGATTTTGCCCACCTAAGCCTTATCCTGGAAGAGTTTGCCAACAAAATGGCACTCCGCGTTGGCGGATTGGAAGGCTTACAAAAGCTAATCCATTCAAAAAACATAGGTACGATAGAACTTAGTACCGGGATCCAGATTTCCGGAAAATTCACCCGGGTAATCGAAGAAAACGGAAAGCCGGTATATTTCCAAACTACGGGAGAAACTGCCCTTGCTTCAAGAGAGAAAGAGTTAGTTGGCCACGGCATAGAGAATCATCCCGATGGTTTTGGATCTCCCGTGGGAAGATTAAAAGGTATAAACCTCGCCATTGAAGATATGAGCCCCCGCGACCTTCGCGCCTATGACATTTATGAAGGAGAGCAGGTGAATTTCGAATTTGAAGGCGGCATCACAGTCAAAGGTGAGATCATCACAGGAACCAGGAATTTACAGGGAAAGGTGATCTTAATAAGTTTAAAGAACTGCACCGTCACCTGGAAAGACGAAGTACTTTTTAAACCTGAATGGGGGAATTATGATATGGCGATAGGAAAAGAAGTGATATCAGCTTTTGCAGGACCTGCAGATGCAAAATCTTTTGACCTTATCACCCACACCCCTTCTTCCACCACCATCAAGAGCAAAAAAACACCTGAGCGCGAAGAACTGGAATCCCTGTATAAATCGGTAAGAAATATCAGGCAGGGAGAAAACACAAAGTTTTCATTGGACGCTGCTTTTGATCTCGTGAAAAAATATCATCCTAAAGACTGGCTGCTTTCAGTCGAGATCTTCGAATTGACAAGCGGTAAAGATGAGAAACTGGCTTCAAAGGTGTTGGAGCATCTGGAAGACGTAAAACATCGAAGACCCGAAGTAGCACATTTAATTGATAATGGAATTGGGCTCGTAAAACCCGAACTGGTTACAGGATAATTACAGCTTAAGTTCCTGCATTCCTTCCATGGAAGTTCCAAACTCCTGTTCATTATAGGTAAGGGTCCAGCCAAGGGTATTGGTAAGGATATATATCTTTTGCAGTTCGCTAATGAGCCGGTTCTCTGCATTAGATTTTAGGGAAGATTTCTCCACCTTTTCCCGTATGGATTTATTTATCCGGGTCTTGATCTTATTATAATCGGCCGCTGTGAATTGATTGAGGTAGTCCTGGGTGATGTCGTAATATTTAATATCTGGATAGATATTGATTTCCTCTTTGGGAATGTACTTGATATGCACCGTTTTATTCTCCACATCCACCTCGGTTTGTAGTTTACTCAGGTCATAAGCAACTGTAGCCTTGGCATTGACAATAATAAGCGCCCTTTTGCGCGCCGGGAGCACATCAAAGAACCTTTTTTCAGTATCCTTGTAGGTGTAGACCTGTGCAAAAGTACCTTCGGTCACTACCAGTTTCCCCACATTTTTGATCTGCTGCTGTATCAACGCAGTGCTCTCTTCCAGGCGGTCGCGTTCGGCATCCCGGTTTTCACAATAACGAAAGGTCAAAAAGATGATCAACACGACAAGGGCACCAAGAAAATATTTCTTCATGTTCTAAAAATACGAATTAGAAAAAGGGTTTATTTGAAGAAAATGTGAAGATTTACTTCAAAATTTAATTTCAGGATATTCTTTTTCAAGTTTTTCCATCTTTTGCTGAAGATCTCTGCGGAATTTTTGATGTGCTTCGGAAGCTTCATTAAATGGCCGGTGTGAAAGCCCTTTTTTAATGGTATCCACTCTCTTCATTACTTCGGAAGCTTCTAAAGCTATCCATGCCTCCTTAAATTTCTCCCAGATGTAATCGATAGCCACCTTATTTGGGTGTACCATGTCTTCTGCATAGAAACGGTAATCCCGAAGTTCATCCATCATAATCTCATAGGAGGGAAAGTAAGCACAGTGATCTTTAGAAGCAACAATTTCCTGAATCGCTGTGATCAACTTGGCCTTGCTTAGCTGATTTTCCACAAACCCATCTTTTAAATGCCTCACAGGAGAGACCGTAAAAATGACCTTTGCTTTTGGATTCATTTCCTTCACAATTGCTGCTGTCTCAAAAAGGGCATTTTGAGCCTCTGTTATTTCTTTGCTGAAGTTTGACTGCGGGACCTTATGGCAATTAGCAACCATTTCTCCAGATTCTTTAAGCCTGTAGCCCCAGGCCGTGCCTGGTGTAATGATAACATGAGTAGTGGACCGTAGAAAGCCTGCTGTTTCCTCCACAGCAGCATTCAGCTTGTTGAGGATCTCCTGTTTTTCTACCGAATTAAGATCGGAATGGGCTTCATAACTGTGCCAGGCTTCATTGTGGTAAAAAATGTCGGCTTCTGTAAAAGTGTGTTGAGATTTTACCCTTTTCAGGAAGTTATGGATGGCTGCGGGATGAAATAAAATTCCAAAGGGATTGAGCAGGTTTGGGAAGTTAAAATAATCCAGTTTCTTCCCAATATTTTCGACAAAACAAGAGCCCAAAAGCAGCACTTTTGAAGAGTAACCAATTTTTGGTTCCTGAGGCACTATGGGAACTAGAGTACGAAATTCCATCTTTTTGATTTCGGTGACCTGCAAGGTTTCCAAAACCTTGTAGGTCTTTTTTACAATAAAACCTTCAAGGTCTGGAAAAGACCTTGTAGGCTAGGTATGATTAAAACCCTTTTAAAGTTTGCAACCCTGAAAGGGTTGATTTCATATCTTATTTCACGAACTCCTCTGCTTTTTGCAGCGCCTCGTTAAGTCCTGCAGGATTCTTACCTCCGGCAGTTGCGTAGAAAGGTTGTCCGCCGCCGCCGCCCTGTATGTACCGGCCTAATTCTTTCACTACTTTTCCGGCATTTAGTCCTTTTTCCTCTACCAGGTTTTTGGAAATATAACAGGAAAGCATTGCTTTTTCGTCCTGTTGCGCTCCAAAAAGAAGGAATAGATTCTCCATTTCATCTCCTAACTGGAAGGAAAGATCTTTGATCCCGCCCATATCCAGATCCACTTTTTGAGCTAAAAAGTTCACTCCGTTGATCTCTTTGATCTGGCTTTTTAGATCTCCTTTAAGGTTCTTAGCCTTATCGCGAAGCAGGGATTCAATCTGTTTCTTCAATTCGGCATTTTCTTCCTGCAGGTTCACCACAGCCTTTACGGGATCCTGAGCATTCTTAAGCACTGCTTTGATCTCGTTGAAGGTCTGGGTCTGTGCAGTAAAGTATTCTTTGGCAGCTTCATTGGTGATCGCTTCAATTCTTCGAATTCCTGATGCCACAGCACCTTCAGAAATAATCTTAAAGTGCCAGATGTCTGAAGTGTTTCCAACGTGGGTTCCTCCACATAGTTCCATGGATTTTCCAAAGCGAACAGCACGCACCTTGTCCCCATATTTCTCTCCAAAAAGAGCAATTGCACCGTCATCTATGGCTTCCTGATAGGTCATCTCCCTGTTGTCAACAAGCGGAAGTTTCTCTGCAATTCTTGAATTTACAAATTCTTCAATTTGCTGTAATTCTTCTGCACTCACTTTACTGAAGTGGGAAAAATCGAATCTCAAATAATCACTCTGCACCATAGAACCCTTTTGCTCCACATGAGTTCCCAGGATGCTCCTTAAAGCCTGATGCAATAAATGGGTAGCACTGTGATTAGCCGCAGTACGAGCACGTTGGGCAGCATTTACCTTTGCGGTGAAAGTTCCTGAAACATCTTCGGGCAATTCTTTTGTGAGGTGAATGATAAGGTTGTTCTCCTTACGGGTGTCTAAAATGTAAATTACGGCACCATTTTTTGCCTCAAGAACTCCCCTGTCCCCTACCTGACCTCCACCTTCAGGATAAAAAGGTGTCCTGCTGAAGACCAGCTGGTACAACTCACCTTCTTTTTGGGATTCCACCTTGCGGTAACGCAAGATCTCCACTTCGGCTTCCAGACTATCATAGCCCACAAAACCTTCAGTTTCTGCATCCTTCACCACCTGCCAGTCCCCTGAAGTTACTTTTGATGCATTCCGGGAGCGGTCTTTTTGCTTTTGAAGTTCTGCCTCAAATCCTTTTTGATCAAGACTATATCCCTTTTCACTTAAGATAAGCGCAGTTAGGTCAATTGGAAATCCGTAGGTATCGTATAGTTCAAAAGCCTTTTTTCCTGAAACATTCTTGTCTTTGCTCTCTTCCATGATTTGATCCAGCATCACAAGACCCTGATCCAGGGTGCGTAAAAAGGAATTTTCTTCTTCTCTTATGACATTCGTGATCAAATTTTGCTGAGAACGCAGCTCGGGGAAAGCTTCTCCCATTTGAGAGGCAAGGGTTTCAACCAGCTTATAAACAAATGGCTCCTTTTGATTTAGGAATGTAAAGCCATAACGTATCGCTCTGCGAAGGATACGTCGGATCACATATCCTGCCCCGCCACTGCCGGGCAACTGCCCGTCTGCAATAGCAAAAGCAACTGCCCGCACGTGATCTGCTATTACACGAATCGCTATATCAATTTCCTCATCTTTTTCATATTCCGAAGCAGTGATCTCGCTGATCTTTTTGATAAGCGGGGTAAAAACGTCGGTATCGTAATTTGATTTTACTCCCTGCAGTGCCATACATAAACGCTCGAAACCCATCCCGGTGTCCACATGGCTCTCGGGTAGTTTTTCAAGGGAACCATCGGCTTTTCTGTTAAACTGAATAAAAACCAGGTTCCAGATCTCCACTACCAGTGGGTGATCATTATTTACAAGATCTCTTCCGGGTGTTTTCGCCTTCTCTTCAGCCGAACGGAGGTCGATATGAATTTCAGAAGAAGGTCCGCAAGGTCCCTGGTCACCCATTTCCCAGAAATTGTCTTTTTTGTTTCCGTAGATGATCCGATCTTCGGGCACTATTTGTTTCCATAGATCCAATGCCTCTTTATCAAGTGGCAGGTCCTCTTCGGGACTGCCTTCAAAAACCGAAACGTAAAGATCTTCTTTGTTAAGCTTGTAAACTTCAGTGAGTAGTTCCCAGGCCCAGGTAATTGCTTCCTTTTTGAAATAATCTCCGAAGCTCCAGTTCCCAAGCATCTCGAACATGGTATGGTGGTAGGTATCTTTTCCTACTTCCTCCAGGTCATTGTGTTTTCCGCTCACGCGAAGGCATTTTTGAGTATCGGTGATTCTCCTGCTGGCGGGTGTCCCATTGCCCAGGAAGTACTCCTTGAACTGGTTCATCCCTGCATTGGTGAACATTAGGGTTGGATCATCCTTCACCACCATGGGTGCAGATGAAACAATGGTATGGGACTTACTTTGGAAAAATTCGAGGAATTTAGAACGTATCTCCTGGGATCTCATGAAAAGTTAAAATTTTTATATTATGCTTTCGGGAAAACAATTTTTATCTTTGTTCGTTTCTCAAGCTGATTGTTGCACTGTTTTTGCAACATAATAGGTAACGCAAAAATAGAATAATTTAACTTATGTCTAAGGTTAAATATTATTACGACAGTGAGACGCTTTCTTATAAAAAGATAGAGCGCAAGAAGAGCCGTAGGTGGGGAATTGCTGCTCTTAGTGTACTTGGAGCCTTTCTCGCAGGCTTTATATTACTGGTCATTTACCTCAACATTCCGCAGCTCGAAACCCCGAAGGAAAAAGCGCTTACCAGGGAACTTGAGAATATGAAACTTCAATATAGCCTGCTCAACCGAAAAATGGAGCAGGTTGAAAATGTCCTGGCTAACGTTGAAGATAGGGACAATAATATTTACCGACTCTATTTTGAGGCCAACCCAATCCCCGAAGAGCAGCGTCTTGCAGGATTTGGAGGTATCAACCGCTATAAAGATCTGGAAGGTTTCGACAATTCCAAGCTGATCGTGGACAGCCATAAAAAGCTGGACATGCTTACAAAAAGACTGGTTGTCCAGTCGCGTTCTTTGGATGAAATTGTAGAACTCGCCAATGATAAGGAGAATCTACTTGCTTCCATCCCGGCAATTATGCCGGTTAAGAATGAGAACCTTAAAAGAATGGCTTCGGGTTATGGCTGGAGAACAGATCCTTTTACCAAGGTGAGAAAATTTCATTACGGTATGGATTTCACTGCACCTCGTGGCACCCCCGTCTATGCAACAGGTGATGGCGTGGTGGAACGTGCAGATAACCGCTCCAGCGGTTACGGGAATCACATTAGAATAAATCATGGTTATGGCTATGTTAGTCTCTATGCGCATTTATATAAATACAATGTACGAAAAGGAAACAAAGTCCAGCGGGGAGACCTTATTGGCTTTGTAGGAAGCACCGGGCGTTCCCAGGCTCCTCACCTCCACTATGAGATCTTTAAGGATGATGAGAAGATCAATCCTATCAATTTCTACTACGGCCATCTTTCTCCTACAGAATATGATGAGATCCTGGAACAGGCACAACTTGAAAATCAATCCCTGGATTAATGCATGTAGACCTGCCCGATAAACTTTATTACTCTATAGGAGAAGTAGCCACAGCTTTTAGTGTCAATGCTTCTTTAATAAGGTTCTGGGAAAAGGAGTTTGACGTGATCAAACCCAAGAAGAACGCCAAAGGCAATCGCAAGTTTACACGTGAGGATATTAAGAACCTGGAATTGATCTATCACCTGGTTAAGGAAAGAGGGTTTACCCTGGAAGGTGCTAAAATCCACCTAAAGGAGGAGAAAAGCCGGAAAACATTATCTAACTTTGAAATTATTCGAAAGCTGGAAAATATAAAATCCACACTTACCAATTTAAAAAAGGAACTATAACATGAAAAAATGGCTTGTACCCGTATTGATCATAGGAGCAATACTATTGGGAATTTATTTATTAACTGTGGGTAAATACAATACTGCTGTAGAAAGACAGGAGAATGCAAAAACTGCATGGTCACAGGTAGAGAGTGCTTACCAACGCCGGAGTGATCTTATTCCAAACCTGGTGAACACTGTAAAAGGAGCTGCAGATTTTGAAAGAGGAACCCTTACAGATGTTATAGAAGCCCGCGCAAATGCGACCTCCGTCCAAATCGATGCAGATAATTTGACCCAGGAACAACTGCAGCAATTTCAACAGGCCCAGGGACAGGTATCTTCTGCTTTGTCCAGGTTACTGGTTACCGTTGAAAGATATCCGGAACTACGTGCAACGTCAAACTTCCAGCAGTTACAGTCCCAGCTTGAAGGTACAGAGAACAGGATCAATGTAGAAAGGAACAGGTATAACCAGGAGGTGAGGGATTATAATACTTATATTCGAAAATTCCCAAACAACGTTATTGTTGGCATGTATGGATTTGACAGGATGCCGCTTTATGAAGCAGATCCAGGATCAGAAGACGCCCCCGATGTAGATTTCGACTTTTAAAACTTTCAAAAATGTCAAAAATAGAAGAATTTCTTAACGAAGAACAGGAAGCCGAAGTGGTAGCAGCCATAAGAAAGGCAGAGAGTCATACTTCTGGAGAAATTCGTGTGCATATTGAGAAGACCAGTAATGGAAATATTTGGGATCGTGCCATGGAGGTTTTTCATTTACTAAAGATGGATAACACCAAAGAAGATAATGGGGTGCTCATTTACGTTGCAATTGATGACCGCCAGTTTGTGATCTACGGCGACAAAGGCATCAACAAGGTCGTGCCAAAGGATTTTTGGGAGACTACTAAAGATGCTATTGCCTCCAGTTTCAAAAAAGGGGATTTTAAACAGGGACTTATTGACGGGATCTTAATAGCTGGAAAAGAACTACAGGAACATTTTCCATGGAGCGAAGGTGATAAGAATGAACTTTCGAATAAAATATCCACATAATGAATAATTTACTTCGGAATTCTCTTTTTTTAATACTTTTAATTTGCTTCAGTTTTACTGCCAGTGCACAAAGGGATATCCCACCAAAGCCTTCTCTGGCAACGAGTGTCTATGATGAAGCCGATGTACTCACGCCTCAGGAAGAACAGGCGCTGGAACGAAAGCTTATCAATTACGCCGACACCACCTCCACCCAAATAGTTATAGCTACAATTGAGAGCCTCCAGGGGGAAGAGATCGCTACCTATGCAACCGAATGGGCCCACGAGTGGGGTGTGGGGCAGGAAAAAGAAGATAACGGAATCTTCATCCTCCTATCTGAAGGAGATCGATTAATACAGATACAAACTGGTTACGGGATAGAACCCTATCTTACCGATGCCCTTTCATACGAGATCGTGCAGAACATCATTCTGCCGCGATTTAGGGAGGGAAATTACTACGCAGGCCTTGATGTGGGAACAAGTGCTATTTTCCAGGTCCTAAACGGAACTTATGAAGGTTCAAGACCAGCTTCGGGCGAAGGGTCTTCCTCACGCTTTATCATTCTTGCCCTCATCTTCATTGTTTTTCTTGTCATCCTTAGCTCCCGAAATAAAAGAGGCGGCGGCCGTGGCGGATATCGTCGTGGCGGCGGACTCCTTGACATCCTGGTGCTAAGCAGCCTTGGTCGCGGCGGATTCGGCGGCGGCAGCTTTGGTGGTGGAGGCGGAGGCTTTGGCGGTGGCGGAGGCTTCGGAGGAGGTTTCGGCGGCGGCGGCTTTGGCGGCGGCGGTGCCGGAGGTGGATGGTAGTCCTAAAGTAGGCAGTATTCAGTATTTCAGTTGGCAGTTTTTATGAGCAGTCTCGAAAATATCAATTCAATTCCCGGGCACTGATTCCCCTATTTAATTGGTTTCTGACAAAAATAGATTGAAAAAAATAAATGCTGCTACCTTAAGTAACAGCATTCATTCGACTTTCATAAAGGCTTAAAGCTACACCTTTACCTTATTTTTTTCTAAAGTAGACTGAAACAGGCACACCTGTGAAGTCAAATTTCTCTCTCAATTTATTCTCAAGGAATCTCTTATAAGGATCTTTTACATACTGTGGTAGATTACAGAAGAAAGCGAATTGTGGCTGCGGGGTAGGCAATTGCATACAGAACTTGATCTTCACGTATTTCCCCTTATAAGCCGGCGGTGGATATGATTCCATGATAGGAAGCATCACCTCATTAAGTTCGCTGGTTTTGATCTTTTTGCTCCTGTTTTTATAAACTTCCACAGCAGTTTCTATCGCTTTGAAAATTCGTTGTTTTGTGAGCACCGAAATGAAAACAATCGGCACATCTGTGAAAGGTTCCATTTCAAGACGAATTTTGGCCTCGTATTCTTTCATGGTGTTGGTCTCCTTTTCCAGGAGATCCCATTTATTCACAAGTATCACAATACCTTTCCTGTTACGCTGGGCCAGCCAGAAGATATTCTGCACCTGTCCATCGAACCCACGGGTAGCATCCATCACGATCAAACAAACATCGCAATGTTCTATAGCTCGTACAGAACGCATCACAGAGTAGAACTCCAGGTCTTCTTTAACCTTGGACTTGCGGCGTATACCGGCAGTATCCACAAGGTTAAATTCAAAACCAAAACGATTGTATTTGGTATCGATCGAATCCCGGGTAGTTCCGGCAATATCTGTCACTATGTATCGATCTTCCCCAATCAATGCATTAATAAAAGAAGATTTTCCTGCATTGGGACGACCAACCACTGCAAAACGTGGTAATTCGGCTTCTTCGGGACGTGTATCTTCAGGAAGAGCTTCTACCAAAGCATCCAACAATTCCCCCGTACCACTACCGCTGGTACTGGCAATTGGAAAATATTCCCCTAATCCAAGGGAATAGAATTCTACTGCGTTTTCTAATCTTTTTCCATTATCCACCTTGTTTACAGCAAGGAAAACAGGTTTATTTACTTTCCGCAGGAGCTGCGCTACATCTTCGTCCATAGGTGTAACCCCAGTTTCCACATCAACCATAAAAATGATAGCATCGGCCTCTCCAATGGCAAGTTCTACCTGCTTATCAATTTCGGCTTCAAAAACATCATCACTTCCCAGGATATATCCCCCGGTATCAATTACTGAAAAATAACGGCCATTCCAGTCGGTTTTTCCGTAGTGACGATCACGGGTTACTCCGCTCACTGAGTCTACGATGGCTTCCCGGCGCTGGATCAACCGGTTAAAAAATGTGGATTTACCAACGTTAGGCCTACCTACAATGGCTACTATACTGCTCATAATAAAATTTTCTTAATAAGGCTGCAAAATTAGGGCATTTAAAACAATTGCCCGGCACATATACCTGCCTAATTTTCAGGAATAACAGAGATAAATGTTTTTTAAATTTTGCAAAAAATAAAATGTGGTCGAGATTGACCTTTGCTACCAACAGAATTTAAAATTTACTTCTTATCCCCTGAATAACCAAAGCGACGCAACTGTTTTGAATCACTTCTCCAGTTCTTGTTCACCTTCACATATAATTCAAGGTGCACCTGTTTTCCAAAGAATTTTTCAAGATCCTTGCGCGCCTCTACTCCCACTCTTTTTAATGCGGCGCCTTTATGGCCAATAATAATTCCTTTTTGGGTTTCCCTTTCGACCATGATCACACTACGCATACGAATGATCTCTTCCTCTTCAAAAAACTCTTCTGTATCGATCTCCACGCTGTAAGGAATTTCCTTTTTGTAGTGCATAAGGATCTTTTCCCTTACGATCTCATTGACAAAAAAGCGTTCGGGCTTATCTGTAAGTGTATCTTTTGGATAGAACGGAGGCGACTCCGGTAAAAGTTCCACAATTCTATTGAAAACCTGCGGCACATTGAAACCTTCCAGTGCAGAAACAGGAAATATTTCGGCATTCGGAACTTTTTCCTGCCAAAGCTGGACTTGCTCTTCAAGTTGTTGCTGGTTCGATTTATCTATTTTATTCAGAAGTAATAAAACAGGGATTTCTGAATGGATAATCTTGTTGAAAAAGGATTCATCTTTAAGTTCCTGTTCTCCAATCTCCACCATATAGATCAAAACATCTGCATCTTCAAAAGCAGATTTGACGAAATCCATCATCGACTCCTGAAGTTGATAGGCGGGTTTTATAATACCGGGGGTGTCGCTTAGGATGACCTGGAAGTCTTCTCCATTTACGATACCAAGAATGCGGTGCCGGGTGGTTTGCGCCTTGGAAGTAATGATACTTAATTTCTCCCCCACAAAGGCGTTCATTAGGGTAGATTTCCCAACGTTAGGGTTACCTATTATATTTACAAATCCTGCTTTATGCGCCATAATTCAATTTTTCTTTACAAAGATACTCATTTATAACAGCAGGAAACCTGTATATGATTTCCGGTCATTGTATAGAGTAGCATTTTTAATCTGCACTTTCCTCTCTAAATCCTTTTAACAGATAATTATAACTAGTAGAGGTTCGCTTTTGTATTTTTGAAGGGATTAACCAGCAAAAAGAAAATATAATGAAAAAATTTATGATTTTAATTTTTACCATGGGACTTTTAGCTTCTTGTGGTGACAATGAAAAAGAAAACTTATCCAAAGAGTTTGATGAATTGATGGCACAGAACGATAGTATTTCACAAGTACATACAGAGTTCCAGGCCACACATCAAAGAATGCAACAGAGCCACAATGAGCTTATACAGCAGCTGGACACTATGCAGGTTTCAGATTCTACCTATTATGATCAAATGGCGCAGAATGAAGTTATCCTTAAAAAGCATGAAGGCTTGTTAGCCGGTCATGAAGAATTAATGCAAGGCCATCAAGACCTTAAAGATAACTTCGGAAACCTGAGTAGTTCAGAAATGAAAGCCCAGATCTCCAAAATGAAAGAGGTGCATCAAACCATAATGGATGAACATAGCACCATGCGGAGTGAACATGAAGAAATGATGAATAAGCACGACGAAATTCGTAAAAATCTTATTGACAGCAACAGGGAAGTTGAACAGCAGCCCTCAGCTTAGGAAAAATAAATCCCGAAATGTTATTTATTCCCATAGCACTTGAAAAAGGTGTTATGGGAATTTTTTTGTTTTAAATATCAATGCTGTTAATATTCAAAACGTTATTCCCCAATACCTGAACGGAAACAAGTAAAGTTCTCTGGCCCGGAATAATATCCTGAACTCTGAATTCATTAATCTTCCCGGTAATATTCACCCCCTCTGTAACCTGCAGTGCACCGGTAAGTTTTTCATTAAGTTTCTCTAATTTTTTAGAAACTATTGGGCCAATGTCAAATTTCATTTTCTCTTTAAACCTTGAGTATAAGAAGTTATTGATAAGCATTTCGACAAGGTTATTTATTACCCAACCATTGTTTTCACTCTCAACTTTAAATCGTCTAATTAGTAATTCCTGCTCTGCTTCCTGAAATCCCAAAGAAAGGTGTGCAACAGCAGAAATTTCCCTGTTCTTAAAAAAGGTAGTGAGCAGCCTTAACTGCACATGTACTGCAAGATCAAAGTCTTCTAAATGGCTTCTTTCAAGGTTAATCTTTTGTATTCGGGCATGGTCGGCGGTTTGGCCATTTGCTTTTCCCTTACTTAAGACTTTTCCAAGTAATTTCTTCTGAAGATAGGTTTCCAGCACCTTATAATTGATTTTCACAGGTAGGCGCAGGATCACATTATACTTATTTTCAGGACTTTTTTCCTCCATAATTTCTGGTTACTTAAAGTTAAAAGATAGTCATTTTTGTTTTTCCAGTCAACTCCATCTGGAAGGACTAAAATTTGTCACAGAACAAGGAAAGGCACCGTACCTTTTGTATTTTTACAGAACAAAAAAATATTCTTATGCCTCTTATCCTTCCCGTAGAAGATAAAAATCCTCAAATAGGCGATAATTGCTTTATTGCCGAAAATGCAACAATAGTAGGAGATGTTGTTATTGGAAAAAATTGTTCAATTTGGTTTACAGCCGTAGTACGGGGGGATGTAAATTCCATCCACATAGGAGACCGAACAAACATCCAGGATGGAGCTGTTATACACTGCACTTATAAAAAAGCAGCTACCGGTATAGGAAATGATGTTTCAATTGGACATAGAGCAATAGTTCATGGCTGCAGTATAAAAGACAGGGCCTTGGTGGGAATGGGAGCAATTGTGATGGATGATGTAGTAGTTGAGGAAGACTGCATTATTGCTGCAGGAGCTGTGGTTCTGGAAAAAACAATTTGTGAGGCGGGCCATATTTACGCAGGAATTCCTGCAAAAAAGATTAAAAAATTATCTGAAGCCCAGATTGCAAACCTTAAGAAAACTGCTGCGAACTATATCATGTATAGCAAATGGTTTCGGGAAGAATAGCTAGTTTTCAAAAGAACCACAATCTGTGAAGGGAAAGAATAAGGACTATTCCTGCCACAGCCGCCAGCACAAAAAGTCCAATACAGGGAACATCGGAGTTTTTAATAAGCTTTATGATATCTTTTTTAGACATAGATCCTTTTTCTCCTCTATCTGCAAATTGGATGCCATTTCGCACGGTATGTTGAAAATAATTTTTCAACCATCTTTGGTAATTGTTTGAAAACTAAAACTTTACTTCAAGCATAAAATTATTTAGGGAAAGTTATCTTACTTTATATTTTTTATAACCTTAACAAATGATACCCGAGGGCTTTTCATTGTCGAACTACAGCATAATCTTAATTTAAGAGTTCATCACAGGCACGAAAATTTGTAACACGCGACAAACCACCGCTAGCCTTCCTTAATTATTTGTATTTAAGCTTTAAGCTCCCCGGAGAAAATTTGCTTTGTATATGGCTTCGAACTAATTAAAGCATATATTGTATTAAAATTCCCACTTTATCGAATGAAGATAAATTCAGACTTTGTTTGGGCTATAATCCTTTTAGGATTAGCGGCAGCTGCTTTTCTCCTGGGCATGAAAAAAGGAAGTATCAACGCCGAAGATCAACTGAAGAAAAGACTTGAAGAAATTACAATCCTCGAAAACAAGAATCAGCAGCTTTCAGAAGAGCTTAGATCCCGGGGTGTCTATAGTTATCCCCAGGCAAATATTATTTCAAAGACGCAGGATTCTATTGCCATGGTACTCATCACCCTCAATGGAAAAGATCCTATTCAAAATCTCAAAGTAAGAAGAAAGGTTCATTATGACTATTCTTTCTCTGAGGATTCAGCATCCAGCCAGAATGGAAAATTCACAGATCTTGGAACTCTAAAACCTCATAATCCCTCAGCCTTTGAAATACCATTGCCAGGCAAAGAAGCAGCTGTTCAGCTTGAGTATGAGGCAAACAGAAAAAAATGGCATCAATATATCTGGCTCAGGAAACCGGGAAATGGAACGATCAAATCCTTTTGGGTGATCACCAATCAGAATTCTGTGATTATAGACCGTCATATTGATCCGGGTTTTCCTACAAATAAACAGGGAGAGGTAGTTCTTTCAAAAGACAGGAGTATTAACTACGCAGACCTGGAAATGAATTCCCTATTCTCTCCAAAAGGTTAAACCTGCACTTCCTCCAGTTCGGCTGTAGCAAATTTTCCCCTGGAAACAACAGCTTTTGCCACTAAGCTGGAAACTGCGGCATCTCCGGAGACATTCACAACGGTCCTGCACATATCCAAAGGCCTGTCAATTCCAAAGATCAAAGCCAATCCTGCCTCGGGTATTCCTGCCTGAGCAAGAACTATTACCAGCATTACCATTCCTGCTCCCGGTACTGCTGCCGATCCTATTGAGGCAAGCGTAGCAGTTAGAATAATTCCTAATTGAGTTCCCAAAGATAGATCGAGTCCAAATGCCTGAGCTATAAAGACTGCTGCTACTGCCTGGTAGAGACTGGTACCATCCATGTTTATGGTCGCCCCAACCGGAAGAACAAAACTTGCTATTTCTTTTGGCACCCCCAGGTGTTCGGTTACCCTTTCCATAGTTACAGGAAGAGTTGCAGCACTGGAACTTGTCGAGAAGGCCAGTAATTGAGCAGGAGCTATTCCCTTAAAAAAAGAAAGTGGGGATCTTCGGGTAAAGAAATAAACCATTAAGCCATACACGCCAATCATTAAGAGCAATCCAAGAATAACAGTGAAGGCATACATACCAAGGGCGGCAAATAGGTCAAGGCTGGGGGAATCAATCACCAGAGTCGCCAAGAGAGCAAAAACACCAACAGGCGCAGCCATCATGATGATATCGATCATTTTAAGAATTACCTCGTTGAAACCATCAAAGAATTCCTTAACCGGTTTTGCCGTATCCCCGGGAATAAGAATTAATCCCACTCCTACCATTAGGGCAAAGAAGATCACCTGAAGCATATTTCTGTTATCTGCAGCTGCTCCCATAAAATTTTCGGGCACTATATCCACTATTCCCTGGAGCGGACCGGTCTCCTGCTGTACAACAGCTTTAGAAATATTTGTAGAAGCCTCGGTTTCATAACTTGAAAGGAGGTCCAGTCTTGTCTCTTCAGAAATCGAAGCACCGGGTTTAATGAGGTTTACCAGAAGAAGACCTATACAAACTGCCACTATAGTGGTGAGAACAAAAGTAAAGACCGTTCGGAATCCCATTTTTGAAAGGTTAGAAAGGTCTTTCAGATCGGAGACACCTTTGATCAGCGAAGCCAGGATTAGAGGAACAGCAATTAGCTTCAGTGCATTTATAAATATACTACCGAAAGGTTTAATCCAATCCCGGACAAAAGAGGGACCCCATTCAAACTGCGCCAACGCCAGACCCAGAAATACACCCAGACTCATTCCAATAAGAATCTTCCAGTGCATTGGGATATTTTTTTTATCCATGACTTCAGAAGTTGTTTATATTAAAGACCTGCCTTATCCACAGATTTCATATCTCTTTAAGAACAAGGTAGGTGGTGTAGACCAGATAAATCAGGAGCAAAACACCTGCTTCCCATCTTTCGAGCCTTCTCTTTCCACCAAGAAACATGAATAGAAACAAAAGAGCCGTTCCTCCAAACAGGAGAAACAAGTCGTTGTTAAAAACGGCATTGTATCCAATAGGTCTTACCAGAGCACTTAATCCCAGAATGAAGAAAATATTAAAAATGTTGGAGCCAATAATGTTACCTACTGCAATATCATTGTTCTTCTTAAAGGCCGCAATAACAGAAGTTGCTAACTCGGGCAAAGAAGTACCGGCGGCAACAATGGTAATACCAATGATCTTTTCACTCACCCCAAGAGTTCCAGCAATTTGCATAGCACTTTCAACCACCAGCCTTCCTCCCAGGATTAAACCTGCAAGTCCAAGAATAATAAACCCGAAGATTCTGGTATTTGACTTTTCCTTTTCTAAACCCGGAGAGGCTGAAGGGACATCTTTTAATTGCTTATAGACATAAAAAAGAAAAGCCAGAAAGAATGAAATCAGAACCAAAGCGTCCCACCTGCTCAAAGAACCTTCCTGATCTACAAAAAAATTATTGACCAGAAAAAAAAGCACTACTGCAGCAAGTAAGGAAATTGGAATCTCTTTCCACACAGTAGTTTGCTGTACCAATAAAGGAGAGATCAATCCTGCCACTCCCAGAATAAAGAGAAGGTTGAAATTATTACTTCCTATCACGTTGGCAAAAACAATCTCCTCGTGCCCCTGATAGGCCGCAACGGCATTCACCACCAACTCGGGGGCCGAAGTTCCAAAAGCCACTATGGTAAGACCAATGGCAAGATCGGATATCTTTTTCTTACGGGCGAAGGCAGAGGAATTTTCCACAAGCCAACCGGCACCTTTGATCAACAATAAGAGACCGGCAATGAGAAGTAAACTTTGAAGTATCATTAAATATGAGAAAAATATTTAGTTAAAATGAATAAAGGAAAAAGGGGAATTTGGGAAGAGACAGTGAAGATTGTCTCTTCCCGGATTTTTTGCGGCTATGCTGCAGAATTAATGGTAGGGCGAAAAACTATTAAGGAATTTATTGTGTTATTCCATTTCTCTGCATGTTTCAACTCATAATCCTGAGTGTAAGTCTCTTCACAGTCGTACAATCTTATGATTCTGAAGGAACCGTCATACAACTTCAACTGCAGATCTATCTTTTGAAGGATCTGTTCGTTCCTTTGTTCAATTCTTACAGTCTGCACCTCCTGGAGCACTTCACATGCCCGCACTTCCCGAAGGTCTATAACTTCTGTCAACAATCCGGTTCTTCTCTTTTGTACCAGTAGAAGAGTTGTTTTTTCTTTATCCAATCCTATTATATTATTATTCCACTTATCCTTCTCGTCAAGCCGAAGACGAAGTTTCCGGGTCTCTTCTAAAAATGTATTTTTCAAATTACGTTCTTCTCTTTTCCCGATAAGGATAAAAATAAGATATGGTACAAACACTAATGCCAGCATGGCAAAATCCACAATCAATATATCAAGTTTCATATAAGTTTAATCATTAAGTTTCAGGTAACAAATTTTAGTGTCTATTCTAAAAGGACGACACAAGTGATGGTACTAAGCACCAATACACAAATTTTTGGACTGAAACCCTAGAGAAAAATATGAAACGGGAAAATTACTTCCTTTACTCCCAAACCAGGAATAATGTAACGGGAGCGCTTAATGTAATTAAGGGAAGTAAAAGTATGGTTAAGGATATGAGCTTCAAAATCACTTCCTGTACTATAACCACCGCTTGAAAAAAGGAGGTTTTTGTGGGTAGGGAGTATAGAATCAAACAAAGAAGTGATCTGCTCACCTATCAGGTCATAGCTTTCTGCCTTCTGCTCCTTTTCCTGTACCTGATTAACAGGAAGGTCTGAACTGGCCGAAAAAAGAGAGCAGGTGCTACCAAGAAGCATTAGCAAGAAGAGCTTTACTCTCAAATTCATAAAAGATGTTTTCAGCATTTTCATGATCAAATGTAATACATAGTTATGTTAAAAAAACATCGCTCGATCTACAGATGAATTTTTTTTTGGACGGTTTTCACTGGGTATCTTAAGGAATCGGATAAACTAAGCTGTGAAAGGAAATTTTTACTCAGCTGTACTGCTCACAAAAATGGTCGTTACATCACTTGTTTCCTGTATTTCATAAGTGGCACCTGTTATTTCTAATGCTGTAAGCTTAGTAGAAGTACAACCTCCACTACTCGATTCTTCCAGGGTGAATGCAAAAGTAAATTCTATTTCTTCAGCGATGGTAACGGTATAGGTATCAGATTTGGACTCCCAGCCCAAAAGGACATTAAAGACATTTCGCTCAGTCTCAAAACGGACGTCTACTCTTTCCTCTTCATTATTTTCTATTTGGAGTTGATTTGGATTGAATTCGTCTTCGAACAGATTCTCCCCTGTAGCTTCATCAATGACTTCAAAAGTTAATCCTACAGGACCCGTTTCACAAAGAATACCTTCATCAGACGAAGTACAGCCCGACAATAACACCATGATAAATAGAACACTTATTAAACTTTTCATTGTATAGACGTTTTATAAAAGTTTAAGATAGGCTTTTTCAGGGAAAAAAATTTAAACAAAAAAACACCTTGAAAAAAGGTGGTTTAGCCAGTATCGAGTAAATTTTATCACTATGAATAGCTTAAAGGCTATGATAGAAGACATTCTTTAAATTCAGGACAGAGAAGTGGTAAAATCAGCCAGGTGTGAATGACAAATAGGAGAAAAAAAATTATTCCTATTACCAAAGCGTGAATAATGTAATTAGATTCCCCTTCGGGTTTTATCCTTGGCCATAGCAACCCAAACACACCTGTTATAAAGAACCAAAATGGGAGACCAGAAAACAATACTAAAAACTGAAGGTTACAGTTATCGGATAGGAAAAGATACACCACATAACCAACAACAAAGGACAAAATAATCAATCCCCAATAAATTATCCTGGTCGTCCTGTTTAAAACTCTCATACCCAATAAATTTAATGCCATATTAAGGTACTGCTTATCACAACAACATTACCTGATAAATGTCATTTTGATATTTAAAAATTGGTTCACTCTCCAAAGGTGTTTTTCAAACTAATAAATAACATTTCACCTTCGTTTTCCTTACTGAGCTTCCAATGCAAGTAAATAGAAGGAAGACTCGAACCCATGCAACAATATTTAGGATTGATCCCCTTATTCTGTACTTATTCTGTACCCCATTGAAAAAAGACAAGGCTTCACATTTCTGTGAAGCCTTGTCTTTGCTAGTAGCGGGAACTGGACTCGAACCAGTGACCTTCGGGTTATGAGCCCGACGAGCTACCTACTGCTCTATCCCGCGATATTGGACTGCAAATATACAGTCAATTTTCATTTCTCCAAAGCTTTTTTTGAAAATTATTCCATCACCCAATTCATAGCCTTCATTCGCTCCTTTCTGTCAAAAGTTTTAACCTTGGCAGGAACTATAAGATCTTTAAAATCCATAGATTTTTGAAACAACTTATCGTCTGTAACCACTGCTATTTTATCGAGATCCTTTGAGTGAGAAAAATGAAAAGAAAGAATTTCCATAAAGCCTCCGAAAGAGGCACCGTCATCATTCTGGTCCTCGAGGTACAGACAAATAGGCGATATTTTCTTAATCCTTTGTTTTACTGCTGCTAAAATCTCCTCGATTTTCTCCTGATCAATTTCAGAATTGACCATAAAGCCAACAACGTTTTCAGCAAATTCAAAAGATTTTTCCACAGTCAGTTTTTTGTACAGTCTCCGAATTTAAAAAAAGTATCTTATAAACCCCTGAAATTTTTGAATTTATAAAGTTTATTGATCAATTCCGGCTACCTGAAAGCTGTTTAATTCTCCATCTTCAAATGAAACAGATACTTCTATCGGGTTACAGCAATTCTCACAATCTTCAATATATTTCTGTTCCCTTATTGAGGGATCCAGAAGCATGGAAATTTCCTCCCAGCAATATGGACATTGAAAGAAATGCTCAATCATAGCTATCCTTTTTCTTCAATAGAGAGCTGCACTTGCTCCCAATCTTTCATCAATTGGGACAGTTCTTTTTTCTTTTCCTGATAGGTATTTAAAAAGTCTTTTTGAGCAACGCTTTTCTCATAGTTGGCAGCAAGTTCAACATCTTTCGCTTTTATTTCTTTTTCAAGACGGGAGATCTTGCTTTCAATATTGCTCAATTTGTTATTAAGGGACTTTAGCTTTTTCTGGTTCTCGTAAGAATCTTTATTACTTTCCTTAGGTGCCTGCTTTTCAACATCTCTCTTCTCAACCTCCCGCATATCCACCAGTTTACGCTGGTCAAGGTAATAATCTATATCTCCCAGGTATTCTTTAATTTTATGATCCTTAAATTCATAGACCTTGTTTGTAAGCCCCTGCAGGAAATCCCTGTCGTGCGAAACCAGGATCAAAGTACCTTCAAAACTCTTTAAAGCATCTTTAAGAACATTCTTTGATTTAATATCCAGGTGGTTTGTTGGCTCATCCATCACGAGAACGTTAAAGGGCTGAAGCAGCATTTTTGCCAAAGCCAACCTGTTCCTCTCTCCTCCCGAAAGTACCCTCACATATTTATCGACTTCATCCCCCCGAAATAAAAAGGAACCCAGGATATCCCTCACCTTTGACCTGTTCTTTTCATTAGCAGCATCTATCATCGTGTCCAGGACAGTTTTTGAGCCATCAAGGTATTCGGCTTGATTCTGAGCAAAATATCCAATTTGAACATTGTGTCCCAGCTTAAGCTCTCCTTTATGGTCTAGCTCTCCAACTATAATTTTAGCAAGTGTGGACTTACCCTGCCCGTTTTGACCCACAAAAGCAGTCTTTGAATCCCGTTCAATAAGCAGGTCAATATTCTTAAGTACAGTTTTATGCCCGTAATTCTTGGAAATATGATGTGCTTCGATAACTACCTTCCCCGGAACTACCGAAACGGGGAATTTTAAATTCATGACCGAATTATCATCCTCGTCGACTTCAATACGATCGATCTTGTCAAGCTTTTTTATAAGAGACTGGGCCATGCTTGCCTTGGAAGCTTTAGCACGGAATTTCTCAATAAGTTTCTCTGTCTGCTGGATTTGTTTTTCCTGATTTTTTTGTGAAGCCAGTTGTTGCTCCCTTAATTCATTACGAAGCACCAGGTACTTGGAATATGGTTTATTGAAATCATAGATCCTACCCAATGAAATCTCAATCGTTCTGTTCGTCACATTGTCCAGGAACATCTTATCATGCGAAACAATAACTACAGCACCTGGATAATTATTTAAAAATCCTTCAAGCCAGATAATGGATTCGATATCGAGGTGGTTGGTAGGCTCATCCAGCAAAAGAATATCATTCTGCTGAAGCAGAAGCTTAGCCAGCTCTATTCTCATTCTCCAACCCCCTGAAAAGGTGTTGGTCAATTTGTTGAAATCTTCTCTTTTAAACCCAAGCCCCTGCAGGATCCTCTCGGTTTCTCCCTGATAACTATAGCCCCCATGGATCTCATATTGATGCTGCACATCATTGAGATCTACCATTAACTGGTGGTACTCGTCACTCTCATAGTCAGTACGCTCTGCCAGTTGATGATTAATTCCCTCAAGACGCTTTTCCAGTTCCTTTATTTCCTCAAAAGCTTCATAAGATTCTTCCAGTACAGTTCTTCCCTCAACGAAGTCAATATCCTGTTTAAGAAAACCAATCTTTAGATCCTTGTCGGCAGCAATTTGGCCGGTATCGGGTTCCATTTCCCCCGAAAGGATCTTGAGCATAGTGGATTTTCCGGCCCCGTTTTTTCCTATTAATCCCACCCTGTCACCGGCGCCAAGCCTAAAGGTGATCTCTTCAAATAAATATTCTCCACCAAAGGAGACCGATAAGTTGTGTATATTCAACATTCCACTGCAAAATTTTTGCAAAGATGCTCACTTTTTTCGGGGGAAAAAAATAACCTTTTAATTGCATCGGGTTAATTGAAAACCAGTTAAGAACCCAAATTTTTAACCTTCTGGCTCTATCTTCTTATCGGAAATTTTTAAAAGATGTTCCAATTTAAGATCTTGAAGGCAATTAGGAGGCGGGAAGATTAAATTCTGGTTGATCATTTAATTATTATTGACCCATCGCAAAGTAAGAGAAGAAAAATATGCGGTAAATCAGTCCTTTTTGACAACTCATTAATGACGGCCCTTCCCATAATTCAAAGAAGATTCTTAAATTTACAACAGATTACAGAATCTTATGGAATTCCTGAAAGGAAATAAATTATACAGCATATTCACCGGCACCTGTCCCGTGTGCCAGGAAGAAAGCATGTACAAAGAACAGAACCCTTACAAGATCTCTAAACTATTTGACATGCACGAGCGCTGCTCCAACTGCGGCACCAAATACAAAATGGAGCCTTCTTTCTTCTTTGGAGCCATGTATGTGAGTTATGCAGTGGGAATAGCTTTTGCAACTGCAGCTTTCGTGATCTCCTACTGGTTTCTGGGTCTTTCTCTACTCCCCACCTTCATCGCCATTGTAATTACCCTAATCCTGTTTTTACCGGTAATTGTACGCTGGAGCAGAAACATATGGGTGAATTTCTTTTTTTCTTATGACCCTAAAAAGGCAAAAAATTAAGCTTCTCTATACCATTTTTTGGAAAATCTTGAAATGTTGATCTCTGGATCCAGTGCTTCCCCTTCTTCAATATAGCTTAGAAGTTCCCGGGATATTGAAGGAGCTATGAGAATGCCCCGGCTTCCAAACCCATTACAGGTGTAGAGATTGCTGAATTTTGGATGCTGTCCCACCAGTGGCCTCCTGTCAATTGTAGAAGGTCTAAGTCCGGCAACCTGATCCACCACTTCAAAATCTATTTTAATAAGGTCTTTCAGTTTTTTAATTAGTTCCTCCCGTGCTGCTGTAGTAGGTCCGGGTGTTTTGTCGCTGTTACTGTAAGTCGCACCTACAGCATAATGATCATCCCCCGCAGGAAAAATGAAGATAGAGGATTTCACCCCTACTTCAAGATCGAGCCCGGGTGCTTTTATAATAATGTATTCTCCTTTGTTCCCTCTTAACGGAAGATAGTTGAAAAATGGATTATTTTTTAGTCCGAAACCTTCACAAAAAATGACATTTTTGGCACTTAGATTTTTGTACCTGACGCCTGAAGAGTCAATTTCCAACTTATCGTAATCAAAAGTCTCCTTTATAAAAGATCCTTTTTCCTGTAGATATTCCGCATAAGATTCCAGAAGATAACGTGGATCGATGCGGGATGTTCCAAGGACTTTTCCGAAAGAAAATTGTCCGGGAATATGTTTATTGAGGTTCGAAACAAGATTGGTGTCGAGATATGGAGCCAATTTAGGCTTATCGGCTGCAGTAAACCAGTCGTTCTGCTCCTCAATCGAAGAAAACCGCCTGTAGACCTCTAAAGGTCCTAAAAAGGTCTTTCCCAAAGTCTCTTCCATGTCCCTGTAAAACCTGTAGGCAATGTCCAGCTGTTCATCGGCCTTCCATGCCATGGTGAAACGCTTCAGGATGACAGGATTCATGAATCCGCCGGCTACTTTTGAGGCTTCCTGGCTTTCGTCATCAAAAACAACAAAGGATTTTCCGCTTTTTTCGAGCCTGTAAGCAAGACAGCTTCCGCTAAGACCTGCGCCAACAATTATAAAGTCTTTCATACCGCAAAATTAGGTATAAAAAAACGCCTTTCTGAGAGGAAAGGCGCTTAAATATATTACTTCAGGATGGATTTAGTAATTCCACATATCCTGTTCAAAATTTCTTATTTGTTCCTTTATACGTTCAGATTCGAGCAACTGCATAAAAGCATTGTTATTAATGTAATCATCAACCTGTCGGTCCCCCTGCACGTTATCTTCAGCATAGATCACTGCATTAAATCTTCTTGCATTGAGCAAGTGGTCAAAAGAAACAGGATTTGAAGTGTTTTGAGGATTAAAAGCGTAAGCCTCATTTAAGACTTCCCTTGCTCCTGGAAACCAAACCCAGAACAATTCCACTAGAGCCGAGGCTCCACCCTGATCAATAAAGTTAACATCGGGCGCAACAGGTGCAATTCCGAGTAACCTGTATTTAAGTTCGGCCTGGCGTTTATCAAAATACCAGTATCCACGAATGTGATACTCAGCAATATCGGCAGAGGAAATGTCCCTGCGGCTAATGAACTGTGGGTCGATTTCCTCCCCTGCATTATACTGTTCAATACCAAGATCTGTAGTATCTACCTTAGACAAGGCAGCCTGTATATCATCTAGGGTACGCTTGTCATTAAAATAGGAGTCGGCATAGATATTTTTGATCTTTCCGCTTTTAATGCCGGCAACCAATACATCATAAAGTGATCTTCTTGAACTCCCAATTTGGTTAGTATCTATGGGATAATACAATGGAAAATTCACCCTTTCATCTAGGTCTATGACCTCCCAGGTGGATTTTGCCCACAGTACATCCCTGTCATCCACATATCCATATTCCAAAGGATCGTTCTTTCCATAAGTAACGTCTGCTTTGGTTGGACCTCCTATCTCGTCGGGGCTCTTAGCGTTTAAAAGATTAGTTTGACCCAAAGAGGTGCCCGAAACAAGCAATCCGCATAATCCTAACAATATTTGGTTCCACTTCATGTTCTAATGATTTAATTTGTTAATTCAACCAGTACCGGAGAAACCTGCTTCAGCTTATAGCCTGAACTACCGGCAAGTTGCGCTTCCACATCAAAGATCTGGATAGTCTCTCCTCTTCCTGCTCTTCTAAGAGCTGCAATGGCGCTTTGGTCAAGTTTTTGTCCTCTTACCTGAATTGTAGGCTGACCCGGCACACGGAATTTAAATCCTGTGACCCTTAGATCAACATCAAATTCGAAATCGGGAAGAGCTGCTCCAATGGTCGAAATTTCAAGGTTTTGACGCTGCATTCTCACAGTCCCGTCTTCCCCTCTTACAGTTCCAACAGGTCTCGGAATATCACGTACTCTAAATGTTTTACTGTCGCTAACTCTTTCTCCGCCTGGTAGCTCCCCACTAACGTTAATGGTCACTTCACGTGCCTGAAGGGTGGTTACATCCATAATGTAATTACCCGCACCACCAGTAGATCTTAAACCAGGTGCATTAGCTGAAACGTTTCCAACTCCAGGAATAGAAATAGTCATTGGGTTTGCAACCCCACGATATACGACATTCATTTTATCTGCAGAAATAACTGCTGAATTAGGCTTAGGTATAACACTATAACTTTGGTTCACAGGAATAGTTACAATAGAATCCCCTTCTTTAAACTGAAGCTGACCACTAATTTTCTGCTCTCCAACATTCCCTGCAGGGAATTCCAACTTCACTTGCCCGGCCTTGGTAGATTTTACATCCTGACCGTTAATGGTAACTTTATCAAATTGCAATGTATTATCTACACGTCCTAATACTACTGTACCTGTAAAGTTTTCACCACTAAAAAATGCAGTTTTATCTGGAATAACCAGAGCTTCATAATTTGTAAGGGAAACTTCACTTTGTAATTGACCAGAAAGCATTGCGGAAAGTGCATCGTTTTCTGCAGATTTTGCATCCCCTTGCATTTGAGTCAACTTTGTAAGGGAGGCAATTAATGGAAATCCTTCAAAGTTGTAAGCAAGCCACGGCCGTTTTACACCTTCTCCATCAACCACAGGTTCTGTACTAAATTCTCTTTTAACTTCAGCTGCGATTTGAGAGAACTCTTCTCCCAGCACATTTGCTACTCCTTCGCGGTATTTCTCTATTTCAGCAAGAAATTCCTTTCCGGCCTGACTTGGCTGACCACTTGAGAAAAGATACTCATCAAGTTTAGCAGACTGGTCCATTGCTTCATAGTCTTCCCGCTCTTCTCCTTCTATATCCTCAAGAGCTTTCTCTTTGAGATTGTCGATATAAGTAGTAAAATTGGTAGTAAGGGTATGGATTTGTTCTGCTTTTTCCTTTAAGGGAACATATTTTGCCGGTTGTTCTTCAGCTTTTGCTGCCAGCCCCGCCATAGCGGCGATATTTCTTTCGGTAACAGAAGCGTTTGATTCCGCAAGGCTCTCATTGATCATTCCAAAGGCTGTAAGTACTTCTTTGGACATGTTAAGAGCCATCATTGCGATGAAAACCAGATACATCAGGTTAATCATCTTCTGTCTTGGTGTTTGTTTTCCAGACGCCATTCTCTATCTTTAGTTTGTTCTATTAAATATTTATTCTGCAGTAAATGCTTAAGCTTTTACATGCATAGCAGAAAGCATTCCTCCATACACACTGTTAAGAGAAGAAAGGTTGGAAGCCAAAGATTCCATTTGCTCATTCAATCTGTTTGCATTTTCGGCTACTGCTTCATTAACTTCTGCCTGACGTCCGGCTGATTCCACCTGCACTTTATAAATACTGTTCAAGGACTCCAATTGGTTTGCTGCAAGGCTCATTTCTTCACTGTACTTCTTTTGAGAAGCCATAGCATCTACAGTAGGAGTGATATTTTTTGCGGCACCTTCGAAATTTCTAATACTTTCTCCCAGACTACTCATAAGTCCGGCATCGATTTTAGCCTCACGAAGGATCTCATCAAGTTTACGGGAAAGCATACCCTCAGTTTCCTGATCGGTAACTACCGCTTGATTGTTGCGTACAGTTGTTTCACCACCTGCAAGCTCCGGGTAGACGAGTGACCAGTCAACATCATCATCTACAGGCTCAAATGCAGAAACCGCAAATACCAGCGCTTCTACAATAAGACCGATAATAAGCATTTCGTTACCGAAGGGCCAGTGCATAATTTTAAAAAGTGCTCCCAGGATAACTACAGATGCACCTAAACCATACACCATGTTCATTAGTTTCTTACTTGACTTTGCTTGTGCCATAATAATTTAAAATTTAGTTCTTCTTTGTAAATAGGTTATGTGAAAATAGGGATTTTTATCTTGTTTGGTTGAGGGTAAGATCTGTCCCCATGTAATCCTGCACAGTTCTAAAGCCAATGTAGCTACGTGCAGAATCCGCATATTCGTAATCCCTTGAGCTCACCTGCAGGAAGTACGCTACATCTTTCCATGATCCCCCTCGAACTACTTTTCGCATGTTCGCCTCATCGTTTACAGAAGGGTTCATAGATGAAGAATACTCATAAGAAGCCGGATCATAAGATGAGAAAACCCATTCCCCAACATTACCGGCCATATTATAAAGCCCGTAATCGTTAGGTTCATAAGATTTTGCCTCAACTGTGTAAAGAGCCTGATCGGCTGCATAATCCCCTCTTAATGGTTTGAAGTTAGCCATAAAACAACCACGGTCATTCTTGGTATAAGGCCCACCCCAGGGATAAGTAGCAGATTCCAGACCACCACGGGCTGCGTATTCCCATTCTGCCTCTGTTGGCAGGCGGTAAGAATTCACATTATGCTTACCTCTTTCTTTTCGGTAAGAATTGTGGTAAAGCGTTCTCCATTGTGCAAAAGCACGGGCTTGTTTCCAGGAAACACCCACCACCGGATACTCTCCATAAGCGTCATGCCAGAAGTAATCATTGTGCATTGGCTCGTTATAGGAGTAATTAAAATCCTTGATCCAAACCGTTGTGTCGGGATAGATCTGGATCTCTTCAGTTTCAATAAAGTCGGCACGTCGTCCCGGTTCAGCTCTTGCTGCCGAGCTCACGTCCATCCAGGTATAACGAAATTTAAGATGGTTCACATCAAAAGAACGCTGCCCGTTGTATGCTTCTTCAATGGGAATATATAAGGTATCCATTACTTCGGCATAATACTCATCGGGATAGTCCCTGGTATCCCATATAATATCTACATCTTTATTAATCTTTCGACCTTCATAACCACCCATGCTATAGTAGTTATCGTACATATACTTCTCGTACGGAGTCATATCGGCTTCTTCGGTATCGGCAAAGGCAAATTCACCAATACCTCCAGTTCCCGGAGTTTCACCCATCTCTTCGGCAAAAATGGCCAATTTCATCCTGGTCACTGAATCTTTAACCCAGTTCACAAATTGTCGATACTCTGCATTTGTAATCTCGGTCTCGTCCATGTAAAAGGAACGAACTGTTACAGTTTTGGGCGGTGCATTCTTTAAACCGGCAATATCATCATCACTTTTACCCATGATGAACGCCCCACCGGGAATTAATGTCATTCCCAGGGGCTTTTCGGGATGCCATTTTTTTCCCTGCGCACCTACCAATTGCCCCTGATCACCGCGGCCACAAGAGGCCAAAACAGAAATTACAGCAATAAGCGAAATAAGTTTCCTCATAATATCTCTCAAAAGTTAGGACATAATAGCTCCAAGGCAGTAAACCTATTTATTTATTTTCTAATAAACAATTTATTTAGTCAAAATGCAGAAGCTACAAATGTTTATATCATTAAATTTCGTTTTTCCTTTTAGTTTTATACCACCTCTCAGGGATGATTTGATTGCAGGCATCCAAATAATCTCCTTGCGTGCAAGGTAATAACGTATGCCGTTTAAGTTTATTACTTACCGGGGAAATAAAAGGAATCTCTATCCACCAGCGACCACTCACGGGACTCTTGTAAAACACCAGTATTTCATCATCAATTGGCACCTGATATCTTATAAACTCTTTTTTTGAGGAAATAGTATTTTCATTCTTTCTGAAATTCACTCCCTCCACAAAATACCAAAGAATCTGTGCGATTAACATTCTGGATGCAGGAAAATTAAGTCGTGCAGTATACTCATATACACCAAATGAAGATACTTTATCACTTATACCGGCATATCTGGACAAAGCACAAATTTCCTTTCCATCAAAACCATTTGGCGATTTAAGCCGGTAGTTACCAAGGGCTCCTCCACTAATTGCACCAAGATCCAAACTTACAAGATTAGCATCCCTCATTACCGGTTCAATCACTGTAATATCCCCTGTAACTTCCCCAAGACGATAGGCATCGAAGAACAAACGATCCATCAATTCTATTTCATCCTGTGAATTAAAATACGTTTGATATCCCAGGCTGGAATAATTAAAGAGATTATATGGCTTGGTTACCACAATCTTTCCTACATATGAACGATTGCTAATAGGTTTATCAGCGTCTCCAAGATCAAATTTGGAATCAATATTCACCAGGTTTACCATTTGCTCAACCCCGTCATACGCCCTGTATTGCGCATATACTAAATCTTCACTCCCGCCTAAAATGACAGGAATGATCCCTTTTTTGAGACACACATTTACAGCAGACTGGACAGCAAAAAAAGTATCTTCAACAGTCTCCCCTTTTTGAATATCCCCCAGATCGGCCATTGGTAAATGCCAGTTGCCGGGGTACAGATTATAAAATTCCCTGCGAATGTCATCAAAGTTAAAAGGTTCCCCTGTTGGCTCTTCATCAAGACGATCTTCCAGAACACCAAAAAAGGCGATTTTCACCCCATCAAGATCGGGAAAAGCTTTATCCTCAAGATGAATTCTAAGGGAAGACCGCAGCTTATTTCCTGCAATTTCTGCAAGCTCTGCGTTAACCGGCGTAAAAAATTCCAGTTCCATAAATTACTTCTTTTTGGAGGTGGTTTTTTTACGGGTTGTTTTTTTGGCAGCTGTCTTTTTAGTACCTGTGGATTTTTTTGCCGCTTTTTTCTTTGGCGCCTTTTTTTCTATGATATCCTTCACTTCTTCAAGGCTAAGTTTGGCAGCATCAACAGTTTTAGGTAATTCAATTTTAGTCTTACCTTTTATAATATTAGACCGCCCCCACCTGGCTTTTTCAACCCTAATTCCTTCATCTTCCCAGTTATGGATCACCTTTTCGCGCTCCTTCTTGATCTTATCTTCGATTAGTTCTTCAATATCTTCTGCGGAAAGATTATCAAAATCATATTTTTTATTGACATTGATGAACATGTCGTTCCATTTAAGGAAGGGTCCAAAACGCCCGATACCTTTTTGTACCGGAAGGTCTTTATACTCATAAATAGGAGCATCGGCTTTTTCTTTTTCCTTGATCAACTCCAGCGCCCGCTCCATTGTCACTTCAATGGGATCCTCCCCCTTTTCAAGGGAAACGAATTTTTTTCCATACCTAACATATGGTCCAAAACGTCCATTGTTCACCTCCACTTTTTCTCCTTCATATTCCCCTAATTCCTTCGGAAGCTTGAACAGCTCCATAGCTTCTTCAAAAGTGACGGAATCAAGCGTTTGATCTGGTGAAAGGCTCGCGAATTTCGGTTTTTCCTCATCCTCAACAGAACCCATTTGTACCATAGGACCAAATTTCCCAAGGCGCACGCTTACAGGTTTTCCGGAAGTTGGATCTGTACCCAGAATTCTCTCCCCAACTTCTCTTTCGGCATTTTCGGCCACGTCCTGAACACGAGGATGAAAATCGCTGTAGAAATCCTTCATCATCTTTGTCCATTCCTCATTACCATCGGCTATATCATCAAAATCCTGTTCCACTTTAGCCGTAAAGTTATAGTCAAGAATACCCGAAAAATGGTTTACCAGGAAGTCATTCACCACCATTCCAACATCGGTTGGCACTAATTTTCCTTTATCGCTACCTACATTTTCTGTAAGTTTCTTTTCATTAATTTTTTCATTCTTCAGACTAATCTGAACATACTCCCGCTCGGTACCGTCAACAGATCCTTTTTCAATATAATTTCTGTTTTGAATAGTAGAAATTGTTGGCGCGTAAGTTGAAGGACGGCCAATTCCCAGCTCCTCCAGTTTCTTCACCAAAGAAGCTTCGGTATATCTGTAAGGTGGACGCGTAAACCTTTCGGTTGCGGTTATATATTCATTTTCAAGCTTTTCATTCACCCGCAATGCCGGTAGCATTCCTTCCTGCTCCTGTACTTCTTCATCTTCCTCATCTCTCCCCTCAAGATACACTTTAAGGAAACCATCAAATTTTAGCACCTCCCCGTTGGCAGTGAATTGCTTGTCATGCTTATCGGCCTCAATCTTAACGTTTGTACGTTCAAGTTGAGCCTCACTCATTTGGGAAGCGATCGCCCGTTTCCATATAAGTTCATACAACCTCTGCTCATCCCTGTCTGCCTTCACGCTATGCGCTGCAAAGTTGGTTGGCCTAATTGCTTCGTGTGCCTCCTGCGCCCCTTTTGTCTTTCCTTTAAACTGCCGGGTCTTGCTGTACTTTTCCCCATAGGCGTCTAAAATCTCTTTTTTGGCACCTTTTCTTGCATCGTCAGAAAGGTTGACGCTATCGGTTCTCATATAAGTAATATGTCCCGCCTCATAAAGACGCTGGGCCATGGTCATTGTCTTACTTACCGAAAAATATAATTTCCTGGCTGCTTCCTGCTGAAGCGTGGAAGTCGTAAATGGTGGAGCAGGTGATTTCTTTGCCGGTTTGGTAGTAAGATCGGCTACTTTAAAGTTTGCGCCAAGATTATCTGAAAGAAATTGTTCAGCTTCAGCTTTGGTGTCAAAATTCTTCGGAAGTTTCGCTTTAAAGGTCTTTCCTTCTTCATTAGTAAATTCGGCATCTATTCTAAAAGAGGCTTCAGCTTGAAAATTTTGAATTTCCCGCTCTCGCTCCACGATCAATCTCACAGAAACAGACTGCACCCTTCCGGCAGAAAGTCCGCCTTTAACCTTCCTCCACAATACGGGAGAAAGTTCGTAACCTACCAGCCTGTCTAAAACCCTACGGGCCTGCTGTGCGTTTACAAGATTATAATTGATCCCACGTGGATTCTCGATTGCTTTAAGAATAGCAGATTTGGTGATCTCATGGAATACAATTCTTTTGGTTTTATCCTTATCAAGTTTAAGCTCTTCGGCCAGGTGCCAGGCAATAGCCTCTCCCTCCCGGTCCTCATCACTCGCCAGCCAAACCATGTCGGCATTCTTTGCTAAGCTCTTGAGCTTCTTGACGACATCTTTTTTGTCGCGGGATACTATATATTTAGGAGTAAAATCACCCTCGGTATCCACCCCAAGTTCTTTGGTGGGAAGATCGGCAATATGACCAAAACTCGAGGCAACGATATAATCTTTGCCCAGAAATTTTTCAATGGTCTTAGCCTTTGCGGGGGACTCTACAATCACTAAATTCTTCGCCATAGTATCTTTTTTAGATTTGCAAAAGTATAGGAAATTTTAAACATCGCTTTTTTAATTTTCAAAAATGCATTTTTTTGGTCTTCAGAAAAGACATTATTTCCTCCTGTCACTTTGTCACTTCTCAACTAAAAACGTATCTTTGCGCGTTCAATTACCTAATGGCACTTTTTTGAAATATGGAGAAGATTATAGATGAAAAACAGCAGGGAAATGCACTGGTTATGGAGCCTAAGACCGGAAACGGGAAAAAGCTGATGATCGAGAGCTATGGCTGCCAGATGAACTTTAGCGACAGCGAGATCGTTGCGTCCATTCTCGCCAAAGAAGGCTTTGATACTACGCAGAGCCTTGAGGAAGCAGACCTTGTTCTTATTAATACCTGTTCAATACGAGATAAAGCAGAACAAACAGTTCGCAAGAGACTCGAAAAATATAACGCAGTAAAGAAAATTAATCCGGGAATGAAAGTGGGAGTTCTTGGCTGCATGGCCGAGCGCCTTAAAGCTAAATTCCTGGAAGAAGAAAAGATCGTTGACCTGGTTGTGGGACCCGATGCCTATAAAGACCTGCCAAACCTTATAAATGAAGTTGAGGAAGGAAGAAACGCAGTAAATGTTATTCTTTCCAAAGATGAAACTTACGGCGACATTTCCCCGGTGCGACTGCAAAGCAACGGCGTTTCGGCTTTTGTCTCTATCACCCGTGGTTGCGATAATATGTGCACCTTTTGCGTGGTTCCCTTCACAAGAGGAAGAGAGCGCAGCCGGGATCCACAGAGCATCATGGAAGAAGTAAATGATCTCGCAAAAAAAGGATTCAAGGAAATCACTCTTTTGGGACAGAATGTTGACAGCTATTTGTGGTACGGCGGCGGACTTAAAAAGGATTTTAAAAATGCTTCTGAAATGCAAATTGCGACCGCCACAAACTTCGCTGCACTTTTGCGAATGGTTGCCGAAGCACATCCTAAAATGAGAATTAGATTCTCCACCTCCAATCCGCAGGATATGACCCTGGACGTGATCGAGGCAATGGCGAATTATAGAAATATTTGTAATTACATCCACCTTCCTGTGCAAAGCGGAAGCGATAGGATCCTCAGGGAAATGAACCGACTTCATACCCGCGAGGAATATTTCACCCTAATAGATAACATCAAAAGATTAATTCCCGATGTAGCTATTTCCCAGGATATGATCACCGGCTTCCCTACAGAAACCGAAGAGGATCACCAGGACACGCTGTCATTAATGGAATATGTGAAATACGACTATGGTTTTATGTTCGCTTATTCTGAAAGACCTGGAACAATGGCGGCCAGAAAGCTTGAAGATGATGTACCCGAAGAAGTAAAGAAAAGAAGACTTACAGAAATTGTCAGCCTTCAGCGGGAACACAGCCTTTACAGAACGCAGCAGTTCGTTGGTAAAACGGTAGAAGTTTTGATCGAAAAAGAATCCAAAAAATCTGATGCTCATTGGAGCGGAAGAACTACCCAGAATACGGTTGCGGTTTTTCCAAAGAAGAACTACAAAGTAGGTGAATTTGTGAATGTGAAGATAGAAGCCTGTACCAGTGCTACGCTAATAGGAGAAGCAGTTGGGTATAGCGACAACAATTAGTGGTCATTGGGTTTAAGGTTTAAGGTTTAAGGTTTAAGGTTTAAGGTTTAAGGTTTAAGGTTTAAGTAAATTAAAATTCTAAACTTTAAGATCAACATTGGAGGAGTAAAACTCTTTAATTAAATAGTACAGTATTTCCCGCACCCCTATTGGAATTTGGTGCTTGTTTATTGGAATTTGATTTAAAATATGGAAAGCATTCAGGCAATAAAACAACGTTTTGGTATTCTGGGAAATGACCAGAAGCTTAACAGGGCTGTAGAAAAAGCCATGCAGGTGGCACCTACAGATATTTCGGTGCTGGTAACCGGGGAAAGCGGTGTGGGAAAGGAAAGTATTCCCAAGATCATCCACGCCCTCTCCCATAGAAAGCATGGAAAATACATTGCTGTCAACTGTGGAGCAATTCCCGAAGGCACCATTGATTCAGAATTATTTGGGCACGAAAAAGGTGCTTTTACCGGCGCCTCCCAAACCCGGAGCGGATATTTCGAAGTCGCCGACGGAGGAACTATCTTCCTCGATGAAGTTGGGGAATTGCCTTTAACTACGCAGGTTCGGTTATTAAGAGTTCTCGAAAACGGAGAATTTATTAAAGTTGGTTCTTCCAAAGTTCAGAAAACTAATGTGCGCATTGTAGCTGCCACCAACCTTAATATGAGCGAAGCCATTCAAAAGGAGAAATTTCGGGAAGATCTTTATTACAGGTTGAGTACCGTTGAAATCTACCTGCCGCCCCTGCGCGAGCGCAAGGACGATATCCACCTGCTTTTTAGGAAATTTGCGTCAGATTTTGCTTTAAAGTACAAAATGCCCACCATACGACTTGATGATGATGCCATTAGCCTGTTACAAAAGTACCGATGGAATGGCAACGTAAGGCAGCTAAGGAATCTGGCCGAACAAATTTCTGTCCTGGAACAGGAAAGAAGTATTGACGCTGCAAAGCTTAAAGAATATCTCCCCGGTTATGGCAGTAATTTACCGGCCATTATTGAGGAGAAGAAAAAAGAAAGCGACTTCAGCAATGAGAGGGAGATCCTTTACAAAGTGCTTTTCGACATGAAAAACGATCTCAACGATCTTAAAAAGCTCACTTTAGAGCTCATGGAGAATGAGAGTCACACAAACGTGAAAGAAGAAAACGAAAGCCTTATTAAAAAGATCTACGGAAATAATGATGAGGAAGATGTCATTCCCGAAGAAATAACAGACGAGCAACTGGAAGTTCTTCAAATTCCGCAGCAAAATCAACCCGATAAACAGGATAAATATTATTTTGCTGAAGAAATTGAGGAGGAAGAAACCCTTTCCCTTCAGGATAAAGAATTGGAACTCATCAAGAAATCCCTGGAACGCCACAATGGAAAACGAAAGGCCGCGGCTGAAGAATTGGGAATAAGTGAGCGCACCCTGTACAGAAAGATCAAACAATACGACCTTTAAAATGTCATTTTTGACACCTTATATTTTATGAAAAAAATTCAACTGCTGCTTGCTGCCCTGTTTCTACTTAGCTTCCACTCCTGTGGCATCTACTCATTCACGGGAGCCGATGTGGGTGAGGCAGAAACTTTCCAGGTAAATTATTTTCAGAATGCAGCACCAATAGTAGAACCGGGAATAGACCGCACCTTCACACTGCAGCTTCAGGATCTTATTCAAAGTCAGACGAACCTCAACCTGACAGATGAAAACGGAGATTTGGTATATGAAGGTGAAATAGTGGATTATTACGTGTCCCCAATGAGTGCAACAGCTCAAAGTACAGCTGCTCAAAACCGGCTTACCATTGTGGTGAATTTGCGTTATTATAATACGCTTGATCCCGAAAAGGACATTTTAGACAGGCGATTCTCTTTTTACTATGATTATCCGGCCAACGATCAGCTTTCCGGCTCCACTTTGGCAACGGCCCTTGAGGAAATTTTCACCCGTATAACCCAGGATATCTTTAACGCCACCCTTACAAACTGGTAATGAAACAGGAGGAAGTAATATCGATATTAAAAAATCCGGCTGCAGTCTCTTTTGAGCAGACAAAAGCCCTGCACGAGGTTTTGAAAAAATATCCGTACTTCCAGGCTGCCCGTGCGGTACGACTAAAGGGGCTTAAAAATGTAAATAGTTTACATTACAATAAAGAATTAAAGGTTGCAGCTGCCCACACCGCAGATCGCGGAGTACTGTTCGATTTTATCACTTCGAAAGAGTTCAACCAGAACAAGATCGCCGATTCCATTAAAAAACAGGAGCAGCATCAAAAAGATATTGGAGATCTACAGCCCGGAGAGGCCGAAACAAAAGATGACAATCTTTCTCTTGACAAGGCTTTAAAAATGAAGGTGAAGGAATCTGAACAGGTTTTTGATCCCGAGCTTTTCAGAAGAAGAGAAAAAGAAGGGCAAACTTCAGCTGAAGATGATTCCCTTGATTTAGGAAAACCCCTCTCTTTTAATCCGAACGAAAATCATTCATTTTCAGAATGGTTAAAGCTTGCTTCAGCAAAACCTATAAACAGGGAAGGTTTATCTTCAGAAGAACAGGAAGCAAAGAGCAGAAAGTTTGAACTAATTGAGGAATTTATTTCCAAAAATCCGCGCATTACCCCCTCAAAAACTGCAAAAAAAGCCAATCTCGCAGAGGACAGCCTGGCAGCGCCGGAATCCCTTATGACAGAGACTTTAGCGCGGGTATACCTGGAACAAAAAAATTACAAAAAAGCCATACAGGCATATAAAATTTTAATTTTGAAAAATCCGGAAAAAAGTGGTTTCTTTGCAGACCAAATTCGGGCAATCGAAAAATTACAGGAAAATAACAGTTAAGCATAATGAGCACGTTTACAATCTTTTTGACACTTATAATTATAGTAGCGTTTTTGCTGGTAGTGGTTATCATGGTTCAAAACCCTAAGGGTGGCGGACTATCATCTGCCTTTGGCGGTGGTGCAAACCAAATTGGGGGAGTCCAAAAAACTTCGGACTTTTTGGATAAAAGTACCTGGACCCTGGCTACACTTTTACTTGTGCTTATCCTACTTTCCAACGTTACCATCATGGATGGGAATGGAGTTGGAGAATCTAAGATAATGGGCGGTGAACCAGAGGTGGAAACCAACATCCCTGCACCTATTGAAACTCCTGCCAACAATCCTGGAGAGCAGAACTAAAAAGTTCCTAAAATATTTATACAAATGCCAGCTTATGACAAGCTGGCATTTTTTTTTGGCTTTTGTCAGCATTTACCAACTGGCACAATTTTCGTCTTTAAGCCAGTTCAATTAATAGAATCATTAACTAAAATACATTTGTAAAATGGCACTAAACATTAAACCTCTTTCAGACAGAGTACTTGTTGAGCCTGCCGCAGCCGAAACTCAAACTGCATCAGGTATTTACATTCCAGAAACCGCAAAAGAAAAGCCTCAAAAAGGCACAGTAGTAGCCGTAGGCGGCGGTAAAAAAGATCACGACATGACCGTTAAGGTTGGTGACAGTGTGCTTTATGGAAAATATGCAGGTACAGAGCTCAAACTGGAAGGTAAAGATTACCTTATCATGAGAGAGGAAGATATTCTTGCTATAGTATAACCACTGTGGTTACACCGCCATCACTTACAGGCGGTTTTTTACCTCATCAATTTTTGAAAACAAGATTAATTCCCGGTTTCGGGAGAAAAAAATTTAATAAAAATGGCAAAAGAAATAAAATTTGACATCGAAGCCCGCGACGGTATTAAACGCGGAGTAGATGCATTGGCTAATGCAGTAAAAGTTACTTTGGGCCCAAAAGGTCGTAATGTGATCATCAATAAATCCTTTGGAGCTCCTGTAGTAACAAAAGATGGTGTAACTGTTGCAAAAGAGATCGAATTAGAAGATGCTCTTGAGAATATGGGAGCACAAATGGTAAAAGAAGTTGCTTCTAAAACCAATGATATTGCCGGTGACGGTACAACTACTGCTACTGTACTTGCTCAGGCCATCGTAAAAGAAGGTCTTAAAAACGTTGCAGCCGGTGCAAACCCAATGGATCTTAAACGTGGAATTGACAAGGCTGTAGAAGCTTTGGTTGCCAACCTTAAGGAACAAAGTCAGCAAGTAGGAGATTCTTCAGAAAAAATTAAGCAGGTAGCTTCTATTTCTGCCAACAATGACGATAAAATTGGAGAGCTAATCGCTCAGGCCTTTGGTAAAGTTGGAAAAGAAGGAGTGATCACTGTTGAGGAAGCAAAAGGAACAGAGACTCATGTTGATGTTGTAGAAGGGATGCAGTTTGACCGCGGATACCTTTCTCCTTACTTCGTTACCAACAGCGAGAAAATGACTGCAGATCTTGAAGATCCATATATCCTTATCTACGATAAGAAGATCTCTTCAATGAAAGACCTGCTTCCTGTACTTGAGCCTGTTGCTCAAAGCGGAAAGCCACTTTTGATCATTGCCGAAGATGTTGACGGTGAAGCCCTTGCAACGCTTGTTGTAAACAAATTAAGAGGTTCTCTTAAGATTGCAGCTGTAAAAGCTCCAGGATTTGGAGACAGAAGAAAAGCAATGCTTGAAGATATCGCGATCCTTACAGGTGGTACTGTAATTTCTGAAGAAAGAGGTTACACCCTTGAAAACGCAACTCTTGACATGCTTGGTACTGCCGAAAAAGTAGCTATCGACAAAGACAATACAACTGTAGTAAACGGTGCAGGTGACAACCAGGCAATCAAAGATCGTGTGAACCAGATCAAGTCTCAAATGGAGAGCACTACTTCAGACTATGACAAAGAAAAACTTCAGGAGCGCTTGGCTAAACTAGCCGGAGGTGTTGCTGTACTTTATGTAGGTGCAGCTTCAGAAGTTGAAATGAAAGAAAAGAAAGATCGTGTTGACGATGCACTTCATGCAACCCGTGCGGCTGTAGAAGAAGGTATTGTTGCCGGTGGTGGTGTTGCCCTGGTACGTGCAAAGGCAGTTCTTGCAAATCTTGAATCTATTAATGCCGACGAGGCTACAGGTATCCAGATCGTGAACCGTGCAATCGAATCTCCTCTTAGAACCATTGTTGAGAATGCAGGTGGCGAAGGCTCTGTAGTGATCAATAAAGTACTTGAAGGAAAAGGAAACTATGGATATGATGCAAAATCTGACACTTATGTGGACATGATGAAAGCAGGAATTATCGATCCTAAGAAGGTAACAAGAGTAGCTCTTGAAAACGCTGCTTCTGTTTCGGGCATGATCCTTACTACCGAGTGTTCTTTGGTTGATATCAAGGAAGAAAACGCCGGTGGTGGCGGAATGCCTCAAGGAATGGGCGGAGGTATGCCTGGAATGATGTAAAAATAGATTTGAGATATGAGTATTGAGTATTGAGATTTTACTCTGCATATCTTAAGTTTTAGAATAGAAAAACCCGCTTCTTTACTGAAGCGGGTTTTTTATTTCCGGCTACTAAAAAAGATTCCCCACTTCACCTGAATTTAAAGAGGTTCCAAAAATGTCATTTTTGGAACCTCTCTTAACTTATGCTTCGGCTGCAGAAGTTTCTACAGATTTCAATGCCCTCTCGGCCTGTAGCAAATGTCTTTGATTATGATAGATAGCAACTCTAAAAGTGTCTCCCAGCCGCAACCTAATGAACCTGGAAATACTTATTCCGGTTTTGGTGCGGGTAAGACTTACACTTTTTGCTTTTTTGAGCAACTCCAGTAACTTTTGCTGATGCATGATGAACCTGTCGATAACTTCCTTACCCAGTTTCTTTCCCGAGGGATTAGTACTCTTCAAAGTTTTCATCTTTTTAAAACCCTCTTTTGGAAGCATACTTTGAGCAAAATAATTTCCCAAAAAGCCACTTTTGAAGATCTCTTCGTGCAGATAAGGTGAAGAAGCAATTTGGTTTTCAATTTCAGGAACATAGAAATCCCCGTAATAATTGAGATGTTCAATACATTCCAATGCACTCCAGGAGCCCGGTGCAGGACTTTGGTTAAGATCATGGACAGATCTTTTGTTTAGCTCACGGGCCATTCTAAGATTGGCCTCTGTGCGAACAATAAGATCATTAATTACTTCGGCAGATGTTGTTTTCATGACCGTTGAATAAAGAAATTAAAAATCTATTTTTTCAGAAAATCAAATGCGCCCTTGCGAAGGTTTATACCGTGCTCCATATAAGCTTTTAAACTGGCTGAAAAATTAGCCCAGCCTTCAGTATTCTGGCCATACCATTTTATTCCCTGTTCGGTTACCTCCATCTTTCCTTCGGTGATTGTTACAAGAGTCTGAGTATCGGTAATTTTCTCCAGATTAATTTCTACGGTAGTCTTAAATCCTTCGGCTCCATCCCATTCAAAAAGAACCTTTTCAGAAGCATTTACCTGAACAACTTTGACAGGAAAACTATCAGGGAATTCGGGAAAGGTCCAGTTGACGGTCTTCCCTTCCTGCAGACTCCCGGAGGAACCTGAAATAAAGTACCCGCTCATTTTCTCAGGCTCAACTATCGCCTCAAAAATGTCATATTTGGATCTTGCTATTTGAATCGCAGTCTTGATCTCCAGTTGTTGCATTCTAGGTATTGCCTTCGGGTTTGGGATGGTTAATGATCCAGGTTACTCCAAATTTGTCTGTACACATTCCGTAGTAACTTCCCCAGAAAACATCACCTATTTGCATGGTAATCGAACCTTCTGCACATAAAGCTTCAAAGTACTTATCGGCTTTTTGTTTGCTTTCCACATCGATTGCGAGAGAAACATTGTTCCCCTTCACCACCTCGGGGCACCATCCATCGTCGCAATCACTCCCAATCAATTGGCATTTTTCTCCGAGGGGTAACACAATGTGTTTAATCTTGTTCATTCTATATTCCGGAATCTCGAGACCTTCATCTGACGGGATATCCCGATATCGACTTATATGGGAGAATTCGCCTCCAAAAATCGATTTATAGAAATAAAAAGCTTCTTCACAATTGCCGGAAAAAGTAAGGTAGGGATTTAATTTTTCCATTATCCGTCTATTTAACAAATCATTACATTCTGTCTAATTTACACGTTTATTCGAATTGTTGTATTAAAATTTTCAAAAATTCAGAAGACATGAAATACAGGCCATAAAAAAAGCCATTCTAAAGAGAATGGCTTTAAATATCCTTTTTGATACCTTATCAAGAGACTGCTTTAAGCCTTTTTATACCAGATTTATCCAGTTTCTCTTCGGCGTAATCTCTATCGACCTCCAGTACGTTGGTATTGCCTTCGGGCATTTCAAACATAGCATCGGTAAGTATTGCTTCACAGAGGGACCTCAAGCCACGAGCTCCAAGCTTATATTCTATTGCTTTTTCTACGATGAAATCCAGAGCTTCATCGGTAATAGTAAAGTTAATATCATCCATCTCAAACAGCTTTTGATACTGTTTAATAATAGCATTCTTAGGTTCTGTAAGTATTGACCTAAGGGTCTTTCTATCCAATGGGTTCATGTGTGTAAGCACCGGGAGACGACCAATAATTTCGGGAATAAGTCCAAAATCTTTTAAATCTTTTGGAATGATGTACTTAAGCAAATTTTCCCGCTCAATAGCATCATCGCTTTTGGAAGCACTAAAACCAACCGCCTGCATATTGAGTCGCTTGCTAATGTTCTTCTCAATGCCGTCAAAAGCCCCTCCTGTTACAAAGAGAATATTTTCTGTATCTACTTCAATAAACTTTTGATCGGGATGTTTACGACCTCCTTTTGGCGGCACATTCACTGTAGTTCCTTCCAGAAGCTTAAGTAATGCCTGCTGCACGCCTTCTCCCGACACATCCCGCGTGATCGAAGGATTATCGCTCTTGCGGGCAATCTTGTCGATCTCATCAATAAATACGATCCCGTGCTGTGCCTTCTCCAGATTATAATCGGCAGCCTGAAGCAAGCGGGTAAGTATGCTTTCCACATCTTCCCCCACATAACCGGCTTCGGTCAATACCGTGGCATCTACGATAGCCAGCGGCACGTTTAGCATTTTGGCTATGGTTTTGGCCATAAGGGTTTTACCGGTACCGGTCTCCCCTACCATAATAATATTACTTTTCTGGATCTCGATATCATCGTTATTCACCGGCTGTAATAATCTTTTGTAGTGATTATAAACAGCGACAGAAAGTACCTTTTTGGTGTGCTCCTGCCCAATAACGTATTGATCCAAAAAGCCTTTGATGGCCTGAGGCTTTCTTAGCTTTAGCTCTGAGGAAAGTTCCCCCGAGCTGTCTTGTTTTGATTCTTCAATAACGATCCCATGAGCCTGCTCAATACACCGGTCGCAAATATGAGCGTCCAGCCCGGCGATAAGCAGGTTGGTTTCAGGTTTTTTTCTTCCGCAGAAGGAACATTCTAATTCTTCTTTTGCCATAAATCTTTTCTTGTAGCCTTTAAGGCTTCTCTACATTCTTCAAAAAAGGAATTATTCCCTAGTTAAAATTTCATCTATCATTCCGTATTCCAAAGCTTTATCTGCTTTCATCCAATAGTCACGGTCACTGTCTTCATGGATCTTCTCATAGGTTTGACCAGTGTGCTTTGCAATGATATCATAAAGCTCTTTCTTAAGGATAAGGATCTCACGAGCTGTGATCTCAATGTCACTTGCCTGTCCCTGCGCCCCACCTAAAGGCTGGTGGATCATCACACGGGAATGCGGCAAACCGCTCCTTTTTCCTTTTTCCCCTGCACAAAGAAGAACTGCTCCCATAGAAGCGGCCATTCCCGTACAAATTGTTGCAACATTGGGCTTAATGAACTGCATTGTGTCATAAATACCCAAGCCTGCATAAACACTTCCTCCAGGAGAGTTAATATAAATCTGAATATCCTTGGAGGAATCTGTACTCTCTAAAAACAACAACTGTGCCTGAATAATATTGGCCACCTGGTCGCTAATTCCGGTTCCTAAAAAGATAATACGATCCATCATTAAACGTGAGAAAACATCAAAAATGGCAATATTCATTTGCCGCTCTTCAATGATGTTTGGCGTCATACCCTGAGGGTACATGCTGCTTATTATCTTGTCGTAATAGTTACTGTTGATCCCGTGATGACGGGTTGCATATTTCTCAAATTCTTTAGCGTAATCCATTGAAATAAAATCGGTTTTACTTTAAAAAGAGGAATTTTTCCCCCTAAATCATTTACCAAAAAAGGCGTTATCCCGCATTCGGTCTAACGCCCTTAAAGATATAAGTATTAATTAACAAAAGTTCTATTGGTAAACTTCTTTAACAAATTCTTCGTACGTTACTTCTTTCTCCTCAAGGTTTACTTTTTCCTTGTAAAGTTCAAGAAGTTTCTGGTTCATTAATTGTTCCGAAAGGCGCTTTACTTCCTCCTGATTGGAAAGGATTCTCGCTGCGATATCATCAAGTTCCTTTTCTTCGGGATTCATCTGGCCAAATTGAGCCATTTGTTCTTTGATCCTGTCTTTGGCAAAAGATTTTAGATCTTCAAATTTCACTTCCAGGTTATGCTCCTGTATAAGCTTACCTTCGATCAATTGAAATCTTAATCCTTTTTCACTTTTTTCGTACTCTTCCTTCGCCTGCTCTTCAGAAAGTTCTTTTTCACCTGCGGTTTGGATCCACTTCTGAAGAAATTCCTTTGGAAGATCAAAATTGTGAGTCTCTATAAGCATCTCAGTAACATCATTCAGCAATTGCTGGTCACTTTGTTGTTCGAATTGCTTTGCAGCGTCTTCTTTTATTTTTTCCTTAAGCTCGGAAACAGAAGTGACTTCCCCTGCCCCAAAAAGCTTATCGAATAACTCCTGATCAAGATCGGCCAACTCCTGAGTGTTAACTTCCTCAACTTCAAACTGCACCTCAACATCAAGTCCATGCGCCTTGTCATGCTCAACTTTAAGAAATTCCATCAACTGGTGATCATCTTCAAAAAGATCTTTGGTACTAACAGAAACAGTATCACCGGCCTTAGCTCCAAGGAAAGGCTCCTTGTTTTTCAACTTTTCAAGAGGAAGGGTAGTTTTAGATTCTATTCCTTCAGCTTCATTTTTAAAAGTACCTGTAACCTGGTCTCCTTCTTCGGCAACTTCTTTTGAAACGAGTTTCCCATATTGCTTCTGAAGGGTCTTCACCTGGTTATCTATCATTTCCTCACCGGCAACGATCTTGTAATAAGTTATAGCCTCTTTGTTGTCCAGGCTCACTTCAAATTGTGGAGAAAGACCTAATTCAAATTCAAAGGTGTAGTTATCACTGTCCCAGTCAAAATTTTCCTGCTCCTTTGGAAGCGGATTTCCAAGAACATCAAGTTTTTCTTCAGTAAGATACTTATTCAATGAATCCTGAAGTAACTTGTTCACCTCATCAACCAAAACAGCCTTACCATACTGCTTTTTCACCATCCCCATTGGCACATGTCCTTTTCGGAAGCCGGGAATATTTGCATTCTTACGGTAATCTTTTAGTACTTTTTCAACTTTGTTGCTGTAGTCCTCTTTAGCTATATCTACCTTGAGTACGGCATTAAGTTCGTCTATGTTCTCTCTCGTTATATTCATTATAATTGCTTATAAAAATTGGTCTGCAAAAGTACAACTTTTTTAAGAGCGAGCAAAGTTTCAAAAAGTTGAAATTCAGCAGCCTTTATTTCTTTTCGGCAATAGAGAAAAACAGAGATTGGATAATTGATAATAAAAGGCTAAAAAGCACAGCAATCCAAAAGCCACTTACCTGGAATCCATCTACAAAAGCATCGACCAGAAGTATAATAATTGCATTGATCACGATTAAAAATAGCCCCAGAGTAATAATGGTAACAGGTAATGTCAACAGCACCAGGATAGGCTTGACAATTAGATTAAGCAGCGCCAACACCAGGGCTACGACAATTGCAGTAAAATATCCAGTAACCGTTACACCGGGAAGAAAATTAGCAAGGAAAACCACAACAACGGCTGTAAGGAGAATTCTTAAAATGAAAGTCATAGTTTAATATTTTTGAATACTAAGATAGTCTTTTGAACGAAAAACGCCGGGTATGTCCCGGCGTTTTGATGATTATTAATAAAAGCCCTTAATCGTTACTCGGAGTAATGGTGCCATAATAACCAATATTCACAGTTGGGACAGTAGCATTATATTTGTCGTTAACAGCTTCAATAATACGATTGGCAACAAGAGCATAGCCTCTTGGTGTAAGATGAACTCCATCAAGGGAGAAAGCACCACCACTTCCAAAAGTTGAAGTAAGCACTCCTGCATCATAGTTAACCCCCGTGGTAGCAGTTTGCTCCAGCATTGCTGCTGCATCTACAAATGCTAATCCGTTAGCATCAGCCAATTGTTTAATTGTTTGATTGTACTGGGTTCTCGCTGTATTAATGTCATTTAATTCTGAAGCATCCAGGGCGTCCCCATCATCAATACCATTTACTGCATCCAATACAAGTTGAGCCTGTTCTGGAGAAGGTTGCTGTCCAGCCTGTAGCATTCCAAGTACTTCCATTACTTGTGGCGTAATAGCAGCCGACCCATATCCCTGCTCCCGTAAAGCTGATTGATTGATTGTCAACAGGAGTAATTCTTCCTCTGTCATTTGACGAAAACCAAGTGGATTAGTTTGAGTTTCAGGAACATCAATTATAAAGCGATTTTTCCCCTCATTGAAAGTAATGGCATATTGAGAAGCTATTGCCTGCGCCTGCTCTGCGGGCACTTGCTGGCTCATTAAAAACTGTGTGAATATTCCGGCTACAGCCTGAAAATAACCGGTCAACCCGGCAGCCTGTTCTGCAGAAAGTTCTAATGCGTTATTAGGAACAGTTGTAAAAAAGGGAATATTTGTAACATCAGGAATGTTAAGCAGCACTCCTTCCTCGGCGCCGGCACTCATCATTAGGTCCACTAAAGTTGAATATACTCCCGCAAAAACCTGAGGGTTGGTAATATCATTGGAACCATAAGCAGAAAGTTCCACAGTTGGATCCTCTTGATAAACACCCAAACCACCTGAAGTAGCAAAACTTAAAACGTCATTATTACCAATCCATAAGGTAAAGAAGGTGGGATTTTGAGCTACAGCATCTGCTAACACCGTAGCATTTTCTGTTGAAGCAAACCTTGCAAAATAAGGATTCGAAGCTCCTGTTAATACTCCGGCAGGATTTCCATAGCCTGGCGCAATTAAATGGAAACTTTTTGCTCCTGGCACTCCCATATTATTAAAAGATCCCGATAGTTTGTTAGTAACCTCTGTAGTAGGCTGGCTTCCGGTGTAATTTCTTGGAGATGTTCCACTTTCACCTATTCCCAGCACAAGCCTTGTGTTGGCAATTGGAGTTCCATTAAAAAGAAGACCCCCGGCGTTGTCGGCCATTAAGGGCTGGTCAAAATCCTGAGTCTCCTGCACTTTTGCAAATTGTTGCGCCAGGATATTTGGGTAAGAATTCTGCTGACCGGTGATATACAATGCATTATCTGCATAGCCCGCTGTAAGAGAATTTCCTAATGCCACATAGTTTGAAAAGTCAGCTTCCCCACTGGAATAAGCATCAATATCATCAACCGGATTTTCAAATTCGGGTTCACAGGCAACCATCCCCAGGGCCAGAATTCCGATATATTTTATATAGTTTTTCATATTCAAATTTCTTTATTATAGTTTATAAGTAACACCCAGCCCAGGAATAAAGGCTACAGATTTATATGTTCCTCCAAAAGGTACATTTTGCCCATTTTCATCAATGTAGTGGTCGTAGGATGCATCTACCTCGTCAAATCTTATGTATGCAAAAGAGGCGTCTATTGCAAGTCTTGAAGTCACATTAAGAGAAAGTCCCCCGGTGAAACCCATGGAGTCATTACGTGGAGTCTCTGGTGCAAAATATCCAGGTTGTACAGGGGATTGATCAAGATAATAACCTGCACGTAAGGTCAACTTATCTGTTGCAATGTATTGTGCTCCAAATCTCCAGGTATTGGCATCCTCATAACCACGTGGATTTTCAGAAACCACACCATTGGCAAATTTTATATCAAGGGATTCATACACTCCCCAATAAGTCCTGTTAAAATCAAAGGCCAATAACCACTTTTCATTGAGCTCATAAGATAGACCTACAGTAAGTTCTGCCGGTAAAGGCAACTGAGCATCAAAAGTTGTATCGCTAAAAGGTGCAAGCGGCGTATTTGGAATGTTTTCAAAATCGGCATCTCCACCTTCAGCATTCATAATGATCTCAGAACGGTAATTAACTCCCACTCTAAGATCTTCGGTAGGAGTAAAAAGTGCACCTGCAGACCATCCCCATTCGTTCACTCCCGAAGCGTCTATGGTAACATTTGATCTCTCACCATCAATGTTGGTAAGGGTTCTGCTTAAATTACGGTTAAAATTAACCGAACCTGTCACGAAGATGGGACCACCACCAACGCTCACGAAATCGGCGATCTTGTAAGAAACAAGTGGCTGGATGTAGATAGCCTGAAGTTTAATATTATTAACTAAGTGAGAACCGGCCCAGTCATCTTCCCATTCTACCGTACTCCCGTAAGGGGTATATATACTAAGGCCAAGAGCAAGATTTTCATTCAATTTATAAGAAGCATTGAAGTAAAAAGGAGTTCCCGCAGGGTTATCTGTACGAGCTGTTGCTCCTGTAGATTCATTTTGCCAGGCAACTTCAGAAAATACTGCACTTACCCCTGCAGAAATGGTTAATTGGTTTTCAAGGTAAACAAGTCCTGCCGGATTGAAAAAACCCAATTCGGCACTGTTAACTACGGCAACTCCCGTGTGTCCCATGGCCAGTGCGCGCTGCCCCTGTACACCAACACGATAACCACCGGCATAAGTTATAGTACCTGCAAGAACAAATACCATTAGTAATAAAACTTTTTTCATAATAGTTTGTGTAGATTTAATTTTAGGATCAATGGCTCAAAAATAGCATAAATTGAATATAAGGCAAGAAAAACATCAATTTATTACGCGTGCATAGTAAATTCTACAACAGAATTACAAAAATCTCATTACCTCTTCATAAAACTCCTTTTTATTCTCAGCGTGAACCCAGTGCCCCGCTCGCGGAATGACTGAAATTTTCGCTTCGGGAAAATGTTTTTCTATGAGCCCTTCATCTTCTGAAGTAATATAATTTGACCTTTCCCCTTTAATAAAAAGTGTGGGTTTGGAATAAACGTAATCCCCCGGCAGTGCTTCACCTACTTTTTCGATCTCTTTTGTAAGTACCTCCAGATTCAACCTTAGTCCCAGCCGATTTTTTTCTTTCCAATAAAGATTTTTAAGCAAAAACATTCGTACTGCTTTCTGCGACACATATTGTGACAGCACTTCATCTGCTTCTCCCCGCGATTCCAATGTAGCCTCATCAACGGCTTTTAATCCCTTCAAAATATCCTGGTGGTGCGGCGGGTAGTATTTTGGCGCAATATCCACTACTACCAGCTTTTCAATAAGATCAGGAAACAAAGCGGCGGCCGTCATTGCTGTTTTACCTCCCATAGAATGTCCAATTAAAATGGCATTTTTGAGACTGTAGTGCTGAATATATTCTTTGATATCTTTGGCCAGCTCGGTATAATTAAATACCTCACTGTGAGGGCTACGACCATGATTCCTTTGGTCAATGAGGTGCACCTGGTAACCGGCATCGGCAAAATCATTTCCAAGCGTTTTCCAGTTATCACTCATCCCCAAAAATCCATGAAGGATCAATAGAGGCTGCCCCTCTCCCACGATATTCGAATGTAATTTCATTAGCTTCTTAGTAAACTTAAGTATTGATTAATAACATATTCCAGCCCCTGGTATAGAGCTTCGGCTATTAAAGCATGGCCAATAGACACCTCCAGCAAACCAGGAATATTCTTCTGAAAGTATTCAATGTTTGCCAGGGAAAGATCGTGACCAGCATTTATTCCCAGTCCAAGATCATTGGCAGCTTCGGCACAGGATCTATAAGGTTTAATTCCATCTTTGTTTCCTTTTGCATATTGCCGGGCGTATTCCTCGGTATAGAGTTCAATACGATCTGTCCCGGTATTTGCTGCACCTTTGATCATTTCAAGATCGGGATCCACAAAAATCGAAGTCCGGATCCCTTTGTTTTTAAATTCTGAAATGATCTCTCTCAGGTAGTCTTTATGTTTAATAGTATCCCAACCCGCATTTGAAGTAATTGCATCTTCTGCATCGGGAACAAGAGTCACCTGTTCGGGTTTTACCTTTAATACCAGGTCAACGAATTTTTGAATTGGATTTCCTTCAATATTAAATTCTGTGGTTACTACAGGACGAAGGTCCAGCACATCCTGGTATCTTATATGGCGTTCATCTGGCCTTGGGTGAACTGTGATTCCCTGTCCTCCAAACCGCTGCACATCTTTGGCAACCTGTACAACATTGGGAATATCCCCTCCCCGACTGTTTCGAAGGGTTGCAATCTTATTAATATTTACGCTTAATTTAGTCATTTTTGACACTTGTTTTCAACAAAAATACAAAGTTGATTAAGCAAAAAAGTACATTATTTTGATTAATTTGCAGAAAAACCCCGGGGCAATGAACATTCAGCCATACATACTTAATGAGATAAAAATCCCGCAATTCGACACCCCTGTGGCAGAAGTGCTTGAGATTTTCAATGAATATCCTTATTCTCATTTACCCGTCAAACAGGGTGAAACCTATATGGGCTGTATCCCCGTGGCTGATGCCAGGATCTTTGACACAGACAAACCCATGGAGGAGTTTCAATATGCCCTGGAAGGCTTTTTTGTAAGGGATACAGACAACTGGATAGATGTGTTGCATAATTTTTCCAAGAATGATTCCAACATAATGCCCGTTTTAGATGAAAACAATGCATTTTTGGGATATCTTGAGCTACAGGATATTATGAACTTATTTACCGAATCACCTTTCCTTAACAATCCGGGCGGTATTATAGTAGTGGAAAAAGGAGTCAAGGACTATGCCTTTAGTGAAATATGCCAGATTGTGGAATCCAATGGCACCAATGTACTGGGCGCATTCGTTTCAGCCATTGAAAATGAACGTGCACAAATCACTCTTAAAACAGGAGCTGTCCCATTTAATGCCATGTTTCAAACCTTTAGAAGGTACGGCTATGAGGTCGTATCCCAACACTCTGAAGATTCTTTTTCATCGAGTTTGCAGGATCGCTCCCGCTATCTGGATAAATACCTAAACATTTAAGGATGAAGGCTGCAATCTACGGGCAATTTTATCACACCAACTCGGGCGCCTATATTGAAGAACTTCTAAATGTCTTAGATTCTGAAAATATTGAGGTCGCTATAGAAGAGAATTTTCTTAGACTCATTGACGAAAGCAAAGAAATTGAAAAGGATTTTCACCATTTTGCAACCTTTACGGAGCTGGATGATACCTTCGATATTTTTATAAGTGTAGGAGGAGACGGGACTATACTTCATTCGGTAAATTTTGTTCAGGACCTAAATATTCCCATTATGGGAATCAATACCGGGAGACTTGGTTTCCTGGCTACGGTACATAAAGAAGAAATTCGGGCTACCATCTCAAGGCTTCTCAAAAACGAGTATAAGATCTCCGAACGTTCCTTGTTGTGTATTATGACCCAACCTGAAGCGGAAGAACTATGCCACAACAATTTCGCCCTTAATGAAATAGCTGTTAGCAGAAAGAACAGTACCTCCATGATCACTATTGACACCTGGCTTGATGGAGAACCACTTACCTCCTATTGGGCAGACGGGTTAATAGTTTCCACCCCTACCGGCTCTACCGGCTATTCATTAAGTTGTGGCGGCCCCGTGATTACACCTGCCACAAAGGCACTTGTGATCACCCCCATTGCTCCTCACAATCTTAATGCCCGCCCACTGGTCATAAAAGATAACACCACAATCACATTAAAAGTGTCGGGTCGTGCAGATGACTACCTTGTTTCTATGGATTCAAGGTTAGAAACCCTTAAAAACAACACTACAGTCACCATTAAAAAGGCGCCTTTTAAAATAAAAATGGTGGAATTTACAAGTGACACCTTCTTAAAAACCCTCCGAAAAAAACTACTTTGGGGAGAAGATAAGCGCAATTAAAACAATAAAACCTGCTTTAATCTGTTAATGCTAAAGCACAAACTCCCTCATGTTATTGTAGGGTTAACAATATTGTTATATTTGCAGACTTTTGAAGACCTATGAGGTATCTTGTTGTTATGGTTCTAATTGCCCTTTGCGGAAATCAGACCTATTCCCAAAATTTTGAAGTAGGCCCTTTTATAGGAGGAGCAAATTATATTGGGGATGTGGGAAACACTACCTATATCAACCCGAACACACCGGTCTTTGGAGGTCTTGTAAAGTGGAATCGCAGTGATCGCCACTCCTTTAGATTCTCCCTCCTTTACGCCAAAATCGAGGCCGATGATGCAAAATCCAATGAAGGCCGAAGACTGCAAAGAGGATATTCTTTCTCAAATACTATTGCTGAAGCTTCATTAGGTCTTGAATTTACTTTTTGGGATTGGGACCTTCACGCCAATACTTACCAATCAACTCCTTATCTTTACACCGGAATTAACTACTATTTTGCCAATCACTACATGTTGAAAAATTTGGCCTATACCAATCCGGCAGCAAATGAATTACAGGAAGCCGGGAATAACTGGGAATTTTCACTGCCTATCGTAATGGGCTATAAACAAACCCTGAACAATTTTCTCTCTGCTGGCATGGAAATAGGAGCCCGCTATACCTTTACAGACAACCTGGATGGTAGTCACCCTTCAGAAGTTGATGGTAGTTACAACCTTTATGATTTTGGTAACCGAAATACCTCCGACTGGTATGTTTTTACCGGTATCTATTTTACCTTTAACTTTGGGAGAGGATCGGGGTGCTTCAACAAATACTAATATGAATTTTAAAGAGAACATTAACCCTAAAAAATTACCCAAACACATTGCCATCATTATGGATGGTAACGGCAGATGGGCAAAAAAACAGGGTTTAATGCGCGTAAGAGGCCATGAAAAAGGCACTAAAGCGGTTAGGGAAGTTGTGGAAGCAAGTGCAGAATTAGGGGTTGAAAATCTCACCCTTTATGCATTTTCTACAGAAAACTGGAACAGACCCAAGGTGGAAGTGGATATGCTCATGCGACTTTTAGTTTCTTCCCTAAAAAAAGAGATCAAAACCCTTCAGGACAACAATATCAAGTTAAACGCCATAGGTTGCCTTGACACTTTACCTCCAAAAGCCTTTAAAGAATTGCAGGAGGTAATTGAGAAAACCTCGTCAAACAACCGGATGACCCTTACCCTGGCCTTAAGCTATGGTTCCCGGGAAGAATTGTGTAATATGGTGAAGGAAATCGCGAATGAAGTGGCTGCAGGTGAGTTTTCCTCTAAAGATATTGATGAATCGGTTATAAATAAGCATCTTTACACCCGCAATTTACCAGATGTAGATTTGCTAATAAGAACAAGCGGAGAACAACGCATAAGCAATTTCCTTTTATGGCAAATAGCTTATGCCGAATTATATTTTTCAGAAATACTATGGCCAGATTACAGGAGAGAGGATCTCTACGAAGCCATTTATAACTATCAAAACAGAGAACGAAGATTTGGAAAAACAAGTGAGCAACTTAGTTAGTGCCTTTAAAACAAAATCTACATTAGCACTTTTGGCCCTTGGCCTCTTAATAAATTTTACTTCAGTAGCACAGGATCTTCCAATTGCAAACGGACAGGAGTACACAATAGGTGAAATTAAGGTTACAGGAAATGTTTCCTTTAATGAACAAACCATCATTGCATATACCGGTCTAAAAAAGGGCGAAAAGATCTTTATTCCCGGCGACCGCATAAGCAAGGTACTTAAAAAATTATGGGATGTAGGGTCCTTCAGCGATATCAATATTTATGTTACCAACATAGAAGGTAACGTGGCCGATCTTGAACTGGAAATCCAGGAAGTTCCTGCACTTGCGAATGTGAGGATCCAGGGCATCAAGAAAAAGAAACAGGAGGAACTCATAAAAGAGAATAAGCTAACGGTAGGTACTAAGATCACGGAAAACCTGATTACCACCACCAGAAATTTTATCCAGAACACTTATAAAGATGAAGGCTACCTCAACACCAAAGTTGCCATTAATACCGTACCTGTCGAAGACACTTTGAACCGGAACACGGTAAATATGGTAATCAACGTGGATAAGGGAGAGAGAGTGAAGATCGAGGATATCGAAATTACCGGTAACGATGCCTTTTCTGACGCCCGTCTTAAACGAGCCATGAAAAAAACCAAACAGGAAAATTTCCTAAGATTCTGGAAGCGATCGAAATTTATTCCCGAAGAATATGAGGCAGATAAGCAGAAGTTGCTTAATGTTTATAAAGAAAGAGGATATCGCGATGCTCGAATAATTTCTGATAGTCTTATTCGTGTAGATGAAGACGACGTAGCTCTGCAAATCAATATTGAGGAAGGAAACCGATACTATTTTGGTGATATTGAATTCATTGGAAATTCTGTTTATACAGACCAGGAGTTACGAAGAAGACTGGGAATAGGCAAAGGAGATGTTTATAACGGAGTGCTGCTTGAAAAACAGATCGCCGATAACACCAAACCCGATGCAAATGATCTCACCAACCTTTATCAAAATAATGGATACCTCTTTTCTAACATTAACCCGGTTGAAGTAAAGGTTTACAATGACACCATAGATTTCGAAATAAGAATAAGAGAAGGTAAAATTGCCTATTTTGATGAAATTACGGTAATTGGAAATGACAAGACCAAAGACCATGTAATTTACAGAGAAATACGCACCAAACCCGGCCACAAATACAGCAAGGAAGCTGTGGTAAGAACCGTAAGGGAACTTGGGCAATTAGGGTTCTTTGATGCTGAAAACCTTACTCCTGACTTTAAAGAAGTTGACCAGAGCACGGGCACTGTGGACCTGGAATATTCTGTAGTGGAAGCAGGAGCCAGCCAAATTGAGCTCCAGGGAGGTTATGGAGGCGGAGGTTTTGTTGGAACCCTTGGATTATCCTTCAATAACTTCTCTCTAAGCGGACTTTTCGATAAAGATGCTTACCGTCCTTTACCAATGGGAGATGGACAAACACTTTCTTTGCGTGCACAGGCCAGTACTTATTACCAGACTTACAGCCTTTCCTTTTCTGAACCCTGGTGGGGCGGAAAAAAACCTGTAAGGCTTTCAACATCCCTGCAGCACACAGAACAATATTTCTATGATTACAGGAACCGCGAGGCAGATAAAGACCGAAAGTTCTCTATTTCGGGTATTACATTTGGTCTTGCCAGAAGGCTTACAGTACCAGATGATTTCTTTGTATTTTCTACTGCAGTTGCCTTCCAGCACTACAACCTAAGTAATTATAATACTGGTTTATTCACCTTTGGAGATGGATATTCCAATAACTTCTCTTTAACCTTAGGACTAACCCGCGACAACACCTTCAGCAATCCTATTTTCCCAATGGGAGGTTCGAAATTTGAGGTGGTTGCAAAACTTACTCCGCCTTATTCTCTATTTAACGATGTGGATTATGCTAATCTGGGAGACCAGACCGAATTTCAGCTTAAAAACGCAAACGGCGATTTGATCAACAGGCAGGGAAGACCATTAAGAGAGGGAGAAGATCCCGTTCCCGATCAAGCAAAGATTGACCAGGAAAAATACAAGTGGTTAGAATTCTATAAGATCAAATTTAACGGTACCTGGTATACTAACCTATATGATAAACTTGTATTAAAAACGCACGCAGAATATGGTTTCCTAGGTGCTTACAATAATGATCGTGGGGTGCCTCCTTTTGAACGATTCTACCTTGGAGGAGATGGTATGGGAACATACAGTATGGACGGAAGGGAAGCTATTGCTCTAAGAGGGTATCCTAACCAGTCGGTTACCCCTGTGGACAGGGGTGTATTAAGTGCTGCATCAGATAATGATGGGGCCACTATCTACAACAAGTATTCCCTGGAGTTGAGATATCCTATTACTTTAAAGCCTACAGCTTCTATTTTTGCCCTAACTTTCCTTGAAGCCGGTGCTTCTTTTGATGACTTTAGGGACTATAATCCTTTCCAGCTCAACAGGGCGGCAGGTGCTGGTCTAAGAATTTTTATGCCGGCGTTTGGATTACTTGGAATAGACTTTGGATATGGATTCGATCCAATTCCAGGGGAGACCAAAGCAAACGGTTGGGAAACACATTTTATAATTGGACAGCAGTTTTAATTTGGCACGGTATTTTCTATACACCCATTAATTATGAAAAACTCCATTCTTATAACACTTGCTTTCTTAGTCTTTTCAGGCTTTGCCGCAAAGGCGCAGCAAACGGTAAGAATTGGTTATGTAGATATGGAATACATTCTGGAGAATGTTCCCGAATATCAGGAAGCCTCTGCTCAACTTGAAAACAAAGTTCAACAGTGGAAAAGAGAGATAGAGACAGAATTGAACCGGATTGAAAAAATGAAGCAGGATCTTGCGAATGAAAGGCCGCTTTTGACAAGTGAGTTGATTAGTGACCGGGAGGATGAAATAAAGTTTGAAGAAAAAAAGATCCTTGATTACCAGCAAAAACGTTTTGGTCCCAATGGGGATCTTATAACACAAAAGCTGCAATTGGTAAAGCCAATTCAGGATCAGGTTTTTGTTGCGGTGCAGGAAATTGCTAAAAACAGGGATTACGATCTTATCTTTGATAAATCGGCAGATGTCATCACTTTATATGCAGCCGACCGGCTGGATGTTAGTGACCAGGTTCTTAGAAGCATTACCAGGGCCTCTAATCGTGAAGAGTTGGAAACCCGTCAGGAAAAACGGGAACTGGTAAGACAGGAAGCAAAGACTGTTGAAGAAGATGCGGTACTTTCAGAAAGAGAACAACTGCAACAACAAAGAAAAGAAGAAAGAGAAGCTCTACTGGAAGAACGACGCAGGGTAAGAGACTCAATTCGCACGGCAAAGAAGGAGGAATTGGAGAAACGCAGGCAAGAAATATTAGAAGAACGCCAGCGAAAAAAAGATTCCGTAGCCAAAGCGAGGGAAGAAAACAGAAATAATTAAAAGGCCATTATTAAATTTTCGGTAAATAATTCAACAATTAAATAATCTAAATAATCAATTTTTAAACAATGAAACAATTCAAGACACTTCTAATAGCTGTAGCTTTAATCCTGGGAGCATCCTCTTTTGCAAACGCACAAACAAAAGTAGCTCACATTGCAACTCAGGAACTAATTGAACAAATGCCGTCTTACAAAACTGCAATGAACCAGTTAGAAAAACTACAAAAGACTTACGATACCCAGATCAAGGAGATGGTAACTGAAGCACAGGGTACAATGAAAAGATATGAAGCCGAAGCTCAAACCAAAACCGATGAAGAAAATCAAAAAAGAGCATTAGAGCTTCAACAAACCCAAAGATCTATTGGCGAGTACCGTCAAACTGCTGAGCAGGATCTTAGAAAGAAAGAAGTAGATCTTCTAAAGCCTGTTTTCGAAAAAGCCCGTACTACAATCCAAAAAGTAGCTCGTGCAAAAGAGTTTGATTATGTTCTTGACTCAACAACTGGAACGGGAGTGATCATGGCCGATGGATATGACCTAATGCCAGATGTAAAGAAAGAGTTAGGAATTTAATTTCCATTCTCAAAAAATATTGTAAAAACTGCGCATCATTGATGCGCAGTTTTTATTTTTACAGGAATGAGTAAAGATAAGCCTATTGGGATTTTTGATTCGGGTGTTGGCGGCACCTCCATCTGGAAAGAAATCCATCACCTGCTCCCCCTGGAACACACTATTTATTTAGCCGACAGCGCTAATGCCCCATACGGAGAAAAACCTCCCGAGGAGATTGTAAGGCTAAGTGTCAAAAATACCCGAAAACTACTGGAAATGGGTGCTAAGATCATTGTAGTGGCCTGTAATACGGCAACGACAAATGCCATCACTCACCTAAGATCCTCTTACAATGTACCTTTTATTGGGATAGAACCTGCAATTAAGCCTGCGGCTTTGCAAAGTGAGACTAAATGTATTGGCATACTGGCAACCAAAGGAACCCTCTCCAGCGCCCTTTTTGCAAGGACATCAGATCTTTATTCTAAAGACAACAAGATCATCGAGGTTGTGGGAAAAGGTTTAGTTGAGGAGATCGAAAAAGGGCAAAAAGATTCTTCCTTTTTAAAGAAGATGCTTGAAGAATTACTGGACCCAATGATCAAAGCAGGAATTGATCACCTGGTGCTGGGATGCAGCCATTACCCCTATTTAATTCCCACGCTTGAGAAAATTCTTCCCGCACATGTTAAGATCATCGATTCGGGCATGGCCGTGGCAAAACAGACTAAGGTAGTTCTGCAAGGTCTTGACCTCCTTACCGGGAATCAACAACATTTACCCGAGTTCTTCACGAATGGCAGCCCGGAAATTCTTAAGAACATTATCCCCGCCCCTGCCGGTTCTTTCAAGGTTAACCATCTGGATTTCTAAAAGCATTGAATCATTCTAAATAAGAGGTAGAATGCAAAGAGAAAATTGTACTTTTGCAAAAATTTCGACATGAAAAATATCACCATAAATATACAGCCTACCACTAAACCTACTATTGTTAAGTTCGAGGCTAACGTTTTTTTGACCAAACATGAAAGCTTTGAATTTCAAAATATTGAAGAGGCAGGACGTTCTCCTTTAGCCCAACAGCTATTTCACCTCCCGTTTGTAAAAAAGGTCTATATAGCCCAGAATTTTGTGGCTATTGAAAAGTATAACATTGTGCACTGGAAAGATGTACAGCAAGAAATTTCGGAGCAAATAGAGTCATTTTTAAACAGTGGCGGAACTGTAGTTACTCCTCCCAAAGAGGAAGTCAAAAAAATTCCGGTAACCGTTTATGCCGAGAGTACTCCAAACCCAACTGTGATGAAGTTTGTTTCCAATAAGAAACTGGTGCTTCAAAGCGTGGAATTTAAGAATATCGATGAGGCAAAAAACGCACCTTTAGCCAAAGCTCTATTTCATTTCCCATTTGTAAAAGAAGTTTTTATTGATGAAAACTACCTCTCTATCATGAAATTTGACATTGCCGAATGGGAGGAAATCACCCAGGAGCTCAGGGAATTTATGAGAGAGTATTTGGAACAGGGAAAAGATGTTTTACTGGACGACAGCGAACAACCATCTTCTACAAAAAATAAAGAAGAAGCCCCGGTACAGAAGATTGAACTGGATGATACCTCCAGGGAAATTGTTGCCATTCTTGACGAATACATCAAACCTGCAGTTGCAAGTGACGGTGGAAACATCCTGTTTGAAAGCTATGACCAGGACCAAAAACTAGTTAAGGTGATCCTTCAGGGAGCATGTAGCGGTTGCCCCTCTTCCACAATCACCCTTAAAAATGGAATCGAAACCATGTTAAAGGATATGCTTGCAGGACGGGTGGAACGCGTGGAAGCCATTAATGGGTAATTTAAAGATTTTATTCACTGAAAGTTAAAGATTTAGGTTTCCTAATATATAGAGCTATGAAAAAAATAAGCAAATTCGTAAAAATCCCGTTGTTGATCCTTGGTGTTTCAGCAATCTTTACCGGCTGCCAGGAGATGAATTCCAGAGTGGATGAGCAACTGGACAGGATCAATGACCGTGCAGAAGAACTTGATTCTGCTGTTAACCGCGGCTTGGATAAGGTAGAGGATCTTGATTCTACTATTACCGCAAAAACAAAGAGAATTAAGAACCTGGATTCTGTTGTGCGAAAGACTTCAACAAGAATTGACTCTTTGGTTAATAAAGGCACACAAGAAATCGACCGCAGGTTAAATTAAACTTCAGGTTAACTGAAGTAATAAAAATTAAAGACTGCAAGACCTTTCAAAAATGGGGTTTTGCGGTCTTATTTTTTTTGAGGTGCTCCAGCCGAAAATCGAGTGGTTTCTACAGCGATATTGAATTCCCGGTACAGCTCCAGGAGGTTCATTGTAGAGGTAATGAGGTCACGGGTTTCCAGAAGTAAACCAAAATAAAGCTCAGAATTTTTAGGACTGCTTTCGGTGGTCCTTATACGGTTGATCTGCTTTTCTATAAGGTCCCCAACATCACTCAAAAGCGCTTGCTTCCCTGCCAATACCACATCAATACGTGCAAAATCCTGTTTATCAAAAATATCCTCTATCTCGTCAAACAGAGCCTGCATTTTATCATCTACCCTTTTTAGATCCCTTATTTGATTAAACTTGAGGTTCTTATGGTTATTATTCACGTGATTGTAGCTGTTCCTTGTAATATAACCAATTGACTGGACAATATCCTGCAGGTAATCCAGGATAAGTATGTAAAAACGATTGGAATCAAGGGAACCCTCCTCAATAGTTTTGATGAAGTAAAAGACATTCCGCTTTAGCTCATCAATTTCAGATTCAAGTTTTTTAATTGACTTTTTGTTCTTTTTAAGTTTACTCTTGTCATAATAGCCAAGGTTTTTCACCGTCTTGGAAAACATCTGGTTCACTCCGCAAACGATGCCCGAAATATTTTTTGAGCTCTCCACTACTATGTCATTAATGGTGCTGATGTCATTCCTTCGGAAAGGCTTTTTTAATTTCTTCTCCTTCTCTTTTCGGGAATGAAGCACAAAGCTGCGGGCTATGCTGAAGATCGCCAGGCCAATAAGCACTGTAATGGCAATAATTCCACCAAAATAGATTATCGCGGCAAAAATAGCCGCTGCCGAAAAAGCTACCAGTGCGGTAACAAACCAGCCACCCACAACATTTACAACACCGGCAACGCGATAGACAGCGCTTTCCCTGTCCCAGGCCCTGTCTGCTAATGAAGTACCCATAGCCACCATAAAAGTAACGTAAGTGGTCGAAAGCGGTAATTTTAGGCTGGTACCAATAGAGATAAGAATACTTGCCACTACAAGATTGACCGAAGCCCGTACAAGGTCGAAGGCCGGAGTATCCTCGACATCTCTGGTAAAAGCCTTCGGTTTCTGAAATTTCTCTTCTATTTTACTCCTTACCTGCTGGGGAGTTATGGCGCCTATTACATTTCCCAGTAATACAGAATAGCGTACAATTCCGCGAGAAAGGAAATTAGGATCAAATCTCTCTGTCACTTCTCCCTGTCGGGAAAGATTAACTCCTGTTTCCACCACGTTTCGCGCCTTTCGTGAAAACCAAAGGGTCACTACCATGACTGCCCCTGCTCCCAATAAAAGAAACGGGGGCGTTGAAACTTCCCCCTGCAGGCCGGTCATAGAAAATTCTGAAGGTAAAACCCCGGAAGAGGCATAGGCTGTTTGCCATAATTCGAAAGACTGCCAGGCGGCAATTGGTACCCCGATAAAATTCACAAGGTCATTTCCGGCAAAAGCAAGTGCAAGGGAAAAGGTACCCACAAGGATCACGAACTTGAGGATATGAGTTTTAAATATGCTCATTAACAACTGCGAGATAACGGTAAAAAACACCAGGCCTATCCCGATAATGATTAATGTATTATTGTCCAGGTAATCGAGGTAAGCTTCAGGAATAAAAGTGACCGATTTTAAACCTTTCAGAAGAATAAAATATAGAATCGCTGTTAAAGACACCCCTCCAAAAATGGCACCTACGTACTTAACTTTCTGCTCAAATTGAAAAGAGAAAATTAAGCGTGATAGATATTGGACTATAGCCCCAATGAGAAAAGCAATGACGACGGCCAGTAAGATCCCAATAATGATCTCGGTGGCCTTTGATGTATTGATATAGGTAAGGATATCCCCGTAATTTCCGGACTCATTGTATATCTTGATTGCTGCAATACTGACTGCCGCACCAAGTAGTTCAAAAACTATAGATACCGTGGTGGAAGTAGGTAATCCCAGGGAGTTAAAGAAGTCCAGTAGCAGAACATCGGTGATCATTACTGCCATAAAGATGATCATGATCTCCTCAAAATAAAATTCGCCCGGCATGAATATACCTTTTCTGGCGACCTCCATTATGCCACTTGAAAAGATTGCGCCCACACCTACACCAATACTGGCAACTATAAGTATGGTCTTCATGGGAAAAGCACGGGATCCAATTGCCGAGCTTAAGAAATTAATGGCGTCATTACTCACCCCAACAACAAGATCTGTGACTGCCAGAGCAAAGAGGGCAACCAGCATTACGATATAGATATCTTCCATTAAGAAAAGCGGGTTTGGCACTGCAAAATATGAATTATTTATAGAAAGGCGGGAAAACCCATGGTTAATATAAATGCAAAACCCGAATGGTAATACTCAAAATAATTATATAAATAACTTTGTTTCAGTTAGTTATAAATATTAACTTAGTATAATAACTTAGTTTTAAACAACTAAACAGTACTAACTAAAATATTCAGTTATGAAAAAAGTGCTTTCAATATTATTCCTTTTTGGAATAATGAGTCCGAATTTTGCTCAGATTACAGAACCTGAGGAACTCAAAGAAGTAAATTTGGTTGCGGTAAACTATAAATATCTGGATGCCGTAACTAATGAACAGGTTGCCATACCAGTGAAAAAGCTGTCTGAACATGTTGCGTCGTATGATATCAAATCGTCAGAGATTTACCATGATGATTATGATACTTATGAGGTAAGTTTTTTTATACCTGAAGGGTCTGTGCTCGCGGCTTATGACAGGGATGGTAAATTAATTAGAACCATTGAAAGATATAAGAATGCAGGGATCCCAGATGTCGTTCGAAAAAACGTTATGAAGAAATATCCCAACTGGTCAATTTCAAAAGATGTTTATCTTGTCAATTATCACGATGAAAGAGGAAGTGATAAAAGATATAAATTAAGGCTGGAAAACGGAAAAGAAGTTATCAGGATTAAAACAGATGAAAGAGGGAATATTATTTAAAAAATAAAAATAATTCCAGACTGGCCCTCAATAAGTGTTTAACTTTTGAGGGCTTTATATATCTCAATCTTTTCATTAATTCCATAGGCAGGTTCTTGCCAAAAGAAAAGGTTTAACAATTTCTTGGAAATACTTTGCATAGGAAATTTGTATATTGATAATCAATCGATTAAAACAAATACTAACCTTAAATTAAAAGAATTATGGCAGTAATGAAAGTACTGGAGATTATGGCGAATTCTGACAAAAGTTGGGAAGATGCCGTAAAAAATGCAGTGAAAACAGCAGCAAAATCTGTAAAGAATATAAAATCTGTATACGTTAAGGATCAAACAGCAAATATAGAAGGCGATAGTATTACAGACTACCGGGTGATCGTTAAGATCACTTTTCAAGTAGATGCCTAAGTTACAGGCATAATTTAATTAGTTAATTAAGCTCTCTTCGGAGAGCTTTTTTATTTCTGCAAACTTTCCTTCCCATACTTCTTTCACATAATTTTAACAGTTCCTAAACGCATAAAAATGACCGATTCTGCCACCTTTGCAGTAAATCATGTAAAGTAGATGGAGAAAATTACCGATCTTAAAACCATAACTGCAGAATATTTCCAACAATTCTTAGGCTTTCTGCCCGATCTCCTGGGAGCAATCCTATGGCTGGTCATTGGCTGGTGGCTAATTAAATTAGTCATTGGTTACCTTAAAAAGTTCTTTGACAACAAAGGCCATGATCCAGCTTTAACCAAATTTCTTTTGAACCTGGCAAATGGGGCGCTTGTAGTACTACTACTAATTAGTGTGGTAGGTATGCTTGGGATTGAAACTACCTCATTTATTGCCATTTTAGGGGCCGCAGGTCTGGCCATTGGTTTGGCACTGCAGGGTTCTCTTTCAAATTTTGCCGGCGGAGTTTTGATCCTTTTGCTCAAACCATTTAAATTAGGAGACTGGATTGAAGTAAATGGTATTTCGGGTAGTGTGAAAGATATTTCTATGTTTTACACGAGACTCAACACCTTTGGAAACCAATTGGCCATAATTCCTAACGGCGAACTGTCGAATGAAAATATTGTAAATTATTCAGCTGAAAATACCAGAAGAGATGCCATCACCATTGGAATTTCTTATGACAGCAATATCAAGGTAGCTAAAGACGTTCTTTTGGAGCTGCTCAAAGAGCAGGAAAACATACTGGAAGATCCTGCTCCCGCCGTAGTGGTCACCGAACTGGCAGATAGCTCTGTAAATCTTTCGGTTAGGTTCTGGGCCAAAATTGAAGATTTCTGGGATTGCCACTGGTATACAATTGAAGAAGCTAAAACACGTCTCGAAGCTGCCGGTATTTCCATTCCTTTCCCGCAGCGCGATGTACATTTCTTTAACCACAGCAAAGAATCTGCTACAGAATAAAACCAGGGTTTAGAACAAAAAAAAGGTTCCAAAAATTGTCATTTTTGGAACCTTTTTTTTGTTATTTTTTTGGCTACCCTGCCATAAAATCTTTAAGATAATATGGCTCAAAGTAGGCTACATCCTCAAATTTTTGCTTCTGAAACTTTTCTGCCGCCAGGGTTACCATTTCTCCGGCAGAAGGTAACTTCCCTTCAATAAAGGTAGCATTGGGATGTTCACATATCTTACTGAACTTCTCCACTCCACTCCCAATAAAAGTTACCGCAGCATTTTCCAGATATTCCAAAAATGAATCTGAATTTAAAATTTCTGCGCGGGTATCAAACACCTTTTTATATTCTGCGGTAAATCCGGTGGTATAGACTTCCATCCTTCGGGCATCCAAAAGAGGAATAATGAAACCATCTTTTTTCTGCTTTACCTGTAGAGCGAGAGACTTTAAAGTAGGGATCGAGATAAGGGGCAGGTCTAAGGCAAAACAAAGGCCTTTTGCAGCCGAAACTCCAATTCGTAAACCCGTATAGGACCCGGGGCCTTTGCTAACAGCAATGGCTTCCAGATCGCCGGCCTGCACATCATTCTCCTTAAGGATCTCCTCAATGAAAAGGTGCAGCCTTTCGGCATGTGAATAATTACTGCTGTAGTCTTCTTTCAAAGCCAGCAACTTCCCTTTATTCTCCAGTGCTACCGAGCAGTTTGTGGTAGCTGTTTCAATACATAGAATCACCCTCGCAAGTTAACGATTTATTCGGTTTCATTTTTTACTTCAACTTTGTCCCCGGGTTTAAGAACTTTGGTGACGGTATTATATGGGCCCGTAATGACCATTTCGCCTGTCTCCAGACCTTCTTTGATCTCAATCCTCGCATCATCCTGTATCCCTGTTTCAACAACACGTACCTTGGCTTCGTCACCTTCCTTTATGTAGACAGTTTCAAAAAGCTCCTCGGGAGAGGCTTTATCTTCTTCCTTGTCACGGCTGCCCGCAGTTGTATCAGCTTTCACAACCACCGCACTAATAGGCACGGCAATCACATCGTCGCGACGATTGGTGATAATGTCTACGGTAGCAGTCATTCCCGGTCTAAAAGGAGAAAAATTTTCAGGTTTTCCTTCGAGCAGGTGGTCATAAGATTCTTTAAGTATTCTCACTTTTACCTTAAAATTAGTCACTTGATCGGCCGTAGCTGTAGCGTTGGCTGAGTTTGAAATTTCTGTAACCACTCCTTGGAATTCCTGCTTGAGATAAGCATCCACCTCAACTAAAGTAGAATCCCCTATTGATATCTTTACTATATCATTTTCATTAACATCTACCTCAACTTCCATATCGTTAAGATCAGCCACTCTTAGAATTTCGGTACCCGCCATTTGCTGTGTACCCACTACTCTTTCTCCAAGCTCGGCATCAAGAGAAGAAATGGTTCCACTCATTGGCGCATAGATGTTAGTTCTCCCCAAATTTTCCAAGGCTTCGTTGACACTGGCTTCGGCACTTCTTACGTTGTAAAAAGCAGCTTGTCGAGAAGCCTGTGCTACTTCATAGGAAGAAACGATCCTATCCCATTCGGCCTTGGAGATAATTCCCTTTTCAAAAAGGGTTTTATTTCGCTCATAGTTGGCTTCAGCTTCTTTTAAGGAAGCTTCTGCCTGTGAAAGGCCAGATCTTATATTCTGAAGTCCCGCACGGGAACGTTCAAGGCTGGACTGGTAGATTTCAGGATTAACACGCACCAGCAAATCCCCTTTTTGAACCTGCTGCCCTTCTACTACTGGAAGCTCTATAATTTCTCCTGAAACTTCCGAGGAAAGCATTACCTCAACCTCGGGCTGGATCTTTCCGGTTGCCGATACTTTTTCAATAACATCAAATCTCTGTACTTCTGTAACCTCAACTTCTTTGAAATTACCCGATTTCCCAAACCATCCTGCTTTTTTGCCTACCACGAGCAAGACAATGATTAAAACGGTAATTCCGGCAATTATATAAATAGTTTTTTTCTTCATTACTTAGAATTTAAGGTCTGTGATTGGCACTCCAAAATACAGTTCCAACACTTTTAATTTAAAAATATAATCGTACTTAGTTCTTACCACTTCGCTTTCTGCGTTCTCCAGATTAAATTTCGCCTGGCTAAAGTCAAAAGCATTAGTCATCCCTACATTATAGCGTTCTGTAGCGTACTCATAAGCCAATACCTGGGCTTCCCGTGCCACCAGTGCCGCCTCGTAGGCTTTTAAAGCACCGCGGGCATCTGTATAAGCCTGGTAAACGTTAGCCTCAAGATCAAGCCTCGTCTGCTCCAGTTGATACTCAGATCTCAGTACATTTACTTTTCTTCTTTTTACCTGATTACGGGTGCTAAATCCATTAAAAATAGGCACACTAACCTGAACCCCATAAGAGATACCATCGTTAAGCTGAAGTTGTTCAAAGAAGGGAAGGGGATTTCCGATTTCGGTGACCATGTTCGGCGCCACAACAATTTCTTCGGTTGCCTCTACAAAACCTATCTGGCGATAAGGCTCATCGGGATCAAGACCTGCAGAAATAAATCGCCCGGCACCAGATTCTCTTGTATTGTAATTAAAGAAGGCACCGAGAGTAGGCCAGTAAGCCCCACGAGCTATCTCAAGCTCCTTTTCTGCCAGTTCTGTATTCATCTCGGCAACTTTCACTTCGTAACGCTCCTCCTCGGCAGCATCAATCACCTGAGAAACCGGCATTTCCAGGACCTCACTTCCAAAAACTTCGTAGTCTCTGTCGGCAATGTCAAAGTTTTCATAATCTTCAATAAGAAGCAATTGAGCTAAGGAGACTAAAGAGATCTCGATCTGGTTTTCGGCCACGATCATTCGCTGTACCTCATTTGCAGAAGTAGCTTTTATCTCCAGTAGATCACCCCTGGGAAGGGAACCTGCTTCTACTAAAGCCTCAGCCCTCTCCAGTTGCTCAAGGGTTATTTGATGCTGTGCCTGGATCACCTTAAGACTTTCTTTGTTAAAGAGTACCTGCAGGTAAGCATTGGCCACAAAAAGGGCAATATCATCCTTCATTTGCTCCAGGGAATATTCACTGGCCAGTTTTGCCATTTTAGCGTACTGGTATTGCTTAAAATTTCTTAATCCGTCGAACAGGGTTAATCCCGCTGTAGCTCCTGCGGAAAAGTTCCGCGTGGTTTGGGTTTGAAGAATACCTGTAGTAACATTTTGGGTAAGTCCCGTATTCCAGGAATTGGAAGCCGAAGCATTCAATCCCGGCAGGAAGTTTCCGAAAGCATCAGATATCTGAATATCTGCCAGCTCCACATCAAGTTGTGACTGCTTTACGCTTATGTTGTTGTCAAGTGCATATTCAATACATTCCTGAAGTGTCCATTCTTTTTGTTGCGAAAACCCTAAAAAGGAAGAGGAAAGGAAAACTGCAGTTAATAAAAATCTTTTCATAATGGTAGTTGTAAAATATAAGTCTTCTATGAACCTTTTTTGTTACACAAAGACACAATCTATTGCACCTGTGCAGTTGGCCCGGCTGGTTTTAATTGATTCCAAACTTTGATCTTGTCATTTGCGGTAATACCGTTCTTGATTTCTACAAAAATACCGTCACTCACTCCCAACTCAACTTCTCTGCGTTCAAACTCCTGGTCCCCTGTAGCCACTTCAACAAACGGTTCCTGTGTCTTAGGATCAAACTGTATCAATGCTTCACGCACTGCAAGCACATCCTCGGCCCGTGCGAGAATGATCGAAGCATTGGCGCTCAATCCTGCCCTGATAAAAGTTGTATCGGCCTTATCTAAGGTGCCTTCAATATCAAACTGAATAGCCCCGTTTTCCTCAACTCCTTTAGGCGCAATATAATCCAGCACAGCATTAAAAGTTTTGTTCTCAATGGCTCCTACAGTCACTTCCAGCGGAAGGGCTTCCCTTATTTTCCCCACTTCACTTTCATCTACCTTCCCTTCAAAGATCATCTCATTTACATCGGCCAAAACAGCGATTGTAGTTCCATCATTAAAGTTGTTACTTTCTATAACCTGGTTTCCAACCTTAACAGGAACATCCAGCACCATACCTTCCACTGTAGAACGAATCATGGTATTGGCTGCACTTCCCAACCCACTGGTTGTTCCTGTGCGAACGATCTCATAATTTTGTTGTGCAGACCGGTAATTCTGCTCTGCACGTCTATATCCAACCTGCGCATTATCGAATTCATTGGCAGAGATCACACCTTTTTCAAAAAGGGATTTTTGACGTTCAAAATTTTTAGTTTCATTATCAAAGTTGATCTTCGCAGTCTGCACTGCGTCTTTAGCACTCTGCAGGGAAGAAACATTTGGGATCACCCTGATTTTAGCGATCTGATCCCCGGCCTTGATGCGATCCCCGGCTTCGATATATATTTCTTCAATAACTCCCGAGATATTGGGCTTGATCAAAACTTCTTCTTTAGGAACAATATTCCCGGTTGCCACTGTCTTTTTCACAATGGTTTGTTCTGAAGCCTGCTCGGTTTCGTACACCGTTGGATCCTCCTGATTTTTAGCATACAGGTAGTACAATGCACCGGTAAAAGCTACTGCAATTACAACCAGGATCAGGATAGTTACAACTCTTTTCATTCTGTTACTTATTTGTATTTATTGTTATTCTGTTCTTAAAGCATCTACAGGTTTCACCTTAATCGCGTTTTGAGCCGGAATCAAACCTGCCAGCAATCCCGATATTACAAGGATACCCAATGCCACCATTACTACCCCAAGATCTACGCTGGGGTTGAGGAACATCATTTCTGAAGTATCCATTCCACTTAGTGCCTGGTTCACAAGAGCAATCACTCCTGTAGCGAGTACTATTCCCGCCATTCCCGAAATAATTGTAAGGAAGATAGACTCCATAAGGATCTGTCCTCTAATAGCCCAGGGTGTAGCCCCAAGAGCACGTCTCACTCCAATTTCATTGGTGCGTTCTTTAACCACGATGAGCATGATATTGCTTATTCCAATTATCCCGGATAAAAGCACAAGGATTCCCACGAAATAGGCGACGCTTTTTAGTGCGACAAATAAACCGTTGATCTTGTTATACTCTTCATAAAGATCAAAATTCCCAACTGCTCTGTCATCTTCAGGATGTATGGAATGCCTGGATTTGATGACGTCCAGCACTTCCCCTTTTAATTCGGTAATTGAAGAGCCATCCTGGGCGGTGATCGCCATCCACCCTACATTATTCCCCTGATTAAAGGCCTGAGAAAATGCAGTAAATGGCACGTAAATTTGTTTTTGATTTTCTTCCGAATTACCGTTGTTCCCCTTCTTTTTATAGGTACCAATTACCATGAAGTTTACCCCATTGATCTTAATGTAAGTTCCAAGTACCTCTTCTCCCTGCTTGTACAAAACCGTTCGAACCCCATCCCCAATAACAGCCACTTTCCTTTTATCATTAATATCTGAATAGTTGAGAAACCTTCCTGAGGTAATGTCCATGGGTTCCTGCTGTATTATCTCGGGATAATCACCATATACGTTAAAAGCACCGGTATTGAGCCCTCTTACAACATTGTTTCCACCGCCAAAGCCTCCCAATTGATTTCGTGGGGACACGAACCTCATATTTGGTACTTCGCGTTTTATAGCTGCAACGTCATCAATCTTGAAGTTATATCTTCTTCCTTTAGGTAAACCTTTGTACGGTTTGGAGGTAACCTGCGTCCACATGAACATGGAGTTCGTTGCCATTCCGCCAAAACCCTGCTTCACCCCGTTTTCCAAACCTTTTCCGGCAGCAAGCAGGATCACGAGGATAAATATCCCCCAAAGCACCCCAAATGCGGTAAGAATGGTTCTAAACCAGTTGGCGCTAAGGGCTTCCAGTATTTCGTCCCAATTATCTCTGCTAAACATGCTTATTCATCTCTTAATGCGACAATAGGTTTGATCCTGGCTGCCCTGTAGGCAGGAAAGAATCCCGCGAGTGCTCCGGCAATCACCAGGATGAACACTGTAGTAAGTGCAATCCCAAAATTCACCGAAGGATTTGTAATAAATTCTGTTTCTATCATTGGTCCCACCAGCTCAAGCAGGGCAAGACTTCCAATTAGTCCTACCAGCCCGGCAATGGCAGTTACAAAAATAGATTCGTGCAGCACCATCCCCACTATAGACAAAGGTTCTGCTCCAAGAGCTTTTCGCACGCCAATCTCCCGGGTGCGTTCCTTTACAATTATGAGCATAATATTACTAACCCCCACGATCCCGGCTATTATTGTGCATATTCCTACTCCCCAGAAGAAGTACTTGATCATGTCCATGAGGTCGTAAAACCGCTTTGCATTCTCAAGAGAATTATTAATATTGATAGCACGGTCATCTTCGGGAGCTACACTGTGTTGTTCCTTTAAAAATGCCTCAAGTTCTGAAGAAAATTTATTTGACGCAGCCAGTGCCGCTTCGAAATTGTCCTGTTTATCAAGGGTAAAGGCCATATTGTTTATGTAGTTCTGACCATAAAAGACCCTTTGTCCGGTTGACAGAGGCACGTATACCCTGTTTTCCTCACGTTCCCCTCCGGGATCTGTGAAAACCCCTATGACCTTGAAGTTAATTCCCGAGATTTCGACGTATTTGCCGATAGGATCTGCCTCTTTAAAAAGGTCATTTTTTACCCGGTTCCCAATAACGGCTACTTTTTCATAATTCTCATGGTCGGTGTAGTTAAGATACCGGCCTTCTGTCATAGTACTGTTCTCAAGGAACTGGTAGTCTGGAAGCACCCCTTCTACCCTGTATGATCCAGATTCCTTTTTAAAGGTAACCACCCCATTCCAGATCCTGTAAACGGCAGATTTGTACTCGAGCTCATCAATATATTTCTGGGCAGTAGTTTGATAGTCGGTGTTCTTTAGTCTTATCTCCCGCCCGGGATTCAAGCCTTTATATTCTACAGAAGTTCTGTTTGTCCAGATATAAAGAATATTGGCCGCATCCTGCTCAAATTGGACGCCGATCCCGTTCCTCATGCCCTGGCCAATACCCAACAAGACGACAAGAATGAAGATCCCGGATGCTACCGAGAGCCCGGTAAGAAAGGTCCGCAATTTATTCTTACGGATAGTTTCGAAGATCTCCTCCCAACGTTCCAGATCAAACATACTGCAGTGCCTTTACCTGATCTACTTTTTTATCATCTATAATTACACCATCCTTTAGATTGACGATGCGTTTTGTCATTTCGGCAATATCATGCTCGTGGGTAACGATCAAGATCGTACGCCCTTCTTCGTTGATCTTTTGAATGAGGTCCATCACCTCATAAGACGTTTTGGTATCAAGCGCACCGGTAGGCTCATCGGCCAGTAAAACTTTAGGATCACTGGCAAGGGCTCTGGCTATTGCAACTCTTTGCTTTTGACCTCCCGAAAGTTCGTTGGGATGATGTTGCGCCCAGGGACTAAGACCTACTTTATCGAGGTATGCCATTGCGCGCTCAATTCTTTCTTTGCGCTTCATACCCTGATAATAAAGGGGCAAAGCGACATTATCAAGAGCTGTCTTGTAATTTATAAGATTGAAAGACTGAAAAATAAATCCCAGAAATTTATTCCTGTAGCGGGCTGCTATTTTTTCATTGAGATTTTTGATAGGAACTCCGTCGAGCGTATACGTGCCCGAATCGGCCTCATCAAGCATTCCCAGGATGTTGAGAAGTGTGGACTTACCGGATCCGGAAGACCCCATAATTGAGACAAGTTCTCCTTCGGCGACATTAAAATTTATTCCCTTTAGGACGTGCAGGGAATTATTTCCGGTCTTATAGGACTTGTGCAAATCTTTTATTTCGATCATACCGGTCTCTTTCTTTTAATTAGAGGGGGGCAACCATTAGACTTGCAAAAAGGGGAAATGTTACAGTTTTAAGAAAAAGATTCAGAAAAAGCACATTTTTGAAAGAAAAGAATGCTATTCTTGGGTACGGGTCTTTTTCCGGGATTTCCAAATAAAATAGGCTATACCGGCCATTAAAAGGTAAGGAAAGATCATGAGATACAGGATCCCGTCATTTATACCTTCAGCAGCCGATTGGCTTTCTCCACTCTCAAGAACAGCCCGACACATTGCACACTGGGCTTCTGCATCAAAAGAAAGAGCCAGTATTAAAAATGCACTAAGTAAGATTCGTGTTCTCATAATATTAATAATAGGGAGCCATAAATAAATATACCAACACTCCTGTCACAGCTACATATAACCATATTGGAAAAGTATAGCGGGCAATTTTACGATGTTTTCCCACCTCTCCTGTAAGACCGCGGTACATGGTGAACAAAACCAGGGGAACAATAATTGCCGAAAGCAGGATATGCGTGATCAAAATAAAGAAATAAATATATTTAAGTACACCTTCCCCACCATAAGGCACAGGCTCATTGCTTATTTTGGAGATCACATAACTCACTAAAAAAACTGCCGACAGGAAAAATGCTGAAATCATTAAATTTCTATGCCACGCCAATTCTTTTTTTCTCATTGATAAATACCCTGCAATGAGTAACAGGGCAGTAAAGAAATTAAGAACAGCATGAAACAGAGGGAAATTATTGAAATTTCCTCCCAATACATCATACCTCTCGGGGAGGTACATTAAAATTAGCACAAGCACGGGAACCAAAATGGAGATCACCAAAATGGCCGGTACCATCACCCTATCGGACTTCCTATTTATCATTGACAAGTTTTTTAGCATCTGCAATCAAAATATCTATTTGAGGTTCTTCCTCACCGGGTTCCACTATAGATTTACGCGGCACAGACCCACGGTAATAAATGATAGGATTTCCATGTCGGTCCTTTCGCGATCTTATATAGCCTTCTTTGTCAACCAGTGCAAAATAACCGGAGTGGGCAAAACCTCCCTCGGCATTTTCATCTTCCCCGGCGTAAATATTGAATCCAGAATTCGCGAGATCGTAAATTTCTTCCCGCTTCCCGGTCAACAAGTGCCAGTTTGGATGGGTTATGTTATTCAAGGCAGCATACTCTTTTAAAACTCCGGGAGTATCATGCTGTGGGTCTATGCTAAAGGAAGCGATCCCGAAATCATCATTTTTAGCAAAAACATCCTGCACCTGGACTAAATTTTCTTTCATAATAGGACAAATAGTAGGACAGGTAGAAAAGAAGAATTCTGCTATATAGACTTTACCTTCATAATCTTTATTGGTAATAGTATCCCCGTGCTGATCTATGAATTCAAATGCGGGAACCTTCTTTTTTTCTTGGTTCACCATAATATACTCCAGCTCAATATTTTCTGAAGCACGTTCTTCCTGTCCATCAGACCTATTGGAAGAGACCACTTCCCGTTCGTTTATCCTGTCGATAATCTCGGGAACAACTATGATCCCAAAAATTAAGATCACGAAGGAAATTCCTATGTAGGAGTAATTTTTCATTTATTTCTCGGTATTCTCTCTGTTATATTTCTTTAGTGCCAGGCGATACTCTGCAAGGATAACTTTTACGTCATCATTCATTTTGTTGTTGAGTACAAAAATAGAGCCAGTATCGTAGCCATAGAGTTCATTCCCATCGTCGTCTTTGTCCCTGCCACGCAGCTTTCCTTCCTTATCAATAATAAATACATTGGGAGTAGAAAGATCACCGGTCAATTCAAGATCGGTATTGAGACTGTCAAATAACGCGTTGATCTCTTCGGAAGTACCTGTGACAAATTTCCACTTTTTAAGATCTATAACTTTGGAAATTTTATCCTGAAGCTTTTCAACTTCAGCCTCACTTCCCGAAGGTATTACAGAAACAAACTGGAAGTCCTTAAATTCCGCATAGCGGTCATAAATTTTTTCAGCAAGATGATAGGCATTGTTGGAATATTCAAGTGGCTCACCACCTGGAAAACCCAGAATGGTGATCTTGCCATCAAAGCTCACCTCCTCCTCTTCATCTTCAAGACTTCTGAAGGATTCCAACTGATAAATTTCCTGCGTAAGCACAGGCAGACGTGCAAAATTATTGACTCCTGAAGCGAAGAACAAATAGGCCCCAAGGGGGAGTGCAAAAAGCACAAAAATGACAAAGAATTTTTTCATGTTATCTTTTACGGAAAGATGTGCACAAAAATAAAAAAAGGCGGTTTTAAAACCGCCTTTTCCTAATGTTTTAACTTTTAAAAATCCCAGGCTACCTGCCCTCTTTTCATTACCTCATGAACGTAATCTCCTTCGGTTAGGAGAATGAAAACCAGGTAAACAATGAGAAAACCCGCAGTCCAGACTACAGAACGTCTTAGTCCTTTCGTCTCACCTTCCATGTGCATGAAGGCCCAGGTAATATAATATGCTTTCCAGATGGTAAGCACAATAAAGATCCAGTTAATTAATTTTAAGCTTATAAAGTAAGTATCTGTTAGTACCTCGGGCTTGATGATTCCCAGAATTACCTCCACAATGGTAATAACTGAAAGAATAATAAATACGGTCCAGATCCTTTTTGTATTCGATTGGTGTGCGTGTGTTGTATCGTGTGCCATTTTATAATGTATTCCAGATTATACTAAATAGAAGAAAGTAAATACAAATACCCATACAAGGTCTACAAAGTGCCAGTACAGTCCTACCTTCTCCACCATTTCATAATGCCCTCTTCTTTCGTAAGTCCCAATAAGAACATTAAAAAAAATAATGATATTGATCAAAACTCCTGTTAAGACGTGAAACCCGTGGAATCCAGTAATAAAGAAGAAGAAGCCTCCAAATAAAGGATTACCATATTCATTCTTTTGAAGATTAGCCCCTTCAATAATTCCAATTCCTTCGTTTTCAAGTTTAGCTAAAGACTCCGCTCTGGTAAGCACAACCTTCTCTCCTGTCTCAGTCAACTGCTGAGTCCTAATATGCAGGTTTGGATTAGCCGCAAATCCCACAAGCACGTCTTCCATCGTAAAGCGTGGTAAAGTAGGTTCGTCTACAAACCACAAGGCATTAGAACGTGTTTGTTGTAATCTCTCTGTTGGTGCAGCAACCACAAATTCATCTAGAGCAACACGATGTCCTTCATCATTTACTACCTGCAGCACATTTCCACCCCTGGTTTCAACTGCCCCATAAGTACCCTGAATAAAATTTTTCCATTCCCATGCCTGCGAACCAAGGAAGACTATACCTCCAATAATGGTTAACAACATATAAAAGGTCACCTTGGATTTCTTCATTTGATGCCCTGCGTCTACAGCCAAAACCATAGTTACAGAGGAAAAAATAAGGATAAAGGTCATTAATGCCACATAGTACATTGGCGCCTCTACTCCGTGCAAAAAGGGAAAGTGGGTAAAAACCTCATCGGCGATAGGCCAGCTTTCAGAAAATTTATATCGGGCAAAACCGTAAGAGGCAAGAAATCCCGAAAACGTAAGCGCATCTGACAATATGAAGAACCACATCATCATTTTTCCATAGCTCACCTTTAGAGGTTGATTTCCACCACCCCATGTTTTTCCTTCGGTACCTGTTCTGGTCACAGTCGCTTCCATAGAAAGAGTTTGATTTTTAAAGTATGGGCAAAAATAGGTTTTTTATTTATCTAAAGAAATATAAAAATAAAAACAGGTAAATCCAAAGGGCATCCACGAAGTGCCAGTAAGTAGCACCAAGTTCTAATCCAAGTGTTTGCCCAGCATAATACTTTTGTTTAAAATGGTTATAAATTATCACCAAAAGCACAATTATTCCTCCTAAAAGGTGGACTAAATGCGATCCTACGATCAAATACAGAAAGGAAGTAGTAACGCTACTCGCACTCCCTGTGAAGAAATATCCCGATTCCAGCAGCTCATTAAAGCTCATAAATTGCAAAACAATGAACCCGATGCTAAGTAATAAAGTCGCAACAAGACTTGAAGTAGCAAGAGAATGATTGTTCTGCTTCACTGCTTTTATGGCAAAATGAAAGGTAATACTACTTAAAAATATTACCAAAGTACTCCAAATGAAGGTGACTGGCAATTGAAGTTCAGTAAGCCAGTCCGGTCGCTTGGTACTTACTACATAAGCACTGGTAAGTCCCGCGAACATCATAGCCATACTTATGATCCCAAACCACAGCATCATCTTTTTTGCCCGGCCCTGCTTGTACGCTTGGGTTCCTTGTGTTAAATCCATACTCGAATTAATTTATCTAATACATATATAATTTGCAGCAGAGTGATATATGAAACACTTGCCAGCATAAGTTTTTTAGCCGATTTTTCATCTCTCTTCCGGTAAAGCTGTACGGCATAAAACAACATTCCCATTCCCAGAAGAAGTACAAGTACCGCAGAAAACGGCGTAATATACAGTGCCCCTGTCATCCCGGTTACGGGTATTAGAGAAACTATTACAGTCCAAACGGTGTATAAAACGATTTGTACCGCAGTACCCTTATCCCTTTTCCCCGTGGGTAACATAAAGAAACCACCTTTAGCATAATCATCATACAACCACCAGCCAAGGGCCCAAAAATGCGGAAATTGCCAGAAGAATTGTATCATGAACAATGTTCCCGGCTCAATACCAAAATCTCCCGTAGCTGCAACCCATCCTAACATAAAAGGGATGGCACCCGGAAAGGCACCCACAAATACAGATAGTGGGGTCTTGGTCTTAAGAGGTGTATAAACACTTACATAAAGAAAAATACTGATCGCCCCAAACATTGCTGTTCTGGGATTGATAAGATATAGAATTACCAGCCCCAGTACCGTGAGGGAACTTGCAATAATGAAAGCAGTATTAACCGACATTCTTCCTGAAGGAACAGGACGGTTACTGGTCCTCTTCATTAAAGAGTCAAGATCCTTTTCAAGGATCTGGTTATAGGCATTTGAGGCTCCAACGAGGCAATACCCTCCAATCGACAACATGATCACTGTGAGGAGATCAACAGATTCTGCTCCTAAAAAATAACCGGCAACCGAAGAAAAGACTACACTTATTGCCAGTCTCATCTTGGTAACCTCCTTTAGATCGCTTACCAGAGAAATTGCAGGACTATGTACTTGGGTGTTTTCCAAAAAAGGGAATTTTGGCGCAAAGATACTTCTTAATTGTTTTCTACCAAGTCCACGAAGACGTTAAATTAATAATCCCAAAAAAATATAGCTATTGATTCTCAATCCATTATAGAACTTACATATCAAAGTACCAGTTAAAAATATCTGTCCGAAGCCCAATATTTACCCAGTATGTGGTATTATCAGAGTGCTCTACAGTATTAATTTCAGGATCAAAATTGCGGTAAATAAAGCTGCCGAAAAATTTAAGATTTGTGGCAGGATTTATAATGTAGCCAATTTCAGTTTGAGCAAAGAATGAATCTGTATTATTTCCCTGACCAATCCTTACGCCTGTTTCCAGAGGGCGTTCCTCCTCACTGCGGTAGATATTTCCGCCGTAATAATCACCATTTTCTGAAAAGTCAAAACCACGTTCCCCGTATATCGCCTTCACATGACCATAATACCTTCCGCTTTTATATCGGGCAATAGCCACAAGCTCCCTAAAATTAGCTCCCCATAAATGCGCCATGGATTGGTTTGTATGACCATAATTGAGCGTAATAGTGTTGTGAGAATAGGTGTAAGGCCGCACCTGATTGTATTCCAGCTGCAGGTGAAGGTTCTCTACATTAAAAGCGTTAAAATATTTTGTCCCTAACTGAAATCCATGTTTATTCTTCCAGCTTCCCTCTCCCCCAAAAACATCACTGGAAGAAAATTCATCAATAAGCCACTGGCCATAAGTAAGGAAACTGTTATTCCACTTATACTTCCCGGTAAGGCCGATAATGGCATTTCCAGCCTGTCCCCCGGTCGAAAATTCAATAGCACGGTAGAAGATCACCGGGTTTAGGTAATTGAGATCAAAGCCGCGGTTGTTGTCATTCTCCCACATTACAGATTCAAAAAAGCCAATATTAAGTCTCTTTGTCACATTGTAACTCAGGTAATGGTTGGCCATAAATTTTGTGCGGTAGGAGTCCTCTCCCGTAACTTCGGGCCGTACATCACGCAAAGACATCCACGTGTTAGTGTATTTTATCTTCCAGAAAGTGGTGTTGAGCTTAAAAAAAGGATATGGAGATGCATTATCACTCAACAATAGTGACCTATAACCGTCCCCAATAAAATTTTTGCCATGGCCAAACTGCAAATTAAAGAATTTGCCGGGGCTGTAGGAAAGATAACCCTCGGCGACAGGATAGTCATAGGCCTGCCCCATGAATGGCTTGGCAATTCCACGCCCGGGAATAATAGCCGCACCTTCAGAACCAGGTCTTATTGATTCGGCATAATGATTAAAATAATCTGCAAATCTTCCCTGGTTCTCATAAACTACAGAATAAAAGCTAAAATTTTTACCGAGTCCACCCTGAAAAATGGCAGCCCTTGTATTATTGTAGGTAACATCCAATTCACTGTCAAAGTCTTTCCCCACCTGCAGGTCAAGAGCAAAATCTACTGTGAACCAGTAATCTTCACCTTGAAATCTAAAAAGATGCTCATTCCAAATTTTTCTCCCGACCCAAGAGTCTACAGGCTTTTGAAGCGCGGCAAGCTTAGCCTCAAAATTGTAATAAGGCTGTACTTCCGAATAGAGAAAAGGCTTGGAGGAAGTGTGAAAATTAGTCCCTACCCTGTTCACCTCATCTTCAAACCTACTGTAAAGTTCGTGCGATAGAGGAATATTGATCTCACTTTCAAACCGTGGATTACCAATGTCCAATGATTTGATTTCATCATACTCTTCTGTCACTTCTTTTCGTACAACAGGAGCTGCTACTTCGGCCTTTACAACTTCTAATTCCTCGTTATATGTGGGTGACACAGCTTCCTCTTGTTCAAAAGGAATTTTAACCGGCATACGGAACTGCATATTAATTGGCCTGCTGTTGTAGGTAGCAGGAGAGATCTTCGGAAGGGTCTTAAAAATGCGATTTATCTCCTCCTTTAATTCGGAATAAGCTGCATCGATAAAGATTATTTCAAAGTCTCCATCACGGGTGACCTCAAAAAGCACTATTACTTCTCCTCTATAATCGTCTTCAGAAATTATTTGTGGCAATTGAAATTCCCTGCTTATCTTTTGTTTTAAAATCTTTCTGAAACAACTTTCCTCCTGTTCAAACTCCACATTTTCACATTCAGAAAAACGGGGAAATCTTTCAGGATCTCCTTTAAAGGTCTGGGAAAAGGCAAGTAACGGAAGAAATATAAGGAAGAGCGTGTAAATTTTTGTCATAGCCTGCACAATGCTCAATAGATTACTGCGGAAAGATACATTATTTTAAAAACTTGAAGTATTTTCATACAATCAAAAATCCCGCAACCAGGTGCGGGATTAAAAATGGCATTTTCAAAACATTTTATTCCTGTATTCTAAAAGTGATAGGCAGTGAATATGTTACCCCTACCGGTATTCCTCCCTGTTTACCCGGAATTAATTCGGGAAATTGTAGTATAACTCTCCTGGCTTCTTCCTCAAGCTTGGGGTGAGGAGCACGAACACCAATGACCTTCACACTTCCATCTTTTTGTACTTTAAAGCTCACATAAATACGATGAAGACCAGATAGCCCCAGCTCACTTCCAAGGCTGGTATCAAAAGTGCGGCCAACCAATCTATTCACCTTTTCACTAAAACACTGTTTACGGGAGGTGTTATCTTCCAGACCTTCACAGCCGGGAAAAACAGGAACTTCTTCTACCGAGTTAATATTGTACTCCTCAACAGGCTCTTCTTTTTCAATGAAATCTACTTCGGCTACCTCCAGGATCTTTTCCTCACTCTCTGTTGAGGCGATTATATCTTCTTTTTTATCAACATCATCATCAATTACATCAACTACTTCCGCAATTTCTTTTGGTGGTTCCGGCGGTTTTGCCTCCTCGACTTTGGTCACGGGCACCATCTCATCTTCAAAAGGATCTGCCATTACAAGCTCCTCCTTAGAAACCGGCTCCGCTTCGACTCTGAATTCGATTAACTGAAAGACCAATAAAAGAGCAAGAATAAGGCCCAGCTGAAAAAATAAAATGCTCCTTTTTGCGAGATCTACTTTAGTGTTTTTCTTATTTTCCATAATATATATAAAGATTAATGATTCCTGAGGCCAAAAGGAGAAACTAAAAACATCTTTTTAGTTAATCAATTAGCACAACTTCAATAATTAAGCCAAATAGCAGAAACTTCATTAAAATATCCTACAGAAATTAAATCTTCCTACACCAAATGATCGGAAATAAAAAATCCCGCAACAAGTGCGGGATTTTCAAAAATATATTAAACGACTAAGTTAGTCCTGTACTCTAAAAGTAATAGGAAGGGAATAAAGCACCCCAACCGGTTGACCACGTTGTTTCCCTGGCTGCATCTTAGGTAGCATGTTCACTACTCTTTCTGCTTCCTGCTGTAGACGTGGATGTGGAGCCCTCGCTCCAAGAACGGTTATATTACCATTCTTCTCGATCCTAAACTGCACATAGATCCTGTTGATTCCAGAAAGTCCAAGATCACTACCTAAACCTGTATCAAATCTTCGGTTCACGAAGTCATTGATCTTTTCACTCATACAGTCCTTACGGGCCTGGTTGTTTTTCTCGTTTTCACATCCGGGAAAAACAGGTACATCTTCAATAACAGCAAACGGAACGTCCCCAATTTCTTCTTCTTCCTCAACAACCTCTACCTCTTCAACTTCCACGATCTCTTCCTGGTTAGTTTCGGTAGATTCGATCACCGTCTCTTCAACTTCTTCTTCATCTTCTACGATCTCGATAACCTCGGGTGCTGGTGGCGGTGGTGGCGGTGGTGGTGGCGGTGGTGTATTCAATTCGGTGATTGGCACATCTTCCTCTTCAAAGGCATCCATATCAACCATCCCGGTATCAATCGCTTCCTTATCATAGGTTTTCCACTCAATCGCCCTCCAGGTAATGAAAAGCATCACGATCATTCCAATCTGGAAGAACAAAACGCTTCTCCTGGATAAATCAGCTTTTGGATTTTTTTTGGGTTTCATAATTCCGTTTTAATTATAGGTTGGCTAAAATAATTAATTTTTCATTAAATCTAAATTAATCTTGGCTTTTAACCTGATTAGATATTTCCTTAAGGTCCACACAACAATTCCTGCAAGAACAACACCCAGAGTGTTAGCAAAAATATCATATAGATCCAATTGTCGATAACTCGTCAATGTATCCTGCAGAACCTCAATAAAAATGCCAAAGGCTATTGAACTTACAGAAATAATAAGAATTTTCTTAAAAAGCTTGTTTTCCTTAAAAGAAAAGAGCACAAACAACATCCACAGCAGTCCAAGACCAAAATAGGCCCCGCCGTGCATAACCTTATCACTCACCCCAAGTTCTTTAACCGGGGTATCTGCAAGATTAATGAGAGACAGGTATAGTATTAGAATCGTATAAGATACTGCAGTTAGAAGAAAAAGAAGTTTAACCTTCAACAACTTCAGTGTATTCTTCGGCACTTAAAAGATCATCGATCTGCGAAGCATCGGTAAAACGAATCTTTACCATCCAACCCTCTCCATAAGGATCTGAATTAACTTTCTCCGGCTCGTCCTCCAGGCTCTCATTGAATTCAATGATCTCACCCGAAAGCGGTGCAAACAGATCTGAAACTGTTTTTACTGCTTCAACAGTACCAAACACTTCTTCTCTATCCAGAGTTTCATCTACAGTTTCAACTTCTACATAAACGATATCTCCCAGCTCACCCTGAGCAAAATCGGTAATACCTACAGTGGCAACATCCCCTTCAATTCTCACCCATTCGTGATCATTGGTGTACTTTAAGTCTTTTGGAATCTTCATGGTTAGTTTTTTAATATAACAAAGTTAATTTTTTAATCCTTTTAGTCAAGCCCCCTGCGCTAATTTCCGAAGTTATATCTCAAAGTCACTCCAGACCTGATTGTAGTCTGGGGAAAAGCTGTTGAAATTGCGTATTCCGAGAAACTGTGATCGTAGTAAACCAGCGCGGTAAGGTTCTTTGAAAGGGCATAATCTGCCGTAAAATTGATGGCCCAGATATCCTGTCCCGCAGTAACCTGACTATTGTCTATGTCCAGATATCGAATAACGGTTTCGTTGTGACGGTATGAAACATCTGCCTTAAAATTGAGGTCACTGCTAAGAATTCTTTGACGCCCCCCAATCTTGGTGTCGATCTTTAGATCTTTGATACGGTATCCTAAACCGAGAGTATATTGGTTCCCGTTTATTTCGGTAAGAAGGTTATTGTCAAAACTTAATGACAACGCCCTGTCTTTTTGAATATCGGCTAAAATTTTGATAGAATTTGCCATTTCCATATCCACCCGAACAAGAGGGCTAAACTGTTCAGTAAGATTAACATTGGAAAAAAGCAACTCACTCTTGTAGTTCCCTGCCTGGTCTACATCGCGGGGATTGGCAGGATCATAATCTAAATTGGTCTGGAATTGGTTAAGAGTATATCCTGCAGTATAACCATGATTAACAGAAAATCTTTTGAAATTCTTTTTGAACCACGGCAGGCGCATAAAGCCGGTATATTTCAGGTTCCAGTTGGGAAGAGGGAAATCCCTGAATGCTCCCAGCGCCACATCATCGGGATCTGAACCCGAATAAGCAGCTAAAAATGCCGGTAGCAATACATCCTGATTATTTTTTCCGTAGCCTACAGGATAGCCAAATTCATCTGTCTCATTTGGATCAAGGCCATTTTCTATAGCCAGTCTTCTTGCCACTGCCAGCCTGTTCTCCCTGAAATCCTGAAAAGTCGCCGAAGATTCAGCCGTACTTTGATTGAAAGCAGTTTTAAGAAGAATGGTAGAAATGTTGAAGTTCCCAAAAGTTAATGGGGTAAGCGGCACATATTGACCTCCTATTACCCTGTAATTTTCCTGAAATGTTTCTGAATATAACCTGCCTGCGGTAAGCTGAACGGTTAAATCTGGCAACAGGGAAATATCAGCATTGATCCCCAGTTGTTCATTTTCGACCTGCGTGTACTGCTGATTAAATTGCTGATATAAAGTAAGCCAGCCTTTACGGGCTGCCATATATCTCACCTCTTCCTGACTTCCCAGTGTAAAGCCGAAGGTTGGATTCCAGGTACCCATAAATCCTATGTCATTGGTATAACCGGGAAGGAAGGTCCCGTTGTTCTCCTGGTAATTTACCTGTATCCTTCGAATGGAAGTTAGAAGCCCCACAAAAGTGTTGTAGGTTCTATCCCCTGCACTTAGCCGGGCAATATCTGCCGGGGCTGGAGCTTTTGGTTGATCCCCGTCTAAAGTAGGCACTGCTCTGCTGCGCTCTTCTATTGTTTGGGCTCCTCCCGGTCGTGTCCTTTTCTTTAGACCAAAGTAATCATACAAGGTCTGCATTTCCATATTTGCGCTTACCTGGTGTACATTGGAATTTTGAACACTATTTCCAAGATCGGGCACGTCTTCCAGAGTTTGATAAATTTCTGAGCCCCGCTCCCATTGAAAATTTCCTGTGTACGAATAGGTCGCCTTCACAAATTCAAGTACAGGAACCTTTGCCAGGGGCAAATCGTAATTGAGTTGTAAGGACTGGTAATGTTGATTTGGAATACCTACATTGAAAAAGCCGTCCCAAATATCTGTAGTAGTATCGGGGTTGTTATCTTCATCAAGGTAGTTGCGAACAATTCTGTTGGTTGAGGAATCAAAATTCAGCCGCAGGCTTTTAGTGAAGTTATAATTAATAGTATACTGCCAGTCAAACAAAAAGTTTCTCTGGTAAAGCGTTGGAATCCCATTAATAAAACCGGGAGGCAAATTGATCTCCCTAAATTTCTGCTCATTATATTGTCTGAATATAGTAGAGGTTGCAGTTACGTTTGATGGAAACACGTTGAAATTAAAATCCCTTAAAAGGGCATAATACGCACTGCTGTCCAAGGCCTTTACATTTCTCAAAGGCTCAATATTCACAGGTGCAAAAGTATAGTCATAAGTAGCTCCTACCCGCACATTTTGATCAAAGGCATCTTCTATTTCAAAATCCCGGTGATCCACCTGATTATAACTTCCGGAAACGCTAAGGTTTTCAATATCGTAAGGCATAGGTTTGTCCTCTCCCAATCTTTCCTTACGAAGTCCTATTACATTTATACTCTGACGCCGGGTAAAGTCCTCGGCCCTTTCCCTAAGGTCATCCCTAATTTCGTCTGTTGCGGCATTATCCAGCACAGTTTCCAGTTCCAGATCAAGATATTCGGGATCATATTTTGGAGTAATTAATTCTTCGCCATAGCTGTAGCTCACAGGGATTTTCACGCCCCAGGAGGGTGGTAAAAGCTGCCCCATATTGAGATTACTCACCACATCATATTGTAAAAAGTCTTCTCTGCTTCTTTGGTTTGGTCCCTGTTCCAAAGAACCAAAACCAACAGTACTCCTTCTTCCGGTAGCCGAAAGATTCGCAAAATCGGCCACGTTGGCGTCCATATTCACGATCGCTGCCCAGCCTCCTTCATTATCCAGTTCAGACAAACGAAGTTCATTGAACCATACCTCCCCGCAAAGGTTTCTGGAAGTGGCTTCAGAAAGGCCATTTTTGACACCTAACATGAGCATCCTTACATTCCCAAAGCTGGGATTTCCTTTGATCCCTATTCTTAACTGGCCCACCTCGTAAGGTGCTTCCGCTGCAACCTGCTCTCCTGTTTCATTAAAGAAATTGAGTTCCGTAGACACCAAATCGGGATTTCCAATCACTTTTGCTTTCACCTCCTGCAGTAATTCCAATGCCAGGTTCATGCGGTTTTCCACGGGCCAAATTTCCGAAGCAGACGCTGCACCAAATTCGGTTGGTTTTAGCGGGATCTCTATCTGGTAGAAGTTATCGGTAAAATCTGTACCAATCCGCACAAAGGCCACCAACTCACCATCCTGCCATTTTAGCCTGTTTACCAAAGGTTCGGCATGAATGAACAGCTCAAGATTCTTGTACTGCCTCATATCCAACTGGAAGTTCTTATATACTCCGCGGGAATCCTGCGGCTCGAGATCACAAACTGTCACGGCAAGCGACTGCTCGTTCTGTCTCACCCTGGTATTATTATTCATCAATTCCTCACGATCCACACCGGGTGGCAAGACATAAGGGATAGGCTGGCGGTTTTCATTCTCCTCAATACTTACTGAAGCGACAGTAAAAGTGGTGCTTTCATTGGTAGGATCAGATTTATCGGGATCCAAACTTTGGGTATATCTACGGTAATCCCCCCGCACCAGGTCCATAGTTCCAAACCTGAGTACCGTGGGATCTTCAAAGCCGGTAAGATACATCCTCATAAATCTTATAGACCTGAAATCTCCAATTCCTCCGCGAGCAGCGGTTGGCTCATAAATTGGCACCTTAAACTGCAACCATCTCACAGGTAACTCCTGCCCGTTAGGCAAATCAATTGAAAATTCTTTGACATCTGTGACATAGCGGCTATTGTCTATGCTCATATTCGGAAAAACAGGAACCTCATATTCGAAATAGCTATCAACCGTGTTCATGGTATTATCACGGTTTAGATCTTCAACTGTAGGTAAAGTGGTGTTGCCGCGGTTGGTATTGGTAACATCTGGTGGGGAATTACCTTCAATACCATTATAGTCAAAATAGCGATCCAGAATTCCTCCTGAAGCATTCAGGAAATAATCATAATTATCGGCTGCAGGATCGGGAAGGTTTCCAAAAGCAGGGAATTGAGAAGCTTCTTCTGCATCAGAAAGTCCGTCGTATCCAGTATCCTGGTTTAGTCTTTCCTGCCCTTCAGTATTGAAAGCGTAAATTAGTGACTGGTTGGAAGGCACTTTACCAAATTCTGTAAGGGTCGTATTCTGCACACCGCCATCTACAGGAAGCCCGTTTTCGTATTGCTTCCGCCCGTCTTTTAAAACATCTTCAGAAATGTTTCCCAGGTTAAAGACCAGCTTCCCTCCGGGATTTCCCGCATTTTCTGAATACAGGAAAGGATCCATCATCCAAAACTCTATGTATTCCACGTTACTCTGCTCAAAGTTGGTCGAGTTAATCGCCCGGGATATACCCCCAAAATTCTCTGCAGGGTTTGGCAGGTTATTGCCACCGGCAGCTGCAGGATTAAAATTGTAAGCCCCTCTTATTCCCGGATAATAAGCCAGGTCAAGAGTGTATAGCACCTGTGACTGGCCCTGCACTACATCTACATTCGGAAAGATCTCATTGAGAAAAACCCTTCGGGTCGCGTAACTGGAAAGATCTGAGTCTGTAACTCCCGAAGGTCTGCTGCTTCCGTAGAAAATAGGATCTATGCTGTACCAGGCAAGTTTCGCCCTTTTGTAATTGGTAGCGAGATTTCCGTTAGCCAGTTCGCCGCCAAAACCAAGAGGAACGCTGGAAAGTTCCCATCCCAGCGGATTGTCAATAGCAATAGAGGTTTGCGCTGCCTCAAAATCATCCACATAAGTGGTGGCACGACCTTCGAATTCACTTCCTTTTGGCGCACCCGGCAACAAATACGCCACTTCACCGCGCAGGGAAAGATTGGAGAACACATCTGTATCAATATTGGGAAGTTTATTGACCCAGCGTGTCAAAAATGGCAATTCGGTTGAATAATTCAGGTTGAGCCCAAGGATAGTATTATTGATGGGTTCGTAGCTGTAATTGGATTTTTGTGTGAGCGGGCGTTCATTAAGGTTAAGATAAGTGGCACCCACCAGGAAATTTTCATTAAAAAGATGCTCGACATTAATCCCGGTAAACCGTTTTGTTTGCTGCCCGAAAAGGGCATTATTCTCTGTTGATACCTGGATGGGAATATTTGAAGCCAATAAAGCCTCATCCAGGATCTGCACCCGTCCAAACTGGTAGTTCACCACATAGTCAACCCCTTCCTGCAACACTCTTCCTCCCGCGGTAACTGTTACCGATCCCTGTGGCACATTAAAAGCACCAATCGGAATACCTTCAACATTAGAGGATTTGTAGCGCCCGCGAAGCTGGAACTTGTTCTTTTCGGCCTGCTCCTGCTCTGCCTGAGTTTTGGTAGTATTATAAAGCGCCCGGAAAACGTATTTTTGCTGATTGGCATTCCAGGTTTCGGGAAGCTCATAAATTTCTGAACCTGCATTAGGATTGGGATCCAGTTTGTTGAAAAGGTAATTTCCAAATGGCTCTACAGAGGTGAATATTATATTCCCTGTTTCGGGATTAATTGTAATTCCCGGCACAAAATCAAAAAACCCGTCTCCGCCTACTATTGGATCCCCCGAAACATTGAGATTATCGAGGTTAAATACCCTTAAAAGGGTTGTTTGCTCCACATCTTCGGGTAAAGGCACGCCTTCAACTCCTGTAATGTAATTAAGGGGTTGAGGATCTGTGTACACGATGTTCATTCGAAAATCATCTCTCTCCAGATTAAAAGCCCCCAGGTTGTAGATGTTCTTCATCATAAGGTCCCATACCGGTTCATCAACATTGGTGACCGAACTCTTAAGCATCTTCACTACCAGGTTTTGAGAAATTGAAGATTCCTCTCCCGTACCACCCGAGGCATCGATCCCGTCACTTGCAAATTCCCCTACCTGATAGACCTCTCCTCCAACAGTATACTGAAAAGCGACAGCAAGAATTTCATCACTTGCCAGTCTTTGATTCAGGGAAATATATCCAAGACTGGAGTTCAAGCGGTATTCTGAAGGTTTTAACTGCCTGGCATTTTCCAGTTTCACGTAATCCCTTCCTTCTGAAACCTGCAGGCCACCAAACCCGCTTTCCACCCTTGCCACATCTCTAATTGCGGGAGTAAGCACAGATTCAAACGGCCCGGTTATCCCAAAAGGGTTTAGATCATTATTGCGGTTATCGGCAAAGGCACCTTCCGGCTGATTGAAAAAACCTGCCGGCGGATTTACCAAACCTATATTTCCCGGTACCGGGGACTCCCCAAGATCCTGAATCGCAACAATATTTCGGGTATCGGTGAGATTTTGTACGTTATTTGTCCTGTTGGTCACCCATACCTGTACCCGGGTGATCTGTATGTTGGAATTTATAAAAGGATAATTTTCCAGTGCTTCATCGTAATGGTCACGAAAGTAATGTGCCAGGAAAAAGTGCCTGTTCTCGTCGTATTCAATTGCAAATTTGTCGAATTCCTGGACGGTTGCCCCGCCTTCAACATTTACCGTTCGCCGTTCACTTTTCTGTTCAGAAAAAACCCCGGTTATCGTGGTCTTTCCAAACTGAAGCTGAGTCTTTACCCCAAATAAACTTTGCGCGCCCTGGATCAAAGCCGAATTAAGTGGCATATTGATATTACCCACCTCGATCTTTTGAATGATATCATCTTCGGTAGGAGTATACTCCAGTTTCAGCTGGTTTTGAAAATCAAAAGTAGACTCGGTATCGTAGTTTGCCGTTACTTTTAGGCGCTCACCCACATTTCCGAGGAGACTCAGCTGGATTCGCTGGTCAAAATCAAAAGTAAACGTACTTCGGTTTCGGGGTGAGAAAGCAGGATTATCTCTTTTTGAATAAAGAATTCCCAAATCCAGTGCGACAGATCCCTGCGGAATAAATTCAATATCACCACCACCAAATATATTCTGAAAGAAATCGGAATTCACATAAAACCCGGGAAGCAGGTCCCGCTGATCTTCCTCTGTACCTTCTTTTCTTCCCGAAAGCGCATCAGATTTTTCCTGAAAGTAATTTTTCATTTCTTCCTGGATCACCAACTCCTGGTATTCTTCGGGAGTAAGGATAAGGGGAGCGGTAATATTTAACTTTCCTAAAGTTTCTCTATAGACATAACGGTCAAGGACGGGATCATAGGTGTAAGCGGCAACTATACTGTTCGGATTAGATAACCTCAATTTTCCCAGTGAATGACCTGTTTTTACGGTATCCTGTTCAACGATGGTATCCTGCGCCAGGGTTGGCGAAGAGAGTACCAGAACACAAAGAAGTGCAAAGGAATTTGAAAGCCAAAACCTGAAATTGTAGTTCTGCTCCAAAGGAGTTATAATTTTTTTAGTGCCTGCTTAATAAGAGATTCCACTGAAGCATCAGGTTCTTCCTTCACAATTCTCTCTACCACTTTTTCAGACTGCTTTCGTGTGTACCCAAGGGTCTCTAATGCAGATAACGCTTCTTCACGGCTTGTATTGCTTTGAGGCGCTGAAACTTCATCAATACCAAAGACTTTTACAATTTTGTCTTTAAGATCAATGATCACCCGCTGCGCCGTCTTGGCTCCAATTCCTTTTATTCCCTGAATGGTCGCCACATCGCCTGCGGCAATTGCTTCCGTTATTTGTCCTGGCTCAAGGGAAGACAACATACTACGGGCTGTACTCGCGCCAACTCCCGAAACAGAAATTAACAGCCTAAAGATCTCCCGCTCAGATTTTTCCCAAAAACCAAAAAGGGTATGCGAATCTTCTTTTACCTGTAAGTGGGTATATAACTGCAGTTGTTCCTGCGAAGGGATTAAAGAAAAAGTATGTAGGGAAATGTGGATAAAATATCCGACTCCGTTGCAATCGATCACCACATTAGTAGGATTCTTTTCAACAAGCCGGCCTTTAATGCTGTAGATCATGGAAAGTAGATATTTGTAGCGTCAAATGTAATAAAATTGAAAGGATAGGGAAACAGCAATTACCTGCTGCTCTTAGCTTTTAAAATGGCCTTTACCCGATATAATTCTTTAAAAAAAACAAGAGGAAAATGTATTTTTTGACACCTTCACTTTTTTATTTATTGTTCACGTTTAGCTTTTCGCTCCTTTTCCTGGGCATCTACCACTGCTACAGCAGTCATGTTCACTATTTCCTCTACACTTGCACCAAGTTGAAGCACGTGTACAGGTTTATTCATCCCCATTAGGATTGGCCCAACAGATTCGGTTTTGTTAAGCTCTTTTAGCAGCTTATAGGTACTGTTACCCGAATCGAGATTAGGAAATATAAGAGTGTTCACTTTACGACCCGCAAGTTTTGAAAATGGAAATTTCTTTTGCAACATTTCATTGTTAAGCGCAAAGTCGGTCTGCATTTCCCCATCGACAATAAGGTCCGGGTAAAAGCGATGTAGATAATCTACCGCTTCCCTTACTTTTTCGGCTTTTTCATTCTGTGAGGATCCAAAATTCCCGTAGGAGATCATCGCCATCACCGGCTCCATTCCAAACAGTCTCACGGTCCTGGCGGTCATTTGAGCAATCTTTCCGAGTTCCTTGGCAGTGGGATCAATATTTACCGAAGTATCACTAATAAAAAGTGGCCCACGGGAGGTATTCATAAGGTTCGTCGCTGCAACTTTAGAAACGCCCGCAGCTTTACCTATTAACTCAAGCATAGGTTTAAGTACTGTAGGATAAGACCTGGAATATCCTGAAATCAAAGCATCTGCATCTCCCGAGTTCACCATCATAGCCGCAAAGTAATTACGTTGACGCATTAATAAGCGGGCATCATAGCGGGTAACTCCCTTTCGTTTTCGGGTTTCCCAGTAAACCTCTGCATACCGGTTGCGACGTTCGTCTTCAACATCACTTTTGGAATCGATTATTACAACATCATCTGCATGAAAATCGATCTCCTTCATTAGTTCTTCAATCACATCTCTGCGGCCCAGCAAGATAGGTTGTGCAATACCTTCGTCGTGTGCAATCTGTGCTGCTTTAAGCACATCCAGGTGATCGGCTTCGGCAAAAACAACTTTCTTAGGATTCATTTTCGCCCTGTTCATAAGCAAACGGGTGATCTTATTGTCATTCCCCATCCTTTCCAGCAGCTCATCTTCATAACGTGCCCAATCCTGAATAGGATTTTTGGCAACTCCGCTTTCCATTGCGGCCTTAGCCACTGCCGGAGGAACCTGTGTGATCAACCTGGGATCAAAAGGCTTAGGGATAATATAATCTTTCCCAAAGAGAAGTTTGGTTTCCCCGTAGGCAATATTCACCTGCTCGGGCACCGGCTCCTTAGCCAGTGCAGCAAGGGCTTTTACGGCTGCCATCTTCATTTCTTCATTGATCTTGGTTGCCCTCACATCAAGAGCGCCCCTAAAAATGAAAGGAAAACCAAGCACATTGTTCACCTGATTAGGATGATCACTACGACCAGTCGCCATAATAATATCTTTTCTGGTGGCAACGGCCAGGTCGTAATCTATTTCAGGTTCTGGGTTGGCCATGGCGAAAACAATAGGCCGTTTGGCCATTTTCTCCAGCATGTCGGGTTTTACAATATTTCCAACCGATAATCCTAAAAACACATCGGCCCCTTCCATAGCGGCCGACAAGTTCTTATATTCCTTTTTTACCGCAAATCTCTTCTGAAGATCAGAAAGGTCTTTCCGGTCTTTGTGCAGCACTCCTTTTACATCAAACATCACGATGTTTTCCACCTTCACCCCGAGGGAAACATAAAGATTGGCACAGGCAATTGCAGCCGATCCCGCCCCCGAGATCACCACTTTCACTTTACCTATTTTCTTTTTTGCAAGATCAAGGGCATTAAGCAGGGCAGCCGAAGAAATAATAGCCGTACCGTGCTGGTCATCATGCATTACCGGAATATCAAGTTCTGCCTTTAACCTTCTTTCGATCTCAAAAGCTTCGGGCGCTGCTATATCTTCCAGGTTAATTCCGCCAAAAGTAGGCGCAATATTCTTGACGGTCTCCACAAAAGCATCCACATTTTTAGTGTCCACTTCAATGTCAAAAACATCAATATCTGCGAAAATTTTAAAGAGCAAGCCTTTACCTTCCATTACGGGTTTTGAAGCTTCGGGACCTATGTCACCAAGGCCAAGTACGGCGGTACCGTTAGAAATTACCGCCACAAGGTTTCCTTTGGTGGTGTATTTATATACGTTCTCTACATTTTTATGGATCTCCAGGCAAGGCTCTGCAACCCCGGGAGAGTAAGCCAGTGAAAGATCGCGTTGGGTAGAATATTTTTTGGTAGGCACCACCTGTATTTTACCGGGGTGCGGTTTTGCGTGATAAATTAAAGCTTCACGTCTTTTGCGTTCGTTCCTCATAATTCCCTGTTTATTCAGGCGGAACAAAGGTAAGGGTTTAGTATTTACAGCTTAATGATGTGGGTCATTTTTTCCTGCAGGCAGAGAGATGCCTAAAACAGCATTATTGTTCGAAGTTTAACTTCCCTGGCGGCACCAGGCCGTCAAGCTTTTCATGGTATTTTTTCGGCAGCAACTCCAGTCCCAGTTGATAGGATGCGTTCATCCAGCCAAAACCCGAGGTGGTGATATAATCGAATTCTGTTCCAACATTCCCGTATTCGGCATAGACTTTATGAGTGGCATCCACAACATCGTATTTTTCCGGAATAGTACCGTTGTAATCCACGGCATTTTTAGTGATCATCCAGAGCCACCTGTAAATAAGCTCATGCGCCTGTTCCTCGTAACCATAGCTTAACAAGCCCTGCCACAGGAGCATTTGATGCGGGGCCCAACCATAAGGGTAATCCCACTGCCTTTGCACCTCGTTTGTCGCTGTTTCTTCTACGGAAGCCTTTGCGCTGGAAAGGATCCCGCCCTGCGCCTTGAGGTCCTGCATTAACTGAGGAACCATTCTTTCAGACTGTTCTTCTGAAGCCAGTCCGCTCCACAAAGGGTAAAAATTCGTAGCTGAAATATACCCGGTTTGCTCTCCTGTTTTGAAATTATAATCGAAAAAGCTGCCCTTCTCCTCACTCCACAAATAACGGTTCATTAGCTCTTTGCGTTTTTCAGCTTTATCTTTCCAGTAGTCATCTGTATAAGTTTTTCCGGCTGAAGTTGTGAAGCTGTCATCAAAATATTCATCAATGAGGTATTCAAAGTCCTTCTCATATTTATAGAGCAGCGAGTTGAGATCAACAGTGTTTAAATTTGCCGCCCTGTTCTCCAAACGCCACGACGTATCATGCCCGCTCTCCCGAAGGGTCCTGTCATGCCTGAAATACTCATCTACTTCGGAATCTTCTATTGCTCCCGATTGATATTTCTCTACAAATTCTGAAACTTCTAAATCATGCTTTGATGCAAACTCCTGAAGCACCTCGTTAAAATGCCCTTTTTCAGTCTCAGGCGGAATACCTATACCCTGGGCGAAATATCTATTGAGACCATTGGAAGTGAGTCGTTCCCCCTCTACCATCCACACCTGTTCATATTCTTTTATGGCTGCTTCCAATGCTTTCCGCAGCCAGGCCTTATCCTCTTCTTCCATGGCTTCATAAACCTCCCGAACAAAAGAGGACATGAACGGCGGCTGAGTGCGAGTTAGATAATAAGAGCGGTTGGCATTTAGGATCTTTCCATAGTGATTGATCTGGTAGATAAAATTATCTACCATGGCTTTGGCCAGATCTATCCTGCCGTCAACGAGTAGCCCTACTCCTTCAAAATAGCTATCCCAGCCATACATTTCATTGAACCTGCCGCCCGGAACCACGAATGGAACCCCGCGATCATCTTCTATTTTTAATGCCAGCAGTCCGGGTTGATTATTTATAGATTTTACATACTGCGGACTTATCTCATGCGGAAGAATCACCACCTCAAAACCACTTAATTCCTGCTGAAGCTCTGTATAGTAATTTATTCCTGTAGTGTCTGTCGCCGGCACATATAGCCGCTGAACACCATCTGAAGCTTTTGTATCCCGCAAGATCTTTCGCAGGCCTTTACGATCAATGGTACGGGTGAGATCATCCCAAAACTGCTCCTTAATTCTTCGGGAAATTCGCTTAGTTGGTTCTTCCTTGATCTCCTGTAGAGAAATCTGAAGCGTATCCCTGTCATCTGCCCGGGCCATGGCGAGCTCCTGAAGTAAATTTGATAAATAATAAATTTCTTCAATGGCCACTGAATCTCCAGCGGTACGGGGTATCAAAAATGGCATTTTTTGCTCATCTTCTATGGTGATCTTTTTGTCACCATCGGTATCGGCCACAGCAATTAGCCTCTCGAAGGTCGAATCAACCTTAAGTTCAAAGGTTTCAGTTTGCGCAAAAAGCTGATGGGAAATTCCGAAGAAACACAGGATCAGGAGAAACTGCTTAAAAACTTTTATATTTAAAAAAAATAACCTCATGAAATATCTTTACTTATTCCTATTTCTATTCTTTTTCAGTAATAATCCATTTTCACAGGACGCTTACCTTATGCCTGCTGTTGATACCGCACCTGTTATTGGGGAGTGCGATGATTCTAAAGATACTAAAGATTGCTTTAATGATAAGCTAAGCGATCACATTCAAGCCAATCTTGATATTAGGAAAACCTTACATGCCACAGGGAAGGCTTATGTTCAATTCAAAGTTTCGGCAGATGGGCAGGTGCAGGATGTAAAGGTGCGCGCAGAGGATAGTAAGCATAGGAAAGAAGCAAAAAGGGTAATTAAGATGCTTAAGATCAAAGAACCTGCAACCCTTAATGGCGAAAAGGTAGCTGTGTTGCATTCTTTGCCGATCACCTTTAGAACCGTAAATCATAACAGCATGGAGGAATTTCTGAGTTCTGAAGATTTCCAAAAAAACATCGAAAAGAGCCTGGGCAGGCAGGAAACAGAGCGGCTGGGAGTTATTAAATTTGAAGAACTAAAATTTCCTCCGGAATATCAGGAATGTGTCTCCATGCCCGATAACAAAGAATGCTTTCGTAAAGTAACAAACGAAAGACTGCGAGCGCATCTTCAAAAAGGAAGAGCAAAGATCAAATCGGGTACAGAAATAAAATATTTTTTTGAAGTAAACAAGGAAGGAAAAAGCCTTAACGTAATCGCAGTTGCTCCGGGAAAACGGGCAAATCAAATAGTTAAAGAAGTCCTCGAAAATTTGAAATTCAACAGCCCCGCCAAAGATGAGCAGGGAAATCCTGTCAAAACTGAATTTGCAGGGAGTCTAATCTTTTAAAAACCTGATGTTGCGCGTAAGTCCGCTGTACTTGGTGCGTTTTACCGCCGATTTTTTAAAGACTTTTCTAAAAGTTTCTTCGGTGATCTCCTCCCAGTCCTTTTTGCTCATACTAAGCAGCTCGGGGTGCGGATTGAACAAAGGTTCATTATGAGGTTTTGAAAAGCGGTTCCAGGGACATACATCCTGGCAAATATCACAACCAAATGCCCAGTCGTCAAATTTACCTTTCATTTCATTAGGCAATTCCTCTTTTAGCTCAATCGTAAAGTAGGAAATACATTTGCTACCGTCAACCTTATAGGGTTCCACAATTGCATTTGTGGGGCAGGCATCAATACATGCAGTGCAGCTCCCACAATGATCTGTAACCGGCGCGTCATACTCCAGGTCAAGATCCACGATCAATTCGGCTACAAAAAAGAAGGAGCCTTTCTGCTTTGACAATAAAAGGGTGTGTTTTCCAACCCAGCCCAGGCCTGCCTTTGCAGCCCAGGCCTTATCCATTACCGGTGCAGAATCTACAAAAGCCCTGCCCTCCACTTCTCCTATTTCCTGCTTAATGTACTGCAACAAACTCTTGAGCTTATCCTTGATCACAAAGTGGTAATCTGTACCGTATGCATATTTACTGATCTTATAGGAATCTTCCCGCTGAGTATCCTCAGGATAGTAATTCAGGAGCAGGGAAATAACACTTTTAGAGCCTTCCATAAGTTTTGTGGGATCAAGACGCTTGTCGAAATAATTCTCCAAAAATGACATTTTTCCATGCCTTTGATTGTGCAGGTATTCTTCAAGCCGTGGCGCTTCCTCTTCAAGAAATTCGGCTTTGGAAATTCCGCATGACAAAAAACCGAGGCGTTTTGCTTCGGTTTTTATGAGGTTTGAATATTTCGATCTTAAATCCACACTTACAGGCAAAACTATTGCAATTATTGCACAAATATTACTCCAGAACAGGAAATTATCTATTAATCACCAGGATCAATATTCTGATTAATTCAACAGAAATTCTGCGGGTTGTAATTTTTTCTGATCTGTTCAATAAAGTTATTTCAGAAGAGGATATTGAATTATCTGAAGTTAAATTGAAGAATTGCATTTTTCGGCTTTAAAGTAATGAGCGGCTGGATCTGGATTTCGGGATCCAGAGCTTCAATCCTGTATCTTTTAACCACTTCGGCAACAGCCATTATCATTTCATACATGGCAAAATTATTACCAATGCACTTTCTTGGGCCGGCGCCAAAAGGAAAATAATGTGAGGAAAATTCAGAAGCATCAGCCCGTTCAAATCTTTCGGGGAAGAATTTGTCGGGGTTATCCCAGTAGTCCTTATGCCTGTGAATTTCATAAACAGAAAAAAGTACATCGGTGTCTTTGGGTATCTTTATACCTTCAAATTCATCTTCTTCTATATTCCTCCTGTCGATAAAATAAGCGGGCGGGTAAAGCCGCATAGATTCCTCCACTACATGTTGGGTGAATTTTAGAGCCTGAATAAATTCCATCAAAGAGGAGCTTTCTTTTTCGGCTTTTTGAACCTCGTGAAAGATCTTATCCTGATATTCTGGATTGTTTGCCAACAATTGAGAAGTAAAGGTAAGCGCATTTGAAGTTGTCTCATGTCCTGCGGTAAACAGGATGAGGATCTCATCAAGAAGCTGTTCGCGCGGCATAGGCTCCCCATCTTCATAGCGGGCATCGAGCATCATATCAAGAAGATCGTTATGCCGAACACCACTCTCTTGTCGCTCTTCCACAATTCTCGCCAGGATGCCTCTTGCCTCCTGAGTAAGATCGAGGTGCTTTTGAATTTCTCCACGCATCCTGAACCACCAGTTTAGATAAGGCTGCCGCAGTTCCCGGACTACCATTTTCTGGGCGGCTTCTGTAATATATTGTAACCTCGCAATTTCTTCTTTGGTCGCAGCACCGCTAAAAAGGCTCTTCACTACAGTTTGAAAAGCGAGATCATTATAAATGGGGAAAATATCGAATGGCCTTCCTGTTTCTATTTTGTCAAGTTCGGTATCGATGGCTGTTTTTATAGTGTCCAACAGGTTTACCAGCTGCTTCTTGTGAAAAGCCGGCTGCAGCATTTTTCGCTGTTTTTTCCAAAGTTCACCCTCTGCGGTGAGCAGGCCCTGCCCAAGATATTTGGCAATATCTACGGTTTGGATAGTGGTTTTTCTATAGTTCTTCTGATTCTTCTGAAGAACATATTTTGCAAAATCGGGATTGCGGGAAAAAATCACAGCTTCACGAACGGCCAGATTTAACCTCCAGGTATCCCCAAGTTCTGTAAAATTCTCGCGGTGAAACGGCAGGGGGTTTTTTAAAATCCTACGGGCATTCCTGTAGAATTTAAAAACTGAAACTGTTGGTATGCCTTTGATTTCTTTCATTCGTCTCTTTATCCTTTTTGTTTTTTTTAGACCTACCAGGTCTTTATGACCTGTTAGGTCTGGTCCTGTAGGAAATCACTTAAGTATTTCGTGTTTAATCTTCTTTCATTATGCCATTGCTGAAAAGTTTCAGTGTCAATAAGAGAAAATATATAATTGGTTTCTATTTTGGTCGGTTTGGTATGGACATATGTCTGAAAAGAAGAAAATCTATAATTTCTGTGATCTTCAACAAAACCATGTTTTACAGGATTCAGATGAATATAGGCAATTAATTGAACAAGATACTTCTCATCCCTCACCTTGATCTTTTGAAATGTTCCTGAAAGAGGCTGCCGGTCCTGTTGTACTTTTTATTTATTCCTTTTGTATACGCATTAAAGAAGTTAGAGAATGGAAGATGAGTCTTATCCTGGTGGATAGAAGATAATTCCTCCCTTTCCTTGATCTTTAGAAGTAAGTGAAAATGGTTTCCAAATAAACTATAAGCATAGATATCACAAACAGGCAATAAATGAATCCGGATTAATTTTAAAAAATAAAAATAGTTTTCTTCCTCCTTAAAAATGTCCTCTTTATTATTTCCCCGATTGAAAACATGGTAGGTTGCCCCGGGTTCTAAAACATCCTGCTTCATAGGTACATATCAAAACCTAACAGGTCTTATAGACCTGGTAGGTTTGTTGTTAAAACAATCCACTCTGGATACCGCCTTTGGTACGCCCAAGATGCTTGTAGGCTGCTTCTGTAACTTCGCGCCCCCGTGGTGTTCTTTGTATAAAACCCTGCTGGATAAGGAAAGGTTCATAGACTTCTTCAATGGTCTCTGCACTTTCGCTTACAGCAGTGGCCAGAGTGGTAATACCTACCGGGCCGCCTTTAAATTTATCAATGATCGTAGTAAGGATCTTATTATCCATCTCATCCAAACCATGAGCATCAACATTAAGAGCTTTCAAACTATACTTCGCGATCTCAATGTCTATTTTCCCATTGCCTTTAATCTGTGCAAAATCCCTTACCCTTCGTAAAAGGGCATTTGCAATACGCGGTGTCCCGCGGCTACGTCCTGCGATCTCAATAGCTGCCTCCATGTTGATTGGCACTTTTAGGATTTGCGCACTACGTTGTACAATATCTGAAAGTAGTTCGGTAGTATAATATTGGAGTCGGCTGGAAATTCCAAAACGGGCACGCATAGGTGCGGTGAGTAATCCGCTGCGGGTGGTTGCTCCTATGAGAGTAAAAGGATTCAGATTTATCTGGACCGAACGGGCATTGGGTCCTGTCTCGATCATAATATCGATCTTATAATCCTCCATGGCCGAATAGAGATACTCTTCTACTACGGCACTAAGGCGGTGGATCTCGTCAATAAACAATACATCCCTTTCGTCGAGGTTAGTAAGCAGACCGGCAAGATCGCCAGGTTTATCCAAAACAGGCCCTGAGGTCACCTTAATTCCCACCCCAAGTTCATTAGCCAGGATATGGGCCAAAGTGGTCTTACCAAGTCCCGGAGGACCGTGAAACAGGGTATGATCAAGAGCCTCCCCGCGCTGATTGGCGGCCTCAACAAAAACCTTCAGATTATCCAATACCTGATCCTGGCCTGCAAAATCATAAAATTCGAGAGGCCGTAAAGCTCTTTCGATGTCAAGTTCTTCCGAGGAAAAATTTTCCCCGGTGGGATCAAGGTTTTCGTTCATATTAAGGAAATTAAAGAAACAAAGATAAAAGAAAAAGCCTTTTCATGTGGATGAAAAGGCTTTATACTATTGTGTTCAAAAGCTTTAATGATTTAGCTCTTCTTCGCCCTTTTGTAGCGGAACGTTCTGTGGCGCAAAATCCTGGCCTGCGATCACGTACTCTCCGTTCTCATTCGTTTTACTGTAGTCATAAGGCCAACGGTAAACGTGAGGGATTGGTCCCGGCCAGTTTCCATGAATAGGTTCTACCGGAGTAGTCCATTCAAGGGAGTTCGAATTCCATGGGTTTGCTGTCGCTTTTTTCCCTGCAACCATTGAATGGATAAAATTGTAAAGGAATACCAACTGCACCAGCGCAGTTATTATAGCAAAAACGGTGATCAATACATTGATCTCCAAAAGATCGTCAAAGTAAGGAAAAGCAGTGTTGTCATAATATCTACGGGGAAGACCGGCCATTCCAACAAAATGCATCGGGAAGAATACTCCGTAGGCACCTATAATTGTAATCCAGAAGTGGATATATCCCAGGTTCTTGTTCATCATACGTCCAAACATCTTAGGGAACCAGTGGTAGATTCCTGCGAACATTCCGTAAAGAGCAGAAATACCCATTACAAGGTGGAAGTGAGCAACAACGAAGTAGGTATCGTGTACGTTAATATCCAGTGTACTGTCCCCAAGAACAAGACCTGTCAAACCTCCGGTAATGAAAGTTGAGACAAACCCAATGGAGAACAGCATGGATGGGTTCATTTGCAGGTTACCCTTCCAGATGGTCGTGATCCAGTTAAATGCTTTTACTGCGGAAGGAATCGCGATCAAGAGGGTTGTAAAGGTAAATACCGAACCAAGGAACGGGTTCATACCGGATACGAACATGTGGTGTCCCCAAACGATCGTAGAAAGGAAGGCAATACCAAGGATCGATGCGATCATCGCACGGTATCCAAAAATAGGTTTTCTCGCGTTGGTTGCCAGGATCTCTGAAGCGATACCCATGGCAGGAAGGATTACAATATATACTTCCGGGTGACCAAGGAACCAGAAAAGGTGCTCAAAAAGAATTGGAGAACCTCCCTGATAGTGCAGCACTTCTCCTCCAATGTAAATATCACTCAGGAAGAATGAAGTTCCGAAGCTTCTATCCATAATCAGCATTAAAGCTGCCGATAAAAGAACAGGGAAAGAAACAACACCAATAATAGCGGTAACAAAAAGTGCCCAGATTGTCAAAGGCAAACGTGTCATGGACAATCCTGTTGTTCTTAGGTTGATCACTGTAACAATATAGTTAAGGGAACCAAGTAAAGAGGAAGCAATGAAAATGGCCATAGAAACAAGCCAAAGCGTCATTCCCAATCCAGATCCACCAATAGCCTGTGGCAAGGCACTAAGTGGCGGATAGATAGTCCAACCGGCAGAAGCAGGTCCTGACTCAACAAAAAGGGAACCAAGCATGATCACACAGGAGATGAAGAACAGCCAGTAAGAAAGCATGTTCATAAATCCTGAAGCCATATCCCGTGCACCAATTTGAAGCGGAATAAGAAGGTTACTAAAGGTACCACTCAGTCCCTGTGTAAGCACAAAGAAAACCATGATGGTACCGTGAATTGTTACAAGTGCTAAATAAACTTCCTGGCTCATTACTCCTCCCGGAGCCCATTTTCCAAGGAAGATCTCAAAGATCTTAAATGATTCTGATGGCCATGCGAGCTGCATACGGAAGAAAATAGACATGGCGATCCCAATGATCCCCATGAAAAGCGCCGTAAAAAGGTATTGCTTAGCAATAACCTTATGATCCATGCTGAATATATATTTCGTAAAGAAATTACCCTCATCATGGTGATCATCATGAGCGTGTTCATTAACCGGTACGTGTCCTACTGCTGACATATTTCTTTATTCTTAGCTTAATTAATTTTCTACCTGTGCTATTTCATCTCCATTGGTCTTCTTAACCTCTTTGGCTGCAGTTGCAGATTCCAGAGTTTCGGAATACTCATTTTGTTCTGCCATCCAGGCGTTGAACTCCTCTTCACTTTCCACAACTACTTTCATTTGCATGTTGTAGTGTGCTACCCCACAAATTTTATTACATAACAGGTAATATTCGAAGTTTTCATATTCTGCCAAAGGCTCTTCACCCAATGCAGCGAGTTCTTCACTTTTCTCTCTTCTAATTTCATTAATGTACGCAACTTTATCCCTCATATATTCGGTCTCATTTATCGCATCTGTCGTGACAGTAGGTGTAAAGGAAAACTGAGTGATCATTCCAGGCACCACATTCATTTGTGCTCTAAAATGCGGGAAGTAGGCAGAGTGAAGTACATCCTGTGATCTCATCTTGAAAAGTACTGGTCTGTTCACAGGAAGGTGGATCTCTGCAGTGATAACGTCATCCATGGCATATGGATCACTTTCGTCAACACCCATGGTATTTGCTCCTTCAATAAAACGAACATTAGCCTTTCCAAGAACATTGTCTTTTCCTGCATAGCGTGCCTGCCAGCTGAATTGCTTGGCATAAAGCTCAATAACAATAGGGTCTTCTTCCTCATCAATGTCCATAATATCACTCCAGGTAAACAACCCGTAAATAATCAATCCTGCAAGTACGATAACTGGAATAACCGTCCATACGAATTCAAGTTTATCGTTATCTGCAAAGAATAGAGCCTTCTGTCCTTTTTTACCCTTGTATTTAAAGGCAAAGTAGTGAAGCAATCCCTGAGTTATAACCTGTACAAACATGATCACAGCCATTGTGATCAAAAGCAAATTATCATACTCTGCACCATGTTCTGAAGAAGCGGCAGGTAAAGCCCTGTTCCCAAAATTCCAGAAGTTGTAAAGCATGAAAATATAAAACGCGATTCCAAAAGCAAGCATTAAATTACCCTGCGTCTTGTTATCCTTGTCATTGGCGATCTCTGAAGAATCAACGGAGTCTGAACTCCTTGATAATTGGAAGATCCTGGTAAGCTGCCAAATAGTTATCGCAAATAATGCTACTACTATTATGATTAAAAATACTGTCATTTTATAATTTCTCTTTAAAAAATCTTTTAATAATGATAATGTTCACTCTCCTTCATGAAAGGATTACCCTTTGCATGTAGTGGGGCTTTGGTTAGGGAGTTGAATATTATAAAAATAAATAATCCTCCGAAAAATGCCAGGGCACTCAATTCCGGGATACCAATAAACCATGATTCCCCAACAGTTGCAGGCATTACCATCACATAAACATCAAGATAATGACCTAATAGAATGATTATTCCTGTCATTACCACAAACCAGTTCACCCTTTTAAAGTCGCTATTCATTAATAATAAAAGCGGAAAGATAAAATTAAGTGCAACCATTCCAAAGAATACCAACCCATAATCTTCTATACGGGCTACAAAATAGGTTACTTCTTCAGGAATGTTCGAGTACCAGATAAGCATAAACTGTGAGAACCAAAGGTAAGTCCAGAAAATACTGATCCCAAACATGAACTTGGCAAGATCATGTATATGACTATCATTTACAAATGGTAAATAGTTACGTGATTTGAGATAAATAGTCACCAACGCAATCACGGTAATACCAGAAACAAACATACTGGAGAATACATACCATCCAAAAAGGGTACTAAACCAGTGTGGATCCAAACTCATGATCCAGTCCCATGACATCATAGATTCGGTTACGATAAAGAATACAAGGAATCCTGCAGACAACTTGAAATTCTTTTTATACCAGTTAATATCTGTTGCATTATCCTGGCGTCTTGAGTTTCTCGTCAGGTAATATCTGAATAATGCCCAACCCGCAATATAGATAGCTGCTCTTATAAGGAAAAACGGCACATTGAGATAAGACTGTTTATTTTGAATGATTTCATCATGAGCCACTACTTCGGGATCCATCCACACAAACAGATGGTTGAGGTGGAAACCAGAAAGTGCCAACAGCACGAACATAATAATACCACCGGGGAGCAAGTAAGCCGTAATACCTTCCATTACTCTGAAAAGAACAGGGGACCATCCTGCCTGCGCAGCAAACTGTACTGCATAAAAAGCAAGCACTCCCAGTGAAATCATAAAGAAAAAGAAAGCTGCAACATATACAGCTGCCCATGGTTTATTCTGTAATTGATGAAAAACATGTTCGAGGTGCACCAATTGGGCATCTTCAGCCATTTTGTGAACCTTCTCATCTGTACGCTCGGTAATTACTTCATGTTCCGAAGGAACAAAATCAAAACCTTCGGCATCATCTTCCAATTCATCCTCGGTTTGACCGGGTAAAGGCATTTCCACCACTTCCCCGTGATCATCATGTGCTATTAGCTCTTTAACCTCTTCAATATTTGCAGGCACGGCAATGAATCCGTAGATCAAACCTAACAGACCTACTACCATGAGGATGATAGAAAATAATTTTAATTTACTGGATAGCGTGTACATATTGTATAATATCTAATGTGCTGTTATTCTTGATTTTATTCGATTGGTTCGCCTTCAGGTTCACTTTGCTTCACCTCCATAGTCTGTTCGGCATTTACGGGTGGCATAAGGTTTTCCTCTTTCTCATTTATATCCTCAGTTTCTGTTCCTTCCGCCTCAAATTCCCTCTCTGGAGCCCCTTCAAGCTGGCCTTTCAAATACATTACATAGTGATCAATTTTCCAACGCTCATCGATTGAAGTTTGCGAAGCATAAGAACCCATTGCGTTAAGACCATAGTACATTACGTGATAAACACTCCCTTCTGTAATCGCCCTTCCCGCATCTGAATAACTTGGAATTCCAAGGAACTTTTCACGCTCCACCAGGATTCCCTTACCATCTCCTTTGTCCCCATGACAAACTGCACAATAAATTGTATAAAGTGCTTTTCCTTCAGCAAGATTGTCTTCGGTATAAGGAAGAGGGTTTTGCAACTCTGCCTTGGCAGTCGCAAATCCATCGGGGGAATTCTCATACTCATAAGGTTTCCATCCTCTGGAAACTGTTCCCTCCACCGGCAACTTAGCCTCCTGCTCATTAACAAAAACTTCGTATGCTCCATAAGGTTCATAGCTTACCGTCTCGTACATATTTGGCATATACTGGTAATTTGGCTTAGAGTTTTCCACACAGGAAACTGCACTAAGTGCTAAAATGAAAAATATGGTTTTTCTAAATAAACTTTTCATCGGGTTTATTTGTTATCTATTAATTTAATTTCAGAAGCACCGGTATTGAACAAAAAGTCGGTAAGCTCCTCCATATTATGATTCCCCACCACTACTTCCATTAGGAAATGATCATCTGTGGTTCTAACGTCAGGGTTCTCAGCTTTTTTGAACGGCCATAATTTACTTCTCATGAAGAAAGTAAAAACCATAAGGTGGGCAGCAAAAAATACCGTAAGCTCAAACATAATAGGAACGAAAGCAGGCATATTCTGGATAAAGCTAAAACTTGGTTTTCCTCCAATATCCATTGGCCAGTCTTCGATCATAATAAAATTCATCATAGCTACTGCTACCAACAAACCTATAATCCCATAAATAAATGAGGTTATTGCAAGCCTTGTTGGTGCGAGCCCCATAGCCTTGTCCAGCCCGTGGACCGGGAAAGGAGTATAGATTTGCCCAATGCTATAGCGGGCCTCCTTAACTTGCCTTACAGCCTGTAAAAGCAAGTCGTCATCTGTATAAAGAGCGTGTATAACTTTAGATGCCATTCTTATTTACTTTTTAGTTGGTTTGCCTGGTCGTTCCAGTCACCGCGATTATCGGCAGTAGGGAAGTTTTCTATTACCCTATCCAGTAATGTATAGTCTTCAAAGGTAAGGTTGCTTACCTGCTCATAGGTATAAATTCCAGTCTGGTGTAATTTCTGTTCCATTAAAGGACCTACACCATTTAGTTTTTGAAGATCATCTTCAGAGTGTGTCGCAGGATCAAAAACTCCAATCCTGTGCAGCATTTCATCAATTTTATCACGGTCTAATTCAGACGTTGTCAAACTTTCGGTATGAGTAGTCGGCTCATGCTCCTTCTTAGAAGTATGATCCCCTCTCTTTATCCAGCCACCTTCAACATTTGAAACCGGTTCTCTAACAATAGTATTCGTGTGATCTGCATGATCTCCATGCTCTGCACGCAACTTTTTATATCTGTCTCCAGATGCTTTTAGAATTGTCTTCACCTCGGCCTGTGCAATAACAGGAAAGCTACGGGCATAAAGCAGGAACAACACAAAGAAGAATCCAATCGTTCCAATAAATATTCCTATATCCACAAAAGTTGGAGAGAACATCGTCCAGGACGAAGGCAGGTAATCCCTGTGCAGGGAAGTCACAATAATTACGAATCGCTCGAACCACATCCCTACGTTTACAACAATAGAAATAAAGAAAGAGAACATGATGCTGGTACGAAGTTTCTTGAACCACATGAACTGTGGTGAGAACACATTACAGGCCATCATAGACCAGTAAGCCCACCAGTAAGGCCCTGTGGCCCTGTTAAGGAAAGCGTACTGTTCGTATTCAACTCCCGAGTACCAGGCCATGAATAATTCTGTAATATAGGCAACCCCAACTATAGAACCAGTGATCATGATCACGATGTTCATTAGTTCGATATGCTGGATAGTAATATAGTCTTCAAGATTAGACACCTTTCTCATGATAATAAGAAGAGTGTTTACCATCGCAAATCCCGAGAAGATCGCTCCAGCCACGAAGTAGGGAGGAAAGATCGTTGTATGCCACCCAGGAATAACAGAAGTAGCAAAGTCAAAGGATACAATAGTGTGTACAGAAAGTACAAGAGGCGTAGCCAAACCTGCCAAAACAAGGGACACTTCTTCAAATCGTTGCCAGTCCTTTGCACGGCCACTCCACCCGAAACTCAGGATTCCGTAAATGTGTTTCTGAAAAGGCTTTACTGCACGGTCTCTTATCATCGCGAAATCTGGTAATAAACCTGTCCACCAGAATACCAAAGAAACCGACAAATAAGTAGAGATCGCAAATACGTCCCAAAGCAGTGGTGAATTAAAGTTTACCCAAAGGGAACCGAACTGGTTAGGAATTGGAAGTACCCAATAAGCAAGCCATGGACGTCCCATGTGAATGATTGGGAATAATCCCGCCTGCACGACCGAGAAAATCGTCATGGCTTCTGCCGAACGGTTAATAGCCATTCTCCATTTTTGACGGAAGAGTAATAGTACCGCCGAAATAAGTGTACCGGCGTGACCAATACCTACCCACCAAACAAAGTTGGTGATGTCCCAGGCCCAACCAACGGTCCTGTTTAATCCCCAGGTACCAATTCCTGTAGAAACTGTATAAATAATACAACCCAATCCCCATAGAAAAGCCACAAGTGCAATAGAGAAAACTATCCACCATGATTTGTTGGCCCGTCCTTCAACAGGAGCAGCAACATCTACCGTAACATCATGATAGGTCTTATCGCCGAGTACTAAAGGCTTTCGAATAGGTGCTTCGTAATGAGACATATGCTTTTTATAATTAATTCTTTAACTGTTTAATTTATGCTTCAGATGTATTGCGGACTTTAGTCTGATACATTACGTTTGGTTTTGTACCAATGTATTCCAGGGCGTGATACATCCTATCATCCTCACTTAAAGCTGCTATTTTGCTTGCTTCATCATTCACATCCCCAAAAACAATAGCTCCTTTGTCACAGGCTGCAGAACATGCAGTCTGGAACTCTCCATCTTCAATGGCCCTGCCTTCACGTTTAGCATCCAGAATGGTCTTTTGTGTACGCTGGATACAGAAAGAACATTTCTCCATAACTCCCCTTGACCTTACAGTAACATCGGGGTTCAACACCATACGCCCAAGGTCGTTGTTCATATTATAATCAAATTCCTCATTCTTGTTATAAAGGAACCAGTTGAACCTTCTCACTTTATAAGGACAGTTGTTCGCACAGTAACGGGTACCAACACATCTATTGTAGATCATTTGGTTTTGACCCTGGCGCCCGTGCATAGTGGCAGCAACAGGACATACCGTCTCACATGGAGCATGGTTACAGTGCTGACATAACATTGGCTGAAATACAACCTGAGGATTATCTGAAGCCACTTCCATTTCTCCAAACTGGGAGAGGGAATCGCCAAGACCACTCATATTTTCTTTCTTCTCTACATCCTGTTCAAATGTTTCCTCAGAAGAGTAGTAACGGTCAATACGCAACCAGTGCATATCACGATACTTTCTCACTTCTTCCTTGCCTACTACCGGCACGTTGTTTTCGGCGTGACAGGCGATCACACATGCACCACAACCTGTACAGGCATTAAGATCAATAGACATTTTAAAATGGTGACCTACAGAACGGTCAAACCCATCCCAAAGATCTACATCTGGTGAAGTAACCGGTGTCTCTACGTGGTTTAGAGAAACTTGGGGCATTTCATTCCACACGTGGACATCTTTTGTATTGAAGATCTCCAGGGTGGTTTCTTTTATAATATCATTCCTACCCATTAGAGTAGTATGCAACTGCAAACATGCAAATTCATGAACGCCTGCAGCTTTTTCTATAATAACATTCTGGTGAGCACGGAAATCCTTATACAGAGGATAAGCATTTACACCTACCTGCATTTCACGCTGAATCCCTTCTCTTTTACCATAACCCAATGCCAGAGAAACTACTCCTCTCGCCTGGCCCGGCTGAATAAATACGGGAACTCTTTCAAGAACAGTATCTCCAACCTTAAGGTTTACATAATTACCATTTAAAGCCCCGTTAGAAACGTGCTCATTTTCAAGACCCAGCGCTTCAGCATCGGCTCTGGATATTTTAAGATAGTTATCCCATGAGGCACGGGTAATAGGATCTGGCAATTCCTGCAACCATGGGTTATTGGCCTGATTTCCGGCTCCCATAGCTACAGAGGTATAAAGCTCCAGCTCTAATCCTTCTCCCTGCGCTGCAGAAAGATTTCTCACCGCTGCACTTTCATCAAATGATGTGGATGCAGAGGTAACCTGATCGGCTCCAACCTGCGCACTTACAGGAGAAGTTCCTTCGAACACCCCGTCGTGAAGGGCATCAACCCATGAGCTGGATCCCATTGATCCTTCCCAGGTTTGCTTCAGGTAATCTGCGTAAGATATATTTTTATCAGTCCATCTTAGAAGTACATCCTGAAACTGGCTTGTATCAAAAAGAGGCCTGATCGTAGGCTGCATCAACCCAAATTTCTGTGTTGTAAATTCTACATCTCCCCAGCTCTCAAGATAATGAGGAGTGGCTGCGACATAGTTGGAAAGAAGTGCGGTCTCATCATTCTTCATGGAGAACGTCACTTTAAGGTCCACTTTAGCCAATCCTTCCACAAATTCATCGGCAAATGGTAAACTATAAACAGGATTAACTCCTACAATAAGAATAGCACCAACCTGCCCTGCCTGCATATCTGCAACTAATTGCCTTACCGCAGCAGTACTTCCCTGGCGCAGCATTCTTGGTGTTGCAGTGTTCATCACAGTACTTCCAAGAGCTTCGTTAATGGATAACGCAAGAGACTGTGCCTCAACATCGGGAATACCTGTAACTACTACAGCCTTACTTCCCGCCTCACGGAGTTGTCGTGCAGCTTTTATAAGAGCATCATCAATATGCGCCGGAAGATTACTCGTCGAAGCACCTCCGGTAACATAACCGTGAAGAGCTGCGATGGCAGCTTTTTGCTGAGAAAGTGTAAGGGTTATTCTCCTGTCGGCATTGGCACCGGTAAGAGAAAAATTCGATTCGAACTGCACGTGGCGTGACATCTTTCCATTTTCAGGAATACGTCCTTTTGCATAACCTGCATCATGACCACCACCGGCCCAGTCTCCAAGGAAATCGGCTCCAATGGAAACTATAACTTCAGCTGTCGAGAATTCGTAAGATGGCAAAGCCCTTCTTCCGTAACGGTTCTCAAAAGCATCCAACATGTGGTCTTCAGAAACAGTGTCATAAACAACGTGACGAACATTTCCAAATTTTTCAGAAAATTCATTGATAAGTTTTGCGGTAGAAGGACTGGCGAAAGTTTGCGTGAGCAGAACAATCTCTCCATCAACATTGTTTAGCTTTTCCTTTACCTCACGATCAAACTGCTCCCATGAAGTTACTTCACCGTTAGCCAGAGGCCTTTGAAGTCTTTTATTATCATAAAGAGAAAGAACCGATGCATGCACCCTTGCATTGGCACCCGTAGTCCCCATCGTGTTTTGTTCAATTTTTATAGGACGACCTTCACGTGTCTTAACAAGAACACTTGAAAAATCAAATCCATCGGCCATAGTGGTAGCATAGTAATTCGCTACTCCGGGAACAATCCTTTCGGGCTGCACCACATAAGGAATAGACTTCATTACAGGACCTTCACAGGCAGCCAAAGAAGCCGCTGCGGTACTAAAACCAACGTACTTCAAAAAGTCCCTTCTTGAAGTGGTCGATGTTTCGAGAGTCTCCTTGTTGCCTAAAAATTCATCTGTAGGGATCTCCTCTACAAACTCCTTTTGGCTGTGCGTCTCAACAATTGAGCTGGTTTCATTCAGCTCTTCAACACTTTTCCAGTATTTCTTGTTTGATGACATATGCTTACTTTCTACTTTTTAAATTAATAATGGCACTTGGCACATTCAATCCCGCCCATTTGGGCAACAGTTAATTCTTCAACCTCATATTTTCTTGAAAGCTCTTCATGAACTTTTTCATAATATTCGTTTCCAGCGGTACGAACATTGGTTTCGCGGTGACAGTTTATACACCAGCCCATCGTAAGAGGAGCATTCTGGTACATAATTTCCATTTCCTGAACAGGGCCATGACAGGTTTGACAGGCAATCCCTCCAACTTCTACGTGCTGCGAGTGGTTGAAATATGCAAAATCGGGCAGATTGTGAATCCTAATCCATTTAACAGGTTCAGTTTCTCCGGTGTATGCCTGTTGAGATACATCCCATCCAACTGCGTCGTATAACTTCGCAATTTCCCCGTCATAGAATTCTTTTGAATATTCTTCTGTCGCTGTTCCTTCAGCAACTTCGCTTATTGATTTGTGACAGTTCATACACACATTCAAAGATGGAATACCCGAGGTTTTAGACACCCTGGCAGAACTGTGACAAAATTTACACTCGATCTGGTTATCTCCTGCGTGAATTCTGTGTGAGAAGTGAATTGGCTGAATTGGCTGGTAGCCCTGATCAACTCCTACCTGCATCATCCATCCATAAGCAAAGTAAGATCCAACAAGTACAAGCACAACTGAAGTAACTATTACCAGGAATTGATTTTCAACAAAGGATTTCCATATAGGCTTCCCTCTCTTTTCTTTTACCGGTAGTTCCACACCGCTGGCAGCCGCAAATCTTCTAAGAGTTTTATTTACCAGGTAGAGGATCACAAGCAGCATTAAAAGCACAAAGGCAAGTATCCCAAGCAAAATATCTGTAGAGATTCCGCCGCCACCCTGCGCACCGGCCCCGGCAGCTTCTGCTCCCGGCTGCTTTTCCTGAGGCACAGCCTTAGGCGCATTTACATAAGCAAGAATGTTATCGATATCGCTATCGCTCAACTGTGGAAAAGGAGGCATTGCCACCTGATTGTATTCATTGTAGATCTCAACCGCCTGCTCATCTCCCGCGGCGATCATCGCCTGGGAATTTCTAATCCAGCTGTGCAGCCATTCGACCTCTCTCCTATCACCCACACCTCTCAATGGCGGCCCAATAGAATTCCCATCTAATTTATGACAGGCAGCACACAGGGTGTTGAAAAGTTCTTTCCCGGCGGCTTCATCCCCACCGGAGGTTTCTGCCTCTACATTCGATTCCTGAGGCCCCTGAACAGTTTCCTGCCTGTCTGCTTCGTCTTCAGAAAGCGGAGAATCATCGGGCTCCTGCGCTAAAAGAAGGGCATTAAAAGAGAAAAACAGGGATACACTGAAAAATACTATTCGAGCTGCTGAATGGCGGTATTTCACCTTTTTCATATTATAAGTTGAATTAACGTCTTATTTGGTACGATTTTTAGTAGAATTAAAACGTGACAAAAATCATGTTTTAGCACCTAAAAATTTACCGACAAAAGTAATACTTAAGTTCGATTTAAGAGGATAGCCAATTAATTTATAACAGTTCTAAATAACTGTTAACGACAGAAATTATCGGTAAAGTTATACTTTTGTATTTCAGAAAATTAAGAAGAAATGTTGAGAAAAAGCAAATTAACCCTGGCTACTTTTATTGTAATTGGAACCATTACAGTGTCTAAAGCGCAGGAAGGACAGGTAACTATCCATCAGGATGAAATAATACCAGAACTCCTGGAACAAAAATCGGAAATGGTAAAAGATGGGGTTATTGGCGAGCGTTATAGGGTACAATTATTCTCGGGAGATAACAACCAAGCCAGTAAAGTCATTAAAGAATATAGATCCCTCTTCCCAGAATGGTCATCTACAATAGTTTTTGAAACTCCAAATTACAAGGTGTGGGTTGGGAACTTCAGGAACAGCCTTGAGGCCGACAGAGCTCTGCTGGAGATCAAGAAATCCTTCCCGGCAGCTTTTAGATTCAAACCGGAGAAGAGATAATAAAAAAGCAACAGGTGATTTTGATATTTAAGCTGAAGAGCGCATCAAAACAATCCTGAATATTGTAACCTGTTGGACCAGCAGTAATATAATTAATCTGAAATAAATTCCGGAGATATTTTTTTGTTGGTCTTTCATTTATTCAACTCTCAAAAGTTCACTTCGGAAAATGAAGAGCTGAAAATGCCCTTTTTGGCAGGTATTTGTTCAGATTAAATTTCTTTAATCACATTAGGACAGGTTTGTTTCACAAAATTCCCAATTATATAATACAGAACAGGTAAGATCTATTTCGTAAAATCCCAATAAAAAAGGGACGCAATTTGCGTCCCTTTTTCTATTTATACTATTAGGTACTATTTCAACTTTTTCTTCACGGCAACTTCCTGGAATGCTTCAACTACATCACCCTCCTGGATGTCATTGTAGTTCTTGATTTGCAATCCACAGTCATAACCTTTAGAAACTTCCTTCACGTCATCCTTGAATCGTTTTAGAGAGGAAAGTTCACCTGTGTAAACCACAACTCCGTCGCGAATCAATCTTATACGTGAATTTCTGTAGATCTTACCATCTGTAACCATACAACCGGCAATAGATCCAATTTTAGACACTTTAAAGATCTCTCTGATCTCTGCGTTACCGGTGATCTCCTCCTTCATTACAGGAGAAAGCATTCCTTCCATCGCATCTTTTAGATCGTTTATTGCATCATAAATGATGGAATAAGTTCTAATGTCGATTTCTTCTTTCTCGGCAACCATTCGGGCATTTCCTGCAGGTCTTACGTTAAATCCGATGATAATCGCATCTGATGCTGAAGCCAGCAACACATCACTCTCAGTGATCGCACCTACTCCTTTATGGATAATGTTCACCTGAATTTCTTCAGTAGACAACTTCTGGAATGAATCTGTAAGCGCTTCCACAGAACCATCCACGTCACCTTTAAGAATAATGTTAAGTTCTTTAAAGTCACCCAGTGCAATACGACGTCCAATCTCATCAAGCGTAATATGACGCTGAGTTCTTACCGATTGCTCGCGCTGCAACTGTGTACGTTTGGCAGCGATATCTTTAGCTTCACGCTCATCTGTCATGACCTTGAACTTATCACCCGCCTGTGGGGCACCATCAAGACCAAGAATAGATACCGGTGTTGAAGGACCTGCTTCTTTCACGTCTTTTCCACGCTCATCCTGCATTGCCTTCACCTTACCACTGTGTCTACCTGCAAGAACAAAATCTCCTATCTTAAGTGTACCTGTTTGTACAAGAATCGTAGAAACATATCCTCTTCCTTTATCCAGGTAAGCTTCCACCACAGTACCTGTAGCAAGTTTATCCGGGTTAGCCTGTAACTCCAGGATCTCGGCTTCAAGAAGCACTTTTTCAAGTAATTCCTTAACCCCTACTCCTGTTTTGGCAGAAATATCATGAGATTGAACTTTACCTCCCCAATCTTCTACAAGAAGGTTCATAGAGGCAAGTTTCTCTTTTATCTTTTCGGGATTTGCCGCCGGCAAGTCCACCTTATTAATTGCAAATACAATAGGAACTCCTGCAGCCTGTGCGTGGGAGATAGCCTCTTTTGTTTGAGGCATCACATCATCATCGGCCGCTACAACAATAATAGCAAGGTCGGTTACCTGGGCACCCCTTGCACGCATGGCCGTAAAGGCCTCGTGACCCGGAGTATCCAAAAATGTTATTTTCTGACCGTTTTCCAGTTTTACTCCGTAGGCACCAATGTGCTGCGTGATTCCACCGCTCTCCCCGGCAATTACATTTTCTTTCCGAATATAATCCAGTAAAGATGTTTTACCATGATCTACGTGTCCCATTACTGTAACGATTGGAGCACGTGGGCTTAGATCTTCAGGATTTTCGGGAACTACTTCTTTTGGTTCATCAATATCTGCAGTAACAAATTCAACTTCATAGTCAAACTCTTCGGCAACGATAGAAAGTGTTTCAGCATCAAGACGCTGATTCATCGTTACCATCATTCCAAGAGACATACATGCAGAGATGATTTGAGTTACCGGCACATCCATCATCGTGGCAACTTCGCTCACGGTAACAAATTCGGTAACCTTTAAGATCTTGTTTTCTTCTTCAAGCTGTGCATCTTCGGTTCTTTGACGGTGAGTATCACGCTTGGTCTTACGGTATTTGGCACCACGACCTTTGCTGGATTTACCCTGTAATTTCTCAAGGGTCTCACGCACCTGCTTTTGAACTTCTTCTTCGCTAGGCTCTTCTTTTGTTACAGGACGAGTACGTTTCCCGGCTGGTTTGTTAGATCTTGAACCACCACCACCTTGTCCCGGTGCACCTTTAACATCTTTACTTATACGACGACGACGTTTTTTACGCTTCTCCTTCTCTTCTTCAGCTTTTTTGTCTTTTTCGTCCTTCTTCTTAACAGGCTTTTTAAACTGGGAAAGATCAATTTTCTCTCCGGTAAAATTAGGGCCGCTAAGCTTTTGATATTTTGTAGCAACAGTAGAGGATTCTTCTTTATTCTCAGAACCTTCGGCTGCTTTTCCCTCTTTAGGTTTTTCCTCTTTAGACTCTTCGGCCTTAGGCTTGGGAGTCTCCGGTGCTTTCACTTCAGGTTTTGAAGTTTCAGCTTTTGAAGCTTCTTCTTTTGGAGCCTCCGCTTTTGGCGTTTCGGCTTTTGGAGTTTCGGCTTTTGGAGTTTCAGTTTTGGAAGCTTCTGCTTTTGGGGCTTCTGCTTTTGGAGCATCAGCTTTAGGCGTTTCCTGTTCTGCGGCTTCAGGAGCTTTGGCCTGTGGCTGTTCAGGCGCTTTAGTTTCTTCTGCCGGAGCTTTAGGTTTTTCCGGTGAAGCTGTTTTTGGCTTGTCCAGATCGATCTTGCCTACCTGTTTTGGGCCTTCCAGGTTAGACTTAGCTCTAATGACCTCCTGCTTCTCCTCATGTTTGCGCTTTTCTTCCTGCTCCTTCTCTCTTTCAAGTCGTAGGCTTTCTTTCTCCTTGCGCTTTTCTTCTCCAACTTCCTTCGCCTCTACCTTCTTACTCTTATCGGTCTGGAATTCATCAGAAAGCACCTGATAAATTTCCCCCGAAATTTTTGTGGTGGGACGCGCCTCTATTTCGTGGCCCTTGGAATTGAGAAATTCCACGGCACGATCCAACGAAATGTTGAATTCGCGTAACACCTTATTTAATCGCATTGTCTTCGCTTCAGCCATAAATTGCCCTCTAAATTAACCTCTTTTATTCTTAACTGTTGTTCTCTTCTTCAAATTCTTCTCTAAGAACTCTCATAACATCGCGTACGGTCTCTTCCTCAAGATCTGTTCTCTTGACAAGATCCTCTACGTCCTGCTCTAATATACTTTTTGCTGTATCAAGACCAATTTTGGCAAATTCTGCGATAACCCAGTCATCGATCTCATCTGCAAATTCTCTCAATTCAACATCTTCCTCAACGCCTTCTCTAAAGACATCTATTTCATAACCCGTCAATTGTCCTGCCAATCTTATATTATGACCTCCACGACCAATGGCTTTCGACACTTCTTCGGGCTTTAACATCACTTCTGCCCGCTTATTCTCCTCATCTATTTTAAGAGAGGTGATCTTTGCAGGACTAAGGGCCCTTGTGATCAACAACTGGTTATTGGTGGTGAAATTAATCACATCAATATTCTCATTCCCCAGTTCGCGAACGATACTGTGAATCCTTGATCCTTTCATACCCACACAGGCACCAACAGGATCTATACGATCGTCATAAGAATCTACGGCTACTTTCGCTTTTTCACCAGGTATTCTCACTACTTTCTTCACATTGATCAAACCATCGAAAACTTCAGGAATTTCCTGCTCAAAAAGTTTCTCCAAAAATAAGGGAGAAGTTCTTGACAGAATAATGACAGGCTTATTTCCTTTTAATTCAACACTTTCAATGATTCCCCTTACATTCTCTCCTTTACGGAAGAAATCTGACGGTATCTGCCTGTCCTTTGGAAGGATGATCTCGTTACCATCATCATCCAGTAAGATAATCGCACGGTGGCGAATGTGGTGAACTTCGGCAGTATATATTTCTCCTTCAAGCTCCTTAAAGTGCTTGTAGATATTTGTATTATCGTGTTCGTGTACCTTTGAAATAAGATTTTGACGTAAAGAAAGAATTGAGCGACGTCCAAGGTCGATCAATTTAACTTCTTCAGAAACATCTTCACCAACCTCGAAATCAGGCTCGATCTTACGGGCTTCGGTAAGGGAAATCTCCTGGTTAGGATCTTCCACTTCTCCATCGGCTACCACCACCCTGTTTCTCCAAATCTCAAGATCCCCTTTATCGGGGTTTACAATGATGTCAAAGTTGTCGTCTTCTCCGTACTTCTTTTTAAGCGCGCTTCGCAGCACCTCTTCAAGGATCGCCATTAAAGTTGGCTTGTCTATAGACTTATCATCCTTAAATTCTGAAAACGAATCTATCAACGCGATATTTTCCATATCTTATTCTATTAAAATGTTATTATCACCTTTGCCTCTTTCACATCCTCTAAAGGCAAGACAGCTTCTTTATTTACAGTCACCTTTCCTTTACCTACAGGCTTAGGCTCCCGGGCCTTCCACTTAAGAGTAATCTTTTCATCCTCAAAAGAAGTGAGTTTCCCTTCGACCTTCTCTCCATCAACAGTGGTAACTGCAAGAGTTCTACCAATATTTTTTTTGTACTGCCGCGGCATTTCCAGGGGACTTGAAACACCTACCGAGGATACATCAAGCGAAAAATCTTCCTCTTCGCGATCAAGATTATGTTCTATTTTGCGGCTTACCGCAATACAGTCATTTACAGACACCCCTTCATCACCGTCAATAATGACAGCAATATGGTTCGCCTCGTTGACGTTGAGCTCAATTAAAAATAATGAATTATTTTCTTCGAAAGCTTCCTGCAGTAATTTTTCTACTTTCTCCTGTAACATTCCCGGGTCTGGCTATAAAAAGAGGGGACTTTCTGTCCCCTCGTTGTTCTTTTTTCGCTTCAACGGTGCAAATATAGTAATATTTTTGTAGAACGAAAACAAGATTTTGAATGAAAAAATATTTGTAGTTTTATAACTAAATCAACCTTACCTATTTACAATTACCTATGAAAAAAATCCTTGTGCCGACCGACTTTTCGGAGAAGGCAGAAAACGCCCTCAAAGTAGCCGCTCAACTCGCGAAAAAATTTAATGCAGAAATTTATCTTTTGCATTTGATAGAATTACCTGCAGATATGGTGAACCCTGTGGGAGAAACACGTACCAACGATTTACCCGAGGCTATTTTCTTTATGAAGCTGGCAAAAAAGAGGTTCGACGACCTGCTTTCACGCCCTTACCTAAAAGGTCTTGCGGTGCATGATATTGTGGAGATCAATAAGGCATTCGACGGCATCCTGGAAGCCAGCGAAAAACACGACTGCGACTTTATTGTTATGGGTTCCCAGGGAGCTTCCGGCTTAAAAGAAATGTTCATAGGTTCAAATACCGAAAAGGTTGTGAGAACATCAGAAGTGCCGGTGCTTGTCGTTAAAAATGACCATCCCGCCTTTGATATCAAAAATTTCATTTTTGCTACCAACCTGGAAACCACCGGGAGAAAGACCCTGGCAAAGGTGGTGGCCCTGGCCGAAACCTTTGAGGCAAAACTACATTTGGTCTATATAAATACCGCCAATGAATTTTTGACCACGATTGACTGCGATAAAAAGCTGAAAAAGTACATGGAGGGATCAGATTTCAACAATTATGAGTTCCACGTCTTTAACGATGATACCGTAGAAGAGGGAATATTAAATTTCTCTAAGAAGGTCAATGCAGATGTAATGGGCATCGCCACCCATGGACGCAAAGGATTATCACATTTTTTTAATGGCAGCATAAGCGAAGACCTGGTGAATCACGCAAATAGTCCGGTCATTACTTTTAAACTCGAAAAATAGCTTTTTAAACCATTGTTTTCCAAAAAAAAGAATTTCCAAAGAAGTGGAAACAATGTTAGATTTCATTGGAAAAACAGAAGAGGATCCTCGAATTTTTCTTCTGAAGATTCTTTAGGATAATTTAAGGAAACTAAACATCGGGATACGAAGTAACAGGCTCCTGTTGCAACTCCCAGCTACTCCTTATTCCTCCCGAATAATGGCATTTTGAAAACCTTTTGAAGGTTGTACCGGTTAAGTTAAGCAATTGAAAGTCATAAGTTAAATTTGAGTCAAAGCTGAAAAAACACGTCAATTAAATTTACCACAGACGTATCTTTATCCCATATTTTACTTATATGGTATTAAAAGCAAGTTTTCAATTAGCATTTTTGGCTATAGAGATCATTCTCACTTTTTACAGCAATGTGCTGGAGGATAATCTTATGGTAAAATTTTTGCTTTTTGTTATCACTGCTGTGCTTATAGCAATGGGAGTGACAAAACTTGCAAGCCGACTTTTACCGGCAGATAAAGATTATGTCTCGCCCGAAGACGAGCAGGCGTCATAGTTGTAGTTTTTACAGGTGCTGGAGAGAACGTGAAAGTTTGAATACTGTAGAGCTACAACAAAAGGATCCGGATAGAAAAATTCTTTCTCTCCGGATCTTTTATATTTACTCCCCCTTCAAAAAAAGGCATTTTCGACTAACCTTTAAATGACCATAGCCCTCTGGGAAAATCAATATAGTTTCTTCATCAGGTATAAGAAGAAAATCCAAGGGCTCATCGTCTCCAAAAAATAAAAAATTTCATTCTCATATAAGTTACGCTGAAGTCCTGTGAGCGCCGGGGAACAAACAACTCTGAATTTATAGCGGAATTTCTTTTTCCGTACAACATTCTCATTTAAACCTCAGTTATTCTAAATTGTTTAAATTTGACCTTCACTCCAAAAAATTCAGTATTGAGTACCGCCGCAGATAAGCACCTGGAAATATTTGAAAAAGACCAGAATGTTTTCAATGTACTTTTTGAAGCAGCTTCAGAAGGTATTATTGTAGTTGATAAAAATCAGAACATTATAAGCAGTAACCTCGCCGCAGATAGAATGTTTGGGTACGAAAAAGGTGAACTTAAAAACAAGCCTCTTAATCTCCTGATACCTCCAAAATACCGTTCTGCACATCCTGCTCATTTTAAGGGGTTTTTGAAAGACAGTGAAAAAAGGCAAATGGGCCATGGGCGTGACCTGTATGGAGTGAAAAAGAATGGCGATGAGTTTCCTGTAGAAGCCGGTTTGAACCCTTTCAAAATTGGGGAAGAGCAGTTTGTAATGTCTCTCATAATTGACATCTCGGTCAGGAAGGAGGCGCAACGTCAAATCACTGATTTAAATAATGAACTTGAAGATAAGATCAAGGTAAGGACAAAAGAGCTGGAGGAAAGCATTGAAAAGCTTCAGAAAGCTAACAAAAATCTGGAGCTGGAGGTAAAACGCCGTAAAGAGGCCGAGAACCGGATCAAAACTGCCCTTCAAAAAGAGAAAGAACTCAATGAATTAAAAACCAAATTTCTTTCCCTTGTATCGCATGAATTTAAAACTCCTCTAAGCGGAATACTGACCTCGGTGGTTCTTGCCGGAAAGTACAAACTTGAAGAGCACCAGGAAAAAAGGGAAAAACACCTTAATACAATCAAGAGCAAGGTTCATTATCTGGACAACATCCTTAATGACTTTTTATCTATTGAAAGGCTTGAAAGCGGTAGGGTTACTTATAAATTCACCAGTTTCAACCTTAGTAAACTGATCAATGAAGTAGTATATAACGCCAATGTCACTCTTAAGAGCGGGCAAAACATCAAATATACCCGTGACATTGAAAATATCGTACTTCAGCAGGATGAAAAGATTCTTGAACTGGTCCTGTCCAATCTATTGAACAACGCAATAAAATATTCCCCGGAAGACACTTTAATTAGATTTGAAATTGAGGTGGAGGGAAAAATAATCCGGTTTAAGGTAACAGATGAGGGAATGGGAATCCCCGAGAAAGATCAAAAACATATCTTTGAAAGATATTTCAGGGCCGAAAATGCTCTTTTAAACCAGGGCACAGGAATAGGTCTTAACATAGCCAAAGTGCATTTGGAGAACCTGGGAGGAACCATAAGCTTTAGCAGTAAAGAAAATGCGGGAACCCAGTTTATTGTAGAACTACCTATAGTTAAAGAATGAAAAAAGTACTTTTTATAGAAGATGATACCGTAGTACGGGAAAACACAGCCGAACTACTTGAGCTTGCAGAATATAACGTTATCACGGCAGCCAATGGCCGCTCCGGCCTGGAGGTGGCACGACAGGAATTGCCAAACATTATAATCTGTGATATTATGATGCCCGAGATGGACGGCTATGGGGTACTTCAGGCTCTTTCTGAAGACCCTCAAACACGCCACATCCCATTTATCTTTCTTTCAGCAAAAACAGAACATAAAGATATTCGTCGCGGAATGGATCTGGGGGCAGATGATTACCTCACCAAACCTTTCGAAGAAGAAGAACTAATAAGCGCCATAGAAAGCCGCCTGGCAAAAGTTGCGATCCTTAGTAAAATTCAGGAAACCAACAATCCTCCTGCACAGGAAGATGCCCAGCAAAAGATCAATTCCCTGCAGGAACTAAGGGAGGAAGTTAAGAAATACGAACAGCAAACTTTTAAGGCAGGTGAAACCATCTACGAGGAAGGGAAGCTGGGAAACCATTTTTTCTTCATTGATAAAGGAGTGGTCAAGAGTCACCGTATGGATGAATATGGAAAAGAACTTATTACCTCCCTATATAAGGAAGGAGATTTCTTCGGAAATACTTCTTTTAAAAAGAGTGACACCTATACCGAATATGCTACCGCTATGGAGGAAACAAGGGTATATGCTGTTTCCAAAGAGGAGCTGAAGCACATCCTCATGAATAACAGCAACATCACCCTTGAGTTAATAGATGTACTGGGTGATAACCTTGCAGGTATTAAAGGGCAACTCCTGGAAATGGCCTATGGGTCGGTTCGAAAAAAGGCAGCACGTACCATTTTGTTATTCTCTCAAAAAATAAGAAGGCATCCAACCCAGAGCATCAGGATCTCGAGGAGCGACCTTGCCAGTGTGGCAGGAATGGCTTCAGAAACCCTTATTCGTACTTTATCAGATTTTAAGAAAGAAGGTCTGCTGGAAATAGAAGGCCGCAATATCAAGCTTCTCAATGTGGAAGCACTTAAAAAAATTAGTTGATCCTCCTTATTATTTAGAATAGTTCAATAACTGATGTTCATCATTTTTTCCACTATGCATCCTGCATATTTTTGCGGGGTAAATAGATGTGACAGATGATGAATATCTTATTGCCCACAGATTTTTCTGAAAATAGCAGGAATGCCGCAGCATACGCGCTGCAGTTCTTTAAGGACACTCCCTGCAATTTTCATTTGCTACATGTTTTCCCGGTTCCGGTAAATAAAATGGCGACTGGATATATGTCAATGTCCCAGGAAGTACAGTCAAATTTCGACAGGTTGCTTGACTGGCTTAAAAGTATACGTACTAATCCAGAGCATACTTTCAATATTTGTTTTAAGGCAGATTACCTAATCAATGCCGTAAGAGCCAAGGTACAGGAAAAACAGATAGATCTAATCCTTATGGGCACCAAAGGAAAAACCAATAATGAAGGTGTCGTTATAGGCAAAAACACTTCAGACGTTATGATGAAAGTCAAATGTCCCGTGCTTGCCATTTCGGAACACGCTTCTTTTAAAGAACACAAAAAGATCCTTTTCCCTACAGATTATAAGATCCATTACGGGAGTAAGGTTTTGCGTACTCTCCTCAATCTCGCTTCCCTTTCAAAGGCCAATGTCAAGATCCTGGAGATTTTCAACAATGATAAGGAACCCTCGACCGAACAAATTAAGAACCGTGATTTCCTGCAGGATTCTTTTTCCCCTAGAATTCCAGTTCTACAAACCTACTACACCTACAAGGATCAAAGTCCCAAGAAAATACTTATTGCCAACCGCGATGTAGACATGATCGTATTGGCTGCAAAGAACCTCAACTTGTGCCAAAAATTTCTGCGTAACGAAGAGAATGAAAATATTCCGTTTATAAATCAGCTGCCATTACTGGTTTTACATGGTTAATAGGTTGTTTTAGTTTAGTGTTATTAGATTGTTTTTTAAAGTTGACGCCTCCAATCCCGGGGGCGTTTTTTTATTCCCTTAAAATAACTCGGACAAATTTGTCTTTTATGACCCGACTCATAAACCAGCCCCTGCCAATCTTTGATCTTTGTACCCGAAAATTAAACTTCTGTTAATCTAAAACATATGATCATGGAAAACTTACAAACAAAAACAGTCGCAGAAATGGTGACAGAGAACATCAAAACTGCACACATCTTTAAAAGATACGGCATCGATTTTTGTTGCGGCGGCGGCATTAGCCTTGAAAAGGCATGTGAAAAATACAAAGTAGACTATAACCTGTTGAGCCGGGACCTTCTCAATGTAGACCAGGACACATCAAAAGCAACCAATTACAATAGATGGGAGCTTGATTTCCTTACAGATCACATCATCAATGTTCATCACAGCTATGTTGAAGAAAATATCCCACTCCTACTCCAGTATTCCGAGAGAGTTGCACAGGTTCATGGAGGACATTACCACGAACTGCTGGAGATAAAAGATCTTGTAAAGCAGGTAGCCGGGGAATTAAGCGCTCACCTTAAAAAAGAAGAGTTAATCCTGTTCCCGTTCATTAAAAAGATGGTCCAGGCAAAAAAAGAGAATATGGAATTGCCTGCAGCAAATTTTGGCACCGTGGACAATCCCATTAAGATGATGGAGATCGAGCACGAAGATGCCGGGGAACTACTTAGAAGAATTTCCGAATTAAGCAGCAATTATACTCCGCCTCAAGGCGCCTGTAACACCTACAGAGCATTCTACGCCAAACTGGAAGAATTTGAGCAGGACCTACACCAACATGTGCATCTTGAGAACAATATTCTTTTCCCAAAGGCTCTTAACCTTGAAAAAGAACTCCGTTCATAATACCGGCAGATCATTGAATTAAATCCCCAACCCGCCGAAAAAGACAAAGTCTGTAAGTCACAGGTTTCAAATTCTTTTTCGGCTTTTAATTAAGTACGAATGAGTAAAGAAAGAAAATTATGGATCGTTTTCCTTTTGGTAGTGACCGCATCCTTTGCCATCCTTGGTTACTATGGCTTTGAGATCTATCAAAAAGCGCCTCCAATGCCCGATAAAGTAGTCACTACCGAAGGAGAGATCGTCTTCGAAGGTCAGGATATTAAAGACGGGCAGAACGTTTGGCAAAGTATGGGGGGGCAGGAAGTTGGCTCCATATGGGGCCACGGCGCATACCAGGCCCCCGACTGGACCGCAGACTGGCTCCACCGGGAGGCATTGTTTATACTGGGTGAATGGTCACAGGAAGATTATGGTCAAACTTACGAGGAACTGGAAAGTGAAAAACAGGCGCTCCTTGAAAGAAGGTTACAACTGGAGTTGAGAAAGAACACCTATAATGAAACCGATAACACCATAACCATCTCTCCTATGAGAGCAAAAGCCGTAGTATATCTTAGTGACTATTACCGCGGACTCTTCATGGAGAACCCCGAACTGGATGAATTGAGGGATTACTACGCCATTCCTCCCAATTCCATAAAGGACGAGGGAAGGATGCACCAAATGGCCGGCTTCTTTTTCTGGGCCACCTGGGCAACTGTTACAGAACGTCCCGGCAGTGATGTCTCCTACACCCATAACTGGCCCCCAGATGATTTGGTAGGCAACAAGGCAACCGGAGATCTTTTAATCTGGACTGGATTTAGTATTATTCTTCTTCTGGTTGGAATTGGTCTAATGGTATTTTACCACGCCCGAATGAAAGAAGAGGAAGAGCTGGAAAGACCGGTGAAAGATCCATTAATGGACCAAACCATTACGCCTTCTATGCTGGCGGTGAAAAAGTACATTTGGATAGTATGTGTTCTCATTCTTATCCAGGTAACCTTTGGAGTAGTAACTGCACATTACGGAGTTGAAGGAGACGGTTTCTATGGTCTTGACCTCGCCGAAATTCTCCCCTATTCAATATCCCGTACCTGGCACGTACAACTTGGAATCCTCTGGATCGCTACTGCCTGGCTGGGCACAGGACTTTATATCGCGCCTGCAGTTTCAGGAAAAGATCCTAAGTTTCAGAAATTTGGAGTTAACTTCTTATTTGTGTGCCTTTTGATAATTGTGTTTGGTTCTATGGCCGGACAATGGATGGGAATCATGCAAAAACTGGGACTGGCAGAGAACTTCTGGTTTGGACACCAGGGTTATGAATACGTGGACCTGGGAAGATTCTGGCAAATATTCCTGTTTGTAGGGCTCTTTGTATGGCTCGCGCTTATGGTGAGACCACTTATACCGGTAATACGTCAAAGAACTTCAGAAAGAAACCTGCTTATCATGTTCCTTGTTTCTTCCGCAGCCATTGCTTTGTTCTATGGAGCAGGACTTATGTGGGGAAGACAAACAAATCTCGCGATTGCCGAATACTGGCGCTGGTGGGTAGTGCACCTGTGGGTAGAAGGCTTCTTTGAAGTATTTGCCACAGTAGTTTCTGCCTTCCTTTTCGTAAGACTTGGCTTGCTACGTACCAAAACAGCAACTTTAAGTGTGCTGTTGGCTACCGTGATCTTCCTCTCGGGAGGTATTCTGGGAACATTTCACCACCTCTATTTTAGTGGTACCCCAACAGCCGTAATGGCTTTAGGAGCGACCTTTAGCGCCCTGGAAGTAGTACCGCTGGTATTGATAGGTTATGAAGTTTATGAAAACTACAAACTGTCTAAAGCTACAGAATGGCTTAAGGATTACAAATGGCCTATTTACTGCCTTATAGCCGTAGCCTTCTGGAACTTCTTGGGAGCAGGGATCTTTGGATTTATTATCAATCCTCCAATCGCCCTTTACTACATGCAGGGACTAAACACCACTGCAGTTCATGCACACACCGCTCTCTTTGGAGTATATGGTTTCCTTGGAATCGGCCTCATGCTGTTTGTACTTAGAAGTTTGTACAGAGTACAGGTATGGAATGATAAACTGCTGAGTTTCTCCTTCTGGTCTATTAATATAGGTCTTATTCTTATGGTACTGCTCAGTGTCCTTCCAATAGGCCTGCTACAAACAGTAGCCAGTGTAAATGAAGGAATGTGGTATGCCCGTTCTGCCGAATTTATGCAGCAACCGGGAATGGATACGCTGCGCTGGATGAGGGCAATTGGAGATACAATTTTTGCAGTAGGCCTGTTTGCCTTTGTATGGTTTGTATTTACTCTTGACAGCCGCAAGAAGTTGCCGGCATCTAAAAAAGAAAAATTACGGAAAGAAGAACCCGTAGAAGTATAAACTCAAATTTACTGAGGAGGCAAAAAGCTGTTTTTCTATCCCATTTTTTGGGGTGTCAAAAATGCGGTTTTTTGCCTCCTCTCTTTTTCCTACTTTTAAAACATGATCGATCTTAAAAAGCACGCTAACATTGCTCTTGGATATTTCTTCCTTGTAGGGCTGCTGGGAGTGTTCCTCCGGTTCTTTTTTGTTATTCCCATTCCTGCTAATTTTCGGTATGTAGTGCATTCCCATTCACATATCGCATTGCTGGGCTGGGTTTACATTGCTCTTACCACGCTTATCTATAAAATGTATTTTTCTGAAGCCGGCTTCGGAAGGATCTACAAACGTATTTTCTGGTTTACACAGATCACCTTAATAGGAATGCTGGTCACATTTCCCTTCACAGGATATGCTCTTTTTTCGATCATATTTTCCACGCTCTTTCTCATTGCCTCCTATTTTATGGCCTGGTTTATCCTGAAGAAGACTCCGCCACCCTACAAGAACACCTATTCCTTTAAACTCATTAAAGCATCCCTGTGGTATATGGTGGTCTCCAGTATTGGTCCCTGGGCCATAGGTGGCGTTATGGCCACTTTGGGTAATACCAGCATCTGGTACAATTTGTCGATATATTTCTACCTGCATTTTCAATACAACGCATGGTTTATCCTTGCGCTCCTCGGGATCTTTTTTTACTTCATGGAACAGCAAAACCTGAAGCCTCAAAAAGAGGATTTTAAAAGCTTCTTCTGGCAACTCAATGCCGCAGTGGTTCTTGGATTTTTCCTATCTGTTCTCTGGACAGAGCCGCACTGGATCTACTACATATTAGGTGGTTTGGGAGCAATCCTGCAAATCACTGCATTTGTGAAGTTTTTGAAGATCGTTTCCCCTTTTTGGAAACAACTTCGTTTTTCCTCATTTTTAAAACTCCTGCTAAGCATAGCAGGGATTGTGCTCATCTTTAAGCTCCTGTTACAACTACTATCGGCTATTCCATGGTTCGCGAATCTCGCTTTTAGCTTTCCCGATTTTGTAATAGGATACCTGCACTGGGTTTTTCTTGGTGTGGTGACCATTACTCTACTTGCTTTTCTCTCTCACACCAGGCTCCTGCAACTTCCAAAATGGATTTTCTGGCTCTATTTTGCAGCCTTTCTTATGACCGAAGCCCTTATTTTCTACAAAGGAACGGTGACCTGGCTGGAACTTCCGCTTTTTGAAGATTACTTTCGCCTGCTCGCTTACAGCAGCATTTTCCTGCCACTAACTGCCGGTTTACTGCTCTTAAGGAATATCTTAACAAAAAGTCAAACTTCTGCTAAAATGGATTGATTTATTAGTCCGTTAACTCATTGTGGCGCTGTTCTTTGCTATCTTAAGGATATGAGAATTTCGGCCCACTTTTATGTTATTGTTGCGACTCTGCTACTGGTATCGGTAGCGGTAATGGTATTCTATAATGTTTCTTATGATATAGTGTTCTATACCGTAATCGCCGGACAGGCCTGGTGGCTTCTTACCGTTTATAAAGTCATCACCGACAATTATTCTACAGATAAAACCTTCGACGACTGGTACGAAGATCACCCCATTGGGAAAGAGGAAATTTAGTAGGCAATTAGCAGTGCTTTAGTGCGCAGTTATTTTTCAATAAACCGAATATATTACTGATGAAATATGACTGCCGGTTGACAGTTGAGGTGCGTTTGGTGATGATAAGGTGGCCATAGATTTCTCGTCGCCTCTTCTTTTTCTCAAAAGAAGAGGCTCTGTCGAAATGACAACCTGCTGAACTTCCCTGATCACCGAAAACTGATCATTTTTTTCACCTCATCTTCAAATCATTTCTCCCAGAGACCGCAAAGATCAAACGCAAAGGAGTGCAGAGAAAATTAACTACTGCACACTTTTGATCAAAACACACAATTATTCTATTTTAAGTTTTTCAGGATTTTGCCGGGTATCAATAACCTGTAATACCAGTATACCATTCTCGATAGGGCGATAAATAATTTTAAAGTGTCTCACAATAATTCTGCGATAGCGCTTCCCCCAATTGATACTGTTCCAAAAAGATCATCCCTGCTACACCCTGAAGAATTTCATTAACTATTTTATCACCTAATTCCGGATTAACTTCAGCATAAAATTTCCAGATATGGTGCAGAGAAGTTTTAGCTTTATCTGTCCAAATTATTTTTTCCAAGTTTTTACTTCCTTTTTCAGTTGTTCATGGGTTTTGAAGTTTCCCTTTTCATATTCTGCTTCAGCTTCCGCAATTTCCTTTTGAAATTCCTGTTTGTTTAGAGGTTTTCCCTCAACAGTATATGCAACTACCTGATCCTTTTCATGATTCTCCACCAGGGCCTGGATATTCTTTAGCACTTCCTCATCTGCATTATTTATGTAATCAATCAACCGCCGCTTTAATTCTGTTGCTTCCATTTCTGAGCTTTTTATTAAAGATAATGAATTTATAATTTTACTACTTTTCCTTAAAACTGCCCTGATACGCTTCATTCTTAATTAGGCATTTGTCATAGAGGTCCACCTAAACCCGGGGTTAAAACCCCGGACTACAGATATTTCGCACCTCTGGGGCTTTCTTTTGCTGCTCCAAATAAATCTTCAAAAAAATCATAATGTACGGTAGTCCCGCTCAAAAGTGGGGGAGGTAATGACCACTGATCACCGACACTGATTCCTTTTTTTAACCTCATTTTCAAATCATCACATTCTCAAATTTCATGGCCGTCACTTCGAGTGATTTTTTTGAGCGGGAGCGAGGGAAAATCGTATCGAGAAGAAGGCTGGGCACTTAGTCTCTTGTCTCAATACTTGTACATAGCAAGATGAGATTTCTCGTCGCCTCTTCTTTTTCTCAAAAGAAAAGGCTCTGTCGAAATGACAACCCTGCCCTTATCACGGGTCCTGAACCTCGTACTTCTTATTTCGTAAATCTAACTTTACTGCCCACTGATCACTGAGCACTGATCACTTAATTATCATCCCCTTCCCATCTTCCCTAAAAGAGATCTTCATGCGGGTGCTGCTTATATATCTTGGATCTCCTACTGTTTCCTGTCTTTCAAGCCATTCTATGTTGATGCATATATAATCCAGCTCCTCCACTACCTTTCCTTTACATAGATAGATCCCCTTGCTGTGCAGCGGAAACCGCTCTGCCGCACGGGGGAATTGTACCGTGTCGAAAATATCACCCGCGCGGTCGTAGAAAGTCCCAAAGCACATATACTGCCGGTTGACAGTTGGCGTGCGTTTGGCGGTAATAAGGTGGCCGTAGATCTCTATGGTCTTACCTAGATGCTGCTTCAGGTTTTTGGCCATCACCACTCCGGGCCGCTGCAGGTTGCGGTAGTTTTCGGGTTTGAGGAGTTTGAAGTGGTCGTGCAGGGAAAAACCCAGCAGCTCCATCTGGTCATAGGCATCAATCAGCATGGAATGCGATAATTCCGGCAGGTTGAAATCGCGGTGCGGCGGACGGAACAACAGGGTTTGCCCGCTGCGGGTGCGGGAACGGTTCAGCTTAAAATAAGCCTTCCACAGCAGGTGGTGCTTATCTACGCCGGTAAAGCGGAAAGCATCGATCTTCAGCAGGATACTCAGCTGCTCTATGGAAATAGGCACCCGGTCGATAAAATCATCAAAAGACTTATAACTTCCGAAGAAATTGCGATCCTCCAAAATACGCTGCACTACCTTTATCTCCAGCTCCTTGATGTAACCCAGCCCCAGGTAGATATCTTTTCCATAGATCACCGTGTGGTGATCGCTTTGGTTAATACATGGCGGATGCACTTTGCCGCCGCACTTCCTTATCTCCTGAATATAAGTCTCCACATCATAAAAGCCCCCGCCGTTATTGAGGCAGGCCACCATGAACTCAAGCGGAAAGTAAAATTTCAGGTAAAGGCTCTGGTAACTCTCCACGGCATAGGAGGCCGAATGTCCCTTCGGAAAAGCGTAGCCGGCAAAGGACATGATCTGGGTCCACACCTCTTCAATAAGTTCTTCGGAATATCCCTTCTCCCTGCAGTTGTTGCGGAATTTATCCTCCAGCTTTCGAAAATCTACCTCATTCCGTTTTTTCCCGCTCATGCCGCGGCGCAGGATATCGGCTTCCTCGAGGGAGAGCCCGGCAAAATAGTGGGCGATCTTGAGCACATCTTCCTGGTAGACCATGACGCCGTAGGTTTCATGAAGGATCTCAGCTAAAACAGGATGCGCCTGTTTGCGCCGGTTGGGATCGCGGTGGCGTTTAATATACTCCTCCTTCATCCCGCCGTTGGAAACTCCTGGCCGAATAATAGAACTCGCCGCTACCAGCCCCAGGTAATCATCGGTCTGTAACTTCTGAAATAATCCGCGCATGGCAGGGGATTCCACGTAAAATACGCCCATGCAATCGCCCGTGCGCAGCAGGTTGTTAATGTTGGGATCATATTTGAAAGCTGAAACATTCTCCATGTCTTCGACCACAGCATCTGGCTGATTCTCCCTAATGATCTCAATGGCATCGGTGATCTTGGAGAGGCCACGCTGGGCGAGGATATCAAATTTAAAAATGCCCACGTCTTCGGCGATATTCATATCAAACTGAATGGTCGCAAAGCCCTTGGGCGGCAAAAAAGTGGCGGCATATTGATGGATTGGAGCCTGTAAAATGGCAATTCCGCCGGCATGAACGCTCAGGTAATTAGGAAATCCGGCGATCAATCCACTGTAGCGGAACACCAGCTTTTCCATCTCATCAATATCTTTAGGATCAAAATAGCCTGAAGAAAGCTTGTCGATCTCTGCTTTGGGTAACCCGAAAACTTTCCCCAGCTCCCTTATTACAGCCCGCCGCTTAAAAGTAACATAAGTAGCGAGCAACGCAGTATTCTTATATCTTCGGAAAATATAATTGGTCACATCCTGCCGGTCTTTCCAGGAGAAGTCGATATCAAAGTCGGGCGGCGAGTGACGGCTCGCATTGATAAAGCGCTCAAAATAAAGATTGAGTTCAATGGGATCTACATTGGTAATGCCAATGATGTAAGCCACCACCGAATTCGCCCCGCTGCCCCGGCCAATGAACGGGTAATTCTTCGATTTGGCATACTCCACGATATCGTGGTTGATCAAAAAGTAAGACACAAAACCCAGGCTAATGATCGCGTCCAGCTCCTTCTCTACCCGCGCCAGAGTTTCGGAATTAGCGTTGGGATAACGGCGCGGCAGTTTTTTATAGCAAAGTGCCCTTAGCACTTCAGCATCTTCCTCTTTGCTGTTGCCAAAGATCTGCAGGTTTCGGTTTTGGCGGGCGCTGTCAAAACCAAAGTTGACCTCGCAACCATCGATAAGGCGCTGCGTATTTTCTGGGATAAAAGGATAATCTGCAAAGGCTTCAAAAAGGGAATTTTCGGGTAACATTTTATGAGTGGGAGAACCCTGTTCTACTTCGGGCAGCTGACTTAACAAAATGTTCTTATCAATGGCCCGCAGCAGGCGGTGAGCATTGTAATCTCTTTTATTCCGGAAGCTTACCGTTTGCAGCAGCACCAGTTTATCGCGAAGTTCAAGATATTTGGAGAATTTCAGCTTGCGCAGACTTTCCACGGAAACACCTATAAACTCATCATCTCTAAAATGCCGTTTTTGACACCTCATCACCTGCTCCAGCGGATAAATAAACCAGCAATCCTCCAGCAGCGGAGCTTCAGCAGCGAATTCCTTTTCCACATGCAAATGTTCCGAAAGGTGATCATTGAGATTTTTAAACCCCTCATTGTTCCGCGCCAGGCCCACGTATTGCTGCTGCACCCCATTCCGGAAGTCGATCCCAATGAGGGTCTTAAAATCATATTTTTGAGCCGTCTTCAAAAAGCTGAGGCAGGCCGAGGTGTTATTGATATCGGTCACCGCCACCGCAGTCGCTCCATTCTCTTCCGCCAGCTCACACAGTTCCTTCTCCGGGAAAGTCCCGTAGCGGAGAGAGTAGTATGTGTGGTTGTTTAAAAACATGCTGTTTTAAATTCCAATTTGTCAAATTCCAAATTCCAATTTTAGGGTGTTCTTTTTCAGTTACCCCAACCCTAAAGGGAGCTGAAAAAGAACTGCCTACTGCGCACTTCTGATCCCTGATTACCGAACACTGAGCACTTTTTTCTCCTGGCCGTCACTTCGAGTGATTTTTCTGAGCGCGAGCGAGGGAAAATTGTATCGAGAAGAAGGCCGGGCAGTCACTCCCTTGTTCCCGATACAAATCTGTCCCTGCTCACGCAGTTCCAGATTCCCTCGAACTGACGGGGAGTTGAAAAAGAACTGCGAACTGCGCACTTCTGATCACTGATCACCGAACACTGTCCACTTTTCCATGGCCGTCACTTCGAGTGATTTTTCTGAGCGGCAGCGAGGGAAAATTGTATCGAGAAGAAGGCCGGGTACTCAGCCCCTTGTTCTCGATATAAATTGTATCCTGCTTTCGCAGTCTCCAATTCACTCGAACTGACGGAGACATCTCATCTTCAAATTTTCAAATCATCACATTCTCAAATCTTTTTCACGCAAAAGCCGCCAAGCTTTCGCAAAGCCCGCAAAGAAATTAGTTTATTGCTAATTGTTTATTGATCATTGAACCAACCTTGAACTTTAAACCTTGAACCGCCCAAAGGGCGAAGATTAATTTTGCCTGTGCGCATACAACATAGGTGGAGCGCCGTCAAAGGAATTCTGTCTTCCGCCTATGCTGGTACCGCCAATGGTCGATGCCCGCATCACGCTGTTCTCCCCAAACCTGTTCCTAATGCGGTCGATGGAGTTGTACAGGTCCAGCATCTCTTCGCTGTCATCAAAAAGATTGATCTGGTAATGCCCGCCTACGAGTCCGCCAAACTTCACTCCCACGAGTCTTATCAACAACCGCCGGTTGTACAGCTGCCTAAAGAGTGCCTCGATCTTTGGGATCAAAATATGATCGGCGCTGGTGTAGGGAATGGTCGCCTGTTTGGTATAGGTATTAAAATCTGAATACCTAATCTTCACACTTATATTCGACGTAAGCTTATCCCCGCGCCGCAGCTGATACGCCAGGCTCTCGGTCATGGCAGTGAGGGTGGCATTTAACTGTACCATATCAATGGTGTCCCGGTGAAAAGTACGTTCGGCCGAGATGGATTTGCGCTCGTGAAACGGAATGATAGGCACCTCATCGATCCCATGTGCTCGTTTCCAAATGGTGCGCCCGTTCTTGCCCAGCACACTTTCCATCATCTCCACCGGCATTTCCTGTATGGTCTTTATCTCCCGCACGCCCAGCCCCAGCAACGTCTGAAAGGTCTTAGCTCCTATCATAGGGATCTTACGCACAGACAGCGGTGCCAAAAAGGACCTTTCGCCCCCGGTTTCTATGAGGATTTGATTATTAGGCTTGGCCTCGCCCGTGGCGATCTTTGACACCACTTTATTGCGGGAGAGGCCAAAGGAAATAGGAAGGCCGCTTTCCCGGATGATCTCCTTTCGCAACTCGGTGGCAAACTGGTAGGTGCCAAAGAACTTGTCCATACCTGTAAGGTCGGCATAGAATTCGTCGATACTCGCTTTTTCAAAAGCGGGTACTTTATTTTGTATGATCTCGGTTACCTCGTTGGAATATTTACTGTAAGTGGTGGTTTCTCCCTTGATAATAGTGGCGGCGGGACACAGCTGCCGGGCCACCTTCATCGCCATGCCCGAGTGTACTCCATAGCGGCGCGTTTCATAACTACATGCCGCCACCACCCCGCGATCTCCCAAACCACCCACCAGCACCGGACGGTTATTAAGCTCGGGATGCAACCTGCGCTCTACAGACACGAAAAAAGTGTCCAGGTCGAGATGTAAAATAGCTTTATTCTTCTCCATTATTGGATAATTTCCTATTAATTGGAATATTTCCAAAATTAGAAATAATTAGAATAAGAAGAATAAAGGAAGCTGTTAAAAAGGGGAAAAATTCTTGTAATTGAATTTAGACAATAAAAAACCAGCTTCTTTAAGGAGAGGAAGGTTATCTACAAAAAATTATAGTAGAGAAAGATAAGGAGAGAAAAAAGAATTTCACCGGAATAGACAATTTCTCTATTCAGTTCTTTTTATTTTTCGTGGATTTTGTCGGGTATCAAAAACATCCAGTATTTCAATCCGGTCTTTCTGATAGTTGAGCAAATAAATAATTTTATAGCTTTTATAAATCAAATAACGGAATTCCCCAGAGCGTTCTCTAAGTAACTCCTCGATTTGACCAATTTCAGGCTGTGATTTTAATTTAAGAGTTTCATTATAGATTCCGTTTGTCAATTTTCGGGCAACCTGAGGACTTGCTTTTTCGGAATAATATTCAAAGATATTTTCAAATTCTCTAACTGCGAATTCAGTCCAATAGATGCCTAACTCCACTTTTTCATTCTGGCTTTTAAGTCGGATGCCTCTACGAGTTTCCCGCTTCGGGAATCATCCATGGATTTGTCAATTCTTAAATTAAATTCTTCCACACTCATGGGTTCGGCCTTATCCTGAACAGATTTATTTTCCTTCCAAAGAATATTCTCAAGTTGAATAATTATCTCTTCATTCTGAACTTTCAGAAATTCCCGCACAAATTCTTTTTTTCTTATTTCTAAATCCATAGTCATCAAGCTTTTATCAAAGATACGAAATTAGCTTTTCCGAATAAATATTATTGAAATTTTGAACCGGCAAAGCTTGGCTCTATCTTGGGGATCTTGCGAACAGACAGGGGTGCCAAAAAGCAAACTTGAATTTGCTAACAATAGAAATCACAATAGGCTGCTACTCTTCTTGAGTAATTCCTTATTTTTATTAAAAAATATTCCCAAAAGGTGATTTTAGTAACATGTGCCATAATAGAACACGATGGAAAGGTTCTCTGTGCACAAAGAAGTGAAAAGATGAGCCTCCCGCTCAAGTGGGAATTTCCCGGAGGCAAAGTTGAAGAAGCTGAAGATCTGGAAAGCTGCTTAAAAAGAGAAATAAAAGAAGAATTAGGTGTAGAAATCAAAGTCAATGAACGTTTACCTTTTAATACACACTCCTATTCAAATAAAAAAGTAATCAAACTAATTCCATTTCGCTGTTCCCTACAGACATTTGAAATTGATTTAAAAGAACATCTAAAGGTTGAGTGGGTATTCCCTGCTGATTTGTCACAGTACGATTGGGCAGAAGCCGACATACCTATTGTTCAAAATTATATTCAAAGTATCCAATGAACCTCGAAACAGGACTTTACGAACAGCTAATAAACAAACTGGTCGCCAATAAATTAGAATCTGTTGATTCTGAAAAATTTCACATTAGCGAAACGACTTTGGACAAAGAAGAAGCTTCGCAATATTTAAGTCTTTACCTAGCAGAAACAATAAAGTATGCTCTTAATGAGATCAAAGAAAAAGATCGGCCACTAAAACAAATTGAGCTCTCCAATAAGATAATACAACTCTTAGTCTCAGAATTAGGGGACGTTGAATTATCCGACAACTTATTGGAAAGCGAGGGTAAAATTTTGCAAGCTGTTTTTTCGAAACTCAATTTTCCCTTTTCAAGTTTAGAAACGCGACTGAAGGAGATAACTCCTTATACTCGAATGAGCCAGAGTGAACTTTTCACCGGAAACAACGTTGGGATTTCATTGGAAAGTGAATTGAGGAAAGAAATTCTTTCTGCCGATGAAATCTACTGGTTAGTGTCTTTTATAAAGTACTCCGGAATCAGAATTTTCAAGAAGGAATTAGAAGAATTTACGAACAGTGGTAAAAGCCTAAAAATTATTACCACTTCCTATATGGGAGCTACAGATGTAAAAGCCATTGAATATTTATCTTCTTTACCCAATACAGAAATAAAGGTTTCATACAATTCCGAACATGAACGCCTGCATGCCAAAGCTTACCTCTTTCTAAGAAATTCTGGCTTTCATACTGGGTATATTGGCTCTTCAAATCTTTCCAGATCTGCTTTAACTAATGGCTTAGAATGGAATCTGAAAGTAACAACTCAGGAAATTGGTCATATCATCAATAAGTTTCAAAAGACTTTCGAAACTTACTGGGAAGATCCCGAATTTGAACCATACGAAAAAGGAAGAGATAAGGAAAAACTCAGCAGCGCTCTTAAGAAACAAAGTTCCTACGGATCAAATCAAATTACCACCTTTTTCGATTTAAAACCATATCCCTATCAAGAGGAAATTCTGTCTAAGTTACAATCTGAAAGAGAAGTCCATAATAGAAATAAAAATTTACTGGTGGCAGCCACGGGAACTGGAAAAACCGTAATCTCAGCTTTTGATTTTAGGAGGTTCTATTTGGAAAATCCAAATGCAAATTTCTTGTTTGTTGCTCACCGGAAAGAGATTTTACAACAGGCTCAGATAACATTTCAGCATGTCTTGCGTGATTCGAATTTTGGAGAACTTTGGGTAGATGGAAATGAACCAGAAAAATATACTCAACTTTTCGCATCGGTTCAGACTTTGAACAATCGCTTAAAGACCATCCATTTGGGACTTGATTTTTATGATTACATAATAGTTGATGAAGTGCATCACATCAAGGCCGATAGCTATCGTCCAATTCTTAAAAGATTTGAGCCCAAAATCCTTTTAGGCTTAACAGCAACTCCAGAAAGAATGGATGGAGGAGACATAACAGAAGATTTCCACAACAAGATTGCTGCAGAAATTCGACTACCAGAAGCTCTAAATCGTAAGCTTTTAAGTCCCTTCCAATACTTCGCTCTTTCTGATGCTATTGATTTATCAACAGTAAATTGGAGGAATGGGAAGTATGAGGTAAAAGAACTGACAAAGCTTTATACAGAAAATGACAGACGCGTATCAGATATCATCCGTAATTGTGAGGAATATTTGACAGATGTTCATGATGTACAAGCTATAGGATTTTGTGTGAGTCAAGAGCATGCCCGATACATGGCCGAAAAATTTACAATAGCTAAATTAAAAGCCAATTATTTAGTTAGTAGTAATAGCTCGGAGAGGGAGTTTTTGAGAAATCAACTCCTGAAAAAAGAAATTAATTATCTCTTCGTAGTAGACATTTTTAATGAAGGTGTAGATATTCCAAATATTGACACGGTCCTTTTTCTAAGACCTACAGAAAGTTTAACCGTTTTTCTTCAGCAATTAGGACGTGGTCTCAGACTTGCTGAAAATAAAGATTGTTTAACTGTTTTGGACTTTGTGGGTAACGCCCGTCCAGAATACGATTTTGAACATAAATTCAGAGCCTTGGTAGGCAAAACACACACCTCAATCATAAAAGAAATAGAAGATGAATTTCCTCATTTACCTTTAGGTTGTTCTATCGTACTGGAGAAAAAAGCTAAGGAAGTTATTCTAAGAAACATTCGAGAGGCAACTGAATTTAGGAGACCACAGCTACTAACCAAAATTCAGCAGTTTAAGAACCATTCGACCCTGCCACTTTCCCTGAATAATTTCTTAGAGTTTCATCATCTCGAGATTCGACAAATTTATAGGAAAGGAAGCTGGAAAAGACTGTGTGCAGATGCAAAGGTAATTCCAGATTTTAACGAGCCCCAGGAAAAAGAACTGACGACTTGTATGCAGAAGAAACTCATCCAGTGTAACTCTTTAAGCTATCTGCAGTTTATTCAGAAAGTAATTTCTGAAAATACAAACCTAGATTTGCTCACTCAGGAGGAAGAAAAAATGCTGCTAATGTTCCATTACGATGTTTGGCAGGAGGCAGGGATAAAACTGGATTTTTCAGATATAAAAGACAGTATGACTTTGTTGAGAAACAACAAGGTCATGCTTCAAGAGTTGCAAGAGTTTATTGAACATCAAATAGAAAAAATAGAATTTGTTGAAAAAGATATTCGTTTAGATTTTCCTTTCCCTTTAAAGCTCCACAGTAGATATAATAGAGAAGAAATTTTAGCCGCAATCGGCATGAGTACCTTCAGTAAAAAATCCTCTAACCGTGAGGGATCTGCTTATAACAAGGAGCTAAACGTGGAAGCGTTGTTCGTAACTCTTAAAAAGACCGAAAAGGAATATTCTCCAACAACGATGTATGAGGACTACGCCGTTAATAAAACACTATTTCACTGGCAAAGTCAGAATAGCATTTCCCCGAATTCACCCAAGGGAGAATCTTATATCAAACATAAAGATTTGGGTAAAAAGATCTTACTTTTTGTAAGAGAGCAAAATGTTGATGAATATGGATTCACAATGTCGTACACCTTTTTGGGTGAGACAGAGTTTATAAAATCAAAAGGCGAAAAACCAATGAGTGTAGAGTGGAGGCTTCTTGAACCTATGCCTTCTTATATTTTGAAAGAAAGTCAGAAATTAGCAGTTGGTTAGTGATGACAGAAGAAGCAATTCTAAAATATTCTTCTCAATTCAAGAAATTGAGGTGCGCCTATGTCAAGGATATGGGCAAAGCTCCTCATAAACCAATTTTATTGCTTTCTATAATCCAGCTAATTTCTCGTGGAGCAATTACTAATAATCGAATATTCATTACTTCAGACCTCTTGCTGACTTTTAAGCAAATCTGGAATCAATTAGTAATCACTGATCACAAGCGGAATTTTTCACTTCCTTTTTTTCATTTGCGATCCGAAGCTTTTTGGTATTTGGTAGCGAAGCCAGGAAAAGAGATTGTCACTACCAGTTCAAAAAGTATAAAAAGCTTCAAAAATTTAAAAGAATCTATTGCCTATGCTGAAATCGACAGGGAATTGTTCTTACTTCTTCAGGAGACACCGAACCAATTGTGGTTTGAACAGGTCATTTTGGACAATTACTTCTCAACAACCAAAAATTTATATTCCAGACTGGACAGAAGCTATGAAGAAGAAAATATCGAAAACCAAATCCTGAATGAGCCGAAAGAGGCATATCAAAGTTACATCCAGAGCCTGCAAGAAACTTTGGAAGAAGATGAGTATGAAGAGGAATTATTTGTTCGTGGGGGATTATTTAAAAAAACCATTCCTAAAATTTATAGCCACACCTGCTGTATCACAGGAATGAAAATTAAATCTTCACATAACCTTCAAATGATAGATGCTTGTCATATTTACTCTTTTAGTTTATCTGGAGATGATACCGTCACAAATGGTATTGCACTATCACCTACCATGCATCGCGCTTTTGATAGGGGCCTGCTGACGATAAATTCAAATTTTTTGGTGAGGGTTTCTCCATCTATTCAAGAAGAAGAATCGAGATTTACTCTTTCACAATTTGAAGGAAAGCAAATAATTCTCCCTGAAAAGGAAAAGTATTACCCTTCACAGGAATCCTTGAGCTGGCACAATAAAGAAGTTTTTCTGCTTTAAAAGAATACTATGAATATTTTAAAGCAACCTGATGTGCAATATCTTAGTTCGTCAAGAACGATTGAAAAAATTGACATTACAGATTATCTTAAAACATCTATTTGCTTTGTATATAATTACGAAGGATATCATTTCAGATTATTTGAAAGTGAAATAGCTTTAAATTCATTTTTCCAACAAAACAAGGAGCCACAATTCGAATTTTATTCTGAGAGAGAATTAGATGAATTTCTCACCAACCAATATCAAATATTCTAATTCTTTAACCTAGTATAAAAAATTCCTGGTAACTTTTCAGGAAAAACAGGTTATGCAGAAGAAAAATATTTCATTCCAATACTTACACCGTGATGAGGGAAATTACAAGATCTTTGGAGAAGTAATATTTGAAAATAATAAAGGTCTAACTCCCCAACAAGCAGAGGAAATTTTACGTAAAAAACTTATTGATTCGGAGTTCTTCTATCCATCAGAAAATCAAATTTCTCGTTTTCCAGAACATTCGGGAAACCTTTACTTTTCAGATTGGTATGAATTCCAAAGGTTTTCTTTAACCCATGAGAATGCAACCGATCCTCGCAGTTTGAGTACCTTTTTATCCCAATTTTCTAGTCTTCAATCCTGAATTACAACCTTAAATCCCTTTCCTAAACCGTCATAGAAAACAATCTCGTCTCCGGTTTGCTTCTTTGCAGCAACAGGTCAAAAGCCATACAAATATTTCGAACAAAAGGTCTTCCCGATTCTTTGATGATCAATTTTTCATCCCCGAATTCCAGGAGACCATCGGCTTCCATTTCTTTCAGGTTGATGAGGACTTCAGGAAGTTCGGGGAATTTCATGTCGTCATCTTTCCAGGAAGTTTCCAGGTTGCACATGAGATTTAGAATGTGCTGGCGGAGTTTCTCGTCTTCCGCAGTAAGAATATGTCCGCGGTAAAGAGGCAGTTCTCCTTTTTCAAGGATCTCGTAATATTCTTCAATGGTCTTGACATTCTGGGCGAAACCGCTCCAGCTGTCACTAATAGCCGAAACTCCCAAACCTATCATCACTTTGGTCTTGGAAGAAGTGTAGCCCATAAAGTTACGGTGCAGCTTGTGGTTCTCCATGGCCTTATAAAGCGTATCGCTCTTTAGTGCAAAATGGTCCATGCCCACTTCCACATAACCGGCTTCGGCGAGCAGTTGTTTCCCCACTTCATACATCTCCCGCTTCACATCGGCCGAAGGCAGATCTTCCTCCTTAAAGCCGCGCTGCCCGTTTCCTTTGATCCAGGGCACATGGGCGTAGCTGTAAAACGCGATCCTGTCCGGCATCAGCTCTTTGGTCTTTTCAATGGTTTCCCGAATGTGATCTACGGTTTGAAAAGGCAGACCAAAAATAAGATCGTGACCCACAGAAGTGTAGCCAATTTCGCGGGCCCCTTCAGTAGCATTTTTCACATTCACAAAAGGCTGAAACCTGTGAATAGCCCGCTGCACCTCAAAATTATAATCCTGAACCCCGTAACTCACCCTCTCAAAGCCCAGGTCATAAAGCAACTGCAGGTGCTCCTGTTTGGTGTTGTTGGGGTGGCCTTCAAAGCTAAAATCGGTTTCCTCTGCCCGCACAGCTTTTTCGAAAAGTCCGTCGAGAAGGATCTTAAGATTTGCGGGAGAAAAGAACGTGGGTGTTCCTCCACCCAGATGTATCTCCTTAATCACCGGCTTTTCCTCCAGCAGGTTCACATACATGTCCCACTCCTCGAGCACCGCAGCGATGTACGGCGACTCCACTTCATGGCGTTTGGTAATACGTTTGTTGCAGCCGCAAAAAGTACAAAGGCTCTCGCAAAAAGGCAGGTGAATGTAAATACTAATCCCCTCCTTGCTATTGCTCTCCAAAAATGACTTTTTTAGCGTCTCTTTATATTGTTCTACCGTAAATGCGGCTTCATTCCAGTACGGCACCGTGGGATAACTGGTATACCTGGGGCCGGGAACGTTGTATTTCTGAATCAAAGATGTGCTCATACCTCTTTATTTAGATCGCAAAAGTAACAGGCTTATCTTGTTTATAACATGATTTTAATCAGGTCATAAATGTCTGAATTACATATCGCTCTAAAATGGATTCTGAAATAAATTCAGAATGACGTCAGTTTACAGCCTTACATCTCAAAAATATCATTTCTGAAGGTTTTTTCCCGTCAACCTGTCCCGACGCTTCGGGAGTTTCAGGTTCTTCTTTATTCCGAAGAGCAGATCAAAGTAACTCTGAAGTAAATTCAGAATGAAGTTGGTTTACAACCTTACCTCCCAAAAATAGCATTTCTGAAGGTTCTTTGATTCGGTCAACCTGTCCCGAAGCTTCGGGAGTTTCAGGTTCTAATCATAGAAAGAAAAGAATCTTTAGAACTAGAATGTTGTTTTTTTATTTTCTGTGAATTGCCTTCGCCTTTAGGCGGAGGATTTAATGAAATAAAAGATAGATAGGGCCTTAGCCCAATGGAGTTTCCCCTATTCCATCAGTTCCTTTTATATACAACCCCGAAATTTGGGCTAAAGCCCTGATTTCACCTCTTCTTTAAACCACTGGCTCAAGCCAGTGGCAATTCATCTGTACAATTTAAATGGTAGAAGAATGAAAATATTCAGAATGAATAGTGATGAGACTTGAATTGCCTCCGCCTTTAGGCGGAGGATTTAATGAAATTAAAGATAAATAGGGCTTTAGCCCAATAAAGGCTACCCTATTCCATCAGCTCCTTTTACATACAACCCCGAAGTTTGGGCTAAAGCCCTGATTTCACCTCTTCTTTAAACCACTGGCTGAAGCCAGTGGCAATTCATCTGTACAATTTGAATGGTAGAAGAATGGAAATATTCAGAATGAATGGTGATGAGACTTTAATTGCCTTCGCCTTTAGGCGGAGGATTTAATGAAATTAAAGATAAGTAGGGCTTTAGCCCAATAAAGGCTCCCCTATTCCATCAGCTCCTTTTACATACAACCCCGAAATTTGGGCTAAAGCCTTAATTTCACCTCTTCTTTAAACCACTGACTAAAGCCAGTGGCAGTTCATTTGTACCATTTGAATGACAGAAGAATGGAAATATTCAGAATGAATGGTGATGAGACTTAAATTGCCTTCGCCTTTAGGCGGAGGATTTAATGAAATAAAGATAGATAGGGCTTTAGCCCAATAAAGGCTCCCCTATTCCATCAGCTCCTTTTAAATACAACCCCGAAGTTTTGGCTAAAGCCCTGATTTCACCTCTTCTTTAAACCACTGGCTCAAGCCAGTGGCAATTCATCTGTACAATTTGAATGCTGGAAGAATGAAAATATTCAGAATGAATAGTGATGAGACTTAAATTGCCTCCGCCTTTAGGCGGAGGATTTAATGAAATAAAAGATAGATAGGGCTTTAGCCCAATGGAGTTTCCCCTATTCCATCAGCTCCTTTTACATACCACCCCGAAGTTTGGGCTAAAGCCCTGATTTTACCTCTTCTTTAAACCACTGACTAAAGCCAGTGGCAATTCATTTGTACCATTTGAATGGTAGAAGAATGGAAATATTCAGAATGAATGGTGATGAGACTTTAATTGCCTTCGCCTTTAGGCGGAGGATTTAATGAAATAAAGATAGATAGGGCTTTAGCCCAATGGGTTGTCCCTATTCCATCAGCTCCTTTTATAAACCATTCAGAAATTTGGGCTAAAGCCTTAATTTCACCTCTTCTTTAAACCACTGACTAAAGCCAGTGGCAGTTCATTTGTACCATTTGAATGACAGAAGAATGGAAATATTCAGAATGAATGGTGATGAGACTTTAATTGACTTCGCCTTTAGGCGGAGGATTTAATGAAATTAAAGATAAATAGGGCTTTAGCCCAATAGAGTTTCCCCTATTCCATCAGCTCCTTTTATATACAACCCGAAATTTGGGCTAAAGCCTTAATTTCACCTCTTCTTTAAACCACTGACTAAAGCCAGTGGCAGTTCATTTGTACCATTTGAATGGTAGAAGAATGGAAATATTCAGAATGAATGCTGATGAGACTTTAATTGCCTTCGCCTTTAGGCGGAGGATTTAATGAAATAAAGATAGATAGGGCTTTAGCCCAATGGAGTTTCCCCTATTCCATCAGTTCCTTTTATATACAACCCCGAAATTTGAGCTAAAGCCCTGATCTCACCTCTTCTTTAAACCACTGGCTGAAGCCAGTGGCAATTCATCTTTATCACTTGAATGTTAGAAGAATGAAAATGCCATTTTTAAAGGTTCTTTTCCGTAAGATATTTCCAGTACCGCTTGGGAAGGTGCTGCACATGCAGTTTTTGATTTGCCCTGCTTTTGATGTTGGTACTGGTGAAGTACTGATCCCACAACTTCTGAAAAGCTATTTCTGAAGAGTGAAAATAAGCCTCCGGCGCGCCGGAGAGGCCAATCGCGGGATCAAGATCCAGAGTAATAAATTGTACGGCTGAAAGATCATAAGCTATTCCGAAATTCCGTTTTAAATCATAGATGATCCACTTTTGATCGGCATACCGGTTCTTAAAATGGCTTTTTATGAGCGGCAGCACGTTGAAATCGGGTTCTATGGCCGCAAAATAAACCTCATCTTTGGTTAGCCTAAAGCGAACAAATGCCTCCATGCGATGTTTCTCCCGACCCACTTTTTTGGCCGCCTGAGAAACTTTAAGTACCGCGGGATGGGAAAAATCCCGGTCCACCGGCACATTTTCGGCAAGGATGTAACGTATCATGCTGTACATGTGCATCTCCATCCCCGGAATTTCACTCAAAAATGTCCATTTTAGATCCCGCAGTCCGGCGGGTGAGGCTTTCTTCTTCAAGGAAGTCCATACGCGTTTGGCTTTATCGGGTTCTGTGATCACCTCCCGGGATGCTGTGAACAACTGTTGCCCGGCCTGTGCTCCCGGCGGATTTATATCCACCACCTTCAACTTTTCTTCGTAGGCTGTGAACAGGCAACAAAGAAAACCTTCCATGGTCCCGTCATAAACAAGTATCGCCTGCTGTTCCATTTAAAAAAGGCTTAACTGGCTTCCAATATCTTTCCTGAACTTTCCCGAAGAGGTGCCTAAAATGACATTTTTGAGGTACTCGCTGGAAGGTTCTTTTACTTCAAATTCCCTGGAGTCACAGGTGATAAAATGTTTCGCCCTGTTCATGGCGATCCCGATGTTTTTTAAGTGTTCCCAGTTGAGCTTCCGGAATTTCCTCGCCTGCAGGATCTTGTTGACCGACTTTAACCCTATACCGGGAATCCTTAACAGCAGCTGCTTCTCCACCCGATTGATATTTACCGGAAAGAGATGCCTGTTGCGCAGCGCCCAGCTTAATTTCGGATCGACTTCCAGGTCAAGATTGAGATTCTGCTCATTCAGCAGCTCCCGAATATCAAAGCCGTAGAAGCGCAGCAGCCAGTCTGTCTGGTACAGCCGGTTCTCCCTCAACAGCGGCACCTGACTGTTCAAGGCCGGTAACCGTGGATCTTCAGCCACCGGCACATATCCCGAATAATACACCCGCTTCATGTTGTACTTCTTATAAAAAAAGTTAGCCGAGTACATGATGTCGCGATCGCTCTCGCCAGATGCGCCAATGATCATTTGCGTACTCTGCCCCGCCGGGGCATACCTGGGGGTGCTTTTTATAAGCTTGCTTTCCTGTTTATACTGGATGATCTCATTTTTCACTTTTTCCATGGGCTTCATGAAATCTTCGTGTTTTTTATCGGGTGCCAGGAGCTTGAGTCCGCTTTTGGTGGGGATCTCGATGTTGACGCTTAGCCGGTCGGCGTAGAGCCCCGCCTCCCGCATAAGTTCGTCACTTGCGCCAGGAATTGACTTGAGATGGATATAACCGTTGAAATTCTCTTCCAGCCGCAGTTTTTTGGCTACCTGTATGAGCCGCTCCATGGTATAATCGGCATCTTTAAAGATCCCGGAACTCAGAAAGAGACCTTCGATATAATTGCGCCGGTAAAAGTGGATGGTGAGATCTACCACCTCCTGCACCTTAAAAGCAGCCCGTTTGATGTCGTTGCTCTTTCTGGTAACGCAGTAGGCACAATCGAAAATGCAGTGATTGGTGAGCAGGATCTTGAGAAGGGAAACGCAGCGACCGTCTTCGGTATAAGAATGACAGATCCCCATCCCTGAAGAATCTCCCAGACCACTGGAGGTATTTTTGCGTTTGCTTCCGCTGGAAGAACAGGAAACGTCGTATTTGGCGGCATCGGCTAAAATACTCAGTTTCTCCTTTATCCTTTCATAATCCATGCTGCTGATTTTCAGCAAAAATAGGAAATAATCCCATTGAATGGAATTATTCCGATATATTAAATTTTTTGATAATAGTTCAACTTCTTGAAATGCCTCGCCGTATAAATTTTGGGAAGAGATAATGATTATAGTATAAAAGAATATTTGTTCTTTTTCCATTGATGAAAAAGAACCAAAAAATCTAGGCTTACGAAAATAGATCTAAATTTTTCGATCGATGTCTAAATTTTCTGAACTCGCGAGAAAAAATAGTGCAACGAGAAAATTAAAGGACGCTCAAACAGCAGAAAATTTAAACGCCATCTCTCTTCAAATTTCACAATCGATTTTCGATAGGCCGGGAATTTTATAAACATATGGACTCACCTCTTAAAAAGGACATTTCTGAAAGGATTTTTCCTGAAATAATTATCAGAATCGCCCTTGAATCCTGAACTTTAAACATTAAACCTTAAACCTTCTAAAGCTGCCCCACGGCATCGATCAAACCTTCCCTAAGGCCTTTCCAGGCGTAGTTCCAGAAGGAACGATGTTTATTTCTTTCCACCTTTACATCCTGTTCTTCCCCTTCATCGGGTTCCTGGTTATTGTCCACAAAAAGATTTGCAATGGAACTTAAAAAGCTTTTTTCTTTCCCCTTTTCTTTGGTGAGCAGCTCGATCTTGAAATTCTCATATTCCATCCTGTAATCTCCCTGCAGGATATCATCATTTCCGTAGAAATTAAAATAAACGTCATTCACGGTGCCCCTTGCCCGCGCATTCATGGATGGCACCAGGAATGGATCAAGGGCCTCTCCCTCCAGCCTACCAAAGCTGCCCGAAATCTGGAATTTGTCCTGAGGATCAAAAACGGGAAAAGTCCAGTCAATATTTACGGGTGTACCCTGCATAAAATCGGCATTGGCAGTAATTTTAGGGTGGGCCTTTAGTTCCCGAATATTGTGGAGATTATTGATGTTGGCATTTACAGCTGCGAAACGCACTATGGCAGGCCCACCTTCGGGCTTTACCTGCTCTTCGTAAACGATCTCACTATTTTCTACCAGCACCTTTTCGAAGTTGAGCAACAACGGCGCCTCCCGCAGCAATTTGCTGTATAAAGCTTTCTCCCTGGGATCATCACGCACCTGCTTGTCCCGGTAAATAGTGAGCTCGGCCCCGCTAATAGTCATTTCATGATTTCTTAGATATAAAGAATCCTTGCGCTTTCCAACATTCAGGCTGTCCAGGGTGATCGCCTTCACATCGAGCGTGATGTGATCTTTTTCATAAGGGATCTTTTGAATGAATTCATTCCTGGGATAAAAGGAACGTATTTTAAAATCTGAGATTTTCACCTCTCCGTTTACCGCCGAAACATTGCCCGCATTAATATAATGTTCGGAATTCATCTTCAGGAAAACGGTATCCATTTCCACATCATAAGAATTAAAGTCGGAAAGCTGCATCCCCGATTTCAAATTCCTCATGTGAGCAGTTGGAATATGTGCGTATATGGAGGCAGCAGCTGTTTCTGCACTTTTTTTGCTGAAACTCCCATCCTCTATCCTGAAGTTTTTTATGTGCACCTTCTGTGTAGCGGAATCTTTTTTTGCTGAAGTATCTTTTGGAAAGAGGCTAACTTGCGGGGAACCTAGCTCGAGCTCATCTATCTCCACCTCGTTCTTAAAAAGGTATTTATAGTAGGAAATACCACTAACACTTATTTTATCCACATTACCGGCAAACCGGTCCTGCTCCATTTTCAGGTCTTCCACACTAAATTTATTGAGGAAGATATTTACAGACAGATCTTTATAATCTGAAGCTCCCACCTTACTTTCGAGTCTCTGCTCAATTCTGTTTTTTACGTAGAGATTGGCCAGTAACAACAGGAGAACTATTCCAATCCCACCGGCCGATATCCAGATTACTTTTCTTTGTTTACTCACACCCTGGTTTTTGATGAAGATAGTATTTTTCCTGCAAAAGCCTGTGAACAGGAAGTACATAAGACAATTTTGAGGGGGTGATTCACGCTGGTTAAGACAAAATTGTTAAAAACGCTTTAGTACTTAAACTATCCAGCGCCCTCTTTCCTCCCAAATTTTTCACAAGAGCGAAGCCTTGTTGTTAATTCTATATTAATCAACATTTTGTTAGAACTTATTTAACACCTCAAACCTTAATTTAGGCCCCTCAAGCAGAGAATAATTAACCAAAAACTATCAGCCTCATGACATCATTTCAACCCTCCCAAATTATTGAAGAATTTAAAAATTTTGTTCATAGCAGTTGTACAGATTGTGAAACAGAAATGGAAAAATTCAGCTCTCTTCACAAGGGTATCATCAAAATGTATTTTGGAGCCCGAAGGGTAGAGATCGATTATAAAAAACATACCATCAAGGCAGAAATTCCTGTGTCTGATCATGAATATACCACAGTAAATTTCGAATGCCAGGATCTGGATCGTTTTCTTTCTTCCTGCCTCAAAAACGATAAAAGAAGCCTGAATTTTTATCAGAGTTCATTAAATTATTACAACCATATTCCTGAAGCACTGTCGCAGGTAGCTTAGTGAAATGTAAAAAATGTGGCTTTAGAATATTTAGCTCCGGAATTTTCCGGGGCTTTTTTTGTTTATAGGTAGATGTGAGGCTGTGCGAAATCTGGAGACTTCGCACAGCAGTTGACTTCGCACAGCAGTTAAACACACCTAGTAATATTTATCTCTTATTCTTTGGTGCATTACCAAATTGGAAACGTGATTGTCGGCCAGGGTTACATGCTCAAATATTCCTTTGCCATTTACGTAATTCGAAGCACTGGAATACGTGTAATGTGAAGCACGACTCACAAAACCAGCGCGTACGGGATTCAGATGAATATAATCCAGTTTTGACCACAAGAATTTTGAGCTGTAAATTTCTTCGGGGTGGTTGCCGTACTTCCAAACCTGATAGTTCTTGTTTCTGCTATGGGTCAGAGTAGTTAGTGCCAGTCTCTCCAGGATCCATTCTCTTCTGCTTTCCCCACAATTTTGAAGATGCTCCAGGATCTTTGTGGCAGTAAACTTTTTGAAATCCCTTAGCAGATTTGACAACTCCCCTTTTTCAGATTTTATGATGAGATGAATGTGATTGGTCATTATAACATAACCATAAACTACCATCCCTTTATTCTGCACACAATAAGTAAGGCTGTCAAGGATGCAATCCCTGTAAATTTGCCTGCTGAATATATCAACCCAGTCTACAACTGTTGCTGTTAAAAAATGAGGTCTGGATTGATCTTTTATAATATAGCCTGCTTTCACTTTATTAAGTTATGAAAATAAATGAAGCTGTGCGTGAAGCTGTGCGTGAAGCTGTGCGTGAAGCTGTGCGTGAAGCTGTGCGTGAAGCTGTGCGTGAAGCTGTGCGTGAAGCTGTGCGTGAAGCTGTGCGTGAAGCTGTGCGTGAAGCTGTGCGTGAAGCTGTGCGTGAAGCTGTGCGTGAAGCTGTGCGAAGTCTGGAGACTTCGCACAGCCTTCGGCTTTGCACCTGCTACCATTTTTAAAGGCTGATTTTTTTTATAAAAGGTTGAGATTCATCAGGTGAAGCAATCAACTTTTTGTTTACTTTTCAGCAATTTTTACAGGCTAACATGAGCGCTATCAGACACAAAAAAGGTTTGGAGACCAGAGCTGAATTCAACACCATCATGGAAAAGTTCAGGTATAAGAAGTTCTACGCAGACATTCTTTGGCTTCACTCGATGAGAATGATGGATAAAGAAGAAATGGCACAACTTCAGGCAGATTTCAGCTTAAAAAAATTGATTTAATACAGTATACTTCAAAATTTAAAACTAATCCAAGGTGTAAGCCTTTAAATTCACGATTCTGTCATTATGAAGAACTACTTTCGCCCCTCATACCCCATTGCCTGCTGCGCAGTCTTGCTGTTTTTTAGCCTTTTAAGCTGCTCTAAAGATGACGACAGCGCAGAAGACAGCTTTTATTCAAATGCTCTAACTTCAGCCAAAGCTCAGGATCTGCAAGGGATCTGGTCTGTCTTTGAAGTAGAATATGAGGGACGGGAAAGCACTGTTCCCGGAAATGCCTCAGGATGTCCTCGTGATTTCTTTGTTTTTTCTCCAAATGGAAGCTATTTAGAATTTACTTTTTCTGACAGCTATGGTTGCCCGCCTGAAGTGGGAATGACCACCTTCAGCCTCAATAACGGAATTATAGACCTGGAGGGCACTACCTTGCAAATGGTGATTACCTCTTTGAACGACAAAGAAATGAAATTTAAAAGCAAAATAGACACAGATGACGACGGGAAACAGGAGATAGTTGTTTTAACGGCAAGAAGGTACCAGCCCCCGGCAGAGTTGGATATTTATTCTGAAACCTTTAGGCATGAACTTGTTACTCCGCATTATGACAAGATCAGGCTGGACTGGCAGCCTTATATTGGATACAATCTTTTTGATCGTTATGAAATCTACAGAATTGACAGCGGTTGTGATAAATCTAATGCGAGGCACATTGGAAGTATAAATCAACAGCAACAGGCTTACTTTATAGATGAAGATCCCCCGGTACAGGAGGAGATCTGTTATTTCTTCAGGCTTTATACTTCTGAAGGTTTACTGGCCGAAAGCGAACCGGTAATCGTAAATACCGGTTATCTGCAGGTGGGAACTGTACAGATGGAGCAGCCACAGCTCCAGGATCTTGCTGTTACCCTTAACTGGGGAAAATATGCTGGTTATTATTTTTCACATTACGCGATCACACTTCGTAATTTCGAAGGCGGGTACGGTGCCGGGTACCAGGAAGAAGTGATTGCCACAATTCAGAATCGGGAGACCACAACCTACACTACAGAATTACCGTATTTTGTAGATCCTGTTTACACGGTATATGTGTATGATATCTTCGGAAATAAAACTATGCAGAGCATCATTGGCGATAACAGCCAGAAGGTAGAAGCCGCCCGCCCGGAGATCCTCCCGTTAAATTCCATTTCAAGCTTTGCGGTAGATCCCGGCAACAGTATAGTATATCTTTATACTACAAATTCCGCTTCGGGCGAATCAAAACTATTCGGTTACGATTATATATCTCACAGTGTGGAGACCGAAGCTGCCAGTACACCTGCTTCGCACCCTAACTTTGGTATGAAAATTTTCATATCCAATGAAGGAAAAGAGATCTTTTTCCCACAAGGAAGTGATGTTGCTGTTTATGAGGCAGCAACCCTGGAGTTTAAATATTATTTGAGGGTGCTTGAGGAGTCAGTTTATTTGGATGATGTGGAATATCTTGGGAATGGACATTGGGCAATGGCAGACGGGGACCACCTGTATATATGTACCCGGGAAGCCAACACTTTTAAAGTGGTGAGTAAAGAAGTTCATTTTACAGCTCACCAGGGATTGGGAAATTATGAAATTGTGCAGCTTTTGAACAGGGAAATTCTGGTAGGTCATATGAATGAACCAAACAGTCTCAGGTTTATGGTGGAAAATGATGGCAGGTTGAACGGAAGAACCAATGTGAATTTACCTTTAGAACCACAGTGGCAGAATGAGGTGGCATTTTCAAAATCTCTACAACTGCTCGTCAATTTTGAGGATCGCAGTATATGGTCAACTAAAGACTTTTCTCTTGTTAGAAAGTTTGAGGAACCCGTTCTTCCAACCTCCCTAAGCCCGGATGGCAGTTTAGTACTGGGAAGTTATAATGACCCTTCAGGTTTTTTGGCAGAAGACTCCCTGTATGAAAAGAAGGCACAAACATTTAATCTTAACTCCGGCGCTTTAGTCACATATCCTGCAAAAGGTTATCCACACTTTGTATTCAAGGATCATTTAGGAAGGATCATGAGCATTTCTTCCGGCCTGGTAAAAAAAGATTTAAATAGTACTTCCCCCCGCCGCGATCTTTTTATTGAAAGACTGGATTAAAGTTTAATAGTTTGAAGCTGTGCGAAGTCTGGAGACTTCGCACAGCTTCAAACAGCCTTCGCACAGCCATCTGGACTTCGCACAGCTTCCTATAAACAACAAAACCCCGAATTTTCGTTCGGGGTTTTTCATTTCAGTTGGCCTACTAGGGCTTCCCTCGACTCAGCCTGCGGCCCCGCTCGGGACAGGCTTCTCGCCCATTTCAGCTAAAAACAAAAAACCGAACTGTTTTCACAATTCGGTTTCACATTAACTTTGTTGGCCTACTAGGGCTCGAACCTAGACTCTTCTGGACCAAAACCAGACGTGTTGCCAGTTACACCATAGGCCATTGCTGTAATGCGGATGCAAATTTAAAACAAACTTTGGCTTGTACAAACATTTTTTTCAAATTCTTTTCCCGAAGGCTAAATTTTATTGTTCCGTGGAAATAACATTTTTAAAACCTGTTGTTTACATACCTGTCAATAGATTAAAATTCAATAGTTAGCCGCCCCAATCCAAAATATCTTCTTTTGAAATTCGTTCTTCCTACAGTATTTTAATTATTCTTAAATTCGCCACTGTTCTCAAACTCACAAATATGACAGATTTTAACTTTACCAGGTGGAATAAAATTCTGGGCTGGTTGGTTTTCCTTATAGCACTCGCAACCTTTTGGCTTACTGTAGAACCCACGCTTAGTTTTTGGGATGCAGGAGAATACATTGCCACTTCTTCAAATCTTGAAGTTGGACACCCTCCCGGTGCGCCGCTCTACCAAATGATGGGAGCCTTTTTCTCCATTTTTGCCAGTGAACCTTCACAAGTGGCTTATATGGTGAATCTCATGTCGGTCTTTGCCAGCGCCTTTACCATTCTGTTCATGTTCTGGTCTATTGTCTTACTGGTTTTGAAGATAAGCGGACCTGTGAGCGGGATCTCCGGTGCAAAAAAAGCTGCTGTTCTTGGTAGTGCCGCGGTTGGCTCTCTTGCTTTTACTTTTACAGACAGTTTTTGGTTCAATGCCGGGGAAGCCGAAGTTTATGCCATGGCCACCTTTCTAATGTCTATCCTGTTTTACCTGGGACTGCTTTGGGAAAGGGATATGTTTGAGCCACGGGGGAACCGCTGGGTGATCCTTATCTGTTTTATAATTGGGCTTTCTTTTGGAGTCCATTTTATGGGGCTGCTAACCATCCCTGCCATAGGATTTCTTTACTACTTCAAAAACTTTTCAAAGATCACGGTCAAGAATTTTATTGTTGCAAACCTGGCTGTTGTAGCGGTACTTCTGTTTGTTTTTATGTTCCTATTGCCGGGTTCTTTAAAATTATTTTCGGCTACTGAAATTTTCTTTGTGAACACTCTGGGGCTTCCGTTTAATTCGGGAACAATTTTTACGGGCCTTGTACTTATCGCTGCTTTTTACTTCGGAATCAAATACACGCGGCGCAAACAATACTTTCAGCTAAACACATTACTGCTGTGCATCCTGTTCATCTTCATTGGTTTCTCCTCATGGCTGATGCTTCCTATAAGGGCAAACGCAAACACGGTGATCAATGAAAATAACCCGAACAACGCACGGGAACTACTGGCTTATTACAACAGGGAACAATATCCCGAAACGCATTTGTTCTACGGACCTCAATTTACAGAGATCTACAGCGGCCTTGATGAAAATAATCCTTATGTTGACGACAAACCTAAATATGAGATAGATGAGGCTACAGGCGAATATGTAATTGTTAATGATTACAAAAACGCGAAACAAAATACAGATGATGATCACAAGGCATTCCTGCCGCGTATGTGGAGCACAGAGCATGCTTCAAATTACATGGAGTTTACAGGGCCACTTGATTTCACCATTAAACCCGAATATCAACAAGAGGACCAGCTTATTGCCGCTGTGAATGAATTCAAGCAAAATTTCAATCAGGGGAATGTTGATTATGAACAGTACCATAGCTTTTTAAGCCGCTTTAGGGAATACCTTGATGTTGATAAACCGTCTTTTAGCTCGAATATGAATTACCTGTTCGAGTACCAGATGGGTTATATGTATTGGCGTTATTTCATGTGGAATTTCGCAGGTCGCCAAAACGACGTGCAGGGAAAATATACAGACCAGAATGGAAACTGGCTTAGCGGGATTGACTTCATTGACGAGGCCCGTCTTGGGAACCAGGATCAGCTGCCCCCCGATGCAAAAAACAATCCGGCCAGGAATACCTATTATTTTCTTCCGCTTCTCTTAGGGATAATTGGACTGGTGTTCCAATACAGCAGGGACAAGAAAAACTTTTGGGTACTACTGGTATTCTTTCTCTTTACAGGAATTGCCCTTAAGATCTACCTCAATGAACGGCCTTTTGAACCACGGGAAAGAGATTATGCTTTGGTTGGTTCCTTCTATGTATTTGCCATCTGGATAGGATTTGGGGTTTATGCTCTCTTCGATCTTCTGAAAGATTACCTGAAGCCAAAGATCACTGTTGCCCTTGTGGTGGTTGTTTCTTTACTGGCTGTACCCGGAATTCTGGCCAGTGAGAATTATGATGATCACGACAGATCGAACCGCTACTCTGCCCTGGCAATGGCAAAAATGTACCTGGATAGTCTCGATGAAAACGCAATTCTCTTTACCATTGGGGATAATGACACCTTTGCTTTATGGTATGCGCAGCAAGTGGAAGGCTACCGTACAGATGTGCGTATTGTAAACACCAGCCTCTTTGCGACCGACTGGTATATTGACCAGATGAAGCGCAAAGCCTGGGAAAGTGATCCTATCCCGGGACAGCTACAACATGAGCAGTACAGGTATGGAACAAGAGATGCTGTTTGGTTCCAGCCCATCACGCAGGACACTATGAACATAGAGACCTGGATGAACTGGATCGCCAGCGACGATCCCCGTACTAAAGCCGATTTGATGAGTGGCCAAAGTGTAAGTACCTTCCCTACCAAGCACATAAGGATTCCCGTTAACAAGGAAAATGTGCTGGAAAATGGCATCGTAAAACCTCAGAATGCCGATGAAATTGTTGACGAGATTATAATTGAACTTTCCGGAGACATTCTATACAAGAACAGGCTGTTAATGCTGGATATCATTGCTGGAAATGACTGGGAGAGACCTATTTACTTTACCGGCGGAAGTTTTGGAGACGACGACTACCTGTGGATGAAAGATTACCTGCAGTTGGACGGGGTCGCTTACAAACTGGTGCCGATAGAGACGCCGGTGAATCCACGTAACCCGTTTGATATGGGCCGTATTGATTCAGATAAAATGTATGACATTGTGATGAACTGGTACTGGGGCACTTCGGGAGATCCCGACCTGTATTATGATCCGGAAACGCGTAAGAATGCCATTACCTATCGAAGCAACCTGGCTCGTCTTGCCGAAACCCTTATCAACGAGGGCAAAATGCAGCGGGCAGAAGATGTTATGGACCTCGCAATGGAAAAAATGCCTGTAGACTATTTTGAATACTACACTTTACTGGAACCATTTATCCAGGGATATTATGAGGTGGGAGAAAAGGAAAAAGCCCGTGAACTGTGGCAGGATGTGGCGCAAAAATATCAGGAGAACCTTACCTATTACAGTTCCCTTGAGCTGGACAGACAATTTTCCCGCGGAAATGAAATAGTGACCGACATTGAACGCTACAGGAGCCTGGTAGACCTGTTGATCATAAATGACTCCGAAGAACTCGCAAGAGAAGAGGCAGATAAGTTCAACCAGTACCTTATGCTTTTCCAGCATTTCTACGGAAGCCCTGAAGTGGCGCCCGAAGAAGTACCGACTGATGGAGCAGACCTGCTCCCTACCGAAATAAGGGATTCGCTGTAAAAAGAGGGGCACAAGGAGACATGAGAGAGCGCATACCCAGGATCATAAAATGGATCTATCCACAGAGGATATGGGAGGGTCCTGAGGACGAAAAGGCCCTCTACCTCACCTTTGACGATGGTCCTGTTCCGGGCGTGACTCCTTGGGTCCTGGAACAGTTAAAAGCTTACGATGCCAAAGCCAGCTTTTTTTGTATTGGTGAAAATGTAGAAAAACATCCGGAAGTCTTCCGGCAGGTTATCGATGCAGGTCACGTGGTAGGCAATCACACCTACAACCACCTTAATGGCTGGAAAACTCCGGTAGAAGAATACATTCAGAATACCATAAAAGCCCGGGAGGTTATTGATCAAAATCTTCCGCAGGGAAAAGACATTCAAGATCCCCTTTTTCGCCCCCCTTACGGAAAGATAAGAAATGTACAGGCAAAAAGACTTCAGAAACTGGGTTTCAGGATCGTAATGTGGAGTATAGTGAGCATGGATTATGACCTGCGCATTTCTCCTGAAAAGTGCCTTGAAAATGTACTGAAGAATGCAGGTCCCGGCAGCATCATTGTTTTTCACGACAGCCATAAAGCCGAAAAAAACTTAAAGCAGGTACTACCCCAGGTGCTGGAGCACTATAAAAATGCAGGTTACAATTTTAAAGCATTGATTTAAAGCAAAAGGCCTGTCAAAAATGGCCTTTTTGAGAGATAATTTCCTACATTTATTTCCCTAATAAAGATCCGTTTTACCAGAAAGTGAAATCTTCCCTACACACCACTTTCATTAAGCGGCGATGTATCAACTATTTAAACCTGAATCGAGATTGCAATCTCCTTTCAAAATATTCCATACAATCTTTTTTTTTCTAAACCACCAGAGCCATTGAATTATTCTCCAAATAAATTAATAGAACAATTTTTATTATGAAAAGACATATTGGAATTGCCTTTTTTCTTTTTCTGTTAGTATTCCCCTTAGGAGCTACCTGCAAAGAACAAGATCTTCCCGAAACAGATAAATTAGCCGCTACAGCTAAAATTTGGGGCTTTCTTAAATATTATCATCCCGAAGTAGCAAATGGATCTTTTGACTGGGATAAACAATTACTCGAAAAATTAGCAGGGATTGAAACAATTGAAAATAAAAAAGAACTTTCGGTATTCTTTTTAAAGTGGATTGAAGAACTGGGTGAAGTTCCCGAGCTGGATTTTCCCCCTGAAGAGTCTTCAGAGAATTTATTCAATAAGAATTTTGATCTTTCCTGGATTGAATCCGGGATGTTCAGCAAAAAGCTTGAAAAGAAGCTTAGATCCATTGAGCAAAACCGCTATAAGGGAAACCACTATTATGTCCAGCCTGCCGAACAGGTAGGCAATGCCATCTTCACTAATGAAAAAGAATACAAATCTTTTAGCTGGGACCAGAAGAACCTAAGACTTCTGGCCTTATTCAGGTATTGGAACCAGGTGGAGTATTTTTTTCCTTACAAATATCAAATGGATGAAAATTGGGATCAGGTACTCAAAGAAATGTTACCGCTCTTTTTAACTCCTGCTTCTGAAATGGATTATCAACTGGCAATGTTGGCGACAGTCGCTAAGCTTGATGATGCACACGCTTATTTGATCACCCCCGAGCTAAATAAGCGTCTTGGATTTTACTGGGCTCCCGTTGAGCTAAATATGATAGACAAACAACCTGTAGTAACTCATTTTATGGACAAGATCTATGCTGAGAAAGACGACTGGAAATTAGGTGACATAGTTTTAGCAGTAAATGGTGTGCCGGTCTCTGACATCCTTGAAAAGGAGAAAAGATTTTTAACAGGATCAAACTATAGATCAAAACATAGAGATATCCATATTCCTCTACTTAATGGCAACACAGATTCCGTAGAAGTACTTATCTCAAGAAACGGTGAAGAGCTTAAGAAAAAGATAACACGTTATTACAGAAGGGAATTTAGGCCAGATATTTCTAATCAACCCTGGAAGTTTCTGGACAGTAATATTGGTTATGTAGATCTGGGGCTACTCGAAAGAGAGGATGTGCCTAGAATGTATGAAGAATTTAAAGATGCAAGGGGAATTATTATCGATGCAAGAGCGTATCCCAGAGGAACATGGTATGCACTTGCAAATTACCTCCAAAAAGAAGATTACGGAATTGCCAAATCCCTTGTTCCAGTGGTAGATTACCCTGGTAAATTCAGGTTTACAGAAACCTTAGTTATTCCCCACGATAATCCCGATGTGTACGAGGGGAAAGTAGTTCTCCTAATGGATGAATATACCCAAAGCCAGGGAGAATATACCATTATGGCACTGCAAAACGCACCAAATGTCACTACTATTGGAAGACCTACAGCAGGAGCTAATGGTAATTTTAGTGATATCTCCTTTGTTGGAGGTTATACTACGGGAATGTCTGGTATAGGGGTTTTTTATCCAGATGGTAGAGAAACCCAAAGGGTTGGCATATCTCCGGATATTAAAGTAGAGCGAAACATTTTGAGCATCAAGAAGGGAGAGGATGAAATTTTAAATAAAGCCCTTGATTTTTTGAAGCAGGACTAAAACCGGACAGTTATTTAATTTCGAACAGTTTCTAATAAGAAGAATGTTTCCATAAAAAATCAATGTTATCTTATAGTACCTAATCAAAAGCGGGGTTTCCACCGGGAACGCTAAAATGTCCTACGGACTCAAACGAATTGTTGAAAAGCTTGCGCACTCAAACTGCTTTTGTACGAGACGTTCTGGTGCACTGGAAAAATGAGAATGCCCGGGATCATAGAAATGCTATATTAGCTCTTGAACTGAATAAAACATATCGATGAAAATCATTGAAAAATTACTTAATTCCAGCCGAATAAAATATCCATCTAATTTGAAGGGAGAAACACTAAAGCAAAGAATTGAAGATATCTTTCAGAAATGCAATTCAGGTTTTGTTGGGAAATTTATAAGTCAGGATGAGTTTGAAGCTTATGACAAATGGACCTATATTACGTGGTATATTCCAAATTTTAAAAGGAAAACCGCCTATTTAAAAGGTAAAATAATCAGTTCAGGAAAAGGCACATCTATAATGCTAGACACAAGACCAAATCCTGTCATTTCTATTCTTCCTGTTCTTACTGTATTAGTTGGAATTATTACCATACTAGCAGCAAAGTCATATCATGAAGACAATAAGACTTTCATTATTGGACTGATTATCATTGCAGTTGGAATTTTATTTTATCTGTTGGGAATGTTTTTTCAATATCGACTGCGTAACAATTTTAAAAAAGCTTTTGATTAATAAAAGGTTTAAATAGCAAGAATAGTTTTCTAAAAACTTAGAACTGATGAAGATAAATAAAACAGGATTCTACATTTTAAATGTGATATTATTCTCAGCCATAATATTCGCACAATATGAATGGATTGAACCACGTACTGTAATTAATGTTTTTATAGTACCTGCTTTTATTATTTCAGCATCCCTGACTTATAGAGTAAAAAATAAAAAACCACTCAAGAATGAATAAGGTTAGAATAATAGGCCTAATGATTCTCCTGTTAGGAATAGGAGCACACTATTTACTGGACACAATAATCCACGGCTTTTGGATTGGAGCCAGCATGGGGCTGGGAATTGGACTTCTTGTGATTGGCAAAGTTAAAAAGGTTTGGTGATCGACGTTAGAACGTTGAAAAATTCAGATTAAATTTAATTTCCATGATTCAGCAACTCGCATATTTTTATTCGCAATTGTGCATAACAATGTCTACAAGCTAATTAATTTAAAATCATATATTTAGAGAAAGAATTCTCTAATGATCAATTTCTTCAGGAAGATCCGCCGGGGATTATTATCGGAAAATAAATTCAGCAAGTATCTTCTTTATGCAATTGAAGAAATAATTTTGGTTGTAATTGGGATATTGATTGCTCTACAAATAAACAACTGGAATGAAAACAGAAAAGATACAATTCAGGAAAAAGTAGTTCTCAAAAATCTATTAGAAAATTTAGACCTGGCACGATCTCAATCTGTATCATTAATTTCCAACGAAGATACTTTAAAAAAAAGACTCATCAGGATTCTCGGAATTGGATCAGACCCAACTAAAATTGTGTTAATCCCCGACTCAATTTTTAAAAGGGCCGTCTGGGATTTAGAAAGTGACAAGCCAACATTTAACGCTTACGACAATTTAAAAAACACTGATAAATTAAGCCTGATCAAAAATAAAAGCATCAGTGAAAAATTTACAGAATTAGAATTCCGGTTAAATAAACTTAATGATATCCTCGAGGATAGATTAAGCGTCCATCAAATACGAATTGATGATATTCTGGAGAAGGAAATAAATTTTGTCCCTCTGGTAAAATCTAATGTTCCTGAAATTAACATACAAAATGAAGAAGAAAACGATTATAACCGAGTGTTAACTGATGGTAGAATAAGAAATCTTCTGGGAATGAAATTAACCTTTACTCAGGACGTGATAGACCGAAGAAAAGATCTTGATAGAGAGATCAACGAGTTGATAATGTTATTGCAACACGAACTAAAGCAATAAAAAATTAAAAGAACATTAGGTGAAAAATGACCAGGCAACAAACTAAACTCATAATCACAACAACATTAATTGTTGGCACCGTGATCTCCCTCTTTTTCGTTCCATGGATTGTATTAAAGGCATGGATATTACCGTTACCCGACACGGTAGAAGAACAGGTAGAAGAGATAACAAATTATGGATTTGATGGAGTAATTGTCTATATAAACCAGGAAGGTCAAAAGCCAGAATTTTACGCAGCAGGATGGAAAGATAAGGAACGTAAAATACCCGCAAGCTCATCTTCATTATTTAAAATAGCCAGCATTGGTAAATTATATGATGCTGTTGCTATTGCAAAACTAGTCAACGATAAGCATTTGTCTTTAAGCAAAACTGTTGCTGATTACTTTCCTGAACTTGTAGGGCGAATAGAAAATGCAGAAAGAATTACCCTGGAAATGATGGTAAAGCACAGAAGTGGCATTCCCAATTTAACCGACACACCGGATTTCTGGATCAATCTACCAAAAAGTAGTGAAGAAGCACTGGAAAGAGTATTGGATTTGCAGGCAAATTTCGAACCCGGTGAAAAATATGAATATTCAAATACTAACTATCTATTGATTACTGAACTTATTGAAAAGGTTACTGGCAGGAGCAAATTTCAATATATAGAAGATGAAATTCTGTTACCCCTTGAACTGAAGAACACATATGCTTCAATTCATGATGTCAATTTAGATGACGTAATGAGTGGTTATTACGTGGGAGTCGAGGAAGATATTAAAACAACCGACTATGGATCTATGTTGGCAACCGCCGAAGATGTTGGCATTTTCTTAAGGGCATTGAACGATGGCTCCTTATTTGAAGGGGAGGAACAGATGATCTATTCTTCTATTTACGGGTATGACCATACCGGGTTAATTCCCGGCTTTCAAAGTATTGCCAGGTATCATAAAGACATTGATGCTGTGGTAATCCAGTTTACAAATACCACAGATTTTGATGGATACAAATGGAATTTATCAGAAATTTTCTATAACCGTATTGTCAAAATATTGCGGAAGGGAAAAAACACATGACATAGGGTAAACAATAATGCGCTCTATCGAGATAAAAATAAATTCCAAGGCTGGAGCCTGCTAAAAATTGCATCAGGTTGATATTTAAAAGGATAATTTCCTAAATTTATTTCCATAAGATAAACCCGTTATGCCGGAAAGTGATATCTTCCCTACAGCCCACTTTCATTATCCGGAAACATTGCAATGCCTCCGAAAATGAACAAGGAATAATTACTCCCTGTGGGAACACTTTTCGATAAAAAAACAATAACCTCAGCCGGATAATCCTCTACAAACATTTAAAAATATGAATAAAAGTACCTTCGAAAATTTAATGATTCTTGCTATCGCTTTAATTCTTCTAATCGTGAGTTTTCTTGGGAAAGAAGAATATAGCCCAATCGGTTTGATCCCGCTTATACTATTATTCTTAAGCGGAAAATTATACTATAAAAAATCCTAGCAACAACAGGCCGGGAAACCATGCAGGGTCAACAGAGAGAACAAAGTATCTCAATAAGGTATATTATTTTTTTGGAAGGTAATGGACCTGAAGTCCTTGCAAACATACTTTTTAAACAATATCTTCCTAAGCAGTTTCAGGAAAAGACAGTATTTTAGAATATTAATAGCCGAAAGGACCAGTCTAAATCATTTTAGTGTAAAACAAAAAGAAATGAGAAATTATGTAATTATTGGTGGCTCTTCAGGTATTGGTAAAGAGATAGTTACTATACTTGAAAAACAAGGAGCTAATATTGTGGCGACCTACAATAATAATATTCTCCAGGACAGACAAAATGTAAGGTATTTCAAATTGGATGTTCTATCCGAAACCTTGAATACTGAGGATCTCCCTGAAGAAATTCACGGTCTTGCATATTGTCCCGGTAGTATTAATTTAAAACCTTTCCACCGTTTTAAAGAAGAAGACTTCATTCAAGATTTTAAATTACAGGTTTTAGGTGCAACTAAAATTATTCAACAGCTTTTACCAATGATGAAAAAAAGCCATGATTCTTCAATTGTGCTATTTTCAACAGTTGCTGTTCAAACCGGTTTTAACTTTCATTCACAAGTTGCCATGTCTAAAGGTGCGATTGAAGGATTGACCAGATCCCTTGCAGCAGAATTATCTCCAGGCATTAGAGTAAATGCAGTAGCCCCTTCCCTCACCAATACGAATCTCGCCAGTAAATTTTTAAATACCCAGGAGAAAGTGGAGGCGCAATCTCAAAAGAATCCGTTAAAGAAAATAGGCAAACCAAAAGATATTGCAGAAGCTGCTGTCTTCTTACTAACTCCGGGATCATCCTGGATAACCGGTCAAATTATCCACGTAGATGGTGGCTTTTCTACAATAAAACAATAGCATCCAAATATTCAAGATCCAATTATACAATATTTAGCGAGAGGATCGTCGATCAAAAATATCTTATAAAACTTTAGTCACCGCAGATTTTAAACAAGGTAATTACATCCTCAAGGTAAAAGGTGAAGAAGTAATTTCAAATGACAATCTTTTCCGCTTTTTTGAGAACACAGCGGGAAAACTGGTGAACCTTACCGTAAGCTCTTCCCCTTCTCTTAATAACTCCAGAACAGAGAAAGTAACTCCCATAGAAACAGAATGGGCACTTAGGAACCGTGACTGGATAGAAGGGAATATTAAAAAAATGGACGAGGCGACTAACGGCCAGGTGGCCTATGTTTATGTGTCGAATACAGCTTACCAGGGTCATGAAAACTTCAAGCGTTATTTCTTTCCTCAAGCCAATAAAAAGGCTTTGATCATAGACGAAAGGTTTAACCATGCCAGCCAGCTGACACATTATTTTATTGATCTTATAAAAAGACCTCATCAGGCGAGCTGGAGCTGGTAAAGCGGCCTCCATATCCTGTAAAGACTAAAAATTAAAAATTTAAGAGGCGTCTAAAAAAAATTTAGACGCCTCTTTTTAATCTTTAAAGGTTTTCAGGAATTTAACCCCGGGTTAGCCATCCCCTTTTACTTGCCGTGGCAATTGCATAAGGAGTGATCCAGAATAGCCCGAAAGTGTACAGAATACTGTATGAATATGCCCAGAATGACTCAGATAACTTGTACTTCTTCGCATAGAACAGCACCGGGAAACTGGACCAGATCAATATGCTAAAAAGGGTTGAGCTTATGAACAGCACCGGTTCAATTGAAAGAAAGAAAAGCATCAAAAGAATGGAAGGATAAGTCAACACTAACTTTAGTACCTGGTTGATGAACAGGATACGGGATCCTGTTTTAGAGCCTTCCCGGAAATCGGTGAACACATATTTTGCCATGGCAATATTCTCCCGTACGTTGCTCCTTCCCCATCTTATGAACATCTTGTAAAGTCCGGAATACTTTTCGGGAACATTTGTATAGGCGAAAGCATTTCGCTGGAAGAGGACATGGTAACCCTGCTTAAGGATCATATTGGTCATTGCCCTGTCTTCCCCGATATCTGAAGCCTGCCCCATAAAGGTTTGGTTGATCCACTCATCAAGGCAACCGAAAACAGCTTCCCTTCTGTATGCAGCCAATGCGCCGGGAGTACATAACACAGACTCCAGACTACTTTCGGCAGAACGTACGAATTCAAAACTCAGCACAAAACTTACGTCGAGCATTTTTGGCAACAAAGCTTTCTGCCCGTTGTTAAGAACCCGAATGTTCCCTGCAACCGCACCACATTTTTCGTTCACCACAAAAGGGCTTACCAGGTTGCGCAGCGTGTCACCGGTAACTTCAGAATCACTATCCACGGTGATAAAGATCTCTCCGGTCCCTAAGTTAAAGCCACGGTAGAGAGCATGACGTTTCCCCTGGTTTACGGGTTGCTGGTAAATACTTAGACGATCTCCAAGTACTTCTTTAGCTTTTTGCATCCAGCTCCAGGTATCATCTTTACTACCATCATCAATGGCCAGTAATTGAAGTTTATCTGCAGGATAATCACTTTTTGCCAAACTCATTAAAGTGGCCCAAACCTGTTTTCCTTCATTATAAGCGGGCACAATCACCGTGCAGGTAGGCAGATGATCATTTGCAACCGTATCAACCGGTTTGTAACGAAAATACAGGTAAAGATTATATAAGAAGAATCCTGCCCTAAACAGAAAAAGTCCACCCGCAATTATAAAAAGGACCATGCCCCATTGGGAATCCATACCCTTTAAATTGAAGCGGGTAAAATCATTTTGTAAAGCATATACCAAATAAGCGGCACTCATAAGCAGCACAAGACTGCTTGCCCTCACAATTATTCCCTTAATATGCCTTGGTTTTCGTTCTTGTTCTACAAAGTTTTCTGTATTCTTATTTTCTTCGGCTGCAGTTAATTCCAGGGGAGCTGGATTAAAATTATTTTTATTCATTCTTTTCTTACTAATTTTTAAAAACGCTAATGGAATTTTGATGGTCCCATGAGGTAGAAGCAATTCACATACCAATTGCCAGCACACTAAAAATCATGGAATATTATATAGAATCCCCGAAGTATTGGGGATTTTTTCTACAGGTGATAGGTCAACTACCCAACTCGATCAACATAAATTTAGATTAAGGCAGTCTTAAGATCCTTTACTTTCTTTTCAAATAAATACCTTTGTAAAAATTCTTAAAAGACCGGGCAAAAATATGAATCTTTCTGATTTTCTTAAGCAATTTGTTTCTTTTCCTCCGGAAGAATTAGAGGATATTATTTCACATTTTGAAAAAGAAATTGTTCAGAAAAATAAGACACTGGTAACCCAGGGACAGGTTTGCAATAAATTGTACTTTATAGAAGAAGGTGTTGGCAGGAGTTATTACCTTAAGGAAGACGGGAAGGAGATCACACAGTGGTTCTTTATTGAAGGTAAATTCATGTCCAGTATCGAAAGCTTTTTTCAGCAGGTCCCAAGTCTGTATTACCTCGAAATGCTTGAGGACTCCACCATTTACAGCATTACCCGTGAAAAATTAGATGCCCTTTTTGCCAAATACCACGATATGGAAAAATTTGGACGGTTGCTTTCTACCGAGATGCTCACAAGGGTAGTCAATAAATTAAATGCCCTCCAGTTCCAGACTGCCAGAGAGCGGTATGATTACATGCTCACTGAATTTCCCAATATCTCCAACAGAGTTTCTTTAGGTCATATCGCTTCTTACCTGGGGATGACCCAGGAAACACTGAGTCGCATTCGTCGGAATGACTCCCCAAAAAGACCCTAATTTTTACTTTTTGACATAGGTCAAAGGATACAGCCTGCTTAGTGAGGAAATTTGCACTGCTTTAATAAAAACAGCTGCAATGAAAATAAACCTCTTAAGAATAAGCTTTTTTTGCCTGCTAATGGCTCTGTTCCCGACAAGTTCGATGGCACAGCAATTAGATCCCGCACTTAAGGTCCTTATCGAAAAAGGACTTGAAAAAAGTCACTCCGTGAATGTCTATGACCTGGATGCCGAGAAGGCCCGGGTGGATCAAAAACTGGCTAAATCGGTATTTCTTCCCAAAGTTACCCTCAATGGGAGCTACACGAGATTAAATGATGATATTACTTTTGACGAAGACACACAAAGTCTTTTAATGTCCACTCAAAAGCTTCTTATAAAAGAAGCTGCTGGTATTCCATTTAATTCCCCTTTTCCTGAAAATATTCCTCTACAGCAGGCAGACAACCTGCAGGATAAGAATATTTTGAAATCTTCGGTAGATGTAGATTGGGTACTGTTTAGCGGCTTTGAAGCCACTAATGCCCTCAAAGCCGGAAAACATAAAGAAGCTTCTGTTAAATACGCCGGGATGGCGGAAAAAGACAGGATCGCCTTAAAAATCATTGAAACCTATGATCAACTTGCTCTCGTAAATGCTTCAGAACAGGTACTTTCCGCCTCTGCCGATTACCTGGAAGAGCAGGAATACTATGTTAGAAAAGCTATTGAGAATGGCCTCGCCACACCCATCAGCAGAAAGAAGATCGAGCTTGCCCAGCAACAACTGGCGGGGAAACAACTAGAATTCAGCCAGAATAAAACTTTGTTGATTGAAGTTTTACATCAGCTAACAGGTGAGGACAAAGAACAATTAAAAGCCCTTCAGCCTGAACTGAACTCTGTAATGCCCGACAATCTAATGGCCGCCGAGAAACGAAATGAAATCAAAGCTTTGGAGGAAGCAGAAAAAGCTACCGACTATAAAGCTAAAATGGAAAAAAGCCATTTTATTCCAAAAATAGCTCTTAAAGGACACTACGAATTTCTGGAAGACGATCTCTCTCTTTTAGATCCCCAATGGTTTGTAGGTGTGGGCGTGCGCTGGAACATTTTTGACGGGAACGAATCCAGGCTACAAAGCCTCAAATCAAAACTTGAAAGCAGGAAATACCGGGAACAGATCGAAGAAGCCGAAGAAATGATCGCTCTAAGCAGCATAAAAGCAGAGCTTTCATATAAGTCTTCACTACAAAATACACAGATCGCAAAGAAAGAGATCGAATTGGCCGAAGCCACTTATGAAATGCTTGATAAGCAATACAAGAATGATTTGGCTTCTATAAACGAGGTACTTGACGCTCTAAAAGATCTTGAACAGGCAAAATTTCAACTGCAGCAGTCCTACTTCGAACAACGAAGAGCTACCACGGCACTGCTACATGCAAAAGGACTACTTAATTATTAAACTATTAATTTAAAAATATGACAGCAATAAAGAAAATTGGACTCGGCCTTATCACGCTATTCACCTTGGGTTCATGCAATAATGAAGAGGAAATAACCCCTTTTAGAGGGAAAGTAAAATTTGAGACCATTTCTGTAAGCAGCAAACTCGCAGGAAGAGTAAAACAATTATATGTGGAGGAAGGACAGGAAGTAAAAAAAGGAGATACCCTCGCTCACCTCGATATTCCCGAGATCAATGCCAAAATGATCCAGGCAGAAGGCGCCGTTACAGCTGCACAAGGTCAGTTGAACATGGCTTATAATGGAGCTACCACAGAACAATTGATTCAGATCGACGGGAAACTGGAAGCAGCGAAAGCGCAGATGGAATTTGCACAGGAATCTTACAATCGACTGGATAATATGTACAAAGATTCTCTCGTATCACGCCAGCAACTGGACGAGGTAAAGATGAAATTAAATATGGCCAAAGCCCAGGTCTCGGCTATTGAAGCAAAGCGCCGGGAAGCAAAGAACAGTGTAAGGTCAGAGCAGATCGACCAGGCAAAAGGCCAGTTAGACCGTGCACAGGGTGCCAAAGAAGAAGTTCTTACCGCCTCCAATGAGATCTACCTATTGGCTCCTGCAGATATGACTATTGAGACCATAAGCCTTGAAGAAGGAGAATTGCTTTCTCCCGGGTATGCACTTTTTAACGGATATAAAAAGAGCAGCCTTTACTTCAGGTTTACAATTAACGAATCGAATATATATGATTTTAAAGAAGGGGATGAATTGATAATGGTCAATCCTTATACTGAAGAAGAGGTCAAAGGAAATATTCTGGCCATTAAGCAGCTTGCTCATTATGCAGACATCACCACTACAGCCCCGCTGTATGACCTGTCGGAATCTGTTTATGAGCTAAAGGTGGTCCCAACTTCCGATATTTCCCAGCGCACCTTCTATACCAATGCAACCATACTTCTTAAAAAGTAACAGGGATGAAAGAATTTTTGAAATTACTCAAGATAGAATTCAGGCGCATATTTTCCAATAATGTGCTTTCTGCTATCTTTTTTGGAGCTCCTATTTTGTACGGGATCTTATTTGGATTTGTATATCAACAGGCAAAAGTTGTAAATCTTCCTATAGTTATTGTTGATCAGGACGTAAGCCCTTTATCAGATCAAATTATTGATGCGTTTGAAATAAATGAAGCGCTACTGCTGAAGGATCTCAGGTACACCCCGGGCACCATTGCCGAAGAAATGCCAGGGGAACAGTATGCTGCCGTTATTACTCTGCCATCGGGTTTCGAAGCCGACATACTTCAAAAGAAGCATCCCGAAGTGAGGGTGGACCTCAACATGGCAAATATTCTAAATGCCAATATCGCAAGTAAGAACATTCAGCAGGTTTTGATGACCATAAATGCCGGGATTGAAATTGAGGGATTACAGAAACAGGGAATGCCTCAATCCCAGGCCATGGAGTCATATGAGAGCTTCAAGACCAATTTTAATAAGCTTTACAACTCCACTGGAAATTATCTAAGTTTCATGTTACCCGGACTTTTAGGCGCTATTATGCAACAGGTCATCTTCCTGGCCATGGCGCTGGTTTTCGCAAGGGATTTTGAGGATGGATATTTTAAAGAGCTGGTAAAAGTCAAAAAGTGGTCGGTTTACCATATAGGTCTAAAGGCAACTCCGTTTCTACTCATGCTACCGGTGATGTGGTTCATAGTAAGTCAGTTCTTCGTCTTCTTCAATGTAGAAGCCGATATCTTCAATTTCCCCATGCTAATACTTACTACACTTCTTACGTTTGCTTCGATGGGGATCGGGATGTTGTTCTCGATATTGATCCCGAATCAGCTGAAGGCTACAGAACTTTTAATGGTGATCTCCACCCCTGCTTTCGTTTTAAGTGGATTCACCTGGCCAAGTCTTGCAATCCCAAAGTCTATTAATGCGTTCTCCCAATCCATTCCGGTGACCCACTATTTGAGTGGTTTCCGAAAAGTGGCATTTTACGGAGGAGATATGTGGGATATACTTCCGGAATTAAAATTCCTGACTATTATAACCGCGATTACTTTAACCACTATGGTGGTAGTCTTACAAGTAAAAATTAATATAACGAAGAGAAAAACAAAAGAATAAATTAAAAAATGAACGTTCATTCTTTTTTTGTATCTTTGCCCAGGATTGAAAATTATGAAAGCAATTTCAAAAAGTCAGATGAAGAGAGATGCTTTAGTAAAAGCAACTATTAGTTTAGTAAACAATAGTGGTTTTCATGCTACTCCTATGTCTAAAATTGCCAAAATGGCAAATGTTTCTCCTGCCACTATTTATCTGTATTTCAAAAATAAACAGGATTTGGTGAACCAGGTATATATAGAAGTAAAGGCAGCCTTCAGCAGTTACGCTTTTAAAGATTATGATAAAAGTATGACAGTGGAAGCGGGCTTTGAAAAGATCTGGAAGAATATTGCCTTCTATAAATTGAAAGAGGTAGATCAGGCCTTGTTCCTTTCCCAGTGTGACAATACTCCCATGATCGATGAGGAAAGCAGGCAGGAAGGATTGAAACATCTGGAACCTTTATTGGAGCTTTGGGAAAGGGGAAAAAAGGAAGGGATCATTAAACCGATTTCTCCTTATCTTCTATACGCTTTTACCATCTATCCCATTTCTTTTCTGGTAAACATGGAAAACCGGGGACTTTGCACGGTTGGCCAGGAAGCTGTAAACAAAGCCTACCAATCGGCCTGGAACAGCATTAAAGCATAATATATTAAATGTAAGATCCGGGAAAAACTTCCGGCCTAAAAAAGAATGAATATTCATTAATAATTAATTAGATATGGAATTATTAGATAAACTCAACTGGCGTTACGCGGCAAAAGCCATGAATGGTGAAAAAGTAGCACAGGAAAAAATAAATACAATTATAGAAGCGGCATCCCTTGCTCCAACTTCTAGCGGTTTACAACCTTTTGAGATCCTCGTGATCACCAATCCCGAGATCAAAAAGCAAATACGAGCTATCGCCTGGGATCAATCTGTAGTGACAGACTGTTCACACCTACTGGTTTTCGCTGCCTGGGATAATTATACCGAAGCGCGCATCAACAAGATGTTTGACCATACCAATACGGTGCGAGGATTTAAAAACGAAGGTTGGGAAAATTACCGTCAAAAATTACTTGGCTTCTATCCCCATCGCGATGCTGAAGAAAATTTTCACCATGCTGCCAAGCAAGCCTATATTTCCTTTTCTCACGCCATTACCGCAGCAGCTTTTGAAGAAGTTGACAGTACTCCAATGGAAGGCTTCGATCCAATTGCATTAGATGAAATTCTAAACCTGAAGGAAAAGAACCTGAGAAGTTGTTTGATGCTGCCTCTAGGATACAGGGATACCGAAAATGACTGGCTTGCCGGACTTGTAAAAGTGCGCAAAAGCAAAGAAGACCTGGTAACAGTAATTGATTAATTATTAGTAAAAGAGATTTATGAAAAATTTTGATTTTAAGAATCCAACCAAAATCATCTTTGGGAAGGGACAAATAGATAAACTAAAAGAAGAAGTACCTGAAAATGCTAAAATTCTCATGCTTTATGGCGGAGGAAGTATCAAGAAGAATGGTATTTATGAGCAGGTAAAAACGGCACTTGAAGGATTTGAAGTACTGGAATTTGGAGGAATTCCTGCTAACCCTGAATATTCAGTATTGATAAACGCCTTAAAGGTAATAAAGGAGGAGAACATAACTTTCCTGCTAGCTGTAGGTGGAGGTTCTGTAATTGACGGAACTAAATTTTTATCATCTGCAGCTCTATATGAGGGAGATTTTCCGTGGGAAATACTTAGCCAAAAGATCCCCACACAAAAAGGGATGCCTTTTGGAACAGTACTCACCCTGCCGGCTACAGGTTCAGAAATGAACTCCGGCGCGGTAATTACACGCGCTGAGACCAAAGAAAAGCTGGGTATGGGAGGTCCTGGATTATTCCCCGCTTTCTCCGTTCTTGATCCTACAGTAATTCATTCTATTCCTTCACGCCAATTGGTCAACGGAATCACTGATGCCTTCACTCATGTACTGGAACAATACATGACGTACCCCAGTGGAGCAAGTCTACAGGACAGATTCGCTGAAAGCATATTACAGACGCTGATTGAGGTGGCCCCTAAAGTATTGAATAACCCTAAAGATTATACTGCAGCTTCCAATTTTATGTGGAGTTGTACCATGGCTCTAAACGGACTTATTCAAAAAGGAGTGCCAACAGATTGGGCTGTACATGCCATGGGGCATGAACTTACCGCGCTTCACGGGATCGACCATGCACGTACTCTTGCTGTAATAGCACCGAGCCATTACAAGTTCAATTTTGAAACCAAAAAGGAAAAATTGGCACAATATGCTGAAAGGGTTTGGAACATAACCGAAGGTTCCCTGGACCATAAAGCTTCTGCGGCAATTGACAGGACCGAGACTTTCTTTCAGGAACTTGGAATAAAAACCAGACTTTCTGATTATACTAAAGATTATCACGGTACAGCCGAAGAGATCTCAAAAAGATTTACAGATCGAGGTTGGTTAGGCCTGGGAGAACACCAGAACCTTAAGCCCGAAGATGTAGAGAAGATTGTAAAAATGAGTTATTGAAAATAGAATATAATGAAGAAGATTAATTTATTAGTACTGGCACTTAGCTTTGGTTTAACAGCCACGGCACAAATGCCACAAGCAGAAATTAAAAATAGTAGTAACAAAAAGTTGACAGGAAAATGAAGGTATTATTTGTATTGACTTCCCATGATGAACTGGGAGACACAGGAAAAAAAACAGGTTTTTGGGTGGAAGAATTTGCCAATCCATATTATACCTTACTGGACAAAGGTGTTGAAATTACAGTAGCAACTCCACAGGGAGGAAAAGCGCCAATTGACCCGAGCAGTACAAGTCCTTCGGCTCAAACCAGCGACACTGAGCGATTTTACAATGATGCGGAAGCACAGAATGTGATCAATAACACAATAAAATTGGAAACGATCAATGCCGAGGATTTTGACGCCGTTTTTTATCCGGGAGGACATGGTCCACTTTGGGATCTTGCAAATGACGAAACCTCAATTGAGCTTATCCAGTCTTTTAACCAGCAGGAAAAACCTATTGGATTTGTTTGTCATGCTCCCGCAGCGCTTAAGAATGTAAAGAATGAAGCAGGAGAACCTTTAGTAAAAGGTAAAAAGGTAACCGGCTTCACCAATTCTGAAGAAGCAGCTGTTCAATTAACAGAGATTGTTCCTTTTCTTGTAGAAGATATGCTGAAAGAAAACGGCGGTATCTATTCTAAAGAAGGCGACTGGAAAGAATATGCAGTACAGGATGGTAATTTAATTACCGGACAAAACCCTGCCTCATCGCACCTGGTTGCTAAAAAACTATATGAAATGCTTAAATAAACTTCAATTGTGTTTATTAAAATGGCCCGGAATATTATTCCGGGCTTTTTTTTTGCCTTTGGCCCAGACCTTAGCCATTGGCCCGGGATTAAAAATCGGTAAGTCGTGTTCATTTTTCTCTATTGTATACAATTGTTTGAATTTTGAATTGGGAAAATTACCCTAAACAGATTATCGTCAAAATTTTAGTAAATTTATAGAGCTACCACACACATTAGAAACTATTTCTTACTTATAAAATTATCAATTGGCAATATTTTCCACCATCAATTCATTTTTAAATGAATTATAAGATCTCTTTAATAATGATAAAATCATTTTTGGTATGTGGGCTGTTATTAATTCCTATAATGGGATTTTCACAGCAAAACGACAGTATTACTAAACCTATCATTCCTATAGAAAAGGTAGAGCTCCTAAAAAATATAAATATGACCTTTGATATGCGTATGGAGTTTCGGGCATATACTTTTAGAGGCGGTGACAATGATTACGACGGGATACAGTTTCAAAATGGACATACCGCTCTCGGAATTTCGGGAAAACTCCACGAAAAGGTGAATTTTCATTTTAGAAACCGCTTTAATAGAGACAGTAATGTTCAAACCCTGGATCAATTGGGCAACAATATTGAATTGGCATACATCAACGTCAAAGCCAGTCCCATCCTCAATGTTTTCCTGGGTAAAATGAGTGCCTTTTATGGTGGTTATGAATATGAGTTTAGCGCCTTAAATGTTTTGGAGTACAATGATATTTACAACAATGCTCTGGCGTATGTGACGGGGGCAGGAATTTCTTATCAGGCTTTTGAGAATCACACTTTCGGTTTGCAGGTGCTAAATTCGCGCACCATGCATTATGATGACCTTTACGGTGATATTGTTGCTGAAAATATTCAGGAACCGGTATGGCCGGTAGCCGTGGTTGGAAATTGGCGGGGAAACTTTTTTGACGGAAAATTCCAAACCATTTACAGCATTAGTTATTCCAATGAAGTTAAAAACAGAGGGACCTCTTTTTTTACTTTAGGCCATAAATACCAAAACCGAAACCTCACCCTAATGTATGACCTTCATTACAGCTATGAACAGGTAGATACGAAGGGGATCATGACAGGTATTCTGAATAATGATCAGATTGCTGAAGATGTTACTTATCTCGAAAACTGGTTGAGAGCAGAATACCGTTTTAGTCCAAAATTCCAGGGTTTGTTGACCCTAATGACCAGTAGCGCTTACGGGGACGTCACGAGCAGCCATGACCACATGAGAACGAGCTATGGATATATCCCTACCCTTTACTACAGTCCGTTTAAAAATATTGATCTCCGGTTTTACCTAGCATATATCGGCCGGTATTACGATTATTCAGATTATGCCGTAGAAAATCTGGCTCTGTCCGATTATAACAAAAATGAAGTAAGGGTTGGCTTTATCGCCCCTCTATTGTTATTGTAATTATTAAATCTTCAGCAAAATTGCCTGTTCGGGTATCGAACTTGTTCATCAAAGCATTAAATATACTCCTGAATTAGCCCAATCAAAGTGTTGGCATCCTGTTCCCCGCTTTGCCGCCATTTCATCTCCCCTTCCTTGTAGATCATGAGGGTAGGCAGGCCTTTTACACGCAGGGCTTCTGCCAGTTCAGAATTTTTATCGACATCTATCTTTATGATCCGGGCCTTATCGCCTAATGCAGCGGCGACGTCCTTTAAAACCGGATGCATGGCTGCGGAAGCTTCATGCCAGTCCGTATAGAATTCCAGCAGGACCGGCACTTGCAGGTCAATTAATTCCCCAAATTTTGACATAATCCTGAAATTGATTCCGGGCCACAATAGAAGTTAAACTCCTGCAGCCTTAATCAAATATAATCAAAAGTTTGATTTATATGGGTTTGGGTCCTTTTCGAAGTTCAATGACCGATACTTCTGGCCAGATGCCAACCCTGCCGGGATAAGCTAAGAATCCGAAGCCGCGGTTGACATTGAGAAAACGTCCTGCCTCTTCATAAATTCCTGCCCAGTGTTCATACCTGTACTGTACGGGGCTCCATTTGAACCAGCCCGGGATCTCGATCCCAAACTGCATTCCGTGAGTATGTCCGCTTAGGGTGATATGGAATTTCTTCTCATCTTTTTTCACCTTTTCCTGCCAGTGAGAAGGATCATGAGAAAGAAGGATCTTGAATTCCTTTTCTGTAAGCCCTGAAGCGGCTCTATCAAGATCTCCAACCTGTTTAAAACCTGCTCCCCAATTCTCCACGCCTACTATGGCAATGGAATCATCGCCACGAACAATTTTTTTGTGATCATCCAAAAGGAGATTCCAGCCCATTTCCCCGTGAACTCCTTTAAGAGCATCCAAATTCGCCTTTTTTGCCGCTGCAGATTCCCAGTTGACGTAATCCCCGTAATCATGATTTCCCAGTACAGAGAATACACCGTCTTTTGCAGACAGGGTGCCAAAAACCTCCTTCCAGTCATCCATTTCGGAAGCTGTATTGTTCACCAGGTCACCGGTAAACATGATGGCATCACTTTGCTGCTCATTTATAAGGTCGATCCCATATTTGATCTTTTCAGGATTATCAAAACTTCCGGAGTGAATATCACTTATCTGGGTGATCTTATAGCCGTCAAAAGCATCGGGCAGATCTTCAAAATGAAGCACATACTTTAATACTTTGTAGTTATACCGTCCCTGATACATTCCGTAGAGCAGGGAAGCAAAAGGAATAGCTGCAATTCCCAGCGCAATCTGGCTAATGAACTTGCGCCGTGAAGGCAAAGCATATTCCTGATCTGTATGCGCTATCTTTTGAAATCCGCTCACCACAAGCCTAACCATGTCCTCACCAAATAAAAGCACGAAAAAGATAAGTTTAGGTGCGAAAAAAGCCAGAAAGAACCCAATCGCATAACTGCGCGCTCCTGTCAATCCCTGTTTTTCGGGCACATTGAACTGGTATAGCAAATAAGCTAATACTCCCAGGGAAAGGGCGAGGTAAATCAAATAGATCCAGGAATGGCGGGTAACGGTTTTAAAAGCCTGATAAGCGTAAATATCCAGAACTACATATATGATGACAAAAATGATCCAGCGCATGTAAAAATTTTAAGCTGCAAAGGTACTGCTAAAGTCCTGCCAAAAAATTCACATTGCTAAATGTTTAACTGATAGCTCCATAGACACTACTTAGACAGAAAAAAGCAGGGACCGGCCCTGCTTTTTTAACCATAAAAGAAAAAATTACTGCGCGGTCCAGCCTCCATCCAGCACATAGGAGCCGGCAGTAAGAGCAGAAGCGTCTTCTTTGGCTAACAGAAGAGCCAGTTCTGCAATTTTTTGTTCGGGTATAAATTCTTTTACCGCCTGTTTTTTAAGCATCACCTTTTTAACCACCTCATCTTCGGAAAGATTATGCGCTTTCGCCTGATCTTTAATTTGATCTTCCACCAAGGGAGTTTTTACATATCCCGGACAGATGGCATTACAGGTGATATTATGCCCTGCGCCTTCCAGGCCAAGCACCTTTGTCAATCCAATGACCCCGTGCTTGGCAGAGACGTAAGCCGCTTTATATTCTGAAGCTCTTAATCCATGTACCGATGAGATATTGATGATCCTGCCAAAGCCATTCTTTTTCATCACAGACCAGGCTGCTTTTGAGGCTACAAATGCAGAAGTCATATTAATAGCAATGATGTCATTCCATTTCTCAAGCGGAAATTCTTCCACCTTTGAAACAAATTGTATCCCCGCATTGTTGATCAAAACATCTATTTTTCCAAAAGTATTGACTGTGTCCTCCACCAGGTCCAAAATCGATTGTGGCTCCTTAAGATTGGCATTCGAAAAAGCCGTTTTCACTCCCTTTTCTTTCCCAATCGTTTCGGCTATCTGTGATCCATCTTTTTCGAGACCGTGAAACATGACATTATAGCCCGCAGCCGCAAAGGCCGTTGCAATGGCTTTCCCTATTCCACTGGTGCTTCCGGTAATTAAAGCTACTCTGTTCATCTTCTGAAAAATTTTAGCAGGGCCTTATTGAATTGCTCCGGTTGGTCCATGGTAACTCCATGCCTGGAATTTTTGATCACCACAACTTCTGCATCGGGCATTTTCCCTGCGTAGGATTCTTTAAGGCTCACCGGCGTATAATCAAGATCTGACGCAATGACCAGCACCGGAATATTTATCTCTTTGATCTTATCTCCTATTCCCCATTTCATTAAAGTGATGAAGGAATTATAATAGGCATCTACAGGATTTTTTCGTGCCCTCTCAAAAAAGGCATTTCTAAGTTCCTTTTGGTCCTCTCCCGGGAACATACCTTCGGAAATTTGTCTCGCCAAAGGTTCCATCCCTGAAGTTTTAAGAGACTTTGTCCTTTCCCGGACCATCTCTTCCCCCATTTCTCCCAGATCATTAAAATCGGGAGCGGTATTGACAATGACCATTTTTGAAACAAGCTTGGGGAAATCCACTGCCATTTCAAAAGCTATCGCTCCTCCCATAGAAAATCCCACTATAGTGCATTTTTCTATCCCCAGTTCCTTCAGAAGCAACTTCATATCTTCTGCGCACTTCTCTACACCGTACTCAGATCTTTCTGCAGGTTTGGAGGAGTTTCCATGCCCCCTTAGATCGGGAGCAATTATCCGAAATTCCTTCGAAAACTCCTCCACCTGCAAATCCCAGTCGGCTTTTGTGGATCCCAGGCCGTGGAGCAGAAGAATGACTTCTCCTTCCCCGCGGTCTAGGTACTCCAGTCCTATCCCGTTGGATAATTCAGTTTTTTGAATCATGTGATCCTGCGGGTCTAGTTATTTCCTATGGGCAGGTGATATTTCAGCTCTACCATATATAATCTTCCTATTGCAGGAGAGGCCACAAACTGCCTTACTTCAGAATCAAAAATATTGGTCACAGAAGCACCCAGGATCCAGTTTTCAGAAAAATTATAGCCCAGGGTAAGATCTACATTGAAAAAACCTCCCAGTGGCCCGTAATTCCATGTTCTTCCCACACGTGCGTTTTCTACTACAGGATCCCCTCCAACAAGAAGGTCCCGCTGAGTCTCGGCAGCTACATTGATACCCGAAAAGAAATCGTACTCCTCTACATATCTTCCATAAAGGGAACCAAAGAATTTGCTGCCGGTGTAGTAGTAGCCCAATCCAAATTTGTGCTTTGGTGTATTAATGGGAAGATCTGTTTTTAGTACCACTCCATCTCTGTTGGCATCATTGGCAGGATCGTCTTCATCAAGCGAATAATCAAAATAGGAGTAGTTAAAGGAGAACCTGTTCTGGTCATTAAAAAAATAATTAAGTCCAAGATCGGCTCCATAGGTATCCACATCTCCAAAATTGAGATAGGTAAGGACAAAAGATCCGTCAGATCCCGGGATCAATTCCTCTATAGGAGTACTGCCTCTCGTATCCACTGGCGAAGTAGCCGAAATATTAATTAAAGGACTCAGGAAGTCTTCAGACATGTTGTAATAGGCATTAGCCTCCATAAAAAGCCTGTCTGAAAAAAGTTTTCCCTTGTATCCTGCCTCAATTGAACGAATAGTTTCTACGTCAAGGGCCGGGATCTCTGTTCCATCTTCCAAAGTAAAACCTTCCCCGTTCCCAAGTACCAGACCACCAAAGAGATTTCCGCTAAGGTTGAGAATAGAAGGAGCAGCAATTCCTTTTCCATAAGTAAGCCTGAAACTACCAAAATCGAAGTTCTTGACAATAGCTGCCTTTGGTATAAAGTTCCCCCCATACAATTCGTGATCGTCATACCTCCCCACAAAAAGCAGGTCGAGTCCGGCCTCTTCAAAAGTGTATTCCAGTTGTCCATAATATCCCGTCTGGTCAATTACAATGGGCCCATCCATGTCCAGCAAATAAGTCCCCTTGGAATCGGCACGGTCCTGCTGATATTGAATTCCGGCAACATATGTAAGTGCGCCGATCTCGTTGTTATATTGTGCTTCCCCATTCCATCTCCTGGAATCGTCGGCAAATACTGCACCTCTTGGCAGAGATAAACCTCCATCGGGTAAAGCCGGCACGGGGAACCATTGTTCTGTAAATGATCTTTCCAGTGCTTCAGCTTCCGAAAATCCGTTGTTTATGAAAGAAATATAATTCTGCGTACGTTGATTTATTGCATAAGTATCTTCGGTCTTACTCCAGGTGTGGTAAACGTTGGCATAAAAATGAGGAGAAAGATACCGCAGCTGGGCGTAATCTATATTCCAATCCTTTATCTGATTTCTACCGGCGTTGGTCACCCCTAAATTGGAGTTATCACTGTGCCCATAGGAGGCGATAAGATCATTGGTTTCATTTAAACCGTAATAGACCGCGGCGCCATATTTGGTAGTATGGAAATCGGGGTCAAGTTCGAGTTCGGGATATGCTGTTTGTCCAACATAAACTGAATCTACGTAGTCAAACTCGGTTCCCCGGGTATGCTCTCCCCAAAGTTTGACCCCCACATTATCTTTAACTTCCATTGCAAAGCGTCCCCTAAAGGTCAATTGCTCCTGGTTCCCTGCACCTGCAATCAGGTCCAGCCCTTCAGAAGTTCTTGGATCTTTGGTCAAAGTGTTCACCAAACCATTATGAGCATTAGGCCCGTAAAGTGCGGCGTTAGGACCTAAAATGATCTCTACGCGCTCAATATCTTCTTTTGTGATGGTTGTAAAGGAACCAAAGGGTAGACCAGTAGCTACAAGATTGGAGATCCTTCCATCCTCCACCTGCAGGTTCTTGGAGTTAAAAGCAGAATTGAAACCGCGGATATTGATCCCGGTGCCCTGCACTCCCGTTCTCACAAAGTCAACTCCCTTTTGGCGGGCAGCAAGTTCGCCCGCATTGGGACCGGGAAAGTTCTCGATCTGTTCAGAAGAAATTACGTTCACCGTGGCAGGCGCCCGGGTGATTTTTTGTGGTCTCCTGTTTGCAGAAACAACCACTTCGCTCAATAGATCGCTGGATTTGTTCAGCATTAGATCTAATGTGACCTCCTGCCCTTGTTGAAGGTCAATCTTGCGGGTCATACTTTCGTAACCCATAAAAAAGATGTCCAGCGTATATTGTTCCGGCTCAAGGTCCTTCAGAATAAAATATCCGTCCTCGTTGGTCGTTGCCCCTGTATTGGTGCCACGTACCACAACATTGGCGCCCAGGAGAGGTTCTCCCGTTGTAGCATCAACAATGTTCCCGCTAATACTTCCTGTTTGAGCATACGATAGTACCCCGAACAGCAAGCCCATGATGGTGAAAAATTTGATCTTCATAAAAAGATGGTTTTTAAATAATTAAGACCAAATTAACAAGAGTTAACACCAACTGGAGACAAACAAAAGATTTCTGAAGTGTGACCCATCTATTCCCTGTCTCAAAAAAGGTTGATTATTGTGAAAATTTCAAGAAACGAGAAGGCTTTTATGAAAGTGCGACTTTAAAGCAGAAAAGAAATTTGGCAGGGCAAAGGATAGCCGGTCCAAAAAGGCAAGCAGAGCATCCACGCCTTCTTCGGTCATTTGGGAAGCTGCGGGAAGAGAGCCGCTAAGACGCTCAAACAACTTATCTTCAGAAATATTTCCGTTGAGATAAAGTGCAAGGCCATAATAAAATTGAATTTTTGGAAAGTAATCTTCCCTTCCCGATGCTTCTGCCTCTTTTTCCAAAAGATCATATTTCTCCATCACTTTTAAGGCTTCCGCGGGTTTTTCAGCAATTGTGAGGGCAAGCAGGTAGTTTGAAAAAAATCTGTTCCAACGATGTTCGAACACGTGCTTTTTATTCTCATACAGAAAATTCACGGCAAAATTCTCTGCTATCTGGATCCGGTTGTTACGCACCAAAGCCCGCAGGTAATGAGTCGCAAACCCAAGCTTCTGGTGATGGTTATGAGAGCTCTTGAATAATTTATAATTATCTGTGAGCAATTCCAATGCCTCGCGGTTTTTCTCCTTTTTGAGAAGGATCGCAATAAGATTATTTAAATAAAATAATTTATCACTGTTCTCCTGCTTTACAGATAGGTGCGCAAAATATTCAGCTTTTTCAAGGTCTTTGAGATTGGAATGCAGGATCACCCTGTTCCCGTAGTAATTAAAAAGCACCCGTCTTGAATACATAAGCCCATTACGGAAGCAGCCGTCCATATAGTCGAACACTTCTTTCGCTTTTTCATATTCCTTATAATTGAAATAAAGAAACACCAGTCTTATAAAAGCATGGTATTTATTGCGGCCATCAAGCTCATCGTCATAAAGATATTCCAGCAGTTGCGCTTCCCAGTGCTTGGTATTTAACGCCTGAGTTGTATACTGCCGGGTAAGGTCCTTAGTAGCCAAAAACAACTGATTCTTCACCTTAATAGCCCTGGCGTAATGTTGTTTGTTCCTTTTTAAAAAATCCTGCGTTACCTCGCAATCTTTATATCGAAAACGCACCAGCAGATAATCCTGATATTCCTTGACCAGCTCATAGAATTTTTCAAAGTAAAAGGAAGTTTGATCATATTCATTAATGCGCTCCAGGAGCTCCTTTTCTTCTTCGGAAGAAATTGTATCTGTGAGCACCTGTTTCTCAATGTGGCTTAAATAGATGAGATTTGCATCTACATCTGCTTTCTCAAGCTTTTTTGCAATCCATTTCTTGATATATGCGTACTTGCGCTTATCTACCGTTTCGTCGAAATCTACCGAAGCATGGAACTCTTCAGCATTATGGCAAACTCTGCTTAAAATATCTTCTTTTTCATCATCCCGAATGCGGTTTTCTTTAAGCAGAAAGGCCGCCTCATGGGGCAGCACGCTTTCAGCAAAATCGGCGAATATTTTAAGTTTTGATTTCATTAATTCTTTAAAAATTCCCTGATTTCGGAATTTACTTCTTCAGCTTTTTCAAAGTTTACGAAATGTCCGGCTTTATCAATAACTTCCACTTCAAGATCGGAAAATTTTTCTTCGGAAAGTTTTATAAGGTTTTCAATGCTTTCTGAAGGATGAAGGTACTTATTAGGAATGAGCATGTCATTCGCCCCCCAGATCATCAATACCGGAATATTTATTTCTTTGATCCTGTCAATCACCGGTTCGTCCAGCATAGCGTGAATATTATTCACTACTACCTCTGCATAAGCTGGAAAATCCTGAGCCGATTTTATTCTTATCCTGTCATCTACCATTTGTTGGGCATCTTCAGGGAACTCGAAAAAGTTGAGTTTATAGTTAGCCAGGATCTGTTCATTTGTTGTATTCACCACCATTACCGGTGTGTATGAAGCCTTCATCAAAGTTGCTTCCTGCTCGGTAAAAGTCTCTATACCAGCCGGTGCAATTAATACTAATTTTTTAAAGTCTTCAGGATAATTAAGAACAGTATGCATGGCAATCTGGCCACCCATAGAATGCCCCACTAAAATGACCTTTTTGAGATCCTTCTTTTTAATAAATTCCTGCAGCATTCCGCCGTAGTCATTTAAGCTGTAATTGGTACTGTTCCTGGAAGATTTCCCGTATCCCGGCAGGTCAACCGCGATGCACCGGTATTCATCTTTAAGCCCATTAATGTTCTTTTTCCAGGCATCAAGAGTACTTGACAGGCCATGAATAAAAAGCAGCGTTTTCTCTCCGCTGCCCTCTTCGGCATATGCAATAGTCTCGGAATTTAAGTTGATGCTCTTCACGGGAAGACTGTATTTTACCAGTTCGTTGATTTTTTCTTGTGCTGTAGATGACGCTATTGTTATGAATAGCAGACTAAACAATATTCCTTTTCTCATTTTTTAAATGGTTGTAGTCATTTTTCAATTTGTTCCGGTCTATCTTTCCTATTCCCGATTTTGGAAGGGAATCCAGAAATATAATTTCCCTCGGGATCTTATAAGATGCCAGGTAACGCTTTAATTCTTTAAGGATTTCAGCTTCTGAAGTTATGCTGTTCTTCTCCACAAACGCGACTCCTACCTCTCCCCATTGTTCATCATCCACTCCAATCACAGCAGCTTCTTTCACCAGCTCCCGCTTCACCAGCACCTGCTCTATCTCCAGCGGAAAAATATTTACTCCGCCCGAAATATAGGATTGATTTTTCCTGCCAATAACGTACATAAAGCCATCGGCATCCATTCGAACGATATCACCCGTATGCAGCCATCTATCCCGAATCTTTTGATAAGTATAAGTCGAATTGTTCCAGTAACCCGGCGTGACAATATTACCGTGAATGCAAAATTCCCCGGGTTCATTTACCCCTACCTCTTCATTTTGCTCATTCACGATCTTATAGTCCACATAAAAATTTGGTTTCCCTATGGAACCCTTTTTCCACAGGGCATCGTGGTGATGCAGAGATGTTATGCAAGGTCCGGCTTCGGTAAGACCGTATCCCTGCCGAAGCATTATACCTTTTTCAGCCCAGGCATCGATGATCGGGATCGAAAGATTTTCTCCGCCTACGACCATATACCGCAGATTGGAATTTTTAAAATTTTGAAAATTCTTGTTCTTTACCATCATTCGCAGCATAGTGGGAATGGCAAGAAACAAGCTTATTTGTTTATTCTCAATATAATTCAACACCTTCTTTGCCTTAAACCTGCTCATAAAATCTACCCGTGCGCCCCTGTGAAGCATAGGGAGCAACAGCACGTTCCATCCAGAAGTATGATATGGTGGCAGGGCATTGAGGGTATAATCTCCAGAAGTAATTTCAAGTTGCACGGAAGTATTAAGGCTGTTCCAAAAAAGCATTCGATTAGTGTAAAGCACTCCCTTGGGTTTGCCCGTAGTTCCCGAAGTATAGAAGATGAACACCGGCCTGTCCGGCTCAATATTAGATGGCGAGGTATTAGAGCTAAATTTTTCTGCACTCTCAAAAAGGGCTTTGAGCGAAATGACTGGCAGATCTATTTTTTGTTTGATCTCCCCAAGCTTATTTTGAAAGAGTTCAACATCGGCAAAAAGGAGCTTTGGATCAATATCCTCTATGTAATATTGTATTTCAAAAGCAGAAGAACGGTAATTTAACGGCACCAGGATTGCTCCCATGCGTTGGGCAGCAAGAAAGAGAATGAGGAATTGCGGGGAATGCTGTGCCAGTACCGGCAGCCTGTCTTTTTCCTTGACCCCGAATTCCTTCCGCAGCGAATTTTCCACCTTTAAAGAGGCTTCATGAAGTTCCCTGAAAGTATAGGACAAGCTATCATCAGCAGCTGCTACAGCGACCTTATCGGGTGTGTATTCTGCCCATTTTCCTATCCAATCAAAGTAGTTCATGCTGTCTTCCTGCTGAATAAATATAGAGAATTACCTATTATAAATGAGATAACTATGGCAATAGCTGCAGAAACTCCGGGATTATTTACGGGTTCCTGCATGTATGGCGTGATCCTGCCGTAGTAAATAATAAAGTGCAGAGCTACAGCCGAAAAACTTGCGATGAAAACGGCATTTTTGCTCACTTTTTTGAAATAGATCCCAAAGAGAACAGGTACAAATGCTGCTGCAAAATAGGCGTAAACACCATTCTGCGCGAAAATGGCTACGCTCACATTGGGATTGACGATCTGGTCGTAACTAAGAAAAAAGCTCACTATGGCCAAGGCTACGATTACAACCTTGTTCACGGCTACGCCCGTTTTTTCACTCTTATTGATCACCGGCCCAAGCAGGTCTGTTGTAATTGTACTTGAAAGCGACTGAATAAGTGCTTCAAGGGTGGAAAGGCCTGCAGAAATTAATCCGGCCACAATGATTACTCCCACTCCGGCAGAGAAGGTCCGCACCACATAAGCCGAAACCAGTTCATCCATCCCCAATGCTTCTCCATTATAGCTAAGATCGGGAAAGGTGATTCGGGCGTACAGGCCAACGATCACAACCAGAAAGAATACACTCATGGTGAGAATGGCTACGGTGAGATATGGATTCACTGCCTTTTCACTTTTCAAAAAAAGGGTTTTTGTGATGATGTGTGGCTGGCAAACAATGGCAATCCCAATAATGATCTGGGTAAAAATGATCTCGAAATAATCCCGAAAGAGAAAACTTTGAGGATTTGTGGGTTCTGTTAGCTGAGGGTTTATATTTTTTAAAAGATCTACAAACCCATCAAAGCCATTGGAGAAATATTCAGATCCCGATAGCAGCAGGATTACCGCAACAATAAACATGAGGATCGCCTGCACGGTATTGGTATAGACCATAGAATTCGCACCCCCGAACATGGTATAGCCAAAAACAAAAGTCACCAGCCCCAGCAAGACGTAAAATGGCTCCAGGTTTAGGGATTTCGAAATAATTTGAGTTAAGCCTACACAGATGAGTACTATAAAAGTGATGAGTAAAAGGGACAGAACAGCAAAAAATATGGTCAGCCCTTTAGAATCATAACGTTTTCCTATCCATTGAGCCATGGTAAGGGCCTTAACGGTGGACCCGTACTTTTGAAAGGATTTGGTAAAGAAAATGAGAGATGCAAAAATGGCAATAGGCATCACTATTCCAAAAGAGATAATTCCTGAAAACCCGTAAAGTGCTATAAAGCCAGGATTAATAATAAAGGTTGCAGCACTGGTCATGGAAGCCGCGAGGGACAAACCAACGGCCCAGGCAGGAAATCCACTGCCAACAGCAAAGTCATTCATGTTCTTTGTGCGAAGATTTCCCCTTATTACAAAGAAGAGGATGATCAAAGCATAAACAACAAGAAGAATAGTAACATAAAGTGACCAGGTTTCTGAGGCGAACATAATTCAGGATTAAAATGTGAATGTACTATTCTGCTCGATATTCCGGAACTTTAATAGTTTATTAAGAACTGTGACTTAAAGCAGTTTATCCAATACAGAACAAATTTTATCAATAAATATGAGCATTCTCATATAATGCGACCCGCTATGCCTCCAAATTTCTGAATCTCTTTTCATACATTTACGGCCGGCTCTAAAATTATGTTTTAGCTAAACTTGAAAAGACGTTATTTCATAAGAAATGCTTCCCTTGGCGGATTAGGAATTGCCACTGCTTCTCCATTTATGGATTATTTAAACCTGTCAAAAATGTCAAATTTTCTGCCTGTTTGTATTGCGACCTGGAACTTTCCCAATGCGAGCCTCATGGCAGGGAAAATGCTCGAGGCAGGAGCATTGGCTCTTGATGCAGTTGAACAGGGCGTGATGGTGGAAGAAGCCGATATTAGAAATACTACAGTAGGTCGTGGCGGCGCCCCAGACAGGGAAGGAAATGTCACTCTTGACGCCTGTATAATGAACCCACAGGGTGACGCCGGTGCTGTGGTCTACTTGAAGAATAATACTCATGCTGTCTCTGTGGCCAGAAAGGTCATGGAAGAAACCCCTCACGTGATCCTGGCGGGAGAAGGTGCCGATCAATTCGCGCAGGAGCAGGGATTCGAAAAAGAAGACCTTCTTACCCAAGCTTCAGAAAAGGCATACAAAGAATGGCTTAAAACAAAAGAGTACAAGCCTATTATCAATATTGAAAATCACGATACCATTGGCATGCTCTGTATAGATCATAAAGGTGATATAGCAGGTGCATGCACCAGTTCGGGCCTGTCTTACAAAATGAACGGGCGCGTAGGAGATTCTCCCATTGTAGGAGCCGGGCTTTTTCTTGACAACGAAGTGGGAGGTGCCGTAGCGACCGGAATGGGCGAAGCAATTTTGAAAAGTGTTGGTTCCTTCCTTATCGTGGAGCTAATGAGACAGGGAATTTCTCCGCAGGAAGCATGTGAGACAGCCATTTTACGAATAATTAAACAAAACCCAAATTACAAAGATTTCCAGGCGGCATTCATTGCCATCAACAAAAAAGGTGAAGTAGGTTCTTACTGCATCCAAAAAGGCTTTTCCTATATGGAATACAGGGCAGGAGAGAACAAAAACGTAGCCAGTAAATTCTATTTTTAAAACCATGGAAGAACAAAAAAAATCCTATCGTACCGCTTTTATTTTTTTAACCATACTTTTTTTCCTTTGGGGCTTTATCACTGTATTAGTAGATTCCCTCATACCAAGATTAAGGGAGGTTTTTACCCTTACTTATTTCCAGGCAGGAATGGTTCAATTTGCCTTTTTTGGCGCCTATTTCCTGTTATCAATTCCGGCAGGATGGCTGCTTTCCAAAATTGGATATAAAAAAGGAATTGTACTGGGCCTCTTTACCATGGCTACAGGTTGCCTCCTTTTTTGGCCGGCGGCTTCTTACAGGGTCTTCGGAATTTTTATGGTTGGTTACTTTATCCTGGCCGGGGGTATCACTATCCTGCAGGTTGCAGCCAACCCGTATGTAACCATTCTCGGCCCCGCAAAAACTGCTTCCAGCCGACTCAACCTGTCTCAGGCTTTTAACTCTTTGGGAACAGCGATCGCTCCTGCCCTTGGTGCCCTTTTTATCCTTAGTGACAAAGTACTTACAAAAGATGAGATCGCTTTTATGACCGAAGCCGAAAGAGTAAAATACTATGCTGCGGAAGCTTCAGCCGTACAAACTCCTTTCGTTGGTATAGCCATTTTTATTATCCTCATAGCACTGGTCTTTCTTTTTGTAAAACTTCCGAAGGTAACCGACACCGAAGCCTCCAATGATTACGGGGTAGTACTTAAGAACCGTAACCTGATAATGGGTGCTTTTGGATTATTCTTCTACGTAGGTGCCGAGGTAGCTATTGGTTCCTATATGGTCAACTATTTTTTAAGCCTTAACCTTCCCGATATAATAAGGGAAACGCCATTTATGCGAACCCTGGCCGAATGGATCTTATCCTCGGGCGTCACCACCTCTACAGATATGGCGGTAGTGGGAGTATTTGTGACTTTCTACTGGACCGGAGCCATGATTGGCCGTTTTATTGGTTCTTACCTCACTAAGATCCTGAACCCGGCAAAAGTACTTAGCTTCTTTGCAGCCTGCGCCATTGGTCTCGTCCTTATTTCCGACCTTACTACGGGACTTGTTGCAATGTGGTCTTTGATCGCAGTAGGATTGTTCAACTCTATTATGTTCCCTACCATTTTCAGTCTGGCACTTGACGGACTTGGAGATAACAAACCACAGGGTTCTGGAGTATTATGTACTATGATTGTGGGTGGGGCAATAATCCCCCCGGCTTTTGGTTACATCACAGATTCCTATGGATTTAACCTTGCACTTATCCTCGTGATGTTGTGCTACAGTTATATACTTTACTATGGTTACCGTCGCAGAAAAGCAGAGATTGCGATATAAGATTTAAAGACTAAGGTCCAATAGAAGGTTACCTGTGGCAATATTTAATCAGGTAAATTCATGGGATTAAATAATTAACCTGGTCATTGAACCAAAATTCAATGGCCAGGTTAACTTTTTATGGGCATTGGCTGTTGATTAGTGTTTAATATCCCGCTACACTTTTATCGATTCTTAATACTCATTTTAGTTTCTTAATTTTATCGCGTAAAAAACAATTTCATGGCCGACCAAAAACGCTTATTCCTTCTTGACGCTTATGCTTTAATTTTTAGAGGATATTATGCCTTTATCAATAACCCCATTGTAAATTCCAAAGGCCAGGATACTTCGGCCATCATGGGTTTTATGAATTCCCTGTTCGACGTTATAAGACGGGAACAGCCAGATCATTTGGCAGTGTGTTTTGACAAGGAAGGAAGCGCCGCCCGTACAGAAATGTTTGAAGCTTATAAGGCACACCGGGATGCCACTCCCGAACCTATCCTTAAAGCTATTCCTTATATCCAGGATATTTTGACTGCAATGCATATTCCCGTGGTAGTGTTGCCGGGTTGTGAGGCCGATGATATAATTGGGACTTTGGCAAAACAAGCCGAAAAAGAAAATTATAAGGTGTTCATGGTAACACCCGATAAAGATTTTGCCCAATTGGTTTCCGAAAATATTTTCATGTACCGTCCAGCCCGCATGGGTAACGGCATTGAAATATGGGGAATTCCCGAAGTGCAGAAGAAATTTGCTGTAGAACGCCCGGAGCAGGTGATCGATTTCCTCGGAATGATGGGAGATGCAGTTGATAACATACCCGGTTTGCCCGGGGTAGGTGAAAAGACCGCTAAGAAATTCCTGAAGGAGTTTGGCAGCATGGAAAACTTACTTGCAAATACCGATAAGCTTAAAGGCAAGATGCGTGAAAAAGTGGAAGCCCATGCTGAGCAGGGCAGGATCTCCCGAAAACTGGCCGCCATCATGACCGACTGTAATGTAAAATTTCATGCTGAAGATTACGAACTCTCCAAGCCCGATGCAGAAAAGGTACAGGAGATCTTTGAAGAACTGGAATTCCGTCGTTTAAAAGAACAATTCCTGAAGCTGTTTTCGGGCGGGGAAACTGCACGACCTACGCAGGTTACAAGTACCGAAACCGCGAAAGCCCAGGAGCGGCAGGCAGGAGCAGGCCAATTTTCCCTTTTTGGGACCGAAGCATCCGAAAGTATTGAGAATTTTTCGGGCAGGAAGACCATTAAAGATGTCCCGCATGTTTACCAAAGTATCGCTACAGGTATGGCCATGCAACTCTTCCTTCAAAATTTAATGAAGCAACCCTGCGTATGTTTTGAATTTACAACAACAGGATTGAATCCGCTTTCCGCAGAAATTATTGGAGTTGCGTTTTCATGGGAAGCCGGAAAAGGATTTTATATCCCTGTTCCCGAAGACCGATCTGCAGCCCAGGAAGTGATGGAAAAACTCAGGCCCTTTTTTGAAGCTGAAAACATCGAAAAAGTGGGCCAAAACCTGAAACACGATATCAAGGTACTGGCAAAATACAACATCAGGTTTAAGGGGGAACTGTTCGACACCATGATCGCCCACTATCTTATTAATCCCGATATGCGCCACAGCCTGAACGTGCTTTCAGAAACATATTTGAATTATTCTCCTGTTTTTGTAGAGGAATTATTGGGGAAAGGCAAAAACCAGAAATCCATGCGCGACATTTCTCTCGAGCAACAAACGGAATTCAGCGTTGAGGATGCCGACGTGATCCTGCAGTTAAAGCAACATTTCACTCCAGAACTTAAAGAAGCCAAAACCGAGAAACTTTTCAATAAGATCGAGATCCCATTGGTACGTGTCCTGGCCGATATGGAACTGGAAGGAATAAAACTCGATAAAGATTTTCTTTCAAACCTTTCGGAGGAACTTGATAAAGATATTAGCCTGCTTGAAAAAGGCATTTTTGACACCGCAGGGGAAGAGTTCAATATAGGCTCGCCAAAACAGCTAGGGATTATATTGTTCGAAAAACTGAAACTGGTTGACAAGCCCAAAAAAACAAAATCGGGACAGTATTCTACCGGGGAAGAAATCCTTTCGGCCCTGGCACCGCAGCACAAGATCGTGCAACAGGTACTCGATTACCGGGGACTGGTCAAATTAAAAAATACCTACATAGATGCTTTGCCCCTACAGGTGGATGAGACCACAGGCAGGGTGCATACAGATTATATGCAAACCGTGGCGGCAACTGGAAGATTGAGTTCCAATAATCCCAACCTGCAGAATATCCCTATAAGGACCGAAAGAGGCAGGCAGGTGCGAAAAGCATTTGTCCCTCGCGATAAAGACCATATTTTACTGGCTGCCGATTATTCGCAGATCGAGTTACGAATCATCGCCTCTTTAAGTGAAGAAGATAATATGATCTCTGCTTTTCAACAAAACCAGGATATTCACGCTTCTACCGCTGCAAAAGTGTTCAATGTTCCTTTAGAAGAGGTGACACGTGAGCAGCGTAGTAATGCAAAAACAGTTAATTTTGGAATAGTTTACGGGGTTTCTGCCTTTGGGTTGAGCAACCAGACAAATCTCTCAAGAGGAGAAGCAAAAGAATTGATCGACACCTATTATAAGACTTATCCAAAACTTCGGAACTTTATAAGTGAGCAAGTGGAATTTGCCCGCCAGCATGGTTATGTACAAACGGTGCTTGGCAGAAGAAGATATTTAAGAGATATCAATTCCCGAAACCAGATGGTTCGCAGTGCAGCTGAAAGAAATGCCGTTAATGCCCCTATCCAGGGAAGTGCTGCCGATATCATTAAACTGGCAATGATCAATATTCATAAAAAATTGCAGGAGGGAAATTACAAAACCAAAATGCTGCTACAGGTTCATGATGAACTTGTTTTTGATGTGTACCGCCCAGAACTGGAACAAATCCAAAAGATGGTGAAGCACGAGATGGAAAATGCATTTATTATGGATGTCCCTCTGGAAGTAGAATTAGGTACGGGAGAGAACTGGCTCGAGGCACATTAATTAGATGTGAGATGTGAGATGTGAGATTTGAGATCTAAAATCTTTCGTTGGTCCCGAACCTGTTCAAAAGAAAACAGGAAAGATGAGCATAAAAAAACCTTCGGAAACAGGTGCCGAAGGTTTTGATCATTCAGGGGGCAAAAAAGACTGTTATTGTTTTATATATACCATTTCAATTTTTTGAATTTCTGAAGCGACTGTATTACCGGGATCTGGCGCTACATAAACTGCAGCATTTGTTTCAGTTTTTGTAAGGGTTACTTTTAGAAATTCGGAATTGTCTTTGGTAAAAAGGCTTATTGTTCTGGTCTCAACGTATTGCTGTCCATCTATTGAAAATGTAATGGTGAGTTCATTTCCATCTACAATTTCATAAGTTGCAGAATAATCGCCGGTTGTTTGACAGGAGAACATTCCGGTAGCCTCGCTAAAATACAGTCTGGCCTGGTGCGTATCCACTCCACCATTCTCTTTAAATATAAAATACATGGGATCGAAACAATTGGTTTCTAGCAGGAGGTCATTAGTCCTGTTACCATCCTGGTCAAAATCTACAGTGTTTTCCATTGAAGTCATGGAGTACATGTTCCATGTTCCTACGAGGTCTGCCGCCAAAATATTGACTTCCTGAATAGAAGTGGTTCCTGTAAGATTTAATTCCTGAACATCACTGTTCCCATTATCCTTTGAGCAGGCAGTAAAAAGTGGCGCCAACATAATCCCCGCCACTGCATGAAGTAATAATCTTTTCATAGTCAAGTTCTTCATTTCGAGGGTACAAATGTAAGAGAGAGAAATCTTATTTAATAATTCTTTAACACTTATTTCCCTTTAATCGATATTAAGTGTATTTCATCGATTAACCACAACTTATTAGATATTGTGAAGGACCGAAATTAATGGCTTAAATTTCTTTAAAAGAAGAGATTTCCAAAGCTGAAAAAACTAAATTCTGGTGACATTTACAACAGGTCTGAAAACCAGAAACTTCTACTCCATTAAATTAGTAATCTGGCGTTTGTAATATAAATTTATAATTGTACATTTGCACCCCTGTTTTATGCAGGGAATGGAATGTTTAATTATTAAGTAAATTTAATTAGTGTGGACACATTAAGCTACAAAACGGTTTCTGCCAACAAAGCCACTGTAAATAAGGAGTGGGTTGTTGTTGATGCCGAAGGACAGGCCCTTGGCCGCCTTTCTTCTGTAGTAGCAAAGCTACTAAGAGGGAAGTTCAAAGCTAATTTCACCCCACACGTTGATTGTGGTGATAACGTAATTGTTATCAATGCCGAGAAGATCAACTTAACAGGAAAGAAATGGGACTCTAAAGAGTACATTCGCCACACCGGCTATCCTGGGGGTCAAAGAAGTTTAACTGCAACGGAATTATTCACTAAAGGTCCAGAGAGACTTGTGGAAAATGCAGTAAAAGGAATGCTACCAAAGAACAAACTTGGAGCAGATCTTTTCCGTAACCTAAGAGTTTTTGCAGGATCAGAACATGACCTACAGGCGCAAAAACCAAAAACTATTAACTTAAACGATCTTAAGTAATGGAAGTTATTCACAAAATTGGCCGTAGAAAAACGGCAGTTGCACGTGTGTACGTTTCTACAGGAAGCGGTAACATCACTGTAAACAAAAAAGACGTTAAGGATTACTTCTCTACCAGCACCTTACAATATAAAGTAAGACAGCCGCTTAACTTAACCGGAAACAACGAAAGCTTTGACATCAAAGTAAATGTTTACGGTGGTGGGATTACTGGACAGGCAGAAGCTATTCGCCTTGCCCTTTCCAGAGCTATGGTAGAATTGGACGCTGAGAATAGAACTACTCTAAAACCAGAAGGTTTACTTACAAGAGACCCAAGAATGGTTGAACGTAAGAAATTCGGTCAGAAGAAAGCTCGTAAGAAATTCCAGTTCTCTAAACGTTAATATTATTGGTGTTCACAGCACCAAAAGTTCATTAAAATCATTAGATTTTTGTTGTTACTCCGGAATTCACACTAAGCATGTCGAAGTGCCGGTGGTTAGTTTAGCATCTAAACGGTCAAGGCCAGATTTAAAAATCGCCACTTGATTGTTGCTATCTCAACAGAACGTAAACTATTACAAAAATGGCAAACAAAGTAGAAGTAAAAGAATTACTTGATGCAGGTGTACACTTTGGTCACCTCACAAGAAGATGGAATCCAAACATGGCGCCTTACATATACATGGAGCGCAACGGGATTCACATCATCAACCTTTATAAGAGTGCTGCTAAAATGCAGGAAGCCGGAGACGCGCTTAGCAAAATTGCAGCCAGTGGTAGAAAAATACTCTTCGTAGCTACCAAGAAACAAGCAAAAGAAATTGTTGCTGAACAAGCCGAAAAAGCTAACATGCCTTACATCACAGAAAGATGGCCTGGTGGTATGTTGACAAACTTCGTTACTATTCGTAAAGCTGTTAAGAAAATGGCTTCTATCGATAGAATGAAGAAAGACGGTACTTTCAACACACTTTCTAAAAAAGAACGTTTACAAGTAGATCGTTTAAGAGCTAAGTTAGAGAAAAACTTAGGTTCTATTTCGGAAATGAGCCGTCTTCCGGCCGCTTTATTCGTAGTAGATATTACTCGTGAACACATCGCGATTAAAGAAGCTCAAAAATTAAACATTCCAATTTTTGCAATGGTCGATACGAATTCAGATCCAAGAGATGTGGATTATGTGATCCCTGCAAATGATGATGCTTCAAAATCAATTAGTAAAGTTGTTTCTTACATGGCCGATTCTATCGTAGAAGGTCTTTCTGAAAGAAAATCTTCTGGAAAAGATTCCAAAGAAGAAGATCAAACAGAAGACAAACCAAAAAGAACTCCTAAGCCAAGAAAGCCGAAATTAGAAACTGAAGTTCCGTCTACAGATCCACAGGATAAAAAAGACATGAAGGAAGCTCAGGAAGACGTGAAACTAGAGTCTAAAAAAGAGACTTTAGCCGATGCTCGTTCTACTAATGGTGAGGAAGAATAGAAATTTCATAAGTTAATCTATGAGTCGTTCGGTTTCTTTCTTCTGAAATTAACTGAACGACTTATTCTTTTAATATAAAACATTATACACTATGGCTAAGATAACCGCCGCAGAAGTAAATAAACTAAGACAAGCTACCGGTGCCGGAATGATGGACTGCAAAAAAGCATTGGTAGAAGCCGAAGGAGATTACGATAAAGCTATTGAAGTTCTTCGCAAAAAAGGACAAAAAGTTGCTGCAAACCGTGCCGACAGAGAGTCTTCTGAAGGAGCTGTGATCGCAACAGTAAATTCTGATAACACCAGAGGAGTGATCGTTTCTCTTAACTGTGAAACAGACTTCGTTGCAAAGAATGATTCTTTCGTTCAGTTCGCACAGGATCTTGCAGATCTTGCCCTTGAAACTTCTTCTAAGGAAGAACTTCTTGGAAAGCAGTACAAAGGAATTACTGTTCAGGAGAAACTTACGGAGCAAACCGGGGTTATTGGTGAGAAGATCGAGATTGGTGACTTCAGGACTCTTGAGGCTCCATTTGTAGGATCTTACATCCACGCCGGTAACAAGATCGCTGTTCTTACAGGACTTTCTGCAAAGACAGATAACGCCGAAGAAGTTGCGAAAAACGTTTCTATGCAGGCAGCTGCAATGAACCCTGTTGCTCTTAACGAAGAAGGTGTTGACCAGTCTGTAGTTGAAAAAGAGATCGAGATCGCTAAAGATCAACTAAGACAGGAAGGTAAGCCAGAAGAAATGCTTGACAATATCGCAAAAGGAAAGATCAAACGTTTCTTTAAAGACAACACTCTTGTAAATCAGGATTTCATCAAAGACAGCAAAATGTCTGTTGGGGAATATGTAAAGTCTGAAGATGCCAACCTTAAAGTTGTAGGATTCGAAAGAGTTGCACTTGGATAAGCACTTGCTCAATCAATATAAAAAACCCGCTTCTTTCCAGAAGCGGGTTTTTTGCGTTTTAGACTGGGTTAAAAATTAAGATCGAAAATTTGGCTAAAGCCTTGGGAGATTTTGTTCTCTGCATCCGCCGGCTACAGCCGGCGGCAATTCATGGTTATTAATTATCCATCTTTAAATGGCTAACTTAAATTGCCACCACCTTTAGGTGGTAAAAAAAAGAAGAAACAAAAAGGGCTTTAGCCCAAACGACTAGAATTTCATTTAAGGAATAAAAAAATCTTGGCTCTTGTTTCTTGTAGCCGGCCGGCCGGCAGAGCGGTCTTGGTTCTCTTTTTAGATCCTCTCAAAGGTCATAATAACCTCTTCGCCTTCGGGGATAGAAGGATATAAATTTCCAGTTCTGAATCTACCGGGATCCAGCTTTTGGAAAAACAACTCAGTGCTTCCCTCCTGCCCACTTACCAGACTTAAAAAAATGGCATCATCTTTAATTTCATAGATATAATCTTCCTCATTGCCTTCTCCGTCTATTCTTGTCAACCTGTTATGTGATGAAAAAATAAGTGTGGTGCGATCACTTACAGGTGCCACTTCGATCCATTCCCCCGGAAGGGTTTTTTCTATAGAATCATCCTTATCACAGGAGATCGCACAAAAAAGGAAGAGTACTAAAAATACTTTTAGAAATATAATTTTTTTCATTGCTTATTTTTGATCGGGCAACCCTTTTCCCGTTAATAAAAGTATAAAATTTAGCCCTCATCAAAGGGCTACTTCAATATTCTTTTTTGTCCCCTTTATAACATTAATAATTTCCTTAGTTTTGCACAACCCATCAAATCACGTAAATGCACTACAAAAGAATCTTACTTAAACTTTCGGGCGAAGCACTTATGGGCGATCGCCAGTATGGAATCGATCCATTCCGTTTAGCCGAGTATGCACAGGAAATAAAAGCAGTTACAGAAAGAGGAGTTGAAGTGGCCATAGTTATTGGCGGCGGTAATATCTTTAGAGGTGTATCTGGTGCCAGTCGTGGTATGGATCGCGTGACCGGCGATCACATGGGAATGCTTGCCACGGTAATAAATGGTTTGGCACTGCAGTCTGCTCTCGAAGATGCAGGCATCCAAACGAGACTTCAGTCCGCTATAAAAATTAATGAAGTAGCAGAGCCTTTCATTAGAAGAAAAGCCATGCGCCACCTTGAAAAAGGGAGAGTAGTTATTTTTGGGGGTGGTACAGGAAATCCTTATTTCACTACAGATTCCGCAGCAGTTTTAAGGGCTATAGAAATTCACGCCGATGTGATCCTCAAAGGGACACGCGTAGACGGAATTTACTCTGCAGACCCGGAAATAGACAAAAAAGCTACTAAATTTGACTTTATAAGCTTTGATGAGGTCCTTACCAAGGGATTGAAAGTTATGGATAGTACGGCTTTTACACTTAGTCAGGAAAATAAGCTACCTATTATCGTTTTTGATATGAATAAACCCGGAAATCTCGAAAAGGTTGTGACCGGAGAAAAAATAGGTACCAAAGTAAATTTTTAGGCATACGAGATTTGAAATAGTTTTTAAAATTAACCTTTAGAAATGAACGACGAGTTAGATTTTGTTATTGATAGTGCAAAGGAAGCAATGGATAAAGCCATTCTTCACCTGGAGAAACAGTTATTAAACATTAGAGCGGGAAAAGCGACTCCCGCTATGCTTGGCAGCGTAAGAGTAGATTACTACGGAAGCCAGACTCCTCTAAATCAGGTAGCCAACGTGAATACTCCAGATGCCCGTACCCTCACCATTCAACCTTTTGAAAAAAGTATGATCCAGGCTATTGAAAAAGGGATCATGCAGGCCAATTTGGGGTTTAATCCTATGAATAACGGGGACAGCGTGATCATTAACGTTCCACCTTTGACCGAGGAGCGTCGCCGTGAACTTGCAAAGCAGGCCAAAGCCGAAGCCGAAGATGCCAAGATTGGGGTTAGGAACGATCGTAAGAACGCTAACCAGGAAATAAAAAAACTTGACATTTCTGAGGATCTTCAAAAGTCTGCTGAAGCCGAGATTCAGGAACTTACAGACACTTATATTGATAAGATAGATAAGATCCTTGCAGTTAAGGAAAAAGAGATCATGACTGTCTAAAAGGGCTAAATTTATATACTTTTTTAAAGCGGCTTTTTCGGCCGCTTTTTTCTGCTCCAATTTGAAGGCTGCTACCATTATATAAATATGCTTGCTTTCTTACCTTTGCAAAACAAATTTCTACCATGTCAAAATTTCTCGGCTTCGAGTTCTGGAATACGGTTGCACGTACCATTCTTCGGAACAGGATCCTTATCCTGATATTGATCGCTGCAGCAACCATTTTTCTTGGTTTGCAGTGGAAGAACATGAAATTTTCCTTTACTGAAGCTAACCTTCTGCCCGATGATGACCCTATCAATTTGCAGTACCAGGAGTTTTTAGACAAGTTTGGGGAAGAGGGCAATGTAATTGTACTTGCTGTAAAGGATTCTGCTTTATTTTCTCCTGAAAATTTCATGGCCTGGAATTCTTTGGCCGAAAAACTGGACAGTTTTCCTGAAGTTGAATTTTCAGTTGGCATTGGCAACCTTCAAAAACTTCAGAAATTTGAAGATCCCGGGAGGTTTGAGATGGTTCCTTTTGTTACCGAGCCCCAGCCCAACACCAAACAGGTAAGGGAGTATCGGGAAGAATTATTTCAGGATTTGCCCTTTTACGAAGGTTTGGTTTACAGCAGGCACTCCAATACAGTTCAAACTGCAATTTATCTTGACAAGGAGATCGTCAACACAGGGAAGCGCAAAACATTTGTAGTAGAGGATCTAATTCCACTCGTAGAAAAGTTTGAAGCAGAACAGGATCTAAATGTCTATGTCTCGGGCATGCCTTATATACGTACGCTTAATTCCCAGAACATCATTGATGAGATAGGTTTATTCATTGGAGCTGCGCTTTTAGTAACTTCTCTTATATTTTTCTTCTTCTTCAGGAGTATTCGCGCTACGGTGATCTCCATGATCACGGTTATTATTGGCGTGATGTGGGCCTTTGGTGTATTGGGACTGCTGCATTATGAGATCACGGTACTTACTGCGATCATTCCGCCGTTGATCATTGTGATTGGGATCCCAAATTGCATCTTCCTCATTAATAAATATCAGCAGGAGATAAAGAAGCACGGGAATCAGGCGAAGTCGTTGCAGCGAGTGATCACAAAAGTGGGGAATGCCACCCTAATGACCAATCTTACGACAGCTTCGGGATTTGCAACTTTTATTCTTACAGAAAGTACCTTGCTCAAAGAGTTCGGGATCGTGGCTTCTATAAATATCATTGCGATCTTTATCCTGAGCCTCCTTATCATTCCCATCATCTACAGTTACATGAATGTGCCGAGGGAAAAGCACTTAAAACACCTGAACAAAAGATGGATCGCCGGGTTTGTAGACTGGATGGAAAAAATGGTAAGGCACCACCGCATTGGGATCTTCATCATCTCACTTGTACTGCTGGTAGCAAGCATTATTGGGATCTATACGATCAAGATTTCCGGAAGCCTTTTGGAGGACATGCCACAGGAGGCGGCCTTTTTTAAAGATATCAAATTCTTTGAAGAAGAGTTCGATGGTGTTATGCCATTGGAAATATTGATAGACACCAAGCGGGAGCAGGGAGTAATGAAACTGCCTACCCTAAGGAAAATGGATGAGCTTCAAGAGCTCATTGCTGAAGAAAAACAGCTTTCCCCTCCGGTTTCTATAGTAAACCTGGTTAAGTATTCGAAACAGGCCTATTACAACGGGAATCCAAAATATTATCAGCTGCCCACATCCCAGGAACGCAACTTTATTCTTCCTTATGCCAAGGGGCTGGATGCTGCCGGTGATAATTTACTCACTTCTTTTGTGGATAGTACCGGCCGTTATGCCAGGATGACCACCTTTATGAAAGATATTGGCACCAAAGAAATGGAGGGGATCGAGGAAGACCTGTGGCCAAAGATCCTTGAAATATTTCCTGAAGATCGTTTTTCAGTAGAGATGACAGGTAAAGCATTGATCTTTCAAAAAGGCACAAATTACCTGGTTAAAAACCTGATCATTTCCCTTAGTCTCGCGATCTTCCTAATTGCCCTGATCATGGCATGGATGTTCCGCTCCTTTAAAATGATACTTGTATCGCTAATTCCAAATCTCCTGCCTCTTCTGGTGACGGCGGGAATGATGGGCTTCCTGGGAGTGCCAATCAAACCCTCAACTATCCTGGTTTTTAGCATCGCCTTTGGGATCTCTGTAGATGACACCATTCATTTCCTGGCAAAATACCGGCAGGAACTCAAAGCAAACAACTGGAAGGTCAAAAGATCTGTCTATGCTGCTTTGAGAGAAACCGGTGTGAGTATGTTCTATACTTCAATTGTGCTGTTTTTTGGTTTCTCTGTATTTATGATAAGCAGTTTTGGGGGCACAGTAGCACTTGGAGGATTGGTTTCGGCCACCCTGCTGTTTGCCATGCTGTCGAACCTGCTACTACTACCGGCGTTACTTCTATCGCTTCAGAAGGAAATTGCAAATGAAGATGTATTGCGGGAGCCTACCATAAATATCTTTCCGGAGGAAGAAGATTCCGAAGAGAACTACAGCAAGGAGGATCCAAAAATGTGATTTTTGACACCTGTTTTTGGTCAAGGCCTTTATTTAATTACTTGTAAGGCAAGTGCGGAAAAATTATCTTTGCTCTCCAAATAGAAAAAGATGATCACAGGAAAAGTTGCAGAACTTTTAGAAAGCACTCAATATTTACAGGAAGTAGAGGTAAATGGCTGGGTTCGTTCCTTTAGGAGCAACCGCTTTATCGCCCTCAATGACGGCTCTACCATCAACAACCTTCAATGTGTTGTTGATTACGAAAAACTAAGTGAGAATACCCTAAAACGCATTACGGTTGGGGCAGCGATAAAGGTCACGGGGACCCTGGAAGAAAGCCAGGGCAGCGGACAAAAGGTGGAAATCCAGGCAAATTCTGTGGTAATCCTTGGGGATGCAGATCCCGAAGAAGTTAAACTTACCATCCTCTCTCCTAAAAGGCATTCCCTTGAAAAACTTAGGGAGCAGGCACACCTTAGGGTAAGGACCAACACTTTTGGGGCTGTGATGAGACTAAGGTCTAAATTGTCTTTTGCTATTCACAGCTATTTTCAGCAAAACAATTTCCACTACGTCAATACCCCTATAATCACCGGAAGTGATGCCGAGGGAGCAGGAGAAATGTTCAAAGTGACGTCTTTCGACCTTGATAATGTTCCGCGTAACGAAGATGGATCCATTAATTACAAGGAAGATTTCTTCGGAAAGGAAACTAACCTAACCGTTTCGGGACAGCTTGAGGGCGAGACTTATGCTCTTGGTCTCGGACAGATCTACACTTTTGGACCTACTTTTAGGGCAGAAAACTCCAATACTTCCCGTCACCTTGCCGAATTCTGGATGGTAGAGCCCGAAATGGCTTTTTGTGACCTGGCTGGAAATATGGACATTGCCGAGGATTTTATAAAATATGTTCTCAAGTACGTATTGGACAACTGCAAAGACGATCTTGCATTTCTTGAAGAACGCCAGGCCAATGAAGACAAGGCAAAACCGGAAGCCGAAAGAAGCCCAATGAGCCTTACAGAAAAGTTGAAGTTCGTAATTGAAAATAACTTCAAAAGGGTGAGTTACACCGAAGCTATTGACATCCTAAAGAACTCGAAGCCCAACAAAAAGAAAAAATTTAATTATATTATAGAAGAATGGGGAGCCGACCTGCAAAGTGAGCATGAGCGGTACCTCGTAGAAAAGCATTTTAAATGTCCGGTGATACTTTTTGATTACCCGGCCAACATAAAAGCTTTTTATATGCGTTTAAATGAAGACGGTAAGACTGTGCGGGCCATGGATATCCTTTTCCCTGGTATTGGGGAGATCGTTGGTGGCTCACAACGGGAAGAACGTCTTGAGGTGCTACAACAAAAGATGCGGGCGCTTGATATTGATGAAGAAGAGTTGTGGTGGTATCTCGATACCCGTAGATTTGGGACCTGTGTACACAGTGGATTTGGACTTGGATTTGAAAGATTGGTGCAGTTTGCCACGGGAATGGGGAACATTAGAGATGTGATCCCATACCCGAGAACTCCGCTTAACGCCGAATTCTAAAACTTTTTACATCCTAAAGTACTCATAAACAATCTACGTTCGTTTACGTTTGTAGATTGTTTTTTTTATTTTTATAAAAAGCCAGAAACTATATGCTAAAACAGCAGTTAAACTTAAAATTATCTCAAAAGCTTTCCCCTCAACAAATCCAGTTGATGAAGCTTATTCAGCTTCCTACGCAGGCTTTTGAGCAACGGCTTAAGCAGGAGATGGAGGAAAATCCTGCACTTGAAGGTGGGAAAGAGGATAATGAAGAGTACGAAGAGGATTTTGGCACAGATGACTACCAGGATGAAGATCAGGGAAATGAGACCATTGAGGCAGACATCAATGTAGATGAGTACCTGAGTGATGACGAAATTCCTAATTACCGTTTGCAGGCCAATAATTATAGTGCAGATGACGAAGACAGGCAGGTACCCTATGCATCGGGCACATCTTTTACGCAGTATTTAAAAACCCAACTCAGCACTCTTAGGCTTAATGAGTCTGAAGAAGAGATTGCCGAGTTTTTGGTAGGAAGCGTGGATGAAAGCGGATATATAAGAAGATCTATTCAGGACATTGTTGATGACCTTGCTTTCACTCAAAACGTTTATACAGATGAGGAAACTGTTGAAAAAGTACTAAAATATGTACACGAATTGGATCCTGCGGGCGTTGGTGCAAGAAGTCTTCAGGAATGTTTGTTGATTCAGTTGAACAGAAAAGAGCAAACAAGAGCGGTAAGTCTTGCCTCCGATATTATTGAAAAGTCTTTTGATCAATTCAGTAAGAAGCATTACCAGAAATTGCTTTCCAAGCATGATATTTCCGAAGAAGAACTTAGGAATGCAATAGATGTCATAGAACACCTTAACCCCAAACCCGGGGGTGCCTATGCTGGAAATACGCGTGCAGTGGAACATGTAATTCCCGATTTTACTATCAAAATAGTCGATGGGGAGCTGGAACTAAGCCTCAACGGTCGAAATGCGCCAGAAATGCACGTTTCCAAGGATTACAGTGAGATGCTCAAAGGTTACAAGGAATCCAAAGAAAAAAGCCGGGCACAGAAGGATGCGGTAATGTTCATAAAACAAAAACTGGATGCCGCAAAGTGGTTCATTGAAGCAATAAAACAGCGACAAACTACCCTGTTTGTTACGATGAGTTCTATCATGAATTACCAAAAGGAATTCTTTCTAACCGGAGATGAAAGAAATCTAAGGCCCATGATCCTAAAGGATATTGCAGACGAGATTGACATGGATGTCTCCACGGTTTCCCGGGTAGCCAATAGTAAATATGTCGATACTCCCTATGGCACAAGACTCATTAAAGATTTCTTTTCTGAATCCATGAAGAACGACCAGGGGGAAGATGTTTCAACCAAGGAGATCAAAAAGATCCTTGAGATGACCATTGAAGACGAAAACAAGAGGAAACCTCTAACAGATGAGAAGCTGGCAAAAATGCTGAAGGAAAAGGGTTATCCAATTGCGCGTCGTACTGTAGCAAAATATAGAGAACAGCTGGATATTCCCGTTGCCCGCCTTCGAAAAGAGATTTGATGAAGCTTCTTATTAAGTCTGCATCCTACCTTTTTCACCCCATTTGGATGCCCTCTGTAGGAACTTTGATCTATTTCCTGGTAACACCACGATTTTTCCCAATAGAAGTCATTAAAGCCAAGCTTTTGGCAGTGGCCATCATGACTATCTTTATTCCCATCGTTTTTGTTTATATGCTCAAAACCCTTGAAAAGGTAAATGACCATCATCTAAAAGAAATACAAGAAAGAAAATGGCCGCTGTTCTTATATGCCGTGTTAGATTTTGTAGTGCTCAAATATGTATTGAACACCTTTGATTATCCCGAATTGTATTATTTCTTCATGGGGATAATGCTCTCAGCTCTTTTGGCTTTATTGTTTCTTCTTGCCAGGATCAAAGTAAGCCTCCACATGATGGGGCTCGGGGGATTAACGCTCTTCCTGGTATTTCTAAGCCTGCATTTTAATCTCAACCTGGTTTATACCATTAGTTTTATGATTGCCATTACAGGCCTCACCGCCTCTTCACGGTTGCATCATGGCGCCCATTCTTACACCGAACTAAGTCTGGGAATAATTCTCGGTCTGCTTCCCCAGGTAGGAGTAGCCTTTATGTGGTTATAAAAGATAGAAAGTAAGTCCCAACTGCAAGGTCTTTAGATCAAGGTCTTCATTATTCACTGTCGCGTCTTTAAAGAAGGAGTTTAGGCTATAATAGAGAGAAAAGTTAAAGGTGTTATAGCCAAAGGTAAAAGTTGCCCCTAACCTAAGTTTTTCAAATTCCGGGACATCCGATTCCCTGTAAGTATTTCCATCCTGCACAAATTTTGACTGAAAATAATATACATATCCAGGTCTTAAACCTGCGTAGATACGCCAAAACTTATAACTTTCTGGAGTCGAGGTACGCCATCTAAACTGAATTGGTAAATCAATGGACTGCGTTGTAAACCGATTAGTATTAAAATCTACCCTATCCCGGTCAAGTACTGCAAAATAGGTTCCCTCCCCCTCCACAGCTTCTCCTACGTAGAGGTTGTGCCCATAGGTGTCAATGGACCAGCCAAGACCAAGCCCAAGGGCAACATTCCGCCGGGAATTAATGGGAAAATCTCTAATAAAGCCGGTGTGAAAACCTCCTGAGAACTGAGAAGTGGTAATCTCTGATGGCGACCCGCTAACGATGTTGTAAGTGAAACTAAAATACACCTGGTCCTCACGATACAGGCTATCGATCACAGGGGGAATTTCATTTCTTTCCTGCGCCTGAAGGAAAAAAGAAGAAAAGAATAAAACGATAAAATGCCATTTTTGCGACCGGTACATGAAAGAATTTTGATCAAAGATAACTCGAAGAAAAGCAGCATTCAAAAAAAAAATCCCCTTTCGGAAAGAAAGGGGATTATAAAAAGATTATAAAAAGATTTTAGTCAAAGTTCTGCGCTGCATCACCGGTACGGGTAGTGTAATTAATCTTAAGAGCTTCAGCCTTTCTCAGCTCCATCTTAATATCAGATACTAATCCCATATTGGTTTCATGGTCAACCTTTAATGCGGTTGTAAGGAAAGGAACAAGTTCCTCTCTTTTAGTTTCTCTTTCAGCATAAATAAACTGTTGGATTTCACTAACCTCAGCAAAGTTATCATTCAACTGTATCCTGGATTCGGTACCAACACTTTGTTGATATCTGGCACTTGGTTTACCCGCATAGATATACATCACAAGATCCTTCTTATCGAGTTTCTCTACCTGGTCTGCATAAGGAAGAACGTTTTGCACCTTTAAGGTAGTCTCCCTCATTGTTGTTGCCACCATGAAGAAGAAAAGAAGCATAAAAACGATATCTGGCAGGGATGAGGTATTTATCGCGGGCAGTTCACTGCCTTTTTTCTTATTGAATTTTGCCATAGCTCTTTAATTTTCGCGATTAATTTTTAGGATCGGCTTCTGAAAGCTTTTGAGGCCACATATCTCTTATTTCCTCAATTCGCTCCTTCAAACTTTCCTTATTTCCTGTAAAATTGATGTTGTCATAGTCTGCCTCCATTTGAGAGAAAGATTTTCCGTACAACCTTTGGGCAGAACGGTTACGCAACTCATTATACGCTCCTACCAATTCATTTTGAACGGCAATATAGGTCCCATATTCAGTTTGCCTGTCATTTACAAGCATGATAACTGCTTTTATAGGATTATCTGAAGAGGTTGGATCTCCGGCACCTTCACAGTAAGTACAGGCTTCCGGTCCAACTCCTCCACCATTGTCCAAAAAGGCAACAGCGGCATCTCTAAGATCCTTAAGCTCCATTAGCTCATCTTCTACTAACAGATCATTATTTCGGTTTACAATTACCTTGAAAATATTCTTTTCTTTGATAATTGGCGGTTCCACGTTTTCATCCTGCATTGGAGGCAACTTTCTGCTGATACCGCTATCTGTTTCAATAGTTGTTGTCACCAGGAAGAAGATCAAAAGCAAGAAGGCGATGTCGGCCAATGAACCGGCATTTACTTCAGGTGTAGATCGTCTGGCCATAGCTAATTTAGTTTATAAGTTTTCTGACTCCGGAAAGTATCATTAGCAATATTGCTGTACCGGCAAGGATATAGAAGGTTACTAAACCTGCTCCTACCCAATGGTCTGCATTTGCTGAAAGCATCGTTCCATCATTAAGTTGTCTCTCGGTACCACTTGTAAGTAAATATGCAATACCAATAACCACAATAAACGCTCCTACTGCGATTAGGGTTCGCATAATATCTCCCGAAAACAGTCCTTTGATCACAAAGAATAGCACAAGGAGCACAATTATTGCAAACACAATGTATGCCACATATAGGAATGGAGTCACCACACTTGCCTGTACATCTGCCGAGTTTTCTATAGCATCATCACCGGCCATTAGAACTCTTCCCCAAAGGATTAGTCCAATAACCCCGATAACGAGCGCTATATATTTTAATATTTTATGTAAGCTCATAATTAAGTTTGGTAATGTTATACTCTTCTTTTGTTCTTGTAGTCTACAAGGATATCCATCAAAGTGATAGAAGCATCTTCCATATCATTAACGATACGGTCGATCTTAGCGATAATGTAGTTGTAAAAGATTTGAAGAATAATAGCCACGATCAAACCAAATACTGTAGTAAGAAGAGCGATCTTAATACCACCAGCAACTAGTGAAGGTTGCATATCTCCTGCCGCTTCGATTCTATCGAAAGCCTCGATCATACCAATTACAGTACCCATGAACCCAAGCATCGGAGCCAGAGCGATAAACAAAGATACCCATGATACGTTTTTCTCAAGAAGTCCCATTTGAACACCTCCATAAGCTACAACTGCTTTTTCAGCAGCTTCTGTACCTTCATCGGCGCGGTCAAGACCCTGGTAATAAATAGAAGCAACAGGACCTTTTGTGTTACGACAAACATCTTTGGCAGCTTCGATACCACCTGTATTCAATGCGTCTTCTACATCCTGCGCAAGTTTCTTAGTATTGGTAGTTGCAAGGTTAAGATATATAATTCTTTCAATCGCGATCGCCAGTCCTAAGATCAAACAAAGAAGTACGATCCCCATAAATCCGGGTCCACCTTCGATGAAGCGTCTTTTAAGCTCCTGGTGAAATCCTACATCTTCAGTTTCTTCAGCAACTGCCTGATCTTCATCCTGAACAAAGTTCACCATGGTAGCCGGCAGGGCATTCACGTTATTTGTCGCATTTACATCTACGGCTCCGAACACCATAATTGTAGCGATCACCAAAATTGAAAATAATCTTTTCATTACTTTTTGTCTTAATTTAATTAGTTAACGGGTTAAAGATATAAATATTTATTCAAATAAAAATAACTAGCAGAGAGGAAGGGATTCGAACCCTCGATACCCTTGTGGGGTATACACACTTTCCAGGCGTGCGCCTTCGACCACTCGGCCACCTCTCTAAAATATTATACTGACAAAATCTTTTTTCAAGCTATTTCTGAACAGTTCGCCAAATAACGAAAAAAAAGAGAAGCTGGTCAAGTAACAGCCCTTAATTTTTATGACATTTCCCCACGTAAGGAAGTTTCGAATATTGTTCTAAATACTTTTGGACTTAGTTCCTTCGCCAGGAGATACATCATTTTAGCCACAGCTGCCTCTGTAGTAATGTCTTTACCCGAGACAACCCCAATTTTTTTGAGTTGTGTACTTGTTTCATATTGGCCCATCGCTACACTGCCCCCAATGCACTGGGTGACATTCACAATAACCACACCCCTGGAAATTGTATCCTTGAGTAATTGAACAAACCATTCCAGGGTAGGCGCGTTCCCGCTACCATAGGTTTCCAGGATCACTCCCTTTAATCCTTCTTTACTCAATATATGCTCCAATAGACTCCTGTTTATCCCCGGAAAAATCTTTACCAAGGCAATCTCATCATTAAGACCTTTGTGAAGTTTCATCCTGCGACGCTGGTTCGGCTTCCATAAATAAGCGTCGTTAACTGCCAAATGAACTCCCGAATTTACTAAAGGAGGATAATTAGGTGAAGCAAAAGCCTGAAAATGCTCTGCATTGATTTTTGAAGTACGGTTCCCCCTGTACAACTTGTATTCAAAATAGAGACCAACCTCAGTGATTACCGGCTTTCCGTTCTTTTGAAGTCCTGCGATTTGAATACTGGTAATGAGATTTTCTTTAGCATCTGTCCTAAGATCCCCAATAGGCAACTGGGAACCGGTCAGGATCACAGGTTTTGAAAGGTTCTCAAACATAAAACTTAGAGCCGATGCACTGTAAGACATGGTATCACTCCCATGCAAAACAACAAACCCGTCATACTCTTCATATTTCTCCTCAATAATTTCGGCCATTTGAACCCAATAGGCGGGATTCATGTTTGAAGAATCTATAGGCCTTTCAAAACTTACCGTGTCAATATGATGTTCCAGCAGTTTTAATTCAGGGATATTTTGCAACAGCTCATCAAAATTGAAGGCCTTGAGCGCACCTGTCTCAAAATCCTTCACCATACCAATGGTTCCCCCAGTATATATTAGGAGAATATTAGCGCTGGTTTTCATGCTGATTCTTCTGATTAATTACTGGATTGGCATACATTAGAAGATAACTGTTCACCTCAAGTGCATTCTTAAAATCAACTCTACGGGTAAGACGCCTTTCAAACTGTCTTTTTTGTTTTGTGTTATAAAATTCTTCAAACATGCTGCTACCATTAAGCAAATCAAAAGCGATATAATTGGCAGGCCAAAGCTTATAGTTGTAATGGATGCGACGATCAATACTCGCCGTTAAGACTTGCAGCTGTTCATTCACAGATCCGGCTTTCGCCTCGATCTCCTTAAGCGCCTCTGTGCTTATAGGTTCTCCGGCAGCAATGTGTATTCTTCCCTTATTTCCAAGGGCACCTTTAAGAATAGATTTAAAATCTTCATTTGCCGACTTTATATAGATCTGCTCCATTCTTTTGGCCAGGATCTCCGGCAACTTTAGCACATCTGTAGGATCAAATTCATAGGAAATCGCCACGGGTACAACTTTCAGCTTACCAAAATATTCGGCTACAGAGTCATCTCCCTTTGCCATCGCCAGCATTTTTAGCACTCCTTGCTGAGTATGATCATTACCGTCTTTGGTCCTACCCTCACGTTGGGCCATCCAAACCGATCGCTTCTCCTCGAGGAGAAGTTTTCTTATATATTCTGAAAGTTTTTGGGAACTTTTAAGCATTTCCCGCGGACTCACCCCCCGTGTTACCAGGAAATTACGATTGAGTCGGGAAAGTGCAAGCAGGAACGGCTTTTTCACAAGGTTATCCCCAATGGCCGAAGCAGTCATCTTAAGATCGGCCTCGTAAAGCACACAATTAAGCAGGGAAGTATCGAGAACTATATCCCTGTGATTGGAAATATACAGGTAAGACTCATTTTTATCCAGTTGATCAAAACCCGAATAAGATAAACCCTCAGAGCTCTTGCTCAACACCATTTGCACGGTGTGATAAATAATTTTGGTCTGGAAGTCCCTAATAGAATTACAGCTAAGGACCTTCTCCTCCACCTTCTCAAATGCAACATTCGGAAAGGTGAATTGCAAAAGACCTTTGATCATAGGATGCCGCACATAATCCTTTAAAGCACCCTGCACTTCTGCATCGTCGTAAAACCGAATATCATCGTAATTTGTCACTGGTTGTTCGTTAGAGTTAGCAAAAAAACAAAAATATAAGCACAAGTCTTGATTATATCCCAAAAATATCCCGTGAGTTACGGGTTGTGACTGCAGCTATTTCTTCGGGAGTGGCGTTATAGACCTCAGCAACCTTGTTAAGCACTTCAAGGATATAGAGACTTTCATTGCGTTTCCCCCTGTAGGGCACCGGCGCCAGGTAAGGAGCATCGGTCTCCAGCACAATCTCACTAAGCGGGATCTGATCTAAAAACCTGTCAATTTTACCATTTTTGAAGGTTACTACGCCGCCAATCCCCAGCTTCATATTATAGGAAAGTGCCTTTAAAGCCTGTTCGTGAGTCCCGGTAAAGCAATGAAAAATTCCAAATAGATCTTCTCCCTTCTCTTGTTCCAGCACTTCAAACACTTCATCAAATGCATCCCGGCAGTGAATCACAATTGGCAATTGATGATTCTTCGCAAGCTGTATTTGATACCTGAAAGCTTCCTGCTGAATTTTTAAAGTTGACTTATCCCAGTAAAGATCAACTCCCGTCTCTCCCACTGCATAAAACTTCTTTTCATTAAGCTGCTTTTCCACAATATCTAATTCCTCCCGAAAATTCTCCTTTACATGAGTGGGATGCAGCCCGGCCATTAAAAAAATATTTTCGGGGAATTCTTTTTCCAGAGCATACATATCTTCAATATAGGCTGAATCAATAGCCGGAATAAAAAAACGTGTAATATTGGCATCTAATGCTCTATTTATCATCTCCCTGCGATCTTCCTCAAAAGATTCACTGTAGAGGTGGGTATGAGTATCTGTTATTGTCATAAATGCAAAAATAATTTAATTTATACAGCTATCTTTGCCAAAAAGAAAAGAATGGCATCTCTTAAGAAGTTACTTAAAGAAAAAGGATACACAAGAATACCTCTCACCTATACCGCCACTCAACATCTGGAACTAAAAGCGAAAATAAATAAAATTGAGGGCAATTTCATCCTTGACACCGGGGCATCCAGCACCTGCGTTGGGCTGGAAGCTATTTCATATTTCGAGTTACTCGCAGAAGATAGTGATGTAAAAGCGGCAGGTGCCGGGGCAACTAACATGTTGACCCAAATTGCAATGAAGAACCTTATTGAGATCAAAGGCTGGAAAACAAAAAAAGTGGATCTCATACTTTTCGACCTTAAGCATGTTAATGAGGCTCTGGTAAAACATAAAGCCGAAAAGGTGCAGGGAATTATTGGCGCCGACATACTCAAGAAAGGCAAAGCCATTATTGATTACAAATCTATGAACCTTTACCTGAAATAATCTTTAAAAAATGGGGGTTTCCACCCATTTTACAGCGGTATATCTTTGAGTACCTTGAGGTTAACCAAAAAATCTACCGCTATGAATTTTTTTAACCTAAAACACCTGCCGGTGTTTCCGGCGTTACTGGCACTGTTAATTATATTTGTACTGGTACTCAATCTCTACATTCTACTTACGTACTAGTACAAAAAGAAAGGCCGTAATTTTCGAAAAATTACGGCCTTTCTTTTTATCATTTTTCGAACTCTATAATTCCAGAGCTCTCTTCACATCATTATCCATAAGAAGTTCTTCCGGATTTTCCAGGGCCTCTTTTATGGCCACCAAAAATCCTACAGATTCTTTTCCGTCAATAATCCTGTGATCATAAGAAAGTGCTACATACATAATAGGACGAATTTCCACATGACCATCAATAGCCACAGGCCTGTCCACAATATTATGCATTCCAAGAATTCCGCTTTGAGGAGGATTTAGAATAGGTGTTGAGAGCATAGAACCAAATACTCCACCATTGGTAATGGTAAATGTACCTCCGGTCATTTCATCTACAGTGATCTGCCCGTCGCGCACCTTGATTGCAAGACGTTTGATCTCTGCTTCCACCCCACGGAAGCTCATGTTCTCTACATTTCTCATTACCGGAACCATCAATCCTTTTGGACCCGATACTGCAATACTAATATCTTTATAGTCATACTTCACCTGGTAATCTCCGTCGATCATGGAGTTCACTCCGGGATATAGGTCCAGCGCTCTTACTACTGCAAGGGTAAAGAAAGACATAAACCCAAGGCTAACACCGTGTTTATCTTTAAACTCCTCTTTATATTGCTTTCGAAGAGAGAAGATGGCAGACATGTCTACCTCATTAAAGGTAGTAAGCATAGCTGTCTCATTCTTAACTTCTACCAGGCGCTCTGCAACGCGACGGCGCAGCATAGACATTTTTTTACGCTCCTCTCCACGCTTACCCTGTCCTGGAGTACCCATAGACGGTTTTGCGTTGTTAGCATCTTCCTTAGTGATCCTGCCGTCACGGCCGGTTCCTTTTACAGAATTTGCATCCATCCCTTTTTCATCAAGAATCTTTTTGGCTGCAGGAGAAGGACTTCCCGTTGCATAAGTTTCCTTTTCCTGGGACGGCTTGTTTTGAGCCTCTGTTTTGGCTTCAGCTTTTTTGTTGTCTTTTTCAGAAGATTCCAATTCCTCTTCTTTAGCCGACGAGGCCTCTTTTTCCTCTTTCGCTACTTCCTTTGAATCACTATCTCCACCTCCGGGCTTTGGAGCATCTGTATCGATCAAACAAACTACCTGACCAACAGCTACGGCATCTCCCTCTTCTGCTTTTAAGGTAATAATACCACTGGCCTCTGCCGGAAGCTCAAGGGTAGCCTTATCACTATCAATTTCGGCAATTGCCTGATCTTTTTCTACATAATCTCCGTCTTCAACCAGCCACTGGGCGATTTCTACTTCGGTGATCGATTCTCCCGGAGAAGGGACTTTCATTTCTAAAGCCATGATTTCTTCTTTTTTATTTTAATGCCGAAATTAATACCGGCTGAAAATTAATAATAATTAAACTACCTCAACGGTTTTATCAAATACAGATTCGATAACTTTTTCGTGACGTTTCTTGAATCTCACAGAACTACCTGCTGCAGGTGAGCCATAAAACTTTCTACTACAAACTCTGAAGCTTTTTGCCTCCTCAAGATGCAATAGTAAATGTCCATAAGGCCCCATATTTCTAGGTTCTTCCTGTGCCCACACCACATCATCGGCATTCTTATATTTCTCAATAACCTTCTTAATTTGATCTGTTGGCAATGGGAATAGTTGTTCCAGTCTCACCAACGCGACATCATCACGTCCAGATTCTTCCCTGCGCTCCAGCAGGTCATAATAAAATTTCCCGGTACAGAATACAAGAGATTTTACCTTATTTACATCGGCCGCCGTATCATCTAAAAGTGGCTGAAAAGTACCATTAGCAAACTCTTCTTTTGTCGAAACCACTTTCGAATGCCTTAGCAGACTTTTTGGAGTGAAAATAATTAAAGGTTTTCTATAATTCACCTTCATCTGCCTTCTAAGCAGGTGGAACATATTGGCTGGAGTAGTCACATCGGCAACAAACATGTTGTCCTTAGCGCATAACTGCAGGTATCTTTCCATTCTTCCTGAAGAATGTTCTGCTCCCTGGCCTTCATATCCATGTGGCAAGAACATAACCAGTCCATTTTGTAGTTTCCATTTATCTTCGGCAGCAGAAATGTATTGGTCGATCATGATCTGCGCTCCATTGCTGAAGTCTCCAAACTGCGCCTCCCAAATGGTTAAGCAATTAGGGCTCGCCATTGCGTACCCGTAATCGAAGCCTACTACTCCATATTCAGATAACAGAGAGTTATATATTTTTAAATCACAGGAAGAACCTTCCTTGGTATCACAAGTCGCCCCTTTAATTTGATTGAGAAGTATGATTTCCTCCTCACTGTCCTCTACCTTAACTACGGCATGGCGGTGAGAAAAAGTTCCCCGTTCCACATCCTGTCCGCTCATCCTCACATAATATCCTTCTTTAATGAGCGTGCCATACGCAAGTAATTCGGCCATACTCCAGTCAAGACTGTTGTTTTCAAAGAACATGGTGTGACGTAGCTCCACCAGTTTCTTTATTTTTCTAAGGAATTTTTTGTCGGCAGGCAATTGGGAAACTGCATTGGCAACTTCGGTAAGCACTTCCATATCCACGGTTGTGTCAACCTCTTCCATCATACGGGATTCATCTACATGTTCAAATCCTTCCCATTCGTCCTGCATAAATGGAGTAACCCTTGTCTTTTCCTCTTTTCGGGAATCTTCCAGGTTCTCTTCAAGTTTTGCCTTATATTCTTCCTCCAGCTTTTGAACATAGGTATCATCAATGACCCCCTGCGCCTTAAGCTTTTCTGAATAAATATCCCGCGGATTCTGATGACTGGCAATAGCCTTATAAAGTTTAGGCTGAGTAAATCTTGGCTCATCCCCTTCGTTGTGCCCATACTTTCGATACCCTAAAAGGTCAATAAAAACATCCCTTCCAAAGGTCATTCGCCAGTCAAGGGCAAATAGGATAGCATGTACAACCGCCTCGGCGTCATCTGCATTCACATGAAGCACAGGAGACAATGTCACTTTTGCAACATCTGTACAATAGGTCGAGGAACGACCGTCAAGATAATTGGTGGTAAAACCTACCTGGTTGTTTACCACTATATGTATGGTACCGCCGGTGGCGTATCCCTCCAGCTGTGCCATTTGAACTATTTCATAAACAATCCCCTGGCCTGCTATTGCAGCATCACCATGTACAATAATAGGTAGAACAGCATCTGTTTTTTTCTGGTAATGGCGGTCCTGTTTTCCACGGGTGATCCCCTGCACTACGGCTCCTACGGTCTCCAGGTGAGAAGGATTGGGAGCAATATTTATGTTGATCTCCTTCCCGCTGTCGGTTGTTCGGCAGGAAGTCCATCCCAGGTGATATTTCACATCCCCGTCAAAAATGTCCTGCTCGTAATCTTTTCCGTCAAATTCCGTAAAGATATCCTTTGCACTCTTCCCAAAAATATTGGTAAGGGTACTAAGACGTCCCCTATGGGCCATTCCCATAACGAAATCTTTCACGCCAAGATCGGCAGCCTTTTCGATAATAGCATCGAGTGCAGGGATTAAACTTTCTCCTCCTTCCAGAGAAAAACGTTTTTGACCTACATATTTAGTATGAAGAAAGTTCTCGAAAGAAACTGCTTCATTTAACTTCTTTAAAATATGTTTTTTCTGCTCCTTGGTGAACGAAGGCTGATTCTCATTGATATTCAACCTATCCTGAATCCACTTTACCTGTTCAGGCTTTCGAATATACATGTACTCTATCCCTATGGAATCACAATAAACCTTTTCAAGGTGTTTAATGATCTGCCTTAAAGTGGATGGTCCTATCCCTAGAATTTCCCCTGCATTAAAAACCGTTTCCAGATCCCCTTCATCAAGATCAAAATTCTGGATATCAAGAGTGGGACTGTATTTTCTGCGTTCCCTTACGGGATTGGTTTTTGTGAAGAGATGGCCACGGGTACGGTATCCATCGATCAACTTCACCACCCGAAACTCCTTAAGAACCGAATCACTCATTTCTATCGGCTCCCCGTTTTCGGGATGTTCAACAAAGGTTTGGCCATTTCCAGAAGACTCCAGACCAAAATCAAATCCCTGGAAAAAAGCTCTCCAGCTAGGTTCTACACTGTCGGGATATTGTAGATATTGATCATAGAGTTCAGCGAAATAGGCTGTATGTGCGGCATTTAAAAATGAATATTTGTCCATAAGATGAAACTACCTGTTTCTTTTTTGTAAAACGTTACAAAAGTACAATTTTTAAAAAAGAAGCATAGGAGCATTTAATATATTTACCTTTTACCTTTAAAACATTTAACATCATGGCCTCATTTTTAAGCAATAGAACAGGGATTTTAGTTTTAATAATTTTGCTTTATTCCTCTCATTCATATCTAGTTGCACAGGAGAGCGGGGTTTCAAAAAAGGCTTTTTGGGAGGACGTTCGTTTTGGCGGAAGTTTGGGAGTTAATTTTAGTAATGGGTACTTCGGTGGTTTTATAGCCCCAAAGGCCATCTATGATTTTAACCGTTACACATCGGCCGGAGTAGGCCTTACCGGCTCCTATAACAATACTTCCCGTTTCTCTTCATTTACCGTGGGAGCAAGCGCAATTGGTATTCTGCGGCCATTCAACCCTTTGCAGCTTTCCGCAGAATTCGAAGAGCATTACGTCTCACGGGATCTTAAATTTGACGGCGCCAATATCTCCGATGACTACTGGTACCCTGCTCTTTTCCTGGGTCTGGGTTATCTTACCGGCCCAATCACCATAGGGGTGCGATATGATGTATTGTATGATGATGAAAAGAGCATTTACGCTAACGCTTTTATGCCCTTTGTGAGTATTTATTTCTAAACCTGCCTGTTCATCAAACCTTTACCAAAGTTATAAAGCAGCTTTTTTCTGTCTTCTTCTATCTGCAATTCGTCAAGCACAGCAAAGGCTTGTTGTGTGTATTTCTGAATTTCCTTTCGGGTAAGTTCGGCCGCACCACTGCTCTCAAAAAGGCTTTTTACAGTCTCCACTTTTGATGCGGGATCTGGCGGATTTATGGAATACAAATGCTCCAGCTGAATAGCTTCACCGGAAGCCGCCTGCTGTAGGGAAGTGAGGTAAAGAAAGGTCTTTTTGTTTTCAATGATATCGCCGCCCACCTGTTTACCAAAGGAATCCGGGTCTCCAAAAGCATCGAGATAATCATCCTGCAATTGAAAAGCTATTCCCAGCAGGCGCCCAAATTCGTAGATCTTTTTACTATTTTCTTCGGAAGCATTTGCCACAATAGCACCCATTTTCAAAGAAGCTCCTACAAGAACAGCTGTCTTGTATTCTATCATTTTAAGATACTCATCTATTTGTACCTTTTCCAGAACTTCGAAATCCATGTCGTATTGCTGGCCTTCGCAGACCTCAATAGCTGTTTTTGAAAACAACTCAGCAAGTTGTCTGAAGGTTTCTCCGGGGTAATTCTCGAATAACTGATAGGCTTTGATGAGCATAGCGTCGCCGGAAAGTATTCCCGTATTTATATCCCACCGTTCATGTACCGTTTGCTTACCTCTCCTCAAAGGGGCATCATCCATGATATCATCATGTACAAGGGAAAAATTATGAAAAACCTCAATGGCCAGGGCCGCATCAAGAGCTTTTTTATAGTCACTCCCAAAGATCTCGGCCGCCATGAGTACCAGCACAGGCCTTACTCGCTTCCCGCCCAGACTAAGAATATAAACCATAGGATCATACAAATTTGCAGGTTCCTGTTTTATAATTTTCCGGGAAAGGTATTCTTCAAATTCTTCGCGGTACCGGTCTACTGAGAGCATAAAAATTTTTTGCGCTAAAATACCAAAACAGGGAGAAAATCCTCTCTTTTTCGTCACTAAGAAAATCTCGGTGTAAAAACTTAGGAAACTTTAATTGTTTATTTAGTTTCCATTTGTATCTTTGCAGGCTCAAAAAATAAAATCTTGAAAGATCAAATTATAGAAAAAGCCGCCGAAATGTTTCTCACCCTTGGGGTGAAAAGCGTGACTATGGATGAGATAGCGGCAGAAATGGGGATCTCTAAAAAGACTATTTATGCTAACTTTTCAACTAAGTCCAAATTAATTGAAGAAACGGCAATGTATGTCTTTGAACAAATCTCTGAAGGCATACAGACCATAAGAAATGATCGAAAAGATCCTATTGAGGAACTTTTCGAAATAAAAGATTTCGCCTGCCAGAATCTCAAGGACAAAAAATCCTCTCCGCAATATCAACTTCAAAAATATTACCCTAAGATCTATACCACGATACGGGAGAAGCAGAAACATATATTGGAAGAACTCACAAAAGAAAATCTTCATAAAGGAATTCGCGATGGAGTGTACAGAAGTGATATCCCTGTGGCCTTCACAAGCCGCATCTATTTCATGGGAATTGTAGGAATCAAAGACCATGATTTCTTTGATGAAGGGGAATTTCATGTAAACGAATTGACGGAAATGCACCTGGAATATCACCTGCGAGCCATTGTTACCGACAAAGGATTAAAAAAACTGGAAACATATTTAACCACAAGCAGCACAAAATGAAAAAATTGATATTTCTATTCAGCAGTCTGTTCTGTATTAACGCCCTGGCACAGGAACCCGATCCTGAAAAATTGGCTCTGTCACTGGAGGAAGCGATTGCCCTGGGACTTGAAAACAATTATTCCTCTCTAAAATCTGAAAAGGAAGTCGAGAAAACAATATCTCAAAAATGGGAAATAATTTCCCAGGGTTTACCGCAAATCAATGGAAGCGTAGATTACCAAAATTTCCTGAAGCAGCCGGTAACGCTTTTACCTGCAGCTGCTTTTGATAACACGCAGGCTACTATTGACGTAGTTGAGGAATATTTTGAAGGTACTCAAAGAAATGACCAGCCTGTGAATGCTCCCCAGGGTTTTATCCCGGTACGGTTTGGGACCAAACAAAATGTTACTGCAACAGCCACCTGGTCACAACTCATTTTTGACGGCTCCTATATTGTAGGTGTACAATCTGCCCGCACCTTACTACAAATCTCTAAAAATGCCAAAACCAAGACCGACCTCGAGGTAAGAAAGGCAGTAATCAACGCCTACGGCAATGTACTCATGGCGCGGGAAAGCGTGGACATCCTGGAGAAAAACCTTGAAAATGTCACCGGAAACCTTGAGGATACCCAGAAAATTTTTGAAAATGGCCTGGCAGAGGAGGAAGATGTAGAGCAGCTAAAGATCACCCGCCTTAGCCTTGAGAACAACCTCAACCGCAGCAGGCGTATGCTGGAGATCTCTTACCAGTTGCTCAATATGGCTATGGGAATCCCTGTTGACCGGCCTGTGATCCCTACAGATGATCTCAACACCCTTGCGCTACAATTTTATGATCTTCAACTACTACAGGAAAGCATACCAGTTGAGGAAAATATAGATGTGCGAATAGCTCAAAATTCTGCTGAAGCTGCAAGGATCTTTGTGCGGCTTGAAAAGGCAAAGGCCTTACCTCAACTAACCGGCTTTTTAAACTACGGGACTTCAGGCTACAGTGACTCTTTCACATTTCTTAATGATGACCAGGAGTATTACCAGCAGTCTATCCTGGGCGTAACTTTAAATGTGCCAATCTTTAGCAGCGGAATGAGGAATGCGCGTACTAAACAAAAACAGCTCGAATACGAGCAGGCTCTGCTTGACCTCGAGGAAACCACAAACAGGATCTCCCTTGAAATAGATGCAGCAAAAGCCGACTACAGGTTTAGCCTTGAAAATTTTGAAGCTCAGCAGGAAAGTCTGGCGTTAGCAGAGAGAATCGAAAACAAGAACCAGATCAAATTCTTTGAAGGGCTTGCCAGCAGCTTTGAACTTAGCGAGGCACAAAGACAACTTTATAGCGCCCAGCAAAACCTGTTGCAGGCTATGCTGGAGGTGATAAATAATAAAGTAGAACTTGAAAACGTGCTAAGCACAAAAACTTATTCTGAAGAAGACTAATCAAAATACGAATCACTGAAAAATGAAAAAATTAAGCCTAATTATAGTAAGTCTCCTCATTCTTGTTTCCTGCGGAAAAAATGATTCTGTTGAGAAGGTTATAGAATCAGGAGACCTGAGCGAAATACGAGCCAAAAAAGCCAACTTAAGTGCTCAGCAAAGTGAATTGTCTTCTCAAATTGCTCAACTGGATGCAGCTATTGAAAAATTAGACTCTAACAATGACTTCACCCTCGTGAGTGTAAGAAAGATAACAGATTCTCTTTTTAAACATTATGTTGAATTGCCGGGGGATGTTGAAACCAAACAGAATATCACCATTTATCCTGAATATTCTGGCATTCTCATTACTGTGAATGTAGATGAAGGAGACAGGGTTCAAAAAGGGCAAATTCTGGCAAGAATTGACGAAGGCGGATTAGGAAGTCAGCTGGCGCAAATGGAAGCTCAGGAAACCCTGGCCAAAACTACTTTTGAAAGGCAGCAGAGACTTTGGGAACAAAACATTGGCAGCGAGATCCAGTATCTTGAAGCCAGGACCAATTATGAAGCAATTCAAAATTCGGTTAACCAAATGCGATCTCAATTAGCAAAAACTGTTGTAAAAGCTCCTTTTAGTGGGGTGATCGACGAGATCTTTACCGAGCAGGGAGAAGTTGTAGTTCCCGGTCAAAGTAGATTGTTCAGGTTGATCAATCTTTCCAATATGTATATCACTGCGGCAGTACCGGAGTCATACCTGGGTAAAATTGAAGTAGGAACAGAAGTAATGGTTGAAATAGCCGCCACGGGAACTTCCTTTACCAGTACTGTTAAACAGGTGGGGAATTTTGTAAACCCGAACAACCGTACTTTCGAGATCCAGGTAGCTGTACCTCAAAATACAGAACAGATCAAACCAAATCTTATTGCAACAGTAAGCATAAACGACTACACTTCAGAAAATGCAATTATCATTCCCGAGAACGTGATCCAGAAGAATTCTGCCGGAGAAAATGTGGCGTATGTAGTTAAGAAAGAAACCGACAGCACAGGCGTAGCCGAGCGAAGAATTCTGGAGACAGGGCTTATTTACGACAGTGCTGTGGAAGTGCTTTCAGGCCTGCAACCGGGCGACCTGCTTATCACCAGTGGGGCACGAAGCATTCAGGAAGGAGAACAGGTAGAGATGGATAACCGAAACGCAACGAACTAAAATGAAATTAGATAAAGATTTTAAACTTTCTTCCTGGGCTATTGATAACCGCATGACGGTGTACGTCATCATTGCCATCATCTTCATTGGTGGATTGATGTCTTACTACAGCATGCCACGGGAATCATTTCCGGAAGTAATTGAGACTAAAATATATGTGAGTTCCGTCAATCCCGGGAACTCTGCCGAAGATGTTGAAAAGTTCATCACCGAACCGCTCGAAGAGGAATTCAACAACATTGCCGGGGTACAGGATATTTCTTCCACTACCCTTCAGGATTACTCGCTTGTCATCGTAGAATTTGATGAAGATATTACGATCGATGCGGCTAAGCAAAAAGTAAAAGACAAGGTGGATCAGCAAAAAGCTGCAACCACCTGGCCCACTCTGGATAATGGTGCCAAGGTAGAACCCAATGTGTTCGACCTCAATATTTCAGAAGAAATGCCTATCCTCAACGTAAACCTCACAGGGGATTATCCTGTGCAAAAATTGAAGGAATACGCCGAATATTTGCAGGACAGGATCGAACTGCTTCCGCAGATAAAAGAGGCATCTGTAAGGGGAGCCGAGGAAAAAGAGGTAGAGATCGCGGTAGACATCTATAAAATGACCGCTTCTAAAGTGAGTTTCCAGGACATCATTAGTGCAGTGAGTATGGAAAACCAAACCATTTCTGGAGGGAATGTGATCACCGGAGGTATTCAGAAGAACATACGTATCCTGGGAGAGGTTACAAACCCCGACCAGTTAAAAAATGTTATTGTAAAAAGAGAAGATGGAAATGTCTTTTTAAGAGACATTGCCGAAATAAGATTCCAGGAGCAGGAACCTACCACCTTTGCCCGTGAATATGGAGAACCTGTAGTGATGCTTGATATCAAAAAGCGCGGCGGGAAGAACATGATCGAAGCGATAAGTGACATCAAGGAAATTGTGAAGACAGAACAGGAGAATTATCTTCCCGACGATCTTCAAATAAGTTTCTCTAATGACCAGTCTACCACTACAGAGAATATGGTGGACGACCTTGTGAACAACATTATTTTCGGGGTAATCCTGGTTGTGGTGGTATTGATGTTCTTTTTGGGCTTCAGGAATGCGCTTTTTGTGGGGTTTGCCATTCCCTTATCTATGTTCCTATCATTCATAATCCTTTCAAGTATAGGTTTCACCCTTAACACCATGGTATTATTTGCACTGGTAATGGGGCTGGGAATGCTGGTAGATAACGGGATTGTTGTTGTAGAGAACGTGTACAGTCTTATGGACCAGGGAGTACCCAGGGTAAAAGCGGCAAAACAGGGAGTTGGTGAGATCGCCTGGCCTATTATCGCTTCTACCGCCACTACTTTAGCAGCCTTTTTCCCGCTTGGCCTATGGCCGGGAACCATTGGGAAGTTCATGATTTACTTTCCCATTACCCTCTCTATAGTACTTGGTTCCTCCCTCTTTGTCGCATTGATCATTAACTCAATGCTCACCTCGGAATACATGAAGACTGAAGAAAAGGAACTAACAAAGAAAAAGCTGATTCGTATAAGTGCAATTTTTGCGGGAATCGGAGTAATTCTATTAGTCGCCGGTTTTTTACTGGATATGGGTGCACTGCGAGCGATTGGAAACCTTTCTTTACTTGCAGCCATCCTGCTGTGGGCTTATAAATATTTCCTTAGTAAGTGGGTGGATTTCTTCCAGTACAGGGCATTAAAAAAACTGGAGAAAAAATATGAATCCACACTTCGCTTTTCTCTCCGCGGAAAAAACTCTTATCTGGTTTTCTTCGGAACTGTGGCAATGTTGATCCTCTCCTTTATCCTGGTAGGGATTGTACAGCCAAAAGTTCTTTTCTTTCCTGAAAATGAACCGAACCAAATCATTACATACATAGAGTTACCCGAAGGTACAGACATTCGTAAGACCAATGAGATCACCAAACGGGTAGAACAGCAGGTGTATGAGGTGATCGAAAAATATGAAGATGAAGACGGGTACAACTTCATGGTGGAATCTGCCATCTCGCAGGTAGGCCAGGGTGCCGGAAATCCCCAGACAGATGGCGGCCAGCAAAACGATATGCCGCACAAGGGAAAGGTTACCCTTACAATGCGTGAGTTCAAAGACCGGCGCGGAGTGAGAAGTAGCCATGTTCTTTCTGAAGTTAGAGAGGCAGTACAGGGTTTCCCTGGAGCTTCAATTATTGTGGAAAAGGATGCTGCAGGACCGCCTGTTGGATATCCTATCAATATGGAATTGAAAGGAGAGGATTACGAACAGATGTTGATCACCGCCGAGAACCTGCAGGAGCACATCCAGAATATGAATATTCCGGGGATCGAGGAATTGCAGATTGATGTCAATAAATCAAAACCTGAACTTAATGTCACTGTCGATCGTGTAAAAGCAGGACAACTTGGGGTATCTACTGGAGCAGTAGGCCAAACTCTGCGTAGGGCGATCTATGGGGAAGAGATCTCTACCTTTAAAGAAGGTGATGAAGATTATCCTATCAACGTAAGGTTTAATGAAGACTTCAGGTACAATGAAAATGCATTGTTCAATCAGCCTATTACCTTTAAAGATCAAAACACAGGGAACATTGTCCAGGTACCAATATCATCTGTTACAAAAACAGAGCTCACTTCGGCTTTTAGTTCCATAAAGCGAAAAGACCTGAAAAGGGTAATAACAATTTATTCTAACGTACTGGAAGGCTATAATGGGAACGCGATTGTTGAGCAACTTCAAACAGAACTTGCTTCCTATGATTTGCCACAGGATATTTCCCTGGAGTTCACGGGGGAACAGGAAAAACAACAGGAGAATATGTCCTTCCTGTTAAAGGCTTTATTGATTGGTCTGGGAGGAATACTCCTTATTTTGGTGGCTCAGTTTAACTCGATCCCGAAACCTTTGATCATTCTTATGGCTGTGTTTTTATCACTGGCAGGGGTTTTCCTTGGACTGGTGGTTTTCCAGATGGACTTTATTATAATCATGACCATGATGGGAATAATTTCCCTGGCGGGAATTGTTGTGAATAATGCCATTGTATTGGTAGATTATACCCAGATCCTTATCGACCGCAAAAAAGACAGCCTGGGACTTGAGGACAGCGAACTCCTGACAAAAGGCCAGTATTTTGAAATGATCGTAGAAGGAGGTAAGTCAAGATTGCGGCCCGTCCTATTAACTGCCATTACGACAGTATTAGGTTTGATTCCTTTGGCTATAGGCCTCAACATTGACTTTTTCTCACTTTTTACAGATTACGATCCACAAATTTATATTGGAGGGGATAACGTTATATTCTGGGGGCCGCTGGCCTGGACCGTAATCTTCGGGCTCATCTTCGCAACCTTCTTAACCCTTGTTGTAGTGCCGGCTATGATGTACCTGGTGAACCGGGGACGGGTAAAAATGAGAAACAGGAGAGAACAAAGACTTGCCTAAAATGGCATTTTTAACACCTGTTATTAAGAAACCTTCGGAATTATCCGGAGGTTTTCTTTTTAATTCCCCACTATGGCAAAGTGTTTGGACTATACGGGGCAGGAAAGTTTAATATTAATTAAAATTCAACGAATGAACACTCAGTTAACCATTGATGAACGAAACAAAGTATTGCTCTCAATGGCAAATCTTGTGGAAAAGGAAAAAGATAATATTTTAAAAGCAAATAAGATCGACCTCGATAGTTATTCGGGTGATGATCTGGCCATGGAAGACCGACTAAAAGTGGATGATTCCAAAATTGAAGGAATGGTTCACTCATTAAAACATTTAGCTTCCCAGGAGGATCCTGTGGGAGTGGAAAGATTCAGCTTTAAGCACGATAACGGTATGCAGGTCTATAATAGAACTGCATCTTTTGGGACAGTAATGATCATATATGAATCCCGTCCCGATGTAACCGTTGAAGCCGCAGGGATTGCCTTTAAATCGGGTAATAAAATCCTTCTAAAAGGTGGAAAAGAGTCTCTTAATTCAAATCTGGAGATTGTAAAGCTTTGGCATAAAGCCCTTGAGGACAATAACATTTCTACAAACTGGGTTGAATACCTTCAGTTTGACAGAAAGCAAACTCAGGAATTTCTTGCAAACCCAGATCAACAAGTGGACCTTGTAGTTCCAAGAGGCGGGGAGCGCTTGATTAAATTCGTTAAAGAAAATTCTTCGGCACAAGTGATCGTAAGTGGCCGCGGAAACAATTTTGTCTTCGTAGAAAAAAATGCAGATACAGATATCGCCCTTGACGTGATCCTTAACGGAAAAACCGGGAAGATCTCTGCCTGTAATGCAGTAGACAAGGTTCTTATAGATTCGGCACTTCCGAACAAAGAAGAATTTTTGAAACAACTTCAAAAATCCCTTGCAGACAATAATGTAGAGATCATTGCCGACAAATCCCTTGAGAACATTGAAGGTAGCAGGCCAATCGAAAGTGAAGATGAATGGTATGAAGAATTTCTGGATTACAAGGCGCTTATCGGGGAGGTAGATTCTACAACCGAAGCAATTGCGAAGATCAACAAATATTCAGGAGGTCATTCGGCTTCAATTATTTCACGTGATGATAAAACAGCACAAAACTTCATGGAAAATGTGGATAATGCAGCTGTATATCACAATGCTTCAACCCGGTTTACAGATGGCGGGCAATTAGGACTTGGTGGAGAGCTTGCCATTAGTACAGATAAATTGCACCAGCGTGGACCCATTGGTCTACAGCATTTAGTAACCAATAAATGGTATATACACGGAAATGGACAAACTAGATAAAATTTTAGAACAGAATAATATAGAAATGGAAACTCCAAAGAAGAAAAAAAGGATTCTCTTAAAATTAGGTTCTAATACCCTAACTAAGGAAACTGACTATATCTCAAGAGGTAAGATCGAAGATATAGGTCGACAAATTGCGACTCTTAAAGATGATTATGAATTTGTGATCATTAGTTCGGGAGCTGTGGCTGTGGCAAAGCAGTTTGTGAACCTGGAGCGCAGTGGGGAAAATATTGATGTAAAGCAGGCCCTTGCCTCTATTGGCCAGCCACACCTTATGCGAATATTCCAGGAAAGCTTCCGGGAACTTGGGTTGTTGATTGGGCAATGTTTGCTATCTCCAAACGACTTCAGCAATGAAGAGTCAAGACAGAATATCATTAACACTGTGAACGTATTGGTAGAGAATGATTACATTCCTATCATTAATGAGAATGATACTTCTTCTACAGATGCGATCAAATTTGGTGATAATGATAACCTGGCGGCGCAAACCGCAGCTTTACTGAATGTAGACCTTTTTATCATCGCCACCAACACTCATGGTGTTTATAAAAAAGGTACTATAGAAGCCAAAACCCCCGAAACCATTCGCAATGTGAATGATCTTGAAGCCCTTAAAAAAGAGGTGATGAGTGAAACAAAATCCACTCATGGAACCGGCGGAATGGAGTCAAAAGTTTCAGCTGCCGAGATCACCCAAAAAGCGAAGATCGAAACCTGGATTGTTAATGGCCTCGATGATAATTTTATCCTGAACTCCATAAACGACAAGGTACATTTTACCAAGATTGGTCATTAAGACCTAATTCGAAAGATTTATACAAAAAGGGCTGTACAGAAATGTGCAGCCTTTTCTAATTAAAATAGCCAATTGCAATGCCCAAATTCCAATAAGTGACCAGACCTGCCAAAGTTTTCAATATCGGATGACCAGAATATAATTCCTACCTGAATCTCCCTCGCTTGGAACTTTGGCAGGTCTCCCCTCCCAGAGAATTCGTACCAAATTGAAATTCTGCTCCTGTCCCGCAGGGACAACATATAGGTAGCACAAGAATCACCCGCGGATCAAATGTCCCGTAGGGAAAACATATGGGTAAACCCTTAGATGGCTGTAGATGTTTTACACGGCACGGATCACAAATACGCGCCAACAAATGCAGAAAACGGAAATATCTTGCATAAAAGCTCACGAAGGCGAATAATTAAGAGCACAGAATATAAAATCTGGACCTGTCCCGAAGGGACAACATATAGGTAGCACAAGAATCACCCGCGGATCAAATGTCCCGTAAGGACAACATATAGGTCAACCCTTAGATGGCTGTAGATGTTTACACGGCACGGATTACAAATCCGCGCCAACAGGATTCTAATTAAATTTCATAATTTCAAGCTCCAAATTTCAATTGCGAAAAAATTCTGAGCTGCCAAAGTTTTCATATCAAAAGATCAGGTAATGATTATAGATCCAATTTTCTTGAAATAAAACTTTGGCAGGTCTCTACTTCAAAAAGATTATCCGTGCATCAGTGGCAAAGGATTTACAATATTGACGAAACAAAATCATTCGTGTATTCGTGGCAAAAATGTTTTGTCAAATACCTCCCAAAAATGTCATTTTTGACATCTGTTCTCAAATGAAATTCATTTTTATAGATTAACTTTTTTCAATCTCTCTTCTATCCCGTCAGTTCTTCTTATTTTTGCCCCTTCAAAAAAGATCAATTTATGTACAGAAGCCATACCTGCGGGGAATTAAGATTAGAAGACAAAGGAAAAGAAGTAACACTTTCCGGATGGGTGCAAAAGATAAGGGATAAAGGCTTCATGGTATGGGTTGATCTTCGCGACCGCTATGGACTTACGCAGCTTATCTTTGACGAAGAGCGTACTTCCAACGAAATGATCAAAATGGCTTCCCAGCTGGGCCGGGAATTTGTTATTCAGGTTTCGGGAGAAGTGATCGAGCGGGTTTCAAAAAATCCCAACATGCCTACCGGGGATGTGGAGATCCTGGTTTCAGAATTAAAGATTCTTAACTCAGCACAACTTCCACCTTTTACAATAGAAGATGAAACCGATGGTGGCGAAGACCTGCGCATGAAATACCGTTACCTTGATATTCGCCGCAATCCTGTGAAGAACAAATTGATCTTCCGAAGTAAAGTGGCTATGGAGGTACGCAAATTCCTTTCAGAAAAGGGATTTATAGAGGTGGAAACACCTGTCCTGATCAAATCCACACCCGAAGGTGCACGTGATTTCGTGGTACCCAGCCGAATGAACGAAGGCCAATTTTATGCCTTACCTCAATCCCCCCAAACCTTTAAGCAGCTGCTTATGGTTGGCGGAATGGATAAGTATTTCCAGATCGTAAAATGTTTTAGGGATGAAGACCTGCGCGCCGACCGGCAGCCGGAATTCACCCAGATCGACTGTGAAATGGCATTTGTGGAACAGGAAGATATCCTCAATACTTTTGAAGATTTCACCCGCCACCTCATCAAGGCCATAAAAGGCGTAGATGTAACCGAATTTCCTCGTATGACCTATGATGAGGCCATGAAGAAATACGGAAATGATAAGCCGGACATCCGCTTTGGAATAGAGTTCGGGGAATTGAATGATTTGGCCAAAAATAAAGGTTTCAATGTATTCGATCAGCAGGAACTGGTAGTGGGAATTGCTGTTCCCGGGGCTGCATCTTTTACAAGAAAAGAAATAGATAAACTTATTGACTGGGTAAAACGCCCTCAAATTGGTGCTAACGGACTAGTTTGGGCAAAGTACAATGAGGACGGAACCCTGAAATCTTCGGTAGATAAATTCTATTCTGAAGAAGATCTTAAATCCTGGGCTGAAAGAACAGGCGCCAAAGCTGGAGACCTTATCCTGGTAATGGCAGGTGATGCCAATAAATCCAGAACTCAGTTAAGTGCTTTGCGCATGCACCTTGGTAATGAACTGGGGCTTCGAAAAGCTGATGAATTCGCGCCACTATGGGTAGTAGATTTTCCCCTTTTAGAGTGGGATGAAGAGACCGGCCGCTATCATGCAATGCACCACCCCTTCACCTCTCCAAAGCCAGAAGATATTAAACTTTTGGACACAGACCCGGGTAATGTTCGCGCCAACGCTTATGACCTGGTGTTGAATGGAAACGAAATTGGAGGAGGATCAATAAGGATCCACGACAAGAATACGCAGGCAATGATGTTCGACCATTTGGGATTCACTCCCGAAGAAGCTAAGGCCCAGTTCGGGTTCTTAATGGATGCTTTTCAATATGGAGCCCCTCCGCATGGAGGAATAGCTTTTGGATTTGACAGGCTTGTAGCTATCCTCGGCGGTCAGGAAACCATTAGAGACTACATCGCATTCCCAAAAAATAACTCCGGAAGAGATGTAATGATCGATGCTCCCGCACGAATTAATGAGGAACAGCTTAAAGAGTTAAATTTGAAGGTTACAAATTAACCTTTAATATACCTGAAAATACTTTCTGTACTAACAGGTGATTTTCGGCATTTTTAATATGAACGCAAAAAGCAGGAATCCCTTATTCAAAAGATTTTTGATCTGGAGAACCAAAAATCTTTCTTTGCAGCAGTTTGTGATGATACTGGCGGCGCTCATAGGTTTTACCTCGGGTCTTGCGGCTGTGTTAATTAAGAACTTAACACATTTTATACAGCGTTTGCTTGAGGGGGAATTAATTGTAAATTATCACCATGCCTTCTACTTCATATTCCCAATTGTAGGCCTTGCCATTACAATTCTTATTGTGAGATATGGGATTAGACATCCCATTGGACACGGTATACCATCCACCCTTTATGCAATCTCCAAAAAAAAGGGTCTAATGAGGCCTGTACAAATGTACGCTTCATTGATCACCGCACCTATAACGGTAGGTTTTGGTGGATCTGTGGGACTGGAAGGACCTACCGTGGCAACAGGCGCCTCCCTGGGATCTAATATTTCGCGGGTTTTCAATATGAATCAGGCCACGCGAACCTTATTAATAGGTTGTGCGGCGGCCGGAGCCATGTCAAGTATTTTTAAAGCTCCTATTGCAGCTATTATTTTTGCAATTGAAGTTTTCAGTCTTGACCTCACCCTGGCCTCGTTGTTACCCTTGCTGTTGGCGTCGGTTTCGGCTATCCTTACCTCCTATTTTTTCTTTGGTTCAGATATTATTCTGCCTTTCAGTCTTAAAGACAGTTTCGAGATTGCCGATGTTCCTTATTATATTCTTTTAGGTGTTTTAGCAGGGCTTTGTTCTATTTACTTCACCAAAACCTATTTCTGGATCAACAAGTTATTCAAAAGAATAGATTCTTCATTTCACCGCTTACTTATTGGAGGATCGGCACTGGGAGTTCTCCTTTTTTTTATTCCTCCTCTCTATGGAGAAGGCTATAACGTAATAAACAATTTGCTCCAGGAGGATTATCTTGAGGCTTTGGGAAGCAGCTTATTCAACGAATATCTTGATAATTTTTGGGTGATAATTGTTCTTTTGGCGGGACTTGTCATCTTTAAGATTGTCGCCACCTCCCTGACGTTTAATGCCGGCGGAATCGGAGGAATATTTGCTCCCGTGCTGTTCATGGGAAGCACAATGGGACACGGTTTTGCCTTGTTTTTAAACCACTTGAATTTCCTGAAGACCCCCCTCTCGGTTAGTAATTTTACACTGGTGGGAATGGCAGGTTTAATGGCCGGGGTATTACAGGCCCCTCTAACGGCGATCTTTCTTATTGCAGAACTTACTCATGGATACGAACTCTTTGTACCACTTATGATCACTGCAGCCATTTCATTCTTAATCACTACCAGATTCCTCCCACATTCGGTATACACCATGGAGTTGGCTTTACGTGGCGAATTGATCACTCATAATAAGGATCAGGCCGTTCTTACGCTTATGAATATTCATCAGGTCATTGAGAAAAATTTTGTTCCTTTAAAAATTGGAATGACCCTTGGAGAAATTATAAAGGAAGGAGTTGTAAAATCCTCCCGAAATATATTTCCTGTAGTAGATGGTGATAATAACTTTATGGGAATTCTTCTTCTGGACGACATAAGGCCGATCATGTTTGATAAAAAACTTTACGACAGCGTAAAAATAGAGGAGCTCATGCAAACAGCTCCCGATACCATTGATGAGGAAAAAGACAGCCCGAAAACAATAATGAAAAAATTTCAGGAAAGTGATGCCTGGAACCTTCCTGTAGTTAGAAAGAATAAGTATCTTGGATTTGTGTCCAAATCAAAACTTCTTACTGCTTACAGGAAGAAATTAATAGAAGTAACTGTATGAGAACTTTAGGAATACTTACCCAGATTGTAGCCGTTTTAATTGGAATATCCTTCCTTGTGGGATTTTATGTAATGCAAGTGGAGAATGACCAGGCTTTAGGAAACAGAATCATTGGCCTCACAGTACTTGCCAGTGTATTTATCCTTTTGCCTATGTTTTTGGTACTTCGCTGGAGGGGAAAAAAATTGAAAGACTACACTCTTTCCGATGAAAACTTAAAAAAAATGAAAGACAGAAAAGAGAGGTAACTGCCACATTTTAAAATTTTTAGAAATAAATAACAATTTGATTACCCCCTGTTTCAATTATTAGATTATGTTTGTACTTTATTAATTATTATTTTTTTTTAAAATGGAAGGTACAGTTAAATTTTTCAATGAATCAAAAGGTTACGGATTCATCACGAACGACGACACAGGAAGAGACATCTTTGTTCACGTTACCGGACTTAATGGAGAAACTCTTAATGAAGGAGACAAAGTTGAGTACGAGGAAGAAGAAGGAAGAAAAGGATTGACCGCAACAAGAGTGCGCGTGATCAACTAATCATATTAGTTTTTACTCAATCAAAAAGTCCTGCACGGTGTGCAGGACTTTTTTTGTTTTATACATGATGTACTTCCTTGATACCCTCCAGCATTCCTGAAGTCATTTTCTCCAGGTCAAATTCATGTTTCCAGCCCCAGTCTTCCCGGGCCCTGGAGTCATCTATGCTTGATGGCCAGGAATCGGCTATAGCCTGCCGGAAATCCGGATCATAAGAGATCTCAAATTCTGGTATGTGCTTTTGAATAGCCTCTGCAAGCGTTTTTGGAGTAAAATTTAAGGCGGAAAGATTATACGAAGAACGAATCTTCACTTTGTCTGAAGGAGCATCCATAAGGGATATCGTAGCTCTTATGGCATCATCCATGAACATCATAGGTAGTTCGGTATCCTCCTTTAGAAATGAAGTGTATTTGCCATTTTTCAAAGCTTCATGATAGATCTCCACTGCATAATCTGTTGTACCACCACCCGGCAGTGTCTTATAACTTATTAGTCCCGGATATCGAATACTGCGCACATCCACACCATATTTTTTATGGTAATATTCACACCAGCGTTCTCCTGCCTGCTTGCTTATACCGTACACTGTTGAAGGCTCCATAATAGTAGTTTGCGGCGTGTCATGTTTAGGAGTGGTGGGTCCAAAAACGGCAATACTGGAGGGCCAGAAAACTTTGTTCACTTTTCCCTCTTTTGCAAGGTTAAGAACGTGGAACAGGGAATCCATGTTTAAAGCCCAGCCCTTCATTGGAAACTTCTCGGCTGTTGCACTAAGCATAGCTGCCATAAGATAGACCTCATCGATTTCATACTGTATTACCAGGTCCTCGATCTGGTGGTAATTGGTAGCATCGGCAATCTCAAAAGGGCCGGAAGCCATCAGTTCTTTGTTTCCCTCACGAATGTCGCAGGCGATGACGTTCTCATTCCCACGTTTTGCCCGAAGGGCCATAGTAAGTTCGGTTCCTATTTGTCCGCATGCACCAATTATCAATATCTTTGAAGCCATAAAATTTTTGTTTGCTAAGTAAACAAAGATATTGAATTCAGGAAAGATGAAGAATTCTGCAGTCTTAAAACATATATCAATTTGTACAAAAGCGACCCTAAAAATTGCTTTTAAAATGTACCTTTAAAAAATGAGGAAATTTCTTTTGCTATTTACGTTGATCGCCCTTTTCTCCTGTGCCGAAAAGCAGGAGGCAAAGGTTTCTGAAGTGCAGTCTGAAAGAAAATTTTCCGAGCGGTTGGAACATAATAGTACCCGAACCGTAAACCTGTTGCCCGAGGCAAGACAGGTGGCAGGAGAATGGCTGGCATATGCAACTGCTCAAAATGAAATTCAAAACCTGGAGAACAGTACCGGTATGGATATTATGGATGCCTCTAATAATCTGGTACAGATCATGGAAAATCTGAACACCTCCATTCCCGATACGCTGCGCAGTACAGCCGTGGAGGCACGCACCAATGTACTTTATACCAAGGCGCAGGTATTGCACCAACTTTCCACCAAAAAACAGAAGAACCCCGATGAGATCTTTGATGTTGCCGGAGATCTTGTTGTAGAATTTGACAATTTTAAACTGCAACTCAACGAACTCTTCCTGAAGACTCCCGAGAATTTTGAGACCGAACTCGACCAGGAGTTCGAAGAATCCATGGAACCCGACAGCACAGGGACTGTTCCACTTTTCAGATAAATTACTATTGAACCTCTTTGGGAGGTATCGGGTTTACATCAAAATTTCCATATTCCCGGCAAGCCATAAAAGAAGTTGTTATCTTGTGATAAAGAGATACTTCCGTAATTAATCTCTAAATATTTTCCCTTTCAATTTTCTGCCTTTTAAAAGGTTAAACTGTCGTTAAATGGCCGCTCCTGCTATTCCTCTTTCTTAACTTTAAGTGAAAAAACGGGGTTCTTGATGTACTAAATGATCTCATAAAATGAGAAGAATTTCCCTGTTTCTCTCTATTCCAGTCAGAGTCGGGGAAAAAGGCAATGCACAGGTATCCCTGTTACCGGAATTTAGATTCTTAAAACAAAATTTGTGAGAATATTTAATGCCCTCTTTGCTATTATCTTCTTTTTCTCCGCCTTTGTACAATTAAATGACCCGGACCCGGCCCTTTGGATAGCTATTTATGGCTATGGAGCCCTTGTATGTAGCCTTGCCGTCTTTGGGAAAGACAAAAAAATATATCACTACCTAGGGCTACTCGTCTTCCTGTCTTACGCCATTTATTTATTTTTTATTCCGGATGGGGTAAACTCCTGGATAACCCTATACAATGCAGAAGATATTACCGGATCAATGTCAGATGAAAAACCATGGATCGAAGCCACCCGGGAATTTTTCGGGTTACTCATCCTGAGCTTTGCCCTCTTGATAAACCTGATCTTTCGTAAAAATTTTAATCAAAAAAAGTCAATTACTAACCAATGAAACATTACCTACTCTTCAGTATATTTTTTACTTTAATTTCCATGACTTCAGGCGCACAGGAAACAGGTCGCCTAACGGGTAAAATAATTTCAGAATCTGCAGAACCGCTGGAAAATGTACAGGTCAACCTGCTGAATTCCTCCTACCAGACCACAACTTCCGGAGAGGGAATTTTTTCTTTTTCGGCAGTTCCTTATGGCTCTTACATCATTCGCCTTGGCAAACGGGGATATTCAGAAACCACCCAAATTGTGAATATAGATTCAGAGTTGGTTGAAATTGAGATTATATTCTCTGCTGAAGGGGAAAGGTTAAAAGAAGTAGTAGTCACCGCCCAAAAGAGAGAAGAGCTCATCCAGGAGATACCATTGAGTATTACCAGTCTTTCGTATGAAAACGTAAAGCAAAGCCAGATCCAGAATGCGAATGATCTTACGGCTATTTCCCCGAACCTCTATGCCAGCGATCCCGGAGATAGAAGGACTGTAACTTCCATAAGGGGAATTGTCACTACCTCTTACGATCCTGCCATTGCAACCTATATTGACGGCGTAAATCAATACAACCTGGACACCTATATCACCCAGCTTTTTGATATTGAGAGAATAGAAGTATTACGCGGTCCACAGGGAACACTTTATGGAAGGAATGCTATGGGTGGTGTGATCAACATTATAACCCGTGAGCCTCAAAAGGAAACAACAGTATTTGGTGAAGCTACCCTGGGCAATTACAACCAACAGCGATATATGGCAGGAATAAGAACGCCCCTGACTGATAAATTATTTTTTGGTGCCGCCGGATTATATGAGGAAAGGGAAGGATTTTACACCAATGAATTCACCGGTTCCAGTTATGATGATCAAAAAAACTTTTCGGGAAATTACTACCTGAAATACCTTTTTAGCCCAACCTGGAATGCAACCCTGAATCTTAAACATTTTTCAGCAGAAAATGAAGGAGCTTTCCCATTGAACATGGGGATAGACGCCGCGCTGGAAAATCCTTACACCCTAAACCAGAACCAGCTTTCAACAATGAAGGACAATACTTTTAATACTTCTCTTGTCATTGATCATAAAGGGGAAAACCTCAACTTTAGTTCACAGACTGCTTACCAGCAGAATTACCGGTATTACCAAAACCCTATTGATGCAGACTTCTCCCCTCTCGATGCACTGTCCATTATCAATGACTACGGAAGGGACTGGAATACGGTAAAAGTTGCGACCCAGGAATTTAGGCTCTCCTCTCCCAGCGGCTCCGGCAGGAACCTGAAATGGACTGCAGGAACTTACATGTTCTACCAGGAGAGCCCCGTGAAACAGGCAACCCATTTTGGGGAGGATGCAGCATTAATGGGATCTGAAGATATCAACTATTCCCTCATCAATACAAGTGAAGCAATTGGGAAAGGAATTGCCTTTTTTGGGCAGCTGAATTATGAGGTTACTGAAAAGCTTGGTTTGATAGCCGGCTTGAGATATGATTACGAGTACAAGAAGCAATCTATTTTGGGAGAATATCAGCCCGACTCAGAACCCGAACCTATTTTTGAATATCAACCGGACTCTACCGCTACTGCAAGCTTTAACGCCTTTTCGCCCAAGGCCGGTCTTACCTATGATCTTTCAGAAGAAAACCTTGTTTTCTTTACCTACAGCCGCGGCTTCAGGGCTGGAGGGCTTACTCCATTGAGTGCAGATCCTTCGCAGCCACCTTTATACGAATACGATCCGGAATTCAGTAACAACTTTGAAATAGGTACTAAAAACTCATTTTTGGACAATAGGCTGCTTGTAAATGCCACTTTGTTCTACACGGAAGTGACCGACGTACAGGTGCCAACTTTAGTCATGCCCGATGGAGTTATCGTAACCCGAAACACCGGAAGCCTTAACAGCAAAGGTGTGGAAGTAGAATTGAGAGCTTTATTAACAACCGGACTGGAATTGAGCTATGACCTGGGTTTCACTGATGCCAGTTATGAATCCTTACTCATTGCACAGGATGGAAGTGAAGTGAATTTTAAGGATAATAAACAGATCTATACTCCCGAAGTAACTTCAATGCTCGCTCTCCAATATCAGTCAAATCTTGGACTGAATGAAGATTGGGAATTTACGGCCCGTGCAGAATGGAAGTACCTGGAGGAACAATATTTCGATCTTGCCAATAATCTAAGGCAGGAGCCTTACAGCCTGTACAATGGGAATGTTGGTGTCTCTTACCGGGATATAAAGCTAATGATCTGGGGCCGTAATATTTTTGATACCGACTATGTAAGTTACGGCTATAATTTTGGCGCCGTTCACCTTGGTAATCCCGCTACAATGGGAGTGACTCTTTCGTTCGAGATATGATCTCACTAGATAAATGCGATTTTTCGTCAACCTGAGACCTCTAAAAAAATTTTCTAGCGTATGATTTTGACGGAATATTCCTGTTTATATGACTAGTTCTTGTAAAGGATCTTTTCTGTAAGTGTAGTGCTCCCCCGGAGTTAAAAATTTTTGAAGCCTTGGAGAAAATTTAGCCGGGGGAGCGCGATTCCAATTTTGCGGGAGCAAAATTGGAAACACCTATCAAAAAAGTGTCCATTTTTTGGTTCGTTTTACTTGCATCCGACGACCATAGGGAGAGGAATGCACAGCAAAAAAATGAACAATTAAAAAATAATCACCTTATATCTATCGACCGAAGGGAGTTCTCCCTTATTAAAATTGAAAACGTCAATGGTAACTTACTTCAGGTTCTAGTTCGAACTTTGTACTGAAAAGATTCTGAAATAAATTCAGAATGACGCCTACCCGATTTACTTTCCTGCAACCATTTTAAAAACTTTCCCTGTATTGCCCACCGGGCCATTTTCATCGGTAGTGAGAACGAACATTTCTCCCTCTTTGTTCTGGCCAAAGGACAATAGATAATGACCTATTGAAGTAGAGTTGGTCTGCGCAATTTTCAGCTCTTGAAAATCCCACATTCCGGTCTCTTTTGGGGTTGCCATAAACACTGCTCCCGCAGGTTTTCCGTGATGTTGCGTCCAGGTACCAAAAAGGTACTTCCCGGCCAGGTTTTTAATCATTTCACCTCTGTAGACATACCCACCAATTACCACCAGGCCTTTGCCTCCATGGTCGGTACCGCCTTGTTTAAATTCGATGACAGGATCTATAAGAGGGTTGCCCATCTTATCTTCTTGAGGACATTCCTTTTTCTCCTTGTCGTTATTATAGGAATTGAAACAATGTGTCCCTTCCTTCACATTCCATCCATAATTCCCGCCTTTGGTAATTACGTTAACTTCCTCCCATAGTACCTGTCCCGCATCACCGGCAATGAGATCATTCTCTCCTTCAAGGTCAAAGGAAAACCTGTAGGGGTTTCGCAAACCATAGGCATAGATCTCATCCATTCCGTCTTTGTCTACAAAGGGGTTGTCTTCAGGAATGGCATAAGGAGCATCCCCATCCACATCAATTCGTAAAATACTGCCGAGTAAATTCTGCTCTACATCTTGCCCGTTTCCACCCGCGTTCTTGTCATACCAGTCGGGTACATGGCCCATATCAATATCGTTTGCACCACCGCCATCGCCAAGAGCAATGTAGAGGTAATTGTCGGGACCGAATGCCAAAGTTCCCGCATTGTGATTATCCTGCGGCTGATCGACCTTCAGAATGATCTTTTCTGAAGCCTTATCGGCCATATTAGGATTATCTGCCGAAACCTGAAATTCTGAAATATGACTGGTGTGATCCCAGTTTTCGGGGGCATCTTCACTCAAAGGCGCACTGTAATAAACGTAGAACCTACCGTTCTCCCTGTAATCAGGGTGAAAAGCCAGGCCAAGAAGTCCCCTCTCTTCATGGGCGTCTTTTAAAGGAACGATCTTATCCTTCAGATCCAAAAAAGGCTCCCGCAAAAGACCTTTTTGAGGAGTATGTATCCTAATCACACCTACCTGATCAACAATGAAATATCTTCCCGATTCGTCCGGAGATTCCACAAGTGCCACCGGGGAAACCAGATTGTCAGCTACCACTTCCAGTCCGATTGTTCCCTGTGAGTATCCTGTGAGAACGTACCCGAGACTAAACATTACGAAGAGCAATTTTATTTTCATAACTATAGATTTTTATGGTTTTCTAAAGGATCTATAAGTTAATCAATTTATCCGGAGGGCTTGGTTAAGTTCCTGTTAAGCAAAGTGTCACAAACCGGAAAAGAAGTGGATTTTCCCATGCTTCGGAATTTTTTAACCGGGAGAGTTTTAACAGTACTTTCATACAGAAAACGGTAGAAGCTGACTAACTTGTAAGAAATCCCTATTCCTGTAAACCTGAAGAAAATGTAATGAAAAATCTTCTTCTCCCTATCTTCCTTACTCTCACATTTTCTTTTCAATCGTTTGCTCAACGTCCTCAATCTGTTGAAGGCAATGTCGATAACTGGCCGGTGCATGAATATGAACTGACCATAGATGAAGAAATGGTCAATCTCACCGGAGACCCGGTCAAGGCCATGACCATCAATGGCGGCATACCCGGTCCCGTCTTGGAGTTCACCGAAGGAGAGTATGCGAAGATCCATGTTACCAACAAGATGGATGTGGAAACTTCGGTGCACTGGCACGGACTTTTACTTCCGAATTTCTTTGATGGCGTACCTTATCTCACCACTCCGCCCATAAGACCGGGAGAGACCTTCACTTACGAATTTGCCCTGAAGCAGTCGGGCACCTACTGGTATCACTCTCACACAGGACTTCAGGAGCAACGCGGGGTGTACGGTTCTATCCAGATCAATCCGCGGGAGCAAAGCATGGAATATGATAAAGATCTTGTCCTGGTCCTTTCAGACTGGATGGATGAAAAACCTCATGAACAGCTTCGGAATCTCAAAAGAGGCAATGAATGGTACCTGATCAAGAAGGGGCAGGTACAAAGTCTAAATAAAGTCCTGGCTAAAAACGCGCTGGGAGCCAAACTCAAAATGAGCTGGCAACGCATGCCCGATATGGCTATTTCTGATAACTACCATGATCTTTTCCTGGTAAACGGACTCCCGGAACAGCAGTATCCTGATTTTGAATCGGGAGAAAAGGTACGGCTCCGATTTGTCAATGCCTCTGCAGCGTCCTACTTCTGGCTCACCTTTGGGGGAGAAGATCCTTTTTTGGTTGCTGCCGATGGGCTGGATGTGGTACCGGTAAAAAAGAACAAGACCCTTATCGCTGTTGCAGAGACCTATGACTTCATTGTCACTGTTCCGGAAAGTGGAAAACTGGAAATTCGTGCCACTTCCCAGGATGGTTCGGGACATGCTTCAGCATATATAGGAGAAGGAGAAATTATACCTGCCCCGGTAGTCCCCGAACCTGACCTGATTGAGATGATGAAAAAGATGATGGCCATGGATATGAAAATGGGCGCTCCGGCATCAAAGTTCAGACCCGGGAAAAATGACTCCATTAAAGTGATGAAAAAGTATGCCATGGAAATGGATCACATGGAGATGGACATGGATTCCGAAGGAATGAAAATGAAAGAGGATCATACCCAGCATGATATGGACATGAATGAAGACATGAAAAGGGATACTCTGGTTCAGGACAAAATGAAAGATCCCAACCTGATGGATCCTATAAAAAAGCCGCTGCCCGATTCCCTGGTAATAGGCGACGCCATGAAAACCGCGGGATCTCCTGTCTTCAATTATGATTACCTCAGAGCCCCAGCACCTACCACTATTTCTGACGAACAGCCGCTTAAAGAAATCCTGTTCAACCTCACAGGAAATATGAACAGGTACGTGTGGAGCATTAATGGAGTACCTCTTTCTGAAACCGACAAAATTAAAATTGAGCAGGGGCAAAAAGTGCGAATTACCCTGAATAACCTAACGATGATGCATCACCCCATGCACCTTCACGGGCATTTCTTTAGAGTGATCAACAAGAATGGAGAATATTCCCCATTAAAGCATACGGTGAATGTCGCCCCTATGCAAAAAACGGTGATCGAGTTCGATGCCAACGAATATGGAGACTGGTTCTTTCATTGTCATGTACTCTATCACCTCAACGGCGGTATGGCCCGGGTCTTTAGTTACGATACGCCACGTGATGAGCGGCTGGAACCATATCCTTTAGCCAATCTAACAACAGAAGCGAATGAATACTTTACCTGGGGAGAAGTATCGGCTGCAAGCCACATGACCGAATTTTATGCTACCACCACCAATATTCGAAACCAATTCAGGTTGCGGGCTGAGTATGGATGGAATGAAAACGTGGAAGCCACTCTTACCTATGAAAGATACCTCAATGACTACTTCAGGGTCTTTGCCGGCGGGAGTATTGAAAACGAAGAAGAAGATAACCTGGATGAACTGGAATCTACTGCCATTGGCGGCATCAGATACCTGCTGCCGCTGTTAATAGATTCTGAACTCAGCATTGATCACAAACTCCGGCCTCAGTTGGCGTTTAATGCCGGACTTTTGCTTTTTCCCCGCCTTGAATTATATGGGGAATATGAATACCAGATTGATTTTGGCTGGAATGGAGATCTCGAAGAGAGCAAAGACTACGAAACCGAAACGGTATTCCAGGTAGGTCTCGAGTATGTGCTTAGCAAAGGAATAAGGTTAATGGGAAGCTATGACAATCGTTTTGGTGCAGGCGGTGGTATTTCTCTATGGTTCTAAAAATTTAAAATTCAAATATGAACGTACTTTATTTAAGCCTTGGATTCCTCCTTCTTATATTTGTAATCTATGATTTCTTTTTTACCACCCTCTCCGGAAGCGGAGCAGGACCTATTTCTAAAAAAGTAGCCAGCCTCTCCTTCCGGGCAACGCGCTGGTCTTCCGGATTTTTTGGCAGGAAAGCCTTTGACTACTGCGGCATGACCGTTAATCTGGGAGTACTGTTTGTGTGGATCATTATTGTGTGGCTGGGGCTGTTCCTGGTCTTTTCCTATGATCCTTCGGGAATAACCAATAGTGATTCGCGGCCGGCCAATTGGGTAGAAAGGCTCTACTTTACCGGATACGTGATCTCTACATTAGGCATGGGAAATTTTAAACCTATCACCCCCTTCTTTGAGATACTAACAAGTTTATTTTCCTTTTTCGGCTTTATTTTCTTTACCAGTTCAATGACTTACCTGATCTCCGTTTCCTCTGCGGTCATTCGAAAAAGAACACTGTCCAGGAGTATTTCTAACCTTGGGAAAAGCCCTTCTGAAATTGCCAATAAGCTCGAGAAAGTAAACAGCTCTTACAGGGATCAACAAGTACTTTCGTTACAGGAAAAGATCGATAATCATCTTGTGAGCCACCAGGCATATCCTGTGGTACATTTCTTTAGCCACTCAAATCCCGAAAACTGTCTTAGCCTTAATTTTGTGCGGCTGGATGAAGCCCTTACCCTCCTGCTTAAGTCCAATGAAAGGTCTCAAAATGAAAAGGAAGAGCTGCAGCTATTAAGAAGTACCATGACAAATCTTTTAATGCACTTAAAAGAGAATTTTTCAGCTTCTCTTCCCAATGAAGATCGAACTTCGAGTGACAAACAGGAACAAACAGACCTATATGACCTTGACCAGAGAAGAGATATCTTATCTTCCCTGTTGCAAAGCGAAAGTTTGAACTGGGGTCACGTGAAGGAGGATTGAAAAAATGTCTATAGCCTGTCATGGCATTGGTTTTAAATTAATAAACAAGCAGGGGCACATATTTAAAATAAGAATCAATAAAAAAGGAACATCGGCCGGCACTTCACCTTTGGATAAAGGTCAATGGGTGCCACCAATAACGTGATACAAAATCCAGCCAAGACCGAATAGCCCAAGGGCGCCATGTATCAAGGCTACCCACTTCGGGATCTTAAGGTGGCGAATATCCTTGTAAAAGAGATAAACCCCTCCCGTTGCCGCAAGGAGAAAGATGATAATACTATCCCAATGCTTATGATGAGAAGTTGTAGTTAATGCGTAAATAATAAGAATAAGAATTCCCAGAACAGCCAGAGAGCCATGGACTATAGCTACTCCTTTAGGCGGAATTTTCTTCTTTAAAACGAAACTTATCAGGTAAAGCCCGAGTAAAACAGCGAGACTAATGAATACAATTGCAGTAATTACCATAATATCATTCTTTTTTATCAAGGTTCCTCTTGTCCAGCGGGGAAAATGCAGGGCCTTCTATAACCTCTCCGGTAGCTTGAAAGCGGCTTCCATGACATGGACAATCCCAGCTTTTCTCGGCATCGTTCCAGTCCACAATGCAATCCATGTGTGTACACACGGCCGACTGGCAATGCACCTGCCCCGTTTCATCTTTAAAAACTGCCCATTTTTCATCGTCAACTACCACTACTTTTCCCTGCCCTACCGCGATCTCATCAAAGGAATCGGCTTCGGCCTTTCCGGGAAGGTCTTTAAGATACTGCTTTGCTACGTTGATATTTTCCTTGATAAAATTTTTAGCAGATTTAACGGGAGTAAACCTTGAGGCTTTGTAGAGATCGCTCCACTGGTTTTCCCTGCCGTTAAACTGATCATCCAGGATCATTGCCGAAAGCACTCCATAAGTGAGCCCGTCTGTAGAAAAACCGGTAGCGATGTAGATGTTGTCGTCTGAACTCTCTCCAATATAAGGTAATCCATCTGCAGGTTTGTAGTGCTGGGCACTCCATTCATACTCGATCTCTGAAACATCGAAATATTTTCGTGCATTCTGTTCAAGCTTTCTAAAGAAACGACTGTAATCATCCTCCTGCCCTACCTTGTGATGTCCTCCCAGCACAAGCACGTACTTGTCATTTCCTTTACTATAGGTACGCAGGGAAGTGTGGAAATCGGCTTCTGTATCCCAGTAGATCCCATCCGGGAAATCTCCGGAATTAAGTTTAGCCGCGATCGCGTATTCACGGTATGGGTAAAGAGCAGTTTGTAATCCATAAATTCCTTTGGGAGTATGAGTGGCTAAAATGACTTTTTGAGCAGTCACTGTTCCCGTAGCGGTAGACAACACCAATTCCTCTTCTTTTTCAATATGATGTACCTCAGAATTTTCAAATATCCTGCAGTTTGCAGGATCTATTTTTTCTGCCAGGCCACTTACAAAGGCTGCCGGATTAAATTGTGCCTGTCCTTTGACCTTTATAGCCTTACTCACCTTAACCGGGAGAGGCAATTCATGTAATTCCTCTATGGGAAGTCCATAATCTGCAGCGGCATCGATCTCCTTCTCAATTACTTCATCTTTCTCATTTGTCTCGCTGAACAAATACCAGGGCACGCGCTTGAAACTGCAGTCAATTTGATGCTCGTTCACCAACCTCTCGACCAGGTCTACGGCCTGTCCTCTTGACCGGGCAACATTTGATGCTGTTTCCTTATCCCACTTGCTCTGGATGTGATGCAGGCGTTTGTCAATCATAGAATAAAGATTCCCGGTAGAATCACCTGTGGTTCCTCCGCTTATAGTACCTGCCTCCAGCAGGACTACCTTTCTACCCGACTTTGCCAACAGGTATGCTGCAGTGACTCCTGTAATACCACCTCCTACTATAGCAATTTCTGTATTGATATATTCTTTTAATGTCGGGAAATTAGTTTTTTCTGCTGTTGATTTCCAGATAGATCGTGTCATAGATTGGCTTTTCTATAAAGTTAGAAAACCCTTCATCCTGCTGCCAATTGTTTTTAGTTAGTTTTTTGTTAATGCTGAAATTCAAATCACAATTTGTAACATTTATAACCCATATTCGTCTTAGAATAAACCGTTCACTATGAGATTCCTTCTTTTCTTTCTGTTGCTGCTTCAGGTGCAGTTTTTACAAGCCCAGGAGATACGCGCGCAGGTACTCGACGCAGCCACGAAACAACCTATTCCTTACGCCAATGTGATCTTTGCCGAAAACCGGGGACTGGTGACCAATGAAGAAGGGACCTTCAGCTATAACCCCCAAAAGGAAAAATCTCCCGAAATTATCAAGATCTCCTCCCTGGGTTATGAACTGCTTGAGATCGCCCCCAAAGAAATTTCCGAAGGGATCATTTTTCTAAAGCCTGCTACCATAGAATTGCGCGAAGTTTTTCTTTCGAACAAAAACCTTTCAGCAAAAGAGATCATTAAGAAAGTAAAAGAAGAGGTTTATAACAACTACAATTTTGACAACAGCAGGAAGAGGATCTTTTTAAGAGAGTCGGATATTAGTTATGTGCGCCGGTTCGACCTCGAAGTGGACAAAAGTACAATTGCCGGTATAGATCAGGCCCTCATGAACGAGATCTCTGCCAAAATTCCAAAAGTATCAGATTCTTATAGAGAAATCCTGGCCGATATGTACGGGAACTTTGACAGCCAGAAAGTAAATATTATAAAAGCTGCAAGTCTTTACGATCCACAGAGCACACAATCCCTGGAACAGGTGACAGACCACTTGAATTCCCTTTTTATGAACACTCTTAAAGACCGTTCTTACCTCAAGATACGTTCGGGGATCATCGGGGTAAAGGTCGATGAGGAAGAACTTAAAGAGGAATTAGTAGTAAAAGAGGAAAAGAAAGAAAAAACTCCCGTAGAAAAAGAAAAAATTCTTGCTGAAAGGAAAAAGAATCTCAAAAAGAACTCTAATTCCAGGATAAACAGACTTATGGACGGGATGTTCTGGAAAGAAGACATCACTTTTAACCTTTTTGACAAGGCTAACAAGTACAGGTTTACTCAAAACGGCTATGCCTGGATAGACAATGCTACAGTTTACATCATCGATTTTGAACCAAAAAGGGGAGCCGATTTTAAAGGCAGGATCTATGTAAATACAGAGGATTATGGGGTCCACCGCCTGGAATATGAAAATGTAAAACCGCTGAAGAAATTCCGCCTTTTTGGAATAAGCACCAAAGATGACGTTTACCGGGGCAAGATGATCTTTGTAAAAGATGAAGCAGGAAAGTACAACCTAAGTTATCTTGAACGGGAGACCGGCGAATCTGTTGGGATTGACCGCCCACTTACCATCATCGAAAAGAACAAGCACGTTCCCGGCCGCCGTAAGCAGAATGAACTGGACCTGGACCTTAAATTCAACATAAGCCAGGTGAATAAATTGCAACTGGTGGTTTATGAATCTGAGACTATGCCTGCGGCCGCACTTTCTGAAATTCCGGAACCCGAAGATTTCCAGTACGAGACTTTCAAGGTCTATAATCCCGAATTCTGGAGCGGGTACAATATTATTGAACCCAACGAGGCGATAAGAAACTTTGTTGCCCTTGATGCCGGAGAGGACGAGATCTAAATCTTAATTCCCGGTTCGAAGTTAAATCGGGTTTGGCCTAAAGGCCTTTTGTATTATCTTTTTGATCCTCCTGCTAAAGCCGGAGGCAATTTAAGTATGCCATCTTTAAAGTTTAAATAGAGAAATAAATTGCTGCCACCTTCTAGTGGTGGATCAAAGGTTTCCTAAATAAAAGGCTTTAGCCCAATGATTATAGGCAGAAGAATATAAATGCACTGTTGGTATAGACCGGCCAAGGCCTTTGCAGTATTTCTTTAACCTCCGGCTAAAGCCGGAGGCAATTTAAGTATGCCATCTTAAAGTTTAAATAGAGAAATACTTTGCTGCCACCTTCTAGTGGTGGATCAAAGGTTTCCTAAATAAAAGGCTTTAGCCCAATGATTAGGCAGAAGAATATAAATGCACTGTTCGTATAGACCGGCCAAGGCCTTTGCAGTATGTCTTTAACCTCCGGCTAAAGCCGTAGGCAGTTAAGTATGTCATTCTTAAAGTTTAAATAGAGAAATAAATTGCCGCCACCTTCAGGTGGTGGATCAAAAGTCTCCGGGATAAAAAGGGCTTTAGCCCAATAATTATAAGCGGAATAATTAACATGCAGCGTTACGTTTCAACCAACTACAGAATTACGATTTTCAAAATTCCTTATCTTTCATAAAAATCTAAACACATGCAAAAAATCTCTTTTTTGGCCCTCGTGCTTTTTTTCGGGGGCTTCGCTTTCGGTCAGGCTGAAGAGCCTCACGTAAACCACCTTCTTGAAGAGTGGCACAAGGCCGCAGCCGAAGCTAATTACGAGGAATACTTCAGCTTAATGGCTGCTGAATCTGTTTTCATTGGTACAGATGCTACAGAGAACTGGAACAAACAAGAATTCATGGAATGGTCAAAATCCTATTTTGACCGCGGGAAAGCCTGGAGCTTTTCCACTCTGGAAAGGAATATATATTTTGCCGATGATGCCGAAATTTCCTGGTTTGACGAGTTGCTGGATACTCAAATGGGTATTTGCCGCGGCTCGGGCGTAGTGGTAAAAGAAAACGGAAAGTGGAGAATAAAGCACTACGTTCTTTCCATCGCCATACCCAATGAAAATATGGCCGCTGTTACCTCTCTAAAAGCCGATTTTGACAAAGCTTTTATTTCCAAAATAAGATCTCACTAAGTTCTATAAAAAGGTAAAATTTGGATCCTTTTTCTTATTTTACGCCACTTTTAAAAATTAACATGAATATGAATAAATTTAGTAAAGGTTTCCTTCTTACTCTTATGGCAACAGCGGTTGTTACCGGCTGTAAAAATGATAAAGAAGTAGAAGCCGAAGAACAACGCGGGATCAATCTTGCCTATATGGATACCACAGTGGCCCCGCAGGAAAATTTCTTCAGGTATGTGAACGGCCGCTGGCTGGATACCAATGAGATCCCCGAAGACAAAACAACATGGGGAAGCTTTAACGAATTACGGGAAAAAACAGATAAGGATGCTCTTGCCCTTCTTGAAGCTGCTGCAAACAGCGAAGATCTTGACGCTAATAGTGACCAGGCCAAAGCAGTTTACCTGTACAAGACCATCATGGACACTGTGGCCCGTAACGAGCAGGGAATACAACCAATTCAGCCTTACCTGGATAAAATTGCGGCTATAAAGACCAAAGAAGACGTTCAAAATTATCTTCAGGAAATGCAGATGTACGGCGGTGGAGGATTCTTCAGCTTTGGTGTAGGTGCCGATGCAAAGAATTCAAACATGAACGCAGCATATCTTGCTCCGGGAGGTCTTGGACTGCCAGACAGGGATTACTACATTGCTGAAGATGCCGACTCAAAAGACAAGCGTGAGAAATATGTGGCACACATCACCAGGATGCTTCAGTACTTAGGGGATTCTAAAGAAGAGGCAGCACAAAAAGCTAAGACCATTCTTGAATTTGAAACTGCACTTGCACAACCACGTCTTGACAAAGTTGAGCGTCGTGATGCCCGCAAAACTTATAATCCTATGACGACTGCCGAACTTCAGAACAAAGTTCCTGCGATCAACTGGAACCGTTATTTTGAAGCTATTGGTGCTGCCAATGTCGATACCATCATTGTGAGTCAGCCGCGATACATGGAGGCAGTTCAAAACACGCTTGCTTCTCAAAATGTAGAGGACTGGAAAGAATATCTGCGCTGGTCTCTTTTTGATGACGCAGCAGGTATGTTGACCACAGAGATCGAGGATGCAAACTGGGAGTTCTACGAAAAAACCCTTCGCGGCGCACAAAAACAATTACCACGGAATGAGCGCGCCCTTGCGACCATCAACAGCACAATTGGAGAAGCCCTTGGGAAATTATATGTAGAAGAACATTTCCCGGCTGAAGCTAAGCAGAAAGCCGAAGAAATGATCCAAAACGTAGTAAAAGCCTTTGAAAATCGCATCGACAACCTTAGCTGGATGAGCGACAGCACCAAGGTTAAAGCGAAGCAGAAACTGGCTACTACCCAGATCAAAGTTGGATATCCAGATGAGTGGAAAGACTACAGCAGCGTGGAGATCAAAGAACCTGCTAATGGTGGTTCCTACTTCCAGAACATGCTTAATGCAGCAAAATGGAACGTTGAAGAAGACATCGCAGAACTTGGTAAGCCTGTAGACAAAAGCGAATGGTTTATGGCGCCACAAATCGTGAATGCTTATTACAACCCGCTTTACAACGAGATCGTATTCCCTGCTGCTATCCTGCAGCCGCCGTTCTACGATTATAAAGCTGATGCTGCAGTTAATTATGGCGGAATTGGTGCCGTTATTGGCCACGAGATCTCTCACGGTTTTGACGACAGCGGTTCAAGATTTGATGCCGACGGAAACCTGAACAACTGGTGGAGCGAAAAAGACCTGGAGCAGTTCGAAACCCTTGGGGGAAGACTGGCCGACCAATACAGCGCCATTGAAGTGCTTGACTCGGTCTACATCAATGGAAAATTTACTTTAGGTGAGAACATTGGAGACCTTGGAGGAGTGAGCGCCGCTTATGACGGACTTCAGATCCACCTTGAGGAGCATGGGAACCCCGGAGAAATTGATGGCTTTACGCCAGAACAACGTTTCTTTATGAGCTGGGCAACCGTGTGGAGAACTAAGATGAGAGAAGAAGCTTTGAAAAACAAGATCAAAACAGATCCACATTCTCCGGGAGAATACCGTGCTTATGTGCCTCTTCAAAATATTGATGCTTTCTATGAAGCATTCAATATTCAGGAAGGTGATAAGATGTATGTGAAACCTGAGAACCGGGTGAAGATCTGGTAATACTTATGTCATTCCGATCCCGAGGCTTCGGGATCGGAATCTCTAATGGAAACAATATTTTAAGCCCCTTCTTTTGGAGGGGTTTTTTAATTCATCAATTTAAATTTCCCGAATGCAACTTGCATTTTTCGAGACGCTGTAGCCATATCTCTATTTCAAATTTTCAATATTGATATTAACATCAAACGATCCTACACCACCTGTTGCCATCCAGAAATTATTCGAATTGCCCCATTCAGCGGACGGTTCACCTTGTTTTACAAAATTTTTAAGATTAGAGATAGCCATTTCTTTTCTTTCATCCGAAATAGGACTTGTAGAAATGATTACCGTTATGGCTTTAAATGCTTTTTGTGAATTAGCATATGAAGGCGATCTTGCTCCATGTTGGCTAATTAAAGTTGCTGGTGTGTAAGATGTAATTTTATCTGCCGTGAAAACCCCAATTCCCTCAGCATTTTCCGGATTTTCTGCTACATAAATTACCTCAAGATCAGATTCTGGAATCATCCCCATTAAATACAATTCGACATTAGAATAAGGTATACTATTACCTCCATTCGCGACAGTACCAAAGCCCTCATTTCCATTTAATTTACCCAAATATGAACCATTTCCAAGGTCTACCAATTCATCAAACCCACCTAACTGCCCTCCTGCACTGGAATATCCCCAGTGACTGGCTACCGTTGATGGGATAAATCCTTTGTTAGCCCAGTGATGAGCAATTTCATGTAAAAATGGGCCACTTCGCAGATATCTTATTAAAGGTAGATACAGAACGCTTTTTAATCTGCCGGCTGAACCATAAGTTGCTGTTTCGTCATACAAAATGCCTCCTAAACCATCAATGTCTCGTTTCGCAGATCTATTCGTACCATAGGGTGAACCATCAGGCTTGACATCTTCATCCGCAAAAATGAATATAAAATCAAAATCATCTTTGAAGTATTCATATACTTTTTCTGTAACAATTGTGTAATCACCTCGATCTGCAAGAAAAAGATCGTATTCTGTTTGCGGAATCACATAATTTAAGAATTGACGACTTTCATCTAACATTAAATTTTCTTCCAACTCGAAGATTTCCTCATCAATCACCTCATCTTCATCATTCGAGTTATCATCGTCAATCACCTCATCTTTACCGCATGAGACTGTGATAAAAATCAATGAAAACAAAAAGAGAAATGATAAAAAATTCCTGAAATACGGTGAAAAATTCATAATGATTTAATTATTAAAGATAGTATTTATAAATAAAAAACCTGATTCTTAAAAAATTAGCAGTTGTGAATATATATAAACAATTCATAATATCAATTATAGTGTCGAATTATTGTTTTGACAACCATAAATGAATAACTGAAAGTTCTCAATACTTCCCAAAAATGTCATTTTTGACTAGGCTTAAAATCAATTAACCGACTCCTGTTAATTTTTATACCTTATCTTTAATAGCACTAATTCTTTGGAAGCGTGCTTACTATCTTTAGAAAGATTCGTCAGGCCTTATTGACCAGAAACAAATTCACTAGTTACCTGCTGTATGCGGTTGGGGAAATAATTCTTGTGGTCCTTGGGATCCTTATAGCCTTACAGATCAATAGCTGGAACCAGGACCGACAGAACCGAAGCCAGGAGCAGCAGATCTTGTCGCAGCTCTCAAAAGAATACAGGAGCAACCTCTCCCAGATCGAGGATAAGATAGAAATAAGGAACGAGGTGCTTAATTCCTGTTTGAGTCTGCTGCAATACAAAAAGCAAGATCCCGCCACAGTATCTGGAGATAGCCTGGACGCACACCTTTTCAGAATTTCAATAAGACCCACCTTCGATCCCGAGCTAAGCGTTAGTAATGAATTGATAAATTCGGGCAAACTGTATTTACTTGAGAACCTTGAGCTGAGAAATAAAGTCTCGGCATTCTCGAGTTCCCTGAGTGAATTGAAAGAAGAGGAAGTGGCCATCTTCAACCTGACCGAAGAACGCCTGATCCCCTTTCTGATCGAACATTACCAGATAGGCCGCATGATGATGGTGCTCCTGGACGACGAAGAATTACGCGCCAAACTGACCATGGGCAGCCTTACGGAATATCAGAACATGAAGGACCTGGTGCCTCAGGCCGACTTCAGACCACTTTTAAGACATCCCGATTTTGAAGATTACCTGTTACAGATGATAAGCTTTACTGCCTATACCAATGAGCAGTCCGAAGGGGTAAAACAAAAGATAAAAGATATCATTGCTTCTATTGAAAATGAAATAGATGAGTGAAAAATTCTTCCTTCCGAATTGAAAACGTTTAAGAATGGCAAACCTTTTTAAAAATAAATACCGAATAAAATCTACCAGATTTGAGAACTGGGACTACAGGTGGAATGCTGCCTATTTCATCACCATCTGCACCGCCAATAGAAGACATTATTTTGGAGAGATCAAAAACGGGAAAATGCAATTCTCCCCCACAGGGGCAATTGCAGAAAAGCTATGGCATGAGATCCCTCACCACGCCTCTCACGTAGAATTAGGAAATTTTATCGTGATGCCAAATCACATTCACGGCATTCTGATTCTTGATAATCCGGAAATTTCGAGAGAAGAAAAAATTTCCGAAGGAAATGATGAGGAGAAGAAAAATGATCCCCCCGGGAATCATCCCAAAGATCCCGTACAGACGTTGCATGCAACGTCTCAGCCGCATCCCCAAAAAAATCTCCAAATGGCAAAGATCTCCCCAAAATCCAATTCCATTTCAACCATCATTAGATCCTATAAATCTGCCACTACAAAACATGCCCACAGGCTGGGATATGAATTTGAATGGCAAACAAGATTTCATGATATAATCATCAGGAATGATAGAGCATTTAAAACCATTTCAACCTACATCAAAAACAATCCGGCAAATTGGAAAGAAGAAATTTCCGTAAATATTCAAATTGATTTGATATTTCTGCTCCAAAGAATAAAAAATTCTACCTCAGCTCTATCCTGTCGATCACAAGTTTGAATTTCTCCTTCTTTTTGTTGCCGATCAAAAAAGCAATCTCTTCAAAATGATCATTTGAAAAATTGGGCATATCTAATTTTCTCCCTCTAAAAGTGGGATACATGTCTTTTAGCTCAATTTCTATTTCCTCCCATTTTCCCGAAGTTGAAAACGGAACTACATAAGAATATTCATCCCCCGTATCGCCTTTAATTCTGAACTGGTATTCTTTGCCGTCCCCCTTCAATCTTACCACGACTTTTGAATGATCCTTTACCGCAATTCTTCCTGTCCTGTAACGCACCGAGGAGAAGCCGCCATTGTTCTCAAGGGAAACCTCCCCTTCAAAAACTCCGTGGCCGTCCTCATTCAGGCTGATCTCACCTGAGGATCGTCCTCCCATCACAACATCATCCACGATCACCCATTCCCGAATGTTAGATTCTTTATTAAAATCAAATATGAGTTGTATCATCATTGAGGAATTTAAGATCATAGAAATAATTAGAACTGCCACCATAACCTGTCATTAATTATTCACCACCCTTGCCGTCATTACAGACCTCCTAATTTAATACTTAATTTTAATACTGAAATTCAAAACCAATTCAATAAACATGAAGCAGGTTTTTTAATAATTCCCCTTCACACTTGAAGAGATTTTTCTCTTACATTTAAAGCAATTTCTTCCCTACCAGTTAGTAGAGAGTAGATTAATTTTATCTGGTTAAGAGATCATCAATAGAATTCAGAGAATGCAAACAGTTTTCGACCACACTATCAGGCAACATCTAATCGACCGGATTGGACAAATAAAGGAAAGCAATAAAGCGGAATGGGGACAAATGAACGTTCACCAAATGCTAAAGCATAATACTTACTGGAATGAGTGGATCCTGGGAAAAGATGCGCACACTTATAAACAAACATTCCTGGGAAAAATATTCGGGAAAATCGCATTAAAGAGGATGATAAAAAACGAAGAACCTTTTGATAAAAACATTCCTACTTCAGAGCAGTTCAAAGCGAAGAACCAATTTTCCGATTTGGAAGCCGAGAAATTAAAATGGATTTCCCTGCTAAAGGAATATAAAAATTTCAACAATCCGGAATTTGTCCATGACTTTTTCGGCACAATGACAAAAGAGCAGATAGGAATTTTAGTTCACAAACATTCCGATCATCATTTGCGGCAATTTGGAATTTGAACAAATAGTGTCAGTTTCTTAAAATAAATAACCTGATTTGCAGGTAATTAAACTGAAAATTGAAGAAAGTGTAACATTTTAAACCAATTGGTTACCAATATACAAACAGGTCCAAAATGGAAAAAAAAGACAAAAATTCTAAAAACCGCAAATTTACACTTGCGACTGCTATTTTATTATTCGCAATTTATATTCTGGTCAAAAAAGCTGAAATCGGGTTCTTTGAGATCTAATGCTGAAACTTCATTAAAAAGAAAATAACCGGTGGATCAGGCGGTTGATCTAAAATCCGGTTATTTATTTTAGATATTTATACTGAATAAGAACTATGTACCCACTCCCCGGGAGTTATTAAACACCTTATGAAAATGAATAAAATATTAAAATTCCCTGTATTATTTTTAACTGCAGTTTTATGGTTTGGATGCTCTTCGGATGATAGTGAGGAGGAGTGTATGAAAACCATTACTATTCCTCAATTTTATTACGTGAATGGTCAGTCTTACAGCTATAATACTACCCAGGAAGTTACCTGTGATACTCCCGAGCCTACAAAAGCAAAAGAAATTGAACCCCCTCAATTAGAAGATTTTTCCTATGAAGTTTTAAAATTCGAATTCACACCAGACACAGGAAGCAATACCTCCAGGCTGGAATTTGAAATTGAGCTTACCAATCCTAACAATTACGCTGTTTCCGGAGTACCTGTGCTTACGGTAAATGTTGACGGACTCCAGACCACCAGTAGTTTTTCTCAAAACGCCTCGATTCCCTGTTATGAAATTGCTGCCAACTCCAGTTGTATCTTAACTTATGACCAGGAGGAGTCGCGGGATGTCGTAATTATCGACTCCTATGAACTGGTAGATGTACACTACTATATAATAAAGAATGACTAAAAACCATTGAGACATTTTAGCCTGCTGACTTAAAATACCTCTCAAAAATGGCATTTTTGAGAGGTGTCTAAAACGCTGAAAACACGTCATTCTGAATTTATTTCAGGATCTTTAACAAACTGAAAAACTATATCGAATAAAAGAGAAGCTGAAATAAGTTCAACTTGACCAATTACGGTCCAGTGAGTCGGCCTCTTTTTCTTCTGTCCCTTTATTCCTTTAGCTCCACCACCACTTCGATCTCTACTGCGATATTGGAGGGTAAGCTCACGTGACCCACTGCGGCCCGTGCATGTTTCCCACTTTCCCCGAAGACTTCGAACATAAGATCAGAAAAGCCGTTGATCACCTGTGGCTGTTCATAGAAATCGGGTGCTGAATTCACCATGCCCCGCACCTTCACGAACTGCTTGATCCTGTCGAGATCTCCCGTCGCCGCTTTAAGAGTGGCAAGGATCCTGATGCCGGTATTTCTTGCCGCGTCATAACCTTCCTGGGTGGTGAGATCCTTTCCCAAAGTGCCTTTTTCGGGACTGCCTTCCCCGGCTAAGAACAGCAGGTTCCCCACCTGTCTCCACTTCACAAAATTGGCCGAGGGTTGCCGAACTTCGGGTAAGGTGATGCCCATTTCTGCAATGCGTTCTTCGGGAGTCTGCGCCCACACCGGACCGGCAATAAGGAGCAGTAAAAAGAGAAATTTTTTCATGGTTGGCGTTTTAGAAGGTAAAAGATAATGAAAAAGGAAAAATCAAGAAGCTTAAAGTCCGTCCGCTCTCGCTGTGAATAAATGAGACCCATTTAATTGCATTAAATGACAACTATTTATAAAATTGTAACACTTTTCGAAAAATTGCGGCAGATCTTTAAATGCTTCATGGAAAGTAGTATCCCAGGATAACCGCAGTTATATTAAGTTAGAAAGTGAAGATATCCCCGAACTGCTTAACATTGATGAAAACTACAAATTTTTCAAGATCAAAGCACTTTCGGAAAATGAACTGGTCCTTCAATTTAAACATAAGCAGTTCTCTAATAAATCAATGGTAATTGTTGATCACTTAGTTCCTGAAAATATAGAAGTAAAAGATCGCGATTTCCATAATAGATAGATTTTGTTACTTAACCCCACAATATACTTATACCTGCTAATAGCTTTAAGCTTTTTAAGAATGACTTATTATAAGCCGTTTTTGGGACCTTTATATGGTTTCCCGTAAAGCTTGTAAGAAATTAACATTATATTAGCAGGAAGAATCTGCTCCTCCTCCCCCTACCGCTGTTGCAGATCAAAACTTGTATTTTTCTGCGACTGTAGAATAAAGAGAAAGTAAGTATTGTGCATACGCCATTGTAACCAATGCATTAACAATTTTACATTAATGATAAGAACAGAATATGGAACCTTTGATGGTAACAAATGGGAAAGAGTTTGTCAATTATGTTTCAAAAATAATTTTAGAGAAGAAGCATATCAGGAAATAAAGGCAACTCCAGGAGACTTTGGTATTGAAGGTTTTACCCGCACTGGAAAAGCATTTCAATGTTATTGTCCCGACGAACATTATAATAGTCACTTATTGTATGAAAATCATCGAGATAAAATAACCAAGGATTTGAAAAAACTTAAAACCTATGAGAAACAGTTAAAAAAAATTTTAGGTGAAACTAAAATAAATAAGTGGTATTTCGTCACACCAACTTATGCGAAAAATGAAATTGTACAACATTGCACTTTAAAAAAAGAAGAAGTAAAAAGCTGGAACTTGTCAATTATTGATAATAATAATTTTGAAGTTTTATTTGAAAATATAGATTTTCTACATCCGTACTTAAATACCGCTATTGAAAATGCTAAAATAAAAATCGATATATCACCGGGAAATGAGATTGAGACCGTTGAGAAATTCAAATGGAAAGATTCGGCAATTTCATTAATTGAAAAAGCACAGACAAAAAATGGTTATCGCTTAAATCAAAAATCATCGAAATTTGAAGAAAAGTTAGACAAACTTGTTGATATAAATGTATCGGATTATTTAGACGGGAATAATATCTTATTTAAATGGAAGGAAGATTACCCAATTGATTACGAGACATTTTTAAATATAACAAGCGTAATTGAATCCGAAATTGAAGAGAGATGTATTTCAAGTAGTAAAGAGCCGAGTGAGCTTTATCAAGAATTTAGAGGTATATTAAAAGATCAATTACATAACTCATTCAGCAATTTAGCTCCTCAAATGATCCTAAAATTAACCAATTGGGCATTAGCTGACTGGATTTTTAGATGTCCGATAAATTTTGAGTAAATGGAATTATACGCGAAAAAGATTACGTTCTCGAAAAAGCCCATTTCAATACCACCTGAATATAGGCCATCATATACTATTGGATTAATCGCACTAATCTTAAAACTATCCTGCCAAAGCTCTAAATCTAGCTTACTAAAGCTTCATTTAATTTATTGGGCTCTTAAAAGCTCGGAAAATCAAGAATCGATAAAAAAGTTTATTAATAGTAATTACACAGAAAGCTCTAAAACTTGGGGCATCGAGCCTAGCTTAAATAGAGCTTTAAACTATGCAGTACATGAACAAATTTGTAAAATCATTCACGGCAAGTATGAATTATCAGATAAAGGTGAGACCCTTTTTCAAAAAATAATAAAAAACAATGGTTTCTTGGAAAAGGAAATTGAATTTCTAAACTACTTGGGGAAAAGAAAAATAACAGATAGTCGCATCGATTCTATCTACAAAAAATGGAAAAATCAAAATGCTCAAAATTAATAATATTAAGATTGAAGTTAATACAACCAATGGTGTTTTTGGGGCCTTTCACGAATTTGATCTTGGCTTAAATATTATAAGAGGAAATAATACGAGCGGAAAAAGTAGTTTATTTCAAGCAATCGTTTATGCACTTGGTTTTGAAGAACTAATTGGAGGAAAATTCGAAAAAACAATGCAGTCTGTATTGAAGGATCAAGTTGAATATCCAAAAGATAATTTCCAAAATGTCCTGCAATCAAATGTTTTACTAGAAATTGAAAATTCTCACAACGAGATCATAACTATTAGAAGATTCGTACAAAACCCAAATCGAAAATCACAGTTAATTGATGTTTATGAAGGGAGCCTATTAGAAGAGGAATCTTTAAAAAGTCGCCCAATGTTTATTCATGATAGTGGCGGAGCTTCTAATGAATATTACGGCTTCCACCTCTTTCTTGAAGAGTTTCTTAACTGGAACGTTCCTAAGGTTTTAACCAACAAAGGCGATTTAGGTAAAATATATATCCAACAAATTGCATCAAGTTTTATTATTGAACAAAAATCTGGATGGTCTGATTTTTTCGCAACAATGCCTATTTACGGTTTAAATAACAAGGAAGCAAGAGTGGTAGAGTTCATATTAGATATGGATGTGTATGGAAACAAAATGAAAAAACAGGAATTGAATATAAACAAAAGAATTCTTGAGAATGATTGGCTTAGTCTCGCTAAAAGGTTAGAAGGATTTGCAGAGAAAGGTGGTGGCAAACTCATTGGAGTAACATATAATCCAATGATTATCAATAATTATAATGAAATTAATATCCTGTTATCAAGAGAAGAAAATGAATATTCGATTTCGGACTTTCTAGATTTATTAATTCAAGAATTAGAAGATCTAAATAAAAAAGAAAATCTTAATGTTAAAGATAAGATTTCAACTGATGAGAAAATTATTCAAGAAAAGGAAGATCTTTTAAATCAAATGAGCTTTGATATTGAGATGATTTCTAGTGAACTGACATTTAACAAACAGCAGTGGACAAATTTTAATTATCAATTAGAGAACTTAAAAGATGACTTGAGAAAAAATAAAGGAGCTCTCAAAGTTCAAAAGTTAGGAGCAGAGATAAATTTAAAAGTTTCAGAAAATCATTGTCCTACTTGTAATCAAGAGATTAATGATTCTCTTCTCCCTCTTAGTGTGAAGCAAGTTCCAATGCGCATTGAAGATAATATCGATTTTTTAGATGCTCAGATTAGAATGTTAGTAGTCAATATCGAAGGTTTAGAATCAAAAATTTCAAAAAAGGAGGTTGGCCTTTTAAATCTACGAAAATCCCAAAATGATATCCGAAGTGATATCCGAGACTTAAAAAAAGAATTAATTTCCGATGATCGGCTACCATCAATTGTTGACATTGAATACAAACTGAATTTGAAGAAAAAAGTAGAATTTTATTCTAAATTCTTAGAGGAGTTTGCTGATTTAAAAGATGAATTAATAATTCTTTCAAATCATTGGAAAAAGCTTCTAGAAGATCAAAGTGAATTGAAAGGAAATACTCTATCAACAAATGATATTTCAAAACTAGAATCTCTTACAAGTAACTTTAAACAGCTATTACAAAAATTCAACTATAGTAGTAAAGCAATTAGTGATATTGCTATTTCAGAAGATAATTATCTTCCACTTGCTAAAAAACCTGATGGAGATTTATATTATAATATTAGGTTCGATTCATCCGCTAGTGATTTTGTAAGAAGTATTTGGGCATATACTTGTAGCCTATACAAAACGTCATCTGAGAAAGGAGGAAATCATCCTAATCTTTTAATGTTCGATGAACCTAAGCAGCAAGATATGTCAATAGATGATTTTGGTAAATTTCTTAAAGAATTATCTAGTTATAAAGAGGCCCAGACTTTATTATTCGCTTCTTTCGAAAACTCTGATGAAACCTTTAAAAAAGCTACCTCAGAAATTGAATTCCATCTGAATTTCATAGATGATAAACTGATAAAACCGATTTTAAACTAAGCCACGAGCAACTATATCGGCTCATCCGAAAGTAAAGATCAGCAGGAGCTTTTCAAATTAATTTGCCCATACAAGAGTCAAAAAGGCTAATTTCGCTGTCCTTAAAAACACTAATTGCCCGGCTGTCCTTGTAGTGATTGTTTTCCTAACCAATCAAAGCGACAGGGATCTCCTTAGCAGTGAGGCGGGACAGGAGAAAGTAGCGGGAATTATTCTTCAGGCACTACGTCAATAATATTCTTCAAAAAAGACATTTTCAAAGCCTCTTCTTTCGAAGGGGCTTTTGTTTTTGTAGAAATTCTTCCTGCCCTCCTCCCAACCAATCCATTTTTAATTTAATTTCAACGCTTTATTTGTAAGCTATGTTGCAGCGATTATTTAGGGCTTATGTTGGGTCCTTTAGCGACCTGAGGCGGGAGGTTTGGCTTTTGGCCTTCATCACCTTTATCAACAGGGCGGGCACCATGGTGATTCCATTCCTGTCGCTGTATTTGACAAAAAACAGGGGCTTTTCCCTTGAGGAAGTCGGCTGGATCCTTACCTTCTTTGGCCTGGGTTCTGTTGCCGGCTCCTGGCTGGGCGGGAAACTGGTGGACAGGATTGGCCATTACAAAACCATGGCTTTAAGCCTGCTCATTTCGGGGGTGCTTTTTATCTTTCTGCAGTTCCCCTCTACTTTCTGGGGGATTTGCGCCGGGATCTTTATCGTGATGCTTGTAGCCGACACTTTTCGTCCCGCAGTTTTTGTCGCTATCAACGCCTACAGCAAACCCCAAAACAGGACACGGTCCATAACCCTCATAAGGCTCGCGATCAACCTGGGATTTTCCGCAGGGCCTGCCGTGGGCGGATTGATCATTGCGACTGCCGGGTACAGCGGACTCTTCTGGGTAGACGGAATCACCTGTATCATGGCTGGCTTTCTTCTGCTAAAACTGCTCCACCCAAAGAAAGCTGTGGAAAACCCAAAGGAGATCATAAGCATCCCGAAGTCCATGATGAAAGACAAAGCTTACCTGGTCTTTATAGCCGCCATGATCTTATTCGGGTTTGTTTTCCTTCAGTATTTTTCGACCATGCCTTTATATTATGCGCGGGTACATTTCTTAAGTGAATCTCACATAGGCCTGCTGCTGGGATTAAACGGCTTCCTCATCTTTCTGTTTGAAATGCCGCTCATAAAGTACCTGGAAGGGAAAGTGCGCTCCAGCTTATTTCATGTCATTACGGGAACCATCCTGGTCTCCATAAGTTTCCTCCTTATCAACCTAACGGGATGGGTGGGGATCCTGCTGGTGGGGATGATCTTTTTGACCCTTGGGGAAATGATCGCATTTCCTTTTTCCAACAGCTTTGCCCTCAAAAGAGCCGAAGGCGGAAAACAGGGTTCTTATATGGCCATGTATAGCATAGCCTTCTCCATAGGGCATATTTTTGGTCATAATTCGGGCATGCAATTGATCGACAAATTTGGTTATACCCTCACCTGGAATGTGATGATCCTGCTTTCCCTGGTTGCCTGTGGCCTGCTCATGTACGTAATGTTCCTGGTAAAAAAGGAAAGTAATGCTCCGGTTATAGAAGCTTAAAATTTCCTGATGCCGAAGCCCGGATTACCTTTCAAAAATGGCATTTTTGGGCTGTCTTAAAAGCTAATATATCATGATTCTGAATTTATTTCAGGATCACTTTAGCCTTTTCTCCTGAATGACATGAAATTCCTCCTTATGCCGGAAAAATAGGAAAGCTCTGGCCAATGTCTTAATTTTATTCAGCGTTTTGACCCTCTAACCGTGCAAACTATTCAGACCCATCATGTCCCTTCAGAAATCACGCCCATGCGGCTGCAGGAATACGGGGTTGGGATCTTTAGTACCATTCCCACTAAGTCAGGATTAAAAAAGGCTTTAAAAAAGGAATATATCACGGTCAATGGGGAAATTGCAAGTACAGCTACTTTTATCACCGGCGGGGAGACCATTACACTAAGTCTTCCCGGGGAAACAGCAACCGGGAAAAAGCTCATTTTTCCGCTGCGGATTTTATTTGAAGACGAACACCTGGCGCTGGTGCATAAACCTGCAGGTATTGTGGTAAGCGGTAACAGTTTTAAGACCCTTGCCAATGCCCTGCCCCAAAACCTGAAGCGCAGCGAATTGCCCGATGCTACCACTCCCCAACCTGTTCACAGGCTGGACCTCGCCACTACCGGCATCTTACTGGCGGGGAAAACCCGTGCCGCGATTCGGGCCCTGAACAAGCTTTTTGAAGACAAAGAGGTGGAAAAGATCTATTATGCCGTGTGCATTGGTGAAATCGAATCTCAGGGCAGCATCACCGCAGATGTGGATGGCAAAACATCGCATACAGAATATAAAGTACTGGAATCGGTTGCTTCAGAAAGATTCGGCAGTCTCAACCTGGTGGAGTTACGCCCACAAACCGGAAGGCGGCACCAGTTGCGCAAACATCTGGCAGGTCTGGGAAATCCTATTTTAGGAGATAAGGAATATGGGTTGGAGGACCTCATCTTAAAAGGCAAAGGCCTGTACCTGCACGCCGGCAGCCTTAAATTCACGCATCCATTTTCCGGGAAAAAACTTCACATACAGGACGGACTGCCTAAAAAGTTCAGAAAAATATTTCCGCAGCTAAAATAAGGACAAAAACGAACCTGAAAAAGTGTAGAAATGATGGCCCACCCGAACAATGGGTATTGTCAAAAAATTGTAATTTTAGAAACAGGATAAGAAAATTCCTGAGGCTACAAGTCTGCGTCACTACTCCCGCAACTTATCCTAAATCTTAAAAAATTTTGTATGAAAAGTCCTGTTTTAAGCGCTGCACAATTGCACCGAAAATTAGACAATCCCAATCTCATCATCCTGGATTGCAGCCCGCAGTCCAACATGTCGGGCCTCAAACCTGAATTCCAAAACACGGTCATTCAAAACGCGAGGTATTTTGATATAGAAGAGGATTTTAGCGATCTCACTTCCGGTCTCCCCCACACGCTTCCGTCACCCGAACAGTTTCAGGAAAACTGTAGAAAACTTGGCCTTGACAATTCCAGTGAGATCGTGGTATATGACAACCTCGGTATTTACACGAGTCCGCGGGTATGGTGGATGTTCAGGGTAATGGGACATGAGAAGATCGCTGTTCTTGATGGCGGACTTTCAGCATGGGTAAAGGCAGGATTCCCAACCCAAACAGAACATGATACTGCAAAAAAGAGAGGCAATTTTACTGCGCACTTTCAGCCGGAGCTGGTTTCCGATATTGATTTTGTAAAACAGAACCTCACCAAAAAAGAGGCACTGATCATTGACGCCAGAAGCCGTGAAAGATTTAACGGCACTGTCCCCGAACCCCGGGAAGGAGTAAGAAGCGGGAATATACCGGGTTCTGTCAATATTCCTTTCGAAGAAGTGCTTAAGGACGGAAAGTTCAAAGAAAAAGAGGAGCTGAGATCCATTTTTAAGGAGGTAAATGACCCGTCAAAGGAACTGGTCTTTAGTTGTGGCTCGGGAGTCACGGCCTGTATCCTGTTTTTGGCGGGGGAACTTGTAATTGACCAAAAGAAATCGGTTTATGACGGCTCTTGGGCCGAATGGGGTAGCCGGGAGGAGAACAGCTAAGAAACTTCTTTAGGTTTTGGGATTTTTCTTTTTCCGAAGGCAATGAGCAGTAAACCCAGGATAGTGATAAGACCTCCAATTATAGTGATCATATCGGGAAACTGGCCAAAATAGAGATAGGCTCCAAAGAGGACAAACAATCCTTTCGTACTGCTAATAATTGCCTTTTTTGATAATGGAATGTATTGCAGGGCGAGATAGCCGGCGATCACCGTTAGAAATGGTCCCAAAGAAGCCCCGATGAAGATATTCAGCAGCGGCTTAAAGGGTATGGTTAAAGATTCTTCCGAAGAGACCAGGGCCATAACTGAAAATACCAGTAGAAAAAAACTACGGTTGGTCGTTAGGATGACCGGGTTGATGTTCCTGATGTTCTTTTTTATAATGATTGCGCTTATAGCCGCAAAGGCACCGTAATACAGCACGTATTGCGTCCCATCGATAAACATATCTCTAAAAGCCGTATCTCCTTTATAGCTTATAATGAAGGCACCGGCTATGGCAAACAGCATCCCCACGAATTCCTGCCGGTTGAACCGCTCCCTGAGCAGGAAAAAACTGAGGGTGATGACGAAAACCGGCGATATATTTCCGATAAAAGAGGTGACTGCCGGGTTAGAAATGGTATCAATGGCTTTAAAGAAGAAATACGTCCCCGCGACTTCTATCAGCCCAAGCACCGCCAGGATACCTAAATTCCTTTTGGCAAATTCTTTTATTGACCTGTAGGTTCTTTGGGTACAGCCATATAAAAATATCCACGACAGCCCAATGCTGAACCAATACACCCCAAACTGCGGCATACTTACCTCCATAAGGGCCGCCTTGCTAAAGATATAAACGTTTGAAACAGCGATTACAGAAACAAACGCCAGTAAAACACCTTTTAATTCATCTGAGATTTTCACAATATAAAGTTAGCATCTTGCCGCTGAGACATTTGCAACAATTGTTACTCAAAAAAGACGGAATTTCCCGGTTAAGGATTGGCAGGAAATAAAGTGACCTGTATCAAACCTCTTCTGCTGAAGCATTTTTTTTAATTCATCCAAAAAATAATATTACAGTTACATTAGCAGAAGATCTGCTCCTTAAATTGCGGTAGTATTAGAACAAGCTAAATTTTATGCTGGAATACATTGTCATTTGCCTGTTCGCCCTGCTGGCATCGGGACTCACCTTCTTTTCGGGCTTTGGGCTCGGCACCATCCTTTTACCGGTTTTTGCATTGTTCTTTCCGCTTGATATCTCTATAGCCCTGGTGGCCATCGTTCATTTCCTGAACAATCTTTTCAAGCTCAGTCTCATTGGCAGGAAAGCCGATAAAAAAGTGGTTCTAAAGTTTGGTGTTCCGGCCATCCTCGCTGCCTTTGCAGGGGCTTACCTGCTTACCATACTTTCTGAAACCGAAGCATTAACAAGCTATACCCTGGCAGAAAAGACCTTTTACATCACTCCGCTAAAACTCATCATCGCCCTGCTGTTGTTCATTTTTGCACTGTTTGATATAGTTCCAAAACTGATGAAGCTGAATTTCGATCCCAAATACCTTCCCCTGGGTGGCGTACTGAGCGGCTTCTTCGGCGGACTTTCAGGCCACCAGGGCGCTTTGCGGACCGCGTTCTTAATTAGGGCAGGATTAACCAAGGAAGTTTTCATCGGCACCGGAATTATGATTTCGGTCTTTATCGACATCTCCAGGCTCACGGTCTATGCTGCAGATATTCTGAAAATAAGATCGGAGATCGATTATTCCCTGCTCATTGCAGCTACTTTGTCGGCTTTTGTTGGGGCTGCGGTTGGTAATAAGATCCTGAAGAAAATTACAATCGGGACCCTTCACCGAGCCGTAGGCATTATGCTGCTCCTGTTCTCTGTGCTGCTGGCAGCGGGGATTGTGTAAATAAGCCTGGGTTTTCGCTGCTTTTGAGGAAACCCATATTTCTAGTCCGGAGGTGAAACCTGAAAATCAGGTAGTGCGAATAATGACTTAATTAATATATTTATTGAATATTTTTCCGGCAAGTTTACAACCACCCACCAAAGTCAGTCATTTTGATCAAGAAAATCAGTATCAGTCTATTTTTTAGTTTCCTGTTAGTCCTCTCCTCCTGCTCAAAAGACGATGATCAAAAGAGGAATAGTAAGGACCTGTTAACCGGCTCCTGGACGCTAACAGCCACAAAGGTTTATACTTTTTATGAAGGGGAGCTGCAGGATGTGGAGGAAGATTTCTATGATACTCCGCCGTACAATGTACTTACTTTGGAAGTCGATGGTTCTGCCTATTATGAAACTCCGGAATACGAAGATAAGTTTTACGGTTCCTGGCTCCTGGAGGAAAACAATTTTAAAACTGATGTTAGAATCGAGCCGGGCGTTGTAAGTAGCGGTCCCATTTACTTCTTTCCCGAAGGTGAAGTTCTTGAACTAAATGCCACCCATTTCTCTTACAAGTCTATGACTCTTTATAAGCAGCGAGACGGGAAAAGTTATTCTTACTATGTGGAGACCTATTTCGAAAAATAATTCTACATAAAGGTACCGGTAGAGGCGGGTTTCCTTAGTAATCAAAGAGACAGGAATTTCTTCAACAGTAAGGCAGGACTGGAGAAAGTTACGGTTTTTACGAGGCGCTACTTTAATAATACCTTTCAAAAATGTCATTTTTGAAGCCTTTTCTTTTAAAAACGGCTTCTATGGTTTTTTAAAAAGCCTGTTAAAATTTTTAACTATATTCGTCACCAGGTCTTCTATCCTTCCCTACCTCCTGAAGACCTGCATTTTAAAATCTGTCCTTTTTTCTCTGTCTTAAATGGATGCGGAGATAAGATACCGGGCACCAACCAATTTTATTGATGAAAAAATTTTTCCTGTCCCTCACCTTCTGTGCTATTTCTTTTTTTGCTAATTCTCAAAATGCCAGTGTAGAGCACTCCACCTACGGTATCCAGAGTGGAATTTTGGGCCTCTGGTTTCATAATGAGGCTGCCCTTTCAGAGGAGATCGCGCTGAGAAGTGAACTCGGCTTTGACACCGGATTGTTTGCCGGCAGCTATTACGACAAGGTTGGATTTTTACTGGCGCCGGTGATAAGTCTTGAGCCCAGATGGTATTACAACCTCGATAAAAGACAAAGAAAATCCAGAAGAACAGAAGGGAACTCAGGCAATTTTGTATCCCTACAGACAAACTTTCATCCCGATTGGTTTGTGATCTCTAACTATGAAAATATCCGGGTGATAAGTGATATTTCAATAATTCCCACATGGGGAATAAGGAGGCACATTTGCAGCCACTTCAACTACGAAACCGGAATTGGTCTGGGCTACAAGTATACCTTTGCGAAGCAAGCGGGCTACCTTGAAAATCAAAGTGACTTAGCTATTAATCTGCATTTGAGGATTGGCTACAGGTTTTAATTGATATTAAAAAGTAAAAAGAACAACCATGAATAGATCCACATTTATTATTCTCATTCTTTCATTGCCGCTTTTATCCGCATCCTGTAGTAATGAACTTGATTATAGTGAAAGTTGGATAGAGTATGCCACTTTTGATGACTATGGCCACAATAATAAGCAGAAAGTAACGGAAGACACTGTATACGCGTCCTTCACTACTCCCGAAAAACCCCTGATCCTTCAGATCAGAACTCAATCCAATGATGGTAGTTCGCCCAGGTTCTTTAGGACCATCCATGAGGGAGAAAGAATAGAGATCACCAGGGAAGTTCCCATGGGAGGATTTCATGAGCATGACAATGGCGCTACCAGGCATGTGAAGGATATCGACATCATGATCCCTTCAAACCTTTTTTCGGCAGGACAGATCCTAAAATATGAAACCATTATTGGTACCCATACCGGCAATCTCTCAAAAGAAGTTATTGTACAGATAGAGCCCTAGAGCCTTTATTTTAACTAATCTGACACTAATGACGGTAAAATGTCGTAGCAAAGACGCAACACTTTGATTGGTTCACAGAATACTTTTGCTCTACACAAAATCATAGAAATGAAAGATCTCAAATTATCTAAAAGAGTAAAAGAACTTAGAAAGCAAAACGGCCTGACGCAGGAACTGCTTGCAGAAAATTCCGGCCTCAGTTTAAGGACAATTCAACGGGTTGAAAATAATGAGACTGTTCCCCGGGGAGATTCTTTAAAAAGATTAGCTCGGGCCCTGGCAACCACCCCCGATGAAATAATCGACTGGCAGGTAACTGAAGATAAAGGATATCTCACTCTAATGTGTTTGTCTGCCATGGGATTTCTATTCTTTCCGATCCTGGGGGTAATTGTTCCCCTCATCTTCTGGATCCTTAAAAAAGACAAATTAAAGAAGGTGAATGAACTCGGTAAATCCATTATGAACTTTGAGATCACCTGGTGCATTATTTTTTTCTCTTGTTTTATCCTGATGTTCTTCGGCTTTTTTAGCGGGTTTACCACTCTAAGTCCAAAAAGCATTCTACTGTTCTATATTCCGCTAATAATTCTATATTTCTACAATTTTGTAGTAATTCTTATCAATAGCATAAGGATCTACAAGGAACAAAAATTCAGATTCGTACCGGCATTCCGGATCTTTAAATAGTTGAAAGGAATCTCGACAGACTGGTTAAAACTATTACTAAACCTCTCTGCCGGTGGACAAAAAATCCTAAAATAATAATATGAAAGCATGGAATTTTCAAGTAAAAAATGATCCTAAAGAGGTCAGCAGAAGGTTAGAATCCTCCCTTGGCGGAACTAAAGGATTTGTCTTTAAAGTAAATTCTGATAAAAAGGAACCGGTAAAATTTAAGATCCGGAAACGGATGCTCCTGGGATTTGAAATAAATACTCAAAATAATCTTATTGTAAACGGAAAATTATTCCCGGCAGATCCTGAGAACAAGACCGATGTAAAAATTGATTTCAGGTTACACCCATTATCCAAAGTACTGCTTTACGGCCATCTTATTTTGGGATTAGGCTTGTTAGGCGGGGTGGCCCTGGAGTACAGTTCTAATACTTATATGTGGATAATAGGAGGAATTTTATTAGCAACAGGGGTCTTGATCGGACTACATATAAAAAAGGAGTTTGAGAGGCAAGTTCAGGAATATAAGACTTTGATCTCCGGAATATTAGAATTTACGCCTGCTGAAGGCCGAGGGCCGACAGAAAAGGATCGGGCTCAGCAGTCTGTATAGTATTTTAAACAGAACCTTGTCAAAAAACTTTCAATAACATCTAACACCTCAAATATTGACCGAACAAAAAACAGCAGGAAGACAAAAAACCCTTAGCAGCATATTGACCTGGTTACCTTCACTGGTAATCACCCTTTACTATATTCCAAATGCTCTGGACAAATTACTCAACCCATATCAAACCGGAAAAATAGTAGAAAGTGCTGTTGTAATGATCATCGCCGGTACTTTCCTGTTAGTTGGGACAGGGCTGTTCTTGTACAGAAAAACTATTTTGATAGGCACTTCCATGCTGGTTTTATATATGATCTTTATTGTTCTGATCCATATGTATAAAGGAAAACCATCTGAGGTCGTGATTCTGGTTCTTATGGCGACCATTTTCGCTTCTTACATAAGACAGCCGCATTTATTTATCAAAAACAATAAGTACAGATCAGAAAGTTTTGAAGAGCAGGAAAGGAAAGAGGTGACCCAACATCAAATTAGAATTATATACGAACCCAATATAAAGTTGTGAGCCATTGTAGCTTTTTTCACCTTCATTCTGGCAAGTGCAATCTTTTCTGACTGGGAGCATTTTAAAGCGGGATTATTCGAAAAGCCTCCTGTTGAAAAAATTCAAGAGTAAATTTTCTTAACCTTATATCCAAATACAGAACTCAGTCAAACCAATTAAGATCGGTAGATGATGATAGGTTCAAGTGAAAGAAGTTTTAAATCCTTATAATCAGGTTCTATGAAAGAAATAAAATTAGGAAATTTTACAATAAAGGATATTAATGGGGCAGTCATAATTTGCGTTGCATTTTGCCTGGTTTCGCTGGGCTATCTTGTATTCCTCATATTTCAGGCAGACTTTTATGTTTTACCTTTCCTTACCATTCCTCTCATTTGCGGCCTGATCACAGAAAATAAGAGACTCAGTGATCATTGGACATTCTTTGTTATTAAACTAATGTTTGCCTTTATTCTGTCCTCCTTTCTAGTATTTATTATCAATCTCGACTCGTTTAATGCCGCCGAAAAGATTAGGAATTGGCCCTATATTTTCATCGTCATATTTGCTTTTATTTCAGCAATATTTTACGAAAAGAAAGCAACCCCCAGAATCACCGAAGGAGTCACGTTACTCCAGTCCATTGCTGTAATTTACCTGGTCCTCCAGACCGGTTTTTTTATTGGATCCAATTACTTTATGATTTCTGCTCTTGGGATAGGAATAGTATTCATTGTTTTTTCTTTTTATAACGCATTTTCTTCCCACAGATTAACCAAAAGAACAAGACTCATCCTAAGCGTTTGGAGTTCTATTGTAATGAGCATCTTTTCCCTTGTCTACATCTACAGGGTCTACCATTTCCAATACTTTACCGGTATTTATTCCATAGATTACTTCATTAATATTCTACAGCACTTTTTATTGGGAATATCTCTTGTCTATATCATCCAGAACCTTCGAATGGTCGCTGTGTACGTACCCTCCAAAAACAGCTTTTTTGATAAGGACCATCTAACAAGAATAGCCAGAATGAACAAACTCCATATAGGTAGATTTTCCCTGGAGCAGGTACGAATAAAAGATTCCTTGCTACTAAGTATGGTATCTGTTGTGGTATTTTCGGCGAATTATATATTTAATTTTCTTCCGGAGCTAACCTTAATCTGGATTGTTTTCTGGACTGCGCCCTTCCTCATAGCCATTAAAGACCGGGTGTCAATCAAAGCTGCAAGGGAAAGGAACAGCTCCAAACCAGTGGTCCCAAATTCTTCTCCTGGCATGAATCCCTGATGCCGGAGGGAATTTTATCAAAATTTCAAGAAGACCATTGATACCTAATACCTATTATACTGCAGATGATATTGAAATCCTAAACCGGGATAACTGGAAGAAAAATACGTTGCTGGACGGGATTCCATACGACGAATCCTTTTGGAAATCTTTCAAGAAAGAAGATAATTTTATGCCTTAGAAATTATGAAAAATCTATTTGTTGCAGTCTTACTAACTCTATCCTCACAATTGATCTTCTCTCAGGTAACCGGCACCATCGTGGATAGCATTGAGAAAAGGCCAATCCAGTACGTAAACGTATGGATCAAAAACAAAGCTTTGGGCAGTACCAGTGACCACAATGGCGAATTCTCCATCGACAAGGCAAAAGAAGGAGACACTTTGATGATCTCCTATATGAGGTTGAATCAAAGGAGGTATTGGCAGGAATAGAGCATTTGACCATCTACTTGAAAGAAAGCACAGAAGAACTCAGCGAAGTGGTAATCATACCTAGGAAACAGGAACTTGAAAAGGATATAACCTCCTATAAGCGCCGCGGGCAGATCCTGGAATTCCTTTACGCGGGAAAAAATCTGCAATACTCCGCTGCCCGGTTTTTTGAACACAAGTCCAGATATGAAAAAACTCCATTTATAAAAGAAATTTCAGTGGTGACAGATAACACCCTGAACGATCCCGTGCCGCTTTCCATCAAGATCATTGCTGCAGATCCCGACGGACGGCCTTCCGAAAAGTACTTGTCTAAGAATTTTATTATTGAAACCGAAAAGGGCCGGAAAGAGACCACTATAGACCTGACCAAAGAAAAAGTGCAGGTGCCGGAAAATGGTTTCTTTATACTCTTGGGAAGGATCTATCAGGAGGAATACAGGCACATGAACAGAAATTATGAAGAGGGGAAATCCATTAAATACATATACCAACCGCAGCTGGGAATGGTGAAAGGAGGCGACGGGGATTTGCTCTGGTGGTATTACGGCGGAAGCTGGAAATTCCCGAAAGACCTTAAGCGAATTATCTCATTCCCGATGAAAGATCTTGCCCTGAATGTGGTCCTGAGCAATTAATATTATTTTAAAGGGAGATATTGAGCCAGCTCTCCATCTTCTATAAAAACAATTGCGTCAAAATGCCGGAGCCACTCCGTTTTTAAATGCTTTTTCCTGGCACTCCATAATTTGGCATAATAAGGTGAACCCGCTAACTCCGGAAATTTACTTCTAATTTCTTTGGCGTCCATAAAATAGTCCTGATCAATATCGGGCAGGTAGTGTAAGAGATTCTTCCGGGATTTTCTCTTTCTCTGAATTTTCTTAATCTTCCGGTAAGGCATTTTTACTGAAGCGAATGCGATGTGGTATGAATTATCGGGATTGGCCTTTAAAAATTCAACTCCCATAGTTTTCTCTCCCATGTATTCACTATCTGTCCTTGCAATATGTGCATTAGCCGCCCAGACTATAAATTTTTTCCCGGGATATTTATTTGCGAAAAAGCTGAGATTTTCAGCCATCTGCCGGTCTCTTTCAGCAATTGACAATTTTACATCCTTTGACCTGTAGACAATGGAGCAACTTCTTAAATTTTTGATAGCCTGCAGCCAAAACCTGTTCTTGTGAACATTTGGATGAATGAGAATCTTTTCAGTTTCATTATCAAAGTAAAGCAGATCCTCAGGAGCAATGAGATCATTAGCCTTGAATTCAGATTCCAGGATCTGGCGCACAATGGATATATACCTACTGCTGAAATCTATTCCTTCACTTTTTAGAAACTTCTCCAGGTCGCCCGGAAAGGTTTTTTTAGAATAAGGAGAATGAAATTTATTATCTACACCCCAAATGGTAACACTATACTCGTCAAAAAACTTAAAGAGTTCCTGACATTGTTCAGCCTGAGACCAGATACCATAGAGATGGGACTGCTGATGTTCATTATAAAGCGCATAAAAATCTGATTCAAAGATGATATTTTCAAAACCCTTTTCCTTCACAAGGTATTTAACGAAGTCTGTTTTCTTTCTTAGATCTGCTCCAGATCTGTGAAAAGATTCTCCTAAGAACACAAACTGCTTGTTGTCGATATTCTTCGAAATAATTGTCTTTACACTTTCAGAAAGGATATTAGAAGAGTCCGATAATTCATAAACATGATCTTCTATTTGAGCTGATAAAATAGATGGAAATAGCACCACTAAAAGAAAAAATAGTTTCTTCATTTCAATATTTAAGATTGTAAATATGAGATAAATTTTAAAATTTTCTTCCTTACCGGGATTTTGAAGTTAAACCAGACCTCTTTCAGAAAAACCATTAATGGCCAACAAAATTGTTAGTTGGAAATTGTTAATGATCATTCCTCCACCTCGGCAAAAACATTATCGCTAATGGAAAAGTCCAGGGTTTCGGCATCAGTTCCATATTTTAGGAACTGGTCGATCCCTTTCTGAAGCATAAGTTCTGTAGAGAATTTGCGGCTGGTGGCGAGAACGAATCCGCCCCGGGTGATCCTGAAGAAGTATTTTCCCGAACCTGTCCTGGCTTTTCTAAAAGTAAAAGATTCGGTGTCCTCCCGAATAGTTTCTATGATCTTCTCGCAATCCGATTTCTGCTTACAGGCAATGCTGGTGAAGATGGTTTTCCCCTTCCGGGAGGCAAAAGTGAACTTGTAATTTCCATTATCTCTTTTACTTATCACGAATGCACTCATAGTCTATCCTCTGGTTATTGAAAACTTCAAATCTAAAAAAACAGAAGGGGGAAGCAACTCATAAAGTTTCAAAAGTTATTAAGAGGGGAAACGAAATGTTCCAAGCACCAATATCCAAATTCCAAACCGGTTAAAACTTTTCCAAGGTTCCATAGATTAAAATAGCATACTTCAGAATGAAAAGCCATGTCTCATTATTAAAACTTTGGAAAAGTTGGATCAAACAGATGGCGCGGATTTGTAATCCGTGCCGATAGCAGGCAGGAATTATTTATTCGAACAAAATCACTTCAGGCCTTGGCCTGAGCCTGCAGGGGATCAATGATAATTGTTAATTGTTGCTGAATTGATCATATTCCTGCCCTAAATTCTATCCCCAGCTCCCGCATCACTTTAGATGCTGAAATTATTTTTCCGACCGAAGATTTAGAATGATCAAATTCCGGAATTTCCAGTCCGGCTTCACAAGCTTTTTCGCTGTAGTACTTTTCACGTGGTGGATTTAGCGGAAAAACAGCGTTGTATTCCTCTCCAAAAATGTCATTTTCGAGTACCTTTTTTATCACCTGCAGGCAGTCCTTCAAATGAATAAGGTTCACAGGCCCCAGTGGATTTGCGAGTCCGCTTCTGCCGGCGAGATATTTCACCGGGTGCCTTCCCGCGCCAATAAGTCCGCCAAAGCGAATCACTGTGGTGTCAAAAATGGGATTTTGGGACAATGTTTTTTCTGCGGAAATGATCTCCCTGCCCGAAGCCGAAGTTGCGTTAGGTTTATGATCTTCGGTATATATGGTAAAGTTTTCTGTTTCCTCATAAACTGAAATCGAGGAGATAAAAATGACCTTTTTGACCCCTGAAGTTTCTATTGCCCGTCCCAGCTTTGCAATAGCCCCCGAATAATCAGATTTCGGATCTTTGCGGAGTCCCGGCGGGAAATCTATCACCAGGACATCGGTCAAAGCCAGAAAAGCTTCTATATCTCCTACAATTCCTTCCGCAGCAACCTTCAGTTGAAATCCGGCTATTCCGGCATTACTCAAAAGAGGCAGTTTATCTGCAGAGGTGGTGGAGCCTTTCACCGAAAGACCTTCAGCAAGAAGCATTTTAGCCAGCGGTAGTCCCAGCCAGCCGATTCCAAGAATCGATATGTTTTTGAAAGGTATAATATTTAAGGATTTAAATGAAATTCCAAATTCCAAGCACCAAATTCCAATATCGGGTTTAGCTATCTTGATTCTTGGCTCTAGGCTCTTGGTTCCTGGTTCTTGGTTCTACTTCAAATTTACTCCAATTTAAAGGTTCGTTTTACAACAATTGCATCATTCAGCACAAACGGCCTTGGGATCATATCATCTGCCCGCGCAGGCACCTGTAACTGCGGATTCTCATGCAGGTCGTATGAGGCTTCCAAAAGAGTGATCTCGGGATGGATTCCCTCTTCCACACTCAGCTCCAGCCTTAGGGTGTCTTTACTCACCGCATAATAAGTCAGGATATTATCCCACCAGCGATTTTTATGCACATGAAGGTCACTGCTGCCGGGTCGCAAATCTCCCGCTTCTTTTGCATTGGCTTTAAAATAATTAAAATCAATTCCTTTGTCGGCAAAAAGTTCAATCCTGTTAATATCGCGGTTGGGCGCAATCTTAATGTTATATACATCCTCGCCTTCGGGTTCAATAACAGCTTTTTGAACCGAAACATAAGGTTCCGGAAGCATGATTTGTGGCGCCACCGCCGTTTTACTGAAGTTACTGCCATTCTTGCTGCCAAACCAGTGCTTTAGCTGTGCCTCTAAAGCATTTTCAAAATATGGCGCAGTATAGTCATCCAGTATTTCTTCATAGGTATTCCAGGTAGCAACGCCTTTATCTTTATCGGCCAGGTACACCAGACTGTTGGGGCGGGGACGATCTTCATTAAAATCTGATTTAAAATGCGCGATCACAAAGAGCACCATAAATACAAGAAAACTCAGAAACCCAAATAACTGATTATTCCTGAAGGCTCCAAAAACCGGCCACAGCAGTACGAACAATAAATTCACCAGGACCGCCGTAAGCACCAGCATCCCAAGACCCAGTGCCACCGGAAAAGAGACTATAAAAGGCATGAGAATAAAAATGACAGGCAGACTCAAAAATGCCAATATGGGCAACTTCCATTTTGGATCAAAAATCATTATCAACAGCTGGATTATTCCAAACAACACCGGAATAATAAAATATGCAGCACCCTTTAAATAAACTGCGGCCAGCACACTTATCACCCACCACAAAATGAGAGGTGCTACCAATAACTGACGGGAATTTTGTGGTTTTCTAAACTTGTGATAGACATAAAAACATACAGCGAGAGCAAGAAAAATCACTGCTCCAATATACCAGTAGCCGTTATAGGTAAAGCCGTGTTCCATTTCTTTGTACTGCGGGTAAAACCAAAGAACTAATTCCCATAAAAAGTAACCTAGAATACCTACCAGGAACAGCGACAAAAGCAAAGGCAAAAATCCTTTCACCATTGATTTTATTTCCAGCCTCCGCTTCAGCAAACCATAAATGATCACTCCAAGCAGCAATGTAAAGGACAGGATGACCATGGGCATGATCCAGCTATAGGGATATTTAATAAAATTGAATCCGGGAAGATTAAAAAAGAGTACATCTTCTTCCGAAGAAAAATTATCTAAAGGGACCGACGCCGAATAATTCAGTAAAGGCATAAGGTAACTCCCCTGGTGAGCCAGGGTTCGCAGATCCAGGTTCCCGGGAACATCTGTTGCCGTGTGATAATCAAAATGATCGTCAATAAAAGCAAAGTTGAAGCCGTTAATATTCCCCTGTTCCCGCAACACCGTGAGATCTGTATCATTGGGCAACATTTTATACACGCTGTAAGCGAGGGAATTGGTGACCGGGAATTGCACCCCGGCTTCTGAAAAATGGTTGATCAACGCCTGGTTCCCGCTATTGGTCTCAAGCAGCATAAAAGAATTTCCCCCGCTGCCACGAGACTCAAAGTTGAGGGCCAGCCCCACTTCTTTAGCCCAGGGATGTTCTTCTGTAAATAGGTCGGCGCCATTAAGACCTAACTCTTCGGCATCGGTAAAGAGCAGTATGATATCATTTTCAGGCACTTTTCCCGAAGTCCGGTAGGCACGAATCCCTTCAAGAATGGTGGCAACGCCACTGGCAGCATCACTTGCCCCCGGCGAAGAATGCATTGCGCTGTCATAATGGGACATAAGAAGCAGCGCAGGACCGTCTCCCGTACCTTGAATTCGCGCCAGGATATTTTGCGCCCGTACAAGGGTGCCTTCCCTGTTGAGGGAAAAGCCTTCCTGCATTTCTATTAGCAGACCCAGCTGTTCAAGTTCATCCACGATGTAATTGCGCGCTTTGGAATGGGCAGCACTGCCCACATAATGCGGCTCCTGTGCCAAAGCCTCCACATGCTCAAAAGCCCGTGCAGTAGAAAATTGACCGGCCGGCACTTCTTTGCTCAGATCCACCTGTGGCCTGGTACCGGAGAAGCTCCAAATAACCCCGGAAATAATTATTAATAAGGCAATTCCTGCTTGAATTTGTTTCGACATAATTCAAATATATCTAAAAGCACTTCAACAACTAAAGACTTACTCCCAAAAATCTTAAATTATTGCCAACACACTTCAGGTTATTATATAAATTTTATATTTTAAGAACTAATTATCAAACACTTGTGCTATGGGTATTAAAAGTTTTCAGGGTAGAAGGGCCGAGCCCGAAAAGGCTGCAAGTGCTTCTGTTTGCGTTTCAGATTATATGTCTACAGACCTTGTGACCTTTAGGAAAGATCAAACTGTTTTTGAAGTCATGGAACTCTTTTTGAAACATAAAATTTCCGGGGGTTGCGTGGTAGATGAAGATAACAAGCTGCTGGGTGTAATTTCTGAAGGGGATTGTATGAAACATATCTCCGACAGTCGCTATTACAACATGCCAATGGATAATAATCTTGTGGAAAAACGCATGACCTGTAACGCGATGACGATAGACGCCGATATGAACGTGCTGGACGCTGCAAAAATATTCATTGAAAACAGGTTCAGGCGGTTTCCCATAGTTAAGAATGGGGAACTCGTGGGCCAGTTAAGCCAGAGTGATGTATTGCGGGCAGCCTTAAATCTTAAAGGGCAGAGCTGGAACCCTGGTATTTAAAATATTTTTTACTGAAGCCTCTTTGGAATCTTAGAACCGGGAGGCTTTTAGCTTATATTCTTTTTACCAGCGCATAAAAGTTCCCATCCAGCGGCAGGTATCCCTGATCATAGACAAAGTAGTAGGTATTGCCGGTTTTTGTAGTATAGATGCTGGTGAAGTAATCGAAATTAAATCCTTTTGCGGCAAGCCTGGATTTTGGAAGTTTGATTTTCCCATCGGGATTTAGCTCCTCCAGGATACGGTAATTTTTACGCAACTGGTTGTTCACGTTGCGCACCATGTTTTTGCTGTCCTTGTTCAAGTTGTTATTATAGGAATTGCGACAGTAATCACTGCAAAACTTCTTATCGGTTCTCCCTACGATCTTTTCCCCACATTCAAGACAGTTTTTTTCCATGTTATTAAAAATAGTGATTTTTTGATTAATCTGCTGATGAAGGTTTCCAGGTTACATGGTTTGATTTTTTTGCCACGAATACACGAATAGTTTGTATATACTCAGATCTTCTCACTCAGACCTGTTACCCCTGTTCATTATTAATTGGTAATTGTTAATTGAATTTTGGCCACGAAAATGTTTTGAATCGAAGATGGCGCGGATTTGTAATCCGTGACGATTTCTATAGTTCCTAAAGGTTTATCTATATGTTGTCCCTACGGGACATTGATCTGGCGGCGGTTTATTAGCTACCAATATTCTGTCCCTACGGGACATGTTTTTACCTGCGCCTTCGAATCATCAAATCATTATTGAATTTAGCCCTCCTCTGCTGAAGCTTCGGTGGGTAAGCGCTTGGAGCTTGACCCTCCTTCGCCACAGGCTCCGGCGGGTAAAAATTTGGTGTTTGGTGCGCTTTATTTTTTCAATTTTGAAAAAACCACCACACTAATAAACCTCCCGTCCTTTATCTCTGAATCTCTCATGATTCCTTCCTGCTGAAAATGTTGTTTTTCAAGAGCTTTTTGGCTACTAATGTTTTCTGTTTCCACAAAGGCTTCGATCCGGTGTAGATCCAACTTTCCAAAACCATGGTCAAGCACCACCTCCATGGACTCCTGGACGTATCCCCTGCCCCAATACTTCGGAAGCAGCCAGAATCCAAGTTCGGCTTTTTTGTGTTCCCGACTCAGGTTGTTGAAACCAATTGCACCACAAAATTCCTCATCTTCAGTTGAAATAATTGCCCACCAGATGCCGGAATGAGTCCTTTCAAGCTCTGCATACCACTCCAGCTGTTCCCAGGTTTCTTCAAGAGTGCTATAATTCACACCGTAATATTTAATTACTTTAGGATGGGAAAGCCCGTTATAGATATTTTGCAGATCGTCTTCTGTAATCTGCCGAAGGTTTAATCGCGAGGTGGTTAGGTTAGGAAAATCCATTTTTCATAATTAACAATTATCAATAAACAATTAAAAAAGTTGCAGGTTGCAGGTTGCAGGTTAAAAAAAATAATACTTGGAATTCTGTATCCTGTCTGAAATTTGGTGCCTGAAATTTGGTGCTTGATGCTTAAAATTTCTCAATACTAAATACTCAGTACTACTTAAGCTTCTCCAGTTCCAGGTTCAGGTCGTACTGCAGGTCTTCGTGCAGCTTTTCCATATTCTTTTTCACCAGTTCCAGCTGACGGTCGTACATATTTTGGAGGATCTTATTTCGGTGAATGGAAGGTTTATAATCTTCCATTTTCTGAAGGAAATAGATGAGTAATTCTATTTCAGTTTCTTTTTTACCCGAATAACGACTATATTTTTTCACATTTTTGAGCAGCTTGCGCATACTCTTTTTCGTGTAGTAGAAGTTGTTGCGATTGATGGCGGCAAACTCGGTATCAATTTCGGCTTTCACCTTTGCTTTATATTCTTCTTCATCATTTGCATCAAACAGAAGATAGGTTAGCAGCTCTTTGTTTTCCTTTTTAAAGCGGGACAGCCGCAGGACTATTTGCAGCAGCTCTTCCCTGTCCTGATGTTTTAATTCATCTCTTATCTCTTTAGCAGAAGCTGGTTTCATTAATTTCTTTCTTTTAAATATTCAAAGGTTGCCAGGTCTTTCTCATTCTCTACTCCAAACAAATTTCCATCCTTTAAAACAAAGCTACGGTTGGAGATTTCCAGCACATCACGATAGTAATGATCAGTAATTACTAATCCCTTAGTAGTTCTTAGATTGAGTAGAAGTTCTTTTATTTTTTCAATATACTGCGGCTCCACCATTGAAAATAGTTCATCAAGCAGCAGGAAAGGGTGCGGCAGGTGGGAAAGTAACAGCACCTCCAGGTATTTTAACTGTCCGGCAGAGAGCTTTCCTGTCTTTTGACCATCAAAAGCAGCAACCCCGGGAGCGTAAAAAATCCTGTCCTGTGCTTCCCCTTCCGGAAAAATTAATGGAATAACATCGCGCACTTTCATCTCCTTCGGAAGGAAAGTATCCTGCGGTAAAAAGCCAATTTTTTGCTGCGGAATAACCTCTGAAGCCTTCATCTTCACACCATCAATATTCAAATTTAATGAACCCACTTTTAAAGTTCCCATCATTCCTTTAAGTAAAGAGGATTTACCGGAACCATTCCTTCCAAAAAGGCCAATTATTTCTCCCTTTTTGCAGCTGAAGGAAATTTCTTTTAAAATCTGCCTTTTTCCGAAGCTCTTATTCACTCCTGTTACCTCTAACCGATTCATATAAATAAGAAAAGTATTAGGAGGACAGGCAAAATAAAGATAACGTTCAGGATCCAGACCCTTTTGATCAAATAACTCCTGCTTAAGCCGAGGTTGAAATAAAGATAATATTCATTCTTCCTGAAATAATGGAATCCAAAAAAACCGATAAACATACCAAATGAAATAAAAATGAGCAGGCCGATTATCACTCCAAAATAAATTGCGCTTATAACAGAAAAGACGAGATTGAAGAAATTAAAATCCCGGTAATACTTCCAGAAGGCTCTCAAATTCATGAAATATCTTCTATAGGGATTGTCGAATTCTCACTCTCAAAGAATTGATCAAGACATTTGATGTCACCAAAGTCCTGTAGAGGTTCGATTTCTTCAGATTCGGGATTTGCCCTCCAGGCCCTAACTGTCTCCATCACATCTGTTTTACCTGTCCCTTTGACAAGGGCTACGATCTCACCTTCATGATAGTCTACATGATAACAGTAACCCACGGTTACGCGTTCATCGTTCTGCAGTTTTTTTACCAGAAGCGTATCTAATGCAAGGTAAGTTGTGTGCTTGATTTCCTGCTCATCCCGCCCTGCCACCTTGTAGAAGAGCACAAGGTAATCTCCATTCTTCCTAAGGTTCAATAGCCTGTAGGTATCCTCGGGGGTGCCCATATATACTGAAGTATCAATCACCTTTTCGTAACCTGCCAACATCTTCAAATGCCTGTAGTCAGTGAATTCCGTTTCAAAAAGAGAGCTTTCAACTACCACCTGTTCTTCAGCCTGTTGTTTTTCCCTGCAGGAAGAAAGCAGAGTAGAGATAAGGAGTAAAAGGATCAGCTTTTTCATGGCAGAAGGTCTATACATGTAATAATACGAAAAAATTAGCTGCAAGCATAGCCATTTACAAATGCTTACAAACAGATCTAAACGAAAACAAATCAGTATCAACCGATTATCATTTGTTGGTGGTAGTAGGTTTGTCCTGTTGAAATGAACGAATGATTTTCAACTTATTTAATTCTTTATAACATGAATGCACTAAGAAACAAAGTACAGTTGATTGGGAATGTAGGCAACGCACCGGAGATCCTCAGCTTCGAATCGGGTAAGAAAATGGCAAGATTCTCCATCGCCACAAATGAAACCTATAAAAATGCCCAGGGCGAGAAAGTAACCGACACCCAATGGCATAATGTAGTAGCCTGGGGAAAGACTGCAGAGCTCATCGAAAATTATGTTCCGAAAGGAAAAGAGATCGGTATTGAGGGAAAACTTACCAGCCGCAGCTATGAGGACAAAGAAGGTGTTACCAGATACGTAACCGAAGTACTATGCAGCGAAGTCCTTTTACTGGGGAAATAGTAAGAAACTGAGAATAATTAAAAACATTAAAAAACAGAAATCATGAATGCACTAAGAAACAAAGTACAGTTGATTGGGAATGTAGGTCAGACACCGGAGATCCTCACATTTGAATCGGGTAAGAAAATGGCTAGATTTTCAATCGCCACTAATGAAACCTATAAGAACAACAAGGGAGAAAAAGTAACCGATACCCAGTGGCACAATGTGGTCGCCTGGGGCAAGACCGCCGAACTAATTGAAAATTACGTACCAAAAGGAAAAGAGATAGGCCTGGAAGGCCGACTCACCAGCCGGAGTTATGATGACAAAGACGGAGTAAAAAAATATGTAACCGAAGTCATCTGCAATGAGGTACTGCTTCTCGGAAAATAACGATCTGGCCAACATAATCCATACTATCATGAACACAATAAAGAACAACGTGCAGCTATCGGGCAATGTGGGCAAAGCCCCGGAGATCATGACCCTTAGCACCGGAACAAAACTTGCAAAATTCTCAATTGCCACCCGGGAGACATTTACCAAACAGAATGGTCAAAAGACAACCGTCACTCAGTGGCATAACGTAGTTGCCTGGGGAAAACTGGCCGAAATGGTCGAAAAACAGGTTCCCAAAGGAAGGGAAATTGAGATCGAAGGAAAACTTAGCAGCCGCAGCTATGAAGACAAGAACGGCAACAAAAAATATGTCACAGAGATCGTGTGCAGAGAGTTGATATTACCGGAAAAGCAAGCCTGAAAAAATGACCTTTTAAAACAACAAGCGCAGGAGATCTCCTGCGCTTATTGTTTTAAAAATATATCTCCTGCGCCAGCCGAAAGGTATTGGCATGGGCGTCAATTATATTTTTAATATGAGGTGAATAGCCGCCGCCCATGCTTACCTCTACGGGAATCTTAAGATCGTGGCAGGTTTGCAGCACATATCGGTCCCGCTCCTTACATCCGGCCTCTGTGCAGCCAAGTTTTCCGAGTTTATCGGTCGAAAGGATATCGACACCACTTAAGTAAAAGATGAAATCAGGTTTTTGTTCTTCGATGAGATTGGGCAAAGTATTCTTAAGGATCTTGAGATATTCCTTATCCCCGGTGCCATTTTCCAACTCAATATCGAGATCAGATTTTTCTTTTTTGAATGGATAATTGTTCCTGCCGTGCATTGAAAAAGTAAAAACTGAAGGATCATTCTGAAATATTTCTGCTGTTCCATTTCCCTGGTGCACATCGAGGTCCACAATAAATATCTTTTCAGCCAGTTTGTTCCGCTGTAGCCATCGTGCCGCCACCGCCTGATCGTTGAACATGCAAAATCCTTCCCCCTGGTTTGTGTAGGCGTGGTGAGTGCCGCCGGCAATGTTCATGGCGATGCCATGCTGCAGGGCGTATTCCGCAGCCTTTATGGTGCCCGAAGCAATGATAAACTCGCGCTCCACCAGCTGTTCAGACAATGGTAGTCCAATTTTCCTCGCTTCCCTGTAGCTCAGTGTCTGGTTTTTTAGTGCCTCCACATAATCCCGGTCATGTACAGCCAGAATATCGGCTTCATCTGGATAATCGGGTTCAAAGAAGTTTTCTCGCGTGCATGTGCCCTCGTGCAATAGTTGCTGCGGCACCAGCTCATATTTCTCCATTGGGAATCGGTGACCTTCAGGTAAAGGCAGCACGTATATGGGATGAAAAGCGATCTTGAGCATGTCCTGCAAATATATGAACCTACTCTTCCACTGACACCGTTTGGACATCATAAATAAGATCCCCATCTGCTGTTATTCCTTCTATGACCATTTGAAAATCTACTTCGGGTTTCTCAACTACAACGCTAATCTCATCGCTATCTTCAGTCCTTACAAAAGGTTTCCAGTCTATCACTCCATATTCTTCAAAGAATTTGTCGTGACGGTTTTCGTATGTGGGGGTATAAAAGGTTTTGCCTTCACTGTATCCTAAAGGAACATCTAATTGTTGAATCCTGTTTCGTTTTAAAGCCTGTCCCATCCTCAACTTAAAATTTGTATATACCTTGACACTTCCCCTGGCTCCAATGAATCCATTACCCATTCCTGTTTTATTAATTTCCACCCGATCTACATTAGTAAGAGAATAGCCGTAGAACATGGAAGTGTCGGGCATGTAATTGTCGTCCAGGTAAAATGCCATAAATTTCATAGGATCTTCCGGGGCTTGAGGGCCTGTATTAGCACCGTCGTCAGGAGTTCCCTCATCATTCCCGTAGCCGGTAGTAAAAATCCCGCCTCCTCCTGCACCAGTTGAGGTCGCCGTAAATGTTCCCCCCACTTCTTTAACAAAAACACCCTTGGATCGTAAATAATCTCCTAACGTACCATAGCCCCGAATATCCTGTTCCCGTATAACCGAAACTCTTCCCCAGGAGTGTTGATTGAGCTTTCTTTCCCGCTCTGTTACTTTGTCGATTGTCGCTGTAAGCAGCACCTCATCAAGTTCTTCTGCGTCCTGCTCAACATCAGCAAAGGCCGGGACGAGGGAGGTATTTTGCTTATTGAATTTTATAAACTTTGGAGTCAGGGCAGCCACTTGTGGCCGAAAATCTGGTATAGAGTTGGGGAAAAACTGAATAGATACCTGTGCAGGTAGTAAATCCCCGTCGGGTTGCATTCTGGAAATGATCATTTGTTCATCCTTGGTCGGAAGATATCCATCAAAGAAAAACTCCGGAGTTCCTTCGGGCAAATCAATAACCTGAAGCGGATTTATATCTGAAGCATGGATCATGTACTTCAAATTCTTCCTCTTCTGATCCTTTTTTGAGACATGAACCTTCAAGGAAATATGATCCTCAAAATTATATTGAAGATTCTTGTCGAAATTGAAGATGTTTTGCCAGTCATAACTACTCCAGCCCTGAGTAATCAAAAGATTGTCCAGCTCATTTTTTTTAGCCTCAGTTATGTCTTCAAAATACCAGCCTCCGTTCTCAACCGCACCTCTAATGTAAGGTTGCAGGAGGTTGTGGGACACTATATTGTGATTTCTTGAATATGAAACACTGTTGGTGGGTAGCACTGATATACTCATGGCTCTATCCCGTTTATCACCAAAGGAAAGCTTTAGTTGTAGAGAATCATTTACTTCCTTATGAGATAATTTTGCGGCCTTTGCTATCGGTAATCCATTGTAATTAAAGAAAAGCCTTTCGGCTACAGGTCTTTGTTCTTCATTAAATAGGGTGACAACATTTATTCCTGCATCCAGGACGGACAGGTCAACCATCAAAGGAATCGTTTTCTCCTCCTCAAAATCGATTATAAAAGTGCCGGAAAGATTCCTTCCCTGGATACGCAGGACGTAAGGCCTTGAGTGAACCTGGGGCATGGTCTCCAAATTCGTCTTTACAAGGATATTCAACTGGTTTTTTCTTTGACTTCCAGAAATTATTACCCCCGTTTGATCTACCTTCTTCCCGAAACCAACAGGAATTTCTTTTTCACCGGTTAAAACCAGTCCCTCGTATTTTTCATGAGGTTCAGGAATAAAAGATAACTTTCCTATTCCAAATTCGTTGAGCCGGGTACGGGCAACAACCTGCTCTTTGCTATCTTTCATAACCACTTCTGCATTGGGCAATCCTTATCCCAAACTGTCTTTAACAATGACTCCTACGTTGTTTAAGATACCGCTAAGCAGGTGACCACTTTCGGGTAAGAACTGTGCATCTACTTTTTCTACTCCGCTTCTGTTTTCTGCTGAAACAATATTTGATTCCAGGACTTGAATGGATTCAGAGAAAAAATCCTGTTCCTTAAAATTGCGCATATAATTTGTAAAAGCGGTGACGGTATAATTGCCTGAACTAAAATCTGAATCAATATTTACAACGCCCGAAGCAATGCCTTTGTTCACAAGAAGCAGCTCCTCTTTTACCACTTCTCCCTCAGGATCTTTAATTTGAACATATAAATTAGTCGTGGAAAAGGAGGGTTGCAGGTTATGCTTATTAAGGACGTAAGCAGAAAAACCCAATTGCTCGCCCTTGAGAAAAAGGTTTTTGTTTAAATGAAGATACACCGCTTCTCTTTGAACAGCAAAATATTCATCGAGACTCTGGATCATTTCTTCCTGGTGAGGAAGTAAATTCACCTGCTGTTCCTGGGCCATTGAGGAGGAACTAAAAATAATTAATAGAAAATGGGAGGCAAGAAGTAGTAGTTTCTGCATAAAGCGAAAGATTTGTTGAAGAATTAATAATCTTTTAAGGTAGGGATCAATAAAAATTCAACAACTACGCCAAAATACGATTTTCTAAAGTCTTCTGCATCAGGCTGTAAATCAATATTTTGCAGCTCTAAAATCATAAAACCTCACTAAACTTTTCGCTAGTGAGGTTTTATTTTTATCCATTTTTAGTCAAATTTTAGGATCAGAACTTCCAAAACTGGCTAAATGTTTCCCTTAAGAAATCACCGTCCCCTCCTTCACTCCGTCTTCATCTGGGTTTACAAAGACCAGCTTACCTCCAGTATTCTCGGTCATGAGGATCATGCCTTCACTTTCTACCCCACGAAGTTTTCTTGGAGCAAGGTTCACCAGAACGGTCACCTTTTTTCCAATGATATCTTCGGGCTTAAAGCTTTCAGCAATTCCAGATACTATGGTTCGCACGTCAAGACCTGTATCTACTTTTAGTACTAAAAGCTTATTCGCCTTTGGCATTTTTTCGGCTTCTACAATAGTCCCAACCCGAAGATCCATTTTTGAAAAATCTTCAAAAGTGGCAGTTTCCTTCTGTGGTTCTGCTTTTTTATTGTCAGCTATGTTTGCCGCTTTGGTGGCTTCAAGTTTATCCAATTGTTTCTGAATTTGTTCGTCTTCGATTTTTGAGAAAAGCAATTCTGCTTTACCAATGGCGTGTCCCGGTTCTAAAAGTTCCTTCCCGGCACTAATATTATCCCATTCGCTCTCCTCATTTTCTACTCCAAAAGTTACTCCGCTAGTGTAGATAACAGCTTCGGAAGTTGAACGGCCGTAATCAAGCATGCTCTTCAATTTTTGGGAGGTGAAAGGAAGGAAAGGTTCGCTGAGACTGGCTAAAGCCGAAGAAATCTGCAGCGCTACATACATAATGGTCTTAACCCTTTCTTCATCAGTTTTAATTAATTTCCAAGGCTCTTCATCGGCCAGGTATTTATTTCCGAGGCGGGCGACATTCATCAACTCTCCCTGGGCCTCTCTAAACCTGTAACGTTCAATGGAACTGGCAATCACTGCAGGATAAGCCTTTAATTCGGCTAAAGTCCGCTCGTCAACTTCAGAAAACTCTCCCGGTTTAGGCACAATCCCATCATAATATTTATTGGTAAGCACTACCACTCTATTGATGAAGTTTCCAAAGATCGCAACAAGCTCGTTGTTATTACGAGCCTGGAAATCCTTCCACGTAAAGTCATTGTCTTTGGCTTCGGGTGCATTAGCGGTCAAAGCATACCTCAACACATCCTGCTGACCGGGAAATTCCTCCAGGTATTCATGCAACCAAACTGCCCAGTTTTTCGAGGTTGAAAGTTTGTTGCCTTCAAGGTTTAAAAATTCGTTTGCAGGCACATTTTCGGGAAGTATGTAACTTCCTTCAGCTTTTAACATGGCCGGGAAGATCACGCAGTGAAAAACTATATTGTCTTTCCCTATAAAATGTACCAGTTTGGTCCCTTCATCTTTCCAGAAGGGTTCCCAGTCTTTACCTGTTTTCTCTGCCCACTCTTTTGTGGAAGAAATGTATCCAATTGGCGCGTCGAACCATACGTAAAGCACTTTTCCTTCGCCACCCTCTACCGGCACAGGGATCCCCCAGTCCAAATCCCGGGTTACTGCACGGGGACGAAGCCCATCATCGATCCAGGATTTCACCTGTCCGTAGACATTGGACTTCCAGTCTTTCTTATGCCCTTCGACGATCCACTCTTTTAGCCAGCCCTCGTATTGATCAAGAGGCAAAAACCAATGCCGTGTTTCCTTAAGCACAGGAATTGAACCCGTTATGGCCGACTTTGGGTTAATAAGGTCTGTGGCGTTATGGCTGGTCCCGCACTTCTCGCATTGGTCGCCATAGCTTTCTTCATACCCGCACTTTGGACAGGTTCCAACAACAAACCGGTCTGCAAGAAACTGGTCTGCTTTCTCATCATAGAGCTGTTGTGTAGTTTCTTCAGTAAACTTTCCGGCGTCGTAAAGCTTTTTAAAGAATTCGGAAGCAGTTTTATGATGTACCTCAGCAGATGTTCTTGAATAATTATCAAAGGAAATTCCGAAGTCCTGGAAGCTCGTTTTGATAATCTTGTGATATTTATCCACCACATCCTGGGGAGAAACGCCTTCCTTTTTTGCTTTTATGGTAATAGGCACCCCGTGCTCGTCACTTCCGCACACAAAAGCCACCTCGCGCCCCTGCATCCTCATGAAGCGGGCATAGATGTCGGCAGGCACGTACACGCCTGCTAAATGGCCAATATGTATAGGTCCGTTAGTGTACGGCAGGGCAGCCGTAATAGTATATCTTTTTGGTAATTCCATGGTCAAAATTAAAGGCTGTAAAGTTAAGCAAGTACAGGGGATTACACGTTAAATTTTAGTAAAAGGCAGTGCAGGTGCGGCAAATGTTGTGCATTTTAGTAAAAAAGTAAAAATGAAGAAACTACTAATACTGGGGCTTATAATTTTAGCTTCAGGTTGTAAAAGCAAAAAGTTGACGGCCAATTCTTCGGAAAAATTCCGTCTTGAAAATTTAGCCGAGGTCATAAAAGAGAACAATTTAGAAGAAATCTATCCCGAAGCAGAGATTTCTGAAGGTGTTGACTTCTTCGCAGAGGGAACCGAAAAAAGGGCCTACAGCATTCTATATCCCAAAACAGATGACGAGCTTCTAATTATATGGGATGATAAAACAAGAAATAAACCTCACCAGATATATACTGAAAATGATGGCCGTTGGAGAACCAGGGAAGGAATTGAAGTGGGAACCAGTTATGAAGATCTGGTCGAAATCAATGAAGGAAATATAGACTTCTATGGCTTTGGATGGGATTATAGCGGCGCAGTTGACTGGAAAGACGGTAAGATGAAGGATTCCAATGTCAGGGTATTTTTGGCACCGGTGGCTGCACCTCCAAAAAGTTTTTACGGTGATCAAATCATTGAAGCAGACCCCGAAGATATTATTAACCTGGATCTAAAGGTTAGGGCTATTATTTTTCAGAAAGAAAATTAATCCTCCTCAATTCAGAAAAGTTAAAAGAATTACCTCTCAAAAAAGGCAGAATAAAAACCCATTTTTGAAGGATCACTACAAATTATGGCACAACACAATGAACTTGGAAAACGTGGTGAGGAAATGGCCGTAGCCCATCTTCTTGCTACAGGTTATGAAATTGTGGCCCGTAACTTTATTTATCAAAAAGCTGAAGTTGACATCATCGCCCAAAAAGATAATATCCTGGCGGTTGTAGAAGTCAAAACCCGCAGTACACCCGACTTTGGGGATCCACAGGATTTTGTAAAGAAGAAACAGATCAATCAACTGGTTAAGGCGATCGACTATTTTGTAAACGAACACAACCTCGATGTGGAGGTGCGGTTTGACATTATTGCCATTATTAAGAACAAAGCCGGCACAAGACTGGAACATTTAGAGGATGCCTTTTTACACTTTTAGAGGTCCTCTCTCTCCAGCAGTTCACTAAAAGTAGAAGATTCCCCTTCATTGGATTTTCCAATGACAGAAAGAGTGGCATCTATTTCAAGAATCACGGCAGCGACATCATCCATACTTCCAAAACCTTTTTTTCTGGCTGCACCTATCACCTTACTTTCATCAAGTCTCTCCTTATGAAGATTCTTCTGAATAAATTTCCCATCATAAAAGAGCAGTGTTGGAGAAGTACTGAAGATCTTTTTAAATGCTTTTGATCTTCCCTCCAGATAAGCAAAAACGAACTGAAGCACCGCCAACAGAATAAAGGCTGTAAGGGCTTCGGAAATAGAAAGGTTTTTGGTTGTTAGGGTACGGCCAAAAACTGCACCCACAGCCACGGCGATGATAAAGTCAAAAGCGCTCATGCTAGCAAGGGTTCTTTTACCCGATATTCTTAAAATAAGAACGATCGCCACATAAGCAGTAATCCCAACAATTACAATTCGCAATATTGGTTGTATGCCGTTCCATAAAAAAGTAGTGTCATCCATACTTGAACATTTTCAATATTCTAATCTTCGGCCACATTGATCTGGTATACCTCATAAATATTGTCCTCCTGGTGACGAATATTTTCTTTGAGGTGATCGATTATTCTTTTTTTCAAAACAGCTTCTGATAAAGTTGAATCCTTCGGAAGCACGGTCACATTATAGCTCACAGTAGGATTTCCCTTGATCATGGTGTTCGTAAAATTCACATCTTTTCCTATTACTTCAATATAGTTGAGCTTGTTCAATTCACTATCAAGTTTTTCGGTTAGCTCTGTATTCATGCTGGCCTTCCGCAGAAAAGGAGGCTGACTAAACTGCCAAAACATCATACCAGCAATTCCAAGAACTACTATTCCACTGGTAATATATGTGATCCATTTATTTCCTTTTAGAAATCGAACTCCGCTGGGTGTTACTTTACCAAAGAAGTAGAAAACCAGCGTAGCTGTAAGATGAATGCCCAGCAGTTGCAGGATGATCCTGAAGATACTACTCCAAACCACCTCCCAATCCATAAGGTAGAGACCTGCACCCACCAGGCCAACCGGCGGGGCGAGGGAAGCTGCAACAAGAATACCTACTGCCGCGCCGGAAACAAGGCTGTCCCTTTCTGACTGTACAACGTTAATAGCGCCTGCAAAACCTGAAATAAGAGGAAGTAAAATTGCAACTTTTGACACATGACTAACCTCCACCATTAGCGGAGTAAGTGTTTCAAGAGGAAAAATAACGGTCATTAAAAAGCTTGCAATAATCCCAATTCCTATGGCCATGCCGTAGCGTTTCAGGCTGCTTTTTAGCAACGGCATTTTCCCTGCTGCCGTGGCCAGTGCAGCATTCATAGCGGGGCCTGCAAAAGGAGCGACCAACATGGCGGCGATCAATAAAAAAACACTGGTGGTGTACAGGCCTATCCATACGATGATTCCCGCTGCGATGGAATAACCTATAAGGCCTTTGATGGAACCCACACTTTGGATCCCTCCCAAATAGATCTCCAGGGAGCTTTTTGGTTGCACATCGGCCACCTGGTCGGGAGATTCCGACGCAGGCGGATAAAGTGTGATCACTCCTCTCGGGATCAAATTGATCTCCGGCTCTTCAAAATCATCAAGCCTTTTTAGAAAATTATTGACCTTCCTGTTTGGCAGGAAAATTATGAATACATCCTGCTCCTCATTTGGAAGAAAAATAGTGTTCCTTCCTTCAAATTCTTCAATAGTCTGAAAAATTTCCTCTTTGTGTCCTTTTGGAATTTTAATTATAAGTTGTCGCATGTAACACTTTTGATGTAAAGCAGATAAAGTTTTGAGAATCTCCTTCACCACAAGATAAAAGAAAGCGGTAAAAAGAGCCATGCCGTTAAGGGAACTTTAAGGCATAGACAGGAGCCAATCGGCCAAAAAAGGAATTTTATAAAATTCTTAAGAGAATAGGAGCAGTGACTACTTAACTTTAAGAAAACCCGCACAAAAATTTGAGGCCATGGACTTAATGCTCATCTTATTCTTTATAAGTTTTTTGATCATTCTTTCGGGGGCTTTCTTTAAAAAGATCCAGAATATTTCTGTCACAGAACCACTTCTTGCCCTTTTATTAGGAGTACTTCTTGGACCAGATGTTCTTAACATCATAAAAACATCAGATTCCATTTCGGAATTCAAGGTGCTTGAATACGCCTGTCAATTCACCATAGCAATGGCTTTAATGGCAACAGCATTAAGACTACCAACTCACATCTTCAGGAAAAACGCTGTATCCTATTCTAACCTTGTTATCTTCGGAATGATCTTCATGTGGGGTTTGAGCAGTGGAATAATTTACCTGCTCCTTCCTAAGTTATCTGTTTTTGAATGTCTCTTGATTGGTGCTATTGTGACGCCTACAGATCCCGTAGTCGCATCCACTCTTGTCACGGGAGAAAAAGCTGAAAAATATCTCCCGGAAAAGATCAGGAATACCCTTTCCTTTGAAGCAGGTGCGAATGACGGTTTTGCCTATCCTATTGTATTTTTAGCGCTCTACCTGTTAGGAGCAGAGGGCGGCGGCGACCTTTCGGAATGGTTCATAAAAGTCCTGCTTTACGAGAGTATCCTCTGTGCAATCCTGGCTTACGGAGTAGGGTATGGTTGCGGATTCCTAATGAAGAAAACACACAAAGCAGGATATCTGAATGAGAAAACTCTCCTTTCCTTTTCAATAGGTGTGGCCCTCCTTCTTTTAGGCGGTTTTCACCTGCTTAAAATGAATCCTATCATCGCTGTATTTGTCGGTGGCTTCGCATTTGCCAAGGATATTACAGCAAATGAAGACCTCAAAGAACAGAGAGTTCAGGAGACGAAGGAACGACTAACAACCATACCCGTGTTTTTTATCCTGGGACTAATGCTGCCCTGGCAGGAATGGTATAGTATGGGCTGGACTTCGGTTTGGATAGTGATCCTTATCCTTTTCCTTAGAAGACTACCTGCACTTTTGCTGCTCATGCCCATTATGCCTCAATTCCGGAAGAAAATATACAGTGTGCTGCTTATGGGTTGGTTCGGCCCTATCGGAGTTGCTGCTCTTTACTATGCGGTACTATCCAAAGACAAGGCGCATTTTGAAAATGCATGGATCATCCCAAGCCTCATTGTTGCGGCTTCGACAGTTGTCCATGGTTTGACCAGCGTCCCTTTTGAAAAACTGTATCACAACTCCACTGAAGGAACTAATGAACGGGAGAACCTGGAGAGTAGGACTTAAAAAGACCTCACAGCCCCGATAATTATCGAGGCTGTGAAGTCTAAAATCTTTTTCAGAGGTTTTATTTTTCCTCTATCTCCACCGGCACCTTCACATCCAGAGGTTGCAGTACCTTTAACGCTCTATCTACAGTAGTCACTTTTTCAAACGTAAGCAGCAACCTTAACCCGCTGCGGGTTTTCTTTTCTTTCATGGTGCAAGACTGCGGATGCGTTTGTACATACTGCAGCACTTTTGTAAAGGCTTTGCTCTGATAGAAACGCGACTGCTGATCGGCAATGAAATAACCAATGAGTTTTCCCTGCTTCATCACGATCTTCTCCAGTCCAATCTTAGAAGCGATCCATTTGATGCGGACGCTGTTTAGAAGATCTTCGGCCTCTGAAGGTAGTTCTCCGAAACGATCGACAAGTTCGGCTTCAAATTTCTGAAGCTCTTCTTCCGTTTTCAGGTTGTTGAGCTGAGTGTAAAGATTCAGCCTTTCGGAAATGTTGTTAATGTAGTCATCGGGGAACAACAGCTCAAAGTCGGTATCGATCTGCGTATCCTTCACATATTCCTTATCCTCTGTCTCCTGCCCCTCATAAAGATCCCTGAATTCATTTTCCTTCAGTTCCTCTATGGCTTCATTCAGGATCTTCTGGTAAGTATCAAAGCCTATTTCATTGATGAATCCGCTTTGTTCCCCTCCTAAAAGATCACCTGCGCCGCGAATTTCCAGATCTTTCATCGCAATATTGAATCCGCTGCCCAATTCGCTGAACTGCTCCAGGGCTGTGATTCGCTTCCTCGCATCATCGGTCATGGCAGAGTATGGCGGAGTGATGAAATAGCAAAATGCTTTTTTATTGCTTCGACCCACGCGTCCCCGCATCTGGTGCAAATCTGAGAGTCCGAAGTTATTGGCGTTATTGATAAAGATGGTGTTGGCATTTGGAACGTCGAGTCCGCTTTCCACGATAGTCGTGGAAACCAACACGTCGAATTCGCCGTTCATGAACTTCAGCATTAAAGTCTCCAGCTTTTTTCCTTCCATTTGTCCATGACCGATCCCAATCTTCGCATCGGGTACCAGTCGTTGGATCATTCCCGCGACTTCCTTGATGTTCTCCACCCGGTTGTGAATGAAGAAAACCTGCCCGCCCCGCTGAATTTCATAGGAAACGGCATCGCGAATGGTTTCTTCTGAAAATCTTATCACATGCGACTCAATAGGATACCTGTTTGGAGGCGCAGTTGTTATTGTAGATAGATCCCTGGCAGCCATCAAACTGAATTGCAGGGTACGCGGAATTGGCGTCGCGGTCAACGTAAGTGTATCTACATTTTCCTTAATGGTCTTCAGCTTGTCTTTTACAGCCACACCAAATTTCTGCTCCTCGTCCACAACAAGTAGTCCGAGATCTTTGAATTTAACTGCTTTGTTCACCAGCTGATGGGTTCCAATGACTATATCCACCTTTCCATTCTCCAGCTCCTCCAGCGTGGTTTTTCGTTCCTTTGCGGTCCTAAAACGGTTCAGGTAATCGACAGTTACTGGAAAATCTTTCAAGCGTTCGGTAAAAGTCTTGTAATGCTGAAAAGCCAGAATTGTCGTCGGCACCAGCACTGCTACCTGTTTTCCGTTATCCACAGCTTTAAACGCGGCTCTTATCGCAACTTCAGTCTTTCCGAAGCCGACATCCCCGCACACCAGGCGGTCCATCGGGCGTTCGTTCTCCATGTCGGCTTTAACATCTGCTGTGGCGGTACTTTGATCAGGCGTATCTTCGTAAAGAAAGGAGGCCTCGAGTTCATGCTGTAGATAAGAATCCGGGCCATAGGCAAAGCCTTTCTGCAGTCGGCGCTTGGCGTATAATTCGATAAGGTTGAAGGCGATATGTTTTACCCGCGCCTTGGTCTTTTGTTTCAGGTTTTTCCAGGCGTTGCTGCCCAGTTTATAGATCTTGGGCGGCTTCCCGTCTTTGCCGTTATATTTTGAGATCTTGTGCAGCGAGTGAATGCTCAAGTACAGGATGTCGCGTTCGCCATAGATGAGCTTGATCGCTTCCTGCTTTTTGCCCTCAACATCAATTTTTTGAAGTCCGCCGAACTTTCCAATTCCGTGGTCAATATGCGTAACATAATCGCCGACTTCAAGATTGGTCAATTCCTTCAGCGTGATCGCCTGCTTCTTCGCATAGCCGTTCTTGAGGTGGAATTTATGGTAGCGTTCAAAGATCTGGTGATCTGTATAGCAAATCATTTTTGAAGCCTCATCAATAAACCCCTGATACATGGAAAGAACCACGGTTTTATACTTTACCTCTTTATCTACATCATCAAATATGTCGTGAAAACGCTTGGCCTGCTGCTCACTGACGCAGAAAATATAATTGGAATATCCCCCTTCCGAATGATCATGCAGATCCTGGATCAACAGGTCGAATTGTTTATTAAAAGAAGGTTGAGGTTTGGTGTTGAAAAGTATTTGCTGAAAATCCCCGTCACCCTGAACTTGTTTCAGGGTCTGGTTTGAGTTCATTGTCACCAGCGAATAATCCTGCATTTGCTCCTTCAAAAGTGCCGAATTACAGAACAATTCTTCCGGCTCGTTGTGCTTTATGTCTTCGGAAAGATCTTTAAAAGCTTCTTCGGCTTTTCCGAAGAGTTTGTCTATTCTTGAGAAAAGCAGCTCGGTATCTTTGCTGAAGATCACCGTTTTTTCTGAAATATATTTCAAAAAACTCTCCCTTACTTCCTGAAGCTTCTTGTGCTCTACGTTCGGGATCACTGTGATCTTCTTCACCTGATCTGTCGACAGCTGCGTCTCCACATCAAAAGTTCTGATGCTCTCCACCTCATCACCGAAAAATTCAATCCTGTACGGTTCATCATTGCTGAAGGAGAAAACATCCAGAATTCCTCCACGAACAGAAAATTCTCCTGGTTCGGTCACAAAATCCACTCTCTTGAACTTGTACTCGAACATCACCTCGTTCACAAAGTCAATAGACAATTCGTCGCCAACCTTGATCTTCAGTGTGTTTTTTTCAAGTTCCTTCCGCGTTACTACCTTCTCAAAAATGGCATCCGGATAAGTAATTATTAGCGCCGGCTTTTTACGGGAGTTGATTCGGTTGAGTACTTCTGCCCTGAGCAGCACATTAGCATTATCGGTTTCTTCCAGTTGGTATGGCCTGCGATAGCTTCCGGGGTAAAAAAGCACATTTTTGTCACCTAAAAGTTGCTCGAGGTCATTTAGATAGTAGGCAGCTTCTTCCTTGTCATTAAAGATCAGCAGAAAAGGTTTCTCAGCTTCCTCAAAAGCATTGGCAATGACAAAAGAAAGTGCCGAACCAACCAGCCCTTTTAACTGAACATTATTTCGCGGCAGGGCAAGGGCTTTCCCCAGTTCAAGCTGTTGAGCCGACTGTGCAAAGCTTTGGGCAATAGAAGATTTACTCAAAAATTAAAAATTTGGTGCAAAGATAAGAAGTTATTGCCTTTCAGCTAAAGCTGAAGGAATTAAGGAAGAGTTAAAAGAAAAGGATTGGGCTGAAGCCCTATTTCTCATCATTCTCTGGTCCTCCGCCTTAAGGCGGAGGCAATTCAGCGGAGGTAATTCATGAATTTGAAAGTAATTTATGTTGCAACCTATGAATTGCCACTGGCTTCAGCCAGTGGTTTAGAATGACAAAATCCCAAGGGCTTTAGCCCAATCTTTTTGTATCAAATTTATTAATTAAATTCATCATCAGCCAATTAGCACAAAACCATGCCTTACATTAAAGTTTACCTTCATTTTGTTTGGAGCACCAAAAACAGGATTCCCTTCCTCAATTCTCCTGAACTTCGAAGAAAAGTGTGGCAGCATATAGAAGAAAATGCCAGATCAAAAGGAATATTTGTAGACTTTGTCAATGGACACGCAGATCACTGTCACTGCTTAGTTTCCTTAGGTGTAGATCAAACTATTCAAAAGGTGATAAATTTAATTAAAGGTGAATCTTCTTATTGGATCAACAAGAACAAGTTAACCGCTCATAAATTTGAATGGCAGGATGATTATTTTGCTGTCTCTGTTTCAGAATCTAATCTTGATAGGGTAAGAGACTATATTAAAAATCAGGAAGAGCATCACAGAAAGAAATCATTTCAGGAAGAATATGAGCAATTCATAAAAAAATACAATTTTAAGAAATTCCAGGATGAACATTTGGGCTAAAGCCGTTTTGCTTACCTCTTCTCTGATCCTCGCCTAAAGGCGGAGGCAATTCATGAAACATCTTTATTGTTTCCTTTTAAAATATTCCATCATTACAATGGAGATAATTTGGGCTAAAGCCCTTCTTTATACTATATCCTAATCCTCCGCCTGAAGGCGGAGGCAATTCAGCGGAGACAATTGATGAATTTGAAAATGAATTATTTGTTGGAACCCATGAATTGCCACTGGCTTCAGCCAGTGGTTAAAAATTGGCATTATGAAAGGGCTTTAGCCCAATTTTAGGTTCTCCAAAGAGTCTTAGTACTAATTTCCAGGCTTATTTTGCAATTATACCTTATTCATTCAAACAAATAACCTCCTCATTTGTCACCACATACACCTCATCATCTCCCTGCGGAATGAGGATATGCTTGCCGGTGAATTCACCGAAAGCAGGCAGGATCAATTGATCTCTTGATTTGAAGAAACAGGAAAGTTTGAGTTGTTGTCGGCCCAAACCGTGGATTTTCACTCCCGGATGTATATGTCCCGAAAAGTTGAAGAATCCGGCTCTTTCTTCGGGGTGGTGGGTGAAGAGGAAATTGTGGAGCACGATCTCCGGAGTGAGTTTTACTCCCAAAGCTTCATATTTTAGCGGAGAAATGATGTCGTGATTTCCTTCTACTAAAGTGACTTCCGCAGAAATTTTCTCCAGCCAGGTTGCAAAGATCAGCCATTCCTTATTCAGGGAACTGTGAAAAAGATCTCCCAGGAAAACAATTTTCTGAGGTGTGAAAAATGTGATTACAGCATCCATTTTTTGGAAGTTACCTTTCACCGCCTGTTGGGGCACGGCACTTCCAAACTTCCGGAAATGGGAGACCTTCCCCAGGTGAACGTCACTTATCACCAGCAGATCTTCCTCCTCCCAGAACATGGCGCCGGAAGGGTGTAAAATAAAAGTCTGATTATTAAGAGTAAGCGTTTTTGTCATTTTTGAAGCTACAGGTCTTCCCATTGTGCCATCATCTTTTTAATTCTGTCCTCCAGTTTTTCTGAAGATAATTTCTCGCGCATCCTGTCGGTGATGATCGGAAAGGCGAAAGGCGTGGGTTTCTGGCATTGTTTCCATACCAATTTTTGTTCCGAAATTCGCTCCATGGCCAATCTCAAACGACCTTCCTCCAACTGATGTTCGAACGTTTCTCTAAACGCCTGCTGAAACAATAAATTGTCCGGTTCATAGTCTCTGAAAACACTGAAAAGCAGCTGTGAATTGGACTGAAGATGCTTGGTTTTGATCATCTTGTTCGGAAAGCCGGTGAAGACCATTCCGGCGATCACGGCAATATCACGGAATTTTCTTCTTGCCATCTCAGTGGCATTCAGGCTGGTTTGCAAATCATCCATGAGATGTTCCGGAGAAAAAAGATCATTATCGAAGACCTGTTGCATATCGATCTCCTGATCGGAAAGCAGTTCAAATCCGTAGTCATTAAAGGCCAGTGAAAAAGTGATGGGCGACAGCAGACTAATCCTGTAGGCGAGCAGACTGGCCATGGCTTCATGAACAAATCTTCCTTCAAAAGGATAAAAAATAGCGTGATATCCTTCGCGGGTTTTGAACGTTTCAATGAGGAATTCATCTTTTTTTGGGATAATGGATTCCTTTTTTTGTCTTTTGAAGATGTTGGTCATGGCCTGAAGTTCAATTGACTTCTCGGCGGAGCCTATACCGAGCGCAGCCGAGGTACTTGGGGTGACATTCTGCGGCGATTCGGCTTCTTCAATTTCTGAAGCTACAAACATCTCCTCCCGCAGCAGCTCACTCATTTGTGCCGAAAAGCTCATGCGTCCCCCCGCCCAGCTGGGGAAGCGGGAATTTTTTACCTTCGATTTTTTCACGATCACCTGCATGTTCTTGATCTGGTAAAGCTCCAGGTTCTTTCCGGCGAAGGTGAAAACATCCCCGGGATTCAGCTTTGAGATAAACCATTCCTCGATGGTACCAATATATCCTCCGCCCAAATATTTCACCGCCAGCACCGCGTCACTTACTATTGTGCCAATCTGCAACCGGTGCCGCATGGCGATTGCTCTGTTATTCACTTTAAATAGCCCATCCTCCTCAATCTCTACTTTTTTGTATTCGTCATAAGCCTGCAGCGTCTGACTTCCCTGAGTGATGAAATTCAGCAGCCACTCCCACTGCTCTTCGGAAAGTGCCTGATAGCAGAAGGTGGATTTGACCTCGGGCCAGATCTCCTTCGGAAAGAATCCGTCTGAAACTGCAAGAGTTGTTAAATACTGAACCAGAACATCGAACGAATTCAGGTATGGAATACGATCCTCCACCACCGTATGCTTCACTGCCTTTTGTAAGGCTGAAGCTTCTATAAGTTCCATGGCATGAGTGGGTAAAAAGTAGATGACGCTTTCCTTCCCCGGCTGGTGGCCGCTTCTTCCCGCCCGCTGGAGAAATCGGGCAACACCTTTTGGTCCGCCGATCTGAATAATGGTCTCCACCGGGGCGAAATCCACTCCGAGGTCGAGGCTGGAAGTTGCTACCACCGCTTTTAATTGCTCATCCCGTATCGCCTGCTCCACCCATAGTCGTGTCTCTTTGTTGATACTCCCGTGATGCATAGCCAATTCTCCCGCAAATTCTGGATACTTCTGAAGTATCCGCTGAAACCAGATCTCACATTGTGACCTTGTATTTGTAAAGAGCAGTGTTGTTCTGGACTTCCGGATGATTGGCACCACCTCATCGATCAGGTGTAATCCCAGATGCCCCCGCCAGGGGAAAGTTTCCATCTTCTCCGGAATAATAGATTTTACAGTGATCTTCTTCTTAATATCTGCCCGAATAAGTACTGAATTTTCAAAAGCTTCAGATTTCGGGCCCAGCAAAACCTCACGTGCCTCCTGAAGGTTTCCTATGGTAGCAGAGATCCCCCAGATCTTCATTTTTGGAGCCACAGTTTTGAGCCTGGAAATTGCGAGTTCGATCTGGACTCCGCGCTTGGTTCCTAAAAGCTCATGCCACTCATCAATAACAATAGCATTGAGATCCTTAAAAGTCTTTGCATAACTCTTGGAAGCAAGTAGCAGTTGCAGACTTTCGGGTGTGGTGATAAGGAGGTCGGGCATTTGTTTCTTCTGGGCAGCACGTAATTTTTGGGAAGTATCGCCGGTGCGGATACCTACCGTAAGTCCGCTGCCAATATCCTGAGCAAACCGGTTCGCCGCCTGCTCGATCTCCACCGAGAGCGCCCGCAGCGGCGTGATCCAGATAGCTTTGAGTCCGGGTTTGTGTTTAGTTTTATAATCCGGATTTTGTCTAATGTAATCCAGCACGATCGGGATCCAGAGAGCGTAGGTTTTCCCGCTCCCGGTGGGGGCATTGAGTAGTCCGTGCTTACCATCCAAAAAAGCCTTCCAGGACTCTTTTTGAAAAGCAAAGGACTTCCAGGACCGGGATTTGAACCAGTCGTTGGCGAGTTTTATGAGTTGGGGTTTGTTCATTTTTTCGTCTCCGGTTGGACCCTTCCGTCTCCGCCTTCGGCGGAGCCACCTTCCCTTGGCAAGGGAAGGAGCTTTTGTTTGGTACTCCTATGAATATTTCTTTAGTTAAAAATTTAAATTCGTGTTCCCATGGAACTCTTCCGTCATTCCTTCGGAATGCCACCTTCCCTTAGCAAGGGAAGGAGCTGTTTGTGGTACTATTTATATTTTTAGTTTCTTTTTCACTTTTTCGATAAACCCACATCTGTCCATAGAACAGCAAAGCTGTTCCCTAAAGCTCCCCTCCTTATTTCAAGGAGGGGTGGATCCGCGGGAGCGGAGACGGGGTGGTCCGTTCCTGAAATTTTTCTTTATCTCCTCCAACACCCACTCCAAATTATCAAATACTGTCTTATTCTCAAATCTTAGCACTCTCATATTTAATTCCTCCAGCCTCTTTGTTCTCACACTGTCTTTTTCTTGGTTAGTAGGATTCATATGATACTGCCCATCGAGTTCGATCACCAGCCTTTCTTCTGCACAATAGAAATCTACAATGAAATTTAGAATACTATGCTGCCTCCTGAATTTCCTTCCCTCCAGCTTCTTTTTTTGCAGATGCATCCACAGGTAGGCCTCGGCAGTTGTGCCGTGGTGGCGGAGCTTCTTGCGGTATGGTTCGAGGGGTTTACGGTTGTGGATTTTCTTTTTCATTTTGGCTGTGTAATAATTTAGAAGCAGCCGTCAGACCCTTCCGTCTCCGCCTTGCGGCGGATCCACCTTCCCTTAGCAAGGGAAGGAGCTATTTGTACTACTATTGATAATTTTACTTCACTTTTATAAATTTTTTAAACCCACATTTGTTTACGGGAACAGCAAAGCTGTTCCGAAAAGCTCCCCTCCTTTTTTTAAGGAGGGGTGGATCCGCGGTAGCGGAGACGGGGTGGTTTATTTCGGGATCAACTGCTTTAATTCCTCTATTGTATTTGCTTCTTCAATTTTTTTGTCTTGCCTCCACCTTAAAATTCTAGGAAATCTTGTGGCGACTCCGCTTTTATGTCTTTTGGATTCGGCTATGCCTTCGAAGGCTATTTCGAAAACCAGCTGAGGTGTGACCGAGCGGACAGGACCAAAACGTTCGACCGTGTTCTTCTTGATCCAGGCATCCACCTGGCGGAATTCTGCATCTGTAAGGCCTGAATAGGCTTTGGCGAAGGTGACCAGCTCGTTATTCTGCCAGAGCGCAAAGGTGTAATCGGTAAAAAGATTGGAGCGGCGGCCGTGGCCACGCATAGCGTAGGTGAGGACAGCGTCAACGGTCAATGGCTCTACCTTCCATTTCCACCAATCGCCTTTTTTCCTTCCTACGAGGTACGGCGAATCCCACCGCTTGAGCATCAGGCCTTCGCTTTTGACCTCCCGCGCCCTTTCCCGTTCTTCAGTAGCTTCCTCCCATTTGTTGAAGGAAATAGTTTTGGAGAGATGAAAAGGAGTTTCTTCTGTTGCTGCCGTGGAATGCAGCTTCTCCAGGATCTTTCTTCTTTCCAAAAAAGGCATTGTACGAATGTCTTCTCCCTGCCACTCCAACAGGTCGTAAGCTTTTAATATTACCGGAGTCTTTTCCAGCAGCGCCTTTGAAACGGTTTTTCGGCCGATGCGGGTTTGCAGGTCGTTGAATGTTCCAATATCTCCTTCCGGAAAAGGAAGGATCTCACCGTCTATTACCGTTCCGTCGGGGATGATCTCCAAAAAGGAGGAAAATTCAGGATATTTATCGGTAACGAGCTCCTCTCCCCGGCTCCACACATAGATCTCCCGGTTCCGAATCACCACCTGAGATCTTATTCCGTCCCATTTATGCTCGGCAGACCAGTCGGCGGGATCACCCAGATCCTGAGGTTCTCCTTCAATAGCATACGCCAGGTAAAACGGATATGGTTTTGAAAGAAAATCTTCTTCATTCTCTTCTAAAATGAGCTTTTGGAAAGAGATTTTTTGCGGATTCCAATTACCCATTAATTTATAGGCAAGTACATCTTCATCTATATCGGCGGCTTTTGAAAGGGCGCGGGTCATCAACTTCTGACTCACCCCAATTCTGAAACTTCCGGTAATTAGCTTTGTAAAAACAAAGCGTTCGTAATAATTCAATGCTGCCCAGTTCTCGTGCAGGTATTCCTTTTTATCGGCTTCGGTGGCAGATTTAAGGTCGATGATCTCCTCAAGGTATTGGGTAAGGCTTTTTTCACTGGATTCCTCTGCCGGCGGAATGACCAATGCAATAGTTTCAGCCAAATCTCCTACAATATGATAGGATTCTTCAAATAACCACAGCGGAATATTAGCGAGTTCGGCTGCAAATTGACGCAGCAAGGTTGTATTCACCGGTCTTGGCGGACGGCGGTGCGAGAGGATAGCAATTGCCCACACCTTATCCTTATTCGGCACCCGCTGAAAATAACGTGTCAATGCCGCCACCTTCACCGTGGTTTTGTTGGTGCTGTCAAGTTCTCTTATAAGTGCTGCGAATTCCTCCACGTTGGTTAATTAGTTAATTAGGGATTAGTGATTGGTTAATTGGGATTGAATATTTTCTATTAAATACTGATTATTTTTTATTAATTGCTGATTATTTCATTTGCTGCTTTTGTCTTTCTTTTATCTCTTTTTTGACCACTATCATATTACTACCCCGGGGTCGCTCCTACGGACGGCATGATTCGGAATATCTACAACCCGGGGTTTCACCCCGGGCTACCAATATTTCGCCCCGCTGGGGCTGACAAAGCAGAAAATCAAAATTCGTACTTCAAAAATCTGACTTCTACTTTACTGCAAGGTTATTTTTGCCCGGCAACTCCGCTATTCAGCGAGGGAGCTACTGACCACCGACCACTGACCACTTTTTTAATCTTCTTCATTTTCTTCCTTTTTAGAATTCATCTCCGCCAGTTCTCCTTCGTATTGAGTATCGGCGGTGCGGGCGTCGTAGCCCTGTTCATTTAGGAAGCGGGAGAAGATCTCCGAATAACCGTGGGTGCAGATTACTCTTTCACAACCTGTGGCTTTGATCGATGACAACAGTCCCTGCCAATCACAATGATCTGACAATACAAATCCGCGGTCAACGGCCCTGCGGCGGCGGGCGCCTCTAAAGGCCATCCAGCCACTGGCCATTCCGGTTTCGTAGGGCACCATTTTCCTTATCCAGGTACTGCCGTGGGCGCTGGGCGGTGCCAGTACCATTCCTCCTTTAATTTCTTCCTTCTTTGTTTCGCGGGTGATGCGGGTAGTTTCGGGAAAATCGGCTAACGGCCTGAGCACTTCCGTCATATTTTCAATGGCGCCATGGGTAAAGATCTTTCCGATAGAAGGATCCAAAAACTTCAGCAATCGCTGAGCTTTTCCGAGGGAATAACCGAACAAAACTGATGTTTTTCCCTCAGATCGATTTTGCTGCCACCAGCTGTTGATATCATTCATCACCTGCTCCTGCGGCAGCCATTTAAAAGCGGGCAATCCAAAGGTGCATTCGGTAATGAAGGCGTGACATTTAACGGGTTCAAAAGGAGTAGAAATACCGTCATCTTCGGTCTTATAATCTCCACTAAAAACCCAGACTTCTCCTTTATGCTCTACCCGTACTTGTGAAGAACCTATAATATGACCTGCCGGAAAAAGGGAAAATTTTACGTTGTTGATAAGGAATGTTTCTCCGTATTCTTTTCCGGAAACTTCGATCTCCCCCAATCGATGTTTTATAATGGGAACATTGGTATTATGCGTGATATATTGCTTGTGGCCCCAGCGGGAATGATCGGCATGGCCATGGGTAATAATAGCTTTATCAACAGGTTTCCAGGGATCCAAATAAACACCCGCAGGTTCGCAGTAGATACCTTTGTCATCAAAACAAAGCAGGGGTTTTATCTGTTTTTTGAGCGGCATAAATTCAAGTTAGGATTTTTTGAGCAGGACAGCTGTGGTATTAGGAAAATATTAAACCTGAAAATGGGATTTTTTTGGGTTAGCGATTGCAGCGGATAGCTCCCGAAGCCTGTAAAGGCGAGGGACTATGAGCGGAAAGCGCGGCCCCCGCTTTTAAAGTGGGGGAAACCCCCAAAGCACAATCATTAAATACTCCTTATTTTATTATATTTGAGTAAAAAATACTAGACTATGTCATTTTCAGACCTATTTGGAACCGGGGAACACCTTAGAAATTTAGGGCATTTTGCTTCAATTGTAAATCTTGCCGCTGCAGACGGACCTATTAATGACCGGGAAGAAGCCCAGTTAAAGAGATTCGCGATGAAGCTCGATATTCAGGAAGACGAGTATACTAAGGTGCTTAAAAATCCAAATGCATTTCCAATTCACCCTAATAATTCAATGGAAGGACGGCTTGAGAGACTTTATGATCTTTTCAGGATCATTTATTCAGACCATGACATAGATGAGGAAGAGGTAGAATTGCTGCGCAAATACGCAATAGGTATGGGCTTCTCGCCCCAGGTTTCTGAAGGGATCATTAAACGTTCCATGGAAATCTTTAGCGGGATGAGCTTTGATGACTACCGCTACCTGTTATACAAGAATAAATAGGTTCTTAAAATGCCTTTTTAGAAGCTGAAGTTATTCGGGGTCTTTCGCCATGAATTCTTCGGCTTTCTCCACCATTTCCTTATTACCGCAGAAGAAGGGCACCCGTTGGTGCAACTCGGTAGGATCAATATCAAGAATTCTGTCGAAGCCGTTACTCGCTTTCCCACCGGCCTGTTCGGCAATAAAGGCCATAGGGTTACATTCATAAAGCAACCTCAACTTTCCATTCGGGGCACTGGAGGTGGTTGGATAGAAATAAATACCACCTTTGATCATATTCCGGTGAAAGTCGGAAACCAGAGATCCTATATACCTTGAGGTATAAGGCCTGTCTTCCTTTTCTTCCTGGCAATATTTTATATAATTTTTCACTCCCTTTGGAAAATGTACGTAATTCCCTTCATTAACAGAGTAAATACATCCTTTTTCGGGGAACTTCATATTGGGATGAGACAGATACCATGATCCCAATGCCGGGTTAAGCGTAAATCCATTCACTCCGTGCCCGGTGGTATACACAAGCATAGTTGAAGTCCCATAAACCACGTAGCCTGCAGCGACCTGTTTGTTCCCGGGCTGTAGAAAATCTTCCAGTTGAACAGGCGTTCCCACAGGACTAACTCTTCTATATATGGAGAAGATGGTACCTACAGAAACATTTACATCGATGTTAGAACTACCATCCAGCGGGTCCATTAGAACTACATATTTGTTTTTGTGGTCATTATTTGAACCGGCAATGGTTATGAAATCGTCATTTTCTTCGGAAGCGATCCCGCACACAATCTCACGGTTTGTGAGGGTTTGGATAAACTTCTCGTTAGCATATACATCCAGTTTTTGTTGATCTTCGCCCTGAACATTAGTTTCTCCTGCTGCTCCTGTAATATCTACCAGTCCGGCTTTGTTCACCTCGTGATTTACCACTTTGGCGGCAAGTCTTATGGAATTGATTAATCTGGAAAGTTCTCCGGAGGAGTAAGCGAATTCTGCCTGGTTTTCAATAATAAACTCGCCTAATGTTTGATTTTTCTTGATCATGGAAGTAGTAAATATGCTTTACCGGACAAAACTAAACCAAAATATTTTAAGCGACTATAACGTTTTCGTAATTTAATCTTAAAATCAAATCTCTATTTTTGTCAGTAAACAAAAGCTATGGATACCATAATTCGAGATGCAAGAAAGGAAGACATGCCGGCAGTGCTGGAACTTATTAAAGAACTGGCCGCCTTTGAGAAAGAACCCGATGCAGTAATCACCACTGTCGAGACTTTGGAAAAGGAAGGTTTTGGAGAGCATCCGCTTTTTCATGTTTTTGTGGCTGAAGTTGATGGCAGGATCGAAGGTATGGCCCTTGTATACTATCGTTTTTCCACCTGGAAAGGCCGAACGCTGCATCTGGAGGATCTTATTGTAAGAGAGGAAAAACGTGGTACCGGGCTTGGAAACCAATTATATCGAAAGGTGATTGAATATGCCAAGGAACAGGGATTAAAACGTGTGGAATGGGTGGTGCTGGACTGGAACACGCATGCCATTGACTTTTACAAACGCAGCGGAGCTAATATTCTTGAGGGTTGGTACACAGTGCAGATGGATGAGAACGGAATCACCAACTACGTAGAAACTGCCAGATGAAGGTATTCAAATTTGGAGGCGCATCTGTAAGAGATGCCGGCGGAGTAAAGAACGTTCTCAAGGTACTCGAGGGAGAAGGAATTAATGAAAAGCTTATAGTCATCTCGGCTATGGGGAAGACCACCAATGCCCTGGAGGAGGTTGTAAAAGATTATCTTCAAAAAGGGCAATTTAATGATGCTCTACAGCCGGTAAAGGAATATCACAGAGAGATCCTGCTGGGACTTTTCGAAAATAAAGATCATATTGCTTTTGCTCAAGTGCGGGATATATTTCAGGAACTGGAGAATTTCCTTAATCATAACCGCTCGACCAATTATGACTTCGTTTACGATCAGGTTGTGATCTACGGGGAGTTACTTTCAACCAATATTGTTAGCACATATTTTTCTTCCCGCGGAATTAAAAATGACCTGCTTGACGCGAGAAACTGCATTCGAACTGATAGTACTTACCGTGATGCACAAGTGCAATGGGACGAAACACAGGCACAAATAAAATTAAAAGTTAATCCTAAGAGCCTCACGATAACACAGGGTTTTATTGGTGGAGATCCTAATAACTTTTCCACTACTTTGGGACGGGAAGGAAGTGATTACACCGCCGGAATTTTCGCCTATTGCCTGAATGCCGACAGCGTAACCATCTGGAAAGATGTCCCCGGAGTGTTGAATGCAGATCCAAGAGCATTTGAAAATCCGCACCTGCTGGAGCAAATCTCGTATGAAGAAGCCATAGAACTTGCATTTTACGGGGCTTCGGTGATCCATCCAAAGACGCTTCAGCCGTTGCAGCGAAAGGAAATTCCGTTGTTTGTGAAATCATTTTTGAATCCGGGGAACCCGGGAACGGCAGTAAGAAAGGGGCAGCCTATACTTCCGAAGATCCCTTGCTTTATTGTCAAAAAAGACCAGGTTTTGATCTCTTTATCTTCCTTGGACTTTTCCTTTATCCTGGAAAAAAATATAAGCGAGATCTTCAGTTTATTTCATAAATACCAGATAAAAGTGGACCTTATTCAGAATTCGGCCATTAGCTTTTCTGTTTGTATTGATAATAAATTTAATAACCTGGAAAAGTTGATCAATCATTTAAAGGCGACCTTTAGAGTGAGTTACAACACCGGGGTTTCCCTTTACACCATAAGGCATTTTGATGAAAAAGCCGTAGAGGCACTGGAAAAAGACAAGAAGATCCTGCTTAAACAGACTACCCGGGAAACCGTGCAATTAGTAGCCATACCTTAAGATTTAAAAAACATACTGAATGGGAATTGTAAGTGCAAAAGAAGTTGCCAAAGTCATGAATTTGGACAAATTCGGATTTATAGGAACTTCTATAGGGTGGATAGTCTTAAAAACCACCCAACTTTCGGTGATCAATAAGGAATATGATAAGCGGAAGCATATGACTGCCCCTCAATTTATCGATTCTATTCTGAAAGGTTTTGAAATAGATTTTGAGATTCCTGAAGATGACCTGAAGCGAATCCCAAAGTCAAGACCTTTTATTACCATTTCAAATCATCCCCTGGGAGGGATTGACGGGATGATCTTGCTTAAGCTTTTACTGTCACAGCGGGAGGATTTTAAGGTGATCGCCAATTTTTTGCTACAGCGTATTGAGCCTATTCAGCCGTTTATTATGCCTGTCAATCCTTTTGAAGATCACAAGGAAGCACAATCCAGCACAAGAGGTATAAAAGAAGCCATAACCCATTTACAGGAGGGGAAACCTCTGGGAATTTTCCCGGCGGGAGAAGTTTCCACCTATCGCGATGAACGAAGGATCGTGGACCGGCCGTGGGATCCTGCGGCGATGAAACTTATTCAGAAGGCCAAAGTACCCGTGATCCCGGTTTATTTTCATGCCAAGAACAGCACCTTTTTCTATAAACTGGCTTCGGTAAGTGATGTCCTTAGAACTGCCAAGCTGCCCAGTGAGATGCTTTCACAAAAGAGACGCAAGATCAAAGTGCGGATTGGAAACCCTATCCAACCCAAGGACCTGGAGGAGATCACCACCGTAGAATCATTAACGGCTTTCTTACGCCGAAAGACTTATATGCTTGCCAATGCCTTTGAAAAAAAGCCATTTTTGAAAGGTATTCCCAAGAACTTTAAGATCCCGAAACCTCCGAAAAAGATCGTGGAAGAAACACATTCCGATCTTATGATGGCAGAGGTGGAACTCTGCCGCAAACTGGACAAAAGACTACTGGAAAGTAAAAACTATGAAGTTTTTCTTGCCAAAAAAGAGATCATTCCCAATGTGCTCAAGGAAATTGGAAGGCTTCGGGAAATCACCTTCAGGGCAATAGGCGAAGGGACCAATATGTCTACCGACCTCGATAAATTTGATGATTATTATTATCACATGTTCCTGTGGGATAATGAGACCAACAAAATTGCAGGAGCATATCGAATGGGTATGGGCGCCGAGATCTTTGAGAAGTATGGGATCAATGGATTTTACCTGCAGGATCTCTTCAGGTTTGAGCCAGAGCTGCATAAAATGATGAGCGAATCTATCGAAATGGGCCGGGCCTTCATTATTAAGGAATATCAGCAGCGTCCCATGCCACTGTTTTTACTTTGGAAAGGGATAGTACACTGCACCTTGAGATTTCCGAAGCACAAATACCTTATAGGAGGGGTAAGTATTAGCAACAAGTTCTCCAACTTTTCAAAGTCTTTAATGATAGAGTTCATGAGGTCAAATTATTATGACCCATATGTAGCTCAATACATAAGGCCTAAAAAAGAATTCAAAGTAAAACTTAAGGACCAGGATAAGGATCTAATTTTCGATGAGACCAAAGCCGATCTCAATAAATTTGACAAGATCATTGACGAGGTAGAACCGGGAAGCATGCGCCTTCCTGTGCTTATAAAAAAGTATATTAAGCAAAATGCCAAAGTAGTAGCCTTCAACGTGGATCCTATGTTCAATGACGCAGTTGACGGACTTATGTACATTCGAATAGCCGACCTTCCGGAAAGCACTGTACGCCCGGTAATGGAAGAATTTCAGCAGGAACTGGAGCGCAAGGTCACAGAAATGCGGAAAAACGGAGAACTTCCAAAGTAAACCTGCTCTTCATATTAAAAACATGAAGTTGGATTTAGATTTTTTGATGCTTAACTTGCTGTTTTAGGAAAAAAATAGAAAACATGGAAAAGATATTAATAGTAGGAGCAACCGGAAGTACAGGAAAAAGGATTATTGAGATCCTCAACAACAGTCAGAGTTTTGAGCCGATGGCCATGATTAGAAAGGAAGAGCAAAAGACCATTTTTGAGGACATGGAAGTCAAGTGGGTACTTGCCGACTTGGAGCAGGAGGACTTCTCCGGAGCGATGAAAGGTGTCAAAAAAGTGATTTTTGCTGCAGGTTCGGGAGGAGATACCGGAGAGGAAAAAACTACGGAAGTAGATGAAAAAGGGGCTATTAAAATTATCGATGCAGCCAAAAAGGCTAAAGTCAAAAAGTTCATCATGTTAAGCGCAATGGGAGCAGATGAACCTTCCAGCCATCCAAAGCTGGAGCACTACCTTAAAGCAAAAGCAGCAGCAGATAAACATCTTGAGGAAAGCGGACTAAACTACACGATTATACGCCCGGGAAGACTTTCTGATGACATGGGCACCGGAAAAGTAGAACTGGCACACAAGCTCGAAGGCGCAGGAGAGATCCCAAGAGACGATGTGGCTTTTCTTTTAATTATGTCCCTGGCAGATCCCCTGGTTCAAAATATGACCTTTGAAGCTATTGAAGGCGAAGAACCAATAAAATCTGCTATGATCGAACTAAGCCGCGGGTAAAATGAAACCCACAAGAAAAGATCTTACCCCCGGAAGCAGGGTGGCAATAGTGCAAAAGCAAGATCAACGATCGGGCAGGCTGACCTATGGTTACGTGGCCGACATACTTACTAAATCTCCCATGCATCCCCACGGAATAAAAGTACGGTTGGAAACGGGAGAAGTGGGGAGAGTTCAGAAGATTGAAGACACGCTTGCCTGATCAATTAGCAATAAACAATTGCCAATTAACAAGATTCCGCTGTCGATTCAGAGGATATCATCAAACGGCCTATCGAAAATTTTGCGTGAAAATTGAAATGAGTGAGCCGTAAAATTTTAGGCTTTTGAGCCATCGAGATTATGAAATTTTTCAAAAGGATGGTGGCGAGTTCCTAAAATTTAGGCTCCGAATGAAAATTTTAGCAACATTTTCGTAAGCCGATTTTTTGGTTCTTTTTCATCAATGGAAAAAGAACAGAATTTTCTTTAATGATCGATTATTTCAAATCAGCCGAATGTCTTCACAAAAAATGAATCTTTGTGTCAATTTGGGTGAATCTGGAACTGCGATAGCAGGAACAGATTTGTATCGAGAATAAGGCATTATGCAGGTATTTCCTGATCCTGATAGGATTTGATCCGTTGAGAGTTGATGATGATCAGGGCCATGAGGACAAAAATTCCGGCCATGAGGTATTCAAAGCCTACTCCGGCGTCCATTAATAAGCCGACTACGAGGGGTCCCAGTGCGGTACTAATGACGGAGAACATGGTGAAGACACTTCTTATCACTCCCATTTTTTCTGTTCCGTAGAGTTCGGCTATTAAAGCTGTTTTGACCGTTCCTGCCACTCCCATACTTATTCCGGCGGTGACGAGAAAGATCAATGCTCCTACGATGCTTTCCATGAAAGCAAAAGGCAACAGCCCTAAGTTGATTGGGATCAAATAATACTGGAAGAGTTTCCTGGCTGTGAATTTATCTACCCACATCCCTCCAAAAAGGGAAAAAAGGAAACGGGTTACTGCATAAACAGTAAAGAAGGTGGCGTATAATTGTACAGACCAGCCTTTGTTCTCCACAAATACATACTGATAAAAGAAGATCGCAGTTGCACCAAAGCTAAGGATGAAACTGGCGGGCATCATCACTCCGAACTTCCTGTCAAAAACCACAGATTTATAATCCTTTAATAAAGACCAGGGAGACGGACTTCCCTTTGTCGACAGCTTTTCATCAAAATATTCAAGTCGGGTGAATTTAAGTCGGATGAGGTAGATCAAAAGAGCAACCCCACTGGCAATTGCGGCAACCCGCCAATCGAACCAGCTTATGAGGAAAGCGATGATAAGCGGAAAAATAGCTTCCCCTACCGAAAAACCGAGAGAGGAAAAGCTCAGGGCTTTTCCGCGGTCATTCACGTATTGCTTTGACATGATGGTCATGCTAATGTGCGTGAGCAACCCCTGGCCTGCAAGTCGGAGGCCGGTAACTGCAACTATAAGCAGAATTATACTTTCAGAAACTCCAAGCAGGATACTGGAAAGTGCCAGGCCAGCAACTGTAAAAGCAGTGACTTTTTTAACCGGCTTATGATCTACCGTATGACCAACGGAAAGCATGATGAAAGAAGCTGCAATCGTACAGCCGGCATAGATCGCTCCAAAAGCACCTTCAGAAATACTGAAAGACCTGATGATCTCGGGTACGTAGAGGGAAATAAGGAAAGTTTGTCCAAAGCCCGATAGAAGCGTGAGCAGCCAACCAAAGCTTACGGTCCTGAAATTTCCCTTTAGAAAGTAAAAATAATCCTTCAAAATGCCTTTTTTGAAGCTGCAAAGGTAAGGCCTTATTCCCGCAGGGAAAAAGTTAGCTGCTCTTTAGGATATTTTTAAAAGAAAAGGATTTCGTGCAGGTTTCTCAGTGAAAAGTGTAATCTGAATTTTTAGCTCTTCTGGCTGAAATCCGGCTTCTTTACGGTTTTCCCTCAAGTTCCTTAACAAAATTTTAATAGATTTACTGAGCCTCAGGTAGAATTGTTTATCCGGTAAATAAAAAAGGGAAAACAACAGGTTTATTTGGGGTATAAGAAGTTGGGCAAATATTATATGAAAAATTTAATCTCCTCAATTTTGAGGTCCTCCGAAGAAAGAATTAAAAATCCATTTATTGGGTCCTTTATTATTTCGTTTTTAGCTTTAAACTGGAAAGCAATTTTAGTTATACTATTTTCGAGTAAAATCATAGAAAAAAGAATTGATATTGTCGAAAATGATTATAATAGTGTTAGTACTTATTTAATCCTCCCATTAATTATTGCCGTCGTATATGTTGCAGTACTTCCTTATGTTATGTGGCTATTTGATAAAATTGGCCATTTTGCATTGAAAGGTAGAAAAGATAGTTTCTTACAACAAAGACTGATCGATATTAAGGGACAGCAAGCACTAGCTGAAGAAGAAGTAAAACTAGAAAATTTAAGAGCAGACTATAAAGAAAAGTCCGATTTAAATCGAAAGATAACCAACCTCAGTAACGAGTTGATTAAAAAAGATGATTTTATAGATAGCTTAGAAACGGAAAATTCTGAATTAAAAACCCAGTTATCTGATACTAACGAACATTTGAAATCAAATACAGAGAAATACGATATCCTTCTAGAAAAAAAAGAAGAAATAGAGAAAGAGAAAAAAAGAATATATCAAGAGTATCATAATTATGATAAAAGTTTCATAGATAGATTCATAAAGGATATTACAGAATTATTAAAGCAAACAGAGTATCCAAAAGACCAAGTAGATGAATTAGGTTTAGTAATGTATTTTGAAGAAGATTTAATAACAAAAGTCCATAATTTGACAAATAAAACTGATAAGTACTATTTGACACCAAAAGGTAAAGCTATGGTAGATCAGTATTTCAAAGAAAGAATGGATGAATAATACTTTGCACAACTACGGTTCATCCCAAATTACGGGTATTATTGAAGAAGTTTAATTTTAGGAAACCAAGAAATTAGAAAACTAAGCTGACAAGTCCGGATCCCTACTCCCGCAACTTGGGATAGCATAGACTACTATTATGCAAGCCTTTAGAAGAAATTTATGACATACACACAAACTCAAAAAACAGGATTCTTTGAAGCAGTAGAATCACTAAAAAAATATAGAAGAGCTGATTTAATTGATCAACGTGGAAGAAATTTACTTAAGGAACTATATACAGATTTACTACCTAATGATTACATATTACAAAAATCCTTAAAAGAAAACACGACATTTTTAATAGGAAGAAAAGGTACAGGCAAATCGACAATTTTTCTCAGAATCGAGCAAGAATTAAGAGAAATGAAAGGCTATTTACCATGCTATTTAGATGTTAAAACAATCTATGAATCTTCACAGACAAAATTATCAAGAGTTAATGGTTTAGATGATTTAATACCATCTGACTTATTAGATAAATACTTAATTGAAAGAGCTTTTATACAAAATGTCCTAAGTGCGATTATTGAACAGGTAACCAAAAAGTTTGATTCTAATATTGACAAGTTATTAGAAATCATCGGTGTTACTCAAGTTGAGGCTGTAAAAGAAAAACTAGAGGAGCTTAAGAACAATGTTGAGGATAATAAATATTTAGAAAATATTGAAATTCCGATTTTACAGAAAATTAGTGTTTCTCAAAAAAGTTCGGAAGAAAATACCAAAGAAAGAAATATCGATTTAAAAGGCGTTGATTTTGAGGTAAAGGCGAATCCAGATGGAGTTTCGGGAAAAGCCGGAACAAATTCGGGTATTGGATGGAAAAAAGGCCAAAAAACATCTTTTGAAAATGAAGATGTTTTTTCAAATGTTTTTCTGAAAGTATTTCAAATCAAAGAAATAATTGTGGGGATAAAAGAGACTTTATCTCTACTCAAAATAAGACATTTATACATACTCCTAGATGATTTTTCTGAAATTGACGATGACTCAATCAAGACATTTGTTGATGTAATACTAGCTCCACTAAATAACTGGTCCGATGAGTTTATCAAGTTTAAAGTTGCTGCTTATCCTAATCGAATTTATTTTGGGAAAATAGATCCTGGAAAGATAGATACGATCAATTTAGATTTTTATAATCTTTATTCAGAATTCGATAGAGATAAAATGGAAACCAATGCAATTGGATTTACAAAAAGAATTTTAGAAAAGAGATTTAGAAGGTTTGCGGATTCAGAAGTCGAAGAATTCTTTGAAACATCTAAGAACTCAATGGATGATTACTTTGAAATTCTTTTTAATGCATCTATGAATGTTCCTCGAATATTAGGATATATACTTTCCTACTGTTATCAAAGTAGAATAATTTATGATAATAAAATTAATAAAAGCGACATTGAGGAAGCTTCACAAAGATATTACAATGAAAAAATATTTTCATTTTTCGAAACAACCACTCACTCACTAATTTCTTTAGATGAAAAAATATCAGTTCTTCAGCTAAAAAGTCTTCTAAACATTTTTATAGAAAAAGCTAAGAACATAAAGAAAAGAATTACTTCAAAAGAATTAAAAGGTTCAATATATTTACAAAACACTCCTTACTCCAGTCACTTTCATTTCGATCCGAGATTTGAAGAATTTCTTAAGACGTTAGAATTAAACTTTTTCATAAGTAAGTATAATGATTTAAGTGATAAGGATGGATTACCGGTTTCTATATATTCCCTAAACTATGGTCTATGTAAAAAAGAAAATATAATTTGGGGTAAGCCAAAAGGCACAAAATATCGTAAATACTTTATTGAAAGACCATTTAATTATACCAAAGTAATTACAGAGTTCTTATCTAACGCTAAACGTATAATCTGTTCGAATCCAGATTGTGAGAAACAATTTGAAATTCAGGATTTAAAATTCTTAGAGTTTAATAATTATAGGTGTAATAAATGTCAATCAAAGGTCATTATCGAAACACTATCTGATGATATTAAAGATCAAATTGATCGTATCGATAAAAACAAAATGCTTCCCATACCTGAAGTAAAAATTTTAAAAGAACTTCAAAATTCAGATACTGAGTTATATGCGAGGGACATTGCTCAAGAGGTAGATTATAGCGGACAATTGATTGGTTGGAGAGCAAAAAAATTAGACGAACAGCATAATTTAATTAGCAGAAAAAAAGAAGCTGGTAAAACTTATAAATATATCCTAACACCAATGGGAATAGACTTCTTTACAGGCAAATAGTTAAAAGCCAGCAGCTAACAACAGTTTATCGTCAATAGCCGGTAGCGTTAGAAAGAAAAAAAATTAATTTGACAAACCAACTAATACTGAACCGATAAATTTGAGTGCCCTACTGCGCCAACTGGAAATAAACGAGACCGTTGAAATTCCTCCAACCAATTAAAAATGAAATTTCGCTCCCTTTATGAATCCAGGACTGAGAATCTTGGAGTAACAATTAAACCCGCGGAGGTAAAACAAATATTGAATAGAGATCCTGAAAAATTTCACTTACAATGGTTGACGGACCGCAGGTTCATAATAAGCTTAAATTTTTCATACGGCAGCAACCTAATATTTGATATAAACCGACCAAATACTAAAAGTGAAATTTTATTCTATGGGAAATTGACTGAAATAGAAAATTCAAAAACGAAAATTGAACTGAAAACAAGAAGCAAAACTTTCCTTGCTACATTATTGATCGTTCTACCATTGCTGGTTGTTTTTCTTCAGATAATTATCAAATTCGAATGGCCAATTTTCTTAATCCAGTTTGCCATTTTTCCACTCGCAATCATAGGATTATTGAACTTCATTAGAAGCGAGGAAGACGGATTGTTAAGGAATTTCAAGGAATACCTGAATGACGAGATAATAAAGCACGATAAGAATGTGGCAGGGAAGCTGCTATAAAAAAGCCTTATCATTCGGTTCCCACAGTTCGATCTTGTTACCGTCGGGATCCATGATCCAGCCGAACTTCCCATATTCGAAAGTCTGCATCTCCCCTACGATCTCTACGCCCTCTTTCTTTAGTTCCTCAAGCAATTCTTCCAGGTTCTCCACCCGGTAATTAATCATAAACTGCTTTTTTGAAGGCTCATAATAATCTGTGTCTTCTTTCATTGGGCTCCACTGGGTAGAGCAGTCGTTTCCTTCTTTATCCTTCCACCAGAAAGTGCTCCCCCACTGGTCTGTGTTAAGGCCAAGATGTTTATTGTACCAATCTTTTGTTGTTTTTGGATCTTTGGTTTTGAAGAAGATCCCGCCTATGCCTGTTACTCTTTTTTTCATAGTACCTTTTGTTTAAAAACGGAGACGCACTGGTAGTGCACCTTTTCTTTATAGATCCTTAAAATGAGCTATGATCTTATGAGCTATGGTATCGGCCAGCTTTTTGTGGCTTTCTACCGTCCATCCTGCCACGTGGGGACTTAGGAGCACGTTGGGCATTACCAGCAGCTCCTGAAGTGCCTGAGGCATTTCGGCAGCTTCAGTAAAAAGATCTTCAAAAGAACCTTTTTCATACTCCAGTACATCCAGTCCTGCACCAAGGATCTTTCCAGATTGTAAGGCCGAAACAAGGTCTTCGGTGACCACACTTTTTCCACGAGCGGTGTTGATTAGCCAGAAAGATTTTTCGAAAGCCTGAATAAAATCTTTATTGAACATTCTGTTAGTTTCCGGAGTCCAGGGAGTGTGTAGGCTAACCACATCACATTCTCTCCTGAATTTCTCCAAAGAAACCTGCTCTGCATGCTCATCTCCCACTCCCTCTAAAATGTCATAACAAACCACCTTTACATCAAACCCCTGCAGCTTTTTGGCCAAGGACTTTCCCATGTTTCCATAGCCAATGATCCCAACAGTTTTCCCTTCAAGCTCTACTCCGCGGTTGGCTTCACGATACCACAAGCCTTCCCGAACCTGCCTGTCGGCCTGGTTTAGTTTGTTGAAGAGGGAAAGAAGCATTCCCAGGGCATGTTCGCCCACTGCATTTCTATTTCCTTCGGGTGCAGAAAATAGCTTCACACCTCTTTTTTTAGCATACTCTACATCAATACTCTCTAAACCTGCACCTACACGGGCGATGAATTTTAAATTGGGCGCAGCATCAAGGAAATCTCTGTCGATTTTAAACCTGCTCCTTATTACGATGCCATCATATAGATGTTGGTTCTCCAGGATCTCCTGCTCACTTTGATTGTAAGCTTCAATGTTTATATGTCCTTTAGCTTCGAGCTGTTGTAAAAGAGTGGGGTGATTGGAGTCGGCGTGAAGAATGGTCATGAAAAATCAGATTTTTGGATAGTCAGATTGGGTGAGGCTGTCTTCCACCTCCCCGGTGTGTTTGGTGCTGAGTTTTTCAAACAGCATAATATGCACTTCCTCACCATCTTTAGTCATAGGACAATGTTTGACTCCTTTGGGAACAATAATGATCTCCCCTTCCCTTACAGTCTCTGTGTGATCTTCGAACTGAAGATATAAAGTTCCCTTTAGCACCTGGAACAATTCATCTTCTTCATCATGTTGATGCCAAACAAATTCATCTTTCACTTTCGCTACGAGTACCTGCATGTCATTGACAACCCCTATTTGACGCGGATGCCAATGGTTGCTGAAGCTTTTCAATTTTTCTCTGGGATCAATAGGTATCATACAATGGCATTTTTAAGATGAACTAAATTACAAAAATGAAGTTGGGGCAGGGATTGAAGCGGCATCTTTTTTACCCTTTTTGGAGGGTAAAAAAATACAGCGGAAAGCCCGGTGCGCAGCAGCCCCCATGAAAAGAATAACAATGTTCAAATTCCAAATTCCAAAATTCAAAAATGGTTTTGGAAGATCAAAAGCCCAGGATGAGCTTCGCTATGGAAAAGTAGATAAGGATCCCAAAAATGTCATTGCTGGTTGTAATAAACGGGCCCGTTGCCATAGCCGGATCGATCCCAAACTTGTCCAGGATTATTGGAACAAAAGTACCAATAAGCGATGCGATCACGATCACCGAAATCAGGGAAATCCCAACGGTAAGGCCAAATTTGAAATCAAATCCCAATAGGAAAATTCCGCCAATGATTAGCAACAGGGCCAATGCAGCTCCATTTAACAAGCTGAGCAGGATTTCTTTTACAAGGCGATTCCAAAGGGAACCACTTAGACTTTGATTGGCCAGACCCTGCAATACAATAGCAGAGGATTGTACTCCAACATTTCCTGCCATCGCGGCAATTAGAGGCACAAAAAAGAACAGGGCAGCATGTTCCTGCATGGCGGCATCAAACGTCCCCAAAACTGTTACTGAAACAAAACCTCCCAAAAGTGCTAAAATAAGCCAGGGCAATCTTGCACGGGTAAGGCGCAGGATGGAGTCATCGGCCTCAACATCTTCAGAAATACCGGCAGCCAGCTGGTAATCTCTTTCGGCTTCATCCCTTACAAAATCAAGGATATCGTCGACAGTGACACGGCCCACGAGCCTGCCCATTTCATCAACAACGGGTATAGCTTCCAGGTCATACTTCTGCATGATACGCGCAACTTCCTCCCCTTTGGTATGTACAGTTACGTAATCTACCTTATCTATATAAACATCACTGATGTTGGCTTTGCTTGAAGCCGTGAGCAGATCTTTTAAGGAAAGCCTCCCTTTTAATCTCCCCTTATCGTCAACCACATAAATGGAATGCACGCGGGTTACATTTTCGCCCTGGGCTTTCATCTCGGCGAGGGAACCGGTAACACTCCAGTTCTCATTAACTTTTACAAGTTCCTTGGCCATAAGTCCCCCGGCCGAATTCTCATCGTAGCGCAACAGTTCCACAATATGCTCGGCGTGCTCTTCATCTGAGATTTCCTGGATCACTTCCTGCTTACGTTCTTCAGAAAGTTCTGCGATGATATCGGCGGCATCATCGGTATCCATATTCTCAAGCTCCTCGGCAATTTCTTTGGCCGTAAGGTTATCGAGAATGCGTTCCCGCACATCTTCCTCTAGCTCCATAAGAGCTTCAGAAGTTTTGGTGCTGTCAAGCAGCTTTATGATGTAGGTAGCTTCGTCGAGGTCCAATTCATCGAGGATCTCGGCTATATCGGCAGGGTGCACCTCCTCCAGTAGCTCCAGGAGTTCGGCTTCGCGCTTCTCTTTTATGAGAAGTTCAATATGCTCGATATATTCTTCGGTTACCTCAAATTGCATTAGGCTCAATTTTTTGCGTAAGTTCTATGAAACGAGCAGTACTAAGCTGCTCCGGACGAAGGTCAAAGATACTATCTTCTTTAATACTATCGGGCAGGTCAAAGATTTTCAAGCTATTCCGAAGCGTTTTTCTACGTTGCTGAAAAGCCGTCTTCACCACCCTGAAAAACAATTTTTCATCCACAGGCAGTGAAAAATCTTCTTTCCGGGTAAACCGAAGCACCCCACTGTCCACTTTTGGTGGCGGATTAAATACTGAAGGGGGGACTGTAAAAAGATATTCGGCTTCATAGAATGCCTGGACCAGGACCGAAAGAATTCCGTAGGTCTTATTCCCTTCTTTTTCACAAATGCGCTGAGCGACTTCCTTTTGAAACATGCCCGAAAACTCCGGAATAAACCTCCGAAGTTCCAGCATCTTAAAAACGATCTGGGTTGAAATATTGTATGGGAAATTCCCAATTATTGCGAATTGATCCTGCCCAAAGATCTCACTTACATCATATTTTAGGAAGTCCTTTTCATGGATCTTTCCTTCCAGCGCAGGATAATGTTCCTTTAAATATGCGACGCTATCCCTATCGATCTCGATCACGTGGAGGTCTGCATCCTTTTTGATTAAATATTTTGTAAGCACTCCCATTCCCGGACCTATTTCAAGCACAAAAGGATAACCTGAATAACTTAAAGTATCGGCGATCCTTTGTGCCACAGTTTCATCGGTCAAAAAATGCTGGCCCAGATGTTTTTTGGCCTTTACATCACCATCCTGGTGTTGGGGCACATAGGTATTGTGGTGGTTTTCACCTTTCCTGTTGTATTTTTTTTTCATGTAAACCGGGATTTCTACTGTTCGCTTACTACCTCCAGCTCGGTCCTAAACGCTACAAATTGCCCTTCAAAAATGGCAGATTTCTTTCTTAATTCTTGAGCATCTTCCTCGTAATAGCGCTCCAGCATTTCTTTGTTTGGGGCTGTATATTGAACAGAATAGGTTATGCCACCCATTTCTTCCTTCACCATTACCCTGGTCATAAGAGCTTTGGTGAATTTCCCCGTATTGAGCATATCGGGGATATGTTCCTTCTTCATCCATTCCACCCACTCCTCGTGAACATTTTCCTGGATATTTATTGTGACATTGTAGATATACATAAGCTATATTTCCTTTTCCTAATCGGAATCGTAATTATTCATTTATTCGAGTTCGTCTCCCCGAAGTTGCCTGAATTTTTTCCGGGCGTCGACAAAGTAAATACTATCGGCGTAATTAAAGATAATTTTTTCATAAAACTCCTGCGCCTTATCGGGTTGATCCAGTTTCCCCGCGTATAATTCGGCCAGGTAAAAATGTGCATTATCTCCCAAAACCTCATTTTTATAATGTTCTATGATGGCGAGGTAATTCTGTTCGGCTTTTTCGTATTGCCCTGCCTCCTCATACAGCTTCGCCTGCTTTAAAAGGGCATCATCCTCAATCTTTTCTCCTTTATGCTTTGTAAGGACAGAATCCAGTACCTCTATTGCTTTAGCTTCCTTTTCCTGAAAAGCCAGCAAATCGGCTCTGGCATACAGTTTCAAAGCTGTTCTTGTACTATCCTCCAGGGAATTCTCACTTATTAAAAGACTTAATTCCATGGCATCATTGGCGATCAATTGCGAAGTGGCCGACTTTAATACATCCAACTGTATGGTCGCCCAGTCAAAATCTCCTTTATAATAGCTGGTTTTTGCCACCTTGAATCGGGCCATTTGTGCAACGACATCATTCTCAACCAGGTTTTGCACCTGTGAGAAATAGATCAACGCCTGGTTAAACTTCTCATCGAGCACAAGAATATCGGCCAAAGCCATTTTTAAAGCTGCTTCTTCATTCTTTTTGAGATCACGCTCCAGGAATACATTTAGAACTTCCCGGGCTTTTGCTATGTTATTCTGTTTAAAAGCCAGGAAATTTGCATAATCAATGTAAAGAGATAACATAGCCGTTGCATTCCCATAGGTCTTAAAAAGGGCTTTATAAGCCTCCTCTATCTCCGAATATTTTTCTTTCGGAAGTGTTTCCTGAAGAATATTCAGTCTTAGCTGATGGGCCTGCAACCTAAGATCTTCATTAGGGGCTTCGGCAATAATAAAATCAAGTACCTCCAGAGCCGTCTCCAGCTGTCCTTCTTCCTGTGCCATCACTGTAAGCCGAAGAATAGATCCCAATCCCTGATTCGACCTGCGGTAGATCGCCTTTTCCTGCTGAAAAGCCTTTTGATATTCCTTTTGCTGCACAAAAAGCCAGCTCAACATGTTATTATAAAGGATATTCTGGTCCTCCTGAAGCTTTTTAAGCAGCAATTTTCTAAAGATGAGATTAGCCTCATTGGTAGGATCATCGCTTATAAACTGGCTATAGATACGGCTCACTCCCGGCAGTAAATTAGGATTGTTCCCCAGCACCTCAATGTAATTGCTAAACATCTTTTCAATATCTCCCTGTTCGCCGTACAGCCGCGCCAGCTGGATACTATACTCGGCATCGGGATTCATCTTCATCCCTAGTTCATAAGCCGTCACTGCCCTGTCGAGCTTGCTGTATTTTTCAAAAGACCGGGCAATGGAAAAAGCATAATTTGGCCTGGACTCTATAGCCCTTAAGGCTTCAGTGTAAAATTGATCTGCCTGGGTGTTTTTCCCCTGCAATTCAAAATTATGCCCGAGTTCCACAAGAAAATGAGGCGCATTAGCCGTATTATTCACCCGGTGTTTAAGCAGTTTTTCTGCCTCGCCGTATTTTTCAAGTTGTTGATAGGTCGCAATAAGTCCGTAGAAAAATGAGGCGTTATAAGGCTCCTGTTCCAGGAGTTTTTCATAGATATTTTCTGCCTTCTCAAATTCACCCCTGTCGAAATAATTCTTCGCCAGCTGCTCTGACTGCGCAATGCCTGAAAAATGGGTGCAAAGAAGAAGGAGAAAGAAGTAGAGAAAACGCATCTGCAACTGTTTTAAGTAAATATACTTTAAATTGCCTTTTTAGAAGCTGAAAGTGAGGATCTTATTCTGTTGAAAAGAAAAAACCTCACAGGTCTGGAAACCTGTGAGGCTTTAAAGTTTATTCAAAAAAATTAATTAATCTATCAAATCGAAACCGGTATAAGGCACGAGTACATCGGGTACTTTTATCCCTGCCGGTGTCTGGTAATTTTCAAGAATTCCTGCCAGGACGCGAGGCAAAGCAAGGGCACTACCATTCAAAGTATGAGCCAGCTGCTTTGAACCATCGGCCGACTTATACCTAAGTTTTAATCTATTGGCCTGGAAGGTTTCGAAGTTCGAACAGGAACTAATCTCCAGCCACCTGTCCTGTGCTGTTGAAAATACTTCAAAATCATAAGTTAGTGACGAGGTAAACCCAAGGTCACCTCCACACAACCTAAGGATCCTGTAAGGCAATTTTAAATCTCTAAGGATATCCTTGATCTGCTCCACCATTTTATCCAGGGCTGCATAAGAATTTTCGGGTTTTTCAATTCTTACGATCTCCACTTTATCAAACTGGTGCAGGCGGTTAAGGCCGCGAACGTGTGCCCCGTAAGATCCGGCTTCTCTTCTAAAGCAAGGAGTGTAGCCTGTACAGGCGATAGGCAAATCATTTTCAGATAACATATCATCCCTAAACATGTTGGTGATAGGCACCTCGGCAGTTGGAATAAGATAAAGGTTATCTTCGGTGACATGATACATTTGCCCTTCTTTATCGGGCAGCTGACCTGTGCCATATCCTGAAGCCTCATTCACCATAAGCGGCATCTGGAACTCGGTATATCCTGCGCCTACATTCTTATCTAAAAAGTAAGAAATAAGCGCTCTTTGCAAGCGGGCTCCTTTTCCTTTGTAAACCGGAAACCCGGCACCGGTGATCTTGTTTCCAAGTTCAAAATCTATAATATCGTATTTCTTTGCCAGCTCCCAGTGCGGCAGTGCATCTGTAGCCAGTTGCGGCACTTCCCCTTCTTTATAGACCTCAACATTATCTTCTTCTGAAGTTCCTGCAGGAACAAGGTCGTTTGGGATATTAGGAATGTTATACAGGACCCGATTAAGAGCCATGGTTGTAGCCGCAAGCTTTTCTGAAAGTTCTTTGGTAGACTCCTTAAGTTCTGAAGTTTGTTGTTTCAGTTGATTTGCCTTCAGGTGCTCTCCTGTCTTGAAGAGCATTCCAATTTCTTTTGAAAGACGATTGGATTCGGCTAATTTTTCATCCAGCTCGGCCTGGGTAGAACGACGTGTCTCATCCAAATCAAGCACTTCAGAAAAAACTTCTTCAGCATCAAAATTTCTCTTTTTTAAGGCCTTTAAGTACGCCTCTTTATTCGCCCTGATATTGGCTACCTGTAACATAATATTGGTTTTTGAAGATTTGCCGTAATGGCATTTCAAGGGTAAAGGAACAAAAATAGCAAAAGCCTTATAACATTATTCAATCGAGGACGGTAAAATCCAGTCATGATGTCCAAAATGATTCCATTTCTTTGCTGCCAGGTCAACCTTTGGATCTATAAAAGGTTGGTAAGGCCTGCCATTAACGCTCACCTTACTGTCAACATAGATCTCTACCTCCTTCCCCGTAAGTTCAAACTCTTCTTCGAGGCGCTGGGAAAACTGCCAGATCATATCGGGTTTTGTGGATACCGCCCGCTGCTGTTTAGGGGAAAGGTACCGGCTTGTTTGGACAAAAATTGTATCCTGCGGCCTGGCTTTGTCCACCACCTTAAACTGTATCCTCCCGGCCTTTGACCTCAACATCATGCGCCAGCTAAGACGATGTCCCTCTTCTGTCCATAAAACATCATCTTTAAAGAACCAGTGCCGCACGGGTAAAGCCAGCTGCACAACGAACCAGATACCGAAAAAGACCAAAAGCGGCGTTTTATATTCCGGCACCTCAACTTCGTTCCCTGAATAGTGAGGTTTCTTCCGAAGAAAAATGCGGTTAATTTTTTCAGTTGGAAAAAAGAAGATGGTAAAGGCGAGGGCCAGGTAGGGAAATATCCCAATGTGGAAAATAAGACTGTTGAAGAGGTGAAAAAACACAGCTGCCAAAAATGCGAAAATTCGTGTTCTTTTCCAGAGCAGTAGTGGAATGATCAAGAGGTCAAATAAAAATCCGAACCAGGCAATGGTATAATGAACCCAGGTTTGCTGAAGGAAATCCCCAATAAGCCAGTAATCCCTTCTTGCAGACATTAATATTCCCGGCAGGGTAGCATCAAACCAGTCGGGGTAGATCTTGGCTACAGCTGCATAGGTGTACACAATGGTCATTTGCACCACAAGCAATATCCAGACCCAGCTTGGCATGCTTAACTTTTTTAATTCCGGTTTTTTCCAGACATCAATCGATGCATACCTGTGCGCAGGAAGCAGGATCATGAGGAAACACAACAGCATTAAAAGATAATAATGATTATTGTAGGAGGATTTTTGCATCAGGTAAACCGCAGCCCACATAATGGTGTACATGAAAATACTTAGCCTGTACTTGTACCCCAGCATCACAAAGATGCCAAATAGACCCATAATTGCGTAATACCACAGCATCCCGTTACCCGGCAGAGGCTGCAGAAAATTAAATCCTATAAAATTAAAAGTGAAATCCGGCTCAATAAAAGCCCGTTTTACCCAGCCGGTAAAAATGGCTCCAATAGCCTCAATGGCAAGCAACAACCCAAAGAGAATCCTGAACACAATAAGTGCAGAATTATCTATTCGGGTGAAGAGCCATTTATTTAGCATAATTATCCCGAATATATTGAAAGCTAAAAGCCTCATCCTGCTTCATCGCCCGCTTCAAGGCTTCAATGGTGTCAAATTTCTTTTCATCTCTAATCCGTGTGAGAAGCTCAATGGAGAGATATTCCCCGTAAAGATCTTTATCGAGATCGAAAAAGTAAGTTTCAACAGTTTTCTCGGTACCTCCAACAGTGGGATTGGTTCCTATGTTCATCATCCCAAAAACTACTTTCCCGTCAATAACCGACCGAACTACGTATACCCCGTTTTTGGGAATTAATTTATAGTTTTCATTAATGTGAAGATTGGCGGTGGGATAACTGAATTCTTTCCCAAGACCTTTGCCCTTTACAACAGTACCGGCAAGTGCAAAAGGATAGCTTAAATATTGATTCGCCTTTTCTACCCTACCTTCTAAAAGTGCTTTCCTTATTTTAGTAGAGCTTACGGCTACGTCTTCCACATCCTGTTTTGAAATTTCCTCTACTTCAAAATCATATTCTCTTCCAAATTCACGCAGATCATTGATGTCTGCAGTTCTATTTCGCCCAAAGCGGTGGTCGTACCCTATTATGACCTTTCTGGCTTTTAATTTATTTACAAGAATATCCCGCACAAACTCCCGCGCCGAAAGGCGTGAGAATTGTTGAGTGAAGGGATGAATGATCAAATGGTCTATACCGCTTTTCTCCAGGATCTCCTTTCGCTCCTCAATAGTATTGATCAGTTTTATACCTGCATCTTTTTGTAACACCATGCGGGGATGAGGGAAAAATGTAAGGATAGCCGATTCAAGATTTCCTGCCCTGGCAGTATTTACCAGCCTTTCAATGATCTTTTGATGCCCAATGTGCACCCCGTCAAAAGTACCTATAGTGACTACTGTATGATGATCGCTGTTAAAAGCATGTGCTCCTTTGTGTTCTTTCAAGACTACTTCTATTTCCCGTTAAAGGTATTCATTGTGTTGTTCATGCCTGCTGTACCAAAGGACCTGATAACTTCGGCCGATTTCTCCAGTCTTTCGGGCAGTTTCTTTGCTTCCTCTTCATCCCATTCCCCCAGCACGTAATCTACCTGCCTCCCCTTTGAAAACTCATCGCTTATCCCAAAACGAAAACGATTATAATTTGTCGTTCCCAATTGCGCCTGTATATCTTTCAAGCCGTTATGCCCGCCGTCGCTGCCTTTGGTTTTAATTCTTATAGTCCCAAACCCGAGATTGAGGTCATCTGTAATTACCAGCAAATGCTCCAGCGGCACCTTTTCTTTTTGCAGCCAGTAATTTACTGCTTTTCCACTAAGGTTCATATAGGTGGAGGGTTTAAGCAGAATAAAGCTGCGGCCTTTAAATTTGTAGGTTGCTACATCACCAAGTTTTTGAGATTCGAAGGTTAGGCCTTCCTTTTCTGCCAGGAAGTCAAGAACTTTAAATCCAATATTGTGACGGGTGTTATGATATTTTGGGCCAATATTTCCCAGCCCAACAATGAGAAATTTTTTCATAGGGGGAATTTCTTCTTTAGAATCTTCTTTAGGTTTTTTAGTCCAAATCCTACCAAAGAACGAGAGCATAGATTTCTTTTTTGGTAAAAATAAAAAAAGCATCCCTAATAAGGGATGCTTTATCTTTTGAATAAGATTTTATAAATCTATGCGTTTTCGTTTTCGTCAACTTCTGTTGCAGGCACTTCATCTGCAGCAACTTCTTCCTCTTCATCTTCGGTATCGGCGATAACGTTACGAGAAGTTCTAACCTGGCAAACAACAGTATTATCAGGGTGCATGATCTTAAATTCTTCACTTTTAAGAGCAGTAACATAAAGTTTGTTACCAATCTTAAGTGGCGTGATATCTGCTTCAATAAAATCTGGAAGATTTCCTGGAAGACCTTTCACTCTCATTCGGCGCAGGTTGAATCTCAATACCCCACCATTTTTCACCCCACGGGCAACTCCAGTAGTGTGAACCGGAATTTCCATAGAAATTTCTTTGTCTTCAAAGATCTGGTAGAAATCGATATGCAAAATTGCATCTGTTACAGGGTGGAACTGGATGTCCTGTAGTACAGCGTTAAATTTCTCACCACCTTTTAATTTAATTTCCACTGTATGCACATCTGGTGTGTATACAAGGCTTTTAAAGGCAATCTCATCTGCTGCAAAATGTAATGGCTCGTCTCCCCCGTATAATACGCAAGGAACCTGTCCAGCATTACGTAAGGCTTTTGTAGCTTTCTTGCCTACGCTTTCTCTTTTAGATCCGTTGATCGTAATTGATTTCATTGTTAAAAATTTTAGGCTGCAAAAGTAAATCTTTTTTTTCAGCTATTAAAAGCCTGAAGCCTAATTATTTTAAAGAGAATAAAAATGGCATTTTTGAAGCTTCAGATTCAATCCAGACAACAATTTTATCTACCTGATACTTATAACTTCTAAAATCTAACCTCTAAATTCTCACTTCAGCTTACATGATGAATTTTGAACTTATTGACCTGTTGTTATGAACCCTGTTCATAACATCGGCAAAAAGATCGGCACAGGTGACCACGCGGATTTTCTTACTCTTCTTTTTCAACGGAATAGAATCGGTAACGATTAGTTCTAAAAGTTTAGAATTCTCGATGCGTTCATAAGCTTCTCCCGAAAGTACGGGATGAGTACATATTGCCCTTACACTAAGCGCACCTCTTTCCATCATCACATCTGCAGCTTTGGTGAGGGTTCCTGCGGTATCAACCATATCATCAACAAGTACCACATTACGGCCTTCAACATTCCCAATCAATTCCATGTGGGAAATCACATTTGCCTTAGCCCTTTGTTTGTAACAGATCACAACATCGCTTTCCATAGTTTTAGAGTAAGCATATGCTCTTTTAGATCCCCCCATATCGGGGGAAGCAATTGTAAGATTTTCCAGCTCAAGGCTACGTAAATACGGAAGGAAAACAGTTGAAGCAAACAGATGATCTACGGGTTTTTCGAAAAATCCCTGAATTTGATCTGCATGGAGATCCATGGTGATGATCCTTGTAGCTCCTGCAGTCTCCAGCATTTTAGCTATAAGTTTCGCCGCGATTGGCACACGTGGCTTATCTTTTCTGTCCTGCCTTGCCCATCCATAATAAGGAATTACGGCTGTGATATGTCTTGCAGACGCTCTTTTGGCAGCATCGAGCATAAGAAGCAGTTCCATGAGGTGGTCTGATCCCGGGTGAGTTGAGCCAATGATAAAAACTCTCGATCCTCTAACAGATTCCTCGAAGGAAGGTTGAAATTCCCCGTCACTATAGGTGGAGGTAATAACATTTCCCAGCTTTGAACCATAGGATTCAGCAATTTTCTCGGCCAGGTCCCGGCTTTGATTACAGGAAAAAATTTTCGCTGCGGTGTTAACTTCAGGCATTGTGTGTAGTTTGTGTTGTTGCCCTGCAAATTTAGAAATTAATTTCAGGGGAAACGCCCGGCTAAAATACTTTCTTCAGAAATAAAAAAGGAAAGACCTCTATGAATCAGGCTTCAGAAATAAGACCGATAAAAATGCCATTTTTGAGAGGTTTGGCTTTAAAGGAATACAGAAAAATTAAAATTTATAGCTAAATCCCGAATATAACCCGAAGAAATAAGGAGTTTGTCCTTCGCTAGACCTAAAAGTGTTCATTTGAAATTTAACCACCGGTTCCAAACTTAACTGTAGCTGTTTTGATAAATTATAACCCATACTAAGCCCAAGATTTGTAGTGTAGCTAAGGTTGTTCATGTTATTTGTCTCCCCAAGATTGGCCTTATTATCCGGAAAGTCAAGTAAAAGCTCATTTTCTTCGAGAAATAATATACTGCCACCTCCAATAATTCCAAATGCAAATTTTTCATTTATAAGAACATATTCCACCTCCAGGGGCACCTCTAAAAAGCCCATTTTTTGGCTTAAGGTTCCATTTGAAGGAGAGGAAAGAGTCGTTGTTTCTGCCATTTTTGAGGCAAAAGTATTAGTAGCGGCTACATCATTGAACGAGACCTCGCGGGTATTATACTCAAGATCCACCTTATTAAGACCAGACCTGATATTGATCTTTTCGGAAACCTTATAAGCAACATTTACCCCATAAGAAAAAGTAACTTGCCCCGAAGCCTCTTTTGGCGAAAAACTATTATTCAAAGCATTACCATTCCCCATATTACTGAAATATACAGGCGCAATCCTGGTGGTCAATTTAAATTTTTCGGCGGATCTTTCATTTTTAAGAGTAACAGCATCGGGATCATCTTTTGGAACTAATGCAACTGCCGGAGATAATTCCCCTGCGGAATTTGTTTCTGCTACCAAATTTTCCTCCACCGGCTCCTCCTTATCATTAGCAATTTCGGCATCTTCTCCATGCCTGATATTTGAAAAATCACCATTTGAATTATTTATCTTTTCCGAATTTTCCTCCCTTGCTGAAGCAAATTGATAGTCGTTTTCCTGATGTTGTGCCCGCCAATTTTGCAATATCAAAACCTGAAGAATTATTTCCGATTCTCTCATCACCTCATTAAAAGTTTCTGAAGCATCCAAAGGAATCATATTCAATTCTTTTGTAACAGGCGTCACAACCACATCATCCTTTTTATCAAATAAGGTAGGGCTTTGCAGGTACGCAGCAAAGATGAGGGCCAAAGCAGCAGCCACTCCCGAAATTTGGAACCACAGAGGAAAGAGCTTTCTTTTTTCCCTTTTTTGAGGCAATTGGGACAGGATATTTTCCCAGGAATCTTCCGGTGGCGGGACTTTAGCTCCTTTAAAGCGATCCCGATAAATGCTGTCGATGTCCTTACCCATTTTCATATTGATTTCAGGTAATTTGTCATTTTATGACGTTTGATACTTTCTCTTAGCTTAATGCGGGCACGGGCGAGATTGGATTTAGAAGTTCCTTCGGATATACCCAACATTCGGGCAATTTCTTTATGAGAAAATTCTTCCATTACATAGAGGTTGAAGACAAGCCTGTAAGCATCCGGCAACTCCTGAATTATTTTTATCAAAAAATCAAGGGATAGAATTTCATCATCCAGCTCTTCGTCAATCTCTTCAAAAATATCCCCGGTTATACTAAGGTGGATACCGTTCTTCTTGCTTTTTTTAATAGCCGTGTTGATCACTATACGGGTCATCCAGCCTTCGAAAGTGCCTTTTTCTCTATACTGTTGAATATTCTCAAAGATCTTTATAAAACTGTCCTGCAGCAGGTCCCGGGCCTGCTCATAATTCGCCGAATATTTAAGGCACAGGACAAAAAGCTGTTGGGAATAATCCCGGTAAAGCTTTTCCTGCGCCTTTCTATCCTGTTGTTTACACAGCCGAACTAGTTCTTTAAGACCCACCTAAAAACGATGTTGGTTTCTACCTTTTCAAAATTAATTGACGGCAGGTGTAGGAGTAGCCTCCCCTACGGGAACGACTATTTTAGTATAAATACTCTCCTTGTTTGCGTCAACGCCTGTCCAAAGATAAAACGTAAAAGGCTGATCTTCATCAATTCTAAGAGTAAATGAATCCATTTTTTCAAGGTCTTCACTTTCTAAGGTACAATCCTCAAGTCCTGTGGGATATGACGCCACGCCGGCAACATAGATGTCCCTTCTCAAAGCGTCTTCAGCCCCACCTCTAATGGCCTGTAATCCCAAAGCGGTATGGCAGGCATCGGGCAGAAGATAAGTGACTTTGATTTGATAAAGTTTTCCCTTTTCAAAAAACTCCGGGAGATCTACATCAACCACTTCAGCTAAAACCTGTACAGAACCCGGCCCGTCATCTTCGATATCACAACCGGCCAATAATAAGGTGAACATAAATAAAAGAGCAATCTTCTTCATAATGTGTGGAAATATTAGTTGTTTATTATAATGACCCCGGTTTTATAATAGGTTGCGTGAACAATAGAAAAAAATGTGGTGCTTTAAAATAGTTGAAGCAAACAGCCATCTGAACTGCTATCTTGTTTTGGGATTTGCTTAACTTCAAACATTAATATTTGAAAGAAAAAAATGCAATCTTTTCTAACCAAAATGTCTTACCTGTACGGAAACGTCAAAGGTAAAATCGCTTTTTATCCTACCTTATTTGCTCTTACAGGCCTTATTTTCGCCTTCATTATGATGTACCTGGAGAGCCTGGGGGTTTCGGGATATCTTGTTGAAAATGCGCCACTATTGGTAGTGAACAGTGGTGATACGGCTTTAACCATTCTAAGCGCCTGCATCACAGGGTTAATATCAATGATGGTCTTTAGCTTTTCCATGGTAATGGTGCTGCTCAACCAGGCAGCCAGTAATTATTCACCGCGATTGCTTCCGGGTTTAATATCCGATCGTCGTCACCAGATTATTCTTGGGATATATATCTCAAGTATTTTGTTCTGTATTTTCACCCTCTTCTCTATTCAGCCCACAGGAGACAAATACCAGATACCCGGTTTTTCTGTTCTGCTGGGCATTCTTTTTACGGTAATGTCCATTTATGCTTTCATTTATTTTATTCATAATATTTCTGAAACTATTCAAATCACCAATATCCTTAAAAAGATATTTACAGATGCCCGAAAGACCCTTTTCTATCTCCTGGAGGAAGAGAAAAGTAATTCCTCTTCCTTTCCCGGGACAGATGATTGGTTTGAATATAAATCCCCACAAAGTGGTTACTTTCAAAGCTTTACCAGAGAGGGACTACTTTCTTTTTGCAAAAAGAATGATACCATGCTTGAAGTTCTAGTTATAAAAGGCTCTTTTGTTTTAGAGGGGGAACCGGTGTTCCGATCAAAAAAGAAATTGGATAAAGAAGTTGCTAAAGACTTGTTAGATAAATTTCATTTGTCCAGGGAGCAACTTGTTACAAGAAATTTCATTCTTGCATTCAAACAAATTACCGAGGTCATAATAAAAGCTATGTCTCCTGGCATTAATGATCCCGGGACAGCATTAAACGCAATTGATTACCTCTCGGAATTGCTAAGGATTAGAATGTTGAAATCCGACCGCGAATTCATTTCAGATGATGGAAAGGACTATGTCAAGTTGAGAGGAGTAACTTTTAAAGAGTTGCTTTACAATATTAATACCTCCTTGAGAAGTTATTGCAGCCAGGATGTTGTGGTGGTTCAAAAAATTGCCGGGATGTTCATTTCTTTAATGAGGCAGAATTCCAGAGACCCAAAATATCACCTAATTTTAGGCATGGAGGCTAAAGGGCTTTTGCAGGAGTCCAGGCATTCCATAAAAAACGAGGTCGATCTTGAAACCCTTGATAGGCTCTATAAGGAAGTTGAAATGCTAATGGATAGATTTCCAAAATAAAACCTCGGCACCAACCAGAAATTTTAAACTACCTCAAATAAAGATCTTCCTGTTTACTGGAGAACTAATTCTGCTATTATGGGAAAGTGATCTGAACCAAATTCATCGAGCTTTTGAAGTTTTACAGCCCCAAACTCCGAAGTCACAAAAAAATGATCGAGAGGCCATCGCATCAAAAAAGATTGAGCACTAAAAGAATTATACAGGCCTCTTCCCAGCCTTACGTTTTTTAAATTTCCATGCTCTTCAAAGAACTTTGTGGTGCTGGACCAGGAGACATCATTAAAGTCTCCTGCTACGATTGATGGTAGAGTATCGGCAGCCACTAATTTCCCCACTTTTGATAATGCTAACTCCTGTAGACCTACATTATCGGGATATTTTTCACTTGGAAAAGGTGCCACAGGGTGAACCCCATGAAATTTTATTTTTTCCCCAGACCTAAGTTCCACCACCGTGTGAAAAGAAGGAACATCCTGATGTCGAAAAAATTTCACCTCACTTTCCGAAAGAGGAAGCCTGGAGTAAAGAACCATTCCGTAAGCATTGTCCAAAGGATATTTAATGGCAAATGGATAATCCATTTCATCCAATTGCTCTACCCACCAGCTGTTCACTTCCATGGCTAAAACCATATCCGGTTGGTGTTCATCAATTATTTCCCTCAGTCTTGCAGCATTTTTGTTTGTCATGAGAACATTAACAATAAGAATCTCCACGCTCGAGTTGGAATTTGATTCTTCAAGAGAAACTTCGGGGACAACTTTTTCTCCAAAGAAGTAAGGTGCTATTTTAATTGAATGAATAGTTATAGCTATAATGAGTCCGGCGGCAATTACATATGAAGTGGTGGTCCATTTTCTGTTTAAAATTAGAAACAACAGGAGAAAAACCAGTGAAAGAATTAGATACTGAGTTCGGGGAAAATCCAGGATCTTGGCGTACCAGTAAGTCAGGTCATGTATTAAGGATAAAACACTCAATACAACCACAATGACACTTATTACAACTACTATTTTTAATAATATAGATCTAATCATTTACTTCAATTAATGTTTGATAACAGGAAAGAAAAGATAGGATTTTATTTTTTAAGGTCATCCCTCAGCGTCAATTTGACATCTAAACTATAAACAAAAAAAAAGCTGAGACATGAATCTCAGCTTTTCTTAAGTACCTTGGGCGGGAATCGAACCCGCACGACCGAAGTCACTGGATTTTGAATCCAGCGCGTCTACCAATTCCGCCACCAAGGCAATTGGACGGCAAAAGTATGAATTTTTTCCTTTTGCTAATAAATTTTCCTAAAAATTAATTGACCCCGGCCTAAATAATGTAAATCTCATCAAGACTGGCTTCCTTTGCGCATCTTGCGCAGAAATCGTATTTTCGGCGCTTATCTTTTATCCTATGTCTCAATTTTGGTTGTATTTCCAGTTAGGTCTGGAACATGTACTGGACTGGAATGCTTATGATCATATTCTTTTTCTTATTGTCCTTGTTGCCTCCTACTCCTTCCTCACCTGGAAAAGAGTTTTTTGGCTGGTAACAATCTTCACCCTGGGACACACGATTTCACTGTTCCTGTCGGTATATAAAATTGTGCTTGTTGACACTACCTGGGTGGAATTTCTGATTCCGGTGACTATTCTGGCCACTGCCGTGTTTAATATTATCAACGCCAAAAAGAGAGAAAGCCAGAACAACATAAGTTTACTTTATTTTAGTACCGCTTTCTTTGGAATAATCCACGGCCTTGGTTTTTCTTCATATTTTAAAATGATCGCATCGGGTACCGACAGTGTTTTTCTCCCCTTGCTGGAATTTGCTTTAGGAATAGAAACTGCTCAAATCATCGTGGTATTGTGTGTGCTGGTGCTCAGCTTCCTGCTACAAAATGTATTGCGGGTGGCAAGGCGCGACTGGATTATTGTAGTGTCGGCGATTGTTATAGGTATAATTCTGCCTATTCTGAAAGAAAATTACCTGGCTCTTTAAAATTTAACTTTCCTTTATTGGATTAATTTAAGTCTTGCAATATTTTAGTAAAGCCCAAATTTTCAGCAACTTAAAAAGCTTTCTATATTGCAGACGAATTTTTTGACTATGCAAAGAACAAAGCAGCTTAAGTTTGATCGGGCGTATTTAAGGATCGCCAGAGAATGGGGGAAACTTTCTCACTGTAATCGTAGACAGGTTGGCGCGCTTATTGTGAAAGACAGAATGATTATTTCTGACGGATATAACGGTACACCTACCGGTTTTGAAAATCCGTGTGAAGATGAAGACGGGTATACCAAATGGTATGTATTGCACGCCGAAGCGAACGCAATTTTAAAAGTTGCCGGGAGCACTCAATCCTGCAAAGGAGCTACACTATATATTACTATGTCTCCCTGCAAAGATTGTAGCAAGCTCATTCACCAGTCGGGCATTACACGTCTTGTCTACAGTATTGATTATAAAGACAACTCAGGATTAAATTTTTTAGAAAAAGCAGGAGTTGAAATAGAACAAATAACTGAACTCGACGGTTGAAAAACTATAACAAAAAATATTTACCCTTACTTTTGGGATTCGCCTGTGCACTTGGTGTACTACTGGGCGCAGCCTTGGATTTTTCCAGTTACAGCTCTGGACCTTTCCTCAAAACTAATAAGAAAAAAGAAAAGCTGGCCCGTTTAATTGATTACATTGAATACGAGTACGTGGACGATGTAGATATGGACAGCATTGTAGACGTTACCGTAAACGGCATTCTTACAGATCTTGACCCTCATTCAGTTTACATCCCACAGGAGGAATATGCGAATTTAAGTGCAAGCATGAAAGGGGATTTTGTAGGAATTGGGGTGAGCTTTAGAAACATTAATGACACCATTGCCGTTATCCAGACTATGAAAGGCGGCCCGAGCGAAAAAGTGGGCATTAAAGGAGGCGACAGGATCCTCTATGCGAATGGGGAACCTCTTTTTGATTCCAATATTCATGTAGACTCCATTACCAGTAAACTTAAAGGAGAAGAAAATACAAGGGTGCTTTTAAAAGTGCATAGAAAAGGTGTCCCAAATCTTCTTGAATTTGATGTGAAACGCGGGAAAGTTGCTCTTAAAAGTGTGGATGCAGCTTATATGCTTACAAAGGAGCTGGGCTATATTAAAATCAATCGTTTTGCAGAATCTACCTATGAAGAATTCAAGACCGGACTTCTTGAACTGAAGAAACTGGGGGCAAGTCAAATAGTCCTTGACTTACGCGACAATCCCGGCGGTTACCTTGCCGAGGCGACAAAAATTGTAGATGAATTCCTTCCCGAAGATAAGCTGGTGCTTATTACCAAAAACAAAAAGGGGGCAATTGAAAAAACCTTCGCCACAGAAGAAGGGAATTTTGAAAAAGGGGAACTATACGTACTTATTAACGAGAATTCGGCTTCGGCCAGCGAGATCATAGCGGGAGCTCTTCAGGACAATGACAAAGGTGTAATTGTTGGACGAAGATCCTACGGAAAAGGCCTGGTCCAAAGAGAGATGGCACTGGGAGATGGCAGTGCAGTAAGGCTTACAATCGCAAGGTATTATACCCCTACCGGAAGGTCTATACAGCGGCCTTATGATCATGGCAGCGAAGAATATTTTGCCGATTATCTCAATCGCTACAGGAATGGGGAGCTGGTGAGCGCAGATAGTATTCATGTAGCCGATTCATTACGGTACGTCACCCCCGGCGGAAAGATAGTTTACGGTGGTGGTGGGATAATTCCAGATATTTTTATTCCCAAAGACACCAATTTTGAAAAGCAAAGTCTAAACCTTATGCTTCGCAATGGGTATATGGATAGTTTTATATTTGAAGTTCTTGAACAGGACCGTAAATATTACAACTCTCTTAGTTTTGAAGATTTTATGCAAAGAGAAGTGATCACAAATGCCATTGTGGAGGAATTCAGAGACTTTATGAGACGTGAGAACTTCGATATGCGCTTCAAAAATTACCTGCCTACTCTTAAGCTTTATTTAAAAGCGGCTATGGCTCAGCAACTGTTTGGAAGTACTGCCTTTGAGCAAATCCTTAATGAAGAGGACCCTGCAATTGAGAAAATAATTAAACTTTCGGCAGACCGGGAATTCAAAAATTAGCTTACTTAAGCTTGTCGTGAACCTTTGTTTGTTCCCCATCATTCCAAAGCGTGAGAATATCTGTTGCCACTGCCGCACCACTTCCGCAGGCAATGGCATACTGGCTCCTGTGACCTGCCAGGGAGCCGGCAACATAGAGACCCGGCTTTACAAAGTGATCCATATTTGAAAGCTGGACCCTGTCTTTTGAGGGTTTTGATTTTTTATGAGGCACGAGATATTCTTCCAGGCCATCAATAGTGAAGGGTTTGGCATATCCCGTAGCTAAAACTACTATTGAAGAAGTATAAGAATTCTTATTCGTGAGAATTTGGAATTTACCTTCTGAAAATGTCATTTTCAGCACCTTTTCTTTCTGAATGATCTCCACCTCCGGATAAAGAGTTTCCAGCTGCTGCACTCCTGAAGAAAGAATATCTTTCCCCGCAGAACCCGCAGGTACACCCAGCACATTATTAAGTAAAGCACTGGAAAGATGCGACGCACGTTGATGCGCAATAATACCTACTCTTTTATCTGCACAAAATGGTTTGGAAAGAGCAGACCCAAGTAATAGGGCGCAGGATAGACCTGCCGCACCACCACCTACAATAAGAGCATCAAAATCCCTATTCTCCACTCTTCTTGGATATCGCCCTGGACATAAGAAGAATCACCATGAGAACCACAACAATACTCGAAGCAAGTATACCTATTAAGGCTGTTTTACTATCTCCCGAAAAGGTGTCTTGGAAGTCTAAAAATGTTGCGTTATATACAATGAGGCCTGCGGCCAGTACAAGTAAAAAATAAATGAGGATTTTCATATAAACAGGCTCTTAATATTGGTAGCGAAAAGTTTTACGGCTATTGCCAAAAGAATGACCCCAAAGATCTTCCGGATCACGTTAATCCCCTGCTTCCCGAGGAAATTTTCAATTTTTCCAGAAGATTTCAGGACTATGTAAACAAAAATAATATTTATAATTATGGCAACAATAATGTTTGTAGTGGCATATTCTGCCCGGAGTGATAAAATGGAAGTCATGGTACCGGCACCGGCGATAAGCGGGAATGCCAAAGGCACAACAGCTGCTGTTTCGGGCGCATCATCTTTATAAAGCTGAATACCCAGGATCATCTCCAATGCGAGGAAGAACAGGATGAGGGCACCCGCCACTGCAAAGGAATTCACATCAATCCCAATCAAATTCAGGATTTCCTTTCCAACAAAAAGAAAGGCGATCATCAAGATCCCTGCAACTACGGTAGCTTTCTCACTTTGTATATGACCGGCCTTCTTCCGCAGATCAATAATAATTGGAATACTACCAATAATATCAATAACTGCAAAGAGGATCATACTTGCGGTCGCTATTTCCCTGAAATTTAATTCCATATTGAAAAACTAGCTTGCAAAAGTACTTTGAAATGAAACAACTTGGATTATACTTTAAAATTTTAACAGAATTAAACCTGAAGTTAACTGCCTGAAAAAATTATCTTTGCCAAATGTTTCAGCTTGGAAAAACTATAGTTTCAGAAGAGATCCTTAAAAAGGATTTTGTGTGTAACCTTTCTGCCTGCAAAGGAGCCTGTTGTATTGCGGGTGACGCCGGGGCACCACTGGAAGAAGCGGAAACCCATATCCTTGAAGATATTTACCCTCTGGTAAAACCTTACCTTCGAAAAGAAGGAATTGAAGCAATTGAAAAACAGGGAACTTCCATTATTGGAAAAGACGGGGAATACGAAACCCCTCTTATAAATGATGCAGACTGTGCCTATGTCACTTTTGACCAGAAAGGCACCGCCTTATGCGGAATTGAAGAAGCTTATAATCAGGGAGATATCAAGTGGAAAAAACCTGTTTCCTGTCACCTTTATCCTGTTAGAACTCAGGACTATTCAGAATTTTCGGCAGTTAATTACCACCATTGGTATATTTGTGACGATGCCTGCACCCTTGGAAAAGAACTTCAGGTACCTGTATACAAGTTCGTAAAGGAAGCCCTTATAAGAAAATACGGGGAGGACTGGTATGCCGAACTTGAAAAAGTAGCCGAAAAGCTAAAGGAGCAGGAAGCTTAATCACTCCGGTAAAAAAATTCATATCTACCTTAAGCCTACAACGCCCCCAAATCTGGAATCAACTCCCTCCCAGAAAAAACCTGGAACGAGATCTTTTTTGAGCATGATCTAAGCCGGAAAGAAAATGAGGTATTTCCCTCCCGATGGGAACCCCGTGAGCGGAAATGCTGAAAAACATCTCTTGGTGGTCTGAACATCATGAGGATGGACAAAAGTTACATTATCACTCCTCTCATCGATAAAGAAATTACCTGTTCAAAGTCTTTACAGTAGAGTTCGCCGCCTTTTTAAATGATGCCTATTCCCTTAATTGTACAATACTAGCGGGCATTTTCCTTAACAACATTCATACACCTGACAATCAAAAGGTTGATCGCTGATTTTAATTAAATTTTTCTTAACTTTATGCTACATTTCTGCTACTATCTTCCCCTAAAGCAGGAATCCCCCATTTCTGAAAAAAGTTTAGCCTCTTTGTTTCACAAAGGCTCAAATCTCAAAACTCTACAGTTATGAAAAATCTTATTTATTTAGTTCTTGCCATTTTATTAATAACCGGAACCACGCCAGCAGAAGCACAATTTCTCAAAAAGCTTAAAAAGAAGGTTGAAAAAAAAGTTGAAGATGCAGCAACAGAAAACATTTCAAATAAAGCTGCCGAAGAAACAGATAAGTCTCTCAACAAAATGTGGGAAAACCAGCTTGGAAATTCCAGTTTCCCAATGGGTATGGATATGGTGGATCCGTCTGAAATTCCTGAAGGTTATGATTTTGACTGGGAATACACCCTTAAAATGAATACCACCGAAGGGGAAATGGACATGGTTTATCACATTAAAGAAAATGCACCTTATGTGGGTGTAAAAATCCCGCAGGCAGAAAATATGTTCACCGTCCTCGACAACAAAAATAATCTGACTGTTATGTACATGAATTCAGATGGAAATAAGATGGTAATGGCCACCCGCAACAACGTTTCTGAAGAGGATATGGACCTGGAAAATCCTTATGGGGATATGGAATTTAAAGAAATTGGAACGAAAACCATTCTGGGCTATGAATGCCAGGGCTATCGCTCTGAAAATGCCGATAATATATTTGAATTCTATGTTACCGAAGAGGCAGGAGTAAGTTTTAGAGATCTTTACCAGAAAAATCAAAAGAATGTTCCGAAGGGACTTAATGCTGACTGGATCAAAGATGGCACCGGATTAATGATGGCAATGGAGATGAAAGATAAAAATAATCCCGAAAAAAATGTCAGCATGACCTGCACGGGAATTGAAAAAAAACCCTTTTCCGTAAAAACCTCTAATTATCAAGGTATGAACATGGGAGGCAGGTAAAATTTTCTTAGCCATTTTAAACAGGGAATTTCGGGAGATTCTTTGCTATAGCTAAAAAAGTTCTTCTGAATTTCTTAATTTAAGTTGTTCAAACCATAACTATGGACAACCGTCGCACATTCCTTAAAAAATCGGGTTTATTACTAACCGCCCTAAGCTTACCTATTCCCAACATACTTTTTGCGGGAGGTAAAAAAAAGTTAGGCGTAGCCCTTGTCGGTCTTGGAGGCTACAGCACACACCAACTTGCTCCTGCCTTGCAGCAAACGGAGTATTGTGAACTCCGCGGTATCGTAACGGGCAGTCCCGAAAAAATTCCGCGTTGGCAGGAAAAATACAACATTCCCGATGCCAATGTCTACAATTATGAGAACATGCACGAGATTGCCAAAAATGACAATATTAATGTCATTTACATCGTACTTCCAAATTCAATGCACGCAAAATACTCCATCATAGCGGCCAATGCAGGAAAACATGTATGGTGCGAAAAACCTATGGCAATGAATGCCAAAGAATGCCGGGAAATGATTGCTGCCTGCGAAAAGAATAAAGTCAAACTGGCTATAGGATATCGCCTTCAGCATGAAAAGAATAACCGCATAATGATGAAGTGGGCAGAGACGAATCCTTATGGCAGCATTCAGAATTTAACGGCCAAGGCAGGTTTCTTCAGCAGTAATCCCGGCTGGCGTACAGAAGCGGATATGGGCGGCGGCGCCATGTACGACATGGGAGTGTATCCTCTAAATACCTCCCGCTACTCCACGGGCAGGGAACCCATTGCAGTTTCGGCGAAGTCATCGACCAGCAGGCCCGAACTTTTTAGTGAAGTTGATGAAACTATGGAATTCACCCTCGAGTTTCCCGATGGAATTACTGCTCACTGCCGCACAAGCTTCGGGGAAAACATGAACAACCTGGAGATCTCCTGCCGCGATGGCTCTTATTATTTACAGCCCTTCCAATCTTACAGCGGGGTAAAAGGAGGAACCAGCGATGGTAAAATCCTGCCACCCATGGGCAAAAATCAACAGGCGGTACAGATGGATGATGATGCCCTGGCCATTCTAAATGACCGGCCAATGATCGCTCCAGGGGAAGATGGATTAAAAGATATAATTGTGCTCGAAAAGATCTACGAATCGGCTGCTGCAGGAGGGAAAAGACTCGAAATACAACCCCTCTAAAAATGGCATTTTCGGCCTTTCTTTTATAGTTAAAAACCCTGTTACCATTAGCTGTTCTTAAATCCTTTAACAGGCATTAACTTCCTCATTTTTATTTATCTGCATCCCTGGTTTAACAAAAATTCAATAACAAAAATTACTTGTCATGTTGAAAACTTTGTTGAAAAGCTTTCTGCTGCTGTAGGAGAAACTCTTACATAATTCACAATATTTGTTATAACCAATTTTCCAAAACCAACCAAACTAAATAAATTATGGCTCAGTTAGAACCCATTTTACAAGAGAACAAGGACCGGTTCGTGATTTTCCCAATCAAACATCACGACATTTGGGACTGGTACAAAAAAATGGAAGCAAGTTTCTGGACTGCAGAAGAAATTGACCTGCACCAGGACCTTACTGACTGGAACCAAAAATTAACATCGGATGAAAGATATTTCATCAAGCACATTCTTGCCTTTTTTGCCGCTTCAGACGGAATCGTAAACGAGAATTTAGCAGAGAACTTTGTCAACGAAGTTCAATATTCTGAAGCTAAATTCTTTTATGGATTCCAGATCATGATGGAGAACATCCATTCTGAAACCTACTCCCTGCTCATCGATACCTACGTCAAGGATGAGAAGGAAAAAAATCAGCTTTTTAAAGCTATTGAAGTATTTCCAGCCATTCAGAAAAAAGCCAATTGGGCCCTGAAGTGGATAGAATCTGATTCTTTTGCTGAAAGGCTTATCGCTTTTGCAGCTGTAGAAGGGATCTTCTTTTCGGGCGCATTTTGTTCCATCTTCTGGCTTAAGAAGCGCGGATTAATGCCCGGCCTTACTTTTTCAAATGAGTTGATCTCAAGAGATGAAGGGGTTCACTGCGACTTTGCCGTGCACCTGCACAACAACCACCTGGTGAATAAGGTGCCAAAAGAACGGATTAGAGAGATCATTGTTGATGCTCTAAACATTGAACGCGAATTTATCACTGAGTCTCTCCCGGCGAGTCTTATTGGAATGAATTCCAAATTGATGACTCAATACCTGGAATTTGTAGCCGACAGATTGCTGGTTGAACTTGAATGTGAGAAAGAGTACGGTACTGCAAATCCATTTGATTTTATGGATATGATCAACCTGCAGGGAAAAACCAATTTCTTCGAAAAAAGAGTTGGCGAGTATCAGAAAGCAGGAGTGATGAACAAAGACAAAGACGCAGATAAGATCAGCTTCGACGCCGATTTCTAAAAACTTTTCAAGGCCGCAGTAGCTTTTCAGCATTGCGGCTTATTCTTTAAATTTTTCAGGGTTTTTTGAACCCCCGGAATTCTTATTACCTCATTTAAATCTTCAAGTTATGTTCGTAGAAAAAAGAGACGGCCGCAGAGAACCCATAATGTTCGATAAGATCACCGCAAGGATCAAAAAACTTTGCTATGGATTAAACGAGCTTGTCGATCCTGTTAAGGTGGCAATGAGAGTGATCGAAGGATTATATGATGGCGTAACCACAAGTGAGTTGGACAACCTTGCTGCCGAGATCGCAGCCACCATGACCACTTCTCACCCGGACTATGCTAAACTTGCCGCCAAGATTTCGGTTTCTAACCTGCATAAGAACACCAAAAAAACATTTTCGGAGGTGATGACAGATCTTTATGAGTATGTAAACCCCCGCACCGGTCAGAAAGCCCCCCTTTTGGCCGATGATGTTTATGAGGTGATTCAGCAGAATAAGGAGCTCCTGGATTCCACGATCATCTACAACCGGGATTTCCAGTACGACTATTTCGGCTTTAAAACCCTGGAGCGTTCGTATCTACTGAAGATCAACGGAAAGATCGCTGAAAGACCTCAGCACATGCTCATGAGGGTTTCCATAGGGATACATCCCGATGATATTGAGGCTGCTATTGAGACTTACGAGCTCATGTCCAAGAAATATTTCACCCACGCCACGCCTACTCTCTTTAACGCGGGAACGCCAAAGCCGCAAATGTCTTCCTGCTTTCTGCTCACCATGAAAGACGACAGCATTGATGGCATTTATGATACGCTGAAACAAACTGCCAAGATCTCACAATCTGCCGGCGGAATTGGCTTATCTATTCACAATGTGAGAGCTACAGGTTCTTATATTTCCGGAACCAACGGAACTTCCAATGGGATTGTGCCCATGCTTCGGGTGTTCAATGACACGGCGCGGTATGTAGACCAGGGTGGCGGAAAACGTAAAGGTTCTTTCGCAATTTATGTAGAGCCATGGCATGCCGATATTTTTGATTTTCTGGACCTCAAAAAGAACCATGGAAAAGAAGAAATGCGTGCCCGCGACCTTTTCTATGCGATGTGGGTGCCCGATCTTTTTATGAAACGGGTGGAAGCGAATGAAAGCTGGACACTTATGTGTCCGCACGAATGCCCCGGACTCTATGACATCCACGGCGATGAATTTGAAGCACTATATTTAAAATATGAAGCTGAAGGCAAAGGTCGTAAAACAATAAAAGCGCGCGACCTGTGGGAGAAGATCCTGGAGTCGCAGATCGAAACCGGCACGCCTTACATGCTGTACAAGGACTCTGCCAACCGGAAGTCAAATCAGCAGAACCTTGGCACCATCCGTTCCTCAAACCTCTGTACAGAGATCCTGGAATATACCAGTGAAGATGAAGTTGCAGTGTGTAATCTGGCTTCTATCGCATTGCCCATGTTTATCAAAGGGAATGAATTCGATCACAAGGAGCTGTTCAGGATCACTAAAAGAGTTACCCGCAACCTCAACAAGGTGATCGACCGAAATTTCTATCCCGTGAAGGAAGCCGAAAACTCCAATTTCAGGCACCGCCCTGTGGGGCTTGGAGTCCAGGGGCTGGCTGATACTTTTATCAAACTAAGACTTCCATTTACCAGTGACGCAGCAAAAAAGCTGAATCAGGAGATCTTTGAAACGCTATATTTTGCTGCAGTTACTGCATCTATGGAAATGGCCAAAGATGAAGGAGCTTATTCAAGCTATGAAGGTTCACCAATGAGCAAAGGTCAGTTCCAGTTCAATTTGTGGGGGATCAATGATGAAGACCTTAGCGGAAGATGGGATTGGGCAAAACTGCGAAAACAGGTGCTCAAAAATGGCGTTCGCAACTCCCTTTTAGTGGCGCCTATGCCCACTGCTTCCACTTCACAGATCCTTGGAAACAATGAAGCCTTTGAACCATACACTTCAAATATTTACACCCGTCGCGTACTTTCAGGCGAATTTATTGTGGTGAACAAGCATTTACTGGAAGACCTAGTAGAAAGAAACCTTTGGACAGAGAATGTCAAAAATGCCATTTTACGATCCAATGGTTCTGTGCAGAATATAGACGTAATTCCAGATGATCTTAAAGAGCTCTACAAAACTGTTTGGGAGCTAAGTATGAAGGACATAATTGATATGTCCCGTCACCGCGGCTATTTTATTGATCAATCCCAATCGCTCAACCTGTTCATGGAAAATGCGAATTACGGCAAACTCACCTCCATGCACTTCTACGCCTGGAAAAGCGGACTAAAAACCGGGATGTACTACCTGCGTACCAAAAGTGCGGTTGACGCCATCAAATTTACCCTGGCAAAAGAGGAAAAGAAAGAAGAAATTCCTGCTGAAGCACCAAAACCATCGACTATACCGGTTCCTGAGGGAACCTCTCTGAGTCCGGAAGAGCTCCGAGCCCTTATTGCCAGCTCCAAAGAAGCAGAAGGAGATGATTGTTTGATGTGCGGGTCGTAGAAGTGAGATATTAGATATGAGATCTGAGACGTGAGACAGATTTGCCAAAGTTTTAAATCATCTTCCCAAAGAAGCTAATCGTTCACCAAATATTGATGAAATGGACTTTGGTAAATCTTGTGCAAGATTGAAAGTAGATTTACCAAAGTTTATGAAATTACTTCTACGGAAAACCTTTAGACTGTTCTCCAATGAAAAGATTTCTCATCGCATCTCCTTTTTCGCAAAAGCAGTTGCTCTGTCGAAATGACAATTTGGATATTAACTTTAGGAGTTGCGGGTTCTTCTGTTCCAGGTTGCATGTTGCACGCTTCAGATTTACCGAAGTTTTAAACCATCTTCACAAATAAGCTAATCGTTCACCAAGTATTGATGAAAGGGACTTTGGTAAATCTTTCAAAAAGATTTCTCGTCGCATCTCCTTTTTCGCAAAAGCAGACGCTCTGTCGAAATGACAATCGTTTTCACTTCATTTTTACAGTTCAAGATTGAAAGTAGATTTACCAAAGTTTATAAAATTACTTCTCCGGAAAACCTCAAGACTGTTCTCCAATGACAGATTTCTCGTCGTATGTCCTTTTTCCCAAAAGCAGTTGCTCTGTCGAAATGACAATCGTTATCACTTCCTTTTTAATCGCCAAATTGGAATTTGGTGCCTGGAATTTGATGCTTTCTTTTTTATTACCTGTTAATTGATTATTGTTTATTGCTCATTGTTTATTTTTGAAGCTTTACTGAAAAAATATACCAAATGATGAACTGGGAGCAGCTGCTTTCGCTGAGAAAAGCAGGAGACACGAATAAAAGATTACGAAAAGAACAAAATGCGACCCGGTTAGGTTTTGAAGTGGATTATGATCGTATCATTTTTTCTTCAGCTTTTAGGAGTTTGCAGGATAAAACGCAGGTGATTCCGCTTTCAAAGACAGACTTTGTTCACACCCGCCTCACGCATAGTTTGGAAGTTTCTGTAGTAGGGCGTTCTTTAGGTCGGCTTGCCGGGCAAAAGATCCTGGAGAAGCATCCGCAGCTGGAAAAGACCCATGGCTACCAGATGAATGATTTTGGCGCAATTGTAGCCGCTGCTGCTTTGGCACATGATATTGGGAATCCGCCGTTTGGGCATTCGGGTGAAAAGGCTATTGGCGAATACTTCAGCAATGGCAATGGAAAAAGGTTTCAGGAAATGCTTACACCTGAAGAATTTCAGGATCTAACGAAATTTGAAGGTAATGCCAATGGTTTTAAAATCCTCACAGAAGATCGCCCCGGCATTCCCGGCGGCATAAGGCTTTCATATGCTACTTTAGGAGCTTTTATAAAATACCCCAAGGAATCCCTTCCGCATAAACCCACTTCGCGAATAGCCGATAAGAAGTTTGGAATATTTCAGTCAGAAAAAGCCTTTTTTGAAGAGGTAGCACAGGAACTGGGACTTATTTCCACGAGTAGGGGAAAGAATATTAGTTACTGCAGGCATCCCCTCGCCTTTCTTGTGGAAGCAGCCGATGATATTTGCTATACCATCATAGATTTTGAAGACGGGATCAATTTGGGGCTTATTCAGGAGGAATATGCGCTGGAATATTTGATCAATCTGGTAAAAGATTCAATAATTACCGAGAAATACCACAATCTGCAAACCCGGGCAGACAGGCTTAGTTATCTAAGGGCTTTAGCAATTAATACTCTTCTTACAGAAGCCGTGGAGATCTTTATGCAATATGAAGAAGCCATCTTAAAAGGGGAATTCCATGAGGCATTATTTGACAGGAGCAAATATGAAGCGCAAATAACCGATATCATCAAAATAAGTATTGATAAGATCTACCAGAGTGAAGAGGTGATAAGTAAGGAAATTGCCGGTTACCAAATGCTGTCTCACCTTCTCGACACTTATACAGATGCCTTACTTCCAGTGAATGGGGAACAAACCAATTACAACAAACTGGTGCTTAAACTAATTCCCGAAGCGGGTCACTTTGAAGATTTACCGGTATATGACAAGCTAATTAAGACATGTAGCTATATTTCCTCTTTAACCGACAGCAATATTGTTGCCTCATTTAAAAAGTTTAAAGGCTTGAAAATTTAATTTTTGTATTTTGCAGAATCGATTTCCTCGGAAGTTAGCTAGTTATCCCTATATGAATAAACGTATAAATTTTATACTTCCGGTTCTGTTGTTTGCCGTAGTTTTTGGCCTGTACCTTATCCCGGAAGATATCTCCACAAATAATATTTCTGAAATCAGGGAGAAACATTCTGGATTTCTGAAGCAAAATAAGCCCGACAAAGACAAGGGATTTTCCCGCCTTGAAAGAATTAAAAGAGCTCTTCCTCCAAAAAAATATTATGAGGAAATGGCTTATCTCACCATGAATCCTGCCCTGGGATACCCTGAACCCTATAAGGTCAGGGAACTTCACGAACAACTTCTAAGGAAAAGACAAAACAAGAATTTTAGCAAATCTCCCGGGGACAGTGATGAACATCCATGGGTTTCCAGAGGGCCTAATAATGTGGGAGGCCGCACCAGGGTATTGCTATTTGACCCTAATGATCCCTCGGGCAATAAAGTATTTGCCGGTGCTATAAGTGGAGGTCTTTGGGTAAATAATAATATCACCAGTGAATCCTCGGCCTGGAAACAGGTAGAAGGTTTACCGGCCAATTTAAATGTTTCCTGTCTTACGGTTGACCCAAGAGATTCAAATATTTGGTATGCCGGTACCGGGGAGCAATACACAGGGGGAGATGTGGTAGGTACCGGAGTCTATAAAACTACAGATGGCGGCAAAACCTGGAATAAAGTACTGGACGTTGAGGAATTCTCAAATTCGGGAGGAGGAACAAATATTAGGGCAATTGGAGGAGTTTATTACATCAATGACATTGAGGCCTGGGATAATGGCAGCAGCACCGAGATCTTTATAGGGGTTTCCACACACCTCTATGCCAACGCCCAAAATCCGCAGAATTTATTGGGATTTTTTGAACGAGGTCTCTACGGAAGTAAAGACGGTGGATCTTCCTGGAACAAAGTTGTTGAAGAGGAATCTTTCAATGATTTTGAAACAGATGCTAACGGAAATATCTGGGCATCTACAACTTATTCCCCGGGAGAGGAAAATTCTTTCGGCGGAAAAATTTTTATGCGTGAACAGGGAACAAGTACAACCTGGTCTGAGATAACCACCATACCCGAAGTTTACCGCACAGAGATAGAAGCTTCTGCCACAGATCCTGGAAAATTCTATATTCTTGCTGAAGATCGAATGGAAGAAGCATCCCTTTGGATCACTACAGATGCCTTTCAAACTATCTCCCGGCTCAATGAACCAAACGACGCCGATCTTGACATTCCTCCCTATGATTTTGCAAGAGGACAGGCCTTTTACAATCTCATGATAGAGTCTGACCCCACAAACGACGAAATCGTCTATGTAGGAGGAATAGACCTTTTTAGATCCTCCAACAGCGGCGATTCCTGGGAGCAAATTTCAAAATGGGCAGACAATGATAACCTGGACGAACTTCCGGTTTCTGAAGTCCATGCAGATCATCACGTGATGAAGTTTAGACCGAACAATACCAACCAGGCAATTTTTGGACATGACGGCGGCGTTTCCTTCGCACGTGACCTTGCATCGGCAAGTACTTCTAAAGTATTCATTACGCCCGAGGTGAATTATATTACCACGCAGTTCTACTCTGTTGCTGTAGCTCCGGCTTCATTTGCAAGCGGGGATTATTTCCTTGGAGGCACCCAGGATAACGGAAGTTTATTGCTCGAAAATGGAAATCCTGCTTCCCTGGGCATTCTTGGAGGAGATGGAGCACATTCCTTCTATGATCAGGTAAATACAGAATATTTTATTGCAAATTTGATCTACAATGATCTTATTGTCCTTTACAATTATGAAAAAGAAGGATATTCTCTAATAGCAAATAATGAAGATAGAGATGGATTTTTTATAAATCCGCAGGCTTTGGATTCCAACCTGGATATTCTTTATTCGAATGGACCTGAAGGGGTTCTTTACAGGTACGAAGATCTCACTAAAATTGAAACTTTAGGAGATAATGGAATTGAACGGGATTCTCCCATTGCACCCAGAAGCTCTCTTAAAAATCCACTTTTAGACACCTCCATTAGCGCCATCACAGTTTCACCTTTTTCAACCCAGAGCAGCACAGTGCTTCTGGGACTTATTAACTCAAAACTACTTAAAGTTGAAAACGCCCATGGCGATCCTTCAAATGCGACCTGGAAAGAGATCACAGGACCACAATTTGTTGGAAGTATTTCTGATGTTGAATATGGAGAAACTGAAGATCAATTATATGTTACATTTTACAACTACGGAGTAAAGAGTATCTGGTACACTGCCAATGCCAATGCCGCCAGTCCTACCTGGGAAAATAAGGAAGGGAATCTTCCCGACTTACCGGTGCTCTCCATCCTGCCCAACCCACTAAATGAAGATGAAGTGATCATTGGAACAGAGCTGGGTATTTGGGCTACTGAGAATTTTAATAGCAGTCAACCGGTTTGGACACAGTCATATAATGGAATGAGTGACGTGAAGGTTACAGATCTGGATCTCAAAAAAGGTAAAAATGAGGCTTATGCTGCCTCTTATGGCCGCGGAATTTTCTCAGGTCAGTTCAAAACTGCCATAGAGGAAGCAGAAGAACGGGGGGAAGTCGTGGTAAGGGAAAACAAAATTCAGGTTTACCCCACCATTTCAGCAGGAACTTATAAGATCATTTCAGGCGAGAATGTTCAAAACGCTGAAGTATTCGTTTACAACCTCCAGGGGAGGCTTGTACAGGTTGTCACGACTCCCTTGGAGGCAAATCAACCCGTGGAATTAGATCTTACTTCAGCAGCCCGGGGACTTTACATTTTTAAGATGACAGGAGCAGGAACTACCAACATTCAAAAAGTTATAAAAGCAATAGATCTTGAGGATTAAAAGGAGTAGACCACTCCTACCCCAAGAAGTTGTTTGAATTGTACCTTAGGTCCTCCCGTTTCCAGTTCCCCATCTCCATCCAGATCCTGCTTAAACTTAACATCGTCGTCGTATTTTAAATGAGACCCGACATTTGCTTTTACATAATCATTTACCTGCAGGTCAAGATTAAGCTCCCAGTCGATATCAATATTTCCGAATTTATTGAGATAATCAGAATACAACCTTAAATTATTTTGGAGCGCAATATTTTCAAAGATCTTCTTCGAAAATTCGCTACTCACAAGGAAACCTAGCTGGGTTCTCACCCTTTCCCCATCTTTTATAACATTCCCCTCCTCGTCTTTAATGGCAGGGGTTACCCCAAACATCCCTTCATTGGCCAGACGTTGATCCAGCACAAAAGTAGATTTTTGGGTGACCGGGGAAATGTAAACGGTGAGATCTTCTGTTGGAGAAGAATATTCGGTTCCAACCCCCAAAAAAGCATAACCCGGAGCCATGAATTTCGAAATGGGTGCTTCGGTATTCGGGTAACGGTATCCATATGTGAGCTGGGTGGTGAAGTTAAATTTAGCCGAATAATACCAGTTGGAAATTGAATCGCGGCGATACCCAAAGTTTGAATTGATCTCCAGGTTATCCTCGGTCTTCCGGAGCTCCCTTCCTTCCTGCGCATTGAATCCGTATTTAATTACGAGTGTTGAATTCCAGTTCAAAAGTTCTTTCTTGTATTTCCTTCCCACAAGCCCATGCATTAATGCAGAAAAGGAATTATTTCCACCCGAATTCCAGTTGATAAAGGCCACTTCACTAAGGTTGATCCCTACCTTGTTCGTTTTCTCCCAATAATTGATCTTTTCGTTTACAACCTTGGTAGTATCAGCCACTGTGGTATCAACTACGGTTGTATCAACTACTGTAGTATCAACTTTTGTGGTATTAACTTTTGTTGTATCAACTGCTGTGGTATCAACTACTGTGATATTAACTTTTGTGGTATCAATTATCCCCCTTCCGAAGCTAAAAGTGGTTGTAAAAAGGAAAAGGAGGCAAAGGAGGAACTTATGCATTAGGCAATTTCTATTTTTTAAGTAGGCGGTAAAGACATTCTCTAATACTCTCAACGTCAATTTTTGCTATTTCTTGCAATTCATCCACATTTCCATGGTCTATAAATTGATCGGGCAGTCCTAAGGCTGTGATTGGTAGGTAATATTTATTGGCCTGCGCAAATTCCATTATAGCCGAACCTGCACCGCCTTTTATTACCCCATCTTCAACAGTAACTATGTTGCCATAGTTGGAAAAGATCTCATGTAAAAGCTCTTCGTCCAGAGGTTTTACAAAGCGCATATCGTAATGCCCTATTTCTGCCGGGTTTTCCAGACTCTGAATTGCTTTCTCTACATTCTTTCCCAATGTACCAAAGCTGAGAACGGCAATAGAACTACCTTCTTTTAACTTCCTGCCTTTTCCAAAAGGGATTTCTTCGAATGGCATCTCCCAGTCTTCTACAAAACCTCTTCCTCTCGGGTAGCGAATTGCCAGTGGATGAGCAAATTTTTGATTTTGAGCTGTGTAAAGCATATTTCGGAGTTCCACCTCATCAAAGGGTGCGAAGATCATCATATTGGGGATAGCTCTTAAATAAGCTATGTCAAAAGCACCGTGATGTGTCGCCCCATCTTCTCCTACCAATCCGGCTCTGTCAAGACAAAAGATCACCGGCAAATCCTGAAGTGCCACATCGTGGATCACCTGGTCATAAGCTCTTTGCAAAAATGTGGAATAAATGGCGCAAAAAACGGTAAATCCTTGCGTGGCCATTCCCGCTGCAAGCGTTACTGCATGCTGCTCGGCTATACCCACATCAAAGGCCCTGTCGGGAAAAGCCTGCATCATGTATTTAAGGGAACTTCCCGTTGGCATGGCAGGGGTGATCCCTATAATTTTCTCATTCTTTTCTGCCAACTCCACCAGGGTAAACCCAAAAACATCCTGAAATTTGAGCGGCAACCCATTTGTTTCATAGGGAAGCAATTCCCCGGTATCGGGAAGGAATTTCCCCGGCGCATGATACTTCACCTGGTCTTCTTCCGCCTTTTTAAGGCCTTTTCCTTTCCTGGTGATCACATGAAGGAACTTTGGACCTTCAATTTCTTTAAGCATCTCCAGGGTACTCGTAAGACTCTCCAGATCGTGACCATCTACGGGACCGAAATATTGGAAATTGAGAGCTTCAATAATGTTACTCTGCTTCGGCTTATATCCAACCCTGGCTTTAGTAAGATAATTTTTTAAAGCCCCAACGCTCGGATCAATACCTATTGCATTATCGTTTAAGATAATCAGCAGATTTGCATTGGTCACTCCGGCATGATTTAAACCTTCAAAAGCCATCCCGCTCGCGATGGAAGCATCTCCTATAACTGCTATATGTTGTTTTTTAAAATCTCCTTTTAAACTGGAAGCCAAAGCCATTCCAAGTGCAGCCGAAATGGAAGTTGAAGAATGTCCCACTCCAAAAGTGTCATATTCGCTTTCGCTTCTTTTGGGAAATCCACTAATACCGTCCAGCTGTCTGTTCGTGTGAAAAGAATCTCTTCTTCCGGTAAGGATCTTGTGCCCGTAAGCCTGATGCCCCACATCCCACACCAACAGATCTTCCGGTGTATTGAAAACATAATGAAGGGCAATAGTTAATTCCACAACCCCAAGACTGGCCCCAAGATGACCTTCTTTGGTGGCTACTATTTCAATAATAAATTTCCGTAATTCTGCCGCCAGCTGCTGAAGCTTTTCGGGGGCAATTTTCCGCAGATCTGCAGGAGAATTAATAGTATCGAGAAGAGTTTTTGACATGTTGTGCAAAGGTACATTTTGAAATTGTATTTTTGAATATGCAATTAGTTTTTGACTACAGCTATTTTATGCGGAAGGCTTTAGAGGAGGCGCAGCAAGCCTATGAAAAAGGGGAAATTCCTGTAGGTGTGGTGATCGTGGCAAATCAACAGATCATCGCCCGCGGCCATAACCTTACAGAACTTCTTAATGATGTAACCGCTCATGCCGAAATGCAGGCTATTACCTCTGCCGCAAATTTCCTTGGCGGAAAATACCTCATCGACTGCACCATGTATGTTACTTTGGAACCATGCCAAATGTGCGCCGGGGCGCTGTACTGGAGCCAGATCTCCAACCTGGTTTTTGCAGCCTCAGATCCAGAACGGGGCTACAGAAAAATGGGAGGAAAACTGCACCCAAAGACGAAGGTTAAAAATGGCATTTTAGAGGAGGAAGCTTCAGAACTTTTGAAGCGTTTCTTTATTGAAAGGAGGAATCTGAATTAAAAAGACCTAAGACCGCTTCGCTGCAAGAATCAAGAGCCAAGACTTAGTTGAATAAACCCTTTCAGGGTTTGGAACCCTGAATGGGTTGAAACCTTCTATAAAAAAATCCTCTCCAAAAATGACATTTTTGGAGAGGATTTTCGGCTAACTCTATTCTTTTATTGGGTTATCAACACCCAGTCTACCAGTACTTCTGCTTTTCCTTCTTTGATAAGTTCTACCGTTGAAGCGGGAAGTCCGTTATAAGGTTCTTCCACACCATTAGTCTTGTACGGATATGCCCCACCCAGTGCAAGGTTCAGAATAAGGAATTTAGGATTATCAAAAGCCCATTTCCCATAGTTCTCCACCATAGGTTTTGTGACGCGATAAATTAACCTGCCGTCAACTTTGAAGTCAAAGCCTTCAGGAGTCCAGTCTACCGAATATACATGCCAATCGGTCACATCTTCCCCTTCCGGAAAGAAATATTTGTTGACTAGCGGAGTCTCTCCGGAATAACCGGGGCCGTGTAGGGCAACCCCGATCCAGTCTGTTTCTCCCACATATTCCATGATATCTATTTCACCTGTTGCAGGCCAGTCACCGCCACCAAGTGCCCAGAAAGCTGGCCAATAGCCGGCGCCTTCGGGTAATTTCATTCTGGCAGCTGCAGTCCCGTAGGTAAACATCACTTTATCCCTGGTATTGATCCTTCCGGAGATAAAATCGAAATCGTTCCCCTTATAATTTATGTAATTGGGGCTGTAATGCGCTTTAAGAACAAGTGCATTTTCAACTCCCTTGGCGTCGGCACCACTTACGGTATAAACTGTTGCAGAAGTATCCACATAGATCTGCTGCTCGTTATTCACCCAAAAGTCGGTCCCCATGACATTCCATTTCTCACGATCGAGGGAACTTCCGGAGAAATCTTCAAAAAAGATAGTATCTGTTTCTGTCTTTACAGGAAGATCCTGTGCAAAAGCACCACCGGCCGCAGGAAATAAAAGCCCCAAAAATATATTCCTAATTAATTTTTTCATGTTCATCAATTTTTTTGATATCAAAAAGAAGAGTCCCAAAAATGACATTTTTGAGACTCCTAAATCTAATTTAACCTGAAGGTATCTGTTTTCAGATCTACTGAATTTCCACCTACCATGACCCGGAATTCTCCCGGTTCTGAAGTCCATTTCTTTTCGGCATTGTAGAACTCGAGAAGATCATTAGTGATCTCAAAAGTTATTTCTTTAGTCTCTCCCGGTTGCAGTTCAACAAGTTCGAAACCTTTAAGCTCGATCACTGGTCTTGTAGTGCTCGCAACCAAATCCCGCAAATACAGCTGCACCACTTCTTTTCCGGCTTTATTTCCGGCATTCGTAACTGGTACAGTCACTTTAATAGATCCATCCTGAGTCATTTCATTAGAAGACAATTTTAAATCTCCGTACTTGAAAGTTGTATAACTAAGACCATAACCAAATGGATACAATGCTGTTTTCTCTTCATCTGTATAAGCAGAATAAGTCACATCTGTAGGATTGGTTGGACGGCCAGTCATCTTCTGATTGTAATACAATGGCTCCTGACCAACAGCTCTTGGGAATGAAACCGGAAGTTTTCCTGAAGGATTGTATTTTCCGAAGAGAACATCGGCAATAGCGTTCCCACTTTCTGTACCAAGTTGCCATGCAACTACAATTGCAGGAATGTTCTCTGAAGCCCAGCTTATTTCGAGCGGCCTTCCATTTTGAAGCACAAGAACCACGTTTTTATTAACTGCATAGATCTCCTTCATAAGTTCCTTTTGTACTCCCGCCAGTCCAATATTCACCTGACTTCTTCCTTCCCCACTCTGGAAAGCATCTTCTCCAAGGGCAAGGATCACAAGATCTGCCTTCTTCGCAGCATCTACAGCTGCTTTAAAACCTGACTTGTCTGTAGTATTAATTTCAAGCGGCTTAAGGAAACTTTTTTCCCCAACTCCAAGATCGGCTCCTTTAGCATAGGTCACTTTGACGTTTTTCCCCACAGCATTTCTCACCCCTTCCAGAATGGAAACTGCAGAATTTGCTTCTCCCTGAGCGCGCCAGTTACCAATGGGTGTATTCTTGTCATCGGCAAGAGGCCCAATCACCGCGATATTCTTAACTGAAGAAGAGAGTGGTAAAAGGTTCTTTTCATTTTTAAGAAGGACGATAGATTTTTTAGCCACATCTCTGGCAACTTCTCTATGAGCGGCTTTATCGATTCTACTAATTGCCTGTGGATCTGAATAACGGTAAGGATCCTCAAAAAGGCCAAGTTTGAACTTCACTCTTAAGATCCTTCTCACTGCGTCATTTACCAGCTCCTCATCTACTTTACCTTCTTCAACCAGTTCTACAAGTCCGGTTTCGTAGGCACCACCTTCCATGTCCATATCACTTCCTGCCTTAATGGCAATTTCAGCAGCATGAGTAAGATCTTCAGCAAAACCGTGTTCTCTCATTTCGGCGATTGAAGCCCAATCGGAAACAATGAATCCATCCCAATCCCATTCTCCTTTCAAGATATCCCTTTGAAGGATCCTGTTTCCGGTAGCAGGAGTTCCATCAATATCATTAAAGGCATTCATAAAAGTTGCCACTCCTGCATCTGCAGCAGCTTTAAAGGGAGGTAAAATTGTGTTGTGAAGCTCATTTTCTCCAACGTGTACTGTGTTGTAATCGCGACCGGCTTCAGCAAAACCGTAACCTGCAAAATGCTTCGCAGTTGCTGCAATAGATGCGGGATTTGAAAGATCTTCACTTTGATATCCTCTAACTTTTGCTTCAGCAACGCGGGAAGTGAGGTAAGGGTCCTCCCCGGCTCCTTCCATAATACGGCCCCAACGTGCATCGCGGGAAATATCGATCATAGGTGCAAAGGTCCAGTTCACCCCATCGGCTGCTGCTTCAAGAGCAGAGATTCGTGCTGTTTCCTCCATAGCCTCAAGATCCCAACTGGCGGTTTCGCCAAGAGGTACGGGAAACATGGTTTTATATCCATGGATCACATCATAACCAAACATAAGAGGGATCTTGATGCGGGAATTTTCCATCACCAGCTTTTGTGCTTCGCGGGTGGCATCAACTGAAAGAACATTGAGCATAGAGCCTACGAGTCCTTTTTTAAGCTGTTCCTTGCGATACTGGTTTTGATCTCCGGTTGCCGGGCCTGTGAGATCCCAGGTGCCGCTATACTGCACCATTTGACCCACTTTTTCTTCAAGGGTCATAAGTGAAAGTACAGAATCAACTTTTGCTTCTACGTTCTTAACTGAACTTTTGATTTCAGCATCCTGTGCCGTGGCTGTAAAGGCCGGAAAAAGGCAAGCCAGGAGTAATATTCGCTTTTTCATATTTTGTTTATTTGGTAATAGGGATTAAAAATATTTTTAGTTGGTCACCTCAAGCCCGGTCTTGAGTTCGTCCACCATTAGCTCAAAATCTCCCGGCTCTACCAGCGATTCTCCTTTTGGAGTGACGTAGGCAAGATCATTTGCGTTAAGGGTGAAGGTGACGGTTTTTGTTTCACCAGGTTCAAGAGAGATCTTTTCAAACCTCCTCAATCTTTTTACATCGGGTGTACTTTGGCTGGCATAAAGATCTGAAGTGTATAGCTCCACAACTTCCTTTCCTGCTCTTTTTCCGGTATTGGTAACTTTTACTTCTACAGTGACGCTTCCGGTGGTATTGATCTCGTTCTTATCCAACTTAAGATCTGAATATTCAAATGTGGTATAGCTTAACCCGTCTCCAAAGAAGAACTGCGGATTGTAATCGGCTTCATAGTTATAAACTCCTTCAGCCTTGGCTTGTTCTTCAGAAGGTTTGTGAATGTAAGGTATCAGTGCGTTTGGATAACGAGGATAGTTATACGGCAGTTTTCCGGAAGGATTGACATCTCCAAAGAGAACATCTGCCAGTGCATCTCCTCCAAAGTTTCCGGGGAGGTAAGTTTGTACGATGGCTTCCATTTCTCTTTCGAATTTACTGATAATCCGGGGGCGCCCTTCGTTAAGGACAAGAATCACGGGGGTACCGGTCTTTGCAAGTTCTCTGGCTAATTCCGTTTGATGGTCAGACAGGTAGAGATCATTAAGATCCCCCGGCTTTTCAGTATAAGTATTTTCACCTACAGCAAGGATCACGTAATCTACGTTCTTAGCTTCGGAAATAGCTTTCTCAAAATTCACTTTTTCCTCCTCATAATATTTGCCTCCTTCAACATAAGATACGCCCGGAACAAAAGTCACGTTCTGCTCTCCAATCTCATTCTGAATCGCTTCCAGGATTGTGTTATAGGATTCCGCAAACTCAGGTGTTTTCTCTCCCTGCCATGAATAGGTCCAGGCCCCGTTAAGCGTACGCATTGAATTAGCATTCGGACCTGTTACGAGCACTTTCACATTTTTCTCAAGCGGAAGTATGTTTTCCTCATTTTTAAGCAGCGTGATAGATTCCGCAGCCATATCATAGGAAGCCTGTTCAAACTCTTTGCTTCCGAACTTTGGATAGTTCTTGTAATGCGTTACAGGAGTTTCAAAAAGGTTAAGAGCAAGCTTAACTTTAAGGATCCTTCTCACGGCATCATCAATTCTCGACTCCTCAACCTCACCCGACTTTACCAGATCCACCAGGTTATCTACAAACACCTCATATTGATAAGGCACCATTGACATATCGATTCCGGCATTTATAGCCATTTTTATGGCCTCGCGATCAGATTCAGCTACACGGTCGCGACGATGCAGATTTTCAATATCGGCCCAATCGGTCACCACCAATCCTTCAAAACCTAATTCTTCCTTAAGAAGAGAGGTAAGCAGATCATAATTGGCATGTACAGGAACTCCATTTATAATCCCGGAGTTCACCATAATCGTATGTGCACCTGCATCTACTGCAGCCTTAAAGGGAGGCAGATGGTATTCTCTAAGAGCATCTTCAGGGATGTACGACGGAGTTCTGTCTTTACCCGAAGTTACAGCATGGTAGCCGAGGAAATGTTTCAATGTTGAAGCAACATGCTCAGGATGGCCAATGTTGTTGTTCTTGCCTTCATAACCATCTATCATCGCTACTCCCAGAATAGATGCCAAATATGGATCTTCTCCAAAAGATTCCCACATTCTTGAGAAACGCGGATCCATTCCCAAATCCAGTACCGGAGAAAAATTCCACGGAATTCCGCTGGCACGTGTTTCATAAGCCGTGATCTCAGCCCCGCGTTGGACAAGCTCAGGATTACGACTTGCAGCCTGCCCTATCTGTTGGGGGAACATAGTAGCCCCGGCGGTGTAAGTTGCGCCGTGGATCATATCCACTCCATATACTATAGGAATTCCCAACCTGGTTTCAGCTTTGTTGATATCCTGAAGTTCCTTTATCACCTCATACCACTTCTCTTTTGGAAGGGCGCGGTTATTTGCGGTGTTTAGGAAAGAACCCACGTGGTATTCAGAAACTGCTTTTTTGACGAGGTCCCGGTCCAGAGAAAAAGGCTCATAGCTGGTAAAGCGGTCGTCACCTTTCCCAATAACATCAAGGGTTACCTGGGTCATTTGTCCAACTTTTTCCTCAAGGGTCATTTTAGACAAAAGCTCATCTACCTTAGTCTCAATTTCTGCCTTTGATGGCGCAGTTATCTTATCCTGGGCCTTTACGCCACAGCCGGTAGTTAGTAAAATTCCAAATCCTAAAACTATGTGTGTAATTTTCATTTGTTGTTCATTTTTCAGAAATGTCCAAAAATTTATTCCTGACGGTTTATTTTTATCTTTTCCAGCTTGAAGCCCCCGTCTACGACTAGAACTTTCAGCCTGTTTTGTCCTTTTTGAAGGGACATGTCTTTTATAGCTGTTTCAATCCATTTTCCGGCGCTGTCGGGAACAACAAAAGCCGGATATCTCTTTCCGTTGATCTCAACGGCAGCTTTTCCGGGAGCATCGGCAGCAGTTTTGAAAGAGAGCTCAAAATTGCCATTTTTGGATACCTGGAAAGTGTACTGTAGCCACTCTTCAGCTTCCATGTCACCTACGTAGACGTCATCATATTGGGTTCTGGGCTCCTTTGGATATATATCAACTCCATCGTTGCGATAGATGCGGCCATTGTTCCAGCTTTGCCTTTCTCCGCCCGTTGAGATATAATAGTTGGCTGCAACATTATCGTGGTAGGCTATTCCCAGCTCTCCCATATCATAATTGGCAGCTTTAAGAACTGCCTCATCTTGGAGCGTAATCTTCTCAAAAGGAATGGCTTTTTCTGAATGCGGCTGTCTAATCATCGCATCCACGACTCCTTTATGAAAATAATTATTTTCGAGTTTAGTGTTTTCGGCGAGTTGCATTAAGGCCGCATAAGCTTCTTCTTCGGAAGGCTTTTCAGCTTCTCCTCTCCAGTAATCGAGAATTTGTTGATATCCCGGATTTACCAGCACTTCAAGGGGATTATTAAATCCTAATTTTTTGAGAGGCCACCAGGCCCATCCGATATTGTTTTCCTCCATCAGCCTTATGGCATCTGTAAACCAGACATTGGAATTTTCTCCGGTTTCCCCGAGCCACACAGGAGTGTTGTATTTTTCCCTGAAGTCAAGGAATTGCTGAATGGAACCGGTGTCGTTGTAGTTCCAGTATTTGTGAAAACTAATCACCATGTTATCATCCCACGGCGGAAGGATCCCGTTGTAATTATTCCCCCAACCATTACCTTCAATGATGACAATATGGTTATTGTCTACTTCTCTAATAGCTCGTGTTATGTCAACTAAAAGCTTTTTAAGAGGTGCATTTAAAGTATCCTGAATTCCATGTTTATGTTTCCCTTCTTCAAAGGTCCAGTTAGGCTCATTGATGATATCATAGGCTCCAATCCAAGGTTCATCCTTGTATCTTTCTGCCAGTTTCTTCCACAATGCCACCAACTTTTGTTGATTTGCTTCGCTTTCCCAAAGAGAAGGTTTGGAAGGGTCCCTGTCCGAAATATTTACATCATGCCCCTGTCCTCCCGGAGCAGCATGCATGTCCAGAATAAGGTACATTTCATTCGCCTCTGCCCAGCTCAAGAGGGAGTCGGTCATTTGAAATCCTTTTTCCAGCCATGTATTCTCACCTTTCACCGGCTCGTCTTCTATCGGAAGGGTGTAAAGATTGTAATGCATAGGAAGGCGGACCGAATTGAAGCCCCAGCTCTTCATGGAATCTATATCTATCTTTCGGGTGTGGTTTTGCAGCCAGGCCTCGTAGAACTCTTCAGTTTTCTCCTGTCCTATCAATTCTTCAATATGCTCCCTTATCACATACTGTTGTCCTGAAAATGGCACTTTTAGCATATATCCTTCCTGCAGCATGTGACCTCCCAGGCCTATTCCTCTTAGAAGTAAATTTTCGCCATTACTGTCTACAATCTTTTGATTACGGGTGTGAAGAAATTCCGAAGATTTCGTTCCTTGTGAGAATCCTGCAAGAGAAATTGCAAGAAAGGCAGAAAGTATGAATTTTTTCATTGCTGTAGTTTTTAGTCCCGGTCACTCCCACACATAAGTACCTACCGCACCCGGATTAAGGGAACTGGTGATCCACTCCCCCTTAAATTCTATATTAAAAGGTTGAGAGCTGTTGCCATTATTAAGTACAATGAGCACTTTGTCTCCTGATGGTGTCCTGAAAGCAACGTTGTACAGATCACCAATAATATTACTGGAAATGCGCACGGAGCCGGGAGAAACAAATTTCGAGGCATGTGCTATGATATAAAAACCAACATTTTCGGTATAGGAAGAGCTACTGCTTATTGTTACTGCTCCTTTACAGGTGGTGCAACCTCCATCGGTATGTGGGCCATAATTAGCATTATTAGCAAGATTCCATTCCAGCGCAGTTTTACTCCAGTTTCTCATAGATCCTATGATCACATTCCGCAAATGCCATTTTAAATCACCTCCAAATTCACCTTGTGAAGAAGTGTATTGTTCGGTGAAGTAAATATCCTTATTTGGATAAGCATCATGTACTGTAGACAATGCTGAAATATCACCTCCATACAAATGAAAAGCTGAACCTGCAACATACTGTCTGGCATCAGGATCATTGAGAACAGAAATAGGATAATCGGGATTATCTGCATTATGATCATAAATGATGATCTTTGTTTCTATTCCGGCATTTTCGAAGGCAGGTCCCAATGCATTTTTAATAAAATCTGCTTGTTCTGATGCCGTCATATGCATGCTGGGATTATTCCCCGCATGTAAAGGTTCATTTTGAGGCGTAAGGGCATGTATAGGTATACCCAGTTTCTTCATTTCCTGAATGTATTTTACCAAATAATCTGCATAGACATCATAATATTCTGGCTGGAGATTTCCTCCAATAGTACTGTCGTTGTCCTTCATCCAAACAGGTGGGGACCAGGGTGTGGCCATTATACCTAAATCGGGATTAATCTTCAGGATCTCCTGTAAGAGTGGGATAACATTATCCATATTGGGTTCCAGACTAAAATCTGAAAGATCTTCATCTGTTTGGCCCTCAGGAAGGTCATTATATGTGAAAGCAGAGGCATCAAGATCTGAGGCACCTACGCTAATGCGCAAATAGCTAATTCCAATTCCGTCTTCATTACTCCCAAATAGTTTTTGGAGCAATTCCTGTTTTTTACTGTTGTTGAGGGAGTTGATGACATCTGCACTACCTCCAGTTAAGGTGAAACCAAAACCTTCAACAGTTTGATAAGTTTCTATCGTACTTATCTCGATAGAAGGATAAGTATTATTTAATGTTCCAAAAGCAAGAAGTCCTGTTTGCTTTTTAAATTTTTGGGATTGATCTCCGGTGGTAAGGTAGAAATCCACCTCATTTTCCACCTGTGGAGGTTGAGGAGGTGCCGGTGGATCTGTTTCACTATCACCGCTACAACCAACGCAGATGAAGAGCAAAAGTAAAGTTGTTATTAACCCTTTCATTATTTTCTTTTTTTACCCTTTTGTGAGGAAAAATTTCTATTGATATACTCTTACATAATCTATTTCCATGGTACTGGAAACAAAACCGGGATCTATTGTACCACCTAAAGTGCCTCCTACAGCTATATTTAATATTAGGAATTGATTAGAATCAAAAGGCCAGGTACTTGGATTCTTAGTTGTTGGATTGTAGGTGTAATGCACCTTACCATCAACCGAAAAAACCAGTTTCTCGGGAGTCCACTCCAGACCATAGACATGAAATTCTGTAGTAGCATTCTGTACTGATGTAGTAGCTTTATTTTGGGTGTTCCCGTAGCTCGAAGGTGTGTGGATAGCACTAATCACCGTATTAGGATTATTGCCTACATGTTCCATAATGTCAATCTCCCCGCAAGCAGGCCAGCTAACAGAGGTAATATTTGAGCCTAAAGTCCAAATAGCAGGCCAGGTACCTCCGCCCTGAGGCAATTTTGCTCTTACCTCAACTTTACCATACCTAAAATTAAATTTACCCTGTGTTTTCATACGAGTGGATGTATAGGAAGCACCCTCGTAATTTTCCTTTTTGGCAGTTATCTTCAGTATGCCATTGTTTACTTCGACGTTTTCAGGTCGGTTTGTATAAAACTGAGATTCACTATTACCCCAGCCATTATCGCCCCTGCCAATATCATAGGTCCACTTGGTTGCATCGGGTGCGCCACTGTAATCGAATTCTTCAGAAAAGATCATACTTTGAGTAACAAAAATGGTCACTGTTTCTCCTTTAGAGATAAACTCACTCCCATTGTAAGCAGAAACAAATAACTGGTAGGTATTAGTTCCGCTTCCTACATAAGTGTAGGAAAGTTTATTTGAAGTAGTTTCTAACACCTCACCATTACCAAAATTGACTTTATAGGATTTGGCATATTTTGCTGAAAAAGAGACATTGATCTCTCCACTGCCATCTCCGTTTGGATTGGAAGCAGAACTACCAACAATTTCCACCTCAACCGTAAGATCAGAAAGCTTCGAGGTGTCATTTTCATTGGGGTCAGAACTGCTGCAGCTCATTGGAATAATCCAAAAAATTAGGCAAAAGAATGGCCCGAGCTTCAAAAATAGCTTTCGATAATTCATTTTTAAAGTATAAAGTTGATGATGCAAACCTGGTAAATTTCCGGAGGATATTAATTTCCTCCGGAAATCTTCAGGTTTCTTCGGCAATTATTCAGCCGGCACTTCTTCCGCCGGAACAAGCTTCATATACCAGGCATTGCCTACCTCAGTACCCTGAACTCTTAGATACAAGTAATCTGGTGTGATCTCAAGAATTTCATATTCTTTCTGTACTGCTCCATAACCAATGAAGGTCTGAGTCCCCACAAGATTGATACTTGTTTGGGTTGAAGGTGTCGAAGCATCTAGGCCTGTTGTTGAAGGACCAAAAGTTAATTCGGAGGTACCGCCATCATAACTGTCATAACAAGCTTCCTCTCCTGAATCTGGAATATTGGGAAGTGTAGTAAGATCACCGGTCTTGGTAAAAGCCCCTTCTGGCGCATCTACAGATAAAGTAAAGCTGTTTTCACTTTGCTGAGTAAAGGTATAGGTTGCAGAATATAAACAGTCTGCAGATCCAACTTTCTCCTCTACTCCGGCAGCCCACCATTCGGGAACAACTGAACCTGTCCATGGTCCCACTCCCAGATGGCCTGTTACAGATTTATCTACCACCCACGTCTTGGCACCATCACCTTCTTCTTCCATATAATCTCCACCTGTTAAGGCGGTGATGATTTCAGGGTCTGGATTATACACGCTATTTACTGTAAGTTCACGGGTAACGAACGTAGTAGTTCCACCACGACCGTAGGCAATTATGGAAATAGTATATGTGTTTACTCCAGGTAGAGTAAATCTTTTATAAGCCTGACCTTTAAAAGGCACAAAATTTGGATCTGTAGTGGTGCCATAGTCGATTTCATAGGTCATGGCATTATCTGCGGTTACTGTTAAGACAACCTCCCCCGATCCTCCTCCGTAAGGATTTTCGTCATCTGCTCCTACAATATCTGCATGAAGTTCAATGTTTGACGGTGCTGCAAGATCACCAAATTCATAATCTGTGTCTGAACAACCCAGAATTAAAAGGCTGGCAAAAATCAGACTTATTCCCTTTATTAATTTCGTTTTCATATTAGTCGTTTGTTAGCGTTATATTGTCCATGAAGATAACTTCCTGCTGTCCTTCGGCTGAGTCATTAAACCTGAACACCATCTGGGTAAACATGGCATCATCTGGAATAGACTCCATGTCGCTAAAGTCAAAGGTTAGCAATTCCCATTCTCCCGAAGTAGTAATTGGTGTTTTAACTACAGCTCCATAAGGATTTGCTTCACTTGCTCCAATGGCCCACTCAAGTTCCATATTAAACATTTTTCCAATGTTAGCAGGGTCTGGATTATAGACCATCATGGTAATCACCTGACCTTGCCCGAAATCAATAGGAATGTTTAATGGGCTATAGGTACCGCTCCATGGAGCATGTCCATTAGTGTATTTGCCAACGGTAGTACTGGTATTATTTCCTGAAGGATCTGGATTTTCGACTACTTCAAAAGCTTGTTGTCCCCAATCGTCAAAAGTACCAAAGAATGCCACTCCCGGTCTTTCAAAGGTAATAGGCAATCCGAATAGTTCCTTAGTCTCCTCAGTAGTCGCAGCACCTCCGCTTAGTGCAACCACACGAAGAGTGTAAGGTCCTCCATTTGCAGGGTAAGTATGAGGTGGTAATTCCTCATCAATAGCAAGAGGAGTACCTTCTTCATTTTCTACATCTCCATAATAAACAAGGAAAGATTCAGCATAATCTGCACTTGCCGAAACTCTCATGTTACCGGCGGTATTAATGACCACGTTTTCCGGTGCACGATATGTCATGGTCAAAGGAAATTCAGCAGTAACTTCTTCTCCAGCAAGGTTCTTTGCCACAACATTAACTGTATATGAACCTTCCTCGTAAGAATGAGTAGTACTTTCTCCCGGATTTAAAGTAACAGATTCGTCCATTTCAGAATTATCTCCATAAACTACGGTGTATTTTACTACACCTTCTCCGGTAGGTGTAATTGTTACGTTTCCTGAGTTATCATTTGTAATATCGAAGATTGCATCGATATTCTCAGTGTTAACTGTATTTAAGAACGACGTATCCTCATCCAGACCGCTTGAATCGCTACATCCCATTGCAAAAACCAGCAAGAGGAGCATCCCAAAACTTATTTTTTTACTTTTCATATTTTCTGTTTAATAACCTTAATAAAATCATCTTTATCTATTGATAAGCAGGATCCTGCTCCAGTAAAGTATTGGTAAGATCCAGCAGCGGGATAGGAAGTTTATCGTGCTTTTCTCTAACATATCCCTTAAATTCAAGATATGTTGGGGCCAAGCCAGCTCTTTGTAAGTCAAACCAGCGATGTCCTTCTCCTGCCAATTCAAGACGTCTCTCCCGAAGAATATTATCAAAATTCACAGTTACAGGAGCGTTTCCAGATCTTGTCCTAACTGCATTCAATAAAGCTTGCGCTCTATTCATATCACCACCTCCTCTTACAAGGGCCTCTGCCTCTAATAGATAAGTGTCGGCCAATCTAATGTCATAGAAGTTCTGAGGCCAGTTTCCTTCATAATTACCGGCACCTGTATGCCTGTCGTCCTGCGTACCGGCGAATTTCTTTAAGAAATATCCAGTACCCTGGTAACTCTCTTCATAAGAAACTACTCCTAAACCTGCGAGACTGTCTATGTTACTTATTGTATGTTTATACCTTTGGTCGTAGGTACCATCTTGAGCAATAAAGGCATCAACCAATCTTTGCGTTGGAACATTAAAGCCCCATCCGGCAATAAAGTCTGGAGCACCACGTCCAGATTCATTTATGGAATATCCCCTAGGTGCCGACATTTGATTTAAGAAGTTACCCTCGGTACATCCAATGCAACCCCAGTCACCCCAGTTTGAAGCCGAAGTGTGAACAACCTCGAATATGGATTCGGAATTAAATTGATTTTCATTTTCAAAAAGGTCCCCAAAGTTATCCAGAAGACGATAGCCGTACTGGCTGGTTTCTCCCGGGGTTCCATTAACATCTTGAAATTGTTCTGCTGCCTGACCAAATTTTTCCTGATTCAAATAAACTTTTCCAAGTAATGCTTTAGCAGCACCTTGAGTCGCCCTTCCGGCTTCAGTAGCAAGGTCTAATGAGGTAGGAAGATTAGGAATAGCTTCCATTAAATCCTGTTCAATCTGTGCATAAACTGCTGCTCTTTCAACTTGCTGAGCATTATTTATTTCATCAGCGCCTAATGGCTTGGTAAATAAAGGAACTTCGTAGAATAACCTAATCAAGTCGAAATAGTAATACGCCCTTAGAAATTTCATTTCGGCCACATATCTTTCTTTCAACTGTTCATCCATATTAGTATCTGGCAATTTAGAAAGCAACACGTTGGCTCTGTATACACCCGAAAAACCTTTTCTCCAAAGTTCCTCCTGAGGTCCTACAGCTGGATCAACAGTATAATTTGACCAGGCTTGAATTGCTGGAACATCTTGTGAATTTCCTCCTCCTGCATAAAAATCGTCGGAAGCCACATTTAAGGCAAATTCTTTTGCTACATAATTTCCACCTATCCATCCCACAGGATCATATGCGGCAACCAGACCTGCATATGCCTCTTGTTGATTTCTATAGTAGTTTGCTTCCAAACTGGTTCCACGAGGTTCCACCTCCAGATATTCATCACTACAAGAAATCAAAACGACTGCTGAAAAAAAGGCAAGTACTGTAAGTTTAATTTTTGTTCTCATAATATTATAATTAATTTTTCTTTTTCAATTAAAAGCCAATAGATGCTCCAAGCATATAGGATCTGGCCTGAGGATAAATACCCCTGTCTATACTAAGTACTCCGCCTCCAATTTCAGGATCATATCCCGTATAATCTGTAAGGGTTAAAAGATTTTCACTCATCACATACACTCTTACCTTCTCAAATCCTATTGAAGATAATGTATTTTCAGGAAGGGAGTAACCTAACTGAGCTGTTTTGATTCTAAAATAATCTCCATCTTCCAGGTAGAAATCTGATGGATTAGAATAGTTGTTGTTAGGATCGGCATCTGTCATTCTTGGATAACTATTTGACGTTCCGGGACCGGTCCATCTTTGTAAAGCCTTAGCAGGATAATTTGCATTTGCTATATCCAGCCTTCTAAGTCCCTGGTAAATTTGGTTTCCACCTGCTCCCTGTCCAAAAATGGTAATATCAAAATTCTTATAATAAGCATTTAAAGTTATACCAAAAGACCAGTCGGGAGTTGGATCGCCAATAAAGACCCTATCCTCCTCTGTAATAGTTCCATCCCCATTGGAATCTTGCCACTTAAAATCACCGGGTACTGCGCTAGGTTGAATCAAACCTCCTCCTTCATTACGATAATTATCTACTTCCTCGGGGGTTTGAAAAATCCCAAGAGTTTTAAAACCAAAGAAGGAATTTACTGCCTGTCCAACGGCCGTTCTGGTAATAGGGTAAGTACTGGCCTGGAAAGGTACCCCTCCATCAAGAAACTCAACTCCCTCACCTAGGAAAGTAACCTCATTCTTTAAGAATGAAGCATTCCCGTTTATGGAAAAACCGAAATCATCCATATATTTTTTGTATCCAAGATTTATCTCTACCCCGGTGTTTTCCATATCACCCACGTTGCTTGCCGGGTTGCCAATAACTCCTGCATAAGCTGCAACTCTAGGATAAAGTAAAATGTCAGTGGTGATTTTTTTATACCAATCTACCTCCAAAGAAAAGCCTTTAAAGAATCTTGATTCAAACCCAATGTTCAACTGACTGGTCTCTTCCCATTTAAGATCTGGGTTAGCAGGAGCGTTAGGGCTGTATCCCACATCGTAACGGGTAGTTTGATCACCAAACGCATAATTTCTTCCAGAACCAATTGTAGAAAGGAATGTAAGGTCACCCACGTTGTCATTACCTACTATACCATAACTACCTCTTAACTTGAAGAAATTCACCGGATTATCAGGTCCCCAAAAATCTTCTCTTGAAGCCACCCATCCTACGGAAGCGGAAGGAAAAACCCCATACTTATTATTTGCACCAAAACGAGAGGAACCATCTCGCCTTACGACTCCGCTAAAAAGATATCTTTCTGCATAATTGTAATTAACCCTTGCAAAAAGTGAAGAAACCTTATGGGGTACATTTTCATATCCTCCGGCACTAATATCTTCTTCTGGAACATTAAAGTTTAAAGAGGCATCGTCAAAATTATCAACGGGAATACCAAATTTGGTAACTGAAGTTCCTTTGGCTTCATTTTCTTTATATGCACCCTGTCCTAAAAGGACTGTAAAGTTATGCTCTCCAATCACATCGGAGTAGGAAACTGTGTTTTCAACGTTGTAATCAAGCTTATCATTATAACTACGGGAAAAAGATGTTTCTGCAGTACTTGTCGAAGTATTTAAAAAACTTACTGGAGTAAAACCCTCACCTCCCCAATAGGAATATTTTGCACCTATGTTTGACCTAAACACAAGACCTTCAACTGGTTCAGCTTCTACGAAGGCATTTCCCACAATATTGTCACCAAACCCATAATTTCCTAAACGTGTTTGTATATATGCAAGCGGATTTACCATTTCCTGTCCCACATAGTCTGAAATTCCGTAAGGATTTCCGTTTGCGTCTCTCATAAGGGGAAGATCCTGGTTGTATGGATATTGGCCTAATCTCACTGGATCTGTAACAACAAGTGGGGTAAGAGGATCAAGGTTTAGAGCAGAACTTAAAGGACCTCCATACTCACTATTAGTATTTCCTAAACCAATACTTTTTTCTCTCGAAAAACCAACATTTTCACCAAAGGTTAACCACGGAGTGATCTTATGAGTAGAATTGATTCGAAGGTTAGTCCTTTCGAAATTTGAAATATCTGTTGCTACGATACCTTCTTCGTCTAAATAGCCAAAAGAAAGATAAAATGTAGAAGTTTCATTACCCCCACTTATACTAAGTTCATGGTTTTGGCGTATAGCAGAGTCATTAAAAATTGCATCCTGCCAATCTGTTCCTTCACCGTAGATACTTAGGTCGGGGAAAAGAATAGGGCCACCATCATTTACGCTGGCTTCATTTCTCAAACCGGCATATTGGGTAGCATTTACCAGGTCAACTCTCGAATCAGGTTCAGAGACTCCAAAATAAGTGTTATAGTTCACCTTTATTCTACCTTCTTTTCCAGATTTGGTAGTAATTAGGATCACCCCACTCGCAGCCCTTGCTCCATATATAGCCTGGGAAGCAGCATCTTTTAAAACTTCAATAGACGCAATGTCAGATTGATTTAAATAACCAATACCACCGTTGTCCACAACAACCCCGTCGACAATCCAAAGAGGATTATTGTTATTTAGGGTGGTAATTCCTCGAACCCTAATGGTTGAACCAGATCCAGGCTGTCCACTCGAAGAGGCTACTGTCAAACCGGAAGTACGACCCTGTAGGGCGTCTCCAACATTATTAATTGGTAGCGTTTCTAAATCTGAAGCATTCACGCTAGAAATTGCTCCTGTTACCACACTTCTTTTCTGAGTACCATAACCTACTACCACAACTTCATCTAGAGCAGCAGCACTGGGCGTAAGAGTAATCTTTAAATCTTGTTTGTCTCCTACCACAGTTTCGATAGTTTCAAAACCTACATAGGAGAAAACGAGTACATCCAACGGAGAGGCGGTAATTGCAAATCTTCCATCGAAATCTGTAAGGGTTCCTGTTGTAGTACCTTTGATTATAACATTGGCACCCGGTAAAGGCAAACCTTTGTCATCTACTACGGTACCTGCTACTTCTTGCGTTTGAGCCATCGCTGAACCCAGAACGAACAAAAATAACATCACTAAATAATTCTTAATTTTCATTGACTGTTGAATTTAGTTGTTGGTGCATTTAATTTTAAAATTTACTTTTTGCCGTAGTGCACTTTGAAAAATCGAAATCGATTTCGATTGTCGAAAATGCATTTCAGCCATTCCATACGTTGTTAAAATTATGTTACCAATATATTAAGTAATGTAACAGACAATATAAAAATCACCTTTACAAAAAACCTACATAAGCAAAGTTCCTTGTATAGATTACAATGAACCCGCAAATAAAGGGACGTAAACAGGAAAACATAAATAGTTCGGCGCTCTAAAAAAAAGATGAATTGGTATTAAATAAAGAACATGTAGAGGTGTTGTATAGGTAACCTACCTCCTTGTATAGGCTACAAATTCATGATATAATCTGTCAAATTGGTTTCCCGAGGTAAATCAAGTTTCTTTCTCAATCGATATCGCTTTATTTCGACGCTTTTCACGGAGATATTTATTAGGGGAGCAATTTCTTTAGAAGAAAGATTTAACCTAAGATAGGCGCAGAGACGAAGATCATTGGAAGTGAGTCCGGGATGTTTGGTTTTAATTTTATCAAAAAATTCTTTGTCGGCATTTTTGAAAGCCTCTTTAAACATCTTCCAGTTGTCTTCTTCTCTCAATTCATTATCTATTGTTTTGATAACATTTTTAACCTTGGAACTTTCCGCTCCCTTAAGCTCTTGTTTAAGATTGGAGAGAAATTCGTTTTTCCGCACCAGCGACATTGTGGAAGCTGCCAACTGCCCATTCTTTTCTGTCATGTCTTTTTCAAGGTGTTCCTTTTGAAGTTTTATGATCTTCTGTTCTGCTTCAAGGTTTTTCATTTTAAGATTCTTTTCCCGCTCTTCCAGGATCTTTTTGTGGCGCCTTTTATATGAATAGTGAACTAATGTAAGCCCCAGGACAAACAGTATAAGATAACTAACCAAAGCCAAATTACTGTTGTACCAAGGTCTTGAAATCGAAAAATAATACTCTTCAACAGCAGTTTCCCTGCCATTAATTCTTCCTTTTACCTGAAATGTGTAGTCTCCAGCTGAAAGATTCTCAAAATTTGCGGTACTTGTCTGCTCCCATCTGGACCAATTAGAGGAATAGCCCTCAAGTCTATAACTATATTCTGTTTTCGCAAGTTTTTGATAATTTGGAATACTGTATTTAAAGAGAATATTGTTATCTTGGCTCTCGAGCCTTAGATCTGGTTCATTCAATGATTGATAACTGATGTCCTCCCTCTTTGAAGATGTGCGCACATTGTTTATCACTACGGAGCCAGAAAGTACTTCTTTTTCAAGGGGTAAAGAAAATTCGATATATCCACCATTAGAACCAACCAGATAACGATTCTCTCCAATTAATGAAATATTTTCGAATCCTTTCCCGATGTTTCGATCATCTAGAGGCAATGCAACTTCTCTTGCTATTAATTTTTGCTCAAAAGGATCTCTTTTAACATAGTAAAGGTTATCTACACCAAAAGTCCACCAGCTACCATCTTCAAGAACTACCGAAGCACCACTAATCCTATTGTCTTTCCCGGTCAATCTGTTTAGATCATTGTCCCTGGTAAATTTGTTTAAATTCTTATCATATAGAAAAACTTCTTTTTCAGTAGCATAATATATTTCATCTTCAAATTGAAAGATCTGCGGAACAAGCCCAGAATTCTCACTGATCTCATAATTCCGAATTTCTTTTACTCTGGAAAAATTTTCATCAAGTTTGATCCGGAAAATTCCTCTGTGAAAGTGGCTCATCCATACCACAGAATCACTCTCAACAATCATATGCTGTACAGAAAAATCAAAATTTTTAATGTACTTGGCAGTAGAGTCTTTTGAATGTGAAGGTAGATAGCTAAGACCATTATAATGCCCCTGTAAAATTCCATCTCCTATTTCCTCCATGGTCCATGTCCCAAGTCCATCCCAGATTAGCACAGCATCCTTTTTTTCTATCTTAAAGGTGCCCCTGTCATGTCCTGCATAAAGATTTCCTTCCAGATAATTAAGACTCCAAACCTGTCCTGTTGTACCGGACACCAACCGATATGGTTCATCGGAGTCTACTGTTTTATAGTATAACCCCTGGTTGGTACCTAAATACATAAGATCGTCCACCACCAAGCTGCAGTAAACCGTCCCAATCTTTCCGAAGAAATCCACGAAAATGCGAAAAGCACTTTCTTTATTAATTATCGCAATCCCATTATCCAGTCCTCCCCAAATATTCCCTTCAGAATCTTCCGCCACTGCCAGTAGCGTGTTATTGAGGAGCGTAGGCTGCGACAAATGATACTCCACCCCACCCTCCATTTTGAGCAAGTATAAGCCTCCCCCTATACTTCCCAACGCCAGGCTTCCATCTTTTAAGTAGATCGCCGAAAAGAAACTTACAGACATGGGATAATTTTCTATTGGTAAAGCTTCCCATTGGTTCCCGGTAATAATAAATATTCCGTCATCCCGGGTCACTGCCAGCATCTTGTCAGATGAGTAAGGAAATAATCCTACAATAGGCTTGTTCTCAATTTTTACATTTGAAATAAATGTTTTCCCTATTCCCTGCTCGATCACGAACAGACCTTTATCTGCAACCTGATAGTATATTTTATCCCAAACCCCGAAAAGGTTTGATATATTTTTTTCGGTAACTATAGTTGTCACCTTACCGGATATCTTGTTAAAGCTGTAAAGTCTTTGATGACTTTGAAAAATAACATGATCATCAACCTCTTTAATATCCCAAAATTGCTCTCCGTCAATGAGTCCTTCTGAGACTGAATCTTTTAGAGATGTATACTGTAGTATTCCATCTTTCCCTGTGCGCCAATATCCAAATTCCATATAGGCCCCGGTGTAAATATTTTCACCTGATACCATTACCGAACGTACTGCGGTTTTACCGGGAACCTCATAGAGATTCCAATGCTCCCCATCAAATTGAAGCAGTCCGGAATTATTAGCAACGTAAATCATTTTATCTGGACCCTGCGAGATCATCCAGTTCTGGTTGCCAGCCCCGTATTCGCTGGGAGAAAAATTAGTGACAGGAGGTAGTTCCTGAGCGTTTATTGCCAGGCTAAAAAACAGGAAAACAAAGAATATTTTCTTCAACACAAGAAGTCTGAGTTCATTTCAAACAAATATACCAGCAATTTATATTTAAGGAAATTTTTAAAGAAAGCATTTAAATTTTCTGATAATATCCTCCTAGACTTTACCCGGCATTTTTCCCAAAAGCTCTATTAGTGATTTTTTCTTAAGTAAACCGAAACCAACCTTTTTTTTCACTGTGAAAACGTTGAAAACCTGTTCCACAATTATAATTTCCGAAATATTCAATCCACAAAAATTCAAAAGAGAATCCTTGATTTAATCTTTTAACCCCTGCAGGTTAGGATTTTCTTTAGGAATTTCTGTTTTTATTGTTATAAACGGGTTAAATACCAGTAGAATGGAAGCTTTTTTTCTGAAATTGGAACATTTGTCTGGCATTAGATTTTATAAAAGAAAAACATAAACTGAAAGTTCCTTATGATCCCAAACATGGTATCCCCCATTCTATTTTTCAGAACTATTTATATTCCCTTTTTTTTCTTCCTTTTGTTGTCGGTTTCTTCCCTGGCACAAGAACAAAAAGACGACTCTTTAGCTATTTCCCGTTCCTTTTATATTCTTTCAAACACAGGACCGGGTGCAGACATGGCCACTCCTGCTCTTCTGGAAAAAATTTCAGAAGCGTCCAGGAATGATTCCTGCGCTTCCCTTCTACTTTTGGGAAATATAACAAAAGAAATGGGATATCCCGAGGGAGATCAAAAAAGGCAACAGGCACAGGAATTTCTTAGAAAGCAACTTTTACAACCTCTCAAAAACTTTAATGGAAACATCATTTTTGTACCAGGAGTAAACGAATGGAACGAATCTGCCCCTCAAAGTCTGGACGACCTGGAAAGTTTTTTACAGGAAAACAGCGACCGCGAGTTTATACCAGATGATGGTTGTCCTGTTGAAGACGTTGAAATTAACGAAGAGATTGCCCTCATTACTGTAGATTCTCAATGGTACCTGGAAGACTGGGACAGCAGTAGTGATTTTAATGTGGATTGCGACATTAGAACCAAAGAGAGATTTTTCATAGAAGTAAAAGATGCCTTAAAAGATAATTTTGGGAAGGTTAAAATAGTTGCTGTACATCACCCGATGCTGAGTTCATCAACTTCAGGCTTTTTAAATAACGTCTTTCCTTTTTCCCGTCAAAATTTTGACAATCCTTTGTATCGTGAACTCCGGAAAAGACTCGAAACCCTTGCAAGCCAGTTTGACGACGTGATCTTTGTCTCTGGAAATGATCGGAACCTGCAATATCTCACCAATGACAGAAATCCCCAGATCATAAGCGCTACTGCGGCAAAAACAGAATCTGCCAAAGCTAAAGAAGATAGTCATTTCGCCTCTCAAGAACCCGGCTACGCAAAATTAACAATCTTCAAAAATGGCAATTCTGAAGTGAAGTTCTTTAAAGTTGAAGAATCAGCTGAAGAGCTTTTATTTAGCACAACAATTCCGCGGGAAAGAAATACCAAAATAGACCTGGAAGGGGAGCAATGGAAAGAACTGGAAGATACATTTTCAGCTTCTATTTATACTTCCGAAGAGACCAGCAAAAGCGGAGTCTATCGTTTTCTATGGGGGGACCACTACCGGGAGGTTTACAACACCAGGATCGAAGTTCCTGTATTGCTCCTTGATACCATTCATGGCGGCCTCACTCCTCTAAAAGAAGGAGGCGGGCAACAATCCCGTTCCATTAGGTTTATAAATGAAGATGAAAACGAATATACACTACGGGCCCTGAGAAAAAGTCCTTCGCAATACATACAAGCCGATCTTCTTCCTACCTCCTATGTAGGAGACAGGATCAACAACACGCTGCCGGAAAGGTTGGTTAAAGACTACTTCACCACCTCCCATCCATATGCAAAATTTGCACTCGATAATTTTGCTGAAGCTCTTGACCTGCCTCACATAAAACCCGATATCTATTATGTGCCGCGCCAGCCTGCACTGGATATTCATAATGATGAATATGGCGATGAGCTTTATGAATTGCAGGCCCATGCGGGGAGTGAGAACAAGTCATTTGCACAATTCGAAAAGCCACAGGAGATCCTGAGTTCATTTGATCTTTTAGAAGAGCTTCGGGAAAATCCTCAGGCCAGCGTTGCTGAAAGTGAATATATAAAAGCCAGGTTGTTTGATATGTTGATTGGCGACTGGGACCGTCACCAGGACAACTGGCGTTGGGCCGAGTATGAAGAAAATGGGGAAAAGCTTTATGTGCCTATTCCCAGGGACCGGGATCAATCTTTCTCAAAATATGATGGCCCGCTCATTCGGTTAATTAAGCTTGCGGTGCCAAACCTTCGAAAGATGCAGACTTTTGACGAAGATATTGACAGTGTGGAATGGTTCAACTGGTCAGGTTATCCTTTAGACCTTCAGATCCTGTTTAAAAGTAACTGGGAACAATGGGAGGAGCAGGTGGAACTCATTCAAAACACGATTTCAGATGAACAAATTGAAGCTGCTTTTGCCGAGTTACCGGCAGCAGCACAGGACCAGAGTATAGAAGAGATCAAACAAAAGCTGAAGGGTCGTCGTGGGAATTTAATGGATATCGCCCGCGAATACTACGAGCACATGCATGAATTTACTGTGATCACAGGTACAGATGAAGATGAGAATTTCAAGATCACACGAAAGGAAGATGGAAATACCGAAATCGTCCAAATATCTGAAGGCGAAGAGATCTTCAGAAAAACATATAATTCAGAAGAGACAGAGGACATCTGGATCTACGGCATGGCAGGAGAGGACACTTTTAGTGTCACCGGTTCTGGCGATGATCTGGTAAGGATAAGAACTTTGGGAGGTCCGGGAAAGGATGTTTACGACTTTCAGAATAAAAGAAAGGTAAAGCTCTATGACTTTAAAAGTTCAGAAAGTGAAATTTTACAGCCGGGATCGCGAAAGTTGTTGGTAGATTCATACGAGATCAACAACTTCTACTATAAAAAATTCAAATACAGCACGTTCAAAGCGATGCCCTATGTCAACTTTGAAACCGATGCAGGTTTTACTCTCGGTGCAGAAGCGGTTTGGACGAAGTATGGGCTGGTGAACAACCCTTTCCAAACACAACATGAACTTCTGGCCAATTACTACTTTGCTACCAATGGATTTTCTCTACGGTATGATGGAGAGTTTGCCCACCTCTTCAATAACTGGAACTTTGGCATTACTGCACGCTATAACAGTCCTAACTACACGCTCAATTACTTCGGAAGTGGATCGGAAAGCCAATACTACAGCAATGAAGTAGACAAAGACTTCAACCGAATAAGGATCGAAAAATGGCATTTTTCCCCATCATTAATTTGGCGAAATGACGCCGGAAGTGTTTTTGATTTCAGAACCATGATCGAATCCATCAAGGTAAAATATGAGCAGGATATTTATCTGGGACAATTATTATCTCCCGAAAATGACATTTTTGACAGGCAGTTATATGCCGGAGCGGAAGCTAATTACAGGTTCTACAGCAAAAACAACGCAGCCTATCCCAGTCTGGGATCTAATGTTCGGGTTACAACAGGTTACAAAAAGAGTATAGACGGTACTGGAAATGAATTTGCTTACCTGGAGCCTTCCGTTTCTTTTAATTACCCGCTTATTCCCAGCGGTTACGCAGTCATTGCCTCAAAACTTGGAGGAGAAGTGATCTTTGGAGATGATTATGAAATCTACCACGCTGCCACAATTGGAGGAAATCGCAGCCTTAGGGGTTATCGAAATCACCGTTTCAATGGAAAACAGGCATTTTACCACAGTACAGATTTGAGAACAGCGCTCGGAATCTGGGAAAATAGTTTTGTTCCCTTTGTGTATGGTGTCACTGCCGGATTCGATTACGGCCGGGTTTGGACACCCGGGGAAGATTCAGAACAATGGCACAACAACTATGGTGGTTCTTTCTGGGTTAGTGCCGGTTTGGCCCTAACCGGAAACATCGGACTCTATCACGGTGGTGACGGAAACCGTATAAGCGTTATGCTCAACTTTAAATATTAGAATTACTTGTCCCGGTTTTGATATTACAGTTTCCTTAACGCAGGTTCTAGAAATTCCTTACTAGCTTAATAAGGTATTGTAAATCAGCAAAAAAAAAGCAGTTATGGGAAAACTTGATGGAAAAGTAGCATTAATCACCGGCTCTGATTCGGGAATTGGGCAGGCTTCAGCAATAGCCTTCGCAAAAGAAGGAGCAAACGTGGTGGTCACTTATCACACAGATGAAGAAGGAGCCAAAGAAACCCTTCAGCAAATCGAAGCGCAGGGAAGAAAAGGAATTGTTTTAAAAGTGGATATTTCCGAAGAAAAAGAAGTTGAAAGCATGTTCGACAAAGCACTGGCAGAATTTGGGAAGATCCATATCCTAATGAATAATGCTGCCATTGACGGGCAGGGTTTTAAAGTTGCCGAAATGCCAACCGAGAATTTTGATAAGGCTATAAAAATCAATCTTTACGGTACATTCTTTTGCACCCGAAGGTTTATCAAGGAGCTGAAAAAGCAAAAAAGCAAAGGAAAAATTATTAACGTGAGTTCGGTCCATGAGGAAATTCCTGCTCCCGGCACTGCAGAATATTGTGCTTCCAAAGGTGCGGTGCGAAATTTCACCCGGGTGCTTGCACTGGAACTGGCCGAAGAAGGTATCAATGTTAATAATATCGCTCCCGGAATGATCCTTACTCCCATGAATCAGGAAGCTATTGAGGATAAGAAGACAAGAGAGGAACAGGTACAACACATCCCTATGAAAAGAGCAGGAAAGCCCGAAGAGATAGGGAAGCTTGCAGTTTTCCTTGCTTCCTCAGATTCAGATTATGTCACCGGCTCCACTTACGTCATGGACGGCGGATTGATGCAAAATGTTGGCCAGGGAGCATGATTCCAGTAGACAATGATTAGTGGCCAGCAAGTCCAAAACAGTATTTTATGATTGCAAAGGGTCAAAATAAAACACGAACAGAAGCAGTCAAAAATGGCATTTTTGAGCAGGATCTAAAAAAGCCGGCTGATTTCTCAGCCGGCTTCAACCACCCTGTCGATCATGAAAACAGTAACTGGAAAATTATTCTCCTTATACCAGGGTGAGGTTAGACATGTAAAAATGGCATGATCTTCTACTGCTTTCTATGTTTTAGGATCCTTTAGATGAATAACATTTGTACTCCATCCTGATCTGCACGATTATAAAAATCGCCTATGGTCAGAATTCCGTCGAGCTCATCGATTAGGTCATCTTCTTTTAGATGAAACATATCATAAGCCAGCTTACAGGCCCAGAGTTTTACTCCTGAAGCCGAAAGTATCTCAAGAAATTCATCTACCGGCGGCATATCCAGCTTATCCATTTCTTTTTTCATCATTTTAGTAGCGATTGCTTCCATCCCTGGAAGTCCACCTACCATCGTGGGCATGTGCATGGCTGGATTACCCACGGTTGCTACCCGTAGTTTATTCAACTTTTTCTTCTGTACGGCTTCCAGACCAAAGAAGGTAAAGAAAATTTCAGATTCTATGCCTTCCATCCTGGCGCCATTGGCCATTATAAAGGCTGCATATACATTTTCAATGGTAGCCTTTGATAAGATGAAGAGCATCTTTTTCACTTTTGTCTTGCTCATTTTAGTAGGTTTAAATTAGATACAGCTTTTGGGTTTAGGCACCCCTGCGATCTTTGTTGAGATCTTTAAAGGTCCACCGGGGAATAGAGCGTAGAATTCTTTTATATCGAGTACACCACTTTTTTTAATGCCCCTAATAGACAGAGCTTTATCTGCCTTTACCTGTTCCTGGATCCATTCGATCACTTCCCAGTGCCGGGGGGTCATTGTGATTCCTTCTTTTGTGGCGATTTCTTCTCCCACCCCCCGGTTCCATTGAGAAAAATCTAGTAAATAACCTTCTTCGTTAACTTTTACGTTTGATCCTGCAATTAAAGTTTCCATGATATTAAATTTTAAATTATAAATTCTATAGTTTTTTGCCTTTGGTGCTCATATTTCGACTTACCAGGGGAATTGGAATTCCCTTTAACAACATATTCCAGTAGATCCACCTAAAGGCCAGTTTTCCCCAGTGATTAAAAACGCTTTCCTTCAGCAATTTTAACGGACCCAAACCGGGAATGGGAAAGGTCCCCTCCACAGGCTCCTGCTTATAGTTGAAATCAATAAGCAGAGCTTTATTTTTTCCGGTTTCAATGAAGCAGTTGGCGTGCCCGTCAAATTCTGCTTTTAGAGGTTTTCCCTCGATGTACAGCAAAATGTTATCTGTAAGGGTTTCTGCTTCAAAATGAGCTACAGAGCCGGCTTTTGAGGCAGGTACATTAGTAGCATCTCCTATTACAAACACATTTTCGTATTCTTTGGACTGAAGCGTATGATGATCTGTTGGTACAAAGTTGAGATCATCTCCCATACCGGAGCGTTCAATTACATCATCCCCCATATTTGTTGGGATAGTTACCAAAAGGTCATATGGTACCTCCCGCCCCCCGTAGTCAATGATCTTATTGTTATCATTGTCTACACTTTCTATGGCGAAATCGATCTCCAGGTTGATATTTTTCTCTTTCAGCAAATATCCTAAGGCACTGGAGCTTTTCTCTTTGGTAAACGCTCCAGAAAGTGGTGTTACGTAGGTGAGTTTCACTTTATCCCGCATACCCTTTTTGTGGAAATATGAATCTGCAAGAAAAGCGAATTCCAGTGGAGCTACAGGACACTTGATAGGCATCTCGGTAAGATGGACCACCATATGTCCACCCTTCCAGTCTCTTAGTTTATTCCGAAGTGCAAGTGCTCCTTCATAGGTGTAGAAGTCGAAAACATTCTTATGCCAGTTTTCCCCTTTCATGCCCTCAACCTCTTCAGGAGCAATTTTTGAACCAGTGGCTATTATTAAAAGGTCATACTGAAGGCTTTCATCCTCAAGCTGCACCTTATTCTCTCCCGGAAAGATTTGTTCTATTCTTTTCTGAACATAATTCACTCCCTTGGGAACGAATTTTTTTCCAGGTTTTTTTACTTGCTCTTCGGTGTAAATATCAAAAGGAAGAAATAAAAATCCGGGTTGATAATAGTGAGTTTTATATTGATCTATAATGGTGATATTCCAATCTGAGCTCTTTAATTTTGGACGTAGATGATTTGCCATCATAGTACCTGCGGTACCAGCTCCAAGGATTACTAAATTCTTCATGACTAAGGGTTTAAATAATAATGTAAATTTAAGACCACCAACTCTTTTTTTATGCAACTTTTGTTACACAACCTAACTTTTTCTACCCCGAATTAGGCACAAAAAAAACCGGACCTAAAAGATCCGGTTTCGTTAATTTTATGGACTATTATTATTCTACTGCACGGTAATCAAATTCCTGACCACCTACAGAAATACCTGCCATGGCTCCGGCTTTTGGCATAATTGCAACTCCGGCTCCATTTTCAAAGGTAATGGCTTTTCCTTTACCTTCATCCCAAATTACTGCAGAAGCGCTTCCTCCAAATTCAAAATTTCCTTCTTTGAATTTATCAAGAGCTTCCTGAGTTTCAAATACTATAAGTTCTCTAAAGGCTTTACCTCCAAACTGGAAGCCAATGTCTATTTGTCTTAGTTCGGCATAACCGGCAACTTGTCCATTTTCATAAACAATACCGTTCCCGGCAGCTCCTCCCAGGATCCAGGCACCTTTTCCTACATTAGGAAAAATAGCATATCCTGCGGCATCAGAAAGCATTCCTTCTAACTCGGGGTTTGCTCTCATAAAGGCCATTTTGGAGTCCATTGCATCAGTTTTAATTACTTCTCGCTTTTCCATGTCCATGAGCATCTCCTGATCCTGAGCATTTACATTTCCCGAAGCCAGGAGTAACATCAGAACTATAAGTCCGCTATATAAATTGTAAGAAATTCGTCTCATAACTGTATTATTTTTAAGGTTATGATCTCAAATTACTCAATTATACCCTCCTAGACTGTTAACCGCAAGTTATTTCACGAAACCTTAAGGTTTCTTTAGGTTTAAATTTACTTCTTTTCGGGAATGAAGCGATCCAGCTCCTGCCGCCATAAGGCAGTGTTGAGGATGGTAAGAAGCCCCAGATTAATTTCCTCCCGTAAACGGCTTTTTGGAGCTACAGCAAAAGCATAATAGTGAGGGTCGAGCTTTAGTGGCTGCACCCGCAAAGAAAGATCGGGGTCATTGTTTATATGGTACCTCAATGCCGGTACCGTGTGAAACACTCCCTTGAGATCATTTTTATTTACAGCCTCCAGAGCTTCTGAAAGATTGGAAAAAGCTTTATAAGCAATTCTTTCCGAATCCAGATACTGCGAAGCAGCAGAACCTTCTATCGCAGCTATTTTTATATTCCGAAGATCTCCGGGGGCCTCAATTTTTTTGCCTCCCGAACTACCCATAACGACCGATACAAGGGAAGCCGTAAGAACGGCAGTAACAGCCATGGCTATCAACATCCAGATCAATGCAAGTGCACGTCCCAGGAAAGTAACCGGAGCTTTGTCTCCGTACCCGATAGTTGTCATGGTCACTCCTGCCCACCAAAATCCAGATCCAATTCCCTTAGCCACAGAGCGATCCCCTCCAAAGTGATCTTCATTAGAACCCCGCTCCACTAAATAAATAATAGAACCTACAATGAGCAATAGAAATGATAATGCAATAGCGATTTTCCAAAAACGTTCATTAAAAAAGGCTTTGGAAAGACGGGAGAGAGAGATCGAACTGGAAGTAGCCAGGCCAAGCTCTGAGGTGTAATAAATATGGCTGAAGTCAACATCGGCTTCAGATTTTGAAGTTACATCTCCCAGCAGCAGGACATCAACATCTCCATTAAGTAGTTCTACCGCCACTCCTTCCTTATTTACTTCAGCAAATTGATAAGTCATATTCAGACTATCGGCCACCGCCCGCCACAGCCTTATACTGATACCATCCCAGGTGCCATTTTCACCCTGAATAACAAAAGGAGGTTCGGGATTTAGTCCCACTATGAGTTCCTTTCCTTCTTCAAAAAAAAGAGAATCCTCCTGTGCCCGGACGGAACTACTGAAAAGGATTGCTGAAATAAAAAAGAAAAAGATTATGATCTTGCCGAAGCTCATATAAATGCGTTTTTAAGATATTGGAAAACTAAAACCTCAGTAATTTACTACTATTTAAGGATAACAGACAAATTCCGGAGAAGCTATCTTAACAAGGCTGAGGTTTTAAAAATGATGGTAAAAGAGAACATTTCTCTCCAAATTCAGCCTAACTTCAGTCTTTAAGGCTCCATATAGGTTATTATGAGAAATCGAAATCCTCGAAATGGATATTCTTTGCGGGAGTTCCAAGGGTCCGGAAATCCTTCACTAAAGTTTGACGCAGATTTTTAGGACCACAGATAAAAATGGACTTTTTTTCGGGTTGTTGGATGTCTGATGCTTTTAAATGACCTGACTCTTCTGAGCATATTCTGTGTATCCGAAAGTTCTTATGCTTTTTTTCCAGCTTTTGGAATTCCACATGAAAGAGACCATCATTTTTATTCTTAAAGCAATAATAAAGATCAATTTCCAGCCCTGTATTTTCAGCTGAATTCAAGACTGCAGCCCAGCTAATAAATGGGGCTATTCCCACCCCACCGGCAATCCAAATTTGCTTTTCACTTCCCTGCCTAAAATTAAAACATCCGTAAGGTCCATCCAAGATGGCAGGGGTCCCTGTCTTAAGGAGGCTATGGAGTTTAGTTGTATAGTCACCGAGATCCTTCACAAGTATTTCTATAGAAGAATTTGATGATGTGCTACAAATGGTATAGGGATGGCTTTCCCTGCTAATACCTTTTTGTTTAAACCGGAAAAAGCAGAATTGTCCTGGAATAAATTCCAATGGCGTATCCTGAGGAACAAGAGAAATTTCCATAATCCGGGAGCTGTGACGGGTAATTTCTTTTACTTCAAAATGATGTTTTTTAGAGAGTATTCCGTAGAAAATCGACATATAGAGGAAAGCAAGTACTCCTAAAACAGAGAGCAGCAACAGGTAAACAGCCAGAAGCGTGTTTTGTTCAAAAAAAGAATCGATGTAAAATACATGCATAATTCCCAGCACATAAAAAAGACCCATGAATTTATGGGTGACCTTCCATCTATCGTATGGCAATTTGATCACAATAGTTAACAGGATTAAAAGGGTTAGTCCTAATAAAGACCAACTGCCCAGGTCTATTTCCGGTTTCTGGTGCAAAGGAAGAAAGTATGTCAATGCTTTTTCATTGTTTTCAGGAATCCATCTTAGCGCAAGAAGTAAAGGATGAATCAACAAAACGAAAAATGCAAGTTTTCCTGTACTGTGGTGTAAGTGATAAAGTTTATCCAGTCCTCCAAAAAGCCTGTCCAATACTTTATGTCTTACTGAAAACACAAATGAGAGGGAAAAAAGGGTATAGCCCGCTACAGAAACTACCTGGCTGCCATAGACCAGCAGGGGCTGGAAATTATGTTTAATTCCAGTCGTTGGGAAGGAAAAATACCAGAGAACGATCCCGAAGAACACCGCGCTTAAAGTAGCAAGTAATGCTCTTTTCTTACTTAAAACCATTTATTGAGAATAAAGAACTTAAAATTAAGGAGCAGTGACATTTTAATACATGACATATATCAATTTGTCTGTTCAACATATGAATTTAGCCAAAGACCTCTCCAAGACTTGTTCCATTGAACATTAGAATTACTATCTTGGAATAAACTTTTGGATATGGACAAGTACTTCGGCGTATCAGCAGGATCTTTATTGGCTGTATTTTTATCGGCAGTTGGCATCTATTTTACAGTGATACTTTTCACCAGGATCGCGGGGAAACGTAGTTTCTCAAAGATGTCGAGTTTCGACTTTGCCATGACCATCGCAATTGGATCTATTGTAGGCAGTACGCTTCTTTTAGCTTCTGTAAGCCTCACAACGGGAATTATTGGTTTGGCATCAATCTACCTTCTGCAACAGTTGGTCGCTTACTTCAGAAGGTTTCCTTTTTTTGGACATATTGTAGAGAATAAACCTTTTCTATTAATGAACGGGTCAGAGGTTCTGGAAGAAAATTTGAAAAAGGCCAGGGTTACAAAAGGTGACCTGCGTGCAAAACTGCGGGAAGCAAATGTAATAAGGCTGTCACAGGTAAAGGCAGTAGTTTTTGAAACTACAGGAGATATTTCAGTATTACATCATCAGGAGGAAGAAAAGCAAGTTGAAGAGTGGCTATTGGAGGATGTAAGGAATTAGATGTAAATTTTCTTGTGAAACTCTCAACTGTTCAGAATAAAAAACCCTGTCAAAACAAGATCAACAGGGTTGTATTAACTTTAAAAATTAAAGTAGCCTCGCCAAGAATCGAACTTGGATCTACAGTTTAGGAAACTACTATTCTATCCATTGAACTACGAGGCCGGATGGGGTGCAAATTTAAAAACTTCCGATAAGTTATCGGTCTTTAATCCTAAAATTTTAGAGAAGGAAGTATGAAAAGCCGATAAAGGAATATTTATTACATTTAAAAAAATTATTTGATCATGAAGATCCTTTCTCTACTTGCCATCTTTTGCTGCACTTCCGTATATTCTCAGACTAAAAATCCTGAGATCATGAAAGATGCTTTTGCACATACTTATTCCATAGTGGCAAGAGATGCGGAAACCGGAGAAATGGCTGTGGGAGTACAGAGTCACTGGTTTTCTGTTGGTTCAATTGTGTCCTGGGGAAAATCGGGGGTGGGAGTGGTTGCAACCCAATCCTTTGTCAACCCGGCTTATGGGCCTCAAGGGCTGGAGCTAATGGAACAGGGGAAACAACCTTCAGAAGCATTAGGTATTTTGCTGGCACAAGATGAAGGAAAAGAGTACCGCCAGGTGGCATTTTTGGATACTTCAGGAAACACTGCTGCACATACGGGCGAAAACTGCGTGGAAGCTGCAGATCATATCACCGGACAAAATTATTCCGTTCAGGCTAATATGATGCTCAATGCCACTGTAGTTCCTGCTATGCAAAAGGCATTCCTAGACAATGCCAAACTACCACTGGCCGAAAGAGTCTTAAAAGTGCTTCAGGCTGCCGAGGCTGCCGGGGGAGATATCCGCGGAAGTCAGTCGGCTGCAATCCTGGTTGTTGGTCCCAAGAAAGTGGAGAATGCATGGGAAGAAAAAAAGATCGACCTTCGCGTGGACGATCATGAACAACCCCTGGTAGAACTTGAACGTTTGCTGAAGGTTGCCCGCGCCTATGAATTCATGAACCGGGGTGACCTGGCAATGGAAGCGAATAAAGTAGACAAAGCCCTGGAAGAATATGGGAATGCTATGGAATTGTTTCCCGATAACCTGGAAATGCAGTACTGGACTGCAGTAGCACTCGCAAACAGCGGAAGAATGGACGAAGCAAAACCCATTTTTGAAGCTGTTTTTAAAGAAGATGAAAACTGGAAGGAAATGCCCCGTAGATTACCGTCTGCAGGGCTCCTTAACATCCCGTCACAAGAATTACTGAACCTCATAAAATAAATTGAAATGAAAAATTTAAAGCTTAATTACATCATAGTTGTCCTGGGATTGATCCTTATGGTTTCCTGCAAAGACGAAGAGAAGACTGCCGAAGCTACACCACAGGAAACTACCGAAACCACTTCTAAAGCCGAAGGAACCGAAGAAGTACAGGTGAACCCTGCTCATGGTTTGCCGGGCCACAGGTGTGATCTTCCGGTTGGGGCACCATTGAATGCCAGTGCGGGAAGTACTCCCAACCCTACTCCTACCAGCCAGTTGCCATCAACTTCGGTTTCGCCTATTAGGGTAGATCAAACCCCAAGCGTGAATCCTGCACATGGAGAACCGGGGCATGACTGTTCAATTCCTGTGGGAGCGCCTCTAAACCAATAGTTCCCAAAATGACATTTTAGGAGGTGCTTAAAAAGTAAATCAAATTATGTATGAGCCTGAACTAATTTCAGGTTCTCGTGCATTAATGATTCTGAAATAAATTCAGAATAACGATTTTACTCACTTTTTAAGGGCCTCTTTCTTATTCCCTCTTTTCCAACTTCAAAAAAATTCCCTATTTTAAAAATAAAAGATATGGAAGAGAAAGCCTTAGAGTTTGCACGGAAGGCACATGGAGAACAACTGCGAAAATATTCTGAAGAACTCTACATAGAACATCCTAAAAGAGTTGCAGAGACCGTTCGTACTGTTTCTCATACTACCGAAATGATCTGCGCGGCATACCTGCATGATGTGGTGGAAGATACGCCGGTGGAAATTGAAGAGATCAAAAAGAAGTTTGGAAATAAAGTGGCTCAGCTGGTAGAAGAACTTACAGATGAATATGTAACAGAGAAATATCCCCATTTAAACCGGCGCAGGAGAAAAGATAAGGAGGTGGAGCGACAGGCAACCATCAGCAATGAGGCAAAGACCATTAAACTGGCAGATGTCATTGATAATACTCCCGACATCGTTAAAAACAATCCCAGCTTCGGCCCTAAATATCTCTCCGAAATGGATAAACTCACCAGAGTTCTTGTAGGTGGCGATCCAATCCTTTTTGAAAAAGCGTGTAAAGAAGTCAGCGAAGGCAAGAAAGCTCTCAACCTGAAATAAAATGAGCTAGTCAAAAAATGCCATTATTGACACCTTAGCAGCTTTAGATTTTCCCTGAAGCCTGCTAAAAGATTTACCAAAGTTCCTTTTCATGAAATCTGATTATAAAATATGCTTTCGTTCATAACGGATAAAACTTTGACAAATCTGGCTCTCAAACAGAAATAAAAAAGCTGCAGAAAATTTAATTTTTCTGCAGCTTAATTGCTTTCATAAAATTCTTGTTTCTTGACTCTTTTTAGTCCAATCCTCCCTTACGGTTAGCATCTCTAGGCTCAGGCCAGGTCATTTGCTCTCCGGTTCTTCTGCTAACCGGAAGAATCCTCCTTTCACGGGAAGTCGTTTCAGGGTCTTCACTCGCCATATAAGTTAAAATTGCAGTTAAGATCACATTGCTTCTAACATCATCAAAAACGAGCTTATCGTAAGTATCTAAATTAGTGTGCCAGGTATAGTCCCAGTAAGACCAGTTTAAGGAATTAAGCATAAATGCAGGCGCACCGGCTGCTACAAAAGCAGCGTGATCAGTTCCCCCACTTGATGGAATCCCGGGGAAGGTAGTTTCAATTTCACCCTTAATTTCCTGCGGAACCGGCTCCAACCATCTTCCTATATAATCGTAGGAGTGAAGGAAACCCTGTCCATTAATATTCTTAACTCTTCCGGTGCCATTATCCTGATTGAATAAGGCCTGAACATTATCCACAATTTCGGGATTGTCTTTTACAAAAGCGCGTGAACCATTCAAACCTTGCTCTTCACCTCCCCAATGCCCGGCAATAATGGTGCGTTTTGGATTGGGATAAAGTTTTTTAAGAATTCTCATGGTTTCCATCATTACTATTGTGCCGGAACCATTATCTGTAGCACCGGTTCCTCCATCCCAGGAGTCAAGGTGCGCTGAAAGAATAATATATTCCTCAGGTTTTTCACTGCCTTTAATTCTTGCAATAGTATTAAACGTAGGTACTTCTCCAAGATCTTTAGATTCAGCAACTACTTTTATTTTTGGAGCGCTACCATTTTCGGCTAGTCGGTACAGCAAGCCATAATCCTCCAAGTTAAGGTCTATAGTGGGGATTTCACTGGTGTATCCACCAAAAATCTTATTCGCACCAAAACCATGAGACCAGTTTGAAGTTACAATTCCTGCAGCCCCTGCCTTTTCAAGTGCTCCAGGTAATTCCCGGTAGCCATAACCTGTTTTTTCAATTCGATCTCTCCAAAGGGAATCGGTTTCTTTTATAGTCTTCTGCATCTTTTCCCAGGACTTTTCAGTAGCCCATTCTTCCCAGTTATATGGAGGCCTTCCGGTAGCTTCGTTTACTGAGATCATTACAAATTTTCCTTTAACCTTAGAAAGCATATTGGCAAAAGCAGTAGAATCAGAAGCTTCAGGCAGTAGTACCACCTCAGCGGTTACACCTTTTTTTCCGGTTGAAGGGCTCCAGGCCAGTTGCCTCCCTTGCAGCGTGCGTAATCTTGGCTCTACAAGGTCAATATGAGTAATGCCACGCTCCCAACCACGCCAGGTACCATACTGCTGATTTTCGGCTTCAATACCCCAGCTCTTGTACTTCTTTGCCACCCAATCGTGAGAGTTTTTCATCTCTGGCGTGCCTACAAGTCTGGGACCAATGCTGTCAATTAACGAATGTGCAAGATTTTCCAATTTTGAATTTTCCTCAGCCTCCTGTATGATTCTTGCAATCACAGGATCTTCCTGTGCTACGGAAATGTTTCCTATCAGGAGAAAACAGAAAAATAGAATTCCTGAAATTTTTTTCATGTGAAATTTAGATTTTATTCGGTTTTGACCAAATATATTAATTAAACTCATAAGTTTTCCTGCTGAAGTGCTTCAGATACTGACGCCTTTTCAGGTTATTGACGAAATGTCGGGGTTAGATTAGAAGAGAAAAATATGGTATAGGCCTGATTATTAAAGGGATTAAGGGAATTCAGAAAAGAAACTTCGGAATTTATTATCTTCAGGAGCGATCCTGTACAGTCTTTGCACAAACTCTACAAAATATTAAAGTAATGAAAGTTTTAGTTATTGGAGGAGGAAATATGGGCCTTACCTACGCAGAAGGGATGGCATCATCGACATTTTTAAACAGGCGAAAGCTGATGATTTATGATGTGTCGCCAGACAAGACCGTTCTGCTGAAGGATATGGGAATTTTTGATGTTCATGAAAAACTCGAAGACGCCTTACCCGAAGCCGATGTGGTTTTTATTGCTGTAAAACCTTTTCACAGCGAAGAACTATTTGAGAGAATGAAGCCATTGATGCATAAAGAACAAATTGCTGTTTCTTTAATGGCCGGAGTTACCATTGGCAGGATTCAGGAAGGCCTTGGAATTTCAAAAGTTGTAAGGTCAATGCCAAATCTACCTGCCCAGGTAGGAAAAGGAGTTACCTCCTACACCGAGAGTAAAGAAGTCTCAAGAGTGGAATTGCTTATGATAAGAAATCTTCTCGATACAACCGGAGAGTCCATTCATGTTAAAAACGAGAACTTTATTGATGCCTCGACAGGAATATCGGGTAGTGGTCCCGCATATGTTTTCTACTTTATGAACTCTATGCTGGAAGCAGCTCTTAAAATGGGCTTTTCGGAACACGATTCCCGGGTACTGGTAAGCCAAACCTTTGAAGGAGCAGTGGAATTATTCAACCAAAATGATCTTTCCCCTACGCTATGGATGGACAGGGTGGCCTCAAAAGGAGGAACTACCCGTGCAGCGCTGGATTCCATGGATGACAATAATGTAAAGGAATTGATCAAAGAGGCTGCCTATGCTGCTTTTGACCGGGCAGTAGAACTTGGAGAAGAGAGTTAGAAAAATTTAGAACTATATTGAGCCGGCAGTGTTTTATTCAAAACGTTGCCGGCTTTTTTTTCTCCAATATTTAAAGGCGCTGCCCTGCCTTATTAATTTGAATATGTGATATTTTTACACTCCCGGAATAGTCCCAAACAACTGCCCGGAGAAAATAGATTTTTTATAACTTAAATGATAAATGAACCAAATGGCATCTAAACAAAATCCAATGCGGCTTTTTGACTGCCTTAGTTATCAACTTGAGAATTTTCCCCTACCCGATATGCTTGCTGCTAAAGAAAATGGTGAGTGGAGAAAATACAGCACCCGGGAAGTGAGTGAAAAAGCAGATCAAATAAGTGCCTCACTTTTGAAAATGGGATTTTCCGCAGGTGACAACAGCATAGAAGGAAAAGACAAAATTGGAATCATTAGCCAGAACTGTCCCGAATGGATGATGGTGGATTTGGCAATTCAGCAGATTGGGGCTGTGTCTGTTCCCGTTTATCCAAATATTACCACTAAAGAATTGCAATTCATTCTGGAAGATGCAGGTGTAAAAATGATCTTCGTTGGAGATGAATCTCTTTATAAAAAGATAAAAGAAATTAGGGAGAATTTACCGGCTTTACAGCAGGTCTATTCTTTTAAGGAAGTGCCCGAGCTACCTCAACTAACTCAATTAATGAAGGAGCTTACACCAGAGATGAAGTCTCAGGTTCAACAGCTAAAAGCGGCTGTAAAAGAAACAGATCTTGCCAGTATTCTTTATACTTCAGGAACAACGGGAACTCCAAAAGGCGTTATGTTGTCACACCGCAACATCGTTAGTAACTCCCTTGGTGCTGCCGATGTTATTCAGGAGGTGGGAGTTCAGGGAAAAAGGGTGATAAGTTTCCTGCCGCTTAACCATGCTTTTGAACGCATGGCGACCTATTGCTTCTTTTACAGCGGGGCAGCGGTCTATTATGCCGAAAGTATGGATACAATAGCTGCAAACCTTAAGGAAGTAAAACCCACTCTTTTTACTACTGTCCCCCGTCTTCTTGAGAAAATTTACGAAGGCATTCTCGCCAAAGGAAATCAGCTAACCGGAATTAAAAAGAAACTATTCTTTTGGGCGCTGGACCTGGCAGAGCGTTTTGAGATCAATCAGCCAAAAAGCCTGAGTTATAAGTTGCAGCTCGCGTTGGCCAACAAGCTTATCTTCAGCAAATGGAGAGAGGCCCTTGGTGGTGAGATCAAATCTATCATTACAGGAGCTGCTGCATGCCAGGTACGTTTGCTGAAGATCTTTACTGCAGCCGACATCGTGATACAGGAAGGTTACGGCCTCACCGAAGCCTCACCTATAATTAGCGGGAATCGTTACAACGAAAAGAACAGGATGTTTGGCACTGTGGGACCACTGCTGAAGGATGTTGAGGTCAAAATAGCCGAAGATGGCGAAATTCTGTGCAAAGGACCAAACGTGATGATTGGCTATTATAAAAGACCCGATCTTACTGAAGAGGTAATGGATGGAGAATGGCTGCGTACCGGCGACATTGGAAAAATAATAGATGGAAAATTCCTGAAGATCACTGACCGAAAGAAAGAACTCATCAAAACCAGCGGCGGAAAATTTGTTGCACCTCAGCCTATTGAAAATAAAATGGTAGAGAGCCCCTGGATCGAGCAGATCATGGTGGTAGGGGAACTACAAAAATTTGTAGGAGCCCTGGTGGTCCCGGCTTTTGAAGCCTTGAAAAAATGGTATTTAGAACAGGAAAAACCTTATCCCGGAAACGACAAGGTACTGCACGATAGCGAGGCGAGGGAATTGATTAGCGCATCTGTCACGAAATTCAACCAGGATTTTAATCCGGTAGAACAGATCAAAAAATTCCGGTTAATTCCAAATGAGTGGACCATTGAAGGCGGGGAATTAACTCCTACCCTTAAGCTGAAAAGAAAAACGATCATAGAGAAGTACCAGGATTTTATTCAGTCGATTTACAGTTAAAGACTTAAATCGACTCAATGATAGCCTCAGGAATTTGTAATTTTACGAGGTTTTTAGAGAGTAGATTTTTATTGAATCCAGGCCGGAAAATAAACAGGAATAAAATATTTCATTCCGACGCACTTTTTTGACTCTTTATTTAGTGAAATAGAAATTTTCGACTATATTTGCAACCGCAAAAATGGTTGCGAAATTCCTCCTTAGCTCAGTTGGTTAGAGCATCTGACTGTTAATCAGAGGGTCCTTGGTTCGAGCCCAAGAGGAGGAGCTTAAATTGAAATGCAAATTTCTGTTGGGCGAGAAGCCTATCCCGAGTGAAGCCGTAGGCTAAGTCGAGGGAAGCCCAAGAGGAGGAGCAAAAATAAAAAGGGTGTTAGTGACCTTTTAAAATAACACTGAAGACGTATTGGAATTCCTCCTTAGCTCAGTTGGTTAGAGCATCTGACTGTTAATCAGAGGGTCCTTGGTTCGAGCCCAAGAGGAGGAGC
>NZ_JAIVCC010000005.1:0-422080 GCF_020866905.1 Salinimicrobium sediminilitoris | reverse complement strand
GGAATTCCTCCTTAGCTCAGTTGGTTAGAGCATCTGACTGTTAATCAGAGGGTCCTTGGTTCGAGCCCAAGAGGAGGAGCAACAAAGCCCCACATTTTTATGTGGGGCTTTCTGTTTTTAAATTATGGCTACAGTTTATATTCTCCATTCTAAAAAATTGAATAGATTCTATACAGGATATTCAAATGATCTTGATGTGAGAATGAATTTTCATTCTATAGCTCATTCCAATAAGTTTACAGGAAAAGCAGATGACTGGATATTGTTTTTACAAATTGAGTGTAAAAATAAAGTCCAGGCTTTAGCTGTTGAGCGCCATATAAAAAGAATGAAAAGTAAAGTTTACATTGAGAACCTAAAAAAATATCCTGAAATGCTTGAGAAGCTAAAGAATACTTATTCTGACTGTTAATCAGAGCCCCGATAGCTATCGGGGTTGGTTCGAGCCCATTGCTTGTCCCGATTCCTATCGGGAAGGAGGAGCTTTATGAAGCCGACCACATGGTCGGCTTTTTTATTATCTTATGTTGGGCGAGAAGCTTTCTTTAAATATGGACTGGGAAAAACCAGAATCAGGAATAAAAAACCACCTGATCAGGTGGTTTTTTTATTTTTAAAGCCTATTATATTTTCCTCTCAAAAATGCCATTTTCAACAGGATTTATATGCTGCGGTTGCAGCCGGCGTTGTCTATAGTAGACTGGTATTGCTCCAGGTAATCTATTAAATACTCGGCAGTAGTTTTTTCATAGGTTTTTGTGGGCTGCTGAAAATCCTGCTCGTAGACATTGGACAGATAATCATTTACTGCCACAGTTATTTCGATAGCATCGTCCATCATTTTGCCATCGGTTGCAATGAGTTCTACTCTTCCATTCCTGTACTCCATTTTAATACCTGAATAAGCCAGGGAAGGGGCGTAATCGGCATTAAGAAAAGTTTCTAGCTGCTCAACGGTCATGTTGAAAGAATCCAGCCCATTTTGAAAAGGATCTATAGTGTAAAGATCGAAAGGTGTGATACTCCCATAATCCAGTCCGGCACGAATTCCGCCGTAGTTTTGAAAAACTATATCGGCTCCGGTAACTGTACGTAGGGCATCGGTATAGAAACAGGCTGTTTCGGGGGTACTGTGATCCCTAAGGGATGTACCTATTTCCTCAAAAAATTCAGGTTTATTGTTGTACTCAGAAATCAACTTCTCCATTTCCTCATCGGTTTCGGTTGCCTGATCAAGATCGATGAGCTCATGCCGGTAATCTACTACTTCCCCATTCTCTACCGTTAGACTCAATTTTGTAAGAAGCTTTAGGTTTGATCCCGACTGCACCATGTATCTTCCCGCCACCTTTTCACTGTATACAGCATGGTTGTGTCCTCCCACTACAAGATCAACAAAATCGTGCTGCTCCAGGATCATCTTATCCCCTTCCCTTCCGTAATGTGTTAGCGCCACAACAAGGTCGGCTGCCATTACTTCGGGATCATTCCGGTACTTTTCCATCGCGTTTACACCTTCCTTAAATTCCAGGCCCTTAAGTTTCTTTGGGTGAGACAATGGCTTATTATCGGCCGATCCTGTTTCCACAACACTTATAAAAGCGATCTCAAAATCATCTTTTTCAAGGATCACTTTTCCCTGCGGAATCGTAAAGCCCGAGCTGCTGCTTTCAATGTTTGCACAAAGAAAAGGAAATGCCGACTCCAGCATTCTTTTTTGAAGTACCTCCTGGCCATAATCAAACTCGTGGTTCCCTAGTGCACTCACATCCATGCCGGCCCGGCCCATTAGATCAACCATGGGAAATCCTTTCTCGGGGTGGTAGTCTACTATGGGATTGCCGGAGAAAATATCCCCGCCCGAGACGAAGAAAACCTGGGATTCAGATTCTTTTTCGGCATCAATAATGGCTTTTATCCTTCCGAAGTTGTGGATCTTCCCGTGTGGATCATTGATGGAGTAGATGACGATAGTTTCGGCTTGCGGCTCAACTTCAGGGGGCGTAGGATCATTGGCATTATCTGAAGAACAGGAAACCAGAATAAGGATACCCGCCAAAAATGTCATTTTCTGAAGGTATTCCGAAGCAGAGAAAGAGAAATATGTTTTCATAGAGGTCCAAAAATAAAGGCCGAAAATATCATTTTTCGGCCTTATATAATTTAATTTATTTCAATATTTTATTCAAAGAGCCAGCGGTAAATATCATTCCCGTTCGCAAACAATACCAGTGCAATTAGTATTACAAAACCAACAAGCTGTGCATATTCCATAAATTTTTCATTAGGAGTCCTGCCCGTTACCATTTCGTAAAGGAGGAATACCACGTGCCCCCCGTCAAGTGCCGGAATGGGTAGAATGTTCATAAAAGCAAGTATAATGGAAATAAACGCAGTGGTCATCCAGAAGGCCTGCCAGTTCCAGGCATCGGGAAATAGACCTCCAATAGCACCAAAACCACCAACCTGGGTCGCTCCTTTTTTGGTAAAGACATATTTGAACTGCGCCACATAATCGTGCAGCGTCCAGTAAGCAAGGTCAAAACCTTTGCTTACACTCTCTGCAAGAGAATATTTTTCACGCTGTACAGAGATGCTATAAGACTTAGAAATTCCAATTTCTCCTTCAGCATTTGGCGTAACAGAGACCTCTATCATATCATCCTCCAGGATCTCGGCTTTTTGCTCATCCAGCTCCACACTTTGAAATTCTCCATCCCTTCTAAAAATGATGTTTAACGGCTCTCCTTCATTTTCCTCAATTTCACGGGTAAGTTCATGCCAGTATCCTATCTCAATATCATTTATAGAGATGATCACGTCCCCTTTTTGGAGACCGGCGAGAGCTGCAGGACCTCCTGTAATAACAGAATCCAGCACAGGGTACTCAATTGGAACAAAAGGCTGCATTACGCCCTCCTGAAACATTTTTGAACCAATTTCTTCGGGTACAGAAATTGTTTCCTGCTGCCCGTCCTGGTGTTTAACAGTGATATTATTAACATCCCTTAAAAAAAGGTATTTGTTGATATCTATACTGTTCTTAAGGTCTTCCCCATTCACCTGCAAAACCTGGTCACCATCTCGAAAACCAAATTCCTTGAAGGTGTCGTCTACAGCAAAACCATTAGGCATATCATCGGGCGAAATATATGGACTTCCCCAGGTGAATACCACCATCATATAAATAACGAAACCAAGAACAATGTTTACAGTAACTCCTCCTATCATCACAATTAATCGCTGCCATGCAGGTTTGCTCCTAAATTCCCAGGGCTTTGGTGCCTGGGCCATTTGCTCCTTGTCCATGCTTTCATCGATCATCCCGGCAATCTTGACGTAACCTCCAAGGGGAAGCCAACCAATTCCATAAACGGTATCTCCTATCTTCTTCTTGAAAAGGGCAAACTTTACGTCAAAAAAGAGGAAAAATTTCTCCACCTTTATTCCGAACATTTTCGCCGGGATAAAGTGCCCAAGTTCGTGAAGAACAATGAGAATGGATAAACTGAGGATTAACTGAAGTGCTTTTATAAAAAACGGATCCATACGTAATCTGGCTAAATTAAAATCGCACAAAAGTAACCTTTTAATGGTTCTCAAAAAAGCCTAAATGGACAGTAGGTTCAGGAACAAATTTTTTTTAGTCCGTGAGGCCTCAAAAATGCCGTTTAGAATCGTAATTTTGTACCCAAATAAATGCTATGCTTAGCTTTTTCGCGAAATATAAGTTCTTCGGAATCTTCCTCTTTGTGCTTTCGGCGATCATTATAACGATCATTTATAACATCCTAAAGCCCCAAGAAAGGCTTCCTGTCTTCCAGCCAAACATGGTGAACAACGAGCTGGTAGATTCTACCATGCAGGAAGTCCGGAAATATCACACCATCAAAGACTTTAAGTTATACAACCAGAACGGCGATACTATTACCCAGGATTTTTATAAGGATAAGATCTATGTAGCCGATTTCTTTTTCACTACTTGCCAAACCATTTGCCCGATCATGACAGATCATATGCTGCAAATCCAGGAGAAGCTAAAAGACGACGAGGACATCCTGTTACTTTCCCACACAGTAATACCTAACCATGATAGTGTCCCTGTGCTAAGAAAATACGCCGATGAAAAAGGGGTTAATGATGAAAAATGGAACCTGGTAACCGGTGATAAGAAGGAAATTTACGAACTGGCTAGAAAATCTTATCTCGCAGCAAAATCTGATGGAGATGGCGGTGCCTTCGACATGATCCATACCGAGAATTTTGTCCTCGTGGACAGGGAAAAGAGGATAAGAGGCTTTTATGATGGTACAGATCCCGAAGCCATTGAAGAACTCATGCAAGACATTGAAATCCTGAAAAAAGAAGATCGTTAGGCTGATCTTTATCAGGAAAGCCTGAATAAAAATTTCTTTTGTGGGTGCAAGTTTTTGTAAGTGTATATTTTGCCTTATTTTTGCCTTGTTTAAAATCAATCTAAATAAACATTGACCACTACCATTGCCGATCTTAAAAGAGGCCAGCGAGGCATAATCAAGGAAATTTCAGCAGAGGTAATTCCGCTAAAACTTCTCGAGATGGGATGCCTGCCGGGCAATGAAGTCGAGCTGGTACAAACCGCTCCATTCAGGGATCCGCTTTATCTCAATATTAACGGCAGCCACCTGGCTATAAGAAAAGAGACAGCCCTGCAAATTGAAATTGAAATTATTCCCTGATCATGGCCAAACAAATAAATGTTGCATTAATTGGCAATCCTAATACCGGGAAAACTTCTGTTTTCAATCAGCTCACAGGCTTAAACCAACAGGTAGGAAATTACCCGGGGATCACGGTAGAGAAGAAAGAAGGAGTTTGTAAACTTCCGCGGAATGTTAAAGCACACATTCTCGATCTTCCCGGCACATACAGCTTAAATGCATCATCTCTTGATGAAAACGTGGTCATCGAGCTACTACTTAATAAGAATGACAAGGATTATCCAGATGTTGCAGTAGTAGTGAGCGACGTGGAAAACCTGAAGCGTAATCTTTTACTTTTCACCCAGATCAAGGATCTTGAGATCCCTTCGATCCTGGTTATCAACATGGCCGACAGGATGAAGCGCAAAGGAATTTCAATTGATGTTCCCGCTTTAGAAAAGGAATTGAAGACAAAGGTAGTTTTGGTAAGTGCAAGAAAAAAAACCGGAATTGATGAGCTAAAAGAGCATATTCTGAATTACCGGCACATTTCTACCGAACCCTGTCTTAATGCTTCCAGAATGGATCCGGAATATTTTGGCAGGTTGCGAAATGCCTTTCCTAATCAATCATTATATAAGCTCTGGCTGGTAATTACCCAGGACGTGAATTTTGGAAATGTAAACCGAAATAGTGATACCCTTAGGGAAGATTTTGTGACCAAAGATGAGGGTGCTCTTAAGAGGATGCAGCAAAAAGAGACCATTCTGCGATATCAGTTCATTAATAATGTCCTTAAAGAGACAATGACGGTAGATGTAAATGCTGCCAGAGGTTTACGTGCTCAAATGGACAGGATCCTCACCCATAAAATTTGGGGCTATGCGATCTTCTTTGCTATTCTGCTTCTTATTTTCCAGGCTATCTACGACTGGTCGAGTTATCCTATGGATTTTATTGATGCCTCTTTTGCAAAGCTTAGTGAAATTACAAGAGATTTTATGCCTCCGGGCCCCTTCACAGATCTTATTGCTGAAGGGATCATCCCAGGACTTGGAGGGATCGTGATCTTTATTCCGCAGATCGCTTTTCTCTTTTTGTTCATTTCAATCTTAGAAGAAAGTGGTTACATGAGCCGTGTGGTGTTCCTTATGGACAGGACCATGCGTCGTTTTGGACTTAGCGGAAAAAGTGTTGTGCCACTGGTATCGGGTACTGCGTGTGCTATCCCTGCGGTTATGGCCTCCAGGAATATTGAAGACTGGAAAGAAAGACTAATAACTATCCTGGTGGTTCCTTTTACAACCTGCTCTGCCCGGCTACCGGTTTACCTTATCATTATTGCCCTGGTAATTCCCGATAAGTCATTTATGGGATTCAACCTTCAGGGTTTAACGCTCATGCTGTTGTACCTTCTTGGTTTTTCAATGGCCATAGGATCTGCCTGGATACTGCACAAGATCCTTAAGATCAAAAGCAAATCTTATTTCGTTATTGAAATGCCCAACTATAAAGTGCCCATGTTTAAGAATGTGGGTATAAATGTAGTGGAGAAGACAAAAGCCTTTGTCCTGGGTGCCGGAAAGATCATCCTTGCAATTTCCATAATTTTATGGGTACTGGCCAGTTATGGGCCGGGAGATAACTTCAGCAATGCCCGCGAGATAGTCGAAACCGAGTACAGTGAAACCTATTTACCCGAAGAAGAGATCGATGAACTGGTGGCTTCCTACAAGCTTCAGCATTCGTATATCGGGAATGTTGGAAAAGCAATTGAACCGGCCGTAGCTCCATTGGGTTATGACTGGAAAATTGGCATAGCTCTTGTGAGTTCTTTTGCAGCAAGAGAAGTTTTTGTGGGTACGCTGGCTACTATTTATAGTGTAGGTAGTGACGAGGAAGAGACCATAAAAGCAAGAATGGCATCGGAGACCAACCATATTCTGGGAGGACCTCTCTTTACCTTTGCAAGTGGAATAAGTTTACTGTTGTTTTATGCTTTTGCAATGCAATGTATGAGTACCCTAGCAATCGTAAAAAGAGAAACTAACACCTGGAAATGGCCTATATATCAATTAGTAGTTATGACGGCCATAGCTTATATCGCAGCCTTAATGGCCTTTCAAATATTAAAATAAGACTATGGAATTACTTCAGGAAATACTTGTCTTTATCACCTTCGGTTTAGCAGTAGTTTACATGTTCACCAAGTTCATCTATAAGCCGAAATTTATCTTCGGAAGCAAGAAAAAAAGCGGGAAAGCATGTGAGACCAGCTGCGGAAGCTGTCATTGATCTTTCTGCGGAAGTACAGCCACAAAACTGAGGCAGTATTCTTCGGGAGCTATTCCTTTCGCCGTTTCCGGATACGGGATTAATTTGGTCATCTGCATTTGAAGCACTTCAGAAAGTGCCAGCTCTGCACCACCACCCGAGAGCACCACTTCTTTTTCAAAGTATTCCCCGCTCAATTCTATTCCAAGCAAAACCTTTGCCTCCCCGGGCCAGATACATGTTACCTGTTTCGGACAACGGGAATCTGATATCACACCTAAAAATTTAATCTTCGTTTTATCGACAAGGAAATCCTGCCCCACACCAAGATCTGCGTTTATTCGAACTTGTTCTACGACTGTGGAATCTTTTTCCTGTGCAAAAGAAATGGCAGAAAGAAAACCTGCCAGAAACACTACTATAATTTTCTTCATATCATAAAGACGACGAAAAAAAGTTGTTGTTGCAAATTACCGGAATTAATCTAATTCGTTTTCCCCGGTTTTTTTTTGAGCAAATTTCGTAAATTTGAGGTAGTTATGAAGTTTTTCATCTCCATTTCGCTGTCGGTACTGCTCCTGGTCCAATCCTTTAATTTTGGAGCTGCAGATTTTTTATCCCTTGACGAACTGGTGGAACACGCACAGGTTCATTCAAAAAATTACGGAGATTCTTTTTTCGTTTTTCTCACCAAACACTACGGAAGTCTCAAAGATGATCATTCAGCTTCTCATGAAGGACACGAGAATCTTCCTTTCAGGCACGACCATTCTCAAACCACAGTAAATTTATTCGTACCGCAATATTTTGAAACTCCCTTGGCAAAGAATCTACTTGTTTCACAACAACGGGCAATCTATTTCCATACCAACATTTACATTTCCGTCAATATTCAGAATATCTTTCAGCCGCCCAGGCAAGCATAATTCCCTCAATTTTTTTGAAGCCGGTCCCCCCGGAAAAATCAACATTGAAGTTCTGAATTATGCTAACACGAATAATCCGGTTTAGTTTAACCCATAAACTAGTCATTCTTCTGCTAACCCTCGTCATGGTGGGCTACGGGATATACTCCCTCACCCAGATCCCCATTGGCGCGGTTCCCGATATTACAAATAACCAGGTGCAGGTGATCACCACTTCGCAAAACCTTTCCACACAGGATATGGAACAGTTCATTACCGCTCCCATTGAGCTGGAAATGGCCAATCTTCCCGGAGTAGTGGAGATACGTTCAGTATCAAAATTTGGATTATCTGTTGTCACCATTGTTTTCGAGGATGACATGGGGCCTTACCGGCCACGGCAGCTTATTGCCGAAAAGATCGATGCTGCAGCACAATCTATTCCCGAAGGTTTTGGTACGCCCGAGATGGGTCCGATCACCACAGGGCTTGGAGAGATCTACCAATACATTCTGGATGTTAAACCGGGCTATGAGGACAGATATTCTCCTACCGACCTTCGTACCATACAGGATTGGATCGTGAGAAGACAGCTTTCGGGAATACCGGGTGTGGTGGAAGTAAATAGCTGGGGCGGAAACCTGAAGCAGTATGAAGTGGCCATAAAAACAGAAAAACTCGCAGCCATGGATATTACTGCTGCCGATGTTTTTACAGCTCTTGAAAAGAATAATAGTGTTGCGGGAGGCGGGTACATTGAAAAGGAGAATCAGGCATATTTTATTCGGGGAGAAGGTTTGGTTAGTTCCCTGGAGGATATTGAGAATATTGTGGTTAAGAACAGGAACGGAATTCCTGTCTATATAGGTGATATTGCTGAAGTAGGCTTTGGAAGGGCTACGCGCTATGGGGCAATTACAGGAAATGCTGAAGGGGAAAAGGTACTGGGGCAGGTAATGATGCTGAAGGATGCGAATTCTAAAAAAGTAATTGAGGCTGTACAGGAACGGGTGGCATCAATTTCTGAAACCCTTCCCGAAGGGATCTACATTAACGGCTTTCTTGACCGTAGCCTGCTAATTGACAAAACCACCTTTACCATTACAGAAAACCTCGTATTAGGTTTTCTAATCGTGATCTTCGTGGTGGTTCTGCTTTTGGGAAATATAAGATCCGGGCTTGTTGTGGGCTCTGTGATCCCACTTGCCATGCTCTTTGCCCTTTCCATGATGTACACCTTTGGTGTGGATGCCAATTTAATGAGCCTGGGGGCTATAGATTTTGGTATCATCATAGACGGGGCAGTGATAATAGTAGAATTTATTGCTTTCAAAATAAACAGTAAGAGTGATGATTTTGAAGGGCTTCAAAAACAGGAAAGACAGGAATTAAAAGATAAAGTCACTCTTACAGGGGCCTCAAAAATGATGAATTCTGCAGTCTTTGGACAATTGATCATCCTCATCGTTTTTATTCCTATTCTCTCTTTAACAGGAGTGGAAGGAAAAATGTTCAGGCCTATGGCACTTACTTTTAGTTTCGCCCTTGTTGGCGCCATGATCCTCTGCTTCACTTATGTGCCGGTAGTTTCCTCCATTTTTCTCAAGCCTTCAAAACCAAGCCCAAAAAACTGGTCGGTGAGGTTAATGAAATTCCTTAACAATAGTTATGATGCTTCGATTACCCGGGCGTTAAAGATCAAAAAAGTGGTGCTGGTACTGGCTGTAATCCTGCTGGCGGCGAGCGTTTACCTGTATACAACTATGGGAGGAGAATTTGTACCAACTCTGGATGAAGGGGATTTTGTTATCCAGCCGGTTTTAAAAACGGGTACTTCCCTTAGCAAGACTATTGAAATCACTACGGAAATAGAACGCATTTTGATCGAAAAATTTCCTGAAGTAGACCAGGTAGTCTCCCGAATAGGTGCTGCAGAAGTTCCCACAGATCCTATGTCAATGGAAGAAAGCGATGTGATTGTTACCCTTAAACCCAAAAGTGAATGGGTAAGTGCAAACAGTAAGGACGAGCTCGCCGATAAAATAAAGGAGGCGCTGGAAGTTATGCCGGGGATGGCAGTAGAATTCACTCAGCCAATAGAAATGAGATTTAATGAACTCATCACAGGAGTAAGGGCAGATATCGCGATAAAAATATTTGGAGAAGATCTCGGAATTTTGAGTAGTAAAGCCTCACAAATAGAAGATCTTATAAGGAACGTAGAAGGTGCTGCCGATATTACCGTAGAAAAAGTAGAAGGCCTGCCCCAAATGGCTGTTAATTATAACCGAAGTGAGATCGCCAGGTACGGATTGAACGTTGCCGACATTAACGAAGTTCTAAGTATGGCATTTGGAGGGAAGACCGTGGGAAGTGTTTTTGAAGGGGAAAAACGTTTTGACATGGTGGTAAGGCTGGATGAAGAAAACCGGAGGGATATCGATAACTTACAGAACCTTTATGTGGATCTTCCCGCAGGTGGCAAAATTCCTCTTAGTGAGGTTGCTGATGTATCCTACCAAAAGACCGCCGCCAAAATCTCCCGTGATGAAACCCAAAGGCGAATTGTTGTAGGTATTAATGTAAGAAACCGGGACCTGCAGTCGGTTGTAGATGATGTACAGGAGATCATCAATAACAACCTGGACCTACCACCCGGTTACACCGTCTCCTACGGCGGACAATTTGAGAATCTTCAAAAAGCTTCCAACAGGTTGAAGTATGCAGTGCCGGTAGCACTTATTCTTATATTCTTCATGCTGTACTTTGCCTTTAATTCCATAAAGGAAACCCTCATAATCTATTCGGCCATTCCCCTGGCAGCAGTAGGTGGAGTGTGGTTATTATGGCTGCGGGATATGCCCTTTAGCATTTCGGCCGGGGTAGGTTTTATTGCCCTCTTCGGGATTGCCGTTTTGAACGGAATTGTACTCATCGAACACTTTAATCATTTAAAGGATCATGGAATGGAACATGGAGATGAACTTGTAAGACAGGGGGCTAAAGATCGTTTGCGGGCCGTGCTGCTCACAGCCTCTGCCGCAGCCCTGGGATTTCTTCCCATGGCGGTTTCTACCAATGCGGGAGCAGAAGTTCAAAGACCGCTGGCCACAGTGGTCATTGGCGGACTGGTCACGGCTACTTTCCTCACTTTGATTGTGCTGCCGATTCTATATTCCATTTTTGGAAAAAGCGACAAAAAAACTCGCAAAACAAAGACAGGTAAAAAGAAAAAACTTCTCTTCATCCTGCTACTTTTCTCTATTCCGGGCGTAGCGCAGCAAAAAACGCTTAGTTACGATGAGCTCCTGTCTCTTGCATTGGAGAATAACGCAGGGATAAAAGCCGCCGCATTACAGGTAGACCAGGCTGAAGCATTAAAAGGTGCTGCTTTTAGTTTTAATAAAACCGATATCTATTACAGCCGGAATAATGTCGAATCTCTAGCCAATGGAGAGCCGCTAAAAATGTTTGGAGTAGATCAAAGCCTTGATTTCCCCACCTTCTACTTTGCGCAATTAAAGCGGTACAAGGAAAGTACAAAGTTTGAAAGGCTCAATTATGAATTCGCCAGAAAAGCCCTGGAACAGGAACTCGCTTTGAGTTACCTGGAATATCAATATGCACAGGAAAAGAGAAAAACTTTTTATGTGATCGACACCCTCTACAGCAACTTCTCAAATGCCGCCAGGCGGAGGTTTGAACTGGGAGAAACCAATTACCTGGAAAAGATCACGGCCCAGGCCCGGCAACGGGAACTTGAGCTGGAGCTTAAAAAAGCCGAAGCTGAAGTAAGCTTTGCCTACACCAACCTAATGAAGCTTGTACAGGCAGAGGAAGAGTTGAGGATTGCACAGGCTCCACTGGAAAAATTGGAGATCACCAGGATGAGTGTAGATCAACATGTGCTTAAGCGACTTTATGAACAACGTATTTCCCTCGCAAAAGCCGAAAATTCAGTGGAAAAGCAGCGCCTCCTGCCGGAAATTACCTTCAGCTACTTTCGCGGATTAAATGAAGACATTAATGATCATCTTTCAGGATACCAGGCAGGACTTCGTATTCCTATTCTCTTCAGCGGAAATGCAGCCAGGATTAAAGCTTCAAGAATAGCAACAGAAATCGCTACTGAAGAAGCCCTGCAAAACGAACGGCTGCTCGAAACAAAATACCTTCAGCTTATGACACAGTTGGAGAAACATGCGGAGGCCCTTTCCTACTATCAACAGGAAGGAAATGAACTTTCAGAAGAAATTTTAAGAACTGCAAATCTTGGCTATCAAAACGGGGAGATCGATTTCTTCCAGTACATTCTAAGCCTCGAGAATGCTTACAGGATTAGGTTGTCATATCTCGACACCCTGTATGCCTACAATCAAACTGTGATCGCCGTAAATCAATTAATGATCTTAGAACAATGAAAAGTATTAAAATTTTACCCTTTTTGACAGTGCTACTCCTCACTTCATGTAAATCTGAACCCGAAGTAGCCAAAGTTGAATTGAATGAGGACCGGGAGGGAATTGTCATCACCAAAGAACAGTTTGACCATAACCGGATGGAACTCGGGGAACTAACAGAAAAAGATTTTCCGGAGATCATTCGAGTAAATGGGAAGGTCGATGTCCCGCCCGAAAACAGGGCGCAGATCAATGTTTTTGAAGGAGGATATGTGAAGCGGGCACCTCTCCTGGAAGGAAACAGCGTGCAACGGGGGCAGCTTTTACTTAGTCTTGAGAATCCAAAATATATTGAGCTCCAGCAGGAATACCTGGAGCTGGCGGGGCAACTCGATTTCCTGAAGGCTGAATATGAAAGGCAGCAAATAATGCTCGATGAAAACATCACTTCAAAGAAGAACTTCCTAAGAGTGGAAAGCGAATACAAAAGTGGGTTGGCGCGTTACAACGGCCTGCGGAAAAAGCTTCAAATGTTGAATATTGATCCTCAAAAAGTAGAAGCAGGACAAGTTACTTCAGAAATTAACATTTATTCCCCCATTAGCGGTACAGTTGACCGGGTAAATGTCACAAAGGGAATGTTTGTGGAACCCACTCATAATATCATGGAAATAGTGAACACAGAACATCTTCACCTTGAACTAAATGCTTTTGAAAAGGACTTAATGAAGATAAGGGAAGGACAAAAGATCAATTTTAGCCTGCCCCAGGAGCCCTCGAAGAATTATGACGGCGAGATATGGTTAGTGGGAAAAAGTATTGATGAAGATCGTATGGCGGGGATCCATGCTCATCTTGAAGATAGTCTTAAAAGTAAATTCGCGGTAGGTATGTTTGTGGAAGCAAAGATCATTACCGACAGCAAACAGCTTCCCGCCCTTCCCGAAGCTGCAATTGTAGAAGTTGACAATGCGCATTATGTGCTGGTTTTAGAAAACAGGAACGGGGATGAATATCTTTTCACCCGTGTCCAGGTGAAGCCACAAGCAACCTATAACGGGTTTACAGCAGTTGAAGATCCAGAAGCATTAAGAGGAAAACAAATCCTGACCAAAGGAGCATTTAACCTGATAGGTAGCTAGCTGAGTCCCACATCCAGCGTCATCATGACCATAAATCCGCCGATAAAGCCCATTGTGGCAATATCGGTATACCGATCCTGTTGCGCCTCCGGAATTACTTCTTCGACAACAACGAAGATCATCGCACCTGCAGCAAAGCACAGCGCGTAAGGTAAAATAGGTTCAAAGGTCATCACTGCCCATGCTCCCAGGACGGCGGCAATAGGCTCAACAATGGCTGAAAGCTGCCCATAGTTCCAGCTTTTCCAGCGGCTCATCCCCTGCCCCCGCAATGGCATGGCAACGGCAAAACCTTCTGGGAAGTTTTGCAGTCCGATTCCCATTGCCAGTGCTACAGCGCCTCCTATGCTTGCACCTTCCAGTCCCATTGCAGCTCCTCCAAAAAGAACCCCAATGGCAAGTCCTTCGGGAATATTATGCAGGGTGATCGCCAGAGTTAGCAGTACCGATTTATGCCAGGGGGTTTTCACCCCTTCCTTATCGGCCATTTTGAAATTCACATGTAAATGTGGTAGCACTTTATCAAGGCCAAAAATAAACAAAGCTCCCAGTCCAAAACCGACAACGGCCGGTATGACCTTCACAAATCCCTCACCTTCACTCATTTCGATCCCCGGTGCAAGTAAGCTCCAGAAACTGGCAGCTACCATGACACCTCCTGTAAAACCCAGCATCCCATCAAAAAGAGCCCGATTCATTTTTTTAAAGAAGAATACCAGTGAGGCTCCCAGGGCTGTAAGTCCCCAGGTAAAAAGCGTGGCATAAAGCGCAGCTAATACGGGATCTATGCTCTCAAAATATGCTATTATATCGTTCATTAATCATTGGGTTTTATAAACAGGTTCTTTGAAATTGTTTTTGAAATGCGCAGATCTTTATCATTGATCTTGATCAACAGGGATTCATCATATTCTTCACGCTGCACTATCTTTATAGCTTTTCCAAGGGTGATCTCATTTTTATCCAGGTACCTTAGGAATTCTGTGGAAGAATCTTTTACCCCGACGCAAATTCCCGACTGTCCCTCCTCAAGATCGGCCAACAACATTTTATTGGATATCCTAAAATTTCCTTCGGCATCGGGAATAGGATCTCCATGCGGATCCCTTTTTGGATGCCCCAGAAACTTATCGAGCTCATCAGTTAATTTTTCAGATTTTATGTGCTCCAGTTGTTCTGCAATATCATGTACCTCATCCCAGGAAAAATTCAGTTTTTCCACCAGGAAGACTTCCCAAAGACGATGCTTCCGAATAACTTCAATAGCAGTTCTTTTCCCCTGCTCACTCAGTTGCACTCCCTGATATTTCCTGTATTTCACCAGGTCTTTATCGGAGAGTTTCTTCACCATATCGGTGACCGAAGATGCCTTGGTTTCCATTTCTTCCGCCAGGGCATTGGTACTAACACCCCCAGCATATTTCCTTTCTAAATGGAAAATGGCCTTCAGATAATTTTCTTCGGAAAGACTAAACATAAAATAATTCAATTTTTACATGCCAAAAATACATTTTTAAAGATACATAAACAATATTTAGCCTAGTCTAAATCTTATTAATTGTTGTGCGAATGTAATTGAACATCCAGACAGATGTTCTTTGGCAGGTGCATAGGACCGGCTTGGTTAGTTCTTAGCAGATACCAAATATCAGCAGGCTTATCTTTCCCCTTGGATAATCTGAATTAGATGTCCGCCACTATTATTGAAAAAGAATGAAATAGGGATTTCTTCCCTTAAGGGTGAAATAAGATTTTCACATGGGTGTAGACCGGGATGCCAATTACGTCTATGGTCCTTCAAGACCGCGAACAGCTTTTATAGGTCTGAAATTGGGGAGTAAATTGCTTCAGTAAAAGCCATTTCGGAGCCTAAAAGCCGCGTTCCTTCTGAATTTGTTCGTATGCTTCCTGGACCCTTCTAAATTTCTCTTCAGCTCCTTTTTGATAAGCTTCGTCCATATGCTGGAGCTTATCGGGGTGATATTTCTTAGCCATTTCTCGATATGCCTTTTTAACTTCGGCGTCGGTCGCAGATTTGTCGATCTCCAGGATCTTATAGGAGTTGTCTGTGGTCTTGAAGAACATGGCGTAAAGACTCTCAAAATCTTTTGATCCAATGCGCAGGTAGCCTGCGATTTGCCGTATTTTCCCCGCTTCGGCCTGGCTTACTCTTCCATCGGCATTGGCAATACTAAACAGGAAGTGAACTATTTGCAGTCGGGCCGCATACTGGGTGCGGGCCACCAGGAACTGGGCAATTCTCCTCTCATCAAGTTCCCGGCTTTTTACAACATCATTGAAAGTGCGAAAAACAGCATTTGCACGTTCCTTTCCATAGGCCTGCACAAAATAATTGCGCACATAATCCATCTCCTGCTGACTCACCTGTCCATCGGCTTTAATAACAATAGCCGAAAGCGTTAAGAGGTGAAGTTCAAAATCCCCCGGAGTGACACGCTCTTCTTCAGAAAAAATTTTGAATCCTCCCCGACGGGAGGAAGTAAGAGAATCTATAATACTTCCTATAATAAAACCGAGGATAGCTCCACGGAATCCATAAAACATAAAGCCGACAAAAGCGGCAAACCATTTGATCATTCTGGTACTTTTGGGCTGCAAAGATAGTATTTTACAACGGCTTTTCTTTTGAATAAGGAGCCCCTCAGGGGTTTAACTTTACAGAATTTATGCTCTTAGTTTAATTTGGTATCTTTGCATCTTTAGTTCTAACAATAAAAAATTGATATATGTATCCACCGGAATTAGTGAAGCCAATGCGCGAAGATCTTACCAGCATTGGGTTTGAAGAATTACATACAGTAGACAAAGTTGATGAGGCAATTGCCAGAAAAGGTACTACCCTGGTAGTGGTAAACTCTGTATGCGGTTGTGCCGCTGCCAATGCCCGTCCTGCAGCCAGAATGTCTTTACAGAATACTAAACGACCAGATCACCTGGTGACCGTTTTCGCCGGAGTAGATAAAGAAGCAACAGATAAGGCCCGTGATTATATGGTTCCTTTTCCTCCATCTTCTCCATCTATGGCATTATTCAGAGACGGAGAATTAGTTCATATGTTGGAAAGACATCACATAGAAGGGCGTCCTGCCGAAATTATCGCAGATAATCTTACTGAAGCTTACAACGAGTTTTGCTAAAATTTATGGTGTAAAAGCCATTTTTCAATATTTAAGCTGTCAAAAATGGATTTTTTGACAGCTTTTTTTGTTTTAAAAAACCACAATATTCTTTATCAACCTGTACTCCTTAACAAGAAATACCAAAATTGATGGTGCAATTAGGTTTTGCACGTCATGAATTAAATGCAGAAATTGCAGCCCTTTACAAGCAAGAAAGAATGAAAAAATTTAAAAAGATCTTCTCCTACCCAATTTCGGTAATATTTTTATTTTTCTTTTTTCTTACCCTGCTAATCTTTCATCCTATCCAATGGATTTCCCTGAAATTAGGCGGTTACGAAGGTCATAAGAAAAGTGTAGATGCTTTAAATTTCTTCCTTCTGCGTTGCCTCAATCTTTTAGGTACAAGATTTACCATTGAAAACCCTTATAACCTGCCCACTAACAGATCCTGCATTTTCGTCTCGAATCACCAGGGTACTTATGATATTCCTCCCATCATCTGGCACTTTAGAAAGCACCACCCAAAGTTTGTAAGCAAAAAAGAGTTAGGAAAAGGAATACCAAGTATTTCTTATAACTTAAGACACGGCGGGAATTTGCTTATCGATCGAAAAAAAGGACGGGAATCCATGATCGCGATGAGCAAGTTTGCCGATTACCTCAACGAGCATAAACGCTCTGCCGTTATTTTTCCTGAAGGAACACGCAGCCGTACCGGCGCACCCAAGAAATTTGCAGTAAAGGGATTGCAGTTGCTTATTGAAAAAATGCCCGATGCTTTGGTCGTTCCTATTACCATCAATAACAGCTGGAAACTGTTTCGCTACGGAAACTTCCCAATGGGAATCGGGGTTCATTTCAAATTAAAGGTACATGAACCAATTGCAGCAAACTCTGAAGGTTCCGATGCACTTGTAGCACAGGTAGAACGCACTATAACGGCCGAAATAATCTAGGCCTTAATATGACATTTTAGAGACCTATGGACAAAAACAGGATCGTTGTAGACACTGCTGAATTTGTAAAGCATAAATTACAGGACGCCGAAGGTGGCCACGACTGGTTCCACATTGAACGGGTATGGAAAAACGCGCGTGAAATCGCCGCAGGTGAGAAAGTTGATCTCTTCGTGGTAGAACTTGGAGCACTGCTTCACGACATTGCCGATTACAAATTTCATGATGGAGATGAGTCTTTAGGACCTGAGATCGCAAGAAATTTTTTACAGGGAAAAGAGGTTCCGGAAGCCATCATTGTACACGTAGAGAACATTATAAACTGGATCTCTTTTAAAGGAGGGAATGAGCAACAGCAATTCAATTCCCCCGAGCTGCAGGTAGTGCAGGACGCCGACAGACTTGATGCTTTGGGAGCTATTGGTATTGCCCGCACTTTTAACTACGGTGGCTTTAAAGGAAGAGCCATTTTTGATCCTGCTATTCCTCCTAACCTCAACATGAGCAAGGAGGAGTACAAGAAATCTACAGCGCCTACCATAAATCATTTTTATGAAAAGCTTTTTCTCTTAAAAGATCGCATGAATACCGGGACCGGAAAAAAGCTGGCCGAAGAGCGCCACGATTTCATGGTCAAATATCTAGACCAGTTTTTTCGGGAGTGGGGTCTTCCCTCTCAAAAATGGCATTTTTAGAAGAGTTTCATTTGTCCATCTTTGTATTGCTCATGCAGTTCGCAGTTCAACACAGGGCGCTCCCGACCCTTAAGATATAGTTTTCTTGCAATGGCAAATTGCTGTGCAACCTGATCGGAAATATTTCCATCTCCTTTCATACGGGTGCCAAAGCGGCTGTCATTGAGATTTCCGCCGTGACATTCGGCTATTTGATGCAGGACTTTCTCTGCCCTGTCTGGCATTGCTTTCCTGATCCATTCAGAAAAAACCTCTCCAATAGCACCATTTAGCCTTACCACAGTATAACCTACTCCACAGGCTCCCCTTTCTGAAATCTCTTTGACCAACGGGAGAATTTCATGGCTGTTGATCGAAGGAATGATAGGTGCCATCATCACGCTTACCGGTATATTTTTAGAAGCCAGCAGCTCTACCGTCTGCAGCCTCTTCTTTATAGTAGCCGTTCTCGGTTCCAGTAATTGTCTTGTTTTTTCATCTAAGGAGGTAATGGAAAGATTTACCCTTACCAGATTATCTTTTGCAAGTTCCTGAAGAATATCAACATCCCGCTGGATCAATGCATTTTTGGTAATAATTCCAACAGGATGTTTATATTTTAGAAATACCTGAAGCAACTTTCTTGTGATCTCCAGTTTCCGCTCAATAGGTTGATAACAATCTGTATTCCCCGAAAGTACAATTGGGGCAGCTTTCCAGCTTTTACTGCGGAGTTTTTGCTCCAGCAATTCCACTGCATTTCTTTTCACCAGGATCTTCTGCTCAAAATCTAGACCTGGCCCATATCCCCAATACTCATGTGAATTCCGGGCGTAACAGTAAACGCACCCGTGTTCACAACCCTGGTAAGGATTAAGAGAATATTCCATCCCCACATCGGGGCTGGTTACTTTATTAACAATAGTCCTGGGAAAGGTATCTATCAAAGTAGTTTGCGCAGAGGTTGCCTCTTCACCTTCGGCCGCACAATAGTTGAGAAAATCATCTCTCAATTCATAAGACAGAGCATCAAACCTGTTCTTGACCTGGTGCTGCGCTCCCCTTCCCCTTATAAAATCGTTCCTCTTCATAAGGAACAAAAATAGGATATTTTCCCTTTATATGGAAATATTCCTATTTACCCGGGAAATTTGCCTTTCGCTTATTTAGAAAAGCAGAAGTACCTTCCTTAAAATCTTCGGTTCCAAAAGAGCTTCCAAACTCCTCGATCTCCAATTCAAAACCATTCACTCCGTCCTCGTAGTTGGCATTAACAGCTTTGATGGCCGCAGCAACCGCTACCATTGAATTCTTCATGATCTTACCGGCAAGTTTTTCTGCCAGAGGAATCAATTCCTCAGGAGTGGTGACATGATTTACCAGGTGGTATTCCAGTGCTTCTTTCGCATCAACCATTCCGGCAGTCATAATCATTTCCATTGCCTTTCCTTTGCCTACCAGCTGTGGTAACCTCTGAGTGCCTCCATAACCCGGGATCACCCCGAGGGAAACTTCAGGCAATCCCATCCTGGCATTGTCGCTGGCAATCCTGAAGTGTGCAGCCATGGCAAGTTCGAGTCCGCCGCCGAGGGCAAATCCGTTAACTGCTGCGATTACCGGCTTTGGAAAGTTGGCCACTACGTCAAATAGCTTTTCCTGTCCTTCGGCAGCAAGTCGTCTCCCTTCTTCAGCCGAAAAATCAGCAAATTCACTAATATCGGCTCCGGCCACAAAGGCCTTTTCTCCACTTCCGGAAAGGATCACCACTTTGATATCGTGATCTTCACGGGCAGATTCAAATGCTTCGTTAAGCTCGGCAATGGTAGCCTTGTTTAGAGCATTGAGTTTCTTCGGTCGGTTAATCGTTATGTAACCAATATTTTCGTTCTCTTCGAACAGAATATTTTCGAAATTCATACCTTTTTATTTTGGAAAGTGAACCTTAAAGATAGTGCCTTTATTTAATTTAGAGGTAAACTGTATGCTTCCACCACAACTCTCTACAATATTTTTCACCATAGCAAGACCAAGGCCCATTCCGCTGGATTTGGTGGTAAATTTAGGCTCGAAGATCTTGTCCTTATTTTCTTCAGAAATTCCAACGCCATTGTCTGATACTACTAGACAGGCGCGGTTCTCCTCCTCCATCACCGAAACCAGGACTGCAGGATTTTCTTCCTTCTCCACGGCCTGTACGGCATTTTTTACCAGGTTCGTCACCACCCTAATAAGTTGTGTACGATCAAACTTGGCGACGATCTCCTCTTTTTCTGAAGAGAACAGGATGTAATCTTCATTAAAAATATCGAGGGCCAGCTTTACTATTTTTGGAACATTTAGAGTTTCATTTTGTTGCGCCGGCATTTTTGCAAAATTGGAGAAAGCCGAAGCAATTGAGCTCATAGTATCTATTTGGGTAATGAGCGTATCGCTAAATTCATCGACCTTGTGCTGAATTTGAGGATCATTGGGATCGAATTTCCTTTGAAAACTCTGAACGCTGAGGCGCATTGGCGTTAGCGGATTTTTAATTTCATGGGCCACTTGCTTGGCCATTTCCCGCCAGGCCTGTTCCCGCTCGCTGGTGGCGAGTTTAGCCGCACTTTCTTCAAGCTCATCGATCATTGAGTTATATGCCGCCACGAGCGTAAAGATCTCCTCACTTACATTACCAATCTCGATCTTCTGGTTCTTTTTATCAAGGCGCGTTTGATGAATCCTTTCTGAAACTGTTTTTAAGCTTCGGGTGATATATTTTGAAAGGAAATAAGCCAGCAGGATCGCAAGGACCAGCATGAACAAATAAACTTCGGTAAGCTTAATGAGAAAATTCCTTAAATCCCGGGTAATAAAGTAGTCGTCTTCGAGGTAAGGAAGGTTCAGGATTGCCAGTGGCCGGAATTTATTGTCTGTGATATAGGTATAGGAAGACTGAAATCTTTTGTCGTTCTTGATAGTTTGTTCTATCACCCTTTTTCGGGAAGAAGCCTGCAGCTTTTCAACAATCGTCCTGTCAAGTCTAAGATCGGTCGTGTCTGGGAAAAAGGACTGGTTCGACTTTAAAATAAGATCGCCTTCAAGGCTATAGACATTAATGGGCATGTTATGCACTTGTGAGATCTCGTGGATCTTGTCGTCCTGTTTAAGAATAAGGTAAACCATCTCCTCCCTTATCTCATAGGTGGTGCTTTCCACTACAAATTTGATGTGTTCCCTTATCGCCTCTTCCTTGCGTTCGAGTCGTTCCCGATGATATTCCTGGGCTTCCTTCTTATATTGCAATACCGTAATTCCTCCAATTAAAATTGATGCCAGTAACACCAGCACGATCATGGAAAGGAATATTCGGGTTCTTAAAGAAAATTTCAAAAAGTAATTTTTAAGGTGGCAAAATAACTAACAATTATTAAACCATTCTAAATATCGGGGTTTTTGGAACGTAAACGCTTGTAAATTTTTATTCCCAGCATCAACATCGCGGCCAAAAGGAAAATTCCGACTACACCATAGATCCAGTTTAGCGCATCTCTAAGGATCACCAGGAATACTACTGCAAAAAGAATAAGCGTGGACACTTCATTCCAAAGCCTCATTTGGTTTGAGGTCCAGGTGATCTTATCATTTTGAAGCTGATTAAAGATATGATGAGTTTTACCATGGTAAAAGAAAAGAAGCAGCACAAAAGCAAGTTTCACGTGCATCCAGGGCATTTGCAACCATGCCGGCATAAGCACAAGGAGCCAGACAGCAAAAAGAGTTGCAAGAATTGCTGAAGGCCAGGTAATGATAAACCACAGCCTCTTTGTCATGATCTTTAATTGTTCGCTTAAAATGCTCTTTTCAGGTTCAGGTTTCTCTGAAGCTTCAATGTGGTAGATGAAAAGCCGGGGGATATAAAAAAGTCCCGCAAACCATGTGATCACAAAAATAAGATGCAGGGCTTTGATGTAGTTGTAATATTCCACTCTATGCTGAAGGTTTTGTGATGGGGTTTAGGCGGGTATTGAATACTGAAAAAATATTCACATTATCTACGATCCGAATGAGGATCCATGAGATATGAAAGGAGATCTTAGAAGTCATCCAGGTCCCGAAGATTTCGTTTGACCACTTCCCTGGGAATGGATTCACCACCATTTTTCAAGTGGTCGTCATAACGTCTCATGAGCTCTTCCTCTTGCTCAGGAGAAATATTTAAAGCTTCTGAAAATTCTACTTCTTTATGTAAATTATACTCCTCTTCAGTTTCCGAAGCTATAGAAGGATATGAGCGAAAGATCTCCTCCACTTTCTTCAACGTGGAAGCATCATTACAATTAATGATCTCCTCTAAAAGTTCTAATTTCAGCTTGTCAATTTTCATATCTTAACAAAGATAATTTAAAACGAATTTTGCCAAGGTGTCAAAAAAGGTATTATACAGCTACATTTTGCTGCGCCCACTCATCAACCCAACGCGCCAGTACCTTCACCCAGTCTTCCCGATCGTTAAGACAGGGCACAACAGTGAATTTTTCACCGCCTGCTTCCTCAAAGATCTCCTTTCCTTCCATTGCGATCTCCTCAAGCGTCTCCAAACAGTCTGAAACAAACGCCGGAGTCACAATTGCAAGATTCTTTACTCCTTCCAGGCCTTTTCTTTCAATTGTACGATCTGTATAGGGTTGCAACCATGGGTCAAATCCTAATCTGGACTGGAAGGACACCGAAAATTTCCCTTTTTCGAGCCCCAGGTATTCAGCTACCAGTTTGGTAGTTTCATAACACTGGTGACGGTAACAAAATTGGTGTGCAGGAGAAGGCGTTTGACAACAACTGCCATCTATTTTGCAATGAGATTGGGTAATATCACTTTTCCTGATATGCCTTTTCGGAACCCCGTGGTAAGAAAACAAAAGATGATCAAAATCCACCCCTTTTAATGATTCTGAAATACTCGTGCCCAGCACCCGAATATAATCTGCATGATTATAGAAAGCGGGAACCGAAGTAAACTGCATCTGCGGAAAATGTTTTTTCCGAAGTTCTTCAGCCAGAACCAAAATTGTTTCGGTAGTTGCCATGGCAAACTGGGGATACAGTGGAAAGATCAATACCTCGTCCACTCCTTTGTCATGCAGTTCCTGAAGTCCGCTTTTAATCGAGGGCTTGCCGTAACGCATGGCCAATGCAATAGGAACTGAAGTTAAAGAATCCACCTTTTCCTGAAGCCTTTCAGAAAGAACAATTAAAGGAGAACCTTCTTCCCACCAGATCTTTTCATAAGCCTCTGCCGATTTTTTCGGGCGGGTATTTAGAATTATTCCACGCACCAAAAGAGTACGTGCCCAATAAGGCACGTCAATAACCCTTTCATCCATAAGGAATTCATCGAGGTACTTTTTTACGTCTTTTGGGTCTGTGCTGTCGGGCGAACCAAGGTTGACCAGTAATACTCCTTTACTCATCTTTTGAATTTGCTGTAAAAATACGATTATTAAATTCTAGCTAAAAAGCTTCAGGAAATCTTTAGAAAAATGGTTGCATTGAAGAAATTTATGGATCAGGCTTCCGAAGAAAGTGACATTAGATACTTCTTTGGAGTAGTTCCAAACTTCTTTTTAAAGGCCGCAATAAAATGACTGGAAGTGCTGTAACCCACTTTAAGTCCAACTTCATTCACATTATATTCTCCGGAATCCAGTAGCTTTCGTGCATATTCCATTTTATAATCAAATAAAAAGCTGAAGACCGAATCTCCATAAATCTGCTTAAACCCTTCCTTAAGTTTTTTAAGGCTAAGGCCAATTTCCCTGGAAAGTTCCTGCAGGGAAGGAGGTTCGGCCATATTGGCAATCACAATTTCCTTGGCCTTTCTTATTTTTAGCACGTTCTCCTCATCACTCAGGAAAGGACATTGCTCAACATCGGGTTCACCGGAACGATTAAAATAAAGGCTTAGCAATTCATATGCCTTAGCTTTAAAGTAAAGATTTTTAATACTTGGAACCACATTATAATTCACTACCTGGTTTAGGACGATCACCATTCCCGGCGTTAAAGGACTGTCCTTATAATAGTGCTTATCGCGGTTCTCAAGACTAAGAAAACTCACATAACCTGCCTCTTCAGAAAAAAGGCCATGAAACTTTTTTATCGAGATCACAATGGAGATCACCCAGCTGCCCGGCTGGAGCTCTAGATCAATGGGAAGGTCTCGTTTTGGATTGTACAGCAATAGTGCATTTTCTTCCATTAGTGGAATTTTATAGCTCCCATTGTTGAAGAAAAACCTGCCTTCTCCTTTCCCCGAAAAATGAAACTGGATGAAGTTGCTGTTGATATTACGGTTAATCTTCACCCGCTCCCTGGTGGTATTCTGAAACCGGAGCAAATAAAATCCCTCTTCCAACCGGGTTTTTTCAAAGGTACTTTGAGCGACATTTTCCTGCATGGCAAAATGAATTTATTGGTGGCTTTTATTTAGAAGCGTTCTAAACAAAGTTGCTGCATTTCCATAGTTCATAGGTAAAAATAGCTCAAAAATATGATTTTGATCAGTTTTTTAGTCAAAATCACGTGAAGCGACAAAAAATGTACTTTGAGCGTTGTTTTTTACTTTAACCTTGTCTTACATTTGCTCGTTAGAATCCTATTCAGGTACATGGAAGATTATAATATTTCTAGAGGAAAACATTTTTATACAATAGGCCTAAGTTATAAAAAGGCCGATGCAGAAGTAAGAGGACATTTTAGCCTGGACGATATTAGAAAGAAAAATTTGCTTGAGCAGGCAAAGATCGAAGGTATCGACGGCATTATTGTAACCTCTACCTGCAACAGAACCGAAATTTACGGTTTTGCCCAGCACCCTTTCCAATTGATCAAATTGCTGTGTGAGCATACCCATGGCACCGTTGAGGAGTTTGAAAAGGTCGCTTATGTATATAAAAATAAAGAGGCGATTTCTCATATGTTTAGAGTTGGCACCGGTCTTGACAGCCAAATTCTTGGAGATTTCGAGATCATTAGCCAATTAAAGATTGCATTTATACAGTCAAAGGATATAGGAGTCTCAAATCCATTTTTAGAAAGACTGGTGAATGCCGTGATCCAGGCAAGTAAGCGCATTAAAAATGAAACCGGGATATCCTCGGGAGCTACTTCTGTAAGTTTCGCTTCGGTTCAATATATTCTTAAGAATTTTGAAAACCCGGCAGACCAGAATATCTTACTTTTCGGAACAGGAAAAATAGGTCGCAATACCTGTGAGAACCTGGTAAAACACACCAAGAAACATCAAATTACCCTAATCAACAGGACGAAAGATAAAGCAGAAAAAATTGCCGGTAAATTCGACCTCACCGTTAGGGATTATGCCGACTTGCAGGCAGAGATAAGACAGGCCGATATCCTTATCGTGGCGACAGGAGCTCAAAATCCTACTATTACAAAAGAATTGATCTATAATAAGAAAGACCTCTTGATCCTTGATCTTTCTATTCCAAAAAATGTTTCAGATGAAGTGGCAGAACTTCCGGGAGTGTCGGTAATTCACCTGGATCACCTTTCCCAAATGACCGATGAGACTTTGGAACGCAGAAAATCTGCAATTCCAGATGCACATAAGATCATTGCCGAAATGGAAGCCGATTTCAATTCCTGGCTCGAAACCCGAAAGTTCGCACCTACCATAAAAGCTTTGAAAAAGAAACTGAAGACCATGAAAGATGCTGAAGTGGATTTTCAACGCCGAAAAATTGAAAACTTTAACGACAGGCAGGCCGAAGTTCTTGGAGATCGCATCATCCAAAAGATAATGAACCAGTTTGCCAACCATCTCAAAGGCGATTCGAATTCTACAGATGAAAGCCTGGAGTTGATCCAGAAGGTATTTCAACTGGAAGAAACGTTTAAGAAATGAGCAGGGTAATTCGTATAGGCACCCGGGACAGTGAACTAGCGCTTTGGCAGGCAAATGCTGTAAAAAATGCACTTGAAAAACTGGGTCATAAGACGAAATTAATACCTGTAAAATCACAGGGTGACCTGGTGCTTGACAAGCCTCTCTATGAATTTGGTATCACAGGGATCTTTACCAAGACCCTGGATGTAGCCATGATCACAGATGAAATTGACATCGCGGTACACTCCATGAAAGATGTGCCCACTGCCCTGCCGAAAGGAATTGTGGAAGCTGCGGTGTTAAAAAGAGCAAATACCCAGGACATTTTAATTCATAAAGGCACCAACTTCCTCAACGAGGAAGGCATAGTTGCCACAGGAAGTCTGCGACGACAGGCCCAGTGGCTGCATAAGTACCCAAACCATGAGATCGTAGATCTTCGCGGGAACGTAAATACCCGCCTGCAGAAGCTTGAAGACAGCGACTGGAATGGGGCCATTTTTGCGGCGGCAGGTCTTGAACGCATCAACCTAAAACCCGATTCTTTTATTGATCTAAAATGGATGATCCCGGCACCCGCACAGGGCGCTATGCTGGTAGTTGCCAAAGAAGACGATGAATTTTGCAGAAAGACCCTCTCAGCTTTAAATCATGAGAAAAGTCAAACCTGTGTTCATATTGAAAGAGAATTCCTACGCGTCCTGGAAGGGGGATGTACAGCTCCTATAGGTGCTCTGGCAACTATTGAAGGAGATAAAATCCACTTTAGGGCGGCACTTTTTAGTCTTGACGGGCAGCAAAGAATTGGTGTAGAAAAGGAAATTCCGGTATTAGATCACAAAGATTTTGGACGTGCCTGTGCCGAGGAAGTGCTGCAAGCCGGGGGAAGAGAACTTATGCGGGAGATAAAAGAAGCGGTTAACAACACCAAAGGTTAATATTTAGACACAAACGCTACCGGGATTTGTCAAAAACAGAAGATGGCGACGGTTTTCCAAAACAGCTCTCAACCCGGAGCAGGATCGCCTCTGTACTTTCAACAAAAAAACTTACTACCGGACAGCGGGGACTCCTTCTAAATCGTGGAATTGGCCTGGTAGAAATGGATTTTATTTCTATTGTTCCAATGGATTTTGAAATAAAAAATATTCCGGACAACCTGATCTTCACCAGCAAAAATTCTGTTAGGGCAATTCTGAAACATCTGCTTAGAAACCAGCTGCAGGAAAAAAATATTTTTTGTGTTGGGGAGAAAACTGCCGTTTTTTTGAAACAAAATGGCTTCAGGGTTTCAAAAGTGGCAAATTACGGAGGAAACCTGGCTTCAGAAATAATCAACAATTACAAGAAAGAAGAGTTTTTGTTCTTCTGCGGAAAAAAAAGAAATGCAGATCTACCGGAGCGACTAAAATCTGCCGGGGTAAACTTTTCTGAAGTAGAAGTATATGACACTCATGAAGTGTCCAAAAAAATAGATCGTACCTTTGATGGAGTGTTGTTTTTTAGTCCCAGTGCAGTGCGAAGCTATTGTTCCCAGAACGACCTTAAAGACAGCACGGCTTTTTGCATTGGAACGACAACTGCAGCCGAAGCCAGAAAATTTACAAATGAAATAGTTATTGCCACGACTCCGTCAATTGAAAATGTGATTGTACAGGTGGTGAAAAAATTTACGTAGCGAATAGGTGGTAGACCTGCAAGGTTTCCAAAACCTTGTAGGTCTCTTTTAAACTAATAAACTAAGACCTACAAGGTCGAAAAAAAGACCTTACAGGTCTGGGAGATATAAAAATATGAAATTAGAAACATTAGAAAAAGATCATTTTTACCACATCTACAACAGGGGTATAAATAGATCAAACATTTTTTCTAATGATGAAAATAAGCGCTACTTCCTTCAGCTGTACCACAAATATTTAAGCCCAGAAGTTTCAACGTTCGCCTACTGTCTACTTCAGAATCATTTTCACATGGTGATTAGAGTGGAGACAGATACGAAGCAAGTAACTCAAAGCTTTTCAAATTTCTTTAATTCTTATGCCAAGGCCTTTAACAAGGCAGAGAATAGGACAGGCAGTTTATTTGAGAAGCATTTCAAAAGAATTAAAGTAGATAATGAAAAGTACCTGAAACAACTGATAATCTATGTAAATTTAAACCCTGAAATCCATTTTGGGAAAGCCTTCAAAACCTATACCTTTTCTTCGTTTCGGGAAACTGTAAGCGATGATCCGAAAATTGTAAAAAATGAAGAAATTTCTGCACTTTTTGGAGGTAAAGAAAATTTTCAGAAAGCACATGAGAATCGAAGTGTCTCTCTTTCTGAAGAATTAACATTAGAATAAAACAATGACCATGATAAAAAACGATCTTTTTCTAAGAGCTTTAAAAGGGGAAACGGTGGAACGCCCACCGGTATGGATGATGAGACAGGCAGGAAGATACCTGCCCGATTTTATGAAGCTTAAAGAGAAGTACGACTTCTTTACGCGTTGTCGCACTCCAGAGTTAGCTACAGAAATCACTGTGATGCCTATTCACCAGGTAGGAACAGATGCAGCTATACTTTTCAGCGATATTTTAGTGGTTCCTCAAGCGATGAATATTGAAGTGGAGATGAAACCGGGCCTTGGCCCCTGGCTTCCACATCCCGTAAGATCTTCTGCCGACGTGGATAAAGTTATAGTACCCAATGTGCACGAAACTTTAGGATATGTAATGGACGCCGTCAAAATGACCAAAAAGGAACTCAACAATGAGGTACCTTTGATAGGTTTTGCCGGCTCTCCTTGGACGATTTTGTGTTATGCAGTACAGGGACAGGGTTCCAAAAACTTTGATATTGCGAAGAAATTCTGTTTTACAAATCCACAGGCAGCACATACCCTGCTTCAAAAGATCACCGATACTACAATTGCTTACTTAAAAGCCAAAGTTGAAGCAGGAGTTGATGCGGTTCAGGTATTTGATTCATGGGGAGGGATGCTTTCTCCTGAGGATTACCAGGAATTCTCCTGGAAATACATTCAGCAGATCATTGATGCTCTAAAACCTGAAATTCCAGTAATTGCTTTTGGAAAAGGATGTTGGTTTGCCCTCGATAAAATGGCAGTTTCGGGAGCTTCTGCCCTTGGGGTTGATTGGACCTGTTCTCCCCAAATGGCAAGAAAACTAACTGGGGGAGAAATCACCCTTCAGGGGAATTTTGATCCAAGCAGATTATATTCACCGCCTTCAGAAATTAAGAAAATGGTGAAACAAATGATTGATGAATTTGGAAAAGACAGGTATATAGTCAACCTTGGCCACGGGATACTACCCGATATTCCTGTAGAAAATGCCATTGCTTTCGTGGAAGCCGTAAAAGAATATAAGGCTCATTAATAGTGGTAGTAGGTAAAAGAATAGCGACCCTTAACTTTAAGGAACTCGCTGTTCTTTGCGGCGTCTTTTTAAGACATCCTTCATACCTCCTCCCTAGTTATAAGGCTACCCGTGAAGCTGTAGCCATAAGCGACCGCCTGTATGGCGATTTACATCATAAGGACAACAGGACAAACGCTTTTCGTCATGCCCTTTGGAACTATTTGATCTGTAGATCCTGTTTACCGGCGGCCGGTTCCCCCGGAAACGCAATGAGCTGGAGCAAAAGGATAACCGATCTTCATGAGCGGCTATCGCCAAATGAGGGCCTTGCAAAAAAAATGGATCTTCATAATAACAGGATAGGAAGGGAATTATTCATTGATTCGCTAGATAAAGAAAAGGAAGAGGTTGTATCCATTCTTCAGCAAAAAACGGGGGAAGCAATAAAAGTCGAGAGTGTAGAAGAAATTGAAAAAGAGAATAATAAATTAGTTTTTCTTGAAAAACTTAAAACTCAGAAATGAAAGAAAAGTTCTACGCATACATTCAAAATCTTCAGGACAGGATCACTGCAAATCTTGAAGCCATTGATGGAAAAGCCATTTTCAAGGAAGATCTTTGGCAAAGAGAGGAAGGCGGCGGCGGTCGTACAAGGGTAATAGAAGACGGTGCCGTGTTTGAAAAAGGCGGGGTAAATATCTCCAAAGTACATGGACCTCTTGCACCGGCAATGCAGCAGCATTTTGGTGTGGGAGATGTTGATTTCTTTGCCTGCGGGCTCAGCCTGGTTTTACATCCTTCAAACCCTATGGTGCCTACGGTTCATGCCAACTGGAGGTATTTCGAAATGTACGACAAGAGTGGAAACACAGTAGACAGCTGGTTTGGCGGAGGACAGGATCTTACTCCCTACTACCTTTTTGAGGAGGATGCGGAGCATTTTCACAAAGTTTGTAAGGGTGCCTGTGACCGTCATGACCCTTCTTTTTATCCCGATTTCAAAAAAAAGTGTGACGAGTATTTCTGGAATTCCCATCGTGATGAGGCCCGAGGAATAGGAGGTTTATTTTTTGATTATTTAAAGCCCTCCAATGAAAAACCGCAAGAGGCCTGGTACAATTTTGTTACCGATATAGGGGACAGTTTTCTTGAGGCTTACCTTCCCATTGTGGAAAGAAGGAAAGAACTTGCTTTTTCTTCCGACCAACGTGACTGGCAGGAGATAAGGCGGGGTCGCTATGTGGAATTTAATTTGGTGCACGATAAAGGCACTTTGTTTGGATTGAAGACCAATGGTAGGATTGAAAGCATCCTCATGAGTCTGCCTCCACATGTGCAGTGGGTATATGACCATCATCCCGAACCGGGAAGTGAAGAAGAGAAGTTGGTGGAGGTGTTGGAGAATCCTCGGGAATGGGTCTAAATTAGTCATCAGTGGTCAGTGGTCAGTAAAATTTTCGAAAGGCCAAATTTTGACCTTGAACTTTAAACATTAAACTTTGAACCTAAGATTATGCTAATAAGAAACCGACGACTAAGAACAAACGAAGTTATTCGAAGCCTGGTAAGGGAAACCATTATTTCTCCTAATGATTTTATCGTACCACTGTTTGTAGTGGAAGGGCAAAACGTGAAGGAAGAGATCGCTTCCATGCCTAATTACTACAGATATAGCCTGGATCTGTTGAAAAAAGAGGTTAAGGAACTTTGGGACCTGGGACTAAGATCTGTTCTGGTATTTGTAAAAGTACCCGATAATCTAAAAGACAACAAGGGAACTGAAGCTCTTAACGCCGAAGGCCTTATGCAGCGGGCGGTAAAGACGATCAAAGACGCTGTGCCCGAAATGCTGGTAATGACCGACGTCGCTCTTGATCCATACTCTTCCTACGGCCATGATGGTATTGTAGAAGACGGATATATAGTTAATGATGCCACCAGGAAAGTACTGGCCCAAATGTCGCTTTCACACGTGCAGGCAGGGGCTGATTTTGTAGCTCCCAGTGATATGATGGACGGAAGGATCCAGGCAATTAGGGAACTGCTCGAGCAGGAGAATTTTCCAAATGCCGGAATAATGAGTTACAGTGCGAAATATGCTTCGGCATTTTACGGCCCTTTTAGGGATGCACTGGATTCGGCACCCGGCTTTGGTGATAAGAAAACTTATCAAATGGATCCCGCAAACCGCGAAGAGGCGATCAAAGAAACTCTGCAGGACATCGCTGAAGGCGCCGATATCGTAATGGTAAAACCGGGACTTTGTTACCTGGACATTGTTCGGGAGATCAAAAATGCCGTAAACGTGCCGGTGGCAGTTTACCAGGTAAGCGGCGAATATTCCATGCTCAAAGCTGCAGCCGAAAAAGGCTGGCTGGATCATGATGCGGTGATGCTGGAACAGCTTACTGCAATCAAACGGGCAGGTGCGCAAATGATCGCCAGTTATTTTGCAAAAGACGCTGTTAAATTGCTCTAATCGGTGTGCTTTTTGATTACTTTTAGCTTGTGCAGCAGCAGATAAAAATATTGTTGAATCACCTCGTCCTTTTGCTGGCCCTTTTGAGCATTGGCGGGGTTTCTACTTATGCTTCCGGTGTTCCTGAGATCCGGAGAGAGCAACCATTTTCTACGGAAAAATTTGCCGCTGCGAATCCTCTTTCTGTAGCCTATCGCGAAAACCTTTATCAGGAGATCCCGGAGCTACTGAAAAATCTCCATTTCGGCAATTCTTCAGTAGTTCCCAATTCCTTTAATACGGAGATTACTGGCTGTTCGGAAGGATCTTACTTCAGCTATAAAAGAGATCTTCGAAAAGATCTTGAAATCCATCTTTTTCCGAAGCATTTTTTCTTGTGAACACGTTCTGCACTCTTTTGCAGTACACGATATCATATTTTATATAAAGTTCACATTAAATAATTTACAAAATGGATACAGCATCCACCCTTATGGGTCTGGGACTACTACTCTTGTTTATAGCTCCCGTTGGTTTTCTCGTTTACAACCAATCTCAAAAAGAAAAAAAACGCGCAAAGAAATTGTCTTTTTTGGCAGGTGAGAAAGGTTACAACCTTGACGAAACTGAAAATGTACATGGGTTATCACTGGCACTGGACAAAACAGCCAAGAAATTCCTCCTTTTAAAATCTGGTGAGGAAGCGAAATTGCAGGTTATTGATCTTGATGATATTTCAAAAATAGAGTTACACAAAAACAACGAAGATGGAAAAAATACATCTTCACTGGATGAAATGAGAGAAATCATGCTTCTGGTAAAGACCAAAAATAATTCAGAAAAAAAGCTGGTTTTTTACGCAGAGGAAGAAGATCCGGTTACCCAAAAAGCTGAACGTTTGGACAGGGCTATAAAGTGGCAAAAGACACTTCAGAAATATACCCGGTCCTAAACTTTTCCCAAATTAAATATAAATAACAGGAGCATAATCGCTCCTGTTATTTTTTTGCAGCTTCTTCAACCCCTATGACAACTGACTTAACAAGAATTCTCGCACGATTTTTTCCCGGATAACCGGCTGCTGATCCAGCCCCGAACTCCCAGTAAAATAGCGGGGTTTAAGATTGTTTTAAGTTTGCTTTAGTACAATTTCACAGGCTTCTCTTGTACCTTTGAAAATGAGCGATGGAGATAATTCAGCCATTTTTTCCGGGACGTTCGCTCATCCCCCCATTAATTGTCCTGGTGGAAAAAATTCGCTTAAGGTTATTTCAATAACTTAAAAAAGATCTGAACCGAATGACTAAAAATGCTTCTACAAAGATTGCCCTGGTGACCGGTGGTAGTAGCGGTATTGGAAAAGCAATAGCCAGAAAACTCAGCAGTGAAGGCGTAACAGTTGTAGTAGCCGATCTTAATAAATCTGGGGAACAGCATGAAAATATAAAGTATCGAAAATGTGATGTGAGTAAGGCAGAAGAAATCGATGATCTCTACTCCTGGACCACAGAAAATTTTGGTCACCCCGATTATCTTATCCTCAATGCCGGCCGGGGTATTCAGGAAAAACTTACAGAAGGAGATCCTGAGAAATGGAAAATGGTACTGGAAACAAATCTACTGGGCCCTTTGAGATGTATAAGGGCTTTTACTCCCCACATGATCTCTCAACAAAAAGGAAATGTTGTTTTTATTTCATCGGTCTCAGCCAATCAACCTCACCCATACGGAGGAATCTACGCGGCTTCAAAATCTGCCCTGGAGGTAATTGCCGAAACATTGAGACTGGAGGCCCTTCCCCACATAAATGTTACGATTGTAAGTCCCGGGATTGTAGACACGGCTTTTTACAAGCACCAGATCTCTGGAAATAATTCGGTGGACCAAATGGCCATGGGGGCGATAAATCCCGAAGAGATTGCAGAAGACGTATGGTATGCACTCAACAAGAAAAAAGGAACCAGCATCAATAAGATCATAACCAGACCAACTTTACAAAACTTTTAACCAACCAAAACTAATTAGATGCAGAAGAAAATACTTATAACAGGAGGAGCAGGATTTATTGGGTCGCATCTCGCAGATGAACTTTTAAACAAAGGATACAAGGTGCGGGCACTGGATAACCTTTCTGAACAGGTTCACGGGAAGAATGCTTCCCGTCCCGAATATCTTAATCCCGATGCGGAGCTGCAAATTGGAGACGTTCGTGATAAAGCGGCCGTAGAAAAGGCCCTCGAAGGCATAGATGCTGTAATTCACCTGGCGGCAATGGTGGGCGTAGGACAAAGTATGTATCAAATAAAAGATTATACAGATGTCAACAACGTAGGAACTGCAGTGTTAATGGAAGCGCTCATGGATAAACCGGTAGAAAAACTGGTCACCGCTTCCAGCATGAGTATTTATGGTGAAGGCCTGTACCTAAATGAGGAAGGCGAAAAACGCATGGACTGCGAAAGAAAACTGTCCGATCTTAAAAAGGGGAAATGGGAGATGTATGACAGCAATGGAAAAGAGCTGGAGCCGGTTCCCACTCCAGAAACAAAAATTCCCAATCTTTCTTCAGTTTACGCCCTTTCCAAATATGACCAGGAAAGGTTGAGTTTAATTACAGGAAAAGCATATAATTTCCCGGCCACGGCCTTGAGGTTCTTTAATGTTTATGGCACCCGGCAGGCACTTTCCAATCCCTATACCGGGGTCCTGGCAATCTTTGCCTCGCGCCTGCTGAATAATAACCCCCCATTGATTTTCGAAGATGGAAAACAGAAACGCGATTTCATCCATGTAAAAGATGTAGCCCGTGCCATTAGACTGGCAATGGAAAAGCCCGAAGCCGATGGTGAAGTTTTCAACGTGGGCAGCGGCAACAAATACACTATTCTTGAAATCGCCGATAAACTGGCAGAAGTAATGGGGAAAGAAGATCTTAAAGCCGAAGTAACAGGAAAATACAGGGTTGGGGACATAAGACATTGTTTTGCCGACACCACTAAAACAGAAAATAAATTAGGTTTTAAACCTGAAGTAAAATTTGAAGACGGTTTATTCGAACTGGCCGAATGGCTGAAAACTCAGATAGCTACCGATAATGTGAGTCAGGCAAGCGACGAATTATCTTCCAGAGGTCTAACCGTATAAAAGAACAGCTATGAAAGGAACGAAAAATATAGATCCAAATACTCCTCAACTCGGCATTCTTGAATGGTTTAGACCGGGGGAACACGAGCAGGTAAAAGCTGCAATTGAAGATTTCAAGAAACTCGGTATAAAACATTTACGAACAGGTATTTCCTGGGCCGACTGGTACGTTGAAGGTACCCCAGAATGGTATGACTGGCTTTTTGCAGAACTTGCTCCGCATGTCGAGATCTTACCCTGTTTCCTGTATACTCCTCCATCTATAGGAGAAATGCCTAAAACCTCAGCTCCACCTAAAGATCTAAAATCATATGCCGATTTTATAGATGAAATGATCACCCGGTATGGGGACTATTTTGAATGGGTGGAATTATGGAATGAACCAAACAATAAAGTGGAGTACGATTTTACTCTTGATTATTCCTGGAACAAGTTTTCCACGATGATAGGCATGGCTGCTCATTGGGCTCAAAAAAGAGGAAAAAAGACGCTGCTTGGGGGGATGAGTCCCATAGATCCCAACTGGCTGCAAATGATGGCCGAACAAAAAGTGCTGGATTACATTGATGCAGTGGGAATACATGGTTTCCCGCACGTGTTCGATCAACAATGGAAAGGCTGGGACATCAATATTAAGAGCGTTCGCGATGTGATGGAGAAATTTGGGTATGACAAAGAGATCTGGATCTCGGAGGTGGGATTCTCCACCTGGCAGGATGACGAGGTCAAGCAATATCAGGAATTTAAGAATGTTCTCAATGCCAATGCCGACAGAATCTACTGGTATTCATTAAAAGACCTTGATCCAAAAAACTCCACAGTGGGTGGATTCCACCTCGATGAGCGGGAATATCACTTTGGCCTCAAGAAAACCGATGGCACGGAAAAGCTGCTGTACAAGCTTCTTGAGAAACATGGAGTAGAGGAGATTAAAGAACAAAATTATATTAAGAAGCAATATAAAATTTCAGAAAGAGAGAAATATACATTAATAACAGGAGGTGCGGGATTCATTGGAACTAATCTCGCTTCCCGTTTCCTTTCTGAAGGAAAAAGAGTGATGATCTACGACAGTCTTTTTAGAGACGGAGTAGAAGAAAATCTGCAATGGCTTCAAAAGGAATATGGAGATAAATTGATCATCCAGATCGCCGACATTAATGAGGAAAGGATATTGCAGGAGTGTGTGAATAATGCTTCCGAAGTTTTTCACCTCTGTGCACAGGTTGCCGTAACCTCATCGGTGACAAACCCTGTTCATGATTTTAATGTGAATCTTAAAGGTACTTTTAATTTACTTGAAGCAATAAGAAAAAGTGAGCATCAGCCGTCTTTGATCTTCACTTCCACGAACAAGGTATATGGAAATCTACAGGATGTGAAAATGATTGAAAATGAAACCAGGTTTTATCCTGAAGACGCCATTATGAAGAAGCATGGGATCAATGAGAAAATTCCGCTTGATTTCCACAGCCCTTACGGTTGTTCAAAAGGGGCTGCAGATCAATACATTCTGGACTACTCAAGAACCTATGGCCTTAAAACGGCGGTTTTTAGAATGAGCTGCATTTACGGTCCACACCAGTTTGGCACCGAAGATCAGGGTTGGGTGGCACATTTTCTCATCAGCGCCCTGGAGAATCAACCCATAACCATTTACGGGAACGGAAAGCAGGTTAGGGATATTCTATTTGTAGAAGATCTTATAGATGCATTTATGCTGGCCTCTAAGAATATTGATAAACTGGCAGGAGAAGCTTTCAACATTGGTGGAGGACCCGAAAATACGGTGAGTCTCCTGGAAATCCTGGATACAATCAAAGAGAAAGCCGGGAAAGAGATGGATGTGAGTTTTGAAGACTGGCGCACAGGGGATCAATTCTATTACGTCTCCAATACCAACAAATTTAAAGAAGCTACAGGTTGGGAGCCTAAATATACGGTACAGGAAGGTGTTGAAAATCTGGTGAAGTGGCTATGTGAAAATCGAAATATCCAACTTCCTGAAAACCTGAATCCTCCAAAGAAAGTCGCAATATGAGAACTTCCGAAGCAGTACAGGAAAAAGCACCTGACACATCAAAAAATACTATGGCAAAAGCAGCAGTTTTAGAAGCTCCGCAAAAAGTAAGTCTTGTAGAAATAGAACTTCCGGAACCCAAGAAAGGAGAGGTACGAATCAAGCTGGAAGGTTCTGGAGTTTGCGCATCCAATATTCCTGTGTGGGAAGGCCGCGAATGGTTTGATTATCCGGTCACTCCGGGAGAACCAGGCCATGAAGGCTGGGGCATCATTGACGCAGTGGGAGAAGGTGTTACAGAATTGAAAGAAGGCGACAGAGTTACTGCCCTTACCTATAAAGCCTATGCAACCCATGATATCGCAAAAGAAGATAGTGTGGTGAAATTACCCGATGCTCTTCAGGGAAAACCGTTTCCCGGGGAACCTTTGGGTTGTGCGATGAACATCTTTAACCGCAGTGACATTCAAAAAGGGCAAAAAGTAGCCATAGTTGGCAGCGGTTTTTTAGGGACACTCCTGGTTCAGCTGGCGAAATCTGCCGGTGCCGAAGTTATTGCTGTCTCCAGAAGAGAATTTTCTTTAGACACTGCAAAAAAGGCAGGAGCAGATCATCTTATTCAAATGGATGATCACTACAAGATCATTGAAAAGGTAAAAGAACTCACAGGAGGGAATTTCTGCGAACGTGTCATAGAATGCACAGGAAAAGAATGGCCGCTTAACCTCTCTATTGAACTCACGGGTACAAGAGGAAAACTCATAGTTGCCGGCTTCCACCAGGACGGCATGCGCAGTCTTAACGTGCAAATGCTCAACTGGAGGGGAATTGACATGATAAGTGCCCATGAGAGGGATCCCCAGAAGTATATAAATGGAATTAAGGCGGCTGTAAAAGCAGTGGAAGAAGGAAAAATGGATCCTTTCCCCCTCTTCACACATAGCTTTCCCCTGGAAGAAATGGACAAGGCATATAAACATCTAACCGAAAGGCCTGAAGGCTTTGTAAAAGCATTAATCATTAACTAAGAATGGTACCAACTCAACCAACCAATAAAGAATTATCCCTTGGTTTCCTGGGCGTAGGCTGGATTGGCCGAAACCGTATGGAGGCTATCCTTAACAATACCAAAGCCTCAGCAGCTGCGATTACCGAACCAAATTCTGAAAATTCAGACGCTGCTAAAAAGAGCGCCAAAAATGCCATTTTGAAGTCCTCTCCCGAAGCCCTTTTTGCTGAAGAAGATCTTGACGGAATTGTCATTGCAACTCCCAGCGCCATGCATGCGAAACAAAGTATGGACGCATTGAAAAGCGGAAAGGCCGTCTTTTGCCAGAAACCTCTAGGGAGAACTGCCGAAGAAGTTAAGCAGGTGGTGGAAGCCTCCCGGAATGCAGATAAATTATTGGCCGTAGATCTTTCCTATCGCTACACAAGTGCTTTCAAGGCGGTTTACGACACCATCCAAAAAGGGGAAATCGGCGACATCTTTGCCGTAGATCTCACTTTTCACAACGCCTATGGGCCCGATAAAGAATGGTTCTACGACATAAAAAGATCTGGAGGTGGCTGTGTAATGGATCTGGGAATCCACCTGGTAGATCTGGCCCTTTGGAGCCTGGATTTTCCGGAAATAAAAGATGTACGAAGCCATCTTTTTCACAAAGGCCAAAAACTGACTTCTTTTGAGGAGCACGTGGAGGATTTCGCAAGTGTGAATCTCACTTCAGAAAAAGACCAGGTGATCAATCTTGAATGTTCCTGGCATGTTTCCGCAGGAAAAGACGCTATTATTGAAGCCACATTTTACGGAACTCAAGGTGGAGCATCCTTTAAAAATATCAATGGCTCATTTTACGATTTTAAAGCCGAAAAATATCATGGCACCCAAACTGAAACCCTGGTAAATCCTCCAGATGAATGGAGTGGCCGCGCCGGAGTTGTGTGGGTAGAAAATTTATTAGAAAATAACCGGTTCGATGAAAAATCGGCCACCGAATTTATAAAAACAGCCGAAGTAATAGACCGCATATATGGAAGATAAAAAGATGAAGGTGTTGATGACTACCGATACGGTAGGAGGAGTATGGGTTTATTCACTAGAACTCTGCAGGGCCCTGGCGCAGTATAATGTGCAGGTGCACCTCGTCGCCCTTGGAGGATGGCCTTCACCTGCACAGCAGATAGAAGCCGAGACAATTCCTAATGTCACCTTCTACAAAAGCGATTACAAGCTCGAGTGGATGGAAGACCCATGGGAGGATGTAGAGCAGTCAAGGAAATGGATCAATAGTATTTATCAAACTGTACAACCAGATTTGGTGCACCTTAACAACTACGCTCACGTAGAGGAAGAGTGGACTACACCAGTGATCACTGTTTTCCACTCCTGTGTACAAACCTGGTGGCAGGCTGTAAAAGGTAAAAATGCACCACAGGATTGGGATCGTTATTCCCAAATCGTGAAAGAATCTCTTGAAGAATCTCATATGGTAGTGGCGCCTACGGAAGCTATTTTGAAGAGTGCGCAGGATATCCATCAATTTTCTTCGGAAACCAAGCTAATCCACAACGGCCGCGTATTTCCTTCGGAAGTAAAAGAACCAAAAGAGAAATTTATTCTTTCTATGGGCAGGATGTGGGATGAAGCGAAGAATCTTCCCCTGCTTTCAAATATGGCAGAACGCTTGCCGTGGCCTGTATATGTCGCCGGAGACGCTGTTAATCCCAATACGGGAAAAGAATGTAGTGTCAAAAATGTCAAATTTCTTGGGAAATTATCTCCCGAAGAAGTTGAGGAATGGATGCAGCGGGCCAGCATTTTTGTTAGTCCCACCCGCTACGAACCTTTTGGCCTTGCAATTCTGGAGGCTGCGGGCAATGGTTGTGCTTTAGTCCTTAGCCAGCTGGAAACACTAAAAGAATTATGGGATGGCGCGGCGCTGTTTTTCGATCCCGAAGATGAAGCCGAAGCAGAGAAAACCATAATCCACCTTCTTGAAAGTCCCGAGTTTCTGGAAGAACTTTCAGCAAAAGCCAGAATCCGGGCAAAGGAATATTCCGCAGAGAAAATGGGTGCGGCATATCATGATCTTTATCGGGAAATCCTGGAAAAAGAACAAAAATTGATCAGTATATGAAAATAGTGATGTTTTATCATTCTTTATATTCCGACTGGAATCATGGGAATGCGCATTTTTTAAGGGGAATTGTAAAAGAACTTCAAAAACGGGGACACGAAGTGGATGTCTATGAGTCCGAAGGGGGCTGGAGTTTACAGAACCTGCTAAAAGATCACGGTGCCGAGCGACTGGATGAATTTCGGCAGTATTATCCGTCATTGAATCCACAGTTCTACAATCCAGAAAAAAAGCTGAACTATAAAAATATACTGGGAGATGCCGACCTTGTGATCCTTCACGAATGGAATGAGCCCAACCTTATTTCTGAAATAGGAGAACAAAAAGAAAAATTCGGCTTCAAATTACTATTTCACGATACCCATCACCGGGCTGTTTCAGCTGAAAAAGAGATGAATAAATTTGATTTTTCTCACTTTGACGGCGCGCTCGTTTTTGGAGAGGTGATCAGGAAGATCTACAAGGAGAAAAAATGGGTAGAGAAAGTCTGGACCTGGCATGAAGCTGCCGATGCCGAATTCTTCAGCCCCAACAGAGATGAAGAAAAAGAAGGTGACCTGGTATGGATAGGTAACTGGGGCGACGGCGAAAGAACCGAAGAGCTCATGGAGTTCCTTATACGTCCTGTGAAGGAATTAGGAATTAAAGCAAAGGTCTACGGCGTACGCTATCCCGAAAAAGCAAAAAAGGCCCTTGCAGATGCAGGGATTGAATATGGAGGATGGTTGCCTAATTACAAGGTGCCCGAAATTTTTGCAAAATATAAAGTAACCGTGCATGTACCACGGCGGCCTTATGTTGAAATGTTGCCGGGAATCCCTACTATCCGGCCTTTCGAAGCTTTATCCTGCGGCATCCCATTGATTTGTTCTCCCTGGAATGATGCAGAGAACCTCTTCACTCCCGGGGAAGATTACCTTATTGCAAAAGATGGAAATGACATGGGCTATAAACTTGCCGAGGTTCTTAAAAGTGCCCAGCTTGCGCAAAGTCTCTCAGAAAATGGCCGAAAAACGATCCTGGAAAAACACACCTGTGCTCACAGGGTGAATGCCCTTGAAGGCATATTTGAAGAACTGGGCCTCCCAAAAGACAAGATCTTTCCAATCCAACACAAAACACAGGAAGCATGAAAAGAAACCTGAAAATTGCCTTTTTTGGCTCAAGTATAGTATCGGCTTATTGGAACGGCGCGGCCACCTATTACCGCGGAATTGTAAAGGCCCTCCATAAAATGGGGCATGAAGTAACCTTTTATGAACCCGATATTTATGAACGACAAAAGCATAGGGACATAGAAGACCCCGAATGGTGTACTGTAAAAGTTTACCCTAAAGATAAGGTGACTTTACAGGGGCTGTTACGGGAAGCTTCGGAAGCAGATGTCATCATAAAAGCCAGCGGGGTTGGCGCCTTTGATGATTTCCTTGAAGACGCGGTAGTACAGCTCAAAAAAGAGGATAATCTCATCATATTTTGGGATGTCGATGCTCCTGCGACGCTTGATAGAATAGAATCTGATCCTTTGGATCCTTTTAATTCCCTAATCCCTAAATATGATCTTGTGCTCACCTATGGTGGCGGCCAACCGGTTATAGACGCCTATGAACGTAACGGCGCAAAAAGATGTGTGCCAATTTATAATGCGCTGGATACAGATACACATTTCCCTGTAGATCCTAATCCAAAATTCGAAGGTACTTTAGCCTTTTTAGGCAACCGTCTCCCCGACCGGGAAAAACGTGTGGAAGAATTTTTTATAAGGCCTGCAAAGCGACTTTCAGATGATAAGTTTCTGCTGGGAGGTAGCGGCTGGGGCGATAAAAAGATGCCAAAAAACATCGATTACGTTGGCCACGTCTATACCAAAGATCACAATGCTTTTAATTGTACTCCAAAAGCAGTACTTAATATTAGTCGCGACAGCATGGCCAAGTATGGCTTCTCGCCTGCAACCCGTGTTTTTGAAGCTGCCGGAGCCGGTGCCTGTATAATTACAGATTACTGGAAAGGCATCGATACCTTTTTTGTTCCGGGAAAAGAGATCCTGGTAGCCAATAGTGGCGAAGAAGTGGAGATGATATTGACTGGGCTTACTTCGGAAAGAGCCAAAGAAATTGGAAAAGCAGCCTATGAGAAAGTACTGGCCAAACACACCTATAATCACCGCGCAGAATTGCTGGAGTCGGTAATTTCTGAAAAGATACAACCTGTAGAACAAAAACAATAGCCCATGAAATTTGTAATCATAGGACTTTCGGTCACTTCGTCCTGGGGCAACGGTCACGCCACAACGTACCGGGCGCTTCTTAAGGAACTTAAAGCGCTGGGACATGATATCCTGTTCCTGGAAAAAGATGTGCCCTGGTACTCCCCTCATCGCGATATGCCAAATCCCAATTTTTGCCAGATTGGGCTCTACAAGACCAATGAAGAACTAAAAACCAATTACAAAGAAGAGATCGAAAAGGCCGATGTGGTCATAGTTGGTTCTTACGTGCAGCAGGGAGTGGAAGTAGGAAACTGGGCGATAGAAACAGCTACAGGCGTTACTGCTTTTTACGACATTGATACTCCCGTAACCCTGGCAAAACTGGAAAGAAAAGATTACGAGTACCTGGACCGGGAGATCATTTCTAAATACGACCTGTATTTGTCATTTTCGGGAGGTCCTATCCTTCGGCACCTGGAAGAACATTATGGTTCACCCATGGCCAAAGCCCTCTACTGCTCTGTAGACCCCGATTTATATTATCCTGAAGACCGTCTAAAAAAATGGAAAATGGGATATCTTGGGACTTATAGTGATGACAGGCAGCCAACGGTGCAGGAACTACTTAATAAACCTGCCGCACAATTCCCTTCAGAGGAATTTGTAGTTGCAGGACCCCAATATCCAGAAGACTTTCCGTGGTCAAAAAATGTAGAACGTATAGATCATCTTCCCCCGGCAGAGCATCGGGATTTTTATAATTCCCAGGAGTTCACTCTTAATGTTACCCGGGAAGATATGATCAAAGCCGGTTATTCTCCAAGCGTAAGGCTCTTTGAAGCCGCTGCCTGCGGCGTCCCGATAATTTCAGATTACTGGGACGGGATCCACAGCATTTTTGAACAGGAAAAAGAAATTTTGATCGCCCGCAGCAGCGAGGAAGTAGAAGAATACTTCCGAAGCATATCTGAAGAAGAGCGAAAACAAATAGGGGAAAATGCACGGCAAAAAGTCCTTAAATCCCACACAGCACAAGCAAGAGCGAAAGAATTAGTCAATTACGTAAAGGAGGTGCTTAAGCCTTCAGAAAAAGTTTAATATATGTCCACTCAACAAGAAGTAAAAGAACTGGCACCCTGGTTCCACAATATTCAACTTCCCGACGGTACTCAAACCGCACCCAATCACTTTTTGGGGGATTTTCCAAAATTTAAATGGGAAAAGATCAAAAACTCTATTCCCGAAAACCTTGAGGGATGGAAAGTGCTGGACATAGGCTGCAACGCCGGTTATTACTCCCTGGAACTTGCAAAACGCGGTGCCGAGGTGCTGGCGATCGACCTTGATGAACATTACCTGAAACAGGCAAAATGGGTAGCAAAAGAATTTGGTCTTGATGACAAAATTAGATTTGAACAGATGCAGGTTTACGATCTCGCCCACACCGAAGAAAAGTTTGACCTCGTGTGGTTCATGGGAGTTTTCTACCACCTGCGGTATCCAATGCTGGCCATGGATATATTGTCTCAAAAAGTGAAGAAAATGATGGTCTTCCAAACGCTTTCCTTACCCGGACAGGAGGAAATGCCCATTCCGGAAGATGTGGAGTTTCACAAACGGGAGATCATGAAAGAAGATGCCTGGCCAAAAATGGCTTTTATTGAGCATAAACTGGCAGGCGACCCTACCAATTGGTGGGCTCCGAATCATCATGGAATCATCTCAATGTTGCGCAGCTGCGGACTCAATGTCACTGCAATGCCAGAAGATGAAACCTACGTCGCCCAAAAAGACACAAATCTTCACTCCAGCCTGGACACCTGGAACTACTCCGAATATCTCTCTGCAGTTGGAAAAGACTGGAAAGAAGAGGTTGAGAAAAAGACCCGAAAAGAATAAAGCCATTTTTTTGGTTGCACAATTTTCAAAGTAAGAATCGGAGGCGCAGTGAATCGCGCCTCTGTTGATTTCCCTTTATTATCTTGCCTCCTGTTAAACAGGATCCTTTTTTAGAGTTTTTTAGAGTTTACTGTTCGAAAAATGCAGAATTAATTCTCTTTTGTGAAGTTTCCGTTCTAGCTTTATTATTTTTGAGAGAAATAGAACTATATCATGCTTTGCATTAAACATCATTCGACAGACCCTTACTTTAATATTGCTACAGATGAATATATCTTTAAGCACATGAAAGAAGACTGTTTCATGCTGTGGCGTAATGATAATGCGATCATTGTAGGCAAACATCAAAATACGCAGGCCGAGATCAACTACGAATACGTGAAGGAAAGGGGAATTAAGGTTGTAAGGCGATTATCTGGCGGTGGTGCTGTTTACCACGACCTGGGAAACCTCAACTTTTCTTTTACCCGCACAGGAGAAAACTATGAAATGATCGACTTTCAACGCTATACCAAACCTATTATTGAAGTGTTGAAAGAACTTGGGGTGGATGCAAAATTTGAAGGCCGCAATGATCTGACCATCGAGGGAAAGAAATTTTCGGGAAATGCAGAACACGTATTTAAGAACAAGGTGCTTCATCACGGCACGCTTTTATTTTCTTCAGAAATGAAAGATGTTAGCGGCGCACTTAAGATAAATCCTTTAAAATACAAGGATCGCGGTGTAAAATCTGTGCCTAACCGGGTGACGAATATAAGCGACCATCTCCCCGAAAAGATAACCCTTGATGAATTCACCAATAAGATCATGGATTATGTTATTAATAAATTTGAGGATGCGCGTCCATATGAATTCACAGACGAGGACCTTGCTGCAATCCAAAAAATAAGGGATGAAAAGTACAGTACCTGGGAATGGAATTTTGGCTATTCACCAGACTATAATTTTACCCAGGGTGCCCGCACTCCCGGCGGAACTTTGGAAATGAATATGAACGTCATTCACGGCATCATCCAGGAGGTGAAGATCACAGGGGATTTTTTTCACATTAGGGATATTGGCCCTATCGAGCAGGCGCTGAAGGATACCAAACACCAAGAAGATGAAATTAGAAACAAATTATCTCAGTTTAATTTCGATGAATATTTTAGCAAGATCACCAAGGATGACCTGGTAGCTATCATGTTCTAGCTTCTATTATTAACTTAAAAATTTTGAATGGAATTACTCATTTTATACGCCGTACTGGCCATTTTCTTTTCTTTTATGTGCTCCATCATGGAGGCTGCATTTCTTAGTTTTACCCCTTCTTACCTAAAGATCAAGCTTAGAGAAGGTAAAACTTACGCCCACACCCTTACTAAATTTAAGCAGGATGTGGACAAGCCTTTGATCGCGATCCTTACAATCAACACTATTGCCCATACCGTAGGTGCCATTTTAGTAGGAGTACAGGCCGAAAAAGTTTACGGTGACGGTGGGAATGCCGTTGGAATCGTTTCAGCAATTATGACCATGGCAATTTTAATTATTTCTGAAATAATTCCGAAGACAATAGGAGCCACTTACTGGAAATCTCTCGGGGGCTTTACGGCTACTTCATTAAAAGCATTTGTTTTTCCGCTGAAGTATACAGGGATGTTATGGCTAATGATGCTTACAACAAAGCTGATTGGGAAATCGGCCCATGTGAGTTCCATGAGCCGGGAAGAATTCATGGCAATAACTGATGTTGCTGAAGAAGAAGGAGTTTTTGAGGAACAGGAAACGACGGTGATTAGAAATATGCTGCTCTTCAAAAAGGTCAAGGCCAAAGATGTGATGACTCCATTTTCTGTGGCGGTGACCGAGGACGAAGACACCAGTATAGAACAATTTCATCGCGAGCACCGTAATCTTAAATTTTCCCGGATACCGGTTTACCACAAGAAGCATAATAACATTACAGGATTTGTTCTAAAGGATGATATCCTTGAAGAAATGCTCGATCAAAAAGGCCCCGAACCCCTCAAGATTCTTAAGAGGGAAATCCCAATGACTGCTGAAGAAACTCCGATTCCGCAACTTTTTGAACGTTTTATTCGCGAAAGAACCCATCTGGCCATGGTTGTTGACCACTATGGTAACACAATAGGTCTTGTTACCATGGAAGACATCATCGAAACCCTTATGGGGCTGGAGATCATGGATGAAAGCGACAGCGTTGAAGACATGCAGGTGCTGGCACGTCAAAACTGGGAAAAAAGGGCGAAAAAGCTGGGTCTCCTCAAACAGGACCAGCCTAAAGATACAGAAAGTAAAGATGAACAAAGCACATCTTAAAACACCCCTTGGAAATGCCATTTTGGAAGGTGATTCTAAAGGGATTTCTAAACTTACTTTAACTGAAGAAGCTTCTGAACACCTTGAATCGCAGGCGCCCGAACTTCAGGAGGCAATAGATCAATTACAGCAATATTTTTCGGGAAAGCTGAAGGAATTCAGCCTAAAGCTGAATCCGCAGGGTACCGATTTTCAGAAAAAAGTTTGGCAGGCACTGCTCAAAATTCCTTACGGTCGAACAACTTCCTATATGGACCTGGCAAAGGAGCTGGGAGACCCCCTTGCAATACGTGCAGTGGCTGCTGCCAACGGAAAGAATCCACTGTGGATATTTATTCCCTGTCACAGAGTAATTGGAAGTGATGGTTCCCTTACCGGTTACGCAGGAGGTTTATGGCGAAAAAAGTGGCTGCTGGAACATGAGCAACCCTCAAAACAACAAAGTCTGTTCATATGAGAGGTTTAAAAAAGGGCATTTTTTCCATCCTTTTGTTTTTGGTACTTTTTGTAGGAGCTGCTTTTTTGTTTGAATTCGATTATATTTTTAAAGGAATCCAATCCAGCTATCTGCAAGGCCATCTTAGCGCTCATATAGACGACTACAAGTTCTTCGACAACCGAAAGATCGAAGCAGGAAATCCACAGCCCTGGCCGCGGCATAAGAACTACAACACATTCTCCCTTTCAGAAGAATTACAGAAAAAGAATGAGGAAGCAGGAACAGTAGCTTTCCTCATAATAAAAAATGACAGCATCCTGCATGAAAGTTATTCTAAAGAATATGGCCCATATTCGCATACCAATTCCTTTTCAATGGCAAAAAGCCTGGTAGCAGCCCTACTGGGGAAAGCCATTTTTGAAGGGCATGTGAAAAGCCTGGATCAGCCTGTGGCAGATTTTTTTCCGCAGTTTGATGAAAGACTTACCCTGCACCACCTCGTCTCCATGTCCTCGGGTCTAAACTGGGATGAAAGCTATTATAATCCTTTCTCTATGACCATCCAGGCCTATCTTGATGACGATATTAGGGAAATGATCCTGGATTTAAAAGTAGTAGATGAGCCGGGGGAAGAATTTAAATATTTGAGTGGAAACACACAGTTGCTGGCAATGGTCCTGGAAAAAGCCACAGGTAAAAATGTCTCCGAATATTTGAGCAATAGCTACTGGAAACCAATGGGCATGGAAAATTACGCGCTTTGGCAGCTGGACAGTGAGGAAAGCGGTATGGAAAAAGCATTTTGCTGCATATCCTCCAACGCACGGGATTTTGCCCGCTTTGGAAAGCTCTATAATGACTTCGGAAAATGGCAGGGGGAACAGCTTTTGGATTCAGCTTATGTGGCAGCATCAATTCGGCCGCAGCTGGAAGATTATCCGCATTACGGGTTGGGAATCTGGCTGGAGGAATATATGGGACAGGAAGTATTTTACCTCCGCGGAATCTTAGGACAATATGTAATTGTGCTTCCGCAGAAAGATCTAATAATTGTGCGCCTGGGGCATGAAGGTGGAGAAGTTCCCGAAGACAAAGAACACCCGAATGATTTTTATTTTTATCTTGAGGAGGTGTTAAATACACTTCAAGTACATGATCAAGAAAATCTCACTCCGCAATCTGCTGTTCCTGGATATTGAAACAGTTCCCGAAAATGCCACTTTTGCCGAACTTTCTGAAGAAAAACAGAAGCTATGGGAATCCAAATCAAAATATCAGCGTAAAGAGGAATTCACTCCCGAAGAATTCTACGACCGTGCAGGAATTTGGGCAGAATTTGGGAAGATCGTATGTATTTCTGTAGGGTATTTTGCTCTTCAGGGAGAGAAGAGGACATTTAGGACCACCACGTTTTGCGGGGAAGAAAAGGAACTACTTAAATCTTTTAAAGATCTCCTGGAGAGTCACTTTGGTAAACCCCAGCACCTGCTTTGCGCTCATAATGGGAAGGAATTCGATTTTCCTTACATCGCCAGAAGAATGCTCATACATAACATCGAGCTCCCCAACAAACTGAATCTTTTTGGAAAAAGGCCTTGGGAAGTACCTCATCTTGACACATTGGAGCTGTGGAAATTCGGGGATTACAAACATTTTACTTCCCTCAAGCTGTTGTGCAATGTTCTGGGGATCCCTTCTCCCAAAGAAGACATTGACGGCAGCCAGGTGTGCAAAGTTTTTTATGAGGAAGATGACATGGATAGAATAGTGTCTTATTGTGAAAGGGATGTGGTAGCCATTGCCCAGGTGATCCTCAGGTTAAGACAGGAGCCGCTTCTTGAGGAGAGTGAGATCATGCACGTAGAGATTCCTTAAGGAACTGTTATTTATCCTGCTGCGTTACAAACTTTTAGTATATTTAAGAGAGAGAGTTCAAAAATGACATTTTTGAGGTTCTTGAATTTTGTATAATTAAAACAGCCAATTATGTATTTATATGTGGAACAATGGAATGTAACTAAGGAATGGATGGATCTTTCTAAAGAAGATCGTCGTGCATATATGAACAAAGTAAGTGATGCTATAAATGACATGAGCCGCGGCGGAGTAGAGAATCTTGGTTGGGCCATGAATGATGAGCACACGCCATACCGAAGCGATTACCGCTACATGGCTTTATGGAAATTACCAAATGAGGAAGCAGTAAAAAAATTTGAACACGGAATTGAAGAGGCAGGCTGGCACAAATATTTTTCACAGGTCAATTCCCGCGGAAAGTTGTTACCCCTGAACGAAGCCATGGATTTTCTTGTGAATCTTGAAAAACATTCGACTTCTATATTAGATTAATCCTGAAATATACCTGTTGACCTGCAAGGAATTCTTCGAAATCCTGAAGGTTAATTTTGATATTGTTCAGGTAAATGAAAGGACCTGCAAGATTTTTTTAAATCCTGCAGGTCTTTTATTATAGATTCATTTCCGGGATTTCCCCTTCCACAATTAAAGTTCCTTCAGTGGCTTCTTTAATTTCCTCTACACTTACTCCCGGTGCTCTTTCCAGAAGCTTAAAACCTTTATCGGTCACTTCGAGCACAGCAAGATTGGTTACGATCTTGGTCACACAACCTACTCCTGTAAGTGGCAGAGTACATTTTTTAAGAAGTTTGGATTCTCCTTCCCGATTGGTGTGCATCATTGCGACGATAATATTTTCGGCGCTGGCAACAAGGTCCATTGCACCGCCCATACCTTTCACCATTTTCCCCGGAATTTTCCAGTTGGCGATGTCACCATTTTCGGCCACTTCCATAGCCCCCAGGATGGTAAGATCTACATGCTGACCTCTAATCATTCCAAAGCTCATAGCCGAATCAAAAAAGCTGGCTCCGGGTAAAGCTGTGATCGTTTGTTTCCCTGCGTTAATAAGGTCGGGATCCTCTTCTCCTTCAAATGGAAAAGGCCCCATTCCAAGAATTCCGTTTTCACTCTGGAATTCTACCTCAATATCATCCCGCACGAAATTGGCAACCAAAGTTGGAATTCCTATTCCCAGGTTGACGTAGTAACCGTCCTTTACCTCTTGTGCAATGCGTTTTGCGATTCCGTTTTTATCTAACATTTTTTTAATTTGAAGATTGGTGAATTTGAATATTTGAAGATGAAATTTTTCTCCAAAACTCCTGAAGAGGCTTAAACGCTTTCCTTCTTTCTAACAGTTCTTTGTTCGATTCGTTTCTCATAATCCTTCCCCTGAAAGATCCTTTGCACAAAAATTCCCGGAATGTGGATTTGATTTGGGTCGAGTTCCCCCGGTTCTACCAATTCTTCCACTTCGGCTACTGTAATTGTCGCCGCACCGCACATTACCGGATTAAAGTTTCTTGCTGTCCCCTTAAAAATAAGGTTTCCGGCCTTGTCTCCTTTCCACGCTTTTACAAAGGCAAAATCGGCTTTATAGGCTTCCTCGAGAACGTACATCTTTCCGTCGAATTCGCGAGTTTCTTTTCCAACAGCTACTTCGGTACCGTAACCGGCCGGAGTATAGATCGCAGGAAATCCCTGCTGTGCTGCCTGGCACTTGGCTGCGAGAGTTCCCTGGGGAGTAAGTTCTACCTCTAGTTCCCCGCTAAGCATTTGGCGCTCAAATTCGGCATTCTCCCCTACATAGGAAGACACCATTTTATCGATCTGTTTCTTCTGGAGTAACAGCCCGAGTCCAAAATCGTCAACTCCGGCGTTATTAGATATACAGGTTAGATTTTTCAGGTTGAGACGAACAAGTTCAGAAATGGCATTTTCGGGTATCCCGCTAAGGCCAAAACCTCCAAGCATGAAGGTCATTCCATCATGAACGCCGTCAAGGGCTTCAGAAACATCCTTTACAGTTTTATTGATCATTGTTGGTAGTTTTATTCCGAAATATATAAAAAATTAAGGGTCCTTTGCAATACAAAGGACCCTTTACTAAATAATTCGGAAGAATTTTATTTCCTTTTTAGAAATCCAGTTCGTCCGGAAGTCGATCAACATCATCCTCATCGCTACGCCCAAACTCCTGGCAATCGGTCTGGATTGTCACTACTTCTGGCCGCGGAAAAGCTCCTTTGGCAATATTTAGATCTTTATCGTTATAAACTTTCTTCATGTAGATTCCCCAGATTGGCAGAGCCATTGCGGCTCCCTGTCCGTACCTGATCGAACCAAAATGCACAGCCCTGTCTTCGGCTCCTACCCACACTCCGGTACTCAGATTTGGCACCATTCCAATGAACCACCCATCACTTTGATTTTGGGTTGTACCGGTTTTTCCTGCAATAGGAATTTCTTCTCTATGGAAATTATAAGGATAACCAGTTACCACACTTTTATAGTATGAGTCATTGACAGCCCAGTCGCCTCTCAACCTTGTTCCCGAACCGTACTGTGTAACACCTTCAAGAAGGTTGAGAGTCACGTAAGCAGCTTCTTTGCTCAAAACATCCCGGGTCTCGGGCACATGCTGGTAGAGAATAGTTCCATTCTTGTCTTCGATCCTGGTCACAATTACCGGCTTCACATAAACTCCTTCATTTACAAAAGTACTGTAAGCCGAAACCATCTCGAATACGCTAAGGTCTGCCGTACCAAGTGCAATTGAAGGAACTTCAGGAATGTTTTTAGTGTCAATACCTAGTTTTCCTACAAGATCAATTACAGGCTTGGGTCCAGTACGATCAATGAGCCTGGCAGTTACAGTGTTGATAGATTCTGCCAAACCTCTCTTAAGACTAACCATTCCTACGTAATCATCATCCTTGCCCCCGCTGTTTTTAGGAGTCCAGTCGTTTTGATTCCCATGCTTACCAGCTTCTATGGTATGAAGGCTCTTTGGTAAAGTGTCGCAAGGAGAAAGGTGTAGTTGATCTATGGCAGTAGCATAAACAAAAGGCTTAAAGGTTGATCCTACCTGTCTTTTTCCCTGTTTTACGTGGTCGTATTTAAAGTGTTTAAAGTTGGTTCCTCCCACCCAGGCTTTAACTTCTCCGGTTTGCGGTGTCATAGACATCATCCCGGCCTGGAAGAAAGATTTGTAATAATAGATGGAATCACGGGGAGTCATGGTCGTATCTATATTTCCTTTCCAGGAGAAGATCTCCATTTTAGTAGGGGTATCAAAAGACTTCCTGATCTCATCATTCGATAATCCCTTATCTTTTAAAATTCTCCATCGTTCACTGCGACGCATTGCATCTGTAATAAGTTTATCGATCTCCTCTTCTGAAATATCTCTAAAAGGAGCTGTTTTATTGTTCTTGTTCTGCTTATTAAATTCCTTCTGAAGATTTGCTATATGCATTTGCACAGCTTCCTCGGCATACTCCTGCATACGGCTGTCGATACTGGTATATATTTTTAGTCCGTCACGGTAAATATTGTATTCACTTCCATCGGGCTTTGGGTTCTTTTCGATCCAGTCTTTCATGAAGCCCTGAAGGTACACCCTAAAGTATGTAGCAATACCCTCATCATGCCCTTGTGGTGTGAATGTAATCTTCATTGGGATTTGCTGAAGGGAATCTTTTTCCTCTTCGGTGATGTAGTCGTTCTTCTCCATTTGCCCCAGAACAGTGTTTCTTCTCTGCTCAACTAATTCGGGACGCCTTACCGGATTGTAATATGCCGAGTTAACCAACATTCCCACCAGAACAGCAGATTCTTCGGGTCTTAGGTCTTTTGGCTCTTTATCGAAATAAATTTTCGCAGCCGATCTTACTCCTACCGCCTGATAAATAAAGTCATACTTATTGAGATACATAGTGATGATCTCTTCTTTAGTATACTGTCGTTCCAACCTGGTCGCAATAATCCATTCTTTGAATTTTTGCAAAACCCGTCCCACGAAGCTTTGAGATACATCCTGGGTAAACAATTGTTTAGCGAGCTGTTGAGAAATAGTACTTGCACCACCTCTTTCTCCCAGAAACACAGCAGCACGCAAAGTTCCCCGTGCGTCTATTCCCGAGTGTTCGTAAAAACGCTCATCTTCGGTTGCCACAAGGGCTTCTACTAAATGTTGAGGCAGATCGTCGTATTTAACCGGAGTACGGTTTTCATTGTAGTACTTTCCAAGGGTCTCTCCATCTGAAGAGAAAATTTCTGTTGCCAGATTCGTTTCAGGGTTTTCAAGTTCTTCAAAAGTGGGCATTGTACCGAAAACTCCCCAGCTTGCCAGCAAGAAAAGGAGTACAATTGATGAAATTCCTATTGCAAAAATTGTCCAGAACCAGGACTTATAGCGACTGTAATTTCTTTTTTTATCAGTCTCTTTTTTTGCTTTTCCAGATGTTTTTGCCATCTATTATTGTTGTTGTTTAATGTCTTCTATTCTAAAACCCACTTCGGTAATACCTTCAAGGTTTTCAATCCCCTGTACACTGTCCCGCCTACGCATTGCCTGTTGTATGGTTACACTGTATTCCCCGGGCTCTGTAAACTTCATATTCTCTTTATACCAAAGCTTACTTTCTTTTACATCACCAAAGCCCGTGCCAAGCCATTCTCCCGTAGGCGCAGCCATCTCATATTGAAGGGTATCGCTTATCACTTTGCCATTTGGAAAGTTAAGTTCGGTAATTAAATAAATGTTGCTGAAGTCGTAATCTGAATTATTCCTGAGATTGATAAACAGGTTATAATTATTGAGCGTATCTGGTGCCTCAAAATTCAATTTCACCATCGAATCCCGATGCCATTCTCCCTGGATAGACTCGTATTCATCATAAACCCGGGTTTTGTCACAGGACGCAAAAAATAAAACTCCCACAAAGAGAAAGAAAAAAGATACCCTATCCATCCTTTTGAGGTTTTCTCTTTTTGCGTTTGTTCTTTCTCTTTTTCTTCCCGGTTCCTTTAGAATCAAAACGGGTAAGACTGTCCTGCCCTACTACATTGTGATAGTCTGGTTTTTCTTCCTGCTGCACCTCTACGGCAAATTCTTCCAGGCTGTTTACAGGCTCCTTCTTTTGGTTAGCCTTAATGATGGTATTCGCCTGTTCTACGGTAAGCGTATGCCAGTTACTCCAGTCGCCCTCATAGGCATACCACAAAAATCCTTTGAAAATATCAATTTTTTGACACACTGCAGTACCCTTCTTTGTGTACAGCTTTACTTCTGTCTTTGGGAAATTCTTTAGGGCATCCAGGTAAGTATCCAGTTCATAGTTGAGACAACATTTCAGCTTTCCGCACTGTCCTGCCAGCTTCTGAGGGTTAAGAGAAAGTTGCTGATATCTTGCTGCGGAAGTATTTACGCTTCGGAAGTCGGTAAGCCAGGTAGAGCAGCACAATTCCCTTCCGCAGGAACCAATTCCCCCAAGACGGGAAGCTTCCTGCCTGAAGCCGATCTGCCGCATTTCAATTCGCGTATTGAATTCTCTCGCAAATTCCTTGATGAGCTGCCTAAAATCTACTCTTTCTTCAGCAGTGTAGTAAAAAGTGGCTTTTGAAGCATCTCCCTGGAATTCAATGTCGCTTATCTTCATTTGAAGATTAAGGCGAATAGCGATCTCACGGGCGCGGACTTTCATTTTCTCCTCCCGCTCACGCGCTTCCTGCCAAATGTCTATATCACGCTGGGTGGCTTTACGATATATTTTTAGCACTTCAGGACTGTCCTGTCGCACCTTTTTCTTCTTCATTTGCACGCGCACCAATTCTCCCACCAAAGATATTACGCCCACATCGTGTCCCGGTGAAGCCTCTGTAGCTACCACGTCACCTATACTTAAACTTAAATTTTCTGTATTCTTAAAAAAGTGTTTCCGGCCGTTCTTAAAACGTATTTCCACTATATTAAAGGCTTCCATACCCTGCGGAAGCTCCATATTTGATAACCAGTCGAACACCGAAAGCTTATTACAACCATCGGTCCCGCAGGTCCCATTATTCTTACATCCTTTTGGCTGACCGTCTTTGCCGGTAGCACAACTACTACATCCCATATTTTATATATTGAAATTCTGGGCACAGAATATCCTGTTCCCGAATTGTGACGTTATTAAAAACTATTGAGGTAAATATACCATTATTTATGGAACGTGTTCTTGAGGAACTAATTGTCAGTTCTTAAATTTAAGAACCTCAGAACGCCCTTTTTTAAAGATCTTGTTGCTGTTTCCCTTGCCTTTTCTCAAGGCTTTCTGCTCTTCATAAGGCAGTGCTGCAATGTCCTTACATTCGGCTGAACAGCAGGTGTTCATTTGCTCCGAACAATCTTCACACTGGATGAACAACAGGTGACAAGCCTCGTTGGCACAATTAACGTGTACATCACAGGGTTTTCCACACTGGTGACAATTTGAAATCACATCTTCACTTATGCGTTCCCCCCGGCGATGATCAAAAACGAAATTTTTCCCGAGGAATTTATTCTCAAGGTTCAGGTTTTGTACCTGGCGTGCATATTCAATGATCCCTCCCTCAAGTTGATAAACCTTTTGAAAACCTTTGTGCTTGTAATAGGCGCTGGCTTTTTCACAGCGAATTCCGCCGGTACAGTACATGACGAGGTTCTTATCTTCCTTGTGATCTTTAATATCTTCTTCAATAAGATCAAGACTGTCTCTAAACGTATCAACATCGGGTGTCATTGCCCCTTTAAAGTGCCCAATTTCACTCTCGTAGTGATTACGCATATCTACCAGGATGGTATTTGGATCGTCCAAAAGTTCATTAAATGATTTTGCATCCACGTGTACCCCTTTGTTGGTCACATCAAATGTCTCATCATTAAGACCGTCGGCAAGGATCTTATCGCGAACTTTTACCTTCAGCTTCAGGAAAGATTTTATATCGTGTTCAATGGCGATGTTAAGCCGAACGTTCTCGAGGAAATAAATTCCGTCAAGGAATTCTTTGAATTTTCCGAAGTTTTTGGCGGGAACAGAAAGTTGAGCGTTGATACCTTCGTGAGCCACGTAGATCCTTCCGAGGACTTCCATTTCGTCCCAGGCGATAAAAAGATGATTTCGGAAAAGTTCTGGATTTCCAATTTTTGCATACTGATAGAAAGAGAGCGTAAGCCGGTCTTCCCCGGCCTCCTCAAGTAGAGATTCCCTTTCTTTAGCGCTTAATTTATTGTACAGTTGCATGCTATACCAATGATTTAAGGTTAAAGAATTTTGCGCAAAGATAAGGCTTTAAATGAAAAAATGCCCGGATGTGATATCGGGGCATTTTTTTCGAACGGCTAATTCGTTATTAATACTTTTAATTCTTCAACTAAAAATAAGAATAACGTTAGCCACCGTCCATTCGGCAGGTGCAGCTAAGATTAACTACTGCAGAACTGCCGGAAATACTTAGAATAATATTCCGTTTTAAAAATTTCATATACAGTTAATAGTTGGTTTACCTAATAGATGCACAAAAGCAGAAAAGGTTGCGTATTAATTTTATGCACTATTAAAAACTTATAGTATTTTAGCAGCAATATCATATAAAAGAAGCCGAATTAGATGAGTAACGAGAAAGAAAAAGAAGCAAAGTTAAAAGCCCTAAAGCTCACCCTTGACAAGATGGATAAAACCTATGGAAAAGGGACAGTAATGAAGATGAGTGACCAGAGTGTCCTTGATGTTGACGTGATCCCGAGTGGATCTTTAGGTCTTGATCTTGCACTTGGAGTTGGAGGATATCCCCGCGGTAGAGTTATCGAAATATATGGACCTGAATCTTCAGGTAAAACCACCCTTACCTTACACGCTATTGCCGAGGCACAAAAAGCAGGAGGAATTGCTGCATTTATTGATGCAGAACATGCCTTTGATCGTTTTTATGCTGAAAAACTCGGAATCGATCTTGAAAACCTGATCATTTCACAGCCCGACAACGGGGAGCAGGCACTTGAAATTACCGATAACCTGATCCGTTCAGGAGCTATTGACATTATCGTAATTGATTCTGTTGCTGCTTTAACACCAAAATCAGAGATCGAAGGTGAGATGGGGGATTCAAAAATGGGATTACACGCCCGTCTTATGTCTCAGGCACTTCGGAAGTTAACTGCTTCCATTAGCAAAACCCACTGTACCGTTATTTTCATCAACCAGTTGAGAGAGAAGATCGGGGTTATGTTTGGAAATCCTGAAACTACTACAGGTGGTAACGCCTTGAAATTCTATGCTTCCATTCGTCTGGACATTAGAAGATCAACCCAGATCAAGGACAGCAATAGCGAAGTTCAGGGGAACAAGACCAGAGTGAAAGTTGTAAAGAACAAAGTTGCTCCCCCCTTCAAAACTGCCGAATTTGACATCATGTATGGGGAAGGGGTTTCTAAGATTGGAGAGATCATCGACATAGGTGTGGATTACGAGATCATTAAAAAGAGTGGTTCATGGTTTAGCTATGAAGACACCAAACTTGGCCAGGGCCGTGATGCGGTGAAAATTTTGTTGAAGGACAATCCAGATCTTATGGAGGAGCTTGAAACAAAAATTGTGGCGGCGATGAAAGTCGCAAAAGCATAAAAAACACTTAAAATCCCGAAATTTTCGGGATTTTTTCTTTTTCGGGCGCAACCATTTGCACTTTTCTGCATCTCTGTAATACAGACCCCAATTTGCCATTGCCGTTATGAAAGATCGACCAGAGACTAATGACTGCGACCCCTACTGTGAAAACGGCATAATAAAGAGGGAAATTTTAAAGGCTAATTCCTCCGGAAGACCGGGAACCTCTCACGATTCCCGCTCTTCCTTTTTTAAGAAATCTCCCCCCCCACGACATTTAAGAAGTTCAATTAGCCGCCTGCCGGTTTTAATTTGTGTTGCAGAACCAGCTGAAATTCCTATATTTAGGTTTCCTCCTGGCCCTGTGCGACCAAAGGAGAGCCATAAAAGAGCGGCCGCTATGCTGCCATTTTTCAACAGCACTTAAAGATTGGGATATTGAGCATCAAACAACTCATACGAAAATGCAAGAAGCAGGACATTAAGGCGCAGGAGCAGCTTTACAAGATGTTTGCGCATAAATTGTTCCCTGTTTGCCTTAAGTATTCTTCCAGTTATCAACAGGCAGAAGACAACCTCCAGGACGCATTTTTGATGATCTTTAAAAATATGTCTCAATATAAAAACAAAGGTTCCTTTGAAGGATGGATGAAAAGGATCGTAATCAACACTGCCCTTCAAAAATACCGTAAACAAACAGTTTTTGAAATCATTAAAGATGATTACCATAAAGAGCCCGAAATTGAAGTAGAAGAAGATGAAGTTTCTGTCGATTATTTACTCGAGATCATACAACAGTTGCCCGACAGGTACAGGCAGGTTTTTAACCTGTACGTACTCGACGGATTTTCTCATAAAGAAATTGCCGATATGCTGAATATTTCAACCGGAACCTCAAAATCAAACCTGGCAAGGGCCAGGGTGATCCTGAAAGAAAAAATAGAAACCAGCCTTTTTAAAACCGCCGCCCGCTCTGTATAATAATGAAGGAAAAGAAATACATAGACCGGCTCTATCAGGAGAAGTTTCGGGATTTTGAAGCGGCACCGCGCGAGGCTGTTTGGAAATCTTTAGAAGCCAGGCTTCAGGAAAAGCAAAAGCGGCGGGCAGCTGTTCCTCTCTGGTACAGGTATGCGGGTGTTGCTGCACTACTGGCTTTTATCCTTATGTTGGGAGACTGGATCCTTCCTGTGCCTCCTTCTGCAGCGGTAGCGAACGAAGAAATAGAAGAAACAACCCTCCTTCCTACCTCGCCGTCCATTTCCCCGGCTGGTTCTCAGGAAATTATGGCTCCTTCAGGAGCAACGAGGGCTATTGTTGATTATGACAACTCGCAGGAAGAATCTGACTTAAATTCAACTCCTGTAATTGCTCTAAATACTTCCGGAAAAGACCAAAGAAACACTGAAGAAGCTGCTTCAAAAATGGCTGTGAGAAATGCTATTTTTGACACCCCTGTCCCGGTAGCAGAGGTTCCGCTTCAGCAAGAAAAAAAGAATTCCATTCCTGAAGAGCTTAAGCCTTCGATCTTCGATGCTCTTAAACCTTCCGAAGATATAGAGATCGCAAGCAGCGAACGCAAAAGTAATTTTGAGGTCTCCACTCACGCTACACCTATTTATTATGGGAAAATGGGAAAAGCAAATCCTCTTGACGTGGGTTACAATGACAGCCGCGAGGCAGAAGTCACTTATTCTTATGGGGTGAGACTGGCCATGAACATTAGCGAAAAGGTAAAAATAAGATCTGGAATAAGCCGGGTGGACCTTAGCTACAGTTCCAGCGGCCTGGGCTACCGGACGGCTACAGGAATTTATTCTGTGAGAAATGCTTCTTTGGTTAGAGTTAATGACACCGATGTGAAAATGGTCACAGGCGGTGTGGATGGCAGGACCCGAAGTAGCACAAACCGTACTCCTTCAGGAGTAATTACTCAGGGGAATTTAAACCAGAAGATGGGATATATTGAAGTTCCGGTAGAATTTGAAATTAATATTGTAGAGAAGAAGCTCGAACTAAATCTTATTGGAGGGGGAAGTACACTTTTCCTGGATGAAAATGAAGTTACCCTTAACACCGGGAACATTTCTGCAGCAGGAAAGGCTGAAAACCTCAATGATGTGAGTTTTAGTGCAAACCTTGGGCTTGGACTGGATTATAATCTTTCAGAAAAATTTAAACTCAATCTGGAGCCTATTTTAAAGTATCAAATTAATACCTTTGATAGACCCACGGGAGACGTGCAACCCTACTTTTTTGGAGTGTATACCGGGTTTAGTTTCAAATTTTAAGCCCGTTGATCATCTAATAATTCCTGTTGGATAATATTCCAGGTCTTTTCTCTGATTTCCTTTTTATTCTCTTGCCCCAGGCCTTGTGTAGGTAAAAATTCTTTGATTTTCACTCTCATTCTTCCGGGACTTCCTTTTGTGAAAATATATGGAAACCGCTTTTTATTATCATAGAATACCAGAGGTACAATAGGGATTTGATGCGCAATGGCTAATCTAAAAGCTCCGTCTTTGAAAGTATCGAGAAGGAGCGACGTATCTGCGGGCACGCCACCTTCAGGAAAAATGCAAATACTGGTACCATTGTTTAGTCTGCGTTGAGCGCTATCAAAAACTTCTTTCCGGCTTCTTTGATTTCCGCGGTCAACTAAAATACAGGTGCGTTTATAAAAGTATCCAAAAAGGGGAATTTTAACCAGCTCTTTTTTTCCGACAAAAACAAAGGGACTCTTCACAACCGCAAGCATGAGCATAATATCGGTCATCGACGTATGATTGGCTACAAGCATGTAGCTCTCACCTTTTACCAGTTTCTGTTCCCGTTTGATCTTCGGATAAAATCCCATTCCATAAAGAATAAACAAGGCCCACCAGCGGGCGATCATAAAAAATTGCGGATAGAACTTCGTGCGGGAAGTAAACAACAGTAAAAACGGAAAAAATACAATTATGGGAATGGCCATCAAGATGTAGAACCATATTCTCCACAAGACAACCAGGAAAGACCTAAGTATGAGCATGTGGCCAAAAGTAAGGAATTGAATTGAAGGTATTCCTTAAAAAAGATACCTTTGTAGAAAAATACAAAAAGCCAATGTCAAGAATACTTACGGGAGTACAAAGTACCGGTACTCCTCACCTTGGAAACATTTTAGGAGCTATTATTCCAGCCGTGGAAATGGCAAACAACCCAAAGAACGATTCATTCTTATTTATAGCAAATCTCCATACCCTCACCCAAATAAAAGATCCCAAAATCCTAAGGGAAAATACACTCTCTACGGCAGCAACCTGGCTGGCTTTTGGTCTTGATGTTGACAAAACGGTATTCTACAGACAAAGCGATATTGCACAGGTGACAGAGCTTACCTGGTACCTCAATTGTTTTTTTCCATATCAAAGGTTGACCCTGGCCCATTCTTTTAAAGATAAAGCCGACAGACTTGAAGACGTGAATGCAGGGCTTTTCGACTATCCTATTTTAATGGCTGCAGATATTCTTTTGTATGATGCCGAAATTGTGCCGGTAGGGAAAGATCAATTACAACACCTGGAAATGACAAGGGATGTGGCTTCCCGCTTCCATGCAAAAATGGGAGAAACATTTGTAATGCCCGATGCCCGTGTTTCTGAAGAAACTATGTATGTACCGGGAACAGACGGCGAAAAGATGAGCAAGTCTAAAGGCAATATCATCAACCTCTTCCTGCCCGACAAGCAGCTTAGAAAGCAGATCATGGGTATTCAAACAGATAGTACTGCCCTGGAGGACCCAAAGGATCCAGATACAGATAATGTTTTCAATATTTACAAATTGGTAGCTACCAAAGAGCAAACTGCGGAGATGCGACAAAAGTATGAAGCAGGCGGTTTTGGTTATGGTCACGCCAAACAGGCATTATACGAGCTCTTGATCACCCGCTTTGAAAAAGAACGTGCCCAGTACAATTATTATATGGAAAATCCTGAAAAAATTGAAGAGGCACTTGAGGTAGGAGCAGAAAAGGCACGAAAAGTAGCCCATGAGGTATTAAACAGAGTTAGAAAGAAGTTAGGATATTAGACTGCTTCAAATAATTTTCCCGGCAAAGGCCGCACTACTCCTTTAAGTTCCATGTTGAGCAAAAGGCTTGCGGCCTTGAAGGTGGGAATACTACAATTGAGGGCAATGAGATCGAGCTGTTCCCTGCCTCTGTCTTTTAAATAGTCATAAAGCTCCTCTTCCTCCTCCTCAAGCTCTACAAAAAGCTGTTTTTGGACAGGTTTGGATTTAGAATCCGGTAACCAATTAAGTATATAGGCAACATCTGCAGCAGAGGTTAACACATGAGCCTGCTGGGATTTAATAAGCATGTTGCAGCCTTTGCTCTGCAGGTCTGTAGGACGACCGGGCACTGCAAAAACTTCCCGGTTATAGGAATTTGCAATATCGGCAGTTACCAGGGAACCTCCTTTTTCGGCACTTTCTATAACGACAGTAGCCTCACTAAGCCCGGCAATTATTCGGTTCCGTTTTAAAAAATTGTTGCGGTCAAAAATATCTGTACTCCAAAAATCGGTGAGAAACCCTCCGTTTTCTTCTACTCCTGCAATATATTTTTGATGCACCCCGGGATAGATCTGGTTTAGGCCATGAGCAAGGCAACCAATTGTTTGCAAATTGTATTTCATGGCTGCCTTTTGTGCAGCAATATCAATTCCATAAGCAAAACCCGATACTATTACAGGGTCCAGCGGTGCAAGCTCTTCTATGAATTTCTCAACAAAGGCCACTCCGTGTGTGGTTGCCCTACGGGTGCCGACAATGCTTAAGATTTTTTTGTTGATAAGATCTATGTTTCCTCGTTGGAAAAGCAGAATTGGACCATCCAAACAATGTTTTAATTTTTCGGGATAATCTTTATCCTGAAAGTACAATGTTTTAATGTCATTTTTGAAGATATACTCCAACTCCTTTTCGGAAGCTTCAAGATTTTTAGACGAAAAAAGATCGGTGAGCTTTGTACTGCCTATACCATCTATTTTAAGTAAGGCAGATTTTTTTTCCTTGAAAACTGCCTCGGCAGAACCCGTGTGACGGATAAGTTTTTTAGCTGAAGCATCCCCTAGATTCGGGACGTGCTGAAGGGCTAAAACAAACTGTAAATCAGAAACTTCCATGTCAAAATTAAAGCCTGAAAAATAGAGCAAAAATTTGTTAATAAAATATGCAAAGCCTGTTTTTTGAGAAAATAAAAATTTCTACATTTGTTTCAATGGCAGTAGCAAATTACATCCACGATCTATTATACCGTTACGAATGCGTGATCCTTCCGGGATTTGGAGCTTTTATCACTCAACAGCATTCGGCAGGCATCCATCAATCGACTCAGGAGTTTTACCCTCCCAAAAAAACAGTTTCTTTTAACCGTCAATTGGTTAAGAACGACGGTCTTTTGGCGAACTACATCATGGAGGCTGAAAAAGTTTCTTATGATGCTGCTATTGAACAGATCAATCACTTTGTTCACGAACTCGAGCTTGTACTGGAAAAGAACAGAACAGTGAGTTTTGAAAATGTAGGTTCTTTTACCTTGAATGAAGGTGAGAAACTACAATTTGAACCTGCTGCACAAACAAATTTCCTTAAAGAAGCATTTGGACTGAGTTCCTTTACAAGAACTACTGTTTCCAGAGAAGTATACAAACAACAGGCTGAAGAACTGGAAGAAAAAGCTCCGGTTGCCTTTACTCCCGAAAGAAGATCGGGACGCTGGTTGAAGTACGCAGCTGTGGGCCTTCTTGCTATCGGACTTAGCGGTGCTGCCGGATTTAATATTTATACCGATCAGGTTAGCGAACACAATATTGCTGAACAACAAAAAGCTGTTTCCAAACTTGAAAGTCAAATCCAGCAAGCTACTTTTGTCATAGACAACCCTCTTCCTGCCGTTACATTAAAGGTTTCAAAACAAACAGGAGATTTCCATATTGTTGCAGGTGCCTTTAGAGAATCCGAGAACGCTGCAAAAGCAGTTGAGGAATTAAAAGCACAGGGCTTTAAAGCCAGACAGATTGGTGAAAACAGATTCGGTCTTCACCAGGTTTTATCAAGCAGCCACGAAAGCCGCAGAGATGCTATAAATGAGCTTTACAGGGTGAAAAAGACAAATCCCGGAGCCTGGCTACTTGTGGAAAAACTGTAAATCAATTTACCTTTCTTATTTTATTAATTAGCAGTAAAAGAAATTCAGGTTAACTCATTTCGGCTGTAAACAATGTTTTATTCCTTTGCTTTTTTGTACTCCAGGTTAAATGACTTAGCCTTTAGAGTCATTATTACCCAATAAATAATCCCCTACTTACTTTTTAATAAGCTCTTAAGTCTTTTTTAATCCTAAGCGGCTTACCTTTGCCGAAAATTCAGAAATGCAAGCCAGAACTCCCGAAGAATCTAAAACTACCCTTACAGACCTTGTTCTCCCAAGCGAAACCAATCCTTTAAACAACCTTTTTGGAGGGGAACTACTCGCCCGCATGGATCGCGCAGCCAGTATTGCTGCCCGTAGGCACAGCCGCCGAATTGTAGTTACCGCCTCGGTCAATCATGTAGCTTTTAATAAAGCAGTACCTCTGGGAAGTGTGGTAACCGTGGAAGCCAAAGTTTCAAGGGCCTTTAAATCTTCAATGGAAATCTATATTGATGTTTGGGTAGAGGATCGTGAGAGTGGGCGACGCAGCAAAGCCAACGAAGCCATTTATACTTTCGTTGCTGTTGATGAGACTGGAACTCCTGTAAGTATTCCTCCCCTGGAACCCGAAACTGAACTGGAAAAGCAACGTTACGATGCAGCTTTGCGCCGCAAACAACTTAGTCTTGTATTAGCTGGGAAAATGAAGCCGGCTGATGCAACTGAGCTTAAGGCGTTGTTTGTAAATTCTTAGATGATTATTAAATCACATTAGGTAGGGCTATAATCTTAAACCTCAAGAAATTTTTATACCGCTCCTCCGGAGCCCCTGGTTTCCTTTGATTCCGTTTCCAGAAATATGTCGCTTCTCCGGAGCTAAAATACAGAACCTACCGGATTTTTTTATGTTCTAAACGTGTTGTAAAGTCTTCCTTCACTCCTATGAGTCTTGGCTCTCATGTCTTGATTCTTGACTCTTTCAAAAATTACATCTGATAGATCCATTCCTCAGGATTTAACTTTTGATTGTTTTTGTACATCACGAAGTACAGGGTGGTTCTCCCGTCGGTCTTGTTTATCGCAATGTCCCCAAGATCCTGGCCCAGAGCAACCTGCTGTCCTTTGCGAACATCAACAGATTCCAAGTGGTTATAAATTGTAATGTAGTCACCATGTCTAACCATGACCATAAGACTGGATCCCTTTACCGCAATGATCTCACTCACAGTACCTCCAAAAACGGCCCTGGCTTTTGTATTCGGATCTGTAGCGATCCTTACTCCGTTGCTGTTCATAGTAGCCGTTTTCACAATGGGGTGAGGCTGAGTTCCAAATCGTAAAACAACGGTTCCGGTCCGCACGGGCCACGGCAATTGTCCTTTATTCTTTTCAAAATCGGCGGCAAGGGCTTTTGCCTCCGGGGTTAGTTTGAAGACGCTCCTGGAAGTAGAACCCTCGGCTTTATTGTTTGCCGCAATGGCTTCCTCAATTATTCTTTCAATCTCACGGTCAATAGCATTTATTTCCTGCTGCTTTTTACGCAACTGCGAGGCAAACTGACCCTCCTTCTTACGAACTTCGGCAATTAGTCCCTGCTGCTGTTTTCTGCTCTTATCAAGTTGTGCCCGGGTTTGACGGTTTTCAGCAATAAGTTTGTCCTTAGCCTTCTTCTGTTCTGCCAGACTTTGATTAAGCTCCTGAAGCTCTCCTGTACGAATCTTTATCTCCTCCCCTTGTTGATGCCTGTAATTGGCATACTGCTTCATATACTGAAGTCTTTTATAGGCTTGCAAAAAGTTTTCCGAGGAAAGAAGGAACATGATCCTGCTTTGCTGAGATTTACTTTTATAAGACCGGCTGATCATTTTGCTGTAGTCTTCCTTGAGCTGCTCCAGCTCCTTGCGAAGCTCTCCAATTTTATTTTGATTAGTATTGATCTCACGGGTGAGTAAATTCGCCTGTTGATTTGTTACCCGAATAAGGTTTTCTGTAGTACGAATTTGCTGGTCGAGGTCTTCTACCTCGGTAAGTATGGACTTTTGCTTTTGAAGATTTGAAGTACGCAGAGAATTAATCCTCTTGATCTCTTGCTGTAACTCCAGCCTACGCTGTTCGAGCTCCTCCCGCTTATTTTCCTGGGCAAAGCCATGGAGACTCAACAATAAAAATCCTGCAAAAAAGGCAAGTCGTAGTAGAACCTTTATCTTCATTCTATGCTAATTTCTTCGTAGCCCGAAGGTATTGAAAAAGGAAATGAAACCGGAACATTGAATTCAATGTTTCTAAAGCTCATGTCAATTCTTGTATTATCGGCAGCTTCAGTGGCAATTATCTGGATTTGCGATGGGAAAATTTGTCCCTGCACCTTTTGATATTCGGGATAAGTGACTGTTACACTCCTGTTTTCACGCTCCTGCCCCAGTTGCTGTGCGACGGCTTTGAAATTTCCCGCGTCGAGCAGGAACATACGCTTAAGAAAATTCTCCTGAACAGGCTGTAGTTGATAACCCCGGGCAGATTCTGTCAACTTATATCTTTCATCTCTAAGGTCGTAAATGGTTTGCCCCAGCAATAGATTCTGAACCTTTTGGTAATCCAGCGGAGTCCCCAACAAATCGCTCAATAAACTGAAATCTCCATTGAAGTAAGTTTTTGTAATTTTCTCATAAAACTGAACCGAATTAGGAGTGATCATTACCTTCGCCAGCGGAATTCCAAGTAGTTGTCCGCTCATCCAGATAGTATCATCCTTTTTCATCCTGAAGTTCACAGTTACACTCTGGCTTCTTTCTTCAGTTTGATAATTCAACCCAAGCTTCCCCTGTAAGGTTTCAAATTTAACCTCATTATCATAGTGTTGGTTAACTACGGCCGCAACAGCAGCATCTTCGGGAGCTACAGTGCCCATTTTAGCTTTTCTTGCCCCACCACATGAGGAGAAAAGAATTAGAATTAAGAGAAGCAGGGGGATAATCCGTTTGTAGGTCATTCAGTTTTAATTTATTTTTTCAGCTTTTTTTAAAGCCTCTTCAGCTTTCTGGGCTTGATTGAGACCATTATATGTCACAGCTAACTGCCTGTAAAATTCCTTTTCGTTTTCGGGATCCTCAATGAGATAATCCAGGCCGGTGAGCAACGCTTCTTCAGCTTTTTTAAAGTCTTTAAGCACGTTGTGTGCTGTGCCTTCCATAAGGAACAGCCAGGCTTGAGTCGGGAAGATCTCTAATCCTTCTTGGCTTAGTAGTTTTACCTCTTCAAAATTTGCGGCTTCAGCTTCCAGTTTTATTACATCACGGTATAATCCGAAATCATCTTTTTCATGCTCAAGAGCAGTCCTGTAATAATTTAAGGCTTCTGCCTTATTTCCCTTTTCGATAAAGAAAGTTCCCAACTGCTTATAAACCTTGAGATTGTTTTCTTTTTCTGAGAATACCTGTACCAGCTGTATCAAATCTTCTTCCAAAGAAGGATTTTCGGTGACATATATTAAAAAATCATTGAGCGCCTGATATTTTGTAACCTCGTCAATTTGATCACTGTTGAGCAGGACATTCATAGATTTTACTGCTTTTTCAGCTTCATCACCGGCTATGTAGAACTTGTACAGGGCCAGATGGACAAGCTCAGAATCGGGATTCATAGCCAACAGCTCTTTTGCCGTCTCAAAAGCCTTCTCCACCTGCCCGTTTTCACTGTAGACAAAGATCAGGTTGAGATAGTCTTTCTCATCCTGTGGATTGTCTTCAATATTCTCCTGCAGATCACTGATCTGTGCCTCCACATTATTGGTGCGGGCATAAACCTGTCGCCGCAGACTTTCCCTGTAGGTACTGGAGCCTTTAGTATTATCCAGCGAGTCCAGCAAACCAAGTGCTGCCTCGTACTGCTCATTCTGAATATACAGATTTACCAGATCTTCGGAAAAAGCAGGATTCAGCCTTGCCAAATCCTTTACCACAGGTAGAGCTCTATCATATTCCTTACTTTGAAAATATGTGGTATAAAGTTCTTCCAGAATTCCCTCATTTTTAGGAACTGCTTTCCGGCCTTTTTCCAGATACACTGCAGCCTGGGAATATTGACCAAGAGCATTATAATTTTTGCCCAGCTCAAGATAAACTACAGGCTCATCGGGTTTTAATGCGAGGGCTTGCACTAATGCATCTATAGCCTTCTCATGATTCTCAATCGCCTTTTGCTTAAGAGCTTCAAAAAAATGTTCCTGAAAAGCATCTGTTACATTTCCCAGGTCATCCTGGGCCATTTCCACCACCGGCTTCTGTTTCTCCTGGGCATAGGAAAAGCTTCCCACCGGCAGCAGGGTCAAAAATGGGATTATGTAAAGACATTTTTTCATGCATTTTTACTGCCACGATATCTATTCCAGTACAGAGTAATCACCAATGCTAATTTCGGTAAACTTACCATTGAATTTAGCAAAGTTCCCAATCATGGCATTGTTCAAATCGGCATTTTGGACTTCTGCAAAGGTCTGGATCAGGCTGTTCTTTATTGTTGAATTACTAATTTTCGTTCCGTTCCCAATAGAAACATTGGGTCCTATTTTGGCATTTTTGAGAACCACGTTCTCCCCGATGAAACAAGGTTCAATGATTTCAGAATTTTCCATGTCAACATTGGAAGCCACAAGTTCTTCTCCGTCATCCTGAAGAAAATTCAGCATTCGCGTATTCGTTTCTACCGTTACCTGTTTATTTCCGCAGTCCATCCATTCATCTACCTTTCCTGGAACGAACCTTGCACCTTTTTGCTTCATGGATTCGATCCCGTCGTTGATCTGGTATTCACCCCCGCGAATTATGTTGTTGTCCAGCACTCCCTGCAGTTCATTTTTGAGAACAGCTACATCTTTGAAATAGTATATTCCGATCACGGCAAGGTCTGAAACATAATCTGTAGGTTTTTCAACAAGATCGGTGATCTCACGCTTCTCGTTTAACTTCACTACGCCATAGGCTGATGGATTTTCTACCTGTTTTACCCATATAACCGCATCGGCTTCTTTATCTAACGTAAAATCGGCCTTAAAAAGTGTATCGGCGTAAGCGATCACAGCCGGACCTTCTAAAGAATCCTTTGCGCACATGATCGCATGTCCTGTTCCAAGAGGCTTATCCTGATAATAGATCGTTCCTTTAGCACCCAAGGTCTGGGCAATTTCTTTAAGATCCTTTTCAACCTTATCGCCAAAATCTTCGCCGATTATAAAAGCGATCTCGTCGATCTTCTCGTCGAGTACTTTGGCAATATCTTCTACAAGACGGTGTACAATTGGTTTACCGGCAATGGGAATTAAAGGTTTTGGAACAGTTAAAGTATGAGGACGTAATCGCGACCCGCGACCCGCCATGGGAACTATGATTTTCATTTTTTTAGATTTGAGATATTAGATTTGAGACATGAGATTGAAAATTCCCACTCTGTTATTCGTTTGTTTTCGTTTTTAATTATTGGTGGTTTTAACCTGCCAACTGAGCACTGAATACTGCCAACTTATACACCCGTGCTTCCAAAGCCGCCTGTGCCGCGGGAGGTCTCTTCAAGATTATCGACTTCTTTCCAGGTGATATGTTCATGCCGGGAAATTACCATTTGTGCAATACGCTCCCCATCCTGAATTGTGAATTCTTCGTTCGACAGGTTCACAAGGATCACCCCGATTTCACCACGATAATCGGCATCTATTGTACCGGGAGAATTAAGTACGGTAATGCCTTTTTTGGCAGCCAAACCGCTTCGGGGTCTTACCTGCGCCTCGTATCCAACCGGCAATTCAATGAATAGACCGGTCTTAATAATAACTCTCTCCAGTGGTTTTAACGAAACAGATTCAGAAATATTTGCCCGCAGATCCATTCCTGCAGAGGAACCGGTCTCATAAGCCGGCAATTCGTGCTTTGATTTGTTGATTATTTTTACGTTCATTCTTTTTAGTTTTCTTCAGAAGAAGCAGGATTATGCCTTCTTCAAAAGCTGTTTTAACTGATCTTTTTCGGCGTAATAAATAAGGGCAAAAAAGATAAGAATTAATATACTCCCGATGTAATAATTATTTCTAAAAACATAGAAATAGACCACAGAAAAGCTGATCGAAACCAGGAGGTAGCCTCCTATACGCTTAAGGTCATAGGGAATGGGATAGTATTTCCTTCCGAAGTAATAGGAAAGCAACATCATACTGCCATAAGCGGCCATTGTCGCAATAGCCGAGCCCACATAGCTGTAATAAGGGATAAGCCAGAAGTTAAGTATTAAGGTGACTGCGGCTCCAAAAAGAGAGATGTAACCGGCGAATTTTGTGCGGTCACTTACCTTATACCAGACTGAAAGATTATGATAAATGCCCAGGAAAAAATTTGCTATCAGGATCATTGGCACCACCACCATGGCCTCCCAATAAGAAGAGTCCCGAATGAGCAGCAGCTTAAGCAAATCGGAAAAAATAGTAACAAGAACCAGGATAAGGGCACCAAAGATGACAAAATATTTCGTGATCATTGCATAGGTAGCAGTGGCATTCTTCTCCTTAGCGTGACTGAAGAAAAAAGGTTCGATCCCAAGCCTGAAAGCTGTGGCAAATAATGTCATAAACAGCGCCAGACGATAACAGGCCGCATAGGCCCCAACTTCAGATTTTGCAATATCCTGCGGCAGGAGCCAACCTAACAGGATCTTATCAAATACTTCATTTATTACAAAACCAATTCCGGCAATTAGGATTGGTGTACCATAAACCAACATCCTTTTCCAGAGTTCCCGGTCAAAGGTGTAAGGAAGCTTAATGTAGAATGGCAGCATCACAAGGAGCGTAAGACCGCTGGCAACCAGATTAGCTATGAGAATATAGGCAATCTCAAAATTTGGTATGTATAAGCTCTCAAAAAGAGCATTTTTGGATGCCAATTCCGGAAGATAAACAATGAAAAATATATTAAGACCAAGGTTAACTGCGACATTCCCAATCTTGATGGCAGCGAAGACCATGGGCTTTTCTTTTGCGCGCAACCAGGCAAATGGAATGGTTGCAAGCGCATCAAAAACAAGAATTAGGATAACGTATAACACGTAATGTGATGCTATGGATGTTGCAGACGCAATGTCATCCATAAAAGTCAAGCCTAAGACAAGAAAAATAATGGTGGAACCTATTAATGAAACAGCAGAAGTTGCGGTTACCTCCTTCCTGAAATTCTCCTGATGAAAAAAGCGGAAAAATGAGGTTTCCATCCCATAGGCCAGCAGTACGTTAAAAACCGCCATCCATGAAAAAACTATAGCAACTTCCCCAAACCCTTCGGGCGGCAGATAGGCGGAGTAGAGCGGCAGCAACAGGAAGGACAACATCCTTGGCACCACTGTGGCAACACCGTAAATAAAGGTTTGTTTAAATAGCTTCTGAAAAAGCGCCAATAGTTCCTGCTTGTGAATTCCTCACAAATGTACTATTAATGCCGAATGTTTTTAGGGTTTTTTAGCCGCACTTCTTCCGAATCCATTTTCTCAATATCTTTTATCCTGAAGTATTTCTCTTTTCCATTCCTGGTATATCGCACTACAGCTTCCCCTTCGGCAAGTTCAAAGGGAATTTTTTCAATCCTTACAGGAATTTCATTTCCATATTCCATTTTTGGATCCCTGTGCATTACCAGATCCTTTTTTTCACCCGGATCTTTAAACCGTGCGACATAAAGATTGGGTGTATTTTCCTCTTTTTGAAGTATCCCTTTCCTTCCGCGGAAGTAAACCGTATCCATCTTGATCTCTGCATCTGCAGATACAGGAATAAACAGATTAAACCCGGATCCTGCCGCTTTTACACCTCCTGTCCAGGTAGTGTAGTAAGCCTGTTCAACATCCTTAGGCGGCTCTTCCTGAAGGTGTTTCCCGTTGGCACAATTGCTAAAGCTGAAGATGACTAAAAGGGCTGAAAAGGAAAGGTAAAAAGGTTTCATGGTGCGAATTGTTTACTGTTCAGGCAATAGTACTTCAATTTTAGTACCAATTAAAAACAAAAAACTCCATGCCTGTCGACATGGAGTTGTAAAAAGCTGAAATTCAGCTGTATAATTATTCTATTTATTTAAAGCTTCAGCTCCACCTACGATCTCAAGGATCTCATTGGTAATGGAAGCCTGTCGTGCTTTATTGTAGGATAGTTTAAGGGAATCCCTAAGTTCGGTAGCGTTATCTGTAGCTTTATGCATGGCAGTCATACGCGCACCGTGTTCAGAAGCGAAAGAGTCTCTTAGCGCTTTATAAACCTGCATTTTTAGAGATTTAGGAATTAATTCCAGTACGATCTCTTCTTTTGAAGGTTCGAATATATAGTCTAAAGTAACATTCTCATCTTTTTCAACCGGCACAATGGGCAAAAACTGTTCTACCTGAACTTTCTGAGTAGCCGCATTTACAAATTGATTGTAAACGAGAATTATTTTGTCGTATTTACCCTCAACAAACAATTCCATAAGGTTCTGCGCAACAGCTTCTGCATTTTCAAAACTAAGATCATCATAGATTTCAGTTTCATTGCGAAAGATCTTGTGAGTCTTCTTTAGAATGTCGTTCGCCTTCTTACCAATGGTAAAGAATTCAACATTTTTGTTTTCGTAATCACGATTCACAACATACTTCGATGCCTTAACTATGTTCGAGTTAAACGCACCTGCCAATCCACGATTGGAAGAAATTGATACTATAAGGACATTATTCACCTCCCGCTGTTCAGAATACTTGCTGCTTTGTTCACTGTCAAGAGTGGCGCTAAGCGACTGTAGTAATTCAGAAAGCTTTTCAGAATAAGGTCTCATTGCAGTAATGGCATCCTGAGCTTTGCTCAACTTTGCAGCCGATACCATTTTCATGGCACTGGTGATCTGCATGGTTGAAGAAACCGAGGTGATCCTGCTTCGTAATTCTTTTAAATTGGCCATTATTGTTAAGTATTGAGTATTGAGATATTAGATGTGAGATCTAAATATCTCAATACTTTAATTCAAATTTGAAAACAGGAAATGAATTTCTCAAAACTCATTTCTCCATACTCAATACTACTTTTTATATTTAGCTGAAAGCTCTTTTACTACCTGTGTAAGCGTATCTGTGATCTCATCTGTAAGCTTACCGGCTTTCAATTGATCAAGTACATCTCTGTGCTTGGCATCAAGATATTCCAGGTATTCTTTTTCAAACTCTCTAATCCTGTCTACTGGAACATTTCTTAAAAGGTTCTTTGCACCTGCATAGATGATGGCGATTTGGTTCTCCACAGGGTAAGGGTTGTTCTCTGCCTGCTTAAGGATCTCCACGTTACGCTTACCTTTTTCAATGATGTTGAGGGTTGCAGGGTCAAGATCTGATCCAAACTTGGCAAAAGCTTCAAGTTCACGATACTGCGCCTGGTCAAGTTTTAATGTACCCGCAACTTTCTTCATGGATTTAATCTGAGCTGCACCACCAACACGCGATACCGAGATACCTACGTTAATTGCAGGACGCACACCAGAGTTAAATAAGTCAGAAGTAAGGAATATCTGACCATCGGTGATCGAGATCACGTTTGTTGGGATATAAGCCGAAACGTCACCCGCCTGAGTTTCAATAAGCGGAAGTGCTGTAAGCGATCCTCCCCCTTTAACTTTATCTTTAAGAACGTCTGGAAGATCGTTCATACTTGCAGCAATGTCATCATCATTAATGATTTTTGCAGCACGCTCAAGAAGTCTTGAGTGAAGGAAGAAAACGTCTCCAGGATATGCTTCACGTCCCGGTGGACGTCTTAGAAGCAAAGATACCTCACGGTAAGCAACAGCCTGTTTTGAAAGATCATCATAAACGATCAATGCAGGACGACCAGTATCTCTAAAGTACTCACCTATCGCAGCGCCTGCAAATGGTGCATAAACCTGCATTGGAGCAGGGTCAGATGCGTTTGCAGCAACAATAGTAGTATAGGCAAGAGCTCCCTTGTCCTCAAGAGTCTTAGCAATACCAGCAACTGTAGAGGCTTTTTGCCCGATAGCTACATATATACAATAAACAGGTTCCCCTGCATCATAAAATTCTTTCTGGTTAAGGATGGTATCAATAACCACGGCAGTCTTACCGGTTTGACGGTCACCAATAACAAGCTCTCTCTGTCCACGTCCAATTGGAACCATGGCATCGATAGACTTAATCCCCGTTTGAAGAGGCTCGGTTACAGGTTGGCGGTAAATTACACCCGGTGCTTTACGCTCAAGTGGCATCTGGAAAGTTTCTCCTTCAATAGGACCTTTTCCATCAATTGGCGCTCCAAGAGTATCAACAACACGTCCTACGATTCCTTCACCTACATTGATAGAAGCAATTCTCTGGGTCCTTTTAACAGTAGCTCCCTCTTTTACCTGCTTGTAAGGGCCTAAAAGTACAACCCCAACATTATCTTCTTCAAGGTTAAGTACGATTCCTTCAAGTCCACCCTCAAACTCCACCAACTCGCCGTATTGCGCATTCGCCAGTCCGTAAACGTTAGCGATACCATCCCCAATATTGAGTACAGTACCTACTTCGTCAAGTGAAGCCTTAGCCTCAAACCCGGAAAGCTGTTTCTTTAAAATCGCTGATACTTCAGCCGGATTAATTTCTGCCATAATTATTTAGAATAAAATGCTGCGCCATGGCGCAACGGTTTTCATTAAATTTTTGTAACGTATGTATTGTTCAGTAATTCTCTTTTCAAATTGGTGAGCTGGGCGCTTACACTTCCATTATACTGGATGTCCCCAACTCTTAAAATGAATCCCCCAATGATACTCTCATCGATAATATTTTCGATTTTAGCCTCATTCCCTGTCAACTCCTTAACTTTTTGCTGAATCTTAGCTTCCAACGCAGGAGTAAGAGGAATAGCCGTTGTTACCCTGGCTACCTGAACCCCGTTCATCTCATTAAAAAGACGATTGTAATTCTTTGCTACCAGTGGAAGAATATCAAGACGGTTATTCTCGATCAAAATTGCGAACAATCCTGAAGTAACTCCATTCACAGATCTAAAGATCTCTAAAAGGGCACTTTTCTTCATGTTATTTTTAATCACAGGATTCTTGAGAAAATTCCTGAGATCACTGCTATTTGCAATGGTTTCACTAATGGTGGTCATATCATCATTAACCTCCTTAGCGACGTTCTTATCTTTTGCCAGGCTCAAAAGGGCTTTGGCATATCTTGCGGCTGCTCTGCTTCCCTGCATCTTATTAATTTAAGGTAACATCATCAAGCATATCTTCAACCAGTCTTTCCTGCTTCGCTTTGGTTGAAAGCTCTTCTCTTACCACTTTCTCGGCTATTTGTACAGACAAAGTAGCTACCTGATTTTTAATATCGGCAAGAGCGGCATTCTTTTCAGTTTGAATAGTAGCTTTTGCCTGCTGGATCATTTTCTCTCCTTCTTTCTGTGCATCTTCTTTTGCTTCAGAAATCATTTTATCCTTGATCTGTCTGGCTTCCTTGATCATGTTGTCACGCTCCAAACGCGCTTCCTGTAACAATTTCTCATTGTCTGCCTGCAGGTTTTGCATCTCTTTACGAGCTTTTTCAGCCGAATCAAGTGCATCCTGAATTCCCTGTTCCCTTGAATTCAGGGCATCTAAAATGGGTTTCCATGCAAATTTGCGAAGTAACGCGATAAGCACGACCAGGATAATGATCTGCCAGAAAAACAATCCAAAAGAAAAATCGTTGACTAACTTTTCCATATTCTATTTATTTCTTCTAATGTTTAATTTTTAATAAATCAAGCCTTGCAGCCAACCGCTGCAAAGCTTGAAGTTCTTTCTGATTGATTATACTGCGAAAAGAGCAGCAAAAGCAACACCTTCCAAAAGTGCAGCGATGATAATCATTGCAGTTTGGATTTTACCGGCAGCTTCTGGCTGACGTGCAATTCCTTCCATTGCAGCGCTACCAATCTTACCAAGACCAAAACCGGCTCCAATAATAATTAAACCAGCTCCAATCAAATCTAAATTTAAGGCTTCCATACTTACTTATTAAAAATTAAACTTACTCTTAAAAACGTTTATACTATAATACGGGAATATCTTCATTATCGGCAGGATGATCATGATCATGCTCCTCAACCGCCATTCCTATGTAAAGGGCACTAAGCAGGGTGAAGATATATGCCTGTAGAAAAGCTACCAGTAATTCAATAATTGAAATAAAAATTGTAAATCCAAAGAACGCAGGTCCTGCGATCCAATTTTGAAATATCACAATAAAACCAAGCAGTGTCATTATAATAACGTGTCCCGCTGTAATGTTAGCGAAGAGACGTATCATAAGTGCAAATGGCTTTGTAAACATTCCAAGCACTTCAATAGGAGCCAGAATGATCTTCATAGGCACAGGCACTCCCGGCATCCAGAAAATGTGTTTCCAGTAATCTTTATTTCCGCTGAACTGAACAATAATAAAAGTTACCAGGGCCAATGCGAAGGTTACCGCAATATTTCCTGTCACGTTCACACCAAGTGGTGTCATACCTAAAAGGTTAAGGATCCAAATAAAAAAGAAAACTGTTAATAGGAATCCGGTATATTTTCTATAGTTCTTCCCAATGTTTGGCTTGGCAATTTCATCACGCACGTAAAGAACAAGTGGTTCAAGAACACGTCCAAATTTCTTTGGGATTGCTCTCTTCTTATATGTATTCGCCAGACTTGTGAAAAGAATGAGCATTAAAAGACTCACAAGCATCATTGTAAGCACATTCTTGGTGATTGAAAAATCCCATGGTCTTTCATTTGCGGGAAAACCATCTTCATCATAATTAATGGTTCCCTCGGCATTAGTTTTATATATATGAGAGTGGTACAAACGGTAATGCTGCCCGTCCACCTCAACGATATCTTCACCATGGTGGAATTTACCAGATGAAAAAACTTTTAATCCGTCATCCCAAAGGATAACCGGCAGTGGAAAGCCGTAGTGAGCTCCAGTCTCCGCATCCGAAAAGAAATTTACGTAATAAGAGTCGGCAAGGTGATGATCAATGTATGCCTCGATTTCTTCCTCGGTGTTAACTTTTGCATCCTCTCCTTCCTGAGGTTCTTTAACACCAAATGCCTGTGAATTGAAACTCACAAACATTAAAAGACAGGCTAATAAAAACTTCGCAACGTTTTCCTTTTGCATTTTCAGGTAAATTACAGTCCTTTAATTCGGCTGCAAATGTACATAATTATATAAAAAAAAGCAGCCTATGTACACTATTAGTTTTTTTCCGGCGAAAGAAGCGTAATTACTTGTCATTCGAGAAGTTAGTGCGATTAAGAATTTTAGCAATGAAGACAATTTCCACCACGATGCACAGTGCGTAAGGAACAAAAAAATGCAAAAAGACAGATTTGTCCAAAACAAAGTCTGATGTTTTTATGAGGTAAAAGAAGATACCCAGTTTTACCATCCCGCTAATTAAAAAGATAAATCCTAACTGTTCTTTAAGATGTTCACTGGCCAAAATAATAGTGGAGGTGAACAGCAGCGTAATGCCCACATTGAATTTATAGGCAAAGTTCACCAGGTCCATGGGGCGGTCATTCTGAAAATAAGTTAAAAATCCATAATGGAGTCCATAACTTATCCCGGCCACCAGAAAAAGCAAAAAAGTAAACCTCAACAGGTCTTTAAAAATTACTGGATTCAATTATTGTAGCGTTTGAGTTGTTTTAGAACAACGTAGACTGAAGCGACTAAACCAAAAAGAACAAAACCAATTGTAAACCAGTTCTTTTCCATTGGATATCTTTCATCCAGTTTTTTTCCAATCCAGGCGCAAATGAAGATCGTGGCGCCCATTTGAAAAGCAATCCCGGTAAATACAGCCCAGTTCTTAAGCTGACTGTTCTTGTCTTTGTTTTTCTCCTCTTTCATTGCGAATTGCTTTCACCCCGCCCCGCATTGTGCAGGTGGCGTTAAAAGTTGCTCCAGGCTCTACCGCCAATTTAGAAACTACGGCTTCCCCTTCAATTACTGCTGTACTTCGAAGACTCAATGTTCCCTGTATCTTAAGATTTCCGGAAAATTTCCCTTCGATGTCGGCATTTTCGCATTCCAGTTCTCCCTTCACATATCCATCTTTTCCTATAACCACCTTTCCGGGGGTTTTTACGGTTCCTTCTACACAACCGTCTATCCTAAAGCCACCTTTGGCTTCAATGTTTCCTTTGATCTTTGTGCCGGGGGATATTTTATTTTGTTCTTTGCTGTTCTCTGTTGTTGATTTTGCCTTGTCCTGTTTAAACATTACTGCGTGGGGGTGTTTAATGAATCTAAGTAGGTTTCAATGTTTTTATGAATCTGCACGATCCTGTAGTTTGGGGTGGAAATATAAAAAGATTTTTTATCAATCGGATATTTATCGTCCCCGGTCAATCTTTGAGCAAAAGTATTTACCTCTGCTTCGGAATTAAAACCATGAACTACTACAAAATCCCGCGCCTTATTGTAAACATCCCGCGAAACTTTCCAAGAATAACCGAATTCCTCTATGGCACTCAAAAGTGTCTCCTGTAACTCCATGGCTTCCTCCTTTTCTTCTTTTTCAAAAGGAAAAATCAACTTAAAGGAAGTGCCGGAAGTATCCGGAACAAATTTAGATCCCGACATAGCAGGTAAAGCCTGATTAATAATTTCCTGGGCTTTTTTACCTTCAATAGATTGCGGGTAATTAAGCGCAACATAATTAAGGCTCGCTTTATAGTCTTCAAACCCGAATAACCTTCCTTCTGCCATGGCTTTTAAAAGCTCCAGTTTTGGCACTATCTCATCTCCTGCAAATTGACCGGTTAATTGATCTACCTCTGCAATAACATTTTCATATTCCTGATTTTCATAACTGCTATACAACTGTTCATAGATAGCCGTTGGATTATTCTCATCCCTTAATAAGCTCTCGGGGTTTGAAAGAATAGCAGCATATCGGGAATCGGGATAGGTCACTAAAATGTCATTTTTGAGAGATTGTGCCCGGGCAGTCATTCCAAGGTCTGAATAAATTTTATAAAGATTGTATTTCGCAGGCAGCAATAATCTCTCTTCGGGCTTATTCCCTATTACAAATTCCAACCTTTCAGCCGCCAGTTCGTTTTCATTAAACTTCTCCCTGTAGATCAATCCAAGTTGATAACTCGCAAAGTTAAGATCCCCTTTTATACTGTCCAGCACAGCTACATCAGTAGGAATAGTTTTTATATATGACTGAGGATCAAATTTTGGATCGTTATCAATAAGTTCATTCACTCCTTCGGTTACCAGGTCTTCGCCGCCTCCACTAATGCGGCGTGTACGCCAGTTATCGGCAAGTTCCCTGTCACCCCACAACCTGAAAAACTCCTGCTTTCCATACGCCACAGCCGTGGGATTATAGAAATAGAAAGAGGAACCGGGATTTGGTATCCCGGGCATGGCAGGACGTTTATTTTCAAAGAAATTCTGCGCTTCCTGCTGTTGTGCAGGACGTTCGGCTTCGCTTTTTGCCTGCTCCCTCAGTTTTGTAGTGTAGTCATTAAAAAATTCCTGTTGCCCCTCTTCAGACAAAGACGCGAGGTAGAGAATACTATCGGCTTTTTGGGCCATTTTTTCGTAGTAGATGACATCATCCAGATTATCCCGCTTTCTCTTTATGAGCCTGTATTCCCGTAAATTTTCAGACAATTTCGAAAGAGTGCTGTCAAAGTATGCCCCGGCTACTTCGTAACGGGCAGCATCAAAATTGATATTTCCCAGAGTTTGATAATCCAGGGACTGCAGGTAAGTATTATTGGAAGGTGTTCGAAGTGAACGATTGTAGTAAACTATAGCGAGTTCTGAGGAATCCTGTTGATAATGGAACTCAGCAAGCTGAAAATATATTTTATCAAGGTACGGCCTGTTTTCCCTGTCTTCTGCAAGAGCATTTAGCTGCTCGAGAACAAGAGCCTTCTCTTTTGCGGTGACATTCAAATATTCTATTTGCCTTATCATTGCATTCACCAGGTAAATGCGTGGGATCTTTCTATTAAGATCGATCACCCGGTCAAAAGCATAAGAAGCACTATCCGGTTTTCCCAAAACATCATAAAGTTGGCCGGTGATATACCAGTAACGGCCTTCTTTATTTTTTTCATCTGTTAATTCGGCCGCACGTTTGATGTGTGCCACAGCAGTATCGGGAGCATTAATATTCAGGTAAGCCTGTGCGAGTATGGCCGAAGCCTCTGCCCTGTCATCCTCGTCCAGTCGCTCACTTTCCAGGATCTTTTTCAGATTTTTGATAGCCAGTTGGTCAAATTCTAGACGCATATTGGTCTTTTCCCTCCATATCCTGGCCTCGTTAATGGTATTGCTTAGCGGATACTTATGAAGGATGTAATTAAAAGCTTCCAGGGCAGGAACAAAACGCTGATCATAATATCTCGCCTTTCCTAACAACAAATACGCCTCATCAATCTGCGGATTCGTTTCGGATCCTTCAATCAACATGGAGTGCCGCTGAATTGCCTTTACCGCTTTTTCTTCGGCTACAAGAAAATTAGGGTTGATGTTTTCACCGGGAGCCAATACCTCTTCTTTGATCGCCATACGTTCCACCGGAAGTATTCCCCAATAATTGTCAAGGTAGCTTTCATTAAGAGCTTCAATTCCCAGATCAAGAGCTAAATTCCCGTTGTAGAGTGTGTTATATTCGGCTGTAACGGCATGCCAGTTGCGGTTGAGAAAGGTGTTCTTTTTCCTCGAGCAACCTGTGATAGAGATCAACAGGAACAAAATGGCAATAACCTTTATAGATAGTTTCAAATCAACAGATCCTTCTTATTAGCAATAACTTAAATGTGCCCTAAATATTTTTGTGAGTGGGTAAAAATAGTCATTTTTCTGTAAGCCTACAGATGAAGAGAACAACGGTTACATTAAAGTATATTTCAGTCTTAATTTTTTGTTAAATAAAGATTAAATCCTAATATTACACGTTGTAAATTTTTCTCACATGAAAAAATATTTCTTTATTCTGTTCTGTTCCTTAATTGTTTCCTGTTCTCCCGACGAAAAGAATGTTCCATCACTTATTACCCAATCCTACACGGCAGAAATTGGTGACCTTATAACAATTACGGGTACTAATCTTCTACAGGTTGAGACAGTGCGCATCTTTAGCACTGAATATAATGTTTCCGGCGCTACTATATATAATAAACCAGGTGAACTTTTACATCATAAGTTTTTTACCTTTCACAGCGATACCGAAATTCAATTTGTCCTTCCACAGTTATATGCGGAATCCTATGTTATGCAGATAGGCACACAGGAAATTCCTCTTCGGTTAATAGGCTTCATTCCTTTATTTGAAGATTACCCCTTTGACTTACAAGAAATTATGGGTCTGAAGGTGCTTAATGATGAGGAAGCACTTGGGACAACTAGAGTAGATCTTCCTACAAGAAACCTCCATCTGTTTAAAAATGGTTTTTATGAAACTCAGAAGATAAGCAGTAATGTACAATTTTTTAACGTTCTAGAGAATGCTGATTCCTGGTATGCAAAGAGTACTGATTTTAAATTGTATGAAATATACTACAAATCTTCCTCCAGCCCTTCCTACAGTTTTCTTAACAGTTTTAATACCCGCGACCTGGATTACCTTTCTATGAACCCTGATAATATTTTAATTACTCCTGAAAAACAAATCTTCATTTTCACCCAAAATGGAATATTTATAAAACAAAACAATGAATTAAAAAAAGCCGTGGAGCTTTTTGAAGGGTTGGAGGCATATCCTAAGCAGGAAAGAAATATTTTTGATCTCAAGCTTACTTCTCAAGGTAACATTCATGGAAAAGTAATTTTGAATCCGGGGGCTTCTTCATCAGACTACGAATATGCGTTTATAAGTATGAACCCAAAGAATTTCACGTTTAACATCTCTGAAAGACTTCTTTCAGAACCTGTAGGTCCACAATTCAAAAGCAGCACCGGGTATTTCTTGCTCCCAAGGAATAAAAAATTATATAAAACTATAGACTCAGGTCTAACCTGGAGTGAATCTGCCACTCCCATTCCCTATACGGACGGTTATTTCTACAACGCACAAATAAAGGTACTGGATGCACAGAGTATTCTCCTTTTCCTTCACACTTCGACAAATGATAAGCTTCCCTACACTACTGTTTATAAGTCGAGTGATGGCGGTGATTCATGGCAGTTAAAAAAACGATTTAATCATCCAAGACAGGTAGACTTATTTTTATTTCAATCAGACTTTGCAAATCGGTCCGGACTGTTTTACTTCACCAACTTTAGCTCGAGACAGCTGTGGAAATATTTAGAATAGTAGGACCCGAAAATTTTCAGTAAGCCATAAAACGTTAAAGGAATATACTATTTTTTGGCGACATAACGGAGCTCTAAATGTGCCACTTTTTGGTTGAAACGAACCAGAAGTTTCCTTGCCTCTTCGGGTACATATGCTGTTTCATGATCCTCTCCAGTAAATTTCCTTATGGTATCGAGATCTTTGAACCTCATCATAGTAGTAAATTCAACCTCGCCTTCATTAAGGTGCCTTTTTAGGAGCTCCACGCTTTCGAACCCCTCACCCGTTTTTGCCTCAATATCTTTAAATATTTTGGATTTCAGCAACTGCTCGTATGCCTCTGCATTTTCAGGTGTTGTATAGCCGTGCCAGATCCTTATTATCATTTAGCCTACCTCTTTAGCGTATCCCCCTGCAAAATACTGCTCCAGTTCTTTAAGTGTAGCTTCAGAAGTTTTTATATCATTCACTACATGTCCTTTATCAAGCACCACAATTCTTTCGCAGACTTCAGTTACATGAATAAGGTCATGACTGGAGATCAAAATAGTCATTTCTGAATTTGAAGTAAGCTCCTTAATCAAAGCTTTGAGCCTAATTTGTGTGCTGGGATCAAGATTGGCAAACGGCTCATCAAGGATCACGACTTCAGGATCACCTATCAATGCAGCTACTATACCTACCTTCTTCTGGTTTCCTTTTGAAAGGTCCCGCAGATACTTTTTTCTCCCAAGGACTTCCCCGTTAAAGAACTCATCAAAATTCTGAAGGAAAGTAGAAACATCGGCCTTGTTTCGGTTTCGAAGTTCTCCTACAAAATTGAAGTATTCTTCGGGGGTTAGGTATCCAATTAGAAAACTTTCATCAATAAATGAAGAAGTAAAAGGTTTCCAGTTTTCGCTTTGACTTACCGTAATTTCATTATTGAAAACATTGCCAGTACTAGGTTGAATGAGGTCCAGCAGAAGGCTGAAAAATGTCGTTTTTCCTGCACCATTATTTCCCACAAGACCAAAACTCTGACCGCGGGGTATTTCAAGATGTTCAATATTTAGTACAGAGGTACCATTATAAACTTTCGAAAGGTTAGTAACTGTAATCATCTTATTCTCCTGTTTGTTTAAAGCCATTGATCATGGCATATTTATTTTTTTTATAGGACTGGACTATTGCGTTAAAGATCTGGTTTCTAAAAATTATTCCGAGAAAGCCTAAAGCAGCTAGGGTAGTCACCGCAACTTCAAAGGAAAAAAACTTGTTGAGCAGCCAGAAGATCAAAATTGGAATGATCAAAAGGGGAAGCCCCACCAGCCATTGTGCTGCTCCTGTGCCCTGATAGTTCATAAAAGGGCTTTTTTCCAGATCAATCCGTTTTCTGTTAAATGAACCGGAAAATAAAAGTACCGGCACATTGATCCCTATATTGTATAAGGCACACACAATGTTGATCAGCAGAATATCGTAACCAAAATATACATAAGGCGTAGTAAGGATAGTGATAATAACTATGCTAAATGTGACCAAAGCTGCCTTGGAATTAAGGTACTGCTTCAACGGAATATTCTGCGCCATCATCATCGAGTAGTACGATGAATCCCAGGCAGGAATGAACTGCCCGAAATTAATCATAAAGATGCCGGTCATAAAGATTCCTACAAAAACCAAAACTGCAGGCATTTCCTGATAAGTATCATTGGTATAAAATATAAACCCATAGGCCATAAAAAAAAGGGAAAGAAAAATAAGGGTCTTTGGACGCTTGTTACGCCATATTAATTTAAGATCGAGCTGAAGAAAGGGTGCGATCCCTCCAAATCTTCGCAGCCATTCAAAATCCTGGGATTTAGCTTCGGTAACTTTTCCTTTGAGAGATTCATCCAAATAGAACCTGCTCTTTAACATGGCTTGATTCCACTTGAAGAGGGCGAAAGCAAGAAGTAAAGGCAGAAGTGCCAAAAAAGGCATTTCGAGGACGTAATTTAATCCGGCGCCAAAAAATTCGGTAATACTAAAGATTTCAAATCTTTCCAGCCCATAAAAAATAAGCGCAATTACCATATAAGGTAGTATGGCCTTTATATCATCTGCAAACTTCTTTTTCAGTAAAAAGTTAATGTAGTTGATACTTAAAATCAGCCCGATAACAGCAACAATCCATCCAATTATGGAAAGCACCGGCAGCCCGGTTTTATGCCATGTGAAAACCGCAAAAGGCACAAAGAGCAAGAGTGGTAAAAAGTTGAAAAAGGAAAATAGTGACCTCAACAGCACGTAATTCACCACTTTTCCTTTAGAAACAGGTAGCGCCAATAGTGGCTTGACCGTCATGACCGGAAGGGATTGTAACGCGGATCGCATCATCAATTCCAGAGCAAGATAGACCAGCAAAAACCGGTTCACGATCTGTAACGGCTCCTCTTCCGGAAATGCCTCCTTTAGTAAGGGGTAAAGACCAATTCCAAGAATTAAGAAGACCAAAGCAAAATAAATGGCAATAAAAGCCATAAAAATCTTCAACCCAAGGCTCTTGCCAAAAGAGGCCGACCGGAAAAAGGCTTTCCACTGTAGAGAAATGAAATGTTTAAACATGCGGTAATGACTTTAGCAGTATTAGTGGGAAAATATTGGTTTTGTTACAAATCCCTTAGAAATATTTCATTTCGGGATAAACTTTTTTCAGGATATCCTCTTTGTTTTTTGGAAGGCGATAGAAGCAGACATAACTGGTGAGCGCATAAAATGCGATGAGGAATGACATCATCCAATTTATAAAGCCACCTTCCGAGGCATCCATAAAATTTAAAAACTGAAACGGGATCCAGACAAGGGAAAAATATCCTCCGGCATTTTCAATCATAGTTTCAAATAGAAAAACCTTCTTGCCCTCTTTGGCTTTTCTCCTAATGACCGCTCTTCGCCCGGCAATAATTAGGACGATACAAAAAACAATGAAAAGGAAGATCAGGTATGCATCTTTCCCGTTATTAAGGCTCAGAAAAAAATTGGATAGCAAAAAGATCAATAGCAGGCCAACAGATACTTTGGGACGTGTGAGAACTGTTATGATCTCCTTCAAAATAAGCTTGAAATATCTCTTTTCCATTGCCCGCTCCCGTTTCTCCACAACATCTGAAAATCCATAAACTCCAAACTTTTTGAACTCCTTTTGCAGAGCCTGCTCAAAGGAAATTCCGGGATCATCCTGCCACTGATTTTCGATCCCATTTGCAAGATGGTCTACCAGTTCTGTTTGAACATCGTAGTACACCACAAAATGCTCCCGGGTAAACCTGTACAATCTTTCTACCTCATTATTAGAAACTTTTTTCATAATCGGGCGAACTGTTTTTTGTAATAAGCAGACATTTTAAAAGCAGTCAATAAAATTACCAGATTTGCCCACATTAAAAGACCATAGATAACCTCTAACCAATCAGCAGGTATTTCTACATTACTTAATAATAGAAAGAACAGGTAATTGATCAAATACGAATACATAGATAACCTGTTAAGAAAGGATATTTTTTGTTTGATGTACAGAACTACCGGTATTAAATAAGCAGTAAAGATTCCTGCTGCACAACTTATCTGGAACCAAAGATTTTTTTCAAGTTGAGCAATGTCTATAGTAACCAGAGTGGTCATAATTCCACCACCAATAAGCAGTACAGGAATTGAGTAAAGTTCCTTTCTTATACTTAAAAGTACCTTACGATCTACAGACCATTTTACGCTGTTGGCACTTTTTAGAAGACTCTTCTTATTTTTGATCATATAGGCTTTAAAGACCTCATAGAAGTTACGGGCCCTGTCCTCCTCAAGATTTTCTTCAATTGCACTGGCTACATGATCAATCATTTCTACACGAACATCAAGAAATTCCACCCCGGAATTTTTTAAATAGGTATCGATAAACTTAATCTGTTCAGGAGTCAAATTTTTCATCTTAGCCAATTTTAGGTTTTAAGAAAATGACTTCCTGAAGCGTCTTTATATATTCTTCAAGTTCAGAGATTTTCTTAGCAGTTTCTGTAGTTCCTTTTTCGGTAAGTCTGTAGTATTTTCTTAGTCGATTGTCCACCTTTTCCACCTCTACTTCCAGGATCCCGTCGGCCTCCAGCTTGTGGAGCGTTGGATATAATGCACCTTCGGTTATTTTGAATTTTCCTTTCGTGGCATCCTTAACTTTCTGAGTGATTTCATAGCCGTACATGCGCCCTTCCTCCTTCAATAGTTTAAGGACTATCGTGGATAAACTCCCTTTAAACAGGTTAGAATTAGACATTTACATTGAAATATTCTCAAATATAAAAAATATACCTTTGAGTCATAGGTATTATTTTAAATAATTGTTATAAAAATTGCCGTTGTTACTTTGTATTTTTGCGGGTAAACACCCAAAAAATGAGCAAATTCTTTCCGCTAAAGATTAAAAATGTAATCAGGGAAACAGAAGAGGCAGTAAGTCTCGAATTTGAAATACCTCAGGAATTAAAGAGTGAATTCTCTTTTAAAGCAGGACAATACGTTACATTAAGAACAACTATAGAAGGTAAGGAAGTGCGCCGCGCCTACTCCCTTTGTACCCCTCCGGCAGATGAAACTTTTAAGGTCACTGTCAAGGAGGTCAAGGGCGGAACTTTCTCGGTTGTAGCCAATAATAAATTAAAAGCGGGCGATGTACTCGAGGTGCATCCTCCCGAAGGAAAATTTATCTTTGAACCGGTGCAGGATGGTCACCCCCACACCTATGCTGCCTTTGCGGCCGGTAGCGGGATCACTCCCGTGCTTTCTATCCTCAAGACCGTGCTGAAGGAAGAAAAGCATAGCCGCTTCGTTCTTGTCTATGGAAACCGCACTCCAGATGAAACTATATTTTTCAAGGAACTCCTTAAATTACAGGCAGAGCATCCCGACAGGTTATTTATTGAATTTGTCTACAGCCGTTGTAATGAGGAAAACTGTCACTACGGAAGGATTGATGAAAGCACTGTAAATTATGTGCTGAAAAACAGGTTCAAGGATACTACTTTTACCCGCTTTTACCTTTGTGGCCCGGAAGATATGATCAATAAAGTTTCTGAAGTTCTCCTGAAGAATAACATCAAAAAAGAGCAGGTTATTTTCGAACTTTTTAATACCGAAGTAGAAGGTGAAGTAAAATCTAATCTTGAGGGAGAAACCCGACTGACAATCAAAGTTGATGATGAAGTGGTGACCTTAAGTATGCCAAAGAATAAGACCGTTTTACAAATGGCTCTTGATAATGACATCGATGTTCCCTACTCCTGCCAGGGCGGAATTTGCAGTAGCTGTGTAGCACGCATCACCGAAGGAACTGCCGAAATGGAGAAGAATTCTATTCTTGTAGACAGCGAGATCGAAGAAGGACTTATCCTAACCTGCCAGGCGCATCCAACTTCAGATAGTCTCAAGGTGGATTATGACGATGTTTAGTAATGAGTAGTGAGATATTAGATATGAGATTTGAGACGTGGGATCTTAAATCTTTGCAATAAGAGGTTTTAAAAATGTCATTTTTGAAGCCTCTTTTAATTTTATATTATTGGAATTTGGTGCTTGGATTAAACATCTCAATTCTGCTCCAGAACTCTTTTTATTCTTTGAACCACCCTCTGCGGTGGAATGCTCCTCATCACATCTTCATAACCCTGCGGAATGTCTTTTCCATAAATAGAAGTGGGAATAGCCGGATATTTCTGAAGATCGGGCAGCAGGAAATTTGATTCTGGTTGGCGAAAAGGTGCGAATCCGGTGTAGGGGTGCGTGAGGCCCCAAAGAGTGATCACCGGCACTCCAAAATTGGCTGCAAGATGCCCGTTACCACTGTCCATAGACAGCATAAGATCAAGGTTCGAGATCAAGGCAAGTTCTTCCTCAAAAGATAATTTTCCGGCTACAGAAACTGTATTGGTAAATTCCTTTTCCCAGGCTGCCAGTTTCCCGGTTTCCACTGCTCCACCGCCAAATAAAAATATCTTAAAATTCTGCCCTTTTTGAAGCTCCTGTAACACCTCTTTCATAAGATCCCCGGGATATGCTTTGGAAGCATGTTGGGCAAAAGGGGCAATTCCAAGCCACTTTCCGGAATGTTCCCCCACGAGCTCCTTTACCCTGGAGGTAAGATCCTGTTTAGGAAGTACTTCAACTAAATCCAGGTTTAGCGGATAACCTAACTTTTCAAAAACGCCGGCATAGCGCTGATGAGTGGACTTCAGTTGCTTAAAGATCTTGTTATTCTTTTTGGTGAGTGCTTTCTTCTCCTTGCGCCCTTTGTTTATCTGCCGAACCGGCAGGCCCTTCAGCTTAAAGAAAACCTTCAGAATATTTGAGCGTAGCACATTGTGAAGATCGGCTACGGCGTCGATTTTTAGATCGAGAAGTTCAGAAGAAAGTTTTTTGAGTCCGAAGATGCCTTTGTGTTTGCCTTTAACTTCAGCTTCGAAAACCTGGACATTAGGAAGATCTTTAAAAAGCGGCGCGAAAAATCTGCGGGTGAGCAAAGTGAGTTTAACCCCGGGATACTTTTCAGTAAAAGCTTTTAAAACAGGGACCATCATCGCCACATCTCCCATGGCCGAGAGGCGTATGACTAGAATGTGGCGCGGTCTCTCCATTCAAAAATGTTATTTTTTAGCCCCTCTTAATACAGGATTCAGCTCATCATCATTGTACATCTTCATTTGCCTGTACACCTTCATATATTTATCACCATTTGCGATATCCTCGAGTAGCTGGTTAATCGCGGTGGAAAGATCAACACGTTGCTCCAAAAGCACATCGAGCTTCGCCTGACACTTGATCATGTGCTCCTGCCCGGCATCCACACGGTTTGCCTCTTCATTCATGTGGTAAATCTTAAGGGCCAAAATAGACAGTCTGTCGATAGCCCAGGCAGGACTTTCGGAATTGATGGTAGCATTCTCTTTTGGCTCCACATCCTTGTATTTGTCAAGGAAATAACTGTCGATATACTCCACCATATCTGTACGATCCTGGTTGGAAGCATCAATCTGCCTTTTTAGCTTAAGAGCTGCACCGGGATCAATATTAGGATCACGAATAATGTCCTCATAATGCCACTGTATAGTATCGATCCAGCATTTACGGAACAACAGGTGTTCCAGCAATTGTTCCTTTTCACTATAAGGATTTTGGAATTCCTGGCCCACGGTATTGATCTCGTGATATTTTTCTATTACTTCCTGAAAGATCTTATTGGCTTTATCTGAAAACATATTACTCATTTTTAACAGGTTCTTCTGAAGAAAACCCATCGATTTACAACTTTGGCAAAGGTACCGATTTTTAGCTTTTTTAAGGGATGATTCTTAAACTTCTGAAGCTTTAGAACAGCAGCAGAAGCAGTACCGGAAGCAGCACGATGGTAACGAGCAGGATTTCCTTGAACCACTTATCATCCATATTTTGAAAGTAATTGGTAACCACAATGGCCAGCGGGGCAAAGAAAAACATTAATTCGCTGCCATTTTTGGTGGGTGCTAAAACTGCAACCGTTAAGGCTACTCCCGCACAAAGTAGAATAAGGAACAACGAAGATTTAGCATTGGCACTGGCCTTTTGAATGATCAACATATAGAAGAAAGAAGCCCATACTGTAAGAGCGAATAAAAATGCGGCGGGAATGAGAAGATCGGGGTTCTGGTAATTTTTAAAATCAAAGTAACCCTCCTGCATCCAGTCTGTGAGAGTGTAAAAGCTATCGGTAATAAGGAGAGAGGCACTGGTAACAATTGATAGCAGGGCAAGTAGCGCTATGAAAGGTACAAGCCAGTTCTTAAATCTATGTCCCACATATACCAGCACTCCAAAGAAAACTACAAACAGAAAAAGTATACTCCAAAAATAAAAGAGTGAAGCTACGCCAACCCAGAAGGTAGCGTCGAAGATCTTTTTTACTGTCTCCCGTTGAGACCTTAGGGAAAGTATGCGCCGCAGTGAAAGCAACAGGAACAAATTGGCCAGGATAACATCATTGTTTTGCAGGGCTGCCGGGAACATGCAAAGAAAACCGGCGAACAAGATGCTCTTGTAGGCATTACGCCCCGTTAACTCATTTCTTCCCGAAATAAAATTGAGCATAAAAACGCTTAACACCAGCACTAACAGCATTCCCAGCTCCTGAATAATCACCCATAAAGGTGACGTAAACAGGATGCTAAGATTGGCAAAAAGGTAAAAAATGAGGATATAAACGGCCACTATAATAAAGTTAATGGGCCGGGAATTGCTAAAAAAGCTTGTTAGCATTAGGGTTTTTTATATTTTTGTGAAGTTAAATATAACTACTATGAAGGATTTTTTCGAAGGGATACAGACCATTTTTGAGGATTACCTGTTTGCACCATTTAACAGCCTTGCCGATTTGGAATTGGACAGCTGGTGGTTGGCCAATGCTTTAAACTGGATCTTTATGCTCATTGCAGCAGCAGCTTTTATTTACTGGATGTTACAGTTAAAGAAATTCAATGACCGCAACGAGGAAAAGCGTGAAACCAGCGCACATTCCTTCCTGGATTAGAGATCAAAACCTATATCCTTCCTAAAATACATCTTATCAAAATGAAGTTTTTCGGCATTTTGATAAGATTTTTTTATTGCCTCAGGGAAATCTTTTCCAAAGGAGGTAATTGCAAGCACACGACCTCCACTGCTCAACACTTTTCCGTCTTTTTCAGCAGTTCCAGCATGGAACACTATTGAATCCTCGACCTCATTAAGTCCTGTAATTTCCTTTCCTTTTTCATAGGCTTCAGGATAACCGCCCGAAACCAGCATCAAAGTAGCAGCAGCCTCTTTTTTCACCTTTAGTTTTACCTCACTTAGGTTTCCTGCAGCAACCTTTTGAAACACCTCAACAAGATCAGATTCTATTCGTGGCAACACTACTTCGGTTTCAGGATCTCCCATCCTCACGTTGTATTCGATCACGTATGGCTCCTCTCCCACCTTGATAAGTCCAATAAAGACAAAGCCTTTGTAATCGATATCCTCGGTTTTAAGGCCTTTAATGGTTGGTTTAACGATTCTTTCTTCCACCTTTTCCATGAAATCCTCATCGGCAAATGGTACGGGTGAAATTGCACCCATTCCGCCTGTATTCAAACCTGTATCTCCTTCTCCTATCCTTTTATAGTCTTTTGCTGTGGGGAGGATCTTGTAATTTTCACCATCGGTAAGTACAAAAACACTCAACTCAATTCCGTCGAGAAATTCTTCTATCACGACAGTATTTCCGGCGCTTCCGAATTTATTGTTGCTCAACATGTTTTCCAGCTCCTTTTGTGCTTCTTCCAGGGAGTTTAAGATCAAAACACCTTTTCCGGCAGCAAGGCCATCGGCTTTTAGAACGTACGGAGGTTTAAGGGTGGTTAGAAATTCCTTACCGGCAGCCAGGCTTTCTTTAGTAAAGCTTTCATATGCCGCAGTAGGAATATTGTACAGAGCCATAAACTCCTTGGCTCTTTCTTTACTTCCTTCCAGCAGGGCGCCGCGTTTCGAAGGACCAATCACCGCCACCTGCTTTAACTGCTCATCCTGATTAAAGAGATCTACAATCCCGTTTACGAGTGGATCCTCGGGACCAACCACCATCATCTCTACATTTTCTTTTATCACCAGCTCCTTTACAGCTTCAAAATCGGTAACGCTTATGGAGACATTTGTTGCTATTTTTGCTGTACCGGCATTCCCGGGAGCCACAAAAAGATTGTCGCAGTGAGAACTTTTTGATAGCATGTGTGCGAATGTGTGCTCGCGGCCGCCAGAGCCAAGGATAAGAATATTCATAAGGTGTGTGTTTTCTTTCTTGCCTCAAAAATAATTGTTTGTAAATTGAAGCACCAACTAATTGGCGTAAAAAACAATTTTAATTTAACTCTTGAACTGGTTTAGCCTCTCATTACAACTTAATCGTTTCCCCATTAAAAAGGCGAAAAACGCTCTTGAAATGATCAAGAATATTCCCGAAGGGGAATACATGGCTTATGTGGAAAGGAAACGACAGGAGATCGTTGAATACCATTTAGAGAACAATTCCTTCTACAGGGATTTCTTTAAAAGTCGTGAATTTAGCAGCTGGGAGGAGGTGCCGGTAATGCAAAAGAAGGATCTGCAACGGCCACTGGAAGATCGTTTTAGCAAAGATTACAACTCCAAAAACTGTTATATAGGTAAAACTTCGGGTTCCAGCGGACATCCTTTTATATTCGCCAAAGACCGGTTTTGCCATGCCTTATCCTGGGCCGAGTTCAATGATCGATACCGGTGGTATGGAATTGACCTCGATAAATCTATCCAGGCCCGCTTTTATGGGATTCCTCTTGATAGATTTGGATATTATAAAGAACGTATAAAAGATCGCGTTGGCTTTAGATACAGGTTTCCCATCTTTGACCTCAGCGAGGAAAAAATGGAAGAATTCCTACAGGAATTTGGAAAGAAAAGATTTGATTATATCAACGGCTACACCAGTTCCATCGTCCTGTTTGCCAAGTTTCTGAAAAAAAAGAACCGGATTCTTAAAGATATTTCTCCCAAACTGCGGCTTTGTATCGTAACCAGTGAGATGTTCTTTGAAGAAGACAAAGTGCTTTTAGAAGAGACATTTGGAGTTCCTGTGGTCAATGAATACGGTGCAAGCGAGCTTGGACTGCTGGCATTTCAAAATTTCGGAAACGATTGGATCCTCAACAGCGAAACCATGTTTGTGGAAGTACTGGATAAAGAGGGAAATGCAGTTCCTGCAGGAGAAGAAGGAAGAATAGTGATCACTTCTCTTTATAATAAAGCCCATCCTTTTATTCGCTACGATATCGGCGACACCGGATCTCTTGCGGAAAACAGTAGCTTCAAAAAGCCCATTTTGAAAAAACTTTTAGGAAGAACAAATGATGTGGCCGTGCTGCCCAGCGGAAAAGTAGTTCCCGGCCTTACATTCTATTATGTAACTAAAAGTATTATAGAAAACGACGGGCAGATAAAGGAGTTCATTGTTCAACAAACGGAACCAGGGTCATTTACCGTCATTTATGTTTCTGAAGAAGAGCTAAGGCAGGAGCAAAAGAAGAAGATCGAAGAAGCCATGGCGGTTTATCTTGAAACAGGTCTTAATTTAAGTTTTGAACATAAAACTATGCTTAACCGCAGCAAAAGAGGAAAGCTTAAACAATTTGAATCACTTTTATAAGGCGACTTTCTGCTTCTGTTTCACAAAAAGTTGCTCCCACAGGAATAATACCATCCAAAAAAGGCTTTTTATAGAGGAATATTTCAGCACCTTTCTGTAAACCCTGTAGTTATACTGCAACATTTCTACTTTGTTTTGAGAAATAGATCCCTTGCGTTCCCTGTAGATCGCCAACGGCTCCTGTATTCCTCTTGCACCACCGGCTTTTTTAACGGCAAGAAGCCAAAGCCCCCAATCCTGCCTCTTCCTGATAAGTGGGCAATAGATCTTTCCCAGTGCCCGCGCACTATAAATTCCGGTTAGATTGCCAATGTAATTGGCTTTTTTAAGCTTATCAAAAGAAAGTGTTTTAAGGGCTTTTATCTGCTTTTTCAGGCTTTGCCCGTCTTCGTTCATAAGCTCATAACTGCTGAAGCATACCTGCATGTTCTCCTCCTGCATTACTTTTAGCTGTTTTTCCAGCTTGGAAGGTTTCCAGAGGTCATCGGCATCAAGAAATGAGATAAAATCCCCCGTAGCGGCTTTAATTCCGATATTCCTGGCAAATCCCGCTCCCTGGTTGGTAGGCAGGATATGAAGTTTGATTCGGTCGTCCTTTTCCTTTAAGGCTTCCACCACTTCAGAAGTACCGTCTTTTGAAGCATCATCAATCACAAGCAGCTCCCATTCTAAATGAGATTGCTGCTGAACAGACCGTATACTTTCAGCTATAAAAGCGGCAGCATTATATGCCGGCATAATGACAGATACCATAGGTTTTTGCTTCATTCAGGTATTATAAAAAATCCTTTGGAAACACCAAAATTATAAAGGCTCAAACCTGCACGCCGTCTTGAATGAATATTATTTCCTGTTGTGCTTTGAAAAATCTTTATGTTCGCTGCGGTAAAGCTCTTCTTCCCCCAAATTTTTAAAGTATTCATAGGTCTTTTTCATACCCTCACTTCGGGTTACTTTAGGTTCCCAGCCCAGTAATTCCTTTGCACGGGTAATATCCGGCTGCCGCTGCATAGGATCATCTTCGGGTAAAGGTTTGTAGATGATCTTTTGATCTGTCCCTGTCAATTTAATGATCTCTTCGGCAAAATCCTTAATGGTTATCTCATTCGGATTCCCAATATTAACAGGATAGGAATAATCACTTAAGAGCAACCTATATATTCCCTCCACTTCATCGTCAACATAGCAAAAAGATCTTGTTTGAGAACCGTCACCAAAAACAGTAAGATCCTCTCCCCTCAAAGCCTGACCAATAAAGGCAGGTATAACACGACCATCGTTCAATCTCATTCGCGGCCCGTAGGTATTGAAGATCCTTACGATACGGGTTTCTAAACCATGGAATCGGTGATAAGCCATAGTAATTGATTCCTGAAAACGCTTAGCTTCATCATAAACTCCCCGGGGACCAATGGTGTTGACATTTCCAAAGTAATCTTCGGTTTGAGGGTGTACCTGTGGATCACCATAGATCTCGGAAGTTGAAGCAATAAGGATCCTCGCCTTCTTTTCCATTGCAAGACCCAAAAGATTGTGAGTTCCTAGCGAGCCTACTTTTAAGGTTTGAATAGGGATCTTCAGGTAATCAATGGGACTGGCAGGAGATGCAAAATGCAGGATGTAATCAAGTTTTCCCGGCACATGCACAAAAGTGGTGACATCATGATGATAGAATTCAAAATTCTCAAGTTTGAAAAGATGTTCAATATTTCTTTTGTCGCCCGTGATAAGGTTGTCCATTCCAATCACGTGGAATCCTTCCTTGATGAATTTATCACATAGGTGGGACCCGAGAAAACCGGCCGCCCCGGTGATGAGTATACGTTTCTTCATTGGTTGGTTTTACTTCCGAAAGTAACAAAATTAACATTCACAGTCACTACCAAATTTAATGGGTGCAGGGGTTAAAATTGTATTTAAGAATATTTTAACCCTATTTAAGCAAACTGCAACTAAGCTTTGGTCGCAATATGATTAATTTAGGCTTAATAACAGAAAACGAAATACTTATGAGGAATCTTTTACAACACTTTTATACCAATGTAAGTCCCGCCGAAAGAGGCGCCTCTATACTCGCAGGAGCATATTTTCTTTATGATGCACTGGGAAAGGAAAAGAAAAGCAGCCTTGAAGCAGTTCTTGCAGGATATCTTCTTTACCGGGGTGTGTCGGGCAATTGCCTTCTGTATAATGCCATAGGTAAAACTAAACCCGATAACCGCAGTCGCAACGTAAATATTCAGCTTACGATGATAGTTGATAAACCGCGGGAGGAAGTTTATTCCTTCTGGCGAAATCTGGAGAACCTCCCCCTATTCATGGAACATTTGGAAAGCGTAGAAAGTTTGAATGACAGCATATCTGTCTGGGAGGCGAATTTGCCGGGACATGTAGGCACGCTGCGTTGGAAAAGCGAGATCGTAAAGGAACGGCCTAATGAATTGCTGGGCTGGCAGTCTTTGCCCGGTTCATCCATTGAAAATGCCGGAAAAGTGGAGTTTCGGGATGCCGGTGAAGGAACCGAATTACATGTAGTGATCTCTTATCACGCTCCCGGAGGAATCCCCGGTGAAAGTGCTGCCCGTCTTCTCAATCCTGTTTTTGAGGATATGGTTGAGGAGGATATAAGGAACTTTAAATGGTTTATTGAAAGGGACTACAACTTTTGATAAAGCTCTTTTAAACTCTCCTTCCAATGTGGAATGGGTAATTCAAAAACATCCTGCACTTTCTGTTTGCTCAACACACTATATTCCGGTCTTACCGCCAGGGTTTGATAGTCGTTGTTTTCATTAAGCTCTGTACCTGAGTTCATCAAGGTGAGGATCTCTTTGGCAAAATCATACCAGGTGCCTTCCCCCAGGTTGCTGTAGTGGTATAAACCATACTCCAGTTTATTCTCTGCTATGATTTCAAGAACGAAAGCAGCCAGATCATGGGCGTTGGTAGGCGTTCCTTTTTGGGAAGTGGTGATGTTGAGGGTTTCTCCCGCTTCAGCTTTGGCTTTTATGGTTGTAAAAAAATTTTTACCAATATTAGAATACAACCATGAGGTTCTAAAAATGAGATGTTTTTTGGTGGCTTCCTGTATATATTCTTCGCCAAGCAACTTTGACGCCCCATATACATTCAACGGGTCTGTAGCATCTTCTTCGGTGTAAGGAGAATCCTTCTTTCCGTTGAATACGTAATCTGTAGAAATGTGAATAAGCGTACAGCCGGTTTCGTCACAATCCCTTGCCAGGTTCCTTACGCTTTCGGCATTGATGAGATAGGCCATTTCCTGCTCCTTTTCTGCCTTTTCCACGTTAGTGTAAGCAGCACAGTTAATGCAGATATCAAATTTTTCTCTACGCATAAAGGCACCCACAACAGCAAACTGGGAAAGGTCCAGGTCATCTGAAGTTGTGAAAGTAAATTCATGACCGGGATATTTAAGAGAAGCCTGTTTAAAGCATTTTCCCAACTGTCCTCCTGCCCCGGTGATTAAAATTTTCATAAGTCTAACTCTTCAAAGGTGGGAAGATTTTTATCTTTTTCAGAAAGAATAAATTCATCCTGTGGGTATTCCCAGTCAATATTAAATACCGGATCATTAAAATAAACTCCGGCATCGGCTTCTTTATGGAAGTACTGGTCACATTTATATGCAAAAACAGATATTTCTGAAAGCGTAAGAAAGCCGTGAGCAAAACCGGCAGGTACAAAGAGCTGATGATGGTTTTCGTCGCTTAAAACGACCTTAAATGATTTCCTGAACGTAGGAGAGTTGGGACGAAGATCTACCACAACATCTAAAACGCTTCCCACCACCGTTCTTACCAGTTTTGATTGGGCATATTTTCCTTTCTGAAAATGAAGCCCTCTCAAAACACCTTTTATGGAGGATGACTGGTTGTCCTGCACAAAATCCATTTGCAGGCCTGTGACCTCTTCAAATCTCCTTTGGCTGAAGCTTTCCAGAAAGGTGCCGCGGTGATCCCGAAATACTGAAGGCTTCAGTAAAAAACAATCTTTTAATGGTGTCTTTTCCAGTTCTAACATGCTAATCCAGTTGTAAAAGGTATTCGCCGTAGCCGCTTTTTAGCAGCGGTTGGGCCAGCCGGTGAAGCTGAGATTTATCAATATAGCCCATTTTATAGGCTGTTTCTTCTATGGCTCCTATTTTCAAGCCCTGCCGCTCTTCGATCACCTGTACAAATTGTGCGGCTTTCATAAGAGAATCAAATGTACCTGTATCCAGCCAGGCAGTGCCTTTGTCGAGAATACTCACCTGTAATTTTCCTCTTTCAAGGTAAGAATTATTCACATCTGTGATCTCCAGTTCCTCCCGGACCGAAGGTTTTATGCCACGGGCAATATCAATTACTTCATTGTCATAAAAATATATCCCGGGAACCGCAAAATTTGACTTTGGTGTAACAGGTTTTTCTTCAATCGAGATCACTTTTCCTGTCTTGTCAAAATCTACTACGCCATAGCGTTTAGGGTCATGGACGTGATAAGCGAAGATCATTCCGCCGTTTGGGTCGCTATTATTTTGAAGCAGCTTGTCCAGTCCCGAACCATAAAAAATGTTGTCCCCCAGGATAAGAGCTACTTTGTCATTTCCTATAAAATCTGCTCCAATGATAAAAGCTTCGGCCAGACCGCGGGGTTTATCCTGTACCGCGAATTGGAATTCACAACCATACCTGCTCCCGTCCCCCAGCAATTCCCTGAATAAAGGAAGATCCTTTGGGGTAGAGATTATGAGGATCTCTCTTATCCCGGCCATCATTAGCGTTGACAAAGGATAATAGATCATAGGCTTATCATACACCGGCATTAACTGCTTGCTTACCACAAGGGTTAACGGGTGCAACCTGGTGCCCGATCCTCCTGCCAGGATGATGCCTTTCATGCTTTATATTTTTCAAGGTACCATTGTACCGTCTTTTCTATACCGGACTCAAAATTTTCATCGGCTTTCCAACCCAACTGTGACTCCAGTTTTGTGGCATCAATAGCGTACCTCTGGTCATGCCCGGGCCGGTCCTTCACAAATGATATAAGATCTTTATAGCTCTTCCCGTCTTCACGTGGAACTAACCTGTCTAAAATTTCTGAGATCTTTTGGGCGATATAAATATTCTCCCGCTCGTTTCGGCCCCCAATATTATAGGTCTCTCCAAATTTACCCTTTTCGAGAACCAGTTTTATTCCCTTACAGTGGTCTGATACATATAGCCAGTCACGAACATTTTTTCCGTCGCCGTAAATAGGGATGGGTTCCTTTTTTAATGCAGTGCGAATAATAGTAGGAATAAGTTTTTCATCGTGCTGGTGCGGGCCGTAATTATTGGAACAATTGGTGGTCACCACAGGAAGTCCATAAGTGTGGAAATAACTGCGCACAAGAAAATCTGAAGCCGCTTTTGAAGCCGAATATGGACTGTTGGGCGCGTACGGAGTTTCTTCGGTAAATAATCCTTCTGCACCTAAAGTTCCATACACCTCATCTGTTGAAACATGCAGGAATTTGGCATCGCTAAACTCTTCCTTCAGCTCAAAAGGTCCATTCATCCACAGCGTGTAAGCAGTTTGCAGCAGGTTGAAAGTACCGTTAATGTTGGTTTCCACAAAAGCAGCAGGATTAAGAATAGAATTATCCACGTGAGATTCGGCTGCAAAATTTATTACCCTCGAAAAATGGTATTTTTGGAAGAGATCTTTCACCAACTCCTTATCGCGAATATCACCTTTTACAAAAGTGTAATTCTTATGACCATCAACTTCCAGGTTTTCAAGATCCCCGGCATAGGTGAGCAAATCCAGGTTTACTATATGAGTATCATTATCTTCTATGAAAATATTGATATAATTTGACCCAATAAAGCCTGCGCCGCCGGTAACCAGCGTATATTTTTTATTCTCCATCTACAGTTTCCTTTTTTCCGATTTTTCATTTTTATCTGATTCCTTCGGAATTTCAAAAATTTGCTCCAGTATCTTTTCAGTGATAAGATATGTAGGTTTTACTCCTGTAGTTCCCAATCCACCTGATGCAAGTGTGCTTCCTGTTTCCAAAGGATTATCTGAAGCATAATAGGCATACCTCACCTTGACATCCTCACTAATATTTTTTCTTAATCTTGCTGCGGCCTGTACTGCTTTTTGATAATGTGCTCCTTCCATTTCCAGTCCCACCACATTCCATGTGGACTCATGGAAAAACTTCAAAATATCTTTGTTTTGAAGGGAAGTTCCCAGTACAGTGATCATTGAGCCGTCGCAAACATGAATTCCATGGCCATCAAGATCTTCTTTTGAAAGTTCATTATGAATTGGATAATTATCTGCCGTACCTTCAAAAAGGTGCGCTGTAGGGATCATAATATCCCCTTTACCGCCTGCTAAAATTCCGGCTTTACCCATTATGGAAATTGAGGCCACATTAAGGTGGATATTTCCATGCTCAGACTGGTAAGGTTTCAGCATTTCATCCATGGTCTCGTAAGCTTGTTCTCCAAAAGCGTAATCCATCACCATGATCACCGGCTTATCTTCTTCTTTTTTCTTGCTGCTCTGTTTGAATTTCGGGTTTACTAAGGACATCTTAACAGTATCAAAAACCTGTACATCAATGTTAGCACCACTGGTATCTTCGATAAACACCATCCCTTCAGAAACAGCATTTTTCATAACCTTCATTCTTAGCTGGCCATTGGCCCCGTTGCTAAGATCTTCATATATGCCAAAAAGCGATTTTTTCTTTAGCTCGGGTTTTAAAGCTTCCGAAGCATAAAGGGTGTTCATCACACTATGCATGTTTGCACTTATAATGTGCAAAGGACGGTTCATAAGGTTCTTTTGTAGTAGCACCTCTTTCACCTTATTTGCCCAGATCTCGCCGTGAATATGATGACCTAATCGCTCCCTAAGTACAGGGCTAAAGGTCACAATTCGTTTGTTGTTATTGAGCATTTCATCAAGAGCCAGTTTCCCAAGGTAATAGATGATGTGGAGAAATCTTTCGGGACTTGACGGCGTACTAAAAAGAGGATAGATCGTAGTCACTTCCCTAAAAGTGCGGCCTAAGATATTTGCCGTATGGGTAAGGGCTACTTCCCGTTGTGCCTGGTCAAGTGGTTCCTTTTGCATAACCGCCAGCTCCAGCTTTTGCCAGTCCCGGGATACTTCTCCTTCCTCGTCTATAAGAACCCGTCTCATTATTTTATGAGATTCGATGAACAGAAAGGTGAGGTGAGTAAGAATATCATAAATCTCTGACCGCCCTCGGGTGATCTCGATGTTCATTTGCTCCTCATCGATCCTGTAACAGTTTCTGCGCCTTTTGGGAGGAACTATAGGTTTAAAGTGAGAATTACCATAGCCTTCATCACTGGTAAGGTTGATAAAACGACACTCCTCCAGTCCGAGAGGAAGCCTGTCCATCACGTATAGAAGCCCGTTGAGTTCTACCTTTTCTTCGGCTACAGATCCATAAATCTCTGGACGAAGGATTAATAATGCTTCTCTAAGAGTTTCCCCGGATACTCCCATAGGTTTATAGAACCCACGGTTGAAAAGATGTCGCATTGTGATATACATACGTTCAATGGCGTTTGAACTTTCCTGTGCTCTTGTGCGACCCTGTAATTTTAAATTACCCATAAATTATTTTCTGTTTTGTATATTTTCCAATGCTTTTGCGATCTTGCGATCATTTGAAAGCCTTGGTAACTTGTTTTGCCCACCCAGTTTTCCAATAGACTTCATGTACTGCTGAAAACCGTTAGCAGGAACCCGGCTTATTTTTAATTGCTGAAGGATCTTTCCTTCTATCAAGTCCAGGTAATAAGAATTTTGCTGCTGAAGGGATTTATCTAAAGCTGAAGCAAAAGTATTTAAATCTTCGGGTTCTTCCTCAAATTCGATGAACCATTCGTGGTAAGGCAATTGATCGCCTTCCGGAGTTATTTGTGGCGCAACTGTGAATTCGGAGATCTGAACTCCTGTTCCGGCCGTAGCTTCCTGCATCGCCTGTTCTACTTCCTTGGCGATCACATGTTCTCCAAAAGCCGAGATAAAATGCTTGATCCTTCCCGAAACAATAACTCTGTAAGGAGCCAGCGAGGTAAACTGTACTGTATCTCCAAGGTTATAAGCCCATAGACCTGCCGTAGTGGAAATGATCATGACATAGTTTACATCAAGCTCTACCTCACCTATCGTGTATCGTCGGGGGCTTTCAGAATAAAACTCATCTGCTTTTATGAACTCATAAAAGATCCCGGAATCAAGCTGTAAAAGCATTCCCTTTTCATTCTGCCTGTCCTGGAATGCAAAAAACCCTTCAGAAGCCGGAAAGAGTTCAATACTGTCCACTTTCCTGCCAATTAGGCTTTCAAATTTTGCGCGATAAGGTTCGAAATTTACTCCGCCGTAAATGAAAAGGTTGAAGTTGGGAAAGATCTCTCCCACTTTCTTTCCGGCCCTTGCCTGCAGTCTTTCAAAATACATCTGTACCCAGGAAGGAATGCCGCTTATTACGGTCATATCCTCCTTAATAGTTTCATCAACCACAGCTTCTACTTTCGTTTCCCAATCTTCAATGGTATTGGTCTCCCAGGAAGGCATGCGGTTACGTTGCAGGTAGCCCGGTACGTAATGTGCAGCTATCCCAGAGAGTCTCCCAAGTTTAATCCCGTTTTTCTCATCAAGTTCGGGACTGCCTTGAAGGAAGATCATTTTTCCATCTACAAAATCTGCTTTTCCTGTGTCATTGATATAGCACAAAATGGCATTTCGTGCAGCATCAATATGAGTAGGCATTGACTCCTTTGTAAGCGGAATATATTTGGCACCACTGGTGGTTCCAGATGTCTTGGCAAAATAAAGAGGTTTCCCGGGCCATAGGATATCTTTCTCACCTGCTACCACCTTTTCAACATAAGGTTTAAGATCCTCATAATCCCGCACAGGAACACGCGCTGCATATTCCCTGTATCCGGAGATATTTTGAAATCCGTGGTCTCTTCCAAACTCAGTGTTAGCTGCTTTCTTTAAGAGCTGTTCAAAAACCCTTTTTTGGGTCTTAACCGGCTCGTTTGCCCAGGAATCAATCTGACGTCTAACGTATGACGCGAATATTTTGGCTGCAAATGATTTAACTGACATACTTACTATTCAAAATCTATAAAATCTGTTGGGTTCACCGGTCGGCCTTCACTCCACAATTCAAAATGCAGGTGTGGCCCGGTCGAATATTCTCCTGTAGACCCAGCCGTTGCAATAACTTCTCCTCTTTGCACCCTGTCCCCCTGTTCTTTAGTGAGGGATGCATTGTGCTTATAAATGGAGATAAGCCCGTAACTGTGTTCTAAAATAATAACGTTTCCGGTTTCTGCCGTCCATCCCGAAAAGATCACCGTCCCATCGGCCACAGATTTTATTGGCGCGTTATGCGAAGCGACAATATCAACCCCAAAATGCTTGTCTTTGATATTGTAACCTTCAGAAAAAGGACCTTTTAAAGGGGGAAAAAGAGCGTAGTTGGCGCGGGAAGTTGCGGTTTCCAGGAAATTATATTTATCCTCCTGTACCACGGTTTCCCTAAGTAAACTATCTTCTTTGGAAGGTTTGAGGTCTACTTCATCTGCACTTGACCTATGAGCTTCCATAAGGGAATCCCGGTTAAATTCTGCCGGTTTTACATCTCCGGACAGCACCCGTTTAATGGAGCCCAGATACTGGTTGTTTAGTTCCACGACAGTTTGCAGGGAATCTGTTTTATAAGCCAGCTGCAAAGCTCTTTGCTGCAGTTCGGTAGAGGAATAGCCGGGGATGTACTCTCTCAATCCTGTAAAGGCTATGAGTACCGTGGTACCGGCGATCAATAAAATTGCAGAAAGAGTTACTACCACAAAAACATTAAGGCGTGTAAGTTTAAAGGACACTTTTTCTTCAAAAGTATCTTCGTTAAGAATTACCAGCCTGTATTTATGCAGGAGCTTTTGCCTGAAATTTCTTTTATGTTCGGTGTTCTTGGTCATATTTACGGCCTTAGGCAAAGATATAATAAAGATATTTTAGAGAGGTTTTATCCTCTCATAAACAAACGGATTAAAGTTTTATTACTAACTTTGCAACATTAAATTGATCATTATGAGTGCAGTTTTTATACCATTACAGATTGGAGCACCACAAATTATATTAATCGTGGTCATTGTGTTGTTGTTGTTTGGAGGAAGAAAAATCCCTGAACTAATGAGAGGATTGGGTAGCGGAATTAAAGAATTTAAAGACGCTTCCAAAGATGATGCTCCTGCCAATAATACTGAAGAAGACAAAAAGAGATTGTAATAACTCTTTTTTATACTAATTAAAAACCCAACAAAAGTTGGGTTTTTTTATTGCTAATTAATTTTTGCCGATTTGAGAATCGCCTCGAGTTCCATCATATTCTCCCTTTTCCTTGCCGAGGGTGAAAAGGCAAATCCTTCAAGTATTACATAACGATCGTTCTCCTCATCGAGCACCGCATAATTTAAAAAAGGACCAGCCATAAAATCCCCTTTTACTTCCCACATTCCTTTTGATTCCCATGCAAATTTCCCATCAATTTCAGATTCAAAAAGATAAGGAGCATAGGCAGCTTCTGTGATCATAAAAGTATTATCCAACCTACCGGGAATATGAGTTTCTCCAATAGAATCTCGCATTTGAATAATGTTTCCAATAATATTTGTGTCCTTCTCAATTACATGCCTGGGTACTTCATACACCAGGATCTCCATACTTCCCGTGGGGATATCTTTACGTAACCAAAAGAAGTCATCACTTTCTTTCGCATACCTGTAGGCAGTAGGGAATTTTAAAGACACGCCAAGTTGTTCTTCCAGCTTTTCATCGTTCTTAAGTGATTTCTTAATACGACGCTGTTGCTCGGTTAGTTCTGTTTTTTTGAAGGTGGAAATAATTTTTTCCGCATTTTCATCAATAAGAGAAATGATCTCCTCATTAGTCTCCCCGGTAATCAAAACTCCTTTTTGAGGGCGGGCATAAGCATCGTCGGCGAGTTTAACTCCAGTCTCCTCTCCTTTTTGTACTTTAAGAAAGATCCTGTTTTTCCTGGCAAAACCAGAAAATGCCACCGGCGGCATTTGGCTAAGGGAGAATAACGGCTCCTCTTGTGGTAGCCCGTCTACAGGTGCAGCGAAATGACGTCTTACGGCCTCTCCAACTTCACCGGTCCACAGCTCGTTTTCCATAACTACCGTCACGCTATTGATCTTCCCTGAGGAACTGGATACTACAACAGGATCATCCTTGCCATCACCACACCCGGTTAAAATTAAAAGAACTGAAAAGAAAGCTAATAGTTTTTTCATAGATAAAGTTTGAAGCGGGAAGACTACCCGTCGGAAAGTTTAAGTTTCATCCCAGGTTTGAGCCGGGTACTGTTCATTTTATTTAGGTTTTTAATCTCCTGTACAGTTACACCTGGAAATTTTTTAGAAATGCTCCACAGAGAATCTCCATGTTTAACGGTATAGAATCTTGGCGAGGAAGAACTTTCGGCTGTAGCAGAGTTTTTCTGCGGATAAATAATAAGTCTTTGGCCTATTCTAAGATTATTGCTCCTCATGTTGTTCCATCTTTTTATCTGGCTTACCCCTACTCCATATCTTTCGGCTATTTTTCCGAGGTAATCCCCACGTCTCACGCGGTACCTTACAGTAGACTCCGGCTGCACTAACTTAGGTAAGGCTTCCTCCTTCTTTTCTTCCAAAGCCTGGGCATATCCATAAATAGCTTCTTCATTATTCACAAAAAGGCCGGTCCTGTTACGCGGCAACCTTAGGCTGTAGCTTTCATCTTCTACATAAGGAATAACATCAAGCTTATAGCTGGGATTAAGGAACTGCAACATTTCTTTTTCCACTCCTGTCACCTGTGAAATCTGCTCGAAAGTGAGCATCTTCTTTGGATGAATGGTATCTGTCTCGAAGTAAGCTGTTCTTGGGTGAGGAGGTTGAAAACCATGCTCTTCGGCATATTCAAAAATGTACATTGTAGCCAGGAAAGCAGGTACATATCCAGCTGTTTCACGTGGAAGATATGGCCTTAAGTTCCAGTAATTCGTGGAACCTCCGCTTCGCCTAATTGCTTTAGAAACATTCCCGGGACCGGAATTATAAGAGGCCAAAACCAGATCCCAATCCTCAAAAACCCTGTAAAGGGTAGAAAGGTATTGAGCTGCGGCTTCGGTAGCCATAACAGGATCCATACGCTCATCTACATAAGAACTCACATCCAGACCATGCATTTTCCCCGTTGCAAACATAAACTGCCATAAACCGGTAGCCCCAACGCGTGACCTTGCACGAGGATTAAGAGCCGATTCCACTATGGCAAGATATTTTATCTCCAGCGGAATGTTATACACGTCAAGCTTTTGCTCAAAAAGAGGAAAATAGTAGGTGCTTAGGGCCATTAACCTCTCCATCCCCTTCTTATTTCTCTTGAGATAGGATTTGATCACATTCTCAAGAAGAGGATTGTATTCTATATTAAAAGGGGTTTTGGCATTAAGTTTTTGAAGTCTTACCTTCAAAGTATCCGTGGGAAGATCATCAAAGACTACCTCATTATATTCCTGGTTAAGCAGGGAGTCCCTTAAATCCATATAAAGACTGGATTCAAACAGTTCCTGCTGCCACAACGAATCTATCGTTGCTGCACCAGGATCGTCTAAAAGGGCAAAAACAAGGGAGTCTTTGAGAATCTTATGTACCGGCACATTATTTGCGAGATCTACATCATCGCTATCGAGCAAAAGGAAAAAATCCTGTTCGGGAAGCCTTATGGTATCGCCCGTTTCTCCATTCTCCTGTCCCTTTACATTCTTCGCCCCGGACTTTACGTCCTGGGCAAATGCAGCTACAGACATGAGCAGCATCAAAAAAGGCAAAATTTGTTTCATCATAACATCATTTCTCAAAAGCAGTATATTTTTTCCTTCAATTATCGTACCTCTTTATTTTTTTAAGGCTTCAATGCCCGGTAAACTTTTTCCTTCAAGCATTTCAAGCATTGCTCCTCCACCTGTGGAAACATAGCTCACTTTATCTTCAAGTCCAAATTGTTTCACGGCAGCAACAGAGTCTCCTCCTCCTACCAGAGAAAAAGCACCTTTCTTTGTGGCCGCAGCAATATGTTCTCCCACAGCGATAGTTCCTTTTGCAAAAGGCTGCATTTCAAAAACTCCCATCGGTCCGTTCCACAAGATAGTTTTAGAACTTTCAAGAACATCACCATATTTCTTTATGGTTTCAGGTCCTATGTCTAATCCCATCCATCCGTCGGGGATCTCATCTACAGGAATCACTTTTGTGCTGGCTTCTTCAGAAAAAGAATCGGCTATCACGGCATCAACCGGAAGATGGATCTTCACTCCCTTTTCTTCAGCTTTTCTAAGAATTTCAAGTGCTAGTTCCAATTTGTCGTCTTCCACTAAGGAATTTCCAATTTTCCCACCTTTTGCTTTTGTAAAAGTGTAGGTCATTCCACCACCAATTATAAGGTGATCGATTTTATCAAGAATATTTTCAATAACTGTGATCTTGGTAGAAACCTTGGCTCCACCCAAAACAGCAGTTACTGGTTTTTCTGAACTTCCAAGCACTTTTTCCAAACTATCGATTTCCTTATGAAGTAAAGCACCAACACATTTTTCATCAAAATATTTTGCTACAATGGTCGTGGAAGCATGGGCACGGTGCGCAGTACCAAAGGCATCATTCACGTAAATGTCTCCCAATGAAGCCAGTTTTTTAGCGAATTCTTCATCCCCTTTCTCTTCTTCTGCATGAAAACGCAGGTTCTCAAGCAAAAGTACCTCTCCCGGTTTTAGATCCAGTGCAGCTTGTTGCGCTTTTTCCCCAACACATTCATCTACAAATTTCACCTCAACCCCAAGAATTTCTGAAACTTTGGCCACAATGTGTTGCAGCGAGTTCTTTTTATCAACTCCCTTTGGGCGACCAAGGTGCGACATAAGGATAGCGCTACCACCATCTTTAAGGATCTTATTCACTGTAGGTTTAGCGCCCTCAATTCGGCTGGTATCCCCTACCTCTTGTTGTTCATTAAGCGGAACATTAAAATCAACCCTTATCAGGGCTTTTTTATCTTTAAAATTATAGTCATTAATAGTTTTCATATAGCTGTTTTTAGCCTAAATTAAATTTTCCCCTAAGATAATAAAGTGTGAAGAAATTTTATCTTTGCTTATGCTATTTTCTGAAGTATTAGGCCTTCCGCATATAAAGAATCACCTCACCACTACGGTGGATAATAACCGGATCCCTCATGCCCAATTATTTGTAGGATCCTCGGGTAGTGGAACGCTTCCTATGGCAATTGCTTATGCGCAATATGTCCTCTGTGGTAATACAAGTGCAGAGAACAATACAGGAAAGGAAGCCTGTAACCTGAAGATGAACAAACTCGCTCATCCAGACCTGCATTTTGCATATCCTGTTGCTAACAACGACAAAGTAAAGAAGAATGCCATTTCTTCTCATTTTAGCGAGGAATGGCGGCAATTTGTGGAACAGGAGCCCTACGGAAGCCTTTTTGACTGGTACCAAAAACTGGGAATTGAAAATAAGCAGGGAAAAATAGGGGTCGATGAGGCACAGGATATTGTCAAAGCCCTTTCGCTGAAATCTTATGAAGGAGGCTATAAGGTAATGATCATTTGGATGGCCGAAAAGATGAACGACAGCTGCGCCAACAAATTGCTGAAGCTAATAGAAGAACCCCCACAAAAGACCCTTTTCCTGTTAATTACCGAAGAAGAGGAAAACATTATTCAAACTATAAGATCCAGGTGTCAAACCCTGCACTTTCCCCCATTGAATGAGGCAGTAATTGCTGAAGCCCTTGAACAAAAAGAAAATTGTGATCGTCCCAAAGCACTTACTATTGCACACCGGGCCAATGGAAATTACAATAATGCTCTGCACATTCTTAGACACAATTCAGGTGACGAACAATTTGAGGAGTGGTTCATTTCCTGGGTAAGAACTGCTTTTAAAGCTAAAGGAGATAAAACTGCTCTAGCCGAATTAATTGCCTGGAGTGAAATGATCGCGGGCACAGGAAGGGAACCGCAAAAGAAGTTCCTGCTGTTTTGTATGGATTTTTTCCGGCAGGCTCTCATGTACAATTATAAAGCAAAGAACCTCGTCTTTATGCAACCGCAGACAAAAGGATTTAAATTGGAAAAATTTGCTCCTTTTATCACAGGGAATAATATCACCGGCATCACAAAAGAACTGGAAGATGCCGTTTACCATATTGAAAGAAATGGAAACGCCAAGATCATTCTCACAGATCTTTCCATTAAACTAACCAGACTCATTCATAAAAACTAGTTCATCATGGACAATTTCATTTCTAATATTCCTGTTTACCTCATTTTGGTTTTTACCATAATTACCTTTCTCCAATCGGGTCTTGATAAGATGATGAACTGGAAGGGAAATTACGAATGGCTTACAGGACACTTCAAAGGCACCTTTATGGGTGGAATGGTATCCCTGCTGCTGGGTATTATACTTGTATTGGAAATAATTACAGGACTCATGGCTTTAGCAGCCATCTATACTCTTTACGCAAATGAAGATCCTACACTGGCCCTTAGGTCACTTGTTCTTGCCGCAGTTACTCTGCTTATGTTGCTTTTTGGACAACGGGTGGCAAATGATTATGCGGGAGCCTTCACTATTGTGGGATATTTCATCGTTATAATCTTTGGGGTCTTTTTAGTAACCGCATAAAAAAAGGGTTCCATGTGGAACCCTTGAAATTTTGAGAGAGTAAGTTATTACTCTGTAACTGCAGCATCTTCTTTGGCAACTCCCCTGCTTTCATTAAGCTCTGCCAATATCTCCTGAGTGATATCCAGTCCTTCCTCTGCATACATAATGTTTGCAGATTCATTCGATCCAAAGATATAGGTGTAATCATTTTCCTCTCCGTAGACCTTTACGAAATCCTTCACTTTAGTAATAATTGAATCTATCACCTGGTCACCTTCCTGTCTCAATTGACCACTTCTCATTTGCTGTTGTTGCTGAAGCATTTGTTGCTTTTGCATCAAATTTTCCTGGGCAGCCTGTCTTTCAGCTTCAGACATTGTGGCCGCATTATCTCTAAATTCCATTACTTCCTGCTGAAATCCCTGTGCAGCAGAGTCCAGTTCCCTTTTCAAACTTTCAGATCTTACATTGAAATCTGCTTCGACTTCTTTCATTTCAGAATACTCCTGAAGTAAAACAGTAGTGTCGACATAGGCAGTCTTATCGTTGTTACAGGCAGTAAGAATAGCCCCTAAAGACAGGACCATAAATAATTTTCTCATTTTTAAATTTTTTCGATTTGCAGCAAAAGTAAGAAAGCATTTTCATTCCCTCCTAAAAAAGCCTCTATTATACAACTATAAGGTTTTGATATGAAAAAAAAATAAGCTTATTTGAAAATTCTATGAAAAATGACAGAATTAGAGGCTTAAATAAGCGTCAGAAAAGAAAATTAACATACATAACATCATCAAGAAGCTAAAAGCCCCTTAAAACGCTTAAAAATGCGTTTTAACTACTTTTCTTTAGAAAGTAAGCAAGAGAAGAGTAGTTTCCGGAGGATCTTGCCTTGAGGTTAGAAGTTATGCCATTATATCCTGCCCGAAGAAAATTTCCTGAACCGGAAGAATATTTTTCAGAAAGAAGGCTTACATAAAAGGAATCAAAAAAAAGCCCTTTTTGAGAGGTAAGTAAAAAACCTGTGGAATTAAAAATTTTTTTAATAGCTGAAGGAGAGAAATGATAAAGATGCCTGGGCACATCATAAGCTGCCCAATTATCTTTGTATTTCTTGGCGTCGTCACTTTTAAAATTTGGCACCGCGATAACAAGAAGACCATTGGGTTTTAAAAGCCGGTCAAGTTCTTTTATCTGCTCCTCAAGATCGGGCACGTGTTCTAAAACATGCCACATGGTAATTACATCAAAACTCTGGTCGGGAAAAGAAGATGTTGTTTTTTCCAACTCCACCCCTTTTTCTGCAGCAAGCTTCCGGGCATCAGGATTTGGTTCGACACCAAATACTTCCCAGTTCCGGTTTTTTGCCGCACGCAAAAAGTCTCCCGTTCCTGCACCAATATCTAATATTTTTGCTCCAGGCGTTCTTTCTTTTTCAATCCAGTTGAGCTTATTTTTAAGCATCAGGTTTTTTACCTGCTGATAAACCTTATCAAAAAAACCCTTTTTTGAATCGGTATGGGAAATGTAATTTTCGCTTTTATAATAAGATGGTAACTGCTCAAGATCGGGTCTTGGAAAAGTTGCTAAAAGATCAAGATCCTTTGCTTTTCTCAATTCGAAATACTCTCCACTTACCGTGTGATCTTTGCAAACGAGGACAGGTTTTTTAGAAAATTCTAATGGAAACATATAAATTTTTTACCGTTGTTCCACGTGGAACTATTACATTTTATCTTCCCATGTACACCAACAAAACAGAAATATCATTTGGACTTACCCCACTAATCCGGGAGGCCTGCGAAATAGATGTTGGCTGAACTTTTTTCAGTTTTTCACGCGCTTCGTAAGACATGGATTTGATCCTGGAGTAATCAAAATCCCCCGGAATTTTAATTCCTTCCAGTCTGTGAAGTTTGTCGGCATTGTTCTTTTCCTTTTCAATATATCCCGAATACTTAACCTGAATTTCGGTTTGCTCAAGTACTTCCTCCCCTAGTTGATTCCCCTGAATATAATCTTCCACACCACTAAAAGTTCGGATATCCTGCATATCAATATTGGGCCTGGAAAAAACTTTGAAGATCTTGTCGCTTTGTTTCATTGGAGCAGAATCATTTGCTTCCAAAACCACATTAGCCTCTTCGGGTGCCACACTTTTATCTTTCAGAAACTCCACAAAAGCAAAAGATTTGGATTTCTTCTCTTCCATCTTTTGCATCCTTTTTTCTGAAGCTAATCCAATTTCAAAGGACTTTTCGGTAAGCCTGAAATCGGCATTATCCTGCCGTAAAAGAGTTCTATATTCCGCTCTCGAAGTAAACATTCGGTAAGGCTCCTCTGTTCCTTTTGTAATGAGATCATCAATTAAAACTCCTATATAAGCCTCACTTCTTTGCAGCACAAATTCTTCCTTTTCCCTTACTTTTAAGGCCGCATTTATACCTGCCATTAAACCTTGTGAACCCGCTTCTTCATAACCTGTGGTTCCATTGATCTGTCCTGCAAAATAAAGTCCTTCTACCAGTTTGGTTTCAAGCGTATGTTTTAATTGTGTTGGCGGGAAATAATCATATTCAATCGCGTAACCGGGTCTAAAGAATTTCACTTTTTCAAATCCCGCTACCGAACTCAAGGCTCTAAATTGTACTTCCTCGGGCAACGAAGTTGAAAATCCATTGATATACATCTCGACAGTGTTCCACCCTTCGGGTTCGATAAAAAGCTGGTGCCTGTCTTTATCTGCAAAACGATTGATCTTATCTTCAATAGAAGGACAGTAACGCGGACCAACACTTTTTATCCTGCCGTTAAACATTGGGGACCTGTCAAAACCTTCTTTTAATAATTCATGTACCTCGGGAGAGGTATAAGACATATAACAAGATCTCTGTTTAGTGAGCGGTTTTGTTTCGTCCAGATATGAAAATTTGGAAGGCACATCATCTCCGGGTTGTTCAATCATTTTAGAATAATCCAACGACCTTCCATCAACCCTCGGAGGCGTTCCGGTTTTCATTCTTCCGGCTTCAAAACCTATTTGTACAAGTTCCTCTGTGATGCCGGTTGCAGCTCTTTCTCCTGCCCTACCGCCTCCAAATTGTTTATCTCCAATATGGATCAAACCATTCAAAAAAGTTCCGTTGGTAAGAATCACGCTTTTGGTCTTGATCTCAATTCCAAGGGAAGTTTTTACTCCGATTACCTTTTCTCCTTCTATAATTAACCCCGAAACCATTTCCTGATAAAAATCCAGATTTGGTGTTGCTTCGAGACGTAGACGCCAATGTTCTGCAAACATCATTCGATCACTCTGCACTCTCGGACTCCACATCGCAGGCCCTTTAGATTTATTGAGCATCTTAAATTGAATAGCACTGGTATCACTCACGAGTCCACTGTATCCTCCAAGGGCATCTATCTCTCTTACGATTTGCCCTTTTGCAATACCACCCATGGCAGGATTACAACTCATTTGAGCAATATTCTGCAGGTTCATGGTCACCAAAAGTGTACTGCAACCCATATTGGCTGCGGCCGCTGCGGCCTCACTTCCAGCGTGACCGGCTCCTACAACTATAACATCATATTCGTTTTGAAACATAAAATTCTTTCTATTGTTCCACGTGGAACATTTTCATTTTTTCCTCTTCCTTCTCCCTCATTATCTTTTCTTCTTCGGGAGTTTTATCCTTATACCCGCACAAATGAAGTACGCCGTGGATGATCACCCGCTTAAGCTCTTCTGAAAATTTTACTTCATAGGAGTCGGCATTTTCTGAAACTCTTTCAGTGCTTATAAAGATATCTCCATTTAAGATGTTTCCAACTGAAGCATCAAAACTAATAATATCTGTATACGTGTCATGATCGAGATACTTTTGGTTTATCTCCAGCAGGTATTCATCATCGCAAAAAACAAAACTAATTTCCCCGGTCTTTTTACCTTCCGTTGAAATTACATTTTTCACCCAACTTTCATAAGAAGAAACCCTCTCCAGTTCAAAGTCATTTTCGGAATAAAAATTAATTATCTCTTCGTTCAAAATACTCTTTTACTTTAAGCTTATAAATGGGGCGCAAAGGTAAGCTTTGTCTATTTAAAATTTCATTGGTGTTGAAATATTCTTTAGCTCGTTCTCTTGCCGCGCCGGTCTCATTAGAGAACTCGTCCTTACCCGTCGTTGATTCTCTTTCGGGTTTATTTCCCTGCTTTAATTTTGCCTCTTCCAACTCCAGCAATCTGTGTTTCAATTTTTGCATTCTTTGAAGTACCCCGGGATCAAATCCTTTCTCTAAAAGTTGTTTCTCGATTTGTTCCATTTCTTTTTGAATACCTTTCACCGCACCTTTCTGTCCTTCTTCCTTAAGCTTTTCCTCAAGTGCCCGTCTCAACATTTGCTGCTCCTGAAAGATCCTGAACAATTCACCGCTTTCTTCTTCCCCCGATTCTCCGCCCTGCTGTTTCTGTTGGCCCTTTTTCATTTGTTCCTGCATCTCCTCATTCAATTCCCCTTGCTTCTGAATGATATCCTGAAGCTGCTGGCCCTGCCCCTCCCCTTGTGAAGACGAAGATTTGAGCATTTCTTCCATATTGCCCAGGATATCACTCAATAAATAGGCCAGATCGTTAGCTCCTGTTACTACATATTGCTGACTACTTACTCCCATCCTGATATCGGTTTGGGAAAGACGATCCAGGGTTTGATCAAGGCTGTAATCCACATCGATGAGCTTTTTTGTAATAGGTTCGCTAATCATTCCATTACGTAAAGCAAGGGCATAAAGACTGTCATCAATGTGTCGAAAATGCTCCCTTAAAAGATCCTGTCTTCTAAGTTTTTCCGGCAAAGAAGCATTATCCCTTCCGGCCTTTTTAAAGTCCTCCATTAGATCTTCCTGCCCAAAAGAGAAAGTAACCAGGTTATCGAGAATTTGCCTTAGCATAGTTACATCTTCCTGCATTTGTTGCATACCTCCCTGCTGCATCTGTTGCTTCATCTTTTGACCCATCTCCCTAAGCTTCTCACCTGCTTTCTTCTGTTCTTTTTTGGCGCCCTCTTTATTTTCTTTTTGAAGCTCCTCCCCGGCTTTTTCCTGCCGTTCTTTTACATCCTCCTGTTCTTCCTTACTATCCGGAATTTCCAGAGGCTTCTTAAGTCCTTGATTTTCCTTTTGAAGCTCCTCTAGTTCTTCAAAGGCTTCTTCAGTTTCTTTGGAAAGAGAATCCTGGGCAGCCTTAGAATTCTCTTTTTCCTTTTCTGCAAGATCTTGCTGCTTCTCTCCCAGTTCCTCAAGATTTTCGGCTACTCTGGCAGTCTTCTCCTGCACGTAATATTTTTTGGTGAGTTCAAGAAGTTGTTCGAGACTCCTTTCCTGGTTTCGGGAGTTTTTGGAAAGCTGTTCCAACTTTTCCTGTAGTCCTTCTTCCTGGATCTTTTCAGAATATTTTTCGAGTTCCTCAAGAAGCTTTTCGTTTTCTTCCAGTTCTTTTTCGCGATTAGAAAGTCGCTCTTCAAGATCTTTTTTCAGGTCTGTATTTTGAGGGGAAGCTTCCTCCTGAAGATTTCGTTTTAGTTTTTCGGTAAAATTTTCCATCAGCTTGTTTTGCTGTTTTTGGCGTTCAAGAAAATTTTCAAGCCTCTTGCGATCATTATAATTCAGTTCCTTTTTTTCCTTCTGAAGTCTTGACAATTCCTCCAATTCCTTTTCTGAAAGTTTCATCCTTTCCAGGGAGCCATCCATTCCTTCTATAGCCTGTTGTTGCTCCTGAAGTCTTTGTTGCTTTTCTTCGGAAACTGTCTTCTCCCGGTACGTGAAAAGTTTGCTTTTCACTCTCTTATACCCGTTAATCCTATCATTATCAATAACTTCAAAATAAAACTGATAGTTTTTACCCCTTTCAAGGGAAAGGGTGTCAGGAAAAGTACTAACGAACTCCCCAATATTGCTCTTTCCGAAGGGAAGGCCCACTACTCTTTCATTTTCAGGAGATTCCACTGCCTGAACCACCAGGTTAACCGCCGAAATTCCGTAGTCATCAGATACTTTTCCGAAGAAATACTGCGCATCGGCATCCAGGGAATCGATTTGATGTTCCAGGACAAGTTCGGGATGTTCATCTTTAACGGACTTTATCTGATAATTAAGGTTTTCAAAGTTCTTTACCTTGTCATTTGAAGTGCTTATCCCGTAATCAACGGTTGAATTAATCCTTTTCTGAAACCTAAAAAGATCCCCTTGTTTTTCAAATTTTTGAAGAGTATCTGGCAACTTCATTTCTACCGATTTGGTGGAAGAGGTTTCCAGTTCCCAATTGATTTGCGTTCCTTCCGGCACGGTAGCACTCCCAGTACCTTCGATTATCTCCTCCCCTAACCCGGTGTGCACAGGGTAATCAAGAATCATCCGTAAATTCCGCATTTTTGGCACCTCTACAACTTCCACCTCATAATTGCCCGACCGTACTTTGTTAGCAGAAAGACTGAAATCAAATGATTTGTCCGCCGGTTCAAAAGTGTATTCAAAGGTTCCGGGGGAAACCCGCTTCATAAAATAACTCTGGCCGTTATAATGTATCGAGGCATCCTCCGGCACAATCTTTCCGCTCGTATTGACCTGAATTGTGAGCGGCTCATTTTCTCTTATCTGTAAATTCTCATCACGAAGCTGAAAAGAGAAAGGCGCGGGTGGTTCATAAGCAGTTTTGTAATTAACTACCCGCTCATAACTACCGGAAAAAACTTCCGTCCTTCCTGAGATGGCAATGAGGAGAATAATAATTACAGGAATTGCAGCATATTTTAGGTAAGGAACATTCTTTCGCAAGTCCACGGCCATTGTAAAGGGAACAGGACGAAGTTCATTGGCCTTTTGTTCGATGGAAGCGAGCAGCAAATCTGTCTTTCGGTCGTTCTTATCAAGTTGCAGTACATTCAGGAGTTTATCATTGACTTCAGGAAAATGACGACCTATAATACGGGAAGCTTCGGTGTAGTCAATTCCGCGGGAGATGCGAAACAACTTCAGCAATGGATAAACAATGAACCTTCCGAAGAGTAAGACCTCCACGGCTACAAAACTCCAAAAAAGAATACTGCGGCCGGTAGAGTTTAGCCAAAGCAAATGCTCCACAAAAAGGGTAAGAATAAAATACAGCAGCCCAATGGCAACAAAAAATATGAAACCCTTAAGAAGTTCGTTGAGATAAAACTTCCTTATGAACGCCTCCAGCTTTTTTCGTAAGATCTCGAAATTATCCATTTTTCCCTCCCCCTTTTTTAATCTCCTAAAATTACAATTTTATTTGAGATTCCATTTCAACCTCCACATTTTCAGCACCATTTCGAGAACCTAAAGAATCCTTTATCTTTGCCCAAAATAACCAGCTTATGTCTACAGAAAAAGTAAGGGTGCGTTTTGCACCAAGCCCCACCGGGCCATTACATATAGGAGGAGTAAGAACTGCTCTTTTTAACTACCTGTTTGCTAAAAAACACGGCGGAGATTTTATTCTGCGTATTGAAGATACAGACCAGGCCCGCTATGTTGAAGGTGCCGAAGAATACATTATCGAATCTTTAAACTGGTGCAACATTCCCTTTGATGAAGGCCCGGGTAAAGAAAAAGATGCAGGTCCTTACCGCCAGAGTGAGCGTAAAGGTCTTTACCGGGAATATGTTGAAAAGCTGATAGCCTCCGGGAATGCTTATTATGCCTTTGATACCTCCGAAGAACTTGACCAGCATCGTGCAAACCACGAGGCCGAAGGAAAAACCTTTATCTATAACTGGCACAACCGCCAAAAACTGAAAAATTCTCTTTCTTTACCGGAAGCTGAAGTAAAGCAGAAAATAGAAGCAGGCGAGACTTATGTTGTGCGTTTTAAAACTCCCGAAGATGAAAGTTTGTCTCTAAAAGATGAAATTAGGGGGGATATGACTATTGAAACCAAGATCCTGGATGATAAGGTGCTTTTTAAAAGCGACGGTATGCCTACTTATCACCTGGCAAACATCGTGGATGATCACTTGATGAAGATCACGCACGTTATACGAGGGGAAGAATGGTTGCCCTCTCTCGCCCTGCACGTTCTTTTATACAGAGCATTTGACTGGACCGCTCCAAAATTCGCCCACCTGCCCCTTATCCTTAAACCACAGGGCAAAGGTAAATTGAGCAAGCGGGATGGAGACAAAATGGGCTTTCCGGTTTTTCCTTTGGAATGGAAAGACCCAAAATCAGGGGATTCTTCATCGGGATACCGCGAGGAAGGATATTTCCCCGAAGCAGTAGTTAATATGCTTGCCCTCCTAGGCTGGAATGCCGGCGGTGGGACAGAAAAGGAAATATACACCCTGGAAGAACTTACCCAGGCTTTTACCCTGGAGCATGTTTCCAAAGGTGGATCCAAGTTTGATCCAGATAAGACAAAGTGGTTCCAGCATCATTATATGCAGGAAGCCAATGACGAAGAACTGGCTAAAGATCTTGTTCGTCTCCTGGAAGAAAAAGAAATTTCTACTTCCCAGGAATACGCCGTTAAAGTAGTTGCTCTTTTAAAAGAAAGAGCAACGTTTTTAAGCGATTTCTGGGACATGGGGAGCTACTTCTTCACCGCACCCGAAAACTACGATGAAAAGGCTGCGAAAAAGGCCTGGAAAGAAGATACTTCAGAACTAATGGATGCTGTGATCCAACTCCTGAAGGAGACCGAAGATTTCACTGCAGAAAACGTTCAGGAAAAAGTAAAATCCTGGATAACTTCCGAAGGAATAGGCTTTGGGAAGGTCATGCAACCATTCAGGCTTTCGCTGGTAGGTGCCATGCAGGGGCCAGATGTTTTCGAGATCGCCGCTGCAATTGGAAAAGATGAAACTATTAACAGGCTAAAAAGAGCTCAGGAAAAATTATAGCCTGAAAAAATTCAATAAAAAAAGCCATTTTTGAAAGGTTTCAAAAATGGCTTTTTTTATTGTTGGTTATTTCTACAAATAAAAAGTGACACCACCGGCGATCATACTTATATTACCTTTAAAGGATGGCACAGAGGCATCCTTTTCCTGCAGGCCTTCATCATGAAGTCCCTTGAAAAAGTTGTTGACACCATACTGGTACTGCGCCCATATTTTGACGGCTTCCCCTCCCCCGCTAATACCTACAGCAAGATTTAAATTGAAAGCAGAAACTTTTTCAAGATCGGTTGCATTGATGTCGTAATTTCCAACGTAGTAGAGCTCCTTATCCTGTCTTGCTTCGAGTTTTCCATTAACCTGAACCACCGGTCCGGCTTCCACACTAAGGTAATGATCAATTATTTTATAACTGGCAAAGAAATTTCCCTGCACGCCAATCATACTATATTCAATAAGAGAATTTGCAGATGTTTCCTCCAGTTTTTTACGTCCGTCAACATCCACTTTTAGGTCGTAGAAATTGATACCGTAAACGAATTGGAAATCATTATAGAAAGAAGCACGCGTGGTAAAACCAGCCGTCCAGCTCACTTTTGGGGTCACCTGGAGATCATCTGTTATAATATTGAAGTGATTTACACCTCCCTGTAAACCCAATCTATTATACTCTCCATCCCATAATTTACGTTGTGCCTGGGAACTGAAAGAAAACATCAAAATTCCTGCAAAAAGAAGTACTTTCTTAGGATCCATAACTGCGTTTTAAAAATGATGGGCTAATGTAGTTGAATATTTTATATCTTTCATTAAAATTATCTTACAACCATGATCTCCACAATCTTAACAGCAATCTTCGTAGTCTTCGCATTCATTGTGCTTTTTTCAGGAATATTTACCGTAAAACAACAAACCGCAGCGGTAATTGAGCGCTTCGGAAAATTCCAGCGAATAAGTAACAGTGGTTTGCATTTTAAAGTTCCGGTTTTCGATCAGATATCCGGCAGGATCAATCTTAAGGTACAGCAATTAGATGTACTGGTTGAAACCAAGACCAAAGATGATGTTTTTGTGAAGCTGAAGATCTCTGTACAGTTCCAGGTAATTAGTACAAGGATCTACGACGCCTTCTATAAACTGGAGAATTCTCACGATCAGATAACATCGTATGTATTTGATGTAGTACGCGCAGAAGTTCCAAAAATGAAGCTGGACGATGTATTTGAACGTAAAGATGATATTGCAATTGCAGTAAAGCGCGAGTTAAATGAAGCCATGGAAGAATATGGCTATGACATTATAAAAACCCTTGTGACCGATATTGATCCCGATGTACAGGTAAAGGCCGCGATGAACCGTATTAATGCTTCAGAAAGGGAAAAAGTAGCAGCAGAATATGAAGCTGAAGCCGAAAGGATCAAAATCGTAGCCAAGGCCCGTGCCGAAGCCGAAAGTAAACGGTTACAGGGTCAGGGAATTGCCGACCAGCGTCGTGAGATCGCCCGGGGCCTTGAAGAAAGTGTTGATGTTTTAAATAATGTTGGAATTAATTCCCAGGAGGCTTCTGCCCTTATCGTAGTTACCCAGCATTATGATACGCTCCAGTCTCTTGGTGAAGAAACACAGAGTAACCTGATCCTTTTACCTAATTCCCCTCAAACAGGAAGCGATATGCTTAATAACATGATCGCATCCTTTACTGCCTCCAATCAAATTGGAGAAGCCATGAAAAAGGAAAATGCAGCAAGGGAGAAAAAACGGAAAGAAAAAGAGGAACGTAAGAAAAGGGAACAACTACCACCACAACTTCCCCGAGAAGAGGAAGAAGGAGATAATGAAAACCAGCAGTAATAATTATCTAAAGTAGTTATTTACCGAACTTTTCTCCTATAAATCCAAGTACAGAGGTCGCACCTTTGAGGACCAGTGCGTTTTTAAATATACTCCCGGCAGCACTTTTAATAATGCGCTTGGGAGAAAGACTTTCTTTTGTTTGGTTATAACTTAAGAGTACTCTTTCCTTATCTATCTCCTTTTGAAGTTTGAGAAGTTTAAGATCACGGTCTATTTCTTTGAAATTCTTATACTCTCTCATTATCGTTGTTCTTTATAATGATCTCGTCTGTCTCATAATCCACCTGTTCTGTGAATTCGGGATGTTCAACCTTCGGCTTCTTTTCGGGCTCCTGGAAGAACTTTTTTGACGCTCCCGGTAGGATTGCTTTCATAAGTACTTTACTGCCAAAGAAGACGAAGAAAAGACCTAATAAAAGATAAAATCCAGCTACTATGAAAAATCCTGAACTTGGGGAATCGATCCAGTTGCTAAGAGCTACTGCAATAGCTATGGAAAGGAACAACAAAGCAAAAAGCATGAAAAAAGCTATTGCCGCCCCTTTAATGGCAGCGGTAGTTCCTTTCATGCTCTTGCTAAAGAGATCAAGTTTATAGTACTCTGCGCTGCTTTGCGCAAAGTCTTTAATGTTCTCGTTTAACTGCTGTAGGTTGTCAGATATTCTTTCGAACGCCATAAACGCTTAGACTGCAGCACTACCTGTGTTCTTATTTCCTTTGGATGCTACGCTTTCATCAACGTTTGCCTTATCATCTGATTCGCTTTTGCGATCCTTCTGAAACTTGGAATTCTGCTTTTTAAGCTCCTCCAATTTTAATTCAAGGCTGCTAAGTATCTCATCTGCTTTGAAACTTGCTGAAGATAAAGTTTCTTCCAGTCTTTGCTCAAAATCGGATTTAGCTTTCTTAGCCTTTTGACTGAGATTTGATGAAGTTTCGCGGTATCGTTTATTTAGATCGTCCTGAGTTTTTTTCGCATTCTCTCCCAGTTTTCTCCTGGTTTCCTCTCCACTTTCAGGGGCATATAACATTCCAAGGCCGGCTCCAATTGCTGCCCCGGTTAGCAATGCTAAAAAAGTACTTCCTGATTTTGCCATGATATTCGTTGTTATTAAGATTAATACTACAACCAAATATACTTCAATGAGTCCTGCGGCGCTGTTAATAACCGGTTAATATCTAAAATGCAATGCTAAATTATTCTTAATTGAAAACTCGGCTTACATAGCTTTAATTCTTGCCTCCCCAAGAATCTCTCAGTGTCACAGTGCGATTAAAGACTAAATGATCTTTAGTACTCTCCTTATCAACGTTAAAATATCCTAATCTTTGAAACTGAAATTTATCCAAAGGCTCCCCATCTTGGAGGCTCGGTTCAAGATATGCAGTGATAACCTTGAGGGATTCAGGATTTAAAAAGTCAAGAAAATCCTTCTCCTTGTCGGCATCGGGTGACTCTACACTAAACAACCTGTCGTAAAGCCTTACCTCCGCCTCTATTGCATGTTTGGCCGAAACCCAGTGCAGGGTTCCCTTTACCTTACGCATAGATTCTTCGGTACCGCTGCCACTTTGGCTCTTAGGATCATAAGTACAGTGGATCTCTACAATGTCTCCTGCGTCATTTCTGACTACTTTCTCGCCTTTAATAATATAAGCGTTCTTTAGTCTTACTTCTTTTCCGAGGGTTAGCCTGAAAAACTTTCGGTTAGCTTCTTCCTTGAAATCCTCCTGCTCAATATATAGTTCCCGGGAAAAAGGCACTTTTCTTGAACCTGCAGATTCATCTTCAGGATTGTTTTCGGCTTCCAGCCATTCCTCCCCGTCTTCAGGATAATTAGTAATCACCAGTTTTATGGGATCAAGAACAGCCATTACCCTTGGCGCAGTTTTATTAAGATCTTCCCTAATGCAGAATTCCAACAGGGAAACATCAATGATATTTTCTCTCTTCGCGATTCCAATGGTCTCGGCGAACTTCCGGATAGAATCAGGTGTAAAACCTCTTCTCCTAAGGCCCGAAATTGTAGGCATCCTTGGATCATCCCATGATTTTACTATTCCTTTTTCCACCAGATGCAAGAGTTTTCTTTTACTTACAATAGTGTGGCTAAGATTACGGCGTGCAAATTCCCGCTGTTTTGGGCGAAAATCTTCCGCAGAGCTTACCTTTTCAAGGAACCAGTTATAAAGTTCTCTGTGAGGCAGGAATTCGAGCGTACAAAAAGAGTGAGAAACAGATTCTATATAATCACTTTGCCCATGGGCCCAGTCGTATAGTGGATAGATCATCCAGTCATTGCCTGTACGGTGGTGTTTACGGTGCAGCGTACGGTACATTACAGGGTCACGCATCAACATGTTCTTGGCGGCCATATCAATTTTTGCCCTTAAAACATGCTCCCCTTCCTTTGTCTCCCCATCTTTCATTTTTCTGAAAAGCTCAAGGTTGTCCTCGACAGATCGATCTCGGTAAGGACTATTCGTACCGGCCTGAGTTGGAGTTCCCTTTTGTTCAGCAATAACTTCGGAAGCCTGACTATCAACATAAGCATCGCCATTTTTTATCATCATCACCGCCCAGTCATACAACTGCTGAAAATAATCTGAAGCATAACATTCTTTTGCCCATTTAAATCCAAGCCATTCGACATCCCGCTTAATAGCATCAACATATTCCTGTTCTTCTTTAATGGGATTGGTATCGTCAAACCTAAGGTTCACCGGCGCATTATACTTCTCCCCCAGTCCAAAATTCAGACAAATAGAAGAAGCGTGGCCAATATGAAGATATCCGTTTGGTTCAGGTGGAAACCTGAATTGCAGGTCCTCTTTTTTATAATCGTTTTTTAGATCTTCTTCGATTATTTGCTCAATAAAATTGAGGGATCTTTTTTCTTCGGCCATAGTTTGTGAATTCTTTTTGAGAGGGCAAAATTAAAGAAAATAAACATCAATTCAACCGCTCCATGATTGTCTTCTGAATTGTTTATATCTTCGCAAAAAATAAGATTTTGGGAAGTATTAAACTCAGAAATATTAAAGTTTTTGCCTATCACGGATGCCTTGAGGAAGAAGGGCAGATTGGCAGCGATTACAAAGTAGACCTTAAAGTAAAAGGAGATCTTTCACTTTCTGCAAAGACCGATGCATTGAAGGATACTATTGATTACGTGCATTTGAATAAAATTGTCAAGGAAGAAATGGCAATTAGGTCCAAATTGTTGGAAACAGTTGCCGAGAGAATCCTGAACCGCGTTCTCGAGGAACTGCTGATTGTTCAAAAAGTAACCGTGTATGTGTCAAAAATTAATCCACCAATAGGCGGAAACGTGGCAATGGTCACTGTAAAAAGAAGCAAAAGCAGGTAATTTTGCATTTTTTGTCAAAGCAGGTAAAAAGCATAGGCTTCAAAAAAAGAAATTTTATTACATTTGCCTTCCGTTACTAAAACGGCATCGTGGCCGAGTGGCTAGGCAGAGCTCTGCAAAAGCTCGTACAGCGGTTCGAATCCGCTCGATGCCTCCAAAAAGCTCCTTTTTTAAGGAGCTTTTTTGTTTTTGGTAATGAAAATAGAACTGAAGAGTCAGCAGTTCGTGTGAATGCAGAGCTTTAGCCATTTATTACAAGATTCTTCAACCTGACCTTGAGATTTTCTTATAAATGTGGTTAAATATACCCTTCAGAAATGTCGTTTCAGAAAGAAAATTCGAAATCTAAAAAAGGCTCATCTTCCAAAGAAATTTATGTCTGGCCTTTATATTACCTTTCAAAAATGCCCTTTTTGACACTTCTTTTTTAGATGGATTACTTAAGATAGGCAGACGCTTCGGGAGAAATGTTATCGATTTGGTCCTGGATCTGGTTCAATTCCTGGGGAACAAGGCCCTGGGCGACTAAAAAGACTCCAAATATTACGAGGATAATACTGATTATCTTTTTGACATTGTAGATTCGGGTGGGAGTCAATTTACGATTCAGCTTTTTTGCGGCAAGGATCTTAAAAATGTCCACTAGTAAATAAGTTCCCAGGATGGTACCAAAAAATACCGTCATACGGTCGGTTTCCATTTCCATTTTTGGTCCGAAAATGATAATAAGGCCTAACCAGAAACCTAAAACTCCAATGTTGATAAAGTTTAATAGAAATCCTTTGGCAGCAAGGCCCAGATAGTCCCTCTTATTCAATTTTTGTATTTCTGGCACTTCTTCATGTTCCAGAACTTTTCGGTTTTGAACAAACTGAATGATCCCATAGGTCATAAGTATGCCTCCTCCAAAAACAAAAAGAGCCGGATCATCCTTGATCCGGTTCAATAGTTTTGTGGTACTTAAATAAGCAATTAACAGGAAAATAATGTCGGCAAAAATGACCCCGAGATCGAAGGAAATTGCAGCTCTAAACCCTTTTATAGCAGCAGTTTCCAGGAGCACGAAGAATACCGGTCCCAGTAAAAATGCAAGAAAAAATCCTAAAGGTATTGCAGCCAGTATATCCTGAAACATTCAGCTCATTTAGTTTCACAAATATAGGATTTTACTTTACTTATAAGATTTTTCCGCCCAGGGTGGTTTTTTTATCTACTTCTCCCGGTCTTCCAAAGATCTCTACGGTCCCACCTAGTTTGGCAGTGGCTTTTACATAATCTTTTGCATGGATCTCTGCCCTACCAGCGGTACCGGCAGTAACATCGGTTCTTTGCGTACGAAGATTTTTTCCCAGGTATTGACCACCCGTATTGGTTTCTACCTCTTGCTCTTCAGCTTCACCTTTGAGGGTAATTCTTCCGCCAGAAATTGATTTAGAATTGATCTTACGGCCTTTCACCTTACCTTCTATCACTGCACCTTCCTGAACCCTAAAAGTCAATTCTTCCCCTCTCAATTCGTCTGAAACCTCAACTAATGATCCCTCATTAGCATCAATCGTTTTGAGATCACTGGTATAAAGGGTGATCCGGGTATTGTTCTTTGACCAAATATTGTCCAGAGAAAGCCTTATTTCAAGGCGGTCTCCCACAATCTCATACTTAACATCGTTTTTACTGTGCCCTGTGATAACAATCCGGTTTTCTTCAGCAGGAATTATTTCAACTTCAACAGCATTAAAAGTTTTTACTTCAGAAAAACTTCCAAGATTCTCCTTTACATCCTGCGCGGTGGCAGAAATGGCAAAAAAGAACAATAGACATGAAAAAATAGCTGTACTAATTTTGATTTTCAACTTCATTTTTGCTTCCAATTAATTTAAAGTCCAAATGCCTTTTTACAAGATCGGCATTTTTAACTTTGACATAAACTTCATCCCCTAACTGGTAGACCTTCTTGGTCTTGCGGCCAATAATCGCGTATTGATCGGGGTCAAAATCAAAATGATCTTCCCTTATATCACGCAATCTAACCATGCCTTCACACTTATTTTCAATGATCTCGACATAGATCCCCCATTCGGTAACACCAGAAATTACGCCAAGGAATTGTTCATCATTGTGCTCCTGCATAAATTTAATTTGCATGTACTTGATGGAATCCCGCTCGGCACTGGTTGCCAGGCCTTCCATGTTACTGCTATGCTGACATTTAGATTCATATTCTTCCTCCTGAGCAGATTTCCCCTGATCGAGATAGTGTTGAAGTAACCTGTGCACCATAACATCGGGATACCTCCTAATTGGGGAGGTAAAATGAGAATAGTAACCAAATGCAAGCCCGTAATGACCAATATTTTCTGTGCTGTAATAGGCCTTACTCATTGTTCTAATGGTAAGGGTGTCAATAAGATTTTGTTCCTTTTTTCCCTGAACATCACTCAATAAACTATTGAGGGATTGAGAGATTTGCTTTTGATCTTTAAGGTTCAACTTATGTCCAAATTTGCTCACAAGAGACTGTAAAGCATTCAGCTTTTCGGTATCGGGTTCATCGTGGCAACGGTAAACAAATGTTTTTTTAGGTTTTTGTTTTCCAATGAATTCGGCTACTTTTTTATTAGCCAGTAACATGAATTCTTCAATAAGTTTGTTGGCTTCCTTCGAGGTTTTAAAGAAAACACCAATTGGTTCATTTTTCTCATCAAGCTCAAACTTCACCTCTACCTTGTCAAAGGAAATTGCTCCTTCCTTCATTCTCTTTTTCCGCATTGTTTCAGCGATCTCATTCATCTTGAGAATGGCAGTGACAATTGCATCATCTGTTCTGTAGCTTTCACCTGTAATAGAAATATCTTCAGGAATATCACCACCTGTAGTTTCAATGATGTATTGAGCTTCTTCATAAGCAAAACGTGAATCGGAATAGGTGACAGTTCTTCCAAACCATTGATCTTTAACAATTCCCTTTGAAGTCATTTCAAAAACTGCTGAAAAAGTAAATTTCTCTTCGTTGGGACGAAGGGAACATGCGTTGTTAGAGAGAATTTCAGGTAACATTGGAACGACCCGGTCCACAAGATAAACCGAAGTTGCGCGGTTAAAAGCTTCCTCGTCAAGAATAGTTCCCGGCTTCACATAATGGGAAACATCTGCAATGTGAATTCCAATTTCGAAATTCCCGTTTTCCAGTTCCCTAAAACTTAAAGCATCATCGAAATCCTTGGCATCTTTAGGATCAATCGTGAAGGTCAATACATCACGCATATCTCTCCTGTTCTTGATTTCTTCCTCCTGAATGCTGGTATCAATTCCCTGGGCAAAATCCTCTACTTCCTGCGGAAATTCATGCGGCAACCCGTATTGGGCTAAAATGGAATGGATCTCGGTATCATGTTCTCCGGGTTTCCCAAGAACCTGAATAATTTGGCCAAAAGGTGAATCTGCCTTTTCTGGCCATTCTTCCATTTCCACAATGACCTTATCGCCATCTTTAGCTTCCCCGATTTTATTCTTCTGTACAAAAATATCGGTGTACATTTTTCCATCCTGGATGGCAACAAAACCAAAGTTCTCCTGAAGTTGTAAAACTCCAACAAACTGAGTTTTCTTTCGGTTTAAGATCTTGGTGATCTCACCTTCAGATTTTTTGTTGCGACGCCGTTTGTAAACGTAAATTTCAACTTCGTCCCCGTCAAAGGCTTTGTTGATATTATTGGAAGGGATAAAAACATCTTCATTTAACTCTTCTACTACCACATAACCACTACCCTTAGCGGTCATATCTAAAATTCCGTGGTAATAATCTACTCCGGAGTTTAGACGAAACCTGCCTCTGTCAACCTCTTCAATCTTCTTTTTGGCAGCAAGTTGGGATAAAGTCCGAATGATCTTGTTTCTGCTGCTGGGATCATCCACTCCCATTTTTGCAGCAATTTGTTTATAATTAAAATCCTTTCCCGATTCCTTGCGCATAATACCAAGGATATTCTGTGTAAAACTTTCGGAATTGGTTGATTTGTTATTTTTATTCTTTTTACTCATTTCTAAAATTAAGCTATAAAATTAAGTCTTATAATTTACATCTACCTGAAATTACAGGAATTTCCGGATTTTACCTTCTCTTAGTTAAAAGATGATCTTTAATTAATATGAAATATTAACATAAAAGAGCAAAATTCTTAAAAAAGTATTAAATTTGACTGTTCCCCTTAGTTTTCTATAACCTTCTTGAAATGAGAAAATTATATATTATAATAATCTTTTATATTCTAATTTTTGTCATTGGGGTTCTAAGTTTTGTAGCCTCTATCAATTACTCTCTTAACCATTCACATTCTATCTTACTCCCGGCCGATACATCTTCTTTTCAAGATTAGAATGTCGTATATTTAGTAGCAATTCTTTTGCTATGGAAAAATTTATAACCCTTGCCGTTTTTACTTATCCTCATGAATACCAGGTCTTAAAGCTCATCCTGGAACGGGAAGGAATTCAGTGTTTTTTTCAGAATGAAACAATGGTAGGGGTCTTTCCCTTTTATTCGAATGCCCTGGGCGGGATACATCTAAAAGTCCACCACCTGGATCTAAGTAAGGCACAGGAAATCCTCGACAGTTTTAATGACAACCCAGCTCCCTTAAAGATCGTTTAGTTGTCAACAGTTATATTATATATTCCTTTTTCTTTCTTTTTTAAAAAATTAAAATGTTGGTGTATTATAGTCTGTTGATATGTACAATAACTTTTCTGAAACTTTTTTGGAAAACTGGATAGAAGTATTGAGGTAACAACTTATGAACAGCAGCAGATGATCCTAAGCTCCTGATTTCTATTGTAAGTTTAGTTTTTCTTAACAACTGTTCATAATGAAATGTGAATAGCGGGTTTTAATAACTTAATGATTATTTAATGTGTAGAACTGAAAAATTGGTGCTGAAAACTTACCGGAAAATTGTGGGTTTAAAATTTCTTATTGTCGCAGATTCTTTCATATTCGGTTTTCCCGGCACATTACCAAATTTCCTTTTGCTTTTTTCACTTTCAATTATTAACAAATTATGAACTTTTATAAAGCCTTTATTTTAAAGGTATTGTAACATTTAATTAACAAACGCCAAAATAGAAGTTGATAACCTAAATTTCTACCTTTGTAGCCCATTAAACCCTATCTCATGAAAATATCTATTGGAAATGATCACGCAGGAACCTCATACAAATTTGCGGTTATTGATTATCTGAAATCCAGGAATATCGAAGTTGTCAATCATGGAACCGACAGTGAAGACAGTGTGGATTATCCAGATTTTGTTCATCCCGTTGCACAGGATGTGGAAGACAAAAAAGCCGATCTTGGAATAATTATTTGCGGTAGCGGTAATGGCGCTAACATGACTGCAAATAAGCATCAGGCTATACGTTCTGCACTTTGCTGGAACAAAGAGATTGCTTCGCTGGCAAGAGAGCACAATGATGCTAATATATTAAGTATTCCTGCCCGCTTTACTTCTAAGGAACAGGCTGTAGAAATGGTAGAGGTTTTTCTTGATACCGAATTTGCCGGTGGTCGTCACAATCGCCGTGTGGAAAAAATTTCCTGTAAATAAATGGAGATAAAAATTCTCACTTTTGAAGAGTTAAGTCTTCATGAATTATACAAAGTTTTGCAGCTTAGGGCTGAAGTCTTTGTGGTAGAACAGGATTGTGTTTACCAGGACATAGATGGTAAAGACGAAAAAGCGCTGCACATACTCGGTTTTGAAGGTGAGGAATTAGTGGCTTATACGCGTATTTTTCCACCGGGAATCTACTTTAGTCAGGCAGCTATTGGTCGGGTTGTGGTTAAGGAAGGACACAGGAAGAAAAGTTACGGACATGAAATATTAAAAGCGTCCATACAAGCTGTAGAAGAGAAATTTGATACCAAAAAGATCAAATTATCTGCACAAACCTATCTCACGAAATTTTATGAAAGCCATGGCTTTAAACAAGTTGGAGAAGGATACCTTGAAGATGGCATACCACACATTGGTATGGTAAAAGATTAGCCTTTCAGGATATTGCGGTAACGCGCCTGATCATTCAAGATCTGCCTGGCCTCAATTATTTCGGGATTATTCTTTACGTAATAATCATAGAGTCCTTCCTTGTAGAAATATCTCTTAATGATCTCCTCAGACAGGAGGCTCATAATTTCTGCTTTTTTAGAGGTAAGAGCTTTGTCTTTGGAACTTGAAATCACTTGTTGTATATCGTTGAGATCCTTAGAAAGATCCTGTTGATAACCTTCTTTTTGAGCAGCTGCAACTACATCTTCCAGTTCTTTTTCTGTCGCTGTTTTATAATCGAAGCCGCTGGTTTCAAGGAAATTCTTAAAATCTGAATAATCTTTTTCTGTGAAACTAAATTCTTCCGGGGAACCTAATTCATGTGTGTAATAGTAATTTGTAGCGTAGTCAAAAATGGCATTTTCCTGAAGCAGTGCATTTGTGATATCACTAAATTCTGAAGTTTCCAGTTTCACATCGGGAGAGATGCCGCCCCCGTCGTAAACCTTTCGGCCGTTACGGGTTTTAAATTCATTGTAGTCCTTTGAGCTAAACCTCACAGCGTTACCTTCTTCGTCCCGGTGGCGGTAATCCAGTGCCTGTATGCAGCGTCCACTGGGAGTGTAATACCTGGAAATTGTAACCTTCAGCTGAGTGCCGTAAGTAAGGTCTTTAGGTCTTTGTACAAGACCTTTTCCAAAGCTGCGGGCGCCAATGACCACTGCCCTGTCGAGATCCTGAAGGGATCCTGCAACAATTTCACTGGCCGATGCACTCCGGCCATTTATTAACACCGTCAATGGGATCTCTGTGTCTATAGGCTTTCTCGTTGTTAAAAACTTCTGATTATACTTTTCAACTGCCGATTTTGTGCTGGTGATCAATTCTCCTTCAGACACAAAAATGTTAGTGACATTAATAGCTTCAGAAAGTAATCCTCCCGGATTTCCGCGAAGGTCTAGAATGATCTTTTCAGCGCCTTGTTCTTTTAGTTCCTTTAAGGCTTTTACAGTTTCGGCCGATGCATTTCGGTTAAACTGGGATAGCACAATATATCCTGTTTTGTCTTCAAGCAGCCTGGAATAAGGTACTGCCTTGATCTCCACGGCCCCACGGGTAAGTGTTGTGGTCTTTGTCTCACCACGCCGCTTAAAAACAAGTTCTACATTGGTATTTGGAGCACCTTTCAGCAATTCACCGGCACCTTCGGTAAAATCGGCCACAGCAATGTTCCCGATCTTTATAATTTCATCTCCGGCTTTTAAACCGGCTTTATCTGCGGGATAATCTTTGTAGGGTTCTATAATGACAATTTTATCGGCCATTATTCCAACGGTTGCACCTATGCCTGTGTACTCCCCTGCATTATCTATCCTTGCTGCCTGCACCTCCTGTTCATTCCAGTAATGCGTGTATGGATCGAGATCTTCGAGCATGGCATTAATGGCTGTGTCCATAAGCCCTGCAGGATTGGTTTCATCAACGTAATTCATGTTGAGTTCCTTGAAAAGTGTGGTGAAGATCTCCAGCTGCTTGGCGATCTCAAAGAAATCTGCCTTATAACTAACCGTGGTAAAGAACAGCACGGGAATAGCTGCCAAAATTGCTATTTTAGAGAATGTTTTTTTCATGGTCCTTCATTTTTTCTTGCTCCACAAATCTTTTTAGAAGTTCTTCGCTGCTGCGGAAAAGTTCGGCATAATTCCAGATATCCCTTCCGGTATAGATGAACATCAACGCATAATTTTTGTCTAAATTATTGGTAACAAGATACTTATTTTTTCTATAAGCCTCCCGCATGAGCCGTTTTAATTTGATCCTGTCCACAGCGCGCTTAAAGCTTCTCTTAGGAACTGAAACCGCTACTTTATTCACATTATCTGAAGAATTTTCCAGCGGAAGGTAAACGAGCCTTAAAGGATATTTCTTCACAGAATTACCTTCAGCAAATAGGCTGTCGATAATGATCTTGCTCTTGAGCTTTTCTTTCTTTCCGAAGCTTTCATCCATGCGGTAAAATTATCATTTATAAATAAGGATTGGTAATTATTTAGTGCAAGTGGATCAATTCTGAAGCAAATAAAAAAGCCCCTCCAAAAGAAGGGGCTCACAAATGTCATTTTTTAATATTTATTCCTGTGATTCCTTAGGATAAACATTGTTATCCATATTTATATCGGCCATCATTTTACCTGGATCGATCTCGATAGAAGAAACCTGGGATTTGGGTTTGTTAAGAGTAAAAGAATAGGTAGGGTAAGCCCATGCCCAATCTTCTTTAATTTGGTCCTCTTCAAAACCTGGTTTTTCCCAACGCATCATCTGTAACGGAATATAAACTTCTTCTGAAGTTCCATCCTTATAAGTGACCTTCAGTTCTATCGGCATTGGCATAACACCATTTCTTTCAAGGATCACACGAGTTTCATTTCCTGTCTCTTCCACAGTCTGGATTCCGTAATCTATGGTATTTGTGGTTTGAGTCCAATCGGTCAAATACCAGTCAAGTTCTGCTCCCGATACTTTTTCGGCTACTCGAATGAAATCATTTGGAGTAGGATGCTTGAACTTCCACTCGTCATAGTATCTCTTAAGCGTTTCCTGAAGGTTTTCTTCCCCAATGATGTATCCCAGTTGAGAAAGGAATACAGAGCCTTTAGAATAGGCAGAAGCACCATAGGCTGCATTATATGTATACCTGTCGGCATGGGTGGACTGAGGCTGTTCAACACCAGACTTTGCGAGCCTGTCATAGCTTCTGTAAGAACCTGTAAATGGGTTTTCCTGACCCAGATCCATTACTTCATTCATGGCAAGATCTGAAATGTAGCTGGTAAAACCTTCATCCATCCACTCGTGCTTGCTCTCATTTGTAGCCATTAAGTGCTGGAACCAGGCGTGAGCCAATTCATGTGCAGTTACTCCTACAAGGCTTCCAAAGTTTCTCTCGCCGGTAATTAGGGTGAGCATAGCGTATTCCATACCTCCATCACCGCCCTGGATCACAGAATATTGTGGCCATGGATAAGGCCCAATATGTTCATTGAAGTACAGGAGTAAATCTTCGGTCTTAGGCTGAAGGTTTTTCCAGTTTTCTTTTATTTCCGGATTGTTCTTGTAAAGAAAGTGAAGCACTGTCCCGTCAGGCGCAGTTCTTTTGTCGTGAATGTATTCGGGATCTGCCGCCCAGGCGAAGTCGTGCACGTCTTCAGCAATAAAATGCCAGGTGAGCTTTTTCCCTTTCTTTCTGTTTACTTTAACGCCTTCGTCTTCATAACCATACCCAATGTCATTGGCATTTTGAAGTAATCCTGATGCTCCTAAAATGTAATCTTTATCTATGGTAAGTTTTACATCATAATCACCCCATACGCCGTGCCATTCCCGGCCTATGTAAGGATCTGCATGCCATCCTTCAAAATCATATTCGGCCATCTTTGGAAACCATTGTGTCATTGACAGGGCTACACCTTCACTGCTGTTCCTTCCTGCACGACGAATTTGTTCCGGTACCTGTCCGGCAAACTTCATAGAGAAATTAACAGTTTCTCCCGGCAGGATTGGTTCATCCAGCTCTACTTCAAGGACAGTTCCCACTTCTTCAAATTCAAGAGATTTCCCATTTTTTGTTAGGGTGTTTACCCGCAGGTAACCCTGTTGTGCAGGGGTAAGTTTAGAAATTCTATCCCCTACTCTTGGATCTGCATCGGCAATTGTGCGGGATCTAACATCCATTTCACTTCCCGGTTGAAAAGCGTTATAAAAAAGATGATAAAAAACCCTTTTTAAAGTGTCGGGGGAATTGTTGGTATATTCCAGTTCCTGGTCTCCAGTGTACTGGAAATTTTCAACATTCATGTCAACATTCATTTTGTAATTGGCTTCCTGTTGCCAATACGAGGTATTGTTCTGGGCAGTTACTGCCAGGCATGTAAAAAATGCCAGTGCTATTATTCCTTTCTTCATATTTTTTTATTTAGACATTTTATCGGCCAGGATCATAGCGTTGTATAGGTTTACCATTTTTCCTGAAGTTGATAATTCACTGAATTTTCTTGTATTTGAAGGATCCCCTCCAATAATAACAGTTGCACTGCTGGTAAGTCCACTATTCATGATCACCTGTTTTACCTGGTCATCTGAAAGATTAGGGAAGTACGAACGTATCATAGCTGCAACTCCTGCAACAGCCGGTGCTGCCATAGATGTACCTTGCAGGTATTCGTATTCGTTGTTTGGAGTAGTAGACCAGATCTTGGTTCCAGGTGCAAACACATCAACATTTGTTTTTCCATAGTTGGAGAAACCTGCTACCAACCCGGAACCATATTGGTAATTAAGAGCTCCTACCGTTAGGAAGTTGTCTGAGATCTCACCTGTGTTCTCAGGATCCTGATCATTTGGATAAACGGCAGTGGTATCCAGATTAAGACCTTCGTTACCAGCTGCGTTAACGATCAAAACGTCATTTTTATCTGCATATTTAATCGCATCTCTTACCCATTCAGGATGAGTGGAGAAATATTTACCAAAACTGGTATTAATAATGCTTGCTCCATTATCTACTGCATAACGAATGGCAAGTGCGATATCCTTGTCGTACTCATCACCATCGGGCACTGCTCTAAGTACCATGATCTCAACATTGTTGGCAACTCCGTCAATACCGGTATTGTTTCCTCTTTCTGCAGCAATAATACCTGCAACATGGGTACCATGTTTGATGTCTTCCTTATCTGGAGTTGGACCCATAACATTCGCATTTCCATAGTCGGTATCTGTTATGTCATCCACATCATCGCCCACTACTGCCCTGCCATCAAGGTCAAGATTGAAATGTGAGGAAAGACGACCGTCAAAATATTCTATTGCTTCCTGCAACTTTACCATAGCCTCTGGAATAGTGCCTTCAACATTGGTCATCACCTGGCTAAGGAAACCTTTGTACTGTTGCATTTCCTCTGTGCTTGCAGACATATCCTTTAATTCCTCAAGGGTATAATCTTCCTTCCCAAGTTCTGTGGAAACCGCATTATGTGCAACGTTTAACTGCTGTACAATACCTTCATATTGATTTTTCATACCCAGAACCTCGTTATACTCTTTGTCATACTCCGCCTTTGCACGTTGATAGAGTTCAAATTCTTCACGGTTTTCGGGTTTTACCGCACCGGCAGGTATGCTGCTGTATTTTGGTTTTAGTTTTTTGTAGATCCTGGTGTATTCAAGATTTTCTTCAACTGCATCTCCTAAGAAATTCCAGCCGTGCATGTCATCAACATAACCATTATTGTCATCATCACGGTTATTGTTGGGCTTTTCATCCCTGTTGGTCCATATCACGCCATCAAGATCTTCGTGCTCAATGTCAACACCGCTGTCGATAACGGCTACGATAACTTTTTTTCCTTTATTATTCTTGATGATCTGGTTGTAAGCTTTTTGAACACTCATTCCAGGAATTGTATCTGAAACAAGGTCGGCGCCTCCCCAGCCTTTAAGCTGTACTTCGGTAAGTTCACTTACTTTTAGGGGTGCCTCATCAATATTTTCAATTGGTGTAGAGACAATCGCGGGAGCCGAACTTCCGCAGGATGCCAATACAGCAGCCATTCCGGCTACCAACATGGGCTTGTAAATAGGGATCTTCATAATTTTTTTATTAAAAAATTTCATTAAATTTATAAACTTCGTTTAATCTCACTCCTTTTTCTGTTTCCTTTACCTGTATTACTTTGTTATGTGCATCGTGTTCCAGGAAAAGATAAAAATCTTCTTTGGCAGCCTTTTCCAGGAATGTCTGCTTTTCGGGTAATGTAAGTAAAGGCCTGGTATCATATCCCATTACAAAAGGCAAAGGAATATGTCCCGCGGTGGGCAAAAGATCGGCCATAAAAACAAGGGTTTTCCCTTTATATTTTATGTGAGGGATCATTTGCTTATCTGTATGACCATCTACAAAAAGAATTCCAAAATCAAGTTCGGAGGAATCCTGATAGGCTCCACCATGTCTTTTGATGAATTTAAGCTGCCCGCTTTCCTGCATGGGAAGAATGTTTTCCTTCAGAAAAGATGCTTTTTCTCTGGCATTGGGATTTGTTGCCCAATTCCAGTGCTCTTCATTGCTCCAAAAGGTTGCATTTTTAAATGCAGGTTCATAACCGGTGCGATCTTTATTCCACTGTACGCTTCCGCCGCAATGGTCAAAATGCAGGTGCGTCATGAACACATCGGTGATATCATCTCTTGAAAAGCCGTGTTTCTTTAAAGATTTGTCCAGATTGTCATCTCCCCAGAGGTAATAATAACCAAAGAACTTTTCACTTTGCTTATCTCCCATTCCTGTATCTATGAGTATTAGCCGGTCTCCATCTTCGATAAGCAGGCAGGTGGCGGCAATATCGATCATATTATTCGAATCGGCCGGGTTTGTTTTGTTCCAGATAGACTTTGGAACCACGCCAAACATAGCACCTCCATCCAGTTTAAAATTACCGGCCTCGATAGTATATATTTTCATGAATTTTAGGTGTTTTTTTAATTCCTGAATAAATTCACTGTAAATATATTATTTTTTCACCGGGGCTAATAGTATCGTGAAAGTGAAATGGCCTTTTATGTCCTTCAGGATTAACAATTAAAAAGGGAAGGAAATCTTTTTGCTTTTTCTTTTGCTCCTTTACCCATTGCCGGGTTGACATCTCTTCCTCTATTAAAATTTCCTGCTCCTTAGCATTGCCTGTAGTTAACTTGTAAGTCCAGGGTTCCAGCAGTGTTTTAGTTGCAAACATGGAAGAGGCATCGATCCTGTCCAGCAGGTCTACTCCCGCACCAGATTCCTTTGGATCTACAAGAACGATCTTCTTTGGGATATAAAAAGAATCATTTGCCAGTTGAGCTGCCAGTAGATTGATCTCACTATTTGCTGTGATTGCAATAAAAGTACCTTTATCTATAGCTTTTGCCTGCTCCATGGTTTCTTCCTTTAAAATATTGCCAAAAACAGCATCCAACCCTTCTTCTTTGGCCAGTTCAACCATTTCCCGATTGGAGTCCACCAGGGTTACATCATTTTCTTCCTGCAAATGTTTAGCTATGTGTATTCCCAGGGGATTGGCACCTAAAATGAGAAAACCTTTTCTGGATTCCTGGTGAATAAGCTCTCCCCTGTTTTTAAGCCATCTTGTGGTCCAGGTAAGGAATAATGGGACCGTGAGCGTAGTAAAAATGGCCATGAACACCAGGATAGAAAAAATTTCGGCAGAAATGATTCCCATTTCCAGTCCTATTCCCGCAATAATGATCTCTACAGCACCTCTCCCATTCATTCCGGTTCCTACAGTTATCCCTTCACGCCAGCCAAAGCCACTGGGAAGATAAAACAAAGCGGTCCCACCAATCTTACCTATCATGGCAACCAGGGTGACGGCAATAAGCATCCAAAGATCTGTCTGGAAGATATCCAGGGTCACATTGAAACCAGCAGACACGAAGAAAATCGGAGCGAGAAATCCTATGGAAACGTCATGAAAAATATCATTGATCTCTTTAGAAATTTGCCTGTTAAAAACTCCATCCCTTATGAAAAGACCCGCCATAAAAGCTCCAAGTATGCTATGTAACCCTGCTAATTCTGCCAGTTCGGCAAAACCAAAAACAATAATCAGGATGAGGGTAAAGTGCAGGGTACGATCTTTAATATTTGTTTTGGCCAGGAATCGGCCAAGTAAGGGTAGCAAATAGATACCTGCGAGAGCAGTAAGAATGAAAAAGAGAACAGCTTTTCCTGCCACCCATGTGATTCCTAAAGTATCAATATTCCCGGCATCAACAAAGCTCATCATCCCGGCGAAGATTATAAGCGCAAGGGTGTCACTTATAAGCGCTCCCGCCATGAGTACATAAGCAATTCGTGTGTTGAGCAGCTTAAGGTCTACGAGGATTCGGCTCTTTGTGGCCAGAGAGGTCACTCCAACGGCAATAGCGACAAAGATAGCGGCCATTTGTGTTCCGCCGAAGTAAATGATTGTGTAGTAACCCAGGGCAAAAGGCACAATAAAACCACCAATAGCAGCCAGCAAACCCGGCCAGGAAGCCTTACCTAAATCCCTGAAGTTGATCTCCATTCCAATGTACACCATGAGGAGGATGATCCCCACTTCTGCAAGAACACTTATCATTTCTGAAGTTTCCAGCATCCCCAGGACGGCCGGGCCAAGAATAATTCCAATTACCAACTCTCCTAAAATGGCAGGATAACCCATTCTTTTTGCAGCAGCGCCGCCCACCCAGGCTCCTATCAGAATTATTAGCAAATTTAAAATGTTGAATTCTTCCATAATCAGGTTTTAAGAGCAGGTTCATAAATTTTTAATCTCCGAAAACAAACACGAAAGCGGAGGCATGAAAAAGAAAATAGTTCTGATTTTCTCAAAAATCACTTAAAAATAGCATTTTTACAAACATTTACATTTTTATAGTAATGATATCTGCTATTTTTAAGCCTATAATAATAAATATATGAATGAGTTCCTCGAGTTGTTGAAGCATGAATTTGAACTGCCATTATCGAATCCGGTTCTGGTATTCTCTCTTATTCTGCTTATCATTCTTATCTCGCCCATTGTTTTAAGGCGGTTAAATATCCCCGGGATTATTATTCTCATTGTTTCGGGAATTGTGATTGGTCCTTATGGCGTGGGACTCCTGGAACAGAATTCGGCCATTGATCTCTTTTCCACCATAGGCCTATTGTACATCATGTTTATAGCAGGTCTGGAACTGGACATGAACCAGTTTAAGGCTAACCGCAATAAGAGTTTTCTCTTTGGTTTTTTCACCTTTATCATTCCCCTGGGAATAGGATTTCCCGTGTGTTACTATTTGCTTAATTATGATTTTAATGCAAGTTTTTTGACTGCAAGTATGTTTGCTACCCATACTCTGCTTACATATCCTATCGTGAGCAAGCTAAAGGTTTCAAAAAATGAAGCTGTAGCCATAACTGTTGGAGGAACAATCCTTACAGATACTGCCGTGCTTATTGTACTGGCAGTAATCATGGGGAATCATGAAGGAACATTAAATGCCGCTTTTTGGCAGAGACTGGGAATCTCCCTCGCCATCTTTTCGGCTATTTTGTTCTTCCTGGTACCACGTATTGCAAAATGGTTTTTCACCAGTATGGAAAATGAAAAGCACTCCCATTATATCTTTGTGCTAACAGTGGTTTTTATAGCTGCATTCCTTGCAGAACTTGCCGGGGTGGAGCCAATCATCGGAGCTTTCCTTGCAGGTCTTGCCCTGAATCGGCTTATTCCGCATTCTTCAGCTTTGATGAACAGGATCGAGTTTATTGGCAATGCCCTGTTCATTCCGTTTTTCCTTATTAGTGTGGGAATGCTGGTAGACATAAGTGTGATCTTTAGTGGACCCACAGCCTTGATCGTAGCTGGAACGCTAAGCTTCGTGGCTATTTTAGGAAAGTGGCTGGCCTCTTTTTTCACCCAGATATCCTTTAAGTATTCTGCGGCGCAGAGAAAGGTGATCTTTGGACTTAGTAGTGGTCATGCGGCAGCTACTCTGGCAGTAATTATTGTAGGTTTTAATGCGGGGATCATTGATGAAAATATCCTTAATGGTACCATTATTCTTATCCTTGTAACCTCTATTGTAGCTACTTTGGCAACGCAACGTGCGGCCACTAAATTAAAGGCTGAAGTTGAAAAGGATCTTACCAGCGAAATCAAAAAAACCGATACTTTTAAAAATGAGACCATCCTGCTACCTATTGCCAATATTCTGAATTTTGACAAGTTGCTGGAATTTGCTATTCTTATCAAGGATAAGACCTCTCCCAATCCTATTTCCATACTTTCTGTAGTTCCCAATAATGCTGAAGCTGAAGCCAATATTGCCCGTGCCACTGGAAAACTTGAAGATTTCGTTTCACAGGCATCAGCTGCCGAGGCCGAAGTAACTATCCAGGCTACCATTGATCATAATGTTGCGCAGGGAATTGCCCGTAAAGCCAGGGAAATAGTTGCCGATCTTGTCATTTTTGGATGGCCTTCAGACAAAGGGCTCATGGATAAGCTTATTGGAAAAAAGATGGAACGAATTATTGAGGCCAACAGTAAGACTTCTTTCATTACCTACTTTAACAGGCCGCTGGCTACTCATAAACGACTGTTTCTGGCTGTTCCCGCACTTGCCGAAGAGGAAGCAGGCTTTTCTTTGTGGGTCCAAAAAATTGAAGTGCTTTCCAAAGAACTTAGTGTTCCCGTGGTGATCAATTGTAATGAGGCTTCAAAAAAGGCACTTTCTGAAGAGTTTAAAAAGATGAAGAGCGATTCGCCGGTGACTTATAAGATGTTTAGAGACTGGAATGATTTCCTCATCCTTGGCAGGGATATGCAGGAGGAGGACATTGTAATACTTATTACAGCTAGAAAGGGCACTAAATCCTTTCAGAATGTACTCGCGGGAATTCCTGCAAAACTCGAAAAATATTTCTTTGATAAAAGCCGCATCATCGTTTATCCCTAAATTTTCTGAAGAAATCAGGGGGAGGATGCTTAGAAGTTCTGCTGTTAAAACATAAACAGTTAACTTTATGGCCAATTTTATTTGGTTAAATAGATCATATGTTAGAACTGGCAGGCTTAGTTATCCTGGGAATACTGGCGCAGTGGGTTGCGTGGAAAACAAAAACTCCCGCAATTCTCCCGCTTATACTTATCGGGCTTTTTGTTGGCCCAATATCCACTTTACTTTCCGAAGACGGAACCAAATGGCTGGAACCCATCTGGAATGGAGAGGAAGGGGTTTTTCCCGGGGAAAGTTTATTTTATTTCGTTTCCCTGGCTATTGCAGTCATACTTTTCGAGGGAGGATTAACCTTAAGAAGGGGTGAGGTAGGAAATATTGGTCCCGTAATTGTCAAATTGATTAGTGTAGGGGTGGTGGTCACCTTTTTTGGCGCAGGTCTGGCAGCACACTTTATTTATGGATTTTCCTGGCAGATATCCTTTCTTTTTTCCTCCCTTATCATAGTCACAGGTCCCACCGTTATTGCACCTATTCTTCGGAATATTCCGCTGAAGACCCACGTCTCTTCCATTCTTAAATGGGAAGGGATTTTAATAGATCCTATTGGTGCTCTTATTGCAGTATTGATGTATGAGTTCATTCGTGTGGAAGGTGGGCAGGATTTTACCATGACGGCATTGACTGAATTTGGGAAGATCATCCTTTTTGGTTTTACCTTTGGTTTCACTTTCGCACACATCCTTGCTTTATTAATTAAACGGAATATTATCCCCCACTACTTACTGAATGTTTTTACCCTTGCAACCGTCCTGGGAGTTTTCGTATTGGCAGACATGTTTGCTCATGAAAGCGGACTTTTGGCAGTTGTAGTAATGGGAATGGTAATGGGTAACAAAGACCTTCCCAACATTAAAGAATTACTCTACTTCAAGGAGTCCCTGAGTGTTCTGCTTATATCGATCCTCTTCATTCTGCTGGCAGCCAACATAGAAATAGCAGAACTTCAGTTAATTTTCAACTGGAAAGCGGCTATGCTTTTTGGAGTAATAATACTTGTTGTAAGGCCAATTGGGGTAATTCTGAGCTCCCTTGGTTCCAATCTCAAAGCCAGTGAGATCGCGTTTATAAGCTGGGTTGGTCCCCGCGGGATTGTGGCCGCCGGTATTGCTTCGCTTTTTGGGCTTAAGCTCGCACGGGAAGGGGTGCCAGGGGCAGAATATATCACACCATTAGTGTTTATGATGGTATTACTTACTGTTCTGTTAAATGCTACTACTGCCAGGGTCTTCGCCAAAGTCGTTGGGGTATTTGTAAAAGATGCTGAAGGAATTCTCATTATTGGAGCATCTTCGGTCTCCCGACTTATAGGAAAGTACCTGCAGGACAATAAACGGCATGTGGTGCTCATGGATAATAATGGAGACAATGTGATGAAAGCAAAAGACCTTGGCCTTGATGCTATTGCGGGCAGTGTGTATGAAGATGATCTCTTCAACAATATTGAATTAAATGATGTGGGTTACTTAATGGCCATGACCGGGAACAGCGACATTAATAAAACCGCCATTAGAAAATTCACCAGCCAGTATGGAGAGAAAGGTTCATTTAGGCTCATTTCTTCCGATGAAATGAATGACCCAGAAACCAATCCTTCCGAAGGTCTATTCTCTCACACAGATGACTATATTAAGCTTACCGAGGTCGCAAGAAGTTTCCCTACAATTCATGAGGTGGAGCTTAACAGCAGGGCGCATTATGAAGGCTTACTGGAAATTTCCAAGACCGATCCTGATATTATTCCCCTTTTCGTAAAAAAAGATACCGGAGAACTTAAAATTATACCTTCTCACAGTGCCGAGGTAGAGATTAACAGCGGTTATCAACTGGTCTATCTTGGTAAAAAGATTCAGAAGGAAGAGGAAGAAAAGGAGGAGAATTATAAAGAAACGGTAGAACAAAATCCAGAAGAGAAATAAAAAAAACCGGGAATTTTAGTTCCCGGTTTTTTTATCTATAAAAATCTTGAATTTACTTTAATCGTTCAGCTTTAAAACGGCCATAAATGCTTCCTGGGGGATCTCTACGTTTCCAACCTGGCGCATTCTCTTCTTACCTTTTTTCTGCTTTTCAAGAAGCTTTCTCTTACGTGAAATATCTCCCCCGTAACATTTTGCTGTTACATCTTTACGCAGAGCTTTTACGGTTTCACGGGCAATGATTTTCGCTCCAATGGCAGCCTGGATAGGAATGTCGAATTGTTGTCTCGGGATGAGTTGCCTTAGCTTTTCACACATCTTCTTTCCTATATCATAGGCATTGTCCACGTGCAACAGCGCAGAAAGGGCGTCCACCACGTTTCCGTTAAGCAGCACGTCTACTTTTACAAGCTTGGATGCACGCATTCCAATAGGTGAGTAGTCAAAGGATGCATATCCTTTAGAAACGGTCTTCAGCCTATCGTAGAAGTCAAAAACGATCTCTGCAAGCGGCATGTCAAAAGACAATTCCACACGATCTGTAGTTAGGTAGGTTTGGTTCGTGATCTGTCCGCGTTTTTCGATACAAAGAGACATCACCGGACCTACAAAGTCCGCTTTCGTGATGATCGTTGCTTTAATATAGGGTTCTTCAACTCTGTCGAGGCTGGATGGCTCCGGCAGGTCTGAAGGGTTATTTACCAGGATCACCTGGTCTTTATTTTTATGCGTATAGGCGTGGTAGGATACGTTAGGAACCGTAGTAATTACGGTCATATCGAATTCTCTTTCCAAACGTTCCTGGATGATCTCTAAGTGTAGCATTCCCAGGAAGCCACAACGAAAGCCAAAGCCCAGAGCTGCAGAACTTTCAGGAACGAAGACCAGCGAAGCATCGTTAAGCTGCAACTTTTCCATCGAAGCACGGAGGTCCTCATAATCTTCGGTATCTACGGGATAAATTCCGGCGAAAACCATTGGTTTTACGTCCTCAAATCCCGGTACTGCTTCAGTTGTAGGGTTTTTGGCATCGGTGATAGTATCTCCCACTTTTACTTCCTTGGCTTCTTTAATTCCTGTGATGAGGTAACCCACATCTCCGGTCTTAATTTCCTGCCTCGGGAATTGTTTCAGCCTTAAGGTGCCAACTTCATCGGCAAAGTAATTTTTATCTGTAGCAACGAACTTGATGTTCTGGCCCTTTTTAATAGAACCATTGATCACTCTAAAATAAGTTTCCACTCCGCGGAAAGGGTTGTAAACAGAATCGAAGATCAAAGCTCTTAAAGGTGCGTCAACTTTCCCTGTTGGCGGCGGAATTCCTTCAATAATGGCAGCGAGGATTTCCTCGATTCCCAAACCTGTCTTGGCACTCGCCGGAATAACGTCTGAAGCGTCGCAACCTAAAAGATCTACGATGTCATCTGTTACTTCTTCGGGATTTGCACTTGGCAGATCCACCTTGTTCAAAACGGGAATGATCTCAAGATCATTCTCCAGTGCAAGGTATAAATTGGAAATAGTCTGCGCCTGTATGCTCTGTGCCGCATCAACAACGAGCAAAGCTCCTTCACATGCAGCAATGGATCGGGACACCTCATAAGAAAAATCCACGTGTCCCGGCGTGTCAATAAGGTTCAGAATATATTGCTCCCCCTTGTAGGTGTAATCCATCTGGATTGCATGGCTCTTGATGGTGATACCTCTTTCCCGCTCCAAATCCATACTGTCCAGCAGCTGTTCCTGCTTCTCACGATCGGTCACAGATCCTGTGGCGTCCAGTAACCTGTCGGCCAGGGTGCTTTTTCCGTGGTCAATATGGGCAATGATGCAAAAATTCCGAATGTTCTTCATGTGTCTGTTTCAGGCTTAAATTTCCTTCTCAATTAAAGGCTACAAATATAGTCTTTTTTAAAGGCCTCTAAAGAAAACTTCAATTTCCATGTAAAGTGTCAAAAATAGGTTTTACAGCCTAATCTTCAGCACCTTCCAAAATTTACAGAACTCTTATTTTATTCTTTCTTCATTTAAGCTTTATTTAAGAATTGTATATCTTGGTGGCTTCAATTTAAACCTCGATCCTTTCCCCCGGCATATGGAAAAAACTTCTACCACCTCTGGCACTAACAAATCAATTTTCATCATTGGTGCCCTATTCTTTATTTTCGGGTTTGTGACCTGGCTCAATTCGGTATTGATCCCATACCTTAAAATAGCCTGTGAGCTCAATAACTTCCAGTCCTATTTTGTAGTTACGGCTTTTTACATTTCATATCTGGTCATGGCGTTACCTTCTGCCTGGGTGTTGCAAAAGACCGGCTATAAAAAAGGAATGTCTCTCGGCCTATTAGTAATGGCAGTAGGAGCGGTGATATTTATACCCGCAGCTTATTCCCGAACCTATGAACTTTTCCTACTTGGGCTGTTTGTGCAGGGAACCGGACTCGCTCTTTTACAGACTGCTGCCAATCCTTATGTGGTGGTGCTGGGACCTTTGGAAAGTGCTGCGAAACGAATAAGCATAATGGGAATCTGTAATAAAGTAGCAGGAGTGCTGGCTCCAATAGTCCTGGGAGCGATCCTTTTTAGTTCTTCCGATAATCTAACTGAAACCATTGAAGCTTTGACCGGAGCGGAAAAAACTGCCGCACTTGATGCTTTAGCCGAAAGGGTTGTCAATCCATACCTGGTGATGATGGGAGTACTTATTTTACTGGCTGTGTTGGTCTATTATTCTTCCCTGCCCGAGGTTGATGCCGACGCCGAAGATGAGGAAGTAGCAAAATCAAACCTCACCAAAAACAGCATTTTTCAGTTCCCACATGTTTTTCTGGGGACACTGGCATTGTTCCTTTACGTTGGGGTGGAAGTGATCGCAGGGGACACAATTATAAATTATGCGAATGAAGCTCACGGTATTCCGCTGGTGGACGCTAAATTTTTCGCGAGCTTCACCCTTGGAGCCATGATCGTGGGATATGTTGTCGGGATCTTTGCAATTCCAAAGTACATTAGTCAGGAGAACGCTTTAAAAATTTCCGCCATCCTGGGAATTGTTTTTGGAGTGGTAGCCATTTTCAGTCCGGGGATAATTTCGGTTTCCGCGATTGCCCTTCTCGGTATTGCTAACGCCTTGGTTTGGCCGGCTATCTGGCCCATGGCACTGGCAGGACTGGGCCGTTTTACTAAAGTTGGTTCTTCATTTTTAATCATGGCCATTGCCGGGGGAGCGGTTATCCCGCCGATCTACGGCTTACTGGCCGATTCCTGGGATCCACAGCAGGCTTACTGGATACTTATTCCCTGCTACCTTTACATACTATTTTTTGCAACCAAAGGTTATAAGATCAAATCTTTATAAAAAATGAGCACACGTACTACAGAACAGGCTTCCAATTATGACCATCTTGAAAAGATGTCTACGGAAGAAATTCTGAAAAATATAAACAACGAAGATAAAAAAGTACCACTGGCGGTAGAGAAAGCTATCCCGCAGATAGAGCAACTGGTTGAGAAAATTGTAGATAAGATCTCAAACCACAAGGGCCGTCTATTTTATATTGGTGCCGGCACCAGTGGCAGGCTGGGAGTTCTTGATGCTTCCGAATGTCCTCCCACTTTTGGGGTTTCTCACAATGTGGTGATCGGTTTGATCGCGGGGGGAGACGGCGCTTTAAGAAAAGCTGTTGAAAATGCCGAAGATGATACCGAGCAGGCATGGAAAGACCTGCAGGAATTCAGCATCTCCAAAAATGACGTTTTGGTGGGGATCGCAGCTTCGGGCACCACGCCCTACGTGATTGGAGGCATTAAAGAAGCTCGGGAGAATGGACTTATCACTGCCTGCGTCACAAACAATGCCGGTTCTCCACTGAGTGAGGCTTCAGAATTTCCCATTGAAGTTGTAGTAGGGCCCGAATTTGTTACCGGCAGTACCCGCATGAAATCGGGAACTGCTCAAAAGCTTGTGCTCAACATGATTTCCACGGCGGTGATGATAAAGCTCGGCCGCATAAAAGGAAACAAAATGGTTGACATGCAGCTTTCCAACAAAAAACTTGTGAGCAGGGGAGAGCTCATGTTGATGGAAGAGTTGGGTATTACAGAACATCTCGCGAAAACTTTGCTTGAAGAGCATAAAAGTGTGCGAAAGGTCCTGGAGATCTTTAAAAATAATCCTGAAAAATAACATTTTACAATACACTAATTTTACCGGTTTAAAGGTTATATAACCTGAAATAACTTAACCTGTTTAAAAAGATCTATGCTGAAGAAAAAGTTTTTCATTACCGGCCTTTTAGCCTTTACCCTTGGATTAAGTGGATGCTCCAGCTCCAAGTCTGTTGTTCGCGACAAAAAACCTGCTTCGGAAAAAGTGATGAAAATACCCGCCGAAACGGCCGAAGATGTACCTGTGGTCACTCGCGAAGAGATTGTCGAAGAACTTCCGGTCAAACCTGAAGCTGCCAAGGAAACACCTGCAGAAAAAGCCTTCCGCAGCTCTCCTTTTGTGATGCGGGAATTCCGTGCGGCATGGATCGCTACTGTGGCCAATATTAACTGGCCCAGCAAATCTGGCCTTTCTACCGCCGAGCAGCAAAAAGAAGCCATAGCCCTTCTAGATTTTTTAAAAGATCACAACTATAACGCCGTGATCTTTCAGGCGAGACCTCAGGCCGATGCGCTTTACGAAAGTCAAATGGAACCCTGGTCTTTCTTCCTCACCGGAATGCAGGGGCAGGCACCGGAGCCTTTTTACGATCCGCTACAATTCTGGCTCGATGCCGCTCATGAACGGGGGCTGGAATTTCACGTGTGGCTCAATCCTTACCGTGCCCATCATTCCACCGGCGGTAAAGTGACCGAAGCTTCCGCAGTAAAAAAATATCCCTCTTTCATGGTCGAACTAAAGAATGGGATGTGGTGGATGGATCCTGCGAAAAAAGCCACTCAGGACCATACCTCAAAAGTAGTTATGGATATCGTGAAGCGCTATGATATCGATGGGATTCACTTTGATGATTATTTCTACCCGTATGCTTCTTACAACAAAGGAGAAGATTTTCCCGATGCTGCAAACTACGCCGCATATCAAACCAACGGCGGAAAGCTCTCCAAACCCGACTGGCGCCGGGAGAACGTGAACAACTTTGTAGAAAGGATCTACAAGGAAATTAAAGCTGAAAAGCCGGAAGTAAAATTTGGAATAAGTCCCTTCGGGATCTACCGTCCGGGATATCCTAAAACAATTACCGGAATGGACCAGTATAGCGAACTGTACGCCGATGCCCGGCTGTGGCTTAATGAAGGCTGGATAGATTATTATTCCCCACAGCTCTACTGGAAAATAAGTCAGACGGGGCAGAGCTTCCCGGTGTTACTGGGCTGGTGGGAAAATGAAAACCACCACAACAGGCATTTATGGCCCGGAATAAACATTGATTTTGGTGGTGATGATCCAAATCTTATCGAAACCGTAAGCCAGATCATGATCACCCGCGGAATGCTGCCCGAAAGTAAAGGTAGTATTCACTGGAGCATAGGTCCGCTTTTGAAATACCCTAACCTTTCTGCCGGCATTCTTGACAACGCTTACAGGAAAAAAGCCCTTGTTCCTGCTTCCCCATGGATGAATGATGAAGCGCCTGCGATACCAAAAGTTGCCATAGTCACGAACGGAAATCAGGTAACTGTAGACTGGGAACATCCTTCAGAAAAGAAGGTGTTTAAATGGGTGGTGCATTATATGTTCAACGGAAAGTGGGACTACAAGATCCTCAACAAAAATGAAAGGTCTTTACTATTGCCAAAGTCGGTTAACGGGCATCAGCTTTCTAAAGTGGGAGTGACGGCTGTAGACAGGACGGGGAACCAAAGCGAGTTTGTAGAGAAGAAAGTAATAACTACTTTGCCCTAACTTTTACTAAAAATCACTATTTTCCAGATTGTGGAATATCATTAAAATAAAGCCTTAAAAATGACATTTTTGAACCGATATATTTTTGCTTTTTCACTGGCAACTTTTCTCATTTCCTGCAATGATGCAAAACAGGAGCCAATTACTGCGGAAGAAAATCCTACAGATGTTTACATAAATGAAGTGCAGGAAGAATATGTACCCGACAGGCGGGTAGCGAGATTTGACGTGACAGGGGAGGAGTACAAAGGGAAGTTTGTGCTTCGCGGGGAAACAACAAATCCTGAAGCCCTTTCCAGCCTGAAACAAAAACTTGATTCTGCGCGTATTGAATACGTGGACAGCATTCAGGTTTATCCTGCGAAGGATCTTGAAGGGAAAACCAATGCGCTGGTAAGGATCTCGGTGGCCAATATTAGGTCCAATCCTCAACATTCGGCAGAACTGGCAACTCAGGCTACCCTGGGAACTCCGCTAAAGGTTTTGAAAAAAGAAGGGGAGTGGTACCTGGTACAAACTCCCGATAAATATCTTGCGTGGGTTGATCACGGCGGCGTTACATTATATTCAGATGAAGAACTGGAAGAATGGAAAGCTTCAGAAAAAGTGATCTTCACAGAGCCTTTTGGGCAGGTGAATGAAAAAGCTTCAGAAAATTCAGGAACGGTCTCCGATGCGGTGGCAGGAAATATTTTTAAGTTAAAAGGTGTCAAAAATGGCTTTTTTGAAGTAGAATATCCCGATGCCCGTACCGGCTTTGTCAAAACATCTGAAGCTGAAAATTATTCAGATTGGCTTAATAACCTCGAAGCTTCCGAAGAGAATTTAGTGGAAACTTCAAAAAAATTGATGGGTCTTCCATACCTGTGGGGCGGAACTTCGGCAAAAGGAGTTGACTGCAGCGGCTATACAAAAACGGTCTTCTTCATGAACGGAATGATCATTCCACGGGATGCTTCCCAGCAGGTTCATGCGGGAGAACTTATAGATGAGGAGAAAAACTTTGAGAAGCTTCAAAAGGGAGATCTGCTATTTTTTGGCACTCCCGCAACCGACACTTCAAAAGAGAAAGTGGTGCATGTTGGTATGTGGATAGGTGATGGTCAATTCATTCATTCTTCGGGTCGTGTTCACGTGAGCAGTATGAATTCTGAAGCTTCCAATTTTGACGAGTTTAATTACAACCGTTACCTGCGCACTAAGAGATATCTTGACCAGGAAGACCCGAAACTTGTAAGATTGAAAGAAAGCGAGCTGTTTACTGCATCCCCTTCGCAGGGATAAATAATTGCCCCATGAAAGAGATTAAATTTTTGCCCTTTTTGACCCTGCTGTTCTTTGCTGCTTTTCAGGCTTCAGCACAAACAGTATCCCCTGAATTCCTACAATACCGTAACAGCGAATGGGTAGATTCAATTATGACCGGGCTTAGCCTTGAAGAGAAGATAGGGCAGTTGATCATGGTGGCTGCTTATTCCAATCGAGGGGAAAAACACAAAAAGGAGATCCTGAAGCTCATCGAAGAGCAAAAGATTGGCGGACTCATCTTCTTCCAGGGCGATGCCGAAAGTCAGGTGGAATTGATGAACGGTTACCAAGAGGCTTCAAAAGTTCCGTTAATAGGTGCCATTGATGCAGAATGGGGCCTTGGTATGAGACTGGACAACACCATTAGCTATCCTTTCCAGATGGCTTTGGGTGCCATCCAGGATAACCAGCTGCTTTATGAAATGGGGAAGGAAATGGCGCGGCAGGTAAGACTTAGTGGATTGCACGTAAACTTCGCGCCGGTGGTGGATGTGAATAATAATCCGGCCAATCCTGTGATCAACTTCAGGAGTTTTGGAGAGGATAAAATAAACGTGTCCACCAAATCTATTGCCTATATGAAAGGCATGCAGGACCACAAGTTATTCACAACAGCCAAACATTTTCCCGGCCATGGCGATACAGACACAGATTCACATTATGCCCTGCCGCAGATCAACCATCCGTTGGCGAGGCTGGATTCTTTAGAACTGTATCCTTTCCGAAGATTGATTGAAGCCGGAGTTGGCGGGGTGATGGTGGCTCATTTGAATATTCCGGCGCTTGATGCTTCGGGTTTGCCTTCTACGCTGTCACGCCCTATCATTACCGAGCTTCTCAAAGAGAGGCTGAATTTCGAGGGGCTTATCGTGACCGATGCCATGAATATGATGGGCGTAACCAAGGGTAATCTTCCCGGAGTGGTGGATAAAGATGCCATTCTCGCCGGGAATGACCTGCTGGAATTTACCGAAGATGTTCCCAAAACTATTGAGGAAGTTAAAAAAGCAGTGGAACTCGGCTTGATCTCTGAAGCCGAAATAGACGATAAAGTACGTAAAGTACTTGCCGTAAAGCAGTGGGTAGGATTGAATGAATATGAGCGGGTAAAAAAGAAAGGGCTGGAGAAAAAACTGAATTCCCCGGCAGCAAAGTACCTGCATGAACAGCTGGTTGAAGCTTCGCTCACGGTACTCAAAAATGACAAAAATAGCATGCCTTTAAAGGAGCTGGATCTGCTTAAGATCGCTTTGGTTTCAATAGGGGCTAAAAAGAGAACAGAATTTCAAAAGTCACTGCGGCTATATACAGAAGTGGAAGATTATCAGCTTCCAATGGATGCAGATGCTTCAGATATTGCGGAATTAAGAAAAGAACTTCAGGATTACAACCTGGTGATCGTTGGGATACATGATGACAGCAGATTTCCGCGCAACAGCATGAAGTTTTCAGATTCGCTTGTAAAATTCATAGCTGAGCTTTCAGGAAATGAGAACACGCTGATAAGCTTTTTTAAAAATCCTTATGTGATCGATAAGCTGAAGAATATTGAGAATGCACCGGCTTTGCTGCTTACCTATCAGGATTCCGAAATGACACAAAAGAAGGCTGCAGAAGTCATTTTTGGAGGGATAGGAGCTACGGGAAAACTTCCGGTAAGTATCGGGGATAAATTTAAAGCAGGGGCAGGGATTGACCTTCAGGAAAGAATACGCCTTAGCTATTCTATGCCCGAAGCTGTTGGAATGAATTCCGAAGTTCTGGAAAAAGGCATTGATTCCCTCATGCAGCAGGCGATGCAATTGAAAGCTACGCCTGGCGGGCAGGTCCTGGTGGCAAAGGATCAAAAAGTGATCTTTTACAAGGCTTACGGCGAACATGTTTATCACGACACTATAACTGTGGAGAAAACAGATCTTTATGACCTTGCTTCGGTCACTAAAATAGCAGCCACAATGCCTGCGATCATGCAGCTGTATGAAGAGGGAAAATTTGGACTAGACCAGACGCTGGCCGACCATTTAAAAGATTTTAGAAGATCGAATAAAAAAGATATTCCTTATAGGGACATTCTGGCGCACCAGGCCGGTTTCCAGCCGTGGATCCCCTTTTGGAAGAAAATGTATCGAAAAAATGGCAGTTTTAGGTGGTGGACAGTTCAGCAGGATTCTTCAAAGAGATATCCTATAAAAATTGCAGATGATATGTACCTGCACCGCAATTACCACAAGAAGATAAGGAAAGCCATAAGGAAATCTGACCTCACGGATAAGAAGGAATATGTGTACTCAGACTTCTTTTTTATTCTCGCGCCCTGGATCGTGCAGAACATCACCGGCGAAAATTTTGACCGGTATTTACAGGAGGAATTCTATGATCCTTTGGGTGCTACCAGCCTTATGTTCAATCCTGCAGAATCATTTTCTACCGCCGATATTGTGCCTACAGAAAATGATTTTTTTTTCAGGAACAAATTGATCCATGGTAATGTGCACGATGAAGGTGCAATATTACTGGGAGGGATCTCCGGTCATGCAGGCCTTTTTTCCAACGCAAATGATCTGGCGAAGCTTTTGCAAATGTTCCTCAATGGTGGGGAATACGGGGGTCGTCGATATTTAGAGGAAGAGACGCTGGCTGAATTTACCCGCACTCAATTTCCTGAAAATGACAACCGCCGGGCGCTGGGTTTCGATAAGCCTAACCTAGAATACAAAGGTGTTAGTAACAATACGGCCAGGGATGCCTCAAAAGAAAGTTTTGGCCACGCCGGCTTTACTGGTACACTAGTCTGGATGGATCTCCAATACAACCTCCTCTATATTTTTCTTTCCAATAGGGTCTATCCTACCCGTGACAATAATCGTCTTTCAAAGCTTAATACCCGCACGCAGGTGCAGCAGGTACTTTATGATGCTCTTAAATCTTCTAAAGATTGATGGAAACAGAGATTTTTTCTTGCCGGTGAACTCTCAAATTCCAGACTGCTGGTAAAAGGTTATTTTTTTTGCAGCTTGTGCAGCAGCAGAGGTTAAAATCTTTTGTTCTTGTAGGAGAAATACTATATTTGTTTGATTTTCTTAATCTTATCAAGCGCTAACCAACTAACCTGCATGATTAAAATATACCGCCTCCCCCAGTTACTGTTCTTATTTTTTTGTTCTTTTTCAGGTTTTTCACAACATTCGGTTGAGGGCCGGGTATTGGATCCTGCCCGCAACCCAGTAGCCTTTGCCAATGTTATTCTCCTCAATTCAGAGGATTCTACCAGCGTGTACAAGGGAGCTGTCTCTTCAGAAAACGGGGAATTTCTATTAAGTAATATCGAGGAAAATGATTACCTGCTCAAAATAAGTTTTGTAGGTTTTCAAGATCTGCTTCGAAAGATCGAGGTATCAAAAGATCGGAAAATGAGCGATCTTTTCTTAAAGGAAGATACAGCGACTCTTAATGAAGTTTCTATAAATTACAGAAATCCTTCAGTAAAAAGAGAAGTTGACAGGCTTGTTTTTAGCGTTGAAAATACCACGCTCTCTACAGGGAACTCATGGGACATTTTAAAGAAGACACCGGGAGTAATCCTTTCAGGAAATTCTTTAATGGTGCGGAATCAGGGCGTACAGGTTTATATCAACGATAGAAAGGTGCAGCTTACGGCTTCAGAATTACAAACACTTCTTGAGAATTATTCCGCAGAAAATATAAAGTCTGTTGAGGTCATTACGACACCACCGGCACGTTATGATGCCGAAGGGGGAGCTATTCTTAATATTATTACCTCAAAAAGTATTGCACCAGGTTATAAAGGAAATATTAATGGGGCATGGACGCAGGCAGTTTATCCAAAATTCCAGGTGGGGACCAGCCACTACTACAAAACGGATAAGTTGAATGTCTTTGGAAATTACACCTATTCTCCCCGGAAGGAATTCAAAGAAGACGAGAGCTATATAAATTTCAGAAATGATGGCGGAGATATTTTTAGTCGGTGGGAAACAGATTTTGAACGTACTACCCGCTCAAACGCCCATAATGCCAATGTTTTGCTGGATTATTACTTCGACGATAATAACATATTTAATTTCTCTTCCAGCCTTACTTATTCTCCAAACAAGACCTTTGACAATGATGTATTCACCAGGGTTTTTGACAGGAACAGTGAAGTGGGGAGCCTAATCACCGATGGCGACCTGGAGGAAGATATTTCCAATGCAGCCTTTGATCTCGAGTATAAACATTTACTGGATAAACCGGGAGCACAAATCACGGCTAGAGCGCATTATACAAGATTCGACCAGGACAGGTATCAGGGCATAAATACTACTATAGTGGATTTTGACGATGCCATTTATGACTATGCCTTTACCACTGAAGCGCAGCAAGAGACAGATATTTTTACAGCCCAGTTGGATTATCTTACTCCTATTGGAAGTGCCAGCTTTGAAAGCGGAGTAAAAGCGTCCATAATTGGGTCTGAAAGCGGGATTAACTACTTTAGAATGGCACTCGATACAGGGGAGTATTATTTTGAGGAGGATCAATCGGACAATTTCCTTTACGACGAAAATATTTATGCAGCCTACTTCTCCCTCGCCAAAGACTGGGAAAGTTGGAGCATTAAAGGTGGGTTAAGAGGAGAATTCACAGATCGTACCGGAGATTCAAGATCAATGGAGCAGATAGACAGCCGGGAATATTTTGGGTTGTTCCCCACATTTTACCTGCAACACAATTTCAACGACAACCACAGTCTTACCTTTGACTATAGCCGAAGGATCCAACGGCCGCGGTATGAAAGCCTGAATCCTTTTAGGTACTACCTCACAGAATTCGATTTTAATTCGGGTAACCCAGATCTAAAAGCTTCTATCAGTAATAATTTCACCCTGAGCTACGCCCTCAAAAATGAGTATTTTTTCGATCTTTATTACAGGGATAGTGGGGAAACTCCCGAGACCCTCAGTTTTCAGGACAATGAGTTGGGCCTCATTCGTAGAGTAAGTGTAAACCTGCTTGACAGTCAATCTTATGGGCTCGATATTACCCATGGACGTTCTATTGCGAACTGGTGGTATACCTATGCTTATGTGTCCATTTTTAATGAAGAACGAACTTTTGCTGCCATTGAAAGTGGGGATGTTCCTGTTACTATTGAATTAGATGGTTTCTACGGAAGTCTTTACAATAACTTTATAATCTCTAAGGACGGCACTTTTACAGGGGAACTGAGTCTTACTTACATCTCCCAATTTCTTACCGGATCTTATATAATGGATCCCATGACCACACTTTCCCTTGGCCTGCGAAAAACCTTGTGGAATAATCGTGCAGAGGTGAGTGTCAATGTGGAAGACCTTCTGGACGAAACCAACACCTGGTTAAGGTCACGGTATCTCAATCAGGATAATGGCTACTTCCCACGGCCCGAAACCCGCTACGTGCGTGTAGGATTTAAATACAACTTTGGAAACTTCAGGCTAAGCGATAATCAGAGAGCTATTGAGGCAGCGGAGAGAGACAGGTTGTAGTTAAGTAGGCAGTGCGCAGCTCTAAGTGGGCAGTTTAATTGTAAAGCACCAATTTACAACAGGACCTTTTGAAGTATCGACTTCCCTCGGGAGGAGGTTTTCCTTTTCAGGTTAAATTCAATTCATCAAATTCTGAAAATTTAAACTGAAAATCTGAGGTCACTTATACAATTTATGATTGCACTACCGGCTATCGACTTAAGACTACCAACTAAATAAATTTCATTATTTTTGCAGCCTGAAAAACAGTTGCTTTGGCCAAAATAGGAAACATAGATGTAGGAGAATTTCCATTGTTGCTAGCACCAATGGAAGATGTGAGTGACCCGCCGTTTCGTGCATTGTGCAAGGAACAGGGCGCCGATGTGGTGTATACCGAATTCATTTCCAGTGAAGGACTTATTCGCGATGCTGCAAAAAGCGTCATGAAGCTTGATATTTACGAAAAGGAAAGACCGGTTGGGATCCAGATCTTTGGAGCCAACCTGGAATCCATGCTGCAATCTGTAGAGATCGTGGAAAAATCTGGTCCTGATATTATCGATATCAACTTTGGCTGTCCTGTCAAAAAGGTTGTTTCCAAAGGGGCAGGCGCTGGGATCCTAAAAGATATTCCTTTGATGGTTTCTTTGACGGAAGCCATGGTAAAGCACACCAATCTTCCGGTTACTGTTAAGACCCGCCTGGGTTGGGACCAGGATTCCATCAAAATTGTAGAAGTAGCCGAAAGGTTACAGGATGTAGGTGCAAGTGCTATTTCCATTCACGGCCGCACCAGGGTACAGATGTATAAAGGAGAAGCTAACTGGGCGCCAATTGCCGAGGTTAAGAACAATCCGCGGATGCATATTCCAATTTTCGGAAATGGGGACGTAGACACGCCCGAAAGAGCTGTGGAGATGCGTGACAGGTATGGTCTTGACGGGGCAATGATAGGTCGCGCCAGTATTGGTTATCCCTGGTTCTTCAAAGAAGTGAAACACTTCTTCAAAACAGGAGAACATCTTGCGCCTCCCACTATGGAAGAGCGGCTTGATGCTGCCCGTCGCCACCTGCAAATGGCTATCGACTGGAAAGGTGAGAAGCTGGGGGTTTTTGAAACCAGGAGGCATTACACCAACTACTTTAAGGGAATTCCTCATTTTAAGGAGTACCGGCAAAAGATGGTGACCAGCGATGATGCCGCCGATGTCTTTGCTGCCTTTGATGAGGTGGAAAAGGAATTTTCCGGCTACCAGTTTGTTTAAGATCTGGATCAACTAAGAATTTAAAAAAGCATTTTTCACCTCTTTATTTTTCTAAGGTCACCATCCTGATGGTTTCAGGCTTTCTGTGACTTTTGTGCTGAAAAACAAGGTATTACCTGTACATTTTATTAGTTCCAGTTGACAAATGTCATGATAAAAGCCTTCCGTAGGTTGTAGTTTTGTTGCTTAATGCTAAACCTTTAAAGTGGGATCTATTGTCTTTTGAGGATCCTCACAGGCAATTCTTCCCCCTTTACTTAAAAAAAGCAGGTCATGAAAAAATCTATCATGTTATTGTTCTTCCTGGGGCTGTGGTCCTTTCAAATGACCGCACAGGAAAAGTGGGCTGTCGAAGTACGACCACAAGTGAATTTCCCTACTCAGCAGCCAGATCTTATTGATCTTAAAACAGGCTATGGATTTGAAGCCATGTTGTCGTATAGTTTTATGGAACACCTTGGTGTATATGCAGGGTGGGGCTGGAACAATTTTGGAGTAGACGATGAAAATGGAATTGAAGATCTTGAAATTGATGAAACCGGATATTCCTTCGGATTAAAATACATTCATCCCATTAAAAATTCAATGTCATACCTCATTGGCGTAGGCGGAATCTATAAACACTTTGAAGTGGAAGATTCTTCAGGAGATATTACAGCAGATTCCGGTCACGAACTGGGATTTGAGATCATGGGCGGCCTGGTGTTCGATCTTGGAAACAACTTTGATCTAAGGCCACAGGTGATCTACAGGTCGCTTTCGGCTACAGCAGACTTTGGTCAAATTGAGGCGGACATAGACCTGCAGTATATAAGTTTTGGACTGGGATTTGCCATGAAGTTCTAAAAATGCATTTTTTGGAGCTCTTAGGGGAGGTGGCTTTTCAGCAAAGTCATTATGCCCTAAGGGCTTTTTTGCTTCGGCTCGCCGCGATATAAGAGGCAATAGTGCCCAGGGTAGAGATCGTCACCAAAACAACGGCAATATTCTGCCAGGTGATCGCTACAGGATACGCAAGGGTAGGGGTGATCATCACCAGGTCATACTGAAGCTGTAAATACACCAGCGCAATAGAAAACAACAAACCTACGCTACCACCCAGCAGGGTCATAAAAACCCCCTGTGCAAAAAATATATTCTTGATCTGTCCCGGGGTAGCACCCAAACTGTGAAGGGTTTTAATATTGTCCCGTTTGTCAAGGATGACCATGATGATGGAACCCACAACATTAAAAAGGGCAATAATAAGGACCAGCGTGAAGATGAGGTAAACGGCGAGGTTTTCGGTATTCAGCATTTTGTACAGGGCGTCATTGAGTTGTGCCCTGTTCTTTATTTCCACCTCTTCTTTAATGACCGATTGTACGGCAGATTTTACCGTTTCGGGATCGGCACCCCGTTTCAGTTTTAATTCAAGACCGGTGATCTCATCGGGTTTGAGGTTAAGCAAATCTCTTGCAAATCCAATAGAAGCAAAAACATATTTACCATCCAGTTCTTCATTAATGCTGTAAATGCCCGAAACTACTGTTCTCTTGGAATTAAAGGCCTGAGTGGGATCGAGGATCTGTCCTTTTCCCGGGCGGGGAACCATGATCTCCAGCAGGCTCATGTAATCGAAAGTGCCGAGGTTAAGCTCGTGGGAAATTGTATTCCCAATCACCACCTGGGCTTCTTCGGGATGAAACCAGCCGCCCATCCCTATTGCGCTGTCGAGTTTGTTCACCTTCAGGAAATTCTCATCCACGCCTTTGATGTAGGCGGTTTTATTCTTCGATCTAAAATCAAGGAAAACACGTTCCTCAATTACTTCTGAAAAAACGGAAATTCCCTCAATATTTTTCAGCTTCTGATTTTCTTCCGCAGAAAAATTAAAAGTCTTTCCCGTTGCCGGAAGCACCTTTAGATCGGGATCATATTCATTTGAAAAGGAAAGGCTGAAATCTTTGAGCCCGGTAAAGCCCGAAAGCACGATAAACAGAGCAAAGGCTCCTGCAAAAACCCCCAGCGCCGCAATGATGGTGATGATATTGATGGCATTGTTGCTGCTTTTGGAGAACAAATACCTGCGGGCTATGTAAAAGGGGAATTTCAAGCCTTAAGATTTTTTCCGCTTCGAGAGCAAATCGGGCTGTTCAATTGGATTGTCTTCACCTTTGATGGATTTTTCGATGTTCTCAATGTAATCAAGGGAATCATCGATGTAAAAATCCAGGTTGGGCATTCTTCGCAACTGGTTTTTGGTACGCTGGGCGAGCTCATGTTTTATCTTGGGCTTAAGCAGGTTAAGCTCCTTTAAAATATCCTGTCCATTTTTCGCGGGAAAGATGCTTAGGTAAGCTTTTGCCTGCGAAAGATCTGTAGTCACTTTTACTTTTGAAACAGAGATCAAAATTCCTGTTCTTCCCGCATCCCTCAAATGAGACTGTAATACATCGGCCAGATCCTTCTGTAATACGCCTCCTATTTTTTTCTGTCTGTTAGTTTCCATGGTACAAAAGTAGAACATTTACCGCTCAAATCTTAAAATCTACGTTAATTGCTTTTGGTTTTGCTCCTAAACGTTTTCGGGTTTTTATCTTTAAACCTTGAAATTTCCGGAGCTGCACTGTGGCCCCGGAAATTTAATTTAAAAAACAATCGAATATTTGATGATGAAAAAGATAGAACACATTGGCATTGCAGTCAAAGACCTGGAAGCGGCAAATGAATTATACGCCAAACTGCTGCAAACCGAAAGTTACAAGAGTGAAAAAGTAAAAAGTGAAGGGGTGGAAACCTCTTTCTTTAAAACCGGGGACAGTAAGATCGAATTGCTGGCGGCCACTTCGGAAGATAGTGCAATTGCAAAATTCCTTGCCAAAAGAGGCGAAGGTATCCATCACATAGCTTTTGAGGTAGACGATATCAAAGCCGAAATGAAGCGCCTCAAAGAAGAGGGATTTGAACTTATTTCAAAACGAGCGAAAAAAGGAGCAGACAATAAACTGGTGGCTTTCCTACATCCCAAGTCTGCCAACGGAGTGCTGGTGGAGTTATGTGAAGAGATCAAGGATGAGGAGGAGACCGTCCCCATTGGAGATGCGGTGTGGGAGGATTTGTAGTTTTGCGAAAAATATATTTTTGAAATGCTTGTCAGGTAGTGGTCAAAACTTTAATGATCACCCGGTCCTATAGCTCTCCCGATAGCTATCGGGAGGTTAGAGCACCTGACTCACGTTTTCTATGTATTTTTTGAAAATGATAGATTGCATAATGGCAAACACTTATATTCTACATAGCAAGTCAACTGATAAGTATTATATAGGAATGACACAGGATTCCCTAAAAGCACGGATTGATAAACATAACAGTGATTTTTATTCGAAAAAATATTCTTCTATAGCATCAGATTGGGAACTGTTCCTTAATATAAAATGTACCAGTGTTCAGCAGGCCATTTCCATTGAAAAGCATATTAAAAAGATGAAAAGCAGGAAATATATTGAAAACCTAAAAAGCTATTCAGAAATGGTAGAAAGATTAAAATACAGGTTTGAATATCGTGCTCCATAGATAAACGGAAGAAGTGGATTATTTAAATAAGAAATATTTGTTCAATAGCTATTTTTATCTAAATTTGCGCTCTCATAACACCAATGAGCCGGTCTTGTAGCTCTCCTGATAATTATTTGGAGGTTAGAGCACCAAACGGTCCTATAGCTCAGCTGGTTAGAGCACCTGACTCATAATCAGGTGGTCCCTGGTTCGAGTCCAGGTGGGACCACAGAAATAAACCGTAACACTGCTGATAGTTGGCAGTTTACGGTTTTTTTGTTTTTAAAACTGTACGATTAATGTACGGTTGAATTCCTGATCTTTCCATTAATTCCTTAATGTTTTACTGAATCTTATTCTTATAAGGGGTTTTATTCTTGCATAACCATGCGAATGACGGATATATTCCAAGTATGTTGTTAAATTTGAAAATAAATAGTTCAAAAGAACTTCAGCAATAAATTGAACATTATGAGTGCTAGGGATTTTATAGAAAATAAATTAAGTGAACTGCTATCTCAAAACTATGAAAATGAAATCGTAGAGTTTAAAGAGGCAAAAAATCAATATGACTTCAATAAACTTGGAAAATATTTTTCTGCACTTAGTAATGAAGCTAATCTTAAGGGAAAAAAGGCGGCATGGTTAATCTTTGGAATTAGAGATGGTGATAAAGCAGTAGTTGATACAAGGTTTAGACTCAATGAAAGTGATCTACACAGTTTAAAACCTGAAGTAGCGAATCACACCACAAATAGAATCACTTTTAAAGAAATTCATGAAATTAAGTATGAAGAGGGAAGAGTATTAATGTTTGAAATACCGGCAGCTCCCCAAGGTCTACCTATAGCTTGGAAGGGGCATTATTTTGGGAGGGATGGTGAAGAGCTTCAACCTCTTAATTTAGAGGAATTAGAAAGAATTAGGCTTCAGGCAAAACAAGAGGATTGGAGCGTAGGGATAATAAAATCTGCATCTATATCCGATTTATCGGAAGAAGCAATTCAAAAAGCGAGACAATCTTTTAAAACGAAGAATCCAAAATTAGTTGAAGAAATAGATTTCTGGAGTGATGAAACATTTTTAAATAAAGCAAAAGTTACTATTAAGGGAAAAATTACCAGGACTGCCATATTACTGTTAGGAAAACCAGAGGCTGAGCATTATGTAAATCCTGCTACCAGTAAAATCACCTGGATATTAAAAGACCGGGATAATTTAGAAAAGGACTACGAACATTTCACTTGCCCTTTAATTTTAAGTGCAGAGAAGGTATATTCTAAAATTCGGAACTTAAAATATAGATATATCAATGACGGAAGTCTCTTTCCAGAAGAGGTAGATCAATTTGATCCTTATATTATTAGGGAGGCACTGAACAATTGTATAGCTCATCAAGACTATACTCTAGGCGGTCGAATAACTGTAGTTGAAAATGAAGAAGGAAGTCTAATTTTTAGTAATCAGGGAAGATTTATTCCTAATACAGTAGAGGACGTAGTAGTCACTGATGCGCCAGAATCCAAATATAGAAATAGATTTCTTGCAGATGCCATGGTTAATCTAAATATGATTGACACAATAGGAAGTGGAATAAAAAAGATGTTTATCATTCAAAAACGAAAATATTTCCCCCTGCCAGATTATGATATTTCAGATGAACAAGTTAAAGTGACAATTACTGGTAAAGTTGTAGATCTTAATTATGCAAGAAAGTTAGCCACAGTAAAAGACTTGAGCTTAGCTGATATTATTGCTCTAGATAAGGTGGCCAAAGGGAAAAAATTAAATAAAGGTGAAATAAGAGATTTAAAAAATAAGGGATTAATAGAAGGAAGAAAACCGAACTTCCATATTGCCGCATCTGTTGCTAAAGTTACAGGAGAAAAAGGAGATTATATCAAGCAAAGAGGAATTGACGATGGATATTGCCAGAAGATCATTCTTGAATATTTGAAGAAATTTGGTGAAGGAAAAAGAACAGATTTTGAACTTATTCTTCTAGATAAACTTCCAGATGTTCTAGACATTAGCCAGAAGCAAAATAAAATAAAAAACAATCTTCAAAAGCTTAGGCGACAAGGAATTATTGAGCCTTTTGGAAAGGTTTGGAAAATGTCTAAAAAATATTAGCTAGAGTATGTTAGACATTTCTAGACCAATTTTAGACATTTTTATCCCAACTAGATAATATTATCCTAATTCATTTTTTCTATTTTTTTCAAACTTTATAGTATTAGGAGATCACGTCATTTTTCTACCCTGGGAAGAGAGAAACTTTGAAAACCTAAAATTTTCTCGACCTCTCCACCGAGGAGGTAGGGAGGTGTTAAAATCCAGGACGGGGTTTTAAATATTTTTAGTACTGCATATAGACGCTACCTAACCTTTCTTAATTAAATACCTAGGTACAAAAGAGTGTGACCTTTGTAACACTCGCACTCCGGGAATTGTTTTAACTTCAGTAAAAATAAAAACCTGGCGATATGAAAAAAATTGGATTGATAGGTGGCACTTCCTGGCATTCCACCATTGTTTATTACAGGCTTATCAATGAAATGGTAGGGGAAAAGATAGGAACTCAGGCAAATCCCGAGTTGCTCATCTACAGCCTTAACATTGAGCTCATGCGGGAGCAGAACAAGGAGAAGATCAACAATAAGTATCTGGAAATCGCACATACTCTACAAAATGCAGGTGCCGAAGCGCTGGTGATATGTGCCAATACCCCGCATATGGTGTTTGATTTTGTGCAGCCTAAAATCGAAATTCCAATCCTGCATATCGCCGATGCCATAGGAAAAGAAGCCCGGGAAAAGGGACTAAAAACCCTCGGTCTACTTGGAAACCGCCCAACCATGACGGGAGATTTTATTCCAAAGTATTTAAAACACCATTACGATATTGACACCATAATTCCCGATGCTCAATATATAGATCAAAACCACCATTATGTTTCTGCCGAACTCACCCAGGGAATCTTTACCCAGGAGGCCAAAACCTTTTTCCAGAAGCAAATGGTGTTGCTCAAAGAGAAAGGAGCAGATGGGATCATTCTGGGTTGTACCGAATTGCCAATGCTGCTGGATGCTTCAGATTTTCAGCTGCCTATGATCGCTACCACCCAGCTTCATGCAAAAATGGCTGCAGATTTTATCCTGAACGGGTAAGAATTTGGGAAAGTGTAAACCCGGCCTGTCCATAAGCACACATGAAATAGGAAGGTGATGTTCCCATGCCTTCGGGTTTGTCTATATCCAATATAATTAATTGATTGCCAGTAATTAAAATATGCCTATTCATCCAGAACTTTTGCATACACTTAAGAACACGAATAGGCTTGAGACCTAATGTAGTTTAGGAGTTAAAGGCAATGAAAACTATATATTGTTAGATATATACATGGGTTCAAAAATCTCCTCTTAAAAACCTCGTTTTTGAGTCGAGGTAACTCATACCAACCTGTTCCCCTGCGGGATTACCAGATGATTTGAACCAGCTTTTTACGCGGTTGTAATCCAGGTAATAGGAAACTCGAAGCGAGAGGCTGTTCACCTGGGGCCGGTCAAAAAGATTTTTAAAATTATCACCAATATTTATTTGGGAACGCTCGATATAACTGTCGGTAGCATTGCGGTAGAGGAGCGTCATCTGGCTTCCTGGCGCAAACCACCAGGAAAAGCGCAAATCTACATTCCAGCTATTGTAGGTAGTATTGTACTCGTTGTTGGCAGGGCCGTAGTAGCTTAATTCCCCGTCGTTTTGCAGGGTGTAGAATTCAGTATAAAAGACTTCAGAATAATAATGTCTAAAAGCCAGGTTCAGGCCCATCTTATTATTGAAGATATAGTTCGCTCCCAAAGAATTTACAATGGTATTGCGGTCCCGTTGCCCAAACAGGATATCATCCTCCAGAGAGTCCACATATCCCTCCTCTTTATCTGAAAGTCTCACGTTGGTAGAAAGCTGCACCTTAAATTTATCTGAGAACCTGTACCGCGGACTGAAGTCAAAAATAAGATCTCCCCGACCTCGTTCATCGTACTTATACCAGTCGGCTACCGCCTCTACGACCAGCTTCTTCCTGAAATCTGTATTAAACCACAACCACTGGTCGTAATAGGTGGGGATGGTGAAATACATGCCATCCACCCGTGGCTCATAAATGTCGTTGGTACCAATGGGAGTGGTTTCAAAACCTCCGCCAAAATTAAAAAATTCTTTGGTGGTAAAACTGGAGTTGAAATTCAGGATCAGTCTGCTGTGAAGATCGGGTTCCAGGCGACGCTCGTGTACGGCTACGAAATTAAGGTACATGTTGTTGAGAAAACCTTTAGGCTGTAGTAGCCTACGCTGGTAAAGCCCCTGGTATTTCATATAATTAGTGGCGCTGGAGTAGCCCAGGTCATTGATGTCATAATCTTTTGTACGCAACTGGGCGTTGAGGTCGATCCTGTTCTTCCCGCTTATTTTGGAGAATCCTCCCTGGGCCTCGAGTCCCGACTTTGTGTCATCTTCCATGACCCAGCTGCCTTCAATTCCCGTAAAGAATTTGTAAGTATTGTTTTCGTTAGTGTGGTCCAGGTAGAGCCCTGTGGCATTGGCATCCCTAAAATGGCCTTCACGGGTAGTGTTGGTATTGACAAGCGAAATTGAGGAATTATCGCCGTAACGCTGGTCCAGCACCAGGATGTTGTAATTAGTGACAGGTTCGATAAGCTCACGGCGTGACTCCCCTGTTTCAGTATTTTTCACCTTCACATAGGTCTTTTCGGTTATGGCATTAAAAAAGCCGATTCCCAGGCCACCATCTGTACGTCCCGAAACTTTTAAAGCATTAATTAGATCTACGGAAGCAGGGAAATTCTCGATCTCTTCTTCTTCGGAAAGCTCTACATCTCCAAAGGGAACACCTCCAACCCTACGGGAATAGAAGAGATCTCCTTTGGTGAAAAGTTCGGTTCCTTCGGTAAAAAAAGGCCGCTGCTCGTCATACTGCACCTCAAAAGCCGAAAGATTCAGCACAGATTCATCAAATCTGGTCTGACCAAAATCGGGTACAAGGATCATGTCCAGCGTAAAGGCGTCATTGATCCCGTATTTTAGGTCCATCCCGCCGTTAAAGTTGGTGGAGGTCTCGCCGTCGTAATTGTTGAGATAAGTGGAAATATATGGCTGCACCGAAAGTCGGGTAGGGGTTTGTATATTCTCTATCCCCTGGATCTCGCCATCGTAAATAGAAAAAGAACCTTTGGCAGTGTTGATGGGACTCCAGCTGTACCGGGTGCCACTGCGCTTAAATTCCCTTTCCATTTGTAACCCCCATTCCTGAATGTCTTTTTCGGGGAATCGCAGTTCAGAATAAGGGATAAAGATTTCGGCTGTCCAGCCGCGGCCGTTGAGGTCCACACCGCTGTACCAAATGGCATTCCAGGAAGGATCTTCGTTCCCATTGGTCATCTTGGCGTCATACTGCACCCCGGCAGCAGTCACTATGAATTGCATGCTTTGCTGGCGATCATTATAACCATTGAGCAGGATAAAAAAGAAGTCGTCATTACCTATGTCATCCCTTTCGGTAAGCTCTTTCCTTATTTCTGAAGGGTCCGGGTCCAGCATCTCGGCCCCAAAATATATCCCAAGATCGTCATAAACCACTTTTACTCTTGTCGCAAGACTGTCGGGGGCTGGCCTTCCGTTATTGGGTTGGCGCTCTACAAAATTGGTAGCTACGGCTGCATTTTTCCAGGCAACATCATCTAATTTCCCATCGATCTTCGGCGTTTCCTGGATTCTGTATATATGGATCTGTTTCCGCGGAATGCTGTCTTTTTCCTGGGCGACCGCTGAAAAGCTCCAGAACAGGATAAAAGCCGTAAAAAGTGATTTCATTGATGGATTTTGACTAAAGACCACAAAAAAACGAACTTGTTGCAGTTTAAGGCAGATTTTTATCTATTATTTTTCTATTTCCTGAAGAATTGGTGGGAAAGACCTTTCCAAAATGTCATTTTTGAGAGGTGAGGAATTCTGACAGCGAATTTTTATACTCTTTTCTATGGAAAAACAACACAAGTAGAGGTTCCCGTGTAGATTTAGGATAATCTTAGGACGTGATAAAGCCATACTTTTTTAAATTGAGGTTCCAAAATAAACTGTAAATCCAACCGAATCTCCATGCAGCATGCCATTTGCTATATAAGCACCGCCACTTCACAATTTAATAACCAGGAAATTGAGAACCTTTTGGCCGAATGGCGGGAGAAGAACAGCAATACAGATATTAAGGGTATTTTGTTATTTTCTGAAGGTCATTTTTTTCAGGTCCTTGAAGGAGAAAAAGAAAAGGTTTTGGCTTTGTACTATAGCATCATGGAAGATCCCCGGCATACTAACGTCATTCAGGTTATGGGGAAAGATGTTTCCCGGGGTTCTTTGGACGGTTACGTTGTAGAACATCTTAAAACACCCGGCTTCTCCAGGCCTAATTTGATAAGAAAATACTGCGAATCTGTCAAAGGCATGGATCCTCAAACGCAGCAACAAATAAGGGAAATCCTGGATTCTTTTATTGATACCCGCAGTTTATAAGTTTCTTACCTTCCCGGGGTGCAATTCAACTTAAAATATTTCCTTGCGGCCGTCATTCTATTCTTTGTAGAAGTCTTGATCGCTGCCTTTGTGCAGGATTGCTTTATACGGCCTTACGGTGGTGATTTCCTGGTGGTAATTTTTCTCTATTGTTTGCTGAAAAGCTTTTTTAGATTACCCGTCAAAAATGCCATTTTAGGAGTACTTCTTTTTGCATTTGCTGTGGAAGGTTCACAGCATTTTAAGCTGATTTATTTGCTGGGAATGCAGGATAATACAATCGCTTCGGCCGTTATGGGAAATCATTTTGAATTGCTGGATATGTTGCTGTACACACTTGGGGCTCTTGCAATCTTCGGAACAGAAAAATTGAGATCTGCTGCCTTCCGAAGCAGGAAAACTTCAGCATAAAAAAAGCCCCCGCCAATAAACGGGAGCTTTCAGTTTAAAATTTATGTAGGATTAGGGTTTTAGCTCAGAAAGCTCTACTTCTTCTCCTTTTTTATTGATAAGTTTTACTTCATCAAAGTTCATATCCTTGAACTGCTCAAATTGAGTAGCGGCATCTCCCACTACCAGATAAGCCATTTTCGACTCATCAAGATATTTTTGAGCCAATTCTTTGTGCTGCTCAAGGGTCATATTGCGGATTATTTCCTCCTCCTTTTCGATATAATCGACTGGAAGGTCATAAGCGCTCATTTCCTGAAGCATACCCAGCAATGATCCCTGGGTCTCAAAACGACGTGCATTGGACTTGATAAGAGCATTTTTAGTGAACTCAAGATCTTCGGGAGTTATACCTTCCCTGTATTTGGCGATCTCATCTTTAAAGATACCAACAGATTCTCCCGTAGCATTGGTACGCACACTGGAAGCAGCTGTGAAAGTACCGGGGATCTTGGAACCACTAAAGCCGGTGCGGGCACCATAAGTATATCCTTTTTCTTCCCGTAGAACTAAGTTCACATTACCCGAAAAAGATCCTCCAAGCTTGTAGTTCATAACCTCGGCAGGGAAGAAATCTTCACTGGTACGAGGCAGGGCAAGGTAACCAATATTGATCACCGACTGCTTTGCACCCGGTACATCAACAAAGTAAAGGGAAGCTTTATCCCTGTTGGTCACTACTTCAAATTCAGGAATGGTTACTTCCTTAGGTTCCCAGTTGTCTTTAATGTCATCCAGGGCTTCTACGGCTTTTTCCTTCGAAATATCACCTACTACATGGAAGCGGCTCACCGTTGGGGAAAAATAGTTGTTGTAGAAATCCTTAAGATCCTGTATGGTAATAGCCTCTACAGACTCTACCGTACCAGATGTTGGATAAGCAAATGGATGGTTTTCACCATAAAGAAGCTTGTCGTACACCTGGCTGGCGATTACGTTTGGATTGGCTTCATTCCTTTTAATTGAGTTGATGGTACTGGTCTTGATACGCGCCAGCTCTTCCTCATCCCATCTTGGCTCAAGCAGGATTTCCTCTATGAGTTCCATAGTCTCTTCAAAATTCCGGGTAAGGGTATTTCCTCTTATTACGATAGACTCATTGGTGGTATACATAAAAATGTTAGCCCCAAGAAGGTCTATAGCCTCTTCAAGTTCTGCCGGAGTTTTATTAGCAGTTCCTTCCATCATAATATCGGTCATCAAGTTGGCCACCCCGTTTTTGCTGAGGTCGTCGAGTAAATGTCCGCCTTCGATCACTAAGCTAAAGTTTACAAGTGGAAGTTCATTCTGCTCGATCCCGTAAACTTCAAGATCGTTTTCGAGTTCTACATTCCACGATTCCGGAACATTAAGACCCGGAGTTTCCCCTACTGCAGGAGGAGTAGATCTGTCAATTTTTGACGGAGTCTTTTCAATCTCTTTTTCTTCTGTTTCGGCAACTTCTGCTTCTACATTTTCGGTGATCTCTTCTTCTACAACCTGTGCTTTTTCAGAGTTTTCAGCAATAAGTTCCACCTGGCCCTTAGGAACAAAACTGGTCATTACATAAGGTTGATCTTTTAGGTAGGTGTTATAAACCCTCATCACATCTTCCTTAGTCACCTTTTTGATGTTCTCAATATCTTTTTCAATATAACCGGGATCTCCCGTGAAAACATCATATTGAGCCAGCTGGAAGGACTTTCCAAGCACGCTGCTTATTCCGTTGTAAAAGTCGGTTTCAAGACCTGCCTTGATGCGCTCTATATCCTTTTCGGTCACACCTTCTTTTTCAAATCGGTCAAAAGCTTCTTCAATACCGGCTTCGACGCTGTCCAGATCCACACCTGCATTGGCGGTAACCATAATGCGGAATTTCCCGGCAATTTGGTCAGAACTGTTGAAAGCGCGTGGTTCTGAAGCCAGTTCCTTTTCTTTTACCAGCACTTCATAAAGCGGTGCTTCTTTTCCGTCGGAAAGGATCTCCCCAAGGAAATCAAGTGCATAAGCATCTTCAGTATAATGTTCTACTGTTGGCCACACCATATTGAGCTGAGGTGCGGTAGCAAAATTGTCTTCATGGTAAAGCCTTTTTGTTTCTGAAAGCTCTACATTCTGAACTTCAAGCGGGGCAACTTCCTGACGCCTTTTGATCTCCCCGAAATATTTTTCAATAAGTTCCTTTGCTTCCTCTTTTTCAAAGTCTCCGGCAATTACAAGCGTAGCATTGTTGGGACCATAGAACCTGTCGTAGAATTCCCTTACATCTTCTACAGTGGCCTTCTGCAGGTCTTCCAGTTCCCCGATCACCTGCCAGCTATACGGATGCCCATCAGGGAAAAGGTTCTTGTCTATTACCCAGTTGGTGTGGCCGTAAGGGTTGTTGTCTACCCGTTGGCGTTTTTCGTTTTGTACGACTTCCTGTTGGTTGGCAAAGGCGGACTCGGTTACAGTGTTGATAAAATACCCCATACGGTCAGATTCCAGCCAAAGCACCATTTCAAGTGCATTTTGCGGCACTACCTCATAGTAGATAGTTCCATCCTGCCAGGTACCACCGTTAAGAGTTCCCCCCACGTCCTGGATCTTCTTAAAGAACTGATCCTGCCGAACGTTTTCAGATTCCTGAAACAGCATGTGTTCAAACAGGTGTGCAAAACCGGTACGGCCTTTTTTCTCCCTGTTTGATCCTACGCCGTATTGTATGGCAACAGATACTATTGGATCTGACTCATCCTGGTGAAGCACCACATTGAGTCCGTTATCCAGTTCGTATTTCTCATAATCAATAGACAGTCCCTGGTCCTGGACTGCTTCTGTTTCCTGACCCTGTAGTTGTTCACAGGACACAAAGGATACAGTTAGCAATGGCATAAAAAGCGCCATTGCGACAAACCTTAATTTTTTCATACTTTGTTAGTTTTAGTTAAAATGCTGCTAAATATAATAAATACCAGATACTAATATGTCTGATTTTCAGGCATACTGTTACAGATTGTTTACTTGAAGCCGATAGAAAGTTAAAATAAAGAAGTATTGTTGTTTTAACTTCTGAATCTGATCGAAAAAAATGATTAGATATGAGAGTTACTTGTACTCAGAAATAAGACTATTCCACTCCATGGACTTTAGAGTACCTATAAGGATAGGGTTGATCTTATCCAAAAGATCTGAATTATCGGGGAAACTGTAGCTGTAATAATCCTTTTTGAGAGTGTTTTCTAATACTGCCAGTTCTTCCACCAGTCCTTTTTCTTCTATACGATAGCTTAAAATGGGTTTGTCATAGACCAGCACATTATTGTTGTTTTCTAAGAGGGCTTCCAGACCTTCATCGGCGCTGGAAATTTTAGAAGGATTAATGCCGTACTGTTCCAGGAGTTCCTGGGCGCTGGAACTTTTCACTGTGTATACATTAAATCTTTCAAGATCCTGGACAGAGGTAATATCATCCTGAATGTTTTGTACAGTAAGAGAGGAAGCTATCCCCGCAGTTAGGGTAGAGATCATAATGATTGCCATGAACATCCAGATAAATCCTATAAACCTACCTCCAAAAGTGCGGGGAGATTTATCGCCATAACCTACCGTAGTCATTGTGACTGCACTCCACCAAAAGCCCTGTAGGATACCTTTAGCTCCCGGGCCAAATTCTTCTTTATTCTTCTTACGCTCAAAGATCCAAACCAGTAAGCCGAAGATAAAGATCACTCCCACAAGTATAAGAATGGCAGAAAAAAAGTTCCAGCTAAAAATGTTGGATAGATATCTCCATACAGAAGAACCACTCTGGCGGGCGATGCCGGTATAGGAGATAAAATAAGGTTGCGAAAAGTCCATTCGCTGCATCCTTTGATCGGTAACAGTGATAGGATTGATGCTAAGATCAACGCTTCCCTGTTCTACAGCCTGCAACAGGCTTTCCAGGTTTGGAAATTCCCTAAATTCATATTCAGTGTCCAGTTGCCTGTTGACAAGCTTCCATGATTCAACACTAAGACCTGAAAAATTACCTCCGTTTTTCATAACGAAAGGAGGGGCTTCGGTTAATCCAATAATAATTTTTTCCTCTGTAATTCCCAGGGAATCCTGGGCTTTACTTGTTGAACAGATAGCAAAGAAAAATAATAGAAAGTATAATTTGTTCATAAGGCTTGTTTGTAGCCCCCAATTTATAAAAATCTGGAAAAGCAGGCATTTAGAATATTTCTCCTGAGATAATATTGTCGTGTAAGAGGTATTTTTGCGAATGATTGTTCATTCCCTGAATAGTTTGGAAAAAGCGATGTTTTATTTTATATTTTTGATAATAGGAGAAATATGAAAAGAAAAACAAAAATTGATTAGTGGCAATTTGTTTATTACTCTTTAATATTAGAATATTGTGATCATGGGTAAATGGATGAATTACTGGATCTTAATCTTTGCTGTGGCGGGATTTAGTTTAGCCGTTTACAGCCAAACTCCTCCAGAGCCAATGATGGCCGAGGCACAGAATGGACCTCGGGAAGGCAGGGGACCTTGTGATCGTCCTGATAACCCGGGGCAGGGAAGTCCTCCTCCTCCTCCTCCGGGCTTGTGCTTGCCTATAAATGATTATTTGTTACCTCTCTTATTGGCCGGAGTGGCCCTTGGATCATTTTACCTTATAAGGTTTGATAAGGAGGAGGAAGATTTTGATAAGGAGGAAAAGCTTAAGAGTTCAGTTCAGTAAGCCGCTTTACGTATTTTCCAATGACATCAAACTCAAGGTTTACTCTTGCACCTTTTTTGATCAATTTGAAAGTAGTATGTTCAAAAGTATAAGGAATGATGGCGACGCTAAAGCTATTTTTTCCTGAATTAACTACTGTTAAACTCACCCCGTTTATTGTAATTGAGCCCTTTTCAATGGTGATGTTCTGCAAAACGGGATCATACTCAAATGTAAATTCCCAGCTACCGTTTTTTTCAACTACCCCGGTGCAAAGGGCAGTTTGATCTACATGCCCCTGGACTATGTGGCCGTCCAGTCTTGCTCCTAGTTGCATTCCGCGTTCCAGGTTCACTATATCCCCCTGCTTAAGTTCCCCTAAATTCGTTTTGGAAAGGGTTTCCTGTATGGCGGTAACAGTATATTCGCCGTTGGATATATCCACTAAGGTCAAACACACCCCGTTGTGAGCCACACTTTGATCTATTTTAAGCTCTGAAGCCAAGTTTGCTTTTATACTTATATTCAGGTTCTCCTGATTTTTTTCCAGTGCTGTTACTACTCCCAGTTCTTCAATGATGCCTGTAAACATTCTCTTATTATTAATTACCTTTGCAGGTATAAAATTAGGATAAATACAGGGAATCATTATGAAATCATCCGACAAAATAAGAGTGGGAATTAGTATAGGGGATCTCAATGGGATTGGGAGCGAGATCGTGCTTAAGACTTTTGAGGATGCCCGGATGATGGAACTATGTACTCCTGTAGTTTTTGCTTCAGCCAAGACGATTACTTTTATAAAGAAGAAACTTAATTTCGATATTCCTTTTCAGGGTATCGACGAAGCCGCACAGGCTATTGACAATAAGTTCAATGTGGTGAACGTATGGAAGGAAAATGTTCCCGTGAATTTTGGAGAAGAGACTGAAGAGGGAGGGAAGTTTGCTTTTCTTTCCCTGCAGGCAGCTACCAATGCTTTAAAAAATGGGGAAATAGATATTCTTGTCACGGCGCCCATTAATAAACACAACATTCAAAGTGAAGAATTCAAGTTCCCGGGACATACAGATTATCTGGCGAAGGAACTAGGTGGTGACAGCCTTATGTTCATGATCACCGACAGCCTTAAAGTGGGATTATTGACAGATCATGTGGCAGTAAAAGATGTTGCTTCGGCTATTACACCCCAGTTAATTGAAAAGAAGATAAAGATCATTCATAAAACCCTTCAGCAGGATTTTAAAGTTCAGCAGCCTAAAATTGCGGTGCTTGGGATTAATCCGCATAGTGGGGATAGCGGAGTGATAGGAAAAGAAGATGAGGAGATCATGAAACCTACCCTGGAGAAATTAAAGAACTCTGGAAAACTCATTTTTGGCCCCTATTCTGCCGACAGTTTTTTTGGATCGGGTAACTATAAGAATTTTGACGCTATTGTTGCTGCCTATCATGATCAGGGTTTAATTCCATTTAAAACGCTCTCTTTTGGAAGCGGAGTGAATTTTACCGCCGGTCTTAGTAAGGTGCGCACCTCGCCCGATCATGGTACAGCCTATGAGATTGCGGGAAAAAATAAAGCAGATCACCATTCATTTAAAGAAGCCGTATTCAAAGGAATGGACATCTTCAAAAGCCGCCAGGAATTTGAAGAACTCACCCAAAACGTACTAAAGAAACAAGGGAAAAAGATATAAACAAAAATTTGTTTATAAAGAATAGGCAATTCATTAATTTTTATATCTTTGCACCCGCCTTATCCTGAGGGGTAGGCACTTGAAACTGATGATGAAATGAGGAAACTAAAGGAGTTTACGATCCCTTTTGTGGGTCTTAAACAAGGCAAACACCAGTTCGAGTACGATATTGACAATAAGTTCTTTGAACATTTTGACTACGATGAATTCAATAGTGCCGACATTAAGGTAGACCTCCTTTTGGAGAAGAAATCTACGATGATGGAACTCACTTTTAAAGCATCGGGAACGGTAAACGTTTATTGCGACCTTACCAATGAACCTTATAACCAGCCAATCGAAAGTGAATTGTTGCTGGTCATAAAGTTTGGGCAGGAATATAATGATGATAACGAGGATATTTTGATCTTGCCACATGGTGAGTACGAGGTAAACATTCAGCAGTATATTTATGAAATGTTGGTATTGGCCGTTCCGTCAAAAAGAGTTCATCCTGGAGTGCTGGACGGCACTTTAAAGTCAGATGTACTTGAAAAACTGGACGAATTAAGTCCGCGGGAAAAAGAGACTAAAACAGAGGAGGATATTGATCCCCGCTGGAACAAATTGAAAAATTTATTAAACGATAAATAATACGCAGCCATGGCACATCCTAAAAGAAAGATCTCGAAAACGAGAAGAGATAAAAGAAGAACGCATTACAAAGCTTCTGTTCCACAAATAGCTACAGATCCTACAACAGGAGAAGCTCATTTGTACCACAGAGCTCACTGGCATGAAGGTAAATTATATTACCGTGGTCAGGTTTTGATCGATAATACAGAAGAAGTAGAAGCTTAGTAATTAAGAGCTTTGAAACCATATACCAAACTCTCACATTGTGAGAGTTTTTTGTTTTAAGTTGATAAAGTGCTAAAAACACCTTAATTTGCACCGCTGTATTTTGATCAATTATTAATTTGCTGTTTTTCAGTAATCTAGATAGCATACAGAGGCATTAAATGCATTTTTATGAATAAAACAACAGCAGCGATTACAGCTGTAGGCGGATATGTACCGGAATTTGTCCTTTCTAATAAGATCCTTGAAACCATGGTTGATACCAATGATGAGTGGATTACTTCGAGGACAGGTATTAAGGAGCGCCGCGTCCTCAAAGATTCAGATAAAGGAACTTCCTATCTCGCTATAAAGGCAGCCGAAGATCTTATGGAGAAATCGGGAATAGATCCCGCAGAGATCGATCTGGTAATTTTAGCAACTGCTACCCCCGATCTTCCTGTGGCGGCAACAGGAGTTTATGTGGCTACCGAAATTGGTGCTGTAAACGCATTTGCTTATGACTTGCAGGCGGCCTGCTCTGGTTTTCTCTATGCAATGTCTACCGCAACAGCCTATATTGAGTCTGGCAGATATAAAAAAGTTCTCGTCATTGGAGCCGATAAAATGTCTTCAATAATTGACTATACAGATAGAACTACCTGCATTATCTTTGGAGATGGTGCCGGTGCTGTTTTGTTTGAGCCTAATGATGAAGGTCTGGGACTTCAGGATGAGATTCTTAGGAGTGATGGATCAGGGAGAGAATTTCTGAAGATTTCTGCCGGTGGCTCACTTATTCCTGCCACCGCACAAACCGTAGCCGATAAGCAGCACTACGTTTACCAGGATGGAAAAACGGTATTTAAATTTGCCGTGACCAATATGGCGGATGTAAGTGCCAAAATCATGGAGCGCAATAACCTGACTAATGAAGATGTGAACTGGCTGGTGCCTCATCAGGCCAATCGCCGAATCATAGACGCCACTGCCAGCCGAATGGGACTTGATGATTCAAAAGTACTTATGAACATTCAGCGGTATGGTAATACAACTTCGGCTACATTGCCGTTATTATTAAACGATTTTGAAAAACGATTCAAAAAAGGAGATAATTTAATTTTCGCTTCCTTTGGAGGAGGTTTCACCTGGGGTTCTATTTACCTTAAGTGGGCTTATAATTCTTAAAAACACCCAACACTAAATATTATGGATTTAAAAGAAATTCAGAATCTAATCAAGTTCGTGGCCAAGTCTGGAGCCAGTGAAGTAAAGCTGGAAATGGATGATATAAAGATCACCATCAAAACCGGCTCTGACGATAAGGAGACCACGATTTTGCAACAGGTACCTATGCAATCTGCACCCCAAATGCAACAACCTGTACAGCAACAGCAGGCTCCACAGCAGCAGGAGGGTACACCATCTGGCGGCGGTGATACAGCTGGTGAGGAAGACAAAGGATATATCACGATCAAATCACCTATCATTGGAACTTTCTATAGAAAACCATCTCCAGATAAAGAACCTTTTGTGGAAGTTGGAAACTCTGTAAAAGTGGGAGATGTACTTTGTGTGATAGAGGCCATGAAACTTTTCAACGAGATTGAAAGTGAAGTTTCCGGAAAGATCGTAAAGGTATTGGTGGATGATTCTTCACCGGTAGAATTTGATCAACCACTATTTTTAGTAGATCCGTCTTAAATTGCTGTAAGCAGTTTACCTTAAAGCCAAAACTATACAGGTATGTTTAAAAAAATATTGATTGCCAACAGGGGAGAGATCGCCTTGCGCGTTATTCGCACCTGTAGGGAGATGGGCATAAAAACCGTGGCGGTTTATTCCACGGCCGATGCCGAAAGTCTTCATGTGCGTTTTGCCGATGAAGCCGTTTGTATTGGCCCTCCTCCCAGCAACCTTTCCTATTTAAAAATGTCAAATATCATAGCAGCTGCAGAGATCACCAATGCAGATGCTATACATCCAGGTTACGGATTTCTTTCAGAAAATGCCAAATTTTCAAAGATCTGTGCCGAACACCAAATAAAATTTATAGGCGCCAGTCCCGAAATGATTGCGAAGATGGGGGACAAAGCCACGGCAAAAGCTACCATGAGAGCTGCAGGAGTACCTTGCGTGCCTGGTTCTGAAGGGATTCTTGAATCTTTGCAGGAGGCCGAAAAAATTGCTGCAGATATGGGTTACCCTGTGATGCTCAAGGCGACAGCCGGAGGCGGAGGTAAGGGAATGCGTGCCGTTTGGAAAAAAGAAGATCTGAAAAAAGCATGGGAATCTGCCCGGCAGGAAGCAGGTGCCGCTTTTGGAAACGACGGGATGTACATGGAAAAACTTATTGAAGAGCCACGTCACATTGAGATCCAGATCGTAGGAGACAGCTCTGGAAAGGCATGTCACCTTTCAGAAAGAGATTGTTCTGTGCAACGTCGTCACCAGAAGCTTACAGAAGAAACTCCTTCTCCTTTCATGACCGATAAACTCCGGAAGCAAATGGGAGATGCTGCCGTAAAAGCAGCCGAATATATCAAGTATGAAGGTGCCGGTACAGTTGAATTCCTTGTGGACAAGCACAGGAACTTCTATTTCATGGAGATGAATACCCGTATCCAGGTGGAACATCCAATTACCGAACAGGTGATAGATTACGACCTTATTAGGGAGCAGATCCTTGTTGCGGCAGGTGTGCCAATTTCTGGAAAGAATTATTTTCCGCAGTTGCATTCTATCGAATGTCGTATCAATGCAGAGGATCCTTATCATGACTTTAGACCTTCTCCCGGGAAGATCACCAACCTGCATGCGCCGGGAGGTCACGGGGTAAGAATAGATACTCACGTATACAGTGGCTATGTGATCCCTCCGAACTACGATTCAATGATCGCCAAACTAATCACTACTGCCCAAACCCGCGAAGAAGCCATAAGCAAGATGAGACGGGCCCTGGATGAGTTTGTGATAGAAGGGGTAAAAACTACAATTCCATTTCACAGGCAGTTAATGGATGAACCCGATTATGTTGCGGGGAATTACACAACCAAGTTCATGGAGAGCTTCAAGATGAAGCCAATAGAATAACTTATTCAAGCCCCTTTTTAAAAGGGGCTTTTTTTATCTTCCTTCAGCCGAAAAAAGGTTACAACACTTCAATATCTTCTTCAGGGTTTTTCGCAAAAGGTTTCCTTTACAGGGGTTTAACAATAAATTCTTACCTTAAGAAAAATCTTTATCTACGATGGTAGTCGGAGCAATATAATCGTCTTTATTAATTCTTTAAACCTAAAATTTATGAAGAAGTTAATTTCAGTGTTATTTCTTTTATTCATAGGCACTTCCGTAAGTGCACAGGAGATCACGGGCGATTGGTATGGCGAATTGATGGTGCAGGATCGTAGTATGGGAATTGTCTTTCATATTTCTGAAACTCAGGATGGCTATACCACTACCTTAGACAGTCCCGCACAAAATGCTTTTGATATTCCGGTGGAGTCTACAACTTTTGAAGATGATGTATTGGAAGTAAAGGCCCCAAAGCTTGGAGGGTTTCATTTTAAAGGGAAACTACAACAAGAGGGGCTTTCCGGCTCATTGAGGCAAGGTGGAGCACTCGTACCTCTTAAACTTTCCAGAGAGAAACCTGAAGAGGTAAAAGAAGAGGCAAAAAAAGAATAACTTTGGCTACCAAATGATATTTTATGAGCTTTTCTTATTGGGAACATGATTCCTGGTTCTCAAATATTGACTTTACAGTAGTTGGCAGTGGGATTACAGGTCTCAACTGTGCCCTGCAGCTAAAAACGCGGTATCCCAAAGCTAAGATCGTTGTCCTGGAAAGAGGGCTTTTGCCTAATGGGGCAAGTACTAAAAATGCAGGTTTCGCCTGCTTTGGGAGTCTTAGCGAAATCCTAGATGATCTGGAACATCATTCCGAAGAGGAAATGGTAGCCCTTGTGAGGAAGCGAATGCAGGGTCTTGATCTACTCAGGGAAAACCTGGGGAGCGAAAATATAGATCTTCAGGTAAATGGCGGGTATGAACTATTCACCCAAAACGAAGGAAAACTATATGACGCCTGCGTGTCAAAAATGGCAAAAGTAAACACCCTTTTAAATCCCATTTTTGGAGAGGATGTTTTTAGCATAACCAACAACAAGTTTGGCTTTGGGAAAGTTCAGGATAATTTGATCTTTAACAGGTTTGAAGGTCAGCTGGACACGGGAAAAATGATGAATGCTTTATTACAAAAGGTGCATGCAGCAGGAGTTAAGATCCTTAATTCGGTCACTGTAAATGGTTTTGTGGAAGGACGTGATTCTGTAGAAGTGGAGACCGAGCATTTTAGCTTCTACACCGGTAATTTATTAATTGCCACCAATGGTTTTGCTGCACAATTGGGAATACCCGAAGTAAAACCTGCCCGCGCACAGGTGTTGATCACAGAACCCATTCCAGATTTACATATAAAGGGAACTTTTCACCTTGAAAAAGGATACTATTATTTCCGGAATATTAACAACAGGATTCTATTAGGGGGTGGCAGGAACCTTAATATTAAAGGTGAAGAAACTACAGAGCTTGCGCTCACTGCTCTTATTCAGCAGCGGCTTGAAGGCCTATTAAAAAATACAATTTTACCCGGTACCCCTTTCAGGATCGAAAGACGCTGGAGCGGAATAATGGGCATGGGGGAACAAAAGAATCCTGTTATCAAGAAAGTTTCCAAAAATGTGTTTTGCGGGGTGCGTCTCGGCGGAATGGGGGTTGCAATTGGTAGTCTCGTAGGTAAAGAACTTGCCGATCTAATAGATTAAGTATGAAAAGATTCTTCAGATTTTTACTGAAATTTTTGCTGGGCCTATTCCTCTTCAGTATTCTAATGGTTGTTATTTATAAGTGGGTGCCGGTACCTTTTACTCCGCTAATGGCCATAAGATATTTTGAAAACCCTGAAGAAGATATTCAGCATGACTGGGTGGCTATGGAGAAGATCTCAGATAACCTGAAGCTTGCCGTGATCGCGAGTGAAGATCAGAATTTTCCGGTTCATAGCGGCTTTGACTACGAGGCTATTCAGAAGGCGATGGAGGACAACAAAAAAGGCAGGAGAGTAAGAGGGGCGAGTACAATCTCCCAGCAAACGGCTAAAAATGTCTTTTTGTGGCCTCAGCGAAGCTGGTTCAGGAAAGGTCTGGAGGTATATTTTACCTTTTGGATAGAACTTCTCTGGAGTAAAGAAAGAATTCTGGAAGTGTACCTCAACAGCATTGAAATGGGGCAGGGGATTTATGGTGCCGAGGCTGCCGCTCAAGCCTGGTTTGGAAAGAGTGCGGAAAACCTTACTGCTTATGAGGCAGCAGCCATTGCAGCTATTCTTCCCAATCCAAGACAGTACAGGGCTAAACCGGCCAGCAGCTACATACAGGGAAGACAGTCGTGGATAGTGCGGCAAATGAGGAATCTGGGGCCTTTAGAACTTTAGGAATGAGTACCTCGACAAAAGAACAACTTATAAAAGCCTGTGAGGATTATGTGGAGTCAAAACTTCATACGGTACAGAATGCCATTAAAGATCTCGAAGCTGCACTCAAATTAGAAACAAAGTGCTCCATGGGTGACAAATATGAAACAGGACGTGCCATGCTTCACCTGGAATTCGAAAAGTTGGCAGGGCAACATCAGGAGTTCAGCAAATTGAGAAAAACATTGAGAATGATTCCTGGAAGCCGAAAGGATACTGCTGCCGGTTTTGGTAGTGTGGTCAAGACTTCTTTAGCAAATTATTTTATTGCAATCCCGGCGGGAGAATTAACGGTGGAAGGAGAGAAATACTATGCAGTGGGAGCGGGTTCTCCAATAGCAAAGGCTTTAAACGGAAAAACTGAAGGGAATTTTGTAACCTTTAATGGTAGAGAATTTCAAATAAAGAAGGTTATTTAATCCTGACTCTATATGTTACTCAGTTACCTATTTCTTCTGGGGGGTTAATATTCAAACGCGATCTACAACACGGGTGATGGCTCTCCTGAAGGAAGAATTGGGTCTTATGCAGGAACGCTGACAGATCCTAAATCACCTCAACCTTTTTTCCAGCAGTTCATCTTTAAAGGAAAGGTGAACCATTTTGTTTGGAAGGATATCACGGGTCGACTCAAGTAAAATTTTTTCTCCTTCTCTCTCCACTTCCAGAAGGAAATGATTGCCTTTGAAAAAGGATCTTTTCACTCTGGCTTGGAAATTTCCGCTATTAGTAATTTGAATTTCGTGAGGATAAAGCACCACTCTTTTTCGTGCAGGTAGTTCTTTAAAGAAAAGGGATGCAGGCAGCTCGTTCACTTCCCCAAAAAGGGAAGCCACGTAAGCACTTTTAGGATTGTTGTAAAGCTCCTTAGGCTCTCCTATTTGGATGATCTTACCATTTTTCATTGCGATAGTCTTATCGGCAAATGAGAGGGCGTCGGTACTGTCGTGTGTGGCAACCAAAACGGTGATGCCGGCTTTTTTTAGGTGAGTGAAGAGATTGCGGCGGAGTTTGTTCTTTCTAAAATGATCAATGTGACTAAAAGGCTCATCCAGGAGTAGAACTTCAGGCGATTTTGCCAGGGCTCTTGCTAGCGCTACCCGTTGTTGTTGCCCTCCACTTAATAATCTTGCTTTTACCCTTGCCAGCTCCTTCATTTCGACCAGTTGCAGGAGCTCATTTACCCTTTGTTGCTTTTTCCGCGGAAAGGCATTGGAAAGATATTTGCCCACATTTTCGGCTACACTTAAAGGTGGCATGAGATCAAAATCCTGGGTGAGGTACTTCATAAAGTCCTCACCGGGAACGATATTAAAATTTGGCCCCAGTAATTGCTCTTCGTCCCAAAAGATCTTTCCGTCCACGTGGTGGAGCCCGTAGATGGATTGGAGCAGTGTACTTTTTCCACAGCCGCTGGCACCAATGATTGAGACGTTTTCCCCCTTTTCAATATTAAAGCTCAGGTTCTTTAATACCGGCTTTTCTCTGTAAGCAAAAGAGAGATTTTTAACCTTAAGCATGTTCTTTCAATTGGGCAGTAAATTTACGGCTTTAAAAGCAAAAAGCCTTCTCACGAAGGCTTTTTGAAGAGGTAATAAAATTTACTAATATTTATTGTTCATCTTTTGGTAGACGGTCAAATCCCATGTTGTATAACGTGAACCCAAAAATATCTGCATATTGTTCAATGATTTTACTCACAGGAGTTCCTGCACCGTGACCTGCATTGGTCTCAATTCTTATTAACACCGGCTCGTCTCCCGCGTGCTTTTCCTGAAGCTCGGCAGCAAACTTAAACGAATGAGCAGGGACCACACGGTCATCGTGATCTCCTGTGGTAATCAAGGTGGCAGGATATTCCTCTCCTTTTTCCACATTGTGAACGGGAGAGTAACCTTTTATATAATTGAACATTTCTTCACTTTCTTCAGAAGTACCATAATCATAGGCCCATCCCGCACCTGCGGTGAAAGTGTGATAGCGAAGCATATCCAGCACTCCTACGGCGGGTAAAGCCACCTTCATCAGGTCTGGACGCTGGGTCATGGTAGCTCCCACTAAAAGTCCTCCATTAGAACCTCCCCTAATAGCGAGGTAATCTCTGGATGTATAATCGTTTTCTATAAGATATTCGGCAGCTGCAATAAAATCGTCAAAAACATTTTGCTTCTGCATTTTAGTACCGGCGTCATGCCATTCTTTTCCATATTCCCCACCTCCGCGAAGGTTAGGCACAGCGTAAATTCCTCCCTGTTCCATCCATACAGCATTCGCAATGCTAAAGGAAGGGGTAAGACTTACATTGAATCCGCCATAACCGTAGAGGATGGTTGGGTTCTTTCCATTCATTGTAGTCCCCTTTTTGTAAGTGATGATCATTGGGACCTTTGTACCGTCTTTTGAGGTATAAAAAACCTGCTCACTGGTGTATTCATCCGGATTAAAAGCCACTTTTGGGCTGTTGTAAAGTTCAGAAGTTCCGCTTTCAACATTGTATTTATAAATGCTGCCCGGGGTGACGTAGTTCGTAAAGCTGTAATAAAGATCTTTTTCATCCTTTTCACCACCAAAGCCGCCTACGGTACCAATTCCCGGAAGCTCAACTTCTCTAACAAGTTTTCCTTCGTAGTCATACTGTTTTACATTCGAAACTGCATCCTGCATGTATTCTGCAAAAATGTACCCGCCACCGGTTGAGGGGCTAAGAACGTTTTCGGTCTCAGGAATAAGGTCTTTCCAATTTTCGGGAGTTGGGTTTGCAGCATCAACAGTAACGATCTTCCTGTTTGGCGCATCCATATTGGTGACAATAAAAAGTTTGCTGTCACGGTTGTCGATCACATAGCTCTCATTCTTTTCATGTCCTACAATAGTGTCAATGGTAGGATTATCTTTGGTAAGGTCCATCATGAAAAGCTTTCCTCCTGAAGTTGAACTCCTGGCCGAAATAAACAGGTAACGGTTATCCTCGGACACATTTCCACCTATGTAACGATGTTTTTGCTCTGGAGTAGCTCCAAAGATCACTTTATCCTCACTTTGGGGTGTTCCCAGTTCATGGTAATACAGCTTGTGCTGATCTGTCTTTGCTGAAAGTTCGCTTCCTTCAGGTTTATCATAGCTCGAGTAATAAAAACCTTCATTACCTTTCCAGGAAAGTCCGCTGAATTTTACATTTACAAGGGTATCTTCAATAACCTCTTTTGTTTCGGCGTCGATGACAATCACTTTTCTCCAGTCGCTACCACCTTCAGATATACTGTAAGCCAGTTTTTTTCCGTCTTCAGAAAAATTCATTCCGGCGAGAGAAGTAGTGCCGTCCTCACTGAATTTATTCGGATCTAAAAAGACTTCAGGAGTGGCATCTTCAGACTTTTTACGGTAGATAACACTTTGGTTTTGAAGTCCATCATTCTTGCTGAAGTAGATCCATCCACCTTCTTCATTTGGAGCACTTAGTTTCTCATAGTTCCAGAGTTCGGTTAGTCTCTGTTTAAGTTCATCCCTAAAAGGAATTTGGTCTAAATAATCAAATGTGACCTCATTTTGTGCCTTTACCCAGGCTTCGGTCTCTGCGCTGCGGTCATCTTCCAGCCAGCGGTAGGGATCCTGTACCTGAGTTCCAAAGTATGTGTCTACGGTATTGCCTTTGCGGGTTTCAGGATATTCCAATGCAGTTGAGGGGGTTTGAGGTGTTGGCGGAACGGGTGGTTCCGGCTGTTGTTGTTGTGAACTTCCGCAAGAGATCAATGCTCCGGCAGCGATTACAGTAATTATTGTTTTCTTCATTTCTCAAAATTTAAGACAGGTCCTAAAATAGGTATTTTTCTGCTAAATCGTATGGTATTAAAAAAGGCTGCACGGGAATATGCAGCCCTAAAATATAACTTCTCAAAAATGTCACTTTTGACACCTTTTTTCTATACAAGATCATTTTTAACCAGGTATTCGGCTATCTGTACCGCATTGGTTGCCGCACCCTTGCGCAGGTTATCGGCTACTATCCACATATTTAACGAATTTGGCTGAGAAAGGTCCCTTCTAATGCGCCCCACAAAAACATCATCTTTACCTTCGGCATAAATAGGCATTGGGTAAGTATTGACATCTGTATTGTCCTGCACCGTAACGCCGGGAAAATCTTTGAGGATTCTTCGCACCTCATTAATATCGTAATCATTTTTGAAGGTTACATTGACAGATTCGCTGTGGCCGCCAACTACAGGAATTCGAATAGCAGTAGCTGTAACTTCGACACTGTTATCCTTCAGGATCTTTTTGGTTTCGTTGGTGAGTTTCATCTCCTCCTTGGTGTAACCATTTGCTTCAAAAACATCACACTGAGGGATGGCATTGCGGTGAATTGGGTAAGGATAAGCCATTTCGCCCTGTTCCCCCTTATATTCATTTTCTAATTGCTGAACGGCTTTCACTCCTGTTCCTGTAATGGACTGATAGGTCGAGACCACCACCCTTTGAATTCCATATTTCTTGTGCAGGGGAGCAAGAGCCATAACCATTTGAATAGTGGAACAATTTGGATTGGCAATAATCTTGTCTTCTCTGGTTAATTCTGAAGCATTTATCTCGGGCACAACAAGTTTCTTTTCCGGGTGCATTCTCCAGGCTGAAGAATTGTCAATCACTGTAGTGCCTGCTTCTGCGAATTTTGGAGCCCATTTCAGAGAGGTTTCCCCTCCCGCCGAAAAAAGAGCAATATCAGGTTTTTGTGCGACTGCCTCTTCCAGGCCTATTACTTCATACTCCTTATTATTGAAATTTATTTTGTTGCCCACAGATCTTTCTGAAGCTACCGGTAATAATTCGGTTACCGGGAAATTTCTTTCTGCGAGCACTTTTAACATCACCTGTCCCACCATCCCGGTGGCACCAACTACTGCTACTTTCATAATTTATATTTATTAGAGGACCTTTAAGGGTTTGGAAACCTAATTGGTCTCTCCTTCCCGGGGTCTTATTTTTTAACGATGCAAAGGTATTGTACTGCTTGTAATTAAAAGAATAGGGAAATGAAAATTATAAAAACTCCAATTTATTATAACCAATTTACACAGATTGTTAAATATGAATATTAAAGCAAAAAAAAGACCCCCGATTTATTCGGGGGTTTAGGAATAGGATATGTAGCGTAGCGGTTACTACGTGTCTTTAGTTATGTCTTTCGGCAAATATAGAAAATCCTGCTCAATCTTTTGAAGCTTACATGGTTGTAGCTTAAGATTTACCTGTTATTTTTCCTTAGTTCATCCCTTATTTCTGTAAGCAATTCTTCCTGGGACGGTCCTTTTGGCTCGGTCACTTTTGGAGCCTCCTTCTGGGTCTTTGTCCTTTCATAAGCACGTAGGACCAAGAAAATGAAAAAGGCTACAATAATAAAATAAATAATGGCCTGGATCAAATTTCCATAGGTGAGAACAGCAGCCTCGGCTTCTTTTGCAGCGTCTAAAGTTTCATAGTCATTTCCATCAAGGGAAATGAACTTCTGCGAGAAATCCACTCCGCCTGTGATTACTCCTATAAGCGGCATGATGATATCTGCGACAACAGAAGAAACTATTTTATTAAACGCACCTCCAACAACTACTGCTGTAGCAAGAGCGATAATATCACCTTTCATTAAAAAGGTCTTGAAATCTTTAAAAAATGCCATAGTTTTAATTGAAATTTGCAGGTTAAAAATAAGGATTAATTATTAACGATTATTCTCTTTACTCTTTGGGAGATGCCGGTAATAAGCTCATAAGAGATTGTATTTCCCTTTGCTGCAAATTCTGTAGCATGTTGAGATCCTCCAAAAATAATTACTTCATCCCCTTCTTCGCAATCTATTCCTGTAACATCCACCATGATCATGTCCATACAAATATTACCTATAATAGGTGCATATTTACCATTGATAAGGACACCGGCACGGCCATTACCGTATTGCCTGTTGATCCCATCGGCATGGCCAATAGGCAGGGTAGCTGTCCTGGTGGTTTTTTGGGCAGTAAAGGCACGGTTGTACCCCAAAGTTTCTCCCTTTTCCATAGTATGGATTTGAGAAACTATAGTCTTTAAGGTGCCTATGGGCTTAAGTTTTTGATCTTCGGATTCATCGTTGCCAAACCCGTACAGTCCAATTCCCGATCGAATCATATCGAAATGCGCTTTGGGATAGTTTATAACTCCCGAAGTATTACAAATGTGCAACAATGGCCTATAACCCAATTCATCGTATAGTTTAACGGCAATTTTGCGAAAGGTATGGATCTGCATTAGGGTGAATTCCCTTTCCCGCCAGTCTTCGCTTGCTGCAAGATGAGAAAAGAAAGAGGTTGCCTTGACAGCCGATGTTCCTTTTAGTAAGTCTCTCACTACAGAAGTTTCTTTTTCTGAAAAACCCAACCGGTTCAACCCGGTATTGAATTTAATATGTACCGGATAGTTCTTTTGTTGCTGCTTTTCGGCTGTTTTAATGAATTCCTCTAGCACAAATTCACTGTAAAGGCTGGGTTCCAGACAATGGTCAATTACAGCTTCAAAATTTGCAGACTGAGGATGGAGTACAAGAATTGGTGTTTCTATGCCAGCTTCCCTAAGAGCAATACCTTCAGAGGTATAGGCAACCGCAAAATAGTCTGCACCGAGTTCCACAAGTTTTTGTGCTATCCCGGTAACATCACTTCCGTAGCCAAAGGCTTTGACAACGGCCATGAATTTAACGTCTTTATCAATTTTTGATCTTATGTAATTGTAGTTATGCGCTAAGGCATTGAGGTCAATCTCAAGTACGGTCTCCCTGGCTTTCGGCATGCTCACTTCTTTTTGTATCTTTTAATTCCTCAGGGTCTTTCACCTCGAAATTTCTTAATTTTTCCTTTAATCGTGCCTTGTAAAAAGCGCCCCGGCTAAGGGGCTCATATTCTTCGGTCTCCCCCAGCATCACCAGATCTTCATTAGAAGTTTTGCGATAGCTGAATTGGGCCAGGTTACCCGTGCGGGTGCATACGGCATGGACCTTCGTTACATATTCGGCTGTGGCCATAAGATTAGGCATGGGACCAAATGGATTGCCTTTAAAATCCATATCAAGACCCGCTACTATTACTCTTACACCTCTGTTTGCAAGATCATTGCACACAGAGACGATCTCCTGGTCAAAAAATTGAGCCTCATCAATGCCTACAACATCGCAGTCATCTGCCAGCAACCTAATATTGGCGGCAGCAGGTACAGGCGTGGATCTTATTTCATTTGAGTCATGTGAAACAACCATCTCTTCATTATAGCGAACATCTATTGCAGGTTTAAAGATCTCAACCTTTTGTTTGGCAAATTTGGCGCGTTTGAGCCTGCGAATAAGCTCTTCGGTCTTTCCCGAGAACATCGAACCGCATATAACTTCAATCCACCCAAATTGCTCCTTATGATTTACTGTATTTTCGAGAAACATTTTGTATTTTTCAAGACCAAAAAGCGGACATCGCTTTTGATAAAGGTGACACAAATTTATTAAAAATACAACCGCATTTGGGTTGCAAGCATGAAAGTTATGAAAAAGCAGTTGAAAGAGGAATTAGTAGCTTTGGCCGAAAAAGTTGCTCTTTTAAAAGACCAGGAACAGGTCTCTACCGGTGAGTTAAAAGAACTGGCCAGGAGGTTGTACGAGAAATTAACGGTGTATAATTTTACAGAATCAAACCTTTATACCGCTGCTGAAATAAGGCAGCAGGAAGTAGTGAAAACTGCGCAGAAAGTAGAAGCTCCAAAAGAAGAAAAGGAAACTGTAAAAGCACCGGCAGAAAAAAAACAGGAGGAAAAAACCCAGGAAAAGCAGGCTGAGCCCGTAAAGCAGGAAGAAGATTCTCCGGAACCTGACGAATACAATCCTACCGGTCTTGAGTACAATGATTCTGAAGAGATCACAGAACCCAATACCGAAAAGATAAAAGATATAGTTGCCCAGATGCCACCCGAAACTCAGCAGGTGGATGATCTTTTTGCACATGTTGAATCACGTGATTACAAGAAGAATGACATGAACGATATTGGCGGGGTTCATTATGATAACCTACCGCAGTTTGAGCCGGTAAACAGGGCAGGATCACCCCGGGATAAACCACGTTCTCTTAATGACCGTCTCAAAAAAGGTATAAATATCGGCCTTAATGATCGCATGGCCTTTGTGAAACATCTTTTTGACGGAAGTACTTCCGACTATAACCGGGTTCTTTCGCAACTCATAACCATCAGGTCGAAAGAAGAAGCCTTTAATTTTGTCGCTAACATGGTCAAACCAGATTATAATAACTGGGAAGGAAAAGAAGATTATGAAAGCAGGTTTTTGGCTATAGTTGAAAAGAACTTCGAGTAACAGGTTGTATGGCTAAATTATATCTTGTGCCAACGCCCATTGGCAACCTGGAAGACATTACTTTTCGCGCCATAAGGATTCTAAAAGAAGCCGATCTTATCCTGGCTGAAGATACCCGTAACAGCGGAAAACTTCTAAAACATTTCGAAATTAACACTCCCATGCAGAGCCACCATATGCACAATGAGCATAAGACGGTGGAGAATGTGGTGCGGCAAATCCAGAATGGAAAAACTATTGCGCTTATTAGTGATGCCGGCACCCCGGCCATTAGCGATCCGGGATTTTTATTAACCCGCGCCTGTGTGGAAGCCGGTATTGAAGTAGATTGTTTGCCAGGGGCCACTGCCTTTGTTCCGGCGCTTGTGAATAGTGGGTTGCCAAATGATAAATTCGTTTTCGAAGGTTTTCTTCCGGTGAAAAAAGGAAGGCAGACACGCCTGGAAATCCTTGCGCAGGAAACAAGAACCATGATCCTTTATGAATCGCCACATAAGCTTTTGAAGACTCTTGGACAGATAAAGGAATATTTTGGAGAAGACCGAGAGGTTTCTGTTTCCAGGGAAATTTCTAAACTACATGAGGAGACAGTAAGAGGAACAGCTGTAGAAGTACTGGAATACTACGAAAAAAAGCCGCCTAAGGGGGAAATTGTCCTTGTAATTGCCGGTAAGAAATAGTTATTCTGTCACATCAATGTTATACGTGGTCACTGTCTTGGCATAAACCGTCGCGCCATTTGAATCTGCTCTGGTAATTTTTACTACATCTTCTCCGGTAAAATCGGCTTCAGGGACATAGACATAATAAATTCCTTTATCCCGGTATTGGATCTCACTTACAGTAAAATGTTCTGCCTGCTGAGAAATATTGTATCCGCCTTCAATGGGAATTGCTTCCGTTAAGAAGATCTCTAAGGTTTCCGTGTTAGAAACCGAATAAGTATCGGCTATCTTTCCAGTCTTCAGGGAATCCCCGCTGCAACCAAAGAGGAAAACAGAAATTAAAACAAAAACAAAATTTCTCATAAGTGTAGCTTTGAAGCTAAATTATTGAAAATAAATATATAATCTCCCAAAAATGTCATTATCGAAGCCTCTTCTTTGGAAAGAATTTTCTTCATTTCTTATTTTCTGAAGTTGTGTAGGAAGCAAATTGATCGCAACAATATGTACTTTTGAAAAAAAAACTTCATGCGCTGGACACTTAAACCTAAACCCGATCCTTCCATTGTTGAACATCTGCAGGAAGCTTTAGGTGTCGAAAAACCCATTGCTTCATTACTGGTCCAGCGCGGGATTTCTACATTCGAAGAGGCAAAGAAATTCTTCAGGCCCAGCCTTGAGGATCTCCATGATCCTTTTTTAATGAAGGATATGGAGAAAGCAGTGAACAGGATCGAACTTGCCCTTCAAAAAGGTGAAAATATAATGGTCTTTGGTGACTACGATGTGGACGGCACTACAAGTGTAGCCCTGGTTTCATCATATCTAAAAAAAATATATCCTAATGTTGCCACCTACATTCCAGACCGGTACGGAGAAGGATATGGAGTGTCCTATAAAGGTATAGACTTCGCGGCAGATAATGATATTAGCCTCATCATCGCCCTTGACTGCGGGATTAAAGCTATTGAAAAAGTGGCTTATGCCGGTCAAAAAGGTATTGACTTTATAATTTGTGACCATCACAGGCCGGGAGCAGAAATTCCCGCTGCGGTGGCAGTTTTGGATCCAAAGAGGCAGGATTGTGAATATCCTTATAAGGAACTCTGTGGTTGTGGCGTAGGTTTTAAATTGCTTCAGGCTTTTAATCAAAAGCGGGGAGAGCCTTTTGAAATTCTCATACCATACCTGGACCTGGTAGCTACAGCCATAGGTGCCGACATTGTGCCGGTGACGGGAGAAAACCGAATCCTGGCTTACCACGGTCTGCAAGTAATTAATGTCGCACCCCGTGCAGGTTTTAGTGCGATATTGGAACAAGTGAAAAAAGAGCAACTAACACTTACAGATGTGGTTTTTATAGTTGCACCACGTATCAATGCTGCGGGAAGAATGAAGCACGGGCTCCATGCTGTCAACCTGCTTACTGAAGAAGATATGGTACAGGCTAGGATGTTCGCAGCTGAAATCGAAGAATACAACACCACCCGCAGGGATACAGATAAGCTCATAACTAAAGAAGCTCTGGCCCAGATCGAAGAACTTAGTGAGCAGGAAAGAAACACCACGGTAGTTTACCGGGAGACCTGGCACAAGGGGGTTATTGGGATTGTAGCCTCCAGGCTTACCGAGACCTATTACCGGCCTACGCTGGTATTCACCCGTAGCGGGGAAAAACTTGCTGCCTCGGCACGTTCGGTACGCGGGTTTGATGTTTATGATGCTCTTGAAGGATGCAGTGAATTCATTGAACAATTCGGGGGGCATAAATATGCTGCCGGATTAACTTTGCTATCTGAGCAATACGAAAACTTCAAAAAGAAATTTGAAGAGGTGGTTTCAGCAACAATAGATCCGCGGCTGTTGACTCCCGAAATCCAAATAGATGCCGAATTAGAACTCGGAGATATCACCTCAAAATTCCACAGGATCCTTAAACAATTTGCTCCTTTTGGCCCGGGTAATATGTCTCCGGTTTTTATGACAAAAAATTTAAAAGATACCGGGTATGCGCGCTGTGTTGGGGGAGAGGATAAACATCTTAAAGCACGTTTCTTCCAAAGAGGTAATGATCGAAGCTTTGATGCCATTGGGTTCGATCTTGGTAAAAAGTGTGAACTTTTAAGTGAAGCTAAGAAAGTAAAAGCAGCCTATTGCATTGAGGAAAATGAGTTCCAGGGAAATATCAGCCTTCAGTTAAAGTTAAAAGATATTGATATTAATTAGTTTTCTATCAGGCTGTTAGCTAATTCTTACAGGTTAAGTTGAACACATGCTCTTTAACAATTATCCCAGTAGTTGGTCTAATAAAGTTTTTGAAAGAGAGAAGTTTATCTACTTTAGAAGAGCCATAACATAAGTAGGTTAAGTTCATGGTAGATTTGGGGCAAAAAAAGGTGGAGCTATCCACCTTTTTTTATGCGCAAAAAAAAGCTGCCGTTTAAACGGCAGCTCTGGACACAATCAAAAACCTATGCGTGGTTTAATTATTTGTGCTGTGCATATCTTTTAGATACTTCTTCCCAGTTGATCACATTGAAGAAAGCTTCAATGTAAGCCGGACGCTGATTTTGATATTTAAGATAGTAAGCGTGTTCCCAAACATCCATCCCCAGGATTGGGTGTCCGCCGCAACCAACTCCGGGCATTAGTGGGTTGTCCTGGTTTGCCGAAGAACATACCTCCAGTTTACCACCTTCCTGCACGCAAAGCCAAGCCCATCCCGATCCAAATTGAGTGGCACCGGCCTTTGAAAATTCGTCTTTAAAGGCATCAAAAGAGCCAAAATCCTTGTCTATTGCAGAGGCAAGATCTCCCTGGGGTTTTCCGCCACCATTTGGGCCCATTATTTCCCAGTATAGGTTGTGGTTGAAATATCCACCTCCATTATTACGTACCGCTTTATTTTCCATATCCAGATTAGAAAGAATATTTTCAATATTCTTGCCTTCCATATCTGTTCCTTTCACGGCATCATTTAATTTGCTGGTATATCCTGCATGATGCTTATCGTGGTGAATCTCCATTGTTCTAGCGTCAATGTGAGGCTCTAATGCATCAAATCCATATTTTAATTTTGGTAACTCGAAAGCCATAGTTATATGTTTTTAATATTATTAATTAGGTCAACTTCAAAATTAGAGATAAACTCATTTAATTAAAATTATAAAACGTTATAAAATCCTTAAAGCTTTTGCTTTTTTTGAAAATTAAATTAGAATAACAAAAGAGAATATTCAACTCCTTGAAAATAATTCAATTAAACAGGGAGTAATGAAAGGAGTCAATTGAGAACCATTTCTTACTTTAGTGAAAAAAATTTGAGGCAGTCCAATATCTTTAGAATCTACAATGCTTCGGCCGGTTCCGGAAAGACCTATACCCTTGTTAAAGAATATCTTCTACTATTATTGTCCTCCCCCAGGGTAGACAGTTATAAGAACATCCTTGCCATAACTTTTACGAATAAAGCCGTGGGGGAAATGAAATCAAGGATCATTGAAAGCCTTAATTCCCTGGCAAATGCCGAAAAATCGGCAAAAGAACAGGCTTTACTGGAAGATCTTTCTTCCAGTTCGGGAATGTCTGCTGATAAAATTCAGGAGAAGAGCAGGGAAACCCTAAAGAACATCATTCACAATTATGCTGCCTTTGAAGTTTCTACCATTGATGGTTTTACCCATCGGGTGTTGAGAACTTTCGCCAAAGACCTGGGCTTACCTCTCAATTTTGAAGTGGAGCTTCGAACAGATGAGGTCTTAACCGAGGCTGTGGACAGGCTAATAAGCAAAGCGGGTAATGATAAAGCTATAACCCGGGTACTGGTTAATTTTGTGCTTTCAAGGACAGATGATGATAAGAGCTGGGACATAGCCCGTGATCTATATTCTATCGGTCGCTTGCTAACGCAGGAAACCAGCGGCAAATTCCTCCAAATTTTAAAGACTCTAAAGCTATCTGACTTTGAAAATTTAAAAACGGAAATTAAAGAGCGTCAAAAAAGCCTGGAGGAAAATATCGGGAGAACAACTAATGAGTTCTTTCAGTTACTGGAAGAAAATGAACTTGACAATGGATGCTTCAGCGGTGGATATTGCCCGAAATTTTTTCTGAAGCTTCAAAAAGGGGATTTTAATGTCAATTTTTCCGCAGGCTGGCAAAGGGATCTGGCGGAAAAAGCTCTTTACGCAAGCAAATTAGACTCTCATAAAAAACAGATACTCGACACCCTTCAGCCGCAAATAGTTGAAATGTACGAGAGAGTGAAGAAGAATATCACAAGGCTTCAGTTCCTGGATGCGGTGGAAAAAAATCTTGTGCCATTATCTTTGTTAAATGCTATCCAGGCGCAGATCGAAGAAATAAAGGCTGAGAACTCAATAGTCCTAATTTCAGAATTTAATGCGACAATAGGGAAAGCCGTCAAAGATCAGCCTGCACCTTTCATCTATGAACGGCTGGGGGACCGGTACCGTCACTATTTCATTGATGAGTTCCAGGACACTTCACAATTACAGTGGGAAAATTTGATCCCGCTGGTGGACAATACGCTTTCTATTGAACATCCTGTTGGGGAGCATGGCTCCCTTACACTCGTAGGGGATGCAAAGCAGTCCATTTACAGGTGGCGTGGGGGAAAAGCCGAGCAGTTCATGGAGTTATGTCAAAAGCGACACCCCTTTAGCATCGAAGATATTGAAATGCTCGTGCTTCCTAATAATTACCGCAGTGCAAAAACGGTAGTGGAATTCAATAATGATTTTTTCAGATTTGCTTCCGGGTTTTTTCTGAATGAAACGCATAAAGATCTTTTTCTCAACAGCGGTCAGGGGCTTGTGAGTAAACGAGAAGGCTATGTAAATCTCTCCTTTATAGAAGCCGAAAATGCTTCCGAAGAAATGGAGGCGTACCCTAAAAGAGTGCTGGAAATTATAACTGAAGTACAGGGTAAAGGAAATAGTCTTTCTGGTATTTGTATCCTTACCCGCACCCGAAAAGAAAGTATTGCTGTAGCCAACTTTTTGAGTGAACATTCCATTCCTGTAATTTCTGCCGAAAGTTTGCTCGTAAGCAGGTCTCCAAAAGTGAATTTTATTACATCGGTTTTGCAGTACTGCCTGGATCCCGGGGATAGAACTTTGAAATTCGAGATCCTCGACCATCTTTTGAATAATTCCATCGAGGTAGAAAATGAGTTTGATTTCCTTATGGAGCACCTGCAACCAGAAGGGGAACAGTTTTTTCAGGGCCTATCCAATAATGGATTTCAATTTTCTCCCCGGGCAGCCACGGCAATGTCTGTATATGAAGCAGTGGAATATATTATCAGGGCTTTTTCCCTTGAAGCAGTATCTGATGCCTACCTGCAGTTCTTCCTGGATTTTGTTTATGAAGTTTCAAGTACAGAAGGTGCCGGTTTTTTCTCATTTTTGGAACAGTGGGAGCGCAAAAAAGATGAATTGAGCATCGTGGTGCCGCAGGGAGAAGATGCGGTGCAAATAATGACGATTCACAAGGCGAAGGGACTAGAGTTTCCGGTGGTGATTTACCCTTTCGCCAATACTCAGATTAGTGATACTGCCAGAGAACATTTTTGGATGGACCTGCCGGGGGATTTTGGTTCTAATGTAAACATCGCTTACCTGCGTGCAGCCGAAAAAATGAAAGAATGGGAAGGAGAGGCGCCACACATTTATCATGAGCTGTCATGTAATAGTCAGCTTGATGCTCTCAACGTCCTTTATGTCGCAATGACCCGTCCAGAACAACAGTTGTATGTGATCTCCAAAATGGACCTTGATAAAAAAGGTATGGAGAATACCGGCCGCTTCTCGGGCTTGTTGATCTCTTATTTACGTTCTATTGGGAAATGGGACGGCAGTAGTGAATACCATTTTGGAAACCGCCATGAGGTCCTTATGGGAGAGAAGGAGGCGGTAGAATCACTGGAGCAGGAATATTTTTTCTCTTCACCTACCGAGAGTAACGGGATTTCCATCATTACCCGTTCGGGTCTAATGTGGAATTCAAAACAGAAGGAAGCCATTGAAAAAGGGCAGCTGATTCATGATCTTTTTGCCAGGATTAATACCGAAGCAGATGTAGAGCGGGTACTCGAAAATGCCAAAAATGAAGGACTTTTTTCTTCCGAAGAAAAAGAAGAACTTCAAAAGAGCATTTTTGATGTTATAAAACATGAAGAGTTGAGGGAGTATTACAAAGAGGGAGTTGTGAATTATAATGAAAGGGAAATGATCTCTGAAGATGGAGCGCTTTTGCGTCCAGACAGGTTGAATTTCTCAGGAAATATTGTAAGCATCATTGATTATAAAACCGGTGCCGAAAGCCCACAGCATCGCGAACAGATAAATGAATACGGCCGGATTCTAGAAGAAATGAACTACAGGGTCGCAAAAAAGATGCTGGTATACATTAACCAGAAGATCGAAGTAAGTTTTGTTTAAAAGAATGTAATTTTGTAAAAAATCACCATTATGTACGGATCATTAAAGGATTATTTAAAGAAAGAAATAGAACAAATAAAAGAAGAAGGACTTTATAAAAAAGAACGGATTATCACCTCTCCCCAGGGAGCAGAGATCACTCTGGAAGGTGGTAAAAAGGTTCTTAACTTTTGTGCCAACAACTACCTGGGGCTTTCATCTCATCCCGAAGTTATACAGGCGGCAAAAGATACCCTCGATTCCCATGGTTTCGGGATGTCCAGCGTTCGCTTCATTTGTGGTACGCAGGATATACACAAGGAGCTGGAACGTAAAATAGCCGATTTCTACGGAATGGAGGACACCATTTTATATGCAGCTGCTTTTGATGCCAACGGCGGAGTTTTCGAACCTTTGTTAGGCCCTGAAGATGCAATTATTTCAGATTCCCTTAACCATGCTTCAATTATTGACGGGGTGCGCCTTTGCAAGGCAGCAAGGTACCGCTATGCGAACGGTAATATGGAGGATCTCGAACAGCAGCTAAAAACGGCTAACGAAAAAGGTGCCCGATTCAAGATCATCGTTACCGATGGCGTTTTTTCTATGGACGGCCTGGTGGCTCCCCTTGATAAGATCTGCGACCTTGCCGATAAGTATGATGCGCTGGTGATGATCGATGAGTGTCATGCTACAGGATTTATTGGCCAGGATGGAATTGGAACACTAGAGGAAAAAGGAGTGCTTGGTCGTATTGATATTATTACCGGCACACTTGGCAAGGCTCTGGGAGGGGCAATGGGCGGTTATACAGTAGCCAAAAAAGAAATTATCGAGCTTCTTCGTCAAAGGTCAAGACCTTATCTTTTCTCTAACTCCCTTGCCCCGGCAATTGTTGGAGCCTCAATAAAGGTATTTGATATGCTGGCAAAGGATAATTCTCTTAGAAAAAAGGTAAAGGAGAACACGAAATATTTCAAAGAAGGAATTAAAAACGCCGGGTTTGAGATTATAGACGGGGAGGCAGCAATTGTTCCGGTGATGCTCCATGATGCAAAATTGTCCCAGGAAATGGCAGACAAACTTCTCGACGAGGGAATTTACGTGATTGGATTCTTTTATCCTGTTGTGCCAAAAGGGAAGGCCCGTATTCGCGTGCAGCTTTCGGCCGCACATACAAAGGAGCATTTGGATAAAGCCATTGCAGCCTTCGTAAAAGTGGGAAAAGAATCAGATATCATATAGTAGTAGATGCAATACCAAAAGGATGTTTTTTGCAGCAAAACATCCTTTTGGTATCTTATTCTTTGTGGCAAAACTTCAGGACACGCGGCTGTTTACATCTGGTAAAGTAAATATTTATTAGGTATTACCAGTGAATCTCTTAAAATACTCTCCCTTTGCTTCGGGAAGAAACAGCGTTTTCTTCTGTAACCAATTATTTATGAGTTAAAAAAGTGAGGTTCTTGAACCTAATTTTTTGTTAAAAATATGAATTTTTCTGAAAATTTGAGGCCTCAAAATCCCCTGTATCCGCCGATAGTCAAGCCCTTATTAAGAAAACTTTATTAAATTAAGCTTTGTCAATACTGAATATCGGTCTACTTTTGTTTCTGCTAACTAATTAAAATTAAACACTTCAATATGAAACATCTACACAAGTTATTATTGGCTTCACTATGCATCCTGAGCTTCAGCACTATGCAGGCGCAGGATAACAATAATCCCTGGGCTTTAGGTTTAGGAGTTAACGCGGTGGACTTTTATCCAACAGGGGAGGATGCTCCTTTAGGTGGATATTTTGATGAATTCTTCAATACTGGTGATCACTGGAACATACTTGCTGGTCTTTCCAGAGTTTCTGTAGCTCGTAACATTGGAGCAGGATTCTATTTTGAAGCTGCTGGTTCTGTTAACCAGATCAGCAAATTTGGAGATGAAGGTCGTGATGATCTAATGTATTATGGTCTTGATGGTACTTTTAACTACAGCTTTCGCAATGACGCCAACGCAGGTTGGTTAGATCCTATTGTCGGAGTTGGTGGTGGATATACCTGGCTTGATGATGAAGGTTTTGCAACACTTGATGGAACAGTAGGATTAAACTTCTGGTTTACAGATCACCTTGCATTATCAGTTCAGACTATCTATAAGCACGGTTTTGATGACAACATGGAGTCACACTTCCAACATGCAGCAGGAATCAAATTTGCCTTTGGTGGAAAAGATACTGATGGTGATGGAATCTATGACAAAAATGATGAATGTCCAGAAGTTGCCGGTTTAGAGCAATTCAACGGTTGTCCTGACTCAGACGGTGACGGAATCCAAGACAGAATGGACGAATGTCCTAACGAAGCAGGTTTGGCTCAATACAATGGATGTCCTGATACAGATGGTGACGGCGTTGCCGATCCACAGGATGAATGTCCTACTGTAGCAGGTCTTCCTGAAATGAACGGATGTCCTGATGCTGACGGTGATGGAATTAGAGACGGAGACGATGAGTGTCCTAATGAAGCCGGTCCGGAAGAAAATAACGGTTGCCCATGGGAAGACATGGATAACGACGGTGTTCTTGACAAAGATGATGAATGTCCAGAAGTAGCAGGAACTGCTGCAAATAATGGATGTCCAGAACCAACTGTAGAAGTAATTGAAGAATTGAACGAGTATTCAAGAACAATCCTTTTTGACTTGAATAAGGCTACAATTCGCGAAGAGTCAGAAGAAACCCTTCAGGCTATTGCAGACATTATGGGTGAGTATTCTAATACGATCTTCCACATAGGAGGTCATACAGACAGCACCGGTAGTGAGTCTTATAACATGCAGTTATCAAGAGAAAGAGCAGAATCTGTAAGAGAAGCTCTTGTTGCAAGAGGAATTGCACGTGAAAGACTTACTGCAGAAGGATATGGTGAAAATAATCCAATTGCTTCCAACAATACTGCTAAAGGTAGACAGGAAAACAGAAGGGTTGAGATCACTCTTGAAGATGATAAGGTTATGAAAGACGACAATTCTGGAATGTAGAATTGTTATTAAATTCTTTTGAAGAAACGCCCCGGTATGACCGGGGCGTTTTTTATTTTTAGGGCATGACATCATTTATTGAACAGGTACTTCAGGAGCTACTGGACCGAAAAACCACGATTTCTGAAACCACATTTGTATTACCAAGCAAACGGGCAGGTGCTTTTCTCATTAACCGGCTTTCAAAGCTGTCTTCGGCACCTATGTTTGCCCCAAGAGTTTTGAGTATTGAAGATTTTGCTGAAGAAGTAGCCGGCTTAAAATCTATTGATAATGTCACTTCTCTCTTCGAATTTTATTCGGCTTATCTTGCCTGTACGCCTAAAGAAAACAGGGAAGGATTTGAAACCTTTTCCACCTGGGCACAAACCCTTTTATATGATTTTAATGAAATTGACCGGTACCTTGTTGATTACCAGTCCTTTTTTGGCTACCTGGGAAGCATTCAGGAGATGAATCACTGGTATCTCCAGGAAGAGCGAACGCCTCTCATGGAGAATTACCTGCTTTTCTGGAATAAACTTCCCGAATATTATGAGGCACTTCAAAAACAACTTGAAAAAAAGGAGCTGGCTTACCAGGGAATGGTTTACAGACGGGCTTCCGAAAAGGTTATTGAATATGCTGAGGCTGCTTCAGGATCTTTTGTTTTCATTGGATTTAATGCCCTTAACAGTGCAGAACAAAATATCTTTCAATCTCTTCTTGCTGCAGGAAAAGCTGAAGTATTCTGGGATGTGGATGAAGTTTTCCTGAAGGATGAACAGCATGATGTCTCACTATTTTTGAGAAATTATTTCAATTCCTGGCCCTACTACAAGGAAAATAAACCTACTAAAATTTCCAGGTCCTATCAGGGGTCTAAAAACATCAAGATGGTAGGTGTTCCCAAGAACATTGGACAGGCCAAATATGTGGGGGAACTGCTGTCTAAAATGTCACCGGAGGAGTTACAACAAACGGCTGTGGTTCTTGGGGATGAAAGTATGTTACTTCCGGTTTTAAATTCCCTGCCTCCCAACGTGGATGAGGTGAATATAACTATGGGATTTGCCCTGCAAAACGCTCCTATAGCCTTTCTTTTTGAACATTTATTAAAAATCCATACAGTGCAGGGGGACGGCACCCATTATTACAAGGATCTTATGCTTGTGCTAAGTCACCCACTTGTACAACAGGTAACAGATGGTTATTCCCGCAGTATGCTGGAAAATATCAGGAAAAATAACCTGGTATACCTAAAAGAAGAAGAAATACTAGCTATAGTTCCGCAGGAGCTAAAACAGCTTTTTAAAATCTGTTTTGGGGACTGGAAGAATGAGCCGCGTATCGCCCTGGATTCGCTTCAGGAATTGGTGATGATCTTTAAGGATAAACTCGATAAGGACCGGGATAAAATTACCCTTGAGTTTCTCTATCAACTGCATTTACTGCTCAACCAACTAAACAATTTACTTCAGGAGTATCCTTACATTAATTCTATAAAGATCCTGTCCTCTATTTACAAAGATTTGCTGTCCTCCAAAACCGTCGACTTCCGTGGAAAACCATTTACAGGATTGCAGCTTATGGGGATGCTGGAGTCACGGGTTCTGGATTTCAAAAATGTCATTCTTACTTCGGTAAATGAGGGCGTGCTTCCGGCAGGTAAAAGCAGTAATTCCTTTATTCCGTTTGATCTTAAATGCTCTTATAAATTGCCTACTTACAAAGAAAAGGATGCAGTTTATACTTATCATTTCTATCATTTGCTGCAAAGGGCCCAGAGCGTTCATTTGTTGTATAATACAGAAAGTGACGGACTCAATGCCGGAGAGAAAAGCAGGTTTTTGTTGCAACTTGAAATGGAAAACAATGAAAACCACAACATAGAAAATTTCAATATAAGCCCTGTTGTGCCTCCCGTACCGGCACAACTTAAAACAATTGATAAGTCGGCAGGTGTGTTGGAGAAGATAAAAGAAAGGGCGGCAGAAGGGTTCTCTCCATCGGCCCTTACCACCTATATGAGAAATCCGCTGGATTTTTATAAGCAATACGTTCTGGGACTCAAAGAGCGGGAAGAAGTGGAGGAGACAGTGGCATATAATACTCTGGGAAGCGTGGTGCACGACACCCTGGAGACTTTTTACCGGCAGTGGCTAAATGAGGAAATAACAATTACAAAGCTTGAGCAGGCATTAAAAGAGACTAATGCAGAGATTGAAAAGCAGTTTAGAGAGCATTATACCAAAGCACCACTGGACAAAGGAAAGAACCTGCTCATTTTTGAAGTTGCCCGTCGCTATGTGCGGAATTTTTTAAGATCTGAAATCAAAAATTTAAAGGCAGGAAATACGCTGAAGATCCTCAAAATCGAACAAAAGCTGAAGATCCAATTAGCAATTGACGGCCTTGATTTCCCTGTGTTTTTAAAGGGAACTGTAGATCGTGTGGATGAATTTAATGGAAAGGTAAGGATCATAGATTACAAAACCGGAAAAGTGGAGCAGAATAAGGTAGAGGTTGTAGACTGGGAGGAAATCACCTCAGATTATGACAAATACAGCAAACCTTTCCAGATCCTCACTTATGCCCTAATGATGAACGATAAAGATCCATTGCCGGAGGTTTCCGAGGCAGGAGTGATCTCCTTTAAAAATCTGAAAGAAGGATTTCTCAAGTTCACCAAAAAGGATAAAAAAGGCTACGGAGCCAAAAAAGATACAGATGTCACTGTAGAAACCCTGGAAGAGTTTAAAGTACAGCTGAAAAACCTTATTTTAGAGATATGTGATCCCGAAGTTCCTTTTGTAGAAAAAGAATTAAAACAAAATGCATGGTAATTAAGAAAGAGAAGAATATAAGCCTGCCCGGTTTACATGGGCGTCCTATTCCTACAGATGTTTTTTATGCTGAAGAAGGAGAAAATAAGCCGGTTCTATTATTCTGCCACGGTTATAAAGGATTTAAGGACTGGGGCGCATGGAATTTAATGGCCGAGGAATTTGCAAAAAATGGATTTCTGTTCGTGAAATTCAATTTTGCTTTTAACGGCGGCACCCTTGAAGAACCCATTGACTTCCCCGACCTCGATGCCTTTGGTGAGAATACCTACACCAAGGAACTTGACGATCTTAAGGTGCTCATTGACTGGATAAGCAGTGAAGATTTCCCATACGCCAACATTACCGATCTCTCCCGATTCACCCTTATAGGTCACTCCCGGGGCGGCGGAATTGTGGTAGTTAAAGCTGCTGAAGATAGCCGAATTCAAAAGCTTATTTCACTTGCTGCAGTAAGTGACTTTGGAGACAGGTTTCCTAAAGGGGAAGAGCTGGAGGCCTGGCGGCAAAAAGGCATTTCCTATATAGAGAATTCCCGGACCAAACAGAAAATGCCACACTTGTTCGATTTCTATGAAGATTTCAAACAAAATGAGGAAAGGTTGACCATATCCAGCTCGGCCAAAAAGCTAAATATCCCTTACCTCATTGTTCATGGGACCAAAGATCCGACAGTTGCAGTTGAAGATGCACATAATCTTCATGAGTGGTCTACTAATTCTGAATTATTCCTGCTGGAAGGTAGTGACCATGTTTTTGAAGCTGCTCATCCATGGAACCAAAATGAACTGCCACCAGTTATGGAGAAGATCATTAAGAAGGCTACGGAATTTGTGAAAAAATAATGTTTCAAAAATGGCATTTTTGGGACATTACCATAGACTGAAGAAGTCTTTTAAACCTCTGAACTCTGTAATAACGGAGAGAAAAAACAAAAAAACCACTGCAAAGCAGTGGTTTTTCGTGGAGAATATCGGAGTCGAACCGATGACCTTTTGGCTGCCAGCCAAACGCTCTAGCCAGCTGAGCTAATCCCCCAATGTGACGGCAAATTTATAAAATATATTTCAATGTATAAAGGCTTTATTTCTTTCTATAAAATTATTTTTGTGGAGGAAGCCATCTCCTCATGATTAGAACAGCCAATTTAAAAGATTTAGCCGCGATTAAAAGCCTTACCGAAGCTTGCGCTCAAAGCATGCAGGAAAAGGCCATTTTTCAATGGAATGAACATTATCCTTCATTGGAAAAGTTACGGGCAGATATTGAGAAAAGGGAATTGTTTGTTCTTGAAGAAAAGGAGGAGCTGCAGGGAATTGTTGTTCTCACTTGCGAAATGGACGACGAGTATTTACCCATAGAATGGCTCACCCCCAACGCCAACAATCTCTACGTGCACCGCCTGGCTACAGATCCTGGGAGCTGGGGCAGCGGTAATGGTCGCAAATTGATGGATTTTGCCGAGGAATTCGCCCGGGAGAATGGCTATATATCAGTGAGGCTGGACACCTTCAGTCAAAATGAGCGGAATCAGCGGTTTTATGAGGCAAGGGGTTATAACAGGCTCGGAAACATTTATTTTCCGAAGCAAAGCGAGCATCCATTTTACTGTTATGAAAAAATATTGCAGTAATGGCTGCAGTAACCTTCAAAAGTATAAACCAGCTGGCAATTCCCGCAATTATTGCAGGCATCGCCGAACCTCTAATTTCTTTAACCGATATTGCTATTATTGGCAACGTGGAGCAGGATCCCGTTGAAGCTCTCGCGGCAGCAGGAATCGTGGGTTCCTTTTTATCGGCCATTATCTGGATCGTGGCTCAGACCAAAACAGCTATTTCTGCCCTGGTGTCACAACATTTTGGAGCCGGAAGGTTACATGCGGTAAAAACCCTGGTCCCTCAGGCTATTTTCTTCAATTTTCTACTGAGTCTTCTTATCTATGCTGTTACTGCATATTTTTCAGCCGCTATCTTTAGTGCTTATAATGCCGAAGGCCTGGTGCTCAACTACGCTGCCGATTACTATCAGATACGGGCCATAGGCTATCCGCTCACTTTAGTCACCTTTGCGCTCTTTGGAGTATTTAGGGGGCTCCAGAATACTTTATGGGCTATGAAATGCAGTCTCACCGGGGCAATTTTAAATGTGGGGCTTGATTTTGCACTGGTATACGGTATTGATGGATGGATCCCTGCCCTGCACCTGGAAGGTGCAGGGTATGCCAGTGTGATCGCCCAGTTGGTGATGCTTATAATGGCTTTGTACTTTTTCTTTAAAAAGACTCCTTTTCATCTTGGGCTTAGTCGCAACATTAATCCGCAGATGAGGGCACTTCTTTTGATGAGCGGGAATCTTTTTGTTCGAACGGCCGCTCTCAATTTTGCCATTTATCTTGCCAATGCTTACGCAACAGGGTATGGAAAGAATTTTATCGCAGCCCAGAGTATTCTCATGAACATTTGGCTTTTCTTCAGCTTCTTTATTGACGGCTATGCAAATGCAGGGAATGCTATGGGCGGGCGTCTTCTTGGAGCCAGAGATTATAAGGGACTTTGGCTGCTTAGCAAGAAAATAAGTAAATATTCCCTTATCATTGCCGTTACTTTGATAGGCATTTGTGCCCTTTTCTATGAGGAAATAGGTCTAATATTCAGCAAGGAAGCCTCGGTGCTGGTGCTGTTTACTTCAGTTTTTTGGATGGTTTTGGTCATGCAGCCGGTAAATGCAATTGCTTTTATGTTTGACGGCATCTTTAAAGGCCTGGGAGAGGCAAAATATCTTCGGAATGTATTACTCGCAGCAACCTTCCTCGGGTTCACCCCGGCGTTGTTAATAGGAGATTATTTAGGACTGAAGCTTTATGCGATCTGGATCGCATTTTTTGTATGGATGCTTATAAGGAGCAGTGCTCTGGTTATTAAATTCCGGAGGAAATATCTTCATAGAGAGGTTTAAAAACGGAGAATTTGCCCGTAGCAAAAGGCTAATATTTTTTGTGAGTTGTGGCATTAAGATTAGCTGTTGTTTTTGAATAATCCTTATTTTAGCAATTCATTAACAACTATTTCATTAAACATGCAAGAAACAGTTACTTCTCCTAAAAAGGGCATTTTAAATAAAGCCCTGGATGTAGTTGAAAAAATGGGTAACAAACTACCCGATCCTGCTATACTTTTCTTCTATTTATTGATCTTCATCTGGGTGCTATCTGCAATCCTGTCGCCGTTTGATTTTGGAGAAACTCACCCAATGACCGGAAACAGTCTGAACGTACAAAATCTGCTTACAGGAGACCAATTGGCCGCATTCTTAGCTAATATGGTGAATACCTTTGTGCTTTTTGCGCCCCTGGGAATTGTTCTGGTTGCCATGCTGGGAGTGGGGGTAGCAGAACATTCGGGATGGATTGACGCGGGACTGAAAAAACTTTTAAACTTTACGCCCAAAAAGCTGCTTACTCCAATGCTAATTTTGATAGCCATCGTGAGTCACACAGCTGCAGATGCGGGTTACGTGCTTGTAATCCCACTGGGAGGGGTAATATTCTATGCCGCCGGTCGTCATCCTCTAGCAGGAATTGCAGCAGCTTTTGCCGGTGTTTCGGGAGGATTTTCGGCAAACTTTATCCCTTCGGCTATTGATCCGCTTATCATGAGTTTCACTCTGGAAGCGGCGAGAATATTAGATCCCGATATCAACTTAAACCCCTTGAATAACTGGTATTTCACCTCTGCTTCAACTTTGTTGATCGTACTGATTGGATGGTGGATCACAGACAAAATTGTGGAGCCAAGGCTTTCTAAGATGGAAGTTGATGGGGATGAAGATCAAATGCCTAAGATGGAAAGTGTAACTTCCAGGGAAAGTAAAGCTTTTTGGATGGGATTTTTGGCTATGGTACTTGGAATTATAGGTCTCGTTTTGTGGGCATATCCCGAAGACTCGGCTCTTAGAGGTCCGGGGATGGTTGATCCCGAAGTCCAGTCCCTCACTTCATTTCATGCGCCTCTAATGAAGGCGATCGTACCTTTGATCTTTATACTGTTATTGATTCCGGGACTTGTTTTCGGGTTTGTATCTGGCAGGTATAAATCTTCGGGGGATTTGATACAAAGCATGAAAAAGTCTATGGAAAGTATGGGATACTATATTGTAATGGCCTTTTTTGTTGCACTTTTTATAGATGCTTTTTCACGTTCTAATATAGGTTTGTTGATTGCCATTAAGGGTGCAAATTTCCTTCAGGCACTCGATTTGCCTGGGCAGGTCACAATTGTAGGGATCGTGATATTAAGTTCTTTTGTCAATTTAATGGTGGGATCTGCATCGGCCAAATGGGCACTCATTGCACCTATTTTTGTGCCTATGTTGATGCAACTGGGGATCTCACCCGACCTTACCCAGGCTGCTTATAGGGTAGGGGATTCAGTTTCCAATATTATTACTCCATTGTTGCCATATTTCCCACTGGTAGTGGTTTTTGGTCAACGTTATGTGAAAAAAATGGGAATTGGGACGTTGATATCAATGATGTTACCTTATTCGGTTATATTTTTAGTTGCCTGGACGATATTTCTGCTGGTTTACTGGTGGCTGGGAATTCCGCTGAGTTTTGAGGCGAATTACGTCTATCCTGCAGGATCGTAATATCATCTTAAAAAATGTAACTTTACAGGAAAAAGATTTAAAGAATGACCACAACCAGGGAAAACGGAAGTCTATATACAAATGTTCACAATGGAATCGCCTCTTTAGAATTTGGGCATCCAGCCAGTAATTCCTTTCCCGGAGTTTTACTGGAACGGCTCACCAAGGAACTGGAAAAACTTTCTGAAGATGAAGAAGTGAAAGTTATCATCCTGAAATCTGAAGGAGAAAAGGCTTTTTGTGCAGGTGCATCTTTTGATGAACTCCTGGCGGTAGAGAACATGCAGCAAGGGAAAGTTTTCTTTTCGGGATTTGCCAATGTCATAAATGCAATGCGCAGCTGTAAAAAGCTTATAATTGGCCGCATCCACGGGAAAACTGTGGGGGGCGGAGTAGGACTTGCGGCAGCTTGTGACTACTGTTTTGCTACGGAACAGGCAGCTATTAAATTATCGGAATTAAGTATAGGAATAGGACCGTTCGTGATCGCCCCGGCTGTGGAAAGGAAAATGGGAGTGGCAGCCCTTGCAGAACTTACTCTTGCCGCCCAGGACTGGAAAAATGCTTATTGGGCTCAGGAAAAGGGCCTTTATGCACGGGTTTTCGATTCGATTGAGGAAATGGACAGGGAGCTGGAGTTCTTTGCAGAGAAACTGGCGTCTTACAATCCGGCGGCACTTGAGGAGATGAAGAAAGTGCTTTGGGAAGGAACTCAAAAATGGGATTCGCTGCTACAGGAAAGGGCAGCAATTTCCGGAGAGCTGGTCCTTTCAGAATTTACCAGATATGCTTTATCAAAATTCAGGAAATAAAATGTATTCACTAGCAATTTTTGCCATTCAGGAAGTTGAGAAATCCAAAGCTTACAAAGTAGGCTATGAAATTGGTTATTTTGTAGGTTCCAACTTCTGGGAAGTAGTAACAGCAGCCGTTGTGATTTTGGCTGTAATTCTTTATCTGGCCTTTTTCAGAAAAAAGAAAAGAGAACTGATTTAAAAATGCCTTTTTAGGCGCCTAAAATTGACACTATGAATTTTCAGCAGGAGCATTTACCCAAAGACAGGCCGGCCAGCGAGAGGGAAGGGTATGGATTTTCATTGGAACACTTCCTGGAGGATCAATGGATGTACCTCGTTGGGATCCTCATTGTTCTAGTAGTGTTTTTTTATGCCCGTTATGCGTGGCGCAAAAGAAATAGACGTTGAGGCAGGAAGATCTACCTGTAAACGAGGAAACCTTTGATATTCTTAGGTTTCTAAGCGGCTATGGCTGGTGGTTGATGATCGCCTTGCTACTGGTTGTAGTGGTTCTTATCAAGAAAACCAGGAAGTAAGTTACCGGGTTTTTAACCAGCCGGTAATACTTAATCTTTCAGTTTTAACTGGCTTAACTTCGTGCTCCAGGATCTGGCTTTCAAAAATGACCATTCTGCCCGGGAATGGATATATACTTTTGGGGGTTTCCACACCATTTTCATTAGTAAAGATTACTAATTCTCCTCCATATTCCGGTTGCCAGTCCTGTTCATTTAAGTAACACACCATAGAGAGTTTCCTCCGGTCATCATTTTGAAAGGTGTCCAGGTGACGTTTATAAAACGTACCTTCAGGGTAAAGCGCGTAATGAAATTCCTTGTGAAGAATCCCCATGTAACAGGTCCTGTTGAGGTAATCAACAAAATCATTGACCTTTCTAAAAAAGGCTTTTTCGGCCTGGGCTGCTTCAGCTTCATTAAGCCATAGGATAAAATCCCCCCGAATTGATTTTGCTATGATCTCATTGGTGCGGTTTCCTATTGCGGCCTTCTTGAAACTGTCTTCTTCGTATTTGTGCAGGAGGGAATTGCGCAGCTCTAATACTTCTGAAAGGCTAAAGAAGTCTTCAACAATAGAATATTGCTGCTCTGAGAGATCTGAAATGATCTTTTCATAAACCGGGTTTTCAATTATCTCCAAAGTAGTAGTTTTAAGGCTGCAAATGTATCTTCAAAATGTCAATTTTTGAGGGGTATCCCAAGTAAAGATTAAAATTTTTCAGCAGGAAATAGTTAAAATTTGGGCAGCCAAAAAGCTTTATCTTTGCAAAAAAATTTGTCATGGCTTTAATTCGCATCACCAAACAATTTACTTTTGAAACCGGTCACGCCCTTTTTGGCTACGATGGCAAGTGTAGAAATGTACATGGACACAGCTATAAACTGGGTGTCACTGTGATTGGCGAGCCTATTAAAGATGAGGATAATGTGAAGCTGGGAATGGTGATTGATTTTGGGGATCTAAAGAAGATCGTGAAACAGGAGATCGTGGATAAGTTTGATCATGCAACGGTTTTTAATAAGAACACGCCTCATGTGGAGCTTGCTGAAGAATTACAAACAAGAGGCCACAGCGTGATCCTGGTCGACTACCAGCCAACCAGCGAGAATATGATACAGGATTTTGCCGAAAAGATCCAGAAACGCCTGCCGGAGCATATAAAACTTTTTGGACTTAAGTTGCAGGAAACGGAATCCTCCTATGCCGAGTGGTTTGCTGCAGACAATTCCTAAGGTTTTTCATTTTCCATTCCCGAATACCCAAAAATAAAGTTATTGGCCCTTCCCAGCTCTTCCGGAAGGATCACGTGACCTGCATCCTTATGGACCTGCAATTCTACGCGGGCATTCTTTGTGTTTAAAATCTCTGCGGTTTGCTTTACCCGATCTACAGGAACGTGGGCATCGGGATCACTGGTGCCAAGGTAAATGGGGGTATTTTCAAAATCTGTAAGGTAATTTCCTGTATTGATGTTTTTTCCAATCAGTCCGCCAATGATCGAAATAACACCGCCATATCTTTTGGCATTGCGCGTTACATATTCAAGCGTGAGGCAGGCTCCCTGTGAAAAGCCGAAAAAATAAATATCCCTGGACTCGATCCCTTTTTCATTTAGTTCGGTTTCCAATAACTGAAGTATTTCTATTGCCGAATCAAGCCAGGGTTGGTTCTGCTGTTCCGGTGCCATAAAGGAAAGTGGGTACCAGCTATTGTTATAGGCCTGGGGAGCGATTAGCGCAAAGCCTTCTACCTTAAGATGGTCGGCTACTGCCAGGATATCTTCGGCAAAACCGCCGCGACCATGCACCATGATCAGAGCCTTTTTAGCTTGTTCTACAGGAGTCCCATTGTATTTGAAATTTTTCTTATGTAACATTACTTGAAATTTGAAGGGTTGAGTTTTACAGGTTTAACTGCTTTTTCAATAAGATTACGGCGGGATTCGTACTGTGCTGGAAGTTTTAATGCTTCTCCCAGTTTATCCTGCGGCTCATCAATAGCAAAACCGGGTTCGGCTGTGGCAACTTCAAATAGAACTCCGCCGGGTTCCCTGAAGTAAATGGATTCAAAGTATTGCCGGTCGAGCACCGGGGTAGGATTGTATCCAGAATTGGTAAGTTTTTCCCGAACCTTTAGCTGACTTTCTTTATTTGCTGTTGAAAAAGCCAGATGATGCACTGTACCGCCACCTCCAAGCCCCCTAAGAGCGTCGGGTTTACATAAGATATCAATATAATTTCCAGGAGCATCTGTGGCCGCAAAGCGAAAGCGGTTACCTTTTTCGGCGATTAGCTTATGGTCCAGCCCTTCGGTAAGAAGACCGGCCGTGCGTTCGTATCCTTCCTGCCATATCTCTACGCTGTAAAATCCCCGAATGGAATGCTCCAACGGGATATTGCCATAGGTCCAGCCCGGCCTGTTGTCGCGATCATTAAAAACCAACTCCAGTCCAAGCCCATCGGGATCTTCAAAATAGATCACAGCCTCGCCATCAAAACGATCCTGTGCGGGTCTAAAATTGATATCGTATTTTTTTAAGCGTTCCTCCCAGAAAAGCAGGGAACCTGCCGGTACAGAGAAGGTGGTGATGTTAAGCATTCCTATGCCATGTCGGCCTTTTTGAATCCCCTCATAAGGGAAAAAGGTCATTATAGATCCCGGTTTTCCCTGCTCATCCCCGTAATAAAAGTGGTAAACATCGGGGGCATCAAAATTCACTGTTTTCTTGACCATACGCAGACCAAGAATTCCTGTATAAAAATCAAGGTTTGACTGTGGCTCTCCTGCGAGAGCAGTGACATGATGAATACCGGTAACCAAATTGTTCATGCTTCTCTGTTTCTTTTAAAGATAGTTTTATTCTATAAAACCCCCAAGGAGAGCCGGGTGTGATGCCATTTTTTCTGAAGATTTTAACTTCGGAAATTTAAAAACTATCTTTACCCGCAAATCCTTAACATGCAGATACCCGAGGGTAAAAAGATCTATTTTTCCAGCGATAACCACCTGGGAGCTCCAACAGCCGAAGAAAGCCGTCCCCGGGAGGAAAAATTCGTGGCCTGGCTCGATCACGTGAGTGAAGATGCTGCGGCTATTTTTTTACTGGGAGATCTTTTTGATTTCTGGTTTGAGTATAAGCACGTAGTTCCAAAAGGATTCGTGCGGGTCCTGGGTAAACTGGCCCAACTAAGGGACAGGGGGATTCCCATATATTTCTTTGTAGGGAACCACGATCTCTGGATGGACGACTACTTTGAAAAAGAACTTGATATTCCAGTTTTTAGAAAGCCGAAGGAATTTATCTTCAATGACAAAAAATTCCTCGTAGGGCACGGCGACGGCCTGGGACCTGGAGATAAGGGCTTTAAACGCATGAAAAAAGTATTCACTAATCCCATTGCAAAAAGACTTTACCGCTGGCTTCATCCCGATATTGGTATGCCACTGGCGCAGTATTTTTCGGTTAAGAATAAGGCTATTTCGGGAGAAGAAGATGTGGCATTTTTAGGAGAAGAAAAGGAATGGCTTATACAGTATTGCCGGCGCAAGCTCGAGACGCAGCATTACCACTACTTTATTTTTGGACACCGGCACCTTCCGCTGGATATTCAGCTTCAGGACGATTCTACTTACATGAATCTGGGTGACTGGATCAATTTCTACACTTACGGGGTTTTTGACGGGAAAGATCTTCAGCTTAAAGAGTGGTAATTTTTTAAGACGTAAGAGCCAAGAGACAAGACCTGGCATTTCTATAATCTGTTTAAAGGGACTGAAAGAAAGTTTTGTGGGTTTTTATTTAAACACTTTTTCCGTTGTATTTAACCACTCCACATTCTAAAGGAAAAACAAAGTTCCCATTTTTCCTTTTTTGTATTGATTCTTGTCTCTTGTAGCGCAGCGATATTTTGTCTTTTTAAGGGTGTCAAAAATGTCAATTCTAACACTTATTTTTCTGCAGCAGCATTTCCGGAATTTATGCAAACGTTTTCGGGGCTAAAATGTTGATTTCTTTCAATCTGCAAATGATATTTGTCATGATACGAAGCTTTTTTCAGGGGTATCTTTAGGTGATATTAATCAGGAAATATGTGCAGCATTTTCCGTCAATTTTAAAGCCATGAAAAATATCCTAATCCCTTTCGACTTTTCTGAAGTATCTAAAAATGCTTTGGAATATGCTGTGAAATTTGCAGATAAGGATCCCCTGATCAATTTATTTCTGCTGAACATAGCCGACGGAAATAATGATCTTAAAGCTTCAGAAGAAAACTTCAAAAAGATCATTCAAAAATACAATAAACCATTGTTTCCTGAAATTCATACCATGGTTAAAACAGGGGAGCTGGTACCTTCCATTATTCAGCTTCAAAAAGAGTTGAAAATTGATCTCATTATTATGGGAACGAGGGGAGCCAACCTGGAGGAAGAAAATATAGCAACCACTACATCGCGTCTGGTTCAGGAAGCAGATCTTCCTGTACTTGTAATCCCTGAAAAATACAGAAAATTCAGGTTGAACACCATCATCCTTTCCCTTGGAAATGAAAAAATAGCCGACAGGTTTCCTCTATATGTTCTCCTGGAAGTATCCCGCAAGCACAAAGCCCAGGTTCATGTGTTAACCATACAACAAAAAGAAATGGCTATGGGATACAGTGAAGATGACGAGAGCAATGAGAACACCCTTAATTACTTCCTTGAAATGTTCTATTCTCACCACAGTTTCCACGAAAATGGAGATATAGAAAAGGGAATTCTGGAGTATATCGCAAAGAACGACATGGATATGCTGGCTATAATGCCTAAAACCCACTTACCGGGTAGCGAGGCTTCTCCCGGCCGTCTAACCAGGTTGCTCACTTTGCATTCAAATGTTCCCCTACTGGTACTGGATTAGAATTAGATGAAGAGCAGCGACTCTTTGCTTCCGGAACTTTTAACCACTTATTACCGCCAGCGAATATATGGCACAATTATAACCTCTCAATACTTGAATCATGAAAAATGTTTTAGACAAACCTCAAACGGTTAACCTCGAAGGATACGGTTTGAAAAATTGCAGGATCCACTGGAACCTTTCGGGAGAATCACTGCAGGAAATCACTGTGCGCAAAGGCATGGGTACAGAAACCGAAAATGGTACTCTTAGTGTAAATACAGGAACTTTTACCGGTAGATCCCCTCAAGATCGTTTCCTGGTAAAGGATGATTATACCCGCGACAAAGTGTGGTGGGGAAATATTAACAAGCCTCTGTCTTCAGAAAATTTTGGACAGCTTTACGACAAGGTAACCGAATATCTTTCAGGCAAAGAAGTATATGTTCACGATGGTTATGTTTGTTCCCATCCAGATTATCGCATGAATGTGCGCACCATAGCCGAATATCCATGGTCTGCTTTCTTTGTTAAGAATATGTTCCTTCGTCTCGAGCAGGAAGATCTTGCCAATTTTTCTGAGGAATGGCTGGTAGTTTGTGCCCCGGGTTATGTAGAAGCAGAGCCCGAAAAATATGGTCTACGCCAGGGTAACTTCAGCATTCTTGATTTCACCCGAAAAGTTGCACTTGTCGGCGGATCTGCTTATACCGGAGAGATGAAAAAAGGGATTTTCTCTGCCCTTAACCTCATCCTTCCCATTGAAAAAGAAGTTTTACCAATGCACTGCTCTGCCAATGTGGGAGAGGAAGGCGATACCGCAATTTTCTTCGGATTATCGGGAACAGGAAAAACAACCCTTTCTGCAGATCCCGATAGAAAACTTATTGGTGACGATGAACACGGCTGGACATCTGAAAATGTGATCTTCAATTTTGAAGGCGGTTGTTATGCAAAGGTCATTGGACTCACAGAAGAATCTGAACCAGATATTTATCGCGCAATAAAACCGGGAGCTTTACTGGAAAATGTGGTCTTCAAAAAAGGCACAAAAGAAGTGGATTTTCTTGATGCCAGCATTACCCAGAATACCCGTGTAAGTTATCCTTTGCAACACATTGACAACATCCAATGGCCATCTTACGCAAAGAACCCAAAGAATATTTTCTTTCTTACATGTGATGCTTTTGGAGTGTTGCCTCCTGTTTCTAAATTAACACCAGGACAGGCTGCGTACCATTTCATATCGGGTTATACAGCCAAAGTTGCAGGAACAGAGGCGGGAATTAATGAACCTGTGCCTTCTTTCTCGGCTTGTTTTGGTGCACCGTTTATGCCTCTGCACCCAACCGTCTATGCAGAAATGCTGAGTAAAAAGATGAAAGAGGCAGGAGTTAATGTATGGCTTATCAATACCGGATGGAGTGGAGGTCCTTACGGAGTGGGATCTAGGATCAAACTTAGATACACCCGGGCTATGATCACTTCCATCCTTAAAGGAGAATTACAAAATGTAGATTTTGAGATGCACCCTATCTTTGGCCTTCATATGCCAAAGTATTGTCACAATGTACCTTCAGAAATGCTGAACCCGTTGAATACATGGCTTCAAAAAGGAGCTTATATCCAAAAATCGATTCAGCTGGCACATAGTTTCCACCTCAACTTCGAGAAATTCTCTGCGGAAGCTTCCAGGCAGATCATTGAAGGCGGACCTCTAATTGACGAGCACCACCACATGGATGCAGAATTTTAACCAATAACTAACCAACTTTTGAAACCGCCCGAAGACTCTTCGGGCGGTCTTATTTTTGATATAACATATTAAAAATGGGAGCACCATAGATGCTCCCATTTTTAGAGGTCCATAGATAATTTATTTTTTTACCAACCTGGCTTTGTTGTACTCGTAGTTCATTCGTGCAATATTGAGAACCGAGATATCTTCGGGACATTCTACCTGGCAGGCTTCCGTATTTGTACAATATCCAAATCCTTCCTCTTCCATTTGATTGACCATGCTCACAACCCGGGTTGAGGTCTCCTTATCTCCCTGGGGTAGTTGTGACAGGTGAGAGATTTTTGCGCTGGTAAATAATGCAGCACTTGAGTTTTTACAACTTGCCACACATGCTCCGCAGCCTATACAGGCTGCAGCGTCAAAAGCCGATTCTGCCTGTTCAAAAGTAACGGGGATGGAATTTGCTTCGGGCGCCTGTCCCGTGTCAACAGAAACATAGCCACCGGCAGCAATTATATGATCAAGGGCAGACCTGTTGACCTTAAGATCCCGTACAATTGGAAATGCGGCAGCTTTAAATGGCTCCACATAGATCGTATCTCCATCTTTAAAGGACCTCATGTGGAGTTGGCAGGTCGTAGTATTTTTCAGGGGACCGTGTGCAATCCCGTTGATCATAACCCCGCATTGACCGCAGATCCCCTCCCGGCAATCATGGTCAAATTCCACCGGCAACTCCCCCTGCTTTATTAGTTTTATATTGAGAGTATCAAGCATTTCAAGAAAAGACATATCCCGGCTTACATCATCAAGATGATATTCTTTAAACTCTCCTTTACTCACGGCATCCCTTTGACGCCAAATCTCTAGTGTGATTTTCATAACTTCTATTTATAACTTCTCACCGATGGTTTTACTGTCTCAAATACCAGAGGTTCTTTGTTTAGAACCGGGGAAGATGCATTTCCTGTCCACTCCCATGCTGCGGAATAACAGAAATTCTCATCATCCCGTTTAGCTTCGCCTTCTTTAGTTTGATATTCTGCTCTAAAATGAGCTCCGCAGGACTCTTCTCTTTGAAGAGCATCAATGCACATAAGCTCTGCGAGCTCCATGTAATCTGAGACGCGACCGGCCTTTTCAAGTTCACTGTTAACTTCTTCTGCAGTTCCCGGCACTAACAAGTTCACTTTATATTCTTCTCTTAATTTTTGAATGTTTTCTATCGCTTTTTCTAATCCTTCCTTTGTTCTTAGAAGCCCGCATTTATCATACAGCTCTTTTCCCAGTTCCTTATGGAATTCTTCGGCTGTTTTTTTGCCTTTGGAGTTAAGAAAATTCTGCATTTGATCTTTTACCAGCCGCTCACTTTCTTCAAAAGCAGGATGGGTCACATCTGTTTTTGGGATATTTATTTGATCTGCCAGAAAATTCTGAAGCGTATAAGGCAGAATAAAATAACCATCTACACAGGCCTGCAGCAGGGAATTCGCTCCCAGTCTATTAGCCCCATGATCAGAAAAATTTGCTTCTCCAATGGCAAAGAGGCCGGGAACAGAGGTCATAAGTTCGTAATCCACCCAAAGTCCGCCCATAGAGAAATGGGCCGCAGGGGATATTTTCATAGGTTCTTTGTAGGCGTCTATTCCGGTTATTTTTTTGTACATGGTAAAGAGATTACCATAACGCTCGGCAATGACGTCTTTCCCATACTCTTTAATAGCCCGGGAAAAGTCCAGGTAAACGGCATTTTTGAGAGGTCCTACTCCTTTCCCAAGATCAATTTGTTCCTTGGCTGCTCTTGAGGAGATGTCCCGGGGAGCAAGGTTTCCAAATGAAGGGTATTTTCGTTCCAGATAATAGTCTCTATCCTCTTCCGGAATTTCCCCGGGAAGGCGGGTTTCATTTTTATCTATCGGAACCCAGATGCGTCCGTCATTTCTCAGGGATTCGCTCATCAAGGTTAGTTTTGACTGATGTTCTCCGCTTTGAGGAAGGCTGGTAGGATGAATCTGGGTCCAGCTGGGATTAGCCATATAAGCTCCTTTTTTGTGAGCACGCCATATTGCCGAAGCATTGCAGCCCATGGCCAGTGTTGACAGGTAATAGATCTTTCCGAATCCGCCGGAGGCCAGCACTACTGTGTGAGCACCATGCCTTTCAATTTCTCCTGTATCCAGGTTACGTGCAATTATTCCACGGGCTTTTCCATCTATGATGACTACATCGAGCATTTCATGCCTGGCATAAAGTTTTACTTTTCCTGAATGCTGTTGACGCAATAATGCCTGGTACGAACCTAACAGCAATTGCTGTCCCGTTTGTCCCCTGGCATAAAAAGTTCGGGACACCTGTACGCCCCCAAAGGAGCGGTTTCTTAAGTATCCTCCATATTCCCTACCAAAGGGAACTCCCTGGGCCACGGCCTGATCAATAAGATTTGCCGAGCATTCGGCCAAACGGTAAGTGTTGGCTTCCCGGGAACGAAAATCTCCTCCTTTTAGGGTGTCGTAGAACATTCTGTAGACACTGTCGCCATCATTTTTATAATTCTTGGCGGCATTCACACCACCTTGTGCAGCAACTGAATGTGCCCTGCGCGGCGAGTCCTGAAAACAGAAACTTTTTACATTATATCCCATTTCGGCTAAAGATGCAGCTGCCGAGGCTCCCGCCAGTCCTGTACCTACGACGATTACCTCCAGCTTTTTCCGGTTATTAGGACTTACCAGTTTGGCTTTGGATTTATAATTACTCCATTTTTCAGCCAAAGGGCCTTCAGGAATAGGTGCTTTTATAGTTTGACTCATGATTGTAGATTAAAATATAAAAAGAGGGGAATAATAATATAACCAATGGTTATAGTTACTGCGAAAACAACCCCAAGAACCTTCACAATCCTGTTGTACATGGGATGGTAAAGACCTATGGTTCTATGGGCGCTAAAAACCCCGTGAAGTAAGTGGTAACCAAGGGCAAGAATGGCAATGATGTAGAGGATAACATACCACAGTTGCTCAAAAGCCAATACCACCAGCGTATATAGATCTTTATTGCCGTTCGCGTCTAAGGGAAGTTCTCCAAATTTGTAGTGGTACCAAAAATCTTTAAAGTGAATGACCAGGAAAACAAAAATAATAATCCCAAGGGCCATCATATTCCGAGAGTACCAGCTGCTGGCCCTGCCGCGGCGGTCGTACGAATAGGAAACCCCGTTGGCCTTTTTTCTTTTGTATGAAAGATAGATAGCATCCAGGGTGTGCAGTATTATGCACAGGTAAAGGACGTAGGCTACCAGTTTCACAAGAATATTACCACCCAATAAATGGCTATAGGAGTTATACTGGAGCTGCGCTTCTTCTGCGGGTAGCAACAGCTGTAAATTCCCCAGGAGATGGATGATTAAAAAGAAGGATAAAAACAGACCCGTGATCGCCATCAGGTTTTTTCGGGTAATCGAATTTTTTATAAAAATCATGGTTATTTTATAATTGCAGTCAGAAAGCTGATGTATAGAAAACAACTACTTCAGGTGCTCTCCTAAAGTAGTTGCTCCCTACGTGGCTTCCCGATCGATTTAAAAATCAATTGTTCAATACGCCATCTCAAAAAAGGCCTTTTCAAGCTCTTCACGGTGGGCCGGATGGGCAATTGAAATTAAAGCTTTTGCGCGTTCTTTTAGGTTTTTTCCGAAGAGATTAACTACGCCGAATTCTGTGGCCACATAATGCACATGCGCCCTTGTGGTAGTGACTCCGGCGCCTTCTTTCAACGTAGGAACGATCTTCGAAATACCCTTATTAGTTACAGAAGGCATTGCGAAGATGGCTTTCCCACCTTCAGATAGAGATGCTCCCCGAATGAAATCCATCTGTCCGCCGACTCCTGAAAAATGATATTTTCCAATGGTGTCTGCACAAACCTGCCCTGTGAGATCTATCTCAATGGCCGAGTTAATAGCTGTCACTTTAGGATTTTGCCGGATGATGGCAGAATCGTTGGTATAAGCAGATTCTTTAAAATGCACCACGGGATTATCATCAATAAAATCATATAGCTTCTGGCTTCCCGCTGCAAAACAGGTCACGATCTTGCCGGTCTTGATCTTCTTTTCTTCGCCGGTAATTATTCCCTTTTCAATTAGAGGCAGAACACCATCTGAAAATAATTCGGTATGAATTCCCAGCCGCTTATGATTCATTAATTTAGAAAGTACCACGTTTGGAATTCCACCTATTCCCATTTGTAAAGTGGCACCATCTTCAACTAAACCGGCAACATATTCTCCTACTTTTTCTTCAATTTCTGAAGAGGTAGTTAGATCATGGGTATGAATTGGATGATCTACTTCAATGGCAGCATAAATTTGACTCACATGAATAATTCCGTCTCCATGTGTTCGTGGAACCTGCGGATTTATCTGAGCTATTACCTTTTTTGCGGTCTGCACCGCAGGTAAAGTAATATCAACAGAAACTCCAAGGGAACAGTATCCGTGCTCGTCTGGCGGAGAAACCTGGATAACAGCAACATCAAGAGGTAAGATATTCCTTCTGAAAAGAAGATGGATCTCACTTAGAAATATTGGGATATATGCTCCTATACTAGAATTAACTGCCTTCCTCACATTACCTGCAACAAAACAGCTGTTGGTTTTAAAGGATTCGCTATAAGGCGGTTGAGTGTATGGGGCCGGACCTTCGGTGTGAATATGAATGAATTCCACATCACTAAGTTCTCTATATCTCTCGGTAAGGGCATTGATAAGAATATTCGGAGTCATTGCGGCCCCTTGCAGAAAGACACGGTTACCCGATTTTACTACCGAAACAGCTTCTGCAGGCGATACTATATTGAGGGTATTTCTCATAATATTGGAATTTTAATTTGTAATTGGTGCTAATCATGATGGTTATTCTTCAATAAGGATCTCCAAAAGTTTAATGGCCGTTTCACTAATTTTAGTGCCGGGGCCAAATACTGCGACTGCGCCGGCATCAAAGAGGTACTGGTAGTCCTGTGATGGGATCACTCCTCCCACTATGACCATAATATCTTCGCGACCATATTTTCTTAGCTCCTCGATCACCTGGGGAACAAGGGTTTTGTGACCGGCGGCCAGGGAAGAGACTCCAAGGATATGCACGTCATTTTCTACCGCTTGTTTTGCAGCTTCTGCGGGAGTTTGGAAAAGTGGTCCAATGTCCACGTCAAAGCCAACGTCTGCATAACCGGTCGCCACGACTTTTGCACCACGATCGTGTCCATCCTGTCCCATTTTTGCTATCATGATCCTGGGGCGGCGGCCTTCCTGTTCAGCGAATTGATCGGCCATTTCCCTTGCTTTTTTAAAGGAAGAATCGTCTTTTATCTCTTTTGAGTATACACCGCTTATTGATTTTATTTGAGCTTTATACCTGCCGTAGATTTTTTCAAGGGCGTCACTTATTTCGCCTAGAGTAGCTCGTTTCCGGGCAGCATCTACAGCCAGAGCCAATAAGTTTTCTTCGCCAGATCGTGCTGCAGAGGTCAGTTTTTCAAGTGCTGCTTTTACTTCTTCATTGTTCCTCTCTTCCCTAAGCTGCCTTAGGCGTTCTACTTGTTGCCTGCGTACATTTTGGTTATCGACCTCCAGGGTAACAATCGGGTCTTCTTTTTCCCTGCGGTATTTATTTACCCCTACAATAATATCCTGCCCGCTATCAATTCTAGCCTGTTTTATTGCTGCAGCCTCTTCAATTCTCATTTTTGGAATTCCGGCTTCAATGGCTTTGGTCATTCCTCCCAATTCTTCCACTTCCTGAATGAGTTCCCAGGCTTTTTCAGCTATTTCCTGGGTAAGACTCTCTACAAAGTAACTACCTGCCCAGGGATCTACTGTCTTGGTGATCTGGGTTTCCTGCTGAAGGTGTAGTTGTGTATTTCTTGCAATACGGGCAGAGAAATCTGTGGGCAGGGCGATAGCCTCATCCAGTGCGTTGGTATGTAGACTCTGGGTTCCACCAAATGCAGCCGCCGCTGCTTCAATACTGGTCCTGGCGACGTTGTTAAAAGGATCCTGTTCTGTTAAACTCCAGCCGCTGGTTTGACTGTGGGTTCTAAGGGCGAGAGACTTTTCATTCTTTGGATTAAACTGTTTCACGAGTTTTGCCCACAGCATCCTGGCAGCACGCATTTTTGCGATCTCTGTGAAGTGGTCCATACCAATGGCCCAGAAAAATGAAAGCCTGGGAGCAAAGCTGTCGATATCCATGCCCGCATCAAGACCTTTTCTAATATATTCCAGCCCGTCTGCAAGGGTGTAAGCCAGCTCGATCTCACTGGTAGCACCGGCCTCCTGCATATGATACCCCGATATACTAATGCTGTTGAAGCGGGGCATGTTCTTAGAAGTATATTCAAAAATGTCTGAAATGATCTTCATGGAAGGAGTAGGCGGATAGATATAAGTGTTCCTTACCATAAACTCCTTTAAAATGTCATTTTGAATGGTTCCCTGAAGCAGCCCGGGTTTTACTCCCTGCTCTTCGGCGGCCACTATGTAAAATGCCAGAATGGGAAGTACTGCCCCATTCATGGTCATGGAAACTGACATCTGGTCCAGGGGGATCTTATCGAAAAGGATCTTCATATCCTCAACCGAATCTATGGCAACTCCCGCTTTTCCAACATCTCCCACAACACGCTCGTGGTCGCTATCGTAGCCGCGGTGAGTGGGTAGATCAAATGCAACAGACAAACCTTTTTGTCCGGCTGCGAGATTCCTTCGGTAAAATGCGTTGCTTTCTTCGGCAGTGGAGAATCCGGCGTATTGGCGAATAGTCCACGGTCTAATAACGTACATTGTGCTATATGGTCCTCGCAGGAAGGGTGGGATACCTGCAGCATATTTTAGGTGCTCAATTTCCTCTATGTCTTTAGGGGTATAAACTTTACCCGTAGGGCCATTTTTAGTAGGTAATTGGTCCTGTTGGGCAGCCCTGGGAAGTGTGATTGCCTCAGGCTCCAAAAGTGCTATATTTTCTAATGATTTTCTTTCCATGGTTGTTAGCTTTGGGTTAGTTCGGCATGTTCCTTTTGAAGCCTTTCCTGTTCCTGCTTCTCACTTAATCTTTTCTCAAAAATAGGTTCAATTTCCATGTTGGCTGAAGTTGTTTTTTTGAATGGGTCCAGCTCGAGGTCCTGCCCCATATTCTCCTGAAGGTTGGTGAACTTGTTGGTGCCTATCAGGATCAATTGGCCATCATCAAAAAGTTGCTGCTCTTTCTCTGCACTCTGTTCGATTTTTTGCTGAATACTCCCCTGCCTGAGCATCTTCAGGAATCCACCCTCTTTTTCAACTTCCCGGAAGATCTGTAAACCAGCTTCTGCAAATTCACGGGTGAGGGTTTCAATGTAATACGCCCCATCTGATGCATTGGCTGCTTTGTTGAGGTAAGCCTCATGCTTCATTACAAGTAACTGGTTGCGGGCAATGCGCTCCCCGAATTCATTAGATTTGTGAAAAACAATGTCATAAGGGTGATTGCACACAACATCGGCTCCCCCCAGGATCGCACTCATACTTTGGGTGGTAGTTCTTAGCAGGTTCACATTATAATCGTAAAGGGTTTTATCTCTTTTCGTTGGCTGTGAAAGGATCATACATTCTCCAGGGAGCTTATATTTATTTGCGAGGGTAGCATATAACCATCTTAAAGCCCTTATTTTTGCTATTTCAAAGAAATAATTGCCTCCTGTAGCTAAGATGAACTGTGGCAAAAATCCTTCTGAAATCTGCCCTTTTTGAGACAGTATATTTAAATACTCATTCAAATGAGACAAAGCATATGCCAGCTGTTGAGGAATCGTAGCTCCCGCATTCTGGTAAAGGGCGGCGTCTACACTTACAACAGACTTAAAAGCGGAGGTTTTCAAAAATAAAGAATTTAAGGCCTTAAAATCTTCTTTTTTACCTAAGAAATAATTTCCGGTTTTGGCCAAATTGCCAATGATGTCTATTTGCAGGTGGATTTTGTTCTTTTTTCCCTTCAGGAAGCTATTCAGGTTTTCCACATAGTCCCCGGAAAGAAACTGCATCCTTACAAAGATCTGGACTTTCTCCAGGTCCAGGTCTTGGAAAAGAGCTTCAGGAGCTATGTCTTCATTGGGAATTACGAGCCATAGGCTTTCAGCTCCTTTTTCCAGTGCATAAGCAGCCTTTCGATTTGCTTCCCCGGCAGTTTCTTCAATGATCTGCTCGCAGATGCTCCAGGGCTTAGGTGGAGGTAATTGTATGCTGCCTTTTATATCTTCAGAAGTGTAAAAAGGTTTCACTTTAACTCCGTGAGGAGAATCAAAGATCAGACTTTTATCATAATCAGCTCCTTTAAGGTCTGCTATGACCTTGTTTTTCCAATGTTCTGCTGAAACTTCAGGAAATTCTTGAAATAATGATTCCTTCATTGTTTTCATTTTAATGAAAGTGATTGCATTGCTGCGTGAGAGATTACGGGACCGTCTCGTAATCTATACTATTAGTGTTCTTTAGTAAATTTCTTAAAAATGCCTTTTTTGAAAGGGTGATGCCTAATTTTTGTTTGCCCGGTAAATCCTTTAGAAGGTTGAGAAACTGCAAAAGTCTGGTCTGGCTGTAAATTTTGTTAGCCGGCTGTCGATCTTTGCTATAGTGGAACAAGAAGTTCACAATCTAAATCTTAGTTGTAAAAGTTTCCAGGCTGTCCCGAAGGTAGAATTAAGAAAAACAGGAGAAGATTTTCTCTTTGCGTTTTTCGTTTCAAATTCTTTCCAGCTACAGGAATATTTTTTTCCGTTCAGCTGTTTTCCCTTTACAGGAATTCTGAAAATCTTTCCCGTAAAGTTAAATATAAGTTTTAGGATTCGATGGCTAAAAGCCAATGATTTTAATCATTTTTTAAGAAAAGGTTTTCGTTGAAATTTGTGGTAAGGGTTTTTTAGAGATCCATTGAAAAGTCTTGTCATTACTACAACGTTTGCGTTAATTTCAATAAAATTGTTGAGAAATTCAGGTCACGTTGAGTTAAAGTTTCGTTATCTTTATAATGCAAAAAAATGTATCAAAATGGTACACCTAATAAGACACATTTCACATTCGTTTAGGTTGCGCTTTTCATATCAAAATTTGAGAATTGCGCTGCCTCTCATTTTTCCCTGGGTGGCCAAAATGTGCCCCGTGTTATCTTTTCCTGTCGAGGCAGAGAAATTATTAGTTTACCGGAAGAAAATAGAAATCGCCTTGTGCGATTTTTTTTTGCTCAAAACTGAAATCTATTTAAAAATCATATAAGTCATGGAACCAACGCATATAGAACATATAGGTATTGCAGTTGAAAGCCTTGAAGAGGCCATTCCCTTTTACGAAAAAACCTTTGGGTTAAAATGCTACTCTGTGGAGGAGGTTAAAGACCAGAAGGTGAAAACAGCTTTTTTTAAAGTGGGTCAGACTAAAATAGAACTATTAGAATCCACAGATCCTGAGGGACCAATAGGAAAATTCCTTGAAAAGAAAGGCCAGGGCGTGCATCATATTGCTTTTGCGGTAAAGGACCTGCCTGCAAGGCTGGAGGAACTGGAACAAAAAGATGTGAAGTTAATAGACAGAACTCCAAGAAAAGGAGCAGAAGGCTTGAACATAGCTTTTCTGCACCCAAAATCCACTTTTGGGGTGTTGACAGAACTCTGTGAGGAACCGGTAAAATAATCTAGAAAAAAATGACAAGTCAGGATAAAGTAAACGAATTGATCCAAAAACGGGAAATAGCCCGATTGGGTGGTGGGCAGAAGCGTATAGATGCCCAGCATGGAAAAGGGAAATTAACTGCCAGGGAAAGGATCGACATACTTCTGGACGATGGGAGTTTTGAAGAATTTGACATGTTTGTCACCCACAGGTCCACGAATTTTGGAATGGAAAAAACCAAATTTCTTGGAGATGGTGTTGTGACCGGGCATGGAACAATAGACGGGAGAGTAGTTTATGTGTTTTCTCAGGATTTTACCGTCTTTGGAGGATCTCTTTCTGAAACCTTTGCTCAGAAAATATGTAAGGTCATGGATATGGCCATGAAAGCGGGAGCCCCGGTTATTGGGATAAATGACAGTGGAGGAGCCCGTATCCAGGAAGGGGTCACCTCTCTGGCCGGCTATGCTGAAATTTTTGAACGCAATATTCTCGCTTCGGGAGTGATTCCGCAGATATCTGCCATTTTTGGTCCCTGTGCGGGGGGAGCTGTTTATTCTCCTGCTCTTACCGATTTTGTAATGATGACCGAAGAGAACAGCTATATGTTCGTAACCGGTCCTAAAGTGGTAAAAACGGTAACCGGGGAAGACATTTCTGTTGAAAATCTTGGCGGGGCCAATATTCACTCCTCAAAATCGGGCGTATCCCACTTTAAGGTGTCCAGCGAAGAAAATGGTTTATTGCTTATAAGAAAGCTGCTTTCATATCTTCCGCAGAACAACCTGGAGGAAGCACCCATTTTTAGTAATAATGATCCCATAGACAGGCGGGACGACTTTTTAAACACGATCATACCGGATAATACCAATCAACCTTACGACATGCAGGAGGTGGTCTACAGCATAGTAGATGAAGGAGAATTTTTGGAGGTGCACAGGAATTATGCAAAGAACATCATTGTTGGTTTTGCCAGGATGAATGGAGAATCCATTGGGATTGTAGCGAATCAACCTAATTTCCTTGCCGGTGTTCTCGATAGTGATGCTTCCAGGAAAGCAGCCAGGTTTGTGAGATTCTGTGACGCTTTTAATATTCCGATTTTAACCCTGGTCGATGTCCCTGGATTTCTACCCGGCAGCGGACAGGAATATGCAGGTATTATTATCCATGGTGCAAAATTAATGTTTGCGTATGGAGAGGCTACTGTTCCCAAAATCACTATCACACTGAGGAAATCTTATGGAGGAGCGCATGATGTTATGAGTTGTAAGCAACTTCGTGGGGATCTCAATTATGCATGGCCATCGGCTGAAATTGCTGTAATGGGAGCTTCGGGAGCCATTGAGGTACTCGAGGGAAGAGCGATGAGTGAGATCAAAGATCCGGAAGCCAGAGCAAAATACAAGGCAGAAAAAGAACAGGAATATCAGGAGAAATTTGCCAATCCGTATCAGGCAGCTGCTTATGGATATATAGATGATGTGATAGAACCGCGTAATACCCGTTTCAGGATCATTAGAGGGCTTCAAACTCTGCAAACCAAGAAGGTTACCAATCCTCCTAAAAAACACAGTAATATCCCACTATAGTTTGATTATTATGGAAGAAACAACAACGTCTGTAGTAGACTGGTCACAAATATGGATCATCACAGGAGTAGGTTATACAGTTGTGTTTTTTGCTCTCCTTATGCTCATGTTCCTTTTTAAAAGTATGCCGCGGGTCTTAAATCTTGGTCTTAGTAAGAAGATAAGAGAGGTAAGGGAAAAAGCCGCTGCAAGGAGGAATGGAGATGCCAAAGAGGAAAAATATATTTCCGGGGAGGTAAGTGCCGCAATTGGTTTGGCCTTAACCCTTTATTTTAAGGAGCAGCACGACGAAGAAAGTGGTATAATAACTATAAAACGTGTTGCCCGTACCTATTCCCCATGGAGTTCTAAAATTTACGGAGTAAACAATAATCCCCGATAATTTATTCAAAATGAAAAAATTTGATTTTACAATAAACGGAAATAAATATTCGGTCGATATACAGGATATTGAAGACGATCTTGCTACCATTCATGTGAATGGGACAGAGTATGTAGTGGAAGTCCACCAGGAAAAGAAAAAGCCTGTAAAAACTCCAAAACTGGTAAGGGAAAGCGTAGTAAGGCAGCCCGGGGAAGGTCGAATAGAAAAGAAACAATCTGCTGGTGGATTTCCTGTAGAGGCCCCGCTACCGGGAAGTATCTTTAAGCTAAAGGTTAAAGTTGGAGATACTGTAGCAAAAGGTGATTCCCTGCTCATCCTGGAAGCTATGAAGATGGAAAATGATGTTTTGGCAGACCAGGCAGGGGTAGTAAAAGAAATAAAAGTAAAGGAAGGAGATGCTGTACTTCAAAACGATCTTCTACTTGTGATAGGGTAAGATTTTTATTCAGAAGAATAAAAGCTGCTCCCTAATCCTCAAAACCAAGTTATTGTGAAAAAATTTCTAACCGTTATAAGCATACTGGGTGTTTTATATCTTATTCCTCTCATTTTTGGCGGGAATTTGATGGCCCAGACAATAATGTCTGAATTACCTGAAGAAACTGGTGGTCTTTTAGAAGGGCTACGCCACTTCTGGGAATATACAGGTTTCTCAAATGTGAGCTTTGGGAATATAATTATGATTGTCGTCGGCCTCTTCTTTATATTCCTTGCCATTAGGTTTCATTATGAACCTTTACTGTTGATTCCAATTGGAACCGGGATTCTTCTGGGGAATATTCCTTTCCCTGCAGGTGCAGGAGTAGGAATCTATGAATCGGGTTCTGTACTTAATTATCTGTACTTCGGGGTGACGCAGGGGATTTATCCCCCGCTTATCTTCCTGGGAATTGGTGCAATGACCGATTTTTCCTCTCTTATTTCCAATCCGCGTCTTATGTTGTTGGGTGCAGCTGCACAGATAGGGGTTTTCGGGACCTTTGTTGGTGCTGTTGCCCTGGGTTTTGAAATTCATGAAGCGGGTGCAATATCAATAATTGGAGGAGCAGATGGTCCCACCGCAATATTTGCCTCGGCAAAAATGGCCCCGCATTTAATTGGTAGTATAGCCATTGCAGCTTATTCATACATGGCCCTGGTGCCCGTTATCCAGCCTCCTATAATGAGACTTTTAATTTCAAAAAAGGAAAGGCTTATAAAAATGAAGCCACCGCGCGCAGTTTCTAAAACTGAAAAGATCCTGTTCCCAATCATAGGTTTGTTGCTTACTACCTTCATTTCTCCATCGGCCATACCGCTTTTAGGAATGCTTTTCTTCGGAAATATCCTCAAAGAAAGTGGGGTGACAGATCGTTTAGCCGATACAGCGAGAACCAAAATGATCGATATTGTAACCATTCTGTTGGGGGTTACTGTGGGTGCATCAACACAGGCAAGTGTATTCCTTACCGGAAGTTCAATTAAAATCTTTGCCCTGGGTGCTGTTTCTTTTATTATCGCAACAGCCGGGGGACTAATCTTTGCTAAAGTGATGAACTTGTTCCTAAGTACAAATAATAAAATTAATCCTTTAATTGGAGCTGCAGGGGTTTCTGCCGTGCCAGATAGTGCGAGGGTAGTACAACAGGAAGGGATTAAAAGTGACCCTTCAAATCACTTGCTCATGCACGCCATGGCTCCAAACGTGAGCGGCGTGATAGGTTCTGCTGTTGCGGCAGGTATTATGATAAGTTTCTTAATGTAAATTAGAAATGATAGTTGTGAAAAAGTCCCGGGTAGAACCGGGACTTTCTATTTAGGCTCCTCACTTTATCTCCCTCGAAAACAGGTCTGTTTTGAAAAACATAGCTAGCCTTAACCGATCATAATGGGCACGATCAAAATGCAGCTTTAAATAGCCGAGCTCTACACGGAGGTTTGGATTTAGACGATAACCCAGCCCCAGGGCCATTCTGTTTTGATTAAAATATGGCCTACCCACGTTGATAAAGATCTCATTGAAGACAGACAGGTATATACTTTTGTAAAGCGGATGCTCCACCTTTAATCTGTAGCGTAGTCTGTGGGACAGGTCATATTGAGGCTCCTGTCTCGTCCATAATGACTCAAAGCGGTACCGATGGGAAATTGCGAAGTTAGAGTAACGACTGTTAAGATTAAACTCTCCCCAGGCTCTGTGTTGCACGATTGGTCTATCTTCTGAATATGATTTCGAATAGAAGTAATCGTAGCCCACAGAAACCAATGCGTTCCCTGAAAAGCGATAGGCAAGACCGGTGCGAAGCAGTAAAAACTGAAAATCGTCAAAAACCCTGTAATGTTGAGAAATAGCTGTAGTTCCCAGGCACCATTTTTCAGATAATTCATGCTGTCCAATGAGCTCGATCCAGCTACCTGTAAGCTCATCGGGATTCTGTGCCGAAAAAGAGGAGCTGTAGAACAGAAACAGTAGTAAAAATGCCCTTTTTGACACGTTAGTAATTTCCCTTAAAGTTAAGGAATAACGGTATTGTCTAAAAGAAATTCCCCTGGTAATTACTCTTCAAAAATGCCTTTTTTGGGAGGTCTTATTTCTAATGTTGGAAACTTGAGAGGAGAAGTAATTGGAACTTATATAAAATAAAAAAGGTGGAAAGCTCCACCTTTTTTGCCCCAAATCTACCATGAACTTAACCTACTTATGTTATGGCTTCGTAAAAATAGACTTTATTCTGAGTCTGTGAGAGCTTTTTAGATGAACTGCATGTATTTTAGTCAAACTGCACAAAGTACGTTAAAAGCGTCGGAAAAAAACCTTTTTAATAGGCTCTATCAGTACTTCCTTCGTAAAAATTTATAAATGCACGATTGACTACCCTGTTTCCTCCAAAAGTTGGATAATCTCCTGTAAAATACCAGTCTCCAAGGTTTTTTGGGCATGCCTTGTGAAGGTTTTCTACAGATTGGAATATGATTTTTACTTCAGCTTTAATGCTTTCATCGCTCAGCAGTTCTGCTATCTTATCCGAAATTTGTTCATCGGTAAAAGGAGCATAGATTTCTTTGACAAAATTTTTCACTTCCTTATCATCAAGATCTACCTGCTTTTTACATTTCTCATATACCTCTTCCACAATGTGAAGTTGATCGTTTTCCTTCAGAAGTGCGAGCGCGGCCTGAAAAGCCACTAAATTCTCCAGTCTTGCCATATCTATTCCGTAGCAATCTGGATAACGTATTTGAGGAGCAGAAGAAATAACGATGATCTTTTTTGGATTGGTTCTGTCCATCATCTTAAGGATACTCTTCTTCAAAGTAGTACCCCGTACAATACTGTCATCAATGATTACCAGGTTGTCTTCCGGTTTTACCACGCCATAGGTTACGTCATAAACGTGAGCCACCAGGTCGTCACGACTGCTGTCTTCGGTAATAAAAGTGCGTAGTTTTGCATCTTTAATAGCGATCTTTTCGGTCCTTAACCTGTGGGCAAGGATCTCCTGTAAACGAGCATCGGTCAAGGTTTCTTTTTCGGCAAGAATAGTGTCATTCTTCTGCTTGTTAAGCTCATCCTGGGCCGCTTCCACCATTCCGTAGAAGGAGGTTTCAGCTGTATTGGGAATAAAAGAGAACACGGTGTTCACGGTATCGTGATCTATTGCCTTCAGCACTTCGGGCATTAACAGCTTTCCAAGCATTTTTCGCTCCTTGTAGATCTCGGCATCACTTCCGCGGGAAAAATAGATACGCTCAAAGGAACAGGCTTTTCTCTCCAATGGCTCAAGGATCTGTTTGATACGAACCTCTCCATTTTTCTTGGTGATGATCGCATGCCCCGGTGGTAACTCTTCTACTTTATCAAAATCAACGTTAAAGACGGTTTGAATGACAGGTCTTTCTGAAGCGACTACCACAACCTCGTCATCGCGATAATAATAACACGGTCTAATACCTGCAGGATCCCGAAGTACAAAGGAATCCCCATGACCTAAAAGGCCGGCCATGGCATAGCCGCCATCCCAGTTCTTAGCCGATTTTCTAAGGATCTTGCTAACTTTTAACTGCTCGGCAATTAGCGGGGAAGCTTCTACCTTCGAGTAACCTTCATTCTTTAGTTTCTTATACAGTTTACGAACTTCATCATCCAAAAAATGCCCAATCTTTTCCATTACAGTGACAGTATCTGCTTTCTCCTTTGGGTGTTGACCTAACTCAACAAGATTGTTGAAGAGCTGGTGAACATTGGTCATGTTAAAATTTCCTGCCACGATGAGGTTCCTGTGCATCCAGTTGTTCTGGCGAAGAAAGGGGTGTACGTTTTCAACACTGTTCTTACCAAAGGTGCCATACCTCACATGACCCAGGAACAATTCGCCCAGGTAAGGGATATACTTCTTCTGCAAGGCAACATCATCTGCGTACTCAGGATGTTGTTTTATCTCTTCATTGATACGATCATTGATCTGGGCAAAAATATCCTGAATGGGCTGTGCTGCATTGGACCTGATACGGCTAATGTAGCGGTCACCCGGCTGAGTGTTGAGCTTAATGCTCGCAAGACCGGCGCCGTCCTGGCCACGGTTATGCTGCTTCTCCATCATCAGGTACATTTTGTTCACCCCATAAAATGCTGTACCGTACTTCTCCTTATAGTATTCCAAAGGTTTAAGAAGGCGCAGCTGGGCAATTCCGCATTCGTGTTTTAAAGCATCACTCATAAACTGTTGTTATTTGACCTGGGTTTAGTCATAAAAAAAGCCCTGAAATTACAGGGCAGAATTATTAAGTAAGTTTTATCTGGAATTGTGTTAGAGCTTTAAACTCTTCCAGGCGTTGATGCACATCTTCTTTGGTTAGATCCTGCATCCTCTCTGTACCAAATTTTTCAACACAAAAAGAAGCAAGGTTAGAACCATAGATCACTGCATTCTTCATGTTCTTAAAAGATATGTCACCTGTATGGGCCAGATATCCTGTGAAACCACCGGCAAAGGTATCTCCTGCTCCTGTGGGATCAAAAACTTCTTCCAATGGTAAAGCAGGTGCGAAAAAAATCTGCTCGTTATGGAACAAAAGTGCCCCGTGTTCGCCTTTTTTGATCACTACGTATTTAGGACCCATTTCGGCGATCTTACGGGCGGCCTTTACAAGAGAATATTCATCTGTAAGCTGTCTTGCTTCCTCATCATTAATAGTAAGGGCATCAACTTTACTAATCACTTTCATAAGATCATCCCAGGTATTGTCCATCCAGAAGTTCATTGTGTCGAGCACTACTAACTTTGGTCTTTCAATTTGTTCAAGAACGCTTAGCTGTACCAATGGGTGCAGGTTTCCAAGCATCACCACACCTGGTGCCTTGAAATTTTCCGGTACTACAGGCTGGAAGTCGGCTAAGACATTTAGCTGTGTGTCCAGGGTGTCACGGGAGTTTAAATCATTATGATATTTTCCGCTCCAAAAGAAGGTTTTTCCTCCCTTTACGATTTCAGTACCTTTTAGGTCAATACTCCTGTTCTTAAGGAGATCGAGGTATTCCTGCGGGAAATCTTCTCCGACTACAGAAACAATTGCACTTTCAATATCAAATTGTGCAGCAGAGAGACCGATGTAAGTTGCCGCCCCGCCAAGGATTTTATCTGTTTTACCAAAAGGGGTCTCGATGGCATCAAAAGCAACGGTACCCACTATTAATAATTTATTCATAGTGTTCTTTAAAAATGAGGTGCAAATATACGGTTTTGTTTTTCAAGCAATAAAATGGAAAGGTCTTAAAAAAGGCTTTTTGAATCGTCTTCAAATCCTGTGTCTATTAAAAGGCGGTTTCCTTTTGATGCTTTCACGGCTAAAGCATCACAACGCTCATTTTGAGGGTGTTCGTTATGTCCCTTGATCCATTTAAATCTTACTTTATGCTTGCGGTACTCCTTGAGAAATTCGATCCACATGTCAGAATTCTTTCGGTCTTTAAATCCCTTTTTTTCCCAGTTGAAGACCCAGCCTTTCTCGACAGCATCGGCCACATATTTTGAATCTGTGAAAACGATAACCGTCGTTTCAGGATTTTTCAGCTTTTTCAAGGCTTCAATAACTGCAAGAAGTTCCATGCGGTTGTTGGTTGTATGTTTGAAGCCTTTAGAGAATTCTTTCCGGTAAGGTTTTCCCACCCATTCCATCACAATTCCGTAGCCACCCGGGCCGGGATTTCCTCTTGCGGCGCCGTCTGTATAAATGTGAACCTGGGCGTTATGCATCTTCTGAAGAAAATAAAAGATTCTCGATCACCTTCGGGAAATACTCAAGTTCCAGCTGATGAATTTTTTCAGCTATATCTTCAACAGTATCTTTTGCTTCAATAGCTGTTGTTGTTTGAAAAATAAGCTCTCCCTCGTCATATTTATCATTCACATAATGAATGCTAATTCCTGTTTCCACCTCTTTCTGCTCTAAAATGGCTTTATGAACGTTCATTCCGTACATGCCTTTTCCTCCATATTTGGGAAGCAGGGCAGGGTGAATATTGATCACTTTGTTAGGGAAACGTTTAATTATTTTTTTCGGAAACATCCACAGGAAACCGGCCAGTACAATGAGGTCGGGTTTTATATCCTTTAGTAAATTAAGAACATCATCGCTTTCATATAGTGCCTCGCGATCAAAATGCAGGGCTTTTACCTCCAGGTCATGGGCCCGTCGCAAAACTTTTGCAGTACGGTTATTTGAAAATACGGCCACGACTTCTGCAGTTCCTTGCTTCAGAAAATATTTGATTATATTTTCAGCATTAGATCCATTACCCGAGGCGAAGATCACGATTTTCTTTTTTGGGGAATTCTCAACTTTTTGCAAGAGAAGCGTCTTAACAATTATTAGCAGGTAAAAATACTGGCTTTAGGCGGAAATTATGTAATTTACCATCACATTTTTCAAGTAAAAACAGGTTTTAAAATAAAGTTTTTTATTTTTGCCACTTAATTTAAAATTAAAAACACAAGTTATGTCAGACATTGCATCAAGAGTAAAAGCGATTATCGTTGACAAGTTAGGAGTTGACGAGAATGAAGTAGTAAACGAAGCTAGCTTCACCAACGACTTGGGCGCTGATTCATTAGACACTGTAGAGTTGATCATGGAGTTTGAGAAAGAATTTGATATCCAGATCCCAGACGACCAGGCAGAGAACATTGCTACTGTGGGTCAGGCAATCTCTTATATTGAAGACGCAAAAAAATAAAAAGTAACATATCCTTATGGAGTTAAAGCGAGTTGTAGTAACTGGATTAGGTGCCCTTACCCCAATTGGAAAGAATATTGATGAATATTGGGAAGGTCTTGTAAACGGTAAAAGCGGGTCTGCACCCATTACATACTTTGATGCCGAAAAATTCAAAACTAAATTCGCTTGTGAGATCAAGAACTTCAAAGCTGAAGATTATTTTGATCGAAAAGAGGCCAGAAAATTAGACAAGTTTGCCCAGTATGCTTTAGTAGCTTCAGATGAGGCTATAAAAGATTCGGGGCTCAATCTTGACACTATAGATAAACTTCGCGTTGGAGTCATTTGGGGTGCAGGGATTGGAGGTCTTGAAACATTTCAGGATGAGGTTTTGGCTTTTGGAAAAGGTGATGGAACCCCAAGGTTCAATCCCTTCTTCATTCCGAAAATGATTGCTGATATCGCGCCGGGAAATATCTCGATTAAGCACGGCTTTATGGGCCCGAACTATACTACTGTTTCGGCTTGTGCTTCTGCTGCAAATGCGCTTATCGATGCCCTTAATACCATCAGGTTAGGTTACAGTGATGTAATTGTTACCGGAGGTAGTGAGGCAGCTGTCGCTCCCGCAGGAATGGGTGGATTTAATGCCATGCATGCCCTTTCAACCCGCAATGAAAGTCCCGAGACCGCTTCGAGACCATTCGATGCGACTCGTGATGGATTCGTCTTAGGTGAAGGTGCAGGTGCTTTGATTCTGGAAGAATATGAGCATGCAAAAGCCAGAGGCGCAAAGATTTATGCAGAAGTAGTTGGTGGAGGGTTGTCTTCGGATGCTTACCACATGACTGCCCCACATCCCGAAGGGATTGGAGTTGTTGCTGTAATGGAGAACTGCCTGAAAAATGCCGAACTTAAGCCCGAAGATGTAGATCACATTAATACCCACGGAACATCTACTCCGCTTGGGGATGTGGCCGAACTTAAGGCTATCAAGAAGGTGTTTGGAGAGCATGCAAAAAACATTAATATCAATTCGACCAAATCGATGACCGGTCACCTTTTGGGTGCTGCCGGAGCTGTTGAAGCGATTGCATCAATTCTCGCCATGAAACATGGAGTTGTTCCGCCTACGATCAACCACGAGGTACAGGATGAAAATATCGATCCAGAACTTAACCTCACTTTGAATAAGGCGCAAAAAAGGGAAGTGAAAGTGGCCATGAGCAATACATTTGGCTTTGGTGGTCATAACGCCTGCGTGCTATTCAAGAAGCTGGACGAGTAAAATATCATGAGTGTTATAAGAAACATATTAAATTCCCGCTCTTCCAGAGGCGGGAATTTTTTTGTCGAATTGACAAAGATCATGGGTTTCAAACCTCGTAACATTTCACATTATAAAAAAGCCTTTACACACCGGTCTCTAAACCAGAAAGACGCCGAAGGGAATGCCATTAATTTTGAAAGAATGGAGTTCCTTGGAGATGCCATGCTTAGTGCAGTTATCGCCTCCCACCTGTTCAATGAAGTTCCCGGCGGTAATGAAGGCTATCTTACCAAGATGAGGTCCAAGATCGTAAGTCGCAAACATCTTAATGAGTTAGGCAAAGATCTGGATTTGATCAAACACATCAATACTAACATTCCAACCGAACAATTTGGCACAAATATTCACGGCAACCTCTTTGAAGCCCTAATAGGGGCTATTTATCTTGACAGAGGTTACAGGTACACCAGTAAGTTCATCTATGAAAGAGTAATAGAACCTTATGTAGATATAGAACAGTTGGAAGGTACTGTGATTAGTTACAAAGGTCTTCTCATCGAGTGGTGTCAAAAGGAAAAAAAGGAATTTAACTACGAAGTTTACGAGGACACGGGAAAGGATGAATTAAAACATTTTGCCGTTAAACTTCGAATTGATAACAGGGTTGTGGCCAAAGCCCGGGCAACTTCAAAGAAGAAAGCTGAAGAAAAAGCATCTAAAAGGGCCTATTATGCCTTCCAGACGAAAATTTCCACATCTTAAAAATATCACAGAAACTATAACGTTTTCGTAAGATATTCTGAAAATAAGGCCCAAAAAAATTAATTATCTACGATACAATAATTATCTTTATCCTTTGATGTAAAATCATATGCCGGCGCACAAACTGGTTTTAGATGAAGTTTTTGAACAGCCTTATAAGCTACTTGCAATACATTCTTCGGTAGAGGAATTCAAGCTGGCTTACCTGTTGAACAAGCATATAGACCTAAAGTTGGCCAGAACGCCAAAAGACATTGATCTTCATAAAGGGAAAGAAAGCATTTTATTCGCCCATTTTATTTATGAAGATCTGCAGAAATATTGCACCTATCATCTGGTGAACAATGTCGCCAGACAGGAAGGCAGGTCAGGGTCAGATTTAGATTCTCTTTTTTTTGGAGATCAACTGGCTGTCAAAAAATCATTTTTATTACCGGAATTCAAGCAGGTAGATTTTTTGGTGAAGATCGAAGATGAACTGGATGCAATATCAACAAAAATGCTCATCTCCAGGATCCTTGAGATCCCGCAGGTTTCTACCGCTTATGCCATTGATTTTCATCGCATAAAAACAAAAGAAAATTTAATATTTGACTAATGCCGAATACGAAAAAGACTAAGATTGTGGCCACCCTCGGGCCGGCCTCAAGTTCTAAAGATGTATTGAGAGATATGATGCTAGCAGGTGTGAACGTGTTCAGGATCAATTTTTCTCATGCCGATTATGAAGATGTAAAGCAACGTATGAAAATTATACGTGAGCTCAATGAAGAACTGGGCTTTACCACAGCCATTCTGGGTGACCTGCAGGGGCCAAAACTCAGGGTTGGAAAAATGAGGGAGGAAGTTGTGGTTTCAAAAGGAGACGAAATCACTTTTGCCACGGGAGAGGAGTTTGAAGGAACATCTTCCCGGGTCTATATGAACTATGACGAATTTCCTCAGGACGTAAAAGCCGGAGAACGTATTTTACTGGATGATGGGAAACTAATTTTTGAGGTAGTAAGCACCAATAAGAAAGATGAGGTTCTGGCTAAAGTAGTTCAGGGAGGACCGCTTAGGTCGAAAAAAGGAGTTAACCTTCCAAATACATCGATCTCCCTTCCCGCTCTTACAGAAAAAGACATTCAGGACGCCGAATTTGCAGTAAAGCAGGGTGTGGACTGGATTGCGCTTTCTTTCGTTAGGAATAGCGATGACCTTATTGAGCTTCAAAACCTTATTAAGGAACATACAGATGAAAAGATCCCGATAATTGCCAAAATTGAAAAGCCCGAAGGTGTAGATAATATCGATAAGATCGTAGCTTACTGTGATGGTCTTATGGTAGCACGTGGAGATCTTGGAGTGGAAATTCCGGCGCAGGAAGTACCTCTTATTCAGAAGCAACTTGTTTTAAAGGCTAAAAAGGCGAGAATTCCGGTTATTATTGCCACCCAGATGATGGAAACCATGATCACCAGCCTTACCCCTACAAGGGCAGAGGTTAACGATGTAGCCAACTCGGTTATGGATGGGGCCGATGCTGTGATGTTGAGTGGAGAGACTTCTGTGGGGAATTATCCTGTGCAGGTGATCGAGAAAATGAGCCAAATTATTATGAGTGTTGAAAATTCACCACTTATTAAAGTTCCTCATGAACCACCACATGTGCGTACAAAGAGATACATTACTAAATCAATTTGTTACCATGCAGCTCATATGGCCAATGAGATCAAGGCACAAGCTATTTGTACCCTTACCAATAGTGGTTATACCGCATTCCAGATCTCTGCCTGGAGACCTGAATCCAATATTTTGGTTTTCACCTCCAACAAAAGAATTCTTAACCAATTGAGTCTGCTGTGGGGAGTACGTGCTTTTTATTACGATAAGATGGTGAGTACAGATGAAACTATAGACGATATCAACAGGATCGCAACAGAATTTAAATTCGTTGAAAAAGGTGATTTTACGATCAACCTTGCAGCTATGCCAATCACCAATAAAGGAATGGTAAATACGCTGAGGATCTCGGAAATAGAATAGATGTGAGATTTTAGACTGTAGACTGGAGAATTTAGATAAGAAAAAGCCACAGAGACAAGATCTTTGTGGCTTTTTTTTGGGACTATTTCAAGAAGTGTGTAAGTAAAATCATCGGTTTTGTTTTTTCTTGTTTTACCTGAAGGTTTGTGGGTAAAATTTTTAGATCCTTTTCTAGATTTTTATATCATGTCTACTGATCTTTAATTATTTTTGCCGAGGGGGAAGTTTTCGATTGAGTTTAATCCGCTTTACGAATTAGGAGCTTGCTACATTAAATATTTTCCTGTAATTACTATATCTATTGGATATTTTATCTTTCAACAGTTTGGTATTCTTCTTATCCAGTATAATGATAAGCAAGTGACTCTCTTTGGCGGCATGAGCTTGATGAAAAGATTTATTGATTGAACTGGAATAAGAGATTATTTACAGGAATTGAGTTTAACTCAACCTGGTTCCGATCGAGGCGATTTTAGGTGCTCTGGAAAGGCATCTTATACCATCCAAAAATTGCATGGAGTGTTTGTTCATACCTGAGCCAATCACATTAGATCTAACAGGATGCTCCTGTCCAGAAACTTGGCCAAAAAGTTTCTATAATGTGGTTGGGTAAAATATACTACCTGAGTGATATTCTTGTCTTAAAACCTAAAGCATTAAGTACACATTGGTGATCTGGATTCAAACCCTTTATTAATTCAAAATGCTTTGTAAGTTTAATCTTCATTAGCCCCAAGAATTCTGAAAAAAGCGAACTTCTGTAGAATTTAAACAAAAAAAAGCTGCCTCACCATGATCTGGTAAGACAGCCTCTTTCAACAATCAACTTCAACTTTTATTACAGCACCAACAAAGGCGCAATAATACCAACACTTAACCTACCTGTATCTTTATCAATGGACGAAAATTTATTCTCTGAAAAACCAGAATAGTCATATTTTCTAGCCACATATCCCACATATAATTTTAAATTTAAATCATCGAAAGGAAAATATTGTACGGTAGGAATTAATCCAAAAGTAGTCACTAATCTCTCAGAATCGCCATCAATCTTAGCATAGGTGTTATTTGTCATAACAGTTAAGAGTAAGTTTATCTTAGGCTGAATTTGGTATTCTGCTCTCAACCAGTGTTCAATATACTTTACATCTTCTGCCGGAGCCTGAAAACCTGTAGCTATAATTTCCGAAGCAATTCCTTTATTATCTAAGGCTTCCATACTGTACTGAAAGTCGTACATAAGAGTGAAGTTATTTGACTTGAATTTGTTACCAAGTACAAAATAGTTCATTCCCTTGTCTTCAGCTTCATTAAAGAAACTGTAACTATAAGCAGTTTCTACCTTTCCATTAAATAATTTTCCTCTCCAGGAGGTGACCACTGCCAAAGGTAATTTTGAGGGTGTTAATCCGGAAGTATCGTACCCCTCATATTGAACATCAAAAGATTTGGTTCTGGTATTTAAAGCTTGCAAACCAAAGGTGTTTTTTCCGTCTTTCAAAGTGTGAGAAAGACCTGCACCTATTAAGTAATTATCTGCATATTCAATTAGGTCATTATATTCTAAAATGTCTATGGGATTAAAATCTAGCTCCATTCCACCCCAGTCGGCAGATTGCTTACCTACTGTAAGTTTGGTTTGAGGTGAAAGTGCGAAAACCAGGTAAGCGAGATCTGTTGATCTACTCATATTATCCAGATCACCTACTCTATGTTCTCTGGTATATCTATCCCGAAATCTAAAACTTACCTTTTCATGTATTTTACCTTTAACCTCCAACCGAAATTGATTGGCAGAAAAATTTGAACCTGTGTATTCTCCATCTGCAAATCTATTATCAAAGGCCAGGCGAGTATTAAAGATAACATCAACGTCTTTCAATAAAGACTGCTTTTTGGTGGGAATTATTGATTCATATTCCAGGTCTGATTTATTTTCCTGGTTTTGCGCAATTGCTAAAACTGGCAATAGCATAACAACGAAGTAAACAATATATTTTTTCATTTTTTATTTCCATTTTAAAATTAGAGTATAAGGAACCCCAGAAGGAATCCTACTGACACAGCAACGATGGTAGACGCAAATCCGGGAAGGTTAAAACTGTGATTAATCACGTACTTTCCAATTTTGGTACTTCCTGTCCTGTCAAAATTGATGGCTGCCAACAAAGTTGGATAGCCGGGTAAAACGTAGAAACTATTTACGGTAGGGAAAGAAGCTATCAGGACTAGAGGAGATAAGCCTAAACTAATCCCCAGTGGCACCAGTGTCCTTACGGTAGCTGCCTGGCTAAACATGATAATTCCTAAAGCAAATAAAGCAATGGCGAAAGTCCATGGATACGCATTTACTACACTACCCAAAGATTCTTTGATGATTTCTGAATTGTTTTGCATGAAAGTGGAAGCCATCCACACGACTCCAAAAACTGATATCGTCGCCGATGCCATAGAACTAAACAAACTAACCTGAGTAACAGTCACCGCACTGGTTTTTGTAAGCAACATCATTGCTGCAGAAGCAGAGAGTGTGATAAGACATATAACAGTAACCATCGAAATAGTACCATCACCCTTTACTACTAAATCACCTTCTCCGGGACCAAAATTTGGCAACAAATCTGGAAAAGCCCCGGCCAGTACAATAAGTAGAATTGCCACACTAAAAACCAGAACAGAGTTTTTAGCTCCCGCTTTGACCTTTTTCTCACTACCTTTTGGACTGCTTTCAATACTCGCTGCAAACTCAGAATTTTTCATTTTTTCCAAAAAGACAGGATCTTCATTCAGCTCTAACCCTTTTTTTCTTACAACGAAACAAGCGGCCAGAGTCCCTAATAAGCCCGCCGGAATAGAGATCATCATGACGTCAAAAAGCGCCCCCGGATAACCTAAAATCACTACAAGAGCAGCAGTACATGCACTAATGGGACTCCCGGTAAGGGCTATGTGAGATGCAATAACAGAAGCACTTAGTGGACGTTCCGGGCGTATCCTTTTTTTGGTGGCTACTTCAGAGATAATCGGTAGTATGGAATACACTATATGAGAAGTTCCTGCAAACAGACATAACACGTAAGTCGCAAAAGGAGCAATGAAAGTCACGTTTGAGGGATTATTTCTAATCACCTTTTCGGCTAAACCAACTAAATAATCCAGGCCTCCTGATGCCTGAAGCGTTGCGGCAGTGGTTACAATAGCGATTATAATTAGCATCACATCCAAAGGAGGGCTGCTGGGTTTCATATGGAAACCAAAAACAAAAATCACTAGTCCAAAGATTCCCATTACTCCAAGACCAATCCCTTTCATTTGAGATCCAATAAGGATCATCACTATAAGAACGGCGAATTCAATCCAAAACATAAGCTTAGAAATTTAGTTGACCTCAGTCACGATTAAGCATAAAGTCTCTAACGAGGCTGTCTAAAAGCCTTATTTAATTCAACCTGAAATCATTACAGGTTCTAATAAAAACTGGGAAATCTGATTCTTTGGATTCTGAAATGACCTCAGAAAGATTTTCCTATAGCTCTTTAGACAGCCATGTATTCTGAAGATTTACTGTTAATATTTGAAGAAGTTGTTTTGAATTGAAGTGCGATTACTGGTCTCCATTAAAGAAAGCATGAGTAAAATTCTCGCTTTCTGAGGATTGAGATCATCGGCTACAACAAATCCAAGCGCTGCATCATCTACTTCATTGTAAAGCGTAGTTCTACCAGCTCCTGTTCTGTTTGACCGGCAAACAACTATTCCTTCTTTAGAAGCTCTTTCAAGAGCCTTACCTACGGGTGCATTAAAGTTCCCATTGCCCATGCCGGCATATACTATTCCTTTCACTTTAGTTTTAATGAGTGCATCAACAGGAACCGGACTGGCGTCTGCATAACCATATATGATCTCAACCTGAGGTAGAGAAGTCGCCTTACTCACATCAAATTTTTGAGAAGGATTACGAGTGGATTGATAGTAAAAATTTACTTTTCCGTCGTATATCAAACCTATTGGTCCAAAATTGCGTGACTGGAAAGTCGAAGTACTGGTAGTGACTGTTTTTGTTACATCTCTGGCGTCAAATACAAGTCCATTCATCGCTACCAAAACCCCTTTCCCCTGGCTGGCAGGATCTGCGGCAACCATTACTGCATCTAAAAGGTTTTTATTTCCATCCTGACTCATTGCTGTAGAAGGACGCATTGCACCAACCAGGACAACAGGTTTGTCAAACATTACAGTTAAATCCAGAAAGGTACCTGTTTCTTCCATGGTGTCAGTCCCGTGAGTGATCACAACAGCATCGGCAGAATCTTCTTCAAAAATCCTATTTATCCTTTTGGCCAGTTTCAACCAGACTTCAACGCTCATATCCTGGCTGCCGATTTGTGCAATTTGCTCTCCACTAATTTTAGCAAGTTCATGAATTTGAGGTACAGCGTTTAATAAGATGTCAACGGGAACTGTCCCTGCTGTATAAGCAGCTTTAGTTTCAGATTCTCCCGCGCCGGCAATGGTGCCTCCGGTTGCAAGGATGGTAACTCTCGGTAACTTCTCTGTGTTACCTGTATTTGTTTGAGCTTGCATTTGTAAAGTCAAAGCAAAAACGAATAGCATTAAAATTCTCTTTTTTATTCTAAGGGTTTTCATAATTATTTAATTTTAAATTGTTAGGGGTTGTTTAAGCATTTATAAATTGAGGGTTAATTAAATTTTCAAGAGAGTAAATCTCATCCCACTTAAACTGGGAAATCAGCTTACGTTCAAGGACTACGATATCGTGAACACTTTTTCCGGTTTTGAGAGCTTCCCCGGCGATACTGGCACTTTCTTCATACCCTAGAATCGGGTTAAGTTGAGTCACTATTCCAATACTATTCATAACCATATTGAAACAATGTTCTGTATTGGCAGTAATACCGTCAATACATTTAACCACCAGGCTTTCAATGGCATTTCCTAAATAGTCTAATGAAGTGAAAAGCGCAAAAGCAATGACAGGCTCCATTACATTAAGTTGTAGTTGCCCCGCCTCTGCAGCCATAGTCACTGTTAAATCCTGGCCAATCACGTAGAAACAAGTTTGATTGACTACTTCAGGAATAACAGGGTTTACCTTGCCTGGCATGATGGAAGAGCCAGGTTGCCGGGCTGGCAGGTTAATTTCATTAAATCCTGTTCTCGGCCCGGAGCTTAACAGTCTTAAATCATTACATATCTTAGAAATCTTGACTGCAGTTCTTTTTAGAGTACCCATTATTTGAACATATGCCCCTGTGTCCACAGTGGCTTCAACTAAATCTGGTGACAATGTGAGGGGAATACCAACTTCTTTCTGAAGATATTCCAGACACTTCTCAGCATAACCATAGGGAGTATTCACTTTTGTTCCTATAGCTGTAGCTCCCATGTTAATTTCTAATAGAAGTTGTTGTGCTTCTTTAAGTCGCTTCACATCCTCTCCAATTGTAGTTGCGTAAGCGTGAAATTCCTGTCCCAAGGTCATAGGTACTGCATCCTGTAGCTGCGTACGCCCCATTTTAAGAACTGTCTTAAATTCTTCTTCTTTTTTTGAAAAGGCAGTTTCGAGGCTCTCCAGCTTAGTAATAAAGCTTTCCATCTTTAGATACAATGCTATTCGAAAAGCAGTTGGATAAGCGTCGTTGGTAGATTGAGAGCAGTTAACGTGATTATTTGGATGCAAAAACTGATACTCTCCCTTTTGATGACCTAAATATTCGAGCCCAATATTGGCAATTACTTCGTTAGCATTCATATTTACAGAAGTTCCTGCACCTCCCTGAATCAAATCACTCACAAACTCCTTATCGTATTTCCCCAAAACAAGTTGGTCTGCTCCATAACATATTGCTTCAGTTATTTCAGGATCCAAAACACCACAATCCCGGTTTGCCAGGGCAGCAGATTTTTTGACAAAACCAAAGGCTTTTATTAGTAGAGGTTCTTTTGATATGGATAATCCTGTTATGTTAAAATTTTCTAAAGCTCTGAATGTTTGAATTCCGTAGTAAACATCATTTGGAATAGACAATTCACCCAAAAAATCATGTTCTTTTCTTGTAGCCTTCATAGCATAATTATTTGTTAAAATTATACATATAAAGTTAAGATGTAAGTGAAGATGATTGTTAGAAAAGCCTGTCAAGTATTCTACTAAAAAAAAAGAATTAAACCTTTTTATGTTGTCTGAGATATTACCTTTGTAAGTTAGAAATATCACTTTTCATGAATAAGGACTATCTTAACCTTGAACTATTCAATACTCTGTCATTAGATGAAAAAGAGCTTTTAAAAAAGCACTGTACGGTCGTAATTTTTGACGAGACAGAAGTTCTTTTCAAACAAGGAAGTTTTGCAGTTAACTGTTATCTCTTTTTGGATGGAATAGGCAAGGTTGTTTATAGCAACAAGGGAAGAAAGAGGATTGTGAAATTATTGCATGCAAATGATATAGTAGGATTAGACTATATTTTCACAACAGAGAATTACCCCTACAGCGTTTACACCATAACTAAATGCGAAACACTCGTTATACAGCCCGGCTTTATAAAGAAGATGTTCCTGGCAAATCCTGTTTTTGGGATGGAATTATCCAAAAGATTGAACCGAACCTTGTCAAATACTATCTCCTGGCTAATTAATCTGGATTTTAAAAATATTGATGGCGCGGTTGCCATGTTTTTAATGACTTATTATGGCTATACAACCAGAAATAAGACTCTCTTTTTATCAAGGATAGAAATTGCTGATATCATTGGCTATTCAAGAGAAAGTGTAATTCTTACTCTAAAATCATTTGGAGAAAGAGGCTACATTCAAACAGCAGGAAAATCAATTATAATACTGGAACCTGAAAAATTAGAAGAAATAATTAGGCTAAGCTGAAGTTTCTACGTCACCAAAATAAGGAAAAACCTTCCATTGTAATTCTTTTTAAAAATTTTCTTTTTTTTCCTCAAAAGGTCAGATGATTTCCTGGTTCTAAAAATCAAACTTCAATTGCACCGCGATCTCCTTCTTCTCTTCCTTTTGCTCTTCTTTATCGGTATTGAGGTTTGAAAGCGAAATACCCAAAAGGCGCACACTTTCCTTCATCTTTTCCTGGTACAGCAAATCCTTTGCAGTTTCTAGAATGAGATTTTTAGAAGAAACAAAGTAGGAAAGGGTTTTGCTCCGGGTCTGGAGCGTAAAATCGCTGTATTTGATCTTAAGAGTAATGGTTTTTCCTGCCACTTTATTCTTTGCCAGTCGCCGCTCAATTTCTTCGGAAATATTCTGCAGCCGTTCGAGCATAAATATTTCTGAAGATATATTCTCCTCAAAGGTTCGTTCTGCACCCAGAGATTTCCTGATGCGCGAGGGTTTTACTTCGCTGTTGTGAATCCCCCGAACTACATAGAAATAATATTCCCCGCTCTTTCCGAAGTTATCATTAAGAAAATCCAGGGATTTATTTCTAAGATCTTTTCCCGTGAAAATTCCCAGTCTGTACATCTTTTCTGCTGTTACCTTTCCCACGCCGTAGAACTTTCTAATCTCCAGGTTTTCCAAAAAAGCTGCTACATCTTCGGGAGGAACGGTTTTTTGTCCGTTAGGCTTATTAACATCACTTGCTACCTTGGCAATGAATTTATTAATAGAGATACCTGCAGAGGCATTCAGGCCCGTCTTTTCTTTGATTTTTTTACGAATTTCCCTCGCGACAAGAGAGGCGCTGGGATTTCCCTTTTTATTTTCAGTTACATCCAGATAAGCTTCATCGAGAGATAAAGGCTCTACCAGATCGGTATATTCAAAAAATATATTTCTTATACGCTGCGAGATCTCACGGTATCGTTCAAATCGTGGTTTTACAAAAATGAGGTCGGGACAATTGCGCTTTGCCAGCACACTGCTCATGGCACTTTTCACACCAAATTTTCGGGCTTCATAACTTGCTGCAGCCACTACTCCGCGCTGGGAACTACCTCCCACGGCAATAGGTTTTCCTTTCAGTTCAGGATTATCCAGCTGTTCCACCGAGGCATAAAATGCGTCCATGTCTACGTGAATGATCTTCCGCTGTTTTGTCTCCTCCATCGCTGTAAAATTAGTGAAACTTCTGCTTCAGGTTTGCCGAAGTTCTTCCGCAGGTTAAATTTTCCGCAGAAAAACCTGTTCCCGTTTTCCCTTTTTTGACAGGCTTTGATTTGAGTCTAAAATCGGTTACCTTCATAAAAAACAATTGCAATGAAAACAGCGATCATATTAGGAGCTACCGGTCTTACCGGCGGGGAGCTGCTCCATAAACTGCTTGAGGATGATAGATACAGCAAGATCAAACTTTTCTCCCGCTCTTCCACAGGTGTCAAAAATGACAAAATTGAAGAACATTTAGTTGATCTGTTCGAGCTGGGGAAACATTCCGAAGATTTTAATGCCGACGAGGTCTTCTGCTGTATCGGGACTACCCAGGCTAAAACGCCAGATGAGGAGACCTACTACAAAATCGACCATGGAATCCCTGTCGAGGCTGCAAAACTGGCGAAAGAAAATGGAATACCTCGTTTTATGGTAATTTCTGCCCTGGGAGCCGATCCTGATAGCCGCTTTTTCTATAATCGCACTAAAGGAGAAATGGAACGCGATGTGCTGGCGCAGGGAATTCCCGAAACTTATATTTTTGAGCCGTCCCTCATCGCCGGAAACAGGGAAGAAAACCGGCCTTTTGAAGCCGCATGGAAAAAGGTGATGAGCGTGGGAAACCATTTGCTCGTGGGACCTCTAAAAAAGTATCGCAGCATCCATGCAGGTTCGATCGCAGATGCTATGATCTATGTGGCTAATAATAAATATGCCGCCACCCGAATTGAATCCAGGGAGATTAGAGAAATTGCAGAGAGTTATCGTTAAATTTAGGAAATGCAGGAAATAGAGAGAAAATTTCTCATTTTGGACAGCCCCGATTTCAGGGAAGAGGCTTTTAGCAAGACCAGGATCGTGCAGGGGTATCTTAACTCGGCACCCGAAAGAACTGTGAGGGTGAGAATAAGAGGGGATAAGGGTTTTTTGACGATTAAAGGCAAAAGTAGCAGTGACGGACTTTCCCGTTATGAATGGGAAAAAGAAATACCTTTACTTGAAGCTGAAGAACTTTTGAAGTTATGTGAGCCGGGGAAAATTGAAAAATTCCGTTATGAGATCAAGGTAGAAAATCACATTTTTGAAGCCGATGAATTTCTAGGTGAGAATGAAGGTTTATTTTTGGCTGAAGTTGAGTTAAATAATGAATCTGAAGAAGTGCAGAAACCTTTGTGGCTGGGTAAGGAAGTCACCGGAGACCAAAGATATTATAATTCCTATTTGAGTAAGTTTCCTTTTAAAGAATGGCAAACAGACAGATTATGAAAAAACCGATTGTTCTAATCGCTGCAATCATGCTAACGCTGGCCTGCAACCAAAGTAAGGATACCAGGGGCATTCCGGGGCCCGAGGAAGTTGAGGCGCGACAGCCAGACCTAACCCGCAATATTGAACTGGAGGCAGAGGAGTTGCAAAAGCAGGGGTATCAAACCTTTGTTTACGACGAGGCAGGGGAAAAACACCTTTTGCAGCAATATTTTATTGTATTTCTTAAATCGGGTACGAATAGGAGTCAGGATTCTGTTACAGCTGCAGAGCTTCAAAAACAACATTTGGCACATCTTAGCCGAATGGCCAATGAAGGTTATATGAGTCTTGCCGGTCCCTTTGGTGATGATGGAGAGATTCGGGGAATTGCAGTTTATAATACTCCAACTATTGAAATGGCCGATAGCCTGGCCAGGCTTGACCCTATGGTTGAAGCGGGAAGGCTTGATATAGAAATTCATCCGTGGTGGGCAGCCAAAGGTGAAGCGTTGAAGTAAATCCCAATCTACTTTTTCTTAGCATTCTTAGAGGCAGTTAAAACACTATCGCTATGGAAAAGAACGCCCTTCCCCGGCTGCAGTATAAAGGCAGCGAACAGCAAAAATTGACATTACATCTGTTTTTCCAGATCATGGGAAAGATCAGGATGAGTTGTAGTCCCCGAAAGAATCACTGGTGGTATATTACGCTATACGTAGATACAAAAGGTTTCACCACAGGACCTGTTCCTTACAAAAACGGGTTTGAGACCTTTACTCTTTTATTGAACCTGCACAATCAACGCCTGGAGGTGTTTACATCTGGAGGAGAGGAGGCTTATTTTGACATTTTTGAAGGAATAACTGTGGCAGAATTTTACCGGCAACTAAAGAACATTCTGAAAAGGTTTGGTATAGAAACAGAAATACTGGAAAAACCTTTTGATCTTAACATCGATAAAGGCTTCAGGGAGTTAGAAGAGATAAGTTCTTTTGACAGGGAATATGTTCAGCGATATTGGAAGGTGATGCTGTGGGCATCAAATGTTTTCAAGGACTTTAGTGGCCGGTTCTATGGCAAGACCTGTCCGGTTCATCTTTACTGGCATTCTATGGACCTGGCGGTGACAAGGTTTTCGGGTAAGAGGGCGCCAAAAATGCCTTCTGAAGCAAGGATTTCAGACAAGGATGCTTACAGCCACGAGTGCATTAGCTTCGGATTCTGGCCCGGTGACCCCAATATTCCTGAACCTGCATTTTACTCTTATACCTTTCCGGCACCTGATGGCATTGAAAAAACCGACCTAAAACCGAAACAGGCGAAGTGGGTTGAGAACAAAGGTAACTGGCTGGCCATACTACCGTACAGGGATTTGCAGGAAGTAGAAGAGCCCGCCACTGTTCTGCTGGATTTTCTTGAAAGTGCTTATCAGGCGGGTGCCCGGCTTAAGGGTTGGGATTTTGAGGATCTAAAGGTGCCGCCTTTAAAGGACCTTTAAACAAAAAAACTGCCCCCAAAAGAGGGCAGCTCCAACAACTAAAAATCCAATCATGAAAATTATTCCCAGCCGCCTCCCAGCGCCTGGTAGAGATCTACTATTGAACTTAGTTCATTAAACCTTATATTGACAAGCTCCAGCTGTGCATTAAGTGCATTTTCTCTCGCAGTCAAGACTTCCAGATAATTTGCGAAGCCATTATTGAGCAATTCTTCCGAATAGGAAGTGGCCAGATCATAGGCTTCGAATTCGTTCTGTTTTATATCCAGCTTTTTGTCGGCTGCGGCATAATTGTACAAAGCATCTGAAACCTCACCGGAGGCTTCCAGTATTGCCCTCCTAAATTCCAGAAATGCAATCTCCTGTTGTGCCTGCGCTACTTCATACTGAGTTCTTATTTGTCTCCTGTTGAAGATGGGCTGGGTAAGAGAACCTACCACACTTGCAAAAAGGGAATTGGTGTCGATAAGATCTGCCAGGTCCAGACTCTGGAATCCGCCGTTGGCGGTGAGTCGCAAAGCAGGATAAAAGTTGCTCCTGGCCACATTGGTGAGCTGGAAAGCGTTCACGAGGTTGTATTCAGCGGCAATAACGTCTGGTCTCATCCTAAGCAGTTGTACCGGTACTCCCGTTCTTAGCTCAGTATTCAGCTCCTGTAGCCCCAGCTCGGTTCTTTCAATGGAATGTGGCGCTTCCCCCAGCAAGATGGAAAAGGTGTTTTCAAGGAGCCTTATCTGGTTCTCCAGGTCTATTACTACTGCCTGTGCGCGGTAGAGTTGAGCTTCAGTTTGCTTAACACCAACTTCGGTTACATTCCCGGCCTGTTTGAGGGCTTTTATAGTTTCAAGGCTGTTCATCCTGTTTGCCACTGTTTCTCTTGTCACCTCCAGTTGCTCATCAAGAGCCAAAAGTTGATAATAGAGATTGGCAATGTTAGCTACTAGCCTTGTCTTTACGGCCCGGTGTGCTGCCACAGTTTGGAGATAGGCTGCTCTCTGTGCTCTTTCATTGCTCTTAATCCTTCCCCAGATATCGGCTTCCCAGGAAAGATTGGCCGTTGCATCATATTGTGTGGTGGAACCGCCAAGGAAGCTTCCAAACTGACTGTTTTGCGCAAGTTCCTGGTGAGCTACCTGAGCCGATACGCCAAGCGTTGGCAGGTACTGTGACTTCGCCTGTTTCAGGTAAGCACCCGCAGCCTCTATTTGCTGCAGGGCTATCCTTATATCGATATTATTCTCCAGCGCCCGGTCAATATGATTTTCAAGAACAGGATCTGTAAAAAGTTCTCTCCATGAAATTTGTGCCATGGAGATGGTATCTGTAGGAAGTTGATCTGTTCTGTAAGTTTCTGCCTCCACAACTTCGGCAGGGCGGGAGTATTCCTTAGCCACAAAGCACGACTGCAGGGAGAGCAGGACAGCCGGGATTAGAACGAACTTGTATATTTTGGTTTTTCTCATTTTCTAAAGGTTTTCATTTGCTGCTTTAGGTTGACCTGTCATTTTTTCCTGCAGCCACTGGAAGAGAATAAAGAGGATAGGAATAATGAAAATTCCAAGTAAGGTTCCTATCAGCAATCCGCCAACAGCCCCTGTTCCTATAGATCTGTTTCCGGCAGCTCCCGTTCCAGTTGCAAAAACCAGCGGAAGAAGTCCCACGATAAAGGCAAAGGAAGTCATAAGAATGGGCCGTAATCTTGCCTGTGCTGCGCCAAGGGCAGAATCTACTATTGAATTACCGGCGTTACGCCTTTGTATGGCAAATTCCACGATCAAAATGGCATTTTTGGCAAGTAATCCCAGCAGCATGATGAGTGCGATCTGGAAATAGATGTTGTTCTCAAGACCCGTCAATGCTGTGGTGACATAAGCTCCCATCACCCCAACCGGAAGTGAAAGCAGTACCGCCAGGGGCAGTAAATAACTTTCGTATTGTGCCGAAAGAATGAAAAACACGAACAGAATACTTAAAAGGAAGATAAAAGTAGTTTGATCTCCTGCGGAAATCTCTTCCCTTGTTAATCCCGAGAACCCAATGTCGAAGCCTTCCGGAAGGGAGCCTGTTCCTACTTCCTGCACTGCAGCAATAGCATCACCCGAAGAATATCCGGGAGCCGCTGCACCATTCACACTGGCCGAATTGAACAGGTTGAACCTGGTAACTGATTGTGGTCCATAGACCCTGCTAAGAGTGACAAACTGAGTGATTGGTGCCATCTCGCCCTGTGCATTTCGCACAAAAATCGAATTTAGATCATCTACTGTCGCTCTATCCTCAGGTAAAGCCTGAACAAATACACGATATTGCTTTCCAAAGCGGGCAAAATCGGCAGCGTAAACAGATCCTATATAAGACTGAAGGGTGGAGAAGATAGTTCCTATATCTACTCCTGCTTCTTTGGCTTTTGGAATGTTGAGGTCTATTTCGTACTGCGGATAGTTGGTATTAAAAGAACTCCTGGCATAAAGGATCTCCGGTCTTGCAGAAAGATCGGCCAGGTAGTTCTGGGTAGCGTTATCGAGCTGCTCAAAACTACCGCCAGTACGGTCCAGAACCTTCATCTCAAATCCCGATGATGCTCCAAAACCGGGCACACTTGGAGGCTGGAAAAAGAGAATATTTGCATCACTTATCCCTGCAGCCGTACCAAAGAATTTTCCAATAATTGCTTCGGCCGACATGCCCTCTTCAGTACGTTCATCCCAGTCGTCGAGCTTGATAAAGCCAATTCCATAGTTACTTCCGGCACCACCTAAAAAGCTGAATCCGTTTACTACAGAAACCACATCCACTCCGGGAATTTGCTCTACCCTTCGGGTTAATTCCGCAGTAACTTCCGCAGTTCTGTCAAGGGAAGCTCCGGCAGGAAGTTCTATATTGGCGAAGATCATTCCGCGGTCCTCATCGGGTACAAAACCTGTTGGCGTTGTAGCCGAAGCCCAGAAGATCGCTCCAACTGCGGCCAATATGATCACCCCGGTGATCCATTTATGCTTGTATAAGAAGGAAACTGACTTGACGTATTTCCTCGTGGTAACGTCAAAGGCGACATTGAAGGTAGAAAAGAAGCGTTTCAAAAAGCCTTTTCTCTTGCCTTCTTTTTCATGATGAGGTTTTAGAAATAATGCACAGAGAGCCGGACTTAAAGTTAAGGCGTTTACTGCTGAAATAGCAATCGCAACCATTAACGTTACCCCAAACTGCTCATAAAATACTCCTGTAGGACCCGTTATAAACGTAACCGGGATAAACACCGCACCCATCACCAGGGTAATGGAAATAATTGCACCTGCAATTTCTTCCATGGCAGAATGTGTCGCTTTTTTGGCATTTTCGGCACCCTGTTCCAGCTTCGCATGTACTGCTTCTACCACCACAATGGCATCATCTACTACAATACCAATAGCAAGTACGAGCGCGAACAGCGTAAGCAGGTTAATCGAGTAACCAAACAGGTTTAGGAAGAAGAATGTCCCAATGATCGAGACCGGTACCGCTATGGCCGGAATAAGAGTAGACTTAAAATCCTGAAGGAACACAAATACCACCAGGAACACCAGTAGAAAGGCCTCAAAAATGGTAAGAACCACCTTGTTTATAGAGGCATTAAGAAACTCATTGGAATCAAAGTTTATCCTGGTTTCCAGTCCTGTGGGAAAGTTTTCTTCCAGTTCATCCAGCTTTTGGTGAACATTCTCGATGATCTCCTGTGCGTTTGAGCCGGGCGTTTGGTAAACACCCATACTCACCCCGGGTTTTCCGTTTGTGAAGGAGATCACGTTGTAACCCTGTGCGTCGAGTTCTACATCTGCAACATCTTCAAGCCTTAGAAACCTTCCGTCGTCTAGGGCTTTGATTACAATATTCCGGTAATCTTCTTCGCTGTTGTATCTACCGCTGTATCTTATTACATACTCAAAAGCTTCAGCATTATTTTGACCTAAAGATCCCGCCGCAGCTTCCTGACTTTGCTCATTGATCGCTCCAATAACATCGGCAGGAATAAGATTGTAAGCAGCCATTTTCTCGGGCTGCAACCAAATTCGCATTGCATAGGTTTTGGCTCCAAAGACGTTTACATCCCCAACCCCGTTGATCCTTTTTAATTCGGGGATCACGTTGATGTTGAGGTAATTCTGGATAAAAGTAGCGTCGTAGGCATCATTTTCAGAAACTACTGTGAAGAACATCAAAGCACTTGTTTGCTGTTTTTGAGTAGTCACCCCACTCTGGGTAACTTCCCGCGGAAGCAAAGGAGTAGCCCTGGCTACCCTATTTTGAACGTTTACCGCAGCAATATCGGGATCTATCCCCTGTTCGAAAAAGACCTGGATACTTGCACTACCGTTGTTACTGGCAGTAGAGGTAATGTAATCCATACCCTCCACCCCGTTGATCTGTTCTTCAATGGGAATAATCACACTCTCCAGTACCGTGGCAGCATTTGCCCCGGGATAACTGGCATTCACCTGCACCGTTGGGGGTGCAATATCGGGATATTGGGTCACCGGAAGGGTGGTGATCGCGAGGACCCCCAACATAACTATAACTATGGAGACTACTGTAGATAGAACAGGCCTCTCTATAAAAGTTTTCAGCATTAGTCTTTCTTATTTAAAGATTGGTTTGATGGAAGTGGCAATACTGTCAAAGGAAACCGGCTGCGGAACAATAGGCGTATTATTTCTTAACTTACCTACTCCCTGAGCAACGATCTTATCTCCCGGCTTAACTCCCTCTCCTACCACAATTAGGTTCTGCACGCGATCTATGACCTGGATAGGAACTGAAACTGCAAGGGTATCACCCTGCACTCCATAAACATAAACTCTTCCCTGTTGTTCAAAGGAAGCAGATTCGGGCACTACCGGAACATCTTCATAAGTGCGGGGAATTCTTATCCTTCCGCTGTTCCCGCTGGCAAGAATTCCATTAGGATTAGGGAACATGGCCCTGAAGCCTACTGTTCCTGTGGAAGGATCAACCTGTCCCGTTACCGTCTGGATCTCTCCTGTTTCTGAATAGATCCTGTCATTTACCAACTGCAGTTGAACCGGCGGAAAATTCTCAATTTTTTCTGAAATATTTTCTCCTTCGGCATTTTGAAGGAAGTTAAGATAATCCCTTTCATTCATTGAAAAGAAGGCGTAGACCTCGTCAATATCCGAAACTGTTGTAAGTGGAGTAGGGTCTCCCGCACTTACTAAAGCCCCTTCCCTAAAATTAATGGCTCCCACATTACCATCTACCGGGCTTTTAATATTGGAATATCCTATACTGGCTGCTATGCTACTGTAACCGGCTTTTGCCTGTTCAAGTCTTGCTTTTGCTGTTTCCAGCTGTACAGGACTAATAATTCCTTTTTCTACCAGTGGTTTTAGCTTATCAACTTCAACCTGGGCAGCGTTTACATTAGCACGGGCGGCACCGGCTTCCTGCGAAAGAGATTCCGTTTCCAGTCTAAAAAGGATCTGTCCCTTTTTTACCTTTTCACCTTCATCTACCAACACCTGTGTAATATACCCCGGCACCTTGGCCCTAACCGCACTATTTATAGTACCTTCTATGCTTACCGGGTAAGATGTAAAGCCTGTAACAGTTCTTTGCGGTACTTCTATTACCGGGAATGGCATAGCACCACCTTGCTGTGCCTGGCCTGCATTCTCATCCTGGCAGGAGATCATTGTAAAGACACTTAATATTAGTCCTATATAAATTATTTTTCTCATATTTTCTTTCTGTGGTGTTAGTTGTTTCTTGATAAGATCTTGTTTTTAAATTTCTTTACTGCAGTCGAAGTCTCCTCCAAAAAGGTGAGAAAGTCATCCTGAAATTCAAGATCAAATTGAAAATCTGCTGTCTCTTCTGCCTCTTTGTTACACTGTTCTTTATACTCTCTAATCTTTAAATGCAGCTTTTTCTCATTCTCCCATTTGTTGATCATTTCCTCCATGACATTGAGAACGAGGTTTGGATCCACAATAAAATATCTCTTACGGTCTCCTGTTTTAGTAAAATATTTGACGCGATTGGTATTTTGAAGATGGTCCAGATGGTTTGAAATTGTGCTCTTGCCCGCCTGTAATTCACATACCAACTGGTCAAAAGTCATCCCTTTCTTGCCGGACAGTATTAAAGTAGAAAGAATGCGTGCCGCAAGAGGAGCAAGGTGATCTCCCTCCAGATGCACCCCTAGCTCTTCTATAAGATTTTTTCGTTGAATTTCTAAATCCATTTTTCTTTCCTTCTGAAGTTTGAAGCTGCAAAAATAGGATTAGTTCGGAATTTTCCGAACAATTAGAACCTTAAATTTTAGTTAAAGGAATTATAGGAAATTCAGGTCGTCTGATTTCATTACGAAACCAACCCTTATCATACTGCGGAGTTCCTTGAATGCAATAAGACTTTCTGCATAGCCGTAGTACCACTCCGCCATGAAATTAATGCTCTTCATTTCAAAAGGGCTGTACAAAATCCTGGTCCTTAGCGCACCTTTAAGTTCCCAGTTGAGTCCTTTTTGAGCCATAATTTCAAAGGACCACAGTTCGGGTTTTATTTCAAAAGAATAATTTACTTCCCCAAGCCCAACATAATCGGGGAGATCCGGGTTATCTTTTTTGTATCTAAAGGGCCACCATACCTCTCCGCTTAGGGTGTGCCTTTTTCCCAGATCGGCATGAAAAGCCAGGGCAATTTTATTCCAGCTTCGGGAATAAATACTGTCGCGGCCGTTGGATTCATGTTCGAATTTCAGAAATGCCATTCCCAGTAGTTCGTCTTTTTTGTCAAAAACGGGAAGTCCCAAGTTTAAACCCGGCTTAAAATTGATCTCCTGAAAAGGTTTTGATTTGTCATAGATATCCCAGAAAGCTTTTTGCGTATAGGTGAGAAAGAGATAGGAATCCCAGGGAAATTTATTGCGGCTTAGTAAATATCTAAAGCTAACCTGGTATTTAACATCTGCAGTTTGCCGGGTGATGTCCTTATTAAGCGGCACCCCCGAAATGAAGTAGTTATCTTCATACAGGGAGAAGGCGGGCATGTCATTGATGGTATCCTTGATCTGTTCCCTGGAAAGTCGCTGCCCCTGGAGGTTAGCACTCATTAGAAAGAAGCAAAGAAAAGAAAGACTATGAATAACGGTTATCCATATTTTGCGGGGATATGAACGTTCTATTTTCATACCGCGAAATTAAATCTACTTCAGCTTTTTAGAGTGAGAAGTAAGGCTAATTTTGTGTTAACCTTTAACTTTTCAATTTTTCCAAAGTTCCAAACTTTGGAAAAGTTGAAAAGTTGAATTTGTCTTCTTCTGAAGATCAAAAAGGAAAATTGTAAAGCTTTGGACGGGAGTGAATAATTTTAAAATTTTGGACACCGTCATAGATATCTAAAACTTCTTTTCTTAAAAGAAAGGTGGGATTATCTGACACCAATGTGTTGTAGGAGGAGTGTTTCCATTCATGAGGTGTCTCTACAATATTTGCAGCCACAGGATTGTTGTGGATGTAATGGATGAGCTGGTGTAAATACTTTTCTGAATCTATATCCTTTCTTTTGAAATTCTTCATGAAAAGACTTCCCATTCTATTTTGCTGTTTATTAAAAGCCTGGGAGTATGAACTGAAAAGTTGGAAAATTTTTTACTGCAATACAATCCGATTTTTTCTGAATTCGAGAATCCCGAATTGTGAAAATCTTCGACAGATTTGATTCTAATTAGAAAATGAAAATGGTTTGGCATCAAACAATAGCAGTAAGTTTCTGCGACTGGTGTGATATGTTGTTGATACTTCTGTAAAAAGAATTCGTAGTTCCCGGGATTGGCGAAGATTTTTTCATTGCCATTACCACGATTATAGATGTGGTAGAATTTATCGGGTTCTAACGGTATCATAGTAAAAAAATAAAAGGGCAAGAGCAAAGAGCGAAGAGCTTTTCCAAAGTTTCAAACTTTGGAAAAGCTAAAGAGTAGAATATTCTACTCTCCATAGATCCCGATTTCCAGTTCACCATCACGGTTCATTTTCGCCCGGTACATTCCGGCGGTGTTGAACTCCATGGCCACATTTCCTTCATGGTCAATGGCAATAATTCCTCCGTCACCACCAAGAGCCGGAATCTTTTTCTGTATCACTTCCCGGGCAGCTTCCTCAAGACTTAAACCTTTATACTCCATAAGCGCCGAAATATCGTACGCTACCATTCCGCGGATAAAGAATTCCCCCCAGCCGGTGCTGGAAACTGCCACTGTTTTATTGTTGGCGTATGTGCCTGCGCCAATTATTGGCGCATCTCCAATTCTGTTGTATCGTTTATTGGTCATTCCACCGGTGGAAGTTCCTGCCGCAAGATTTCCGTTCTTATCAAGCGCGGCACAACCCACTGTTCCGAACTTGGAGTCTTTAATATAGGGATCCAAAAAGGCCGTTTTTTGATCATCATGATCCAGCTGGGTCTTTTCCTGTTCCCTTATGCGTTGCAGGCTTTTATACCTTTCTTCGGTATAGAAATACTGCGGGTCAACAATCTCGATCCCCTGTTCTTCTGCAAATTTTTCGGCACCTTTTCCTGCCAGTAACACATGTTCAGAATTCACCATTACCTCATAGGCAAGATTAATTGGGTTTTTAATTGTGGTGACTCCGGCAACTGCACCTGCATTAAGGGTTGCTCCATCCATTATGGAAGCATCCAGTTCGTTGGTGCCTTCATTTGTAAAAACAGCACCTTTACCGGCATTAAATAATGGGGAGTTTTCCATCACATTTATGGTACGCTGCACTGCCTCTAGGGCTGTACCGCCATTGGCAAGGATCTCATGCCCTGTTTTTATTGCTTCCTCCAGCTTTGCCTTGTATTGTTGTTCCAGGCTGTCGCTCATATTTTCTTTTAGGATGGTCCCGGCGCCACCGTGAATGACGATTCCAAAATTTGGAATGGTGTCTTTTTCTTCTGAAGCAACTTCAGGTGTTTCAGAATTTACTGAATTTTCTTCAGCAGAATTATTGCAGGCAAGGGTTCCAAAAAGGGCAAAAACGAGAAGTAATTTTTTCATGATCTTAAATTTTCTGAAGGAAAGTTAAGAAAAAAGGGTGGTTTGGCATTCAACTGCTGCTTTGGAAGATATCTTCAGGAAAAGATTCCGTAAATTTAGGGTCCTAAAACAAAATCTATGGCCATAGCAAAACCTTTTAATCTTAACAAATGGATAGAGCAAAACAGGGACCTGCTCAAGCCGCCGGTGGCCAATAAAAGTTTATATCCCGATGCAGAGGATTACATTGTAATGGTTGTGGGTGGACCAAATACCCGGAAAGATTACCATTATAATGAAACAGAAGAACTCTTTTATCAACTTGAGGGACATATAAAAGTTCATATTCAGGAAGAGGGGCAAAAGCGGACTTTTGAACTCGGGCCGGGAGATATGTATCTCAATCCTTCAAAAGTGCCACATTCTCCAGAGCGTACTGAAGGTTCGATAGGGCTTGTGGTAGAGCGAAGAAGAACAGATATTGATGCCAAGGATGGCCTGTTGTGGTTCTGTGAGAACTGCAACAACAAACTTTATGAGGTCTATTTCCCTTTACATGATATAGAAAATGATTTTCAAAAGCATTTTGATCATTTTTACCAGAGTGAGGAGCTGCGCACCTGCAACAATTGTGGGACTGTGATGGAGAAGCCGAAGTAGACTGCAGCTGTTCAAGGCTTTCCTCTTTAATTTTTTTATATTCGCAACAATCCGAACAAATCCATAACAAAACAACAACTAGAATGAGCGCAATTGCAGAAAAATTTGGAATAAATCAGGCTTTAAAAGAGCTTGGTCTTAATGTAGACGAAGTTAATAAAGGTACTTCAACCGGGAAGGAATGGTTCTCTTCGGGAGAGGTGATCGAATCCTATTCTCCTGTAGACGGAGCTTTAATTGGAAAAGTGAAGGCTACCACAGAAGAAGATTATAATCGTGTAATTGAAACTGCACAGGAGGCTTTCAAAACCTGGAGAACTATGCCGTCGCCTCAAAGAGGAGAAATAGTGCGTAAATTTAATGATGAATTGCGCCGACTAAAGGAACCTCTTGGAAAACTGGTTTCTTACGAAATGGGAAAATCTTACCAGGAAGGTCTTGGAGAGGTGCAGGAAATGATCGATATCTGCGATTTCGCAGTTGGATTAAGCAGGCAGCTGCATGGTCTTACCATGCATTCTGAACGTCCCGGCCACCGTATGTACGAGCAGTACCACCCGCTGGGAATTGTGGGAGTGATTTCAGCTTTTAATTTTCCTGTAGCCGTTTGGTCCTGGAACACTGCCCTTGCATGGGTATGTGGGGATGTTTGCGTTTGGAAAGGATCTGAAAAAACACCTTTAACATCTGTAGCCTGTCAAAATATCGCAGCCAGAGTATTTTCAGAAAATGGTCTTCCCGAAGGAATTTCCTGTTTGATCACTGGAGATTATAAAGTGGGCGAAATGATGACCAATGATAAAAGAGTTCCTTTAATATCTGCAACCGGATCTATAAGAATGGGTAAAATTGTTGCCCAGGCAGTAGCTGCAAGATTGGGTAAATCTCTTCTCGAGCTTGGAGGAAACAACGCGATCATCGTAACTCCCGATGCTGATATAAAAAATACAGTAATAGGAGCAGTCTTTGGAGCCGTGGGTACCTGTGGACAACGTTGTACTTCTACCAGAAGACTAATTATTCACGATTCTATTTATGATAAGGTAAAAAACGCCATTGTTGATGCCTATAAACAAATACGAATAGGTAATCCATTGGATGAAAATAACCATGTAGGTCCGCTTATCGACAAGGATGCAGTAAAAAATTATCAGGCTGCTTTAGACAAAGTAGTTGAAGAAGGCGGAAAGATCCTCGTGGAAGGCGGAGTGCTGGAAGGAGAAGGTTATGAAAGCGGTTGCTATGTAAAGCCGGCAATTGCCGAAGCCAAAAATGAATATGAGATCGTGCAACACGAAACCTTTGCACCGGTTCTTTATATAATGAAGTATTCGGGAGACCTTGAAAATGCCCTGGAATTACAGAACGGAGTGGTACAGGGGCTATCTTCTGCAATTATGACCAATAACCTTCGCGAAGCAGAGAGATTCCTTTCTGTGGAAGGATCTGACTGTGGAATTGCCAATGTGAACATTGGTACTTCCGGAGCCGAGATAGGCGGAGCTTTTGGAGGTGAAAAAGAAACCGGTGGCGGAAGAGAGTCTGGATCTGATGCCTGGAAAATTTATATGCGCCGACAAACAAATACTATAAATTATACAACAGAGCTGCCATTGGCACAGGGAATAAAATTTGATTTATAGTATTTAGCAGATAATGCAGAATATTTAGAAACCCGCTTCATAAGAAGCGGGTTTTTTTATCATAACTACCTCACAATTAAGATTTAATAATTACTTTTTCAATGATTTTAAATTATCTTTAATAGAATTTTAAAGGGTTGACTTATGAGAAAGATAACTTTTTGTGCGGTAGTTCTTTCATTATTTTATTTATCCTGTAATAATAAGAACTCTGAAGCTGAGGAACCTGTTGTTTCGGTAACCGGGTCTAATTACGAGGTAGCATCAGAAAAGTTTGCTGAAATGAATGAAAAGGCCATGACCCATTTGGCAAATTTTGAATATGATGAGTGGAGCAATATGCTGGCCGATGATGTAGAGTATTATTTTCCCGATGGTGATGCAGACAGGACCATAATAAAGGGAAAAGATGAAGTTGTAAACTGGTGGAAAAACTGGAGAAAAACTTCCGGGATCGATAGCATGGAATTTGTGGATTTAGTCACAATTCCTGTTAAAGCAAATCAGGAATTAAATTATTCAGGATTAACTGGGGTAATAACAATTACTTATTTTTCCAATCACATGAATTTCAACGGGCAGCCGGTAAATATCCGTTCTAATTCAGCCTCACATTTTAATCAGGATAGTTTAATTGACAGAATCTATACTTATTATGACCGTACTCCAATATTAGAGACCGTGGATAACAATATTCTGGAGATCGTGGCTAAAAGAGAATAACCAACAGGCTCATAAAAACCTCTTTTTCGGGAATTAAGATGTCCGAATATATACTGGCGAAAATTTTTTATCTTAGGAAAGACTAAGCCAGTAACGTTATGAAAAAAATTTACCTTCTCTTATTTATTGCCGGACTCTTCTTTGCATGTGTACCGGAAGATCATGTTTTGGAAATAGAAATAATCAACAACACTTCCCAACCGGTAAAAGATATTAAATTACTTACGGCCGGGGACAGGGTGTCATTTGCAGCCGATGTTTTACCTGCAGGACAGGATATAGCTCATACGCTCCAGGTAAAAGGTAATATAGCCGATGGAAAATACACCTTCAGGTTCACCAGAATCAATGGGGAACAAGAATCGGTTAAAGGAACTTATCATGAAGAGGGGGAAGGATACCTGAAGAAAACTTTAATTTTTGCAATTCAGGAACAGGCGGTGAATGTCGATCAAACAGTACTGGACATAAAGTAATTGAATTAATCTTCAGAATATTTAGCAGCCTTGCTGGTGAACCTTGACAGGATGACCAGCTTTTTCTTTGTATTGATAAAATATACTCCGGTTAACAGTACCGCAGCGGCAATAGCCGATTGAGTGGTGATCTGCTCGTTAAGAAAATACCAGCCCAGAATCATCGCGATAACAGGATTCACATAGGTGGAAGTTGCCACTTTTTCGGGAGAAACCACCTTCAGCAGGTAATTAAAAGAAGTAAAGGCAACAATACTTCCAAAAATTATAAGTAGTACCATAGAATACTGTACGGGCGTGCTCCAGGTGGTGGGAGTACTCCAGGGTTCATCAAAAAGAAAACTGGCAATACCTAAGATAATTCCTGCGGTGAACATCTGGTAGCCGGTATTCACAAAATGGTTTGTGGGTAGATTTGCTTTGCCTACAAATAAACTTCCATAGGACCAGCTAAGAAGGCAGGCAAAGATCATAAGGATGCCGAGTACAGAATTTTCATTTGAAGTTACCTGCTTCTGGCTTACCAGCAGGTAGATCCCAATTAGTCCCAAAGCTACGCCTACCATAGACATGGGCAGGATCTTTTTACCTTCAAGGATTCGCATGAATAACAGAACAACCAGTGGCTGCGCAGAAATAACTAAAGCAGCAAAACCGCTGTCAACGAACCTTAGGGCCCACACTACAACACCATTCCCAAAGGCCAGAAACAGAAAGCCGGCAATAACAGTATTAAAGAACTGGGCTCGGGTTATTCTCAATTTTTTCCCCATGGCCTTACTTATGGCAAAAATGAGGAGTCCTGCGGTGACAAATCTTATTGAAGCAAGCATGAAAGGCGGCAACTCGGTTACTGCCACCTTGTTAAGCAGGTAAGTCGAACCCCAGATCACATAGATTGAAAAGAAAGCAAGTAGGATAAAAAGAGGATTTTTCGACTGACTCATGCTGAAATTTTGCTGTACAAACTTAGCAATAAATCGGCTGCTACTGCTATTACCTGTAAATACATAATCCTGAAATTTTGTAACTTATATAAATTAAGGTTGCGAAAAATGCTGAAAGGAATATGTCTTTGTATTGGATTACTTACCGGCCTGTTTTGCACCGCCCAGACAGCTATGGAAAATAAAACTTTGAAGATCTTTCTTGCGGGGGATGTAATGACAGGCCGGGGAATTGATCAGGCATTAAAGTATTCTGTAGGGCCGGGAATTTATGAGCCTTTTATTAAGGACGCGCGCGATTACCTTTTTTTGGCAGAAAGGGAAAACGGAGAGCTGGAGCTCCCTTTGAGTTACAGGTATATTTGGGGTGATGCAATGAAAATTTGGGATCAAAGAGATCCCCATCTCAAGCTCATCAACCTGGAAACGAGTCTTACCACCCACGATGAGCCGTGGCCTGCAAAAGGTATACATTACCGCATGCATCCAAAAAATGTAAAGCTATTTGAAGTGGCCGATATCGACTACTGCAGCCTGGCCAACAATCATGTTCTGGATTGGAAAAGGGGAGGTTTGGTGGAAACGATGAAAAGTCTTGAAGATTCTAAAATAGCATTTTCGGGAGCAGGTAAAAATAAAAAGGAAGCAGCCGAACCTGCAATTTTTCAGTTGAATGGTGCAAGGGTACTGGTATATTCCTATGGCTCTCCCGGCAGCGGAATTCCTGAGACCTGGGCTGCTAAAAAAGACAGATCTGGGGTAAATTTCTTATCCGGTTTTTCCGAAGAACATTTACGGGAGATCACCAATCATATTGCTGCCGTAAAAAAGGAGGGGGATGTTGTGATTTTTTCTATTCATTGGGGACCGAACTGGGGCTATAATGTCCCGGAGGTTCATAGAAAGTTTGCTCATGGTCTTATCGATAAAGCGGGAGTGGATGTCATCTTTGGACATTCTTCCCATCACCCCATGGGACTGGAAATTTATAAGAAAAAGCTGATCATTTACGGAGCAGGTGATTTCATCAATGATTATGAGGGCATAAGCGGTCATGAAAAGTATAGAGGGGAGCTTTCTCTTATGTATTTTCCCGAGTTGGATCCTTCAACGGGAGATCTTTTAAAATTAAATATGGTGCCCATGGAAATAAGGAAGTTTAGCCTTCGCAGAGCTTCTAAAAAAGATGCTGAATGGTTGCGGGAGGTACTTGACAGGGAGAGCAGGAGATTTGGATTAGAAATAGATCTCAAAAATGACATTTTAGAAGCAGATTTCTTTTAATTTCTAAGGGCCTTCAAAAACTTTTTAATCTGTAGATACCAGCATATTCACTGTTCTTTTAAACGGATTTTTCCTAGTTTTTAGTTCCTGAAAGAGTTAAATTTATAGAAGTTTCTAAAATTTTCTTCATCCCTAAAGGAATAACGAATGAAAAAGAATTCTCTTGTTTGCATTCTCACCTTCTACGCATTTTTTCTTATCTCTTTTGAAGGTATTGCCTGCACCACTTTTTGTTTGCAGGACGGGGACCGGGTAGTCTTTGGTAGGAACTTTGACTTTCCCGTGGGTTACGGTCATGTGGTTATCAACAAACGTAATACTACTAAAGCGGCCATGATTCGCCCACCCGAAAAACCCTTTGAATGGACTTCTAAATTTGGCAGCGTCACCTTTAACCAGAATGGAAGAGAATTTCCATACGGGGGAATAAACGAAAGCGGACTCGTTATTGAGCAAATGGCCCTCAACGAATCCATTTATCCCGAAACAGACCATAGGTATGGTTTGACCGAACTACAGTGGATCCAATATCAGCTCGATAATTCGGCCAGTGTGGAAGAGGTTATAGCTTCTGAAAAATTTTTAAGAATTTCTCCGCAGTCGGTAGCAAAACTTCATTTTTTGGTGGCAGACAAAATGGGGAAGGTGGCAACTATAGAATTTTTAGATGGAAAGATGATTGTTCATACGGGAGAAGGGCTTCCGGTAAGCGCATTAGCAAATGACACCTATAAGAACGGTATGCGATATCTGAAAGATTTCTCGGGATTTGGAGGAACTAAGGACATACCTGTTTCTTCTGCACCTCTGGATCGTTTTGTTAATGCAGCAGTAGCACTTCAGGAATTTGACGGAGATGACTTGATAAATTATTCATTTAATATACTGGAAAGGGTAAAGCAGGAAGATTCAAGCACTCAGTGGAGCATTGTGTACGATCTCAATAATCTGGAGGTTTATTTTAAAACCCGAAATAATCCTGAACTTAGAAAATTTTCCCTGCAGGAAATGGATTTTGATTGTGATTCTCCTGTTCAATATGCCAATATAGATGAAGGATCAACTGCCGGGAAACTTCTGTTTGAAGATTTTTCGCCGGAAGAAAATGAAGATCTAATAAACAGGGTTTGGAGCGAAGTGGAATTTCTCTCTCCCCTCCCTTTAGAAGTAAGGAAGTATTACGCAGACTATCCCCTGACCATAAGGTGTGAAGAGCGTAAGATTTGAAAAAACCAGAGACTGATTAAAAAGGCTGTTTCACGTCAAGCTTTAATTTTATTCAGGTTCTAAGAGGTTCCATAATCGGAATAAAAGGTTCTGGTGTAAATTTTATAACCATAGTAAAAGATCGTACGCGGTAATTTTCGGTCTAAAATTTCTGTTTTTTGTATTTATAAAACGCTTAAATTTAGATAGGTAAAAGCACCTTGTGTAAAATCTCAGGATTTTTATCTCTCAAGATCTTAAGAAAGAGGTGGGGAAAAATGGGTTTAAGATGGCTAGAAAAAAGCTAAAACCGAAGAAACCTGTATCATGGGTAAAAAAGGAGCTTCTCAGCATTACCGCTGTGATTATCAGTGTCGGCACACTCCTCGTGTTTCTCTATCAAACTAATCTTGTGCGGAAGCAACAATATATGTCTGTTCTCCCTTATCTGGAGTTTGAGCATCACGCAGTTTTTTCAGACGATTATGAGCTAATTTTAAGAAATAAGGGAATAGGTCCTGCTTTAATAACCTCAAGGAACTTAGTTATTAAAGGGCAGAAATATGACCTTGACGTGGGAAGGTATCTTCAGGAGCATATGGTTTTAAAAGATTCGGTAAATTTTCTTATTTCGAATGTATCCATAGGAAATCTAATATCTGAAAAGGAAGGAATTTCAATGGTAGACCTTCAACCGAATTCCAGTAAAGCCGGCCTGGAGAAATTTTACAGCCTTCTTTACAATGACACTCTTGAATTTGTAGTGGAGTATGAATCTGTCTACGGAGAACGATGGCAGGTTAGCACAAAAGAAACTTCGCCAAAAAAACTGAAAAACTAGGAAGAACAAAAAACCCCGCAAAAGCGGGGGTTTTATATTTTATAAGGTGCCGTTTGGTGCTACCCATGCAAACTGGTGAGGATCCTGGGGAACTTTGATCCTTTCGGAGATCCTGGTCATCCTGTCCGGGAGTTTCATTAGGTAATCACGTGCTTTTTCAGCTTTATCTGTCAGGGAAGTCATCTTGTCGATTTCCCAGAATTCATTTAGTTTTTGGAGGATGTCAATATAATCGTGAGTGGTGTAAACTCCAAGTCTTTGAGCCGCATTCGAGAAGTTCTCAAAAGCTTCACCGATCCCCTGGCCCGATTCTCTAATAAACTGGGCAGGCATTACGATCTTCTTTTTCATCATATCCTCAAAAGCCAGCATCATTTCACTAGGGTCGTACTCAAAAATGGTTTTTACGAATTCCCTGTAGGCAAGGTGGTGACGCATTTCGTCCCCTGCAATAATATTACACATCTTCGCAAGCATTTTATTTCCTTTTTTTCTCGCCAGTTGGCCTACTCGCTTGTGAGAAATGTTGGTTGCCAGTTCCTGAAAGCTGGTATAAACAAAATTGCGGTAAGGATCACGTCCTGTTCCAATATCGAAGCCGTCGTTGATGAGGTACTGAGTGGTTTTTTCAACTTCTTTCATATCCACCCTTCCGGAGAGATAGAGGTATTTGTTAAGCGTATCTCCGTGGCGGTTCTCTTCTCCGGTCCAATGGCGAATCCATTTAGCCCAGCCGTTCTGCATTCCTTTTTGCTGCCCGTGCTGCTCCACTCCTTCCATGTCCATAAGCCAGGATTCGTAGGTAGGCAAAGCTTCTTCGGTCACCATATCGGCTACCAGCACTACCCAGAAATCATATCCCAGTTCCTTGGCCTCTTCCCGTATTTGGGTGACCTCTTCAAAAAAACCTTCTTCCTGGGAATTGGGTAAAAGATCTGTAGGTTGCCATATTTCTTCAACGGGAATAAGATATTTTTCCACGAATTCATCAATAGACTTCTCAACAGTCTTCATTACTTCTAATCGAATATTCTCTAGGGCCATATAAAAAATTTAAACATGTAGGTTCAATAACCGCACCAAATTAACGTATTGGTAATCTACAAAGATAAGAAGTTAATAGAGGAAGCATCTTAAAAATAATCTTAATTTCTACCCGATTCTTCGGGATAAAGAGTGTGGACAGGATCACTTTGAACAAGCTCCCCGGAATTCACGTCAAGTAAAGATATTTTCCCCATAAATGCTGCCCCTGTATCGACATTGCAAACATTGGCAAAACGGGTTGGTTTGTCCCTGCCTATCCTCGTCACGGGCGTGTGTCCAATATAGATCTCTTTAAAAAGAGCTAATCGTTTAGGATACTCCGTGTCACCGGGTTTTAGATTGGGATCTATGCTCATTGCCATTTCCCAAAGCGTACGGTCCCAGTAAAAAGAAGTGGGAGTATATTCTTCTTCTGGACCTTTTTGATTCGTAAAACCTGCATGAACAAATAAGCGATTTTCTTTATCAATATAATAATTGACCATTTGATCGAAGAAGATTATGTGTTCTTCTTTTTCTTCTTTTGAGAACTGCCGGTATGCGTCTATACTGGACTGCCCACCATGCTGCAGCCACTGGTCATTCTGCTCTCCCGTCTTAAGCCAGCGATGAGTAAGATCATCATGATTTCCACGCAGAAAAATACAGGTATTTTGTTTTGCAAATTCTATGAGATAAGACACCACATTTGCCGAATCGCTCCAGCCATCTACATAATCTCCCAGAAAGATTATTTCGTCCTCGGGGGTGATTTTTGCACGTTCGAGCAACTGCACCAGGGCTTTTAGCCCGCCATGTATATCTCCTATTACAAGAGTCCCTCCCATTCTTAGTTGTATTTTACTTTTCGAAGGATCCTTAAACTGTCTTTGTACTGTTGATAGATCCTTTCATCATATCTCCTTAATTCATCTTTTGAATCTTCAAGCTTTTCGAGTGCCTCATTAAAGCCATTAAAGTAGCACAATAAATAAGTGGCCGGCAAATTGTAAAGATCCTTTTCTTCAGAAGGGGTTAATTTTAAATTTTGTCTTAGTTTGCTTACCAGGGTAATATTGGAATTATAGATATGGTAAAGTGTCTTTTTTTCAAATTGTGGAGGCTCAAAAAGCATATTGGTCTTGATCTCATATGTAGCATTATCCTTAAAAAGTATCTTCACTTCCTCCAAAGGATAATAATGGAATCTATCATTAAGTCCAAGTCGTACATGTTCCAGGATCGTAAAAAGATCTTCTGAAATTTCTATGCTCACCTCATCAAGTTCAGAATAAAAAAGCTTTACCTGCTCATTAATAAGTTCAATGTCCACTCTTGAAAAATATGTTTTTCCACTAAGTTCTTTTTTCTTGCCGCTCCAGCAAATGACAAAATATTCTTTAAAGACTTTATAGGTTGGACTCAGGTTTTCATGTCTCCCCATAAAATCGAGTACCCCATCCAGGGTCATTTCGATGTTGTTTTGGGAATGAGCTTCAATAGACTCAACAATATGGGAATTATCACTTTGTGTCCCGCGGGAGAATTCTGAAGAAATACTTATGCTACCCTCCCTCACAAAGATGCTGCCTGCAGAATATTTCCATATTCCTTTTCGCAAAGAGCAGGTTCTGCCTTTATTCGGCCTGATGGTTACCAGTCCTACCACCAGTTCCCCCGGCAAATGCGGAAAGGGAATATTTTCATAAGACACCAATGGCGGATTATCCAAATAGGCATTTACAAGGTTCTGTATCTTGCTGTCATCAAAGAAATCCACACCCTTCACCTCATTATCGGCGTCTTCCACGCCAATAACCATAAAGGAATTATTGTTGGGATTAGAATTTGAAAGGGCGCAAATATGTTTTAGAAATTTGGCCTTACCTTCTCTTTCAGCAAGGTTGATCTGGCGCTTTTTATCATAAAAACTGTTTTCGCTGTTATGCGCTAGCAGGTTTTTTATAAGAAGGCGCTTGTTGATCATGGTTTCCTATTCCTTATGCACAATTGTGGAACTGGCCTGGGCTGTAGGCAATACCAAAAGATCGGCAATATTTACATGAGCAGGACGGGTGACCATAAAAACTACCAGCTCTGCAATGTCCTCGGGTTTTAAAGCCTGGTATCCCTCATAAACAGATTTCGCCTTTTCTGAATCTCCTTTAAACCTCACTTCGCTAAAATTCGTCTCCACCAATCCGGGATTTATGGCGCCTACCCGTATGCCTTTTCCGTTTAGGTCGATGCGCATTCCTTTATTCAGGGCGTCGACGGCGTGTTTACTGGCGCTGTAGACATTTCCGTTGGGATAGACTTCTTTTCCGGCAAGGGAGCCAATGTTGATAATGTCTCCAGAACCCCGTTCTACCATTTGCGGAATGATCTCCCTGCTCACATACAAAAGGCCTTTTACGTTAATGTCGATCATGGCGTCCCAGTCATCCAGGTTTCCGGTTTGGATTGGGTCGAGACCATGCGCATTTCCTGCGTTGTTAACGAGCACATCAATTTTTCTGAATTCCTGCGGAAGATTTTTAATTGCTTTACTTACTTCTTCCTTATTGCGGACGTCAAACTGAAGTATTTCAACTTGTACATTATCCTGAAGCCGGGTTTTGAGATCCTGAAGGGCTTCTTTTCTTCTTCCGCAGATAATCAAATTGAAACCGGCTTTGGCCAGGGCAATGGCTGTTGCTTTTCCAATCCCGCTGCTGGCTCCTGTTACTAAAGCTGTCTTACTCATAGGTGTCAAAAATGTGTATTTATATTAAAGTTTTTCGGGAAGCTTTTTAAAATCTTCTTCAATAATAGAAGTGTGAAAAGCTTTATAAGCCGAATCTATAACCGCTTGAGAATTTCCTTTAATCACTGCGTGAAATTGAGCTTTGTGATGTAGTAACCAGGCCAAGAGCATCTCTTTTGGCCGCAGGTTATATTTGTTTGCGACTGTTTTGAGAGCCTCATGCTCATTTTCCCAGTCCCCGCTTTCAGGAATGATCATTTGAGTGGTTTCACTGGAAGCGGCTTCAGCTAAGGTAAGACTTTTCACGGCCGACGGTGTAAAGCTGAAGGTGGAAAGTGTGGCGCTGGCAGGAAAATCCTTTAAAAATTCCATTTTCTCTCCCGTTCTTCTTTTTAAAACCCCTACTTCCACGATCTTACCCCGGGCCCTTAGCTTTTCCATGCTCGAAAGTATGATTTCTGAAGGTGCATCAAAGTCCAGGATTAACAGGTCCAGGTAATCTGTGTCCAGGAGGTTAAGAATTTTCTCCACCCGGTCCAGTATATCTTGTTCGGTTGTAAGATTTTTACCGGGACAGGCGATCAACTGGACCTGGTCGCGACTAAGTCCGCTCTCACTAAATGCAGTGCCGAGACTATGGCTGTAACTTTCACTTTTTGACAGATCGATTAGGAATGTGGTGATCCCTTTTTCCACACAATGCTGGAAAAGCTGAATTTTATTTCCTTTTGATAGTTCTTCCCAGTCTTCGGGATCCTGTATGATCCGGGAATAAGAATTTCTTTGCCTCATGTTTTAAAAGTAAGGAACTCCTGCATTTTAACTAAAAGTTGTATTGTTAAAGAATATGGAGGATCGTTAAAAAGAGTTAAATTTCGTTCGTCGATAAATTAAAGCAGGTTATCGAGCGTTATCATGCCTAAACCTAAAAACAATTTTTTATGAAAAAGTACCATTTATTTTTATTCTTTTCTGCTCTGTTAACAGGGCTTGTTAGTTGTAGTTCAGATGATAATTCTGGTGGAACAGAGGAAGGTACGGCAAAAGTGGCCGTTAAACTTACCGATGCTCCCGGGGATTATAAGCATGTTTATGTTGAAGTGGAAGATGTTATGATCAAAACCTCTGCCGAAGGTAGTGAGGAAGAAGGTTGGACCAGCCTTGAAGGTGTGAATACTGGTGTAATTGATCTTCTTAGCCTTACCGGTGGAGTTTCAGAATTACTTGTTGAAACCGAAATAGAGGCAGGATATCTTCATCAAATTAGACTCGTTCTGGGAGACAATAACACTGTTGTAGTCATGAACGGAGAACAGAAGCAGGAATTTGCTTTAAAAACTCCAAGCGCACAACAGTCAGGATTAAAAGTGAAGGTTGAGCAGGAATTGGAAGCAAATGCAGAGTATACTTTTATCCTTGACTTTGATGTGGATAAGTCAGTAAAAAGTACTACTACCGATGGTTATAATCTTCATCCTGTTATAAGAATGGGAGTTGAAGAGAATTCAGGTTCTATTAAAGGAAGTGTTCATCCAACTACAGAGCAAACTCTAATAAGTGTGCAAAATGCTACTGTAAATGCTTCGGCTTATACTGATGCCGATGGAAACTTCCAGGTGCATGGTCTACCGGCAGGAACTTATAAAGTTACTGCAACTCCTGCAGCAGGATTAGGATTAAATATTTCAACCGTCAACAATGTAGTTGTTGGACAGGGCGAACTCAAAATTCTTGATCCTATGTTCCTGGACGGGGAGTAGTCAAAATTTAAAGACGATAAAAAAGGCAGCGGTAATCCCGCTGCCTTTTTCTTTTAACAAAATTTTAAGATACTTTGGTTGAATATTTGTTGAGGTTGCGCCGTTGACCTTAGATAAGTATCTTCACACTCATAAAATTTTGTTTAAATGCAGGAAAATAACAGCTCAATAGACATTGCCAGTATCAATGAAAAGATAGAACGCGAAAGCGCCTTTGTTGATATACTGAGTTCAGAAATGAAAAAGGTCATAGTAGGCCAGAAACATATGGTTGAACGTTTATTGATCGGGTTGTTGGGCCAGGGACATATCCTCTTGGAAGGAGTGCCCGGGTTGGCCAAAACCCTCGCCATTAATACACTTTCTCAGGCTGTTCACGGTTCTTTCAGTCGTATCCAGTTTACACCAGATCTTCTTCCGGCAGATGTTATTGGAACCCTTATTTACAATATGAAGCTGAATGACTTCAGCATCAAGAAGGGACCAATCTTTGCCAATTTCGTCCTTGCCGATGAGATCAACCGTGCTCCCGCCAAGGTACAATCGGCCTTGCTTGAGGCCATGCAGGAGAAGCAGGTGACAATTGGGGAAGAAACTTTTGTACTTGACCGGCCATTCCTGGTGATGGCAACACAAAACCCGGTGGAGCAGGAAGGAACTTATCCACTTCCAGAAGCCCAGGTTGACCGTTTTATGCTAAAGACGGTGATCGAATATCCTGAAATGGCAGATGAGCAAATGATCATTCGCGCCAATTTAAAAGGCAGTTTTGAAAAAGTAAATCCTGTAGTGAGCCTGGAGCAAATAGCAAGAGCGCAACAGGCGGTTCGTGAGGTCTACATGGATGAAAAGATCGAAAAATATATACTTGATATAGTTTTTGCCACCCGTTTCCCTGAAAAATACGGACTGGAGAGCCTTAAGCCGCTTATCAATTTTGGAGCTTCTCCAAGGGGAAGTATAAACCTGGCTACGGCTGCCAAATGTTATGCCTTTATAAAGCGTCGTGGTTATGTGGTTCCCGAGGATGTTCGTGCCATAGTACATGATGTACTGCGCCACAGGATAGGAATTACTTATGAAGCCGAAGCCGAAAATGTAACTTCTGAAGATATTATCAACAAGATCGTAAACGAGATCGAAGTCCCTTAACAATTAGCAATAAACAATTACCAATTATCAGGCTAAGTAAAATCTGGTAATTGAAAATTGGCCCTGTTAATTGCTCATTGATCATTGTTAATTGTAAAAATGGATACTAAGGAGTTACTAAAAAAAGTTCGGAAAATAGAGATCAAGACCCGCCGGTTAAGTGACCACATCTTTGGCGGGGAATATCACTCCACCTTTAAAGGTCGCGGGATGACCTTTAGCGAGGTACGCCAGTATCAATTTGGAGATGATGTAAGGAATATTGACTGGAACGTAACCGCCCGCTATTCCGAGCCTTTTGTTAAAGTGTTCGAGGAAGAGCGGGAACTTACCATGATGCTGGTGGTGGATGTCTCCGGCTCCGGATTATTTGGTACCCGTAATGGATTTAAACAGGACATTATTACAGAAATTGCCGCTACTTTGGCATTTTCGGCTACTCAGAATAATGATAAGATAGGGCTCATCCTGTTCACCGATGTTATTGAGCTTTATATTCCGCCAAAGAAAGGCCGTTCGCATGTCCTCCGCATAATTAGGGAGCTTCTGGAATTTCAACCGAAAAGCCAAAAGACCGATCTGGAAAATGCGCTGAGTTACCTGTCCCGGGTAATGAAGAAAAAAGCCATTGTTTTTGTGCTTTCCGATTTTATTGCTGAAGATTATCAGCGTACCCTCAAGATCACAAGTGGCCGGCATGATGTTACCGGCATTAGGGTTTATGACGAGCGGGAGGAGGATATTCCCAACCTGGGGATGGTCGCTATGCAGGATGAAGAGACCGGAAAAAGAATTTTAGTAGATACCTCATCAAAATCGGTGCGACGGAATTATTCAAAATACTACCGCGAAAGGGTGGATTATTTTACCGAAAGTTTTAGAAGAAGCGGGGCCGGGAGCCTTAGCACCCGTGTGGATGAAAGTTATGTAAAAAAATTACTGGGCTATTTCAAAGCCAGATAAAAGAATATTGATGCAAAAAAATTTTAGGCAGAATGGCATTTTTGGAACCCCAAGGAACAGTTTTTCCTGGTTCTGCCTGTGTATGTTTTTCCTGCTGTTAAGCACTATTAACCTGCATGCGCAGGAAGTTTCAGCTTCAGTAGATACTACAACCATAAAAATAGGGGAGCAGATCACCTATGAACTTTCCGTGGAAGCAGCTCGTGAGGACCTGGTGGTCTTTCCGGAAGGACAAACTTTTTCTCCGCTGGAAATGATCGAGGCTTATGCCATTGACACCAGTGAAATAAGTGATCGTTACCGCCTTACCCGGGAATATGCTTTAACACAGTTTGATTCGGGCAGTTATACCATTCCGCGGCAGCTTGTGCTTATCAATGACCGGGAGTTCCGCACAGATTCGTTTTTGGTGGTGGTGAATGATGTGGTGGTAGACACGACAAAACAAAAAATGTTTCCCATAAAACCTGCAGTTGAAGTACCGCCGGCTTTTGGAATTCCTTCATGGCTATGGTGGCTATTGGGAATAATAATTCTCGGGGTGGTGATTTACCTGCTGTACAGAAGCAGGAAGAAAAGAAAAGAGGCTGCCAAACAGCTTCCGCCTTATGAGCGTGCTCTTTTTGAACTTAAACAACTTGACGATTCCCACCTTTTAGAGCAACGGGAGATCAAGGAATATTACTCTCAACTATCAGCTGCTGTAAGGAGATATCTCGATGGAGATATCTACGATCACGCATTGGAAAGCACTACAAATGAACTCATCGCTTATCTTGAAGCCGAAAGAGATCGTGGGAGACTAAAACTTGAAAACACCACAATAGGTCGATTAAAAGAAATTCTGGAAAGGGCCGATCTCGCAAAGTTCGCGAACTCAAGACCCGATGTGCTCACAGCAAAGGAGGATCGCAGTAGCGTTGAAAATGTTATAAAAGATACGAAAGCCTCAATTCCGCAGCCAACAGAAGAAGAGCTGTTGCGGGATCGTGAATACAGGGAGAGACTGGAGCGAAAAAAGAAGGTCAAAAAGATCATTTTAGGCATCGTTGCCGTAGTAATCCTTATTAGTGCCGGTGCTGCTTATCTTATTTCTACCCGCGGATTTGAATATTTTACAGATACTTACATTGGCAACAGCAGCAAAGAGATGCTGGAAAGTGAATGGATCTCCAGTGAATATGGAACCCCTTCGGTCACTATTGCCACTCCCGATGTGTTGGTACGAAACGTCAGCGACACCAGCGGCATGGCCGCAGGAAAGGAAACTTTTAACTATGGCAGCCTGGAGAGCAACCTTTTTGTAAGTATAAATACCCGCTCGGCCGGGGAAGACTTTAATTTAGAGTCGGCCGTTGAAGAGGTTTATACTTACCTGGAAAAAAGAGGTGCAAAAAATATAATTACCAAGCAGGAGGAAATAACCACCATAAATGGAGCAGAGGGACTAAAAATATTTGGAACTATGACCTTCCAAAAAAATGAAAAATCACAACCTGTTTCCAAGGAATATTCAATTCTGAACTTTGGAATGGGCGAAGGTTATCAGCAGGTGGTGATGATCTACAACGAAGCAGATAAATATGCCGATGAAATTGCCCAGCGCATCACCACATCGGTTGAACTTATAAACAAGGCGAATTAATGTTCGAAAGATTATTTTTTGAAGATCCGCAGTTCTTTTGGTTGTTGCTGCTCTTGCCGCTGGCCCTCGGCTGGTATGTTTGGAAGCGAAACCGGCAGACAGCCGAGCTTAGGATCTCCAGCATTAAAGGCTTTGAAGCCAAACCCGGCTTATTGGGTAAATTTCGACCAATATTATTCGTGTTAAGGTTACTGGTGCTTGCTTTGGTGATCACCGCCCTGGCGAGGCCCCGCAGCGTTGATGTCTCCTCCCGTACCAGCAGTAATTTTGGTATTGACATTGTAATGGCTATAGATGTTTCGGCGAGTATGCTGGCACGCGATCTTGATCCTAACCGGCTTGCAGCTACAAAAGAAGTGGCGGCAGACTTCGTGAGAAACCGGCCGGCAGACCGTATTGGCCTGGTCGTGTACGCCGGGGAAAGTTTTACGCAAACACCTATCACCAGTGATAAAAGTATTGTGCTGAGTGCGCTTGAGGATATTGAATACAACAACATGCTGGAGAACGGGACAGCAATTGGAATGGGACTTGCCACGGCTGTGAACCGTTTAAAGGACAGCAAAGCTGAAAGCAAAGTAGTAATCCTGCTTACCGATGGAATGAACAACGCCGGATTTATTGATCCTAAAATTGCCAGTGAACTGGCGGTGGAGTTTGGCATAAAAGTTTATACGATTGGAGTGGGAAGTAACGGCACCGCCCTCTCTCCCATAGCCATTTTGCCTAACGGAACCTTCCAGTACGGCAGAGTACCGGTGGAAATAGATGAAGCTCTTTTAAAGGAAATTTCTGAAACTACCGGCGGGAAATACTTCAGGGCTACAGACAATCAATCCCTGGAGGAGATTTATGATGAAATAGATGAACTGGAAAAGACTGAAATAGAAGAGTTCAGGTTTTATAATTATGAAGAGAAATTTCGGCCGCTCATCCTGCTGGCAGGATTCCTGTTATTGGTAGAAGTACTGTTGAGATTTACTATTTTCAGGAGCTTTGTTTAAAAAGAATAGAATATGTTTTTGTTAGAAGATAAAACTTATTTGTGGTTATTGATTGGCATCCCGGTCATTGCACTGTTGTATGCCATGGTGATCTTTTGGCAAAAAAGAACCCAGCGCAAGTTTGCCGACAAAGAATTGCTGGATAAATTAAGTCCTAACCGGTCCACAGGGAAACAGGTTATGAAGATCATCCTGCTTTGCCTCGCCATTACAAGTTTTGTCATTGCCCTGGTCAATCCACAGTTTGGCACAAAATTGGAAACTGTTAAGCGAGAAGGGGTTGATGTGGTTTTCGCAGTTGATGTCTCTAAAAGTATGCTGGCAGAAGATATTGCGCCCAACCGGCTGGAGAAATCAAAACAGCTTGTTACCCAGATCATCAATAACCTGGCAAGTGACAGGGTGGGGATCATAGCTTATGCAGGGAGCGCTTTCCCGCAGTTGCCTATCACTACAGATTATGCTGCGGCGAAAATGTTCCTTCAAAATATGAATACAGATATGCTTTCTTCGCAGGGAACTGCTATTAGGGAAGCGATTGAGCTGGCAAAGACCTACTTTAATGACGAAGAGCAGACCAACCGGGTGCTGTTCCTCATAAGTGACGGGGAAGACCATGAAGGAGATATTGAAGAGATTGCTGCGGAAGCCGCGCGTGAAGGCATCAGAATAGTAACTATTGGAGTGGGAACTGCCAAGGGAGGACCAATCCCGGTGAAAAGGAATGGTGTGATTCAGAATTATAAGAAGGACAATCGGGGGGAAACGGTTATAACGAGGCTCAATGAAGAAACCCTGAAGCAGATAGCTTCCGAAGCAAATGGGAGATATATTGATGGCAGAGTCACTTCCAAAGTGGTGGAAGAAGTGACAGAGATCCTTCAAAATATGGACAAGAAGGAATTCGAGTCGCAACAAATAGCCGAATATAAAAGCCAGTTTCAATGGTTTTTAGCGCTTGGTTTGCTCTTCTTGTTGCTTGATATTCTATTACTTGAACGCCAAACCTCATGGTTAAAAAGGTTAAATTTGTTTAACGAAAAAAGAAGCTGATGATGAAAAGGATGACGAAAATATACCTGCCAAAAATGCTATTTTTTGGTTTCCTTTTTTCTTTTCCTTTTGTTGGCGCTGCACAGGAAAAACCTGAAGTAGCTACTAAAGCCGCGAAAAAATGTATGCAGGAAGCCGAAGCTGCCCTGGCCGATAATGATCCGGCTACAGCAGAGGCCTATTATCGCAAAGCCATAGCAAAAGACCCTGCAAATGCCGAGGCAAAATACAACCTAGGTAACCTTTATTACAACAAAGACATTACAAGTCAGGCTTTGGAGCGGCACCGTGGCGCTGCAACCACAGCCAAAGAAAAGCCATTAAAACATGACGCATATCACAACCAGGGGAATGCTTACATGAAACAAAAAAAGTACAGCGAAGCTGTTGAAGCATACAAGCAATCGCTGCGTAATAATCCTGATGATGACGAAACCCGTTACAATCTTGCCCTGGCCAAAAAGATGCTGGAGGAAGAGAAAAAGAAGGATGGCGGCGGCGACAGTAAGGAGAAGGAAGAGCAGGACCAGCAAAAGCAGCAGGATAAGAACGAACAACAGGAAGGCGAAGGCGAGAAGGAGCAGAATGAAGAAGGCCAGCCCGATGATAAAGAAGGCGGAGACAAGAAGGAAGACGAAAATAAAAAAGGCGAACAGAAGAAAGATAATGCCGGCCAACCCGATGATAAAGAACAGAAAAAACAGGAGCAGCCAAAAGAGGGAGAGCAGCCTAAGCAGCCACAGCAACGGCCGGGGCAACTTTCTCCACAGCAAGTGAAAAATTTGCTTGAAGCTATGGGGAATGAAGAAAAGAAAGTTCAGGAAAAGATAAATGCCAAAAAGGCAAAAGGTGTTCCTGTGCAAACAGAAAAAGACTGGTAGAAACCAATGAAGGAAAAGCTGTTACTTATTATAATGTTACTGGCCTCCGGCCTTGCTATTGGGCAGGTGCAGTTTGAGGCCAAGGTAAGCAAGGATAAGCTGGGGGTAAATGAACGCCTTAGAGTGGACTTTGAAATGAACCAGGATGGGGACAATTTTAATCCGCCGGAGTTTACCAACTTTACGGTGGTGGGTGGTCCCAACCAGGCGGTGAGCAACAGCTGGATCAATGGTAAAAGAACTTATTCCAAAACGTACAGCTATTTTCTCGCTCCTAAGGGCCGCGGGAAATTCACTATTGGACAGGCAGAAATTACCATTGACGGGAATATTTACAAAACCACCCCCGTCCAGGTGGAGGTTACCGCGGCTGTAGATCAACCTACAGACGGTGAAAACTCGGAATATGTAGCTTCAGAAAATATTCATCTCGTAGCGGAAATTTCTGATACCAGCCCTTATCTTAATGAAGCCATTACTGTGGTTTACAAGCTGTACGTGAGTCCGCGGATCAACGTTAGCGACTGGCGGCAGCTGGATAGCCCAAAATTCAGCGATTTCTGGAGTCAGAATATTGACATTAGAAGACTGGAAGTAGAGAACGGAACTTATAAAGGAGAACCATACAGGTTTGTGGTGCTGCGGAAGACGGTACTTTATCCGCAAAAGACCGGAAAACTTAACATAGAGCCTCTTACCCTCAATATTTCTGTAGAGGTGCCTGGCAACCGAAGGGATATTTTTGGCAACAGGTTTTACGAGACTGTAGACAAAGTTGTTGCTGCCGGAAATCGTACAATCGACGTCAAGCCTTTACCCCAGGAAGGTCGTCCTGCCGATTTTACCGGGGCCGTTGGGAAGAACCTCAGGCTCAAAGTTACTACCGATAAGACGACTCTTAGAGCTACCGAATCTTTACAGGCTACTGTCGAAGTGACGGGGCAGGGGAACCTTAAGTTGTTTGACCTGCCACCATTGACGGTTCCTGCCTCTATGGAAAAATATGAACCCGAATATGTCGAAAATGTTACGACCACAATAAACGGGATGCAGGGACGCATATCAAATGAATATACGCTTGTACCGCAGTCAAAAGGGAAATATCCCATCCCGCCGGTGAGTTTCAGCTATTTCGATCTTGATTCCCAATCTTATAAAACCCTTACCTCAAATGAGATCCTGGTTGACGTTGATGCGGCACCTGCAGGAAGCCGTGCAACTTCCCAGAGTTCGGGGCCAATTGCGCAACAAACTCCGGCGGCTGCAAATCAATTTAGATACATTAAACTCAATACCTCTTTAAAATCAATTGGGGAGGCACCATTTATAGGGTCGCCTTTGTTCTGGACCTTATTTTTAAGTCCGTTGCTTTTTATCCCGCTGGCCATCCTTTTTGGAAAAAGAAGGAAGGCGATTGCAGGGGATGTACGCGGGAACCGAATTAAAAAAGCCGATCGACTGGCCCGAAAATATCTTTCTGAAGCTAAGAAGAATCTGGGAGATCAAACCAAATTCTATGAATCCCTCGAAAGAGCCTTACACAATTATTTAAAGGCCAAACTTCATATACAAACCAGTGAGATGAGCAAGGAACGCATAAAGGAGTTGCTGGAAAGTAAAGGCGCTAATGCCGGTACAGTGGTAGAATTCAATGAACTGCTCAAGAGCTGTGAATTCGCCCGCTATACCCCGGCATCCAACGTTGCAATGCAGCAGGATTATGACAAGGCCGTACGTGTAATTTCAGAACTAGATAAACAAGTATGAAAAAGCTGATCTTTTTACTTGCCCTGCTCTTCAGTTTCCTTGGGACGGCACAAAACTCCCGGCTTTTTGAAGCTGGTAATAAAGCCTATTCAGCAGGAAATTATGAAGAGGCAATTGATCAATACGAAAAGATCCTTTCTAATGGGGAAACCTCGGCCGGTTTGCATTACAACCTGGGGAATTCCTATTATAAACTGGACAGGATCGCTCCCAGTATCTATCATTACGAAAAAGCCTTACAATTAAATCCCGGGGATGAGGATATCCGCAATAACCTGGAATTTGCCAAAAACATGGCCATAGATGCTATTGGAGAAGAAGAAAATACCGGCTTTAAAGGCATTTTTGACACCTCAACTGCGGCTTTCTCTGCTTCGGGCTGGGGTTGGATCGCCATTTTCTGCATGGTGGGATTTGTGGTGTTTTTCCTGGTGTATTACTTCAGTAGAAAAACCATGGTGAAAAGGTTACTTTTTATAGGCGCAATGTTCTTCCTTGTGATTTCCATTTCTTCAGCAGTAGTAGCAGCAACTAAACAAAATTTTCAGCAGGAAAGAAATTATGCTATAATCTTTTCTGAAGAGGTGGAGATAAAGACCGAACCTTCGCCCCGGGCCGAAGAAGCCTTTTTGCTTCATGAGGGAGCCAAGGTGAAGATCACCGAAGATTTCCAGGACTGGGTAGAGATAGAGCTGCCAAACGGAAGCCGTGGCTGGATGCTTCAAAATGATCTAAAAAGATTGTAAATTAGCTCTCCTAAATTAAATGTGATGCCAGATTTCTACAAGAAAATAATTCAGAATAATAAAGATTGGGTCGAAAGTATGATCAAAGAAGACCCTGAATATTTCACGCGATTAGCCGAAGGTCAAAAGCCACCATTGCTATGGATTGGATGCGCCGACAGCCGCGTGCCTGCGAACCAAATTATTGGAGCCCAGCCGGGAGAAGTCTTTGTTCACCGGAATATCGCCAATATGGTCATACATTCGGACATGAATATGCTGAGTGTACTGGATTATGCGGTTAATGTGCTTAAAGTTGAGCACGTGATTGTATGTGGTCACTATGGCTGTGGCGGTATAAAAGCGGCTATGGGCAACGATTCCATTGGCCTTATCGATAACTGGATTAGGCACATCAAGAATATCTACAGGCTTCACAAAAAAGAACTTGATGCTATTGATAATGAACAGGAACGTTTTGATCGCTTTGTAGAACTAAATGTTGTGGAGCAGGTTTATGATCTTGCCAAGACTTCAATTGTGCAGGCATCGTGGAGACAAGGCCAAAAACTCCATTTACACGGCTGGGCTTATGGCGTTGGATCGGGTATTATTAAAGATCTTAATGTCAATGTTAGCAGTGAAGATCAATTGGATGAGGTTTACCAGTTAAATTTCTAACATACCTTTTAAAAATGGGATTTTTTCGGGACTATCTGGGAGTTTTTTCAGCTTCAGAAGAAGTCTCGAAAAGATCCCCTTCTTTTACTTCTTCAATGATGGTAGGCAAAAAGGCAGGTGCGAGTACCCTCACCGGATCATAAAGTACAGATTCTTCTTTTGTTGGTTCCTCTATCTCGAAAACTTCGAAATTTTCAAAGAACATAAAAAATATACTTGCTAAAAATGCCATTTTTAGCACCCCTAAGGCGCCGCCGGCTAATCTATTGATGATCCCAAGTGCTACCATATGAACCATTTTGGTAAGGAAGCTTCCGGCAAGGGAAATGAGGACAGCGACTATAAAAAAGGTGACCGCAAAAGAAAGAATGCTGAGGTATTTTGCATCCCAGTCTATGAAAGCATCGAGAAAAGCATAAGTCGCATCTGAAAAATGAATAGCGGCATATATCCCGCCAATGAGGGCCAGCAGGCCGGCAAGTTCTGTAAAAAAGCCTTTAAAAAGCCCCCTTGCAAGTCCAAGGAGGAGGAAAATACTGAGGAGCAGATCCAGGATATTCATGTTCTCAAAGATAGTAATTTCCAGTTCTTAGTAATTATCTTTGCGCCATGTCTAGAGATGAACAATTAAAACAACGTTGGGCCGAGGTGGAGGAAAAACTTTCACGGCAATTTGCAGACGGGGAGAAACTCGAGCTCGATGCTATAATTTATATAATTGGCCTTCAGGAATTGGGGCAGTTACACAGAAAATACAAAAAAGATCACAAGCTCGATCTTATGCACATAGCGATCTGCCGACTTTTAGAGCCTTACGGCTACTATGAATTCGAGTTCTATGATGACGAAGGCTGGCCACACTACAAGGTATTGGAACATTTACCCACTTTAAGGGCAGGCGAGCAGGCTGTTCTTATGAAAGAGGCTATAGTACAGTATTTTTTGGAAAAGGAGTACATCACATAAAAAGATATAAGACCGCTGCGCTACAAGAACCAGGAACCAAGACTTATTGTTAGCGGCAGGAAGCAGGTAGACCGCTTTGGTGTTAAATAGAAAGTGATGAGGATAATCAGGATTTTTAAAATTTTTGTTGCCATAGGCTTTCTTGGAGTTGCTTACGCCTATATTTCCGACTCAAAATTACTGGGTATTCCCACAGAAGTCTTCTTGATGATATTTTCTATTCTGGCTTTTATTGTATTATTTCTTGATCACAGGAATAGACAGGGAAGATAGAATTCAGGATAGACAAATATTTTCTGCGGGCAACAATAGATTCAAGTTTCTTATTCCTGGAAATCACATCCCAATTACTTTTCCTAAATTTGCCCTTCCTAAAGAAAAGGGACCATGACAGAAACCATTAAGGAGCACATCGCTGAAATCGAAGCCTTCACGGCAAAGACGAAGGAAGAAGCAGAAAATTTCCGCATAAAATATCTTGGCAAAAAGGGCATTTTAAACCAATATTTTGCTGAATTTAAAGCGGTACCCAATGAAGAGAAAAAAGCTTTTGGGCAGGCGGTAAATGAGCTTAAAAATGCTGCAACAAACAAAGTACAGCAGCTTAAGGATGAGCTGGAGAGCCGTGAGGAGGAAAAAGGGATCTATGGAGACCTTACACGTCCCGGAGAGCCGGTGGAAATAGGTGCACGTCATCCCATTTCTATTGTAAAAAACCAGATCATCGAGATCTTTTCCAATATTGGCTTCAATGTTTCTGAAGGACCCGAAATGGAAGATGACTGGCATAACTTTACTGCTTTGAACCTTCCGGAGTATCACCCGGCAAGGGACATGCAGGATACTTTCTTTATCCAGACCAATCCCGATGTTTTGCTTCGCACCCACACCTCTTCTGTGCAGGTACGGTATATGGAGGATAACAAGCCGCCTATAAGGACTATTTCTCCCGGAAGAGTTTTTAGGAATGAAGCTATTTCTTCACGTTCGCACTGTATTTTCCACCAGGTGGAAGGACTCTATGTGGACAAAAACGTTTCGTTTGCAGATTTGAAGCAAACTTTGTTGTATTTTACTAAGCAGTTGTTCGGAAAATCCAAGATTAGGCTTAGACCTTCTTATTTTCCGTTTACAGAGCCCAGTGCAGAAGTTGATATTTACTGGGGCCTTGAAACCGAAACCGATTACCGCATCACAAAGGGTACCGGCTGGCTGGAGATCATGGGCTGCGGAATGGTAGATCCAAATGTACTGCGCAACTGTAGCATAGATCCTTCAGAATATTCAGGTTTTGCTTTTGGAATGGGGATAGAAAGAATTGCGATGTTGCTTTACCAAATAGGGGATATAAGGATGTTCTATGAGAATGATATGAGGTTTTTGGAACAGTTTAAATCATCTATATGAAAACAGCAGGCCTTATAGTTATCGGTATTATTGCACTTGGGATTATTATACTTTTAGTAGCCATCGAGATCATCGAATTCACCATTGGGGCTATCCTATTGGGAGTTGCTGCATTAATCCTTTGGGGACTTTATAAATGGGCTAAAAGCAAGATCAAAGATTAAGTGAAAAAGGATATCGAGATTCCCGAAGTAAAGGACGTTTTCATTGCTGCCGTGCGGGAAAAGCATGAAGAATATGGCACTTTTGACTGGAATGCTTATTTAATAAACAACCGTTCTCAAGCTATTGAAGGAGTTTTGATCGTGTCCAAAGGTTACGACGGAAAAAAGGAAACTTCTACAATGCGTCACAGTCTTTCTAACTTACCGCCTCAATCTTTTGCGAAGGTGGAATTTCTACAGGATGATGTTCTCCAGCTAAATAATGAATTCTCAGTCTCCTTCTTTTCTGAAGGAAAGATGTTCCATAAGAAGTTTGTATTCAAAAAGAACAGCATTAATGAGAAAGCACTTCAGGATTTGCCTGTGATGCTGAAGAAGGGTGTGTTGTTGAAATAGTTGATTGGTGATTAGGGATTGGCAAATTCGGGATTGGGAGGAAACCTTAAAGTCTCCCAACCTTAAACCCTGAACCAATTAATCCAGTTTCTCCGCCAGCTTCTTGAAGACCTTCTTTGGTTCTTTACTTTGATATAAGATCCCGTAAACGGCATTGATAATAGGTGTTTTGGCGCCGGTTTCCTGCACGATTTTGAATGCACTTTCGGTGGCGTAATAACCTTCGGCCACCATGCTCATTTCCATTTGCGCACTTTTTACGGTGTAGCCTTTACCAATCATGTTCCCGAACATCCTGTTTCGGCTAAAGATTGAGTATCCTGTCACTAAAAGATCACCCAGGTAAGCCGAATCATTAATGTTCCGTTTCATCTTGTGTACCTTTTTAATGAACTTCTTCATCTCCCTTATTGCATTGCTCATCAACACACTTTGGAAGTTGTCGCCATATCCAAGGCCGTGGGCAATCCCTGCAGCAATGGCATAAATATTTTTAAGCATTGCAGCATACTCGGTACCTACAATATCATCACTTGTCTTGCACATGATATAATCGCTGCTTAGGTATTTCGCAACCAGTTTGGCCTTTTCTTCATCAGAACAGGCAATAGTAAGATAAGAAAGCCGCTCCAGGGCTACTTCCTCTGCATGACAAGGTCCTGTGATTACTCCTATGTTCTCATAAGGAATATTGTAAGTCTTATGGAAATGCTCGCCTACAATTAGGCTGGTTTCAGGAACAATACCTTTAATGGCCGAAAAAACAATTTTCCCATCCAGGGATTCGGTGAGTTTGTCGAGCTCCCGCTTCAAAAAAGCCGAAGGAATAGCAAAAATTAATATATCAGCACGTTTTACCGCCTCGTTAATATCGCTTGTAAGATGAAGTTGAGAGGTGTCAAATTCTACCGAGCTTAGGTAATTGGGATTATGTTCCTGTTTTTTGATGTGTTCTATGGCATACACACTACGCATATACCAGGTCACTTCATCCAGGTTTTCACAAAGCATTTTAACATTGGCTGTGGCCCAGCTCCCTCCACCAATAACGGCGAATTTTGGCGATTTCTCCATAAAAAGTCAATTATGCCTCCAAAAGTAAGGAAAATAAAGGGGTTGTAAAGAACTGCCGCAGCAAAGAAAATTCTAAAAAGATGCCTGATTCCTTTAAAACTTTAACATTTTGAACCTCGCCATCAGGTACTATTTGCCGGGCAGATGACGTTATAAGGTAAGAAAGATTATTTTTTATAAGAGTTTAATCTTTTTTGGTTGGTTAGTTAGTGAAAAGTTGCCTCCGGAATCTCAATCTCCGGGGGCAATTTTTTTATCTGTAAAAATTCATATCATCTATATATTTCCAGACCTTTGGGGGTAGCAATGGCCGCACATCTTTTCCCTCTTTTATCGCTTTTCTTATAAATGTTGAAGATATTTCTACCCTTGGAGCATCGGTAAGGGTGATCCTTGGGTGGTCCAGTAGATCGGGATGATTTTTTCCTTTAGAATATCGAGGATACACTACAATATCGTGTCTCTCCAGGATTACCTCATAATTTTTCCACTTGGGGAAACTCTTGAGATTGTCCTCTCCCATAATAAGCACGAATTCATAATCGGGATATTTCTCTTCCAGGTGCGCAAGGGTATAAACTGTGTAGTTAGGCTGCGGAAGGTTAAATTCAATATCACTGGGTTTAATCCCGGGGTATTCGTCACAAAGCTGCCACACCATTTCAAACCTGTGGTGGTTATTTAAAAGACTGCTTTTCTTCTTAAAAGGATTGTGAGGCGTCACTACCATCCATACCTCGGTGAGATCTGTGTACTGTAGTAGATGGTTTGCCAGGATAAGATGCCCAACATGTACCGGGTTAAAAGTGCCAAAAAAAAGTCCGACTCTTTTTTTCACCTTTTTGAAACTTTAGTAGCTCCAACAAAGTCTGAAACCAAAGTGTAGGCTTCTTCAAGAGCGGTATTGAGATCATTATTTACTATAATATGATCGAATTGTGGAGCCGTAGCCAGTTCAATAGAAGCTTTTGCAACCCTCATATTGATCTTGTCCATAGATTCGGTTTCCCGTTTCTTTAAACGGATCTTTAATTCTTCAATGCTAGGCGGTTTTACGAATACTGCCAGGGTTTTTTTTGGAAAAATATTTTTAATGTCAAGCCCGCCAACAACATCGATGTCAAAAATGACATTTTTACCATGTGACCAGATTCTTTCTACTTCGCTTTTTAAAGTTCCGTAGAAGTTGTCACGGTAGACTTCTTCCCATTCGAGAAATTCATCATTCTTGATCTTATCCTTAAACTCTCTAAGACTTAAAAAGTAGTAATCTTTTCCATGTATTTCTGTACCTCTGGGTTCTCTTGAAGTGGCCGAAATTGAGAATTCAAGCCCCAGCTCTTCCTGGGCAAGCAGATATTTTACAATGGTGGTTTTCCCAGATCCCGATGGTGCCGAAAAAACAATAAGTTTCCCGTCTGCCATTAGAGTACGTTTAAAAGTTGTTCCTTGATCTTTTCCAGCTCATCCTTCATTTGCACCACAAGTTGCTGCATGGGAGCGTAATTTGACTTGCTGCCAATGGTGTTGATCTCTCGGCCCATTTCCTGGGAAATAAAAGCGAGTTTTTTCCCGTTGGAATCTGAAGATTTCAGGGTCTTCAGGAAGTAATCCATATGGTTTTCCAGTCGTACTTTCTCTTCAGTGATATCGAATTTTTCAATGTAGAAGATCAATTCCTGCTCAAAGCGGTTTTGATCAACATTTTCTTTAAGTTCTGCTACTCCTTTTTGAAGACGCTCCCTTACTCCTGCAATTCTTTCAGGATCCATTGCGATCACCTGCTTTAGCAATTCCTGGATATTTCCGGCTCTTTGCTCCAGCTCATCTTCAAGGGCTTTTCCTTCAGCAGATCGAAAATCGTTGATCTCTCTCAAAGCTTCATCAACAGCTTCTTCAATAGCCTTGAATTCATCTGCATCAATTTCTTCTCTTTCAGTCTTAAAGGCATCGGGCATGCGCACCGCCATCTGCAGTAGATCAACATCACTTGCAGGATGAATCTCCCGTAGCTGTGCCATGTATTTCTTGACCGCTGCCGAATTCACGGCCGAGGTGGTCTCTTCTCCCGTCACTTCTACATAAACCGAAAAATCGACTTTGCCTCGGGTAAGATCCCGGGAGATCTTGTTTCGCAGCTGCAGTTCCTTCTCCCTGTACTGGGAAGGAAGTCGTGCATTAAGATCAAGGTTTTTGCTGTTAAGGGATTTTATTTCTACGGTTATTTTTTTAGAAGGTAGCTGGAGTACGCTCTTTCCAAAACCGGTCATTGACTGAATCATGCTGAATTTTTAATGTTGCACAAAGATAAGGAATTATGCAGCAGGACAAAGCGCTATGACTCCTTTGTACAGTTAAGGAGAAAGCACTGGGTTATCATTTTTTTACTGAAGGGTGGTGAGATTTGCGTGCCGGGCCACCATAATATGAAATATTCCATACCCAATTAACCCTAAAGCGGTTGCTCCCAAAAGAAGAGAACCATAAGAGAACGAAAGCAGATATTGAAGGGCTCCCTCTGTCCCTTTATAAATACTTGCATTGTGTTGCAGAATGACTTTCACCAGGAAAAATGAGATGATCCCGAAGACTACTCCGCGGGCGATATATCCAAATTTCCCGGAACGCCGAATGAAGGTATATTCATGTTTCAAATCTGGATATTTGTCCATCTTCTTCATAAACTTTCCATCTCTGGCAATTTTGAACTGCCACAGCGCCTGTCCTGCCACAACCGCAGCGACGATCCATATGACCAGCTTCCCCCAGTCTGTGGATAGCAATTCCCAGAGTGCCGCTTTTTGTTCTAAGTTTTCCCCAGAATTTCCTTTGGTTGTATTTGAAAAGCTCCTTAAGAGGGGCTTCAAAAAAGAATATGCAATAAATCCATAAAAGACCCCCGAATAGAAAAATCTGAATCTTTTAAAGCCACTTTTCATGCTTTTATCATCAATATAGGTACCGGGTAGGAACAGTGCCTGGTAAAATCTCCATAAGGAGTAGGCCACCAGACCAAGGGCTACCACAGCACCCAAAAATTTGCCAAGAGGAAGGGTAAGTAGGTACTTCACCGCGCCATCTGTGCTGCTAATGTCTCCACCTTGATTAAAGGCTGCAAGAAAGGTAAGCGTGCCGATGAGCACATAGACCAACCCCTTAGTAAAAAAGCCAGCGGACCGCACCTTGGCAACGTAACCTTTGTCGGGTTTCAGGTACATACTTCTTTTTCTACTAATTTAAATTTTTCGGGTACTCCGGTAGCAATAGCGAAAAATTTTAACCTGTATTTAGCTTTTTTGAAAGGTTTGTAGTTGAGCCTCAATGAATTCGAGTGCTCTTTCTTCATTGTAGGTGGAGTGCCTATTCTGTATAAATCCCACATGCCCGCCATATTCTGGTGTTTCCAGGAATAAATGTTTGCTTTTTTCGGCAATATCAGCTGGATAACAGCCGGGAGAAAGAAAGCCGTCATTTTTTGCATTGATTATTAGAGTCGGGATCTTTATATTTTCCAGAAACTGGCGGGAACTGTTCCTATTGTAGTAATCCAGCGCATCTTCAAAATCATGTGCCCTGCTGGTGTAAAGGTTGTCAATGTCAAATAGGCTGTCACAGGCTTCGATCTCTTCCTTTGTTAATTGATCGGGAAAGTTTTTTGCTCGCAAAAGCAGGTGTTCGCGCAGCTTCATCCTGAAACGTTTTGCGTACAGGAAATTTTCCCGCTTCTGTAGTTGTTTAAGGCTTCCGTGAAGATCACAGGGAGCCGAAACCATAACGGCTGCCTTTATTTCCTTCGGAATTTCCCTGTTTTCACCCAGGTACTTCAGCATGAGATTAGCACCAAGGCTGAAGCCGTTAAAAGCGATCTCTGTGTATTTGTTCTTTTTCAGAATAAAGTCTACCACCTCCTGCAAATCATCTGTAGCGCCGGCGTGGTAAGATCTAAAGCGGCGGTTCATCTCTCCGCTGCAGCCACGCAAGTTCACTGCGGCCACATCCCAGCCGTGCTGCGTGAAGTATTTGGCGAGCCCGGTAACATAAGGCCGCTTGGCACTTCCTTCCAATCCGTGGATCACCACCAGGACCTTGTTGGTCTTTTCTCTGGAAAAACTCCAGTCCAGATCCATAAAATCTCCATCCTGAAGGTCCATTCGCTCTCGCTTTTGTTGAACAGGCGCCCGTCTGACCATCGCCGAATACACCGTGGAGATGTGATAATTCCGGAAGATCACCGGTGGATCGTATGTGCTTTTTACTAAGGGCATGGTGCTCACCTAAAGTTTAGAACGGTAAATGAAAGAAAATTCATTATGCATGCATAATATAAATTTGTAATTTTATCTCAAAATTTGAATATGTACAAAAAGAAATTTGAGATAAGGTGGAGTGATATTGATGCCAACAGGCATTTGGCCAATACTGCGTATATAAATTTTATGAGCCACACCAGGATGAGTTTTTTAATGGAGAATGGTTTTGGCCATAAAGAAATGGCGCAGCATAACCTTGGTCCCGTGGTTTTTTATGAACATATTTCCTATTTTAAAGAAGTTTTTGCGGGCAAACCAGTGACAGTGACTTTAAAACTAAGAGGTCTTTCTGAAGACGGAATGTACTTCGAGTTTGTTCATGATTTCTATGACCACAAGGGTCGTAATTTTGCAAGTTGTGAAATGATGGGCGGGTGGATCGACCTTAAAGAAAGAAAACTTACCGGTCTTCCAAAAGATCTTTTTGACAGTCTTGATCATCTTGATCACACCGAAGATTTCAAGGTGCTAACCAAAGAGGACACCAGGAGATACGGCAAAAAACCTAAAGATCTTGATCCTGCTATGCTACAGGCTTAGGTTTTCGGGTTACCATGTAAACTCCGGAGAAAACAAGGAGAGCAGCAACAATTTTTAACATGTTGAGAGAATCGGCTCCCGTGGAGACCGCATATACAATTGCTATTAAGGGTTGTAGGTAAACAAATGCACTAATTGTCGAGGCGCTCAGCTGTTTTAATGCATATACATTCAACAGGTAAGTGAGAAAGGTTGTTCCAAAAACAACGAAGCTCATTCCCAAAATGGCCTCTTTGGGCAGGTTGGTCCAGTCGACTTCTGTGAATTCCTGAAGGGTAAAGGGTAAGTTTATAAAAACTGCCATTAAAAAAAGCCATTTCATTAAAGTGAAAGGGTGGTATTTGGCAGTAAGTGGTTTTACGAGAATAAGGTATAGTCCATAAGAAGTGGCGTTTACCAGCACCAGAAGATTTCCCAGCGGAATGTTCGGAGCATTCTGTACCTGGCTGCTGCTGAACAAAATAAGGCCAAGAGCTCCCGCCAGTCCTGTTAATATACCTAAGATTTTGAGTAAGGTGATCCTTTCTTTAATAAGGAGTGCGGCTAGAACAAGGACAATAATTGGGGTTATAGTTGTGATCACCGAGCTGTTAATGGGGGTAGTAAGGTTTAGGCCTTTGAAGAAAAACAGCATATTAATACACATTCCCAGTACTGCGCAGCCAAACAGCCGCGGCCAGTCACTGGTGGCGACCTTTTCCTTTGGTCCCATAAAGCTTATGAGCCAGAATAGGATCGCTGCCCCGGTCACTCTTAGCAGGATAAAACCAAAAGGTTGAATATAAATAGGCATCAAACCTTTTGCAACCGTATGGTTGATCCCGTAGATTGTACCCGCACCAATGGCTGCAAGAATTGCCGGCAGCCTCTTATTCACTTAGTGCAGCTTTTGCGGCAGCTACTTCCTTTTTGGAATTGCCGATAAAGATCTTCTGGCCGTCCACGATCACGGGACGTTTTAGGAAAGTATAATGTTCTAAAAGCAGGTTTTTATAATCATCTTCAGAAAGCTGCTTGTTCTTTAGATCCCCCTCTTTATATAGCCTGGCTCTTTTGCTGAAGAGTGCTTCATAAGTTCCGGCTTTGTGCTTTAGCTCCTGTAGCTGTTCCTCAGTAATGGGTTCTTCCTTTATATCCTGCATTTCAAAAGATGCAGGGGGATCGAGTTCTTTCAGGATCCTTTTGCAGGTATCACAGGTGGAGAGATAGTAGATCTTTTTCATTGGGTAAAATTATTCAATCCTTATGAAAGGCCGCACTTCCTCAAGCGGAATTTCCATTACAATATCTCCGGCTGCATAGGGAGCGATCTCGTAGGAGTTGTAGACCAATACTACTTTATCATTTGAAAACCCAATGTTCTCGGGAAGGTTGAAGGTCTCATTTTTAAACCAGAAGCCGGTGCTGTTAATGTTCTCATCCTCGGGTATTCCTTGCTCCTTCCGGAATTTTTCTTCTACAAAAGAGATGAAATCCTTTTCAAAAATGTCTTGTTTGGAGAGAATTTTTCCGCTGGTGGGATCGAAATTAAGAAAAGTAAGGGTTTTATATCCATGGGCTCCTCCGCTAAAGATTTCGGTTGTTATCCCAAAAGAAACCAAGCTGTCACTAAGCAGGTATACTTTTTCATCCACGTAAGCCTCCCATGGTGGTTCTTCAGAAAAATTTTCGGCTGCCTCGCGGTAATCAGCAAGGAACTTTTCTGAAAGTTCTTCGAGCGTCAAGATTGCTGGGTTTTCCTGGGTTGAGATGAGTCTTATGATATGTTCATCAAGGTTGCGATTGATCTTTTTAGAAACTTCCGAAGCACCCGCAGCCCTTACAACATCAAGTGCGATAATGGAACAATCATAATCGGCCGTGTCACAATTTTCTCCCGCTTTTTTTACCAGGCTCTCTTTTTCAAATCTCAGTGATACCGGTGTTTCTTCTTTTTTTTCTTCTTCTTTGTCTTTTTTGCAGCTTGAAAAAACGATCACGAGCAACAACAGACATAAAACTTTGCGGGACATAAATGGTTACTGTTAAACTGATCTGAAAGGTACGGGCTATTTTGGGAAAGCCCAAAATCGAATGTTACATTTATATCTTAAATAAAGTCTAAAAAATGAAGTTCAATACGAAGACCATTCATGGTGGCCAGCATGATACCGATCCTGCTTTTGGATCTGTAATGCCTCCAATATATCAAACCAGTACATATAAACAATCTACTCCAGGCGGGCACAAAGGATTCGAATATTCCCGAAGCGGAAATCCTACCCGGGCTGCTTTAGAAAGATCCCTCGCCAGTATCGAGAATGGAAAATTCGGGCTTGCTTTTGGGTCTGGGCTTGCGGCCATTGATGCGGTGCTCAAATTATTCAAAAGTGGCGATGAGATCATTTCTACCAATGATCTTTATGGAGGTTCCTACAGGTTGTTCACGAAGATATACGAAGATTTTGGAATTAAGTTTCAATTTGTGAGCATGGAGAATGCAGGGGAGGTGGAGCAGTATATAAATGAGAATACAAAGATGATCTGGGTGGAAACGCCAACCAATCCAATGATGAATATTATCGACATCGAAGCTATGTCTCGTGTTGCGAAAAAATACAACCTGTTGCTTGCAGTAGATAATACTTTTGCTACTGCTTACCTGCAACGGCCACTAGAATTAGGGGCAGATATTGTGATGCACAGTGCTACAAAATATCTTGGAGGTCATAGTGATGTAGTGATGGGAAGCCTGGTAGTTAATGACCAGAAACTGGCGGAAAGACTTTACTTCATACAAAAGGCCAGTGGTGCAATTCCAGGACCTCAGGACTGTTTCCTGGTTTTAAGGGGAATAAAAACCCTGCATCTGCGCATGCAACGGCATTGCGAAAATGGCGAAGCAGTAGCCAGATTCCTTAAGGGCCATCCAAAAGTTGATAAGGTGTACTGGCCGGGTTTTGAAGATCATCCCAATCACGACATTGCGAAAAAGCAAATGAGCGGCTTCGGTGGAATGGTGTCATTTACCACTGCTGAAGGAACTTTGGAAAGTGCGGCTTCTTTTGTAGAAAAACTAAAGGTATTTACGCTTGCCGAATCTTTGGGAGGAGTGGAATCTTTGGCAGGTCATCCTGCGAGTATGACACACGCCTCAATTCCGAAGGAAGAAAGAATCAAAATAGGAATTGTAGATTCTTTGATCAGGCTAAGTGTGGGGATCGAAGATGAGGAGGATCTCCTCAATGACCTGAAACAAGCTCTGGGCTAGGTATTCAAAAATGGGGTTTTAGAAGGTGCTTTGGAAGATATTTCAGGGCCTTTACAATTTCATCTCCAGTCTAAAGTCTGCCGACTCAAGTCTACCAACTACCGTTTAATTTAGAAACATTGTCCGATAAAAATAATTTGAAATCTGGAAAAGCCACGAAAACAACGAGGTTGAAGTTGTTTCTCGAGCTATAAGGGGGTGGTTTGCCGATTTATCCCTTTTTTATTATATAGAGGAGTTGTGTACGGTTAAGAGTCAAATACCTGAGAACAAGTCTTGGTTCCTGATTCTAGAAGCGCAGCGATCTTGGTTCTTTCCCCAGACAACAAAGATTTAGAAATTCAGATAGTAGATGTACCCAAAGTTTAGCCAGAACATCATATCATTAAACTTGTTCTGCGGATTATCATGATCCAGCCCGTCAATCCAGTCTGTATTGTAGTACCTCCACTGCATGTTCATCACAAGATCACTGCTCACATCCAGCTTGTAACGCATTCCCGCACCTGCCACCACAGACCATGTGGAACCGGCTTCCTGGTCTACATAACCTACAAAAGTATGGAAGGTATGATCTTCTAAAGGTCCAAGGGTGGAATAAGTATTAGGATCATAACCAACAAAATTAAACCCAAGGCTAACGTATGGGGCGATAGGATATGCAAACGCAGTGTAATCTCTTATGCTCAAAGGATAGTATTCTAAATGCGCCCCAATCTCATATACCTTTGCCTGTCCTATCATGCTACGAAGCTGCTCCCCTCCGGTAGTTTTCTTTTGCGCTATTGCTCCAAAATGGTTCAATTGTCCTTCGTGGTAATCCAGCTCTGCCCTAACTCTAAAATGATCGTTAAAATAACTATACCGGGCATAGCAGTCACAATCTGCTTTGTAGGCAAAATTGAGATAATAGACCAACCCAACCCCCAGGCCAACATTAGAAGAATTTGTTTCTAGATTCCAGCGCAAGCCATAGTCTGTGAAATAGGCTACCGGGCCGGCAACTATTCCTATTTCCTGGCCCACCATTCCAACCTGTGCGTGAGAGTCAATTTTTCCGAAGAAAAAAAGCAGGTAACTCAGCATTAAAGTTTTGAAAATGTTGGCCATATGAGAATCTCGTATCTTAGCAAATATATAAAAACATCCTAAAGAAACGGGGAATTATGGGCCTTTCAGAAAATGATTAATTATAAAAGGAATAACAAATATTTTAAGGCTAAATTTTGCAGATAATGTATATTTGCACCGAATCGTATAAAACGTTTTCGTTAATAAAATTTAGCCAAAACCATGGAAAAAAATGTACAAGAATTTTTAGATAGCGTTTCAAAACGTAACACCAATGAACCAGAGTTTTTACAGGCGGTTCATGAAGTTGCTGAAACTGTTATCCCATTCATTGAAAAAAATAAAAAATATCAAAATAAGAAGTTGCTGGAGCGTATGGTGGAGCCCGAGCGTGTGATCATGTTTCGTGTGCCATGGATCAATGACAGCGGCGAAGTTCAGGTGAATCGCGGTTTTAGGATTCAAATGAATTCTGCAATTGGACCTTACAAAGGTGGTTTGCGTTTTCACCCTTCAGTAAACCTTTCTATTTTAAAATTCCTTGCTTTTGAGCAGGTATTTAAAAACAGCCTTACTACCCTTCCTATGGGCGGTGGAAAAGGAGGATCAGATTTTGATCCAAAAGGAAAATCAGACAATGAGGTGATGAAGTTCTGTCAAAGCTTTATGACCGAGCTGCAGCGTCACATTGGTGCCAATACAGATGTTCCTGCGGGAGATATTGGGGTTGGAGCAAGAGAAGTAGGATTCATGTTTGGACAGTACAAAAGACTTCAGAATGAATTTACCGGGATCCTTACCGGAAAAGGTCTTTCTTATGGTGGATCTTTAATTCGTCCCGAAGCTACAGGTTACGGTAATGTGTATTTTACCGAGAACATGTTGAAGACCAAAGGAGATTCTATAAAAGGAAAAATCATAGTAGTTTCAGGATCGGGTAACGTGGCCCAGTATGCAGCCGAAAAAGCTACCCAGCTGGGTGGGAAAGTAGTTACCATGAGTGATTCTTCAGGATATATCTATGACGAAACAGGTATAGATGCAGGAAAACTTTCTTTCATCATGGATCTTAAGAATGTGAAAAGAGGAAGAATCAAGGAATATCTTGATGAATATCCAGAAGCAAAATACTTTGAAGGAAAAACGCCATGGGATGTGAAGTGTGATATTGCTCTTCCATGTGCGACCCAAAACGAATTGCTTGAAGATGATGCAAAAACCCTTGTGAATAACGGCTGTAAAGTTGTTGGTGAAGGTGCGAACATGCCATGTACATCCGAAGCTATTGCAGTTTTCCAGGAAGCCAAGATCCTTTTCTCTCCGGGGAAAGCATCAAATGCCGGTGGAGTTGCGACTTCAGGTCTTGAAATGTCTCAAAACTCAATGAGATACAACTGGACTTCTGAAGAAGTGGACGCCAAGCTGAAGCAGATCATGAACGATATTCACGCCCAGTGTGTGAAATATGGAACTGAAGGTGATTATATAGATTACGTAAAAGGAGCCAACATCGCAGGTTTCGTAAAAGTTGCCGATGCAATGTTAGCACAGGGAGTAGTTTAAACTTCTGCTGAAATATTTTCTGAAAAAGCCGCGTTTGCGGCTTTTTCTATTTTTGGCTTACATTTATTGCTTCGTTGTAAACAAGGCAAAAAAATAATACATTGGCAACAAACAATAAAGACTCCTTAAATGAATCAATTACTTAATTTTTACGACAAGCTTTTTCTTTATTGTTATGATTTTAAAAAGAGTAGAGTTACATCTCTTTATTTTCCTCTTTTAGTGCTTTCTACTGCACAAGCTGTAAACCTTTTTTTTCTTTTCATTCTAATCTTTCATATTTTGAGGTTAAAACTACCTCTACGTGAAATTTTCTTAGGTCTTGAGGTAGGAATGATATTGTTAAATTTTTATATGTACGAAATCAGGAATAGAACTGATATTGTGCTCAGAAAAAAACCAAGACTAACTTTATTTTTTAAAATTGCCTCCTACTTCTATATTTTAGCATCGCTTTCAGCACCTTTGATATTGGTTTATTCTATAAAAGAATATAATTAGCCCAAACTTATGGCCAGATCAGGAATCATTTTGATAATACTTTGGATTGTTATCCTTGCTTATATGTTGATTACCAAAAAGGATAAAAAACAAATAAAAGAAACATTTTTTGTAGGATCATTCTTTACTGTTATTTGGGCTGTAATTTACCTTTTACTATTGTAGAATTTTGTTTTTAATTCTCTTACAACCGACTTTTAGGACTTTAAATAACTCCTGAACATGGTAAAAAAGGAAAATATAAATGGAATAACTATTTAACCGGATTGACTAAGCGCCTCTAAAAATGAAACAGGGGAGAAAGCCCAGTTTACAGCAATGAATAACACAAATTGCGGAATACCTGTCAAAAATGGCATTTTTGACTACCAATAAAAAGCAGTCTTTAAAGAAAAAATTTGAGTCACCAAGCCGCTACTTGCGCAATTCGAGACCTTAGAAAGAAGCAAAACAACCTTCTTTTACTTTAATTTTATATGAAAAAATATTTCAAAGCTTTTATTAAAGAAATAGTTCCCATAGTGTTCGGAATTTTAATTGCGCTTTACATCAATAACTGGAATGAGAACAGAAAAGACAATAGATATATTAATCAAATATCCACATCAATTGATAAAGAGCTTACCGAAACTAATAAAGAAATTATGGATAACATTAAGGTTCAAAAATCATTTCTTGATACCCTGAATCTTTATTTAGAGAATGATAAAATATCATTACTTGATATAACGCTGAAAGCTGGAGGAATTGATATACCCACAATAAAAATAAACTCCTGGAAAGCCATTTCTAATTCAAAGATCGAATTGATGGAATATAACAAGGTATCCACTTTAGCAAATATCGAGGAGCAGAAGGAAATCTTGAAAATGAAAACCGAAAAATTAGCAGATTTTCTTTATTCAAATACTAAGGAAACCGGAAAAGAGAAAAAAGAGTTTATGAAATTAATGATGCTCGATATTATCCATACGGAAATCCCATTGCAAGGAGAAATTGAAACCATTTTAAAAGAATAATGCCTGTTGCTAACAATATAGAAACAATGCTCAAACCGGTCTCGGAAAAATACTTAATTAAAATGCCTTTTTTGGAAGATTGTACATCAGAAATCTTATTGCTCAAAAAATGTCTTTTTTGAAGGATTTTTTTCAGCATAAAAAACAATTTCATTAGATGTTGATCACTACAAAAGGTATAGTCTTTAGTGCTTTAAAATATGGGGAAGCCGATCTTATTGTCAAGTGCTTCACCCAAAAAAGCGGATTAAAAACTTATCTTCTTCGGGGTGTATTAAAGTCTAAAAAAGGTAAAATTAAAGCCTCGCTTTTCCAGCCGTTAACGCAGCTGGAGATTGTGGCCAGTCATAAAGACAAAGGTGCCCTGGAGTACATGAAAGAGGCAAAACTGGGAATTGTATACCAAAGCCTGCACACCAATGTTGTGAAATCTACTGTAGTAATGTTCCTTTCTGAAGTACTGCGGAATGCTGTAAAAGAAGAGGAAGCAAATCCATCCCTTTACGATTATGTGGAGGCAAGCCTGGAATGGTTTGATACTCATGAAAAAACCGTGAATTTTCACTTGCTTTTCCTGCTGAAGCTTACCCGTTACCTTGGATTCTATCCCGATGATTCTCAGGAAGATGCGCCTGTTTTTAACCTTGTAGACGGGACTTTTCAGGATGTGGAGACCAACCCCGACTGCATAAATGATGAGAATGTTGTGCTTTTACAGCGGCTATTGGGCACAGACTTTGATGAACTTGCTGCTATCAAATTAAACCAGACGACACGCTCCGGATTTTTGCTTATGATCCTGAAATATTATGAAATTCATCTTCAGGGTTTTCATAAGCCCAAATCTCTTGCGGTCCTGAACGAAATTTACAATTAATGCGGCTGTTTTTAAGTCTTCTCCTGTTCCTGTTCTTTGCTATTTCTTCGGCCCAGGAGATTGTCGTTCTTGACAGGGAAAGCGGGCAACCTATTTTTAATGTTGCTGTTTTTAATAAAGATAAATCCAAGAGCCTGCTCACAGGTTTTGACGGAGAAGCGAATCTTTCTGTTTTTTCATCGGGTGAAATAATTTTCTTCAGACATGTTTCTCACGCAGAATTTCATGCCACCAAAAAACAGATTCTCGATCGGGGTAGCAAAGTCTACCTGGAGCCCACCAAAAATGAACTCGATGAAGTAGTGCTTTCAGTTTCAAAATTTGAGCAGGAGAGAAATCTTGTTCCACAAAAGGTAGTGACCATTAATCAGAAAGATATATTAACCTCGGCACCTCAAACTTCGGCCGATTTGCTGGAGAGTACGGGCCAGGTTTATATTCAGAAAAGTCAGCTGGGTGGTGGAAGCCCCATGATTAGAGGTTTTGCCACCAACAGGTTATTGATCACTGTGGACGGGGTTCGTATGAATACCGCCATTTTTCGTGGAGGAAATGTTCAGAATGTGATTTCCGTCGATCCACTTTCGGTGGAGCGGACCGAAGTGGTTTTAGGCCCCGGGTCAATTATTTTTGGGAGTGACGCAATTGGGGGTGTCATTAATTTTTTTACACTTACTCCGGCCTTTTCGGTAGCAAAGGGCGGCAATTTTTCCGGAAGGGCTTATACTCGTTATGCCACCGCCAATGAAGAAAAATCGGGCCATTTAGATATTTCTTATGGGCGCAGGGAATGGTCTTTTTTGACCAGTGCTTCCTATTCAGATTTTGGACATATGCGCATGGGTAGCCATGGTCCCGAAGAATATTTGCGGCCAGATTATGCCGTGCGAAGGGATGGCCGTGACTTTATGGTTGAGAATAAGGATCCAAAAGTTCAAAAACCTACGGGATATGAGCAGCTCAACCTGCTTCAAAAAATAAGATTTAAACCTACAGAGGAATACGACTTTTCCCTCGGAATTATTTATTCAACAACTTCCAATTTTCCACGTTATGACCGGCTTTACCGCAAACGCGATGGAGTTTTACGTGCCGCTGAATGGTATTACGGGCCGCAGGAGTGGCTGCAAACAAATTTGCAGCTGGATAAAGTAGGGAATGGAAGGTTCTATGATGAGGCAAAATTTACAGCCGCATACCAGTATTTTGAAGAAAGCCGGAATGACAGAGGATACGGTGAGGAGGTGCTTTTTCATACCAGGGAAAAGGTAAATGCCTATTCTTTGAACCTGGATTTTGAGAAAAAATTCAGGAAAAGCAGCCTTTTTTATGGAGGAGAATACGTTTTTAACCGGGTTAATTCAGCCGGAAGTGAACAAAATATTGTAACGGGTGAGACGAATCCCGGCGCTTCCAGGTATCCCGATAATTCTTCGTGGGAATCTTTGGCTGCGTACAGCAATTTTCAGTGGGAATTAAACCCTGAACTTACGCTGCAAACTGGCGCCAGGTATAATTATATTTTGCTGGATGCCACGTTTGATGAAGATACCTATGATTTCCCTTTTTCAGATGCTAATCTGCGAACAGGTGCCCTAACAGGAAGTGCCGGATTAAACTGGCAGCCAAATGACATTTTAGGCTGGCAACTAAATTTTTCTACCGCCTTTAGAGCCCCTAACATAGATGACGTAGGTAAGATATTTGATTCGGCGCCCGGCCTGGTGGTCGTTCCCAATCCTAATCTTGAACCCGAAAAAGCATATAATGCAGAACTTGGGCTTCGGCTTAATTTTGATCGGGTTGTGCAGGTGGATCTTGCGGGTTATTACACGCTTCTAGAAGATGCTTTAGTGCGCAGGGATTTTGATCTCAACGGGGAGACAACCATTATTTACCGTGGAGAACCGAGCAGGGTGCAGGCTATCCAGAATTCAGCACGGGCTCGCGTGTATGGCTTTGAGACCGGGGCAAAGATCAGGTTTTCAGAAAAACTGAAATTGACCACACAAATAAGTGTTACAGAAGGGGAAGAAGAGCAGGATGATGGTACGACAGCTCCTTTGCGTCATGCTGCACCATTTTTTGGAAATGTCCACCTGGTCTGGGAAAATAATAACTTTAGATTCGATCTTTTCACTGAGTACAACGGAGAAATAAGTGCCGAAGAGCTGGCACCTTCAGAAAGAGACAAGGCGTATCTCTACGCTCTGAATGAGAACGGAGATCCATATGCTCCAGAGTGGTATACGCTTAACTTCAGTTCTCAATATCAACTTGGTAAAATGTGGATTGTGACGGCCAGTCTTGAAAATATCACCGATCAAAGGTACCGCACCTACTCCTCGGGTGTTGCTGCAGCGGGACGTAATCTAATTTTGGCGTTGCAGTACTCTTTTTAGTTAAAACTTCAGGAATTTGAGCTGTTATGGTTGATAACCATCAGCTGGTATTCAGGTTTTCGCTTTTTAAACCTTAGGATTTATTTAAAATCGTTATTTTCGCGCAACTATTTTGAAAGAACAAAATGATGAGCGCAAAGTTCCCTGAATATAAAGGACTTGACCTCCCAAAAGTGGCTGAAGAAATTCTGCATTTTTGGAAGGAAAATGATGTTTTTGAGAAGAGTGTTACCTCCAGGGATGGAAAGGAGCCTTTTGTCTTTTTTGAAGGTCCACCATCTGCAAACGGACTTCCCGGAATACACCACGTCATGGCACGCGCCATTAAAGATATTTTCTGTAGGTTCAAGACCCAGAAGGGTTTCCAGGTAAAGCGTAAAGCGGGCTGGGACACCCATGGATTGCCAATCGAGCTGGGAGTTGAAAAAGAACTGGGCATCACCAAAGAAGATATTGGGAAAAAGATAAGTGTAGAGGAGTATAACGAGGCATGTAAGAATGCCGTGATGCGTTATACCGATGTTTGGAACGACCTTACTGAAAAAATGGGTTACTGGGTGGATATGGATGATCCATATATCACTTACAAATCCAAATACATGGAAACAGTTTGGTGGCTGCTTTCCCAGATCTACAAAAAAGGCCTTATTTACAAAGGCTATACGATACAACCCTATTCGCCAAAAGCAGGAACCGGTCTTAGTTCCCATGAGCTAAATCAACCGGGAACTTACCAGGATGTGACCGATACCACAGTTACGGCCATGTTCAAAGCGAAAAAGGAGACGCTTCCGGCAATGCTTTCTGAAATTGAAGGAGAAATATTTTTCATTGCCTGGACAACAACTCCCTGGACGCTTCCTTCTAATACTGCACTTACTGTAGGACCAAAGATCGAATATGTCACTGTAAAGACTTATAATCAATACACTTTTGAGCCTATCACTGTTGTGGTGGCAAAAGACCTTGCCGAAAAGCAGTTCGACAAGAAGTTTCAAAAAGTAGATTCTGAAGAGGCTTTAAGAGCTTATAAAAAAGAAGACAAAAAAATACCATTTTTGATAGGTGAGTCTTTCCGCGGAAAAGAACTCGAGAATGTTAAATATGAGCAGCTCCTGCCTTATGCGCAGCCTTATGAACATCCCGAAAATGCTTTTAGAGTGATCCTTGGAGATTTCGTTACCACAGAAGACGGTACCGGAATTGTTCATACCTCTCCAACTTTTGGTGCAGATGATGCGATGGTTGCAAAACAAGCAAAACCCGAAGTGCCACCGCTGCTGGTAAAAGATGAGAATGGAAACCTTGTGCCGCTAGTGGATTTGCAAGGGAAATTCAGGCCGGAGTTGGGTGAGTATGGTGGCAAATACGTCAAGAACGAATACTATGATGACGGGGAAGCTCCCGAAAAATCTGTAGATGTAGAGCTGGCGATAAAACTGAAGGAGGAAAACAGAGCATTTAAAGTTGAGAAATACGTCCACAGCTATCCAAACTGCTGGAGAACAGACAAACCAATATTATATTATCCTTTAGATTCCTGGTTCATCAAAGTAACAGACTTTAAGGACCGAATGTATGAACTGAACCAGCAAATCAACTGGAAACCAAAATCTACCGGGGAAGGTCGTTTTGGTAACTGGCTTGCTAACGCCAATGACTGGAACCTTTCAAGGTCGAGATATTGGGGAATTCCGCTGCCAATCTGGAGGACCGATGATGGGAAGGAAGAAAAGATCATTGGTTCTATAGAAGAGCTGAAGGAAGAAATGAAAAAGTCTGTGGAAGCAGGCTTCCTGAAGGCTGATCTTTTTGCCGATTTTGAACCCGGGAACTTCAGTGATGAAAACTATGATAAGGTAGACTTGCATAAAAATGTGGTTGATGAGATCGTGTTGGTTTCGGCTTCAGGAAAGCCTATGAAACGTGAAGCCGATCTTATTGATGTTTGGTTTGATTCAGGTTCCATGCCTTATTCTCAATGGCATTATCCTTTTGAAAATGCCGAAAAAGTAGAAAAGACCTGGCGAAAAGCCGATTTCATAGCCGAGGGTGTTGACCAGACGAGAGGATGGTTCTATACCCTGCACGCCATTGCGACAATGACCTTTGATGATGTTGCATATAAAAATGTTGTTTCTAACGGGCTCGTGCTTGACAAGAAAGGACAAAAAATGTCCAAGCGTCTTGGAAATGCGGTAGATCCTTTTGAAACCCTGGCTGCCTTTGGACCCGATGCCACACGTTGGTATATGATCTCCAATGCAAATCCGTGGGACAATCTCAAATTTGACATAGAAGGAATTTCAGAAGTCCGCCGCAAATTTTTCGGCACCCTTTATAATACCTATTCTTTCTTTTCTCTCTATGCCAATCTTGACAACTTCACATATTCTGAAGCCGATGTGCCGCTTGAGGAAAGACCTGAAATAGATCGTTGGATACTTTCAGAATTACATACTTTAATAGAAAAGGTAGATGCATTCTATGCAGATTATGAACCTACCAAAGCTACGAGGGCAATTTCTGAATTCGTACAGGAAAACCTGAGCAACTGGTATGTGAGGCTTTGCCGCAGAAGGTTCTGGAAAGGTGAATACGGTACAGATAAGATCTCTGCATATCAAACCCTTTATACGTGTCTTGAAACCGTTGCTAAACTAGGGGCGCCCGTTGCACCGTTCTTTATGGACAGGTTGTACAGGGATCTTGAAAAGGCTACTCAAAAAGAAGATTTTGAGTCGGTACACCTGGCATACTTTCCAAAGGCAGATCAACGTTTTGTAGACAAGGAGCTGGAGCGACAAATGCAGAAGGCGCAAACAGTGTCTTCCCTGGTCCTTTCCCTTAGAAAAAAGGAAATGATCAAGGTGAGACAGCCTTTACAGAGAGTGATGATCCCTGTTCTTGATGAACAACAGAGAAAAGAGATCGCCGCAGTAGCCGATCTAATAAAATCTGAGGTAAATGTAAAGGAACTTGAGCTTATTGATGATGCTTCAGGAATTCTTGTAAAACAAATTAAGCCGAACTTTAAGGTTTTGGGACCTCGATTTGGCAAGGATATGAAGCTTATAGCGGGAAAGATCAATAATTTTTCCGCAGAAGACATTCAGAAAATTGAGCGTGATGGTGAAATTCAGGTTGAAATTAATGGGAATTTCCTTACATTAGAGAGTGGGGATGTAGAAATTACCTCCCAGGATATTGAAGGTTGGCTGGTGGCCAATTCAGGAAATATCACCGTAGCTCTTGATATTACTATTTCTGATGAACTTAAGAAAGAAGGTATTGCAAGAGAGTTGGTTAACAGAATTCAGAACCTTAGAAAAGATTCCGGATTTGAAGTAACCGATAAAATAGATGTGACCCTACAAAAGGACGGCACTGTCGAGGAGGCCGTTCAACAAAATATTGAGTATATAAAAACCGAAACCCTCACTGCAAATCTCGACTTAGCAGAAGAAGTGAACAACGGACTGGAAGTTTCTTTTGATGAAGTGACCACAAGGTTGTTAATTAAAAAACATTAAGAACTATGTCAACAGAAGTAAAAGAACGCTACAGCGACGCAGAGCTGGCGGAATTCAGGACATTGATCCTTGCCAAGATCGAGAAGGCAAAGGAGCAGCTGGAACTTTACAAGAGCGCTTACATGAATGACGGAAACAATGGTACAGATGACACCTCTCCAACGTTCAAAGCTTTTGAAGAAGGTAGTGAAACGATGAGTAAAGAGGCGAATTCGCAGTTGGCCATTCGTCAGGAAAAATTCATTCGGGATCTTAAAAACGCCCTTGTGCGTATTGAGAGTAAAACTTATGGAATTTGTAGGGTAACCGGAAAACTAATTGCCAAAGAGCGCCTAAAATTAGTTCCGCACGCTACGCTAAGTATCGAAGCCAAGAATATGCAACGCTAAGGCCTGGCTTTCATTTTTAAAAAACGCTCCGGCCTTTTTGGTTTGGAGCGTTTTTTGTTTTCCTGCAGCTATGAAATTCTATCTCTTTTCTTTTTTCCTGCTCTTTTTCTTTTCGGTAAGTGCCCAAAAGGTGACGCGGGAGGTTATTAGTGCAGATAATATTGAAAAGATCTCGCTCTCTGGCGATGAAATTTTTAAAGTTAGTTTTAGTACCGCCTCCGATAAAGAGATCGTTATTACCACCCAAACCGAGGGAGAGTATTTTAATGACATCAGCCTGGATGCAGAGCTCCGCGATAAGACTTTATTCCTTACGTCCCGCTACAGGGAGATCCTGCAAAATGGATATGATAAACTTAGTGCTCATAAGGTCTTTTCTATGGAAGTGGAGCTTGAGATTCCAAAAAATATGATAATTGAAGTAAATTCTAACGTGGCTTCGGTTTATCTCACAGGAATTTATGAGCAAGTATTTGTACAGCTAAAAAATGGTTCCTGCTACCTTGAGGATTTTAGTGGAGATGCAGTAATAAACACCTATGACGGCAATATCCTTGGCACAGCGCGCAGCATAAATGCCGAAGCGAAATCCAGGAATGGAGAAGTAGAAATTCCTAAAATTCTCCACGGAAATCATAAAATGGTATTAACCAGTATCAACGGGGATATAAAGATCTCGGAAACTAAATAATATTAGTATTTTTGCCCCGTTCAATTCATTTTCAATGTCTTTAAAGAAAGCTTCCCTTATCATCATCCTTATTCTGATCATCGATCAGATCTCGAAATTCTATATTAAAACCAACTTTATGTTGGGGGAAGAGATAAGAGTCTTTGATTGGTTCAGGATCTTGTTTGTGGAGAATGAAGGCATGGCCTGGGGCGCCCGTATTCCGGGTGAATATGGAAAACTATTGCTTACCAGCTTTAGGTTGGTGGCCATTGTTGGTATAGCTTACTGGCTTTGGGATTCTGTACGTAAGAATGGGTCACGCATACTCATAGTTGCAATTTCAATGATCTTCGCCGGGGCTTTTGGAAATATTATTGACTCCGTTTTTTATGGGGAAGTCTTTAATCATAGCTATAACCAGGTTGCAACATTTTTACCCGAAGAAGGAGGCTATGGCACTCTCCTACATGGTAATGTAGTAGACATGTTATATTTCCCTTTATGGTCGGGCTATTTGCCGGAGTGGTTGCCATTTTGGGGAGGTGAGTATTTTACCTTTTTTGAGCCGGTATTTAATATTGCCGATTCCTCAATAACGATAGGGGTATTTCTGCTCCTTATTTTTAGCAAGAAGGCTTTTCCGGAACATGAAGAGGAAAAGCAGCATTCAAAAAAAGCAGTAGCTTAAGCCACCTCGCGGCTAAAGATCTTTTCAAACCGCTTTAGTTCAATTGGCTTGATCAAATAATCGGTTACCATATTGAAGGATTTCGCCCTTTCCAGGTCTCTTGGATCTATGGAGGAACTTACCACGTAAAGAGTGATCTTTTTATTAAAATTATTTTTAATTTTTACAAATTCACTCAGGAACTCCCAACCGTCCATAATGGGCATATTTAGATCCAGGAAAATAATATTGGGAAGGCGGTCTTCATTTACACTTTCCAAAGTAGCCTTGAAATAATCAAGGGCTTCCTTGCCATTTTTGAAGATTATAAGGTTTTGAGAGAGCTTTTTGATCTCGATGATCTTCTTTACCAGGTTAACATAGATCTTGTCATCATCAATTATGCATGCAAGTTCTATAGGATTATCCATGATTTAGAATTTGATTTTAAAGGTTGTGCCAATATTCACTGTGCTGGTAACTGAAATGCTTCCCCCGAGGGTTTCCACCTGATTTCTGGTTATAAAAAGACCAATCCCTTTTGCTTCGGGGTGCCGGTGAAAGGTCTTGTACATTCCAAACATTTTATCCCCGTGCTCATCAAGATCGATCCCCATTCCATTGTCACTTACCTCCAGGAAATTCTCCCCATGCTCTTTATACGTCTGGATAAAAATTACAGGTTTCCTTCCTTTGAACTTATATTTTATGGCGTTTGTAATCAAATTTAATAAAATACTCTCCAGATACTCAGAAATGTAGCTTATTTCGTTCAACGCATCAAATTCGGCGATGATCTCCGCATTTTCTCTTTTAATCAGGGAAGAAGTTGACGCAATAACCACCTCAAGAGCATCTTTGAATCTCACAATTTGCTTTTCCTTCTTCAGGTTGTTCTGCCTGGTTACTACCTCGTTAAGTTTGCTAATGGCCTCTTCCAGGTTTTCGGAAATGTCATTTACATTAACGAGCAGGTCCAGCTTATCTTCAACATTTTTAGCCTCTCCAAGAAGTTGGGAAATGAGGCTTAAATTACTGCTGTGGGATCGCAGCTGGTGGGATACAATATGTGCAAAATTAAAGAGTCTTGAATTTTGGGAAGCTATTATATCAAGAGAGTTCTGAAGGTTTAACTCATTGGTCTTTTGCTCATCAATATCCTGATATACCCCTCTTATCCCAATTATCTCCTGATCATTATTGTAAACCGGTTTACCTGTTGTCCTTACCCAAAATTCCTTGTTGTGAAGGGTTCGCATCTTGATTTCCATTTTAAAAGGAATTCCGAATTTCGAACATTTTTTGAGTATGTTCTCCACTTTCTCATGGTGATCCCCGGCATAGAACCTCATTTTATCATGGGGATTCGGCTCGTAATCCATAGGGCATTCCAGGATCTTCTTGGTTACATTATCCCAATAAACGGCCTGGGTTTCCACATCAAAATACCAGCCCCCGGTGGAGGTCATTTCGGCAGTTTCACGGTAGTAGAAAAAGTTTTCTTCAATAGTATATTCATCCCGCTTTGCTTGGTGAATATTTACAAATAAGAGTACAGCAGCATCTGCCAGTCCTTTCTCCCTGCTCTTAAGATTTCGACATTCAAACCAACGGTATTTTCCGTTTTCGAGCTTAAGCCTAATTTCAGCAGTAAACGGTTTTTGGCGATTGGTGAGATCCTCAAAATGCTCCCTAAAGTCGTAGCGGTAATCCTTATGCAGGATATTGTTGAGGAAATATTCGAATTTATCTCCGCCCGTGTCGGGATCACCAATTAAAAAATTAAAATGAGGAGACCAGGAAATCTCTTTTGTGAGGAGGTTGATCTTCCAGTAAGCAACATCAAAGTCTTCTAGAATACTGTTTAGCTGGAGGTCGTTGAGCATTAAAATACCACATTGGATTCACTAAAAGTAATTGAAAACCTGAAGGTTTACAAATTTTTGAAATTATATATTTTCTCCGGAGTGACGCAGTAATCCAATGGAACATCGTGCTCATTTATTTCCTGGATCTCATCTTCGGCAGGAAAGAGGGACAATCCAACCTTAACTACTTCTTTAGTACAGCGGCTAAGAAATTTGTCATAAAACCCTTTTCCATAGCCTATCCTGTTGCCATTGTGATCAAAGACCAACAGCGGGATAAATACAACGTCGATTTTTGGAGCAGGGACCTCGATACCGTCTACAGGTTCGGGAATGCCCCAGTCGTTGATTTTAATTACTGTGGAATCTGTGAGCAAATAATTGTTAAGTGAGCCGCTTTTAAAATCTGATTTTGAGAGAACAATATTCTTATCTTTTCCCTGCAGGATGTGTAAAATATCCTGTGTATCTACTTCTTTTTTTTCTGAAATGCTCAGGAAGAGATGATAAAAAGAATAATCCCAAATGGGTAGGCTTAAAAGATGGTTAGCTATCTTCAGGCTTCCTTTTTCGATATCATCGGGAGTTAGTGCCTCCCTTAGTTTTTTATATTTAAGCCGAAGCTGCTTCTTGTTCATAGGTTTCTTTTGAAAGAGAAATATGAAAAATAGCATCCCCCTGGTAAACAATGGGAGATTCATTTACATTTATAATATACCCCGAATTGGGAGCTTTTACTTTATGCCGCAGCTTTCCATAAGGATCTGTAATGATGGCTATGTACTCTCCTTTTTCCACATGTTTACCGCAAGGGATCTTTACGTGCAGGAGTCCGCTGTATTTTGCACGCATCCAGCTGCTGTAGTCGATTAAAATAGTGTCTCCTGTAGCGTCTGGGACATCAAATTTGGGCTTGAGCATTTCGAAGTGAGAGAGGATGCGCATAACACCATCAACACCATGCTTAGCCACGGTTTTATTACTGTCCTGCGATTTACCACCTTCAAAAAGCAGTACCGGTTTTCCCTGTTTTGCACAGGTCTCCCTGTAGGACTTGGTAATTGTTTTGGAAATTATCGTAAAAGGTGCATTAAAGACCCTGGCGTAATGCATAGCCATTTCTTCTCCCTTTTTTATTCTTATTTGGGGTGCGTTAAACCTACTTGCACCTCCGGTGTGGAAGTCCATACAAAAATCGGCTACAGGAAGGATTTTTTGAACAAACTGATATGCAAACCTGCTTGCCAGGGAACCATTCTTAGTTCCCGGAAATACCCTGTTAAGATCCCGGCCGTCAGGAAATTCCCGGGCCATGTTAAGGAAACCAAATACATTAAGAATTGGGATGCATATTACCGTGCCTCTTGCAGGCTTGTTGATCTCTTTTACAATAAGCTGGCGCACCACCTCCACTCCATTAATCTCATCTCCGTGAATTCCTGCAGTAATAAGTATAACCGGACCCGGTTTTTTCGATCTTTCAATGATGATTGGTACCTCTACATGTGTCGTTGTATGAAGCTTCGCCATATTGAAGTTGATCGTCATACTTTTACCGGGAGGAACTTTTTTGCCTAAGATCTCAAGGACATTGTTCTCATCTATTGATGCCATATACTAAACGTTTCGCTCAATATAACGAATTATGGTTTTGGCGATATCTTTCCCTGTAGCCTGTTCTATTCCTTCCAGGCCAGGAGAAGAATTCACTTCCAGGATCAATGGCCCACGTGAACTCTGGAGCATGTCTACCCCGGCTACTCCCAGACCCATAGATTTTGCAGCCTTAATAGCGGCATTCTCCTCGTCATCTGTAAGTTGAATTATACTGGCAGTTCCACCGCGGTGAAGGTTGGAGCGAAATTCTCCTTCTTTCCCCTGTCTTTTCATGGCGCCTACTACGTGACCGTCTACTACAAAGGCCCTAATATCGGCACCACCGGCTTCTTTAATAAACTCCTGAACAATCACTCTTGCCTGTAGACCATTAAAAGCTTCAATAACAGACTCGGCTGCATTTTTTGTTTCAGCAAGTACAACTCCAAGGCCCTGTGTTCCTTCAAGGAGTTTTATGATCAAAGGTGCCCCGCCAACATGATCTATCACCTCACCAACATCTTTGGAATAATTGGTAAAAACAGTCTTCGGAAGACCCAAACGGGCTCGCGAAAGTACCTGCAGGCTTCGCAGTTTGTCACGGCTTCTTACAAGAGACTGAGATTCGGTCGTTGAAAATACGCCCATCATCTCAAACTGTCTTACTACCGCCGTACCGTAGAAAGTGACGGATGCCCCAATCCTGGGGATCACCGCATCGGCATCTTCAATATGCCTTCCTTTATAATAAATACTGGGATGTTTCTTTTCTATGATAAGATCACACTTAAGAGGGTCTATGATCTCTACGTCGTGATGTCTTTTTTTTGCTGCCTCAACTAGCCGTTGGGTGGAATACAGGCTACCGTTCCTGGAAAGGATCTTTATATTCATTCTTGTTTCTGCTTAAAAGAGAGATCGTAGTACTCGGTATCTACGATATATTTTCTTGTTATAAATTTACGGCCCAAAAGTACGGGAAATCTCATCTCCTGCCGGGCAGAAAGTGATAGAGAAATTTTACGTGTTTTCCCGAACAGCGTGATGGTAGTTTGAATTTGATATCGTTTCTGTACCATTCCATTGCTGCTTTTCACAAAGACGATGTCGTAATCTTTGAATCTATAGGTCCTGCCGTTATACAAGGGATGTTCCTCATCCAAAAATGTGCATTTTAGCACTCCTTTTTCTTCCACTATGTGATCGCAGTGAATGGATGAGGTATAGGCTCCGGTATCAACTTTAATCGCTATGTCTTCCAGGTGCAGATCGGGAAAATCTGCCTTGTCAAAACGGCCAATGGTGATTTTTTCCATGGGTGCAAGGTACTAAAAGCAGATTTTTAAAATCTTAACTATTTCTGAAAATATATTTTACTGAAAATGAACTTAATACCTAAATATTTCTATTGTTTATTCACAGGCTATGCCTTTAGGAAACCTTTGTTGCTTCTGAAGTTTTCGCGAAGACTTTAAAACTCAGAAAAATCAAAAATCTTCTGAAATAAATTTTAACACTTTATGGCACCGGGCATTCGGTATAGGCAAATTCTAATATTTTACCTTTGATGAATGGAGGAAAATAAGCTGGAATTACAAATAAAAACCCTGCCCGAAAATCCGGGTGTTTACCAGTATTTTGATAAGAATGGGAGGATCCTGTACGTGGGAAAGGCCAAAAACTTAAAGAAAAGGGTCACTTCGTACTTTACAAAAAACAATGACAGCCATCGCATTCGGGTTATGGTGAAGAAGATCCATGAAATAAGGCATATTGTTGTTTCTTCTGAAACCGATGCGCTTCTTCTGGAAAATAATCTCATTAAAAAGCACCAGCCGCGTTTTAACGTGATGCTGAAGGATGATAAAACCTACCCCTGGATATGTATCAAAAATGAGAGATTTCCAAGGGTTTTTGCTACCCGAAGGCTGGTCAAGGATGGTAGTGAATACTATGGGCCTTTCACCAGTTTCAAGACCATTCATACCCTCATGGATCTCATCAAAGGGATTTATCCTTTGCGCACCTGTAATTATGATCTTGCTGAAGATAAAATAAGGAATGGAAAGTATAAAGTTTGCCTTGAATATCATCTTGGGAACTGCATGGGGCCTTGTGAGGCGTATGAAACTGAAGCTGAGTATCAAAAAAAGATAGATGCAATACGTCAAATTGTAAAAGGAAACTTTAAGGAGTCCCTGCAGCAGTTTCGGCAGCAAATGAAAGATCACGCCGAAAAAATGGAATTTGAGGACGCTCAAAAGATCAAGACCAAAATTGACATTTTAGAGAACTATCAGGCGAAATCAACCGTAGTTAATCCAAAGATCAATAATGTAGATGTCTACTCTATTGTGAGCGATGAAGGTTATGGGTACGTCAACTTTCTGCAGTTATCTCACGGAGCCATTATAAGATCCCACACTATTGAGATGAAAAAGAAGCTGAGTGAAACCGATAAGGAATTGCTGGAGCTGGGTATCACCGAAATAAGGCAAAGATTTAATTCCCATACCCGTGAAATCTATGTGCCATTTAAAGTTGATGTAGGCGAGGAATTAAAGGTAACCGTGCCTAAGCTGGGAGACAAGAAGCAGATCGTGGATCTTTCCACCCGTAACGCCAAATACTTTAGACAGGAGCGGTTTAAGCAGATGAAGATCGTGGATCCCGACAGGCATGTGAATCGTATTATGGCGCAGATGAAACAGGACCTGCGTCTAAATGAAGAGCCCCGGCATATTGAATGTTTTGACAACTCCAATATACAGGGAAGTAATCCCGTAGCTGCCTGTGTGGTTTTTAAAGATGGGAAGCCAAGTAAGAAAGACTACCGGAAGTTCAATATAAAAACCGTGGAAGGACCCAATGATTTTGCTTCCATGGAGGAGGTCGTTTTTAGAAGATATCGCAGGTTACTGGAAGAAGGGGAGCCTTTGCCACAGTTGGTTATCGTGGATGGAGGAAAAGGGCAGTTGTCCTCTGGAGTAAAAGCATTGGAAACCCTTGGGTTGAGAGGAAAGATTGCCATAATCGGAATTGCAAAAAGACTTGAGGAAATTTTTTATCCCGGAGATTCCATCCCTTTATACCTGGATAAAAAAACCGAATCTCTAAAGATCATCCAGCAGTTGAGAAATGAAGCCCACAGGTTTGGAATTACTTTTCACCGTCAAAAACGCAGCAGTGTAGCACTTAATACCGAACTGGAGGAAATCCCCGGCATAGGCGAAAAAACTGTGGTAGAGCTTCTAAAGAATTTCAGGTCTTTAAAAAGAGTAAAGGAGGCATCGCTAGAAAGCTTATCTTCGGTAGTGGGAAAATCAAAAGCCACGATTATCTACCAGTATTACCATTTAAAAGATGCATAAAAAACTGCTTATATTTTTTCTTTTTCTGGGTCTCCTGCCGGTCACCGCACAGGAAAAGGAGGATCCCAAAGTAGGATTGGTATTGAGCGGGGGAGGGGCCAAAGGTCTTGCCCATATTGGGGTACTCAAGGTTCTTGAAGAAGCCGGGGTGCGGGTAGATTACATTGGTGGTACGAGCATGGGAGCAATTGTCGGCGCGCTTTATTCGGCCGGTTACTCGGCAAATCAGCTGGACAGTATTTTCAAAAGTACTAATTTTAATATCCTGCTTCAGGATGAACTGCCCCGGGGAGCTAAGACCTTTTATGAGAAGAGGGATTCAGAAAGATATGCCCTTACCCTGCCGTTTGACAATTTTGATATTGGCTTTCCTACTGCACTTTCAAGGGGGCAGAATGTATATAATCTCATGTCAAAACTCACCCTGCACCTGGAGAATGTACAGGATTTCGGGGATTTGCCCATTCCTTTTTTTGCTGTAGCCACCAACATGGAAACCGGGAAAGAGGTGCTTCTTGATAGTGGTCATCTTCCGCAGGCAATTTCGGCAAGTTCGGCCATACCCAGTTTATTTAGTCCGGTGGTGGTGGACGGTCAATTACTGGTTGACGGCGGGGTGGTGAATAATTATCCCGTTGAAGAGGTGCGGCGCAGGGGAGCTGACATTATAATTGGTGTGGATGTACAGGATACGCTTATGGAGCGGGACGAGCTGCGATCTGTCTTTGATATTCTTACCCAAATAAGCAATTTTAGAACTATTGCCGATATGCGGAGTAAGATCAAAAAGACAGATATCTACATTGATCCCGATATTAAGCCTTTCTCTGTTATGTCTTTTGAAAAAGGAAACGAGATCATTGACGCGGGTGAAGCTGCTGCCCGAATGAAAATGGTGGAGTTAAAGGAGATCGCGGCAAGGCAGGAAGTGCTGGCCCGGGAGCAGAAATACATTCCCCCAGTGGAGTCTCTTTTTATTCAAGATGTTCGCATTGAAGGAAATACTTCCTATCCCCGTGCATACATCCTGGGAAAACTTAAAATCACTTATCCAGATACTATTTTTTATAAAGATCTAAATCTAGGGATCAATAACCTCTCGGCTACCAGAAACTTTAATCGTATAAATTACCGGCTTGCACCCCAAAAAGATGGGCATGTTCTCGTGATGCACCTCGAGGAGAATCCCAGCAAAACCCTTTTAAGAATGGCATTACATTACGACAATGTTTACCATAGCGGGGTGCTTTTGAATATCACCCATAAAAGTCTCCTGGTGACCAATGATGTGAGTTCGCTCGATGTGGTTTTAGGAGATGACTTTAGGTATAACTTTAATTATTACATTGATAAAGGTTACTACTGGAGCGTAGGCTTCAGGTCGAGGTTCAACAGCTTCAGTAAAGGGGTTTCTTTTGATTTTGCCAGTGAAAATGCAGATATTGACGGTGACGGGATCAATCAACTGGAGATAGACTATGAGGATTTTACAAATCAATTCTACGTGGAGACCCTTTTCCAACAGGTGTTTTCTTTTGGAGTGGGATTGGAGCACAAACATCTAAATATTACTTCAGAAACTATTAATACATCCAATCCAGATCAACCGGAAAGGGGGGAATTCGATAACAACTCCTATTACGGGGGATTTGGGTATTTACTTTACGACAGTCGGGATTCCAAGTATTTTCCTACAAAAGGGGTGTATTTTGACAGTGATTTTCACTGGCACCTGTTGTCTTCAATAGATGATTTTACACCATTTTCGGTTGCCAAAGGATCCCTGGGTTACACTTTTTCTCCTGCCTCCAGAGTGGCGGTAAATATTTCTTCAGAAGCAGGTTTTAGGATTGGCAACAGGCAGAACAATATTTTTGATTTCTTCCTTGGCGGTTATGGCAATGATTTCATCAATAATTTCACTTCGTTGTACGGGTACGAGTTCATCAGCCTTTCGGGGGATAGTTTTATCAAGGGGCTGCTGGAGCTGGATTACCGTTTCCTGCAAAAAAACCACCTTATACTTAGTGCCAATTTTGCCAATGTGGAAAATGAACTATTTGAGGGGGGAGACTGGCTGGAATGGCCAGAATATTCGGGTTATGCGATAGGCTATGGACTGGAGACTTTCCTGGGGCCTGTTGAAGTGAAGTATTCCATCTCGCCCGAAAGGAAGGAAAGCCAGTGGTATTTTAGTCTGGGCTTTTGGTTTTAGTGGTCCTTTAACGGATTTTCCGGCAAAAATTATTGATATTTGTATTTGGTTCTTCAGTTTTTTCGACTGAAAGGGATCAATCACGAAAACGTTTTCATTAAAAGATCAACATATGCCTTTTTATCACACCCTGGGAAAAATTCCGCATAAGAGACATACCGTTTTTAAAAAGCCCGATGGCAGCTTGTATTATGAGCAGCTTTTTGGGACTATAGGTTTTGACGGGATGTATACTAACATGTACCATGAGCAGCGGCCCACCCAGGTCAAAGAGATCAAAGGGAGTTATGAGGTAAAACCAAAAGTAGCTGCCGAAAAAAATATCCAGTCCTACAGATTTAAGGGGTTTCAGGTAAAACCAGATCCGGACTACCTTAAAAGTCGAAAAGTGGTGCTTACCAACAGCGATGTGGATATTGCCCTTGCCGCACCACAAAAATCTACTACAGATTATTTTTATAAGAACTCCGATTCAGATGAATTGCTGTTCATCCATAAAGGCAGTGGGAAATTAAGAACCCATCTTGGGAATCTTGATTTTAAATATGGAGATTACTTATTGATCCCTCGCGGAACGATTTATAAACTGGATTTTGATGATGAGGTGAACAGGTTGTTCATCGTGGAGTCAAGAAGACCTATTTACACTCCAAAACGTTACCGGAATTATTTTGGTCAACTCCTTGAGCATTCTCCTTTCTGTGAAAGAGATTTAAGAAGGCCTTACGAGCTGGAAACAAATGATGAAAAAGGGGATTTTTTAATCAAGATCAAAAAGCAGGGTAAAATGTTTGACATGGTTTACGCTTCACATCCATTTGATGTTGTGGGGTATGATGGCTATAACTACCCTTATGCCTTTTCCATTCACGATTTTGAGCCTATTACAGGTCGAATCCACCAACCGCCTCCGGTACATCAAACTTTTGAAACCGATGCTTTTGTAGTGTGTTCTTTTTGTCCCAGGTTATACGATTATCACCCGGAAAGTATCCCGGCACCTTATAGCCATAGCAATATTGACAGCGATGAGGTCTTATATTATGTCGATGGAGATTTCATGAGTCGTAATGATATTGAGGCCGGTCATATTTCGCTGCACCCCGCAGGGATTCCTCATGGTCCTCACCCGGGAGCGGTAGAACGCAGTATAGGGCAAACCAAAACTGAAGAGCTGGCGGTAATGGTAGACACCTTCAAACCATTAATGGTAACCGAGGATGCAATGGAGATAGCCGACGGAGATTACTATAAATCCTGGTTAGACCATTAAAAATAAAACATTCTCAAAAATGTTATTTTTGGGAGGAATTAAATTCTAAGTTTAAAAACACGTCGCGTAGCGGCTAAAAATATTTGAATATGTCAACAGAAAACACTGCAAATTTAAAGAAGACGGTCCCACAAGCCGAAGATTTCCTGCCTATTCTGGGTACAGATTACGTGGAACTTTATGTGGGAAATGCAAAACAGGCTGCCTTTTATTATCAACAGGCATGGGGCTTCCAGCCGGTAGCTTATTCTGGATTGGAGTCTGGAAGTAAAGACAGGGTTTCTTACGTGCTGCAACAAGGGAAAATAAGACTTGTCCTTACCAGTCCTTTACAGCCGGGAGGAGAGATCAATGCCCATATAGATAAACATGGAGACGGGGTTAAGGTAGTGGCGCTGTGGGTAGAGGACGCACGTAAAAGCTACGAAGAAACGACAAAAAGAGGTGCGAAATCTTATTTCGAACCTAAAGAAGTTAGAGACGAGAATGGTCATGTCGTGCTTTCGGGTATACATACCTATGGAGAAACTGTGCACGTCTTTGTTGAAAGAAAAAATTATACGGGACCATTCATGCCGGGCTACAACGAATATAAACCCCATTTCCAGGTTAAAGATGTAGGTCTAAAATATATTGATCACATGGTTGGAAATGTAGGTTGGAATGAAATGAACAAATGGTGTGAATTCTACGCCAAAGTAATGGGCTTTGCTCAAATGGTTTCTTTCGATGATAAAGATATTTCAACCGAATACACAGCCTTAATGAGCAAGGTGATGAGTAACGGGAATGGAAGGATCAAATTTCCAATCAACGAACCTGCCGAAGGGAAAAAGAAATCCCAGATCGAAGAGTATATAGATTTCTATAATGGCGCCGGGGTACAGCATATTGCTGTGGCAACCGATAATATTATTGAAACTGTGACTGCTTTGCGGGATCGCGGAGTAGAGTTTTTATATGTGCCGGAGGCTTACTACGATGACGTGCTTGATCGCGTGGGAGAAATAGACGAAGATCTTGAACCTCTTAAGAAACTTGGGGTATTGATCGATAGGGATGACGAAGGTTACCTGTTGCAGATCTTTACAAAGCCGGTTCTTGACAGGCCAACCATGTTTTTTGAGATCATACAGAGAAAAGGAGCTCAATCTTTTGGGAAAGGAAACTTCAAAGCCCTTTTTGAAGCTATAGAAAGAGAACAAAATTTACGGGGAACATTATAATTTAATATAGACGTCATTTAAAAAGCCGATTAAAGCTTAAAAAAATATCATTTTAAAAGGAGATGCGTTAAAGTTGAAATTTTAGTTGTCTAACAACTGCTTAAGTAAGACTTTTGCACCGCAATTTTGGAGTGGTTACCAGGATTGGGAAAAAAAATTACTTTTTTTTCATAATTTAAGTTTTAGTTGGTTAATAAGATTAAAAACCCCGTCATTCATTTGACGGGGTTTTTTGTTTTGATACATTTGGAATAGAAATTGTAATTGTATCTACGATAGACTAAAAAAACCTTATAAATGAAGAAAATTGCCGCGATTATAATTTCTCTTATTGCTCTAAATGTTTCTGCCCAATCCCATCAGGCTTATGAGGCAGGGGAATGGTTTAGGTTCCGAATTCATTACGGGGTTTTCAACGCGAGTTTTGCTACCCTCGAAGTAAAAGAAACCACCCTTAGGAATCAACCTGTTTATCATGTTGTGGGAAAGGGGAAATCCACCGGGCTGCTGCACTTGTTCTTTAAGGTGGACGATAATTACGAAACCTTTATGGATAAGAAAAATGGAGCTCCGTTAAGATTTATCAGGCAAATAGATGAAGGTGGTCACACTAAAGATCTTCTTATAGATTTTGACCATGACAGTAATAATGCTCATGTTTTTAATCGTAAGCACAATAGAAGAGAGACCTATTCGGTGCCAGAGAATGTGCACGATATGCTTTCTTCTTTTTATTACCTGCGAAACAATCTGGACGTAAATGCGCTTGACCAAGGTGAGATGTTCAATATTAAAATGTTCATAGATGACGAGAGTCATGATTTCAAGTTAAAGTTCCTTGGCAGGGAGGTTGTAAAAACAAAAATGGGTAATATTGCAGCATTAAAATTTAAACCCTACGTGCTTGCAGGAAGGGTATTTGAAAGAAAGGAAAGTCTGACTATCTGGGTGAGTGATGACAAGAACAGGATCCCTTTAAAGATAAAAGCCGATCTTGCCGTGGGTTCTCTTGATGCAGATATTGATGCGTTTAAAGGTTTGAAATACCCTTTGAATATAATAATGAAATAATATGAGTGGTATACAGCCCGAGATAGCCGAAAAGGTGAAGCAGCTGGAAGAAAAATTCCGAAATTCTGGTCAGGACCTCGGCTCATATCTAGACGGTCTATTATACGACAAATACCTTACTTATTGGGACTATATCGAACTTGATACCCTCCTAAGTCTGCAAAAGCCCAAAACTCATTTCCCCGATGAGGAAATTTTTATAAGTTACCATCAAATCACAGAACTTTATTTTAAGCTGGTGCTTCATGAGCTAAAACAGCTTATTGCGACCAAAGACCTTTCTGCCGATTTTTTTACAGAAAAGCTAAATCGCATCATCAGGTATTTCAGGATTCAAACAAATTCGTTTGATGTAATGATAAGAGGGATGGAGCGGGAGCAGTTCCTTAAATTTAGAATGGCTCTGTTGCCTGCCAGTGGTTTTCAGTCTGCACAGTTTAGGATGATTGAAATCCATGCAACACCGCTTTACAATCTCGTAAATCATGCAGATCGGGAAAATTTCCGAAGCAATTTGAACCTGGACGAGGTTTATCAAAATATTTACTGGAAGAGAGGTGGCATAAGTTCAGATACTGGAGAGAAGACTTTGACTCTAAGGCAATTCGAAGAGAAGTATGATGAGGTCTTTTTACGGCTGGCACAAAATCTTGAGGGGAAAACCCTTTTTGAGCTTTATAAAGCTCTTCCGGAAGAAGAGAGAAACAATAAAAAACTTATTGAGGCGTTGCGTAATCTGGATGTTGCAGTGAATGTAAACTGGCTCCTGGTTCATATAGGAGCAGCTCAACGCTATCTTATGGTGAAGAAAAAAGCTGTTAAGGCAACGGGAGGTACAAACTGGAAGGAGTTTTTACCGCCAAGTTTTCAAAGAATTTCATTTTTTCCTGAACTTTGGAATGAAGAGGAAAAAGAGGAGTGGGGCAAACAATGGGTCGAAGAAATGATAACACAATAAAAAAATTTAAAGAGTGAAAAAGCTTAGTTACCTGCTAATGTTGATGATGGTTTTTACTGCTTGTAATGAAAGCAAAGAAAAACCTGAAATAGCCGATAACACGGTCAAAGTAAAACCAGCGCCTGTAATCCAGGAATTTGGTTTTGTATTAAATGATTATGAAGTGGTAAGGGATACCATCAGGTCTGGCGATAGCTTTGGACTTATTCTTGGCACTCATGGTGTTGATCCAAATAGAATCTTTGAGATCGTTAATAAGGTAAAGGATACTTTCAATCCGCGTAAGATTATTCTTGGGAAACCCTATACCATTCTTAAGGAAAAGGACTCTTCTAAAACTCCCAGGGTTTTTATTTACGAGAATGATGTGATAAACTATACGGTAGTTGATCTTTCAGACAGTACTTCAGTTTACACTGCTAAGAAGCCGGTGACTATTACTAAGAGAACAGTAGCAGGAGTTATTAATTCCAGCCTTACCGAAGCTATTCAGGATGAAGGCTTAAGTTATCTCATTGCCCATGAAATGAGTAATATTTACCAATGGAGTATTGACTTTTTCAGGTTGCAAAAAGGAGATCGGTTTAAACTGGTTTATAATGAACGTTATATTAATGATAGTATTTATGCCGGGATTGAGAGCATAGAAGCGTCTGTCTTCTATCATGAGGAAAAACCATATTATGCCTTTAATTTTATGGTGGATTCTCTTTCGGGCGAGCGTGATTATTACGATGAAAAAGCAAGGCCACTGCAGAGTTTCTTCTTAAAGGCCCCGCTTAATTTTACCCGTATTTCTTCCCGTTACAGTCCCAGGAGGTTCCATCCTGTGCAACAAAGATGGAAGGCTCATAAGGGTACAGATTACGCAGCTCCTCATGGTACACCTATTTGGAGCACTGCCAATGGGGTGGTCATAGCCTCTTCTTATACTGCCGGTAATGGAAATTACGTGAAGATCAAACACAACGGCACGTACACCACACAATACCTTCACATGTCAAAAAGGGCAGTGAAGCAGGGACAAAGGGTAAAACAGGGAGATATAATTGGTTATGTAGGTAGCACGGGATTGGCTACCGGACCACATGTTTGTTACCGCTTTTGGAAAAATGGCGCGCAGGTAGATCCTTTTAGGCAAAACTTACCGGCAGCCGAGCCTATAGAAGATAAATACATCCCATCCTATTTCGCTGCAATAGAACCTCTTAAAGATGAACTGGGGCGAATCCAATTTAAAGAATCAATTTAAAATGAATAACGTTAATCCCACCAAAACTCAAGCCTGGAAAAAACTGCAGGCTCATTATTCCGAAATAAAAGGTCTTAATATAAAAGAAGCTTTTCAAAAGGACCAGAACAGGGCCGATGCTTTCACCTTAAAATGGGAAGATCTTTACGTAGATTACAGCAAAAATTTAATTACTGAAGAAACCCGTGACCTTCTTACCGCTCTTGCTGAAGAAGCCGGATTAAAGCAGGCTATAAATGCCCTTTTTGAGGGGGAAGAGATCAACAGGACCGAGGGACGATCTGTTTTGCATACCGCTTTAAGAGGTAAAGAGGATGCCGAAGTCAAAGTAGACGGGGAAAACGTAATGCCCGAAGTTTTTGAAGTAAAAAATAAAATTAAAAGCTTTTGCTACTCGGTAATATCAGGGGCAAAAAAAGGATATACCGGAGAGGCATTTACAGATGTTGTCAATATAGGAATTGGAGGATCAGATCTTGGGCCGGTAATGGTTACCGAAGCTCTTGAATACTACAAAAACCACCTAAAAGTGCATTTTGTTTCCAATGTTGATGGGGACCATGTACAGGAAGTAATTAAAGATCTAAATCCCGAGACTACACTTTTTGTTATTGTTTCCAAATCTTTTTCTACCCAGGAAACACTGGCGAATTCTACAACAATAAGGAAATGGTTTACTAAAAAGGCGCCGGCCGATGCTGTGGCCAAACATTTTGTTGCTGTTTCCAGTAATGTAAAGGCGGTAGAAGAGTTCGGAATTGAAAGCGATAATATTTTCCCTATGTGGGATTGGGTTGGAGGCCGTTTCTCCCTTTGGAGCGCAGTAGGTCTTTCTATAAGTCTGTCTATAGGCTATGGCAATTTTAACTCGCTTCTTGAAGGGGCCCGCAAAATGGATGAACACTTTAAGGGAACTCCTTTTAAAGAAAATATTCCGGTGCAACTGGCACTTTTGACCGTTTGGTATAATAACTTTTTTGAAGCCGAAACTCAGGCGGTAATTCCATATACTCAGTACTTACACCGTTTTCCTGCATATTTACAACAGGCAATTATGGAGAGTAACGGGAAAGGAGTGGATCGCGATGGGAACGAAGTTAGCTACCAGACCGGAAATGTTGTTTGGGGAGAACCGGGAACTAATTCGCAGCATGCTTTTTTCCAATTGATCCACCAGGGGACAAAACTTATTCCGGCCGATTTTATTGGTTTCAGGAAATCTCTTCATAAAGAGAAAGAACATCACGACAAATTGATGGCAAACTTTTTCGCCCAGACCGAAGCTTTACTTCAGGGAAAGACTTCTGAAGAGGTAAGAAAGGAGCTTGAAGCAAAAAATCTTTCTGGAGAGCAGGTTAACAAATTGTTGCCTTTTAAGGTTTTTAAAGGGAATAATCCAACTACAACTCTACTCATCGACCAGCTTTCTCCTGAAAGTCTTGGGAAATTAGTGGCTTTGTACGAACATCAGATATTTGTACAGGGTATCATCTGGAACATATATAGTTATGATCAATGGGGAGTGGAATTAGGGAAGCAACTTGCGACTACAATTCTCACCGAAATCGAGAAAAATGACGTCGGTTCCCATGATTCTTCAACCGAGAATCTGTTAAAGTTTTATCTGCAACAGTAACAGGCATTTAGCTTTTATTAACTTTTCCAAATAACCTCCTGTTTATCAGGGGGTTATTTTGTTATGGGCCATGTTGAAAACGTCCTGGCATTTGTGAAAAACTCTTAACCTTAAGTTAAAGGATATTTTTAAAGAAAGTTGTTCTTTTGCATCAACTTTTTAAATACAAACTAACAAATTACACAATGAGGAAATTTTTAGCATTAGCGTTCTTTTTGACGTCGGCTACAATTTTTGCACAAGGAGTCGTTACCGGTACGGTGATCGATTCTGACATGGATGCACCGCTACCGGGTGCCAATGTACTGGTAGTAGGCACCGCCGTAGGGGGAATGACCGATTTCGGTGGAAAATTTAGCGTTGAAACCGATCTAACTTCAGGATTTATTGAAGTAACCTATGTAGGTTTTGAACCAAAACGCGTGCCATTTTCGGTTGAAAATGGTCAAACTGTTGATCTAGGAAGAATTCTTCTTTCTCCAGATGCAGACGCACTGGAAGAAGTGATCATTACAACTTACTCTATTGCTATTGACAGGAAAACTCCTGTGGCCGTTTCAACTATTAAGGCAGAAGCTATTGAGACAAGACTGGGAAACCAGGAATTCCCGGAAATCCTTAAATCTACGCCAGGTGTTTATGCTACTAAAGGTGGTGGAGGTTTTGGAGATTCAGAAATTCGCTTAAGAGGTTTTGAGTCTGAAAATATTGCAGTGCTTATTAATGGTATTCCTGTTAACGACATGGAAAATGGACGGGTCTACTGGAGTAACTGGGCTGGACTTTCAGACGTGACGAGATTTATGCAGGTACAGCGTGGTCTTGGTGCTTCTAAAGTTGCTGTGCCTTCTATTGGGGGTACGATCAACATTGTTACAAAATCAACAGATGCCGAAGAAGGTGGAAGTGCTTTTTATTCTTTAGGTAATGACGGATATCAGAAAGTGTCTGCCACAGTTTCAACCGGTAAAATGGATAATGGATGGGCTACAACTGTTTCTGGTGCCAGAACTGTTGGTGATGGTTATGTAGATGGAACTGAATATAGCGGTTTCTCTTACTTTATCAACATTGCTAAAGAACTAGGTGAAGACCACGAATTGTCTTTCACTGCCTTTGGAGCACAGCAGGAGCACGGTCAGCGCCAGAATGCGCTTCCTATCGAAGTATACAGAAGAAGTGAAAGCGGAACCCGTTTTAACTCAGATTGGGGTTATATGAATGGACAGGTTACTCACGTTGAGAACAACTTCTATCATAAGCCACAAATGTCTTTGAATCACTACTGGGATATCTCAGATAACGCACAACTTTCAACTTCAGTTTACGCTTCTTTCGGTTCTGGAGGAGGTGGTGGATATGGTGGTGTTAACAAATTCGGTATTGGAGATGTTAACGATCCTTCCCCATATAGATTCGGTTACCTTCAGCCTGTGAACCTTGACCTTATTGTTGAGGAGAATATGGCACTTGGTGCTTACGGTTCAGAAACTTACTTAAGAGCTTCCAGAAATAAACATGAATGGTATGGAGTTCTTTCAACTTTTTCTGCTGAGGTCCTTGAAAACGTTGAGTTTACAGGAGGAGTAGATTTTAGATATTACGAGGGAGAACACTTCACTGAAGTTACCGATCTTCTAGGAGGACGTTATGTAATTGATGATGCTAACGAGAATAATCCTCTTCATGCTGCACAAGTAGGTGATATTATTGATTATCATGATATAGGAATTGTTCTTTGGGAAGGTCTTTTTGCACAAGCTGAGTATTCTAAGGATGCGTTATCGGCTTTTGTAACAGTTGCCGGTTCAAACACTTCTTATAAGAGAGAAGATTTCTTCAACTATCTTGCAACAGATCCAGCAAGAGAAACAGATTTCCAACACTTTTTGGGATACAGTGCAAAAGGTGGTGCAAACTATAATCTTGATGATCGCCACAATGTTTTTGCGAACATTGGTTATTTTGAAAAAGCACCTTTCTCTAATGCAGTTTTCCTTAATTTTAAGAATGACGTAAACGAAGATGCTAAAAACCAGAAAATTTTTAGTGCTGAATTAGGATACGGTTACCGTACTTCAAATCTTAGAGTAGACCTGAACGTTTACCGTACAGAGTGGAATGATAAAACTTTTGTTCAAAGATTCCAGCAGCCCGATGGTACAACAGCTTCAGCAAATATCCTTGGATTAAATGCATTACACCAGGGTGTGGAACTGGAATTAAATTATCGTCCAATAGAAGGTCTAATCCTAACGGGAATGGCTTCTTTTGGAGACTGGACCTGGAAGAATGACATTACAGGAGTTGATATTTATAATGAAGAGCAGGACGTTGTAAGAACAATTAATCTATACGTGGCCGATCTTAAGGTAGGTGGGTCTGCACAAACTACTTTTGCTGCAGGTGCTGACTATGAGGTGTTTGAAGGAACAAGTCTTCGTGTAAATTGGAATTATTTTGACGATCTTTATGCTGAATTTGAGCCTGAAACCAGGAGTACAAGAGAATTAGGTCAGTCATGGGAGCTACCAGCATACGGTCTTGTGGATATGGGATTAACTCATAAGTTTGACATTGGAAATCTTGAGGCTATGCTAATGGGTAACGTTAATAACGTATTGGACACAGATTACATTTCTATTGCTCGTGGAGGAATTGATGAAGGAGTTTTCTATGGTTTTGGAAGAACTTACAATATTGGAGCAAAAATTAATTTCTAAAAAAATTGAAAATGAAAAATTCGATCTATTTACTAATGATGTTCCTTGGTCTTGCTCTTACGAGCTGTGAACCCATGGAAGACCTCCACGATGATGTGGATGATACAATTGCCAATACACCTATTATAGGGATAGAAGAATATACCCTTACAGAGGCAGATTATGAAACTCTTGAGATAGAGGACGGAGTTGTTGATAATTTAGATGATGCCGGTGCCTTAATACCTGAAATACTTGCTGAAAATTTCCCTTTCTGGGGAGAAGGTTCTCTTGCTCAGGTGACATTTGATCTTAATGCACCTATTGTTATTGAAGAATATACAGTATCTGAGGAAGGTTATGAAGCTTTGGATCTTGGAAGAAATTATTTTGTGAAGACTTCAGAGATTAAGGACTTTCTTGAATATCAATTTCAACAGGCAACACTTAATGATTATGTAGAATTAACATATAGAACAGTAGCCGTTGAGCAGTCTTATACTTTAACAGGTGATGATTTTGATCTCATAGAGGACGAATTTGAAGTTATTTATCCCGAACCTGCCGGTAGTGCGGGTCAGTACGGAAACTTTGAAAGAAGAGAAGATAGAGACGCATATTGGAATAATGACATGATCCTTGAAGCTCTCAACGTGGTGATGGAGGAGAATTTCACTGGTATTGAAGGACAGACTTATGAGGTTTCTTATAAGATATATGATGGTAGCCCAGGAGAAGAGAGCATGAATATTAAGTATAATGGTTCTAGTTATGTAACCGTTGGTGCAGCCGGAATGCCATTTGAATATGAAGACAGCAATTATGAACTTATAGGTGTGGAACTTGCTGAAGCCTACCCAGGTCCTTCAGACAATGCTGCATACTTCAAGAGTTTTGATGTAAGATCAACCAGTGATAACTTCTGGAGTGAGGAGATGATTCTTGAAGCCATGAATATCGTTCTTATGGATGAATTTCCAGATGCTACCGAAGGTGCGCATTATGATGTAACTTATAAGATATTTCCCGGTGGTTCAACTGAAGAGGTTATGTCTTCTTTCATCCTGGAAGATGGCGAGTATGTAGCCTATGAGCCGGAGGTTTCAACTGTAATGGAAACTCAGGTGTTTGGATTTGGTGATAATAGCTGGCATATGCCAATTATCCTTCCTGATGGTATCTATCAGAGTGAATTTGAACAGCAGTATGGAAACTTCGGAAACGAAGCGACAGCAGGTTTTTATATTGGAAGATGGTTAGAGCCACGTTTCCCTTATGCACAGGATGGAGATTTTGTCTCTGTGGAATATAAAATGTATTCAGGAGGCCTTGTTACCCGTTATGCAAGTTTTGTTTATAATGAGGAAGACAGAGAATGGGAATTTATTCCAACTGTAATTCCTTACACTCTTCAATTTGGTTATGAAGATACAGGATGGGTAGTTGATAATACCATAGTTCATGTTCTTACAGATTCAGATTATGAATATATAGAGTCTCAACTTATAGATACGTATCCTGGTCCTGCAGATAGTGCCGGTTACTATAAGAACTTTGACAGAAGAAAAGGTAATTCAAACCAGTGGACAGATGCAATGCTTCTTGAAGCGATGGATATACTTTTAAGTGGAAAGGTAGCGCCAAATGCAGAGGAAGGTCAAAAATATTTACTGGTTTTTGATATCTACAATGGTACAAATACTACAGAGCAACTACACCTTATCAAAACAGATGGGGAGTGGGTTCGAGTAAAATAGTAGTAGAATAATGATGTAACACAAAAACCTCTTATCTTGTATAAGAGGTTTTTGTATTTATTAATGAGCCATTTTAGGCTAAAATTAAAATTAACGGAATGAAAGAAATGAACAAATTTCTGTTTTTGTCTTTTTTGCTATTGGTGCTAGGTTGCAGCACAGAAGATGATGGTGGTGGGGGAGTTACCCCTCCTGTTGAACCCCCTGTAGAAGAATTGCCTGTGGCAGTTAATGATGAATTTTCCACCGTAGAGAATACTTCTCTAAAGATCAGTGGACTAATGGATAATGATACGGTCTTTGACTATGCACGTATCACCCAGATCGACAGCGAAACAGAAGCTGGAGGCGAAATAACAGAAAATAATGATGGGTCCTATACCTATACTCCGCCTCAGGACTTTATGGGAGAAGATTCCTTTGAATATACTATTTGTGATAATGCTACTACCCAAAACTGTTCTACAGCTACGGTTAATATTAATATTACCGCTTCATCTCCTACAGCCGTAGACGATACTTATCAAACGCAGGAGGAAAAGATACTAAAGATCATTAATCACCTCTCGAACGATGATGTGGCAGACAATGCTGAAGTTACTTCTATAGGAGTTGAAGGGACTAGTGGAACAGTTGTTCTGGAAGATGACGGTGATATCCTGTACACCCCGGCAAATGGTTTTGTTGGAGAAGATAGCTTTACGTATAACCTTTGTGATGATGATGAAGAACCAACCTGTTCTACTGCAACCATTACAGTAACAGTTGTAGATGAAGGGTCACCTGTAGCAAAAAATGATGAGGTAGTAGTGGAAGTGGGAGCTACAGGAGTTGTATTCTCCAATCTCCTGGACAATGACGATTTAATTGATGACGCTGTTCTTACTTCAATTGATGCAACCGGCAGTAAGGGATCTGTAGTTCTTAACGATGATGGTACAATTACCTATGGTACAACAACAGGTTTGGAAGGAGAGGATAGTTTCACATACACAATTTGTGATGACGACGAAACTGCAACCTGTTCTACGGCAACTGTTCGGGTTCTGATTGTTCAGCCGATTGCACTAAATATTCCGGCGGAATTGCAGGATTATTATTCCGGGGCTACTCTTTCTCAGGATCCGGTTCTTTTAAAAACAGAACTTGCCGAACTCACAGAAGAGAAACATGTGAACAAGCTTGAATACTACATGCGTCACGACTACCTTTATGATGCAGATGCAAGTTTTTCAGATCCCGAATACGTTGTTTTGATGTATACCGGGGAATTGAGACATTGGACAGAATATCAGGAAGGAGATGTTAGTGAAGGAGAGACTTTTAATACCGAGCATATCTATCCACAGTCTAAATTAGCTTCAGCAGAAGCAAAGAACGATATGCACCACATGAGAGTTTCGGATATAGAAATTAATGAAACCAGGTCCAATTACCCCTTCACAGATGGAAGTGGGGAAGCAAAACTGGTAAATGAGAACAGCTGGTATCCAGGTGATGAATGGAAGGGTGATGTCGCTCGCATGGTATTGTATGTCCACCTTAAGTATGAGGAACCTTTTGCTGATGTTGGAACTCTTCAAATGTTCCTGGAATGGAACGCTGAAGATCCAGTATCTGCTTTTGAAATGCAGCGGCAGGAAATCATAGAGGGAGCACAGGGTAACCGAAACCCTTTCATTGATAATCCATACTTCGCTACCTTAATCTGGGATGGCCCCGTGGCAGAAAATCTATGGGATTAATTCTATAAAAAAATGAACCCGTCTCCTTTCCCGGGAGGCGGGTTTTTTATGCAAAAAACCTATCTTTACCCAAAACCAATTATTATGTACGAAACCGTTTCTTTTATCCACTCCTGGTGGGCATACCTGGTCCTCCTGGTCCTAATCATTGCAACAGTAAATTTCATCATCGGTATTACCTCAAAGAAGGAATATGGGGCGACAGATTTTCGCCTGGCGTTGTTTGGATTGATCGTATCACATATTCAATTGCTCATTGGCCTGGTGCTGTATTTTGTTTCCCCTTATTTTAAAGCTTTTGGGCAAGTGGGAATGGGAGAAGTCATGGGAGATTCAACGTTGCGCCTTTACCTGGTGGAACATCCTCTTATGATGATCATCGCGATCATATTGATAACTATTGGTTATTCCAAACATAAGAACAAGCGCCTTTCAACATCAAAGTTTAAAACCCTTGGGATATTTTATGGATTGGGACTTGTATTTGTTCTCTCAAGAATTCCGTGGTCGGCCTGGTTCTAATCTAAATCTCTGGTAAGAAGAATATAAACAGGAAAATGATCACTAAAACCACCTGTAAAACCTGAACTACCAAAACTGCGGAAAGGATAATTCTTATAAGCTCCTGTAGAGGTAACCAAGAATGGCGGATTAAATATAAAGGCCCTGAAAAATGTAAATTTTGAAGGGTCTTTTTCTATTAATGGTTTTGATACCAGGATCTGGTCGAACAAATTCCACTGGTCACGATAAGCCGATGTTCCCGAACCCTTTGAAGCAATTACAGCAAAAGGATTGTATAGGTCCTGAAAATCAACCTGTTCTTTTTGGCCCTTTGCTCCAAGCACTTTTTTGAGACTCTTATTCCCTGGATCATCATTAAAATCTCCCATATTGATAATACGGGCATAGGGATCCTTTCTCTGTAACGAATCAATGATCTTTCTATTCAGCTTTGCTGCATTTTCTCTTTTGTAGCTACTGGATTTTTCACCACCACTGCGTGAGGGCCAGTGATTAACAATAACATGAATTTCCTCCCCCTCTAAAAAACCACTTACTACTAGTTGGTCCCGGGTGTAATCTCTTTTTGAAGTATTCACCCGGTCGTAAAGCAAAAGAGAATGGGTAGAAGTGTTCTGCACTACAAATATCTCCGGTCTATACAAAAGGGCCACGTCTATTCCTCTTTCATCTGGGGAATCAGAATGAATTATTTGATAGCCATAAGGTGCTAAAAGAGGCATTTTAATGAGGTCTTCAAGCACCTGGAGGTTCTCTACCTCACAAAGCCCCAAAAGTGCAGGAGGGGTTTCTATTCCTGGTTTGCCTATATGGTTTATGACCTTCGAAAGATTTTCAAGTTTTTTGAAATACAATTCTTCTGTCCACCTGTTTTTTCCGGTGGGAGTGAATTCCTCATCAAAAATTAACGGGTCATCATAAATATCGAACAGGTTCTCAACATTGTAAAAGGCAACACTCACCACCCTGTAATCTTTCTTCTCCTGTGCGGAAGAAGCAAAAAAGATGCTCGGAAAAAAGAGCACAATGAGAAAACTGAGAAATATTTTAATCACTTGAAATTTAATTTGTTAAATATTTTAAGAGGGGGTCTAAAGATAAAATAATAAATGTATTATTGCGCCCTAATTGCCTCCCCTGTAATGAATTATGAAAATATTTTCTTTTGGGAGGATTTTATTTCCTTTAATTTTATTTTCGGTTTCTGCTGCTTTTAGCCAGAGCCTTTCGGGTGTTGTGATTGACAAGGTGTCGGGAAAACCGATATATGGTGTTTCTGTCCGGCTTTCTAATACTACACTGGAAGAATTTACTGATCCCGGCGGAATCTTCGTCTTTTCTGAATCCCTTCCGCAGGGAGAGCAGATCCTTACCCTCTCCAAAAATGGCTTTTTTGATAAACATTTTCCTGTAAAGATCTTTTCCGAAGACATTGACCTGGGAGAGATTGTTCTGAAACCCAACCTGCCCGAAATGCAGCGGCAAACCGAAATTATTTCACTGGCCGATCATGAACTGGATGAGGATGGAGGTTTTGCAAATATTTCGGGTCTCTTACAGGCTTCAAAAGATGTGTTTCTAAATGCTGCAGCTTTTGATTTTAGTCCCACTTTTTTCAGGCCGCGTGGCTACGATAGTGAGTATGGAAAAGTGTTGATAAACGGTGTGGAAATGAATAAGATCTTCAATGGAAGACCTTTATGGAGCAACTGGGGAGGTTTAAATGATGTACAGAGGAACCAGGAATTTTCTAATAGCACCACGCCTTCAGATGTTTCCTTCGGCGGTCCCGCAGGTACAACTAATATCATTATGAGAGCCACCAAATATCAAAACGGAGGCAAATTTTCCTATGCTATGGCAAATCGATCCTATTCCGGGAGAGCAATGGGTAGCTATCACAGTGGTTTACTTCCTTCAGGCTGGGCTTATTCTTTGTCGCTTTCAAGAAGGTATGCAAAACAAAGTTACGTCGAAGGAAGTATTTATGATGCCAATTCCTTTTTCGTTTCAGTTGAAAAAAAGTTCAATGATTCACACAGCTTGAATTTTACCGGGTTTTACACACCGAATGAAAGGGGGAAGAATTCTCCTAATACTCAGGAGGTGTATGAATTGAAGGGCCACAGGTATAATTCTTACTGGGGCTGGCAGGACGGGGAAATTAGGAACTCGAGAATAAAAGTTGTTGAAGAGCCTGTTCTAATGCTCAATTATTATTGGGATCCTTCCGAAGATTTAGAAATTAGTTCCAGCGTAGCTTATCAATTTGGGAAGACAGGGAATAGCAGGATCGATTATGGAGGTAGCCGCTTGTATGAGACAGACTCTCAAACTATTTTCATGGGTGGCGGCAGTAATCCGGATCCTGCATATTACCAGAACCTTCCATCCTACTACCTCAGGTCCGAAAACAGTCCCGATTTTAGGGGAGCTTACCTGGCCAAACAGGATTTTCGCGATAATGGGCAATTGAACTGGGAGGAGCTGTACCTGGCCAATGAAGCAGCTGCAACTATAGGTGGCAACGCTATTTATGCATTGTATGAGGACAGGACAGATGACCGGCAGCTTACCGCGGGATCCAATTTCAGGTATACCGTATCTTCACATGTGGTAGTTTCGGGAGCTCTGAATTTTCGGCAGCTTAAAAGTGAAAATTTTGCATCGGTCCTCGATCTTTTTGGAGCTGCATCTTTTCTTGATGTGGATTCTTTTTCAGAAGGTATTCAAGCTCAAAATGATCTTCAAAACCAAAACAAATTAGTAGCCGAAAATGACATTTTTAAGTACCACTATGGGCTTAATGCTACCAACGGGGGAGGATTTCTTCAGGCGGAATTCAGGTATAATAAAATAGAAGCTTATATGGCTGGCCAGGGTTCTGCCATATCATACCAGCGAACCGGCTACTTTCAAAATGGAAATTTCCCCGATAATTCTCTAGGGGAAAGCGACCCGGTAAACTTTGGGGATTATGGTGCAAAGGCAGGTCTTACCTATAAGATCACCGGCAGACATTACCTCACTACCAATTTGGCGGGTTTTACAAAACCACCGACGCTTCGCAACAGCTTCTCCAATGCACGACAGAATAATGATGTTGTTATTGGCCTGAATAATGAAAAAATCTTTACCGCCGATGCCGGGTATACCATTCGGGCACCATTCCTTACAGGGAGAATAACAGGTTTTTACGGCACTTTTGATGATGCAACCGAGGTTTCCTTCTATTATGCCGATGGTCTCGCGGGATCTGGAAGAGAGGTTACCAATGCCTTTGTTCAGGAAATAATGACCGGAATCGATAAAAGACATATTGGACTGGAGTTTGGATTTGAAATCCCGCTCACGAGTACATTAAAGCTGCGAACTGCCGGCTCTGTTGGAGATTATATCTTCAATAGTGATCCTGAAGTTTATTTAACCTCCGATGATTTTACCGAGGTTAGGCACATGGGGAAAGCAGCTCTTAAAGATTACCGGCTTTCCGGTGGCCCGCAGCAGGCAGTCCAGGCTGGATTTGAATACAGGGACCCGGATTACTGGTGGATCTCAGCTTCTGCAAATTTCTTTTCAAAAACATTCATTGATGTGGCGCCCCTCCCCAGAACCCGGAATTTTAAAACAGATGTGGACGGCTTTCCTTTTGTAGACTATGATGAAATTATTGCCCAAAGCCTTTTGCGACAGGAGGAATTTGAAAGCTACATGCTGGTAAATATTGTAGGCGGGAAATCATGGAAACTGAAAAACAGATTTGTAGGTTTTTTTGGCAGCTTAAACAACATACTCGATTCTACTTATAAAACCGGTGGCTATGAACAATCCCGAAATGTTAACTATGCCCTTCTAAAGGCCGATATGGAAAGAGAGCAGCCTGTTTTTGGATCAAAATACTGGTTTGGACCCGGTACCACCTATTATGCCCATGTTTACTATAGATTCTGAAAAAAATGAAGAAAATTTTGCCCTTTTTGAGCCTGATAATTTTGGCTTCCTGTGCACCCGAAGATGATCATTCAGCACCTGAGGAAACCCGGGATCTAGCTGTAGAAACCAATATGGACCTTCCTGCGGTATTGGGACTGCATTTTCAAAATCCGGAGAGATTAGTGACTTTTGATAAGGACCTGGTCCTTGAGGCTTATGTAGTGTCCAGTGACGAGGCTGGTAATTTTTATAAGGAAATGGTGGTGCAGGATAAACCCCACAATCCAACTGCAGGAATAAATATAAAACTCAACATGGCTTCTTATTACCAGTTTTTCAACTTCGGAAGAAAAATTCATATTAACCTAAAAGGGCTTAGTGTGGGCCAGGTAAATGGGGTGGCGGCCTTAGGGGTGGCCGAAGGAAATCAAATAGTGAATATTCCGCAGTCGAGTGTATCACATCACATCTACAGAAGTTCTGAAGTAGTTGAAATCACTCCAAAGATCATCCAGGCTTCAGAATTTAATGACGGGCTGGAAAATCTTTTTGTGAAGATCAACGATGTTCAATTCAATAAGCTTTTAACCATTCCTGAAAAACCTGCAACCTATGCGGCCGAAGAGAATGATGAGTTTGACGGGGAAAGGCTGGTGGAGAGCTGCACGGGAGATTTTCCATTTATCCTTAGCACCAGTACTTATGCCGATTTTGCAGCTTTGAAACTGCCTATGGGTTCGGGAAATGTTAGCGGAATTTTAACACGTGACTTTTATGATGAATTCTATACGATATACGTGAACTATCCGGGAGATATAGAACTGAGTACAAATTTAAGATGTGACCCAAAAGTAACCGACTGTGGCCTGGCTTCTCAAATTGGAGACAAAATCTTATTTGAGGATGACTTTAGCTCTCAAAAGAACAACAAACCGGTTGAAGGCAAAGGCTGGAAAAATATCATTCAGGAGGGTTCCCGCCCATGGGAAGCCTATACCGCAAAAGGAGCAAATGCTTCTCTGGGACGATCGGCCAGGATGAGACCTTCAGGTTCGGGAGATGCGCGCAGTCTTAGCTGGTTGATCACTCCAAAGATAAATTTTGATACCAATAGCGGGGAGGCACTTAGCTTTAAAACCTCTACCAGTTTAGCCAATGGCAGTTTTATGGAAGTACTGATTTCGACCGACTGGGATGGAGTGGAGGAAAATATTTTAAAGGCAGAATGGAATATACTTTCTGCCGCCTATATTGCACAAAGCAATGACTTCTTTGGCGACTGGATCTCTTCCGGCCTTGTGGACCTTTCCTGCATAGCCGGCAAAGGTTATATAGCCTTCCGGTACACCGGTAGCGATCATACCTACTACAATGGGGTTTATGAACTGGATGATGTAATAGTTTCTGCAGATTAATTCTGCAGAAACTATTCAAAAATTAATCTTCTATCATGTCTTCCAGCTTCAGCAGGAAAGCGTATTCGAGAGCTGTTTCTTTGTAGCGTTCAAATCTTCCGGAAGCACCGCCGTGACCTGCTTCCATATTGGTATCCAGTAAAAGCAGGTTGTCATCTGTCTTTTTATCCCTTAATTTGGCAACCCATTTTGCAGGTTCCCAATACTGTACCTGTGAATCGAATAAGCCCGTCGTAACCAGCATGTGAGGATAATCTTGTTCAGCAACATTGTCGTAGGGAGAGTAGGATAGCATATAGTCGTAACTCTTCTTGTTCTTTGGATTTCCCCATTCATCAAATTCATTGGTGGTGAGAGGAATGGTTTCATCCATCATGGTTGAGATTACATCTACAAAAGGGACACCGGCTATAACACCATTGAACTTTTCGGGAGCCATGTTGACTACCGCTCCCATTAGAAGGCCACCGGCACTGCCGCCCTTGGCGTAAAGATGTTCTGGAGAAGTGTAGTTATTCTCTATAAGATGCTCCGCCACGTCAATAAAATCGGTGAAAGTATTTTTCTTCTTGAACATTTTACCTTCCTCGTACCATTCCCGGCCCATATCCTGACCTCCACGCACATGCGCAGTGGCAAAGATGAATCCGCGGTCCAGCAGGCTTAAAATTGCGGAGTTGAAGAAAGGATCCATAGATGACCCGTAAGACCCGTAAGCATACAATAACAGAGGAGTATCATCACTCTTTTCGGTGGTTTTTTTGTAGACCACAGTAACAGGAACCTGAGCTTCATCCCTTGCTTCAGCAAAGAATCTCTCGGTTACATAATCTTCGGGATCATGGCCTCCCACAACTTCCTGTACTTTTAAGACATCCTTCTCTCCTGTTTCCATATTGTATTCTACGGTTGAAAGAGGCGTGGTAAAAGAGGAATACATATAGCGTAGTTTGTTGGTCTCAAACTCAGGGTTAACTGAAAAGAAAGCTACATATGCCGGCTCATCAAATTTAAGATAGTGCTCTTCTCCTGTTTCCTGATCAATTACCCGTATTTGAGTTAAAGCATTTCCTCTTTCATTGACCACTAGGTAATTTTCAAAAACCTCGATATCCTGCAGGAGAACATTTTCGCGGTGAGGAATTACCTCCTCCCAGTTTTCTTTAGCCGTATTGTCTTCTGGAGTTTCCATGAGCCTGAAGTTCTTTGCATCAAGATTGGTCACCACGTAGAATTTATCTTTGTAATGTTCAATATCATATTCCAGGTCTTCTTCACGAGGTGTGAATTGTTGAAAATTTCCGTCAGGATCATCGGCTTTAAGAATATAATGATCGTTGGCAAGAGTACTGCGCGTGTTGATGATCACATATTCACCAGACTTTGATTTGTCGACCCCAATGTAAAAAGAAGGATCATTTTCTTCATATACCACATCATCCTGAGCATTTTCCTCTCCCAGGGTATGTCTTAGAATTTTTTCTGAAAGCAGGGAAACCTTATTCTTGGTTGTATAGAAATACGTCTTGTTATCGTTTGCCCAGGCACCGCTGCCCGTGGTGTTATCCAGCTTGTCACTCAACATTTCCCCGGTCTCCAGGTTCAGGAATTGAATGTGGTAGACCCGGCGGCTAAGTGTGTCTTCTCCGAAAGCCAGAATTTTATTGTCAGGACTTACCTCCAGGCCGCCAACTGCATAATAATCGTGGCCTTTAGCTCTTTCATTGGCATTGATAAGGATCTCTTCTTTTGCATCCATACTTCCCTTTTTGCGGGCGTAAATAGGATATTCCTTGCCTTCTTCGTACCTGGTATAATACCAGTAGCCATTCTTGAAATAAGGTACAGACTCATCTGTTTGTTTGATGCGGCCCACGATCTCATTAAAAAGTTTTTCCTGCAGCTGCTCGGTATCTGCCATTACCTTTTCGGTATAAGTATTTTCAGCATTTAGGTAGGCCAGTACCTTCTGAGTTTGCTCATCGGGTCGTTCGGCTATTTTCTGTTCATCTGTAAGACGCATCCAGAAGTAAGGATCTGTACGGGTGTGGCCGTGAATACTTAGAACTGAATCCTTCTGCATCACATCCGGCGCTTCGGGATAATTTGAAGCCGAAACTTCTTTTTGAACAATGACCTGCGCGAAAAGACCTTGATAGCCTACAAAAAGGAACAGGAATAACAATTGTATATTTTTCATATCAATAAAATTTATAGAGTGAAGAGAGGTTCCTGCTGCTAATTTGCAAATTTATTTTCAGTTTCTTACAAATTTTGCTGAAATTGGATAGAAATGGATATTTTAAAAACTTTTCTTTTCTGAAGAATTTTATCCTCTAAATATATTGAGGCTTTTTTCTGAAGCTATTAATTAAGAAGGCTTTAATCTTATATTTGCACCCGCTAATAATTATCCATGCAACAAGAATTTTCTTTCCAGGTATCTCCTGAAACTGCCGGAAATCCCGAAGCCGTAAAACATTTTGTATCCAGGCAGTATGGACTTCCTATATATGAGATCACCCATGTGGAGATTTTAAAGAGAAGTATTGATGCACGGCAAAGAAACATTAAGGTGAACCTGAAGGTCCAGGTATACCTGCAGGAAGATTTTGAGGAAAAGAAGATCACCACTCCCGAATATAAAAATGTTTCTAATGCCGAAGAGATAATAATAGTTGGGGCAGGACCTGCCGGACTCTTTGCTGCTTTACGCTGTATTGAACTGGGCAAGAAACCAATTGTATTAGAGAGGGGAAAGGATGTTCGCGCCCGCCGCAGGGATCTCAAAAAGTTAAATATTGAACACGTCGTAAATGAGGATTCCAATTACTGTTTTGGAGAGGGTGGTGCAGGCACTTATTCTGATGGTAAGCTTTACACCAGGAGCAAGAAAAGGGGAGACGTAAATCGCATTTTAGAGCTGCTGGTTGCCTTTGGAGCGACAAATCAAATCCTGGTGGAGGCACACCCGCATATTGGCACCAATAAGTTACCTGCAATTATTCAGGATATCACCAAAACTATTATAGATCACGGCGGAGAAGTGCTTTTTAATTCCCGTGTTACAGATATCCTTCTGCAAAGTGAAGAAATTGAGGGAGTAGTATTGATGGATGGCAGGAAAATAGTTGCCAAAAAACTCATTTTAGCCACCGGTCATTCTGCCAGGGATATTTTCACACTGCTTTACAACAAAAAGATCTTTATTGAAGCCAAACCTTTTGCTCTGGGAGTAAGAGTAGAACATCCACAGGCTTTGATAGACCAAATTCAATATCACACCGCAAAAAGGGGAGAGTTTTTACCTCCCTCTTCATACAGTATAGTAAAACAGGTGAAGGGCAGGGGAGTATATTCCTTCTGCATGTGCCCCGGCGGAATTATAGCACCCTGTGCGACTTCCCCCGGAGAGATCGTTACTAATGGATGGTCGCCCAGTAAAAGGGATCAGGCGACTGCCAACTCGGGAATTGTGGTGGAAATAAAACCTTCAGATTTTGCCATTTTTGGAGACTCTCCGTTGGCAGCTCTGAAGTTTCAGCAGGAAGTGGAGAAAAAGGCGTGGATAGCCGGCGGAAAAACTCAGACAGCACCCGCTCAACGGTTGGTTGATTTCAGCAGCGGAAGAATTTCTTCTTCTCTACCCGAGACTTCTTATAAGCCTGGGATCGCTTCAGTTGAACTGGGAGAGGTATTGCCGGGATTCGTGTATGAAAGCCTTCAGAAGGGATTTATAGAGTTTGGGAAGAGCATGAAGGGATATTTTACTAATGAAGCTGTTGTGCATGCGACCGAATCAAGAACGTCTTCCCCGGTGAGAATCCCAAGAGATAGGGAAACCCTGGAACATTTTCAGATCAAAGGTCTTTATCCCTGTGGGGAAGGGGCAGGATATGCAGGCGGAATTGTTTCAGCAGCTATCGACGGAGAGAAATGTGCTGAAAAAGCTGTTTTGGCGATGGGATAAAAAAGGAACCTAGAGCCAAGATGCAAGAGTCAAGACTAAAAGTGGACCTGCCTTGTTTTTGGTTATCACATTTAGGTCTGGAAAATTTCTTTATAGATTTCGGCCACAGGTGTGATAATTGATAATAAAGCCTATCTCATCGGTTTTTTATCTGTCTTGGCTCTTGGTTCTTGTAGCGCAGCGGTCACAGAACTTATTAAAAATTTACTACTTATAAGCCTCAGCATAAGGGGACCAGATCTCATAGATAGGATTCCCTTTAGAACTTTTTCCCCTGTGATGCCATTCACCATTTTTCACTTCGTAATCAAAGTCGAGGCTTGCTCCCACGCGATTGTCGTCTCTTGAGAAGAATTCTATGTTTTCAATGTATTTTCCTTCCTCTGCTGTATAAGTGCCACCGCCGGTTCCAAAGAATTCGCCGGTATCGGAATTAAATGCCACCCATTGAAACCTGTCGCCTCCCAGGATCTTAATGGTTCTCCTAGCTCCGGGTGTACTGCGACTCATCTCCCCGTCTCTTTGTCTTCCTGTGATCACCCAGTTTCCGGAAAGATCATTATTTTTCTTTGAAATGCGTTTCCAGGTTGAAGTTGTACCATCTTCGGCTGTAAGAATCAGCATATTTTGACGAATTTCAACAGGCTCAAAAGTGCGGGTTTTCCCAAGGTTATTTGTGTCCGCTGTATCAAAGTCGTAGGTCTCATTGTAGGAATCACCCATGGTGTATTCACCTCCAAGAGCACTAATAAATTTATTGGTTTCGGTTTCACGGGTGCCCTGGGCAAAATAGCCATCCATGTAGATCCTTACTGTCTCCCGATCATTAACAGGTTGATCGTTAATTTCCATGACTTGCCACGAACCCTCCAGGTCCTGGGCAGTTGCCATTGCAAAAAACAATAGCATTGATGAAAGAATCAGGTTTTTCATATTAAGTAATTTAGCTTCTCTAAATTACTTATTTTTCATAAATTATTCTTCTTCGTCAGTGTAGGTGTCGTACTCGGGATAAAGAAAATTATTATAAGGAAATCGTGTAACGTGTATCTCGCGAACTGCTTCATACACTTTCTTACGGAATTCCTCCAAATTCTCTTTATTGAGTGCAGAAATGAAGAGTACATCGTCACCCAAACGGTTCATCCAGGTGTTTTCCCATTCGGCTAAAGTGTTATGGGAGCTGGTTTTTTCGGTCATTAGGTCGTCCTCTTCGATCTTTTCGGCTTCATAAGCGTCAATCTTATTGAAAACCATAAGGACAGGTTTTTCGGCACTTTTGATCTCAGCCAGGATCTGGTTTACAGAAGCAATATGATCCTCGAATTGGGGATGCGAAATATCTACTACGTGCAGCAAGAGATCGGCTTCCCTTACTTCGTCCAGTGTTGATTTAAAGGATTCGACCAATTGTGTTGGCAATTTCCTAATAAATCCTACAGTATCTGTAAGCAGGAAAGGCAGGTTTCTTATCACCACTTTACGCACTGTCGTATCCAGAGTCGCAAAAAGTTTATTTTCAGCAAAGACTTTACTCTTGCTTATCACGTTCATCAAAGTAGACTTCCCAACGTTGGTATACCCAACTAAAGCTACTCTCACCAGCTGGCCACGGTTGCCCCGTTGAACTTCCATCTGCTTGTCAATAGTTTCAAGCTTTTTCTTTAAAAGAGCGATCTTATCACGAACAATACGTCTATCGGTTTCAATCTCTGTTTCCCCGGGTCCTCTCATTCCAATACCCCCACGTTGACGCTCGAGGTGGGTCCACATCCCTGCGAGACGGGGTAGTAAATATTGGTATTGAGCCAGTTCTACCTGCGTACGTGCGTAACTGGTTGTGGCACGCTGGGCGAAGATGTCCAGGATAAGATTGGTCCTGTCCAATACCTTACAGTGAAGGATCTTTTCTATGTTTTTCTGCTGGGCAGGGGAAAGTTCATCATCAAAAATTGCAGTCCCAATTTCATGTTCTGAAACATAGGCCCGCACTTCTTCCATCTTTCCAGAACCAATAAAAGTTTTTGGATCTGGACGCTCCATTTTTTGGGTGTAGCGTTTAACAACTTCTCCTCCTGCGGTGTAGGTTAAAAACTCCAGTTCGTCGAGATATTCTTCGAGCTTTTCTTCATTCTGCTCCCGGGTGACGATCCCGATTAAAACTACCTTTTCGTATTCTAAATCGTTTTTCTCTAACATAAAAGATTGGCTATACCAACAAAGTTACATAAATATGCGCTACAAGTACAGGCATGATCAAAACTGCCGTCTTAAACATTAGCCAAAATTGGATCCTGAGATTGATGAGCTTTTGTTCCTGAAGAAATTAAAAATTGTAAGTCACTGCGGCACCAAAAACCTCTCTAATCTGGAAAGCCCCTACAGTATTATCATCGTAGATCGCCTGGAAAATAAGGTTGGCAGAAAGGAATTTGTTGATACTCATATTGATATTCATTAGGTAATCAATATCAACGTTTCCGGGGGTATCCAGATAATTTGAATAAAGACTAAGAGTGTTTTCCAAAGTGACGTTTTCGACTAGTTTGAATTTTCCATATCCCGTGAAAGAGGCACCAAATTCAAACCGCATGGTTTCTCCTTTATCAACTCCGTAATAACTTCCATCTACATAGCCCGCGGCATTGGTGAAATCCCCATCTACAAAAATAAACCGCGAAGTTGCAGGTGCTATATTAAAATGCAGATCATCGTTTTTATGCCATCCAATACCGGGTCCTGCTTTTAAATAGGCCGGGGAGAAAAAATGGGAAGTTTCGGTGCGGGTGATCTCTCCTGTTTCGGGGTTTTCAGAAAAAACATATCCGCTGTCAAACTGCGACTGGAAATGTGCGAAAAATGAATAGAACCAATTGGTTTCTTTGATCTGTTTTCCCACAATAGAATTTATTTCGAACCTGTCATTGGTCTTTCTTATAAATTCATCGGTCTTTACCTTTGTAAGTCCGTAGGTTGCCCAGACTTTGTTATCCCAGGTAATATCATCCATTAAATAATTGAAGCTGTAATCAAAAGTGAGATTTCCGGCAAGACTGGAGGTTCCTCCTCCGGCCCACTCTTTATTAAAAGCTGACTGGTTAAACAGGAGTTGAATATTCCCTTCTGTAGTCCATCCTTCCTGCTGTTCTTCGGCCTCCTCTTTCTCCTGGGCATTGGCAAAAAATCCGATAAAAATAAAAACTGAAAGTAAAATTCTCTTCATATTTATTTTTTATAAAGTGGAACAGAAGAACAGGCTTCACCATACATAATGCTTCTGGCGACCGGCTGAAGTTTTGATATTAAGTGAAGATAGGCATTTTGAGGAACAGGTCTCCTGGAACAGCCTTTAATAATAACCGGTGCGCCTTCATATTTTGTCACGTCCAATTCCTGTAAAATTTCAGTGTAGAGTACGGTTTCCAGCATTTCAAGGTCGCCAACCACAACTTTTTTAGCAACAGGGGCTAAATAAGTGTTTAGCAGCATATAAGCCCACCCGGGAATAATGGCGTCACTTGAGCAGGTTAGAGCCATATATTTACCCTCAAACCGGGCCCAGTCATATGCTTTAGCAGTCGCCCTAAAGTCTTTTTCCCTAAGAACAAAACCTTCCAAAAGCCAGTCCTTTATGTCGAAAACCACGCGTTCGCCTACAGGATAATAATCTTCCAGGTCAATAGTAACTAGTTTACTGTTGGCTATTCGGTTTACAATTTCTTCGGCCATAAAAGTTGTTAGGAAATTATTGTTTAATTAAAGCATTCCAAGTTCAAGCTTTGCTTCTTCACTCATAAGGTCCTGGGTCCAGGGGGGATCAAAAGTGATCTCAACTTCACAATCCTTTACCTCATTCATGGATTTAACCCTTTCCTCAACTTCCATGGGTAGCGATTCGGCTACGGGGCAGTTTGGAGTTGTAAGAGTCATAAGGATCTTGATCTCGTTGTCCTCGTTTACCATAACGTCATAGATCAATCCAAGTTCGTATATATCAACAGGGATTTCGGGATCATAAATGGTTTTTAAAACCGTTACGATTTTTTCTCCCAAAACTTCTGAATTCTGTGCGTGTTCCATTTTAATTCAATTGCGTTTGATATGCCACAGCATACATTTTTAACTGCTTGATCATGCTTACAAGACCATTGGCACGGGTAGGTGACAAGTGTTCCTTTAATCCTATTTCATCAATAAAAGCTGTGTCGGCATCTATGATGTCTTTTGGATGTTGATTAGAGTAGGCTCGAATAAGTATAGCAATAATTCCTTTGGTTATTATTGCATCACTGTCTGCCGTAAAGACCAACCGGTCCCCTTCGAGTTCGGCATGAACCCACACTTTACTCTGGCAACCCTTTATCAGGTTTTCTTCTGTCTTGTACTTTTCTTCTATAAGCGGAAGTGACTTTCCAAGTTCTATCATATGTTCATACCGCTGCATCCAGTCGTCAAACATTTCGAACTCATCAACAATCTCGTCCTGTATTTCTTTGATATTATTACTCACTTTGCTCAATTTTAATTAAGGTCATTAAAGGTATGTCATTATTGGAATAAACCACAATTTCCTTACCATTGCGATCCAGCCTGGAAGCCTTTTCAAGGGAAGAAAGAATTTGTTTCTCCACTTCCATTTTTCCCTTGCAATACTTTCTGGTATTCATAGGGGTGGAAAACTCCAGGTTGTTCCCTTGCTGACTGTAATTGGCGGAAAATCTATTACATCCAGTATTTCCTGATACCCGGTTGCCTACAGGATTAAAATCGAAAATTATTTCATTTTCAAGAGATTGTTCGACATCAATTTCTATTACCCTGTATTCCCCGTGCAAAATTTCTTCTGCAACTGTATCTGCAGTATTGGCGCAGGAAAACAAAAATAGAGAGCATACTAGAAACAGGATTTTTTTCATAACCTGTATATTAGGATAGCATATTTTTTGCCCTTTTTACGGCCTCTATAAAAATATCGATCTCTTCTTTAGTATTGTAAAACGAAAAGGAAGCTCTTACTGTTCCCGGAATTTTATAATAATCCATCACCGGTTGAGCGCAGTGGTGGCCGGTCCTTACTGCTATTCCAAGCTTATCTATAATGGTCCCGATGTCATAGGGATGAATATCATCAATGTTAAAAGAGATCACTGCAGTTTTTTCTGCGGAAGTACCATAAATTCTCAAGCCTTCGATTTCCTGAAGCTTTTCTGTGGCATATTCCAGTAATTCATTTTCATAGGCAGCTATATTTTCAAAACCTATGGAATTCATATAATCCAAAGCAGCTCCAAAAGCGATTCCGCCGCAGATGTCGGGTGTGCCGGCTTCAAATTTGTGAGGTAGATCGGCGTAGGTTGTCTTTTCAAAAGTCACGGTCGCGATCATTTCGCCTCCTCCCTGGTATGGGGGAAGTTTCTTTAACCATTCCTCTTTTCCGTAAAGCATGCCTACTCCTGTAGGTCCACACATCTTGTGAGCAGAGACAACATAAAAATCCACATCCAGTTTCTGGACATTTGCTTTTATATGTGGTGCCGCCTGGGCGCCATCCAAAAGTACAGCAGCCCCTACTTTATGTGCTTTTTCAATAATTTCCTCAACAGGATTTATGGTGCCTAGAGCATTAGAAACATGATTTACAAAAACCAGCTTTGTTTTTTCTGAAAGAAGTTTTTCATATTCCTCCATGTCCAAAGTACCATCGTCATTCATAGGAATAACTTTTAGCTTTGCTCCGGTTTTTTCGCAGAGCATTTGCCAGGGTACAATATTGCTGTGATGTTCCAGTGCCGAAACTATAATCTCCTCACCTTCTTTTAGAAGGGATGAAAATCCGCTAGCAACAAGATTAATTGCATGGGTGGTTCCCGAAGTAAAAATAACTTCATAAGAATGCGCAGCATTAAAATGCTTTTGCACCTTTACCCTTGCCTGCTCATAAGCATCTGTAGCTTCCTGTGAGAGGGTATGCACTCCACGGTGAATATTGGCATTGTAGCGCGTGTAGTAGTCAACAATAGCGTCTATTACCTGCTGCGGAGTTTGAGATGTTGCCGCGTTATCGAAGTACACCAGGGGTTTTCCATTCACCTCGCGTGAGAGAATGGGAAAATCCTTACGGATAGATTCGACATCGAAATTAGTTCTGGTAGAGGCAACTTTCATTAAAAATGGGTTTAATATCGTTAGAGGCTATAGCCTACATTTACGCCAAGTTTTAAAGCAATTATTTTTGTGATCCTTGTCTTAAGTTCAGGGATTTTTACACTCTCTAATACGTTATTGGCGAAGGCGTACATTAATAATGCTCTTGCTTCTTTTAAAGGCACCCCACGGGAACGAAGATAGAATAGGGAGTCATCGTCCAGCTGTCCAATAGTACAACCGTGGCTACACTTCACATCATCGGCAAAGATTTCCAGCTGTGGTTTTGAGTTAATGGTTGCCTTATCATCCAAAAGAATGTTGTTGTTAGCTTGAAAAGCATTTGTTTTCTGAGCCTCCTTGTTCACAATAATCTTTCCGTTGAAAACCCCTGTGGAAGATTCTGCAAAAACACCTTTGTAATCCTGGTGACTTTCACAATTTGGCTCTATATGGTGCACAAGAGTATTATGGTCTACATGTTGCTTTCCGCCAATAACAGTAATTCCTTTTAGAGTAGAATCTATGCGCTCTCCTTTTTGATAAAAGTTAAGGTTGTTGCGGGTAAGGTTTCCACCAAAAGAGAAGGTGTGAACAGAACAATTGCTTTCTCTGTGCTGCTCAATAAATGTATTATCGACCAATGAAGCCTGGTGATTGTCATTCTGGATCTTGTAATAATCCACAATAGCACGCTTATCGGCATAGATCTCGGTTACAGAATTCGTAAGGACCGGATGATCTGTAAGACTTTGGTGTCTCTCGATAATTTGTACATGAGAATTTTCTCCCACAACGATCAGGTTTCTGGGCTGTACCAAAAGGGCCGACTCATTTCCCGTAGAAAAGTTGATCACCTGGATTGGCTTATCGGCCATGGTGTTCTTGGGAATATTGATAAAAGCACCTTCCCTTGAAAAAGCTGTATTAAGCGAGGTAAGGCTTTCTTTTGGCGCCACTGTATTGAAGTAATTGTCAATAATTGGCTTGTACTTCGAACTGTTCAATGCAGAAGACATCAAACAGGCATCGATCTTCTCATGTGTGGTAGCCGAGAGGTGGGAAGCATAGATCCCATCGATAAACACGATCTTATAGGTATCGATGTCATCAATAAAATATTTTTCAACATCCCGGTAATCAATGGTGTCCTCTTTCTTTGGAAACACAGTATAATCGTGCTTCAAAACCTTGTTTAACGAGGTGTATTTCCAGGCTTCCTGCTTTTTGGTAGGAAATCCCATTTCCTCAAAATCCTTGATTGCCCGGCTTCTTATTTCGTGGATATCTGTATGCATGTCCACATTCTCTTCAAAAGCCAGAAATGAGGATAATAATTTATCTTTTAACTCCATTATTCTTTTTTCTTACTCCCCAAAAAGGGGAAAATTAAAAGGTTTTTCTCCTGCGTTCTTACGCTCCTACTTCTTCCTTGATCCAGTCGTAACCTTTTTCTTCTAACTCGTAAGCCAGTTCTTTTCCGCCAGATTTGACGATCTTCCCGTCAAGCATCACGTGCACAAAGTCAGGAATGATATAATCGAGCAGTCTTTGGTAGTGAGTGATCACAAGAGTAGCATTGTCTGGTCTTCTTAATTTATTGACCCCATTGGCCACGATACGAAGCGCATCAATATCCAAACCTGAATCTGTTTCGTCAAGAATAGCCAGTTTTGGCTCCAGCATTGCCATTTGGAAGATCTCATTCCTTTTCTTTTCCCCTCCCGAAAATCCTTCGTTAAGTGAACGTGACAGGAATTTGCGGTCGATCTCTAAAAGTTCAGATTTGTCACGAATCTTCTTCAGCATTTCATTCGCGGGCATATCTTTAAGACCTTTGGCCTTTCTGTTCGCGTTGATCACGGTACGCATAAAGTTGGTTACCGTTACTCCCGGGATTTCTACGGGATATTGAAAAGAAAGAAAAACACCTTTATGGGCTCTTTCTTCAGGATCAAACTCGGTAAGTTCTTCCCCTTCAAAAATGATCTCTCCACGGGTCACTTCATATTCTTCTTTCCCTGCGATAACAGAAGAAAGCGTACTTTTTCCTGAACCATTAGGTCCCATAATAGCATGTATTTCTCCCGCATTAATTTCGAGATCGATACCTTTTAATATTTTAAGACCTTCTACTTTGGCGTGTAAATTCTTTATTTTAAGCATAATTTCTATATTTCCTGAAATCTCAGGGTTTGTCTATGTCTTTTTTAACTTTTGGTGCAGTTGCAGTGTCCGGGATTCTTGCAGATATCTCCAGGATCTCCTTTATCTGTACCAGCTCTTCCCAACCTTGTTGCCCGGGATTCTGTAATATTTTTGCTTTTACGGTCACCGGAACCATATCAAATTCATCTCTTTTGAAAAAAGCAACACTATCGGCCAGCTTTCGGCTTATAGAGTCCATCTCCACTCCGTAAATGAAATCTTTTCCTTTTATAACTGCTGCATCTGCAAGAAAGATGAAATCCCCTGTTATTGTAGGGATGCTGTCTTTCACAACCACAACTTCCTGTTCTGCATCTTCGGGGGTAGAATCTTCTCCACATCCCGTAAACATGAACAAAACAGCTAGTAATGAAAAATAAATCTTCTTCATAGTTCCTTATCCTACAGAGCCTTCAAGGGAAATTTCCAGTAGCTTTTGCGCTTCAACCGCAAATTCCATTGGTAATTTGTTCAATACTTCTTTGCTGAAACCGTTAACAATAAGGGCAATAGCTTTTTCAGTATCAATTCCTCTCTGGTTACAGTAAAATATCTGGTCTTCCCCAATTTTACTCGTGGTAGCTTCGTGTTCTACCCTTGCAGTTTTATTTTTGGCCTCAATGTAAGGGAAGGTATGCGCACCACATTTGTCGCCCATCAACAGGGAATCACACTGTGAGAAATTCCGTGCATTTTCGGCCTTGCTGTTGATCTGTACTAACCCACGGTAGCTGTTTTGGCTAAACCCTGCAGAAATACCTTTGGAAATGATCGTACTCTTCGTGTTCTTCCCAATGTGGATCATTTTAGTTCCTGTATCGGCCTGCTGGTAATTATTGGTCACAGCAATAGAATAAAATTCTCCTACAGAATTATCACCTTTCAAAATACAACTCGGATATTTCCACGTCACTGCCGAACCTGTTTCCACCTGGGTCCAGCTTATCTTGGCGTTCTTTTCGCAAATACCACGTTTGGTAACGAAATTATAAACTCCACCTTTTCCTTCTTTATCGCCGGGATACCAGTTCTGAACTGTTGAATACTTGATTTCGGCATCATCTAAAGCAATAAGCTCTACAACTGCAGCGTGCAATTGATTCTCATCCCTTGATGGTGCAGTACAACCTTCCAGATAACTTACATAACTACCTTCATCGGCAACTACAAGAGTTCTTTCAAATTGTCCCGTCCCCGCCTGGTTGATCCTGAAGTAAGTCGACAATTCCATTGGGCATCGCACTCCTTTAGGAATATAACAGAAAGAACCATCACTAAATACTGCGGAATTTAAAGCAGCATAGAAATTGTCCTTTTGAGGCACTACAGTTCCTAAATGTTTTTTGACAAGCTCTGGGTGCTCCTGAATTGCCTCACTCATCGAACAGAAAATAATCCCTTTTTCGGCCAGGGTTTTTTTGAAGGTAGTAGTTACAGAAACAGAATCCATAACAACATCTACCGCCACCCCTGCAAGCTTTTTCTGCTCATCAAGAGAAATCCCCAATCTTTTGAAGGTATCCAGTAATTCTGGATCAACTTCATCAAGACTATCATATTTTGGCTTTTTTGAAGGCGCAGAATAATAAGAAATGTCCTGAAAGTTCGGTTTTTTATAATGCACATTCGCCCATTCCGGCTCGATCATTTTCTGCCAGGCCTTAAAAGCTTCAAGGCGCCAGTTAGTCATCCACTCCGGCTCATTTTTCTTGAGGGAGATCGCTCGCACAATATCTTCATTAAGCCCCACAGGAAAAGTGTCAGATTCAATATCGGTGTAGAATCCGTACTTATACTCTTTATTGTCGAGCTCTTTTTTTAAATCATCTTCTGTATATGCCATCTTTGTCTAATTCAAAATTTAAGGTTCAAGATTCAAGATTATTTGAACTTGCTCCCTTTTAAATCACTGGTTTGAAGGTATGTTCTAAACCCTCCAATTTGTTTGCCAAGATTGATCAATTTTCCATACTGAATATCGAATTCCTCTTTTGAAATGTATTTTCTATCCAGAACTCTAAATAATTGAGATCTTGTCTCTCCACAGGATGCTTTTGCTATCGAAAGGAATTGGGCAAATTCTTTATTCCCATTTCTCTCAAAACCTTCTGCTATGTTATCCATAACTGAACCGGAAGATCCATTTAATTGATCGTAAAGCCGATAATCATTCTTCAAATTACTTCTTTCTCTTATCAAATAAACTTCCTGGCAGATCTCCCTTGCTAGTTTCCAAATTTCTAAATCTTCAAATTTTGTAATACTGCTCATTTACTAATTTTGAATTTTAAACTCGGAATTCGGAATTAATTTTCTCTCGCTAGAGAGAAAATGATTCTCCACATCCACAAGTACGTTGGGCGTTGGGATTGTTGAATACGAATCCTTTGCCGTTAAGGCCTCCGGAATATTCCAGTATAGTTCCCGCCAGGTATAAAACGCTCTTCTTGTCTACCACGATCTTAATATCGTTGTCTTCAAAAAGCCGATCGCCCTCTGCCTGGGAGTGATCGAATTTTAGATCATAGGAAAGGCCAGAGCATCCGCCGCTCTTCACACCTACCCGAACAAAATCACGCATGGCATCAAATCCATCCTCCTGCATGAGCATGGTTATTCTTGTTTTGGCGCTTTCACTTACCTTTATCATTGCTTATAAAGATTAATTCTAAATTAAGTGCAAATATAATACAAACAATAGGTTTAACCATAGTAAATGCCATCAGAAAAAAGAATTCGGGCATTAGCATCCGCTATCTGTCATTCTCCCTTGATTTGAGCGAGTTTAAGATATAAGCATCTCATTTTCAGAATTAAAAGAAAAGAAGAGGATTTACCCGCCTGTCAAAAATGCCTTTTTAAGCTTATCTTTCCTCAATTGAACATTTAAGCCTTAATTTTGCAAAAATTTATGCACCAAGATTATGTTTGAAAACAGCGGGGAAAGCAGAACAAGCCTTTCAGAATACGGAGAATTCGGATTAATTGACCATTTGACACGCAATTTTGTCATTACTCCTGAAAATACTTTAAAAGGCATTGGCGATGATGCCGCCGTACTTGATTTTAAGGATGAGAAGGTAGTGGTTACCACAGACCTTCTTGTGGAAGGGGTTCATTTCGATCTATCCTATATGCCGCTAAAGCATCTTGGCTATAAAGCGGTAATGGTAAACCTTTCCGACTTGTATGCGATGAATGCCAAAGCCCGCCAGATCACTGTTTCTATTGCAGTTTCAAATCGTTTTCCGGTTGAGGCGCTCGAAGAACTTTATTCGGGTATTGAACTGGCGGCCAAGTTATATAAAGTGGATGTGGTAGGAGGAGATACCTCGTCGTCAAATTCGGGAATGATCATTAGTATCACTGCTTTGGGTGCTGCCAAAGAAGAAGAAGTTGTTTATCGTAGTGGCGCAAAGGCTAATGATCTACTGGTAGTTACGGGAGACCTTGGGGCTGCCTACATGGGCCTACAGGTATTGGAACGGGAAAAACAGGTATTCAAAGTAAATCCAAACTCCCAACCCGATCTTGACCCGTACACCTACCTTATTGAGCGACAATTAAAACCTGAAGCCCGTCAGGATATTCCGCCGCTGTTCAAGGCCCTGGATTTACATCCTACTTCAATGATCGATATTAGTGATGGATTGTCTTCTGAAACCATCCATCTCTGTAAGAATTCAGGAACGGGTGTAAATCTCTTTGAAGAGAAGATCCCATTGGATCCCGCGGTGATTTCTGTGTGCGAAGAATTTGAGCTGGATAGTACTACCATTGCTTTAAGTGGAGGGGAAGATTACGAGCTCCTCTTTACAATTGACCAGGGAGATTACGACAAGATCAAGGGCAACCCTAATTTTACGGTGATTGGCCACATGACCGAAAAGAATGAAGGTATGCATCTTGTTACCCGTGCCAATCAAAAGATTGAATTGATTGCACGCGGTTGGAATGCAATGAAGAGTGAAGAAGAATAGACTTAAAAATCTTATTTTTCAATTAAAAAAATTGTTCTTTGGCAATGTATTAGTATAATATTCAACTTCATTTTCAAAAAAGTTGTTTTTCCAATATTCTTCCTGTCCTGGATTGGCGAGCCAGTACAAACCAGCTTGAAGAAATGCGTTGTAATCGTTATAAAAGATCTTGTTGTAGGTTTTCAGCAAATTTGTTAAGCCAAGCTCTTTGGCGATTGCTTTTTCCGGTTTGATAAAAAATGAATTAAATCCTGAAACCCTTTCATACTGGAAATTGTGTATAAGTTCATGGGGCAAGGCTAATTTTCCTCTTTGATCTTCTCTAATAAGGATCATATTCGTTATAGATTGTCCACTAAAGCTATAGCCATCTTGCTCAATTTTGGGAGTGGTGAAGACCAGGGTCCCCATTTTAAGACTATGCTTGAGGTGAAATTTTCCTTCAGAAATTGGATAGAAGGAAGCTACAAGTGCTGCAGGCATAATCCTGTAGCTCAATCTGAAATTTTCTTCTGTATTTATTTCAAAGCGGTTAAAACCGATATTCAAATGCCATCTCTCCCACAGATTGCGATTTGCAGCAGCATTCTCTATTATAGAAGTGCCTGCGGAGTTTACAATTTTGACTGGCCACACATATCCAAAATCCCCTGTTTCGGCAAATTCCCGAACCAGCCGTTTACTTTCAAATACAACATAACCTCCTATTGCTCCCTGCCACAAGCCTTTAAGTAAAACCTTACCGGTACGTTCTCCGGGTTTCTTATTTATCACTGCACCTACTCCCCCCAATACACTACCAATCCCAATATTGAACAGTCCGGCTTCGACATCATTAGCCTGTGAAAATACAGGTTTTGAAAAGCAAATGGTAAAGAGAACAGTAAGAAAAAGAGTTCGGATAAAGTACTTCAATTCATTGCTTTGAGAAATGGACTACAAGAATAGTAAATCCTTTGGAGGTTCTACTTATATTGCGATACGAAACCTACTCTTTTATGATAAAATCCCCCCACTTCATTTTCATTTTTCTCTTTGCCGGCCTTTTGATCTCCTGTAGTGGTGACAATCTCTATGAGTTCAAAGAGTTAACCAGAAAAAAGGATATTATTATTGAAGTAATTGTTATTCCTGAAGATGGAAATGAAGAATATGATTTTCAGGCTGTATTTTTCCAAACTGATGGCTATGGGGAACGGGTGAACAAATCTGTGGGCTACAATGGTTCGGAAGAAATTAAAGTTGTGAGTGGTGCAGTAAAAAAATATAAGAAAGCAGGTGTCACCTTTACTCCTATTAATAACGTCTCCAAAATAGGAGTTCGAATTTACGATCTCTTATATGACACAGACATTTGGTTTTGGGCCTTCGATAATATTGAAGGAGAAATCACAATTTCCTATGATTTCGATCTAGACAAAGCAGAAATTATTCAGGAGTAAATTTTAAGAAGCCCTGGAAAGCTCTTTTTTTTTCGAAAAATTTTTTCGAACATCTGCGTTGATGGATCTCCGCTATATAGGCATTGGTTTCCCTGAACTTCGGAGTGAGTTTAGCAATAAAGCCCTGTGCAGTATCGGTCATTTCTTCTCCGCATCGGGTGCATTGGTATTCCTTAATATGATCTGTGATGTTTTGAGAAACCTCAAAACGATGGTCAAATATGGCACAAATCCAGGTCTTAGGTGAAAATAAGAGGGGCTTTTTATATTCCATTGGTAAAGAATTTAAAAAAGTTTTCAAAATTAAAATTAAAAAACTTTTCTTAAAAATCGACAAAAAGCGTTAATTATTCGTTGAAATACACAGTTTTACGAACTGAGCTTTATTTTCGATATAGGAAAGATGACCCCCTGAAAAACTGACAAACCTGCAGCCACAGCTCTTTGCCAATTGCTTTAACTCCTGAATATTAACTAATGGATCTTCTTTGCCTGCAACTATAATTTTATTTCCATTGAAGCTCCTGAGGACATCTATCTTATCCGTACGAATTTTCATACCTTTTAAAGCAGCAGTGATGCCTTTGGTGGGGAAACTTTTTGCAGTCTTCTTAAGTTCTTCTATTTCTTCGGAAAATTTATCGGTATTGTTTGGGGAAAGTAGGTTGTTGATAGCCATACTTACATAGGTGCCTTTGTTTCTCTTCACCAATTTTACCGATCGATCTCTTATTTCCTTTTTCTCTTCACTATCTGCCTGGGGAGTAGAATTGAGCAGCATGAGATCCTTTATCATTTCAGGGTGTTTTTTGAGAAGTGCCAGGCTCACATAACCTCCCATAGAATGACCTATGAAATTGGCCTTTTTGGCACCTAAGGTTTTGAGCACTTCAAGAACTGCACCGGCCATGAGTTCCATGCTGTGGACCTCCTCAATACAACCCGACCTGCCATGCCCCGGAAGGTCTATTGTTATGATCTTTCCATAGCGGGAAAATTGAGGCAGGAATTCCTCCCAGATCTTTGAAGATTCCAGAAACCCATGAAGCAATACCGTCGGCTCTCCTTCGCCGGTTACGGAGTAAAAAATTTCTGCGCCTTTATAGTTGAGGACCATGTAGGTGTGGTTTTTACCTAAGCTCTTATAAGTGTTTATGAACATTAAGTAATTGTATTTTTTAGTAAAAAATAGGCCACAAATTCACCAATTTAATTCGTGGATTCGTGGCCCTTGCTTATTGTCACCTTTAACAAATAACTATTTCCTAATAACTAACTATTCATGATTTCTTCGATCTCATCGGCCTCTATAGGAATGTTGCCCATCATGTTGAAAGGTTCTCCTTTTTCCTGGATGACCACATCATCTTCAAGTCTTATCCCAAAGCCTTCATCGGGAAGGTAGATCCCGGGTTCAACGGTGAATACCATATTGGCTTTCATTGGCTCGTACAACAATCCATAGTCATGGGTGTCAAGACCAATATTATGAGAAGTTCCGTGCATAAAATACTTTTTATAAGCCGGCCAGTCGGGATCTTCATTTTGAACATCTGCTTTATCGAGAAGACCAAGTCTGAGAAGTTCAGAGGTCATTAGCTTTCCAACTTCCTTATGATATTCTGCCCAGTCGGCACCGGGAACGAGCATCCTGGTAGCATCATTTTTCACGCGGTTAACTGCGTTGTATACTTCTTTTTGACGCTTGGTATATCTTCCCGAAACAGGAATTGTTCTTGAAAGGTCACTGGCGTAATTGGCATATTCGGCACCGGTATCGAGAAGAATAAGCTCTCCTTCTTTACATTGCTGGTTGTTCTCAATATAATGAAGAACATTCGCATTACTTCCGCTTGCAATAATAGGAGTGTATGCAAAACCTTTTGAGCGGTTTCTTATCATTTCGTGCCAGTACTCGGCTTCGATCTCATATTCCCAAACTCCGGGTTTCACAAATTTTAAAACTCTGCGGAAAGCTTTTTCAGTAATGTCACAGGCCTTTTGCATAAGATCCAGTTCGATTGGATCCTTAACAGAGCGCAGACGTTGCAGGATGGGATTGCTTTTCGCGACTCGGTGAGCCGGAAATTGTTGCTTGCACCACTTGATGAACCTGGCTTCACGAGTTTCAGTTTCAACGTTGGCGCGGTAGTGTTCGTTTGTATTAAAGTAAACAGTGTCGCACTGAGTCATGACTTCAAAAAATACCTTTTCAAAATCCTTTAGCCAAAATACATTTTTGATGCCCGATACTTCTTCTGCTCTTTCTTTTGTTAACTTTTCTCCTTCCCAAACAGCGATATGATCATTGGTTTCGGTTAGGAACAGCATTTCTTTATGCTTTTCTGAAGGTGCATCAGGGAAAAGGACCAAAATGCTCTTGTCCTGGTCTACACCACTTAAATAGAAGAGGTCACGAGCCTGCTGGAAAGTCATGGTGCTATCTGCCCCAATAGGATAGACGTCATTGGAATTGAAAACAGCCAGGCTTTTTGGCTGCATTTTTTCAGTAAAATTCTTTCTGTTCTTAATGAACAGCTTTCGATCTATTTGGTGATATTTCATGAGAGTTTTTTAGTGTGTGCTACAAATTTAAAAAATTAAAAGAGAGAAGCCTTGGGAAGGGTTAAGGAATAATTTTTAAGGATTTTTTAATGATTTACAAATTCCTGAAACCTATATCCCGGACAGCGAAGGATCATTCGGTAAATAAATTGATTGAAATTTTTATTCCGTATCCTGAAGTATAATTATCTTAGCTTCTTGTCATTATCTCTCGAAAATGTGTTTTTTGCGGCTTCTTTAAATTTATTCTAAATAAACACTAATTAAAGAAGGTTTGTTTGCTAATGATGTGAAAGGGCGTATTTTTGTTTTCACTTTATTAAAACAATCATAAATTTTATGGCAAAATCTGCGCTATTAAAGTCATCGCTTGCAAAAAAGTACTGGATGGCTTTCACCGGCCTGTTTCTATGTTTATTTCTTGTAGGTCATCTTGCAGGAAACCTGCAATTGTTGGTCTCCGGAGTGGGTGCGAGGGATCAGTTCAATGAGTACGCTCTTTTTATGACTACAAATCCTGCGGTGAGGGTGTTGTCAATAGTTACTTTCGCGAGTATACTTTTTCACGTGATCGATGGTATTATCATAACCATCAATAACAGGAAAGCACGACCACAAGGGTATGTTAGTTTTAAACCTTCTACTAATTCCAAATGGTCATCCCGAAACATGGGTGTGCTTGGAACCGTGATCCTTGCATTCATTGTGATCCATTTGATCAACTTTTGGGGAGAAATGAAATTTGGTGGTCTTGACGACACCGTTTATGAAACTGCTAACGGGGAGACGGTAAAAGATCTTTACACGCTTACAATAATGACCTTTCAGGATTCAGAAATGGGTCTTATCTGGGCAATTATTTACTTAATTGCGATGATCGCAATTGGTTTTCACCTGTACCATGGTTTTGGAAGTGGATTTCAGTCCCTGGGGATCAACCACCCAAAATACAACACCTTTGTGAGAAGAGTGGGAGTCGCTTTTTCCATTGTGGTGCCGCTGTTGTTCGCAATCATTCCGTTTTACATCTATTTCGTACTCGAAAAAATATAAGCTATGGGAGTATTAGATTCTAAAGTACCACAAGGGCCATTGGCCGAGAAGTGGGTCAATCATAAAAATAAGATCAATCTTGTCAATCCCGCAAACAAACGGAATATCGACATTATTCTGGTAGGAACCGGGCTTGCAGGAGGTAGTGCTGCCGCTACTCTGGCAGAACTTGGATATAACGTAAAGACTTTTTGCTACCAGGATTCGCCCCGTCGAGCGCACTCTATTGCTGCACAGGGAGGAATCAATGCTGCAAAAAACTACCAGGGAGACGGGGATTCAGACTATCGTCTTTTCTACGACACTGTAAAGGGTGGAGATTACCGTTCCCGCGAATCAAACGTTTACCGTCTTGCAGAGGTTTCAGGAAATATTATTGATCAATGTGTTGCACAAGGTGTGCCTTTTGCCCGTGAATATGGAGGTCTCCTGGACAACCGTTCTTTTGGAGGAGTGCTGGTATCACGTACCTTTTATGCTAAAGGTCAAACAGGTCAGCAATTATTATTAGGTTGTTATTCTGCCATGAACAGGCAGATCAACCGCGGAAAGATACAATCTTACACCCGTCATGAAATGCTTGACGTGGTGCTGGTTGATGGTAAGGCGCGTGGTATCATTGCCCGTGATCTTGTTACAGGGGAGATTGAAAGACACAGTGCCCATGCCGTAGTGATCGCTTCTGGTGGATACGGAAACGTATTTTTCCTTTCTACCAATGCGATGGGAAGTAATGTTACTGCAGCCTGGAAGGTTCACAAAAAAGGTGCTTTTTTCGCCAATCCCTGCTTCACTCAAATTCACCCGACATGTATTCCGGTTTCAGGAGAGCATCAGTCTAAGTTGACCCTGATGTCTGAATCTCTTCGGAATGATGGACGTATCTGGGTTCCGAAGAAACTGGAGGATGCAAAAGCAATTCGCGAAGGAAAACTGAAGCCAACCCAACTTGCTGAAGAAGACCGCGATTACTACCTGGAAAGACGTTATCCGGCTTTTGGTAACCTTGTGCCGCGTGATGTGGCTTCAAGAGCTGCTAAAGAACGTTGCGATGCCGGTTTTGGAGTAAATAAAACAGGAGAAGCTGTTTATCTTGACTTTAGCGCTGCATTTATTCGCTACGGAAAAGAAGCCGTTTCCACACAAAAAATAGAAAATGCTTCCGAAGAGCAGATACGCGAGCTTGGAAAAGCCGTAGTTGAAGCTAAATATGGAAACCTTTTCCAGATGTATGAGAAGATCGTAGACGAGAATCCATATGAAACTCCAATGAAGATCTATCCTGCGGTGCATTACACTATGGGTGGACTTTGGGTGGATTATAACTTACAAACTACCGTACCGGGGCTTTATGCTGCCGGGGAAGCCAACTTCTCCGATCACGGTGCCAACCGATTGGGAGCTTCGGCTTTGATGCAGGGACTGGCCGATGGGTACTTCGTACTTCCATACACTATGGGAGATTATCTGGCTAATGACATTAGAACCGGAAAGATCCCTACCGACTCACCTGAATTTGATGCGGCAGAGAAGAACATCCGCGGACAACTGGAGCGTTTCCTAAACACTAAAGGCACAAAATCTGTCGATTACTTCCACAAACGTCTTGGAAAGATCATGTGGGATAAAGTAGGAATGTCGCGTAATGCCACCGGATTAAAAGAAGCTATTTCAGAAATTAAAGCTTTGAGAGAAGAATTCTGGAAAGAAGTACGAGTACCAGGAACTATCGACAGTATGAACCCCGAACTTGAAAAAGCCGGAAGGGTAGCCGATTTCCTTGAACTTGGAGAGCTTTTCGCGAAAGATGCACTTCACAGGGAAGAATCTTGTGGAGGACATTTTAGAGAGGAGTACCAGACAGAAGAAGGGGAAGCCCTTCGTGACGACGAGAACTTTATGTATGTGGCCGCATGGGAATACACCGGCGAGCCGGCAGATGCGATTCTACATAAAGAAGACCTTGTTTATGAAAACATTGAAGTTAAAACGAGAAGCTATAAATAGATATGAGATGTTAGTATTGAGAAGTGAGATTTTGTCTCGTACTCAATACTCAGTACTCAATACTCAATACTATAAAAAATGAATCTTACACTAAAAATATGGCGTCAAAAAGATGCCGCTTCAAAAGGGGGAATTCAAACCTATCCACTAGGTGGAGTTGAACCCGATATGTCTTTTCTTGAGATGCTTGATGTATTGAATCAAGAATTGATAGATAAAGGAGAAGAGCCTGTGGTTTTTGACCATGACTGCCGTGAAGGGATCTGCGGAACCTGTAGCTTACAGATCAACGGGGAGCCTCACGGGCCCGATAGGGGTATTACAACTTGCCAGCTGCACATGAGAATGTTCAAGGATGGTGATACCATTACTATTGAACCTTTCCGTGCCAAGGCATTTCCTGTGATCAAGGATCTTGTGGTAGACCGCTCTTCATTTGAGAGGATTCAGCAGGCGGGAGGTTATATTTCTGTAAATACTTCGGGAAATACACAGGATGCGAACTCGATTCCGGTGGCTAAGGACAATGCAGATGCAGCCTTCTATGCGGCAACCTGTATTGGATGTGGAGCATGTGTGGCAGCTTGTAAGAATGCCAGTGCCATGCTGTTTACATCGGCTAAGGTAAGCCAGATGGCACTTTTGCCACAGGGAGAAGTGGAAGCCGATCGTCGTGTACTTGCGATGGTGGAGCAAATGGACAAAGAAGGTTTTGGTAACTGTACAAATACTGGTGCCTGCGAGATTGAATGTCCTAAGGGAATCTCTCTGGAGAACATCGCCCGCATGAACAGGGAGTACTTAAGAGCCAGCGTAAAATAACATTTTTGAGACTTATTATTTCTGAAGATCCCGGACTTTGCAGTTCGGGATTTTTTTTGGAACTTATTAAAAAAATCAATGGCAGCAGTCAATCATATTTCCTCTAAACTTCCGAAGCACGAGACCAGCATATTTACAGTCATGTCAAAAATGGCTTATGAACATAAAGCTGTGAATCTATCCCAGGGCTATCCCAATTTTGATACAGATAAGCGTCTAAAAGAGTTGGTGTACCAGGCGATGCTCGATGGTTACAACCAGTATGCGCCTCTTGCAGGCATATCCCCGCTAAGGGAACAAATCACGGACAAAATTGAATCCTTGCATGGGAAAAAGTATGATAAAAATACAGAGGTAACGGTAACAAATGGTGCCACCCAGGCATTATTTCTGGCCATTACCGCCTTTGTTAATCCGGGGGATGAGGTGATTGTGCTGAAACCTGCTTACGACTCTTATGAACCTGCAATTGAGCTGAACGGAGGAATTCCGGTGCTTGTGCAACTGGAAGGACAGGAATACAAGCTGAATTTTGAAGCCATTAAAGAGAAGATTAGCTCGAAGACCAGAATGTTGATCATAAACACGCCTCACAATCCCAGCGGAAATGTTTTTAGTAAGCAAGAAATGTTGCAATTGGAGCAGCTGCTCGATGGGACAGATATAATTTTGTTGAGCGATGAGGTATATGAGCACATAATTTTCGATGAAGCTAAACATTATAGCGCTTCAGCTTTTCCTAACCTTTCAAAAAGGGCAATTGTGTGTGCTTCTTTTGGAAAGACTTTTCACAATACCGGTTGGAAGATGGGCTACTGCGTAGCTCCCGAAGAACTTATGGCCGAGATTTGGAAGGTGATGGAGGTAAATGTTTTCTGTGTACATCATCCTACTCAGCGAGCCTTTGCAGAATATTTAAAAACCCCGGACCATTACCTGGAATTGGGCGGATTTTACCAGGAGAAGAGGGATAAATTACTTGACCTCATTAAAGACACCGGTTTCAAGGCAGTGCCTTCCAGGGGAACTTACTTTCAGTTGCTCGATTATTCCGGAATAAGCAATGAGCCCGACATTGAATTTTCACGCAGGCTCATTAAAGAATTTGGCATTGCAAGTATCCCGGTTTCAGTATTTAATAAGGATAAGGTTGATTACCGGCAATTGAGGTTCTGCTTTGCAAAGACAGACGATACATTAAAAGAAGCGGCAGAGATCCTTAAGAAAGTGAAGTAAATTCGGCTTCTTCAGACTCTTCTTCCTTTCTTCTCAGCTTATCATTTACATAGCCTCGCACCACTTCGGTGGTAATACCAAAGATCACGTGTGCTACCAATTCGTGCACCTGGGTTTTTACAGGGACTTTGGTCGGGCTCTTGTCAAGGCCCATCAGCGGTAAACTGGTTTCATGGGTTGATGCCCAGGTGGTGGCACCAAGAATACCTCCGTCCACGATATTCACTTCGTCTTTATCTCTTTTTCCGTAGCCATAAATGGCACCTACAGTGGCTCCAAGTGGAATGTTCACCAGCTGTTCTACGATTGCTTCGTTCTGCAGTTTAATAGGAGAGCCGGTAAGTTTTGTTGAAAACTGGTCCATGACCTTGATCTGTGCAGATCTATTATCGATCTTTCTCACTTCCAGGAATCTCTCCACCATAGATTTCACAGCGCTTCCGGCAAGACCGCCAATAAATCCTGATATAATTCCGCGGGAGGTATTAGAGGGAAAAGAATCTTTTTCAAAAAATGATTGTAAACTCATAGCTTATTTTTTTCTTAAATAAAACTATTCAACTTCTCCGGTCAATGCAACCATTTAACAAGCATTTAGCAGGATAAAAAGGATTTTTAATAACTTTACGTATGGCACAAATTTTAAATACAGCAATCCTTCAGGCGAACCTTGAATGGGAGAATATCGAACAGAACAGAGCACTTTTTGAAAGGAAAATTAGAGAACTTCCGCAGGAAACAGATCTCATTATCCTGCCCGAAATGTTCTCTACCGGCTTTTCAATGAATGCTGAAAATCTTGCGGAACCCGATAAAGGACCAACCTTTAAATGGATGCAAAAAATGGCTTTAGAAAAAGATTCAGCCGTAACCGGAAGCCTCATTACTTCTGAAAAAGGACATTTTTACAACCGTTTATACTTTGTTTTCCCCGATGGGTCTTCAGAAAAATACGATAAGCGCCATACCTTCACCTTAGCTAAGGAAGATGAGACATATGCTGCGGGACGGGAAAGGCTTATTGTGAATTACAAAGGATGGAAAATTTGTCCTCTGGTGTGCTACGACCTGCGTTTTCCTGTATGGGCCCGCAATACCGAAGATTATGACCTGCTAATTTATGTAGCTAACTGGCCTGCTGCGCGTGTAACAGCCTGGGATACGCTTTTAAAGGCACGTGCTATTGAAAATATGAGCTATTGTATAGGTTTGAACCGTGTGGGCCGTGATGGCAGTGAACTTGATTATTTAGGGCATTCGGCAGTTTATGATTGCCTCGGAAAGCAGATCTCTTCCAGCAAGGAAGAAACCGAATTCACCGAGTTGGTGGCGTTGAATAAGCAGCATCTATTGGACACCCGCTCCCAGCTGAAGTTCCTGCAGGACCGGGACCGGTTTACGGTACACCTGGAGTAGGTATAGTAGCTTCGGGACTGGCATCGAAGGTATAGGTATCGTCCCAGTTGGCTCTTACATCTACAGGTACCGGAAAATACACCACTTGTTCGGGCTGGGTTCTTTTTAGAAAACTTCCTGTATCCCAAATTTGATTTTCATTGCGATCATAGATCAACCTTAGAAGGTAATTCCCGGGTTTTAGTTTTTCAAAATTAATCACATTGCTCCCAGTCGAATATTTTTCGGCTATAACTTCCCCTTTTTCCGTAGTCACCTGGACGATTACTGGAAACTCCTCAACTCCTGTAAGGTTGATGATAAGGTTTCCAAGATCTGAGAGGGCAGGAGTGCGTACCTGGGAGGTAATAGTGTCATTGAGCCTTCCGAAGAAATCTGTAAAAGCGCCCGGTAAGGCGGTGACTTTATAGGTCATTTTTTCACTTTTTTCAAAGGATAGGTTGTAAACGTTATTCCACCTGTCATAATTCCCTGTAAAAGTTACTGGTATGCTGTCACTCATAGTGACGCTTACTAAGGAATCGTTTATCTCATCAAGTGGTACCGTTGGACGCACCTGTAAATCCTGGTGGAATCCTAATGAAGGCTGAGGCTCAAATGTGAACTGAAGAGTATCCCGCTTTGCCTTTTTTAATCTGGCGATCAAAGTATCTGTCACCCGGGGAGTTTGAACAACAAACTGAAGCGTATCCCGCTCTTCAAAAGGTTTATACCAGTAATGTAAGGTATCTGTCGCAGGATCTTTGGTGATCCTATCCTTAAAATCTGCCGGCACATCTAAAGGTGTGATTGAAATACTATCGGCCAACATGAGCCCTGAATATCCAAAAATGAGATGCTGTTGCCCCTTTACCTGTGGTCTTTCAAAACTTCCCTCCAGTACCTCGCTAAAGAGCGTGAGACCAAATTCCTTATCTGTAGGAATAGTGATATACTCATCTGCAAAGGCAATTTTATCTGTTTTTGGTTCGAAGGTATAATTGTTATTCACATCTCGCATAGCTACAAGCTGATAGGTGCCTTGTTTTAGGTTGTTCAGCTGAAAAGTGGTGGCACTGTCGAGAGTATTTGTAACGTAGCGCGGCACGCGGGTGTATATTGCAGAATCTGAGTAAGTGGAATCGATCTCATAAAGCATGACAGAAATAAAAGGATCTGGAGCCCTTAGAACTGCATCATTCACACTTCCTCTTATGGAAAGGGAATCTATGTATGGCCCTGTTGAAAAGGCGTAGGTGAAAAAACTCAGCGGGTTTGCCTCGTTGTTATCTGTTATACTTCTTCCGAAGTTAATGGTGTAGGTGGTGCGCGGCTGCAGGGTGTCATTGATCCTGATGCGGATCGATTTACTTGCGGTTCCCAACGGAGTGATCTCGGGCCGGGGATCCATTGGAGGGGAGATGATTATTTGCCGCTGTGGATCTGAAAGTTTTACATATTCATTGAAATAGATCCTTATTTCATTAGCATCAAAATTGGTAGTGAAATTCTCGGGTCTCGCTTTTACATACCTGGGAGGTTCCATATCCAGCGGTCCACCATCTGGTGTACCTCTTTTTGCACAGGCCGAAAAGGCCAGGATAAGAGATAGAATCAGCAGGAAATTGACGCCGGCACGTTGCATAAAAAGTTATTTGGTACAAAGAAACAATTTATTCTTTTAATCCTGAAGTAGCTAATGGGTAACGGCCATTGTAGCTATACTTATTTTAAGATTGGGAATTTGGAGCAGTTTATGGGCACAAGCCTCAAGAGTGGCGCCTGTAGTAACCAGATCATCTACCAGCAGAACGTGGGCATTTTCCAGAGCACCGGGATCATTTATGACAAAAGTTTCATCTATTGTGCCCCAGCGGGCGAGCCTTTTTTTAATAGTTTGAGTTTTTGTGGCAGTAATTTTAAGCAAAAGGTCTTCCCGGTATGGAACTTCAAGTGCTTTTGCAATTTCCTCTCCAAAGCCGGCCACCTGGTTAAAACCTCTTATTCTTAGCTTTTTTCGATGTAAGGGTACAGGAATTACTATTGTGATTTTCTGCCATGCAGGGATTTCCTTTAATTCGCTTCCCAGCCAGGTGCCCAAAAATGGACCAATTTCCTTGTGGCCGCGGTATTTCAGGTTGTGAATGAGTTTTTGAACCATCCCTTTCTTTTCAAATAGCAGCAGGGAAGTGGCATTTTCAACGGGAATTCTTCCGTAGAAAATCTTCTCTACAGGATTATCTTTTTCAAGATGATGATCGGCTATCGGTAACTCATGAAGGCAGGAGGTACAAAGAATATATTCATTGGTCTTCAAGGTAGATTCACATGAATAGCATAGCTTAGGGTAGAGAAGGTTAAGGAAATCGTGAAACATTTGTTAACAAATTGGTCTTGGCCTGATTAAAACTCTTAAATTTACAAAACTAAACCGTTAAAAAACATTTGTTATGTCGGATCAGAAGAGTAATAATGCCTTAAAAATCCTAACCGGGGTTTTGGCAGTCGCTTTGATTGCACTGGGTATTTATACCATTAAATTTTATAATGACGAAAAGGAGAATCAGGAATTACTTCAGCAGGAGAAAGCTGTTATAGAAGGAGAGCTCAACGATTTAATAGTGAAGTATGATGAGGCCATTGCAGAAAATGAAGGACTGGATTCCGAGTTAAGTGCTGCGAGAGGCAGGATAGTTGCTTTGCGTGATTCTGTGCAGGATATGGAAGCCAACCTTGTTCTTATCTCACGTTATCGTCGTGAAGTAAGTAACCTTAAAGCAGAGAAAGAACAACTTTTTAGAGTAGTGGATAGTTTGAGCAATCAAAACCAGCGGCTTATAACCGAAATTGACAGCACAAACAATATGCTGCTTGAAAGGACCAGAATATCAGATTCGCTTCAGGTCCAAAACCAATCTATGGCATCTCAAATTGATCGTGCTGCCCAACTTAAGGTAAGTAACCTGAGAGGGGAAGGAGTAATTGAAAGAAACAGCGGCAGACTTGTAGAAAATGACCGTACGCGTAGAGTGGATAAAATAAGAACCTGCTTTACCATTACACCCAATTCACTTGCCTCTTCGGGAGATAAGGAACTTTATGTTCAGGTTTACAACCCCAACAATGAATTGGTGGGAGATCAAATTGCCGTTCAACACGAAGGTGGTGTCATGGTTTACAGCGCTTCAACTAAAGTTTTCTACGAAAACGAGGAGCTTGATGTGTGCCTTTTAGCCAATACAAATCCAGATCGTCTTATCGAAGGATCTTATAAAGTACTGGTCTATGAAGGAACTAACCTTATAGGTGCAACCGGGTTTAGTCTTAGATAAAACAAAAAAAACAATTAATCCTACCGCCCTGTCTTGAATCGGGGCGGTTTTTTTATTTTTGCTCTATGGCAAAACAAGAAGATTTATTTAAAAACGTTATTTCCCATGCTAAAGAGTATGGGTATATTTTTGCTTCTTCCGAAATCTATGACGGCCTAAGTGCAGTTTACGACTACGGGCAGAATGGAGCAGAGCTTAAGAAAAATATCAGGGAATACTGGTGGAAGAGCATGGTGCAGCTGCACCAGGAGATTGTAGGCATTGATGCCGCTATTCTCATGCATCCCACAACCTGGAAGGCATCTGGTCACGTCGATGCCTTTAATGATCCTTTGATCGATAATAAGGATTCAAAAAAGCGTTACAGGGCAGATGTTTTGGTGGAAGATCATGCCGAAAAGATCCTGCAGAAAGCTCAGAAAGAAATTGAAAAGGCGCGCAAGCGCTTTGGAGAAGCCTTTGATGAGGAGCAGTTTGTAAATACCAATGACCGGGTGAAGCGATATTTGTCTGAGAGAAAGGAGATTCTGGAACGCCTGGGACGCTCCCTTACAAATGAAGATCTTAAGGATGTAAAATCACTTATTGAAGAGCTTGGGATCGCCGATCCTGAGACAGGTTCCAAAAACTGGACCGAGGTGCGACAGTTCAACCTTATGTTCGGTACCAAGCTGGGAGCTTCCTCTGAAACTGCATCTGACCTCTATCTTAGACCGGAGACAGCACAGGGAATTTTTGTGAATTTTTCCAATGTGCAAAAGACCGGAAGAATGAAAATTCCCTTTGGGATTGCCCAAACCGGTAAAGCTTTTAGAAATGAAATAGTCGCAAGACAGTTCATCTTTAGAATGCGCGAATTTGAGCAGATGGAGATGCAATATTTTGTTCGTCCCGGGGAAGAACTTAAGTGGTATGAGCACTGGAAAGAGGTGCGTCAAAAATGGCATTTCTCACTGGGCTTGGGCGAGGAGAATTATCGCTTCCATGATCATGAGAAACTTGCGCATTATGCGAACGCCGCAACAGATATAGAATTTAATTTTCCATTTGGATTTAAAGAGCTTGAAGGTATTCATTCCCGTACCGATTTTGACCTGAAGGCACACGAAGAATTCTCGGGAAGAAAATTGAGGTTCTATGATCCCGAACTTAAGGAGAATTATGTGCCTTATGTAATTGAGACTTCAATAGGACTGGACAGGATGTTCTTGGCTGTACTCTCAGCTTCACTTAAGGAAGAGGAGCTTGAAGACGGCAGCACTAGAACCGTTCTCAAGTTGCCGGCTATTTTAGCTCCTAATAAGGCAGCTGTACTGCCATTGGTGAAAAAAGACGGTCTACCCGAATTGGCGCAGGAGATCATTGAAGATCTCAAATGGGATTTCAATGTACAATATGATGAGAAGGATGCCATTGGTCGCAGGTATAGACGTCAGGATGCCGCCGGTACTCCGCTGTGTATCACGGTAGATCATGATTCTCTTGAAGATCGCACTGTGACTGTAAGATTCCGTGACACCATGGAGCAAAAAAGAATACCTGTTTCTGAAATTTCAAAAGTAATTGCAGAAGAAACCAATTTTAAGCACTGGTTGAAAAAGTAGTTTTTATCTGCTTAAAATGAGTTAAAAAAGAACAATTCCTGCCGAATTGTTCTTTTTTTTGTTTCTACTCATTCTAAATCATTAAATTTAGAAGTTAAAGGTTCTTCCATGGTGAAAAATTACTTCCTTCTTTTGCTCCTCTTTTTTGCTGGTTTGCAGATTACTGCCCAGGACAAAGAAATCTTGGGGCCTATATCACAAGGGCTTTCAGAACCTTCTGTTTCTGCTCCACTTTCGGCGAAGGAATTGATTCCGGCAATTAGTGAAAGGAAGGAGGTAAATCCAAAGAACCGGACCGCAAATAGGGTGGTGCCGGGTAAAGGATTTCCGAAAGGTATAGATGCAGCACTTCAGGAAGAGAAGGGAGCTATTCCCTTAAAACAGGCAATTCTATCTTTTGATGCCGCCAATCTCTTTCATACACCGACAGATCCTACAGGGGCTGCCGGCCCCAATCATTACGTCAATGCCTACAATTCTGGATTTTCGGTTTTTGATAAACAGGGAAATGTGCTCCTGCCACCTACAGATCTTTCCTCCCTGGGAGGGGAATTTTCGGGAGAAAGACTTGGGGATCCCATAGTGTTATATGATCAATTTGCCGATCGTTTCCTTATCACCCAGTTTGCAGGATGTCCATATGATCCTACCAGGGGCTGTCCTAACAAGAATGATCCTACGAACGCATTGTTGGTAGCTATTTCACGTGGTCCCGACCCTGTGAATGATGGCTGGTACACCTATAGATTTGCCACAGGAACTTTCCCCGATTATCCAAAATATTTCGTGTGGAGCGACGGATATTATGTCACGACAAACCAGGACCTGGATGATCCCGAGATTACTGAAGTAGTTTATGTGCTGGAAAGAGATAAGATGTTGCAGGGAGAGGCGGCAAAGCATATAGGTTTTCCTCTTCCAAGGGTGAGAAATAATGGTTTTTACAGCCCTGCAGCTCTTAATGCTACCGGAAATGTGCCACCACCACCGGGGAACATGCCGGTGATTTATTTTCAGGACGATTCCTGGATGGGAGTGAATGTTGATCATCTAAAGATTTGGCTCGTTAACGTGGACTGGAACAACCTCCAGAATTCCACCATAAGGGAATCACAGGAAATTACACCTACCGAAGGTCTCACCCCTTTCAAAAGTACGTTTGATGGCGGCGGATTTTCAAATTTGCCCCAGCCGTTTGGAAGTCCCGATCTCGATGCGCTCCAGGGAGCTTTAATGTATCCAACCTCTTACAGGAGGTTTGACAGCCATAATTCGGTGGTTTTTAATTTTGTGGTTGATGTGGACCCTTCGCAGGCACAACATGCCGGAATAAGATGGTATGAACTGCGACAAACTGGAGAAAATCAGCCCTGGTCTATTTATCAGGAAGGGACTTATGCCCCCGATTTAAATGATCGCTGGTGTGGAAGCATCAATATTGACAAGCATGGAAATATAGGGATGGGATTTACTGTAGTTGATGATAATCCTGAAGCCCCCGTTCTTCCTTCTCTTAAGTTTACAGGTCGTTTCTTTAACGATCCTCCAAATCTCATGACCCTGCAGGAAGTAACCTTAATTGAAAGTACATCGCCAAGTGAAAGCAACAGGTACGGTGATTATGCCCATACCAGCATAGATCCTGTAGACAATGAAACTTTTTGGTATAACGGGGAATATTTTAGGCCCGGTTCCCGCCTGAATCGAGTGGGAGTGTTTAAGCTGGCTCCGCAGTTTACAAAAGATGTGGGGGTCACTCAAATAATTTCACCCGTATCCTCTACACTTTCAGCCAGTGAAAACGTTAGGGTAAGTATAAGGAATTTCGGAAGCCAGCCTCAAAGTAATTTTCCTGTTTATTTTCAGGTGAACGAGGGAGAAATTATCACCGAAACTTTTAGCGGTACTATTCCTTCAACAGATCAGGTGGAATTTACATTTTCAGAAACTGTTGATCTCTCAAATCCTGGTGAAGAGTACGAGATAACAGTGGGTACAGAACTGGAAGGGGATATGAATTCGGTAAATGATACTTTGTCTGCCAGGATCATTAATCTTCCACCAAAAGATATAGGCGTCACCAGCATCGTGCACCCGGAGACAGCCTCAAACCTGGGGGTAGAAAATATTGTAGTAACCATAGAAAATTTTGGAGGGGAATCTCAAACCAATTTTGATGTAGGTTACAGTGTCAATGGAGGTGATGTTGTTACCGAAACTGTGACTGAAGTTCTGGAAATAGGTGCTCAAATAACTTACACATTTAATAGCACATATGATTTTTCGGCAAATGGAAAATATACCATTGAAGCATCTACGTTTCTTGAAGACGACAGTGACACCAACAATGATGGGGTAATTGAGACAGTTGCCCAACTTAATTGTATTCCCGTAGGTTCCTCCTGTGCTTTTGGAGATGGGATCAACAGCTTCTATTTAGAAGATATTGTCAACGAAAATATATATTGTGATGACGGTTATAATAATTTCCTTGGCATCTCAACGAGACTTGATGTCAATAGGGAGATTTTCTCTGTTGGTGTAAGATCGAGTAGCAGCAATGAATTTTCCATGTGGATAGACTTCAATGATAATGCGGTCTTTGAACCCGAAGAGCAATTGGTAAGATCGGGTGATATAACTTCTTCTTCAACCGTTACAGTATTTGAATTCACTCTTCCCGAAAATGCGCCTTTAGGAGAACATATTTTGCGGGCCAGGGCAGGAGATGTGAGCTCAAGGTATGAAGGAGAGCTCAATGACCCCTGCAGTGTTATGGAATTTGGTACTACAGAAGATTATACCGTGGTGCTGGTAGATGGAATAAAGGAATCTGAATTACAGCAGGGAGAATTTATCATAAGTTCTTCCGAAGAGGATATTTTCGAACTCAACTTCACTACTCCTTACCAGCGCCCACTCTGGTTAACTGTACATGATATGCTGGGGCAGAAACTTGTGGAGGCGATGATTAAAAAAGGAGCGATTGGTTATGGTTACGTGCTCGATATGTCTTATGCAGCTTCGGGTGTTTACCTGGTGCGTATTGGTACCCGTGAGGAGGGGAAGGTAAAACGGATCATTGTTCATTAACTGCGGAAAACTCCCTTTCCAATTCTTCTGAAGAGCCATCCAAAAATGCTATTTTTGGGCAGCAATAAATTCAGAAGGATGAAGATCATTTCATATAACGTTAACGGAATAAGGGCTGCTATTAAAAAGGGATTTATAGACTGGCTCGAAAAGACTGATGCTGATGTAGTTTGCCTTCAGGAAATCAAGGCTACTCCCGAACAATTTGACCATGAACCCTTTGAAGATCTGGGGTATAAATACAATTCCTGGTTCCCGGCTGTAAAAAAAGGATACAGCGGGGTGGCTATCCTTAGCAAAGAAGAACCAAAAAATGTGGTCTTTGGAACAGGGATCGATTACATGGATTTTGAAGGCCGTAATGTAAGAGTGGATTTCGATGATCTGTCAGTGATGAGTCTGTACTTGCCATCGGGCACCAATATTGCCCGTCTCGACCATAAGCTCCAGTACATGGCCGATTTTCAGAAGTATGTTGATGAGTTAAAACAGGAGATTCCACATTTGGTGATATGTGGAGATTATAATATTTGTCACGAAGAGATCGATATTCACGACCCCGTGAGATTAAAGAACACCTCCGGATTTTTACCTGTAGAAAGAGAATGGATAGGAGATTTTATTAAAAGCGGATTCGTAGATTCCTTCAGGCATTTTAATTCAGATCCCGGTCACTACTCATGGTGGAGCTACCGTGCCGGCGCCCGCGGAAAAAATAAAGGATGGAGAATTGACTATAACATGGTAAGCGAGCCATTAAAGGACCGACTGGAGCGTGCGGTAATTTTACCCGAGGCACAACATAGTGACCACTGTCCCGTTCTTCTCGAATTAACTTAGATCAAACCAAACCCCTCTTTTTTATGAAAAGACATCTTTTTTTAGCTTTTGTAAGTAGTTCACTTTTTCTTACCTCTTGCGTTTCCTCTAAAGTTTACAAGGACCTCGAGAGCCAACATGCCCAGTTGCAGGAAGACAACCGGGAATTGTCCAGGGAATTTGAGGATCTGCAAGAAAGAAACCGGCAAAATGAGGCCGATTTGGCAGCCTTGCAGGCAGAATATGAACAGGTCATAGCCGAAAGAGACCGTTTACAGCAGGAGTATAACACCACGAAAACCAGTTATGAAAAGCTAAAGGCTTCGTATGATGCCCTTGAAGCTAACAGTTCTTCTGCTCTTGCTGAAAATTCAAAGAGAAACCGACAGCTTTTGGCAGAGCTGGATGCAAAGGAACAAGCACTACTTGCCGAAAAGACCCGTCTTGAAAAACTAGAGAAAGATCTTGCGGCACGTTCTAAGCGTGTAGATGAGCTGGAGAGTATGATTGCGGCAAAAGACGCAAAAATGAATGCCCTCAAAAATGCCATTTCCAAGGCTCTTGTGAATTTTGAAGGGAAAGGTTTAACCGTTGAGCAGAGGGATGGAAAAGTTTATGTTTCCATGGAAAACAAGCTTTTGTTTAGCTCGGGTAGCTGGGCTGTGGGTTCAGAAGGAAGAAGGGCAGTGCAACAGCTCGCCTCTGTTCTTGCTCAAAACCCCGATATTGCTGTTCTTATAGAAGGGCATACAGATAATGTACCTTATAATGGCAGCGGCCAGTTGACAGATAACTGGGATCTTTCAACCAAACGTGCTACTTCAATAGTTCAATTGCTGCGAGAGAATTCAAATATTGATCCGCAGAACCTCACAGCTGCCGGAAGAGGTGAACATGCCCCGGTTGCTTCAAATGAAACTGCCGAGGGTCGTGCTAAGAATCGAAGGATTGAAGTTATCTTGACTCCAAAACTGGATGAGATTAGCAGGCTTTTAGAAGAATCGGAATTCGAATAATTTAAAGAGGATTTGCAAGACTTTTATGGATGAAGAAATTTTCATCCTCTAGTCTTGCGTGATACCAGTCCTGTGTTTCTCCAAGGAAATTAAGGGTGTCATTGCTCTTTACCTGCCAGGCAACTTCTGCTTTGGTAGAAGGTCCTTTTCTAAGATTGGCAGTGCCGGTAGCTAAAAGGTATTCTGCATTAATTTTTTGAGTAAGGTTTTCCGGGGCGGGGGATTCATAAACGTAAGGTAATGGATCCTGCGCTCCGCGGAAGCCTTTATATACGCCGAAATGGAGATGCGGCGGAGTCGTTTTTGCGTTTCCTGTATTTCCTACTAAACCAAGGGTATCTCCGGGAGCTACTCTCATTCCTGGTCGGGCAATGATACTATCAAGGTGGGCGTAGTACAGTGAATTTCCCCGCTTGCTATCCCGCAGCCAAACCTGTTTTCCACCTAGACCTTTATTTCCTGTTGAAGAAATTCTTCCTTCGGTAGCCGCAAGGACAGGTGTTCCCCGGGGTGCAAAAATGTCAATTCCTTCGTGGCTTCTCCTGCCGCCATCTCGCGCAGCACCCCAAAAGCTTTGGACCGCAGTGTTGCCTTTTTCCGCTACCGGAAAGGTGTAGACAGGCTCTTTAGAAAGTTTAAGCTGAAAGCCTGAAGAGGCACCAATCTCCGGCTGAACAAGGAGCTTATAGATTCCCGGCTGTTCTGCCTCATGCTGAATTTTGGTCTCTCCAAAATCGGCTGATCGAAGGTGCTTATAACTAATTACTGAATCTATCTCCTGTTGGTAAAGATCTAAGAATACAAGAGAGTTTAAGGAATCCATATTAACATCCACTCTTAACCGTTCCCCGGGATTGAGGGAGATATTGTAAGTGTAGACTTCGGAAGTTGAAGCTGAAAAATTTCCTGCTTCCGAATAAGGAAGGGATACAGCTATACTGTCAAAAAGGGCTTTTTCAGAAGCTATTTTCCATTCTGAAAGAACAGCGGGATCTTTAGCGAATTCTTTTTCGTACTTTTCCCTTGCCGTGGGTTTTATAAAAATATCCTTGGCTTTATTTACTCCGGAACAAGATGCCATTAGCATCAAAGTCAACAAAAAACCAGTGCAGTAGAGGAGTCTTTTCTTTTTCACGCCAGCTAAAAAGCAGAAATTGTGCCAATTAGCGGTAGGATGAGGTCCAAAAATGGCCTTTTTGGAAGGTTTTTTACAGGAAGAGCTTCATGATCTTATCGGTTTGCTTATCATTGCCTACCATATAAGGATGTGTGCCACTGTGTTTAAAATTATTCCTTAAATAGAAGTTGATCGCCCTGATATTTTTCTCCCAGACTCCAAGCCAGAGGTATCTCATTTTTCGCTGTACAGCCATTTCTATCACCTCATCCAACATCTTTTGCCCAATCTCTTGATTCTGAAAAGCCTTCTTTACATAAAGTCGCTCCAGTTCCATCGCGTCTTCTTCCCGGAAATCTGTTTGTGCATCTCCAAGATTGATCTTAAAATAACCCACAGTCTCACCTTCAATTTTTCCGAAGTAAAACTCTGAAAGCGGATTCAACAACTCCAGGCGTAAATTCTCTTCGCCAAAAGCAGAATTTAGATAGGCTTCGAGATCATTTGGATTATTGTCGGCACCAAAGGCATCGGTGAATGTTTTCCTGCTTAGTTCCTTAAGCTCCTGAAGGTCTTTTGGAGAAAGCTTTTCTAAAATGACATTTTTGGCGGACATTTCTTCTAAATTTTAAAGGTGAAGATATGGCTCCTTTACCCAAATAAATAACTTACCACGTCTTCTATTTTTGATACTTTCTGAATATTTATTCCAAAGTTATTTTTCGGAAACTTATTTTGAGCAGAAACCACTATGCTGCTAAAACCTAATTTTTCTGCCTCCAGAATGCGCTGTTCCACCCGGGTAACCGGTCTTATTTCGCCGGCCAGTCCAATTTCGGCAGCAAAACTAATGTCTTTGGGTACTGCAATGTCTTCGTTGGAGGAGAGTATGGCTGCCACTACGGCAAGATCAAGTGCGGGATCATCTACAGAAATTCCGCCGGTAATATTTAAAAATACATCTTTTGCGCCCAGTCTAAACCCTGCTCTCTTCTCAAGAACGGCCAGCAGCATGTTGAGCCGCTTGGCATTATAACCGGTAGCCGATCGCTGTGGAGTGCCGTAAACCGCAGAGCTTACCAGGGCCTGTACCTCGATCATGAGTGGCCGCATCCCTTCCAGCGTTGCAGCGATGGCTGTACCACTAAGATCTTCTACATTTTTTGATATCAGAATTTCTGAAGGATTGCTCACTTCCCGAAGTCCGTTGCCCTGCATTTCATAGATACCCAGCTCATTTGTGGAGCCAAAACGGTTCTTATGAGCTCTTAGGATCCTGTAGACATGGTTTCGATCTCCTTCAAACTGAAGCACCGTGTCTACCATATGTTCCAGAACTTTTGGTCCCGCAATACTTCCTTCCTTGGTGATATGGCCTATGAGGATAACGGGAGTGGCGGTTTCTTTTGCGAACTTGATAAGTTCGGCCGTGCATTCCCTTATTTGTGAAATGCTGCCCGGCCCGCTCTCAATATAGTCGGTTTGAAGGGTTTGGATAGAATCAATAATGACAATCTCAGGTTCCAGTTTTTCTATTTGCTGAAATATATTCTGAGTCTTCGTTTCGGTCAGAATAAAGCACTTATCGGAATTTGGATTAATTCTCTGTGCCCGCATCTTAATTTGTTGCTGGCTCTCCTCACCTGACACATAAAGTGTCCTATAGGCCAAATTAAGGGAGATTTGAAGCAGAAGTGTGCTTTTTCCAATTCCCGGTTCCCCGCCGAGAAGGGTAAGGGAGCCCGGAACTATTCCGCCCCCTAAAACCCGGTCGAGTTCCAGATTGTTAGTCTTAAGCCGCTCCTCTTTAGAAACTTCAATTTCTGAAATTAGAAGCGGTTTTGATGTTTTCCGAAGGTCTGGAGCTGCCTCGCTGTTCCAGGGTTTTTTCTCGGTTTTTTGGATCACTTCTTCGACAAGTGTATTCCATTCGCGGCAGGAATTGCACTGGCCTTGCCATTTGCTGTGCTGCGCACCACAATTTTGACAGTAATACAGGGTCTTCGGTTTTGCCATTAGGGAGTTACTTCAAATGAGCTGCTAATAACCGAAATCCTGTTTAATTAAGTCAGCTTTTTTGAGCATAAAATCAATTGTAACAAAGGCAACCTCTTCTTTGCCGTAGGCACTCTGGTATGTTTTCATGGCTTTTTTTGGTCTTCCGTTAGCTTCATAGGAACGGGCGAGATAATAATCCCCCAGGGCCATGTGCGGGTACTGTTTTTGTGCAAGATTACCCAGTCTTTCTAGGTCATCCCATCTTTCCCGGTATTCCAGTGCCTTTCCAACTGCTAGAAAGTCATTGATTCTAACCAGCTTTTCAACACCAAAATTGTTATTGATTACCTCGTATTTTTCTATTAGATAATCAAAGGCAGAGTCATCCATTATGACCAGTTCATCATATTCCTTAAGACTTATTGGTTTGTAGGTCAAAAAAATATGTTCCAGGGCTCTCGGCAGTGCGTTCCCAATAAGGGTGTAATGAGTGGCGGCATCAAAATCATCAAAACGATAATGAAAATCTGGATTTTCTACCTGGGAAAGTTGTTGGTCCAGTGCCCTGATGTTCTTTTTTAGGTTGGGGACATCATTTGAACCGGTAGCCAGGTAGAACCATCGGGGAGCTTCGGCGGTTGAAAGTGCTTCAACAAGCCTGTTGCTCATTTCGGGAGCCAGATCGGGACTTAGGTTGATATAGGCGTGGAAAAGCGGATCGGGTTTAAAAAGGTAGTAGTTGATGAAATTCGAGGTATAATCGTGACCTGCAATAGCAACGAATTTGGATGTGCGGTAGGTGTTGTCAATAAAAGGAAGTAACTCCATTCCAAGAAATTCGAAGAACTGGGCTCCTTTTTTTTCCGGAAGAAAAGTATTGGGGTTATAAAGGCAATCATCATTCCTAGTGCGCACCTGGTTCACCCCTACTACTATAGATTCGGGTATTTCATCCCAATAGGAGTAATAATCAACATTTCCTGCCATTGGCTCAAAGAGATAGTCGCCGTCGAGAACAATGATCACCGGATATTTTTTACCTGTATTTTGATCGTAGTCCCTGGGTAATTGGATCTTCAGTTCCCGATTATTTCCCAGTTTCGAAGAGTTAATCGTCTTGTAAATAATTTGAGAAAAACTTAACTGTACAGCTAAAAAAAAGAGGATAAATAAGTATAATTTCTTCATATGCAATAGGTTTTTTTCCTAAAGCAATATAAATATTATTTCTTTTGGTTATAAATGGGGAGAATTAAGAAGGAAAGCCCCCCGAGGATCACTACCATCAAGGTTTGAGAGCCCCACATGATCCATCCAAATGCCTCTCCTGCCTGTTGATTTATACCAAAAAGCAACAGTACAGCACCCATTGCAATAGGGTAGACGCCTATGCCACCATTTGTGGTGGTAATGGCAAATGTTCCCACTATAAATGCAGCCATGAACCCTGCTATCGATAGAGAGTTCGTTTCGGGAATTGCAAATTTTATAAGGTAGAACATCAACAAATACATAGTCCAGATGAAGATAGTGTGGAGAATAAATTCTTTTTTCTTTTTCATCCTCACGATGCTGCGCATACCTTCTAATAAACCCCGGGCGAAATCTTTTATTTTTATCATAAATGGGTGACCCGATCGTCTTACCAGGTTGAGAAGGGTAACCCCTAAAATTACCAGGAGAATGAAAATCCCAATGGAAATAAATGGATTGATGTCATTATCCTGAAAATAAGTGACCAAGCCTTCAGTTTGGATAAGAAATCCAAAAGTTGTTATAAGTAGGACCATTGCAAGGTCGGCAATTCTTTCAGAAACTATAGTACCAAAGGCCTTATCGAAGGGGACGTTTTCATAAGTAGAAATTGTTGCACCTCTTAATACTTCCCCGGATCTTGGTACCCCCAGGTTTGCCAAATATCCTCCCATTACGGCCATAAAACTGTTGGCCAGGCGGGGTTGGTATCCCAGCGGCTCCAGTAAATACTTCCAGCGATATGCTCGTGAAAGATGAGATAGTATTCCACAAAAAACGCTTAAGAAAACCCATTTTAGGTCGGCAAGAAGAATATTATTCCACAGTTCCTCACGTTCGGCGGGAGTTGCACTGCTAAGAGAGTACCAAATAAGAAAAATCCCCAACAACAGGGGGAGAAAAGTTTTTGAAAACTTTAAAAGCTTTTTCTTCAAGATTTAATTGAGGAGATTGGTTTCTTCGTTTGGGAAAACGAGGGATGGCTTAAAATTTTTTGCTTCTTCCAGTTCCATAATAGCATATGTGATAAGGATCAAGATGTCTCCTTTTGCCACTTTGCGGGCTGCAGCGCCATTAAGGGTGATTTCCCCGCTGTTGCGTGGCCCAGGGATGGCATAAGTTTCAAGTCTTTCACCATTGTTGTTGTTAACGATCTGCACTTTTTCACCTTCAATAATATTGGCCGCATCCATAAGATCTTCATCAATAGTAATACTGCCGATGTAGTTGAGGTCTGCTCCGGTTACTTTTACGCGATGAATTTTTGATTTTACAACGTGGATTTGCATACTGTTAATTTAAAGCTATATTATCTATTAACCTGATATCGCCTGAATACGCGGCAATAAAGGCACGATACTTTTTACTCCTGTCTTCTTCCTGAATACTCACCAGGTCATCTGCATTGGCTATTTCGAAATACTCAAGGACCAGGGAGGGTTGTGATTTAAATCTTTCTGCCACCCAGGTGCTTATCTCCTTTGCACTTTTTGTGCCAAATTCGTCCTTTACCTGTTGCAGGATTTCATAAATGAAAGCAGCTGTTTGTCGCTCCTTCGGGCTCAACCTTTCATTGCGAGAGCTTCTTGCCAATCCATTGGTCTCCCGAAAAATTGGGCAGCCAATCACCTCAACATTCAGGCTCTGCTTTTCCACCAGTTTTTTAATGATCTGTAACTGCTGGTAATCCTTTTCACCAAAAAAGGCTTTATCGGGCTCAACCATTTCAAAAAGCCTTTTTACAATGGTGCCTACCCCGTTAAAATGCCCCTCTCGAAATCTCCCTTCCATTTGATGTTCCAACCCGTCAAAAGAAAACTCTTCCGAAGAAACAGTGTCACCATACATCTCAGACGCAGGAGGGGAAAAGACAATAACTTCTTCACTTATTTTTTTAATTTGCTCTACATCCTTATCCAGGGTGCGTGGATATTTTTGAAGATCGTCCTGATTGTCAAATTGCGTGGGGTTGACGAAAATACTCACTACTACTTTATCGCAGGTAGAAAGAGCTTGTTTAATCAAAGAGAGGTGGCCCTCGTGTAATGCACCCATTGTAGGTACAAAGCCTATGCTCTGCTGGTCATTTTTGAGAGCTCTAATTTGCTTTTTTAGAGCTTCCTTCTCCTTTAAAATCTGCATCTTATTCTAAAATTAAGGGCCTGCAAACTTAATATAATACTGGCAATCTGCATAAAATTTTGTATTTTTGCTTGTTTTTATTTTACAACAGCATTTAAAGTGATCCTATGAAAGATAAGAGGATATTGTACGTATCATCTGAAGTTATTCCCTACTTACCCGAAACAGAAATTTCATCTATGTCTTTTGAAGCCCCCAGAATGGTTAATAACCAGGGTGGACAAATCCGCATTTTTATGCCGCGTTTTGGGAACATAAATGAAAGGAGGCATCAGCTTCATGAAGTTATAAGGTTGTCTGGTATGAACCTGGTTATTAATGACCTGGATATGCCACTTATAATAAAGGTAGCGTCAATTCCAAAAGAAAGGATGCAGGTGTATTTTATAGATAATGAGGATTATTTTAAAAGAAAAGCTACCCTTACAGATGAAGAGGGGAATCTTTTTCCCGATAATGATGAAAGAGCCATTTTCTTTGCAAAAGGGGTCATCGAGACAGTGAAAAAACTCAACTGGTCACCGGATATTATTCATGTGAACGGGTGGTTGTCTTCCTTACTGCCACTTTACCTTCGCAACTACTATGGTAATGAGCCCTTATTTAATGAGGCGAAAATTGTGACTTCGGTATACAATCAGGACTTCGAAGGTACGTTAGATAATCAAATGCATAAGAAAGTATTATTTGACGGCTTGGAAAATGAACAGGTGAAACATTTAAAGAAGCCAAACTACGTTAATATCATGAAAACAGCTGTAGATAATTCTGATGCTGTTGTTATTGCAGGAGATAATATCCCTGATGAATTAAAAAAATATTTAAGTAAGCTTGATAAGCCAGTACTCGATTATAAGAACAGGGAAGAATTTGCCCAGGCTTATCAGGAATTCTATACCAACAAGGTACTATCATAATTAGAAGAAATTTGATGAATTTAAAGAATACAATGTTGAGAATAACAACAGTTGTAGCTGTTGTTATTTCGCTAATTGCTTGCGAAGATGATTTTGATACTTTAGGCAGCAGTGTTATTGGAGAGCCTGGATTTAATGCCGATCTATATGACGATGCGTTACTCTCTGCTCATTCTTATGATCTTCCTCCGGTACAAACCAATGGCTTGCCACTTAACCTCCTGGGGGTTTATGAGGATGAGGTATTTGGAACTCAGGAAGCCAGTGTGTTGTCAAACGTGCTGCTTTCCACTCCCAACCCATTCTTTGGAACAGAGCCGGTAGTTGACAGTGTGGTCCTTGCAATTCCTTATTTTTCTCATGAAACTATGGTGGATGAGGAGGTGACGTATGCTCTTGATTCTATTTACGGAAGTTCTCCTATTAGTCTTTCAGTTTATGAATCGGGGTACTTTTTAAATGACCTCGATCCTGAAGAAGATTTTGAGCAGTCCCAGAGATATTATTCAAATCTGGAGCCAAAGATCATGAGTAATATTAATCCTGAAGCACTTTACGAAAATGAAAGCTTTATCCCTTCTGCGGAAGAAACGGTTGAATATCCTGTAGATGAAGCAGGGGTGACAGATACAGTGAGAAAAGCACCTGCCCTAAGGTTAAAACTTAATAATAACTTTTTTCAGAATAAGATCCTGGACCAGGCGGGAAGTTCGGCTTTACTTAATCAAAGCAGCTTCAAAAATTACTTTAGAGGAGTTTATTTAAAGGCCGATCAGGTAAACAGCGGTGGCACGATGATGTTGCTTAACTTGCTTCAGGGAGATGGGGGAATAACCATTTATTATAAGACACGCATTGTTGATGTAACAGATGTTGACGAGGATGGTGATGTTGAGGATATGGTTGAGGTGAGAAGATCTTATAAACTTAATTTTGGCGGGGTGCGGGTCAATACTTTCGAACAGGAAGCCCCACAATTTGATGACGAAAATCTTTATTTAAAAGGAGGTGAAGGCGCTATGGCAATAATTGAATTATTTGCCGGGCCCGATGCCGATAATGATGGAGTTTCTGATGAGCTGGAGTTTCTGCGTGAGAACAACTGGCTTATAAATGAAGCCAATCTTGAGTTTTTTGTCAATCGCAATGAGGTAGGTGATGTTGATGAAGCAGAGAGGCTATATTTGTACGACCTTGATAATAATACGATTTTGGCCGATTACATCCTGGATTCTCCCGGGCAGGCCAATAAAACAACTTCAATATCAAATAATGGTCATCTGCAGCCATTGACCCGTGATGAAAACGGAAATGGCATTAGTTATAAAATAAGGATCACCAACCATATCGATAAACTTCTAAACCGGGATTCGACCAATGTGAAACTTGGTTTGGTAGTAACACAAAACATTAATTTAATTTCTACATACAAGGTGCTCCCTGCAGTAAATCCTGAGGTAGAAAGGGTACCCGGTAGTGCTTTGATCACTCCGGAAGCAACCGTTCTTTACGGCCCAAATGCACAAGATGAGGACAAGCGCCTCAAGTTGAATATTTATTATACAGAACCAAAGAGTTAGATTATGTGTGGAATAGTAGGGTATATAGGCCATAGAGAGGCTTACCCAATCGTGCTAAAAGGTCTTCAGAGACTTGAGTACAGAGGATATGACAGTGCTGGTATTGCACTATATGACGAGAAAGATTTAAAAGTCAGTAAGACTAAGGGGAAGGTTGCCGATCTAAAGGCAAAAATGGAAAACGAACTTGATAATACTTCGGGAACGCTGGGGATTGGTCACACCAGGTGGGCAACTCACGGGGTGCCAAATGACGTGAACTCGCACCCGCACCTGTCAAATTCTGGTAATCTAGTGATCATTCACAATGGGATTATTGAAAACTATGAGAGTCTTAAAAAGGAGTTGACCAAGCGTGGTTACAAATTTGAATCAGATACTGATACTGAGGTTCTGGTCAACCTTATTGAAGATGTTATAAAAAAGGAAGATGTTAAGCTGGGAAAAGCAGTGCAGATCGCTCTTAATCAAACAGTAGGAGCCTACGCTATTGCTGTTTTTGATAAACAAAAACCAAACGAGATCGTAGTGGCTCGTTTGGGTAGCCCGCTTGCCATAGGTGTTGGAGAGGATGAGTATTTTATTGCTTCAGATGCTTCCCCATTCATTGAATTTACAAACAATGCCATTTATTTGGAAGATGGAGAGATGGCAGTTGTAAGACGTACCAAAGGAGTTAAAGTTCGAAAGATCAAAGATGATACCCTAGTTGATCCTTACATCCAGGAGTTACAGTTAAACCTTGAGCAAATTGAGAAGAACAATTTTGATCATTTCATGCTTAAGGAAATCTATGAGCAGCCAAGTGCTATAAAGGATACTTACCGCGGAAGGTTGAATGCCGAAGAAGGATTAATTCGTATGGCGGGAATCGATGACAACCTGGAGCGTTTTTTAAATGCCAAAAGGATTGTAATTGTCGCCTGTGGAACTTCATGGCACGCCGGACTCGTGGCTGAATATATTTTTGAGGATCTTGCCCGAATTCCTGTGGAAGTAGAATATGCTTCAGAATTTAGGTATAGAAATCCGATTATTAATTCAGATGATATTGTTATTGCTATTTCCCAAAGTGGGGAGACGGCCGATACTATGGCAGCCATCAAGCTAGCCAAAGAAAAAGGAGCTTTTGTTTTTGGAGTTTGTAACGTAGTGGGATCTTCAATATCAAGAGAGACCAATGCAGGTGCTTATACTCATGCAGGGCCAGAGATTGGAGTAGCTTCAACTAAAGCTTTTACAACACAAATCACTGTCCTTACACTCATAGCTCTCAAGCTGGCCAAAGCTAAAGGAACTATTTCCAATACAGATTTTCACATGCACCTGCAGGAATTGGAAACAATTCCGCAGAAAATAGAAGTTGCATTGGAAGGGAACGAGCATATAAAAGAAGTTGCTTTCAAATACAAAGATGCCCGTAACTGCCTTTACCTTGGCCGTGGATTCAACTTCCCCGTTGCCCTGGAAGGAGCTTTAAAGCTCAAGGAGATCTCCTATATTCATGCTGAAGGTTATCCTGCTGCCGAAATGAAGCACGGACCAATTGCACTTATAGATGAAGAGATGCCTGTAGTGGTGATCGCTACCAGAAAAGGACATTATGAAAAGGTGGTGAGTAACATCCAGGAGATCAAATCCAGACAGGGTAAGATCATAGGGATCGTGACCGAAGGTGACACAAGTGTTCGTGATCTTGCAGATTATGTAATCGAAGTACCCGATACTATTGAGTCTCTTACGCCACTTTTGACCACTATTCCTTTACAGTTGCTTTCTTACCACATTGCAGTTATGCTTGGTAAAAACGTTGACCAACCAAGGAATTTGGCTAAGTCTGTTACAGTGGAATAAAATTCAATGATCAGTTTTTGATGATCAATGAACCTAAATAAAAAAAGGATGCTTTTTCAAAAAGCATCCTTTTTTTATTTAGCAGTTAAAAACCAGCGGTTTTCGTAAAAATAACCATTTGATCTGTATCCTGCTTACGCCTTTTATTTGAATGAATTTAAAGCTTGGAGATAGCAAATGCGAAACCAGTAGGGAGATTAGAAGAGCAAAACTTTTCTTTAGGTTAGGAATATAGAAATCCAGAACCCCATATATATTTAAAAATATGATCAGGAAAAGAATGGCCCGGAAAAAATATGTTTCAGCAATTTTTATCATGTCTGCATTTCCTGGTTTCTTGAACCAGACCTTATGAATTAAAAGTAGTCAATTTTCGATCCAAATTTCTTATAAAAAGGCCAAAAAAGTTGATTTGAATGTGTATTTTTTCTACGCGGAACTTAAGTAGCTGGCTATGATAAAAAAGTTATTATTTCTCTTAGAGACTTTTAGACAAAAAAACTATCTTTGCAGCCTGAAAAAGGCAATGGCTTTTCGTCATTTTACAAAAGTTGTTACTGGTTCTTTTTTAGTTATTTATAAAAACACACAATATTAAAGGAATAGATAATGTCTAAAGTTACAGGTAAAGTTGCGCAGGTTATTGGTCCTGTGGTTGACGTAAAGTTCGACTCAGAGAATGCTGAATTGCCAAGAATCTTTGATTCTCTTGAGATTGCCAGGAAAGATGGATCCATTTTGGTCCTTGAGGTGCAGTCTCATATTGGTGAGGACACAGTAAGAACAGTTTCTATGGATTCTACCGATGGTTTGAGCCGTGGAGTAGAAGTTCTTGCGACTGGAGCTCCAATCCAGATGCCAATCGGGAAAGAAGTTTTTGGTCGTTTGTTCAATGTGATCGGGGATGCTATTGATGGTCTTGGGAACTTGCCTAAGGCAAATGAGAAAGGTCTTCCAATTCACCGTGAAGCGCCTAAATTTGAAGATCTGTCTGTTTCTACAGAAGTATTATTTACCGGGATCAAGGTAATTGACCTTATTGAGCCTTATGCAAAAGGAGGTAAAATTGGCCTTTTTGGAGGTGCAGGGGTTGGTAAGACCGTTTTGATCCAGGAATTAATTAACAACATTGCAAAAGGTCACGGTGGTCTTTCTGTATTCGCAGGAGTTGGGGAAAGAACACGTGAAGGAAATGACCTTTTGAGAGAGATGCTTGAGTCTGGTATTATTAAATACGGTGATGACTTTATGCACTCTATGGAAAATGGAGGTTGGGATCTTGAAAAAGTTGATAAAACAGCTTTACTTGACTCAAAGGCAACCTTTGTTTTTGGACAAATGAATGAGCCTCCCGGAGCACGTGCACGTGTTGCTCTTTCTGGACTTACCATTGCTGAATATTTCCGTGATGGTGCCGGGGAAGGACAGGGGAAAGATGTTCTTTTCTTCGTAGATAATATCTTCCGTTTCACCCAGGCAGGTTCTGAGGTGTCTGCACTTCTTGGGCGTATGCCATCTGCGGTAGGATATCAGCCTACACTTGCAACAGAGATGGGTGCGATGCAGGAGCGTATTACTTCTACCAAGAATGGATCTATTACATCTGTACAGGCGGTTTACGTACCTGCAGATGACTTGACAGACCCTGCGCCTGCTACGACCTTTGCCCACCTTGATGCTACAACCGTACTTTCAAGAAAGATTGCCGAGCTTGGTATTTATCCTGCAGTGGATCCATTAGATTCTACTTCCAGGATCCTTACTGCCGATATTCTTGGGTCAGATCACTATGACTGTGCGCAGAGAGTAAAAGAATTGCTACAGAGATATAAAGAACTTCAAGATATTATCGCCATCCTTGGTATGGAAGAACTATCTGAAGAAGATAAACTTGCTGTATCGCGTGCAAGACGTGTTCAGCGTTTCCTTTCTCAGCCATTCCACGTAGCCGAGCAGTTTACCGGTCTTAAAGGAGTGCTTGTAGATATTAAGGACACCATCAAAGGATTCAATATGATCATGGATGGTGAACTTGATCACCTTCCAGAAGCTGCCTTTAACCTTAAAGGAACTATCGAAGAGGCTATCGAAGCCGGTGAGAAAATGTTAGCTGAAGCATAAGCGGAGAAATCCCAATACACAAATTCCAAATTCCAAAAGAACAAACTTTTGGAATTTGGGATTTGAAATTTGTAATTTAGAAAATTATGTACTTAGAAATAGTTACTCCTGAAGCCGTTTTGCTTAGCGCAGAAGTTGATTCAGTAAGCGTACCCGGGGTTGAAGGGCAGTTCCAGATGTTGAACAATCACGCTCCTATCGTTTCGGTGCTTTCTAAAGGAGAAATTAAAGTCTTTACTCACTCTCATCCCGTGAATTCAGAAGATCTGTCAAAAAGTTTCACTAGAGATTCAGGCGATAGTAAGGTCCTGGTTCTTCCTGTTGAAGGTGGCGTAGTTGAGATGAAAGACAACAAAGTCATTGTTCTGGCCGATTAAGCTGAACAAATTGTAAATAAAAAAACCTGTTGTGAAAGCAACAGGTTTTTTTGTTTTTAAAGGTTCCCTGATATGCCGCTCCTCCGGAGCTCTTTTCTCGGGTGAATCTTGTGTTCTACAAACTTGTCGCTCCTCCGGAGCTCATGATATTGAGCTAAAGCTCATGGGGAGGAGATTCTTTCTTCCTCCGGCTAAAGCCGGAGGCAATCCATAGACTAATATTTAGGGAAAGGAATTAATAGCCATGGGCTTCAGCCCGTGGTAAAAATAGATTTGGAAAAAGGCCTTAGCCCAATAGAACCTTCAGAGATATGAAGCTATGTTTCGTCCTCAAATTCCAATATATCCCCGGGCTGACATTCCAATTCTCTGCAAATAGCTTCCAGCGTTGAAAATCTCACTGCTTTAGCTTTTCCCGTTTTCAGAATTGAGAGATTTGCTGTTGTTATCCCAATCCTTTCGGCTAGCTCATTACTCTTCATATTACGCTTTTCAAGCATTGAATCGAGGTTTACAATAATGGGCATGGCTTACACAGTTAGTTCGTTCTCTTCCTTTAAATCTTTTGCATTTTTAAAGATTTTGCTCAGGTAGATAAAGAATAAGCCAATGGCGAGGATAAACCAAAATGAACCAAATGAAAACTTCACCCCTAAGTTACTTCCCGCTGTGGAATCGATCAGGATTTTTCCCAGAAAATCTATAATTCCCTGTGCAATGGTAATAAGAATGATGAGCTGTCCCACCATATTTAAAGTGGCGATCTGGAAACGGGTGAAAAGTTTTCCTTTTAAGAAGTTTCTTACCAGTTTTCTCAGAATAAAAACCGTGTATAGTATCAATCCTCCAATTATTAATTCTGCTGAAACGAGAATTATTGTTATTGGCGTAAATTCCGTAAGTACATTACCGTTAACTGTAATAGGGAAAAAACTTTCTCCCTGAGTCAGTGTAAGTGTAAAAAAGATAACTGCACCTAAAAAGGAAAATGCGAGAAGAATAAAGCAGATATCCAGAATGGTCTTTAAAAGAATTGGTTGTTTCATAGTATTATACAGTTAATTCATTTTCCTCTTTATATACCTTCCCTCTGGCGAAGACTTCCCCTAGAACCAGTAAGAAACACCCAATACCTGTGTATAACAACATTTCAGAAAAAGAGAAACCTGTGTTAATTCCAGCAAATGGTAAGGAGATAATGAACGCAAGAAAATTTTCGATTATAGTAATAAAGATCAATAAGCGTCCGGCATACCTCAAACCTCTTACCTGATCTTTGGTGAATAATTTTCCGCCCATACTTTCAGCAAGTTTTCGCAGGATGGAGAAGAAATAAAAATAGCCGCCTGTAACGATCAAAAAGAAGATGAGAAAGCTTAGGAGGGAAGTTTTTGAATCTGGCACGATGTCGGGACTTAATTCAAAGGGATAGTTAATATTTCCGCCAGCTAATACATACATCAAAAATATTGAGGCGAAAAATAGAAAAATCAATAAGATGAGATGTACTAATGCGAGTACGACTCGGAAAAATTTAAAAGCCTTCATTCAATAAATATTATTGTTTATCAATAACAAATATAGATAAATTATTGAAAAACAATAATTTTTTTCGGAAAGCTTCTTATGAAATATGCGTTCTTTGAACTAATGTGCATGAATAGGAGGCTCTCTGTTCCTCCGGCTAAGGGCGAAGGGAGTTCATGGTTTTGCAGATCCCACTATCTCTCTAAGAGAAATGAGTCTCAGAGAGGCGGGATATTTATAGAAGAAAATATATTTATAGGGACCAGAGCTCCAGAGGAACGGCATAAGAATTTCATTTGAAAAATCACTTTTTTGACAACCATGCTTCCCGCTCTTTCACGGCTTTGGCGGTTGCCTTTGGATCTATTGAAATAGTATAAGCAGGGTCTTTTTCCAAGATCACATTTTTCTTCATCTTCCTCCCAAATCTTTCAATTTCCAGTGTTATTGTATCCTGCGGATTAAATTTGCTGAATTCATCTTTCCATGAATTATCTTTCTCCAGTACGATTCCATTTAATGAAATTATCCGGTCTCCTTCACTCAAGCCAGAGGTATAGGCGGGAGAACCTTTATATGGATTGCCGCTAATGTAAAACCCGTCATCATCTGTTCTTACTGAGGCTCCAAAAAAGGCATTTTTGGCACCCCTTTTTATTTGTAGTCCTACGTGGGCAAAAAGTTTTTCATAATCTGGCATTTTACTGCTGTAGATGTAATCATTAAAATAAGATTCGGCGAATTCCTTTCCGGCATAAGTCGCTAGTAAATTTTGCAGATCATTAAGCTCATAAGGTACTTCGGGTTCCCCGTAGGTTTCCCACACTAATCTCATAAACTTATCCAGATTTTGCCCTTTTTGACGCAGCTGTAGATCTAGTGCTAACCCGAGCATACTTCCGTAGGAATAATAAGAGATAAACGTGTTCTCCCGGTTCACAGGATCGATAGATGCTGCAGCATCAACAAAAGGCGCCTGATAACTCATCTCCACCGGATTAAAATATTCCCTGGCAGGAGAATTCCAGACGTAGTTAAAGGTGCTGTTGAGGCTTTTTACATATTCCTCTGGTGTGAGTATTCCCGCCCGCGCCAGAGTGACACCTGTGTAATAGCTTGTAAATCCTTCGGCGAACCAGAGGAGGCCGCTCATATTGGCTTCAGTAAAATCAAAGGGTTCAAGAGATTCGGGCCTTATTCTCTCCACGTTCCAAGCATGAAAGAACTCGTGAGCGACAGTGCCAATATTTTCCTTCATTCCTCCTTCGCCAAGACTGGTGACATCTGTAAGGACGGTGCTATTCCTGTGTTCCATCCCGTCACCGGAGACATTTGGCAAATAGCAGGCCAGGAAAGTGTACTCGCCAAAATCGAATTCCGGTAGCTCTCCAAAAATGGCTTTTTGCTGTCTCACTATTTCCTTAACCTGCTCCCAGTATTCGTCGAATTCCTGTTCTGTTCCCGGATGGTGTAAAATAAATCTTATCACTTCTCCCTCTATCTCAAACTCCCGGCTATCGAAATCACTAATCTCAGTAGGGCTATCCATGAAGTAATAAAGATCTGGAGCGTAATATTTGTTATTTTCGAGCTGCTTCAGCTGGGTCGCAATCTTCCATTTAGGATGAGCCTGAGTGTCAAAAGTGACTTCTACAGGTCGTTTTTAAGGGCTTCAGAATACATGAAAGTCGCCGGAATATTGAGGTGAGCGTGAGTTTCATCTATTTGTGTATATGTTCCATCGGCCCTGTTTCCGAAGAGGGTGTATTCCAGGTTTATTGTTCCGTCGTGATCTGTGATGGTCCATGAATATGGATCTGGCCGAATTATTTCCAGTTTTTCTCCTTTGGAATTGGTTGCTTTAACTCCATACACATTTTTCGCGAATTCGTGCAGGGCATAACGTCCCGGGGAAGTGCGACTCATGCGCACTCTCAAACTGTCCTGCTCAAGATCTGGAAAATTGACCTTCACATTTGCTTCGTGATGCCCGGCATTTTCAAATGAAATGGTGTAGGTGTTGGTTTGGGAAAAACCTGCGGAAGTCAAAAGCAGGAAAAGAAATAGAAATCGCATAAAAAAAATTTTGCCTGAAAATAAAAAATTTTCTGCAGACTGCTGCTCCTGAAGGAACTATCTGCCTGTGCAGGAGCAGAAACCCATGTTGTTTCACAAAGTACCTGAGTTTCAGAATCAAAAATTTCTGCTGCTGAAGCTGTTCTATTTTTTGAAATTCAAAAATTGCAATTTGAGCTGGGTTTTTCCTATAATAAATTGAGTAAGAAATAGAATTCCACAATAGTAAAAAGTCCCTGTGGGTTTAAATCCTCAGTTTTTCCTGCTATATTTGTGTTTCCAGATATTTGAACGTTCCCTATGCTTTCAGCTATACTCTTAGGTTTTATCTTTTCCATTTTCCTGGTTTTCGCCGGGAAATTCTTTAAAGGTAAACTTGCTGTACTTTCTTCGCTCGTTCCACTGGCGCTGTTTTTATATTTCCTTTCTTTTTTACCACGAGTATCCGGTGGGGAAGTGATAAGGCAAAATATTGAATGGGTGCCTTCTCTGGGTCTTAACTTAAATTTCGCCCTCGACGGACTTTCCCTTTTGTTTTCGCTGTTGATCACCGGGATTGGTTTTCTCGTCTTCGCCTATACGGCGGCATATTTAAAAGGACATGATTATCTCGATAGGTTTTATGGTTATTTAGGTATGTTTATGGGTGCCATGCTAGGTCTGGTGCTAAGTGATAACCTGCTGTCCATGTTCATATTTTGGGAACTTACCAGTATAAGTTCCTTTTTCCTTATTGGCTTTAATAATACCAGTGAAGCTTCAAGAAAATCGGCTGTGCTGGCCCTTGCCATCACCGGCTCCGGTGGGTTCTTGCTCTTGGCAGGCGCCCTTTTATTGGGAGGAGTGGCAGGTACTTACAGCATTACCGAAATGGTTGGGCTAAGCGACACTATAATTCAAAGTGATTATTACCTCTGGATCGTTATATTCATATTTGGGGCAGCCTTTACAAAATCTGCACAGTTTCCTTTTCATTTCTGGCTTCCGGGGGCCATGAAGGCACCCACGCCGGTATCTACCTACCTCCACTCGGCCACCATGGTAAAAGCAGGGATTTACCTGTTGTTGCGTTTTACCCCTGTTTTAGGAGGAGAAGAAATTTGGAACACTACGTTAATAATAGTTGGTGGCGTAACCATGTTTTATGCTGCCGTACATACCTTATTTAGGACCGATCTCAAAGGTGTACTTGCCTATTCCACTATTTCGGTTCTCGGGATCCTGGTTTTTTTAATTGGCCTGGGAACCCAATATGCCCTGACTGCCGCCGCGGTCTATATTATTGTTCACGCGCTTTATAAAGCTACTCTATTCCTTGTTACGGGGATCATAGATCACGAAGCCGGAACCCGTGATGTTACGCGCCTTGCCGGGCTGCGGAAAGTAATGCTGCCCGTGGCAATCGCCGGATTCCTGGCAGCCCTTTCCAGTGCAGGAATGCCGCCTTTTGTGGGATTTGTGGGGAAAGATCTGGTTTATGAATCAACGCTGCACATGGGCTCCTGGTCTATTGTGCTTACCATTATCGCAATTGCAACAAATATCCTTGTGTTATATGCTGGATTTGTGGCAGGTATTAAACCTTTTACGGGGAAACTTCCCGATGGTCTCTCTAAAGTTCATCTTCCGAGTTTTCTCATGTGGCTTCCGCCTGTGATTCTGGCGGTGCTGGGATTGATCGTGGGAATCTTTCCTGCCCTTATTGACGGTCCCCTTATTAAACCTGTTGTAGACGCGGTGGGAATGACCGGGAGTGAAGTGCATCTAAAGTTGTGGCATGGATTTAATCTTGTTCTCGGGTTAAGTGCTTTAACGCTTGCAGTAGGATTTGTGCTTTACTTAACCGTTAAACCATCCCGAAGCAAAGAGAGAGGAATTGCCAAATTGGATTTTATTGCGCCTCTTAACCTTATAACCGACTTCGGAAATCTTTTTAAAACATTTTCGAACTGGTGGACCCGGATCTTCCAAAATGGATTCCTTCGGAATTATGTTTCGACCATAATCCTTTTCCTGGTGGTTCTTGTTGGTTATTCTTTGTTTACAAAACATGACGGAATTCCTATAGATTTTTCCTCTTTTTCAAGGATGACCTATTATGAAATGATCATTATGGGGATCATGTTCCTGGCTGTACTATTTGTTGTGGGAGCCAGGTCAAGGTTAACAGCTGTGGTAGCTATGGGTGTTGTGGGATATGCTATATGCCTTATGTTTGTGATTTACAGCGCTCCGGATCTTGCCATGACACAATTTTCAATTGATACTCTTACCGTAATTCTCTTTGTGCTGGTATTGTCAAGTTTGCCAAAATATTTATCTATTTCAGACTACAGGATGAAGGCCATAGATGGAATTCTTTCTATTTCTTTTGGCGTCCTAATAACCTTAATTGCGCTTGAAGTACTTAGTGAACCGGTTAATAAGGAGGTAAGCAATTTCTATGCGGACAATGCATATGTTCTGGCAAAAGGAAAGAATGTTGTAAACGTGATCCTGGTCGACTTTAGGGGAGTTGATACTTTAATGGAGATCTCGGTACTTACTATAGCAGCTATTGGCGTATTCAGCCTTTTGAAGTTAAGGTTAAGAAGAGATGACAGGGAATTAAAAGATTAGAACATGAAAACGATAATATTACGTACCGCCTCAAATTATATGTTGCCGTTGCTTCTCGTGTTTTCGGTTTTCATTTTGTTGCGGGGTCATTATTTACCCGGTGGAGGTTTTGTAGGTGGATTGATTGCCTCAATTGCATTTGTGCTTCATGCCTTCGCAAATGGCCTTGAAGATACGCGAAAGCTCTTACGCTTCCATCCAGGATTTCTTATGCCTGCAGGATTAACAGTATCCTTCCTGAGTGGTATATCACCCATCGTATTTGCTAATAAGCCTTTAATGACTGGAATATGGTACCCACATCATTTGCCCATCGTGGGAAACCTTGGATCAGCTTTATTTTTTGATATCGGGGTTTATCTGGTAGTTATTGGAGTAACCCTCACCATTATATTCACAATATCTGAATCTGCTTAAACTATGGAAATACTTTTAGCGATCATGATTGGCACTCTTTACGCTGCGGGCATTTATATGATCCTTAGGCGTAGTCTGGTGAAGCTCATCATTGGGATTATCCTTCTGGGGAATGGAGCCAACCTGCTTATTTTCCTGCTGGGGCGCATTGCCAAGGGTGCACCACCAATAATTCCGGAAGATTCAAAAGTGTTTCTTGAAGCGTACTCAGATCCGCTTCCGCAGGCCCTTATTCTTACAGCCATTGTAATTAGTTTCGGTTTGCAGTCTTTCGCCATAGTTCTTGTGAAAAGGGCGCACAAAGTGGTAAAGACAGATGATCTTGATGAAATGAATGCAACAGACGAATACTCATGATCGAACAGTTAGTTATATATCCCCTTGTTATTCAAATGCTCCTGGCGATCGTCCTGATGTTCTTTTGGAGCAGGATTAAGTGGCAGAGAGTTATAAGTATAATAGGGAGTGTTGTTAACCTGGGTATGGCTGTATGGCTTTTTGTCCTGGTGTGGCAGAATGGAACCCAATCCATACAGTCGGGAAACTGGGAGGCACCTTTTGGAATCACTTTTGTAGCCGACACCTTCGCAGCGACCCTGGTTTTATTGACAGCTATTGCCGGCCTGGCTGTTTCCAGCTTCTCGGCAGGCTCTGTCATCTCCGCCCGCCTCAAATTTGGGTTTTTCCCCATTTATCACTTTTTGTTACTTGGGCTTAACGGTGCCTTTCTCACCGGGGATATTTTCAACCTTTATGTGTGGTTTGAAATTATCATCATTACTTCCTTCGTGCTGCTCACCATAGGAGGAGAAAAAGCACAGCTGGAAGGAGCGGTAAAATATTTCACCCTTAATATCCTTGCGTCAATTATTTTCCTTACTGCTATCGCTGTTTTGTATGGACTTACCGGAAGCCTTAACATGGCCGATCTTGCCTCCAAAGTGGCTGCGGTAGAAAATCGTACGCTTGTACAGGTGAATGCCCTGCTTTTCCTGGTTGGCTTTGGAATTAAATCTGCGCTGTTTCCGCTTTATTTCTGGCTGCCGGCATCATATCATACGCCACCTTCGGCTGTTTCAGCTATTTTTGGGGGGCTTTTAACCAAAGTAGGGGTGTATGCCTTGATCAGGGTATTTACCCTCATCTTTGAAGTAGATCCATTCCTTGAGAATGTTCTTCTTGCTGTTGCGGTTCTAACGCTGTTTAGCGGCGCCGTGGGTGCGATCGTGCAGAACAACATTCGTAAAATATTTTCATACCTCGTAATATGCCATATAGGATACATGATTGCGGGTCTTGGAATGATGACCGAAGTAGCCATAACAGGAGCTATATTTTACCTTATCCACGACATCATGGTAAAGACAAACCTGTTCATGGTAAGTGGGGTGATCTATAAAATTAAGGCAAATCACAATATTAAAAAGCTGGGGGATCTTTATGCAGAATATCCAAAGCTGAGCCTGTTGTTTGCGGTGCCCCTTTTCTCATTGGTGGGTGTGCCTCCTTTGTCTGGCTTTTGGCCTAAACTCTCTCTTATTTCTGAAGGTTGGAATACAGAGAATTTTACTGTTATCGCCGCTATTCTGTTCGCGAGTTTTATTACACTTGTTGTAATAGTGAAATTGTGGGGAGAGGTGTTCTGGAAGACCGGTGAGAAGTTACCTGAAGTGAGAAATTTTCCGTACTTTAATAAATTAAGCAGAGTGAAACGAACTCAAATGCTGGCTCCTATAATCTTCCTGACTTTGGTGACTCTGTACCTTGGATTTGGTGCAGGAAATATTCAGAATTTAGCTGAAAGGATAGCATTTGAACTTATGGATAACCAGGAATATATAAATACTGTTTTAAGAAAATAAAAGAAAATGAAAAACCGGTTTTTGGCAAACTTACTTCTAACATTTATTTGGGTGGCTCTTACCGGGGGCTTCACTTTTGCCAATATTTTCTTTGGTTTTTTCCTGAGTTATTTTGTGCTTTTTGTGATTACACGGGGTGGCGGCCGCGCCAGGTATTTTAGGCTCGTACCAAGACTTATTAGTTTCTTTTTCTATTTTCTGTACCAGCTCATAAAAGCGAACGTACAGGTAGCCTGGGAAGTGGGGACTCCAAAATTACATATGACGCCGGGAATTGTAGGAGTACCCCTCGATGTAAGGTCCGATGGACAGATCACTCTTTTGGCAAATATGATCACCCTTACCCCCGGGACCCTAAGCCTGGATGTTTCCGAAGATAAAAAAGTTCTTTACGTGCACTCCATGTATATTACGAACAGGGAAGATTTCATTCGGGACATCAAGAACGGATTTGAAAAACGCATTATAGAGATCTCATCATGACCTTAGATAATTACCTGTACTTTGTTATTCTTCCGGCATTATCACTTGCGATCCTGCTGGTGTTCTACAGGTTCTTTCAGGGGCCTACGATTTCCGACAGGGTAGTAGCGGTAGATCTTCTGGTAACCATTGGAATAGGATTTATTGCCGTTTATAGCATACTTTCTCACCAACCCACCTTTTTGGATATTGCTTTGATCCTGGCTCTTATTGGGTTTTTGGCAACTGTGGCGTATTCATTTTATATTCAGAAGCGAAAAAACAGGGACGAATGATAGTAGATACAATCATAGGAATAATTGCAACTTTAGGAACTCTTTTCGTATTGCTCGCGGGAGTTGGTATTATGCGTATGCCAGATACATACCTTCGCATGGGGGTTACTACCAAAGCTGCGACGCTGGGAATTGGTCTTATCCTTGTAGCCTCGGCTATTTATTTTAATGATCTTTCCACCACAACACGTGTTTTAGCCGTTATAATCTTCATTTTATTGACGGCCCCCGTAGGTGCACATCTTATTGGAAAGGCTTCATATATTAAAGGAAACAAGCTTTGGAAGAAATCTGTCATGGATGACCTGGAGGGGAAATATAGAAAAACGGGTAAAAACATTAGTCTTCCCCGTAATATGGATCATGATAAGGAGACCCATTAATCGTCGATCTTCTCATCATCCCTGTGCCCAAACAGCCGTGCAATAAACCTGTCCACAGGATTAAAAACCACATTCACAAAAACAATTACGCCTACAAGCAAAAGTAATTCTGAATATTGTCCAATAGCGGCTAAACAACCAGCACCGGCACTACACCAAACAGTAGCAGCTGTAGTTAATCCCCGTACCACATTTCCTTTATGAAGAATAACCCCTGCGCCAAGAAAACCTATGCCGGTTACAACCTGGCCAATCACCCTTGTTGTATCCACATAATCATCTCCTGCAAAAGAAAGTGAGGTGAGTACAAAAACGGCAGCACCAAGAGAAACCAGGGCATTAGTCTTTAATCCTGCATTCTTGTTATGTATTTCCCGTTCAATTCCAATAAGAAGACCGGCCAATAATGCCGCACCAATTCTATAACCGAATTCCAGTAGCTCCATTTATATTCTTAATTTAGCTTTCAATGTCGAAATTACCATTAAAAATAGGCAAAAGCCTCGAGAGGAGAAAAGGCGAAGGGTCCATTAGAGAATTAAAATTTTCTAAAGATCTCCTGGACTTTTCCTCGAACGACTATTTGGGATTTTCCCGGAGCCATATCATTTGGAAGAAGGCAAATAAAATACTTGAAGAAAATCTCATTTTAAAAAATGGAGCCGGGGGTTCGCGCCTGCTTACTGGGAACCATGCCCTTTATTCCCCGGCCGAAGCATTAGTAGAGAATTTTCATAAAGCCGAAGCCGCCCTTATCTTCAATTCGGGGTATGATGCCAATCTTGGATTTTTTTCGGCTGTGCCGGGAAAGGGCGATCTTATTTTATATGATGAACTCATACATGCTTCTATCCGCGATGGAATCATGTTGAGTGCTGCTAAAGCTGTCAAGTTCAGGCATAACGATCTTAAAGATCTTGAAAAGAAAATCAACCGGCTCAAAAATGGCCTTTTAGGAGAGGTATTTCTGGTAACCGAAAGTATTTTTTCCATGGACGGCGATTCTCCCGATCTTCATGCCCTGGTTTCTCTTGCTGAAGAAAGTGGAAGTTTCTTAATCGTGGATGAGGCCCATGCCGTGGGAGTAAAAGGTGCGGGAATAATCGCTGAAGAAGGACTGCAGGATAGGGTTTTTGCCCGGCTGGTAACCTTTGGTAAGGCAATGGGAGCCCATGGTGCTGCCATTTTGGGAGCTGCGGATCTTAAAGATTACCTGGTGAATTTCGCCCGGAGCCTTATTTATAGTACTGCGCTGCCACCGCATTCCCTGGCCACCATTATTTCGGCTTACGGGGAACTTCAGGGAGAAGGTGCAACCCAGGTTCAAAGACTTCAGGAGAATATTGATTTCTTCAAAACTCAGGTGTCAAAAAGGGGATTTCAGAAGCATTTTTTGGAGAGTGATTCTGCTATTCACTGCTGTATTCTACCCGGAAATGAACGGGTGAAGGCGGCATCAAATACACTTGCAGAGAATGGATTTGATGTGCGACCAATACTTTCGCCTACTGTACTAAAAGGGGCTGAGCGGCTTCGGATTTGTTTGCATAGCTTTAATTCTGAAGTAGAAATAAATGGCTTAATCGAGGGTTTAAAAAGATTGTTATGAAAGGAAGTTTTTCAAATATTGCCGTGTTCCAGTATTCGGCGGAAGCCCAAATAATTAAAGGCAGGCTTGAAGCCGAAGGGATTGAAACTTTCCTGGCCGATAATCACACGATAGACACAGATCCTTTGGTAAGTAATGCCATTGGAGGAGTCAAGCTTAGGGTAAGAAAGGAGGACGAAGAAAAGGCGCTGCAGGTCCTGGAAGACATCAGTAAATATTCTGTTGATGATGAAGGGGTGCAGATCACCTGTCCAAAGTGTGGTGGCGAAAAGGTGCAGCTTTTTACCAGCGTCAAAAGTTTAAAATCCCTCTTCTTTTTTTGCATCTCTTTTTTAGTATATGTGCTGCCCATGCATATAAAACGCGAATACCATTGCGCGGCCTGCAACAACAAATTTAACTTAAAATGAAACAAACATATTTTATTACCGGTATAGGAACCGAAGTTGGAAAAACCATTGCTTCAGCAATAGTAACTGAAGCTCTTGAAGCCGATTACTGGAAACCAATCCAGGCAGGAGATCTTGAAAACTCAGATACTCACAAGGTGAAGAGGCTTATTACCAACAAAAAGAGCGTTTTTCATGAAAATGCTTTTGAACTTAATACTCCTATGAGTCCGCATGCTGCGGCAAAGATAGATGGAGTAAAGGTATCGGCTAAAAAAATAAAGCAGCCAAAGACTAAAAATTCACTGGTAATTGAAGGTGCGGGAGGCCTTTTGGTGCCAATCAATGATAAGGAAACAATTGCCGATCTTATCAAGCCCGATCATGAGGTGATCATTGTTTCAAAACATTATTTGGGTAGTATTAACCACACCTTACTTACAGTTGAGGCCCTCAAATCCCGGAATCTTTCCTGTGCCGGGATCATTTTTAGCGGAGAAGAAAACCCTTCTTCAGAAGAGATCATTAAAAAAATGACAGGGCTGCCTGTGATAGGCCGAATTGACCTTGAACCTTATTTTGACCGGAATGTAGTTTTGGAATATGCCGATAAATTCAGAAGCAAATTAAAGAAAAATGAAGACTGAAACTCTCTCCCAGCGGGATAAAAAGCACCTTTGGCACCCTTTGACACAACACAAACTCGCGGGGAATATGCTCGCGATTGTCAAAGCAAAAGGAGCAATTCTCTATGATGAGAACGGGAAGGAATATATAGATGGAATTTCAAGCTGGTACACGGCAGTTTATGGCCATTGCAATGAAGAGATCACAAAAAAGGTTGCAGCCCAAATGCTACAGCTCGACCAGGTGGTTTTTAGCGGATTTACCCACGAACCTGCAATTGCTCTTTCTGAAGCTCTGATCAACATTTTACCCAACAACCAGGAGAAGCTGTTTTTTAGTGATAACGGTTCTACTGCGACCGAGGTTGGCATCAAAATGGCTTTGCAGTACCACCACAACCTTGGCAATGACCGAAAGGTAATGCTGGCTTTCGAAGAAGGTTTTCACGGGGACACTTTTGGAGCCATGTCGGTTTCGGGACTTTCGGTTTACAATGGAGCTTTTGAAGATCACTTTTTAAAAGTACTGCGTTTGCCTGTGCCAACAGGGAATAACAATGCCAAGGTCCTTGAGCTTCTCAAAAAGGCCATTTCTGAAGAGAATTTAGCCGGCTTCATATATGAACCTCTCATACAGGGCGCCGCCGGAATGAAATTTGTCGATCCTGAAGGTTTAGATCAAATCCTGAAGGTTTGTAAAGAAAATAACATCCTTACAATTGCCGATGAGGTGATGACCGGCTTTGGTAAAACCGGGAAGCATTTTGCTTCAGATCATCTGGAGACAAAGCCCGATATCATTTGCATGTCCAAAGCCCTTACCGCCGGTCTCCTGCCAATGGCAGTCACTTCCTGTACTGTAAAAGTGTATAATGCATTTTATTCTGAAGAGCTTTCCAAAGGGCTTTTTCACGGTCACACCTATACTGCAAATCCTTTAGCATGTACAGCTGCACTGGCAGGAATTGAGCTCCTCACTTCGGCTGAAATGCAGGAGAATATTGGAAGAGTGATAGCTTCGCATCAGTCTTTCTTAAATAAGATCAAGCAGAATCCTAAGGTGAAGAATTCAAGGCAGCTAGGGACAATTCTGGCGTTTGAACTGGATGTGGAAATGGAACGTTATGGAAGTCTGCGAAACCGGCTTTTTGAGCATTTTATGACAATGGGAATATTCTTAAGGCCTTTGGGAAGTACGATCTATATTGCAGGTCCATACGTCACCACCAATGAACAATTGGAGAAGATCTATAAAAGTATAGAGGCTGCCCTGGAAAAATTCTAGCACTATAAAATTTTTCAATTTTTGCATCTCAATTTTTGTATTTTAGAATAGCGATTGGATTGTGGATTTCTAAAAAGCTTCACTATTGGGTGTTACAGGCTTTTGTAATCATCAACACCGGAATTTTAACTCCGAAAATATAAATGCATGATTATAATGTGCTTTTATCATTGAAACGGATTTTATACAAAAAATGATCTTATGATGCATCCAGATACAGAAGTCCGTTTTATTAACGACGTGGTTGGCTACGGGGTGGTGGCCAAAAAATTCATTCCCCGTGGTACGATAACCTGGGTACAGGATGATCTGGATCAATTGCTCACAGAAAATGAGGTGGAAAAAATGCACCCCGATGTGCAGGAGCAGGTGGAAAAATATTGTTTCCGGAATAATAAGGGGCAACTTGTTTTATGCTGGGATCTTGCAAAATATGTCAATCATAGCTTTAATGCGAACTGCCTGTCTTCAGCATATGACTTTGAGGTAGCGGTGCGGGATATTGAGCCGGGGGAGCAACTGACAGATGATTATGGCTATCTCAATATATCCGAACCTTTTAAGGCAGTAGATGAAGGCACCGGCCGCGATACGGTATATCCCGATGATCTTTTGAAATATCACGAGAAGTGGGACCGGCAGCTGGAAGGAGCCTTTGAGAATTTTGAACATGTAGAGCAGCCGCTAATCAAACTCGTATCCTCTGCAGTTCTTGAAAAGATCAAATCAAGTCTGGCAAAAAATGAACCTCTGGATTCCATTCTAAATTTGTACTACGAGGAAAAATAAAAGGCAGAGGTTCCAAAAATGTAGATTTTACCCCTTAATTTTGCCGAAAATTCTGCTTTGAAAATTCCTGTCTCCATTACCTCTGTGGCTTCTGTTTCTGCACTTGGATCAAAGCCTGAAGAGATTTGGGAAAATTATCTTTCTAAAAAACATTTTTTAAAGAAGCACAACTTCAATGGACAGACGTCCTTTGCTGCGTTCCTGCCTGATGCCTTGAAGGAAAAAATGGAAGAGTTGCGTGCTGAAAATTCCAACTACAGAAATGTTGATGATTCTGTGCTTTATGCCATACAGGCCTCACGGCAGGCGGTGAAAATGGCCGAATGGGAAAAAGGAGAAAACATAGGAATAAACATTGGCAGCTCCAGAGGGGCAACCGGGCTTTTTGAACAATACCATCAACATTTTCTGGAAGAAGGTGAAGCAGAAACTCTTGCGTCACCTGCAACCACCCTGGGAAATATTTCATCCTGGGTAGCCCAGGACTTGCAGAGTTCGGGTCCCGAAATATCGCATTCGGTTACTTGTTCCACAGGGCTTCATGCTGTGTTAAACGGTGTTGCCTGGCTGTCCTCAGGGATGGCCGATAAATTTCTTGCCGGGGGCAGTGAAGCTGCTCTAACCCCGTTCACAATAGCGCAGGTGCAGGCAATGAAAATAAATGCGAGGGAGGACCTCGATTATCCCTGTCAGGCACTTAACCTTCAAAAAGGGCAAAATTCAATGGTGCTTGGGGAAGGAGCCGCTACAATAGGAATGGAAGCGGGGGAGAAAGAAAATGCCCTTGCAGTAATTTCGGGTGTAGGTTATGCTACGGAGAAGCTTAAGCATCCTGTTTCTATTTCGGCAAATGGTACTGCTTTTCAGAAATCCATGCAAATGGCTTTGGGAAATCTGCCTCCGGGACAAGTGGATGCGATAGTAATGCATGCTCCGGGTACAATTAAAGGAGATCTTTCGGAAGTTAATGCCATAAAAGCCATTTTTGGAGAGCAACTTCCGGCGATGACTACCAATAAATGGAAACTTGGTCACACCTATGGCGCTTCAGGCGTGCTTAGTCTGGAACTGGCAATTATGATGTTGCAGTATCAAAAATTCATTCCGGTTCCCTTTGCTTCCGAAGAAAAAGAGCCTTCAGAATTAAAAAATATTATGGTGAACGCTGTTGGTTTTGGAGGCAATGCAGTATCGGTACTTGTAAGCCTTCCGAAGTAAAAGGGAAACTTTTTCAATTAAGCTCTCACATACAACGGCTTTTCATTATTTTTGAAGTAAATATCGTTTAATGGAAACAACTAGACACAACTGGACCAGGGAGGAAATCCTTGAAATATATAACAAACCTTTTATGGACCTGCTTTATGAAGCAGCTACTCTTCACCGTCAAAATCACGACCCGAACACCGTACAGGTTTCTACTTTATTATCGATTAAAACCGGAGGCTGTTCCGAAGATTGTGGCTACTGTCCACAGGCAGCAAGATATCATACCAACGTTGAAGGCAATGACCTTATGAGCGTGAGTCAGGTGAAAGCCCAGGCTATGAGGGCTAAAGAAGCCGGAAGTTCTCGTGTTTGTATGGGAGCTGCATGGCGAAATGTTAAGGATGGGCAGGAATTTGATGATGTGCTGGAAATGGTGAGGACCATTAATAGATTGGGTCTTGAAGTTTGCTGTACGCTGGGAATGATCACCGAAAATCAGGCAAAAAGACTTGCCGAAGCGGGTTTGTATGCTTACAATCACAACCTGGATTCTTCTGAAGAATATTATAAAGAAGTAATTTCTACACGGGGTTACCAGGACAGGCTGGACACTATAGAAAATGTTCGTAAAACTGCCGTAACTGTTTGTAGCGGCGGAATTATTGGAATGGGAGAGAGCGCAGAGGATCGAGCTGGAATGCTGGTAGCTCTTTCAACGCTAAACCCACAACCCGAATCTGTGCCTATTAATGCTTTGGTGCCTGTTGAAGGAACGCCAATGGCCGAACAGAAGCAGGTTTCTATTTGGGAAATGGTGAGAATGATCGCTACCACCAGGATTGTAATGCCCGAGACTCAGGTAAGACTTTCTGCCGGGAGAACCCAAATGAGCAGGGAAGGACAGGCAATGTGTTTCTTTGCGGGAGCGAATTCAATTTTTGCAGGAGACAAGCTTTTAACAACGCCCAATCCCGATGTGAACGAGGATATGGAAATGTTCAAAGCTCTTGGCCTAAACCCTCAAAAGCCATTTGTTAAGAAAGCTCAGCCGCAGACCGTAGACGCAGAGAATTCTGAATACCAATCGCTTGGGGAAAAACCAAGATGGACAAGACCCGGACATATTATTGAGAGGAATCTCGCTGCCCAGGGGAAGTCCAAAGCTTAAGATCCTAATGGTTTAGGACAATTTACTGAAAGGGAAAAATGAGAGAGCCTATGGAATTAGCTGAAATCCCGAGAGAAAAAAAGATATCTAAAAAGGACTTTTTAGAGAAGTATGTAAAGACTCAAAAGCCGGTGGTAATCGAGCAGTTGATCGAAGACTGGCCGGCTTATACCAAATGGAACATTGACTACCTTAGGGAAGTGGCGGGTGAAAAAACAGTACCGCTTTTTGACGGGAATCAACCTATTTCTTCCAAATACAAGTTTAATGAGCCGCATCTTCACATGAAGATGAGTGAATATCTGGATCTTCTTGAAAAAGGTCCTACCAGCTATAGAATCTTTCTTTATCACCTGTTGCGGGAAGTACCTGCCCTTCAAAAAGACATTCGGTACCCAAAGATCGGGCTGCGTATCCTGAAGCAGATCCCGATGCTTTTCTTTGGCGGAGAGAATTCAAAGGTTTTTATGCATTACGATATTGACCTTGCCAATATCCTGCACTTCCATTTCCACGGAAAAAAAAGGTGTATCCTGTTCCCTCCTTCAGAAACAAAATATCTCTATAAAGTACCTCATGCGCTTATAACCCGTGAAGATATTGACTTTACAAATCCTGATTTTAAAGCGTTTCCTGCCTTAAAAAATGCTAAAGGCGTGGTGACAGAATTAAATCATGGGGAGACGTTGTATATGCCCGAAGGATACTGGCATCAAATGACCTATCTCACGCCAGGCTTTTCCATGAGCCTGCGCGCTGCACCACGTAATCTCCAAAACCTTAGCAAAGCCCTTTATAACCTCTTCTTTATGCGACATTTTGATAATGCCATGAGGAGCTGGAAGGGCCAGAAATGGATAGACTACAAAAATTCGCAGGCAGTAAAGAGGACGAACGAAAAGAATAAAATATCCTGATTTCCCAACCTTTCGGGAAAGCTTCGTTTTAAAGTTTTCATAATTGGCGAAATTTAGTTTTTTGATTATCTGATAATCATGATATTAAGTTATAACCAAAAACAAACTTGAAATGAATAAAGAAGAGAATAAGTTAGCACAGGAAAAATTTGGAGATGCAATTAATTCAGGAAATCTGGAGCAATTAAGGGAAGTTGTCGCACAGGATGTAAAGGATCACGATCCAGCGCCTAATCAGGGTCCGGGACCTCAGGGATATATAGATTTCTTTGGAATGATGCGAAATGCCTTTCCCGATATGCAGGTGGAGGTAGAGCACCTGGTTGCAGATGAGGACAATGTGGCTTTCGCCTACACTCTTAAGGGAACTCATAAAGGAGATTTTATGGGAGTAGAAGGAACAAACAAATCAATTAATGTAAGGGGAATGCAAATTAGCCGCTTTAGAAACGGTAAGATGGTAGAAAGATGGGGAAGTAGTGATGAACTTGGGATCCTTAAACAAATAGGTGCAGATGTTATGATCAAGAAGTAAGATCGTCAATAACTTCAAGTATGAGGTGAGATTCATATCCTTTTGAAGAGAGAAAATCATATAACTTTTTCTTCTTTTTGAAAGGATTTGTTTCTTTTATAAGGGGTAATTTTTTTTCGGCCACAGAGTAGAGGGTACTTTTATAATCACTCTCGTTTATCTCGGTCATGGCAAGTCTAATGACGGGTGAGGAAATATCTTTTAGCTTTAGTTCCTGTTTTATCTTGTACCGCCCCCATTTCTTGATCCTGAATTTCCCTCGCACAAAGCTACGTGCGAAGCGTTCTTCATTGAGGAAGTTCTCCTGCATAAGCTTTATGATGATCTCTTCCCTTGCGGCCGGGATCATGCGCATTTCAATTAATTTATCTTCCACCTCCTTCTGCGACCTGTCGCGGTAGGCACAGTATTGCATTAGCTTTAAAGTCGCTTCCTTTACGGTATAGGATTTCCCGGATTCTTTATTCAAAGTTTAGGGTTTAAAATTCAGAATTAAAGATTCAAAAATAGTTTTTTTAAGATGAGGCAGTCTTACTTCTTGATTCTTGTAGCGAAGCGTGTATAAGTTCTGAAATTTTATAAATCTCAAAACTATAATCGTCCAAAGGATTCTAGAAGGCCCTGCTAATGCTGAATCAAAGTAAAGATTTATTTTTCAATTTGTACGGATATAAGTCTTGGTTCCTGGCTCTAGAAGCGCAGCGATCTTGACTCTTTTCGGCCCATCACTATCTCAAATCTCAAATCTAACATCTCATATCTATAAACAAAAAACGCCTCCCAAGTTAATGAAAGGCGTCTCTTAATGTTATTGAATCACTTCCCCGTCTGTGTCGTGGAAATGATATTCAAGATACGTGTAAGCATCTCTGGGTACTATTTTTACCCACTTTTTGTGATCAAAGAACCACTTGGAGCGGGGTGATGGAAAACCTTTGGTTAAAAAGGCTGCTATAAAAGGATGAGCACTTAGCGTGATCTTTTTATAGTCTTTTTTAAGAAGCTTTTGCAGATCCTGGTTGATCCGGTTTACCAAAACTATAGGAGCTTCAATTTCATCCCCATTTTTGTTGGGGTTTTCTTCTCTCGTTTTGATGTTCATTTCGGGTCGAACCCTCTGCCTTGTAATTTGTATAAGACCGAATTTACTGGGTGGCAAGATCTTATGCTTTGCCCGGTCGTCACTCATTTCTTCTTTGAGGTGATCGTACAAAGCTTTTCTATTTTCAGCTTTGTTCATGTCTATGAAGTCAATTACAATAATTCCTCCCATATCGCGAAGGCGTAATTGACGGGCAATTTCGGTAGCACTAATGAGGTTCACCTCAAGTGCTGTATCTTCCTGATTCTTGGATTTATTTGAACGGTTTCCGCTGTTCACATCAATGACGTGCATAGCTTCGGTGTGTTCAATGATCAGGTAAGCGCCTTTGTTCATAGAAACAGTGCGGCCAAAAGTAGTTTTAATCTGTCGTTCAATCCCAAACTTTTCAAAGATGGGAATATTGGAGTCGTACAATTTTACAATGGATTCTTTCTTTGGGGCAATTTCGCCCACATAATCTTTAATTTGTGTGTACAAGGTTTCATCGTCAACGCAAATAGAGGAGAATGAATCATTAAAGACATCTCTAAGGATAGAGGATGCTCTGTTTAATTCGCCTAATACTTTTGATGGATGAGGTGCTTTGTACAGCTTTTTACACATTCCTGTCCAACGACTCATTAAATTCTGAAGGTCGTTATCCAGTTCTGCTACTTTTCTGCCTTCTGCTACAGTACGTACAATAATTCCAAAGCCCTTTGGTTTAATGCTTTTTACAAGTCGTTTAAGGCGATCCTTTTCTTCTTTGCTTTCTATTTTTTGAGAAACAGAAACCCGGTTTGAAAAAGGAACCAACACGATGTAACGGCCCGGGAGGGAAAGTTCAGAACTTATTCGGGGGCCTTTGGTTGATATGGGCTCTTTCACTACCTGTACCAGTAGCGATTGATTTGATTTAATGACATCGGCAATGCTTCCGTCCTTATCAATATCTTTTTCTAAAGGAAAATCCGCAAGGGAATAATCCTTCAATTTACCTGTGCTTACACGTTTTATGAACTTTAACAAGGAAAGTACCTGCGGGCCTAAATCATGATAATGCAAAAAAGCATCTTTGGTATAGCCCACATTTACAAAGCCGGCATTTAAGCCGGGAACAGATTTTCTTACTTTGGCAATAAAAATATCACCTACGGCAAAATTACTGTCGTCTTCTTCCTTATTGAGTTCTACAAGTTTTCCATCTTTTAATAAGGCAAAATCTACAGCAGAGGAACCAGTTCGAATAATTAACTCTTTGTTCACTCTAAATTGATTTTTATCCCGTTGAATCGGGATGGATTAAACAATAAAATTCACAGGGTTTTTAAAATCCTGAAGAAATTTAAGATCAGCATAAAGCTGAATTTAAATCTCGATTTCAAAGAACGTTTTAAATAAAAAAAGTAGTGTGAAAACTACTTCTTTTTCTTGTGACGGTTAGCTCTTGCTCTTTTCTTACGTTTGTGAGTAGCTACCTTATGTCTTTTTCTCTTTTTACCACTTGGCATAGTGTGACTTTTTAATTAATAATATTATTTTGGTTCTGCCCTGGAGCAGTGTAAGTTCTATTTTACTTCAACGTTAGATTTAACGCCTTCAACAAATACCTTAGCTGGTTTAAAAGCCGGGATATTATGAGCAGGGATCTTTATAGTAGTATTCTTAGAAATATTTCTTCCGGTCTTCTCTGCTCTCGTTTTGATGATAAAGCTTCCAAATCCTCTTAGGTACACATTATCACCAGCCTCTAATGAAGTTTTTACCTCTTCCATAAAGGTCTCAACAGTTGCCTGAACATCTCCCTTTTCCATACCTAGTTTTTCGGAGATTTTCGCCACGATATCTGCTTTCGTCATTTTCGTTTAATTTAATAAATGGGGTTTGTAAATTTTCGAGGGGCAAATATATGAATTAAATCCGCAACTTTTTAATCCTAACCCATTAAATAGTAAGAGAATAAAGAATTATCATTGCACTTAAGAAAATTTGTTAATGTCTTTTGATAAAAAGCTGATATACTGGTATTTAGAAAATAAGAGGGATCTCCCATGGCGTGCCACAAAAGATCCATATCAAATCTGGCTTAGTGAAATAATTCTTCAGCAAACCCGTGTTGAACAGGGAAAACCCTATTACTTTAAATTTCTCGAGGCTTTTCCCACTGTTTTTTCCCTGGCAAATGCTTCTGAAGAAGAAGTTTTAAAACTATGGCAGGGACTGGGATACTATTCGCGGGCAAGAAATTTGCATTTCACAGCCCAATATATAGCATTTGATCTCGGCGGAAGGTTTCCTGCTTCCTATAAAGAACTGGTTAAATTAAAAGGAGTAGGAGATTATACAGCTGCTGCAATAGCTTCAATATGTTATGATGAACCACAAGCGGCTGTAGATGGAAATGTTTACCGTGTTCTCGCCCGGATCTTCGGTATAGATACACCTACAAATTCCTCACAGGGAATTAAACAATTCAGGAATCTTGCTCAAGACCTTATAAGCAGGGAAGATCCTGCTAATTTCAATCAGGCGCTAATTGAATTTGGATCAGAGCAGTGCAAACCGCGAAATCCTCTCTGCAATTCCTGTCCCTTCTCGACACGATGCGTGGCTTTCAATCAAAACCGGATCAATGAACTGCCGGTGAAGTTGAAAAAGCTAAAGGTCAAAAAAAGACATTTTAATTACCTTGTTTATGTTTCTGAAGAGGGTAAAACAATCATGCAGCAGCGACGCGGAAAAGGAATATGGGAGGGGCTTTATGAATTTCCTTTAGTGGAGACAACTACCGAAGCCGGTTTGGAACATCTGGTGGAGGAAGTTCCTGCTGCTTATGTCACTTCAAATAAAAAACCTTTGCTGTTCAATGAGGTGCCGATAGTACATAAATTAACACATCAACATATTTATACCAAATTCTGGATCCTGGAGTGCAAGGAGCTGCCACAGGAAGCTCTTTCTTTAGCCGAAGTAAATAAATTACCGGTCCCGGTTTTAATCGAAAATTTTATTGATACCTTTGATTTTTAAGCTCTTTTAAAATCAGCTCTTCAAAAATGACATTTTTGGAAGCTGATTGAAGGGCAATTTTATTATTTTTAAATTATAACAAAAACTTCAAACCATGACCGGAACCTTAAATAAAGTAATGCTAATAGGCCACACCGGAGACGATGTGAAAATGCACTATTTTGAAGGAGGTGGATCCATAGGACGTTTTCCCCTGGCCACTAATGAAGTTTATACTAATAAAACCACTGGTCAAAAAGTAGAAAATACCGAGTGGCACAATATTGTGGTGCGAAACAAAGCGGCCGAGATCTGTGAAAAATATCTCAAAAAAGGGGATAAGGTTTACGTCGAGGGAAGAATTAAAACCCGCAAGTGGCAGGATGACAAAGGAGTGGAAAGGTATTCTACAGAAATTCAATGTACAGACTTCACATTTTTGACACCTAAAGATGCTACAGGCTCTGGAGACAATTCAGGTGCAGGTTACGGCCAGTCACAATCTCAGTCGCAGGGGCAACAGCAAAATAAGCCCCAGCAAAAAGCACCTGCCAGCCAGCCTCAAAGTTTTACACAGGAGGATGAAGATGACCTGCCGTTTTAAGTCTAATTAAAACTATAGAATTTGGATCCCGATCCTGCCAGTTTTATTTCCCTATTTGTTGACAATCTTTCGCAACTCTTTGGTATTGTTGCAGCCCTGCTTTTGCTGGTGTCCTCTGCGCTCATCTCTGGGGCTGAGGTAGCTTTGTTTTCGCTCACTCCGGCCGATTTTGAACCCGAGGAGGCAAAAAGGACTGTAAAAGAGCAAATCGTAATTGATTTACTTGATAAGCCAAAAAAGTTGCTGGCCACCATTCTGGTTGCCAATAATATGATCAACATCGCCATTATTCTGTTGTTCGATAATCTCACAGATGAGGCGTTTGCTAATATGGATACTGTGGTCATGGGTGTTGATCTTCAGTTTTTAATGGAGGTGGTTGTGGTAACCTTTCTTATCCTTCTTTTTGGAGAGATACTTCCCAAGGTTTACGCCAGCCGGAATAAGGTGATCTTTTCGCACTTTATGGCTTATCCTCTTAATGTACTCGATAAAGTATTTGCACCCTTAAGCATTCCTATGAGGGCAATAACACTTCAAATTCATGAGCGCCTGGGGAATCAACGCGCAGGACTTAGTGTTGATCAACTGTCACAGGCCCTTGAGTTGACGAGTCATCATGATACCACAAGGGAGGAACACAAGATCCTTAAAGGGATTGTTTCCTTTGGTAACACAGATACCAAACAGGTTATGCGGCCCAGGATGGATATTTTTGCACTAAATGAGAATCAACCATATAGTGAGATAATTTCTGAAGTCATTGAAAACGGTTACTCCCGAATTCCCGTCTATAAAGACAACATAGATAATGTGACGGGGATACTTTATGTTAAGGATTTACTGCCGTTCCTGGAAGAGGAAGATTATGAATGGAATTCCCTGTTAAGGGAGCCATATTTTGTGCCCGAAAATAAAAAACTGGACGACCTTCTTAATGATTTTAAAATCAAAAAGAATCACCTGGCCATTGTAGTAGATGAATATGGTGGGACCAGTGGCCTAATTTCTCTTGAAGACATAATTGAGGAGATTGTTGGGGATATAAGTGATGAGTTCGATGATGAAGATCTCATCTTCTCAAAATTAGATGAGAACAATTACGTCTTTGAAGGAAAGACTCCCTTAAAAGATTTCTACCGGGTAATAAAGCTTGATAACCCGGAATTGTTTGAAGAGAACAAAGGCGAAGCTGAAACCCTCGCCGGGTTCCTGCTTGAGATCTCCGGAAGCTTTCCCCGCAAGAATGATGTGATCATTTTTGACGGCTATAGTTTTACAGTTGAAGCTGTGGATAAAAAACGGATTAAGCAAATTAAGGTGAATATCACGAAGTTATGAAAAAACTGATTTTTTTGATATTTCTGGGAAGTTTGTTCTCGTGTAGATATGAAGTACAGCCAAAACCTAATGCCTACCTGGCTTTAGATTATCCCGATGCTGAATATGGCGCCTATTTAGAAGAAAATTGTCCTTATAGTTTTGAAAAAAATACCATTGCTACAATTGTACCTTCAAGAGCAGGTAATGCGTGTTGGGTAAACATTAGATACAGTGATTTAAAGGGTACAATTTTCTTAACCTATCAGCCAGTTCTAAATAATCTGGATTCCCTGCTTACCGATGCTCAGAAACTACCCTTACAGCATACCATAAAGGCCGATGCGATAAAAAGTTCGGTTTATATCAATGACTTTCATAATACCTACGGCATGTTTTATCAGGTTGAAGGGAACGCGGCGTCTCAGGCCCAGTTTTATTTAACCGACAGCACCAGACATTTTCTTACAGGCTCGGTGTATTTCGAAGTACAACCCAATTTTGATTCCATCTTACCTGCCGCCGCTTATCTCAAGGAAGATATTAAGCACCTCATGGAAACGGTGGAGTGGAAGGAAGGAATGCAGGATTAATTAATTGTCTCAGTTTAGTACTTTTGCGGGTTTAAAACTCCAAAATGCCGAGTAGTACTCTAAAGTGGATTTATCTTTGCCTGCTTGCCCTTGTTTGGGGCAGCTCTTTTATTTTAATCAAAAAAGGGCTGGTGGGTCTTACTCCTTTACAGGTTGGTTCCCTTCGAACTGTCTTTGCAGCACTTTTTCTTGCGGCCATAGGCTTAAGATCATTAAAACATATAAAAGGGAAGCAATGGATGTGGATAACATTTTCCGGTTTCTTCGGAACATTTTTTCCCGCCTATCTTTTCTCCTTTGCCGAAACCGAAATTGACAGCGCGATAGTATCTATTCTAAATTCAACCACTCCCTTGCTTTCTATGGTGGTGGGAATAGCATTGTTTGAAGCCGCTTTTGTGCGAAAGAAATTTGTAGGTGTTATGGTAGGACTCGTGGGGACCACAGCTCTAATTTGGAGCGGGGCCACTGTGAACCCGGACCAAAATTACTGGTACTCCCTGCTAGTGATATTAGCCTCTCTTTTTTATGGAATCAATGCAAATGTTATAAAAAAGCATCTTCAAACCTTGCCGGCTCTGGCAATAACCACGGGCAATTTTATGGTTATTGCAATCCCTGCACTAATCGTTCTGGCAACTACAGGATTCTTCTCTACCGAAGTTCTTTCCGGGCCAAATGTGCCACTCAGTCTTTTGTATATAGGGATACTGGGAGTAGTAGGTACAGGGGCTGCATTGATCTTCTTCAACAAATTAATCCAGATCTCAGATCCCGTTTTCTCAACTTCGGTTACTTATCTGGTACCAATCGTGGCGCTGGGCTGGGGTTTCCTCGATGGGGAGAAATTTACGCTGATTCAGCTATTTTCGGGGATAGTAATTATTGTAGGGGTGCTTATAGTTAATAGCAGGAAAAAAAATGTCTAGAATACATTTGGTAGCTTTTTAACTATTTATTAACTTCACATTAGTGTTGAACTTGAAATCCCTATGTAATGAAGAAGAGATTATTTTTTGGTTTTGCGTTTTTTGTCGGATTTTCTCTTTTGGTTGCCTGGCAATTTGCTGCTGCCGAACTAGCTGATCTTCAGAAAGAAGTAGATGTGCCAATTGAAAAAGAAAATATTGAGGTGGCTTCTTCTCAATCAAAAGCGCCATTGTTTATTTAAATCGCTGCCAAACTTCAGTTTAAAGAAATGTTAATCAAATTGCTCTTTTTGGAAGGGTAATATTTTTTGTCACAAAAAAAACCGGCACTTTGAAGTACCGGTTTCTTATTTTTAAGCCTTTTCTTTCTATTCAAAGTCGGCATCTGTAACATTCTCGTTCACCAGGATTTCACTCACCTGGAATTCAAGAGTCATTGGTCCCATGCTCTGTGAAAGACCAAATGGAAACTTTACACCTTCCACTTCACGATAATCACTATAGGTAATAGGAATAGTCATCGTTTGAGGTCCCTGCTTCATGGTTTTCACCTGCTTGATCTTCAATCCGCTCTCTTTACTGTAATAATTGGTGGTATTTTCATCCATTTTTACAGCATAAGCTTCTTCGCCGTCAACATCTTCAATACCTTCTACAGTGGCATTTTTGGCCATCATTTCCGGGAACGGGTGAGCTTCTGCCTTAGCGGCGGTCACCTGCTCTTCGGTGAATGGGATCTTTTGCCCCTGGGCAGCAACAAAGCCGGTAGCTCCGTTAAAGATCTGTTTTTGCATCACATTACCAGCCATAGAAACGACGGTAGAAGATTTTCCTGAAGATGTTACTTTAGTCTCCAGGTCCATTTTTTGACCTTGAAGCTCTGCCTGCGCGATCATGTAAACAGATTCAATATCTTTCACGGCCTCTTCGCCTCCAATTGCCTTGATGTAATCGTTAAAGATGTTTTCCACGCTTACTGAAGGATCAACACTCTTGTTGTAATCTGGCTTCTCAATGGCGTTTGCGTACTTGTCAAAATACTTCACCGGTATGTCTTTACCGTTGTAGGAAAGATTCTCAAGTTTTTCGGCCACCTCACTACCTTTACCAACAACAATGATACGGGCATTGTCTGCCAGGTAGTACTTTTTAGCTACTCTTTGAATATCCTCTGCAGTTACTGCATTGATCTTTTTAAGATAAGTCTGGTAAAAATCCTGTGGAAGATCATCTGTCTCAATATTCAAAGCATAGGCTGCAATTGTAGTAGGACGCTCAAGGGCAAGTACGAAATCCCCGGTGTATTTGGCTTTTGCATTAGCCAGTTCTTCTTCAGAAACTTTTTCGTTTCTAATTCTATGCAATTCATCCAGGAAGGCAACTACAGCAGAATCTGTAACTGCATTACGAACACTAGCACTAGCCACAAATCTGGCTACATATTTATCATCTCCTGTGCTTGAATACGCACCGTAGGTGTATCCTTTGTCTTCACGAAGATTTAAAAACAATCTTGCTTCACCACCACCACCAAGGATCTTGTTGGCGATCAATACAGGGAAATAATCGGGATCTCCCTTTTTAAGCTGGATAGCATTTGTTACCTGTACTTCACTTTGCACAGCATTAGGAAAGTTCACAAAATTCACCTGCGTCTCAGCTACGTTGTTAACTTGTGGCATTGTGTTTTTTGGAAGTTCACTTTTCTTCCAGGAACCAAAGTTCTTCTTTACAAGTTTCTTTACTTCAGAAGGCTTTACGTCACCTATTATTACCAGGTATGCATTTTGGGGTACATAGTAATTATTGTAGAATTCCTTGACATCTTCCAGGGAAAGTCCTTCAACACTCTCTTTAGTAGTGAATTCACCGTAAGGATGATCTTTACCATAGGTCAAAGCGCTGCTAATTCTTCGGGCATTTGAAGAAACGTCTTTTTCTCCACTCTTCAGGTTTTCCAGCGTACGCTCCTTTTCAGTTGCGAACTGTTCCTGGTTAAGATCTGGATTAAGGGCTCCTTTAGCCATTAATTCCAAAATTCGTGGGAAATATTTTGAGAGAGTATTTGCAGAAGCTCCGCGTGAGGAGAAATTCATGTTTGCGCCAAGGTAATCAACCTCTTCATTGAATTTTTCTTTAGAAATGTTTTTAGTCCCTTCCCCAAGCATGGCTCCGGTGAGGGTTGAAACACCTGCTTTATCTCCTTCATATATTGGAGGGTTGTCCATGGTAAGCACCATAGAAACTCTTGGTAGCTTATGGTTCTCAACCACTAGGACCTTAAGCCCGTTGTCCAAAGTAAAAGTTTCGGGTTTTTCCAGGTTGATCTCTGGTGCAGGTCCTGCCTTAGGTGGCGTGCTGCGGTCAATTTGAGCCTGGATTCCCGTGGTGGTAAGGAATAAGACTGCTAATGCTATTATTTTATTCTTCATTTTATTCAATTTTAATTTTGTTATTCAGAGTCTTTCTTCGGAAGATATTCTAATTCCACACGCTGATTTGGGTTGAGATATTTCTTAGCTACATCTCTTATTTCCTCTCTTGTAATAGATCGGTAGATGTCGATCTCTTCGTTAATAAGGTCTGTATTTCCATAAAGCATCTGGTAAGTGGCTAAAGAGCCGGCAATACCTGCAACACTGCTGTTTGAGTTAACAAATCTGTTCTCGAATTTATTCTGAAGTTTCTCATATTCTCTCTGGCTAATTAATTCAGTCTGAAGTTTAGTGATCTCTTCATCGATTTCAGAAACCAGAGTATCCAAAGGAGTTTCTGCCAGTGGAAGAGCGAAAACGACATACTGCCCATAATCTTTTTGAGCAAGATTAACTGCCGCTACCTCCAGGGCTTGCTTTTGCTCATCAACCAGTTTCTTGTATAAACGGGAAGATTTTCCGTCAGAAAGCACAGATGATACCATGTCAAGTACATAAGCGTCTCTCTCGGTCATACCGGGAGTTCTGTAACCAAGCAGGATGGCAGGGATTTGAATGTTTGAATCGTATGCTGTAGCCTCAATGGTTTCAGTAATAGGCTCTTCTTGAGGGAAGTTTCTGGTGACTTCTTCTCCCGCAGGAATAGGCCCAAAATAATCCTGGATCATTTTTTTAGTTTCAGAAACATCAATGTCACCTGCCACAACCAAGGTGGCGTTATTTGGTTTGTAATAGATTTCGAAAAATTGCTTGAATTCTTCAAGAGTAGCAGCATCAAGATCCTCCATGTAGCCTACGTTTGGATCCTTGTATGGGTGCTTTTCAAAAAGCTTGGAAGAAATCTCGTTGATAAGATTGCCGTAAGGTGCATTATCGTAACGCATTCTTTTTTCCTCTTTTACAACCTCATTCTGAGTGTCAACTCCAGATTGTTTGATTACAGGATGCATCATTCTTTCGGATTCCATCCATAATCCCAGTTCAAGATTGTTTGACGGGAAGATCTCGTAGTAGTAAGTGCGGTCATTAGAAGTATTGGCGTTGTTTGATCCTCCATTTGAAGAGACCATTTTAAACCATTCTCCCTGGCCAATGTTTTCTGTGCCTTCAAAAAGAAGGTGTTCAAAGAAATGGGCAAATCCTGTTTTGTTGTTGATTCTGTCTTTTCCTCCTACATCATACATTACGGCGGTAGTTACCACGGGTGCAGAATTATCCTGATGAAGTATTACATCAAGACCATTATCGAGCGTGTACTCGACAAATTCAACTTCCTGTGCCGTTCCTGTTAATCCCAGGAATAAGCCAAAGGCAGCTAATTTAAGTTTGTTGATCATTATATAAAGGTTTATTATTAAATACGATTGATAAGTAGTGCTAAGGGTCGTTTTGTTACAAAGTTTTTAGAATTTAATTCTCCTGAGATTTGTTTAAAATTCTAAATTAACAAGCTATTAAGGCATATTTCCTCTTATTTTTTGGAAATTTATAAATAATCATAAAAAACAACTACATGAAAAGATCATCTGTTCCATTACTCTATGGGATTTTTATAGCCGTGGCATTAATCGTCTACTTCTTGTTGTTGTCAATATTTGACCTGCACAGGAATCCTGTTTACAGCGTCTTCAACATGGTCATTACTGCCGGGGGAATATTTTTAGCCATAAAAAAATACAGGGATAAAAAGTCCGGGAAATTCAAATATCAAAAAGGATTTATGGCTGGTTTAACTACCGGGTTTATAGCCACTGTTATTTTCACCGCATTTTTTGCGGTTTATACAAGTGAACTTAATCCACGGTTTTCGCAAGAATTAATTACCATGTGGGAAACAGATTGGTTTGTTAACATAGGTATGCTTGTTTTCACCGTTGCCCTTATGGGGTTTGCAACTTCTCTGGTGGTCACTTTAGCTATTATGCAACTTTACAAACCTTCCTGGAATACTTCCGAAGGAAAAAAACATACCTATTGATAAAGCCTTTGCAAATTAATTAATTAGGAGTATATTTGCACCCGCCTTGAAAAATCTCAGGGCGAGAACGTAAACCCTTAATTAAGACGCTATGTACGCAATTGTAGAGATAGCAGGGCAGCAATTTAAAGTTGCAAAAGACCAAAAGGTATTTGTTCACAGGCTTGCAGGAGAAGAAGGAGACAGTGTCTCTTTCGATAAAATTCTTCTTACAGGTGATGGTGATGACATTACTCTTGGCGCCCCAGCTATAGAAGGAGCTTTGGTTGAAGCAAAAATCACCAGACACCTTAAAGGAGACAAAGTCATTGTTTTCAAGAAGAAAAGAAGAAAAGGTTACCGGGTAAAGAATGGTCACCGCCAAGCACTAACCGAAATTTCTATTGAAGGAATTTCTGTTAACGGTAAAAAAGCAACTTCAGCTAAAAAGGAAGAAGCAAAATCTACTAAAGATGACGCTTCAAACACTGATCTTAACAACAACACAGTTGTTGAATTAAGAGAAATGGCTAAAGAAAAAGGGATTGAAGGTTATTCTTCAATGAAAAAAGCCGAATTAATAGCTGCTTTAAGCTAAACGTTGAACAGTAAAAAGTAAAATAAAATGGCTCACAAAAAAGGAGTTGGTAGTTCCAAGAACGGTAGGGAATCTGAATCGAAACGCTTAGGTGTGAAGATCTTTGGAGGACAGGCTGCCATTGCAGGGAACATCATCGTTAGACAAAGAGGTACTGCTCACAATCCAGGTGAGAATGTGTATGCAGGAAAAGATCATACTTTACATGCCAGAGTTGATGGTCTTGTGAAATTTACTAAAAAGAAAGACAATAAGTCTTACGTTTCTATAGAACCGTTCGAGGCTTAGTATTATTTCTTTTATAGATATTGAACCCTTCTGAATTTATTCAGGAGGGTTTTTTTTATCTTTAGAGTAATCAACACTCTAAAAAGATGGATTACATCACAATTTATTCAACAAAGGACAAAAATGAAATTGATGTCCTGCAAAGGGTCTATAGCGAAGAAGGGATTGATCACCGCCTGGATGATACAGACGAGATAGGGGAGGTGAAAAGAATACAGGTTGCCGAGGGGGACAAGACCCGGGCGAGGGAACTTCTCGATCAAACCGGATTTCTCACTGCGAGCCAGGCTCATGTCCCGGTTCATCGCCGTATGCCGGGGAAGAAATGGATCTTCATCTTTTTGGCTGCATTTATTATCATCATAGTAGCTATGGTTATCCTCATGTTCATGAATGTGGAATAGAAAGTTTTTTTCTATCTTAAAAAGTAAAACCTGTAATGGCTTTTATTACCGTCTACCAAACCGCACAACAGAACCAGTTAATGCTGCTTAGAAATATCTTTGAACAGAACAATTTGCGGTACAGGATCCTTGATGAATCTTCTAACACAAATTTCGCAATCGGTGCCAGAGTACAAGTGCATGAAAATGATATGAAAAGGGCAGAAGTGCTTTTGCGGGACAATGGTTTTTTACAAGAGCCCGGGCCCGGGAAGAGCGACGTGTCTATGTCCCAATTCTGGCTCTGGTTTGTTCTTGCTATGATATGCCTGGTGGTAGCAGCTTTTCTTATTAATTTTTGGATGTCTTAGGTTGTATTTCCTTTTCAGTTTACATAAAATCATAAATGTTTAAAGTTAAAAATATCCAGGGCAGTTTGAAGCAATTCTTTTTATTAGTTTTATGTATCTAACTAAAAGTAAATTAAATATGAGAAAATTAATTTTATGCTCTGTGTTATCCCTGGCTTTTTTGACAACGAGTTGTCTAGGTTCTTTTAGTGCCTGGAATAATCTAAGGGATTGGAATGAAAATGTAGACGACAATAAGTATGTCAATAACGCGATTTTCTGGGGATTAAATATTATTCCAATTTATCCGCTCTTTTATGCGGGAGATGTGCTCATCTTTAATCTTGTGGAATTCTGGACAGGTTCTAATCCTATTGCCATGAATGCCGGAGAAGTGGAAAAGCAACTTATCGAAAGGAATGGAGTGAATTATGAAATGATCGCCACTAAAAATGAGATCAAGATCAGAGTACTTTCGGGAGAAAGAGAAGGAAAAGAACTAAAAATGATTTTCGATCCTGCAGATAAATCGTGGAATGCCGTTAAAGATGGGCAAAAAATTAAATTATCTTCTTACGAGGAAGGTTTTTACATAGTTTATCTGCCAGATGGGGAAGAAGTAAGGATCAAAAATGATGTGTCAAAAGAAGAAGGTCTGGCTGTTTTAAACGGAAAGATCGCTCTCTATGAAGAATGCATGCTGGCCAGTACAAAGTAACACTAAGTAAAATGCAATTTTTAGAGCCTTCGGAAATTCCGGAGGCTTTTTTAATTCACTTATACTTTGTTACAACCCCGCTGCTATTAAATTAAAAGAACCCTTCAAAAATAGCATTTTGAAGGGTTCTTTTTGAATTAATGAAATCTGAGATTCAATATCTCACATCTCAAATCTCACCTCTAATATCTATAATAATCAGGTTTGAACGGTCCTTCGACAGTCACTCCGATATATTCGGCCTGCTCTTGAGAAAGACTTGTTAATTCCACTCCAATTTTTTCTAGGTGTAGTGCAGCTACTTTTTCATCTAAATGCTTCGGAAGCATGTAAACCTTATTTTCGTATTCTCCGTTGTTGTTCCAAAGCTCCATTTGCGCCAGAGTCTGGTTCGTAAATGAGTTACTCATTACAAAACTCGGGTGTCCTGTTGCACATCCAAGGTTCACAAGACGACCTTCGGCAAGAAGAATAATGTCTTTACCGTCAATGGTGTATTTATCAACCTGTGGCTTGATCTCAGATTTTGCATTTCCGTAGTTGTCATTCAACCATGCAACCTGGATCTCATTATCGAAGTGTCCAATATTGGCAACAATGGTTTTGTCTTTCATCGCCTTAAAGTGCTCGGCACGAACGATGTCTTTGTTTCCGGTTGTAGTGATGACGATATCGGCTTTTGGAAGCACTGTCTCCAGTTTCTTAACTTCAAATCCGTCCATTGCAGCTTGTAGAGCACAAATTGGGTCGATCTCGGTTACGGTCACGATTGAACCTGCACCTCTAAAAGAAGCGGCGGTACCTTTACCTACGTCCCCGTATCCACAAACCACAACTCTTTTCCCGGCAAGCATAACATCTGTAGCACGACGAATAGCATCTACCGCACTTTCTCTACATCCATATTTGTTATCGAATTTCGATTTTGTAACCGAGTCGTTTACATTGATCGCAGGCATAGGAAGCGTTCCGTTTTTCATACGCTCATAGAGCCTGTGAACTCCGGTGGTGGTCTCTTCAGAAAGTCCTCTGATCCCTTCAGCTAGTTCCGGGTACTTGTCCAAAACCATATTGGTAAGGTCCCCTCCGTCATCAAGAATCATGTTAAGCGGCTCGCGCTCTTCTCCAAAGAATAAAGTTTGCTCGATGCACCAGTCAAATTCTTCAGCAGTCATCCCTTTCCAGGCATAAACCGGAATACCTGCAGCGGCAATCGCAGCGGCGGCTTGATCCTGAGTAGAAAATATATTGCAAGAGCTCCAGGTTACTTCTGCACCAAGAGCTACAAGGGTTTCAATTAGAACAGCAGTCTGGATGGTCATATGAAGACAACCGGCAATACGTGCACCCTTTAATGGCTGCTCTTTTCCATACTCCTCGCGCAGGGACATTAGTCCCGGCATTTCGGCTTCGGCCAGTTCGATCTCTTTTCTTCCCCATTCTGCCAGGGAAATATCTTTCACTTTATATTTAGTGTAAGGCACTGTTTTCGTTGACATATTATTATATTTGATTTAGCATTTTCAGAAATGCAAAAATACAGAATATCTAAGAGTTATATATGCCCCTTTACAAAAGAATAACAATAAATCATGCTACTAAAGTGCTCATTTGGAAGATCGAAGAGCCTTTTGAAGAGTTAAGTAAAGGTATGGAACTCACTCCATTGTGCAGGGAGAGAGTGGACGGCATGAAAAGCGATATTCATCGCCGGGGTTTTATGAGCGTGCGGCATCTTCTTGCGCAGGAAGGCTATCAGGACAGCGATCTTTACTACGATGAGGCAGGTAAGCCACACTTAAAGGACGGAAGGTATATTTCAATCACTCACTCCTTTAGTTTTTCCGGAATTATTCTCAGTGACCGGGAGGTGGGAATCGATATCGAAAAGCAGCGGGAAAAGATACTTTTGATCGCCCGCAAATTCACTCCTATAGAGGAATACAGGACCCTCGCCAATAACGATGCCTTAGTACGGAAGCTCACTATTGTATGGGGTGCCAAAGAAGCGGTTTACAAACTATATGCCCAGCCAAAAGTCAGCTTTTTGCAGCATATTAATATTACCGATTTTGATTTCGAAGATCAAAAAACTACCGGAAAGATCACATTTAATGGAGAGACGAACTGGTTTGAATTCGAATTTCTGGAATTTGAAGGCTTCACCTGTGTCTACACCCTTAGACAGATCTCCTAATGCCCAAAGTGCTCGAGGAAATCATTCTTGCTGAAAAATCTGATAAGAGATTGCTGGCAGTACTTATCGATCCTGAAAAATTTGATTCTCTTAAAGCTCAAGAATTCCTTCGGAAAATACCATTTTTGACTACCCACATTTTTATTGGCGGGAGTACGGTTACTTCTGAAGAGCTGGAGAACTGTACTAAAGCTATTAAGGCGGAAACCGATTTACCTGTAATATTGTTTCCCGGGGATCACCAGCAAATTTCTGCCAGAGCCGATGCGTTGCTATTCCTGAGTCTACTCTCAGGTAGAAATCCCGATTATTTAATTGAACAGCAGGTGAGATCTGTGCCTCTTGTACGTGAGAGCGGCCTGGAAATTATTCCCACGGCTTATCTGCTTATTGATGGCGGAAAAGAATGTGCGGTTCAACGGGCGAGTAGAACAACTCCACTTTCGCAGGAAGACGTTCAGTTAATAGTAGATACTGCCCTGGCGGGGGAATATTCGGGAAAACAAATTATTTACCTCGAAGCCGGAAGCGGCGCGGAAATTCCCGTGGGCTCCGAGATAATTTCTGCAGTAAAAGAAGCAGTGCAGATCCCGGTCATAGTGGGAGGTGGAATAAGGAATCGCTGTCAGTTTGAAGCCGCTTATGAAGCGGGAGCAAATATGGTGGTGATAGGTACTGCCTTCGAAAAAGGGGATTTTTTCCTGTAAATTCTCCTTCAGCCATTTCGAAAGTTTTTAAAAAGGCCGGTTTTACGCCTTAATCTTCCTAATTTTGAGAAGACAAAAATTAATAAATATGCAAATTTCAGTAGAGCTTGCTCTAACTCCCCTGCAGGATGATTTTGAAGCTCCAATTAAAGCTTTTATCAAAAAACTAAGAAGCTCGGGCTTGACCATAATGGAAAATCCTTTAAGCACCCAGATCTATGGAGAGTATGACAAGGTGATGGAATTCCTTACCGAAGAAGTCCGGGAAACTTTTCAGGCTTCAGATCATGTGCTGCTAACCATTAAAATTGTGAAGGGAAACAGAAGCGACTATGCAGCCGATTTTTGATTTTTTCTTTCAGCAGTATTCAGATTATCCCACGCTTTACATTGTACTGGAGATCATTGCGGTGATCTTCGGTTTCCTTTCGGTCTGGTTCTCCAAAGAAGAAAATATCCTGGTGTATCCTACGGGAATTATAAGCACTGTAATTTTCGTATATCTCCTTTGGCAGTGGGAATTGCTGGGTGATATGATGATCAATGTCTATTATTCTACCATGAGTATCTACGGCTGGTACGTATGGACGAGGAAGGTTGACGCGGTGCATTTTATCCCTATTACAAAGACTACTCAAAAAGAGCATTTTTGGAGCCTGCTTATTTTTGCAGCAACCCTTTTATTCACCTTTGGTATTTATGAATACTTTGATAAATGGAATAACTGGACAGCTTATGTAGATACCGTAACTACGGGAATTTTCTTTGTGGGGATGTGGTTAATGGCACGAAAAAAACTTGAAAACTGGATCTACTGGATCATAGGAGATGTGATCTCTGTGCCCCTGTACTTCTATAAAGGCCTTACCTTTACCAGTTTTCAATATTTATTATTTACGATCATCGCTTTTTACGGATATAAGACATGGAAGAAAAGCTTGAGCAGCGGCGGACACGTGGTCTCGTAAAGATTGTCCTTTTTGGACCCGAATCTACCGGGAAGACTACCCTGGCCCAATTGCTGGCAAACCATTATAATACCGGCTGGGTACCGGAATATATGAGGGAATACCTGCAGAAAAAATGGGATGAGCAGCAGGAAAATTGTGAACCTCATGATCTTCTGCCTATTGCAAGAGGCCAAATGGCCCTGGAAAATGAAGCGGCAACGACTCACGACGAGCTTCTTTTTTGTGACACTAACCTGTTGGAACTTGTTGTTTATTCCCGTGCCTATTATGACGAAACTGTAGAACCGGCCCTTCTTAAACATGCGTTAAAAGCGCAGTACGATCTATATTTTTTAACGTATATTGATGTTCCATGGGTTGAAGATGATCTGCGCGACCGCCCTAAAGACAGGGATCAAATGTTCGCCAGGTTCAAAAAAGCCCTTGATGAACACAAATTGCCGTACCGCATTCTGGAAGGAGACTTACAGCAGCGTTTTGAAACGGCAGTGAAAATTATTGATCAACTTAAAAAACCAGAAAATTGAACTTTAGCGAAAACGACATTTCCCATTTTAGGGAAAAAGGAATAAGCCCTGAAAAAGTAGAACAGCAAATCGAGATCTTTAAAAGAGGAAATATTGTTGTAAATATTCGGGAGGCAGCTACAGTAAAGAATGGGATCCTGGCCGTTGCCGAAGAAGAGCAGAAAGAACTCACCGACTTTTACGAATCAAAAAAAGATAATCTTGACATCTTGAAGTTCGTACCGGCATCGGGTGCAGCTACCAGGATGTTTAAAGCATTTTATAACCTGTTGAAGGAGTTTGATCCCGCGAATGATGACCTTGAGGATTATATTGATAAAAAGAATGAACAGAGCCTGGAGATTTTCTTTAGCCGAATAAAAGATCTTCCATTTTATGACAAGGTGAGAAAGAAAGCTATAGAAGCTGAGCCCGGTTTTGAAGAAATGCCGGAGGATAGCCAAAAATACCTTTTTGTTAAGTACATGCTGCAGGAAGATGGGCTCAACCTGGGAGATCAACCCAAAGGATTGGTGCCATTCCACAAGTATGAGGATCATCTTGCCACAGCTTTCGAGGAACATTTAGTGGAAGCCATAGATTATGCGGCGGCAGGAAAGAAGGTTAGGATACATTTTACGGTTGCCGAGGAACACAGGGAAAAATTTGAAGCAGAAGCAAGGGAAGTTGTGCCAAGGCTGGAACAGGAAACCGGTTACAATTTTGAAGTTACTTATTCTTACCAGGATCCCAAAACCGATACTGTTGCAGTAACCAAGGACAATGAGCCTTTTAGAGATGAAAATGGAGATATTTTCTTTAGACCCGGTGGTCATGGTGCCCTTATTAAAAACCTGAATGACCAGGATGCCGACCTTATTTTCATAAAAAATATTGACAACGTGGTGACTCCAAAAAATAGAGAGTTGCTGGCTTCCTATAAAAAGATGTTGGGAGGGAAGTTGCTTCAGCTTCAGGAGAAAAACTTTAAGTATTTAAATCAGCTGGAAAATGAGCCAGGGGAAGTATATTTTGACGAAATGGGAGAATTCCTTCAGAAGGAACTTAATGCAGGACTCGGGGTCAATTTTAAAGATCTCAATGAGGAGGAGAAACCCTCGGTTATAAAAGAACTGCTCAACAGGCCAATTCGGGTTTGTGGCATGGTGAAAAATGAAGGAGAACCAGGGGGTGGGCCTTTTTGGGTAACGCACAAGAATGGAGAAATTTCCTTGCAGATCGTGGAGAGCTCACAAATTGACCACGATAATTATCAGCAAAGTAAAATTGCACTGGAGGCAACTCACTTTAATCCTGTAGATGTGGTTTGCTCCACCCGTGACTATCGTGGTGGAAAGTTCGATCTTGAGAAATATGTAGATGAAGACACAAGTTTTATTGCCAATAAAACTAAGGACGGGAAAGAACTTAAGGCCCTGGAACTGCCCGGGCTGTGGAATGGAGGAATGGCGCAGTGGAATACCATTTTTGTTGAGGTACCGGTGGAGACCTTCAACCCCGTGAAAACTGTGGCTGATCTTCTCAAACCTTCACACCAGGTGAGTTAGGTGGATGAACAGCTGCTCATACAGGAAGCCGAATACAAAGCGGTAAGAAGCTCGGGTGCGGGAGGACAGAACGTGAATAAAGTATCTTCAAAGGTTGAACTCCATTTTAAGTTGGAGGATTCTCAGGCATTATCCAATGAAGAAAAACAGCTAGCTTTAAAAAAGTTGGCTTCCAGGCTTACTAATTCAGGTGAATTGATCCTACAGTGTGATGAATCCAGAAGTCAGCACAAGAACAAGGAACTGGTCACCAGGAGATTTTTGACCCTGGTAAAGGAATCTTTGATAAAACCTAAGGTTCGGAAAAAAACCAAAACCCCCAGGGCTGCAAAACTTAAGCGGCTTAGGGAGAAAAAGAAACTTTCAGAAAAAAAAGCCACGAGAAAAGATCCTCTAAAAGAGTAATTCTGGGGAGAAATTCCCCACAGAATTGTGGAAAAACCTCAACTTTTTATTTAAATCCTTTTTCTTAAAATATTACCAAAGCCCCTGTTTTACAGGGGCTTTCTTGTTGATGCTACAAACTGGCGCGATTTTACCAATAGACTTGATAACAAACTAAAACATTAAACCCTAAAATTTAAGCTATGAAAAAAATATGTCTTACCGTACTGGCCGCATCTGCAATGTTATTTTCGGCTCAGAACCTTTCCGCCCAGGAAGTAGATCCAACAAAAGAAGAAGTAGATCCAACAAAAGAAGTAGAAGAAACTGTAGTTCAAAGAGCACAGGAAGAATTCACTAAGATTGAAGTGCAGGAATTACCTGCAGAAGTACAACAAGCTGTAGAGCGTGATTTTGCCGGAGCTACAATTGCTGAAGCTTATGTGAAAGATCATGAGGGAACACAAAAATTCAAACTAAAAGTGACTACAGCTGAGGGTGAAGAAAAAGAACTTTATGCCGATGCTGAAGGTAACTGGATTGAAAAAGAGCAAAAAGAAGAAGCCAACGACAATTGGAAGAAGTAAGAAATATCTAACCAAACCCACCATTCAAAGGAGAAGCCGACTCCTGGTGGCAGAGATCCCAAGGAACATGTGTTAATAGGTTAATTAATATTCCGGTTATTATATCGGTACCCGGTTGAGGGAATCTGAAAAATGGAGTCTAGAAAAGAGGTCGTCTAAAAAGTAATTTTTAGGCGGCTTTTTTTATTGTCAATATGTGAAGCAATACTTTTTCCTCTTTT
>NZ_JAIVCC010000003.1 GCF_020866905.1 Salinimicrobium sediminilitoris | reverse complement strand
ATGTTCTTTACCTATACCGGGCTATCACCGTCTATGGCCGCTCTTTCCAAAGCGTTCTAGTTCATTACACAACCAATATCGTGGTCCTACAACCCCAACAAGCCCGTAAGCTTGCTGGTTTGGGCTAATGCGCGTTCGCTCGCCACTACTAGCGCAATCACTATTGTTTTCTTCTCCTCCGGGTACTTAGATGTTTCAGTTCTCCGGGTTCGCCCTCCTTGCGGAGTAACATACCTTCAGTATGCTGGGTTGCCCCATTCGGATATCTGCGGATCAACCTGTATGTGCCAGTCCCCGCAGCTTTTCGCAGCTTATCACGTCCTTCATCGCCTCTGAGAGCCTAGGCATTCCCCATACGCCCTTATTTAGCTTATGTGCTTTTACCTAATATGCTCTTGCAAGAAGTTATTAGTTATGAGTTAAAAGTTAATAATAACCCTCTTCTCAATACTTCAAACCTCTTAAATATAATTTGCTCTATCTATAATTTTGCAATCATAGAAATTTTTATGTTTCTCGTATTCTTATTTTCCAATATGTCAATGAAC
>NZ_JAIVCC010000004.1 GCF_020866905.1 Salinimicrobium sediminilitoris | reverse complement strand
GTTTTTAATAGTTCCATTTATTCTTTCTGCATGTGGATTTTCATATACAGTCTCACACATACTATTTCTTAAACAGCCTCTTGTAAGGCATAAAAACTCTTTGCTATAGTATTGACCTCCGCCATCGGAGTGGATAATTGGTTTAATTATTTCATCTCCTTTAATACGAGTTAAAGCCATCTTCAGAGCCGGTATAGTAGTATCTTCTGTTCTTAAGGTTCTACTTGCACTATAGCCGATGATTCTTCTGGAGTATTGATCCAGGATGAAGGTGAGATAGTAAAACTTACTGTTCATCTCATAGTAGGTTATATCACTTACCCAAACCTGGTTTACACCTGTCAACTCCCGACCCGTAACTAAGTTAGGGAATCGGATAACTCCGCTGCTATCGGTTGTCCGTCTAAAGCATTTTTGTGGAGTTATCTTAAATCCGTAACTACGGTAAAATTCAAAGAACTTATCTCTCCCCATGGTCTGAGGTTTTATCTTTCTATAAAGCTCCTTACAGCCCATCTGCGGATGATCCTCTCTTACCTGACCTAGAACTACTTTTAGTTGTTCTTCCTCCTCAGCTCTTTTTAAATCTCTGTTCAGCCGCTGATGGATATTCTGTTTTGTAGTGCCCAGCCAACGATAGATCTGGTTCATTTTCCATCGGTGGGCTTCCCTGTGGAGCCAGAACCAGGTAAGGGTTTGGAACCTAGTTTTTTTT
>NZ_JAIVCC010000011.1 GCF_020866905.1 Salinimicrobium sediminilitoris | reverse complement strand
TTGATGAACCTGTATATGCAGGAGTAGATGGTAGTGCTGAATATTGTGAAGATGATAGTGCATTGTCCTCAATAGATCTGTTCTTTATTATTACAGACGAGGAGCCTGGTGGTAGCTGGGCGGATACTGATGGCAGTGGTGTGGATCTTAGTGATCCAACCATGGTAGACTTTAGCAGTCTTGGTTTTGGTACTTATACCTTTACTTACACAGTAAGTCCTGCAGATGCGAATTCAACTTGTCCTGATGATTATTCGATAGCAAGTATCACCATTGATGAAGCATTATATGCTGGTGAAGATGGCGATGATCGTTTTTGTGAGGGAGATGAGGGCAAGGATGCAGTAAATCTCTTTGATCTTATTGCCAATGAGGATGCTGGTGGTATCTGGGCTGACACAGATGGCAGCGGAGTAGATATCAGTGATCCAACGATGGTTGATTTTACCGGTCTGGTTGCCGGTTCATATACTTTCACTTATACAGTAACACCTGGTGAGGGATCTGAATGTCTTGCTGACAGTTCTGAAGTAGAGATTGTAATTGATGAACCTGTATATGCAGGAGTAGATGGTAGTGCTGAATATTGTGAAGATGATACTGGATTGTCCTCAATAGATCTGTTCACTATTATTACAGACGAGGAGCCCGGTGGTAGCTGGGCGGATACTGATGGTAGTGGTGTAGATCTTAGTGATCCAACCATGGTAGACTTTAGCAGTCTTGGTTTTGGTACTTATACCTTTACTTACACAGTAAGTCCTGCAGATGCGAATTCAACTTGTCCAGACGATTATTCAATAGCAAGTATCACCATTGATGAAGCATTATATGCCGGTGAAGATGGCGAGGATCGTTT
>NZ_JAIVCC010000018.1 GCF_020866905.1 Salinimicrobium sediminilitoris | reverse complement strand
ATTGGTTGTGTAATGAACTAGAACGCTTTGGAAAGAGCGGCCATAGACGGTGATAGCCCGGTATAGGTAAAGAACATAAACCATAGTGGTATCCTGAGTAGTGCGGGGCACGAGAAACCCTGTATGAATTTGGCGGGACCATCCGCTAAGGCTAAATACTCCTGAGAGACCGATAGTGAACCAGTACCGTGAGGGAAAGGTGAAAAGAACCGTGAATAACGGAGTGAAATAGATCCTGAAACCATACGCTTACAAGCGGTCGGAGCCCTTTATAGGGTGACGGCGTGCCTTTTGCATAATGAGCCTACGAGTTAACGTTGCCAGCAAGGTTAAGGGGTTAAGCCCTGGAGCCGTAGCGAAAGCGAGTCTGAATAGGGCGACTATAGTTGGTAGTGTTAGACGCGAAACCGTGTGATCTACCCTTGGGCAGGTTGAAGCTGTGGTAACACATAGTGGAGGACCGAACCCGTTGACGTTGAAAAGTCTTGGGATGACCTGAGGGTAGGGGTGAAAGGCCAATCAAACTCGGAAATAGCTCGTACTCCCCGAAATGCATTTAGGTGCAGCGATTAATTAGTTTTATAGAGGTAGAGCTACTGATTGGATGCGGGGGCTTCACCGCCTACCAATTCCTGACAAACTCCGAATGCTATAAAATGATGTTGATCAGTGAGGGCATGGGTGCTAAGGTCCATGTCCGAGAGGGAAAGAACCCAGACCATCAGCTAAGGTCCCCAAATGTATGTTAAGTTGAAAAAACGCGGTTGAACTGCTTAGACAGCTAGGATGTTGGCTTGGAAGCAGCCATTCATTTAAAGAGTGCGTAACAGCTCACTAGTCGAGCGGTTCGGCATGGATAATAATCGGGCATAAACATACTACCGAAGCTATGGATT
>NZ_JAIVCC010000014.1 GCF_020866905.1 Salinimicrobium sediminilitoris | reverse complement strand
AAGGTCATTTTGAAGCTTTAGGTTGTTCCTCCCCGGTATTGCTACCGGGGAAGTGCACTAAGCTATACGGATTATTAGTATCACTCGGCTATGACATTACTGCCTTTACACCTGTGACCTATCAACGTGGTAGTCTCCCACGATCCTTAAAAGAAATCTCATCTTGTGGTGGGTTTCGCGCTTATATGCTTTCAGCGCTTATCCCTTCCCGACGTAGCTACCCAGCAGTGCTCCTGGCGGAACAACTGGTACACCAGAGGTCAGTCCAACTCGGTCCTCTCGTACTAGAGTCAGATCCACTCAAATTTCTAACGCCCACTGTAGATAGAGACCGAACTGTCTCACGACGTTCTGAACCCAGCTCGCGTGCCACTTTAATGGGCGAACAGCCCAACCCTTGGGACCTTCTCCAGCCCCAGGATGTGACGAGCCGACATCGAGGTGCCAAACCCCCCCGTCGATGTGAGCTCTTGGGGGAGATCAGCCTGTTATCCCCGGAGTACCTTTTATCCTTTGAGCGATGGCCCTTCCATGCGGAACCACCGGATCACTATGCTCTACTTTCGTACCTGATCGACCTGTATGTCTCTCAGTCAAGCTCCCTTATGCCATTGCACTCTACGCACGGTTACCAAGCGTGCTGAGGGAACCTTTAGAAGCCTCCGTTACTCTTTTGGAGGCGACCACCCCAGTCAAACTACCCACCAAGCACTGTCCTTCCAATGGAAGTTAGGCTTCAAACAAGTAAAGGGTGGTATTTCAACAATGACTCCACGATACCTGGCGATACCGCTTCAATGTCTCCCACCTATCCTACACATCACTTGTCCAAAGTCAATACTAAGCTATAGTAAAGGTTCACGGGGTCTTTTCGTCCCACAGCGGGTAATCGGCATCTTCACCGATACTACAATTTCACCGAGCTCATGGCTGAGACAGTGTCCAGATCGTTGCACCATTCGTGCAGGTCGGAACTTACCCGACAAGGAATTTCGCTACCTTAGGACCGTTATAGTTACGGCCGCCGTTTACTGGGGCTTCAATTCAATGCGTCGCTAAAAGCTAACATCTCCTCTTAACCTTCCAGCACCGGGCAGGTGTCAGGCCCTATACATCATCTTTCGATTTAGCAGAGCCCTGTGTTTTTGATAAACAGTCGCCTGGACCTCTTCACTGCGGCCCATCCAATGGATGGGCGACCCTTCTCCCGAAGTTACGGGTCAATTTTGCCTAGTTCCTTAGCCATGAATCTCTCGAGCACCTTAGAATTCTCATCCCAACTACCTGTGTCGGTTTGCGGTACGGGCTGCTTTTGCTCGCTTTTCTTGGAAGTCGATATTCAGGATTATCACCGCCGCCGAAGCTTTGGTGTACTATCGGAGTGTTACCACATCCTTCAACGCACTATTCCGTCAGTGCGCACCTAATTCTCGCCTCCGTCACTTTTAACGCAAAGCAGGTACCAGAATATTAACTGGTTGTCCATCGACTACCCCTTTCGGGTTCGCCTTAGGCCCCGACTAACCCTCAGCTGATTAGCATAGCTGAGGAAACCTTAGTCTTTCGGTGTGCGGGTTTCTCGCCCGCATTATCGTTACTTATGCCTACATTTTCTTTTGTAACCGCTCCAGCATACCTCGCG
>NZ_JAIVCC010000006.1 GCF_020866905.1 Salinimicrobium sediminilitoris | reverse complement strand
AAAGAGGTCGTCTAAAAAGTAATTTTTAGGCGGCTTTTTTTATTGTCAATATGTGAAGCAATACTTTTTCCTCTTTTTTATTAATAAATACTGGGTTTAAAAAAAGTGGACAGAAAGCCTCTATTAGATGACACTGAACTTCTTTAGGTTGTGTGCCATTGCTATTAACCCGATTTCTGTAGTTACTTTCTCCATTCCCCGAAGCATAAACCGCTTGAAGCCCATATTTTGCTTGATATTACCAAAGACAGCCTCTACATCCCAGCATCTGCGCTTGCGATGTGCTATTCCTTTTTCACTTAGTAGTAGATTTTTTGCTTTCTGTTTGAGTCGGAGTAAGTTGTGATTCCGCTCAATAATCCTGTTTCCCTTTGCTTTATGGCAACTGCCTCGCAGGGGACATCCACAGCAGTTTTGAGCCTGGTAACGATGGATTTCCTGGGTAAAGCCGTTCTTGGTTTTGCTTTCGTAGGTGCGGGTTTTCGTCATTTCCTGCCCCATAGGACAGTAATAGGTGTCTGTTTCCGCATTGTAAAAGAGATTATCGGGATGAAACGGATTTTCCTTGTGCTTTTTATCGCGCTGCTCCTTATGGAAGTAGTTATATTTTACAAAAGCAGCTATGTTCTTTTCTTCTAGGTCTGTGTAATTTTCTTCACTGCCATATCCGGCATCAGCGATAAGTGTTTCAGGGGTTTGACCGTAGGATTCAATATGATCATTGAGATGATCTTTTAAAGTGGTAGTATCTGCTGTAGTTTGAGCAAGGGTGTAGCTAGTGATAAACTGGTTGTTGGTAGAGGCTTGTAAATTGTACCCGGGCTTTAGCTGTCCGTTTTGCATATGATCATCCTTCATGCGCATAAAGGTGGCATCGGGATCTGTTTTGCTGTAGCTGTTTCTCTTACCTAAGATAGCTTCCTGCTCATTGTACTTCTGCAGGTTCTTTGGCCAGTTCTTTTTGGCATAATTCAGCTTTTGTTTAACCTTCTTGTCTACTTCTTTATCCTTCAATGCTTCATTGATGGTATCGATGGTCTGTGCTACTTTTTCAGGATCGATCTCTTCAAAATCGGGCTGATTGGGAAGCATTTGTTCTTCAGCATAGACTTTCTCCACATAAGACCAGAGTTCTTTGAGCTGTTTTCTGATTCGCTCCTTACTGGTCTTAATGGATTTGCCCCACACAAAGGTGTAGCGGTTGGCATTGGCCTCTATCTTCGTGCCGTCCACATACAGCTCTTTAAGGGATAAGACTCCCTGTTCTGCCAATAACTCGACCACCTGGTTAAAGATGTTCTTAAACTTCCCCTTTAATCTTTTGCCCCTAAAGTCATTGATGGTATTGTGATCGGGCTTGCTCTGTCCGCTAAGCCACATAAAATGAATATTCTCTTGCAGGGCCTGCTCTATTTTTCTTGAGGAATAAATATTCCGAAGGTAAGAGTAGATCACTACCTTAAGAAGCATCCGCGGGTGATAGCTCGAGGTGCCTCCTCCTTTATAGCTCTTCTCCAAAGTACTAATGTCTAAATGATCTACAATGGTATTGACAATCCGGACAGGGTGATTTTTTGGAACCAGATCATCATAGCTAGGGGGAATAAGACTTAGTTGGTTTTGATGATAAGTCTTAAAAACTACTTTTCTGCTCATATACTAAAAATAAGCAGCTCCTCCTATTTATACAAAAAAAAGGCTGCCTTTTCAGACAGCCTCTTTT
>NZ_JAIVCC010000008.1 GCF_020866905.1 Salinimicrobium sediminilitoris | reverse complement strand
AACCCTTCATCATTCATTTGATGAAGGGTTTTTTTATGGAATAAATTTTAATTAGATACGACTGCCATCTCCCCTCCCTTCCAGGGAGGGGAAGGCTCCGCTGTTGCGGAGACGGGGAGGGTCCGGTTTCTACAATTACAGTGGTGAATGGAAACTCACCAATAAACCCTTTCAGGGTTCCAAACCCTGAAAGGGTTGTAATAGCTAGAAATTTGTAAACGGAAGAATAATCCGTAACGCACCACCCCGTCTCCGCCTCCCGGTGCATCCACCCCTCCTCAGAAAGGAGGGGAACACTTTCTCGGGAAGTTTTTGTAGAATCCGCTGGCGCGGATTTATAATCCGTGCCTTGATTATTAGCTAAAAACTTAATAAGATACGTCTTTCAGCTCCCCTCCCTTGCAAGGGAGGGGAAGTCCGCCAGGTGGTGGACGGGGAGGGTCTTCTTTCCTCAAAACTAAATTCAGGAAATGCAGGGGAAATTCTGGATTAAGTACAAAAGTTGTATTTGCTAAATATTCAAGTTAATCTATAAAGATAAACCTCACTTATAGCCTTCGTCTTACAGGCTTATGCTTATGGAATAATGGAGAGATAATCAGACTTTACAGGTTTTCGGAAGTTGTGAGATCTTTTTGCTTAAGTCTGACCTTTGCCACCCCGGCTTAAAAAGGAGGGAGCTAATTAACGGGAAGCTAATTAGAGACCAATTAAGCTCCCTTACCATGAACTGTTAAATAATGGTGCGATTCCTTATATAATCACAGTAAGAAGTAATTTTTTATCTCATCATAAAAATTATTTTGACTATAATATACTGATGTAAAGTATTTTGTATTAAATTTAATGTGCTTTAGGTGATCTTGCTAGTATTCCTAAATAATTTCCCCATAATAAATATCCCCCCCAGAACATATCTATTAGTTTTTTGTAATTCCCCCGTTACTGTGCTTGTAAATTTCCTCCCCCAGGAAAATTTTGGTTCTTATTCTTTTAAAATTTCCCCTACCTAAGGTTCGCCCGAATCTGCTTTCATTTACTTCTTGTGTTCTGGTTAGTATTTATTAACCACAACATTATTGACTATGGAGAAAATTACCAAAATTCCTGTTTTATTTATAAGGAAGAATGTTCGGAGGTTTAAAATGAAATTTCAGTTATCACAAAAGGTTTTACTTATGCTTTTTGTGATCATGAGTATTGCTTTTACTACTGAAATGAGAGCACAGGCAGATACACCCTGTGAAGGTGCAAATCGTTGGGAAGGAGGTTCAACCTGGATTGGAACTGATGGTTCCATTAATGATGATCCAAATGCGGGCGAGCCTAACGGAATTATTAGATGCGGTAGTTCTGCAGAAACACAGTCTCAGATTTCACCTTTTAATAACGCCGTTTATAATAGCTCGGCATTTTTAATTGATGTTGAGGACGGGGGGTGTGTGAATCCCAGTACCGGAAGCATAGTTGCGCCGGATAATCCGACTAATGGGCAACCTATTGTATGGCTTAATTTTGATGTAAGACCATATTCGGGAAGTTTCGAAGTCCAAATAAATGATAATTCAGGGGATAATATTGGTTGGGCTTTGTATGTATCTGAACGAAATGATGCCTTTACTACATACAGCAGTGTTGCTGGGGATGATTTAAGCGGAGATTGTTCAAATCTTTCCTTTGTTTCTTGTGGAGTTGAATCATCCAATACCTGGAATACCATACCAGTAGGGAATGTAGATTTTCTTGAACCTACAAACTTTTATCTGGCTATTTGGGATCAGGACGCAGATGGCAATTTAAATGTAAATAATTTTAAAGCAAGATTTGGTTGCGGGGATGGAGATATTCCAATATGTGCGCTTGTGGTTGGTGAGGAATCAGTGAATTGTATTGATTCTGAAACTTACGAAGTGGTTGTTCCAATAGCTGGAGTCAACGCCCAATTTTCTGCCTCTGATCCAAATGCCTTGAGCATCTCTGAAGATGTTTGTCTGGAAAATCTTGGGGTGGGTGGACCTGTAGAAGGTAGTTTTACTTTAACCTATCCAATAGGAACAGACTACAATATTGAAATATTTGCATTGGATGATCCCGATATTCCAGATTGTGCCGATCCCTTTAACCCAACACAATGTATTGGAGAGACTTCGGGTAGTTCTCCTGTTCCCCCTTCAATAAGTATCCCCGATCAGAAAGTTTGTGAAAATGTTACTTCAGTAAATTTAACTTTACTTGAGCCCATAGATTATCCGGGAGGAATTTGGTCAAACGCAGAGGGTGATATTTCGGATGCCACAAATGTAGATCCTAATAATGGACCTTTCACATATACTTTTACTGATGAAATAAGTTGCAGTGGTTCAGATATCGTGAATTACACTTTTTATGATCTTCCAGAAGCTGGAACTGGTGGTAGTGACCGGTTCTGTATTGATGAGGATCTTAGCTCGGTGAGTTTATTTGGACTTGTAAGTGGTGGAGACGTCGGAGGAGACTGGACCGATGAGTTTGAAAATTCAGTCTCCGATCCAATTAATCTAAGCGGATATACAGCAGGAACCTATGTGTTTGCTTATACCGTTGATCCTGATGATGTTAATTCAGAATGTCCAAGTGATAAGACTTCGGTAATTATTGTAATAGATGACATAGTTCAAGCTGGTGAAGATGGCGAGGATCGTTTTTGTGAGGGAGATGAGAGCAGGGATGCAGTAAATCTCTTTGAACTCATTGCCAATGAGGATGCTGGTGGTAGCTGGGCTGACACAGATGGTAGCGGAGTAGATATCAGTGATCCAACGATGGTAGATTTTACCGGTATGGTTGCCGGTTCATATACTTTCACCTATACAGTAACTCCTGGTGAGGGATCTGAATGTCTTGCTGACAGTTCTGAAGTAGAGATTGTAATTGATGAACCTGTATATGCAGGAGT
>NZ_JAIVCC010000010.1 GCF_020866905.1 Salinimicrobium sediminilitoris | reverse complement strand
GAGGTGATTTTTTTCCGTTAAAACTCTTCCAAAGTTTGAAACTTTGGAAGAGTTCCGTAAACCCGCGTTAGGGATAGAAGCGGAAATCCTTTTTGGGAAGCACGGACAAAAAGATTGAAGTGAATAGCCCGGCCACACCTAAGCGGCAGCGAAGGTGGGGAAACGCCCAAGAGATCTACATGAAGAAATTCCAGACCAGTCCAAATCTAATTCCAAAGTCACGAGAAGGATACAAAGGGGCAGAAAAATTATTGTTGCCTTCAATCAAATAATTCAGATTTTCCAGCTTGAAAAATATACGGGCCTGCCTTATCTTTCCGTTAAAGAAGAAATCGACAGTTGGAAAACCGTCAAATTCCTGTTCGTTCTGTACATAGAACTCGGCTAAAACCGGATCATACCCATTCAAGTTATACCCGGTAAAGTAGTTTAGAGTGAAACCGGTTTGAAGGTAGAGCGCCCGCTGAAACCAATGGTCCCTGTAATATAAGGTATTCCGGGTAACAAGATCTGGCACGTTAAACACCTGCCCCCCGTCAAGTACAGACTGAAAAAGTACGGTATTGTTGAGAGCAAATTTCCCTACACTAAATTCCCGCTCCCCCTTTACTTTAAAATAACTTACCTGCCCTTCATGCTGGAAAGGTCGAACACTACCCATTTCATCAAGAGCAAAGTAAGCCATATCATTTATGGTAGTAAACTCCAGGCTTGCATTTAGCAGCTGTGGTGCCCATAAATCGAAACCAAGTGACTGCCTGCTTTCATTTGAAAAGGAAGTTTGCCAGTTATAGTTTATATAGTCACTCTGGTATAGAAGAAAATTGTAATCAGGCGCACAATCATTAATATTGGCCGTGGCGGCAACAGAGAAATCTGGCGAAAGCACGTAAGCAAGCCGCGCACCAAGGTCGTAACCTTTAAGATCCCCAATTAAATTGACCATTCCATTCGCTTTGAACTGGAATCCGCCTAAGGTCCCGGTGTAATCCCCTCCTGCTGAAATAATATTTCCCTGCAGCCGATTTGTGATAAAACCATCCTGAAGGTCAAGCACTGTATTGTAACCATAATCGTAATTAGTATGCCTACCCCTGGCTACAATCTGCGCCAGGTTTCCTGCTGTAAACCCAACATAAACCTCATTAGAAGTAGACGTAAGTCGGGTTTCATCTCTAATCCCCACCTCTTCAAAGGAAGGTCCAAATATTTCATTTGCATTTCCCTGCTGAAACCGGTATTTCTTATAGGTATGATTCAGCCGGTGACCAATTGTCAAATTTCTCTGGGCCAGGGAATCATTCCTCTTATATAAAGCATAAGAATGATCCAGAAAGAACCTTTTCCCGAAAAGGGTGGATTGTGCATCCTGAAAATTTACATCCAGGCGCGAACGATCTTCAAATTCGGGGTTTTTAGCAACATATTGTTCAAGAGAAGCCTCTGTAAGTCCGCCATTCTCTTCATTGAGAAGATCCTGTGAGACAAAATGCGTCTGAAGTCTATATCTTTCATTAGGGGAATCATAACTTAAGGTAGCGCGAAAATTCCCGGTACTGGTAAGTAAATGTTTATACCGTCCCAGGGAACGAAGACCTTTGTAAGCCACCGAAAAATTCAAATTTGGAGAGGTATTTACCGTAAAAAGGGCATCTACTGCCTGTCCCTGTTCAAAAACAGTTTTAAAAAATAATTCGGTAAACGGGGTAGGAACATTGTAATAATAAATATCCTCTACCTCCATGAAGTTATAATGTCTTGCCCTTGCACCAAATTGAGGCATAACAAAACGCTCATCGAGAAAATCATAAGTAAGCCTGTTATAGGATCTACCCACGTTGGAAAAAGCTAACAACCCGAAGTTGTCTTTCCTGAGGTAGTTGAACCTGTAATCTTTATAAATGTTAAGGGTAGTATCGACTATGGTCGTATCATTCTCTACGGAAATAATTTTATAAAGTTCAATAGGGGCTCTTTCAACTTCGGGAGCTTTCTCACCGGCATCCATTTCACGCTCGCTACCAGTTGCCCCTGAACGGGTAAGTTTCCTTTCCTGAGAAATACCCCATATAGGGATTAACAATAAGTAGAGAAATAAGAGTTGCTTTTTCTTCATAAGAATGATCACTGGAACAAAAGTATGATAATTGAAAGAATTAGGGGCAGGTGACTTTAAAGGCATTCAAAAAAAAAGAGGCTGCCTTTGAAAGACAGCCTCTAAATTTATTTAATAATGGGAATGTTTAGGCATCTCCACCATCAGTGTCTCCACCATCAGTGTCTCCACCATCAGTGTCTCCACCATCAGTGTCTCCACCATCAGTGTCTCCACCATCAGTGTCTCCACCATCAGTGTCTCCACCATCAGTGTCTCCACCATCAGTGTCTCCACCATCAGTGTCTCCACCATCAGTGTCTCCACCAACGACCGTCGCACCATCAGGTCCAATTGTAAAATTAACAGATTCCTCTGATCCAAAATCTCCTGGAATCACAGCAAATTCTTCACCTCCATAAGAAAGTGTTACTGATCCTTCGGCAGGGTAAGTAAGCCCATCACCAAAAGAATCAGTTATTGTGAAGGTAAAGGTTCCCTCACCTGGACATAAAGAACGAGTAGCTGTCGCAGCTCCATCTGAATATCCATCCACCTCAATTAGGATATTTCCATCAGCATCTGATAGTGTCCAGGTAGTTTCACTCGCGTATCCGTCAAAAACCAGGTCTACAGTAAAGTCAGTCCCTTCACAAACACGTCCAACATTAAGCACATAAGGATCACCTGTGTAAAGACCATCAACAGTAGGATCTAGACGTAAAACAAGAGTTTTCCCAACCAGCCCCAGGTCAACATCAGAAACCTGAACTTCAAAAGTGGCCTCATTTGTTCCTCCCGGCACTGTAACTGTAGAAGGTACAGTATAAGCCGTGGAAGCTAATGTCGTAGCGTCTCCCACCATTACATCAAAAGTTCTGTCGTTGCTCGTGACATTGGCAGTGTAAACTGTCACTTCACGGGTAGCACTTCCATCAACTTCAACACCTATGTTGGGATTTACAAATCCTTCAAACGTCACATAGTTTGGCGGAGTAAATTCATCGTCACTACAACTAACAAAAATAGAGGTCATAACGACGGTTAATAATAATAATAATGTTTTTTTCATTTGTATGAGTTTAATATGAAAGGCAAAAGCCCTCCTTCAAAAGAAGGGCTTTGTTTTCTAATTATTAGTCAATAAAAGGATTGTTCTGACGCTCACTTTGAGGAATTTCAAAGGTCATGTCATCTGAATTGAAAGGAACACTCAAACCTGGAAAAGTCAGGTGATTAGGCCCCATTTGTGCAGTCCTACCAAGTCTTTTTCCAGCTAAATACACTTTCCCTTCACCCCACAGTTCAATACGAGTCTGCAAGAAGATGTGATCGATCAATTGCTGTCCACTTAAAGCATCAAGATAAGCAGTATCCTCTACACGCTCATCCAGAATAACTCTTAACGCCTCTTTGGCAAGAGCTTCATTACCGGTTTGAGCAGCTGCTTCAGCAAGTAAAAGGTACATTTCGGCTATCCTCATATAAACATAATCGGTAGTCACGTTTCTCTGTCCTGCAACAGTACGTCCTGGAGCATAAAATTTATTAATTGGATAAAGTACTCCATCCCCATAAGCATCTACAAATTGACCCTTACGCAAATCATCTGCAGGTATTGCATCAAAAAGATCATGGTTGATCTCTTTAGGATCTCCTGCCCAGGCATAGCTATAGGTAAAAAGATCGACCTGTCCCCACCAGGAAATAAGATCAAGGCCAATATCCAGAGTTTGATCAACACCCCACATCCAACCTGAGTTGGCAACATCATTAAATCCAGCAGCCTCTAAGTTAGTGCCATCATAAACGACTTCCGTTGAAGATACAACATTATAACCGTAATTATCAATAACATCCTGGGTTACCTCTATCACTTTTTCATAGTCGTTCATTGCTGCATAAGTATAAGCAAGAAGTCCTTTCGCAACACTTTGGTCTACTTCGTTCTTAGCAGTCCTGGTGAAATTTTCAAGAAGATCAATAGCGTCTGTAAGATCATCCACTACAAGTGCATAAACTTCAGACTGCGGGCTAAGTGCTGCAGCTTCTTCGGATACTGTAGTGTAGATAGGAAGAACCTCCTCGGAAGGATTATATCCTTCACCATAGAATTGCAATAAATAAAAGTAAGCATAAGCTCTCATTGCTTTAGCCTGTCCCATAATTGCACGGGCTTCGTCAGATTCTAGTTCGGCATCATTACCTCCTAATCCATCTATTACAATGTTAGCTCCAAAAATTAATCGGTAGTAATATCTCCAAACCTGATAATTGGCAGTATTTGTAAAGTTTGTAGTAGCCTGGTATTCTACAATATCCTGATACCAGCCATAGGTATAACCGGCCAATACCATATCTCCACTTAACATATCTGAAAAGATATCATATCCTTTCTGGCCAAAATCATCATGACCCGTTGTTCCTCCAGTACCTGTAAGATACATTGTGGAATAAAGACCAGCGATATTGGCATTTTGTAAGCCCGGGTTCAATTCGGAGGCCTCTGCCACCTGGTCTGAAGAAACGAACTCTGTTGGTTCGGTTTCCAGAAAATCTTTGCTACATCCTGTTAGTGTCAAAGCACCAGCCAGTATAGGTATAAAAAATTTTGTTTTCATTTTCATGTTCAATTTTAATTAAAATTTAGCTCTAACACCTGCAGTTATAGTTGTAAGAGGAGAGTAGGTGTACCAGTCAGATCCACCGGCCTCTGCTGTTTGTGGATTCCATCCTGTGCGGTCTGAGAAAAGAGCAAGGTTATCACCAGAAACCCAGACACTAAGAGCACCCATGCCAATATTTTCGGTAAAATCTGTTGGTAGCGTGTACCCCAGTCTCACGTTATTTAAGGAAACGTAATCCAGTTTTCTTAAGAATCTACTGGAAGTAGAAGCAACACTTTGATCATAGTTAGAGGAAATTCTTGGCACACTTGTAATATCCCCCGGCTCCTGCCATCTATCACGAATATCAACGTGCCAGTTGTTACTCCCGACTACATCATTGTGCATAAGTCTTGCATACTGGAAGTCATACCCGTATCCACCGAATTGGTAAAGCAACTGAACATTCAAATCGAAATTCCCAAATCCTGTAGCAAGGTTTAAAGCACCTCTAACATCTGGAATAGCCGATTTACCAATGAATTTTCTTGTAGCGTGCTCATATCTTTGGACGGTTGCTTTTGAAATTTCGTCCTCCATATCAGGATTAGCATCAAGATACTCAAAAAGACTTTCAATAATTTCTCCACCGTCAGACATTAAACCTCCAGTAGGTACGCCATCTCCGTTTTCATCTATAAAATGAGCATACCACATGCTTACTCCTGTTGCAGGATCTACTCCGGCATAGTCACGCATATAATAATCAAAGATCGAATGTCCTACAGCTCTACCGAAATATCCCTGGTTATCTAGAACCTTTTGCTCCCCTGTTGAAGGATCAATCGGCATCTCAAGCATCTCATTGTTAATTATCTCTCCATTAATTCCGATATTTACGTACCATCTGTCGCTCTGAACGATCTTTCCTGTAAGCTGATACTCGAATCCCTGGTTTTGAAGAAGACCGTCATTCACATCAATTATTGCATATCCTAAAGATGGGGCTACCCTTCTTTCAAAAATTTGGTCATCTGTGAGTTTATTATAATAGTCGAAACTACCTTCTAAATAATTCCCGAAACTAAATTCTATCCCGGTCTGGAACATTTTAGAAGTTTCCCAGGTAAGGTCAGGGTTTCCTTTAGTATTAAAGGATAAAGAAATCTCATCGTTAAGGTTATCAACATTGAAAAGATCCGCCCCAGGATAGTAACCTACACCGGCCTGATCTCCTAATAGACCATAACTAGCCTTTAATTTAAGGAAGCTAAGTACATCCTGGTCAAGCATAAAGCCTTCGTTCGAAATAACCCACGCTGCACCAACAGATCCAAAAGTACCCCACTTATCATTAAGGAACCTTGAAGATCCATCCCTCCTTACAGTACCAGAAAGAAAGTAAGTATCTCTAAAGTCATAGCTCAACTGCCCAAAATAACTTTCTAAAGTGTAATCTTCTACGAACGATCCCGGAGGATTGTTAACTACTCCCTGGTTCAATTCGGTAGCGTCAGGCACCACAAGATTTGATCTGGAAGCCCAAAAGAAAGACTCCTCAAATGAATTGCTCTCATGCGCAGCTAAAGCTTCAATAGTGTGACCTCCAAAAGTTCTGTTGAAACGAAGTAACTGCAGGAAGTTATAAGCCAATCTTTCTGTTTGTTGCTTATAAAGCGATCCATTTTGACCTGCTGAACCTCCATAGAAAGGGTTCCCCCTGCTATCAAGATTTGTGTTAAAATATTGAGATCCAAAACGTGTTTCAAAATCAAGACCTTCAGCAATATGAGCATTAAAGAAGATATTGGTATTGATCTCATGTCTCATTGAGTTATTGAGATCCTGGTAAGCACCGGCAATAGCGTTTGTCAAAGCTCCAAAACCACGTCCCTGTCCAAAATCATATTGGTTTCCACCAAAGTAAGGATCATCTATAGTGTTACCATCTTCGTCTCTTAGGAAAAGAGGATAAATAGACGGAATGTTATCTACGAACCAGAAAACACTTCCTGAATCTTCTGACTGTCCTAAGTTGTTTGTTTCTGACACTGCATAACCAACATCCATAGAACCGCTTAGCCAATCTTTAACATCATGACTCACGCTCAATCTAGCTGAAAGTCTTTCAAAATCAGAATTAATAGAATAACCCTTATCATCTAGATAACCTATAGAAGTATAGTAAGTAGATTTTTCGTTACCACCGCTAATTTTCAAGTTAGCCTCTGTACGAACAGCCGGCTGGAAAGCATACTCTTCCCAATCTTCTGGCGTGTATCTTCTTTCTAATCCTGGTCTAACCATACCGGTTGCAGGATCAATTACTTCAGCCCCGGGAACATTGTAATAATTATAACGGGCATCAAGACCTGATGAAGAAAAAAGTCTGTCATTTGCATAAGCAGCAGGATCTGCTGCTCCAGAAGCGTTACCTCTATTATAAAGCGCCTCCCAACTTAAAGCTAAATATTCATCTGGATTTGAAATCACTTCACTCCTGTCTAACAATTGAAAGTTTTGACCGGTTTTAAGCTCAACTTCAATTTGCGCTGTTCCTTCTCTACCATTACGGGTAGTAAGCACAACAACCCCGTTTGCACCTCTTGCTCCATAGATAGCTGTCGCTGCAGCATCCTTAAGAATAGTTGTTGACTCAATGTCTGCAGGGTTAATAGAAGCAATGTTTCCCGAATAAGGAACTCCATCTACTACATATAGAGGGTCCCTGTTTCCGTTTACAGAACCAATACCACGTATACGAATGGTACCTTCCGCTCCTGGTTGTCCAGAAGTGTTTATCACACGAACACCCGCTGCTTCCCCGGCAAGAGCCTTAGAAACATCAGAAACGTTCTTACGCTCAAGATTCTCACCAGAAACTACAGTCGCAGTACCTGTGAATGACCTTTTAGTTGCGGTTCCATAACCTACTACCACTACCTCTTCCAGCTCTGCTGCATCCACAGTAAGAGTGACGTCAATGTTGTCTATCTCTCCAACAGGATATTCAGCAGTCTCGAATCCAACATAAGAGAATACTACTACTTCACCTAACTGAGCATTGATAGAATATTCACCATTGAAGTCTGTTTGAGTTCCTCTACTGGTGTTTTTTACTAATACATTTACCCCTGGAAGAGGAAGACCCTCCCCATCGGTCACAGTTCCTGTGATCGTTTTCATTTGCTGTGCAAACGTAATTTGCACCACTAACACCAGCAAGAGTGTTAGAATTCCACTTAATTTTCTTTTCATTTTATGAATTATTTGAATTAGCCAGTGCCAAAAATGGTAATAAAATCTTAATAAAACAAGACAATGAAACAAACTTAATTGTTAAAGACTTAACAAATTTGTTGATTCTCAAGATTGTTCCTTTCCATTTTAGTAGAAAAGAGACCCAGATCCTACCGGAACCACCAAAATTGCCGATTTTTCTAAGGAATAAAACATTAAATTCTAAAGTGTGTAATTTTAAACAACCTTTTCTCTCCCCTGTATTTTCGGGGCTGCACTTATTTCCTATTTTTGTACTGCCGGAAATATTTTCACGATTCTGGATAAAGTATTACCCTACAGCAACTTAACAACATGTTAGCAAAAAGTTTCTCAAAATTACAATTGGAGTGCGGCACAGACGAAGCCGGGAGAGGCTGCCTGGCAGGACCTGTTACAGCAGCGGCAGTGATTCTGCCCCCTAGGTTTCGAAACAAACTTATAAATGACTCAAAGCAGCTCAACTCTATTTCAAGAAATGAACTGCGGGGAATAATAAAGAAGAAAGCTGTGTGTTATTCGGTGCAACACATATATATGGAAGAGATCGATGAGATCAATATTTTAAATGCCTCCATCCTGGCGATGCATAAATGTATCGACAATCTCAATCCTGTTCCCGAATTTATTATTGTAGATGGCAATAGATTTAAAACCTATGGGGAAGTGCCGCACGAATGTATAATTAAAGGAGATGGGAAATTTTTAAGCATTGCGGCCGCCTCAATCCTGGCAAAGACTTACAGGGATGAATTCATGATCAAGATCCACGAGGAATATCCAATGTACAACTGGAAACAGAATAAAGGATACCCTACTGTAGAACATCGTGAAGCCATAAAGAAATACGGAATAACAAAATACCATCGAAAAAGCTTTAAACTCCTTCCTGAACAATTGGAGATTTCACTTTAAAAAAATTTTACTTAAACCTTCCCATGAAGAAGATAATAGCAATTTGCCTCATCTCACTGTTAATTTCCTGTGCCGATGATCGCCCTACTGCAAATGCACTTACAGACTTTTTACCCAAGGAGCCAGCGGTCATCCTTCAAATGCAAAATCCTGATCTGTTCTTCAGCAATCTTCAAAATAATGATTTTCTAAAGCTTAATTCCAACCATTCCTTTTATAAGGACATGGAGCAGGGGCTTGAAATATTAAAATTTTTTCCGCATAAAAAAGAAGCTCTTCTTGTTCTAAATACCAAAGGAGAAGAATCTTTCGACTTCCTTTTCATTAGTAAGGATGAGCTAAAACCATTGAACCTGGACTCCATACCCAACCGGCAGGTAGAGACCATAAATTCCGACGACCTAGAAATAAAAAAATATGTTCTGGAAGGCAAAACAGCTTATTCAACACGTATAGACAGCATTAACCTGTTAAGCAATTCGCTACAATTACTAAAAGAGGCTTCTGAAGGCAGCCACAGTTGGGACCCAGATCTTGAAACGGCATTTAAGGCTGCTTCCCCTAAGAAAACTTCTCTGTTTTTTAATTCTGAAAAAGCGTCTTTCTTTCTTAAGGACATCTTCCCTGCGAGATTTTCGAACATCAGCAAATGGACTGTGCTGGATACAGACATTTCACAAAACGACATTAGCCTTAATGGTATCACAGTTGCCTCAGATTCTATTCCCCGACTCATAAACGTATTTAAAGAAGCAGGAACTGCCAAAAATAATCTTGCAAAGATCACTCCTGTACACAGCAAAGGGTTCACCTCGATCTCTTTTAAAAAATTCGAAAAACTGAATAATAATTTGACCTTTTTGAGAGGTAGTAAAACTGAAGCTTTTTCTGATGAACTTTCCCTTCTCGAAACAGCCAGTGAAGCAGGAATAATTCAGCTTTCTGAAGGTTTTGTATTTGCTGTTCATGCTAAAGACCCCGAAAGTGCCCGAAATTCTTTAAGTTTCGAGCTTAAGCCAACAGAAGAATTCCGTGGAATACCAATATATGAATATCCCAACCCGAATGCTTTTCAAAAAATGCTTCAGCCACTGCTGAATCCGGAAGAGCTTCATTTTTTCACCTTTTTGAATAGTTATGTTTTGTTCGCGAAAACTTCCAAAGCATTAAAAGAGGTGATGACAGCCGTTCAGGATGAACTGGTTTTGGCGAATTCTGAAGCTTATAAGTCTGCTTCAGAAAATCTGAGTTCAGAAGCGTCCCTTTTGATAGTGAGGAACAATCAGGCAAACGATGAAGACACATCGAATGGACTGGACTATACAAATTTTCCTATTTCGGCAATTCAATATATCTACCAGGATAACTTTGCGCACCTGCACAGTATTCTAACTAAAAGCGCAGCTTTAAAGACTGAAAAACCAACTTCCCGGGCTGCGGCTATCAAACTTGGAGCAGCTCTAAACTCCCCACCGATTTTCTTTAAAAATCACCGTACCAACGGCATGGATATAGCTGTCCAGGATGTTCAAAATACGCTTTATCTAATCTCTCCCGAAGGTAAGATCCACTGGAAAAAGGAAATGGACTCCCGCATTTTAGGCGACGTCCAGACGGTAGATATTCTAAGGAATGGAAGATATCAACTTGCCTTCGCCACTAAAAATGCGCTGCATGTGATTGACCGGGATGGCAATTCTGTAAAACCATTCCCATTGAAGTTTAGAGATGAAATCACGCAGCCCCTTGCCATTTTTGACTATGACAACAAGAGAGATTACCGGTTCCTGATTGTACAGGGAAAAGAGGTTTTCATGTACGATCGAAAAGGAAGGAGTGTGAAAGGTTTCCAATTTTCCAAAGCGGGATCGGATATCGCACAGACTCCAAAGCACATTAGGATTGGCCGAAAGGATTACATCGTGATCCCCGAAACTTCAGGTAAATTGAATATTCTAAGCCGTACAGGGAAAATACGCGTCGTTGTAAAAGAAAATCTTGAATTTTCCGAAAATAACTGGTACGAGTACGACGGAAACTTCGTCTCATCAAATACCAAAGGCCAGATCATTAAAATTGATGAAAAAGGAAATATCAAAAAAGAAGATCTTGATCTTACTGAAAACACCCGCATCAACGCCACCGCAAAAACTTTGGTGATGCTTTCAGAAAATGAGCTGACTATTAAAGGAAATTCAGTCACTCTCGATTTTGGACTTTACAGTGCGCCGCAAATCTTCTATATCAACAATAAGATCTATGTATCCGTAACCGACCTGCAGGCGAAGAAGGTATATGTTTTTGACAGCAATGCCACGTTACTGAATGGCTTTCCCGTTTACGGAAATTCATTAATAGACCTCAATAACGCAGATGATGACCCTGCTCTGGAACTTGTAGTGCAGGGAGAAGAGGATGAAGTGCTGCTTTATGAAGTGCAGTGAAAGGAGTGATCAGTGGTCAGTGGACAGTGGACAGTGGACAGTAAAAGTTAAATTACATCTGTGAATCCGTGGCTATGTCGGGTACTGAAATAAGTTGACCATTTTCCGGAGTTTTAAACAACTCAGTACTATGGCAAAACTACAAGATTTTT
>NZ_JAIVCC010000012.1 GCF_020866905.1 Salinimicrobium sediminilitoris | reverse complement strand
AAAAGAGGAAAAAGTATTGCTTCACATATTGACAATAAAAAAAGCCGCCTAAAAATTACTTTTTAGACGACCTCTTTACAATTTGTAAAACCTTACATTATTTGATATCAATCATTCGTTTGGCCTGTACCTTAGCATCTTCACGTTTTGGAAGCTCAATTTTTAATACTCCTTCTTTGTATTGTGCAGAGATCTTTTCGGGATCTGCTGTTTCAGGAAGACTGAAAGCACGCTTAAAGCTACTGTAGCTAAATTCGCGGCGGGTGAATCTTCCACCATTCTCTTTTTTCTCATCTTCTTTTCTAACTTCAGAAGAAATGGTAAGAACTCCGTTATCCAATTCCAGATTAAAATCTTTTTTAGTCATACCGGGAGCGGCAAGTTCGAGATGAAAAGCATCATCATCTTCAGAAATGTTTACGGCAGGAACGCTGGTTCCAATGCGGTTCATTCCGGAGTTTCCATTGTCCATCCAGTCGGTTTTGAACATGTCATCAAAAATTGATGGAAGCCAGTTGTCGGTGTTTCGTTTTACAAGGTTCATAGCTAAATATTTTTATGTTATACATTTTTACTTTTCAATTTCCATCAGTCAAATTAAATACCAGTTCATAAAATACGCCATTTTGTCTGCATTAAGTTGTTTTTAGGTGTCATTATGTCTGCATTAAAAAGGTTTTTACAGAAACTCTTTTACTTTGCTTTAGAAACTTCCTTAATTCAACAGGCTTATGTACTTTTACAGCCTAAAACTCACCTATGCCTCTATCTAATAATGATATCTTCAAGAAATTGAGAGTTGCTTTAAAACTACGGGATGAGGATATTGTTCATATTTGCTCCCTCGTGGATTTCAAAGTCACCAAAAGTGAGATTGGAGCTATTTTTCGAAGTGAAGACCATCCAAAATATATGGAATGCGGGGATCAATTTCTACGGAATTTCCTCAATGGATTAGTGATCTACAAACGTGGACCTATGCCCAAAAAAGAAGAAAAAAAGTAGCCCATGGAAGTAATTTCCGAGAAGAGAATCGTCACGGCTTCTGAAGTTGCCTCGCTCAATAAAAAATACCGGGATCTTAACCTACATGAGAGAATAGAAGAACTCTACAAGGATTTTAGCCTTACCGAAATAATGCTTACCAGCTCCTTTGCTGCTACCTCTGCCTTTCTTTTAAAACTATTTTCGGAGGTTAATCGTGATCAACTTATATATTTCATTGATACCGGTTACCATTTTGATGAAACCCTCAAGTACAGGAAAAAATTGGCTGAGCTTTACGGGCTTAAGGTAAGATCCATTAGTGCATTAAAAGAGGAACACGATTTTACAAGAACTGATGAGACATGGAAAAAAAATCCCGATTTCTGTTGTCACATAAACAAGGTGAAGCCTCTGGATATAATCAAGACAAAATACACTGTTTGGGTAAGCGGCTTGATGGAATGGCAAAGCGACCACCGTTCCACCCTTGACATTTTTGAAAACAGGGGAGAGATCCTTAAGTTTTATCCACTGCTGGACGTCACAAAGAAAGAGCGGGATGAGTTTATTGCAAAACATGAACTCCCTTTTCATCCTCTGGTTTCAAAGGGATACAGTTCGATTGGCTGCTCTCCCTGTACTGCACCGGGAGATGAAAGAAGCGGCCGCTGGAACAACAGCCCTAAAACCGAATGTGGTTTACACCTATAAATAAAAAACCCGGAGCGATTACTTCCGGGTTGTTTTTTAAGGTCAGCTTGACTTAACTCATTTTCTTTACAACAGTGAGTTCATAAATTCTGCCTTTCATCCAGGATTCGGCTGGAAGCAATCTGTTGGACAATTGCTTCTGAATGTACTCATTCACTTCCCCATTAGAAGAAGAAACCGATAAACTCTGGATCTTTTGATCTTCAGAAACTGAAAAGAATACTGTTACTTCAAGTGGTTCACACTCGTTGGCTAATTTCACATTTTCAAGAATTCTTTCAATTTCAACAGATACTGAATCTGGATTTGCAAGACTTTTAATCTCCCTGGCTGATACAGTTGAAGAAATGATTATTGCAAATACTACTAACAACAGTTTTAAATTTTTCATGACGTTCGTTTTTAAATTAATTGATGCGATTTGATGATTGATGATTTACTATAAAGACTTCACAAAGAGACAATTGTTACAACACTCAGGAAATTTTAACGAAAATTTTTGACCTTTCCTTGTAAGGTCATAAAAAAACCCGGTGATTAGCCGGGTTTTTTACCAATGTGCTGCAGCTTACCTGCTTGCCTGCACTTTTACCGGTAATTCATAGATCTTCTCAAAATGCCAGGATTTACCATAAAGCTTTTGGTTCTCCAATCTTTTTTTAAGGAAAGAATTTACTTCCTCGTTTGGAGAATCAATCAAACTGATCTCAATTTTTCTATCTTCATTTACTTTAAAGATAACCCGCACTGTAAATTCTTCTTCAATGACTAAACCGGAATCTAAAAGCATTTGTTCTATTTGATCACTAATTGATCTGTTTCTTTCTTCAAAATCGAAATTGGTGTTTGCAAGAGTTGCAGTTGATACAGTTAATGCAAAAGCGGCTAATAAAAGTCTAAAGCGTTTCATAATCGTTCGTTTTAAAAATTAATATTAATTGATTGATGTTATACCATAAAGACTGTAAGCAATTTCCGATTGTTACAGTCATCTTTTTCCTTAACTTAACTTTAACAGTTTCTCGAAACCTGAATTATCGAATGGCCTTTACCCTTACCGGTAATTCATACACCTTGTTAGAGTCCCAATTCGCACCTTTCAATTGTTGACCACTTAGACGTGCTCTCAAAAATTTATTTGCCCTTTCATTTGATGAGGAAATGGATCTTATTTCAATTTCCTTACTGTCATTAAGAATGAACAACACCTTAATTGTAAAATCTTTCTCAATAATAAGAGATGAACGGGAAAGCATTCTGGAAATTTCTTCGCTAAAAGGATCTTTTCCAGACGTCATACTTAAAGAAGTCGCCGCAATACTTGAAAATGAGATAAACATGATTAGTGTAAACAGGAAAGATTTAATTGTTTTCATAGCTCTGGTTTTTTGTTTTTGATTTCGGGGTAAAATTATCTCAAACCAATTGTCCTGAGAAAAAAACGAGGTTATCAAAATGTTGAGGAATGTTTATCTAATTCGCAAAAATTGAGGTGGAATTTTAGACCAGGTTACGAATATGTCAACAGGGTAATGACACAGGTATTCAACAATAGGTATTAGGCAGCTTCCAATCTTCTACTCTACTGCCATAAATAGAAAAACCCCGGAGCTTTCCGGGGTTTTCTATTTTATGTTTTAAAGAGTATTAAGCCAATACTTCCTGCACTTTATCTGCTGCTTCCTGGAATTCAACAGCACTGTACACATCAAGTCCGCTGTTATCGATTAGTTCCTTGGCAATATCTGCGTTAGTTCCCTGGAGACGAACAATAATAGGTACATTAATAGTATCTCCCAGGTTTTTGTAAGCATCAACAATTCCCTGTGCAACACGGTCACATCTTACAATTCCTCCAAATATGTTAACCAATATAGCTTTTACTTTATCATCTTTCAAGATAAGACGGAATGCTTCTTCAACTCTCTTGGCATCGGCAGTACCTCCAACATCAAGGAAGTTCGCAGGTTCCCCACCGGCCTGTTTTATAAGGTCCATGGTCGCCATTGCAAGTCCGGCACCATTTACCATACATCCAACATTCCCATCAAGGTCAACGTAGTTAAGACCTACTGCACGGGCTTCTACTTCTACCGGGCTCTCCTCACGCTCATCACGCATTTCGGCGTAATCTTTATGACGAAAAAGCGCATTATCATCAAGAGTAACTTTAGCATCAACAGCCATGATCTTATCATCGCTGGTTTTAAGGACGGGATTGATCTCGAAAAGAGAAGAATCAGATTTTGTGAAGGCCTCATAAAGAGACATCACGAATTTGGTCATTTCTTTAAATGCATTTCCGCTTAATCCAAGGTTGAAGGCAATTCTTCTCGCCTGGAATGGCAGCAATCCTGTTGCAGGATCCACTTCTTCATTGAATATCAAATGTGGGGTTTCTTCGGCAACAGTTTCAATGTCCATACCACCTTCTGTAGAATACATGATCATATTCTTACCTGTAGCACGGTTAAGAAGAACAGACATATAATATTCTTCGGGCTCATTGTCACCTGGATAATAAACATCCTCGGCCACCAATACCTGATGTACTTTTTTACCTTCAGCAGAAGTTTGTGGCGTTACCAGGTTCATCCCGATTATTTGCCCTGCAATTTCTTCAACTTCCTGGAGATTTTTGGCAAGTTTAACTCCGCCACCTTTTCCACGTCCACCTGCATGTACCTGGGCCTTAATAACATGCCATCCTGTACCGGTTTGTTCTGTAAGTTTTTTTGCAGCTTCAACTGCCTCTTTTGCATCCTGAGCAACAATCCCACGTTGTATGCGGACCCCAAAACTGCTTAAAATTTCTTTTCCCTGATATTCGTGTATGTTCATAATAAGGTATTTCTTCAGTATTCGTTAAGGTTCACAAAAGTAGCAAATGTTAGAGGATTCTGCCAATCTTTTTAATGCTGGCACATAAATCAAAGATTTTCCTTACTTTTTAGTTCTTAGCCTGAATTCTGTGAAATCAAGTGGGTCATAATTTCTGAAATGCCCGTTAAGTTCTATGACCTGTTTAGTGCGGTTCATCTCCTGAACAATAGGGATAGAAATGAGAAGGTGATTGATCAAAAATTCCTGCCTGGCTTTTTCTGAAGTCAGCTTTAGCAAAGAATATTCCTGCTCCAGGGAAAGGCCAATTTTATGGGCGAGGGTGAAACTCGTAAAACCGGCGATGTCTATTATAGGACGGGGCACTTCCAAATGTTCATACAATTCATAAATGAGATCCAGTAATTGCTGTTTTAAAGCCCTGGTAGATTCCCCACGATCTTTTAAAAATTCAACATCTCCTCCTGCATATAATTTACCGGATTCTTTATAATCAAACTTCTTTACTCTAAAGACCCGAAGGCCTATACATATAATATCTTTAGCACCAGAATCATAGCTCTTCATAACTTTTGTAAGCTTCATCTCTGTTCCATATTCCAAATGATCATTAAAATATATAGGAATACCAAAGTGCATCCCGGTACTTTCGCAATCTTCAATCAACTGAACATATCGTTCTTCAAAAATATGCAAAGGCAATTTCTCGCCCGGAAATACCACGCTTTGTAATGGAAATAATGCAAGCCGATAGACCATAAATAATTGGTTTACAACTTGTAAATTACAAAAAATCTTCCTCACTGGGTAAGTAAGGTCACCAAAATTTCTACCTATTCCCCCTTAAAAATAACATTTTGTTAGAATTGGTTAATTTTCAACATGCAGTGCGAGAATGACAAAAAACCCTTTTACTTTTGCGGCTTTAATAAATAAAAATGAACAACCAGGACCTTTTAAATATTGCGGAAGAATTCGGTAGCCCTGTATATGTATATGATGCCGAAAAGATCATTTCACAGTACAATCGCCTTACCTCTGCTTTCAATAAGATAGAAAATCTTCGGATTCACTACGCTGTTAAAGCACTTTCCAATATTTCAATCCTCGGTTTGTTTAAAGAATTGGGTGCCGGCCTGGATACTGTGTCTATTCAGGAAGTGAAATTAGGACTGGAAGCCGGCGTGGAACCTTCAAAGATCATCTATACTCCCAACGGAGTTTCCCTTGAGGAAATTGAAAAAGTATCGGCAATGGGGGTACAGATCAATATTGACAACCTCTCCATTCTTGAACAATTTGGAACAAAACATCCCTCGGTACCGGTCTGTATAAGGATTAATCCTCATGTGATGGCAGGTGGCAATACCAATATTTCGGTGGGACATATAGATTCTAAATTCGGAATTTCAATCCACCAGATCCCGCACCTCCTGCGCATTGTAGAAAATACGGGGATGCACATCAATGGGATCCACATGCATACCGGAAGTGACATCCTGGATATCGAAGTATTCTTATATGCATCTGAAATTCTTTTTGACACAGCCCGCCATTTTAAAGATCTTGAATTCATTGACTTTGGAAGTGGATTTAAAGTCCCTTATAAAGAAGGGGACATAGAAACAAATATTGAGGAACTCGGGGAAAAGCTCACTTCCAGGTTTAAATCATTTTGTAAAGAATACGGTCGGGACCTTACCCTTGCTTTTGAACCGGGGAAATTTTTAGTGAGTGAGGCAGGAAAGTTCCTGGCACGGGTAAATGTGATTAAACAAACCACCTCCACTGTTTTTGCAGGAGTAGATAGTGGATTTAATCATTTAATTCGTCCCATGTTCTATGGTTCCCGCCACGAAATTCACAACATTTCAAATCCCGGTGGGAAAGAAAGATTTTACTCTGTGGTTGGTTACATCTGTGAAACTGACACTTTCGCCAATAACCGCAGAATTTCAGAAATTAAAGAGGGAGATATTCTGGCCTTTGATAATGCAGGAGCCTACTGCTATTCCATGTCAAGTAATTTTAATTCCCGATATCGTCCCCCGGAAGTAATGTGGTACAATGATGCAGCCCATTTAATTAGAAAAAGGGAAGATTTCGAAGATCTTACCCGGGGACAGGTGAAGCTTGATCTTTCAGCTTTAATAGAAAAAGAATAATCTTTCAAAAAAGGAGTTTTTCGTGTCATTGTTAATTCAAAAGTGGGAACTTTCTCCATTTTGAGTTGAAAAAAGACAACTTCTTTGCCTTTTTGGATCATTACCTTTAGGTTTGTAAAAAACCTAAATTAAACGATATGATCTTAAGTAAGATGAAAATGTTCGGCTTATTATTTCTCATGATAATTGGCAGTTCCAGCCTAATGGCGCAAACCAATGTTACAGACGAGGAAATAGGTCAATTTGCCGTAACCTTTCAAAAGATGCGCATGATAAATCAGGAAGCTCAAAAGCAATTGAGTGAAGCGATCGCAGAAGAAGGCATGGAGGTTACAAGATTTAATACTATTCACCAGGCGCAAATGGATCCTGCGGCTGAAGTTGAACTCACCAAGGAAGAAGAGAAGAAATATGAAGCTATTATAAAGGATCTAAACGAAATGCAGACAGAATTCCGCAAGGAGATCGAAGATATGATCAAAGATGGTGGACTGTCGGTAGAGCGTTATGAACAAATTGGAAATCAGTTACAAAATGACGCCGAACTTCAGGAGAGACTTCGGGAAGAATTGACCAACTAGACACTTCCCTAAGAACAAAGCTCAAAGCCTGCCTGGAAATATTTTCTAAGCAGGCTTTTTTCAATTCTGGAGTACAGACTATTCTTTTCTTTTTACAGCTACTTTGCTTTTCAATAAATAAAATGGGGAAATAATCAGAATAACTATGGCCATAATTTCAAGCCGTCCCAACCACATCAATAAAGAAAGAAGATATTTCGCATTTTCGGGCATTCCTGCCCCGGTTACCCCTGTACTCAATCCTACATTGCTCAAAGCTGAAGCAGTATCAAAAAGGATCTGGTAGAATGTATAATCATCCCCCACTGATAAAGAGAGAAAGAAGGTTCCAAAGGTAAGGGTGATCACCCATAGAAAAAGAACATTTGCCGCCTGTTGAATGTTATTCCTCATCTCCCTGGGTTCTTTCATTTCTCCATCAAAGGTGACTTTGGCTTCCTTTTCTTCAGGAAACCATACCTGCTTAATGCTCCGCCAGATACCTTTGGCAAACCATGCGAACCTTACTGTTTTAATACCACCACCTGTTGATCCGGCATTAGCACCCAGCAACATTAATATTACTAGCACAAAAGCCGGAGCCATTGGCCATAGTCCAAGTTCTACGGTGTTCAATCCACAAGTGGCAAGTGCAGAAGTTGCCTGAAATAGTAAATCAATAATACTTAGCTCTGGATAAATCCACAAAAGGAGACAAAATGCTGCAACCAGAAAGAAAAAAAAGTAGTGAAGCTGAGTTTGTTTTAGGAACCTTTTTAGATCAAATTGAAAAACCAGTAAGTAATGAATTTTAAAAGCAATCGCTCCCATGACCATTATTAGGATAGTCAAGGCTTTTATCTGTGTAGTATAATCTGTAAAACTGTTGGAGGTGACAGAGAAGCCACCTGTTCCAAGAGCTGTCATTCCGTGATTTAAAGCTTCCCAAAAAGGCATTCCGGAGAAATAATAAAGTAGAATTGAAACCAGAGTATATCCTATATATATCCACCAGATTTTCTGAATGGTAGCCGTTACGGGGGCATCCTTAATTTCCCAATGCCTGGTTTCCGCGTGGTATAGTCGTTCATCATCATGATTAAGCTTAAGAAGAAGGGAAGCCAGCATTATCACTCCTATTCCCCCTATCCATTCAGAAAAGCTACGCCACCACTGCAGGCTATAGGGAATTTCGGAAGGATCATCTAACATCGTTAGGCCGGTCCCGGTGAACCCGGAGACTGATTCAAACATACTGTTTACCAGCACTTCAAACACAGGCAGCTGAGCGTAAACTCCCGCAGGTGCTGTCATGGCGATACCATAGAAGGGAATTATTCCAAACAAAGAAATGAGCAACCAGGCCAAGGCCACAAGTATGACTGAAAGACCTTTACTGGTTTCCTTCCCGGCTTTAAAAAGATGGAAAAACAGTTGTCCTGTTCCCACACTCACTAACGCCATTCCCGCGAAAGGCCCTAAGGCAAACCATTCGGAGTAAGAAATTATTACGGGTAAAGACAAAATGGCCAGACCTGCAGGAATGTGAAGAAGTTTTCCAATATCTCTTAAAAAAGTACTTAAAGAAGGTCCCAAATATTCAATTGTATTTAATAGCAGTATAAATAATAATAATAATACAAAAGAGCAATTTAGCTAATGCTCTTCAAGTCCAAGTTATTAATACTGCAATTATAGATCTATAATATATTCTTAAAGTAGAAGAAAAAGATATAAAAGGATTTATTCTTGGGAAACTGTTTTTAACCGGTAAACTTCTTTCCAGTTCCATCCCGCGTATTTTAAACTGGAAGTAAATTGTCGGTCCATTTCCAGGTGATTCTCAAAGTAATACCCGTATTTCATCCAGTGACTCCTGTAAGTTTTTAACTCCTCCTCACTGTGAGTGGCGGCATCTGGGTCCTCCAGCCCCAGCTCCAGGTATTTCTCTATTCCGTTTAATAAAGCCGTCAATTTCTTGTGCTGGACAGAATCTTTTTTCCAATCGAGTCTAATGATCATAAGCACCTCGTAAAGTCTTGCGAGCTGCACTATAAGAGCAGATTCATGTTGTTTTGACAGGAAATAATTAGCCATTGGGAAAGCCAGGTAACTACTTGCATTCTGTAAAATTTGCTGTCTTAGATCGCTCGCATTGGAAACCAGGTTCTCCAGATCCTCTTGCTGCTTATAGAATTGAAAGATCTCTTCCACATCCTTCCCCATGGTAGAAATAAGAAAAGCCAGCTGCTTTTTAGACAGCACAGCGTTGATCACACTTAGAAGATAAGTCAACCCAGTGGTGATCAAGATAAATCCCGAAAAAGATAAAATACCGGTAAGTATCCTGCTTGTATCATTCCCGGGAACAAAGTCTCCAATTCCCAGGGTCGAAAGAACATAGCCGGTGTAGTAAAATCTTTCGGGATGTGTGGCCGGTAAACCTGTGGTACCATTCACTACCATTTCCTCCCCGGCGCTAAATACCGTATAGGTCCCTATAAACAATAACAACATCCAGAGGAAAGTTGTCATTAAAAGATGTGTTATACCCGAAAATTTAAAAATGGTACGGGAGCGGTTTTGGATCATGATCCTGTTGAGGATCTGATTTACAATTCTCGAAAAAATACCAAAACCATTACCGGAAAGTGTGGTGTGAAAAAAGTCCAGATAGGTGAAAAGAATTATGGCTAAACCAATTACTATTTGAGCTGTCTGCATGCACCCTAAATTAATTAAAAGGTCCTTAAAAAAATCTAATATCAACTTAAACTTTTCTAAAGCCTCTGCTCATCATCTAATATTTGGTCATTGAATTTTGTACATTATAATATCTAAAATGAGCTATCATGAATCTGGAAAATGAAAAAGGAAAGGAGTATATCAAACCTCTTGAAAATACAAAAGATCTTGACCCCCTGCTGGACAAAATTGGTGATTCTAAATATGTGTTGCTCGGCGAGGCCACTCACGGCACTCATGAATACTATACCTGGAGGGCAGAAATTTCAAAAAGGCTGATCAAGGAAAAAGGATTTTCCTTTGTCGCCGTTGAAGGAGACTGGCCCGATTGTTTTGAGATCAATCGTTGGATCAAAAATTTCCCCGACACTCCTTCACAAATCTCTGAAGTCCTAAACAATTTCAATCGCTGGCCAACCTGGATGTGGGCGAACTGGGAAATTGCCGCTTTCGCGGAATGGTTAAGGAACCACAATAAAAATTTAGAGCCAAAGAAGAAAGTTGGATTTTACGGGCTGGACGTATATAGTCTTTGGGAATCCATGGAAATCATCGTCAACTACCTGGAAAAAGAAGATCCCGAAGTTGCTGCCCTGGCCAAACTTACCGCCGACTGTTTTGAGCCTTACCGGCAAAATGATTCTTATGTAACGGCTTATCGCGGGTTAAACCAAAAGTGCCGCAGTGAAGTGGTTCAACTGCTTAAGGAGGTGCGACAAAAAACATCTCAATATGAAAACGAACCCGAGGCAGGGCTCAACGCAGAACTAAATTCCCTGGTTCTTAAAAATGCCGAAAAATATTATGAAGCCATGGCAAAATTTGACCATTCCTCATGGAATGTAAGAGACAGCCATATGGTAGAAACCTTGAATACCCTTACTAATTACCACGGTGACGACGCCAAAGTAATTGTTTGGGAGCACAATACCCATATTGGAGATGCCCGGGCTACAAATATGGCGGCATCGGGATTGCATAATGTGGGCCAATTGGTGCGACAGCAGCACAAAAAGGACGGGGTGGTCCTGGTAGGTTTCGGCTCGTATGAAGGATCTGTAATAGCAGGGGAATTTTGGGGGGCTCCCATAAAGAACATGGATCTGCCAAAAGCTATTGATGGCAGTATTGAAAAGGTGTTGCACACTTTGGGCGCAGAAAATAAGCTACTACTCTTTGAGGAGGGAAGCGACCTCTCCAAGAAGCTAAAGGATAAAATAGGCCATCGTGCAGTGGGTGTGGTATACGATCCTCACCAGGAGCGCGGCAATTATGTCCCCTCAAAAATGTCAAAAAGATACGATGCTTTTCTGTACATCGACAGGACGCAGGGAGTACATCCTCTTCACCTTAAACCTGAAGGCAGTAAGATCCCCGATACTTTTCCCTTCGGAATTTAACGGTTACTTATGAAGATCAAGATCCTGGGCACCCGCGGAAAAATTGAACCCAAAGCTGAAAATCATGTAAATCACACAGGTTTCCTGCTCGACGACAAGATCCTTATAGATGTTGGCGAGCCGAATTATTTGGAATACACACCTGAAGCCATAGTCTTTACGCATTTTCACCCGGACCATGCCTTCTTTGTTCCAAATAAAGAAAAATTCGATCCTAATATTCCCCTTTTTGGGCCCGAAGCTCATGAGCTCATTCCAAAGCTACAGGTGATTTCGAAAAAATTTGAACTGGAAGGTTACAGCTTCACTCCTATTCCGGTAATTCACGCTTTAAGACTGAAATCTCTTGGATACATCATCCAAAAAGGGCAAAAAAGGATCTTCATTACCGGCGACGTCGCCTGGATTGAAAAAGCTAACCTTAAGGATTTGCCTCGACTCGATCTGGTGATTACTGAAGCCACTTTCATACATAAAGGTGGCAGAATAAACCGAAAGAAAGATAGCATTTTTGGTCACACTGGAGTACCCGATCTTATTCGACTGCTGAGTCCGCACACAAAGAAGATCGCTTTTTGCCATTACGGCGAATGGTTCTTTGAAAATTCTCCTGAAGAAAGTAAGAAGCAGATAGAATCACTTGAAGAGGGTGTGGAGCTTATTCCCACGCAGGATGGAATGGAGCTGAAAGTTTAAGAATTTTGACCAAACAAACCCTTTAGTTGCTGCGCATTTTTGGGGGCATTGGCATGGATGTCATTATTAAAATAAATATAGATCTCCTTTAAACCCGAATTCCTTACCCTGTGCGCCCATCCCTGTAATTCATCTTCAGAATAATAGTAATCATACCATTTTTTTCCTTTTCCGTGGAAGCGCAGGTAACCAGTTTCTGAAGTTGTGATCATTTCTTCAGGAAAACGGGGGCTGGAAATAGCACAGAAAATCACATTTTGCTTTCTCAACAAAGCATAAACCTCTTCATCATACCAGCTCTCGTGTCGAAATTCAATGACATTATTTACGCTTTTATCGAAATGCTTAATAAAATCCAGCAGCTTTTCATCATTGCGGTGTACGCTGGGTGGCAACTGCCACAGTAAATTTCCAAGCTTATGGCCCATAATGCCTGAAGTAGTATTAAAGTTCCCCACACTTTCCTCTACGTCATTCAGCTTTTTCATGTGGGTAATATAGCGACTGCCTTTGAGCGTAAACTTAAAATTTTCGGGCACAGTATCCCGCCACTTTTCAACAGTTTTGTCCTGCGGAAATCTATAAAAAGTGCTGTTTATTTCGACAGTATTAAATTCTCCTGAATAATGGTCCAGCCAATTCTTTTGAGCGAGTTTTTCAGGATAGAATTTTCCTCTCCAGTCCCTGTAATTCCATCCGGAACATCCTATATATAACTTCATTTTTCCTCTTTTTGACAGGATGGGCAAAAGTAGGTGCTCCTGCCCGAAACTTTTATTTGTTTTATCTTTCCTTTACAAGCCGGGCAATCATCGCCTTCTTTCCTATGTTTAATTATGTAAGAGTCCGGGAAATCTTCCCGCACCCCTTCTTTTTCTATAGCTTTTTCAAGCACTTTTTTCATCTGCTTAAAAAGCTGTTTTTTATCCTTTTCTGAAATTGCATTTGTCTTTGTCTTTGGATGTATTTTACACTGGTACAGCATTTCGTCTGAATATAAGTTCCCAATTCCGGCGAGAACATGCTGGTCTGTAAGGACTCCTTTAATGCTTCCGGTTTTATTCTCAAGCAACTCAAGAAATTCCTTTTCAGTTAAATCTAATGCATCTTTTCCTATTTCCTGACTCTTCCTGAAATCTTCCACATCTTCAGCAATATAAAGCTTCCCTAATTTTCTTTGAGATAAATAAGCCAGATGATCATTGTCTTCAAATGAAAAAACTACCCGGGAATATTTCGGCGGATCCTGGTTTTTGTAGTACTCGATCTTTCCTGTCATTCCAAAATGCATCACCAAAGCCTTGTCACCGGAAGTTTCAATGACTAAATACTTTCCCAGCCTAATCCCATTTTTGAACTTCTTCCCTTTAAAGGCTTTGATAAATTCTTCTTTTGGGGATTGAAGGCTACCCGTGTGTAGAAAGTCAATAGCTGTGATCTTTTTATTAAGCGCAGTGGCGTTGAGATAATCTTTGAAAAGAGAAATTTCGGGTAGTTCTGGCATAGTCGTTGTCTTTTATAGCTTCCTCAAATTAATTAAAATCAACCTAATACCCCATTTTTTATGAAAAGTTTCAAAGAATTCAATTTGAGAATTTCTAATTTATGGAGGCAGGTACAAATAAGAAATATGCACAGATCATTAAGAACAACTTTAGCTTTATTTATCATGCTGCCTTTGCTGGCAGGGAACTGGGGCTGTGCTGCAAAAAAAGATATGGAAGAAAAAAAGGTCGTTTACCAGGGCAACAAAATAATTCCTGAAAGTATACTGGACGAAGCTAAAATCGCTCTTTCCTATTACCCCGAACTTAAAGATGTAGAAATCGAATTCAAGTTCAAAAACAACATAAAAAAATCTTTTATGCAGGCCCAGCCTGACAAAGCGAACTTGTTCAAAGGGAAAAACGACCGCACCTACAACATCTTTATGAGCAGTAAATTCCTGATCGAAAAAGAAGAATTTTCAATGGCCGATGTTCCGTCTGATGTTCTTATTGGCTGGCTTGGACACGAACTTGGGCATATAATGGACTACCGGGACAAATCGGCTATGGGATTGGTCATTTTCGGAATGAGGTATATAACTTCAGACAACTATATAAAGGAAGCAGAACGCACTGCCGACACCTATGCCGTAAACAGCGGAATGGGAGATTATATCCTGGCAACAAAGGATTTTATTTTAAATCACTCTCATCTTTCAGATTCTTATAAGGAAAGGATCGCCCGCCTGTATCTCTCTCCTGAAGAGATCCTGGTCCTGGTGAACAAACTGGAAGAAGAGCTGGAAGAAGCTGAAAAAGAGGAAAGCTAATCTATTGTAGATTATATATCGCATTTATTATTTGTAGTTCCTGACGAACTCTTCCCACTCAGCAAATTTCTCTTCTTTCATTACTTTTTCCATTTTTACCTGTCCGCCTTTCTTTTTATTGGAGGCGCTCCATTCAGTGAATACCTTTGGTGGAACCTTTACCACTTCCACCCCTTTTAAGGCTTTACTTCGGGCAACACCATAATTCTTATTAGCATCCTGCAGGGCTTTGTCGAGTGATTCTGCCAGTTTCTTTTCATCAATTTCTGCTTCAGTTCCCAGGTACCATTTATGAATGTATTCACTGTTCTTTTTTACGGCTGCCACTGTAAATTCGGGAATTGTAATATTGAATTTCTCCTCCATCTCTTTTACTGCCTCATTCATCTTATTGACAGATAATTGAGATCCCACCACATTCAGAAAGAATTTAGTCCTACCTGTTATTCGTATCTCCAGGCGCTCAACATCTGTGAATTTCACGGTGTCGCCAATAACGTAACGCCAGGCGCCGGAGACTGTGCTTATCAACAGTACATAATCCTTTTCGGGTTCTACTTTTTCCAAAGGCACTACGGGCGCTTCAGGTTTTACAGATCCATCTTCAGTTATATATTCAGGTTTAAAAGGAACAAATTCAAAATAGATCCCATTGTCGACCACCAGCTGCATAGAATGGGTTTCGGGACGCGCCTGGAAAGCCAAAAAACCTTCAGAAGCAAGGTAAGTATCTATCACCACCAACGGGGAGGCAACCAGTTTTTCAAAAGCCTTTTCATAAGGTTCAAAAGCTACTCCTCCAGTGGTATATACCAGCAGGTTTGGCCAAATCTCATGAATGTTGCTGGCATTATGGAATTCCAGGATCTTCTTGATCATCAATTCGGTCCATGAGGGAATACCCGACATGGCACCTATATCCCAGTTCTTAGCCTCTTTAGCGATCTCTAAAACCCGCTTATCCCAATCTTCAATCTCAGAAATTTCAACTCCCGGCTTATAGAAATTCCTGAACCAAAAAGGAATATTACTCGCGCTAATTCCGCTTATTTCCCCTTCCTCATGATCCTCAACCTTATTAAGATCTGTAGAACTGCCCAGCATCAAGATCTCTTTCTGAAAAAAATCTGAGGGTAGATCATAATTCGCGAGGGAACCCACCTGTTTTATCCCCGTTTGGCGAATTGCTTCTACCATATCTTCGGTAACGGGAATCCTTTTGCTCGACTTTCCGGTCGTACCCGAGCTCAAGGCAAAATAGGGAGGTTTCCCGGGCCAGGTAATATTTTCTTCCCCTTCATGCATCCTGCTCCACCATTCTTCATTGATCTTATTATAGTCAAAAATGGGAATTCGGCTCGAAAATTCTGCCTTTATGTCATCAGATTCAAGGATCTCATCAAATTTATAATGCTTACCAAAGGCCGTGTTTTCTGCCTTTTTAAGCAGGCTTCTTAGCACCTCCACCTGGGCTTCATCGGGTTTTGGTTGAGAAGTCACGGCATCCCGTGCCTGTATAAGTCCTTTTATGATCGATCCTATTACTGCCATTGTTTGAAGTTTGGCTGAAATTACTGAAAAGGTCTTTAACCACCCGAAATGCAGGTTTGAATTATCAAGATTTTAACCTTTTTATTCCTGAAGTTTTTACCTGAAAAACTTCGGAAAAAAACTTTCTTATTTTGACATTTTTGAGACCTTAGCCACATGGATCCCAAACCCGATTATAAAGCTCTGTTAGACCTCGCCCATGCAAAGATGCATTTTGGCAAATACAAGGGCCGCTACCTTTCAGAACTACCTGAATTTTACCTGGTTTGGTTTAGACAGCAGGGATTTCCGAAGGGAAAAACAGGAGATCAACTTCAACAGGTGCTGGATATAAAGGTCAATGGGATGGAAGACATTCTTAGGACAATTAGAAGAAAATATCCCAGGTAGGTGATTTTAAGGGCTTTTTGAACGCTTCTAAACCCTTAAAGTTTTGCTAACATATTCTCCAGCAAATGGTTTCTTTTTCTTTTCTTCTTTGTAATTTAGCGCCCTGAATAAAAAGACGCATAAACACCTCTCAAAATGGCTGAAACCAAGTATATCTTTGTCACCGGCGGCGTTTCCTCTTCGCTTGGAAAAGGCATTATCGCTGCTTCCCTGGCAAAATTACTGCAAGCGCGCGGGTACAAAACCACTATTCAGAAACTGGATCCCTACATCAATGTTGACCCAGGAACTTTAAACCCTTATGAACACGGCGAATGCTATGTGACCGAAGATGGTGCCGAGACAGATCTTGACCTGGGGCATTATGAAAGATTCCTCAATGTAAATACCTCCCAGGCAAACAATGTTACCACGGGCCGTATTTACCAAAGTGTAATTGAAAAAGAGCGCCGCGGGGAATTTTTGGGAAAAACAGTACAGGTTATTCCTCATATTACTAATGAAATTAAGGAGCGTGTTCAGCTTTTAGGAAAGAATCACGAGTACGATATTGTAATCACCGAGATTGGTGGTACCGTGGGGGATATTGAATCCCTCCCGTATATTGAAGCAGTACGACAGTTAAAATGGGAGTTGGGAGATGACAATGCACTGGTGATCCACCTCACGCTTGTCCCTTATCTTTCGGCTGCCGGCGAACTCAAAACAAAGCCCACCCAGCACAGTGTTAAAACCCTCATGGAAAGCGGACTTAGGGCCGATATCCTGGTTTGCCGTACAGAACATGAACTCTCTGACGATATAAGAAGAAAGTTAGCCTTGTTTTGTAACGTGAAGCAGGAAGCAGTTATCCAATCCATTGATGCGTCCACAATTTATGACGTACCAAATATGATGCTGGAAGAAGGCCTGGACACAGTTACGCTGAAGAAATTAAATCTACCCGATGACACCACTCCAGATCTTACGCAGTGGAATGAATTTTTAAAAAGGCACAAGAATCCAAAACACGAAGTCACTATAGGCCTTATAGGAAAGTATGTGGAACTCCAGGATTCTTATAAATCTATACTTGAAGCCTTTATTCACGCAGGTGCTGCCAATGAGGTGAAGGTAAATATTGAAAGCATACATTCAGAATTTATCAACGAGAACACAATTCAAAATAAGATATCTCACCTGGATGGAGTTTTGGTAGCCCCCGGTTTTGGGGAGCGTGGTATTGAGGGTAAAATAGATGCTGTGCGTTTTGCGAGAGAAAACAAATTACCCTTTTTAGGTATTTGTCTCGGAATGCAAATGGCAGTGATTGAATTTGCGCGGAATGTGCTGCAACTTAAAAACGCGAATTCTACCGAAATGGATTCTACTACCCCTCATCCCGTCATTGATCTTATGGAGGAACAAAAAGAGGTTACTCATATGGGCGGCAGTATGCGACTGGGATCCTGGGAGTGTTCTTTAAAGGAAGACTCTATTGCCAGGAAAGTTTATGGCAAGAGCCAGATCTTCGAAAGACACCGTCACCGTTATGAATACAACAACCGTTATGCTCCCCAAATGGAGTCACACGGTTTGAAAAGCACAGGAGTAAACCCGAAAACAAACCTGGTTGAGATCATTGAAGTTGAAGATCACCCATGGTTTGTTGGCGTACAGTATCACCCTGAATATAAAAGTACAGTGGCCTCGCCTCACCCACTTTTTATAGCCTTTATTAAAGCTGCAAAAGAATACTCACAGAAAAAGAAGAATGCCAGCCTGGCACAATAGTCCTGTTTGGTCACAATTTTGACTGGCAATGACAGCGGAACGGTCCGCGTTTATTATTTTTTAGAATGGAAGAAAAAAAATTAGATATTAATTCTCTGATAGGTTTCCTTTTAATTGGGGGAATCCTGCTATGGATGTTGTACATGAATCCTTCTGCTCCAGAAGTTGTGGAGGAACCGGCTACAGATGAAGTTGTAGTTACTCCAGATGAACAGGAAGGACTTGCACAATCTAAAATGATACAGGAAGCAGATTCTGCAGCCGTTGCACGCGCAGCCAGCAGGTTGGGTGCTTTTGGATATTCGGCCACTTTACCTTCGGCTACAGAGAATGAGACTTCGGTTGAGAACGACGTTCTTGCGCTGAGCTTTTCAAACAAAGGCGGTTATCTTTCCGAAGCAAAGATGAAGAACTACAAGACCTTTGATTCGATCCCTGTCTATCTTATCAAGGATAATAATGCCTCTCTAAATCTCACTTTTACAACAAGTGATGGAAGGGTATTGAATACAAAAGATCTTTACTTTGAGCCTACAGTGACCAAAAATGGAGAGAATACTGTTGTCTCCATGAAGTTAAAGGTCTCTCCACAAGAATTCCTTGAATATCGATACGTTCTGAAACCGGGAGAATACATGATGGATTTCACCATCCGCTCTCAGGGTCTTAGCGATGTCCTCAATCCATCAGATCCTGTCCTGCTTGACTGGAAACTTAAGGGTTACCGGCATGCGAAAAGTATAACCTACGAAAACCGTTATACCAAACTTGTTTATGAGTATGATGGCGGTGACGATGACGAGGTGAACGATGGAGAAGAGGAAGAAAATGATATTTCCTACGTTGCCTATAAGCAGCATTTCTTCACCTCAATCCTTCTTACCGATACTCCTTTTGAAACCGGGAAATTTAAGGCCGAAGACCTTGTAGAAGATGAGGAAGTAGATACTTTATACACTAAAGCCTTTGCCTCTACCCTGCCGCTGCAGCTTAATGGTGGGGAGCTTAATTACAACATGAACTGGTACTATGGACCAAGTGATTACCAGATCCTAAACGACTATGACAGGAATCTGGATGAAATCATACCACTAGGGTGGGGAATCTTTGGCTGGATCAATAAGTACGTGTTCATTCCTTTCTTCTCCTTTATCACCAATTATATGGGATATGGGTTAGCAATTATCGTTATGACCATTGCAATTAAACTGGTGCTTTCCCCTGTTCAATACAAACAGTATTTATCACAGGCCAAAATGAAGGTTTTAAGACCTGAAATTAATGAGCTGAATGAGAAGTATAAGGACAACGCAATGAAAAAGCAGCAGGAAACCATGAAGCTGTACAGCAAGGCCGGTGCCAGTCCAATGAGCGGTTGTCTCCCTGCATTGATGCAAATGCCGGTGTTTTATGCCTTATTCATGTTTTTCCCAAGTGCCTTCCAGCTGAGACAAAAGGATTTCTTATGGGCCGATGACCTTTCAAGTTATGACAAGATCGCCGAATTGCCTTTTTACATTCCTTTCTATGGAGATCACGTGAGTTTATTTCCTATTCTTGCGTCCATTGCTATCTTCATTTATATGATGATGACAACCGGGCAAACCATGCAGAATGCCCAACAGCCGGGGATGCCCAACATGAAGTTCATTATGTATCTTTCCCCCCTCTTTATGTTAATCTTCTTTAACAACTTTGCGAGTGGGTTATCTCTGTATTATTTGGTTTCAAACCTTATTACCATTGGGATCATGCTCTTTATTAAACATTTTATCCTTGATGAGGAGAAGATCCACGCGAGAATTCAGGAAAATAAGAAGAAGCCTAAGAAACAGGGGAAATTTGCCCGCAAAATGCAGGAGATGATGGAACAGGCAGAACAGCAAAAGAAAGGAAAGAAATAATATTTCCTTTTCGCTAAATAAAAAGAAGAGCCCGGAAATTTCCGGGCTCTTCTAATTTAACCAACCACTATTAATAAACTAACCTATTCCATAGAAGGCAACAACACGGTATCAACCACATGAATTACTCCATTGTTTGCCTGTACATCAACTAAGATAATATCTGCTATTCTACCATTGGCATCTGTAATTTGCGCCCCGTTTTCGGTATTAATTGTAAACATTTGGCCCGCAAGAGTAGAGACTTCCATATCGTCCATAATATCTCCAGATCTCACATTAGCCTCGGTCACAACGTGGTAACTTAAAGTTGAAGCAAGCACATCTGTAGGAATATCTCCCAGAGAATTCATCTCCAACTCCGCCAACAAATCAACAAAAGCATTATTTGTAGGTGCAAAGACTGTAAAAGGAGCCGGAGAATCTGTCATCATTAAAGTACTTACAAAGGTAAAGTCGTCTTCACGTGTAAGAGCTGCCACCAAAGTGTCAAAAGTAGGGTCTGCCAGTGCAAAAGTCACAATAGTTGGCAAGCCTATAACTTCATCTACAGCATGGATAACCCCATTGTCTACCTCAATATTTGCGGCAGTAACTGTAGCTACACCATTAATCATTACGCCATTTTCAGTACTTATGTACATAGATAGGTTATCATCAGATCCGGTCCTGGTAGCCATACTCGGTATATAACCGGTAGAAAGATCGGCTGCCATTATTTCCCCCATTTGCACATGGTTAAGGAGTACCTGGGTAAGCAAAGCAACAGGAACTTCAGATAGTTCAGAAAATCCATTATCTGCCAGGAAATCAGCAAATGCATCATTATCGGGTGCAAAGACGGTATAATTTTCTGTTCCGTCAAGCGTTGAAGTAAGACCGGTCACCTCGAGTGCTGCCTCCAGGGAAGAGTAGTCATCATTTGCCGCAACAAAATCTACTATGGTGTTTGTTTCAACGACCGGTGGAGTTGTACCATTGTCATCATCATCACTGCAGGCAGTAAAAGCTAGCAGAAAAAATAGACCTGCTGCTATACGATATAAATTCAATAAATGTTTCATAAGTTTTAATTTAGCGTTACAGTTTCAAAGTTAGATCATTACAAACGACAATAATGTTTAAGTTTAGTTAATTTTTATTAAACAAAAAGAATGAACAAATTAAAGAGTTTTACCCTCACATGTTTCCTGGTTATGCAAGTGATCACGGGATGGGCACAGGAAGATATAAATAGGCATGACCCAGAAGGGAAGCGCCATGGATACTGGAAAGAATATTTTAATGACAACAGATCACAACTAAAATTTGAAGGAGAATTTAACCACGGAAAGAAAATAGGATTGTTTAAATTTTATCAGGAAGGATTAAAACAACCTGTCGCTATCATGGACTTTAATGCCGAATCTGACCGGGCTACGGCAAAATACCTCTCTCAAAATGGAAAAATTATTAGCGAAGGGGAAATTTATGATCAAAAACGAGTAGGAGTTTGGACCTATTATCATAAAAATTCTGATGAGGTGATGATGACCGAAAATTATGAAGAGGGAGAACTTCACGGTCCAAAAAAGGTTTATTACGATGAAGGACAACTCGCCGAGGAGGCTAACTATAATTATGGAGAATTACACGGCCCCCGGAAGCTATACTCAGAAAAAGGTGTTGTACTGGAAGATCTCTATTATGAAAACGGGGAGCTTCATGGACCTGCTAAGATCTTCAATGGCAAAGGAGAATTAATGAGTGAAGGCATTTATCGCAACAATAAACACCATGGCACCTGGAGATATTATGAGAACGGAAACCTTAAGGAAGAAAAAGAATTCTAACTAATCTTTTTCTTAGCAGACTTTTGATATATTTACTTAAAACCTAAAATTGACCAATATGAAGAAGTATTTGTTTTTATTTTCAGCATTTGCACTTTTGTTATTTGCATCCTGTAGTGATGATGATGACAACACCGCAGACAATAGTATAGTTGGAACCTGGACTTTAGAAAGTATCAATCCACCTGTTTTCAATTTAAATTGTCCACAACCTTCAACTCTAGATCTTATGGGTAATGGTACAGCAGAGTGGGAGCTCTATGATGCCGAGAACGAATGCTCCCTGGACTCAAGTTCAGGTACATGGGAAAAGAATTCAGGTGATAGTTACACCATCTATGTTCCCAACCTTGATGCTATAGAGGGAACAGTTAAGTTTCAAAACGCTAATAGCTTTACTTTCACCACATCGGTGATGGGGGTTACCGCAATCCTTACCTTTAACAGGCAAATCTAAATTTCCTGAAAAATTAAAAAAGGCGGCTTAGTCCGCCTTTTTTAATTTAGGTTACTTCCACCGCACATCCCTGACTTCCCAAAAGTGGCAAATTTTCTGTATTTTTGCACCTCATTTTAAGCCTAAAAAAGGCGGGAGAAAGCATATGAAAAGAGTAGTTGTAGGTTTATCGGGCGGTGTCGATTCCAGTGTGGCAGCCTATCTTTTAAAAGAGCAGGGTTATGAAGTAATTGGGCTTTTTATGAAGAACTGGCACGATGAAGGGGTAACAATTTCTAAAGAATGCCCCTGGCTTGATGATTCAAACGATGCCATGCTTGTAGCCGATAAACTGGGAATTCCCTTCCAGACTGTAGACCTTAGTACCGAATACAAGGAGCGAATCGTGGATTACATGTTTAATGAATACGAACGCGGCCGTACTCCCAATCCGGATGTTCTCTGTAACCGCGAAATAAAATTCGACGTGTTCATGAAGATCGCCCTATCTTTGGGTGCCGATTTTGTAGCAACCGGTCATTACTGCCGCAAAGGAAAAATCACTGTAAATGGTGAACCCGTTTATCGCCTCCTTTCAGGAAAAGACAAAAATAAAGATCAGTCATACTTTCTTTGCCAGCTCTCTCAGGAACAACTGGCAAAAACTCTTTTTCCCATTGGGGAGCTTCAAAAAAGTGAAGTGCGACAAATAGCTGCCGGGCAAGACCTCATTACTGCGGAAAAAAAAGATTCCCAGGGACTTTGTTTTATAGGAAAAGTTCGGCTTCCCGAATTTCTTCAGCAAAAGCTTCAGCCTAAGGAGGGAGATATTGTGGAGGTTTCGGCTTCCGAGGCAAAGTACAAACCTGAAGCACGGGAATTCAGGAATAAACAAGAGGAACTGGAATACTTATCGAAAAAATATACCTATTCTCCTTCAGAAGGAAAAAAAGTTGGGGAGCACCAGGGGGCCCATTATTTCACTAAAGGCCAACGCAAAGGACTTGCAGTTGGAGGTACACCAGAACCTCTTTTTGTGATCGAGACAGATGTGGAGCAAAATGTCATTTATACAGGACAGGGAAAAGACCACCCGGGAATTTACCGGCGTGCGCTCTTTGTCTCGCCTGACGAAACCCATTGGGTACGTGAGGATTTAAAACTGAAGGAAGACCAGGAGATGCAGGTACTCGCCCGAATTCGATATCGCCAGCCTTTACAGAAAGCCACCCTTCATCAAACCGGCAGTGGTCTTTATATAGTTTTTGAGGAGCCCCAGGCTTCTATTACAGAAGGGCAATTTGTTGCCTGGCATCTTGATGATGAGCTAATAGGATCGGGAGTTATTTCTTAAATTCGCGAAAGAACTTTCTCAACCCTTTCCGGGCTTCAAACCCTGAAAGGGTTATAATCTCCAAATATGACCAACAATAGAATTACGCAGCTTTTTAACATAAAATATCCAATAATCCAGGCGGGAATGATCTGGGCAAGTGGCTGGAAACTGGCCAGTGCCGTGAGCAACGAAGGAGGACTGGGTATAATTGGTGCGGGCTCAATGTATCCCGAAGTGCTGCGGGAGCATATCCAAAAATGTAAAAAAGCAACTTCCTTTCCTTTTGCCGTAAATGTCCCCATGCTATATCCAAATCTGGAACAGATCATGGAGATCATCATTGAAGAGAAGGTGCCAATTGTCTTTACCTCGGCGGGAAATCCTAAAACCTGGACCTCCTATCTTCAGGAAAAAGGTATAAAAGTAGTGCATGTGGTGAGCAGCGTAAAATTTGCTCTCAAGGCTGAAGCCGCCGGAGTCGATGCAGTTGTTGCCGAAGGTTTTGAGGCCGGTGGTCATAATGGAAGAGATGAAACTACCACCTTTACCCTCATCCCAATGGTTAAGGAACAGATCAAGATCCCATTAATAGCCGCCGGCGGAATCGCTACCGGTCGTGGAATGCTTGCCGCTATGGTCCTGGGAGCAGATGCGGTACAGGTAGGAAGCAGATTTGTTGCAAGTAACGAAGCTTCTTCTCATCCCCATTTTAAGGAAATGGTTGTGAAAGCCAAAGAAGGGGATACTGTGCTCACTCTAAAAGAACTGGCTCCGGTAAGACTGCTTAAAAATCACTTTTTTGAGCAGGTAACCGAACTCTATTCTAAAAATCCTACCAAAGATCAATTAATAGAGCTCCTGGGAAGAGCAAGAGCTAAAAAAGGAATGTTTAAAGGGGATCTGGAAGAAGGGGAATTGGAAATTGGCCAAATTTCGGGCTTGATCCACGATATCAAACCTGCAGCAAAGATCCTGCAAGACATGCTATCGGAATTCAATGAAGCTAAAGCAGAAGTTGCTAATCTTTAGGAAGAAAAGTCTTCCAGCTTTTCCAGTTCTTTTTTAATATACTCCTGCCACTCAAGCTGGGCGCCTTCTTCCATGCTGTGTTTGGTTTCAAGATCGAATTTATTCTGCATAGAAGCCCGTTCTATTTCTACTTTTTGATAAATAGCCTGCAAAGCAGGCTTTACTTCCCTGGTTTTCTTAAAATCGAATTCTGAAAGAGCTTTACGCAACTTTCGTGCGTGAAGTTCTGTAATATCAAAATGCAACTGCTCATGAGCTAAAAGGTGGATTGAGCCGCTATTTTTGACCCAGGATTCTTTAGGATTAAAAAAAGAATGCACTTCATAATTATATTCTTTTCCTAAAACAGAACTTTTGAGGGACCAGGAATAAGAGATTCCCGAGCTTGTATTGGCAGTGAAGGGACTATTTGGATCTGGCGTGGCTTTGAAATTTTCCCAGGTAAGGGAATTTGCTCCCCATTTCAATCTCTCCTCTTCCATTTGAGCCTGTAACCCAAAGGAAATCAACAGGAATAGGAGACCGTTAAAAATCTTTTTTTTCATGCTTATAGTGAAAACTAATATCCAGAACAATATCGGGGTGTAAACTGTAGAGAACGGGACAGGTCTTTGCTGCCCGCTCAAGGATCTTCCTGTGCTTCCCGTCATAGGAAGCCGGGAATGTTAGCACAACTTCTATGCCTGCTATTCTCCGTGGGTCTGCAGCCATACTTTTAGTTATTCCGGCAGTAGCGCCTTCAATATTTATTCCCAGTTCCCGGGCCTTGATCCCCATGATCGTAAACATACAACTACCCAGGGCCGTGGCGACAGTATCTGTTGGAGAAAAGGCTTCCCCTTTTCCCTGATTATCAATGGGCGCATCTGTAATGAAACTGCTTTTGCTTTGCACATGTTCACATTTGGTCCTAAGCTCCCCTAAATATGTCACTTTTGAAGTCATTACCGCACTACATTTAAATTAAGGTTGCGGTCGTAGGCAAGAATATAAACCGAATTGTTGATGTACCCCCCATTTGGCCTTTGCTCGTAATTAAATTTATTCTCAACGTATTGTGTAGTTCCATCTTTTTTGATCGACTCATAAAGATTCCCGGCAGATGCCAGCCTTAGCAGTACATCATAAGTTACGTCAAAACCTCTTACCGCAGCTGCTGAAGGCGTAACGCCGTATTTCTCAATATACTTTTTAATGAAATTCCGGTTCTTTTCGGGATCAAAGGCGCGGTCAATCGATGGATAATGGAAGTTCAATTTTCCCAGGTGATTGTTGGAAATATTATCACTTTCAAAAGATTTATTTCTGTCGGTGGTCAAAAGTGTGATCTTATAACTATCGGCCAGGGAGTTGAGGTATGAGGTCGCATTGCTCAATACACCAATCTTACTGGATTCCAGTATAACCCAATTGGGTCTGGTCTTATCTAAAGCTCCTGCCACCTGTCCCTGATTGAGATATCCACCTTCTGAAGGAGTGATGACCCGTGCTGAAGGAAAGGCAGAAGAAAGTCTTCTCCTTTTTTCAGAAGCACTTCCATCGGCAATAATGATCAGGTTCTTACCTGCAGAATGTTCTGAAATATAAGTGATCATGGCCTCACTCAGCATTTCATCTGTAGGACGTGCCTGCAGAAAATTATTAAGAGAGGCAGTCTCTCTTTTGGTAAGGGGAGAGATCACAGGAATATTCCGGTTTTCCATTGAACGTGCAACGGTTTCTACCGTAGATTGCAAAAGAGGTCCAATTACGGCATCTACGTCATTGAAGTTATGAGTATTTAAAAGCACGTTTACCTTCCCCGGATTCCCTTCGGTATCCAAAAAAGTAACATTTGAAGAAATTCCCTTTGCCTTGGCAGAATCAATAGCCATAAGTACCCCGCTGTAAAAATCCAGTGAAAGTTGCATTACCTGGTCTTTCTTGATCCTTTCAGGAAAATTGTTGGAAGTATCGTTTACTACAAGCTTGTTCTTATTGAATGGCAACATCACCACCAGCTTTTTAGTCTCATAGTTATTGATCTTGCGCTCCAGGTTCACGTATTCTTCAACAACATATTCCCCTACTCCTTCAGCAAGCTCAATGTTGGGAATTCGTAAAACCATGCCCGATTTTAAACCATCGGTTAATGCAGGATTCAATGATTCAAGGGAATCCCGGCTAATTCCGAAGCGACGCGTAAGACTAAACAAAGTTTCCTGCGGCTGTACCTGGTAATATTTAAAGAGGTTGCCTTCTACATCCACAACTTTCTCCACATCCCCATTACGAATCTTGATCACCATACCAGGCTGCAGGTTCTCCATGCTTGGATTTAACCTTTGTAGATCGGCAATGGTGATATTGTATTTCCGGGAAATACCGTAGAGGGTTTCCTGCGGAAGCACCACATGCTCCTTGACACTAAGGTCTAATGGATTAGAACGTGGCGGTGGGCTGGTTTGGACCTCAACTTTAGCGGATTGTTTTGGGATCCTGATGCGTTCTCCCCTGCGAAGTTCACTGGAATAAAGATGCTTATTATACTTTTTGATGTCCTCAATACTTACGTTGTACTGCTGAGACAGGCTAAACAGGGTTTCTTTCCTTTTTACCCGATGAATTTCAAATTGTTGATCGTCTCCTCCTGAAGTCTGAACATTTTCTACTGACCCTGAATTAACAGGCACTACCAACTTCCCTTCCGGAGTTATTCCGCGGCGGGCATCGGGGTTGTATTTAAAAAGGGTTTCTTCAGAAATATTGTATTGCCGGGCAATCTCCTGTGTAGTTTCTCCTTTCTTAACTATGTGGTATTTGTACTGCTGTGCAAAAGCCTGAACGGCAAACATTTGAAAAAACAGGAAAAAAACTGCAATTTGTTTCATAGATCTTTTTTTATTCCCACTCAATAGTGGCGGGTGGTTTGGAGCTTATGTCATACACTACCCTATTAACGCCTTTCACTCTGTTTATTATTGTGTTAGATGTTTTTTGTAAAAAGTCGTAAGGCAGGTTCACCCAGTCTGCCGTCATTCCATCTGTGGATTCAACTGCACGCAAGGCAACAACTTTCTCATAGGTTCTTTCATCTCCCATTACCCCTACCGAATTAACCGGCAAAAGGATAGCACCTGCCTGCCATACCTTGTCGTATAACATCCATTCTTTAAGTCCATTTATAAAGATGGCATCTACCTCCTGTAAAATACGAACTTTCTCGGGGGTGATATCCCCAAGTATCCTAATTGCTAATCCTGGACCCGGGAAAGGATGCCTACCTAATAATTCTTTGTCAATTTCCAGCTCTGCTCCAACTCGCCTCACCTCATCTTTAAATAACATTCGAAGCGGCTCAACTACCTTTAGCCTCATATAAGCCGGTAAACCTCCCACGTTGTGGTGAGATTTTATGGTGACCGAAGGACCGTTCACAGAAACAGATTCAATAACGTCGGGATAAATCGTTCCCTGCGCAAGAAATTTCACATCCTGGATACGATGAGCCTCATCATCAAATACATCAATAAAAGTTTTTCCTATCGCCTTTCGTTTTCCTTCAGGATCGGAGATACCTGCCAGAGCTTCCAAAAAACGTGCCGAAGCATCTACCCCTCTTACGTTAAGCCCCATGTGCTTATACTGGTCCAGTACACTTTCAAACTCATCTTTTCTAAGAAGCCCATTGTTTACGAAAATGCAGTAAAGATTTTTACCAATGGCTTTGTGAAGAAGAACAGCAGCAACGGTAGAATCTACCCCACCGCTAAGTCCCAGCACTACTTTATCATCTCCAATTTGCTTTTTAAGGTCATCTACGGTCATATCTACAAAAGCTTCGGGAGTCCATTCCTGGGCTACTTTAGCGATCTTTACCAGGAAGTTCTCGAGCAGTTGCTTTCCATCTGTGGAGTGATAAACTTCCGGATGGAATTGAATAGCGTAAGTCTCCTCACCATCAATACGATAAGCGGCATTCAGCACATCTGGCGTACTGGCGAGGCGAATTCCGTTTTCAGGTAATTCCTTGATGGTATCGCTATGGCTCATCCAAACCTGGGAATTTTCAGTAATATCTTCAAACAAACCTTCGTTGTCTTTGATCACCGAAAGGTTTGCGCGACCGTATTCCCTTATTTCTGAAGCTTCCACTTTTCCGCCGTTAAAATGAGCGAGATACTGGGCGCCGTAACATACCGCAAGAATTGGTAACTTCTTCCTAATCTTGGAAAGATCGGGATGAGGAGCGTCTTCTGCTCTAACCGAAAAAGGACTTCCCGAAAGAATTACCGCTTTAAAAGTTGAAAGATCTGTAGGAATCTTATTGAAAGGGTGGATTTCGCAGTAAATATTCAGTTCTCTAACCCTGCGGGCGATCAACTGGGTGTATTGCGAACCAAAATCTAATATGAGGACGTTGTTGTGCATGCGCAAAAATAGGAATTTGAGGTAAAATTAGACCCTGCATACACTTATTTTATATCTTTAAATAAATTTCTCTTTCACATTTGGCTCTATGAAACACATTGCTGCTATTGTTTTTTCTGCTGCCATTGTACTGGCTGCTTATATTCTGGGTAGTTCTTACGTCAAAAGAGCAACTCCGCCGGGAGTTATCTCGGTCACCGGGTCTGGAAGTGAAGATTTTACCTCAGACCTTATTGTGTGGGAAGGAACTTTTTCTCAAATGAACCTGGAGCTGCAAACGGCTTTTGAAAGGCTTAATGAAGACAAGGAAACCGTAAAAGAATATTTGGTCTCTAAAGGGATCGAGGAGGATAACTTTGTTTTCAATTCGGTGCAGACGATTGAACAAACCGAAGCTCAATACCAGGATGGAAATTACGTAGGTAATATTTTTAAAGGATATCTACTGCAGCAAACCGTAAAGATCGAATCTAAAGATGTTCCCAAGGTCGAACAGGTATCGCGGGAAATAACCGAACTTTTGCAAAAAGGGGTACAACTCAATTCCACGCCGCCGCGCTATTACTACACAAAATTATCTGACCTGAAGATCCAAATGATCTCTGCAGCAACAGAAGATGCACGGCTAAGAGCCGAAAAAATAGCCGAGAACAGCGGGAGTGATCTGGGCTCCCTTAGAAGTGCCGATCTCGGAGTCTTCCAGATCATTGGACAGAACAGTGGGGAAGATTTTACCTGGGGCGGCGCCTATAACACAGCCGATAAAAAGAAAACAGCTTCTGTCACTATGAGGCTGGAATTCGAAATAGATTAATTCCACCATTTCTGCTGTAGCCAACCAGAAAAAAAGAGTCATAAAAATGGCATTTTTGAGAGGTTAGCTTTTTTAAACTTTTCCCAAACCTCACGGCTGATTCTCATGCTTTTAATATTTTTGAAAGAATCCTATTACATCCCAGCATGAAACTCTCCATTTCTTCTGAATTCAGAAAAGTTGCATTAATTACTTACACTATTTCTGCTGAAGTCGTTGAAAAATATCTGCCAGATCATACAAAACTTGATTTCTACAATGGAGAATGCCTTATAAGTCTGGTAGGATTTCAGGTGCAAAAACTGAAGGTTAGCGGTGTAAAGTTACCCTTGCTTAAGGATTTTGAAGAAATTGATCTGCAAATTTATGCGAAGCGATTTGACGGTGCCAAATGGAGAAAAGGAGTGGTAGTTATTAAAAGGATCTTTGACCGGCCAGGGGCCGCAGCTTTGACCAATACCATCTTCAAAACCAACTACACCTCTCTCCAGGCTACAGGAACTATTAAGGAAACGGAAGAATCTTTAGTGGTAAAGTATTCCTGGCAATACAATAAAATGAACCAGAATTTCCAGGTGAGAAGTAGTCACCTCGCCGCTCCATACGACAAAAATACCGAAGCTGCTTTTCTTCTGGATCGACCTTACGGATATCTCATGGCAGGAGAAAAAACCTTCGAATACCAGTTGGATCATGTGGACTGGCATCTTTACACCGTGGAGGAGTATGCTGTTGATGTAGATTTCTCCCGGCAATTCGATCCTGCTTTTAACCTCCTCAACGAACAAACCCCACGCTCGGTGATCCTTACTGAAGGTTCTACAGTTGAGATTGGAGAGAACGTGGAGGTAGGCTCCTGAGATGCGAGATGTGAGATGTGAGATATGAGATGTTGGACTTGAGATTAAAATTTCTCGCAGAGCGCGCAGAGGCCGCTAAATCACCCAAATCCTGAATTCTCAAATTCTCGAATTCTCAAACTTTCCTTTCCCGCAGATCACGCAGATTTCCGCAGAGAATAAAAAAGGATCCGTGTATCCGAAGTGATTTTTCTCGCAGAGCGCGCAAAGAATTTCCGCAGAGGCCGCTAGAACACCAATATCTCCAAATCTTTAAATTCCCGAATTCTCAAACTTTCCTTTCCCGCAGATCACGCAGATTTCCGCAGAGAATAAAGAGCCTGAAAAAGGAAATTCATCTTCAAATCAACCAATCCTCAAATCTTCAAATCCAAATTTATTTCATTGTTTCCAGAATAATATCGATATCTTTTTCGGTAGTTTCAGGATTGATGAAACAGAAACGGGAAATGGTTTCATAACCGTCTTCTCCCTTCCATTTCGTGGGTGTTACCAGGGCAATTCCGTTTTTGTGGTTGCGGTAGGTCCAATCTCGATAATCATCGGGGGTCCAGCCTTTTCTTCGGAAAAGCACAACAGAAAGACTTGCCGGCCGCACCAGTTCCAGGTTCTCATCTTCTTCGATCTTCTTTGCAGCGATCTTAGCAAGCTTAATTCCCTTTTCTATGGCATTGGTGTACTTGTCTGTTCCGTGCATTGCCAGGGAGAACCATAAAGGCATCCCACGAATCCTTCTGGTAAGCTGAATCTGGTAATCTGCCGGGTTGAATCCCTGGGCTCCTTCATCCTTAAATATCTCCAGGTAAGAACCTTTTTGAGAATGCGCTTCGGCTGCAAGTTCCATATCCTTATATATCACTGCACCACAGTCATAGGGCGAAAAAAGCCATTTATGAGGATCAATTGTAATACTGTCTGCTCTTTCAATTCCATTAAAAAGATGACGTACAGAAGGTGCAGCAAGGGCGCCGCCACCGTATGCAGCATCTACGTGAAACCAAAGATCTTCTTTTTCGCAAACATCTGCGATTGAATCGAGTTCATCTATGATCCCGGCATTTGTAGTCCCGCCGGTAGCTACCACTGCAAAAAGTCTTTTTCGGTCCTTTTCTTCCAGCTCGTCAATAGCCGATTGTAAGCTATTTCCCCTCAGATTTTCATCTGGGCAGTCGATCATCACCACATCGGCATCCATTACTTTTGCCATAGCCTGTATGGACGAATGCGCACCATTGGAGGTGAGCAGTAAAGCCTTAACTCCAATATTCCCGGAATCTTTCTTTCTCCAGGCCTCCCGTGCTGTCACCATCCCCGAGAGATTTGCGGCCGTACCTCCACTGGTGAATACTCCAAAAGATCCCTTTGGCAACCCTGTAAGGGAAACCAGCCATTTCATTGCCTGATTTTCACAGAAAATTCCGCCGGCACCTTCCATCCAGTAAGCACCGTGGATACTTGACGCCGAAGTTACAAGGTCAAACATGATGGCCGCCCTGGTAGGCGCTGCGGGCACAAAAGCGAGGTGGCGGGGGTGATCGATAGGCACTGTAGCCTTCACCAGAATATCCCTGAACATTTTAAAAGCTACTTCTCCTCCAATTCCTTTAGGGGTGATTGTCTCCCCAACCATTTCCAGTAACTCCTCCTCTCTTTTAGGAGCACCCAGTTCGGGCGTGACATTAGAGATACGGTCAACCGTATATTTCATTACATCGAGGGTCATTTCAACCAGGTCGATGTCTATTTTATGCATTTTCGTCATAACGAAAGAATATCAAATTTTAATTCTAGTGGCCTTAAAGACTGCAGGAGATTTGGTATAAGAGTATCACCGTATTCCAGGTAAAACTCAGAGAAATTATGATGTCGTTCCTGTAGCCCCTGCCCGGGGAACAAATCCTGCTGCAAGGCAGCGATTCGGGAAACCTCATCTTCCAGTTTTCTCTTCTGCGCTTTTAATAATCGTTTTTCCAGGTGGTCAAGGCCTTTTAATTGTTTTACCTCCTGGGCTTTTACCGCGTTTATAAATGTTTTATCTGTCTTTTCTGCCAGCTCGTACATTCCCTGGAATTGTTGCACTAAATGCTCTTTTTGAAGGGAAAAGTCGATATCAATGTTAGAAATCTGGCGGACTTTCCTGTTGATCAATTCGTGTGACTTCAGGAAAAGTTCGGGTAAAGTGATGTTCAGTTTTTGCCTTTTTTGGTCCTGCTTTTCTGTTTGAAGCAAAGCAGAATTCCGAAGTAAGAGAATGGGAAAAGTAACATCTGTCTTTTCAAACAGCTCTTTTAGCTGGAACCAATAAGCCAGCTCGCCACCTCCCCCAATGTAACACAGGTTGGGCAGGATCACTTCTTCATATAAAGGACGTAAAAGCACATTGGGACTAAATCTTTCCGGATGTTCTTTGATCAACTCCTGAAGTTCTTCCCTGCTCCAGGTGATCTCCTGTTCATGCACGAAGAATTTTCCGTCCTTTTCAATGATCCGCTCCCGCAGCCCTTCTTTCAGGTAAAAAAGGTTTATTTCTCTAGGATTTACCTGTACCCCGTACCCTTCTTTTTCTAAAGCTTCAGTTTTTTGCTGAGCGGTTTTAAAAGAAACCTGCTCAAAAAGCTCCTGCTCAATATATGGGCTATAGAACTTCTTTAAACCAGGTTGATGAGCATCAAGGATCACAAGTCCCTGCTCTTTAAAAAGTTCATTTGCAAGATAACGGGTTGCATCGGCAAGATTGTCGTGCTCTAAATAGGCTTTTTGGAACCATTCCTTCAGCTGTTGCGCATTTTTGCTGTTACCAATTTCAGCTGAAAAAAGCTCAAAGACATCATTTAAACCCTCAGTAGGCAGTTCTCCAACCGGTCCTCCCGACTTTTTAGTCTGTGGAGGATTCCACTGAAATTTCTTTCCGTGAAGATGAAAAAAACTGATCTCTTCAAAATCATGATCTTCGGTTGCCATCCAGTAAACCGGCACAAAATTATAATCGGGATATTCCTTTTTAAGGTCGGCAGCAAGGTTAATTGCAGTGACGATCTTGTAAAGGAAATACAGTGGGCCCGTAAAAAGGTTTAGCTGGTGGCCGGTGGTAACAGTAAATGTTGTGCTATCATTTAATAGCTCAATATTTCCCGCAGTAGCTTCCGTAAGCTCAAGATTTTGGTATTGCTCCTTCAGGATCTTTACGAGAGCGGCACGTTTTTCGTTTCCGCCATTATTGTCGTAATTATCTTTTTTGGAAAGGATCTGTTTTCCGAAGTTTTCAAGAGTGGGAAAAAGACCATAAAACTGCTGTACATTCTCTTTTTGATCCAGATAGTCGTTCACCAGGGGGGTAAAAAAATTAGTATCCCGATACGAAAGAGAGTGTTTCTGCATTGAAAGGAGTTTTGGCAAATATACAATTAAGAGTGGTGGTGGTAAAATCAATAAAAAAATATTGACAGAGATAAAGTTTTATATTTACGACCTAAATCAAAATGGAAAAGTTCCCCTTATGAGAAAATTACCGGTCTTACTTACTGCACTTTTAGTAAGTTTTCAGTTTGCATTTGCTCAGCAATCCCCTGAAGAATTTTTAGGTTATCCTCTTGGTACCAGCTTCACCCGCCACCATAAAGTGGTTGAATATTTTGAACATGTGGCTGAAAATTCTCCACTTGTAAAATTTCAGAAATACGGGGAAACCTATGAAGGAAGACCCCTCACCTATGCCGTAATTTCTTCGGCAGAAAACCTGCAAAACCTGGAGGAGATTCGAAAAAATCATCTTCAAAATGCAGGTATAAGTACAAATACTGATGCTTCACCTGCCGAAAAAGGCATTGTTTGGTTAAGTTATAACGTGCATGGAAATGAAACTTCCAGCACAGAGGCTGCAATGAAAACTCTTTATGAGCTTATTACTCAAAAGCAGGAATGGCTTAAGGATCTGGTAATCATCATGGACCCAGCAGTAAATCCCGATGGCAGGGATCGCTATGTAAACTGGTATAAGCAGGTGAAATCTACTCCTAATAATACCGAACCTATGGCTGTGGAACATAACGAGCCATGGCCGGGTGGAAGACCCAGCCACTACCTGTTCGACCTTAACCGCGACTGGGCATGGGCAACACAGGCAGAAACCCGCCAGCGTTTAGATATATACAACGATTGGTTACCACACATCCATGTGGATTTTCATGAACAGGGCAGGAATGATCCCTATTATTTCGCTCCCGCAGCAGAACCTTTGCATGAAGTGATCACTCCTTTTCAAAGGGAATTCCAAACCGAAATCGGAAAGAATCATGCAAATTATTTCGATGAACAAGGGTGGCTTTATTTTACGAAAGAGAGGTTTGATCTTCTTTACCCCAGCTACGGCGACACTTATCCCACGTATTTGGGTGCTATTGGAATGACCTATGAACAAGCGGGACATACAGGCCTCGCCATTCAAACAGATCATGGTTATGAACTTAACCTGGTGGACAGAATTGAGCATCACCACACTACCGGGCTCTCAACAGTAGAAATTGCTGCTCAAAATGTGGACAGGCTGAATTCTGAATTTGCCAAATTCTACAATAATCCAGAAAAAGGGGCTGTCAATTATGTTCTTACAGGACATGAAGATAAGCTGGACCTGTTAAAGGAATTACTGGATCGCCACGAGATTTCCTATGCCATGGCACAACCGGGAAATATCAAAGGTTATGATCCTCTTAAAAAGAAAAACAGCAGGATTAAGGCAGACGAGAACACGCTGGTCGTAAGTACTGCGCAACCTAAAGGTAGAATGGTGAAAGTTCTTTTTGAACCTTCAGCAAAACTTTCAGATTCTCTAACTTATGATATTACCGCCTGGAGCCTCCCATACGCGTATGGATTAGAGGCCATTTCCACCGGCTCCTCTGTCCCAACCCTTACGTCAAAAGATGAAGCCGAAATTATTAACCAGGCTTCTAATACAGCTACAGCTTACATCACCGAATGGAATAGCATGAAAGATGCAAGGTTTCTAACTGCACTTCTAAAAGAAGGAATCAGGGTAAGATTTACTGAAACAGCTTTAGAAAATTCAGGGAAGAATTTTGCTCCCGGAAGCCTCATCATAAACAGGATCGATAACAATAAGGTTGAAAATTTTGATGAGCTACTGGTTGATTTGGCCAATAAATATGAAAGAGAGCTTACCGCCGCTGCCACAGGTTTTTCAACATCGGGACCAGATCTTGGCTCCTCCCAGGTGAAGGTTATAAATAAACCCCGAATTGGTCTCTTAAGAGGAGAAGGCACCTCTTCCCTTAATCAGGGGGAGCTTTGGTACTTTTTTGAACAGGACCTCAATTATCCTGTTACCTCCATCGACACCCGTTACTTTGGTGATATTGATCTTTCACAACTGGATGTAATAGTTTTACCCTCGGGTAACTATTCCGTTCTATTTGATGAAAAAGGTCTGGATCGTCTTACTTCCTGGGTTCGTGGAGGTGGTAAAGTGATCGCCATAGGTCGCGCCATAAAAACATTTGCAGGAGAAGAGGACTTTAATCTAAAGCTTAGCGACAAAGAAGAAGAGGACACCATCTCAAAACCGAATCTAGTGCCTTACGCTCAACGAGAAAGAGAAGAAATTAAAGATCTTATTACGGGCAGTATTATTGAAACCAAAATGGATAAAACACATCCCATGGCCTTTGGATATGAAGACAATTATCTAAGTCTCAAACTTAGTAATGATAGCTACAGCTTACTTAGCGAAGGCTACAATGTTGGATATCTTGAAGATTCTCCCAATATAGTTGCTGGATTTGTTGGTAATAATGCAAAGGAAAAAATTAAAAACTCCCTCACATTTGGAGTAGAGCCAATGGGAGAGGGAAGTTTTATTTACCTGGTAGATAATCCATTATTCCGCGCATTTTGGCAGAATGGTAAACTCCTTATGGCAAACTCCATATTCTTTGTTGACAATAGTGAAATTAAAACTTACGCCACTAAATAATTATTATGCTTGTAAATATTCTTTTGTTACTGGGCGGGTTTGTCGCTCTTATATATGGAGCAAATGCTCTTGTTGATGCTGCTTCAAGTCTGGCTGCACGATGGGGTGTGCCCAGCATTGTTATAGGTTTAACTATTGTTGCCTTTGGAACATCGGCTCCCGAGCTGGTGGTGAATGTCTTTGCCGCCACTACTGGCAGTACAGACATGGTCCTTGGAAATGTACTGGGAAGTAACATTTTCAACGTACTGGGAATTCTTGGTATTTCTGCCCTTATTTATCCCCTCACCGTAAAAAGTAATACTACCTGGATCGAAATTCCGCTGAGCTTACTTGCGGCTATTTGTGTGCTGGTAGTAGCTTCAGATGTTTTACTTGACGGTACAGCCGAAAATTTTATATCCAGAAGTGACGGGATCATTCTCCTGCTTTTCTTCCTTATTTTTCTTGTTTATAATCTAGTTGTTGCCAAAAGCGGTGGCGCAGATGAAGAGATGGAGACAAAGGATTACAGCACCGGGAAAGCTGTGCTTTTTATTATCCTTGGATTAGTAGGCCTAATAATTGGCGGAAGACTAATTGTGACCAGTGCCGTTAGTATAGCCGAAGTAATCGGTCTTTCTGAAAGGGTTATTGGTTTGACGGTAGTTTCAATAGGAACTTCCCTACCCGAACTGGCAACTTCTATAATCGCAGTGCGAAAGAAAAATGTGGATATCGCGATAGGAAACGTAGTTGGATCGAACATCTTTAATATTTTCCTCATCCTGGGAATATCGGGAACCATTGTGCCTCTTGGCATCAACCCCGACTCTCTCTTCGATATTATGATTAATATCCTAACAGGACTATTGCTCTTTATCTTCGTCTTCACCGGTCGTGGCCGGAAAGTGGAGCGGTGGGAAGGCGCGGTTTTTGTTACCTGCTATATCGCATACGTCACCTATTTAATAATTTAATTCTGAATAGATTCTGAATGAGAACATCTTTTAAATTTTATTTCCTTGCATTTCTGGTTTCGCTTTTCACCGGAAATGCCCTGGCACAGCAAACGGCTGAAGCTACCGGTTTTGAAGTGGACTTTGAAACCTTCACCCTCGATAACGGGTTAAAAGTTATTTTTCATGTAGACCGATCTGACCCTGTAGTTGCTGTAGCTCTTACCAGCCATGTAGGTTCTGCCCGCGAAAAGGAAGGAAGAACAGGCTTTGCACACCTTTTTGAGCACCTGTTGTTCCTGGAATCTGAAAACCTTGGAAAAGGTGGTCTGGATAAACTCAGCGCCCGTATTGGGGGAAGTGGGGCCAACGGGTCTACCAGTCGTGACCGTACAAATTACTTTCAAACGGTTCCCAATGACGCTCTTGAAAAAATGATCTGGGCAGAAGCCGATAAACTTGGTTACTTCATAAATACAGTTACAGAACCTGTACTTGCCAAGGAAAAGCAGGTAGTGAAAAATGAGAAAAGACAGGCTGTCGATAACCGGCCCTATGGTCACACCCAGTATGTGATCGATAAAAATCTTTATCCACAAGGTCATCCTTATAACTGGCAGGTGATAGGATCTCTTGAAGACCTGCAAAATGCTACGCTTGCAGATGTAAAGGAATTCTTTAACCGCTGGTACGTACCTAATAACGTGGTACTAACCATTGCCGGAGACTTTGATACAGACCAGGCAAAAGAATGGGTTGAGAAGTATTTTGGAGAAATTGAAAGAGGTCCGGAGGTGAAAGATCTTGACAAAAGACCTGCAAATCTTGAGCAGACAAAGAAATTATATTTTGAAGATAACTTTGCGAGGCTGCCCGAATTGACCATGGCCTGGCCTTCGGTCCCTTCTTACGATAAAGATTCATATGCACTGGATGTACTGGCAAATTACCTTGCTGAAGGTAAGAATGCTCCTTTCTATAAAGAATTGGTTGCAAATAAAAAATTGACACCCAATGTTAGGATGTACAACTACAACTCCGAACTGGCAGGACAATTCATGTTACAGGTAAGGGCTTATGACGGGACGGATCTTGACAAGGTACAATCGGCAATTGAAGAAACCTTCAGAAAGTTTGAAAAGGTAGGAATCTCAGAAAAAGATCTAAAGCGAATCAAAGCGGGACAGGAAACCTCCTTTTACAATAGCCTTTCAAGCGTGCTTGGAAAAGGTTTCCAGCTGGCACAATATGAGATTTTTGCCAATGATCCCGATATGATTAACAAGGAGATTGAATACATCCTTGCAGTTACTCCGCAGGATGTGATGAGGGTCTACAAAAAATACATTCAGAATAAGCCTTTTGTAGCCACTAGCTTTGTTCCGAAGGGACAGGTGGAGCTTGCCCTTGAGGGATCAAAACCTGCTGAAGTTGAAGAAGAGAAGATCGTAATGGGAGCCGAGCAGGAATTCGATCTTGAAGAGGAAGTGACTTACCAAAGAACCCCTTCCAGTTTTGACCGCACCGTGGAACCTCCTTATGGGGATTCCCCTCAAGTAAAAGTTCCTGAAATTTGGGAGGAAAAACTTGAAAAAGGCCTTGAAATCTACGGGATCACGAATTCTGAAGTCCCTCTTGTGCAATTCATGCTCGAGATCAAAGGAGGAATGTTACTGGAAGATCCTTCCAAAATAGGAGTTTCGAACCTTTTGGCCAACCTGCTTACTAAAGGAACCAAAAACAGGACTCCGCAGGAACTCGAAGAAGCCATTGAACTTTTAGGCGCAAATATTCGTGTAGACGCTACAGATGAAAAAATGATCATAAGCGGCAGCACCCTGGCAAAGAATTTTGACGAAACCATGGATCTTGTTAGGGAAATACTTCTTGAACCAAGATGGGATGAAGAGGAGTTCTCTTTGGTTAAACAACAGGTAATAAGCCGCATTCAACAGGAAAAAGCTTCTCCAAATAACATCGCTTCAGATGAATTTAAGAAACTCATTTATGGAAAAGATCATATTTTATCTCACAATAACCTTGGAACCGAAGAATCTGTAGCCCAGATCTCACTCGAGGATCTTAAGAATTATTACAATAACAATTTGTCCCCAGACCTCGCCTCCTTCCTGATTGTTGGAGATATTGACCAGGAGGCGGCCATTGCTGAAGTTGAAAAGCTTACTGAAGATTGGAGTGTCAAAAATGTCATTTTTGAAGATCTTGCTGAAGTGACTCCCCCGGCCGAATCCCAAGTGTACTTTTATGATGTTCCCGGGGCCAAGCAATCGGTTTTACATATTGGCTATCCTGCTTTAGCCGAAACAGATGAGGATTTCTTCCCGGCTACAGTGATGAACTACAGGCTTGGAGGTGGAAGTTTTGCCTCACAGCTCACCCAGGAACTTAGAGAAGGTAAAGGTTATACCTATGGAATTCGTTCCGGGTTTGACGGCAGCACCATTACCGGTCCCTTCCTTATTTCAAGCGGAGTGCGTTCTAATATCACTTTTGAAGCTGTAGATCTAATAAAGGAAATTCTTGAAGATTATCCCGAAAATTTCAATGAACAGGATCTGGAGGTAACAAAAGGCTTTATGATTAAAAGTAATGCGCGGAAATTTGAAACCCTCGGCTCAAAACTGCAAATGCTTCGAGAGATAAGCAATTTCAATAAGCCTAAGGATTATGCACTGCAGCAGGAAGAAACAGTGAGAAATATTACGGTACCGGAAATTAAAGCGCTTGCTCAAAAATACGTGAACCCAAACAAGATGTATTACCTCATCGTAGGAGATGCAGCGACACAATTAGAGCGCCTTGAGGAACTGGGATTTGGGAAATCTATTCTTCTGAATGAAGAGATGGAATAGCATATTTGAACTTACCGAATAAAAAGAGGCTGTCTGAAAAGGCAGCCTTTTTTTTGTATAAATAGGAGGAGCTGCTTATTTTTAGTATATGAGCA